>CAWJRH010000004.1:0-1908507 GCA_963845195.1 uncultured delta proteobacterium
GGGTGTGGGCGCGACCCGTGCCTTTGTGCGCGAAGTAGCAGAACTCGTCGGCGTCGATCCGAGCGCGACGCTCGACGAGCCGAGCCTGAGGCTGCCCTGGTACTCGCGGTCGATCGACTCGACCTACCTCACCGGTAAGCGCGTCTTCATCTACGGCGACGCGACCCACGCCATCGCCTCGGCCCGCATCGCGAGAGAAGAACTCGGGTTTGAGGTGGTCGGGCTCGGCACCTATAGTCGCGAGCTGGCCCGCGCGGTCCGCGCCGAGGCCAAGCGCTACGGCCTCACGGCGCTCATCACCGAGGATCACCTCACGGTGGAGGAGGCGATTGCCGAGGCGCGCCCCGAGCTGGTGCTCGGTACTCAGATGGAGCGCCACATCTCGAAGCGACTCGGCGTACCGTGCGCGGTCATCTCGGCGCCGGTGCACGTCCACGACTACCCGGCTCGCTACTCGCCGCTCATGGGTTTTGAGGGCGCCAACGTGATCTTCGACACCTGGGTGCACCCGCTGATGATGGGCCTCGAAGAGCATCTGCTCGGCATGTTCCGGGACGACTTCGAGTTTGCCGACGGTGCCGCGCCCAGTCACCTCGGCCACGTCGGTGGTCCCGCTGAGGACGCCAGCATCGCCCACACCAGCGTCGCCAACCAGGACCTCAACCAGGACCTCGCTCATCAGGCGACCGAGCCCGAGCTTTCGCCCGTCAAGAACCCCGTTGAGAGCCGAAGGCCCGTCCCGTCCTCGGCAGCGCCGGGTGCGACGCCCGACTGGACCACCGAGGCAGCGACGGAACTCAAGAAGATCCCGTTCTTCGTGCGTGGCAAGGCCCGCCGCAACACCGAGCAGTTTGCGCGAGAGCACTGCCACCAACCCATCACCTTGGAGACGCTTTATGAAGCCAAAGCCCACTTCCAAGGTCGATAGGAGCGACGCGCCAGTGCGGATGGTGATCCTCACCCTGGATCACCACATTGCCGGTGCGGTCGAGCGGGCCCGGCGCGAGCTCGCCGATGAGCTACCGGGGCTCGAACTGCTTTTGCACGCTGCCACCCAGTTCAGCGACCCCGACGCCGTGGCCGCAGCCGTGGCCGACATCGAGACCGCCGACCTCGTGTTCGCGAACATGCTGTTCATCGACGAGCATATTCGCGCGGTGCTGCCGGCCCTTACCGCTCGTCGTGAGCGTTGCGACGCGATGGTGTGCACCATGAGTGCGAGCGAGGTCATGCGGCTGACTCGGATGGGCGACTTCCGCATGGACCAGAAGAAGGGCCTCGGCTTGATGAGGAAGCTGCGGCGGGGCCGCAAGTCTCAGCCGGGCGGCGCCGGTCAGCTCGCGATGCTGCGCCGGATTCCGAAGATCTTGTCGCTCATTCCTGGCAAGGTCCAGGACCTTCGCGCCTACTTCCTCGTGATGTCGTACTGGCTGTCGGGTTCGTCCGACAACCTCGCGGACATGGTGCGGATGCTGGTCAACCGCTACGCCGACGGCGAGCGGCGCACGCTGCGCGGTACCCTCAACGTGGCTCCGCCCCGCGCCTATCCGGAGAACGGTCTCTACCACCCGGACCTTGCGGAGCGGATCACGGAGACGGTCTCGGCGCTGCCCGGACCCGAGGCTCCGCGCGGTACGATCGGCGTTCTCCTGATGCGTTCCTATGTGCTGGCCCACGACACCCGGCACTACGACGGCGTACTCGCCGCCCTCGAGGCGCGGGGGTACCGGGTGATCCCGGCGTTCGCGAGCGGGCTCGATTCGCGACCTGCGATTCGCAAGTTCTTCTTCGACGGCGACCGAGTCGCGGTCGACGCCGTGGTGTCGCTCACCGGCTTTTCGCTGGTGGGTGGCCCGGCCTTCAACGATGCCAAGGCTGCCGAGCAGATGCTGGCCGAGTTGGACGTCCCCTACATCACTGCGCAGCCGCTCGAGTTCCAGAGCGTGCGCGAGTGGCAGGACTCGACGCTCGGCCTCACTCCGCTCGAGGCCACCATCATGGTCGCGATTCCTGAGCTCGACGGCGCGACCGGGCCCATCGCCTTTGGCGGCCGCGACCGCGAGGCCGGCAGTGAGCAGATGGTGCCCATCACGGACCGCGTCGAGCGCCTGGCAGATCGGGTCGACCGGCAGGTTCGGCTTCGACTCAAGCCACGCGCCGAGCGCGATCTCGCCATCGTGCTCTTCAACTTCCCGCCCAACGCCGGAGCGACCGGTACCGCCGCGTTCCTGTCGGTGTTCGAGTCCCTGCACCGAACCCTAACTGCGCTAGCCGCGGCCGGCTACGACGTCGAGGTCCCCGACACCGTCGACGACCTTCGTGCCGCGGTGCTCAACGGTAACGCTGAGCTTCACGGCACCGACGCCAACGTGGTGGCCAAGATTGACGTCGACGACTACGTCCTGCGAAGCCGCCATCTAGGAGAGATCGAGGCGCAGTGGGGGTCGGCGCCCGGGCGGCTCCAGACCGACGGCAGGTCGCTGTTCGTGCTTGGCGCCCGTTTCGGGCGCGTGTTGGTCGGAGTGCAGCCCGCCTTTGGCTACGAGGGCGATCCGATGCGGCTGCTCTACGAGTCGAGCTTCGCGCCCACCCACGCCTTTACCGCGTTCTATCAGTACCTGCGCGAGGACTTCGGCGCCGATGCCGTGCTCCACTTCGGTACCCACGGCGCGCTCGAGTTCATGCCGGGCAAGCAGGTGTGCCTGTCGGAGGCATGCTGGCCGGATCGGCTCATCGGCGACCTGCCGAACCTGTATCTCTACGCGTCAAATAACCCGTCGGAAGGAACGCTGGCGCGCCGCCGCGGAGCCGCGACGCTGATCAGCTACCTCACTCCGCCCATCCGCCGGTCGGGGCTTTACCGAGAGCTTCAGGCGCTGCGCGAAACGGTGGACCGGTACCGCGGGCTCGACTCCAAGTCCGTCGAGGCCAAGCGTTTGGTGCCACTCATCCATGAGCAGGCCGAGGCCCTGGACCTTTCGGTCGGCGACCTCGATGCGATCGTGACCCAGCTAGTCGAGCTTGAGCGCACGCTGATCCCCACCGGGCTTCATGTGCTCGGCGAACCGATGAGCGAGCCCGACCGTGTCGAGTACCTCGGCGCGATCGCGGAGGCTCACGACTCGGGTCCGCTTCCCGACGCCACCCTCGCCGCACTCGTGGCCGGCGAGTCCGACAAGCGCGCGCTCAAGGCCGGTGGCCTCAAGCCGACCGAGGGCACGCTGGCGCTGTGCGCCACGCTCCGCCAGACCGCCCGCGCGCTGTCGCAGAGCTCCGAACTCGACGCAGTTGTCAACGCGCTTGATGGTCGATTCATTCGGCCCGCGCCCGGCGGCGACCTGCTGCGCAATCCCGATGTCTTGCCCACCGGCCGGAACCTGCACGGCTTCGATCCGTTCGCGCTTCCGGACGAGGCGGCGCTGCGTCAGGGCAAAGCCCAGGCCGAGCGGCTGCTCGCCACGCACCGCGAGGCCAGCCAGGTACTGCCCGAATCGATCGCGATCGTGCTGTGGGGCGCCGACAATCTCAAGAGCGGTGGCGCTCCGATCGGTCAGGCGCTGGCCCTGCTCGGCGCGAGACCGCGGCTCGACAGCTACGGCCGGCTCTGCGGGGCGGAGCTCATCCCGCTCGAGACGCTCGGCCGGCCGCGTATTGACGTCCTGATGACTCTGTCCGGCATCTTCCGCGACCTATTGCCGCTTCAGACTCGGCTTCTGGCCGAGGCGGCATGGCTCGCCGCGAGCGCCGACGAGCCCCCTGAGCTGAACTATGTGCGCCGCAATACGCTCGCCTATCAGGCCGAGCATGCCGTAGATCTCGAAACGGCCGCGCTCCGAGTATTCAGCAACAAGGAAGGCGCGTACGGCGCCAACGTGAACCTCCTTGTCGACAGCGGCACCTGGCAAGATGAGGACGAGCTGGGCGACGCTTACGCCAAGCGAAAGTGCTTTGCCTATCGGGCGAACGGCACCTCGGTCAAGCAGCAGGGCCTGCTCAAGAGCGTGCTGGGCCGAGTCGACCTTGCCTACCAGAACCTTGAGTCCATCGAGCTCGGGGTGACCACGATCGACCACTATTTCGACACCCTGGGCGGCATCGGCCGCGCGGCGAGCATGGCTCGGGGCGGCGAGGCGCTACCGGTGTACATCGGCGACGAAACCCAAGGGAAGGGTACCGTCCGCACCCTCGAGGAGCAGGTTGGACTCGAAAGCCGCACCCGCTCGCTCAATCCGAAGTGGGCCGAGGAGATGCTCAAGCACGGAGCCGAGGGCGTTCGCCAGATCGAGGCCCAGGTCACCAACACGCTCGGCTGGTCGGCGACCACGAGTCAGGTGCAGCCGTGGGTCTACCGCGAGCTCACCAAAACCTACGTGCTTGACGAAGCGATGCGCGAGCGCCTGTCAAAGCTCAATCCCAAGGCGTCGCTCAAGCTCGCCCAGCGCCTCATCGAGGCCTCCGAGCGTAGCTACTGGGAACCCGACGAAAAAACAATGGCCGCGCTCTACGCCGCCGGAGACGAACTCGAGGACACGCTCGAGGGTGTGCCGAACGAAGGAATCACGCTGGGCGCCGCTTAGGCCCGACGCGAGGAGAAAGAAATGGAACTGCTGCAGATTGGAAAACGGAGTCAAGACGGCGATGGCCAGGGCAGCGTGCAGTACCATGCGCCGCAGCCCACCGAGATCACCGGAGCCAAGGTGTTCGCGATCTACGGCAAGGGAGGCATCGGCAAGAGCACGACCAGTTCGAATCTGTCGGTGGCCTTCTCCAAGCTCGGCAAGCGCGTCTTGCAGATCGGCTGCGACCCTAAGCACGACTCGACGTTCACCCTGACCAAGAAGCTGCAGTCCACCGTCATCGATGTCCTCAAGGAGGTCGACTTTCACCCGGAGGAGCTTCGGCCTGAGGACTACGTAGTTGAGGGCTACAACGGTGTGATGTGCGTCGAGGCGGGCGGCCCGCCCGCAGGCACCGGCTGCGGCGGCTACGTGGTCGGTCAGACGGTGAAGCTGCTCAAGGAGCATCATCTGCTCGAGGACACCGATGTGGTCATCTTTGACGTGCTCGGCGACGTGGTGTGCGGCGGCTTCGCGACCCCGCTGCAGCACGCGCAGCGGGCGCTCATCGTGACCGCCAACGACTTCGACTCGATCTTCGCGATGAACCGCATCGTGGCTGCGATCGGCGCCAAGGCGAAGAACTACCAGGTGCGCGTGGGTGGCGTCATCGCGAACCGGAGCGAGAACACCGACGAGATCGACCGCTACAACGCCCGGGCCGGCTTGCGGCGGCTAGCCCATATCCCGTCGCTCGACGTCGTGCGCCGGAGCCGACTCAAGAAGTCGACGTTGTTCGAGATGGAGCCGTCGGCCGAGCTTGAGGCGGTCCAGAACGAGTACCTTCGGCTCGCGGCCGAGCTGTGGGCCGGCGTCGACCCGCTCGAGGCGACCTCGATGGCCGACCGAGAGATCTTCGAGTTTCTGGGGTTCGAGTGAGGACTGAGATGAACGCGCCGACCTACAACCCGACCTACCACCAACGACGGGACGAGATCGAGGAGTACTTCGATCGCACCGCCGCCAAGGCGTGGGAGCGGCTCACCTCCGACGCGCCGGTGAGCGGTGTTCGCGCGACGGTTCGCGCCGGACGCGACCGGATGCGGGCCACGTTGCTGTCCCATCTTCCGGAAGACCTCACCGGGCAGCGCGTGCTCGACGCTGGTTGCGGCACCGGGGCGCTTGCCGTCGAGGCCGCACACCGCGGCGCGGAAGTCGTGGCTGTCGACATTTCGCCAACTCTGATCCAGCTCGCGAACGAGCGCGCGATCGATGCGGGGCGGGGACGAATCGAGTTCCGCGTTGGCGACATGTGTGGCGAAGACTCCGATGGCGATTTCGACTGGGTGGTCGCGATGGATTCGGTCATTCACTACAAGGCCGATGACATGGTTGGCGTCATCGAGCGCCTCGCCCAGCGCGCCCGGCGCGGGGTGGCGTTTACCTTTGCGCCCTCGACGGCACTCCTGCAGCTCGCCAAGGTCGTTGGCAAAGTCTTTCCACGAGGCGACCGCTCGCCGGACATCGCGCCGATCTCGCCTGCGAACCTTCGCAAGCGGATCGATGCCTCCGAGGCGCTTGCCGACTTCGAACTCGGCCGCACCGATCTCATCGACAGTGGCTTTTACGTTTCTCAAGCTCAGGAGCTGATTCGGCGGTGAAGGGCGTGACCCAAAAGAAGCGCAGCATCGCGAATGTGTGGAAGCGGCTCGGCCCGCGCGCGCTCCCGTTTGCGGACGCCGCGACGCCGGAGCTCCCTCTTGGTCGTTTGCTCCGGCTCTCGCTGTTTCAGGTCTCAGTGGGCATGGTGCTCGTGCTGCTCAACGGCACCATCAACCGCGTGATGATCGTAGAGCTCGGGATTCCGGCCTGGATGGTTGCGCTCCTCGTCGCGCTTCCCATCGTGTTCGCGCCGATGAGGGCGTTGATTGGCCATCGCTCCGACCACCACCGTTCGTTGTTTGGTTGGCGAAGGGTCCCCTACATCTGGTTTGGCACCCTAGGCCAGTTCGGTGGCCTGGCCCTCATGCCGTTCGCGCTGCTGGTGCTGTCGGGAACCGGTACCAATGCACGGCCGTTCGTGGGCGAGATCGGGGCCGGCATCGCGTTCCTGATGGTCGGCGCCGGTCTGCACACGACCCAGACGGCGGGGGTGGCTTTGGCCACCGACCTCGCCACCCCCGAGTCTCGGCCGCGGGTGGTCGCCCTGCTATACGTGATGCTGCTCGTCGGCATGGTCGTAGCCTCGCTCGTATTCGGCGCGCTGCTTCGCGACTTCGGCTACGTGAAGCTCATCCAGATCATCCAGGGCGCGGCCGTGGTGACCGCGGTTCTCAACCTGATCGCCCTTTGGAAGCAGGAAGGGCAGCTCTACCGAGACGAGGAGGGCGAGCCCGTACCCGCGCCGGCGCCCGCGCCACGGCGTCCGTTCCGCGAGTCGCTCCGCGAGCTGCTCCAAGGTGGCGCCGCCACCCGGCTGCTGGTTGCGGTCGGTCTTGGTGGGGCCGGCTTCAGCATGCAGGACATCCTGCTCGAGCCTTATGGTGGCGAACTCCTCAACCTGTCGGTGTCGGCCACGACGGTCCTCACCGCGATGATGGCGGGCGGCACCTTGGCTGGCCTCTTCGTGGCCGCACGCTGGTTGTCGAATGATGGCGACCCTCATCGGCTCGCCGCCTTCGGCGCGTTGATCGGCATTGCCGGCTTTTCGGCGGTCATCTTCGCCGCCCCGCTCACCTCGGTGGGGATGTTCTGGTTCGGCACCGTGGTGATCGGATTCGGCGGCGGCTGGTTCTCGGTGGGTACGCTCGCCGCCTCCATGTCGTTGTCCGAGCGCGGCCAGTCCGGCCTCGCGATTGGCGCCTGGGGCGCCGTTCAAGCCACGGCGGCCGGACTTGGCATCGCCATCGGCGGTGCGCTTCGCGACGGTGTCTCTACCCTCGCGATTCAAGGCGCGCTGGGCCCCGGTCTCATCGAAAGTCAGGTCGGCTACAGCTTCGTCTACCACCTCGAAATCGCACTCTTGTTCGGCACGCTCGTGGCGATCGGTCCGTTGGTTCGGTCCGGCGTCCCGAGGGCCTCGTCTTCTACTCGGTTCGGACTCGCAGAAATGCCCTGCTAGCCCGGGTTTGGAACTCCCATGATCACACAGAACATCGACTTCGCTCAGCTCGCTCTCTACACCTTTTGGATCTTCTTCGCCGGCCTGGTTTACTGGCTTCGCAAGGAAGACCGTCGCGAAGGGTACCCACTCGAGAACGACAAACCTCGGGTGGTCAAGTCCACGACCAACATCTTGATTCCGAAGCCCAAGACGTTCTTGCTGCCCGAAGGCGGTGAGTACCATGCGCCGGACTTCAAGCGGGATACTCGCAAGTTCGAGATCACCCGGACCTCGGCTGCCGCCGGGGCGACGAGGACGCCTACCACGGAAAACCCACTGCTGGCTGGGGTCGGCCCATCCTCCTACGCCGAGCGACACGACGAGCCCGAGCTTACCCGCGAGGGCCATGTCGCTATCGTCCCGATGCGTGTTGCCGCAGACTACAAGGTGAGTGCCGGTCACGATGTACGTGGCTGGGACCTGATGGGGGCCGATGGCGAGGTTGGCGGCAAGATCAAGGACATCTGGGTCGATCGGGCCGAGATGATGGTTCGCTACCTTGAGGTCGGACTGGGTGAAAGCGGCGACGAGGTTCGCTTGGTGCCGATCAATATGGTGGTGGTCCGAGGCAACAAGAAGTACGTCGAGGTTGAGGCGCTACACTCCACGCAGCTGGAGCTCGCTCCGACCCTCAAGCAGGACGAGCAGATTACGGTCATGGAGGAAGAGCGGATTGTAGCGTTCTTCGCGGGGGGCCGCCTCTACGCCGAGCCGAAGCGTCTGGGGCCGGTGGTATGAGCCATTCCGACGAAATGGAGCCCGTTTACGGGCTCCCCGGCGAGCTCCCGAACGGCGAGCGCATCCTTTGGCAAGGGGCGCCGAAGTGGCGTTCGCTCGCGAAGGCAGCGATGAAGATCCATTGGTTGGCCGTGTACTTTGCGGCCTTGGTGCTGGCCCGGCTCGCGCTCGCCTTCGCTGGAGGAGAGCTGGGCTCGGCGTCGTTCGAACTTCTTCAGATGATCGGACTGTTCTTGCTGTGCCTGGGTTTGGTGGCGTTGTTCGCCTGGCTGCACGCGAGAGCCACCGTGTACACGATCACAAACCGTCGCATCGTGATGCGATTCGGGGTGGTGCTTCCGATGGCTTGGAACCTGCCCTTCAAGCGTCTCGCCGCGGCTGACCTCGTGGTCCGGGCCGACGACGATGGCGACATCGCGCTGGAGCTTACGAAGGGAGAGCGCGTGCGACGCATCTACTTCTGGCCGCATGTGGCGCCCGGCCACTACTTCAACCCCCGCCCGGCCCTCCGTGCCATTGCGGAGCCCAATGCAGTGGCTAGATGCCTAAAGGAGGCGGTCACGCGCTACGGGGCCGAGCAATCGGTCGCGATTGCGGGCGGCCCCGGGGGAGTGGCCAACGACAACGCACCGAGCGTCGGCCCCCGGCCGGTTCGGGACCTGACCGCGGAGGCGGCTTCGTAGGGCTATGGAAGACGGCGCATTTCAGCGGGCGATCGCCCACCACCATATTCATGAGCAGAAGGTGCCGCGGGGTGCCCTGATCGGTGCGGCCGCGGTCATCGTCATCGCGGTCGCGCTCGCTGCGATGGGCAAAGCCAACCGTGTCGACGCGCCGCTGCCTACCGTTGCGCAGTCCGTCTCACTTCAGTTCGCAGACCTCCCGGATGGCGGGGTTGCCGTTCGATCCGCCGACGGCAGCCGCGAGATCATGACCCTTGAACCTGAATCGGGCGGCTTCGTCCGCGGCGTACTCCGCGGCATATTCCGCACTCGCAAGCTCGAGTCGATTGGCCGAGAGGCTCCGTTTCTGCTCGGCCGAACCGAAGACGGGCGCTTCGTGCTTCAGGATCCGGAGACCGGCCACAGCGTCGAGCTGCGCTCGTTCGGACGTACGAACTACGAATCCTTCGACCGGTTGATGCGCGAGGCGAATCCATGACCGCCTTCGTCCAATCCCGGATGTTCGACCTCGACTGTACCGTGACGGTCACGAACACCCCCGAGGACCTTTCGGCGCACGTCGAACTCGATGGCAACCCCGAGATCCATCCCGGTGATTCGGTGACCGTGCATGGAGCCGAGATTGCGCCGGTGTTCGGCGAAACGATCCGCGTTCGTCGTCGAGCCACGGTGCGGCGGGCCTCACCCCTCAAGCGACTATGGGTCCGCCTCGTTGGCGACCTTGGAATCATGGAGCTCGTCGACTGAGCCCCGTTCATGGAGATGACATGACCACCCAAACCGTTCCAAACGAGTTCACCCGCAAGGCGCAGGAGACGACCACGCTCAGCCCGCGCTTCTACACCACCGACGTCAAGTCGATGGATCGCCTGTCCATCGACTCGATCGGGCCGCAGTGGGAAGCCCTGATGGCCGAGTTCGAGGAGGACAAGAACTTCGGGCACTTCCACAGGGATGGCGACTGGCACTTCGATCCCCAGTCGCTCTCGCCCGAGCTTCGGAAGGAGTTTCTCGACTTTCTCGTCAGCTCGCTGACGGCCGAGTTCTCGGGCTGCGTGCTCTACGCCGAGCTGCACAAGAAGGGGTTCAACCCCGAGCTACAGAAACTCTTCCGCTACATGGCGCGCGACGAGTCGCGGCACGCGGGTTTCATCAACGAATGCCTCAAGGAGTTCGGCCTCAGCGTCGACATGGGCTTCTTGGTCAAAAAGAAGCAGTACACCTACTTCAAGCCGAAGTTCATCCTCTATGCGACGTACTTGTCCGAGAAGATCGGCTACGCCCGCTACATCCGAATCTTCCGGCATCTGGAGCGCAATCCCGAGAATCGCTTCCACCCGATCTTCAATAAGTTCAACGAGTGGTGCAACGACGAGTTTCGCCACGGCGAGGCGCTGGCGCTGATGATGCGCGCCAACCCGAAGCTGCTCAAGGGTATGAACCGGCTTTGGATTCGGTTTTTCCAGCTCGCGGTGTTCGCCACCATGTTCGTGCGCGACCACGACCGGCCGCACCTCCATCATGCGCTTGGGCTGGACCCCGAGCAGAACGCGATTGAGGTGTTCCGTATCGTGCAAGCGGTGTCGAAGCAGGTGTTTCCGGTGCTGATAGATGTGGAGAACCCAGCCTTCCTCAAGCAGCTGCGGCACCTGCAGTCGCTTTCGGCGCGCATCATGACTCTGCGGGAGCAGGGCATCGTTGGTCGCATCAAGGCGCTGCCGCTGCAGCTCCGGGTCGGGGCGACCTTCGCGCGCATGTACTTCCTTCCCACTCAGACCAACGCGCTCCCCGATGAACTCCGCATGGCGGCCGCCTGGTGACATGAACACGCTGCTCGCAATCCTGTTTGTCGTGGGGGTCTGGTGGCTCAGCACTGCGTTGGTGCTGCGTCTCGTTTGGCTTCCTCGACGAACGCACCGATGGAGCATCGGGCTTGCGACCGTATTGGGTCTCGCCGGATTGGTTGCGACGTTCGCGTTGCGCAATGACAACACCAGCACTGGAGCTTGTCTTGGGTTCCTGAGCGGAATCGCGCTGTGGGGTTGGCATGAGTTGACGTTCTTGCTCGGTCGCGTGACCGGGCCTCGGCGTGGCCCCTGCCCACCGGGGCTCGAAGGCTGGGCGCGCTTTCGGGCCGCCACCGAGGCCGTCATTCATCACGAGCTAGTGTTGGCGGCAACCATGGCTGCGGTAGTCGCGCTCAGCTGGAATGCGTCCAATCAGGTCGCGGCGTGGACCTTCGCGGTCTTGTGGCTGATGCGCCTCTCGGCCAAGTTCAACGTCTTCTTGGGCGTGCAGAATCTGTCGCAGGATTTCGTGCCGCCGCACTTGGAGTATCTCACGAGCTATTTTCGCGTATCTCGTTTGAATCCTCTCATGCCGTTCTCGGTGGGGATCGCGTCCGTAGTTGCGTTCTCCCTATTCACGTCCGTGACTCCGACCTCCGATGGGGAGGCGACCGGCATCGTACTGTCGGCCTCTCTTCTGACTCTCGCCATTTTCGAGCACCTCTTTCTCGCGGTCCCGGTGCCGGACGCATGGCTTTGGCGCTGGGCTACGAAAGAAATCGAATGAAGCTCTTGACTCAACGCGCGAGTAGGATCGACTATCATTTTGCGGTCGGTACCGGAGCGGTCCGATGTAAGGAGGCGAAGACCATGAAGCGCTCGGACGACAACGCATGGGGAACCGACTCGGATACATATACGCGTCGGGAGGCGAAATCCGACGACAACGCATGGGGAACCGAGTCGGGTACGTATACGCGCCCGGAGGCGAGATCCGACGTGCATGCCATCGCGGCGCGTGCCTCTGAAGCCGACCTGCTAAGCACCATCGAGGATCAGATCATCCCGCAGCTGCTCCTCGCCCACCGGTCAACTCTGATTTCCGGCACGGTGCCCGCCGATACCTTCGAAATCTCGGAGGAAGAGATCGAGCGATTCGCCGATCTGTCCACGGGGCAGGACATGCCGGGGCTTCTCGGCCGCCTGGAGGGTCTGCTCCGAGAGGGTCTTCCTATCCAGGGCGTGCTTCTCGATGTGATCGCGCCGGCGGCGCGTCTGCTCGGCGAGCAGTGGTTGGACGATGAACGCTCCTTTTCGGACGTCGCCGTGGGCCTTGGAATGCTCCAGCGGCTGGTGGCGGTGATAGGTCAGAAAGTCGAAGCGCCAGTGACCAAAGAGGGACTCGTGGTCTTGTCCGCCGCACCGGGCGAACAGCACACCCTCTCGCTTCACGTCCTCGCGGAGCTCCTTCGAACCCAAGGCTGGGCCGTTCACGTCGAACCCGTGGCGGACGAGACGGCGTTGCTCGAGCTCCTGGCACGCGAGAGCATCTCCGCGATCGGGTTCACGGTGAACAACGACGCCTTGGTTCGGCATCTGGGCCCGCTGCTGGAGCGCATCCATGCGCTGCAGCCCAGCGCTCAGGTCATGTTGGGCGGAGCGGCCGCCGGACTGTCCGAGGTGGCTGAGCGCTTCGGCGCACAGCACTGTCTGTCGGGCCGCGACGCGCTCGATTGCCTCGGCTCCGCCCCCGCTTCGTCTGCCGAATCGCGGTTCGCTTGAGTGTTCTGTTCCGACGAAGTATTACCGAGTGTTTTGTTGAGACAAATGTAGAAGTGAAGAGACGATGCTAGCCTCAAGTGGAATCGAATCCAGGCCGCCTCCTCCCGACTCAGGCCAGCCTTTTGCGCGCCGCGTAGTGGGGTCGATGTCCGACTTGGCACTGGTCCTCGATGCCTCCGGCACCATCGTGGATGTCTGGCTTGGCGAGGCGCTCAAGGACGAGCCCGGCTGGGCTTACCTGGTTGGCCAAAAATGGGTCGACACGGTGCTGCCGGACAGTCGCCGCAAGGTCGCCAAGCTTCGTGAGAGCCTGGGTAGTGGTGGCGAGTTGATACGGCCTCGAGAGATCAACCAGCAGGTCGATGGCCTTGGTTCGGTTCCGGTCCGCTTCGGTGGTTTCGTCGCCGACGACCAGCACCTCATCCTTCCCGGTCATGACCTGCGCACAATCGCCGAGTTGCAGCAGCGACTGGTGAGTTCGCAGCAGGCGATGGACGTCGAGTACCGTCGCCTCCGCCAGGCGGATACCCGCTACCGAGTCCTTTTCCATGTATGCTCGGAAGGCGCTCTCATCGTGCAAGGCGACGCACGAAAGGTGGTCGAAGCGAACCCCGCGGCCGCCTCGATTCTCGGCCAGTCGGTCGACGCCCTTCAGGGTAAGAAGCTTGCCGACCTGTTTGCGAAGGAAAGTCGAGACAACCTGCTGACGCTCCTCGGAGCAGTCGAAGCGGGCGGGACTCACACTCGGGTTCAGCTCGAATCCAGTGACCAAATGCCCTTGATGGCGTCCGCTTCCATGTTTTGGGAGGCTGGCGTTGTCTTGCTCCTCGTACGGTTCTGGCCCGCGGACGGTGCGGCCGCGGTCGATGGTCGCGAATCCCGAATGCTGCACGTGCTCGAGGCCCTTCCCGACGGTTTCGTCGTGATCGACGACAGCCGAGACGTCCTCAGCGCCAACTCTGGGTTCTGCGAAATGGTCCAGCGAGCGGATGAGAGCCATGTGGTCGGACAGAGCTTCGAGCAGTGGTTCGGCCGCCCGGGTCTCGACCTAAACATCATCCTCTCGAATCTTCGAGAGCACGGCGTCGTTCGGAACTTTGCAACCGTAGTTCGGGGCGACTTTGGCGCAGCGCAAGAAGCGGTGGTGACCGCGGTGATGGCTCAGAACGGCGGCAAGCCCTGCTACGGCTTCGTGATTCGGCCAGTGGCGGCGTCACAGCGCGTTTTGGAACCCGGCGCGAACTCGCTCATTCCTCGATCGGTCGATCAGCTCCGAGAACTCGTGGGTCGAGTCCCGCTCAAGGACATTGTCAAAGAGTCGAGCGACCTCATCGAACGTCTTTGCATCGAGGCCGCGCTTGACGTCTGCGGCAACAACCGCGCGGCTGCGGCGCAGGTGCTCGGCCTCAGCCGACAAAGCCTGTACTCCAAGCTCCGCCGCCACGGCCTCGGCGACCTCGACTCTTAGGGAGGGCGCGGCGTCGCCGCGCGGCAAAGGCGGTCGCGGAGGGCTTCGGCGAGATCTGGCCCGGGGATCGGCGTGACGGCGATCGCGCGCACCTCGATGCTCATCTCCTTCAATTACAAAAGCGCCCCCCGCAAGCGGGGAGCGCTCTCTCGCCGGCCCGACCGAGATCGGGCCAGCCCTTCAGCCGTTCACTGAGGCGGAAGCGCAGAGTTCTGCTGCGCCATCTCTTGTGACGGCCCCTCGATCCAGTTGAATCGATCGGTGCTGAGTAGGATGAAGTGAATGAGAAGCGCGAGGACGAACAGAAAGCCAAAGAGGCCAACGAGCGCCTGGCGCGGATCAAAAAGAAGCCAAATCTTGTGCATGGTTCTCTCCTCAACCCATCAGCATGTTTGCTGCGGTCTGCCCGAACTCGAGCAGGCTGTAGCCGTCCACCCCCGGGAACCACGGACGCCACGACCATACGAGGAAGTGGGCGCCGATCGCCACTGCGGTGAACACCAAAAAGCCCGTGACGAAAAAGCGGTGAAACTCCTTCGCCTCGGCTTCCGTAAGCCCCGACATGGAGCTTGCTTTGTTTTCTTCTGCCATTCTGTTCTGTGACCTCCTAACGAGTTTCCGCGCTCATCCCGCGTGGCTGGGTTGCGCCTCATTGGCGTAATCGGGTTTGGTCGAGGATGGGTCGAGTGCGGCCAAAGTGACCGAGTCGAGCCCAAGCTCTCGGGCGCGCCGCTCGGCGTCGTCCCGCAGCTGCTTGGCCGCCGAGATGCGCGTTAGCACCGGCATCGTCTCGAGCGCCTGCGCGAGCGCTCGCTCCGCGGCCTCGGTCCACGGGAGCGAGGCGCGCGACGGCGTGGGATCGATCTTATCGAGCTCCGTACCGAGCGGAATGATGTTGAAGAGCGCGTCGAACAGGGCGTTGCACAGCTCCTGCACCAGGTAGGTCGCGCCAGCGTAGCCCATGAATGGGGTGCCGGTGTGTCGACGGATCGCCGTACCGGGGAACGAGGCCGGAATATAGATCCCTCGGCCGCCCGCCTCAGCCAGGTACATGCGCTCGTTGTAGGAGCCGAACACCATGAGCGGAGGGTTCTCGTGGATCTGCTTTCGGATGTCGGCGTTGTCCGTCTTGGCGCCGGCCTTGCGTGCCACCGCGAAGTGGCAGGGCAGTCCGAGTTCGTCCTCGAGAAACGCGCGCAGCCCGCGGCTGTAGGTTTCATTGGCGACCACGCCAAAGCTCGCGGTACCGAAGAAGTCCTGGGTCACCGACCGCCACAGGTCCCACATCGGCTTCAGCGTGGTGTGCTTTTCCTGCTCGATGAACGGTTCGGGGTCGAGGTCGACCAGCTCGCCAAGCGCCCGTAGGAACTTGGTGGTGCTGTGCAGGCCAATCGGCGCCTGCAGGAAGGGGGTCTCGAGCTCTTCGCAGAGCAGCCGGCCGTACTCGCGGTACATCACTACGTTGGCGTCGGCCTGGGCGAGCTTGGCGATGTCGGCGAGATGACTGCCGAGCGGGAACACCATGTTGACCTCGGCGCCGATGCCCTCGACAAGGCGCCGCATCTCGGCGAGGTCGCTATACGTGTTGAAGTAGCCGTAGCTCGGCCCGATGATGTTGATACGGGGCGGCGCACCCTCCTTGCGTTTGTAGGGCCGACGCTTTTTCGGACCGAACTGCTTCCACATCCACAACAGGGCTCGATCGGCGCTTTCCCACTGGTCTTCGTCGATGGTCCGCGGGAGAAACCGCTTGATACCGGTGCCCTCGGGCGTGACACCGCCGCCGATCATCTCGGCGATGGACCCCGTGACCACCACCGAGGGTAGCGCCGGGTCGAGCGCCTGGTGGGCGCGCTTCATCGCCTCTTCCGTGCCCTTCTGCCCAAGCTCTTCTTCGGCAAGGCCGGTTACGACGATCGGCAGCTCGTGCGGAGGAAGCCCGTCGGTGTAGTGCAGGACGGAAGTGACGGGCAGGTTCTCGCAGCCCACCGGGCCGTCGATGACCACCTGAAGGCCCTTCACCGCGGTGAAGGCGTACACAGCGCCCCAGTAGCCGCCCGCGCGATCGTGATCGAGAACTAGCATTGGCCTGCCTGCTTGTTCGGATTCTTCGACTCCTTTGGATGCCGCAGGCGCTTCAGCTGCACGAGATGCTTGCGCTTGAAGTCGGGGCGGTCCTTGGGGATTTCCTCCCATACGCCGGTCGCATGCCCGGTGCCGACGCCCTCAAAGAACTCACGCATCTGGTGCATGCGGTCCTTGTTCTCGAGCGCGGCATTGATGACCTGGGCCAGCGAGCCGGCGCCGGCCGGACCCATCAGCGGTCGCGCCGAAATGAGGTTGGTGAAGTAGAGCGAGGGAATCGCCCGCTCCTTGGCCGCCTGTACGACCGGCGTGGTGCCGATCGTAAGGTCGGGATTGTACTCGTCCATGGCCTGCAGGTCCTGTTCGAGCGAGGCGCGGAACCGCACCTGGACGCCCTTGCTCTCGAGCCAATCGCGGTCGGCGTCGGAGAACGGCGTGCGCGGACAGGCGGTGCCGACGTAGCGAACGTCGGCGCCGCTTTCGACTAGCAGCCGAGCCACGAGCAGCTCCGAGCCTTCGTAGCCGGACAGCGTGATGCGTCCCTTGATCTGGCTGCCCATCAAGGCACCGGCGATGGCCGGGACAATAGCGTTCTGGGCGGCGGCGATGCGTTCGGCCGGCACGCCGCACGCCTCGCCAATCGCGGCGAGCCAGTCTGCGGTCCCGTCGCGCCCCACCGGGGCCGATCCGACCACCTTGCGGCCGGCCGCCTCGAACTCGCGGATCGACGCGGTGTAGAACGGGTGAATCGCGCCGACTGCGGCGCAGTCGAGCGCGGAGTACAGTTCGCGCCACTCCCGAGTCGGTACGGTGGGTCCAGCCGCGAGCCCCATCGGTTCAAGCAGGCGGCCGATGATGACCGGGTCGGCCGGGAACATCTCGCCGAGCAGGGTCACCGTGGGCAGTTCCGACCGCCCCTGGCGCGGCGGCAACACGGGCCCGAGTTCCGCCTCGTGACGGGCGTAGGCGAGCATGGCGCCGGCCAGGATGTCCTTGGCCTCGGCGTGGGTCGGAACCCCAAATCCCGGGACATCGATCCCGATGATTCGGACGCCGTTGATGGTCTTGGGTAGCAGTCGGAGCGGTACGCCCGAAGCGGAGGGGACGCAGAGGTTGATCACCACCACCGCGTCGTTCTGCTCGGGGTCGGCCAGCTGATGGACCGCATCGCGCAGGTCTTCGAAGAGCTTGCCGGTGACGAGCGACTCCGAGTTGAACGGGACGTAGCCGACCGTTCGCCGGGCACCGTAGAAGTGGCTCGTGAAGGTCAGGCCGTAGACGCAGCAGGCAGAGCCGGACAGCACGGTCGCGGTGCGGCGCATTCGCAGTCCTACCCGCAGCGAGCCGAACGCCGGGCACATGCTCTGCGGCTGGTCGTGGGGACCGACCGGGTAGTCGCGCTCGTAGCGGTCCAACAATTCGCCCTGGCCGGCCTCCTTAGCCTTGGCGCGGACCGCGGCCCGATCGTCATGACACGAGGGCGGCTCGTCGGCCGATGGCGGCTGCCTCACTGGGGCTTCGACGGTGGGCTCCACGCTCACACCGCCCGGTCGTAGATGATCTCGAGGCTGCGCTGCTGCTTGCCGCGCGACGCGCCGCACATGTCTTCGAGGCTGGCCGGCTCGAGGACGACGTCGCGACCGACGGCATCGCCCTTGAACAGCCCGAGCAGCTCGTCCTGCTCGAGTGGCTTCGGTCCGACGGGGGGCGCCGCCGCCACGTTGGTCGCGAGTTCTTCGAACAGGCTGGCCCATGGGCTACCAGGCCGGCCTACGATCTCGTACTTGGCGCTCTTGCGGCGGATGTCATCGTCGGCCGGAATCGCGGCCAGGACCGGAATCCCGACCTTTTCGGCAAAGGCCTGCGCCTCGCCGGTGTGGTCGTCCTTGTTGACCACCACGCCCGCCACGCCGACGTGTCCGCCGAGCTTACGGAAGTACTCGGCGGCCGAGCACACGTTGTTGGCCACGTAGAGCGATTGCAGGTCGTTTGAGGCGACGACGATCACCTTTTGGCACATGTCGCGGGCGATCGGCAGACCAAACCCGCCGCACACCACGTCGCCGAGGAAGTCCAGCAGAACATAGTCGAAGCCCCAGTCATTGAAGCCGAGCTTTTCCAGGGTCTCGAAGCCGTGGATGATGCCGCGGCCGCCGCATCCGCGACCGACCTCCGGACCGCCGAGTTCCATCGCGAACACGCCGTCACGCTTGAAGCACACGTCGCCGATCTCGACGTTTTCACCCGCCTCCTTTTTGAGAGCGGAGGTCTCGAGGATGGTCGGGCACGCTCTGCCGCCAAAAAGCAGGGAGGTCGTGTCGCTCTTGGGGTCGCAGCCGATGAGCAACACCTTCTTACCTTGTTGCGCCATCATGTAGCTGAGGTTGGCGAGGGTGAAGCTCTTGCCGATGCCGCCCTTACCGTAGATCGCAATGATCTGGGTTTCCTTGGTCACCGCCTCGGTGGCGGGCGGAGGGGGCTCCTCGGACGCTTCGGCCCGCAGGCGGTCGGTGATCTCGTTGAGGGATTCAGTCATGGGCGTTGCTCCAGTCGAGGACCATTTTCAGGCAGTCGGGGTTTGAAAACGCGGTCGCGTAGGCGTCGGGCGCGTCGGAGTAGGGACGGCGGTGGGTGATGAGGCCCTCGAAGGAGAGCCGGCCTTCGGTCCACAGGTTGAGCACCGAGGTCATGTCGTTCGGCGCCCATTCGGACGCGACACGCAGCTTGGCTTCCTTGATGAACGCCATCGGGAACGCGAAGCTCACCCGCTCCGAGTAGAAGCCGGCGAGTACGATTTCGCCGCCCTTGGCGAGGCGCATGATGAGCGTGTCGATAAGTGACGGGTCGCCGCTTGCATCGCAGATGCAGCCGTAGTCGCGGCGGTCGTCGGCGTCGGGGTCGATGACCTGGTAACCGTACCCCTCGGCCCCCGCCCGACGCGCGGGCGCCTTTTCCCAGACCGTGGGCGAACCGCCGCGAGCCACGACAATGCGCGCCAAGAGGCGACCGAGGGCGCCGTGCCCCACGATCAGCTCCGGCAAGTGCTCGCCCGAGGCGATTGCGTGTTCGGCGGTGGCGGCCAGCGCCAACATGACGCCCTGTTCGGCAAGCCCTTCCTCAATCCGGATCGCCTTTGCGGGCGGGATTCGCAGGCGTGACGCGGCGCCGCCAAACAAGCCGCGTACGTCGTCGCCATAGCAGTTGGCGCCGGGGACGAATACGCGGTCGCCCACCTTCACGTTGGCACCCCCCGGCTCCACTACCCGGCCCACCGTCTCGTAGCCGGGCACCAGCGGATAACTAAGCCCCGGAAACGGAGGCATTTCGCCTCGGTAGAGCAGACGCTCGGTGCCTGTACTGATCGCCGACCACTCCACATCAACCACGACCTCATCGTCCGCCTGGGTGAGCAGCGGCAGTCGGCGGACGGCGAGGGCCTCGGGCCCTTCAAAAACAACGGCTAAGCTCGTAGACACGATACGTCAATCTACCCTGACAGCAAAATGTGTCAAGCTAAATTGACACCAGTCTAAATCGCTGCAAAAGCCCATGATTACGATGGGTTTTGGGCGACAACGAGGCTCGTCAGCATCGGTCGTCGGGTCTTTTTCTCCGCCATTCGCTCAAAACCAGCGAGTTCCAAGAGGTTTCCGATCTCCTCGGGACTTCGTGGTCGGCCCTGACCCATCGCGAGCAGGTAGAACCCGAAGTAGGCATCGCCCACCGTTTCGAAGCCTGGTCCCCGCATCGGTTCCGCGATCATCACGGTGCCGCCGGGCACGAGTGCGCGTCGCGCCGCCTTGAGAAATGCCAGGGCCGCCTCGTCATTGTGGTCGTGCAGAATTCGCACGAAGGACACCAGATCGACGCCGCCCGGGAGCGGGTCGCGTATGGCGTCGCCGCCGATCACCGCAATCCGTGGCAGGTGTCCGGACGCGTCGAGTTCGATGCGCGCGCTGGCGGCCACCGCCGGCAGATCGAAAAGCGTGAGCGCGAGGTCGGGCTGATGGTCCGCCACCGCACGCACGAAGGCACCGAGTCCACCACCGACATCGAGCAGGTGCTGGTGACCGCGCATCGGATAGGCCTCGAGGATGTCCTCGGCGAGCATCGAGAGCGAACTCGCCATCAAGCGCGAGTAGCCGAGCACGGCGTCCGTGTCCGCGATTTCATGGTCCTGCGTATACGACCAGAATCGTTGCAGTTCCGTGGCCGGTGTTTGTCCGCGCAGCAGCGCCACGGGATCCGAAAGGTCCCGGTAGAACATCGCGTGGTGCACCACCATGTCGGCGATACCCGGGTTGCCGATGTACGACGTGCCGTGGCGGCCGAGACCGTACCTGTCACCGCGTCGTTCGAGGAGCGACAGCGCCACCGCGCCGTTGAGAAGGCGGCCCATCGCATCGGGTCCCATCCCCGACTGCTCGGCGAGCTCCGCCGCAGACTTCGTCTCCTCGGCCACCGCCTCGAGAATCCTCAGCCGCACGCAGGCATAGAAGATCTGCGAGTAGACGAAGCCGGCGCACAGATCGAACAGGTCCGAGGCGCGGCGATCGGCCACGGGCTTGGTGAGCGGGAACTTCGCCGCCCACCGTTGAAACTTCGTGCTCGAGAGGATCCGATCGCGGACCCGTTCGGCCTTCGCCGGAAGACGCATCGCTTACTCCTACGCAGCGGTCTGGCGAAGCCTGGCCGGAACCAGGCGTTCGGCCATCTGTCGCACCAGGGCGCGGAGCGGCGGGGCGCCCGCGCAGTTGGGAACCGATTCGGCGGCCTGGTCGACCAGCTCGCGGAGCTTGTCGACGGCGCCCTCGATGCCGTGCTCGGCGACGGCGCTCGGGCGCCCGAGTTGGGCGTCCTGGCCGAGCGGCTTACCGGCCTCTTCGGCGCAGGCGTCGAGTAGGTCGTCGGCCACCTGATAGGCCTCGCCGAGGTAGTCGCCCAACGCCCGCCAGGGCTTCGGGTCGTGGCCGGCCGCGAGCGCCCCGCCCACGGTGGCGGCAACGAAGAGGGAACCGGTCTTGGCCCGGTGGTACGCAGCGAGCGGGATCTGTGGCTCGCTCTCCCAACCCTGTCCGGCTACGAGGCCGCGGGCGGCACCGGCGGACTCGGCGATCATCGCAAGCAGGGCCGGGAGCCGCTCGGGCTTCGTTTCGGGCTTCGTGGAGGCGCGGCCGAGGCACTCGAAGGCGAGCACGATCAGCGCGTCGCCGGCGAGCACGGCGAGGGGCTCACCGAACGCGCTATGCACCGAGGGCAACCCGCGACGGGTGTCGGCATCATCGAAGCAGGGCAGGTCGTCGTGAACGAGCGAAGCGCAATGCAGCAGCTCGAGTGAGGTCGCGACCGCGCTCACCAGGGGAGGGCAGTCCGAGCCCGCTGCCTGTGCGACCGCGTGACAGAGCCGAGGTCGGATCCGGGCACCGCCCGGAAAAACCGCATGATTTATGGCACTTGCAAGCTTGGGCGGAGCCTGGCGCTCGATTTCGGAAAGTGCGGCGGCGAGCGCGGCGTCGACGTGCTGCATCATAGCGACTCCTCCACCCGAGCCCGGGCGTCCTCATGTGACAATGCCGCCTGTCACTGTCGGGTGTCAAGTCAACTAGACACCTGTCTGTTCTCTACTCTAGCCGTGCATTCGCTGGGCGGCGGCGCGGTCCGCGACCGCCTCGGGAGAAACTCCGCTTGCGAGCACGATCTCGCACACGTGATTGAGTCGCTCGACATGCTCGTAGGCGCTCCAGGGATCCCCAGCGACGGCGCACACCCCGTGGTTGGCCTGGCCGACGATGTCGGCGATGGTCTTGCCCCGTTCGTCGACGAGCGCGTTCGCCGTCGCCTCGCCGAGTTCGGCGGTGATGGCTGGGATCGCCTCGATCGAGGCGCCGACCCGCGTATACCTAAAGATCTCTGGGAACTCCGTCGCGATGTCCCGCAGGTCGTAGCCTCGGTAGAGCGCCGCCACCACGTGCGTCGGGTGGCCGTGCACGACTGCCCGCGTCTTCTTCGCGTTTCGAAGGATCAAGTAGTGCATGTGCAGCTCGCCCGAGGGCTTCGTCCCGTCTGGGATCTCGACGCCGCCGCCCTCCTTGAACCGGAGTTTCTGAATGTGCTCGGGGTGCAGGATCGTCTTCCGCCACCCGGACGGGGTGATGTACAGCTTGTCCGAGTCGGTCTTGCGAAGGCTGCAGTTGCCGTCACGGGTCGTGATCCAGCCGCGCTGGAACATGTGGCGCATGACGTCGCCGATGGCCGTAAGCATGGGGCGACTATAGCGCCGTCGCCGCGGATGCAAAAGCGACGGCCAACGCCGGCACGGGAGGCGGGCTCTTTCTCACGGGGCGAGACTTTGCCAAGCTGGGCTTGATGGTGCTCACGCCTCCGCGGCAATCATGCGTAGCCGCGACTTCGGGTTAATGATAATCTTCGACGCTTCGTGACACGTCTCTACGACATAGGCGATCCTCCCCCGTTGGGGGAAGTTCCGAAGCAAATGCACGCCTGGGTGATTCGCCCGGAGCGCTTCGGGGAACCGGCCACGAGTTTCCAGCAGGAAGTCATCGACGTCCCGAACATCCGGGACGACGAAGTGCTGGTGTACGTGATGGCGGCCGGCGTGAACTACAACAACGTGTGGGCTTCCACCGGAGTGCCCCAGAACGTGATCGCCGCACGGCAGAAGGCCGGAGAGCCCGAAACGTTTCACATCGGTGGCTCCGACGCATCGGGCATCGTGTACAAAGTTGGCAGCGCGGTATCCGGGCTATCGGTCGGCGACGAAGTCGTGATCCATCCGGGAACCTGGAGCCCCGACTGTCCCGTCGTCCGTTCCGGCGCCGACCCGACGTACTCGCCTACCTTTCGCTCTTGGGGTTACGAGACCAACTACGGCAGCTTCGCCCAGTTCGCCCGAGTGCAGGCACACCAGTGTCTGCCGCGCCCGAAGCATTTGTCGTGGGCGTCTTCCGCGTCCTACATGCTCGTGGGCGCGAGCGCTTACCGCATGCTCACTGGTTGGGGAAGGCACGCCGTGCGCCCGAACGACGTCGTGTTGTGCTGGGGCGGTGCCGGGGGCCTCGGCTCGATGGCGATTCAGATCACGAGCGCGATGGGCGGCATTCCGGTCGCGGTCGTGAGCTCCGATGACAAAATCGAATACTGCACGCGACTCGGCGCAAAAGGCTGCATCAACCGCAAGCACTTCAACCACTGGGGCATTCCCCCTCATTGGAAAGACCGGGCCGGCTATTCGAAATGGCGTGCCGAGGCGCGCGCATTCGGCGAAGCGATTTGGGAGGCCGTCGGAGAGCGGCGCAATCCGCGCATCGTGTTCGAGCATCCAGGCGAAAGCACAATCCCGACGAGCGTCTTCGTTTGCCAGCGCGGAGGGATGGTGGTCATCGGCGCGGGGACTACGGGTTACCACGCAACCGTCGACCTTCGGTACGTGTGGACCCGGCAGAAGCGCCTTCAGGGCTCGCACGCCGCAAACGATGAACAAGCGCGCGCGCTCAACGAGCTCGTCGCCTCGAAGCGGATCGACCCGTGTACGAGCCAGGTGTTCTCGTGGGACGATCTCGCGAGAAGCCATCAGCTGATGCACGAAAACCGGCACCCGTACGGGAACATGTCGGTGCTGGTAGGCGCACATGCCCTTGAAGAGAGCATGCCGCTGTCGGCCGACGACAGAGTTCCCGAGGTGACCTATCGACCGCCCCGCCCCGATGCGGTCGTCGAAGAGACCCATTCGCACGTAACGCTAGTGCGTGAAGCGATGCACGAAGGCGTGATCACGTGTCCTGCCGAGTGCAAGCTTGGCGAGGTCGCTCGGACCCTTCTCGAAAACCGCATCCACGCCCTGGTCGTGACCGATGGCGACGCGTCTATTGGCGTCGTCTCGCAGACCGACCTCGTGCTCGCGCGGCAGGGCCGGTCGCGCCAGCAGGCCGCGGAGCTCACGGCGCGCGACGTCATGACCCCGAACCCGTTGACCTGCGAACCTGACATGCTGCTTGCCGACGCGGTGACTCTGATGGCGCGGCGAGGCATGCATCGCCTCTTCGTTACTGAGCCGGAGAACCCCGGCGTTCCCGTCGGCGTTCTGTCCTTCAGCGACATCGTGAAACGAATCGCCAGGCCCACCTAACCAAGGAACCATGCTGCGACGCTCTCTACTCTTCGTTCCCGGGATTGCGACGCAGCGGTTCGGAAAAGCAAAGGCCTCGGGTGCCGACGCGATCCTCTTTGACCTGGAGGACTCGGTCCCGCCCGATGCGAAGGGACGCGCCCGGGAAGCGGTCTGTGTCGCACTGAGCGAGGGTGGCTTTGAAAGCTCCGAGGCTGCCGTCCGAGTCAACGCACCCGGTACGCCCTCTCACGAAGACGATGTGCGGGCGACGGCCTTGGCAGGGGCCGCGGCGATCATGGTGCCCAAGTCCGAGCGCGCAGACGACCTTCGCGCCGTCGCCGCGATCCTCGATGATGTCGGCGCCGGTACGCGGATCCTGGCGCTCTTGGAAACGCCCCTTGGTGTCGCGCGTGCGCTCGAGGTCGGCATGGCGAACCCTCGCGTCGACGCCCTTTGCTTCGGCCACGCCGACTTCGCATTGGAGATGGGAGTTTCAGCGGACGATCCTTCGAAGGGCGTGCTCTACCATGCACGCTGCGCGGTCGCCGTGGCCGCCCGCGCCTGCGGCGTGCAGCCGGTCGACAACGTCTGCCTCGCCGTGCGCGACGAGGAGGCTCTTCGGCGCGACGTCCACGTCGGCATGGAGCTCGGCTACGAGGGAAAGCTCTGCATTCACCCGAGCCAGGTCACGATTGCAAACGAGATGTATACGCCCGCGCCAGAAGAGGTCGACTACGCGCGGAAAGTGCTCTCTGGATGGCAGGCAGCGCGCGCGGAAGGGCTCGGGGTCTTCACGCTCGACGACAAGATGGTCGACGCCCCACTCGTGCGAGCCCAAGAGCGCGTGCTCGAACGGGCGCGGCGCGCGGGCCTGCTGTCGGAGGCCACCTCATGACCGAACACGTGGGACAGCGAATCGAAGTCGACGGGCCGTATTTCGAGGACTTCACCCACGGACAGGTGTTCGAGGCACCCTCGGTGACGCTGACCTCGGGCTTTGCGGCTCTCCACCAGGCCCTCTTTGGCGAACGACTGCGGCTTCCGCTCGACGCGGAGCTCTGCCGCGCGGTCACCGGGAACGACGCCATCGCGAGCCCTGGCCTCGTCAGCAACGTGGCCATCGGCCAGACGACGTACCCGACGCAGCGCGTGAAGGGAAACCTCTTCTATCGGGGCGTCGTGCTCCAGCGGCCTTCGTACATCGGCGACACGCTCAGCACACTAACGAAAGTCGTCGCCCTCAAACAGAACCGCCCGAAGCCGGGCCGCCCTGCGAGCGGTCTCGTCGTGCTCGATATGACGGTCACCAACCAGCGCGGCGAAACCGTCCTTCACTTCTGGCGCTGCCCGATGATTCCCTGTCGCGATCCGGAAGCCGTGACCGGGCACGCCGACTCCTTCGATGCCATCCCCGCCGAGCTCGACATGAACGCGGTTCGCAGCACCGTTCCCGCGGACTGGAACCTCGCGGTATTTCGCGAAAGGGTTCCGGGCGTGCACTTCGCCGATGTTCCCGAGTCAACGACGTACGTGCTGAAAGCGCGCGACACTGTGACGTGCGCTCCCGAACTGGTCCGGATGACGCTCAACATGGCCTTCACCCACGCGGACCCCGGGGCGAGCACGTACGGGAAGCGGCTAGTGTACGGAGGTCACACCATCTCGATGGCAGGTGCGCACCTTTCGCGCGTGCTCCCCAATCTGTTGACGGTGGTCGGCTGGCGTCACTGCGATCACACCGCGCCGGTCTTCGAGGGTGACGTGCTGCGCACCGAGGCGACCGTCGTCGCGAAGCATCCGATCGCGACGGGCGGTGGCCTGGTTGAGCTTGCGGTGTCGGTGTTTGCGGAGCGCGGGCCAGAGGCGCCCAACCAAGACCGCGACGTGCAGGTGTTGGACTGGCAGCTACTTGGAGCGATGGCGTAGTGGGCATTTCGGCGAACAACACGGGAGAACTGACATGAGCGCCGCGATCCTCGAGGGCATGCGCGTGATCGAGGGCTCGGCCTTCGTCGCAGCACCGCTCGCCGGCATGACCTTGGCGCAAATGGGTGCCAACGTCATTCGCTTCGATCCTCTGGGCGGCGGTCTCGACTACCGTCGCTGGCCCGTGACCGACGAAAACGAAAGCCTCTTCTGGGCTGGGCTCAACAAGGGCAAGCGCTCGATCACCGTCGACATGCGGTCGGAACGAGGGCGCGAGCTCATCACCGATCTTGTGTGTGCACCGGGCGACGACGGCGGCATCTTCGTGACGAACTTCCCCGCGCGCGGGTGGCTCGACTACGAGCGGCTCCGCCAAAAACGCCCCGATTTGATCATGATCAACCTCGTCGGCGCGCGGGACGGCTCCAACGCGGTCGACTACACCGTCAATCCAGCCGTAGGCTTTCCCTCGGTGACCGGGCCCGTCGAATGGGACGAGCCCGTCAACCACGTCCTGCCGGCTTGGGACTGCATTGCGGGTCAAATGCTCGTCGTCGCGCTTCTCGCGGCGGAGCGCCATCGACTCAGAACAGGCGAAGGCCAGTACGTGCGCATCGCGCTCAAAGATGTAGCGCTCGCCATGCTCGGCAACCTCGGGAAGATCGGAGAAGTCGTCATCAATCGTTCGGAGCGCCCACGGTTCGGGAACTATCTCTACGGCGCGTTCGGTCGAGACTTCCTCACCGCCGACGGAGCACGCGTGATGGTGGTGGCGCTCACGAAGCGGCAGTGGAAAGGCCTTCGCGATGCGACCGGCCTGCACGCGGAATTCGATGCCGTCGGGGAGCGGGTAGGCCTCGATCTCGGCGACGCGGGTAATCGCTGGCGTCTCGCGCGAGAGCTCGCGGGCGTGCTTGAAGCGTGGTTCCGCGCGAACGACCTCGATGTCGTGCAGAAGACCTTCGACGAACACAGCGTCTGCTGGGGCCCATACCGATCCTTCCGCGAAACCGTTCAAGAGGAGTGCACGGACGACAACGATCTCTTCAGCGTCCTCGAGCAGCCCGGCATCGGCACCTATCCTGTCCCTGGCACCCCGTTCGATTTCGCCGCCCACGATCGTAACCCACCCGTTCGCGCTCCCGGCATCGGAGAGCACACCGACGCGGTCCTCCGCGAAGTCCTCCACCTCGACGACGACAGAATCGCTGCGCTAAGGGACGACGGCGTAATCTAGCGAGCAGCTGGCACCGCTCGGTGAGGGTCAGTGGGACGTGGCGTTTCGCGCGCTCATCAGCGGCTCGGTGTTGAACGGGAAGCAATGGATGGGGAGCACCTCGGCGTGGAGGTTGGCGATCGCATCGCGGCCTGGGCACGAGGGTGGCCTGCCGAGCACGGGTACTTCGTGGGCCTCAGCAAGAGCATCCGGGTCTTCGGGGAATGCGGCCAACTGACCCATGTGTCAGTTGAACTTGACATTCAACAGTGTAAATTATTGTTGACACCTTCCGGACCCACGGGTAGAAGGGGACAGACTCGGAGATTCCCCGAGCCGCAATCCGCCCGATTGTCGGGCAATTCGAAGAAAGGAACCGGGATGGCTAATCAAACAGCAGACCTGAACGACCCGGATCGCATCTGGCCGACAGGATTGACCATTCGCGAGTCCGAGGAAATTCATAAACACGTCATCGATGGAGCACGAGTTTTCTTCGTGTTCTCATTGGTCGCCCACGTTCTCGCGTGGGTTTACACGCCCTGGGGCGGGTGAGAGAGGTAGCAAATGAATCAAGGTAGAATTTGGTGTGTGGTAAGTCCCACTGTGGGACTTCCGCTCTTCCTGGGCTCGGTGGCCATCATCTCGCTGATCGTCCACTTCGCGCTTCTTTCGAACACGGCGTGGTTCCCGGCGTTCTTCAGCGGCGGCGCCGGCGGCTGATCCACGGCTGCGGCTGAACGTCCGAACGTCAGCCGCGGCTTAGTAATCTCGCAATACTTGGTACGGGACTGAGGAGGTCGGCATGTTTCAGGTCGTGAGGGTCTATGTGTCCGAGGAGGCCGCGCGTGCGGCAGCAGAAGACGCACGACAAACCTTCGATGCGGTAGGCGTGATCGGGCCAGACGAGGGCTCGGTCGACGCTGGAATCAAAGCCGGCTTCATCGATCGTGCCCAGCGCGCACGCTGCGCGCATGCTTTGCGAAACGGGCAGTGGGTCGTCGGTGTCTCGGCACCCTTTGGCTACAGCGTCGAAGCGGAGCGCGCGCTCGAACGCCACGATCCGATCGAGACCATTCCTGTTACAATGCGGGACGACCCCGCACCCTTGTCGTCGGCGTTGGGCATTCCCGTCCTGTCCAACGTCAGGTCGTCAACCCAGCTGATGAAGAACCGCTTCATCTTCGGCGAGCCCAAGCTCTCGAAGAAGGCTGCGCCCTTCTCATCAATCTTGAACCTGCCCTTGCTCACCAAGTCGCAGCTTCAAAAGTCGACCTTCGGGATTCCTCTTCTGTCGAAGAACGGCACGCCCTTCTCGTCGATGTTTCGCTTTCCGTTGCTCACGAAATCGAAGACCGGCAAGTCCTCGAGCTTCGGCTTCCCGCTGCTCTCGGACAATCCGACGCCGCTTTCGTCGCTTCTCGGCCTGCGCGTCCTCAGCAAGGACGACGACGACGACGAGGACTAGCGCGTGTCGGGACCGAAGCGAGGTCTGGCCCGACGGCTGCTGAGTCAGTGGACCTCCCTGGGGCCCCGATACCTTCCCTTTGCGGACGTCGCCACCGACGACCTTCCGCTGCGTCGTCTTCTGAGGCTTTCGCTCTTCCAGGTTTCGGTTGGCATGACGATGGTGCTGCTGGTCGGCACCCTGAATCGAGTCATGATCGTCGAGCTGGGCCTCCCGGCGACGATCGTCGGCGTGATGGTCGCGCTTCCGTTGGTGTTCGCGCCCTTTCGTGCGCTCATCGGACATCGCTCCGACACCCATCGCTGTGACATCGGTTGGCGTCGCGTGCCCTTCATCTGGCGCGGGACGCTTCTGCAATTCGGCGGCTTCGCGATCATGCCCTTTGCCCTACTGGTGCTCGCCGGCAAAGGACACGCGAGTGAGGCGCCGGCGTGGATTGGCCAAGCCGGCGCAGCCGCCGCGTTTCTGCTGGTCGGCGCCGGTGCCCACATCGTGCAAACCGCAGGGCTCGCGCTTGCGACGGATCTGACCCCGTCCGAGTCGCACCCGCGCGTCGTCGGGCTGATGTACGTCAGCATGCTGCTCGGCATGATGGTGAGCGCGCTGATTTTCGGCGTGGTGCTCCACGACTTCGTGCCCGGACGCTTGGTGCAGGTCATCCAAGGCGCCGCCATCATCACGATGGTTCTCAACAGCGTCGCGATGTGGAAACAGGAGACGCGTCGTCCCTCGCGCTTGCGTGGCGAGGTGGCTCCGGATCCGACCTTCCGCGAGTCGTGGGCTCAGTTTTGCGGCGGTCGGCATGCGGTGAGGCGACTGATTATCGTGGGCCTCGGCACGATGGCGTTCGGCATGGCCGACATCCTCCTGGAGCCCTTCGGCGGACAAGTTCTGCACCTCACCGTCGCGGCCACCACCAAGCTCACCGCGCTTCTCGCCGTCGGCGGGTTGATCGGGTTTGGTTTCGCGTCGCACGTGCTCGGCAAGGGCGGCGACGCGGCGCGCATGACGCTCAACGGGGCCGTGATCGGCATTCCTTCGCTCCTGCTGGTGATCGCCGCAGCGTCGTGGGACGCCCCGGCGGTCTTTCTGGTCGGCAACTTCAGTGTCGGCTTTGGTGCAGCCGTCTTCAGCCACGGAACGCTCACCATCACCATGCGCAACGCAGCCCCCGAAGAAGCGGGCCTAGCGCTCGGAGCGTGGGGCGCGGTACAGGCCACCGCAGCTGGCGTGGGCATAGCGCTGAGCGGGCTGATCCGCGATCTCGTCAACGCCGGCATCGGGGAGCACTCGTTCCTCGGCCTGCCTGGCTCGGCGAACGGATACGTGACCGTCTACGTCCTGGAAATCCTGCTTCTCGTCGTGACCATCGTCGCGACCTTGCCGCTCATCGAGCGGCGGCTTCGACGCCCGGTTACGGGTGTCCAGCCCCTCGGCGGACAGAGCTGAAGATGGCCCAACGACCCATTCTCGAGTACCCGGATCCTCGCTTGCGCGAACGGTCGACGCCCGTCGAGGCATTCGACGACGCGCTCGGCAGTCTCATCGACGACCTGGTCGACACGATGCGCGCCACCGACGGGATCGGCATCTCCGCTCCGCAAATCGACGTTCGTCAACGCGTGCTCGTGATCATGGGCGCCGACGAGTCGCCTGAGGTCTACGTCAATCCGGTCATCGTCGGTTCGGCCGCACCGGGTTTCGTGGAGGAGAGCTGTCTCTCGTTGCCCGGGGTGGTGGGCAACGTGTTCCGCGCCACTCAGCTTCGCGTGCAGGCGCACGATCGATTCGGCGAAGCGTTCGAGCACACTCTGTCGATGATGCCCGCGGTGTGCCTGCAGCATGAGCTCGACCACCTGGACGGGCGCCTCTTTTCCGATCGGCTTCCTCCGTGGCGGCGCCTGGGCGTCTGGATGGCAGGTCGCTCGCGCGCGCGCAGCGCTGCCTGATCCATCCCGTCGCCGGGCTCGTCCTTTTGCGAGCCGACTCAGGAGCTTCTTCGGCGTCGCCGTCGCGGCCGCCAGACACCCAGCACGGTCTGGGCGATGGCCAGCACCATGATGATCCAAAGAGCCCGCCACTCGCGAGTAAGCATCTCTGAGAGGAGGGTAGGGTCGACGTCGCCGTCGCCGGCGGCCGCCTGCGCGGACAGCGCCGCGGCCTGCTTGGCCGTCGAGTCGATTGTTGCCAGCGTGCCCTCGAACATGGGCAGTCCGAGAATGGCCTTGGCCCAGACCCAACCCCCCTTCTGGAAGGGCGCGTACACCGCCATGGCCAAGAGCCCGCTCACCAGCGCGATCGCCAGCGAGGGCACGAGCAGCCAAGCGGAGATGGCCTCGATGCTGCTCCGAACGATTGCATAGTCGGCCATCGAGTCGTCCGGAGCCGTCACCAGCAGGATCATGTACGAGGCGAGGGCACCCGTGAGACCGATTGCCCCGAGCTCGTGCAGGATCTTGAGGAGTCGTCTGGCCAACCCCTTTAGTCGGCCATCGCGAAGAAGAGACCGCGATTGATGTCGCCAATGCTCACCACGCCCACCAGCTTTCCGTCCTCCGCGACGGGAATGCGACGAAAACTTTTGAGTCCCATGTAGGACGCGGCCTCGAGCACGGGAGTGTCGGGTGAAACCGTATAAGGATTCCGACTCATGATCTCCTCGACCCGCTGGCTGAGGACCTTCGGATAGCCTTCCTCCATGTCGAGGAAGCTCCGGCCCCGGACGTTGTCGTGCACGTAGTCGCCGTAGTTCGGGTAGAGCGGGAGCAGGATGTCCCGGACCGTGACGATTCCGAGCAGCTCTTGCTCCTCACCGACGACGGGGACGGACCCGCAGTGCCGACTCATCATCTTGATCACCACGGACCTCACACTCTCGTGTGTCTTGGCGACCAGGACACCGGTGGTCATGACGTCTCGGATCTTCATCGCCGCCGCCTCCTGTCTTTGGGTAGCCTGATCTCCTCAAGATACCTGCGTCGCCGCACGGGAGTCAAAGGTCTTCACGGCCCGAGAGCTGCTCGGCCGGGTGGCCGAACTCCTGGACGAGACACCGAGATCCCCCTGAGGACGGCTTGATCGACACTCCGTATGTCAACTTTGGTTGACACTTCGTTATGTCAACTCTATCTTACACACGAGGCGGACATGGGATCACATGCCGAAACCGCGCGCCGCGACCCGGAGCGGGCGCACATCCTGACACCGGCGGGCCCGCGGATCGGGCCGAACGCGGTTCTGCAGACGCTCGCAGCCGTCGACCCAGCCGACCAGCTAGCAGGTCGGAGGCTCTGATGGACGACCTGATGAGCTTCGCGGTGTTCTCCGGGGTGCTCGGGATCGGCGTGGGCGGGGGCGAGCTCCTTCGGAAGCTCGGCCTCAGCTCCGAGATGTCCCGCCGCTTCGTGCACGCCTACACTGGCCTCGCGGTGATCGCCGCGCCCGCGTTCTTCGCGTCGCCGGACCTGATTTACCTGCTCTGCGCGGCGTTCATCGGCGTGAACCTCTGGGCGATCCCGCGCCGGATGTTCAAAGGCATGCACGACATCGAGCGCCACAGCTACGGCACCGTGGTCTTCCCGATCGCGCTGCTGTTCTGCCTGTGGACGTGCTGGACCCTCGACCCGGGGCGGGTCTTCGCCCTCCAGATCGCCTTCGCGGTGCTCGCGATCAGCGACCCGCTCGCCTCCTGGGTTGGCTCGTCGCTTCCACGCCCGGGGCGGTTCGAGATCGACGGCCAGACCAAGTCGTGGGCGGGCTCGTGCGCGTTCTTCGGGTCGGCCTTCGCCCTCACCGCGGCCGGGCTGACGATGCTCGAGCCCTTCGCGGGCTACGGCGCGGCAGAGATCGCGGGGGTCGCGCTGCTCGTTGCGACCCTCGCCACCGTGGCCGAGCTGCTCGGGCGGCAGGGCTGGGACAACCTCACCATCGTGGTCGCGGTGACCACCCCGCTGGTGGCGTTGCACTCGGATCCGGCGCGACTGGCGGACCTGCTCACCGCTTTTGCCTGGGCCGTGGGCTTCGGAGGTGTGGCGTTCGCTGCACGCTTCCTCAACCCCTCCGGCGTGCTCGCGGCTGGCCTGCTCGCGTTCGCGGTGGTTGGGCTCGGCGGCTGGGACTGGGCCCTGCCTGGGTTCGCCTTCTTCATCCTCTCGAGCGTGCTCTCCAAGATCGGCCGTAAACGCAAGCTAGCTGGCGTTCAGCAGGAGAAAGGGAGCCGGCGCGACGCGGGGCAGGTGTACGCCAACGGCGGCCTGGCCGGCGCGCTTCTCGTGTGGCACGTCTTCGATCCTCAGCCGTGGCAGTACTGGGGCTTCGTGGGCGCGTTCGCGGCGGCCGCAGCCGACACGTGGTCGAGCGAGATCGGCACCTACTTCCGGGCCCCGACCCGGTCCGTCTGGACCTGGCGACGGGTGGAGCCGGGGATGTCGGGCGGCGTATCCCTGCCCGGTACCCTCGGGGGCCTCGCGGGCGCGGCGACCGTATTCGCGCCGATCCCGCTCGTCGGGGCAGCGCGGCTCGAGACCCTCGGGTGGGCCCCCGCTCTCCTCATCGTCGTCACGGGGGGCCTGATGGCCTCCCTCGTGGACAGCGTACTGGGCGCCACCGCGCAGGCCCTCTACCGGGAGGCAGACTCCCAAGCCTTCACCGAGTGCCCCACCGGGCACGGCCGAGCCAACCCGCTGGTGCGGGGCTGGCGCTGGATGAGCAACGACAGGGTGAACTTGGCCTGCACGGTCGCCGGCGCCGCGCTCGTCGCCGCAACGACCCTTTCCCGCTGACGGAAGGGGCCAAGTACACCGTAGGTCGAGTACTCGTAAATGCGTACCTCGACAATTGGCCGATCTCTGCGCAGCAGGCAGGGCTTCCCTAATCCCGTCTGCCACCGAATATGATCTCGAGGCTGACCGCGCCGAAGCCCCAGAGGGCAGAAAGCCCACTCGACGATCGACCGATCTCGAATGGTTGCACCACGCCTGCGACGATCGGGAGTTCGAGCCGAACGGATGCGCGGTTGCGGATGGGTATCGGGACCCGAAAGCCTCCGGAGAGTTCGTAGCCTGCATTGGCATACACGCGTTCGTCGACCACCACAGGCGGCCCGACAACGCCCGGTGGCTCGACGATCGACACCGACGGCGCGGTGACTGGGACCGTCACGAATCCCCCAGCGCGAAACATCGGGACGAGATGATCGCCGGGGTACGAGAGAAGAAGGCCCGCGTCCCAAGACAAGAATCCACCAAGACGACTGCCTCCGCCCCCAAACCCAACATCGTACGCGAAGAAGCGGCGAATTTCGTGCTGGAGCCCTAGGCGAGCGAGCCCGTACGTCACGGGCGAGTTGCTCTCGCCGCCAGGACCGACGAGCGACGGGCGCTGCGAACGAAAATGCAGCGCGCTCGCTGCCGCCTGAAGTTCAAGCGCGTCGGTCAACCCGCGCCGCATGCCGACGAAGCCTTGGTACCCAAGGGCCTGCGGGTTGCCCTGACGGACTCCGAGACCACCCTCGACTCCAGTCTCGCCACGTTGAAGGGTTTCTGCGGACTGGACCGTCGGGGGTCGGCTGTTCGGGAGCATGTAAAAGACGTTGGTACAGCCGGACAGGCACGCCAGTCCAACGCAGAGAGCGGCAAGATAAGTGGAAGTCATAGCAACACGCCGGACGCTGCACCCCGCGAGGGTATAGTAGCTTCAAGAATCGAAGGATGTGAAGAACCGCGAGATCCGACCAACGTTGAGGAGCGCACGGAGCGCGGGCCGGCGCTCCACGCCGCCAGTGCCTTGTCGTACTGGGCGTTGAAAGCGCGGCTGCGTCGGTCGGCCTCCGCTGCCGGGCCCACCGAACGTGCGAATCGACGATATCGGGATCGGGCTCGTGCTGGCGGGACTCGTGGTTGCGGTGGGCATGGGTGTCAGTCGCGCCGCCTCTCGGTTGGTCTCCCAGGACATCGTCGCGATTCTCTGCGTCACGACGATCGCCATCGTGCTCTCGTTCGACCGACGCATTCGAGGGCTTCGAGGCTTGTTCCAGGTCGGCAACGTGATCGGCCCCGTCTCCCTCCACCTGGGCAACCGCGGCGTGTTCGTCTCGGGGCTCATAGCAAGCTTGGGAACTTGCGAGCTTTGTTCTGACTTTTGGAGACAACGAAGCCCGCCTCCAAGAGCGAGCACGCGATCCGCCGCACGCAAACTTGAACTCGCACCATCTCGAATCCCGAAGGACATTGCGCGCGTACGCGCCATAGGGGGCGCTCCTTCGCGCCGCGGACTCTGGGTACAACGTTGATACCACTCCTTGCGTTCGACGCTCGCCCGCGTATGGTCCGGCCGGTCACACGAGGGAATTCGAATGCCAAAGACCAACCCAGGCAACTTCTTCGAGGACTTCGAGGTCGACGCAGAGCTCGTTCACGCGGTGCCGCGGACCATCACGGAGGGAGAGGCGGCGATGTACATCGGTCTCACCGGGTCGCGGTATCCGCTGCACTGCTCCGCGGAGTTTGCGCGCTCGCTCGGGCACCCCCGCGAGACGATCAACGACATGCTGACGTTTCACATCGTCTTCGGGAAGACGGTCAACGACGTGTCGTTGAACGCCGTTGCCAACCTCGGCTATGCGTCGGTTCGTTTTCTCGAGCCGGTGTACCCAGGTGACACGCTTCGCTCGGTGTCTACCGTGGTTGGAAAGAAGGAAAACAGCGACGGAGAGACCGGTGTGGTGTGGGTCAAGACCGTCGGCGCCAATCAGCGCGACCAGAGCGTCCTCGAGTTCTACCGCTGGGTGATGGTACACAAGCGCGTTCCTTCGATGCCAACGGGGCTGATCCCGCCCACGATGCCCAAGGAGGTCAGACCCGAGGACCTCGTCGTACCGGCGGCGCTCGACCTCAGCGGCTACGAGGAGTGGCCGTCGGGCGGCGCCGCGTACTTCGAAGACTACGAACCCGGCGAGAAGATCGATCACGTCGACGGGATGACGATCGAAGAGGCCGAGCACGCCACCGCGACGCGCCTCTACCAGAACACCGCCAAGGTCCACTTCGATGCCGTGGAGATGAAGCAGTCACGCTTCGGTCGCCGTCTGATGTACGGGGGGCACGTGATCAGCATCGCGCGCTCGCTGTCGTTCAACGGAATGGAGCGCGTCCTCGGCATTCTTGCGTGGAACGGGGGCGCTCACGCCAATCCTACCTTCGCGGGGGACACGATCTACGCATACAGCGAGATTCTCGACAAGGCGGACCTGCCTGGGCGGACCGACTGCGGGGCGCTTCGGGTACGCTTGGTGGGGTTGAAAGACTTTCGTCCCACCGAATCAGATTTTCCCCTCAAGATCGACAAAGGCGGTCGTCGAGTCTATCACCGAAGTGTTGTTCTAGACTTGGACTATTGGCTTCTCGTCCCCAAACGGGCGCGCTGAATCCATCGATTGGGTCTCCCTTTGGCGCGACATCTCCTCCCAGGCGACACAGCACCTAGTCCCGCAGAATTCGGCAACCATGGTCATCCCCATGCTAAGCCATCTCGGGCACGAAGCCGACGCGGCGTTTGACCTCACTACCTGCCGATGAGCCGACCCTACGGGACAGTCATGTCGACGCCGGCCAAGCTCGGCTTGCTTGGGGCGCTCTACTTTTCGCAGGGGCTGCCCTTCGGGTTCTTCACGCAGGCGCTTCCCGTCATGCTCCGGGAAAGCGGGTTTTCTCTGGGAACGATAGGGCTCACGCAGCTGCTAGCTATGCCCTGGGGCCTGAAGTTTCTCTGGGCTCCGATCGTCGACCGATACTCGTTTCCCGGCGCGGGGCCGCGGAAGTCGTGGATTGTGCCGCTTCAACTCGGCGCGGTGTTGATGCTCGGACTGCTGGCCTTCACCGACACGGAGTCGAGGATAGGCCTTCTGCTCGCGGCGGTCTTCGTCGTGAACCTGCTCAGCGCCACGCAGGATATCGCCACCGATGGCTTGGCGATCGACATGCTCGCCGCGTCGGAGCGTGGCTTCGCCAATGGCGTACAGGTTGCGGGCTATCGGGTGGGAATGATCGTCGGGGGAGGCTTTCTGCTGATTCTCTTTGGGTCCCTCGGCAGCTCATTGACCTTCGCAACCATGGCGGGCCTCGTCGCGCTCGCGAGCATTCCCGTCATTCTCACCAAGGAGCCGACGGGCAGGGCCGCGGCCTCCACCGAGGGGACCGCTCGGCCACCTCACTTCTTCCGACGGCACGGCGCGCTTGGCATCTTGCTGCTCGTCACCGTGTACAAGGCCGGAGACGGCTTCGCGACCGGCATGCTGCGTCCCTTTCTCGTGGATGCCGGTCTCGGCATGACGGACATCGGATGGCTTCTCGGCACGGTGGGCTTCGTCGCCGGCATGCTCGGCGCGTTGGCAGGCGGGGCCTTGGTGAACCGGGTAGGGCGCAAGGCCTCGCTGCTTCTCTTCGGTGGTTTTCAAGCCGTGACCGTTCTGGGCTACGCGGCGCTCTCCCTCATGCAGACCATGCCACCGCTGTTTCTGTACACCGCCTGCGGGCTCGAGCACTTCGCTGGCGGAATGGCCACCGCGGCCCTGTTCACCTGCATGATGGACTGGTCCCGACCCGACTATGCGGCGACCGACTACACCGTGCAGGCGAGCGCTGTCGTATTCGGCTCAGGCATCGCCTCCGTGCTGTCCGGCTTCAGCGCGCAGGCGATTGGCTACTTTGCGCACTTCACCGTAGCGGCCGCGCTTGCCCTGATGTCCTTGCTGCTCGTTTCCTTCTTGTTCCCGTCGCAGCCGGCTTCTGTGACAGACTCGCTCAGACCATCGGGGTCGAGCTGAGCGCCAAACAGGAGGCGGGGCGTCTCAGCGAGCAAGGCGACCGCAAGACTCGAGACGACGCGCGGGAGCTCCCGGGGTGCCAGGTCTTCTCCGCGTTGCCGAGCGCGATACTCGCGCGATTCGCCTTCTGAAGAGCCGGCAGCGGGAACGCGACCAGGCTCGGGGAAAACAACAGGCGAAACGGATGAACTGGTGGCCTGCGACTCGCAGCCGCACCTCGGCATCGCCGCGCATCAAGTCCACGTACCGGTTCGTGTCGAGTACGAGCGCCGTCACCGTCACATCTCGGCATCGATGCAGCGCTGCGCCTCGAGCGCTTCATCGACCGCGCCGTCTTCCACCCACGTTCCCGCAAGGTTCGACAAATCCCGACGCACCGCTGAGGCATTCCGGTTGACAATTACGTATAGAGCTGTGGCCGACGTTCGAGGTACTCCCGGGGCGAGGGTCGATGGTGGTTTCTCGATGCTGCGGATACCGTGGATGGCTAACGGGCAGATGACAGCTCGCGAGCGCGTGCCGCAGGCATCGAGCCGGCGGGCACGGTTCCCGATGCGGGTGCTCTTCGTGGTTGCGACCTTGCTGCTCGCCCTTGGCTGTCAGGGAACCGAAGGCGATCCGATCGCATCGGGTGGTGCGGAAGTCCGCTCGGTCAGCGATTGCCCATCGGACTACCGCGTCATCAACGGAACGAAACGAAATGACGTCCTCTTCGGTACGCACGGAAACGACTGCATCCTCGGTCAGGCAGGCAACGACTGGATCTACGGCCTCGGTGGCGACGACTACTTGGCTGGGGGTCGAGGAAAGGACGTTCTCGTAGGCGGTCTAGGGGCCGACGATCTCAGCGGAGGCCCAGGCCACGACGTCCTCTTCGGTGGCCCGGGTGACGACCTGATTCGCGGCGGCGCGGACGGCGACCTGGTGTTCGCAGGCATCGGCGACGACATCGTCCGGGGGGGCGAGGAGACGACCCGGAACGGTGCGCATTGCTTGCGATGCAAGGATGCGGAAGCGGGCAAGACGGACAAACCTACGGATCGGCGACGGTAGCAGCACTGTCGTCGGCAGACGTCGTGCGGATCGTCGTCACGGTCAGCAAGACTGGCACCACGGATATCGTGCAGGAGTTGACTCCACCCGCGATTCCGACCGATCCCTGGAACGGAACGATCACCGACATACCCGTGGGTGACGATTACACATTTGCCGCAGAAGCCTTCGATTCGCTCGACCCCGCTGCGCTTCCAGTCTACACGGGCAGCGCTTCGCCTGTCACTGTGACCGAGGATAGCAATCCGCTCGTTGTGATCAGTTTGTTGCCGACCACGGTACCCGGCGACTTCTCGAACCGGGCCCCAATCATCGACCAGCTGATCGTTTCGGACACCAACGTGACGACCGATCAGATCGTCTTCCTGTCTGTCTCCGTGACAGACACTGCGGGCGACGTCTTGACTCTCGAATGGACCAGCACTGGCGGCGCCTTCGTCGGGAGCGCGGACGGGCCCACGGAAACCTGGGCTTCAGATACGATCGGTACTTTTTCCATTACCTTCTCGGTTACCGACGATCGAGGCGCCAGGTCGAGCGTGACCGTAGTCATCAACGTGTCCCCAGCGGCTGCGAGCGTTCCTGTACAATTCACGTTCGGCAATGTGCCGCCGGAAATTCTGGGCCTTACCTCAACCGAATCGACGCTCGTCCCGGGCGGAAGCACAGATCTAGAGGTCACCGTGTCCGACGACGACAGCGACGTACTAAGCCGCACTCATGCTTGGAGCGCGAGCCCCTGCACGGGAACTTTCAGTACCCCGACCGCGGCAATCACATCGTTCACGCTGACTTCTGCGTCTGGCGCCGAGTGCGAACTCAGCGTCCTGGTTGGTGATGGAGATGGCGGCACGAACACCGCGACCCTCACGATAGGAACGGACCTGCCGGTCGTTGGAAACGCATGCCTGAATGTCTCTTGCACCCAGCAAAGTGACTGCGACACCGGCTTTAGCGGCGCCCCATACAGCTGCTACCCGGGCGGAGGTGGCGAGGTGTGTTGCGCTACAGGAGAGGTAGCGGAGGGCGGCACCTGCAGCACAGTGAATGACTGTGTAGAGGGGGCCGCGTGCCTCGAGACGGCCGGCCCCGGGTCCGGCACGTGCCTGCGCTTGTGCTCCACAGGCGGTGAGTGCGATTCCTTGGTCTGTACACCTCTCTCGGCGCCTAACATCTTCGGGGTGTGCCTCCCGTAGACGACGACACGACACCCTTGGTCCCGGCCGGCTCTCGCCGGTCGGGGCCTGCGGGGTGTGCTGTCCGCTGCGGACGCCAGCAGCGTGGCCAGGCGACATAACATCCGTACCGCGAAATTCAGCGCTTATCGTCATCCCAATAGGCTAAGAGACCTCACCCGCTCCGAGATCGACCAACAGGCCTACGGCCCACAGTTCGTGACGGTCGAAAACTCGATGGGGGTCGTTCACAGCTCGCAGGGAAGCCTGAAACCTGCGCACCCCAAGCTGTACAGCGAACCCGCAATCGTCGCCTGGCTTGCCGAGCGGGTCCTGGGCCCCGAAACCCCGGTGAGCTGGTGCTGGCTGATCGAGAACTACGATCGCGTGCGCGATCTCATCGAATAAACCATCCCCGGGTTCGAGAGTTTCAACGATCGCGTGCGCAAGCCGGGTGGGTTTCTTCTGCGAAACGGGGCACGTGAGCGCGAGTTCGCCACTCCGACGGGCAAGGCCCAGTTCACGGTGAACGATGCGCCCGATCTCACCGTGCCGGCAGGCAAGTTCCGGATGATGACTCTACGCAGCCACGACCAGTACAACACGACGGTCTATGGCGAGGACGATCGCTACCGCGGCATTCGCGGCGGACGACGGGTGGTGCTGATGAACGAGGAAGACATGCGTAGAGCCGGGATCGAAGCTGAGCCCATTCCGATGAGCTGTCAGACGTGCGCTGTGGGCCTCAACGACAGCGCGATGTGGGGCACTAGGAACGCGACTGCCGATACCGCGTTAAGCAGGGCGTTGTTGGGGTGGCCAGTCGCAAGACTCATCGTTGTGTCGAGGACGAACCAGATCCCAAAGCTCCAGGTGATGACGCGATCTATCGGCTGCGGCGAGTGCAGCATCAGGGCGTACGCGCTAACCCAGCCCACCATGACGGCGCCGAGCACCCCATAGACGAAGTCGATGTAGGCGAGCGCCTCAGGTGCGGTGGCGGCCGCTGGGAGCGGATCCATGAGGCCGAAGGTGAGCAGAAGATGCCTGGCCGCAGACGGGTCAACGACGAACGCGAGCCCGAGCATTGCAATACCGGCAATGGCGATCGCCCGTAGAGAGGAGAGAACACGGTCGAGTTCTGTAGTCATCACTACAGTGTAGTCATAACTACAATTATATCAAGCGACCGTGTACCATGGCAGCTATGGGGGCCCGTCATGACAAGAGGGATCTTCTCGATGGTGCGCTGATCGTCGCCCGTCGCGATGGTTTGTCCGCGTTGACCTTCGGGGCGGTGGCGCGGGAGCTCAAGATCGCCGATCGGACGGTGGTCTACTATTTTCCGAACAAACAGGCGCTCGTATCGGCCGTTTTGGAAGAGGTAAGTCGGCGACTGGCGGAGCGGCTCGACTTGGCCGATGTGACAAAGGGATCGCTGGTTGATTCGTTATGGTCCGTGTTGATCCACCCGAAGGCCGAACCCACGCTGCGACTCTTCTTCGAAACCGCGGGTCTAGCCGCCGCGGGTCGAGAGCCCTTCGCCGAGGCGGCTGCGGCGCTCACTACCTACTGGATCGAATGGGTCGCATCGAGGCTGAGCGGCTCGGCGAAGGCCCGGCGACGCGAGGCCGAAGCGATCGTCGCAACGTTGGACGGACTCTTGTTGCTTCGCATCCTCAGCGGCCCGGAAGCCGCGGAACGAGCTCGAAGGATCATGGTTGGTCGAAGCAATCGAAACCGTTAGGAGGGCGAATGATTATACGACCTCAACGCCAAGTGAAGCGGATCGACGCAACTTTCAGCACGACGCTGTCAGACGGGACGATCCGCCCAGTATCCGGGTCGGCGCTTCAAGTGCGCCACCGCAAAGATGGTCACGGTGTCCCCGTCAGAGTCATATCGATAGATGAGTGCAAACGGAAATCGGTGCATGAGGTATCGACGATAGGGTTCGTCGACGAAAGGCCATCCTTCTGGACTGTCGAGAATGTGGTCAATCGAAACCTCGAGCTTCTGTGCGAAGTTCCTCGCAGCAGGAGTTGACCGGGCTTCGTACCAGATCCGCGCGCGGCGAGCTTCGTCGGCGGCTTCGGGATGGATGATGAGCGCGGGTCGCGGGCTCACGTGCCGAGCATGATGCGACGGGCCTCAGCCCACGTCAGTCCTCGAACCTGCCCCGTTTGGAGCTCCCGCGCGCGCTTGTGGACCTCATCGACCCAGGCTCGCTCGACATCCGCTTCATCGCTCTCTTCCAGACTGTCGATCAACGAGGACAACAAGCGAGCACGTTGCCTAACCGGCAGCTTCATCGCCTCCTCGAGCAGCTTCTTCGACTCATCTGACACGCCCTGAGTATGCCCGATCTGGTGGGCTGCTGCTACCGTCGCTCATCGAACGACCAGGCCCAGCTCGAACGGAAACATTCCTGGGGCGCCTACCGACATACGCGCTCAAGGACGAGCTCACCCGTCAACGCCAAGCCATTCGGAAGACCACACATCCCGCGACATGGCGTCGTTTCGTCGCAAGTCGCACGGCACACCGCGACGCGAGCGGGAGCAATGCCCTTCCAAGGAAGAAAGGGAGTGGTGAGATGCAAGGAAACGGGGGTGGAGGCGCAGATAGGCGATCCAAATGCGGTCTAGAGTGCGCCGCAAGTCGACATACCGAGCTAGTACCGCGAAATTCGGCGCTCAGCATGAGCCCGATGCGCTAATCCGCTGCAGCGTCCTCAGGCTCCTCGCCCGAGAGATTCCCGAAGGGGCCTAGCTTGGCGACCAACTCCGCCTGCGTCTTGACTCGGAGCTTACGCTTTGCGGACCCGAGAAGGGAGGAAACCTGCTGGGGTGAGATACCGAAGCGGTAGCTCAGGATCTTCCCGGTCTCCCCGCGCGCCGCATAGGTCGCAATCAGCGCTTCCCGCTCGGTCAGGCCTCGTGGGTCGCCGACGCGGGGGAGGTTCGGCTTCGCGAGGACGTAGCGCCGACCGTCGGTATCGAACCAGTCGACGAGCGACCACCTCCCCCGGGTCAGGCCCTTCCAGATATCGAGCGCTTCGTCGGGGTCTTGTCGGCGGAGCTTTCCGCGAGCCCTGTCGACCTGTACCGCAGCTTCCCGAATGCGTTCGGATACCTTTGCGTCGCGGGCGACGCCCGAGGCATCCGTGACGACGAAGCGCATCGGATCTAGCAATGCTTCAGCATCGAGAGGCAACTCTGCAATCGACACGCCTTTGCGTGCCGGTTGTTCGTCGAGCTCTCGGCGGATGCGGTGGCCGGCAGCCATGTGGATAGTGAGCTGCTCGAGGCTCTTCTTCTGATGATTCGACAGACTGATTGGCTCGTCGCTCATACACCACCAGCTGAAGCCATAGCCGTCGTGATCGTGGGCGTTGATCTCCAGGATGTCCGCGCACTCGAAGTGGCGGGTGAAGATCTCGAAGGTTCCCAGATCCGATGGATGAGACGAATGGACGCTGACGATGGATTGCGTCTTTTCCATCCAACTGGACATTCGCTCGGGCCCGACCTCGGCCGTTGCGCGCGCAAACTTCGTCAAGTGGTCATCGAACAAGTCCGGGTCGGAGATGGCAAAACCGCTGGCAATCAGATTGCCTGTCTCGTCCATGCCGGACCAAATGCCCCCCCCAAACGCCTTGCCGAGGTCGAACACCGGCGCAGCTGCTTTTTGGAGGTTCGGCATCCACTCGGAGGCAGACGCCTCCAAGTCGTATGACGCCTCGACGATATCAATCGCGGCTTCTTGGGCATGCTTCACGGGTCGTTGCTCCGGGCGGTTGGAGGAGCTCGGAGGATATCCGAAAATGACGCCCCAACCTACAGCTAACGCACGCTTTGCAGTCGCCGCCTTGGGTGTTCAATCGTAGGCAGCTCTGGCAATTCAAGTCCCAGGTGACCGCGTCACGACAGGCTGCGAAGACCGCTGGATAGCTCGCAGGACAACCCTTCGAGAGCAACTCCATCGCGCAGGGGCGTCGTGAAGGGACCGCCGAGTCCTCGAAGCTGGGGAGGGCGAGAGCCCGACCAGGGTGCGGAAGAGAGGACTCGAACCTCCACGAGTTTTACCTCACTAGATCCTTAGCCGACACCGAGCCTCCGGGATCGTTGAATTTATTGGAGAAGAAGGGGTCAGCAGACGTCGGAAAAGGCCCCCAAACGATCCTTTCGGGACACGGTGTCCCGGCTGCGCACTCGCAAATCGTGGGAGTGGGGGAGCTTCGGGAGGCGGCGAGGGCGCTTGTGCTGCGGGTCGCGGACGGCGGCGACGTTTCGATCGAAGCACTGCGGGAGCTCGCGGGGCTTACTTTGCGGTGCGAGCTCGTTCAGTTGGCGCAGCGTCTACAGGACGCACCACCCGAGTTTGCTGTGCGTCGGGCGATGGAGCTTGCAACTTTGGTTCTCACGCTCTCAGCGAAGCCACAGGCCGCCAGCGTAGGTGGGGCACCAGACGCTGCGGCACGCAGCCGCGACCTCTCCGACGGGAAGGGGCCCACGAAGTGACGGGCAGTCGCGTGTGCAAGCCAAAGTCCCGCGTGATCTCGGTTCGGATCGACCAAGATGATCTTGCTCGCCTGGATGCGCTGGCTCAGCAGACCAGCTGCTCCCGCAGCGCGGTCATCCGCTCCTGTCTCCGAGGCGCGCGCTTGAAGAGCACGATCGACGCTCAAGCGCTCACCGAGGTCTCGCGGGTTCACGCCAACCTCAATCGTCTCGGGGGACTGCTGAAGCTCGCGATTCGTGAGGGCGTTTCGGATCCGTCCACCTACCGCAGGCTCAATCTCGAACTGATCGAGTCGGTCATACATGTCCGCCGCGCGGTGAATCGCCTGGCGGGGCATCGGTGATCGTCCGGCATCAACGGGAATCAGCGTCGAACCGGGGGTTCCGGCAGCTGGCGCGCTACATCCGGGGGCGAGAGGCTGAGCCACGCGCCACGTGGTTTCTCTCAGGGAACATTCCCGGCGTCTCCGGGCGCGACGACCTCGAGCTCGCCTGCACGCTCGTCGACGCGGTCCAGGCCCAGAACACCCGCGCTGGGAGCAAGCGCACGTATCACCTCGTCATCTCACTTCACCCCGACGATCGGCGACTCGCGCGACAGGAGCTTCAGCAGATTGTGGAAGGGCTCGTGGATACTCTGGGGTTCTCCGAACACCAGTACATCGCCGTGCGTCACAGCGATACCAATCACGAGCACATCCACATCGCGATCAACAAGATCCATCCAGAGACCTTTCGGATTCACTCGCCCGCTTGGGACCACCAAAAACTATTCACCGGGGCCCGGGCCCTCGAACGCGAGCTCGGCCTGACGCCCCTTCGGTCGAGGACGCGCGAGCGCGAGAGGGTCCCGCACCGAGCTGCAGACTGCGAAGCTCACCACGGAGTCGACAGCTTCGCGCGCTGGGCCCGGGAGAAGCTTCGGCCTGCCCTTCGCCCCACCGACTTGCGAAGCTGGGATGATGTTCACGCGATTTGCGGCCGTCACGGGGTTGCAATTCGGCCACACGGCAACGGGCTGGTGTTCGAGGACATAGGGCGCGGCGTACGGGTGAAGGCTTCGTTTGTGGCTAGAGAGCTCAGCCAGACGCGGCTCTGCGAACGGCTCGGAGCATTTCAGTCCGTATCGGAGCGACAGCGAGAAGCCGCACAGCGGGCGCCCCATCGGTACTCACCGAGGCCAGCTCGGGCGCCTCAGAGCCTGTGGAAGGAGTACGAAAAGACCCTCCAAGAAGCGCGGGCTCGTCGTGAACGCGACTGGGCTCGCTATCGAGATACCGCGGCTGGCGAGCGACGACGTCTCAAGAGCAAATACCGCCAGCAGCGACACCTGTTGGCTGCGCTACCCGTATCAGGCCCAGACCGAAGAAGGCTTTTTCAACAGCTCGAGCTCCGCCAAACCATCGAAACTCGAGCCCTCAAGCAGAAGCACGCCACGCAGCGGTGGGGGATTCAGAAGACCCCGCACCCCGGCACGTGGCGTCATTTCGTCGCCACCCGCGCTGCCAAGCGCGATGCTCGAGCGATTCGACTTCTGAAGAGCCGGCAGCGGGAACGCGACCGGTCCAGCGAGGAAAGGGAGTTGTGAGATTCAGCGAGGGAACGGAGATCCAGTTCGGCGATCCGAACGCGAGACGAGGTGCGCCGCAAGTCGACATAACCAGCTAGTACCGCGAAATTCGGCGCCTACCGTCATCCCGATGAGCTAAGAGAGCCCTACATGGATATGACCCGCGACCCCTGGATTCTCTCGTGGGACTACTACACGGACATGCTGCGCTGGATGCTTGCGTACGTATGGCAGAACAAGGACAAGTGGGTGGGTGAGTGCCAGGAAAAGGGCGGCACATTTGCGACGACATTCTATCCTTTCAACGAACGAACCGAATACTACGCGAGCCACTACTACAATCGGAACTCGGTGCGGCGGGCTTCGACCCTGATCCACGAGGTGCGACACAGCGATCTTCGGAAGCTGAGCGCGCACGTAACGGGCGGCGAATGCAGTTGGGGGAGCTGCGATCAGCGATGGTCCGGCCGTGGGAGTCGTACCTGGGAGCTCCTATGGCTTGCCGCACTCCATCACGAGGGTGATGACGGGAACCACCCTGCATTCATCGATTCCGTGCGAACACAGGAAGCTCTCGACTATTTCTACCTTCTGCGCACCCGCGCATTCGTCGAGGAGGTACAGTGGGACATCCACAACTTTAGCCTGATCAACTACCTGCCCGACTTCTACATTCACATCTATTCTTGCTCGGAATCGCCGCACGTGAACACTCCGTGCATCCCGTGGCCATTGCCTTAGATTGGAGGCTCAGATGCGCACCGTTCCGCCTCGATTCTGGTTCGCCCTCGCTCCCATCCTCGCGGCCTGGGCATGTGCTCCGGAGGAGCCTCCTCCGTTTGTGATCTACGCGTTCACGTCAACCAGCGAAGACGGCATCGAAGACGATGCAGTCCTCTATCCGGAGCAACCGGAGCGAGCGAACTGCAGGCGAAAGGGTCCATCGGGTACTGAGCGCCGCACGACGTCGTACCCGCGAGAGCTGTTCGACGAGGTACTTTTGCTTGTCGAAGACCCGGCCGCAAGGGAGTCGTATGACGCGGACGATGAAGCCAGCCGGGAGTTCACCGGAACCGACTATCCTCTCACAAGCACTCCACCAAGCATGGTGGTGCTGTACCCGAGTGCCAACTACTGGTACTTTTTTCTGTCTCCCGAGCTGCCGCTTTCGGAGGAGACTCAGGCCTTGATCGAGGCGGGGGAAGAGCTGTTCGACTGGTGTTGGGAGAACGGTCGCCCGTTGTGAATCGCCTCCACGCCTGCTTCGACCTGACGTGAGATCGGTTTTTCGGTCCATGCGATACTGGAGCTTCCAGCTCCTCGGAGGCTCCCATGAGGCGCAAGCGATGCACCGAGACCCAAATCATCGGCATTCTGAAGGAAGCAGAACATGGCGGAACCGCCACGCTCACTTCCCATTTCGCGACCGGATGGAGACCGAGCTGTCGGCCCAGTCTGAAAAGGCATCCGAGCACGCTCGAATCTCTGGGGATCAAGACCGATGCCGAACGCTGAAAACACCTACTCGTGAGACGGTGGTGTCCAGTTCGGCGGTTCGTCGAGCGGTGGCGGGTAGCGCTTTGTAAGCCGGAGCGACGCATCCGTAGCAGTACGCTTCAACGCTGTGTGCGAAGGAGCCGTGTTCGTCCGAGTCGCCGACTGCGCTCCTACGCGGCGAGTCCGAAGCCCGTGCTTGCGACAGTAGCGAAGAAAGGAATGGTAGGAGCCCGGGAACCGAGGAGCTCCAGAGTGCCTCAGGAAACGCCACACGACCTTCACCGGACACCCTCCTTCGATCCACAGTTCGATCTGTGCGAGATGCAGCAAGAAGAACGCGTAACCATGCTGCATCCGCGGATCGAGGGAGTCGGGTGCATCGTTCGTGGTCACGTCTTGCTCCTCGGCCATGCGCGCCGTTCGGTGCCCTCTGACTGCTCCGGGAGGAAGACCGGAGCTCGTTTCGAGAGCTTGGGCTTGAGTCGTTGGCGGTAGGACTCGCCTTCGATGACGAGGTCGTAGGTGTTCGAGGTGAAGCGGTCGATGGCGGCCTGAGCGCGCATGGGGTCGGCGAAAGTCGCGAGCCGCTCGTCGGGTTCGCGGTTGGAGGTCACGATGATCGAGGCGCACCGGTGCCGCTCGGTCAGGATCTCGCCATCGGATCGAGACCGATTCCGCTCCCTCATGAGCTCGGCTGAGCGTTTCAAGTCCACGCGCGCAGCGCGCGATCACCTTCAACCCGTGCAAGGGCGAGCACTTACGCTTCGCCTCCGAAGGAGCGCAAGGACGAGCAGTACCCCTAGGACGTGTGCAGCCGGGGGAGGTCCCGCTCTCGACGCGGTACATCCCCCGTCGCTCACCCCGATCGGCCATTCTATCGTCTGGACCACGGGCTCGGCAGCGTTGCCCGCATGGTCGTAGACCGTCATCGTGACCGTCACCGGTTCACCTGGTTCCCAGCCAAGCGATTCGAGCCCCGTGTCGGTGATGCAGTCGCCCATGAACGGCGCGATCCCGACCGGCGCAGGATCGAGGTCCTCGTCTGCCCTGGCGAATGCCCCCGTCAGTGTCTCGTGTCTCTTGTCTCCGGCCTCGAGTACGACGTGAATCGGGAAGCGCCAGAGCGTCACGAAGTCGTCCCCGATCGCATCGACTTCCAATCGCAGCGCCTGCGCGCCACACGGATTGACCAGAATCCGGTCAGACACCCGAAGCCCTAGCACCTCGGGCGGCGTCGTGTCGACGTAGTCGAGGACGCGCCAGACGGAGTTCAAATGGCTCACGCTCTCCGGATAGGAATCTCTCGGGAGCGCGATGCCGCCGAGATGATCCGAGACGATGGGTCCTTCGGGCACCGCCACGTAGACGCCGGTCTCGAAGAACGGTTCGAACCGTGCAGGAACGTCCTCGAGCGCACCACCGCCGATGGTGATGGCAAGACGAAAGCTCTCTCGGTCGAAGCGCACCGCATCGAAAAATGGCACCACGTTCCTTGGCACTGCGGTGGTGGGCCATCCTGGCGATGGAGTGCAGAAGCAGTTCCTCTCGGGGTCGTTGGGCGGCTGCGCGGACGCCGAGGCCGCCAATGTCAACAGGGCCAAGCCAAGGATCCCGCGAGCCGCTTGCATGGGTGTGACAGTAACACTAGCGGCGAGTCGGGGCGCAAGTCTCAGTCGGCTACCGCGCGAAGGTCTTGCGCGGCGGGGTGCGCGTTCCGTTACGCTCGCCGCAAGAGAAACACGCCTCTTCGTAGCAGATAGTAACTACAAACGCCTTTTCCTGTTCGCATCCCTGGCGACATAACATCTGGTACCGCGAAATTCGGCGCCTACCGTCATCCCGATGAGCTAAGAGAGCAGGAGTGCCTTCGTATGCTCGATGAGGACCAGGCCCCGTATTGTCCGTATACGTACGAGGTTCGGCTGCGAGCACCAACGTACGTTCCGAACGTGCAGTTAGGGGCGATCTGCTCCTATGGGGAAACCGACTGCTCGCAATGTGTTCCCAATCTGCCTGAGCAGGCAGGGAGAATCTTCGATCCTGGCGAATACACTGCGTACGGAGGGTTCACTACCTTTGATTTCGGGGACCCGAACGCCAAGAGCCACAACCAGGGGATCGCGAGATTCGTTGACCGCGTCTACAATGGAACTCGATATACCCGAATAGCCACGAGCTACAACAACTCGTACGGATTCTCGGTGTCCGTCTCGTCCGTGGCGAGTGAATTCCCCGCGTGGCAGGCAAGCTCCGAGGAGGCACGGATAAACATAAGAACTAATCTCAACCATCCCGGAGGAATGCAGGCTCACGGTGACATCGTTGTCGTGGCAATGGAGCAGACTGGGTCAACGACGCCGAAGGCTCAAGTTCTCTTTTACGAAGTGACCGGAAACCCACTCGACCCGGACGTTGAGGCTCTGAGCTACCATATTCTCGACGGAAGCCAGGGAGAACCATTTCAAGCGAGCCAGAGTCGCGCGGCAAGCGCCGGATTCGTCAAACTCGCCAGCGGATATTTCCTGCTGGCGATTTCGGGAGCGGACCACGGAAAGCAAGGCATCTGGTTCTATGAGAGCAGCTCCACCACTATCAATTCGTACACCACATGGCATTTCATAGATTTTTGGTCACCTCCCTGCGCGGGTTGGGGACAGACCTCTGGAGGCGAGCACTGCTTCGCGGGGGCCGGAGGAGCTATTGCTCTGTTGACTGGCTGTGATGGGCGGGTCTACCTGTACGCCTTGGGTGGCACGAGGACGATTCCGGGCACGGACTACAGCGAGACCCAGTTCTATCGTTTGGATCAAGACGCGGAAACCGGAGAGATCACCCCTGCGTTCATCTTCGAACGCCGAAAGAGTCATGGCAGGGCGTCTGCGAAGGACGAGAGCTTCCGATGGGCGGCCGGTACGCACGTCATGAGTGACGGATTGTTGACTGTTGCAGGCATGATCCGGAAAGAGCGTGGCGTTGGACCGCAGCCTACCAGGACGAAGGCATACGTTGCGAACTCCATGTGCCAGATCACTACAAGCGATCCAAACGTATGCGGTACGGCGATATACCTCCACGGCAACAATCCGTTGATCGGCGAGAACGAAGGGGTCTACGCCGAGGACAACGGCTCCTACGATGCGTCCGTGATGGATTGGCCGCAATCGGAAGAAGACCTGCACGACTATGAGGTGAGCTTGCCGGACGGAGCCACCTAATGAAACGTACTCTCCAAACGATCGCACTCGCGACGCTCTTCGCCTGGCTACCGCATGCGACGCTAACCCAAGCGCAAGACCGATCCGCGGACACCCAAGCCTTGGAGGAGAAGCAGCGCCGACTAAACATTGCCGGCTGGACGCTGGTCGGCGTTGGTGCAGCTTTCCCGGTGATTGCCGTGCCCATCTCGGCTGCACGCGGAAACTGGGGCGAGGACTGCGATGTCGTGGGATGCCCCGATGTCGCAGTAGCCATTACGAGCCTTGTTCTAGGGCCTGTAATGGTGGTGACTGGCGGCGCTCTTCTCCTAAAGCGCCGAGGCCTGCGCAAAGAACATGAACGACAGCCCGAAGTTTCCATTACACCAGGCCTGACCGGAGTCGTGATCAGCGGCCGCTTCTAGCGCGCCATCGGCAAACCTGTCTGCGAGCACGCCGCAGTGGGCGAATCGCTGAAACTCGCGCTTCACGAACAAGGCAGATAGTAACTACAAACGCCTTTTCCTGTTCGCATCCCTGGCGACATAACATCTGGTACCGCGAAATTCGGCGCCTACCGTCATCCCGATGAGCTAAGAGAGCTCTCGCTCGTGGTTCGACCAAGCTCGTCGTCCGGGGGCGTGGCGTCGGGCGTCGTCGAGCAGAACTCCTTGAGACAATCGACGCCGTCATTCATCTGGTCGAGGATATTTACTTCATTCATGCCGACCGGGACGTTCTCGTCCGGACAGGGCACGACCGTCGGAGGGGGCGGGATTTGCCCCTGCTGATCGGTCGGATCGTCGAGCGGCGTGTCGAGGTCGTTGAAGACGAGCGCGGAGTTTGGATAGGCTGCCAATGCGCCATCGCGGATCAGTTCCTTGTCGTCTTGGTTCCAGACCTCTTGGAGACAGATCACATCCGAGTTCGTCGCGGCGATCGCCTCCACGATGGGCTGTCGTCGCTCTTGCTCGTAGGGGATGAAGGCGCCCGCCAGAGCCACGTTGAACGTGTCGATCGTGACGTCGACCGGCTCACTCGATTCACTGCTGTCGCTGCCGCACGCAGCAAGGAAGGCGCACACGCCGACAAAGGCCAGACTTCGCATCATTTCTAAGTCCCCGGTTTTCTTTGTGACGGAGGCATCCGTCACCTAGTTGTCACGTAAGATGACGAAACGGTGCGGTCACGTCAACTCGGGGCTTTGCCCGAGGGGGGCGAGCCCTTCGCGGAGGTGCTCGAGCGTCTGGCGCACGCGCGTGGTGAGATGTCGCCCGGGCGGGGTCAGCGCTCGGAAGGGGGCGTGCGGGGGCTGGTAGTCGGACAGGAGCGACACGAGTCGGCCGGTCTCGATGTCAGGGTCGACGAGCCATGATGCCAGCATCGCCACACCAAGCCCCTCGCGAGCGAGCATGAGCGTCGCCTCGCTGTGGTTGATCGACGCGCGTCCGCGTACCGTCGTTTGCAGGCTTCGACCGTTCCGTGTGAAGCGCCACAGCGTCTTTGCGCCAGGCGAAGCGTGGACCAAGCACTCGTGACGCTCGAGATCGCGCGGGGTCACGGGCTTTCCATGGCGTTCGAGATAGCCCGGCGCGGCTACGACCCGTCGTGGCGTGCTTCCGAGTGGATGCAGCCGCATCGTCGAGTCGACCTGCACACCGACGCGAACGGCCAAGTCGAACCCATCCTCGACCAGATTCACGTACCGATCGCCGAGCACCATGTCGACCTCGAGCTCCGGGTGCTCCTGGAGCAACGTCGTGAGCAGCGGCACGACGTAGAGGCGACCGAAAACCGTGGGCAGACTGACGCGGACGCGGCCGCGAAGCCCCCGATCCACTTGACGCGCTTCGCCCATCGCCTGCTCGTACTCGTCGAGAATTGCTTGCGCGCGCAGATAGAACCGCTGACCCGCCTCGGTCACTCGCTGCGACCGGGTGGTCCGTTCGATGAGCGTCCTGCCGACCTCAGCCTCGAGCGCCCCGATCCACTTGCTGACCGTCGACTGCTGGACACGGAGCTCCTCTGCGACGCCGCTGAAGCTGCCTCTCTCGACCAGACGCACGAACGCCTCGAGCTGTGTGATCCGATCCATATATGCCATTTTAGCATAACTGAAAGTCCCATTATCGTCTTGAGGAAGTCGCATGGAATAGACAGGATGTTCTCCATGACGAAAAAGATTTCGGTTCTTGGGCTCGGCGCGATGGGTTCCCGAATGGCGTCCCGACTGCTTGCCGCGGGGCACGAGGTGACGGTCTTCAATCGGAGTCCCGGTGCAGCCGTTCCGCTCGTCGGCCTCGGCGCGCGGGCTGCGGACACGCCACGCGGCGCCGTCGCGGGATGCGAGATCGCGATCAGCTGTCTGCGAGACGACGCGGCCTCGCGTCAGGTGTGGCTCGACGAGTCCGACGGGGCGCTCGGCGCGCTTCCCGCTGGTGCGGTCGGCGTCGAGTCGAGCACATTGACGCATGCCTGGGCTCGGGAGCTCGGCTCTGCCATGGCAAACGCGGGGCAGATGTTCCTCGATGCGCCCGTGGTCGGTTCGCGACCTCAGGCCGACGCAGGGCGTTTGATCTACTTGGTCGGAGGGGAGGCAAGCACCCTGGCGCTGGTGCGGGACGTGCTGCTCGTCATGGGCGGCGCCGTTCACCACACCGGCCCCGTGGGCACGGGCACGGCGATGAAGCTTGCGGTGAACGCGCTCTTCGGTGTGCAAGTCGCAGCGCTCGGCGAGATGCTCGGCTTGCTACGGCGCGCGGGAATCGACGAGGCCAGCGCCGTCGAGACACTCTCTTCGATGCCGGTCGCGAGTCCGGCCATCAAGGGTGTCGGCGGATTGATCGTCAACCGCGCGTTTAGTCCCTTGTTTCCCATCGAGCTCGTCGAAAAAGACTTCGGCTACGTAGTCGATACGGCGGCCGACTTGTCGACGAGAACCCCGACCGCTTCGGCAGTCCGCGCCGTGTATCGAAGCGCTATCGAGGCCGGACTCGGTGACGACAACATCCACGGCGTAGTGAAGCTCTTCGACTAATTCAGTGCACACATATTTAACGGCCGGCGCGGAGCCGGCGGAAAAGGACTGACTCATGCAGATTCAAGGAAAGAACGTATTCATTACAGGAGCGAACCGAGGCATTGGCCGGGCATTCGTGGACGAGGTTCTGAAGCGCGGAGCGACGCAGGTGTATGCCGGGGCGCGAGCGCCAGACGATCTCGAGGCGCTGGGCGCGATCGACTCCCGCGTGCGACCGCTCGCCATCGACGTGACTCGCAGCGAGGACATCGCTCGCGCAGTCCAGCATGTCGGCGCGCTCGACTTCCTCATCAACAACGCCGGGAGGCTCGCGGGCTACAGCCTGCTCGACACACCGCGCGAATCCCTGGAATCGGACTTCGAGGTCAACTTCTGGGGAACCCTCGAGGTCACCAAGTCGTTCCGTCCCAAGTTGGAGGCGAGCCACGGTGCCTTACTCAACATGTTGACCCTCGTATCCATGGCTTCCATGGCGGGGATCGGCGGTTACGCCGCATCGAAAGCGGCCGCTTGGTCGATGACTCAGGCGTTGCGAAAGGAGCTCGGAGAACGTGGCATCGACGTGTTCGCCGCCTATCCAGGCGCAGTCGATACCGAGATGGTGCGTTCCTTCGAGATGGACAAGACCCCGGCGGCGATTGTTGCCAAGAACACGCTCGACGCTGTCGAAGAGGGGACGCTCGACTCGTTTCCCGACCCGATGGCCGAGCAGGCCGGGGCGGCGTGGCTCAAGAATCCGCGCGACCTCGAAGCCATGTTCGCCAGCATGTGATCGAGAGGACTCCCATGGTACAGATCGTTGCTCGATTCATCGTGAGGCCAGCGTACCGCGACAGCTTCGATCGCGCGTTGGCGGACAACATCCCTCAAACCCGGACGGAAGCAGGCTGCGTGCGCTTCGACGCCTATACGGAAGAAGGTCGCGATGAAGCGATCTGGCTGATTGAGACATGGACGAGCGAAGACGCACTGGCGTCCCACTATGAGCAGCCCTACGCGAGAGCCATACTCGACCAAGTCGATGATTGGTGTGTCGAGCCGCCGCGAATCGTGCGCTGCGCACCCTTCGAGAACGATGACAGATAGACCCGAGGACCTCTCGCGCCCGATCGTCCTTGCCGGCGGCGCGACGATCCCAAGGCTCGGTCTTGGGGTTTTCAAGGCCGGTGCCGGCGCCGGCACACGTCGGGCCGTGCGCTGGGCGTTCGAGGTTGGGTATCGTCATATCGATACCGCGTCCGTCTACAAGAACGAGCGCGAGGTCGGCGAAGCCTTCCGCGAGAGCGGCATCCCGCGCGACGAGGTCTTCCTCACGACTAAGCTTTGGCGGGAAGACTACGGGTACGACCAAACGATGCGAGCCTTCGACGCCAGCCTCGCGAGGCTCGGCGTCGAGGCCATCGACCTCTACTTGCTTCACTGGCCTAGACCCGACAATCGAGTCGAAACGTGGCGCGCTGTCGATGCCCTACGCAGGGCTGGGCGGTGTCGCGCCACCGGAGTGAGCAACTTCACGGTCGAGCATCTGAGTCAGCTGGTGAACGAGACGACGGTCGTTCCGGCGGTCAACCAGATCGAACTCCATCCTTTCTTGCAGCAGCGAGAGCTCGTCGAGCACTGCCGGAGGCTCGGTGTCGTCGTCGAAGCCTGGGCGCCGCTCACCAAAGGGCAGCGACTCGATCACGAGGTACTGCTCGCGGTTGCCGCCGAGACACAGCGCACGGTCGCCCAGGTCTTGATACGATGGTCGCTCGAACGCGGCTTCGTCGTCATCCCGAAGTCGAGCAACCGAGAGCGCATCCGCGAGAACGCGGCCGTGTTCGACTTCTCCCTCTCGAAGCAGCAAATGGCCCGGATCGACGCCCTCGAAGAGAACTTGAGAACTGCACCGGGCTGGGACCCCACCACGGTTCCATGACGTCGCGTCGATGACGAAGTTGGCGATGATGTAGGCTCGGACGTCGGACATCGAATCGGCTCGTCCGCGGAATCGTCGAATCAGTCCCATGCGCGATGACGGTCATCGGGAGGCTTCTTTGCCGACCGAAACCGCGCCGAGCCGCTGCTCTTCTTCGAGAAGGCGCTGACCGGACGGCTTCGAAAGTCTCGGCCATCCGGCCCATACCAAGGCGGCGTACGATTCGGTACGGCCCGAACTCCCTGGCCTGTGGGCAAGGCTCTGAGCCGTGAACCTCCACCACGCAGGGCAGATAGTAACTACAAACGCCTTTTCCTGTTCGCATCCCTGGCGACATAACATCTGGTACCGCGAAATTCGGCGCCTACCGTCATCCCGATGAGCTAAGAGAGCTCGGGCGCCTCAGAGCCTGTGGAAGGAGTACGAAAAGACCCTCCAAGAAGCGCGGGCTCGTCGTGAACGCGACTGGGCTCGCTATCGAGATACCGCGGCTGGCGAGCGACGACGTCTCAAGAGCAAATACCGCCAGCAGCGACACCTGTTGGCTGCGCTACCCGTATCAGGCCCAGACCGAAGAAGGCTTTTCCAACAGCTCGAGCTCCGCCAAACCATCGAAACTCGAGCCCTCAAGCAGAAGCACGCCACGCAGCGGTGGGGGATTCAGAAGACCCCGCACCCCGGCACGTGGCGTCATTTCGTCGCCACCCGCGCTGCCAAGCGCGATGCTCGAGCGATTCGACTTCTGAAGAGCCGGCAGCGGGAACGCGACCGGTCCAGCGAGGAAAGGGAGTTGTGAGATTCAGCGAGGGAACGGAGATCCAGTTCGGCGATCCGAACGCGAGACGAGGTGCGCCGCAAGTCGACATAACCAGCTAGTACCGCGAAATTCGGCGCCTACCGTCATCCCGATGAGCTAAGAGAGTCGTAGAAGCAGATAGTAACTACAAACGCCTTTTCCTGTTCGCATCCCTGGCGACATAACATCTGGTACCGCGAAATTCGGCGCCTACCGTCATCCCGATGAGCTAAGAGACCGGCAAACAAGCGCGGTCTGAGCCGTGTGTTTGCATCCCGAAAGGTCGGAAACGGCGTCATCCAGACCGAGCGGATGCAGCTATCCATTTGCTCGAGCCTCGAAAGCGAGCGCGGTCAACAAGCCCAGGCGTCGTCGAGCTCTGGGGGCGCCCGGGCAGGTGCGAGCTGGACGGGGTCTGAGGGAAGACCGAGATGACGGAGGATTCTGCGGATGGCGCTCGAGAGCAGGATCGCGGCCACGAACCGGAGGCGCCCACCGCAATCGGGGCATTCGAGTACGTCGATGTCGAGCCCACGCCGCATGAGCTCGGCCCAGGTGCGATTGTGCGAGGCGACGACCTTCTTCGGGGTCTTGGCCGATGATGGGCGCTCAAGCTGGGGCCGGCCGAAGTCCACGACCTCGCGCCGCCACTTGGCGTTCGGCGCGAGCACGCCGTGATAGACGATGAGGTTCACGTACGGGCGCGGAATGAGTGCGGCGAGCTTTTCGAGGAGCTCCAGCGGCTGAAGGACGATGTGGCTCGTCCCATCCCGCCATGGCGTCTTGAGCCGCACGAGCACGCTTCCATCCGGCCCAAAGGACAAGCGGTCCTCCGCGACGGGCGGCCGCAGGAGATACCGGCAGAGGCGCTCGAGCTTGGGTCGGTTCTTGGCGCGGACGGAGGTATTGGCGTGAAGGTCGAAACCGCCAAGCCGCGCCTGTCGCCGACCTTTCGGGGGAGCGGGCCTCGCCGTTGGCGCGTCTCCGAGGCGGAGTACCGTTGCACCTGCGCGTCGTCCCATGGCGACCCGTTGACGGACGGACGCGGCGTAGAGTGCGTGCAATGGCGACGTCTGCGATTCATCGAGGCCATCGCCGGCGTCGTCGCACAGCAGGCCCCGTCGCACGAGCAGGCGCAGGATTCGCGCTCGAATGACACCGAGCAGGGTGTCGACCTCCTCGTCGGTGGGCGCTTTGGCGGCTGCGAAAGAAAGCGAGCCGTCCGGCTCTCGCACAAACACCCCGTCAACCGCCAGTGTGTGGAAGTGCACGTTCAGGTTCAGCGCGCCGCCAAAGCGCTGGATGACCGTGACCGTACCGGTACGACCATCTCGGTGACCCGATGCGTTGGCTCGCTTTCGGTAGAAGCCCTGCAGTGCACGCGTGTAGACCGCGAGCACCGCGCGGCAGAGGCGGTGATCCCAGGCCAGCCGATAGCGAAGCTCGAAGGGAAGGCTCAAGACCCATTGTCGAACCGGGGCCCGCGGGAGCACGTGGTCGATGAGATGTGCCGCGCGCTCGGTCATCCGGCGGCCACCGCAGCTCGCGCAGAAGCCTCGGCCTTTGCACGAGAACGCAACCAACCGATCGGTACCGCAGTCGGTACACCGAAAGCGGGCAAGCCCATGCGCGAGCACGCCGCAGCGAACGAAGCGCTGAAACTCACGCTTCACGAACAAGGGGGCGTCGCGCTCGTGCTCACGTCGATCGAGCTCCCAGAGGAAGGTCTGAAGGTGCTCGCGAACGACGCGGTGGAGCACTCCACGCTCCGGCGCGCGACGCACGTACGATCGAGAGATCGACTCGCTCGTGGCCGCGTCGCAAGGCTCCACGACCGGAGAACGCCATCAAGACTCGTGCCGCAGTCCGCCTCTGCGTTTTCGAGGTGTTTCACGTAGATCGCGCGCAAGTGAAGTGGCGAGCGACGCCGGAAGAGTGGCGGCCGCCACCCCGCGAACATGTGTGCCCGTGCTCTCCCGGGAGCCCCGATGCGAATAAGCCGAAGGCGTTGAGCGCGGCAAGCGGGGATTGGGACATCTTCGATGTCTTACAATCCCACATCTTGCCCGGTACTCACCATGGTCCGAGTTGACTCGAAATGACGCGTCTTGCTCCGAACTGACTCTTTTTGGCGGGTTCTGAACACTTCTTGTCTTTTCTTGGCGTTCGCGCAGCACAATCTGTCGTTTCGCTCCAGAAAGTTCCAAAGTGCGCCAGTGTTCGTCAGTTTGCGCCGAAAAACGCCAAGAAGTGACAGCCGGTGACAGATCTTCGCGGCGCTTTTTGTCACTCGGTGGCGTGCGCGCTTTCCAAGCATTTTCGCTCGCGCAACTTTTGGGGGGGCAAAACCTATAACTAGGGGGTGAGTCGAAGGTCTGATTCAGAGAAGTCTGCGAAGCCGCCCCAGGAAGACACGCGAAGGTCGCGGTCGTGCGACGCGTCTTCCTGCAGAATCAGTTTCGTCGATTCGCCCCTGCTGACAAGACACGAAGCCGCAGGGTATTGTCGCGTGGGGCTGCGGACGTTTGATCGGCGTGTCGCACCTCAGGTGCGTGGGCTTTGCATCGGAGCTCGCCGCTTCTTTGACCGAAGGGATATCGATACATGGCTCGAAACTCAGAAGGATGGTCGCTTTACCGAGATCCGAGAACGAAGACCTTCACGGTCCGGTTCCGGGCTGCAGGGAGGCGTTGTCATCGATCCACTGGCGAGACAGATCGCGCAGCGGCTCAAAAGGAAGCTGCTCGAATCGTCCGAGAGGTGACGCATGGGCCCGTGATCGGCAGGTCGACGCCAGGGCCCGACGTCAGTCTGCCCGAGCTTTTCGGAAGCTGGTTGGCGGCGATGGGTGCCGAGGTGTCGGCCGACACGGTTCGGTGTTGGGAGACTTATGCGGCTGCGCATTTCATCCCGTTCTTCGAAACGGCGCAGGACCTTTGCTCGGATGCACGTCTCGGCGACTACATGCGGTACCGGCTCACGAAGGTGAAGCGAACGACGCTCAAGAAAGAGCTGAGCGCCCTCAATCGCCTCTTCGACTGGATGGTCGAGCAGAAGGTGCTCGACACCAAGCCAACGATTCCGCGGATCTCGAAGCGTGCGACGGGGACACCGCACCCGAAAGGGAAGCGAGAAACGGTCACACTGACACCCGAAGAAATGGACGCGATCGTGGCCCAGCTCCCCGAGCGTTCGAAACTCGGCCATCCCATGCGCGCGTACTACGAGGTCATGCGAGAGACGGGGCTGCGACCCTCAACGCTGCACCGACTCAAAGTGCCGGACGATTACCAAACGGGCGCGCAGTATCTCACGATCCGAGAAGAGGCCGACAAAGCGCGCTACGGGCGCGAGCTCCCTCTATCGGCTCGCGCCCGGGCTGCCCTCGATTCGGCATGCCCGGACCACGGCGTGATCTTCCCGAACTTCGACGGTCGCCACACGCTGCGGAAAGCCGCGCTCGCCGCGAGCCTCGACCCTGAGCGCGCCTCCAAGGTCAGCGCTTACGACCTTCGGCACAGTCTCGCGACCGAGCTCACCGAGCGTTCCGGCAACCTCGTGGGGGTCGGTTACCTGCTCGGCCACAAGCACGTCACCACGACCAACCACTACGTCCACGCCCGTCGTCGAGCCGCTGAATCGGTCCTATCGGGACACCGATTGGGACACCAGGGGGTAGGGCGACCCAACGAAGAGTCTAGTGGTGCAGCGCAACTACCCGGAATCAAAGGGTGCGGAAGAGAGGACTCGAACCTCCACGAGTTTTACCTCACTAGATCCTTAGTCTAGCGCGTCTGCCAGTTCCGCCACTTCCGCTGAAATGCAGGGCCGAAACTAGTCAAGCGGGGCCGTGTGTCAAGCTGGCGATGCGGGGGTGGGCCGGACGACCGGAGGAAGGCTCGACAACTGCTGTTGAGGTGAACGCGGTCTAGTGCAGGAATTCCGTTGGTACGCGGCTCGCGCTTACCACCAGCTGCCGGGCGGATTCGACGAAGCGGATGATCGTCGGCAGGTGGCCCTTCCGCAGTCTGAGCTTCCCCGCCATCATGCCTCGCATCGGATCGAGCTTGCCTTCGATCACTTCTTTCCAGCGTTCGTACGATGCGGCGATGACGAAGTTGGCTTCGGTGTCGTCGTGCATGGGCGCAATGAAAGTCGCTCTGCGGCACTGCCCTTGATGCACGTCGAGTACCATGCCGATGTCGTGTTCGATCCCCAGTGAGAGATCGCTTTTGACGATCATCGCGACGGCCCCAAAGGTCCAGGCGCGGCCTGCCTCTTGGTAGCGCGCATTGGTGTTCAGCGCGTTCATGTACGCGGCTGTCCAATCCTCGGAGGGGAATCGATGCATAAGTACTCCAAGCAACGAAGGAAGGCGCAGCTCTTAGCGTGGCTCTTCGGCTTGCGCAATCCGCTCATGGTATAGACCACACTGTGTGTGCATGGCGTTCAGTACTCCTCGACCGTCAAGGTTTTCGGCACGGGTTCTCGATTCGAACCGGCGGCGTGAGCGAGGCGCCGTTCGACTCACTCAATCTAGGAATGGCTGTTGGCGACGATCCACGCGCGGTCGAAGAAAACCGTAGTCGCTTCGCGCGCGCGCTCGACGTGCCTGTCGGCCGCCTCTTCGAGCAGCAGCAGGTACACGGTGTGACAATCCACGAAGTCGCACCCGACGCGTCACGCTCGGAGGTTCTCGTGCTCGAGGGCGACGCGCTCATCGCGCGCACCGAGGGGTTCGCGGTTGCGTCACGCACTGCCGATTGCGTCCCCGTGCTCATCGCTCATCCGCCGACTGGACACGTCGCCGCGGTGCATGCCGGATGGCGAGGCGCGGTTGCCGGTATCGTCCCTGCGGCGATCCGTGCGCTGTCCGCGGACCCCATCGAGCTCCTCGTGGCGATTGGGCCGCACATCCGCGTCGACGCTTTCGAGATCGGTGAAGAAGTCGCCGAACAACTCGAAGCCGCTGCGCCCGGCGCCATGGTCGTCGATCGCGCTCGGCCCAAACCTCACGGCAACCTCCTCGCCCTGCTGCGCGCACAGCTCCGATCGTCGGGGGTTCCCGGACACCAGGTCGACGACGTCGGCGGCTGCACGCATGCCGATGCTGCGCATTTCTTTTCGCATCGCCGCGACCACGGAAACACCGGTCGGCATCTTTCGGCCATCGTGGCTCGCGCACGCGCGTGAGGGTCGCTCCGCTCTGCCCTTCATGCTAGCTCGCCGGCTGTGGCGGAGTTCGCGAAGACGAAGGCCGGTGTTGACGCTTCTGAAAAGAAGACGCTTGGCGAAGGGTTGTTTCGCAAGTGCGACGCCTGCGGCGCGGCCGCCAAGAAAGAAGAGTTCGAGCGCAACCTCGAGGTCTGCCCATCGTGCGGACACCACTTTCACCTCTCGGCGGAACGTTGGGTCGAGCTGCTCGCCGATCCAGGCTCCTGGCGGGCTCGCGACACCGAAATCAAGGCGGGCGATCCCCTGAAATTCGTCGATTCGAAGCCCTATCGGGAGCGCGTCGAGGCAGCCCAGAAAGCAACTGGGGTCCAGGATGCGATCCTCGCCGGCGAAGCGACGATCGACGGTCGACCGATCCAGCTCGGAGTCTTCGTATTCCGCTTCATGGGTGGCTCGATGGGTTCGGCAGTGGGGGAAGTCGTGACGCGCCTGATGGAGCGCGGTGCCGCGCAACGACAGCCGGTCGTCCTGCTTTCATGCTCCGGGGGAGCACGCATGCAAGAAGGCGCGCTTTCGCTCATGCAGATGGCCAAGACCCTTGCCGCGCGCGCGAGGCTTCAGGCCGCCGGGATTCCTTTCATCAGCGTGCCGCTCGACCCTACTACGGGAGGTGTCGCTGCGAGCTTCGCGCTTCAGGGAGACGTTAACGTCGCCGAGCCGGGAGCGCTGATCGGTTTCGCGGGACCGAGGGTCATCGAGGACACCATCCGCCAAACCCTCCCCGAAGGCTTCCAGCGCTCGGAGTTTCTTCTCGAGCACGGCATGATCGATCTCATCTCGACGCGCCATGACATGCGAGACACCATCGCGCGACTCGTCGAATACCTCAGCGCGTGACTCGATACACCGACGCATTGAAGTGGCTCTACGGCCTCGAGTCGAGAGGGATCAAGCTCGGTCTCGACCGCATGACTGCGGCTGCGGCCGCGCGTGGCAACCCAGAGCGCGGTCTGTCTTTCGTTCACGTGGCCGGTTCCAACGGCAAGGGGAGTGTGACCACGATGGTTGCGTCTATCCTCCGATCCGCTGGGTACAAGACCGGCCAGTTCGCGTCGCCGCACCTGCAGCGTTACGTCGAACGCATACGTATCGATGGACGACCGATCTCCGAAAGCGAGGCCGCGTCCCGTCTGACCGATCTTCGTGACGACGAGCGACTCTCGGAGCTCAGCTTTTTTGAGTACACGACCCTGATGGCGTTCGAGGCCTTTCGCGATGCGTCCTGCGACATCGTCGTGCTCGAGGTGGGGCTCGGAGGACGCCTCGATTCGACAAACATCGTCGTCCCCAAGGTCTGCGTCATCACGAACATCAGCCTCGAGCACCAGGCGATCCTCGGAGACACGCTCCCAAAGATTGCGCGTGAGAAGGCCGGGATCCTGAAGCCGGGCGTACCGTGCATCGTCGGGTCGCGGAACACGCACGTCCGACGCACGATCTCGCGACGCGCGCGCGACGTGGAGGCGCCGCTTCGGATGATCGATCGCGACTTCGAGGCGCGCTGGCGAGGCAAGCTCGTCGACGCGCGCGTCGGGGATCGTCACTGGGAGGGCCTTCGGGTCGGTCTTCATGGCCGCTACCAGCGCGACAACGCGGCATGCGCGCTCGCCGCCGTGGCCGAACTCGACGATAGAGGGTTTCCAGTGAGCGACGCCGACATACGTCGCGGCCTCGGACGGGTGAAGTGGCCTGGGCGGCTCGAACACGTGGCGGCTTGCGACGGACGACCGGCGTTCCTGTTCGACGGGGCTCACAACGCGGCCGGCTGCCAAACCCTCGCGTCATACCTCGAGACGCTCGACTTTCCCGGACGTGTCGTCGCGCTGTTCGGGGCAATGAGAGACAAAGACCATCGTTTGATGCTCGGGTCGCTTGGCAGGGTGGTCGATCGATTCGTCTATACGGCCCCTTCGCTTGCCCGCGCTGCCAACCCCTCGAGGCTTGCCGAACTCCGCAAGGGCAGCGTCGCGCGAAGCGTTCGCGATGGACTCAGTCGCGCCACCCGTGCCGCAGGCCCCGACGGGCTGGTCGTCGTCGCTGGGTCGATCTTTCTGGTCGCCGAGGTCCGAGCGCTCGTCCTTGGAGTCCGAACCGACCCGCTCATCGCCATGTGAGGCAAAAGCGGACGACCGGCGGATTTGGCGCTACAACCCCCCCGATGAGCGTTTTCCTCGAAGCCTGCCGTCGTGAGCCGACCGCCCACACTCCCATCTGGATCATGCGACAGGCCGGGCGTTACCAGCCTGAGTACCGCGCGCTTCGCAAGAAGGTCAGTTTTATCGAGCTGTGCAAGACGCCGGAGCTCGCATGTGAGGTCACCGTGCGCGCAGTCGATCAGCTCGGGGTCGATGCCGGCATCATCTTCGCCGACATTCTCCTCGTGCTCGAGCCGCTTCACATCGGGTTCGAGTTCACCGACGACAAGGGGCCCAGGATCCTCAGTCCGATTCGTACGGGGGCACAGGTCGATGGGGTGGCTCCGAAGATCGACGCGGCCGAGTCGCTCGGATACGTGATGAATGCGATTCGTATGACCCGAAAAGAACTAGACGTTCCGCTCATCGGATTCGCCGGTGCTCCATTCACCTTGGCGTCGTATGCCATCGAAGGCGGTGGCTCGAAGGACTATTACGAAACCAAGAAACTGATGTTCGGCGACGAGGGGCTTTGGAACGCGCTAATGACGAAGTTTTCGGCGGCGATCGCGGCGTATCTTTGCGCGCAGATCGATGCGGGAGCGGATGCGGTGCAGCTCTTCGACAGTTGGATCGGCTGCCTGTCGCCACAAGACTATCGCCGCTACGTGCTGCCGCACACCCGTTCGATCTTCGAGGCACTTCCCAAAGATGTGCCTGCGATTCACTTCGGCACGGGCAATCCCGCGCTGTACCCAGCGATGAAGGAAGCGGGCGGAGACGTCATCGGAATCGACTGGCGCATTTCGATCGACGAGGCGTGGCGCACGCTTGGTACCGACGTCGGCATTCAGGGCAACATGGACCCTGCGGCACTTCTTGCCCCGCTCGACGCACTGAAGCTGCGCGCCTCCGAGGTGCTCGACAGCGCAGCCGGGCGACCGGGTCACATTTTCAACCTTGGGCACGGCATCATGCCGCAGGCGAGCGTCGCGCAGGCGCGGGCTCTCGTCGAACACGTGCACGAGGCGAGCGCTCGCTAGTGCGTCGCGCCAGCTTGGCGGGCTCGTGGGCTACTTCTTGCGTACGCCGATGAAGTGGAACGTCAGCGCGAAGGTACCCCCGAGCTGCTGGCCCGAAACCGTGTTGGCTACGCGCGTGCCATCGCTCAGGTTGCCGCGCTCCGAGAGCGCGATGAACGACCAGTCGAAAGTGGCCGAGAACGACATCCACCGAATGATCGGGACGCGGATCCCAGCGCCCGCTGTGAACCCGCCGCCGTCAGACGCCGGATCGCTCAAGCCATAGGGGCTGCCGTCGAACGTGCGGGCGTAGAAGAGGTTGAGCCGGATCATCGGGTGGACGTACGGGATGAAGCGGAAGATGCCCTGAATGTCGAGGCCGACCTTCATCAGTTTGTACACGTCGTAGTTCGCCTGTCGGTACGAGGCGCCGAGGATGAAGCCTCCGAGCCCGAGCGCGGCCATGCCGCCGAATTCTGGGCCTGTCACCTTAGGCGCATTCGGCACCGACCCTTGGGAAATGTTGAAGCTCCCGAACTGGTCTGGGTCGAAGCTCGATACTCCGAAGATGGCTTCGAGCCAGAGGAAGCCACGCACCTTCTTGTAGTACGCGCTGCGGTCTCGCTTGCTAGCCTCGGGCGGTGGTGGGGGCGGCGCCGCTGCGGGGCTCGCGTCCGCGGGAGCCGTGCCATAGGTATTGGCCGTGCCCGCGGTGCCATAGGTCGTGCTCGAGCTGCCTGTCGTGTCGGCGCCCCCATAGGTGGTCCCGTACGGAGACGACGGGGATTGGACTGTGCCAGCGTCCTGCGCCTTGACGTGGGAGACGTGGGAGACGTTGGAGGCTACCAGCAATGTGCATGTGGCGACGAAGATGGCATATTTCATCGGTTCTCTCCCCGGTTGGAATCGTCATGCTCTGCGGCCACTCGATAGTTCCCCTCCAGCCAATTCGCCGCGTCGATGAGTTTGCATCGCTCCGAGCAAAATCGGTTGGTTGTCGAGCGTTCTTGGATCTGCTTCTTGCAAATCGGGCAGCGTGCCGCTTTCATTCGGCTCGACCATAACACAGACGGGAGGTGGTGCGATTATTGAGCACGCAGAAGGCGAAGCGAATTCGCTGCGCGCGCGGCCGGGCGCGGCGTCCGGCTTCGAGACCGAGGTCAGTGGCAATCGCGTGACGCTGCTGCACGACGGGGAGCAGGCTTTTCCAGCCATGCTCCGGGCGATCGAATCCGCGCAACGCGAGGTGCTCGTCGAGATGTACTGGTTCGCGTCGGACGGGATAGGGCGTCGGTTCGCCGACGCGATCAGCGCTCGCGCCGCTGCAGGCGTGCGCGTTCGGGTCATTTACGATGCCGTGGGCAGCGTACAAACCGACAGTCGCATGTTCGCAAAGATGCGCGAAGCAGGCTGCCTGGTCGAGCAGTACCACCCCATTGCTCCGTGGCGAGCTCGCTTTCAATTCGCGGGCATCAATCGTCGCGACCATCGCAAGCTTCTCATCGTCGACCGCACCCTCGGGTTCACCGGTGGGGTCAACCTTGCCGACGAATGGGCGCCTCGTAGTGAAGGCGGCCAAGCCTGGCGGGACGAAACCATTCGCATCGAGGGCCCGGCTGTTGCGCAGATGCGGACGATCTTCCAGGACAACTGGCAGCGTCTTGTCGGCCCGACCCAAGCCGCCGCGCTTGCCGCCTCTCTAGCTTCCCGAGCGAGGATCGGCCCTGCGCCTGATTTGTCGAGCTCGGTTCAGATTCTGGCCAACGCAGTCTCCGGTGAGCGCCGCGCGATTCGCCGCGCCTATCTGCGCCGAATCGAGACGGCACGACAGTCGGTATGGATCACCAATAGCTACTTCATTCCCGACCTTCGTATCCGTCGTGCGCTCGTTCTTGCGGCTTCCCGGGGCGTCGACGTGCGTGTGCTCATCCCCGGCAAGAGCGACTCTGCGCCGGCGCAGCTTGCCGGGCGCCGGCTGTACGGTCGCTTGCTCGAGTCCGGGATCCGGCTCTACGAATGGCAAAGCTCGGTGCTGCACTCGAAGACCGCGATCGTGGACGGTCGCTGGTGCACCGTCGGCACGTACAACCTCGATTACCGGTCCTGGCGCTTCAATCTCGAGGTTGTCGTTGCAATCGAGGACCGTGCGCTCTGTGAGGCAATGGAGCGACGGTTTCTCGATGACATCACCCAAACCAAAGAGGTACAGCTCGACGCCTGGCAACGTCGCCCCGTTCACGCCCGTGCGCTAGAACGCTTCTTTTACTGGTTCCGAAAGATGCTCTGACCGTGGAACGCGAGCCCCAGCACATGTACCTCGACCCGCTCGATGCGATTTGGCTGACGGTCGCCGCGCGAATCGGAATCCGCGTCGAGCGATCGAGCGATGCCTATGCGGCGAGTGACGGTTACGGCACGCTCACCATTGGTTCGGCAACGACCCTCGACGCCGACGACTGCCTGGCGCAGATGATTCTACACGAGCTGTGCCATTCGCTTGTCGAAGGCCCCGAGAGCCTCGAGGTTCCAGACTTTGGCCTCGACAATGAGACCGAACGAGACGCGCCGCGAGAACACGCCTGCCTCCGTCTTCAAGCCTGGCTGACCCAACCCCATGGCCTTCGCGGGGCGCTCGCACCGACGACTGAGTTCCGCGAGTTCTACGACGCTCTTGGCACCTACCCGCTCGCGGGGGACGACCCTGCCGCGGAGCTTGCGCGCGCCGGCGCCGCGCGTGCAGCCGAACGCCCGTGGGCGCCGCATCTCGCGCACGGGCTTTGCGCGACCGCCAAAGTCATCGAGGCTGCACGCGAACTCGGAGCTCGCGATCCCGCCTCCGACACCCCCCCGATTTGGCAACGATAGCGGGTAATTGGCCCGTCACGAACAAAGCGCGGAGAGCCAACTGGCGCGGGTGCACCCCCGTGGTATACCGCCGCCGCCTCTTAGGAGGCCGGGGGCCAAGGTCTCCGAAATCACACACGTCTCTCAGCTCGATCAGTCGTTCCGGTGCCAAGGCCTCGAGCCTTGGTTGTGCGTCTGGGGAGACGGTGGTTCAACCGAAAGGAGAAATGAGCAATGGCGGAACCCACTCATGAGATTCAGGAGGCGCCCGAACTTGCGGCGCTCGGTAGCCCGGACGTCGCGTCGGGCGACCTGCCTATTGGCCTTCGGGCGCTCATCGATGCAGGCGTGCACTTCGGGCACCAGACCAAGCGCTGGAACCCCAAGATGCGCCCGTACATCTACGGCGCGCGCAACGGAATTCACATCATCGACCTCGACCAGACGGCTGAACTCTTCAAGCGTGCCTTCGGGTTCCTCGAAGACGTGGTGTCGCGCGGCGGGCATGTGCTCTTCGTCGGCACGAAGCGTCAGGCCGAAGAGATCGTGCGGGAGGAAGCGGATCGAGCGGGCCAGTACTTCGTGACGGGCCGATGGCTTGGTGGCACGCTCACCAACTTCAAGACGATGAAGGGCGGAATCGATCGGCTGCGCAGCATCGAGCAGCAGGTCGAAGACGGCACGATCAACGCGCTTCGCAAGAAGGAAGCGCTCTCGCTTCAGCGCGAGGCTGAGCGTCTCGAGAAGTATCTCGGCGGCATCAAGATGATGACCGGGCTGCCTTCCGCGCTCTTCGTGATCGATCCCCAGAACGAGCACATTGCGGTGAGCGAAGCTCGCAAGCTTCACATTCCGATCGTCGCTTTGACCGACACCAACTGCGATCCCGATCTGATCGACTTCGTCATCCCCGGAAACGACGATGCGATTCGTTCGATCAAGCTCATCACGTCCCGAGTTGGCGACGCGTGCATCGCAGGCAAACAACGCAATCGTGAATTCGCCCAGCAAGACGGCGCGCAGGCCCCTGACGCGTCGGGCGCCGGAGTCCAGATTGAGTTCGCCCGGAAGCGTGGTGCAAACCCCCCGGCTCCCGATGGCGCAGACGCCCCAGGCACAAAGTAGGAAAGAACATGTCCGAGATCACAGCATCCATGGTGAAGTCACTTAGGGATCGAACGGGCGCCGGAATGATGGCGTGCCGCGATGCACTTCAAGAGACGTCAGGCAACGAAGACAAGGCCATCGAGCTCATTCAGAAAAAGGGACTGAGCAAAGTGGCCAAGAAGGCCGGAGCCATTGCAGGCGACGGTCTCGTTCATTCCTACATCCACGGTGCGGGGCGCGTCGGCGTTCTCATCGAGATCAACTGCCAGACAGACTTCGTCGCCCGTGGCGACGACTTCAAGCAGTTCGTCGAGGAAACCGCGATGCAGGTAGCCGCCGAGGCGCCACTGTTCGTGAGCGAGGACGACATCTCCAAGGCTGAGCTGGCCGCGCGCATCGACCTGTTCCGCGGCCAACTCGCTGAGGAAGCCAAGGCGACCGGCAAGGAGAAGCCTGCGGCTGCCATCGAGAAGATCGTCGAAGGCAAGCTTGCCAAGTGGAAGAAAGAGGCCTGCTTGCTCGACCAGGTTTCGATCATGGGCGACGAAAAGACGATCCGTCAGCGGGCTGACGAGCTGTCGGCGAAAATCGGCGAGAAGATCAGCGTACGACGGTTCGCCCGCTACGAACTCGGCGAAGGCATCGAGAAGAAAAAATCCGACCTCGCCGCCGAGGTCAACGAGGCTCTCAAAGGATCTTGACCATGGCCGACGGCCCCCCGCTCAAACGAGTTCTACTGAAACTATCGGGCGAGGCGCTATCGGGTGGCACCGATGGTCAGGCCATCGAGCCTGCAACACTCAAAGCGATCAGTGAGGAACTTGCCGACGTTCACAAGCTCGGTTGCCAAATCGGCATCGTAATCGGCGGCGGTAACATCTTTCGTGGGCTCAAGGGCAGCGCGAGCGGTATGGATCGCACCGCGGCCGATCACATGGGCATGCTGGCTACGGTGATCAACGGCATTGCGCTTCAAGACGCGCTCGAAGAGGCCGGCGTCAAGACTCGCGTGATGAGCGCGCTCGAGGTCCGCGCGGTCTGTGAGCCCTATATTCGCCGTCGCGCCGTTCGCCATCTCGAAAAGGGGCGCGTGGTGATTTTCGTCGCCGGAACGGGCAACCCGTACTTCTCGACCGACACGGCCGCGGCGCTCCGAGCCATGGAGATCCACGCCGATGCTCTGTGCAAGGCAACCAAGGTCGACGGCATCTACGACAAAGACCCCGTAAAACACCCCGGAGCGAGTATGATTCCTCGGGTGAGCTACGACCGGTTCCTGATGGAACGTGTGGGGGTCATGGATGCCACCGCCGTCGCGCTGTGTCGCGACAACGACCTGCCCATTCGGGTCTTCAAGCTGACCGAGCCCGGCAACATTAAACGGGTTGTCATGGGCGCTGACGTCGGTAGCCTTGTATCCGCAGAGGGCTAAATCACTCCCCGGCCGAGGACCCGATGATCAAGGAAACGCTGGAAGAACTGAAGTCAGACGTCGCCAAAGCCCACGAATCGCTGAAGCGTGATCTCGCAAAGATTCGAGCGGGCAGAGCCAACCCAGGCATCCTCGATGGCGTTCGGGTCGACTACTACGGCACCCCGACTCCGCTGAAACAGCTCGCGTCCATATCGGTCCCCGAGGCTCGGATGATCGTCCTCAAGCCGTTCGATCGCTCGCAGATGCAGCCCATCGAAAAGGCCATCATGGAGGCGCAGCTCGGCCTCAACCCCGGCAACGACGGTGAGATCATCCGACTCCCGATGCCCCCTCTGACGGAGGAGCGCCGCAAAGACCTCGTGAAGCTCGCGCGCAAGTCGGGAGAAGACTCCAAGGTGGCGATCCGCAAGGCGAGACATGACGCCAAGGACATGATCGACACACTCCAGAAGGACGGCGACGTCGGCGAGGATGACGCCGACCGCGCTCGCAAAGAGCTCGAAGAGATCGTCAAGACGGGCACCGGGCGCGTCGACGAGATCGTCGGCAAGAAGGAAGTCGACATCCTCGAGGTCTAGGCCCGTCAGAACGGCCTACCGAAGCTCATGTAGAACTGGGCGCCGCCTCCCTCGTCCAGGCCGTACGCGAATCCGACTCGCAGTGTGTACGGCTGCACGTAGCCGAGGGTGAAGTCCATCAGGAGCTCGGCGCCCACGCCCTTTCGAAAGTCGTTCAAGTTGAGCGGGCCGAAGTATGCGTTGCCGTAGTCGAAGAACACGAGCCCATACATGCGGTCGAAGAAGGCTGGCACCGTGCCTGGGCCCCGCAGCACCCGTGTGATCGGAAACCGGTACTCCGTCTGCAGCAGTTGGAAGCGGTCTCCGAAGATCGACGCTGCCGGGTAGCCGCGCAGAGCGACCCCGCCGAGCAGGGTGAAGTTGAGAATTTGGTCGATGAGCGAGGTCTCGGGGAATCCGCCAAGCGCAAACACCCCACGCTCACCGCGGCTGTCTTCGGCGGCGCCGCCACCGTACCGCACCGCAAGCACCTGATGCTGCGCCCACGGCATCTCGATGAATCTGCGGATCGCCCACGACGCCACGATGCTGGAAAACTGACTGCCGATGGCGGGGTCGGAGAAGTTCAGTGAGGCCGCGATGCTACGCCCTTCTGAAGGCGTGTAGTCGAAGGCGTGTTGGCGGACGTCGGTGTAGCTCCAAGACAATCCGATGTCCGCATTCAGCCCGGTGGGCGGGCTGCGAGGAGGTGGCAAGTTGGGGTCGAGGTCCCCAAAGAATCGGGTCCGATTGCGCGACCAAGTGAGGCCATAGCTCGCGGCAACCGCGTTGTTGTGGAAAGAGCGCGGGATGACGTAGCTCACGGTGAGGCGGCCCCCGAATAGGTCTTCCTCGTACGGCAGCGTTTCTCCGTTCACGACGAAGCCACCTCGCGGCACGACGCTTCGAAAGAACGACAGCGTGATGTCCGGGGGAAGACGTCTGAGCGTATAGCGAAAATCGACGTCCACGTAGCCTTCGGTGAGGCTGATGCCGAGGCGCGCAGAGAACGAATGAAACCCAGCCGCGTCGATTCCTTCGGTGAAAATGCCGAGCTGCTGTCCGAATGCGTTCTCTTGGAGGTCGAGTCCCCAGAATCGCGGGTAGAGGGTCCGGACCGCCGTGTATCGATCCGAGATCACCGGGTCGACTCCTTCGACGAGATCGCTCTCGGGCCGGTCATCGAAGTACGGCGGAGCCGGGCGCTCAGTACTCGGATCCAGCGTCATCAGGTGGATGTCGAAGCCAATGCTGCTGTAGCCGATATACGCAAGGCGGCGGCCATCGGGGGAGGGCGCCGGCGTGTACGCGCCCGAAACCAGGTTCGTGATCTGTGAGAGCGCTCCCGTGTCGGTCGACCACGCGTAGATGTTGGGGATACCCGTTCGGTCGCTCGAGAAGTAGAGCCGGGTCCCGTCGGGTGCCCACGCCGGCCCGGTATCCATCGCGCGGTCGTCGGTGACGCGCACCACCTCCCGCGTGGCGAGGTCGAGCACGCGAATGTCCCGGTAGCCCCCCTCGAGCCATACGCTGTAGGCGATCCTTTGGCCGTCTGGCGAAAAGCGCGGTGTGTAGACTTGCTCGAATCGCTTGCTATCGACGAGGACACGCCGACTTGCTTCGATGTCGTCGAGGTCCGCGATCCACAGGCTTTGCGTCCCTGCGTCATTTCGTACGAAGGCGATCTGCTCGCCGTTGGGCGAGATGTCGGGGTAGCGAGCACGAAGGCCGTGCGTCAGTCGAACGCGCTTGGATGGCCTGTTTGGGTCGTACCGAAAGAGGTCGTAGTAGAAGTAGATGTTGGTCTTAAAGGCGTCTGCCGAGTCGAAATAGATCGTGCCGTCGGGCGCGACCGTCGGATAGCTCTCGCCGGCTGCTCGCGATAGTCGCGTCAGCCAATTGTCTTCGGCGAGATTCAAGATTCGCACCTGCGGGTCGCTCTGCCCGTCTGCTACGAAGTAGAGGAGCCGGTCGTCGTCGGCGAAGCGCAGGCCGCGCACGATCTGACCTTCGAAGGTCAGGCGCTCTCCCTGGACGATGCCTTCCGAAGCCACCGACCGAGCTACCAACCCGTACTCGAGCTCCATGTCCTCGATCCACATCGCGTAGAGCTCAGTGAACGTGAAGCCCGTTAGGCGTTTCGCCATCCTGTTGACGCTAAACGGGAGTGCGCGAGAACCGTACCAGCGGGCCATGTCTTCGATGAACCCCTCGCCGTAGCGCTGCACCAGCCAGTCGATGAAGCGAGAGCCGTAGAGGTACCAGATGTTGCCCTGCGGCCAGTAGTCGGTGCGATTGTTCAACGTATCGAAGTGGACGATGTCTCCTTCGAGTACCGCCATCCGCATGTACATCTCGAACTGAGTCGATCGCAGGCGCCCTCCAGACGTCAGCGAAGATTCGAAATAGGTGGCGATGCCTTCGATGAGCCAGCGGGGCTGCAGCACGTTTGGCGCCCAGACCTTGCCGAAGATCTCATTGATCACGCTGGGGATGCCACCGATGGTGTCGAGGTGGAGAATGTGCGTGTGCTCGTGGGTGACCAGAATGCTCATCCAGTCGTCGAAGTCGTTGAGCACCGAAAGGTCGTCGGGCGCCGTCGCGAACAACTGAACCTGGTTGTAGTTCAGGACGCTCGCGAAGCCGTTCGCGAAGCCCGACTCGTCGGTGAGCGTGATCTGGACGCGCTTCTTCGGCTCGTGGCCTATTAAGGGGACCAATCGGTCGTTGGCCCGTTCGGCGACCGTCAGGACCCGCCGAGCCAGCAATCCGAGGGGGGCGGGGTAGTTCACCTCGAAGTGGGCGCTCCGGACCGTCTGCCAAGGTCGAGAGAGGTCTTTGGTTTGCGCCCCGGCCAGATTCACCCAGAAAAGCGCTAGCAAGCAGGCTACTACGGCGCTGCGGCCCGCCATCCTATGGGGCCTAGCACGCGTTGACCGGGGTCCGACAGGCGGCCCCGATCGGAGTTCTCAGTCAGATGCTTGACCGAACGTATCGGCACCTCCTAGCCTTAACGGTGATCGGGGCTGAAGTTTCGTTAAAATGGGCACGGAGCTAGGGGAGTTGGACATCGAGGGTTTGACAGTGCCGTTGGCGCTGCGTTTCATCTCTGGAAAATACCAGGGGGGGGAATTCCCTCTTCCGGATAACGGAGAGATCGTAATTGGCCGCTCTAGCGAACTCGACATGGTCTTGGTCGAGGACATGGTCTCGCGCCGTCACGCCAAGATCTCCGCCGAAGACGGCGAGTTCTTCCTCGAAGACCTCGGATCGACCAACGGTAGCTTCGTCAACGGTGAGAAAATCACCCGCACGAAGCTGGCAGAGGGCGACCGGATTCTCATCGGGACCAGCATCATCAAGGTTGTTGCCTCCGACGGACTAGGCTCCGTTCAGGACGCCAAGGCGCAGATGCAGGACGTTGCGAGCGCGCGGCCCGCCGCGCAGGCGAGCACGATGACCGGTTCGATCGCAGAAGTGGCGCTTCCGGACCTGCTGCAGCTCTTCAGCGCATCCAAGAAGACCGGCACTCTGAAGATCACCACGGAAGCCAACGTGGGGGCCATCTACCTGGACGAAGGCGCGGTGCAGTTCGCCTCGGTCAACGAAGATGAGCACGTTCCTCCCGAGAAGGCATTCTACCGAATTCTGGTCTGGGAAACGGGGACGTTCGATCTGCTGCCCGCCGAGGAACGGGACTTCCCCGTGAGGGTTCAGATGAGCATCGAAGGTCTGCTGATGGAAGGGATGCGGCAGCTCGACGAGATCCGCCGCCTTGGCGACTCGCTGCCTCCGCTTCAGTCGCGTATCCACGTCATGAGCCCGCTGGGGCAGCCGCTGCGAGATGCCTCGCCCGAACAGCTCGATGTGATTCAGCTCGCGCTCGAGCACGAGACGCTATCTGACATGCTCAATCACAGCGGCAAGCCCGACCCAGAAGTCGCCGAGGTCGTCGTCGCGCTCCTCGAAAAGGGCTACCTCGGCTCGAGCTAGCCGGCGTCAGTCGGTCTTGTTGGGGCGCGCGGTGAGCAGCTTGACGAGCAGGTTTTCCGAATAGTCGGTGAGCTCTGTGAACACGATGCCCATGCCGGAAGGGTCGTCTTGTACGCGGACTACTTCGCCGGCTCCCTCGATCGTCGCGACGTCTTCCATGATGACGGTGAACGTCAGGTTGACCTTGGTGCCGATGGGCAGCGGGTCGCGCGACCGAATGAAGACCCCTGACCGCGAGACGTTGGTCACGTACTCGTGGACGAATGCGTCGAACGACTCGAACTCTTTGTTAATGGTGAGCCTGCGGTCGTGGCGCTGCTCATCCTCGGCGCTGGTCATTGGTGGTTCAAGCTCCCGTCAAATCGAACTGCTCTAGATGGTAGTCGTTTCTCGGGTTCAATTCGATCCGCCTCTGAAACCGGCGCCCCGCCTCTTCGAGCGAGGCGCGCTCCTCGCGCTGGAGCATGTCGCAGACTGCGGGATGGGCGCTGATGACGATCTTGTAGCCCGGGAGAGCGTCGCGTTCTCGGCGCATTTGCCGGAAGATCTCATGACATACGGTTTCCTTGGACTGCAGGAGTCCGGTTCCGTCACAGAAGAAACAGGCCTCGTACAGGGTTCGACCGAGCGACTGGCGCGTGCGCTTTCGGGTCATCTCGACCAAACCCAAATCGCTGATTCGAATCGCTGTGGTCTTGGACTTGTCGTCCTTGAGAATCTCGAGCAGTGCCTTGAAGACCTTCTCGCGGTGGGCGTGGCGCTCCATGTCGATGAAGTCGAGCACGATGAGGCCGCCGATGTTGCGGAACCGGAGCTGGTACGCGATCTCACGTACGGCTTCGACGTTGGTCTGCAGAATGGTCTGTTCGACGTCGCGACCCTTGCCCGTGAAGCGCCCCGTGTTCACGTCGATCGCCGTGAGCGCCTCCGTGTGGTCGATGACGAGATGACCCCCGGAAGGAAGCTGCACTTTGCGCGACAGTGCCCGAGTGATCTCTTCCTCGATTCCGTACTCGTCGAACAGAGGCTCGTATCCGTCGTACAGTTTGAGATCGTCGGCTCGCTCGGGGAGGAACAACGTCAGGAAGTCTTTGAGGCGCTGGTATTCGGCCGGGTCGTCTATGACGATGTCGTTCACTTCTTCCGTGAACAAGTCTCGGGCGCATTGGATGACGAGGTCTGGCTCTTCGTGAATCAGAGCAGGGACCTTCTTCACCGCTTCGCGCGCGGTCTCGGTCTGTTCCCAGAGCTTCACGAGATAGCCGATGTCTGCCTTCAGCTTCTTTTTCGTGAGGCCCTGCGCAAGCGTGCGTACCACGACCCCGCCTTGCGGTGGCTTCACCGAGTCGATGACTTCTTTGAGCCTTCGCCGTTCTCGGTCGTTGCCGATTCGTTTCGAAACCCCGACGTGATCCACGGTCGGCATGAACACGACGTAGCGTCCGGGTAGCGAGATGTGACTCGAAACCCGCGCTCCCTTGGTTCCAATCGAGCCTTTGGAGACTTGGACCATGAGCGACTGGCCTTCGGTCAGCATGTCTCGGATGGGCGTTTTACGAGACGCGCGATTTCGAATGCCTTTTTGCCGGCCACTGGAGGAGTCCGGTTCTTCCTCGGCTCCAGGAGCCGCAAGCAGGTCTTCGACGTGGAGAAAGGCCGCGCGGTCGAGGCCGACGTCGATGAACGCGGCCTGCATCCCAGGAAGGACGCGCGTGACGCGGCCCAAGTAGATGTTGCCGACAGGCGAACGGTGGTGTCGGCGCTCCAGGTAGAGCTCGCGAAGCACGCCGTCCGCGATTAGACCAACGCGGGTTTCCCCGATATCGACGTTGATCAAGAGGGTGTTCTTGCCCATTTCGTGTTTCCGTGTTCGCCGTTCCGCTCAGCCAGGCAGGCCACGCACCGCATAGAGCGGAACGCCGCGCCGCTCCGCACGCTTGAGCCGCAGGTCAGCCCAACCGGTGCAGAAGGACCTCAAAGCGTTAGTTCTTGGTGAAGATTTGCTCGATTTCGGCCTGCGTACTCTCTTCGGTCCTGGATCTCGCAACCGCGATTTCCTTGACGACGAGATTACGTGCCGTTTCGAGCATCTTCTTTTCGCCGAACGACAGGGACTTCTCCGCTTGCAGTCGGTAGAGGTCACGCATGACCTCCGCGACGTCGAAAACCGAACCCGTCTTGATTTTGTCCATGAAACCCCGGTAGCGGCGATTCCACGTTTGGTTGTCGAACACGACAGGTTGCTCTTCGAGCAGAGCGAAAATTTCTTTGATGTCGGTCTCCGAAATGGGAGGCCTCAATCCGACTTTTCGCGCCTGCTGAACGGCGACCATGATCGTGTCGTTGTTTTTCCCATCGAGGGGACGGAGTACGTAAAACTCCATCTTCGTCGTGCCGATTTTTCGCTCTTCGATCGAGACGACCTCGGTGACACCTTGTTTGGGATAGATGGCTTTGTCGCCAACCTTGAACTCGTGTGTTCCCGCCTGCATCGGGACTCCTTGCTGCGAAAATTTTGCCTGACGCCCTATGCAATGGGGCCAGGCTTGAGTTAGAACGGGCGCCGCGTAGTGTTATTTTCCCGTATCAACGTTCACACCGCGCGCTCTGTTTCGCTCTTCGGGTGAGCCGGGTTCTCCCCCCAGCGGCGCCAAAGATAGTCCGAGCGACCCCTTCACGCAACGCGAAGCCTCGGCTCGCAGGCCCACCGAGTCGCCGCGGTCCTGGCCGCTGCTCGATTTTCGATCGCATTCTTGATCCCCGCCGTTCGGGCTTTCTTCAGCTTTTCAGTGTGGTCTGATAGATTGTTCTAGTACAAAGATTCCAAGTATTTAGGCGCCGGCCTTGCAGAATTTTTCGCACAAATAGATCATAGTTATGTATAATTCATGTGCGGTTCCGCTTGACACGTGAAGTGACGTGACAATACGGTACCTGCACCTGCAATCTTGACCCACCTTGGAGGAGGTCGAAATGGCGACTGCAAAGAAACGAACCACAAAAAAGCGCGCTACAAAGAAGGCGGCCAAAAAGGCCACCAAGAAGCGTGCAGTAAAAAAGGCCGCAAAGAAGCGCGTCGCGAAGAAGGCCGTCCGTAAGGCGGCAAAGAAGCGCGTAGCGAAGAAGGCGGTCCGTAAGGCTGCTAAGAAGCGCGCGGTCAAAAAGGCCGTGAAAAAGCGCGCGGTCAAAAAGGCTGCGAAAAAGCGTGCGGTCAAAAAGGCTGCGAAAAAGCGCGTGGCCAAGAAGGCCGTGAAAAAGCGCGCGAAAAAGCGCGCGGTCAAAAAGGCTGCGAAAAAGCGCGTGGCGAAGAAGGCCGTGAAGAAGCGCACGGTCAAAAAGGCCGCGAAAAAGCGCGCGACTCGCAAAAAGAAGTAGCGCACTTCGCTAGGTCGACCCTCGGGTTGACCAAGGGGTCACCGCGGGGTGACCCCTGGCCTAAGGCCTTGCCCCATGGGCAACGCCTCCGCGCAGTCTGTCGTCGCGGCCCCTCGTCGAGGGGTACTGCAATCGCCTCGGCCAGGTGCCGAGGCTTTTGCAGTTAAGCCTTGCGTTCGTGCTCGAGGAGGCGGGCGATACGAGAAGGTTCCAGCCTCACGGCGATGACCTTCTCGTGGTCTAGCGTGACGCTGCCTACCGGGCTTCCTCGGCGCTTGTGGACGAACCTGCGGGGCGTGTACAGCACGTCGACGACGGCGTCAGCGCGCAGCTCGCTGAAGTGGGCCGCGAGGGTTGCGGCGTCGACTAGGGTCTCGGGACTGCAGCTCTTGCCTTTGGCGAGCTGCACGATCACGTGTGCGCCGGTGATCTCACGGGCGTGAAGCCACAGGTCGTGTGGCTTCGCGACTCGGAGGGTGAGGCGGTCGTTGTCCGCTGCACTTCGCCCGACCAGGATCGTCGCGCCATCGGAAGAGGCGAACTCTCGGTACGGTCGCCGTCCTCCGTCTTTCTTTTGTCGAGCGGCCACCATCGCGCGCGACTCGGTCGAGACCCCGAGTTCGGCCATCTTCGCGGCCATGGTCTCTGGGCTCTCCTGCTCGAAGGTCGCTTCGAGACGTTCGAGCGCCTCCAGCTGCGTCGTCGTTTCTCGAAGCCGCGCCGGAGCGACTTCGAGTCCGCGCTTGAGACGCTTCGCCTTACGGAAGAGGTCCTGGGCCTGTTCGGGAGCGGTCTTGGCCGGGTCGAGCGCAATCCGCACGGTCCGTGGGGTTGCTTCCCAGGTGCGTGCCTCGAACTCCGAGGCGCCCGCCGGGATCGCTCCCGAATACGTGAGTAACAAAGTGGCCCGCTCGTGCAGTTCGTCTGCCCGTTCGGCGCGCTCGAGGTCTTGCAGGATGGCTCGCCGCTTTCAATCGAGCCGGGCTCGGTGCGCCGTAAGCAGTCGTCGAAGCTGCTGAACTCGCGCCCTGTGGTAAGCGTCGAGAACCTCGACCCCACCGGCGCGAAGCTCGGCGAGCTCCCTTGCTACGAACCGTTCCCCTTCTGCGATCGGCTTGGGCTTTGAGCCCGTAGACCGGATCAAGACGGCGCTGTTCGAGCCCTCGAGCCACCATCCGCCGTGTGGCTTGTGCGCGTGGCACACGAGGGTCTTAGACCCCTCCTCGCGGGCAACGACGATGCGCAGGTAGCGTCGGCTCTCTTCCATGAGGCGCACGGAGCCGCCGACCAGGTGGCGCCGAAGCTGTGAGACCGACTCCGAGGCGTCTGTACCGCGCGGTCTCCGAGCGACGCTTCCCATGGCGAGGGCGTTCGGAAGAATCGAGAGGAGCAGCACTTCGGTCTCCGTGCCGCCGCCGAGCGTCACACATAGGAGACCAGGTTTTGGTTGATCAATCCGCGCTATCTTCGCCGTCACGCGACCCCTTCTGCCAAACTCTTCAGCAGGGTCGCCTCCCGAAACGACTGCGGGGACTCGATCGAGACGTAGGCTCGGGAGGCGTCAGAGAGCTCGAGGGTGGCCGCGACCTGGTCGAGCTGCGCATGCGAGAACGCTCGACGAAAGCCCTCAGCCCGGAGGCCCGCATAGAGAACGTCTCCGGCAGGGACTGGGTCGTCAACCGCGTCGAATGCGGCAATCACACCCAGGGACTCCGCCATCCGCCGCCGCAAATCGTGCTCCCAAAGGCCACTTGGTCGCCAGACCACTGTGGTGGACTCGGGTAGTTCGAGACGCCCGAAGTAGTCCCGAAGCCGAGCTCGGTCGCGGGCTCCGGTCGTGACGGACGCCTCAGTTGGAATCACGACCAGCGCGGCCTCTACCGCGGCGGCGGCATCTCGCAGCCATTGGACACCTCGCTCTAGGTCTGCGCTCGGTCGCAGCGGTCCCTCGGTCGAGTGCCATGAGGCCTTGGGAGCCCTCAGCGCGAGCTGAAAGCCCTCAGGGAGGCCTTGCCGCCACCGCTGCAGCGTGCCGGTCTTTGGGAGCGGAGCCGCCGGGGCAAGCTCCGCGTAGTCGAGCGCAGCTACGTATTTTGGGCCTGGCGGTCTTTCCGATACGGCCCCTGCGAACAGCTTCATCAGCGTGAGAGCCTAGCACCTTGCGCGCCGCATGCTCCATCTCCCGGGACGGACGGCGCCGTTCGCGTTGCTCAGGTGCCGCGATCGGGAGTGCGGATTGACGCCGGGTGTTTCGATGGCCTAAAACAGGCGTACGCGTCCGACCCGCGGGGTGGGCCGACGAGGGGATGAGACATGGAGCAAGCTCGCAATTACGTTTGCACCGAGTGCGCGAGTGGGGTGCCATCGGGCCACCGATTCTGCGGGGCATGTGGCGCGACGGTGCCGACGGAAACCCAGACGCTAGAAACGCGTTACTTCGGCGCCATGCAGATGCCAGGAAAAGCGCGGCTGATCGTGGTCCGGGGGGACGACGCGGTCGGGGAGGGCTTGAGCTACTTGCTCCAGGCCAGCGAGCACGTGGCCGGCCGAGAGGCCGATCAGATCCCCTTTCCAAGCGACAACTGGCTCAGTCCGCTCCATGCCAACTTTCTCTATCGGGGCGATCGCCTCGTCGTTCGCGACGAGGGGAGCCTCAACGGGATCTACCTGCGGGTTCGAGGGTCGATGCCAATCCAGCTCGGGGACCACTTCATGTGCGGCCAGCACGTCTTCCGTGTCGACCCCACGCCGCGCGACACCTCAGGGCCCGAGGCGGACCAGACCTATTTCTATTCCTCGCCGCGCCGGCCCAGCGCCTTCCGAGTCACACAAGTGCTCGAAGGCGGCATGGACGGCATCGTATGTTGTGCGGTCGAGCAGACGCTCGAGATCGGCCGAGAAGACTGCGACATCAACTTCCCCGACGACGTGTACATGTCGCCCCGTCATGCGCGCGTCGACATGACCGGCGAGATACTCGAGCTCGTCGACGAAGGTTCGCAGAACGGAACCTACCTGCGCATTCGTGGTGAACGTGAGTTGAATCACGGTGACTACATGTTCCTTGGACGGAATCTGTTGCGCGTGGAGGTGACCGCGTGAGTCGCGACTGGGTATTCGCCGCCATGATCGAGAGGTTTTCGTGATCGTCTGCGCTCGCTGCAGCAAGGAGAACCAGGACCACTACAAGTTCTGTCTGGGATGTGGTGCGGAGCTTCCCCGTGATCCCTCCGGCCCAAAGAGCTTCTCGGCGCCGAGTTCGCCCGGCATTAGCCTCGGCAGCTCGACCGGAACCCAGCCTCCGCCTCAGCGGATGCAGGCTGCCGAAGCGTTCGCGGCGCAGGCGGAAATCGACGGACTTGCGGACGCCGAGCAAGTCCAAGACACGGTCGAAGTGGTGCCGCCGCCGGTGCACGAAGTACCGAGCGAGCCAGAGCTCGGTCTCCAACCTGAGCCCGACCTGCAATCGGACGACGCTCAGGACCAAGCTTTGGACGAGGTTGACTCCGAGGACCTCGACACCGTCGGGTGTGTGAACTGCGGTGCTGACGTCCCCAGCAACTTTCGATTCTGCCACGTCTGCGGCCACGATCTGCACGCCGAACCCGTGGTGGGCGAGGCTCCCGAAGAGCGTTTCTCCGCTCCTGCGATTGCCTCTGCGCCCGAGCCGGCGGCCGCCCGACTCGTTCTGATTCAGCCTGACGGCTCCGAGGGCGAGTCGTTCATACTCGGTGACGGATTCACCCTGATCGGTCGCAGCACCGGCGGCATGTTCGCCAGCGATGCGTATCTCTCCCCTGAGCACGCCGAGTTCCGCTTCGAGGACGATCAGCTCGTCGTTCGCGACATGGAGAGCCTCAACGGCGTCTATATCCGAATCGATCCAGATGTTCCGATCGAGCTGTTTGACGGGAGCATATTTCGCATCGGACAAGAGATTCTGCGCTTCGAAGCGCCCAGCGCTCCCGAGCCGCCCGCCGACGGAACACAGTACCTAGGCAGCCCTCACGATGGATTCGTCGGCCGGGTGTGCCTCGTCGTCGGCCGTCAGACTACGGGCAATTGTTTTCCCGTGCCCGACCGGGGTATCCATCTCGGGCGCGAGCGTGGAGACGTCACCTTTCCCGAAGACGGCTACGTTTCAGGTCTTCACTGCAGGATTCACGCCGAAGTGGGGCACGTCTTTCTCACCGACGCCGGCAGCTCGAACGGAACGTTCGTGCGCGTTCACAATGAGTCGTTCGTGCCGCGTGGCACTTTCGTGCTCATTGGTCAGCAGCTGTTTCGCGCAGACTACTGAGGAACTCCTCGATTCGTTCTCCGATGCGGTCGGGCTGTTCAACCGGAGCCGCATGGCTTGCATCGGGCACCGCTTCAAGCTCGGCGTTCGGAATCGCCGCGGCCATCGCTTCGGCGAGTTGCATTGGTGTGAACGTGTCCTGTTCTGCTGCAATCACCAGAGTCGGAAACGAGATCTCAGGCAGATACGACCGTGCGTCGTGCTCTCCTGCACGCTGCAACATTCTCAAGAACACGTCTGGATCCATCAACGCAGCGTGCTCCCAGTAGCGGTGAAAATCCGTTTCCTGGATGCGGTCCGCATCGAGCTCGCGCCCGGCACATGCCACGCGAAACGCGAGCGCTGCCGGCACGCGGCCCCACACGGCCCGGGCCGCGGACGGGAACGTGCTTGCGAGACGAATGAGGCCGGGCAGCGCCTGTTCGAGCAGGTCGGTTCCGTGGAATGTACTGGTGAGTCGCCCGAACGTGCCGCACATCAATACAAGGCCAGCGACGAGTTCCGGGTGGCGGCGCGCGAGTTCGAGGGCGACCTGGACCCCCATGGAATGTGCGATGAACACCGCCTGCTCGACTCCTCGATCGCGGCAGACTTCGGCGAGATCTTCCGCGAGGTCTTCAATCGCGAGTCGAGTTCGGTCGACCGGTGCGCCACTTCGACCGTGGCCTCGAAAATGGCTGTGGATGACCCGGTGGTGGGCCGCGAGTCGGGGTTCGAGGTATCGCCAGGCGAACCCATCGCAGCCGATACCGTCGACAAGAACCACCGCCGGCCCTCCTTCGCCTTCGTCATGGACGAACAGGAGCGTGCCGTCTTGCGCGGCGACCAAACCCTCGCGGCCTCGTTGCACGGCGCGCGCGTCTACTTTTTCGCCGTGTCCTCGGGGGTGTCCGGGATGTCGTTCACCGAGGGGAGCTTCCGGATTTCCGGGAGGGCGATTTTTACGCAGCGCTGGACGATCCATGACAGAGAGCGATCCAGTCTTGCCGACTCATGCTTGATGTCGTGTAGCATCGATTCGGGAAAGTAGAGGCTTTGCTTGCGCTTGTCTGTCGTCGACATCGTCAGAAACTCCATCGGGCACGTACCCTGTAGGTGCGCCGCGCTGATGTACCTCGTGGTCCTACCCATGGATAGATGCAGTGTCAATCGGTAAGGTCTGAAATCGATGCGGCATCACACATCCTCTCGGAAAACCCGCATCGTCGTGACGGCGCTGATCGCGCTTGGTTTCCTGTTGGTCACCGGCTCGGGGGTCCTGGCGCGGCGAAGCCCGTTTCAGCCGCTGACGATTTTCGCGCGCGCGCTGTCGACGATCGAACTGAGCTACGTCGAGCCGGTCGACCAAGAGAAGCTGGTGCACGGCGCGATTCGAGGAATGGCGGATGCGCTCGATCCCCACTCGGTCTTCCTCGATCCCGAGGAGTACGCCATCCTCGAAGCCGATGCAGCGGGGCGGTTCGCCGGCGTAGGCGTAGAGGTCGCGATGCGGGATGGGTGGCTCACCATCCTGACGGTGTTCGACGGCGGTCCCGCGGATGCTGCCGGACTCCTGCCCGGAGACCGGTTCCTTACGATCGACGACGAAGAAGCGCGCGACATTCGCCTTGATGAAGCCGTTCGAAAGATGCGCGGTGAACCAGGCACCCAAGTCGACGTCACGATACGACGCGACGCAGTGCCAGCAGCGATCGAACGAACCCTCCGACGCGCGTTCATCGACATCGATCCCATCCACGTCCGCTATCTCGAGCGCGGCATCGTCTACATTCAGGTGACCACGTTTCAGGAGCGCACCGCGGAACTCTTTCGCGAAGCCCTCGATCGCGCGGTCAGCGCCCTTCGCGATACCACTGGCTTTCGCGGACTCCTTCTCGACCTACGGGACAACGGCGGCGGGCTGTTGCGGGAGGCGGTGCTGATGAGCGACGAGTTCTTGTCTGGCGGAGTCATTCTCACCACGCGCGGCCGTGGCGGCGACGTCATCCGGGAGTTCTCCGCTCGTCGCGGGGGTACCCGTCCAAAGTGGCCGATCGTCATCCTCATCAACGAACAGACCGCAAGTGCTGCGGAGATTGTCGCGGGCGCGTTGAGCGATCAGAAGCGCGCGGTCCTCGTCGGTGCGCGGACGTTTGGAAAGGGAAGTGTTCAGAGTGTTTTCGAACTCCCCGACGCGAGCGCGCTCAAACTCACGATCGCGCTCTACTACACCCCGTCGGGGCGCTCGATTCAGGCTGAAGGCATTGTCCCCGACGTGACCGTCGCCTCTCCCATCAAAGACGAAGAGCCTCCTCCGCTGCGGGAGCAGGACCTCGACGGGCACCTCGAGGCGCGCCGCGTCGGGGGCGAGCAGTCGTCGAGCAGAGCGCGGGTCCAGCCCGTCCCCGAGGACGCGAAGCCCTCGGCTATGCTCTCGGACGACCCGCAGGCTCAGCGTGGCTACCAGATTCTGCGCCAACGCATCGGGCGCTGACCTGCAACGCGCAAACCCAGCTCCCGTCAGTGAGGCTTGCGGCGAAGGTGCTGAAAGATCAGGCCTTCGGTCTGTCCTTCGCGTCGATCGATCACGTCGAAGGCTGAAAGGTCGGGGAAGAAATGAACATCGCCGTCGAAGTCGCTTTCGATCGTCGTCAGGTGGATGTCGGTCGCCAAGGGCATGGCCTCGCGGTAAAGGCTCGCCCCGCCGATGATGAACGGGTTGGGGTCGGTCCTCCGAGCGAGAGCGATTGCGTCCTGCAGGCTGCGCGCAGTTTCGCAGCCCTCGAACGTCGCATCGGAACGACGCGATACCACGATATTTCGTCGTTTCGGAAGCGGGCGTCCAATCGATTCGAACGTCTTGCGGCCCATGATGACGGCGTGACCCAGAGTCGTGCGTTTGAAGTGCTTTAGGTCCTCCGAAATGTGCCAGGGCAGGGCACCAGCGTTTCCGATGACTCCATTGCGGGCGACCGCCACGATCAGCGAGAGCCCGGGCTCGACCGAGGTCACACCGCCACCGGCGCTTTGATGCGCGGGTGAGGGTCGTACCCCTCGAGCGTGAAGTGCTCGTATCGGAAGTCGAAGAGGTTCTCGACGCTGGGGTCGAGCTTCATGGTGGGCAGTGGACGCGGTTCCCGGCCGAGCTGTAGCTGCGCCTGTTCGACGTGGTTGTTGTAGAGGTGGACATCGCCAAACGTATGGATGAACTCGCCAGGCTCCAGATCGGATACGTGCGCGACCATCATGGTGAGAAGGGCGTAGCTCGCGATATTGAAAGGCACTCCCAAGAACACGTCCGCACTGCGCTGGTAGAGCTGGCAGCTCAGCTTGCCCGACTGAACGTAGAACTGAAACAAGGTGTGGCATGGTGGCAGCGCCACCTGCTCTGCTTCGCTCGGGTTCCACCCCGAAATCAGAAGGCGCCGGCTGTCAGGGTTCTCACGGATCGTCTCGAGCACGTAGCTCAGCTGGTCGAAACCATCGTGCCGATATGAGCCGTCCTCGCGAGAGGTCGCTCCGAAGTTTCGCCACTGATGGCCATAGACCGGGCCGAGGTCCCCCTCGCTCCGACCGAAGCGCGCCGTTTGTTCGGCGGTCGCCCATTCGTCCCAGATCGACACCCCTGACTCTTGAAGGTGGCTCACGTGCGTCTGGCCGCGCACGAACCACAGCAGCTCGTGAATGATCGACTTCAGATGCACCTTCTTGGTGGTGAGCAGTGGAAAGCCGTCACCCAGGTCGATCCGCATCTGGTAGCCGAACACGCTGCGTGTGCCGGTGCCGGTGCGATCGTCGCGATTGACGCCTTGCTCCAGCACGTGCCGAAGGAGGTCGAGGTACGCGCGCATCGGGCTACTCTTCTTTGACTGTGACTTCGACGGGCTCTTGCCCCTCATCGCGGTTGATCGAATAGCGCACGAGCGCGCGCAGGATGTCGTTTCGTTCGAGGTCGCCGACCAGACGCTTGATGTCGTCGTAGATCGACGGGTCGGTGAGAAGCAGGCCGATGGTTCCTTTGCCTTCGCGGGTCTGCTTGGTGAGATATGCGATGTCGTCGCTGGCGTTCTGGAGGTTCGTCATGAACGAATCTCCGAGTTCGCCGTAGATGAGTTCGTTGATGGGACCGTTGCCGCCTCGGATGTCGGTGAGGATCTCGTTGAGCTGTCCGAACGTGTCTCGAATGTTCTTGATCGCCTCGGTTCCCTCGGTTCCATAGACGAGAGCGTGGGCAGTTCCGCTGCCGCGCTGCACTTCCTGGGTGAGTCGGTTGAGGTTCTTGCCGAGTTCGGACACCTGAGCGCCCGCGGTGCGTAGGTTCTTCACGGCGCCCTTCACGTCGGTCGCGAGCTGCTCGTCCGTCATGAGAGCGCCGATCGTGCCATCGCCGCTCGCAAGCATTCCCGAGGCCTTGGCGATGCTGCGGGCGCTTGCTTTGAGATCGTTCGAGAACTCTTGGTCGGCAAACGGATCGGTCGCGAGTTTGAGGTTGTGGGCGGTTCCTTCGGCCTCGCTCAGCGTCCGCTCGGCCATCGCGATCAGGCCGCCACCGACCGCGACAGGGAGGGCTTCGTCCGGATCCCAAAGCGGGTACTCGTCCGAGCCGACGGAGATCTCGACGATGCGATCGCCGAGAAGCCCCTTGCTTCCGATCGAGGCGATGCTGGGCTGGGAGGGATCCGAGCTCGGTACGATGATGTTCGCATCGCCGCGGATCAGGTGAGTCGCGTCGTCGATGACCCGGAAGTAGACCTCGACGCGCCCGGCGTCTCCGATGGTCACATCGGTTACCGATCCCACGTTGACGCCCGCGACGCGGACGGTATTGCCCTTCTGCAGGCCTCCGACGTCGCGAAAGACCGAATAGTAAGTCGTTTTCGGTTCGAAGACGTTCTCTTGCGCCCCGATCGCGAATGCCACCGCAGCCCCGATCGCGAGCGCGAGGATCACGAAAATGCCGACCCGTAGGCGCGTAGCGGCGGTTGTCTTCATACAGTCCTCAACCTGGCCCTTACCCAGCAGTCCTTAGCAGAGTTTCGGTGTCCTCGTCGACTGGCGCGTTGCCTTCGATGAAGTCGCGGACTCTTGGATCGTCCGACTGGCGCACTTCCGCGGGAGTGCCCGAGAAAATCACATATCCTGCCTGGATCATCGTGATGCGGTCACTGATCGCCAGGGCGGTATCCATGTCGTGTGTGACGACGACCGAGGTGACCTGGAGTCGCTCGTTGAGGTCGACGATCAGGTCGGCGATTCTGGTGACGTTGATGGGGTCGAGCCCCGTCGTCGGTTCGTCGTAGAGCAGGACCTCGGGCCGAATGGCCAGGGCTCGGGCAAGCGAGATTCGCTTCTTCATGCCGGCGGACAGATCCGCGGGCCAGGCCTCTTCGGTCCCGGGGAGGCCCACGAGGGCCAGCGATTCGCGAACCCGCTCAGAAATTTCCGTCTCGCTCATGTCGAGCTGTTCGCGGAGCCCATAGGCGACGTTCTCTTTCGCATTCAGCGAATCGAACAGCGCGCCGGCCTGAAAGAGCATGGCGACGCGTCGTCGAACAGGGGCGTACTCTTCTTCCGTGAACCGCGAGATCTCTTGGCCATCGAAGAAGATGTCCCCGCCGTCGATGCCGAGCAGACCGATGAGCATCTTGAGCATGACGCTCTTGCCCTGACCGGACCCGCCTATGATCGTGAGCAACTCCCCTTCCTCGATTTCGAGGTTGAGGTCGCGATACACGACTTTGGGTCCGAAGGCCTTCTGCACCCCCCGGAACTCGATTAGCGACATCGCCGAAACTTTAGTTGGGCTTGGTCGTCTCGTCGACTACTGTAGCCGCCATGCACCGAGCCCTCGTGTTCGCACTAGGTGCCATGCTGTTGATCGGTTGCCGCGCAGACTCCAATTGCGCAGGAGCCGCAGAGCCCTACCTCGACCAATTTGGGGAGTTCAAGCTCCGCGCTCTCGATCTCCTCGAGCTGCGCACGGATATCGAACGCCGTCGCAAGCTTGCCAAGGCGCTCGCAGGCGACGAAGAATCCCTCCCTGCCAGCCTGAAACCCACGCTCGAACGCATGCGCGAGCAGAACGTCACGTTCACCGATGCCGAGCTCGCGGAGGGCGAAGCCACCTTCTGGCAGATGCTCGACCTCGCGTTCTCCAAGACCGAAGACCTGCTCCAGGCCGAGATCTCGTTCATCGAGAGTGATGAGTCGACCACCGTGTTCCGCTATCCGCGTGGACGTGAGGTGCCAGCCGGAGCGCGCTGGAAAGGACTCAGGCAGCAGCGGACGTTCTGCGCATTTGCCGATTGCTTGGTCGAGGACGGAAGCGAACCGTGCCTGCTCGTTCAGTTCAGGTCGAGGAGCTACCCCGGCAGCGCCGGATTGACGGTTGGGTTTCGTCGCACGCCCTGATGCGAAACCGCTCTGGGGCCTAGCTTGACAGGGGGGGCCGTCGGGCCTAGCGTGCCGGCGCCGAACCATGGCATTTGCGCTTACGCCGGAACGCGAACGACAGGTCGACGACATCTTGACCCGCTACCCGGAGCGTCGAGCGGCACTCCTGCCTCTGCTGTGGCTGTGCCAGAAGCAGAATGGATGGATCAGCCTGGAGGTCGTCGACTACGCGGCCGAACGTCTTGGCCTGTCTACGGCGGCCGTGCGCGGCGTCGTGACCTTCTACACAATGTTCTTCGACGAACCGGTTGGGGAGAACGTGGTCTGGGTCTGCCGCACCCTTTCGTGCGACCTCCGCGGAGGCAAGGCCGTTCAGGAGCATCTCGAAAAGAGGCTCGGCTGTCATGCCGGTGAAACCACCTCCGACGGCAAGTTCACCCTCCTCAAGGCCGAATGCCTGGCCGCTTGCGGGCAGGCTCCGATGATTCAGATCAACGACTCGTACTACGAAAACCTCGATCTCGAGCTCCTCGACCGCATCATCGACGCCCACTCCGATCGAGGCGCAGAGGCGGCAGCCAGTGAATTCGCCACATTTGCGAGTTTTCCTCCTTCTGGCGGTGCAACTCCGCCGTCGGTAGCGCCGCCACGACCAAGTGCCGAGGCGGTCCGATTGGCGTCGAAGCCGCCGCCCTCCGCCGACCCTACGGACGAGTCATGACGACAACATCCAAACCACTCCTCACCAACCGATATCAGCTGCCCGAGAGCTGGACCTTGGCAAGCGCCGAGGGAGCGGGCGCCTATGCCGTGGCCAAGCGCGCGCTCACTTCGGTCGAGCCCGCGACCCTTCGCGAAGAGGTCAAGAAGGCCAATATTCGCGGGCGCGGCGGGGCGGGTTTTCCGGCAGGCGTCAAATGGGGGTTCCTCAACCCCGGCCCTGGCGAGCAGGTGTACCTGGTCATCAACGCCGACGAGAGTGAGCCTGGCACCTTCAAAGACCGCAGCATCATGGACCTCGATCCGCATCGTCTGATCGAGGGTACGATCATCGCCTGTTACGCCACCGGCGCCCACGTGGCGTACATCTACGTGCGAGGAGAGCTGGCCTTCTCGGGTTCCCGTCTCGAGACCGCCATCGCGGAGGCCCGGCAGGCCGGATATCTCGGCGACAAGCCTTTCGGCGTCGACCACAAGATCGAGGTCTATGTCCACTCCGGTGCGGGGGCGTACATCTGCGGCGAAGAAACCGCTCTGCTCAACTCGCTCGAAGGCAAGCGCGGGGAGCCCCGACTCAAGCCGCCTTTCCCCGCGATCAAAGGTGTCTTCGGGATGCCTACCATCGTCAACAACGTTGAAACGATCGCCGCGGTTCCCGACATCATCGAGATGGGAGGGGAAACCTGGTCCGCGCTCGGCAGGCTTCCGGGAGACGGCGGCGTGCGACTCTACGGCGTGAGCGGTCACGTGAAGAATCCCGGACTGTTCGAGGCCCCAACCGGCATCACCATGCGGGAGCTCATCTACGACTACGCAGGCGGGATGCTTGAAGGGCGCTCGCTCAAAGGGGTCATTCCCGGCGGTTCGTCGACGCCCGTCCTCGATCCCCGTCGCATCGTCGATGCGCCGGCCGCGGACCATTCGCTGCACGCCTGGCACGGCATGAGCGAAATCGACGTCCCGATGGGCGTGGACACCTACCGAGCACTAGGGACCATGCTAGGCACTTGCTGCGCGATCGTGATGGACGACACAGTCAACATGGTTGAAGCGTGTCGGAATCTGATGCGTTTTTATAAGCACGAGTCTTGTGGCCAGTGCACTCCGTGCCGCGAGGGCACCGGGTGGTTGGTCGACGTCCTAGACAATTTGTGTGCGGGCCGAGGAAAACCAGAAGACGTAGATCTTCTGGTCGACGTCTCAAACAACATGATGGGCAACACGATCTGTGCGTTCGCTGATGGAACCGCGATGCCCATGCTCGGCTTGGTGCAGAAATACCGCGAAGAGTTTCTCGCAGCCGCACAGGGCGGAGTGCCGGCAGGGGTTCGGCACGACGAGAGCGTTCTCGGCCTCGTCGGAGCCGTTGTATGAGCGGTGCAGGCGCCACGCTGTTCGTGGTTTCGGCGCTGTTTGCCACGATTGGCGCCATCGTGACGGTGGCTGCACGTCGCCCCCTTCGAGCGGCGATGGGCCTGCTGGTTAACATCATCGCGCTCGCCGGTTTGTTCCTGACCCTCAACGCCCACCTGCTCGCAGCACTCCAACTGCTGGTTTACGCCGGCGCGGTCGTCGTGCTCTTCGTATTCGTGATCATGCTGATCGGTCCCGAAGCCGAGGTCGGTTCGAGTGACCGTGGCCTCACTACCCGCGCGACCGCGGGTGCTCTCACGTTCGCAGTCTTCATGGTTATCGCGACGTCAATCGGTGGCTTCGACGTCCTCGCACCGGCCGTCGGCGAGAGCTTTGGCACCGTCGAGGGCCTCGGCATGGCGGTGTATTCAGAATCGCTCGTTCCGTTCGAAATCATCTCCATTACGCTCCTCGTTGCGATCGTCGGTGCCATCGCGATTGCGCGGACCCGGGCAGATTAGACTCACGCACATTAGATACTCATGGATATCGGCTCATATCTGGCACTTGCCTCGGTTCTGTTCGGCATTGGCGCAGTCGGCTTTCTGACCCGGCGCAACATGCTGATCCAACTCATGTCGATCGAGCTGATGCTCAACTCCGTCAATGTGCTGCTTCTTGCGTTCAATCGCGCATATCCGAGCAATCACGACGGCCAGGTATTCGCCTTTTTCGTCATTGCGGTGGCTGCAGCGGAAGCCGCGGTCGGCTTAGCCATCCTCATCGCTTACTACCGAATCCAGAACACGATCGAGACCGACACCGCCACGCTGCTGAGGCACTGACCGCGCAATGCACGAAGAAGCCAATCAGCAGCTAATGCTGCTGCTCATCATCTTGTTTCCGCTCGCCGGCGCCGTGATCAACGGGCTCTTCGGGCGAAGGCTGCCCAAGAGCATCGTCAGCCTCGTCGGCGTGGGCTCGGTGACGCTCTCTTTCATCTTGGCCGCGATCACCTTTATGCAGCTCTTCGCCCTTCGGAGCGACGGCTCGCACGAGGCTGCGATCGCCTTCAACTTCTACGAGTGGTTCTCGATCACGCTTCCGAGTGGTCGAGAGGTGCCCATCGACGTCCGCTTCGTGATGGACTCGCTGAGCGGCATCATGACGCTCGTCGTAACGGGCGTCGGCGGAGTGATTCACCTCTACAGCGTCGGGTACATGTCCGAGGACGAGGGCTACCCACGGTTCTTTTGCTACCTGAACCTGTTCATGACCGCGATGCTCATACTCGTACTCGCGAGTAGTTTGCCGGTCATGTTCGTCGGCTGGGAGGGAGTGGGGCTCTGCTCGTATCTTCTGATCGGTTATTGGTACGAGAACCGCGACTACGCGGCAGCCGGTCGAAAGGCGTTCGTCGCCAACCGCATCGGCGACTTCGGCGTGCTGATAGGCATGTTCATTCTGGTCGGTGTGGCAGGTTCGTTCGAGTTTGCCGACATCAACGAGGCGGCCGAAAACGGTAAGTTTGCGGCGAGCTTCACGGCCCTGCCGTTCGCGAGTCTGGCCACGGTTGCCTGTCTGTTTCTCTTCCTCGGCTGCACGGGCAAGAGCGCGCAAATCCCGCTCTACGTGTGGCTTCCCGACGCCATGGCGGGCCCAACCCCGGTCTCGGCGCTCATCCACGCAGCGACGATGGTCACCGCGGGCGTCTACCTCTGCTGTCGGCTCTCTCCGCTCTTCATCAGCTCCGACGTCGCCATGGCCGTCATCGCGGTCACGGGCACCCTCACGGCCTTCGTTGCCGCGACGATCGCGGTCACGCAGAGGGAGATGAAAAAGATTCTGGCGTATTCCACCGTGAGCCAGCTCGGATTCATGTTCGCGGCAGTCGGGGTCGGATACTTTGGTGCCGCGATCTTTCACGTCTTCACGCACGCATTCTTCAAGGCCTGCCTATTCCTCGGCGCCGGCTCGGTGATGCATGCAGTCCACGCCCACGGCGATGCCGACATCTTCAAGCTCGGCGGCCTCAAGAAGTACATGCCGACGACGCGCTGGACGTTTCTCATCAGCTGCATGGCGATCGCGGGCGTCCCACTCACCAGTGGTTTCTTCTCGAAAGACGAGATTCTGCTCGGGGCGACCGCACAGATCTTCCGAGATCAAGGCCCGATGATGGTGACGGTCGGCTGGATAACGTTAATTGGACTGACCGCATCCGCCGTGATGACCGCCTTCTACATGTTCCGGCTCTACTTCCTCACCTTCACCGGCGACTACCGAAGCGCAGAGGGCTCCGAGCATGCCGACGGGCATGGCTACGATCCACACCCACACGAATCGCCACCGTCGATGACGATTCCCCTGGTCCTACTCGCCATTGGCGCGCTCACTGCGGGCTATCTCGGAATGCCTCACATCGCACCGATCTTCGGCTGGCATTTGGCGAGCTGGTGGGGTCACTGGATGGAAGCCTCGCTCACCGGACACGAGCTTCCCGAAGAGATGCTCATCATCAACATCGCCTCCGGTCTCGCGCTCGCAGCCATGGCGATCGGCGTCGGGGTCGCCTGGGTTCTCTACCGCAACAAGTCGACCGACCCGCTTGCACAGAAGACACCGAAGCCAATCTACGACTTCTTGTTCGACAAGTGGCGCGTCGACGAGCTCTACGCTGCCACCATCGTACGACCGCTCAAGAGCGTAGCGACAGTGGTCGGCCGCGCCGACATGACTTTCGTCGACTCACTTCTCACGCGGCTTCCGAGCGTGGGTGCCAAGGCCGTTAGCAAGCTCTTGTCCTCGATTCAGACGGGCGCGCTGCAGACCTACGGAATGGTTTTGGTCGTGGGCCTGGTCGCAGTCTTTGGGATGTTTTGGACGCCGCGCGCGCACGTCAGCGGTAACATCGATGGCGACGTGCTTCAGCTCGTTGCCGCGCAAGGCTTCGGATACGAGTACCGCTGGGACACCAATTCCGACGGCACCTTCGAAGGCGACTGGACGAACAGTAGAGTCTTCACGCCGAAGTATGAGGCTAGTGACGTGCGCGAGATAGGCCTCTACGTTCGCAGTCAGCGCACCGGCGCTGCCCACTACTACCCGATCACCGAAGAGTGGTCGCCACTCAATCTCAACCGGGTCGATCCCGGTCGTCCTTCGAGTGCGCTTCCAGTCGTTGCACGACTTCACGACGAGCGAGTCGAGGTGCGGATGAACGACGCGGCTGGCGGCGAGGTTAGCGAGCTCGACGTCGGTCGGGGTACCACCCTCGAAGGGCTTCTGATGGTCCCACGAGCCACCGTCGAAGCGACCGTGGAGGTTCGAAACGCCTTCGGCAACGTTGCGAAGGCGACGCGCCAGATGACTCTTCCAGACGGCTATCTTCGCGACGAGCACGCGCGGCTTGGGCTCAGCGCCGAGGAGCGAGTCCAATGAGTGGCAACATTCTGACCTGGCTGCTCGTCATCCCGTTGGTGGCCTCCCTCCTGGTGCTCGTGCTCCCGCGTGAGCGAGAAGCCGAAATCAAGGTCTTCGCGCTGGTTGCGATGGTGGTCGAGTTCGTGTTGAGCCTTCGACTGCTGGCCGCGGACTATTCGACTGCCGGGTACCGCTTTGTCGAGAAGGTCTCCTGGGTCGAGTCGCTCGGTATTCACTACAAGGTCGGCATCGACGGGATATCTCTGTGGCTGGTCCTTCTCACCACGGCGCTCACCCCGATAGCTCTCTACGTTTCCTGGAGCGGCGTAACGACCCGAATCAAAGAGTACGCGTTCTCCTTCCTGCTCCTTGAGCTTGGGATGCTGGGTGCCTTTGTCGCGCTCGACTTGTTCCTGTTCTACGTGTTCTGGGAGCTCATGCTCGTGCCGATGTATCTCATCATCGGTGTCTGGGGGGGCAAAGACCGCGTCTACGCCGCCGTGAAGTTCTTCATCTACACATTCGTCGGCAGCCTTCTGATGCTCGTCGCGATCCTGTACATCGTCGGCGCCTACAAGACGCTGGCCGGCCACTACACCTTCGACCTCGAGGAGCTGACGACGCTGATGCTCCCAGCGCTGCCGCAGTATCTGCTCTTTTCCGCCTTCGCCATCGCGTTCGCCATCAAGATCCCGATGTTTCCCTTCCATACCTGGCTGCCTGACGCGCACGTCCAGGCGCCCACGGGCGGCTCGGTCATTCTTGCGGCGGTTCTCCTCAAGCTCGGCATCTACGGCTTCATTCGATTCGCGATGCCGCTGTTCCCCGTAGCGAGCCAGGCTCTGGGGCCGGTCCTCGCCGCACTTGGCGTGTTCGGCATCATTTACGGCGCGTATGCGGCATGGGTCCAACGCGACCTCAAGAAGCTGGTGGCCTACAGCTCCGTCAGCCACATGGGCTTCATTCTGCTCGGGCTTTTCGCCATGAACCGCCAGGGCGTTTCCGGGTCAATCCTGCAAATGATCAACCACGGCGTATCGACGGGCGCACTCTTCATTCTCGTCGGCGTCATCTACGACCGCCGCCACTCGCGGATGCTCGACGACTTCGGTGGTCTCGCCAAAGTGATGCCCTGGTACGCCACCCTGTTCGTCATCGTCACGATGAGCTCGATCGGGCTGCCGGCCACCAACGGGTTCGTCGGCGAGTTCATGATTCTCGCTGGTTCGTTCTTCTCGCGAGGCCCTGTGGGCTTCGGAGATCAGTGGTTCATCATGACTCTGTTGGCGGCGACCGGGGTTATCTTCGCGGCGGTCTACATGCTCCATGCCGTCCTGCGCATGTTCTGGGGCAAGGTGACGCACGAAGAGAACGCGAGCCTTTCGGATCTCAATCGCCGTGAAGTCTGGGCTCTTGCTCCGCTGGTATTCCTCATCTTCTGGATAGGGCTCTATCCCAAGTTCTTTCTCGACAAAATGAACCCCTCGGTCGACGCATTCATTACGGACATGAACGTTCGCTACCAAGAATCGAAGGGGCTCACGCGCTCGCGGATTGCCGGAGTAGCTGCGGTCGAGCCGACCGAGGTAGTTGCTTTCGTTCGGTCGGACGACACTGACGCCGAGGTTGTCGGGGAGGGCGCGCGATGAGCGAACTCATCGGGATCGCGCCGCTGATTTTGCTCGTTGCGGCGGGCCTCATCATCATGTTGGTGGACGCGTTCGTGCCGACCACCAAGGGGCTTGCGGGGCTCACTGCGCTTGCGCTTTTCGGCACGGCGGCGGCTGCCGCGTTTATCGCGGTCCAAGGCGTCGAGAGCACACCTGAGATCGTCAGTCGATACCTCGCTGTCGATCGGTTAGGGCTCTTTTTCGACGTCCTCATCTGCGGTGGCGGTGGTCTTTGTGCGCTGCTTGCTGGGGGATATCTAAAGGAGCACGACCTCGAGCGCGGCGAGTTCTACGTGCTGCTCGTGTTCACAGCGTTCGGCGCGATGGTCCTGGCGCGCGCGACAGACCTGCTTTCCCTGTTCTTGGGGCTCGAGACCGTGTCGCTTGGGGCCTACGCGCTGGTGGCCTATCGCCGGACCAGCGCGCGTGCAGTCGAAGGGGCCATGAAGTACTTTCTTCTTGGCTCCTTCGCGGCAGCGATTCTCCTTTTTGGCTCTGCGCTTCTCTACGGAGCTACGGGACACACCGACTTCGCCGGCATCACGAAGGCGGTGTCCACGGGAACGGCCATCCCGTCGCTCACGGTCTTGGCGCTCGTGATGCTCATCGTCGGCATGGTGTTCAAGGTGGGGGCGGTGCCCTTTCACATGTGGGTGCCGGACGCGTACGAGGGTGCCGTCACGCCTGCCACCACGTTTCTGTCGGTCGGTCCGAAGGCCGCTGCCTTCGCGGTCCTGCTCCGCGTCTTGACGGGCGTGTTTGGCGACGAAGTCAGCATGGACCTCTTCACCGGCTGGACTCCGGTGATCATCGCGCTCTCGGTCGTGACCATGCTCTGGGGCAACCTGGCTGCTCTCTCGCAAACGAGCGTGAAGCGGATGCTGGCCTACTCGTCGGTTGCACACGCTGGCTATGCGCTGGTCGGGGTCGCCGCCGCGTTCGCAGTTGGCTCTACCGCCGTGACCTCTGTGCTCTACTACATGGCGGCCTACACCGTATCGAGCGTGCTCGCCTTCGGTTCACTCGTGCTCATGGGCTCCAAAGGAAAAGAAGCCGTCAGCTACGAGGACCTCGCAGGCGCTGGACGGCGACATCCTGCAGCGGCAATCCCCTTGGTCATTGGCGTCCTATCGCTTCTCGGAATGCCACCGTCGGCCGGGTTCTTCGGCAAGTACTATGTCTTCAACGCGGCTGTTCAGTCGGGTCTTGCTTGGCTCGCGCTGCTCGGTGTCCTGGCAAGCGCGATCGGCGCCTTCTATTACCTCAAGGTCATCGTTTATCTCTTCATGAGAGAGCCTGAGGAAGACGCACCCATCGCGGTCCCGATGCGCTCTGGCTACGTCGTCGCGGCGCTGGTGCTGGCCGGGTACTACGTCGTGCGCATGGGCATCACGCCAGGACACTACCTCGACTTCGCGACCTCCGCCGCGACCGCGTTCCTCAACTAATCGGTGTCGCGCCGGCCGCGCGCTTCTCGCGTGGCGCCCGTCCGAGTCGGTTTCCGGGGCGCACTAGCGAGCGCTTCACGCGGTCCTTGGGCAGCGCGGCGAACGCGTGCTTCCAGTCCGAGAAGCGGCCTCCGGCGTGAACCGCGTCCAACACCGCCCGTCCTTCCGCGCGGCCTCCCTGAGCCAACACATACTCGACCCAGGCCCAGCGTGCGCTCGTCGCCCGCACATCGACCTTGCCCCGCACACCTTTGCGCAACCGTCGCAGTCGCGCGTCGACCAGCTCGATGCCTGCGAACGCAGTCCCGTCGAGGGGTGTATTCCGTTTTGCCACGAACGGCGCTACTCCGAGCGAGAGCGGAATCACGGCGGATAGTTCTTTGCCGAGGGCTACCATTTCGTCGATGTCGTCGTCGGTTTCTTCAGGCAGGCCCACCATCAGGTAGAGCTTTAGGCGTTTCATTCCATGGGTGCGTGCCAGTCGTGCAGCTTCTCGAAGCTGTGCTTCGCTGGTTCGTCGCTTGATTTCTTCGCGCATCCGCTGGCTTGCCCCATCGCTGGCGGTCGTGAGAATCCGGTGCCCACCACGTCGGAGTGCGGCAACCAGTTCCTCCGTCAATCGATCGGCGCGAAGCGACGACAGTCCCACTTCCCGCCCCGAGTCGGCTAGCTCATTGACGATGTCGACGATCTGCGGATGGTCGGTCGTCGCCGCTCCCACGAGACCCACCCGCTTCGCATGATCGGGTACCAGCGACAGAAGCCGGTCTTTGTCGACCGTGCGCATTCCGTCGTTTGTCGAGCGGCGCATGACGCAATAGGTGCACCCTCGATGGCAGCCGCGTTCGGGCTCGATGAGAAACATGCTCCGGAGCTCGGTATGCGGCGTGATGATCTGCGAGAACGCAGGGAGTTCGGCGTCGGTGGCCTTATCCACCGGAGGCATGATGTCCCCGTGGATCGAGGGCACGAAGATGTGCGGATGACTGCCGAGGGTGCGGCGGGCACTCTCGTGGGATTCGGCGCCGAATATCGTACGCAACACCTCGAGCACGGCCTCGTCGGCCTCTCCCATGACGACCGCATCGACGAACGGCGCAAGGGGCAAGGGGTTGCTGAAGGTGAGGGGCCCCCCAGCGAGAATGAACGGGTGCCGCTCGTTGCGATCGGCGGCCAGTGGCGGAATCCCCGACAGCTCGAGTGTCTGAATGAGCCCCGCGAGCTCCATTTCGTACGCGACCGAGTAGGCAACGACCTGGTAGTCCGCGATTGGGCGCTTCCGTTCGTAGGTGACGATGGGAACCCGGGCTTCCATGCTGGCGTCCACGTCGTCCGGTAGAAACGCTCGATGTGCGGCCATCCCGTCGACCGCATTGATGCGTCGATAAATGGTCTGATAACCGAGTGACGACATCGCGACGCCGTAGGGGCTTGGATACACCAGCGCGACCCCGTTAGGCGCCTCTTTGTCGATCGTTCCGACCTCGTCGCGGAGGTGGGTTTCGATCTCGGTCTGCTGGGAGCCCATCGGCCAAGCCTAACCGCAACTCAGCGGAGAGCCACGTGTCGCCTCAGCGTACCTTGGTGCCGACTCGATCCCAGCGAATCCGCTCTAAGATCGACGCGCGAATGTTCTTCCAGGACATGTAGATGAAAAGCGACTTGCCCTTGATTCGCGAGTTCTCCACCGCGCCGATCAGCGGATTCCGACTGTCGTTGGAGCTGTCGCGGTGGTCTCCAAGCACGTAGACGTGCCCCTCGGGCACCTCTACCGGCAGCCTGTCGAGCGGGAAATCATGCCTCGAGTGGCTCATCAAGTGCGAGACATCTCCGACCTGCTCTTCGTAAACCATGCAAGTCGAGTCGATGTTCCGCTGCTCTTCACGTGAGCAGGCTCCAACCTGTCGCGTCTCGAGCACCTCTCCGTTGCGCAAAATCTTTCCGTCTTGGATGACGATCTCGTCACCTCCCACGCCGATCACTCGCTTCACGATGTCTTCGTTGTCCGCAGGACTGTGGAGGATGATCACGTCTCCCGGATCGGGCCCACCCCAGTTGATGGCAGCCCGGTGAGTAAACGGAAGAAACAGGCCGTATGGGTATTTGGCCACGACGACACGATCGCCGTCCAGTAGGGTCGGCTCCATCGAAGGCCCGTCGATCGCGAAAGCCTCAAACAGGGTGATACGGATGAAGAGCGCGAGGAGAAGCGCGCCGCCGATCGTCAGCAGATTCGACTTCCAGCCATCGCCTTTGTTCACGGTGCTTGCCTTCTTCGACGAAGCGCTTTCTTTTCGTGTGCTCATTCGTGAAGATCGACATCGCGCGCGGCGATTGGCGCCGACGCTAGTCTGCGGCTAGGGGTGCGTCAAGCAAGCCATGGCGACCCTGTGCATCGATACAGCCACCGAAGCGGGGATACTCGCGTTGGAACGCAATCGCCGACTGCTGGGACATCGCAGGTGGAAGTCCTCGTCGCGACACGGCGAAAACCTGTTCGTCCACCTCGACGCGCTGCTGCTAGAAGCCGGCGTCGAGCGCCTCGGCATCGATGCGATCGGTGTCGTGATTGGTCCTGGCCGCTTTACGAGTGTCCGCGTTGGCCTGAGCACCGCGAAGGGATTGAGCTTCGGGCTGAAGGTCCCCATCGTTGGGGTAGGCTCGCTCCGGGTTCTCGCACGATCTGCCTCGGCGGCAGATGGAGTCGTCCGCGTGGCCCTGATGAACGCCTATCGCGGGGATCTGTTCGGGGCGGCCTACCGGATGGGCTCTGAGGCGGGGACCCTCGTCGAACCTCTGTTCGGTTCTCCCGATGAGGTTCTGTCGACAATCGCCAGGGTGGTGGGCGAGCGTCCGGTCGTGGCGTGCGGCGAGGGCGCGGTCACACATGCCGATGCGGTTCAGCGCATTCTGGGCATCCCGAGCCATGCGACCCTCGACGTCGAGGCGACGCCCGCAGCCTTGGTTGCCGAGGTCTTGAATGCCTACGACTCGCGAGGCCCCGACGATCTCGATTCGCTTGAACCGGACTACCTCAGACCCAGTGATGCCAAGCTTCCGGCTACTCCCCCCACCGGGGCGGCATAGAGAGTCGCAGTTAGCCGAGCGCGTCGCGATAGGTCCGTTCGTAGAGGCGTATCGTGCGCTCCCACGAATGATCGATTCGCATGACGCGGCTCTGGAGCTCTGCGAAGGCCGCCGTGTTGGCAAAGGCTGCCGCAGCTCGCTGCAGCGCGGACAGCAGGGAAGCCTCGGTCGGCTCGTCGTATAGAAGCCCCGAGCCGGTCTTCAATGAAGCTTCGCAGTCGACTACCTCGTCCGCCAGACCGCCCCCGCGGTACACGATCGGGACCGCTCCGTAGCGCTGCGCGAGCATTTGGAGGTTCTCCGCGGGTGCACCTTGCTCGGGTACGATCACGAAATCGCTCGCCGCGATGAGCAGGTGAGAAAACGCTTCCTCGTTGGCGGTTCGGATCTGGATGCGGTCGGGCCACTGGTCCCAAAGCTCTTCGTAGATGGCAACGAGCTCCCCGTCACCAACGAGCTGAACGACGAGCTGAATGTCGTTTCGCAAGAGATCCGGGCCCACCTTGGCGAGCAGGCGCATCCCTTCGGAGTCGACGTCGCCAAGCGCCGCGAACAGAGGCGCATCGCTTCGCACGGGCAGCGTCATCTCGCGCTGAAGTTCGGCCTTGCACTTCTCTTTGCCGGTCCCATCAAAGGGATCGAAACGAGCAGGGAGGTGTTGATCGGTTGCTGGATTCCAAAGCGCCGGGTCGATTCCGTGCCGGACACCAACGAGCTTCTGCTGAATCTCGCGAAACACGTCGCTCAGTTCGTAGCCTTCGCCGTCCCTCTGCAGCCGGTTGGCGTAGTTGGGCGAAAGGGTGAGGACTCGGTTGGCGCTCAGGAGGCTCGCCTTGAGCGCGTTGACTTCGTCGCCTCGAAGGCCCTCGTCGCCGAGCCCAAGCCAACTCGCATCCCGGCTGTGGAACCGACCCTGTTGGGACGCGTCATACACCGTCAAGACGCTCGGCAAGTCGGGAAGCGCGCTTGCGATCTGTGTCGCAGCAACGCCAGCCGCCCAACCGTGAGCATGCACGAGATCGTACGAATCTGGCCGGCTTCGCAGGAGTTCCACAACTGCGGCCGCGAACACGCCCACGCGAGAAGCAGCGAGCTGGTCCCCATCTTCTTCGAGAGATTCGGCGGGGAGCAGGAGTTCTTCGTTACCGATGAACGTCAGTTCCACGCCGTCCGGGGTGCGGCCCGTGTAGATCTCGCAGGACCAGTCCCTCCCCCCAAGCTCGAACTGAAGCTTGGTGAGACGCCGCGCGAGCGAGAGCTTCGCGGCGTCGACGTGTCCGAAGAGGGGAGACAGGACCTCGACGCTGTGATCTGCGCGGCGAAGCACCTTGGCGAGCGTATGCACGTCGTCGGTGTAGGTGCTCGAGGTGAAGGCTTGGGGAGCGATGAAGAGGAGTCGCAAAGTGCTGGACCATAGCTACTGTTTCGACAGACGGCCATCGGGAAAACAAAGCACCTTGCGCCTCGGACCCGCCGCGCCAGGATCTTGCCATGTCAGCGTGTCCCAAAGTCGTCGTCACGGGGGCCTCAGGGCTCATCGGAAGCTCCCTGGTTCCGGCCCTCGTAGGCGAAGGGTTCGAGGTTCTTCGCCTGGTCCGGCGCGCGCCGAAGTCCGCCGAAGAGGTGCAGTGGGACCCGGAAGGCATGACCATCGACGCTGAGGCCCTGAGCGGCGTCGTCGGCGCAATTCACCTAGCTGGAGAGAACGTCGCTGCCGGTCGATGGACCGAGTCGCAAAAAGCGAGGATTCGCGACAGTCGTGTGAAAGGAACCCAGCTCATCGCGGGAACACTCGCTCAGCTCGATCCGAGGCCCTCGTTCCTCGTGTCGGCTTCGGCGATTGGCTACTACGGCAATCGCGGCGCTGAGACCCTCGAGGAAACCGCGTCCGCTGGCTCCGGGTTCCTGGCGTCGGTGTGCGTCGAGTGGGAGCAGGCGGCGCACGCCGCCGTCGAGGCGGGCATCCGTGTGGTGCATCCCCGCATCGGAATCGTCCTCGCGCGCGAAGGTGGGGCACTCGCGAAAATGAAGACCCCGTTCCTACTCGGGATCGGCGGACGGCTCGGGGACGGCGACCAATACATGAGTTGGATCGCCCACGACGACATGGTGGCCGGCCTGGTGTTCGTCGCCAAGGATACCGGCCTTCGTGGACCCGTGAACTTCGTAGCCCCCAACCCCGCAACGAACGCCGAGTTCACCGCGGCGCTCGCGGCGGCACTCAACCGTCCTGCCGTGCTCCCCGTGCCGAAGTTCGCGCTCCGGCTCGGGATGGGCTCTCAAATGGCCGAGGAGATGCTGCTCGGGGGGGCGCGCGTCGTTCCCACGATTCTGGAGAAAGCGGGCTTCCAATGGAAGTACGCCCAGCTCGACGCGGCTCTTCGCGCCGTCGTCTGAGTCCGCCGCTCGCTTGACCTGGGAGACGCGCTCGGGGAACACTCGCGTCGTGGCGCGGGCGACAGTGTGGTGGAGTGCAGGGCTCTGCGCGGTGGGGTTCTTTCTCCTTGGCGCCTTTCCGCTGTACAGCCCGGATGCGTACGGACACCTGGCACAAGGTCGGCAGATCGCAGAACTCGGGTTCGTTCCGCAGGTCGACAGCATCTCGTTCGCATACGATACCCCGCAGCCATGGAGCAATTACGAATGGCTCTACGACCTGGTCACGTGGAAGGTCTATGATGCCCTCGGGCCCAACGCGCTGATCGCACTGAAGTGTCTGGTGCTTGCGCTGCTCGGCGTGTTGCTGGTCCTGCTCGCCTATCGAGTCGCTGGGGATCCCTGGGCTGCCCCCTGGGCCGCCGCCATCGCCCTGTTCTTTGCGCCGTTGGCGCGGATTCGTTTCACAGTGCGACCTCAGATCATCGGCCTGCTCTTTCCAGCGGCGCTGCTGCTCGGCATTCACGCGACCGTCCAGCCCGGCGCATCCGCGCGTCGCAGGCGCGCCATCCTGGCTGCGGTAGCCCTGATGCAGGTTTTCTGGGTGAACATGCACGGGTCGCATCTACTGGGCCTCCTCATCACCGGACTCTTCGCCGCGTTATTCGTTGGGACCGAGTCGCTGCGGTGGCTCCTCGGCATGCTTGCGCTCCAGCTTGGGGCCACGGCATGTACGCCCTTTGGCCTCGGCATCGTGACCGACGCAGTGAGTCACGTATTCGTGCCCGAGTATCGGGCCTTGGTGACAGAGTGGAGTCCGTGGACGCCTGACCATCCTCTGTACCTTTTGGTCGGCCCTGTGCTCAGCCTGCTTCTCGTGCTGCTGACGGTGCGGCCCGCCGTTCGACGTGGCAGGTTCGGCACGGCATACGCGGTGCTTTGCGTCTTGCTCAGTTTGATGGCGTTCCGATCGATTCGATTCATCGCCCACCCCATGCTGCTGAGCGCGCCGCTGATTGCCGCCGGGCTCGTTCAGATGAACCCAGTTCGCGCCGTAGGGACGAAGGTGTACGGACTGGTTGGTCTCGCGGCGGTTTGGGCGGCGATCGTGTCTCCCCGTCTCGAGCCGTTCGTTCCGTTCGGCTTTGGCGAGCCTCGGCTCGGCCATGCCTGGGCGGTCGCCGAGACGATCAACGCACATGTTTCCGAGCCCCGCATACTGACTCCGGTTGTCGACAGCTGGCCTCTTATGTTCGCGGTGCCGAAGGGCCGCTTCCTGATCGACGGTCGCATGCCCTTCTACGGACCGAAGTTCATCGAGAAGACGACCAACAGCTTTGGAGATCCGATGGCCTTTCAGGCGCTCCTCGACGAATACGAGGTCAACGTCGTCGTCGCCGACCACACCCGACGAGGACAGGCCCCGTCGGTGATCTACCTGGACCGCTCCCCCGCATGGGAGCTGCATCAGGTCCAGGATCGCCAGTCTCTCTTCGTGCGCCAGGGAACCGCCGACGGAAGCACGCCTCTTCGGATTCTGGGCCCGGGCTATCGCGTGGGCCTTCTATTGGAGCCTGACGTCTTGGAGGCCGAACTCGCGCGAGAAACCGCGCGCATTGGAGACCACCAGAACTCGCAGGCAATCGCGGGCTGGATCGAGGGACTTCAAGCGCTGCGCCCGCTGGCACGTGACGCGGGCCGGGCCGGTGTCCGCCAGTTTCGGACCGAGAACGAACGCGAGTCCGCGCGTGAGGCCTATCGTATGCTTAGTCGGGCGGCGACGATGTACCGAGGGTTTACGTCGATCGAGCTCTACCGAGGCCTCGCCGCGCTGGCCGCCTGTGACGTCGACGAAGCCCGCGAGGCATTGGGCTGGGCTGCCTACTCAGGTGAGACGAGAGAGACCGCTATCGCATCGATCGAATTGGTGCTTCGGACCGGTGACCCTGCGCAGCGCCAGCAGGCCGCCACTGAGATCGAGCGGCTCCGTCGGGAGCATCGAAACGATCCGTGGTTGGAAGCGATCGCTGCCGAACTCGAGGTTCGCTGCCCCTGAGGCGTGTGGGCTACGCGAGCTTGGCGGGGGCCTGCTCGCTCTCGAGCTCGATCAGGGTGATCTCCGAAGGCGCCGCGATACGCATTGGAGGTCCCCAGTACCCGGTTCCTGAACTCACGTAGATCTGCGAGTCTCCGCGTCGGTGCAGGCCAGCAACGAACGGCTGAACCAGGCGGGCGAGAATCCCGAACGGGAAAATCTGGCCACCATGCGTGTGGCCGGAGATCTGAAGGTCGACGCCGTGTTCACGGGCCTGACCGAAGTGCACGGGCTGGTGTGCGAGTAGCACGACAGGTGAGGTTTCGTCGCGTCCCATGAGCGCGCGGGACATGTCGGAGCCGTGACCGTTTCCGAACCGATCGGCGGTCCAATCGTCGACACCCGCCACCTGGATTGAGTCGGGTCCGTCGCCGAGTACCACGTGCTCGTTCCGCAAGGGTCGAATCCCGATGCTCTTGAGGAACGCGAGCCACGAATCAGCGCCCGAGTAGTATTCGTGGTTGCCGGTCACGAAGTAGGTTCCGAACTTCGACTGAATGTCCCCGAGTGGACGCACCGCCTCGCCAAGCTCTTCAACCGAGCCGTCGATGAGGTCTCCGGTGATCGCGACGATGTCGGGGTTGAGCGCGTTGACCTTGCGGACGACATCGTCGATGAAGTCGCGGCCGATCGTAGGCCCTACGTGTATGTCGGTCAGCTGCACGAGCCTCAGGCCGGAGAGCGACGGAGGGAGCTTCTTCAGCCGAACGCTGAGCTCTTTCACCTCAACCGGACGGATCGCCGACCAGACTCCCCAGCCCGAGAGCGCGATCGCCAGCGTTCCGGCTCCTCCTGCAAGAAGCTGGGCCAAAATTCGCGACGCCCGGAATCGATCGCGCTCAACTGCGCGTACTTCACCCAGCTCCAACGCGCGAACTCCCCGCTCCAGAGAAGGACCAGCGTCACGAACATGGCACCCATCCAGACGTACCCGAGCCAGGAGATCGGAATCGCGACGGATCGGGGCACGAATCGCCACGCGAGCATCGTTGCTGGGATCGAAAGCCCGAGCAGGATGAGCGCCCCCGTGGCGAGCTGCCGCCACGGCTCGGGCAGGCCTGGATCGCGGACGAGTCTCGTCCAGAGGTAGTAGTGCAGGGTGACCGTGAGCCCCACGACGACGCTCAAGAAGATGGCGATCCTGCTGATGGACATGAACCCTAGGGCGTCTAGAGATACCGCGTCGGCACGTCAAGCGGGTGGGGCCCTACGCGACGCGTGCCGACCGCCCGCTCGTGGGGCAGGGTCCCCGTCCGAGGATGCTCGATCTTCGGGCTCCAGGTGTTTTCTTTGCGCCGAGGCGTCTCTTGTCTATACAGGGCGGCATGCAGGGGTGTTTCTCTTTCAAGCGTGGCGCCGTGGCGCTTGCCGCAGCTCTCGTCTTTTCGATCGGAGGCCCAGTCGCCGCCCAAGAGACCGAAAGAATCGGCTCTCAAGAAGAAGACCTTCGTCCGAACGGGAGCGCCGGCGGCGTCGTGCCGACCGAAGTGGTGACCACGGAGACTGCGGAAGCAGAGGCTGCGCTCGATTTCGTCCGCAGCTCTTCGGGCGGTGTACCAGCCGAGGCCATGCCTGCCGACATCGCCGTCGACACAGTGAGTGAAAGTTTCGATCGCTTTGCCACAGAGTCTGAGGGTGGCATTCCCGGAGACTACGCACTCACCTTCGGCGACACCTCGGACTGGATTCAGCTCGTCTCGGGCGAGTGGCTCAAGGGCACGATAAAGCGCATGCGCGACGACAGCCTGGAGTTCGACAGCGATGAAATCGGCATCGTATTCATCGACTTCGCGGATATCATCAGAATGCAGTCGCCCAACGTGAACACCTACGTGTTCGACGAGCGGGAGAGCGCGACCGGCCTTGCATTGATTACCGCGGACTCGGTCGTGGTGGAGACGGGGGCGGGTACGCAGACCTTCCCGAGGGCGGAGCTCGAGGGCATCGTGTCCGGGGGTGAGCGCGAGAAAGACTGGTGGTCGATGAGCCTTCGCTTCGGTCTCACACTCAACCGAGGCAACACCGATCAGCTCACGTACGACACCTTTTTCCGCGTGCGCCGTGAAGACCGCATGACTCTGCTCGACTTGACCTACAACGCGACCTTCGGGCGCACCAACGGCACCCAGAACGTCAATCGGCACCTCGGGGAGTTCGACTTCAAGGTGTTTCTCTCGGACCGCTGGTTCGTCGCGCCGCTTTTCGGGCAGCTACTCAACGATCGCTTCCAGAACATTCGCTTCCGTGCGACGCCCGCGGCGGGCGCCGGGGTCCACATTATCGATCGACCCAAAGTCGTCTGGGACTTCCAAACCGGTCTCGGTTACCAGTACCTCAAGTACAAAGACGGTTCGGCTGCTCAGGATGGCAACCCGCAGCACGATGCGTTCATCCCGCTCTATACGTACGCGGATTTCGACATCACTGGCGACATCGACTTTACGGTGAGCTGGTTGACCAACTTGGTCGTCACCAACATTGGCAACACCAACCACACGGGTCGAGCGGACCTCGCGATGGACATCACCGACGTGTTGGCCGTCTCCGTATCGTTCCTCTTCCTCCGCACCGAGCAGCCGGGGCCTCCTCCGGCGTCCGACCTGCCGCCGCTCGAGAAGAACGACTACCAGCTCGTGTTCGGCATCGCGCTCGACCTCGGCTAGACGATCTTCGTATTCTCGTCAGTCTTTGGGGCGTCGGTGTCGCCGTTGCCGGAGTCGTCCTGCTCCTCTTTTCGCTCGGTTTGAAGCTGTAGCAGTTCCTCGAGAGAGGCCTTCCGGCGCTTCAGCTCCTCGATGTGCGTGCCTGTGACCTCCCCGTCCTCAGGCTCCGCCTTCTTGAGCTTCTCGATTTCTTCGATGACCGTCTTGAGCTGCTGCTCGATTTTTTCCTCGTTTTCGGCGAGGTCGGCTTTGTCGAACATCCGCTGCTCGGGACGCGCCTCGGTCGCACTGCTCGGGCGACTCGCGCGCGAGGCCTTGGGGATGAAGAGCTGTTTCGCGTCGAGCTGCCGCTGATTCATGAAGGTCGGTGAGACGATTTCGATGCCGCCGCGGTGAAGGAAGTCGAGCATGCACTCCCGCAGAGCCGACTCCGCGCTGATGAGGTACTTCACGTCTTCGAGAAATCCGGCCACCTGATACGTGATTGAGAAATCGCCGAGATCAGTGACGAACACAAACGGATCGATCAGTTCTGCGTGCTCCGCCGCTTCGAGCAGGCACTTCTTTACTTTCTCGCGAGGGACGTCGTACCCGAGAGATACCGACGCTGCGATGAAGGTACCCGAAGTCCGAATGACGGTCATCGGGTTGGTGACCAGATACAGATTCGGCAGCGTCGTGAGATTGCGACGCTCGGTTTGGATCTCCGTGCGGAGCCAGCCTTTGTCCGATACGCGCCCACGGTGCTCGTTCACGATTAGAAAATCGCCAGCTCGAAAATTCCGGATCGCTCGCAGCATGAAGCCCGCCATCGCGTTTCCGAGAAGCGTCGTCGAAGAAAGGGCGACGGCTGCGGTCACTAATAGGCCGAGGAGGCTGAGCAGCTGGCCGCGCGGCGAATCCCCGATTGGCAGCGACAAAATGAAGATGACCAGCATCACGCCCGCGAGGGCCGCTACCAGAACCTGGCGCGCCATCCCGCTCTGGCCGGGCGGAGGAGCGAATCGCTTGAGGAGTAGATAGCGAGTTCCGGCTACGAGGAGGATGCCCAGGACCAGGACGATCAAGGTGGGGATCCACTGGACGACGAGTTCGAATATGGGGTCGAGATACTTCATCGAGGCCGGAGTGTCGCAGATCTGCATTGCGCTCGTAAACGCTCCATGACCGATTCTTTGGTGTACTCTCTCACCAACGGGTGAAACGGCGGCGTCGATGAGTGGTTTGCTTCTGGTCCAAGTCGCCAGCACCTGGGCGATGACGAGCGTGATTTGGTTCGTTCAGCTCGTGCAGTACCCATCCTTCGGGAAGGTCGGTGCCGGCGCGTTCGTCGAGTTCCATGAGCATCATTCTGCGGCGATCACCCTCATCGTGGGGCCGCTGATGATCGCAGAGGCAGTCTCCTCGGTTGCGTTCCTCTGGGCGCCGCTGCGCGTTCAATCCCCCTGGCAGATCTGGCTCGGAATCGCGCTCGTCGTATTGGCATGGGCCTCTACGTTGTTTCTGCAAGTCCCCATGCATTCTCGGCTCGCCTCCGGCTTCGACGAGGAGGCGTGGCGCACGCTGGTCGGTACCAACTGGATTCGCACCATCGCCTGGTCCGCTAGAGCGGTGTTGGTAAGCGTCTGGCTCTACCGTACGCTGCACACTGCCGAGCGGCTCGGCGTGTGAGGGCCTTGGGTTTGCAGCACGTGTGCTAGCAGCAGCCAGTCGACTGAGGCTTGGTTGCTTCGATCGTCGCGGAGGCGACGTAGCGTTCGACGCCCGAGCCTGGCAGCCAGTCGCGGATGAACTCATGGCTCTCCTCGTTCACCACGATTCTGACGTCGGAAAACCCCGCGTCGCCGAGCAGGCTCTCGAGCGTCGATACACTGGCAGCGCCGGACACGCAGCCAACCAGCGCGGCAATGTCATGCTGCAGGCTCTCGGGAAGCGCAGCCAGAGCGACTACGTCTGAGATCGCCAGGCGTCCTCCCGGCTTGAGGACACGAAACGCATCGCGAAACACCGCGGCCTTATCAGGACTCAAGTTGATGACGCAGTTGGAGAGGATCACGTCGACGGTCGCATCTGCGATGGGCAGGTGCTCGATCTCGCCAAGCCGGAACTCTACGTTCGTTGCACCGAGGCGCTCCGCGTTGCCACGCGCCTTCGAGACCATGTCCGGCGTCATGTCGACACCGATGACATGTCCATGGTCGCCCACTTGTTTCGCAGCGAGCAGGCAGTCGAACCCGCCTCCAGCGCCGAGGTCGACCACCGTGTCACCGGCTTTCAGCGCAGCGATCGCCTGCGGGTTGCCACAGCCGAGGCCCATGTTCGCGCCCTCGGGGACGGCCTCGAGGTCTTCGGCCGAGTACCCGAGCGCAAGGCTCGCGTTCGCGCCCGGCGCACAGCACGAGGCGCTTCCGGCGTCGGCCGGTTCGCGCGCAATTGAGCCGTACTGATCGCGCACGGCCGTTCGAATCTTGTCTTTCTGCTCTTCCATGATCTGTGAAACCTCCTACCACGGGAACACGAGTCGGGCCGGAGGGGCCCGAAGGCAATCGTCCCGCGGTTGATTCTATCCGTCGCCGTCGGCCCCGCAGCGCTCGAGCTTCTCCCGAATCGCGTCGCGCGCAGGCCGGAATCAGGTTCGGGCATCACTGGTGACCTCCGGGCTTGGGGGGAACCATGCTTTGGTCCGGTTCGCGAAGCTCACGAGGGAGAGCATGACGGGGACCTCGATGAGTACTCCGACCACCGTCGCCAACGCAGCGCCGGAACCGATGCCGAATAGGCTGATTGCCACGGCGACGGCCAGTTCGAAGAAGTTCGAAGTGCCGATCATCGCAGCGGGCGCGGCGACGTCGAATGGAAGCTTCAACATGTGGGCCGACCCGTAGGCAATCGCGAAGATGCCGTAGCTTTGGATCAGAAGCGGAATGGCGATGAGCAGCACGCGACCGGGCTGGGCAACAATCGTCTCCGCCTGAAAGCCGAAGAGCAGAGCCACGGTGAGCAATAGCGCGACGATCGACGCAGGCTTGAGTGCGGCCGCCAGTCGGTCGATCGCCTCCGGTCCGCCCGACCGCATGAGCCGCCGATGCGTCAGGGTGCCAGCGCCTAGCGGAACCACGACGAACACGAGCACCGATGCGAAGAGTGTTTCCCAGGGGACCTCCAGGTCGGTGACGCCAAGCAACAGACCTGCAATCGGGGCGAACGCAAACACGAGAATGAGGTCGTTGATCGAGACTTGCACCAGAGTGTAGTTCGCGTCGCCATTGGTGAGATGGCTCCATACGAATACCATCGCGGTGCAGGGTGCGACGCCGAGGAGGATCATTCCGGCGATGTACTGCTGTGCGTCTTGTTTCGGGATGAGCCCGGCGAACACGTAGTCGAAGAAGAGCACGCCGAGCGCCGCCATTGAGAACGGCTTGATCAGCCAGTTAACGGTCAGCGTGAGGGCAAGCCCCTTGGGTCGAGAGCCGACGTCTTTGAGACAGGAAGGCTCTACCTTCAGCATCATCGGGTAGATCATCAGCCAGATCAGCACCGCGACGACCAGGTTGACGCCTGCCCATTCCCAGCCCGCGATTGAGCGAAAGAGTCCGGGCACGATGAGGCCGACCGCGACGCCGGCCGCAATCGCCAGGGCTACCCATACCGACAGGAAGCGCTCGAAAATACCCATGCTGTGCTCACTCATCGTCCTAAAACGATAGTTAGAGGCTTCCAATCAGTGCCTTGAGTCGCCGCACCACGCGGGGACTAAGGCAGTAGCAGACGCGGGGACCGTCGATCTCGCCTTGGACGAGGCCTGCGTCTTTCATGATCTTCAGGTGCTGTGACACCGTCGACTGGGCGAGGCCGATCTCGTCGACGATTTCCCCGCAGAAGCATGCGTTCCGACGCGTGAGCAAACGGAGGATGCGAACGCGCGCTGGATGTCCGAGCGCCTTCGCGAGGCGTGCGAGCTCCTGGTCTGCGTCGTCCCCCTCCACCGGGCGCAGATCCGGGGCGGACTCGTCAGGCGGCGCGCAGTTGAAGATCGATTGTTTCATCGTATTGCGACGATATAGCAGCCGGAGCTGCCGGCGTGCAAGTGCGGCCGTAGGGCTCGGGTTGCCAGCGGCCTGTCCTCAAGTACCAGCGGTGAGCGGTACGAACCATGCCAGCCCAGCCTCGCCATCAAACGGGTGCCATTCCCGTCGACAGACCGTGGCGCCGGGAGTTCGCGGCGCTGATCTACATCGGCCTGCCGATGGGTTTGACCCAGCTCGTTCAGTTTTCGATCAACACCATCGATGTGCTGATGATCGGGCGGCTCGGCGCCGTCCCGCTCGCCGGCGCCTCGCTCGGCCTAGTGATCTTCTACGCCGTCTTTCTCTGTGGCTTCGGGCCTGCGATGGCAGTGTCACCGATGGTCAGCCAGGCGCTTGGAGCCGATCCGAACGACATCGACGGAGTGCGCCGTTCGGTGCGAATGACTCTTTGGACGATTGCGATTTCTCTGCCTCTCCTCTCCACGGCGTTCTTCTTCACCGAAGAAATCGCGGGCGCCCTTGGCCAGCCGTCCGTGCCTGCGGCCCTGGCCGAACCCTACGTGCTCGCGCTCGCCCCCGGCCTGCCGTTCATGGTCGCGGTGATGGCACTCAGGAACTTCCTCGCGTCGATACGCAGAACCAGGGCCCCCCTGCTGCTCATCATCGTTGCGACGGGACTCAACGCGTTCCTCAACTGGCTTCTCATCTACGGGAACTGGGGGCTCCCGCGGCTCGAGCTCGTGGGCGCTGGGATCGCGTCTTCGCTCTCAAACGTCGCCGGATTCCTGATGCTGGTCGCCTACATCCGTGTCGACCCCGGAAGCCATCGCTTTCACATTTTCCGCGACTTCTTCGTAGGGTGTCGTACGCGACTCATCGAGGTACTTCAGCTCAGCTGGCCGATCGCATTGACTGCGACGTTCGAGGCGATGCTCTTCAATGCCGCGGTGTTCTTGATGGGACGCATTGGCGTGGACGAAATGGCAGCCTACCAAGTCGCGCTCAACGTGGCCGCGCTCGCCTTCATGATGCCGCTTGGGATTTCCCTTGGGGGCGCCGTACGGGTTGGCTTGAAGCAAGGGGCACAGGACCGTCCAGGGGTTCGTCGCGCGGCCGCGGTCTCGATCGCGACCTGCATCGCTGCCATCATGGTCTTCGCGGTTCCCGTGATGTGGGCCCCGAGCACCGTGGCCGGCCTCTATCTCGAGGCGACCGACCCGTCGAACACGCGAGTCCTGTCGATGGTCGCGAGCTTCTTGCCGATCGCCGCCGCCTTTGCGCTGTTTGATGCGACTCAGGTCGCCGCGAACCAGGCGCTGCGCGGCCTCAAAGACGTACGCGTTCCGATGGTCATCACTGCGATCAGCTACTGGGTGATCGGGTTTCCGATTTCCGTGTGGTTCGGCCTCCACACGTCGGTTGGCGCGGTCGGTGTCTGGTGGGGCCTACTTGCCGGGCTTGCCACGGCGGCGGTGCTGCTCGGTGGTCGGCTCTGGCGACTGACGCGAGGCTGAACCCTGCGCTTCCTCGTCGTCAAGCGACGAGCCACATCGAGCTGTGAAGTCTGCTATCTCTCAACTATGGCGAACTCATTGGTCGCCCTCGACATCGAGGGTTCGGTTGCCACGCTTACGATGGACGACGGCAAGCGCAACGCGCTGTCTCCCGCGATGTTCGACGAACTATACCGAGCGCTGGAGCGGGTAGAGACGGAGGGCGCCGCAGTGGTGATCACTGGCCGCGAGGGTGTGCTGTCGGCGGGGTTCGATCTGAAGGTGATGACGGCCGGCGGGGTTCCGGCCATTAAGATGCTTCGCGCGGGGTACTCGCTGACAGCGCGCCTGTTGGCGTTTTCGACGCCAGTCGTCATCGCATCGCCTGGCCACGCGTATGCGATGGGTGCCTTCATGCTGCTGTCCGGCGACTACCGCTTCGGCGTGCCGGGCCCCTACACCTACGTGGCCAACGAAGTCGCCATCGGGCTGCCGATGCCTCGGGTGGGCGCCGAGGTGCTCCGCCTGCGCCTGAACCCGGCGGCTCGTGAACGCGCGGTGACCCTGTCTGAAGAGTTCTCGCCCGAGCGGGCGCTGCAAGCCGGCTTCATCGATGCGCTGGTTCCTGCAGAAGACCTCCTCGACGCTGCGCGCAGCAAGGCCGCTTCTTTGCTGCAACTGCTCGATGCCGACGCGCACACGCTGTCGAAGAGGCGCCTTCGGGCCGACACGCTCCGAAGAATCCGAACCGCAGTTCCGCTCGACCTCGCGGACGCGGTGCTGCTTGGGGCCAAGCGTGTTGCCAAGGCAAAGCTTGGGCGTTGAACGATGATGAGGGGCTTGGTGCTTTGCGGGCTCGCATGGATGAGCCTGCCTGTGCTTTGCGCGCAGTCACAGACTGACGAGGACGTTCCTGTCTCCGTTGAGACCGCGCCCGAGACCGGACGAACCTTTCCGCGGGAGGCATTCGTCCGGCTGGAGCTGCACTATTCGATTCTCACCGACCTCGCCGACCGCTCGGATCTGATCCCTGCGTTCGGCTACGCGCTCAAAGGCGGGTATCGTTGGGGATTCGTGGGCGCCTTTTTACAGTTTGAGCAAGATTTCTGGGTTGGCACCGAGTTCGACGTGCGGGTCACCCAGGGCACCTACAACATCGCGGTCGGCGTCGACTTCACCTATTTCGAGGGCAGGGCTCATACCAGCATCGCGGTAGGGCCCTCGATCCTTGCGTTCAACACTCCATTGGATGAGCGGGGCAGCGTTGGGTGGTTCCTCGATTTTCGACCCGTCGGCTTTCAGTGGGATGTGCATCGCTTCGTTCGACTCGGCCTCGATCCGATTAGCTTCGCGGTCGTCGCCCCTTCGCTCGATGGCGTGCCGCTCATCCAGATCGAATACCGCACCACCTTTTATATGGAGACCGCGTTCTGATGGACCATCGAGCGTCGGTGTTGGCGATCGCAACGCTGGTCTGGATGCAGGCCGCGTCGGCCAGCGCCTATACGATTCAGACCGGTCTGACCGAAGGCTGTCACGAGAGGATGATTGTCGAGGCCTTCGCTTCCTTCGTCGACGACCCCGCGTGGGATGAGGTCATCGTACCCCAGGACGACATGTGGAGAAAACTCGCGCATCCGCTCAACGGCTGGATGCGAGCAGAATCTCTGATCGACCAAGAGCTTTCCGAGCAACAGCTCTTCGTGCTGTTCAGCTTGGTCGTCGGCGTGCGCGCACCCGATACCGACGGAGGCTCGACGAGTGACCTTGCCACACAGCGTGCCATTCACACGAACCCGCGCTCGGAGGCGCAGTACGTGCATTCGCTCCGAGCCCCCCAAGACGACGAACCTGGGGGGAGCGAGGCGACCGTCTCGGGCACGCGTACCCTGATTCGCCGAAGCTTCACCGAAGCGGTCGACGCTCGGCGTGGCCCCATAGAAGCGCAGATCGCGACTGCTCAAGTAACGCTCGATTTCTACGATGCGTTTCGAGTGGAGGTTTGGAAGCCTGCGTTTGTGTTGGGCGAGGCGGCCCACACCCTCCAAGACAGCTTCGCCCACTCGGTGCGCTCCGAGGAATTCGACTTCGAGAAGATCGTCCACGTTCTCAACTATGTCGATGCAATCTACGAGGAGTTCGACGAGTCCCGGGACGGGATTGCCCATTCGCGCCACCTTGACAAGTGCGATGCGGCCGACATCGCCTCGCTTCGGCAATCCGCCGACCTGGCGACCGAAGACCTGATCGCCGCGTTTCTCGAGGCGGGCGGCGGCCTCGAGAGATCTCCACTCGAGGACGTGCTCGACCGATGGATCACCCTGCAAGAGGGCTGCACCTTCGATAACGACTTCTGTGACAACGCGTCGGCCATCGCGATCGCCCGCAAAGATCCGAGCGACTCGATCCTTCCCGACTGGATGACCTGCTCGGCGCAGACGCAGGTTCGCCCCGGCAGATGGGTCTCCGTGGCGGGGATTCTGCTGATGCTGCTGTTCGCCCGCCGACTGCGCAGGCTCTAGGTCAACCGATGCAAGCCGGTGCAGTCGTGACAGAACGAGCTGAGCGGGTTTCAACTCGACCGAACTGTGCGCTTGGTTTTTGCGCTCGAACCGCCGTTTCGATCGTGGGTATCATGCTCCTCGGGGCGGCATTACGGGTCCGCGCCGACGATACCGTGCCCGTCGTAGAGCCGAGCAGCGCAGAGCAGGGCGCCGACACCGCCCACGAGACCCTTTCGGAACCGACGACCGACCGCGGCCACCGATACGAGTGGCATTACAAGCGCGTGCACTGGGCCGAGGGGGTGACGGCCGGGGTCCTCGGCGTGTCGGCAATCGCCATCGAGTTCGCGCCGATTCGGGTAGAGCCACACTGGACTAGGAGCAACGCGTTCGACGATTGGTTTCAGCGGCGACTCCGGGCGCCGGACACCAAGCAGAAGCGCTACGACACGGCGAGCGATGTGCTTGCCGGGGTTACCGTCGCCTTTCCCGTCTTGGTCGACTTGATCGGAATGACCCTGATTGCCGATCGCAACAAGGATGTCGGTCTTCAGATGTTCGCGATCCAGGCACAGGCGTTCGCGATCACGGGATTCGTCACGAACATCGTCAAGTTGAGCGGGCGAGAGCGCCCATGCGTCGACGACGAAGGCGCGGGGGCACCCGCCTGCAACGATCCGAATCGATCATACTTCAGCGCGCACACCTCATTCGCGTTCACCGCGGCTGGACTCACCTGTGTAGAGAACCAGCACTTCGACTTCTTCGGACGCGTGGGCGGCCCGCTCGCGTGTGCGGGCACCTTAGCGCTCGCAACCACGACGGGCGTGTTTCGTGTGGTCGCGAACCGCCACTGGATGAGTGACGTCGTCACCGGGGCCGGCGTCGGTCTGGTTTCGGGCTGGCTGATGCCATGGCTGATGCACTATCGCCACGACCTCGAGAAGAGGGCGCAAAGCAAATCACGCCACCTCCACTATGTGGCGCCCTACGGGGAGCGCGGCGCCTTTGGCTTGAGCGCCGCAGGGACCTTTTAGACCGAGGTCGAGCGCGACTCCTCGCACCGAAGAGAATGGTTGCAGATAGGGAGCCCGATCGATACGGTCGGCATCGTTCCAATGCCTGCACCTTCCCATTTGCCTGCACCTTCCCAGTTCTACGAGGCCTTCGAACGGGCACGCGCGATGCCCCGCGGGAGCGTCGCGCGCGTCCCTAGCTGCCTCCTTGGCATCGTCGTCACGGTCATCGCTGTCGGAGGCTGCGGCCTGCGTCACGGCGCGCCCGAGGGCTCTCCTGGGTACGTGAGCAAGGCGAATGAGGACTGCGCGAGCCTCTTCTGCTCGGACATCCCTGGCTCGCGGACCCAAGTCCAGTGCGAACCGTCCTGCCTCTGCGGAGAGTTCTCATACAGCGAGCCCGAGTACGACGAGTATCACGTCAAGGCGCTTCTCAGTTGGCGTCTCCTCAACCCTGCGACACCGCTTGCCGCCGACCCATACGAGACGGAGGCCTTGGTTCCCCGTGACGACGAGGGCTTCTGCGCTGCCATCCGGGAACGCCGAACGCCGGGCGATCGTAGCTACCGCCTCGAGACATTCCCGACCGAGGCGGCAGTGAAGGCTGCCGGAGGTCAGATCACCCACCGCGGCGCCTGCGGTGCCTGTTCTTCCTTTCAGGACCTCGCCGTTTACATCGAGCAGCGCGACCTCAGCAGCGCCGGGCGCAACTGCGGCCTCATGGGCACCTTTGGACCTGCTTCCAAAGAAATGTGCTTTCGGCGGTTGGGCTTTACCGATGCCTGTGCGCAGATCTGGGGCTTCAACGTCAAGAACACCCGTGACGACTGCTTCGGAATCTGTAGCGCCATGATCGCGCAGGAAAACAACATCTCGACGGGCAGTCTCAACTCCTGCCTCGCCTGTGACGAGCGACGAAGCGGGCCCATCTTCAAGGCGGTCGCCGGACGCACGCGGCGCCGCTCGGGACTCTCGTCGGCGATAGCTCGACCGTGCCTCGACGTCGCAGGCAACGTCGCCGTCTACCCGGTCCATCACTACTATTTCGAGACGGATGGTGAAGGATCCGGCAACGCGTCAGCATCCGGCTTCTCGAGGCCGGGAGAAGAGTCAGGCCGACGATGAAATACCGCCGCTGAAGCGAGCTTGCGGGTGTGCCGAGGTGTCCCCTACGTGAGTCTGGATGTGAGCAGGCATGCTCGTGAATCTGGCATGTCTCGACTTACTTTTTTCCCAGTAGCATCGCCGTGTGCAATGCCCGGAACGGTTGCTCGATGTCTCGAAAACCGGCTTGCGTAAGAAGCGACGACAGCTGGTCTACCGTCCGCCGATCCATCGCGGTATCGACCTGTCGTGTTGCGGCGGTCACGAATTCGTCGTCTGCACCGCGGTGGCGCATGATCTCTTTCCACCGCTCGAAGCGTGTCCGCTCCGTTGCGGCATCGGCGGCGACGACGATATCCGATAATACCAAGGCACCGTCGGGTCGCAGAAGTCGACGGAAGAACTTGAGCACTTCCAGCTTCTGGGCGTCGCCGTCGATGAACATCAACACCAGGGAACAGTGCACAGCGTCGAATGACTCCTCCGGCAGGGCACTCGCCGAGCTGGACTGCACGCTTCCCTCGATGAAGGACACGCGATCGCCGACGGAGTCTGCAGTCGAGCTCAGTCGGTTGCGTGCGAGCTCGAGCATCGGCTTGCCCGGATCGATGGCGACGACCTGATCAAAGGAGCGAAGGAGCAACGGTAGGGCGGCACCGGTTCCCGTCCCGAAGTCGAGGCAGCGCGACCTCCCCGTCGCCGCGACGCAGGCGAGATCCGTCGAGAGCTCGAGCATCGCATCGTACGACACTTGGTACCGGCGGATGGCCCGGTCGTAGCCGGCCGCGAGTCGTCGAAAGAGCTCAGCCTGGTCCGCTGGTGGTTCAGTCGTCGCCATCGGCGCATCCTACTCCCGCGTTCCCAGGCGGCGCCATGGCCTGCAGAATCTGCGACTCTGAGGTTCACAGCGCTGCCAAGCCCAGAGCCATTTTCGTGGGCCTCGCCCGTCATCCCGGTGAGGCCCTCGGTTTACTTGGCGGCCAAGGTGGTTCGCCTTGGGCAAAAATGGCTCCAGCGGTAGGACTCGAACCTACGACCAAGCGATTAACAGTCGCCCGCTCTACCAACTGAGCTACGCTGGAATGGCTGCGAGGGATAGCGTGACTTCGGGCGCTGTCAAGGATGGCTCCCCGACGCCCCAACCGCGCCATCACGTCCCTGGCACAGCATCGTTTCCCTAATGAAAACGCAAGTACTGGAGCCCTGGCGCGGCTCCTGACACACTGTACATCTCCCCTCGCTCGATGAGTTCCAACCTCAACACGTACATCGTCTCGGACATGCACCTGTCCGAAGCGCAGAAGCCCGACGAGAGTCGGCCGCTGTGGATGGCCTACAAGCGCGAGGAGTTTTTCATCGACGAGGACTTCGCCCGCTTCCTTGAATTCATCCAGACCGAGGCGGACGGCCCGCTCGAGCTCATCCTCAACGGCGACATCTTCGACTTCGACAGCGTCACCGCGCTCCCCGAGGACGAAAGCCCCGTCGACTGGCTGGAGCGTGCGCGGGGGCTTGGCAGCGAAGAATGGAAGAGCAACTTCAAGATGAAATTGATCATCGAGGATCATCCGCAATGGTTCGAAGTGCTTGGCAACTTCATCCGCGCGGGTCACCGCGCGATCTTCGTCATCGGCAATCACGACCTCGAACTCTACTGGCCGTCGGTGCAGCGACAGATTTGCGACGCGCTTGGTCTCGACGACGTGCCGCTTGGGCTGCTCGACGAAGGGGCGCGCAACCCGCAGGAGGCGATTCTTGACGCATCCAAAGAGCGGCTTTCGACCCAGGATCCTATCGTGTTCTGCAATTGGTTCTATCTGAGCGGTGACGACACCTTCGTCAGCCACGGACACCAATACGACCCGAACTGCGTGATCCCCGATCCGATCGACCCGCTGATCGAAGTGCAGGGAGAACCGCGGGTACGCATCCCCTTCGGGGACCTGGCGGCGCGCTACATGATCAACGGCATGGGGTACTTCAATCCCCACCAGTCCGACAACTACATCATGAGCGGCGTGGCGTATGTGAAGTTCTTCTTTCGCTACATGCTGCGCACGCAGCCGCTCCTGGTCTGGACCTGGCTTTGGGGTGCCTACGTGACGCTCTGGGCGTCGCTTCGGACACACTGGGTCCAGGCGATGCGCGATCCGCTGCTGGTTGACGACAAGGTCCGCTCGATCGCAATGCGCTCGCAGGCGACGCCCTCCATGGTGCGAAAGCTCAACGCGGTAAACGTTCATTCGGCCACCAACAATCCCTTCCGCATTGCGCGCGAGCTGTGGCTCGACCGTGCGTTCTTTCTTCTCGCGGCGCTCTTTCTCGCTTGGCAGGTCGTTCTGCACATCAACATCGCATGGCCGATCAGTCCGCTCTGGGGCATCGTGCCCCTTGCGCTGTTGATGTTTCCGTACGTCGCGTACGCCTCATCGGTGCGTCCGACGGTCTTCGAGACCCCGCTCCTCGACGAACGCCGTGCCGACCTCATCTACAAGATTACGGGCATGAAGCGTGCGGTCTTCGGACACACACATCAGCCCAAGTGCGAAAAGGTCGGTCCCATGACGATGTACAACGGGGGCTTCTGGTCGCAGGCGTTTGCCGACCCCGAATGCACGATTCGACTCGGCTCGCAGACCTTCGTACGAATCGTCCCCAACCCCGACGGAGGGGCCCGGGTGGCCGAGCTCTGTGAGTGGAGTGCCGCCGCGGAGAAGCCTTGCCACTGCTTGTGTGGCGACGTTGCAACTCCCGCAGCGATGCGAGCTGCCTGAGCCTATGTGTGCCCCAGTGCAGGTTGCCGGGAGCCAGAGACCGTCGTCGATTCCAACGGGGCGTGGATCCCCAAAACGTGACGCGAATGTTACGAGTCGGGGCCAGGGCGCGCTGGTTCCGCCCCATCCCGTGAGATACCCTCCGCCCACCATGCGAAGTTCGTTTGCTACCGTCCTCGTGACTTCTACTCTGCTCGCCGCCGGCTGCGGCGACAGCCGGCTTCCCGGCCAAGCAGGGAACGACAGCTCCCTCGTCGGGGGCCCCTGCGAGACCAACGACGACTGCGACAAGCGTCTATGCCAACCGACCCGCAGTACCGCGAGCTTTCCGGGAGGTACCTGCACGGTCTCCTGCGGGAGCGACGACGACTGCCCCGATGGGTCGCAGTGTGCGGGTCTGCTGTCCGGCTGGGTCTGCCTCGTCAGCTGCCAGGCCGACGAGGACTGCCGCCAGGAGTACAGCTGCCAGGACCTGCCTCGTCCCGGCGGCAGCGATACGGGGACCATTCGTGCCTGCTTGGGCGCTGAGACCCCGTGACCGACTGACCCCCACGTGCCGCGCGCGTTTTCGGTAAGCGGCGCAGGGCCGTGGTACCACTACCGGCATGAAACGAGTCGCTTGGATTGTATTTGGCTTCGCGGTGGCCTTCGCCTTGGGGGTACTGGCAGTCTTCGGCGCGTTCGGTGCGTTCAAGTCGAACGAGGACCTCAACCAAGACGCCGCAGACCTCGACACGGCCGCGCAGGCTGAGAGCGTCGCGGATATCGCGGCCCCGGGGACCGACGGTAGCGGCGAACCAATGGTGGGGAGCCATTCGCTGCCGCTCGGCGGCAAGGTATCGACGACGCTCGAGAGCTTTACACTCGACGATCAGCAGGGACGGCAGGTGCTGCGGATTCCGCATATGGAAACCGTCGTCGATCTCGAAGCGATGCAGCGAGGTGTTTACCTCGTTCCGGAGGGAGTCATCGAGGGTGCGCATGTGACCCTTTATCGGGACAAGACCGGCAAACTGTCGCTGAGCCATGCGCTCCAAGAATCCCCGCCACCGGTGCGTCGAGGCCTCGGGGAGTCTCCTGGCGAAGAGCTCGTCGGCGCAGACGCATCGGCCGAAGACGCGTCCGACGATTCCGGAGGGCAACAGGCTGCGGACGCACAGGGGCCTTGGCTGATGCACGTAGGTCCAATTCTTCTTCGCAACGTGACGCTCACGCTCGGCTTTACCGAGAAGCCCGTAGTCTTTCACGTCGATCGAGGGACCGTGACGATTCGAAGGCATCCCGGCGACGACGGACCGATCATTCACCTGTCGGACATCGAAGGAAGGATGGTCAAACCCGATCCGCTTCCGAAGCCTGTCGAGATCGCGTTTGCCGAAGGACAGGTGCGGCCCGACGGGGAGCCGCTGGTCTCGCTGGTCGCCCGTACCTGCATCGGTGGCGACGAGCTGCGCATGAAGGCGATTGTGCCGGCGCGGAAAAAGGCAGTCCGTCTCACCGTTGACGCCGCAGGGTTCGGCGGTGCGCTTGGCAAGATGGGTCTGAAGATTGCGAGCCGTCACAAGCCGGACAAGCTCCACTACGAAGCGGGCGCGGTCGCGCTCGATGGGGGGCCGGAGTGCGCCGGGAAGGACCTCCCGACGAAGTCCGATGCCGCGACCGCAGCGCCCAGCGGCCAGGCCCAGCCCCCGAACGAGAACGAGAACGAGAACACAGCGACGGCATCGGACGAAACCCTGCCCGCCGTTCCTCCTGCCAAGCACGAGACCCTGCGCGAGAAGCGTCACGAACGACATCCCGAGTGATCGAGCGGTTGGATTCCCTGCAAGTAGCCCTCAAGGGCCATGTCAGCAGCGAGTGGCCGGGTGATTCTGGCTAAATTCGGTCGAATCGTTTAAAGATCGCCCCCTGTCGTCCTGTCTCAGGGGGGGAAGGGACCTAGTTTGCGACCGACTCCGTCGAAAGAGCACTTCATGACTCCGAAGATCACTCTCTGGCTTTGCCTGTCGTTTGCTGTCTGGGCGCTCGCAAGCACAGCAGTCGGGCCGACCCACGTCCGCTCCGACGACTCCAAGCAGGAGAAGAAAGCGGCGAAACAGGAGGCCAGAGACGCGAAGGCTGCCGCCCGTGCCGAACCGGGTGACGAAGAGGGCGAGCCCGAAGGCACCGACGCCGCTGCAAATGACGACACGAAGCGCGTGGAAGACCCAGCCACCAAGAACACTCTCACGCTGCGGGTCACCGGAATCGAGGTCTCCCAGGGCAAGCTCGCCTGCGCCTTGTTTTGGCAGAACAAAGGGTTTCCGCGCAAGCATCGGCGGGCGCTCCGCCGCACCTGGGTAGAGGCCGAAGACGCAGAGGACGGGACTGCGCTCTGTGTCTTCAAACGGACTGGTCTCGGCGAGTACGCTGCCTCCGTGTTCCTCGACACCAACGGCAACGGCAAGCTCGACACCAACGCGATTGGCAGTCCGAGCGAACCCTGGGGCGTATCCAACGATGCGAAGGCGAAGCGCTTTGGGCCGCCCATCTTCAAAGACGCGAAGTTCGACTACGAAGGTGGACCGGTGACAATCGAGATCGCCTTGATCAACGACTGAGCTCAGCGCACCGCGTCTTCTAGCGCCTCGAGCTTCTGCTCCATGCCTGCCCAGTCGGGTCCGAGCAGGGCAAGGACCTCTTCTTGCGCGTCCTTCCAGAGCCGATGCGCCTCGTTGTACTTGGTCACCCCCTTGGGGGTGAGGCGCAGGTAGCGCTTTCGCGCGTCGCCTTCCTCGGTGAGGTCGACCAGGCCCCGCCGCACCAAGGGCTGGACGCTCCGGCTGATCGTCGACGGATCGGTTCCAAGCCAATCGGAGAGTTGGGTCACGGTTAGCGTGCCCGCCCCTCGCAGCGCCGCCAACACCGGCCACTGGGTAATGCGGATGCCCGAGGGTTTGATCCGGTCGTTGTAGAAGGAGGTGAGGGCACGGCTGGTGCGCCGGACCCGGAGCCCGACGCACCCGAGGGGAGCCATCACATCAAGCTCGTCGTCGTGGTCCATTCCATGAATATGCATCTGTTTGGGCGCTGGGCAAGCATCGTGCCAAAAGAATGGTCTTTTCAAGACTTGACAACGTCTAGTGCGCATCTCTATGCATATGCATCAACCCAATCAGAGGCCCCATGCCAGGAACAACACACCCCACGCTGCCCCTATGCACTTACGCCCTTTCGTTGTTACTGCTCATGGTTTCGGCCGGTACAGGCTGCGATCGGAAGGCGAATCATGCCGCGGCCGAGCCGACTGCCTTGCCCGTAGCGACCTTCGAAGTGGAGCTGCTCGACGCGTACGAGATCGGCAGGGTGTTCAGCGGCATTGTGAGAAGCCGCCGTTCGGCGGCGCTTGGATTCGAGAGAGGCGGCCTGGTTGCCGAGATGTTCGTCGAAGAGGGGGACGCGGTGAAGGCCGGTCAGACGATCGCACAGCTCGATACCAAGCAGCTGCGCGCCGCACGAAAGCGGATCGTCGCAGGCGTCTCCGAAGCGCAGGCGGGCGTCGGGATCTCGACGCTGACCGCGGAGCGCTTAGGACAGCTTGCGGACGAAGAGTTCATCTCCCGTCAGTCTGCAGACGAAGCCAAATTCGGATTGCAGGCTGCAGAGGCGAAGCAGTCGGAGCTTCAAGCGGCGCTCGCACAGATCGACGTCGATCTGCGGAAGTCGCGCTTGGTTGCTCCGTTTTCCGGGGTCGTGTCCTCTCGCCTGGTCGACGAAGGCACTGTGGTGGCCGCTGGCGCACCGGTTGTCCGCTTTCGCGAGAGCGAACTCAAGGAGGTCGTCATCGGCGTTCCTGCGTCGGTTTCGATTTCGGTCGGTGCCGAACGCCAGCTCGAGCTTGGAGACCAACACGTCGTCGCGCCGGTGACGGCGATCGTCGACGACATCGACGCGCGCACCCGAACCGTGTCGGTGATTCTACAGCTTCCGCCCGAGGTGGTCGCAGCCGACGGCGAGGTCGTGCGACTGATCGACCGGCGACGTGTGTTGGGCGCCGGGTTCTGGATTCCAAGCACGGCGCTGACTCAAGGGGCGCGAGGGCTGTGGACGGTCTACTCGGTTCAGGATGAAGGCAAGGCGTCGGTCGTTCGACTCGAGGCGGTCGAAGTGCTTCACGCCGAAACCGATCGTGCGTTCGTGCGCGGAACCCTCGAACCAGGCGACGCGATCATCGCGACTGGCCTAAACCGGGTCGTTCCTGGCCAGCGTGTCACGCCGACGCCTTGGAGCCCAGAGCCCAGCCCCGAGGCGGCCCCATGATGCTCTTCTTTCGCAACCCGAGACTGCTGGCAACGGCGATCGGGCTCGTCCTGGTCGCCGGACTCTCCGCGCTTGCGACGATCGTTCGCCAAGAAGACCCGACGATCACCAACGGGGTGGCCGTCATCGTCGCGCCTTTCCCTGGCGCCAGCGCGGAGCGTGTCGAAGCCCTCATCACTGACAAGATCGAAGACGAGCTTCGGGAGTTGCCGGAGATCCAGACCCTCAGCTCGACCTCTCGCGCTGGGGTCGCTGTGGTGGCGGTCGAGCTCGATGAGCAGATCCAGGGTCGCCAGGCGGACGAAGCGTTCTCGAAAGTTCGCGATGCCCTCAGCGACGCATATGTGCGGTTTCCCCCTGGAACGCCGCCGCCGCTCTTCGACGACGAACGGTTTGGCGCATACACGCGGATCGTTGCGATCGTCTGGGACATGCCGGGGGAGCCCCAGCGCGGAATCATGAAGCGCGTTGGCGAAGAGCTTCAAGATCGGCTGCGGGACGTTCACGGAACCGACACCGTTCGGCTCTTCGGTGCGCCAGGCGAAGAGATCGCCGTCGTCTTCGAGCCTGAGACCCTTGCCGCAGCTGGCCTGACAACCGGGCAGGTCGCCCAAGCCATTGCAGGAGCCGATGCCAAAGTGTCCGCGGGCGTGCTTCGCGGGGATGCCAACAACGTGCTCATCGAGGTGACTGGAGAGCTCGACTCACTCGAACGGATTCGCAGCATTCCCGTCACACGGACTCAGCAAGGCGCCATGCTGATGCTCGGTGACATCGCCGAGGTGCGCCGCACCGTGCAGGACCCGCCAAGCGACCTTGCCATCGTCAATGGCAAGCCTGCGGTCGTCGTCGCAGCTCAGCTTGCGGTTGGGCAGCGATTCGACACCTGGGGGGGACGCGTCCAGACCTTGGTCGACGACTTCGCCGCCGAGCTGCCTCACGGACTCGCGCTCGAGACGGTGTTCGATCAGTCGAAGTATACCCAGGCACGTCTTTCGAGCCTCACCGGCAATCTAATCGCGGGTTTCGCGATCGTCGTGCTCGTGCTGTTCGTCACCCTCGGTGCTCGATCGGCGATCATTGCAAGCCTCACACTCCCCCTCGTCAGCCTCGGAGCGATCTTCATGCTCCGGATCCTGGGCGTCCCGATTCACCAGATGTCGGTGACGGGGCTCATCGTCGCGCTCGGGCTCCTCGTCGACAATGCGATCGTCGTGGTCGATTCGATCAGGTCTAAGCGACTGCAGGGAATCGAGGCGGAAGCGGCGGTTCAGTCGTCGCTTCGGCATCTGTGGTCCCCGCTGCTGAGCTCGACCCTGACGACCATTCTCGCGTTCATGCCGATCCTCTTGCTCAAGGGGCGCGTCGGGGAGTTCGTCGGCGCAATCGGACTCAGCGTCATTCTTTCTCTCGCGATTTCTTACGTCTTCGCGATGACGATTGTCCCGGCGCTCGCGGGCCGCTTTCTCACCGGGGAGCAGGGCGAGGACGAGGCGACGTTCTGGCAGCGGGGTATCCGGCTGCCCAAGGTAACCGCCTGGTTCGAGCGGTCTCTCGACTGGAGCCTTTCGCATCCCAAGCGTTCGATTCTGCTTGCATCGATGCTGCCCCTCTTCGGGGTTCTCGGCGCTCTGACCCTTCCGCAGCAGTTCTTCCCGCCTGCGGATCGCGATCAGTTTCATATTGAGATGCGCCTGCCGCAGCAGTCTTCGATCGAACGAACCATCAGCACCACCAGCGAAGTAGAGCGCGTGTTGCGAAGCCACGAGGAGGTGCTCTCCGTGAGCTGGTTCGTCGGTCGAAGCGCGCCCCCATTCTACTACAACCTTCGGCAGAACCAAGACGGCAAACCGAGCTACGCACAGGCGCAGGTCACGGCGTCTTCGGTCGAAGCGCTGGTCACCCTGCTGCCGACACTTCAACGTGAGCTCGACGAAGCCGTGCCCAACGCCCAGGTACTGGTCAAGGAGCTCATGCAGGGACCTCCGGTGGACGCGCCGATCGAGGTTCGCGTGTACGGCGCGAACCTCGAGATACTGCGCGATATCGGGCAGCAGCTCCGGGAGCGGATGGCACGCGTACCCGTGGTCGTACACTCGTTGGCGACCCTCACCGCCAGCTCTCCCAAGATCTGGCTTCGCGCCGACGAGGACAAGACCAAATTTGCGGGCCTGAGTCTCGTCGACATCGCCAACCAGCTGAATTTTCGCCTCGAAGGAGTGCCGGCGGGGTCGGTGCTCGAGGACAGCGAAGAGATGCCCGTGAGGGTTCGCGTGTCGGACTTCACGCGGTCGACCCTCGACGAGATCGGCTCGACCACGGTTGTCGGGGGTCGTGGGGCGTTCGGGCCGAAGGCTGGTCCGCCTGGCTTTCCTGGTATTCCGCTCGAGAGCCTCGTCGACCTCGAACTTCGACCCTCGCTCGACGGGATTCCACATCGCGACGGTCGGAGGGTCAACGTCGTTCGCGGATACACCGAGGCAGGCGTCTTCCCTGACACGGCGTTCAAGGCATTCGAGCAGGTGCTTGCCAACGACCCAATCGTGCTCCCGCCGGGCTATCGACTCGAAACCGGCGGGGATGCGGCGGAGCGCCAAGAAGCGATGGGCAATCTCTTCGCCTCGGTGCCGGTACTCGTCCTGCTCATGATCGCCCTGGTCTCGCTCAGCTTGAACAGCTTCCGGCTTGGCTCGGTCGTCTTCTTGGTCTCACTTCAGTCGATGGGTCTCGGCTTGCTCAGCATCGCGCTCTTTCGCTACCCGCTCGGGTTCCAGGCTCTCATCGGCCTGGTTGGCCTCGTTGGAGTCGCGATCAACGCGGCAATCGTCATCAACGCTGCCTTGCGCGTCGATCCCGAGGCCGTGGCTGGCTCCGCCCTCGCGGTGCGCGAGATCGTCGTCGGCGAGACGAGCCGGCACATCGTATCGACGACGATCACGACCTTCGGCGGTTTCCTCCCGCTGATTCTGTCTGCAGGTGGATTCTGGCCACCGTTCGCAACGGGCATCGCGGGCGGCGTCGTGCTTTCGACGGTGCTCTCGTTCTACTTCGTTCCCGCAGCGTTTCTACTCATCACGCGCCGTCATCCCGTCAACGAGTTTTCGACCGAAGCCGATAGCGCGGAGCCCCAAGGATCCGAACTCGCCGGACTTTCGCAGGAGCCTGCCGAATGACCTACACACATTCCTCACTGTTTGCGCTGCTGATTGCGCTCGCGATGTCCCATCCGGTTCGCGCTCAGGAACAAGCCGCGCCGTCCCGAAGCGCCGGTCTCGATGGGGGCGAGGAGGGAGTGCCTCGCAGCCTCGACTTTGACCGGTTGCTCGAAGAACCAGGACAGCGCTGGTCGATTCCCGAAATTGCCCAACGCGCCGTCACCACGGTGCATCTCGTGGCGGCCGCGGACGACCGCGTCGATCAGGCCGTGGCCGTCACCCAGGAGGTTCGCGCCGCAGCGATTCCTCGCTTCGATCTCACCGCGCGATACACGCGACTGAGTCCGATCGACAATGCGCCGCTCGTTCCGATCGAGTTCGACGTGGCGGGCGCCCGGCAGCTCGCGGGCCAGGTGCAGGATCCGGCCGCGCAGCAGCTCTGGCAGGGCCAGATCGACCTCCTCGAACAGCTGTCGGCAACGACCATTCAAGTACCCCAGAACTACTACAACTTCCGAGCGTCGGTTCGCTACCCGCTCCTGCAGCTCTTCATCGAGATCTTGCCGGGCATCCGCGCCGCCGAGCAGGGAGAGGATGCACAACGCTATGAAGCGAACGTCGTCCGAAACGAAGTGGCCCTCGAAGTCATCGAGATCTACATGAATCATGCGCGAGCGCGGGGGGCGCTTGCCGTTGCCGAGCTGGCGGTCGAGCAGGCCGAAGGAAACAAGGCCCAGGCGGAGGCGCTTCTCCGCGGAGGGATCGGGAACCGTCCGGCCGTGCTCCGCTTCGAGGCTCGGGTGGCTGCGGCGGAGCGCGGACGCGCGGAGGCCCAAGCGGAGGTCGAGTCGACCGCTAACGCGTTGCGTACTCTGCTCAACCTTCCAGGGGAGGGGCCTCTCGCGTTCCAGGAGCGGTTCACCGAGCTGCCGGAAATAACGGTGACCGAAGACGAGAAGGATCTCGTCGAGGCCGCCTGGGACCTGCGCGATGAGATGCAGGCTGCCAATGCGCTGGTCCGCTCGCGAGAGTATGCCGTCCGATCCGCGCGGGGATCCATGGCTCCTGCGGTAGGCGTCGAGGCAGCAGCCGACTACGCTCAGCCGAACCCACTGTTCATCCCGCCCATCGACGATTTCCGCGCGAGTTGGAACGTGAGCGCAATTGCCAACTGGTCGCCTGACGGCACCTGGACCGCCTCTCGCCGCAAAGAACGGGCGACCGCAGTCCTTCACGAAGCCGAAGAGCAGCGACGGCAGCTCCGTGACCTTATCCGCATCGAGGTCGTTCGGGCGTACGCCGCGTATCACGCCTCGTTCGAGTCGGTGCGTGCCGCCAAGCGCCAGGTCGACGCCGCCGAAGAGGCTTACGACGCGACGCGCCGGGGCTTCGAAGTCGGAGTTTTCGATGCGACCGAGGTGATCGACGCTGAGGTCGACGCCAACCGAGCACGCCTTGCGCTGATCGATGCTGCAGCCCGACTACGCGTCCGTGAGAGCGCTCTGCGAACGGCCATTGGCGAGCATCTTTGGGAGATCAAGGCAGAGCTTTGACGCGCTGATCTGCGGTATGGTCGGTCGTCATGGGTGCGCTAGCCGGCTCCGCTTCTCGCTCGCGCATCGCCGTCAAGAAACGAAGAACCGCGTCGAGCATGCGCGCCGTGCGGGGGGAGGCGAAGATGTCGAATGCGTGCTGCGCGCCGGGCAGCTCGGCATACAGAACCGGCGCGCGCGAGATCGCTTCGAGTCGATCATGAAAGAGTCGCGCGTCTTCGACTGGCGCCAGCGTATCGCGGTCACCATGCACGATGAAGAATGGTGGTGCGTCCGGGTGAATGCGGTCGAGAGGTGATGCGCGCCGATACTTGTCGGGCTCCTCGTCGAAGAATGCCTTGATGATCCAGGGTTCGAGCATCGTCGTTCGAAACGTCTTCGCCATGGTCCCGAGCCGATTGGTGAAGTCGAACACGCCGTAGATCGGTACCGCCGCCTGTACGCTGGTATCGGCGTCCTCGAACCCAGGCTGGTATTCGGGGTCGTTGGCCGTGAGACCCATCATGGCGGTCAGGTGCCCGCCCGCAGACCCTCCGGTACACGCAATGAAGTTCGGATCGACGCCGTACTCATCTGCGTGCTCACGTATCCAAACCAGCGCGTACTTCAGGTCTTCGAGATGCTCGGGCCAGGTAGCCGCTGGACTGAGTCGGTAGTTGACGTTGAAGCAGACCCAGCCGTTGGCGGCGAGGTGGCTGATGAGCGGCCAGCCTTGCTCGCGCTTGTCGCCGACGATCCATGCACCGCCATGAATCTGCATGATCGCCGGGCGCCCGCTGCCTTGCTCTCTTGGCATCGCGATGTCGAGCTTCAGCTTCTTGCCGCCGATAGACCGATAGACGACGTTCCGGATCACCTTAGCTCCGCGACGCTTCACCAGGAAGGGAAGGGCGACCTGGATCGCCGGCATCGGTTTCACCTCCCGAGGCTGCGGAAGTTCGGCGAGGGCCTCGTCGAATGCGCTCCGTGCTCGCCGCCCGTCGTGGAACAGGACGAGCAGTCCGAGCCAGGACACCAACGTGATGCCGAGGGCGATGAGCCCGGGGAGGGATGACAGGGCCCCGAAGGCCATGAACAGCGCGACCAGCGTCGACTGCCAGAGGATGTGATGAAGCGCGAGCTCGGCAGTAATCCACGACCCGAAGAAGCTCGGCACGAACAGAGCCGGGATACGCCGAACGGGCATGAACGCGTTCAACGTGAACAGCGCGCCTACCAAGCTAGCGGCGAGAAATGCCCATGCGGCAATGGTTTGAATCGGCCACGGCACGGCTGGTTTTCTAGCACGTAACGCGATAAGCCGGTTCCCGATGTCCGATCCGGAGAGCTCATACTCGCGAATTACCTCGCTGCCTGACCGGCCGATCCAACGGCTTCAGCGACCGTTTGCAGCGTTTCTGCACATCGAGTCGGCCAGCGGGATCCTCCTTCTCATCTGCACTGCGCTTGCGTTGATTCTCGCAAACTCGCCCTACGCAGAAGCCTACGACCACTTCTGGCATCAGGAGCTTCGGGTGGCCGTCGGCGACTTCGAGCTCGCTTACTCACTGTCGCATTGGATCAACGACGGCCTGATGGCGATTTTCTTCTTCGTCATCGGTCTGGAGATCAAGCGGGAGCTGATGGTCGGAGAGCTTAGCGACCCGAAGAAAATCGTTCTGCCCGTCGCTGCGGCGCTCGGCGGAGTGGTCGTTCCGGTCGCGATCTACTTGTCACTGCAATACGGACAGCCCGGCCAGTCGGGATGGGCCGTTCCGATGGCCACCGACATTGCCTTCGTCGTCGGCTGCATTTCGATTCTCGGCAAGCGCATTCCTCACGGACTCACCGTTCTCATGCTGTCTCTGGCGATTGTCGACGATCTTCTCGCAGTGGTGGTGATCGCGGTCTTTTTCACGTCGTCAATCGGCGTTACATGGATCGTCGGGGCGTTCGTGGGCCTGGTCGTGGTCGTCGCGATGAACCGGCTCGGCATTCGTAGCGTTGGGCTCTACGTCATCGTCGGGTTCGTGGTCTGGCTTTGCACCCTCAAGTCTGGGGTGCACCCGACGATTGCGGGCGTGGTGCTCGGTCTATTGACGCCCGCCCAACCATGGCTCGGCGGCCCCAATTTCCTCGCGTTCCTGCGACACACGGATGCCACGCTGCGAAACCAAGACACGACGATGGCCACCGCGCGTTCGCTGGTTGCAGACCTGTCCTTCGCATCGCGCGAAGCCGTGTCCCCGCTCTATCGTCTCGAAACGAGCCTCCATCCATGGGTCGGATTCTTCATCATGCCCCTCTTCGCACTTGCCAATGCGGGGGTTCCGATTCAGCTCGAGCGTATCGGTGAACCGGTCGCCGTCGCGGTCGCAGCGGGCCTGTTTTTCGGCAAGTCGACCGGCATTTTCGGCGCCTCGTGGCTGACCGAGAAAATGGGACTCGCCGCGCGGCCCGAAGGCGTCACCTGGCCGATCCTTGCGGGCGCCGCGTTTCTAGGCGGCATCGGCTTCACAATGGCCCTCTTTATCGCGTCGCTCGGACTCTCGGCCGATCTCCTCGTGTCGGCAAAGATCGGTATCATTCTGGGCTCGTTTATCAGCGCCGTCGTCGGGATCGCGGTTCTTTCGCGGGTGACCCGGAAGACCGCGTAGACTCCGGGGCACCCATGAGGCTCCTGCTCATCCTTGCGATGCTGTCTGTCGCTGTGGACGTCTACGCGCAGGACGGGCCGACCTTCTATTCGTATGTCGCGAACTCGGGTCGCACGGTCTACGTGAACCGTTTCAGCCTGATTCCGCCCGAGAAGCGCACCGATGCGCGTGCGGTCGACCTTTCGGAGGTGAGCCTCAACTCCGAACTCGCCGAAGACCTTTCCGAAGCTGTCGTGCGTGAGATTCGACAGATTAAGGAGTCCGATCCCTGCGCCGAGGCGCGTAGGGAGAGCCAAGTCTCTGCCTGGCGTCACACCTGGACACGCCACGGGCCCTGGATTCTCGTCACCCTTGCCGCCGCCGTTCTGGTGATGCTTTCCCCCTGGATGATCCGGCGGACGCCGCCAGGGGTCTGGCCGCGTTTCTTGATGGTTGCTTTGCCTGCGCTCGCCATGACGGGGCTGCTTGCGGTGACGAGCAGTCGGGCAAGCCGCTCACTCGAAGCCGTACGCGAACTTGCTACGCTCTGCGATGCCAACGAAGGAGAGGCTAGCGCGCCCACCCGCCTCATGCGTCTTCAGGAGATGCGAGGGTACATCCAGCAGCTCTATCAACAGCGCTTCGACGAACTCGAGAAGATCGGGGAAATGCAATGACCGGCCCGGTAGACCTGAGCGACGAAACCAAGTGCCCGCTTTGCGGAGCAGCCAACGAATGCGCCGTCGCCTCCGGGAAGCCGCCCGATTCGTGTTGGTGCATGACGGCGACGATGGACCCCAACGCGCTGACAGCCATTCCAGCCGAGGCGGAGGGCCGCATCTGCATTTGCGCTCGCTGCGCCGCGGGCGAGCAACCCGCCTGACGGGCGTTTCGCCACGCGGGCCCTATAGAGGTTTCCCCGGCCACGTAGTACAACGTCCGTGTCTGCCGAGGCGGCGAAACCGAGCCGATGCGTAGAAAGGAGACCAATGAGCGACAAGAAAACCTTCACAGGTGACCAAGCCGAGGTCGATTGGGATGCGAGGCTGTGTATTCACGTGGGCGAATGCGGCCACGCCAACAACGACCTGTTCGTTGGGGGCCGCGATCCTTGGTGCGATCCCAATGCGGTTGGCACCGAAGAAGTGGTCGACGTCGTGCTCCGTTGCCCCAGTGGGGCCCTTTCGTTTCGGCGCAAAGACGGAGGCACCAGCGAAGTGGCCGACTCCGAGAACGTCGTCCGAGTCGTGTACAACGGCCCACTCTATGTTCGAGGAAACCTCGACATCGACGGCGCCGCTGACGATATGGACGGCGTGCAGTTTCGCGCAGCCCTTTGCCGCTGCGGTCAGTCGAAGAACAAGCCCTTCTGCGACAACAGCCATGAAGAAGCCGGCTTCAAGGACTACGGTGCGGTGGGCGACAAGGGCGAGGCGATTGAAGCCAAGGGCGGTAAGCTCACAGTGAGCCGCGCTGCAAACGGGCCCCTGCTCCTCAACGGCAACTTCACGATCGTGGCCGCGAGCGGCCGACCCGCCTGGACCGGTACCAAAGCCGCGCTTTGTCGGTGTGGACAGTCGAAGAACAAGCCGTTTTGCGACGGCGGACACAAAGACGCTGGGTTTCAGGCCGACTGAGGCACAGTTCGTAGGAGGTCAGCGTGAGCTTCTCGACGATGATGGATCGGCCTCTGCTGATCTCCGATCTGTTCGAACACGGACGACGGCTGTATCCACATAGCCGGGTGATTACGGTCGACGAGGGCGGCGACCGAATCGCCACTTACGCACAGGTCGCCGACCGCACCGAGCAGCTCGCGAAAGCCCTCGCACGACTCGGGGTCGTCGAGCAGGAACGGGTCGGCACGTTCTGCTGGAATAGCCAAGAGCACCTCGAGGCCTATTTCGCCATTTCGTCGATGGGCGCCGTGATGCACACGCTCAACATTCGGCTTTTTCCCGAGCAGCTGGCCTTCGTGATCAATCACGCATCGGACAAAGTCATCATCGTCGACGACAGCTTGGCGCCGCTTCTTGGGCGCGTCGCTGGCGAGCTCGAGACGGTCGAGCACATCATCGTCGTCGGCGAAGGCGACGATACTCCGCTTCGGGACGCACCGCGGGCGGCCATTCATCGCTACGAGGAGCTGCTGGCGTCAGAGTCACCCGGTATCGATTGGCCCGTTCTCGACGAACGTGCACCGGCGTCGATGGCGTACACGAGCGGCACCACCGGCGACCCGAAGGGTGTGGTCTACAGCCACCGTTCCACGGTTCTTCACTCGTACGGCATCACGTCAGGCGCCGTCACGGGGATGAACGAGCTCGACACGGTGCTCACCATCGTTCCGATGTTTCACGCGAACTGCTGGGGGCTTCCCTACGCCGGGTGGTGGGTAGGGGCCGATTTTCTTCAACCGACCCGGTTCCTTCAGCCTGAGCCGTTGGTCCAAATGATCGAGCGGCACCGGCCCACCTTCGCCGGCGCGGTGCCCAGCATTTGGACTGGCGTCCTGCACTACGGTGACGACCACGACATCGACCTCTCGTCGTTTCGACTCGTCATCTGTGGCGGCTCCGCGGTACCCGAGTCGCTCATGCGCGCCTTCGAGGAGAAGCACGGCGTCACCATTCTACAGCTCTGGGGCATGACCGAAACCAGCCCGCTCGGCAGCATCGCGTCTCCGCCGCGGGGCGCTACCGGCGAGGATGCTTGGAAGTACCGCGGCCGCACGGGTCGAGCGGTGGCTGGAATCGAGCTCCGCATCGTCGACGACCAAGGGCAGCCCTTGCCATGGGACGGGAAGGCCGTGGGCGAGATCGAGGCTCGCGGCCCTTGGGTGACCGGCAGCTACTACGGCGTCGACGCGGCCGAAAAGTTCCACGACGGTTGGCTGCGTACCGGCGACGTGGGGTTCATCGACGAGCTTGGTTACATGCAAATCACCGACCGGGCCAAAGACGTCATCAAGTCCGGTGGCGAGTGGATTTCATCGGTGGAGCTCGAAAATACGATCATCGCGCACCCCGAGGTCGTCGAAGCGACCGTCGTCGGCATCCCGGACGACAAGTGGGACGAACGTCCGCTTGCATGCATTGTGCGGAAGGCGGGAAGCAGCGTGAATCCGCAAGACATCATCGGCTTTCTCCAAGACAAAGTTGCCAAGTGGTGGTTGCCCGAGCGCTGGACTTTCATCGACGAAATCCCAAAGACCAGCGTCGGGAAATTCGACAAGAAGGTGCTCCGGCAGCAGCACGCAGACGGAGAGCTCGAAGTCGTGCGAAGCGACGGCTAGTCGAGCACTCGCAGAAAATCGAGAAGGTTCTCGAGGAACAGGTCCGGCGCCTCGAAGTGTGGCCAATGTCCGGCATGCGGAACGACCAAGAGCTCCGCGCCCGCTTCGAACCAGCTCCTGGACTTCTTGTATGGGCCGAGGTGCCCCCCAAAGTCTTTTTCGCCGGCGACCAGCAGGCCCCGGCATGCGGGCTTCGCAAGCAGTCGATGGTCGATTTCAGGGGACAACGCCCGGTAGTAGTCGATCGCTCCTTGGAGAACCGCGGGGTCTCGAAACGCTTCTTTCACGCGAGCTAGCGCAGCATCGCGCTCGGGGCCTTTCCAACTGGGCGCCCAACGCTCGTAGAGCGCTTCGATGTACGCGAAGTCGTTGCGCCGCGTTTGCGCATCGGCCCACGGGGTCTTGAAAAACAGGAAGTGTCGCCCGAGCGCGAGAGCGCCGGCGGCTTGAAGAGCATTCTTCGGTTTCAACGTGACCGGATGGGGGATGGCGATCGGTATGATGGCGTCGACGCGCGCAGGCGCGAGCGCAGCGACACCCCAGACGATCGATGCCCCCCAGTCGTGCCCTACGAACGCCGCCGACTCGAGGCCAAGCGCGTCTAGGAGACCGATCGCATCCTCTGCAGTGTGAAGCGCATCGTACGGACGGTCGTCGACGATCGTTGCGGGATGATAGCCGCGAAGATAGGGAACGATGGCGCGATAGCCCGCCAACGTGAGCGAACGCGCAATCGATGCGTACGATTGCGGTAAATCCGGAAACCCGTGCAGCAAGACCACTGGCTTTCCGCTTCCGGAGTCGTGGAACCGCCAGGTTTGCTCGCCGAAAGTCACGTTCTGGAAGTCGAAGTCGGAATCTACGGGCATGCGGGGTTCCTCGGAGCGTCCTCAATGGGCACGGACGCACCGTACTGCGGTGGCGGACACGTGCAAGAGTTGACCCACAAGAGGGTGAGGCGTACGAGGACGTCACGCGAGACGTTGACCGAGAGAGTCATGTCGGATCACGAGGAACACCCAGTCGTACTCGCCGCACAACAGGTCTCCAAGACCTATCGGATGGGCGATGTCGACGTCCATGCACTTCGCGGAGTGAGCGTCGGCTTGCGGCAAGGCGAACTGATGGTGCTCCTCGGGCCATCGGGAAGCGGGAAGTCGACTCTACTCAACATCATCGGCGGCCTCGACGTGCCGACGAAAGGCAGCGTCGTCTACATGGGGAACGACATCGCGTCCGGCGGCGACCGTGAGCTCACCCGATTCCGTCGCGACCACGTCGGTTTCGTCTTCCAGTTCTACAACCTCATCCCGAGTCTCACCGCGCGGGAGAACGTGGCGCTCGTCACCGAGATCGCGGACCATCCGCTCGCCCCCCAGGAGGCGCTCGAACTGGTTGGACTGACCGCGCGTATGGACCATTTTCCGTCGCAGCTCTCTGGGGGCGAGCAGCAGCGAGTGGCCATCGCGCGTGCCGTGGCAAAGCAGCCAGACATCTTGCTGTGCGACGAACCAACCGGGGCGCTCGATTTCCAGACCGGCATCCGCGTGCTCGAGGTCATCGACGAGGTCAACAAGACTCTCGGCACCACCACCGCCGTCATCACTCATCATGCGCCTATTGCTTCGATGGCCGACCGGATCGTGGCACTGGCGGACGGCCGCGTTCAGCGCGACGAGACCAACGAGCAAAAGGTCGCACCCAAGGCCTTGAGCTGGTGAATCTTCTCGACCGGAAGCTCTTTCGCGATTTGCTGCGGCTCAAGGGTCAGGCCTTGACCATCGCGCTCGTCGTCGGGGTCGGCGTGGCCAGCTACATCACTCTGCGCACTGCGTGGCGCGCGCTCGGACAGTCGCGCGCCGCCTACTACGACCAGCATCGATTCGCGGACGTGTTCGTCTCTCTCAAGCGGGCGCCCGACTCGGTGGGGGACCGCATCGCCGAGGTGCCCGGCGTATCCAAGGTCTATCCGCGGATCGTCGAGCAGGTGCTCCTCCCCGTCGAGGGCCTCCTCACGCCTGCACGCGGGGAGATCATCTCGCTTCCCGCGCACGGTCGACCGCCGCTCAACGACGTTCTGCTCAAGGCGGGACGCCTCCCCGAACCCGGTCGCACCGGTGAAGTGCTCGTGTACGAGCCCTTTGCGAACGCGCACGGGATGGTGCCAGGCTCGACCCTGCCCGCGATTCTCAATGGCAAACTGCACGACTTGATCGTCGTGGGGCTCGCGCTTTCGCCCGAGTATGTCTTCGCCGTCGATCCGGGCACCATCGTCGTCGACGACGAACGGTACGGGCCGCTCTGGATGATGGAGGACGGAGTCGCGGCAGCCTTTCAGATGGAGGGAGCGTTCAACAATTTGGTGCTGCGACTCGAACCCGGTGCCAACGAAGACGCCGTGCTCGCGGCAGTCGACAGCATCCTGAAGCCGTATGGCGGACTCGGCGCGATCGCGCGAGAACACCAGATGTCTCACCTGATGCTCACCGGCGAGCTTCAGCAGATCGAGACGCTCGTGATCTTCCTCCCGGGCGTTTTCCTAGCCGTCGCCGCGTTCCTGCTCAACGTCGTCTTCTCTCGGCTCGTCACCCTCCAGCGCTCACAGATCGCCATCATCAAAGCGCTTGGCTACGACAACTCCACCATCGCGTTCCACTACCTGAAGATGGTCTGCGTCATCGTCTTCGCCGGGTCGCTGTTCGGGGTCGCCCTCGGAGCGTGGATGGGCAACGGTATGCTCGATCTCTATGCAGACTTCTTTCGGCTGCCAATGATCAGGAGCCGGGTCGATCTGCCGGTGAGCATCAATGCGATTCTTGCAAGCTTCATCGCGGCGGTACTCGGGATCGCCTTCGCAGTCCGCCATGCGATTGAGCTTCCCCCCGCGGAGGCCATGCGGCCGCCGTCCCCAGCGCGCTATCACACCTCGGCGGTCGAGCGGCTCCCGCTGTTCAGCCACGTTTCTCAAACGATGATGATGGTGCTTCGCGAGATTTGGCGCCGACCCGCGCGCACGATTCTTTCTTCGCTCGGAATCGCGTTTGCGTTGGCGGTCGTGATTCTCGGGCGTTTCGGCGAAGACGCGATGCAACCAATCCTTGACATGGAATTCGGGAAGAAGCTGCGCGAAGATCTGACGGTCAACTTCGCTGATGAGGTCGACGACGGGAGCCTGAGTTACATCGGCAGTCTGCCCGGTGTGTTGCAGGCAGAGGGCTTGAGGCAGACCCCAGTCCGAATGCGCGTCGGACCGCGTTGGCGCGATACCGCGCTCATCGGCATCTCCGGCAACTCCCAGCTCCGAAAGCTCTACGACGTCGAAGCGAACCCGGTCGAGTTGCCGCACACGGGGATTCTCCTCACCAGCGTACTCGCCGACGTACTCGGCGTCGCACCGGGCGATCTGGTAGACGTCGAACTCAAGGAGGGCGATCGGTCGACGCGCCAGGTCCGCGTCACCGGGACGGTCGAGGAGTCGTTCGGCATCCAGGGCTACATGCAGAAGCCGGAACTCCACCGGCTGCTTCGCGAAGGGGCCTCATCGAATACGGTTCTACTCCGAGTCGATCCGCTCTACGAGGCCGAGCTGCAGACGCGGCTCACCGATGTGCCGCGGGTGCAGAGTATCTCACGCAAGCGCACCCTGCTCGACAAGTTCGAGGAGCAAACGGCGCGTACGATGCAAGTCGTGACCCTGATTCTTTCGCTTTTCGCGACCGCCATCGCGATCGCCGTGGTCTACAACAACGCGCGGGTGAGCCTCTCGGTGAGAAGTAGGGACCTCGCGACGCTGCGCGTGCTCGGGTTCACGCGGGGAGAAATATCGTCGATTCTCCTCGGCGAACAGGCGGTGCAGGTGCTCCTCGGCATTCCCCTCGGGATGGTCCTGGGCCGCTTCGGGGCCGAGGCGCTCGCGCAGGGCCAGGCTGACCCTGAGCAGTTTCGCCTGCCCTTGGCGATTTCCCACCAGACCTATGCGCTTGCGATTCTGATCATCTTGATATCCGCGATGGTCAGCGCGCTGTTGGTCAGAAGGCGACTCGACGGATTGGACTTGATTTCGGTGCTGAAGACGCGCGAATGAGGAGCAACGGCTCATGAACCAAAGTTCGACACACAGGAAATGGCTTCGATGGTTGGCGAGCGCGCTGGCCGCCGCTCTGGTCGCTGCGGTTGCGGTCGTTGCCTGGCTCCCGAAACCGGTCGACGTCGAAGTCGCCCCCGTGACGCGAGGCCCGCTGGTCGTCACCGTCGACGAAGATGGATACACGCGCGTCATCGATCGCTACCTCATCTCGACACCGATCGTGGGCAACCTCGGGCGAATCGAGCTCGACGCAGGCGATGCGATCGAAGCCGGTCAGGTGCTGGCACGGCTGGTCCCGCTCCCGCCACCGCTCCTCGATGCCCGGTCACGAGCCGAGGCTGAAGCGAGGGTCAACGCCGCGTTGGCGGCCAAGAGTCAGGCTCAGTCAGCAGTTGCGCGGGCGCGTGCCTCGCTCGACTTTGCTCACAGCGAAGCCTCGCGCGCCAGGGCCGTGGTCGAGCAGGGGGGCCTCGCTCTCAGTGACGCCGAGCGCGCGATTTCCGAAGAGCGACGCGGCGTGGAGGAACTCCGGTCCGCCAATTTCGGGGTTCGGGTCTCTGAGCACGAGCTGAGTCTTGCGCGCGCAGCGATGATGAGCCTCAGCGGCAAGACTGGGGCCGACCAGCAAATGGACATCGTCTCGCCCATCGAGGGCCGCGTGCTCAAGGTCTACCAGCAGAGCGAGGGCGTCGTGCAGGCCGGCACGCCGATCATCGAAGTGGGCGACCCATCCGCGCTCGAGATCGTCGTCGACGTGTTGAGTCAGGACGCCACGCGAATTCGCGCGGGCGCCCACACGCAGATCATTCGATGGGGTGGCAAACGCCCCCTCGATGCTCACGTCCGGGTGGTCGAGCCATCTGCATTCACCAAGCTTTCAGCGCTCGGCGTCGAAGAGCAGCGGGTGAACGTCGTCATCGATCTCGACGAGCCGCATGAGGTCTGGGAGGCACTTGGCGACGGCTACCGGGTCGAGGCTGAGATCGCCGTGTCAGAAAAGGACCAAGTGCTTCGCGTACCGGCCAGTGCCGTGTTCCGACATGGGGCCGAATGGGCGACGTTTGTCATCGAAGACGATCGCGCTGCGGTATGCCCAATCGAGCTTGGGGAGACGAACGGGCTGGAAACCGAAGTCGTTTCCGGGTTAGAAGAAGGCGAATCGGTCATTGCCTACCCGAGTGACAGTGTTCGTGACGGTGTGTCGGTTCGATCTCGATAGAGGGCGCAGTGCCTGAGAACGTCAGTCAGTTCCTTCAGAATCACGAGCTCATTCGGGACGTCGTTGCGACTGTGACGCTATTCGTCGCCGTGTTCGGTCTGCGGCGTATCGCGCTCCGATTCATTCGCCACAAGGTTCCCAAGAGCGATCAGCTGCAGCTTCGATGGCGATCACAGGTACGCGGGTTCTCGTACGCGATATTGATTTTCGGCATCTTCGTGATTTGGTCGGCGGAGCTGCAGGCCCTCGCCGTCTCCTTCGTCGTATTGGCGATGGCCATCGTGTGGGCGACCAAAGAGACGCTCACCTGCGTGCAGGGCGCATTCTATCGGGTCAGCTCCAATGCGTTTGCCATCGGTGATCGCATCAACATCGAGGGCATCCGCGGCGACGTCATCGACCAAGGTGTCTTGAGCACCTTGGTGCTCGAGGTAGGGGAAGGGCATCAGCGCACCGGCAGAACGATCAGCATCCCAAACAGCATGTTCTTGACCGCACCCGTGCTCAACGAGAGCCTGGCCGGCGAATACATGCTGCACGTGATGAAGATCCCCCTCGATCGCTATTCCGACCTCGCTGAAATCGAACGTCGCGCGCTCGAGGCGGCCCGCTCGGCCTGCGCGGAGTTCGTCGATGACGTGCGTCGCTCCATCGCGCTCCGCTACCGCCGTCACGGTCTGAATCCGCCGGTCGTGGAGCCTCGCATCACCTATCGCGTAGTGGACAAGAATACGGTCGACCTCTTGCTTCGCATCCCAACGCCCGTCCGCCTGGAGCGCGACGTCGAGCAATTGGTCCTGCGTGCGGTGCTCGGGGTGCCCGAGGGGCGGGATACGATGCCGCCTTGCACACCCCCGCGCTCGTCGGATACGACCACGCCGTAATGATCGAGACAACGCCCCAATCCCTCGAGACGCGCATCGCTCGGCTCGAGGCCATCGAAGCGATCAAGGCGCTCAAAGCCCGCTATTGGTTCTGCTGCGACCACAAAGACGTCGAAGGTGTCCGCGATTGCTTCGTCGACGGACCCGTCGAGATCGAATACGACGGTCCGCTCGGGCTCGTGCGCCATCGTGACGGGCTCTACGAGGTGTTCCAGAACATCGCCTGCCAGAATCACATCGTCGAGATGCACCACGGTGGACCGCCGCAGATCGACGTGCGAGGCAACGACGACGCTCGTGGGACATGGGGGCTCGTCTACCATCTGTGCAACACGGAGCTTCGAACTTCGAGTGTCGTCGGAGGATATTACGAAGACGAATACAGACGCATCGACGGCCGATGGTGGATTTCCAAAGCGCGCTTCCGCGTTTGTTCGGCCGTCACCTATGGCTCGAAAGATACCGAGGTTCGCCTGCTTCACGCGGGCGCTGCCCTGCCAGCCGTATCGGAGGCGTCGTGAGCGAGATCTTGCCCATCGAGGGGCAGCGCTGCCTCGTAACCGGCGCGTCCGGCTTCGTCGGTCGCAATCTAGTCCGAGCACTTCTCGATCGCGGTTGTGACGTACACGGTTTCGATCGCGCGGAGCCACCGTTCGAAGAATCAAAACTCAGTTGGTTTCGGGGCGATATTCGGAACGAGTCGGAAGTCGCCGCAGCGTGTGAGAACGTGGATGTGATATTTCACACGGCCGCGTTGATCGAAACCTACACGTACGCGCCGGCGACTCTGGGCGAACTGGTACGAAGCGTGAACATTCAGGGTACTCGCGTCCTTCTGAAGGCGGCCGAGGAAGGCGGAGTGAAGCGGCTGGTACACACCAGCTCAGTCGTGACGGTGTGCGGGCCGGAGACTCGGAACGTCAGCGAGAGCCGCGCCTACAGCGAGTCCAAGGACCTCTACTCGGCGACCAAGGTCGAGTCGGAACGAATCGTGCTCGACGCCAACGGGAAGGGCGGCCTTTTAACCTGCGCCATTCGCCCCGGAGGCATCTATGGTCCAGGCGAGCGTCACATCATGATCGGCCCGATGGTCGAGGCCCTGAAGCAGGGCTTCCCGGTCATCTCGTTCGGCAACGGCGATGCCGTCATGGACTATACGTACATCGACAACCTGGTCGACGCTCAGCTTCGCGCCGCCGAACGCCTGTTCGAAGGGTCTCCCGTTTGTGGAGAGGCGTACTTCGTCACCGACGGCCAACCGATCAATACCGGTGCGTTCAGCATGAAGCTGGTCCAGCACATGGATTTGGAAGCGCGGCATGTGCGCGTTCCGAAGCTGGTGGCGAGCGCTGTCGCCACAGCAGGCGAGCGTCTCTTCAAGGTGCTGGGCAAACCAAAACCACCATTCAGCATCATCGACGTGCGGCTCTGCGTGAACGACCACTCTTTTTCGATCGACAAAGCGAAGCGCGACCTCGCGTATCGACCGCTCGTCAATACGCACGAAGGGCTCCGAAAAACTGCAATCGACGCGCGGAAGTACTACGACAGCCTTTCGGGTTCCGTGAAGAAGCGCGCCGCTCGCCCGTAAAGCTGCTGTTTGCTCAGCTACGCTCGGCGGTGGCGATTCCAACCGTGACGTCTTCATGGTTTTTTGGTAACAACGCCGCTCTTGACCCGTTCCTCACGGTATCTATGAACAGCGGCATGAACCTGACCGAGTTAGCGAACGACTACCGTCGTGTTCGTGCGCAGACCGAGGCGCTGGCATCGCTGCTCTCCGCTGAGGATCAATGCGTGCAAAGCATGCCGGACGCCAGCCCGACGAAGTGGCACCGAGCGCACACCACCTGGTTCTTCGATACGTTCGTGCTCCGCCCCTCCGACATCGATGCAGGGGTTCCCCCGGAGTTCGAAGTCCTGTTCAACAGCTACTACAACGCCGTCGGTGAACAGTTCGATCGACCTTCGCGGGGCCTGCTCACACGACCCAGTCTCGAAGAAGTCAGCCGCTACCGCGAGGGTGTCGACGAATGCATGCTCGAGCTTCTCGCCGCCGGAGTCGACGACGAGACGGCCGAGACAATCGTGCTCGGCCTCCACCACGAGCAACAACATCAGGAGCTAATCGTCACCGATGTGAAGCACCTGCTTTCGCTCAATCCCATTTTCCCGGCCTATACAACCGCCGACCGCCCGTCGCCCGATACAGCTCAGAGTCCCATCATGAGGTGGACCTCGCACCCCGGAGGCGTCACGCCCATCGGCATCGATGGGGATGGCTTCCGTTTCGACAACGAAGGCCCGCGTCACGAGGTGCTCCTCCAACCCTTCCTGATTGCGCAGCGACTGGTGACCAACGCGGAGTATCTGGCGTTCATGGACGACGGGGGCTACCACCGTCCGGACCTTTGGCTCAGCGCAGGATGGGCGCACGCCCAACAAAGCGGTTGGGAGGCTCCTGCGTATTGGTTCCGCTCCGAGGGCAACGACGCCAGCCTGTCGACGAAGAGCAGCTGGGATGTGTTCACCCTGCATGGGTTGAGCCCACTGCGCCCGGGCGATCCGGTGACCCACGTGAGCTACTACGAAGCTGATGCCTATGCCCGCTGGGCCGACGCGCGTCTTCCAACCGAGCACGAATGGGAGACTGCAACAGCAGAACCAGAGACCAGTCAGCTCGCGGGCCGTACCACCTGGACCCACGCCGCACAGCCTCGGATTTACGGAGCCTGTTGGCAGTGGACGTCGTCGAGCTACGCGCCATATCCGCGCTATCGCCCGGCCACGGGCGCCATCGGCGAGTACAACGGCAAGTTCATGTGCGGGCAGTATGTCCTTCGCGGTAGTAGTTTTGCCACCCCCGCCGGTCACGCACGGCGAACGTACCGCAACTTCTTCCCTCCCGACGCTCGCTGGCAGCTGAGTGGCCTTCGCCTGGCTCGCGATTCCGACTAACTCCACCCAACCACGACCCCACACCCAAGCCGACGCAACGCGCACCAGGACTGAAGGACAGACACCCATGCTGGCATTCGACCCGCTAGAGAGCCGCGAGCGAATTCGTGTAATCGATCTCCACCCCAAGCTTGGCGACTTGAAGGACGAAGCCCTGACTGGCCTGCGAAAGACTCCCAAGTCGTTGCCCTGCAAGTACTTCTACGATTCGCTCGGTGCCCGCTTGTTCGAGGCGATTACCGAGCTCCCCGAGTACTACCCAACCCGCACCGAGCTCGGCATTCTCGAGCGCAGCGTCGATGAGATGGCCAAAGCGATCGGCCCGCACGCGACTCTAGTCGAGTTTGGCTCTGGGGTTGGGCTCAAGACGCAAAAGCTGCTCGACGCTCTGATCGAGCCGACAGGCTGTGTGCTCATCGACATCAGTCGTGCTGCCCTCGAAGCATCGACCCAGCAGTTGGCGGATCGTTACCCGGAGATGGAGCTCATCGGGGTTTGCGCCGACTACACCCAGACTCTGAGACTCCCGCGGCCGCATCGTCCAAGCGCGCGTACTGTGGCCTTCTTTCCGGGAAGTACGCTCGGCAACTTCACGCATCACGAGGCCTCTCGTTTTCTGAGTAGGATTGCGGAGCTAGTAGGGCCGAAAGGTGGCCTGCTGATCGGCATCGATCGTCGCAAAGACCCAGCGATCATCGAGGCCGCATACAACGACGCGCTCGGCGTGACGGCCGCCTTCAATCTCAACATCCTGAACCGAGTCAATCTTGCTGGGGCCGACTTCGACCTGGCGTCGTTCCGGCATCACGCTCCGTACATCGAAAGCGAGGGTCGCATTGAGATGCGCCTCATCAGTCGTCAGGACCAGACGGTTCGTTTGGGAGGCGAAGCGTTCGAGTTTCGTGAAGGCGAGCACATCGTGACGGAGCATTCCCACAAGTACGGTCTCGACCAGTTCGTCGACCTCGCCGCCGGTGCGGGATTTCAGCTCGCAGGGCACTGGACCGACGATCGCGAATGGTTCAGCGTCTGCCTTCTCGAGGTGGCAGGGCAACCCTCGTGAACGAGGTGGTGCAGGCCCTGACCAAGCTATTCGAGGAAACCGGCAAGGCTCACCATCAAGCCTTCCTCGCGACCGATGGTGCCGATCCCGACTGGGCGATCTGGTACGCAGACTATGTATTCGAGCCCATCGGCAAACTCATCGACGAGGACCACACCCGCACCGAGCTCACCGTGGCCTTCGTGGCTGCAGAAGCAGAACATCAGGCGCGCGCTCCACACGAACCATGGCCTCAGTTCTACGCGGAGTTCTTCTGCGAGCGATATGTGTGCGAAGCCGAAGAATCACTAGCGCTCTACTACACGCCTACCTGCCCGTACTGCGTTCGCGTCCTCCGCGTCATCGACGAACTTGGCGTTGAAGTCGAACTGCGCGACGTCTGGGCCGACCGTCGCTACCGGGCAGAGCTGGTCGAGGCTCGCGGCCGCGCCACCGTTCCGGTGCTTCGATGCACGAGCGCGAACCGCGACCGCTGGATGCCCGAGAGCGCCGACATCGTGCGTTACCTGCGCGCGCGTTTCGAGACGACCACGAACTCCGGCGAATAGACGGTGTCGTACTGTCGAAAGCCACGGTCCGTGTCGGTGTAGATCAGCTCGAAGCGATAGGTTCCTGTTCCGGCGAGCTGCCCCGCGGGATCGGAGAGCTTCGGCAGAGTCTTCACGACAAACGGTCGCTTGGCCCCGGGATCGATCCCGACGGAGCCTTCTTTGCACTTGCCGCGAGGCACGAGTTCGTAGACCACCTCCCAGGCGTCTTCCTTCCGCCGCGCCCGATAGAAGGGGGTGCCGCAAAGGGTCTTGACCCGAATCGAGCGCTTCGCGCCATTGTGAACGCGCGTCTTGAGCGGCTGAGCTCGCGACACGCGCTCCGGCCGGAGCTCAACGAGCACGTCCCTCGGCTCGGTCGTCACCACGGCCTTGCACCCTTTGGAAGTCCATCGATCGGTCGACTCACACTGACACGGCTGGCACGAACCGCATCGGGTATTCGGCGGGCAGTCGGGGCAACCAAGGTACTCGCCTCCGGTACGCTCGCAGGAATCGCGGACGCTTCGGCCGCGTTTGAAGAGCTCGACGGGCTCGTCGGTCAGGACGCAGACTCCCTCGTAGCACTTGGCGAAGGGCGTCTTGCATTCGATGTCGCAGGTCGCGAGCTCCTTCTGGCCCCGACAGTCGGCTAGCTGCTTCTGGTAATCGAGGAGGTGTGTTGCGTTGACCGCCACGCCGCACTCGCAGCCGGTCGACGTACAGCTCGTCTGCGCGATCGCACAGGTGTCCTCTTCGGTACAGGCCCTATGGTCCGGGACGATCTCGATCCGGACCCTAGGCGGGACTGGCTCGTCACAGCCAATCGCCAGCAGTGCGAATCCGAGCAGCCAGACCGAAATAAACCCCCTGGCCATGAAACGGGTGGTACCCAAGGTCGTACGTGATGGCAAGAAGGAGGCCTAATGGCGAAAGCAAGCTGGCAAGATACGGTGATCGCAGAGGCAGACGCATTCGAAGAGGTCGATGGAAACGTGTATTTCCCCCCGGGAACGCTTAAAGAGGCGTTCTTCGAGAAGAGTGCCCATACCTCGGTCTGCCCGTGGAAGGGCACGGCGAGCTATTATCACGTGATCGTCGACGGGAAGCGGAACGAGAATGCCGCCTGGTTCTATCCCAGCCCGAAAACGGCCGCGGCGAACATCAAGGACCACGTCGCGTTCTGGAAGGGCGTCACCGTCGAACGTTGATTCGGGGTGCGGGGCGCTGGGCTATCGGTCCATCGCCTGGAGCCTGGCGATGCGCTCTTCGAGGGGAGGGTGCGTCGCCATGAGCTTCAGCATGCCTTCGCCACGGATGCCAAAGGCCGTGAGATTGTCTGGGAGCTGCGAAGGCGCGTCGCGCATCGAGCGAAGCCGATTGAGTGCGGCAGCCATCGCGGCCGGGCTTTCGAGGCTTGCTCCGCCTTGGTCGGCCCGAAACTCTCGTCGACGCGAAAACCAGGCGACGATGATGCTCGCAAAGATTCCAAAGACCATCTGAAGCGCCATGTAGATGAAGAACCGGCCGCGATCGAACTGGCTGGCGATGATCCTCGCGATGAACAGCACAAACGTGTTCAGCACGCCCTGAATCAGTGTCAGCGTAACCATGTCGCCGTTCGCAATGTGCGAGACCTCGTGCCCGAGAACCGCTTCGGCCTCTTCGCGGCTCATCAGTCGGAGAAGCCCCGTGCTGACCGCGACGAGGGCATTGTTTCGGAACATGCCCGTCGCGAACGCGTTCGGGTCAGGAGAGTCGTAAAGCGCCACTTCGGGCATCCCGATGCCCGCACGCTCGGCCTGCCGCTTCACCGTGTCGACGAGCCAACGCTCGGTTTCGGTGGTGGGGTTCTCGATGACCTTGGCTCCGGTAGAGCGCTTGGCGACCCACTTGGAGATCGCCAAAGAGAAAATCGCGCCGCCAAAGCCGAAGAGCGCACACCAGATCAGCATCTGGGTGTACGGGGCGTTGGGCGGGATGAAGCCGAGGGCCGTCAGCACGTACATGGCGATGGCCGCCATGAATAGAACCGCGACGTTTGTGGCCAAAAACAGCAAAATTCTGAGCATTCAAGGTCTCCTGTTAGCAGAACTTAAGGCGGGATAGCCTTGCCGACAACGCGCAACGGGCGCTTATCGCATCGCAGAGGGGGATTTTTCCGATGAAAACTCCGCCGGACGGCCAATGTTCCCGGTCGCAATGGGCGAGCGGGATAGTCTGACGGATCAATCCGATGTCAGGTCGCTCTGCAGTGCTCCGCGCTGCGCGTCCGAAAGCTCGGTTTCGGTCTCGATCCCGGGCATATCGATTCCTATCGCCACCGGAGCATCAGGCCCCATCTCGAAGCTGAGATACTGGACCGAAGAGAGTCGCGTATCGCCCACCTGACGCGGATCCCAAGTCGGTTTCACCCGGTTGCCGTTGGGGAGCCGTGCGTAAATGTGCTCGTTCAAGCCAAGCCACGCGGTGAGCTTCTCGTCGCGCTCCGCTTCGTCGTCGATGCCGATGAGAAGCGTGCAACCGAGGGTCCCCTTGCCGTGCAGCAGCTCGTTGTAGGTGTCGATTTCGTGCTGAATGTCGTCTTCTTTCACGATCTTTTCGACGCGAGTCATTTCCTGGATCTGGTACCGCACGGTCTCGTGGTTCTCGAACAGGAAGGTGAAGTGCTCGCCGACCAGAACGCGTCGCTCGGACTTGGCATGCAGGGCGGAGGCACGAACTGTTTCCCGGCGCTCGGTGTAGGTGACGAAATCGAGGATCTCAGAACGTTCGACGGGCTTCATGTCGATTCTCCTTCAGGTGTGGCGTCTGGGGTCAGAGCCTTCGGCGCGTCAAACCCGTCTTCACGGTAAGCGCGCGCGAGGATGGACATCGGGTGCATGGGCTTGACGCCTGCATGCTGCTGGAACTGGATCGCGGCGAGAGGGCAGTCTGTGGCCCAGATCTCCGCGTCGGCCTCGGCCATTCCGTCAAACGCCTTCTTGCCGACTCGAATCGAATACTCGAAGCCTTCGACGGTCATTGCGTGCGTGCCGTCGTGGCCGCAGCACTCCATTACCGTGGTCGGTGTGACGTCGGGGATCTTCCGGAGGAGATCGCGGCCCTTGAACCCGACGCCTTGGGTGCGCAGATGACAGGGCGCGTGATAGGCGACCGGGGTACCCGGCGAACTCTTGAAGTCGGTATTGAAGCGTGGCTCTTTACGAAGCGACCACAGGAACTCGCCCGAGTCGGCCACCGCCCCCGCGAGCTTCTTTGCACGCTCGCGGTCTTCGCCTTCGAGAAGCTCGGGCCATTCGCGGCGCAGCATCATCGAGCAGGTCGGGTTGAGCACCACTACCTTCGCGCCCGCGTCGACGTAGGGCATGAGCTTGTCGAGGTTGTGATGGGCCTTCTTGCGCAGCAGCTCAAGGTTGCCGCCTTCCCACGCGGGCATCCCGCAGCATTCGAGACCGCGCTCGCACCGGACGTCGACTTCGTTCTTTTCGAGGACCTCGATTGTGTCCATGCCGATCTGCGGTTCGTTGCCCTGCACGTAACAGGTCTGAAAAAGCACCGCCTCGCCGCCCGGACCCTTGTCGGTGAGCCCGGCGCCTTTGGCCCAGGACTCGAACGTCGTTTGCGCGAAGTCGGGCAGCAGCTTGCGACGGTCGATGCCGACCAGTTTTTCCATGAACCAACGGTGCACGCTCACACGGTTCATCACATTGGCGACGCCAAGGCTCGCTCGCGCAAAGGCGCTTGCGCGGTCCGGGTCTTCGAGCAGCTTCAGCCGGAGCTTGTGGTCTTGCTCGCCCTTCTTGTGCTTGATCGCCGTATAGCGGTGCACGAGCTTGGGGAAATCGAGCTGGAATTCGTGGCCGTCGCGCGGTGTGTAAGGACACTGCACTTCACAGAGCTTGCACTGAAAGCAGGCGTCCATGACACGCTCTGTGTCGAGCGGAGTGATCTTTCGGACGTCGCCGTCGTGCTCGTCGTCGATTGCCGAGAACAAAATCGGGAACGAGTCGCAGTACTTGAAGCACATGCGACAGCCGTGACAGACCTCGAAGACGCGCTCGACTTCCTGGCCGAGCGCGTCTTCGTCCCAATACTTCGCTTCGGTGGGGTCGTAGCTCAACCCCTCCGTCGGCGCGTAAGAGATCTGTCGTTTGACCGGTTGTTCGCTCACGCGCCTGCTTGCCTACGAGATGTCGTCGAGAAGCGACTGGAAGCGGCCCGCGTGGGACTTTTCGGCCTTGGCGAGGGTCTCGAACCAGTCGGCGATTTCGCCGAATCCTTCTTCGCGGGCTGTCTTCGCCATACCGGGGTACATGTCGGTGTACTCGTGCGTCTCGCCCGCGACGGCTGCGGCGAGGTTGAGAGTGGTATCGCCGATCGGGAGATCCGTTGCCGGGTCGCCAACCTTCTTGAGGTAGTCGAGGTGGCCGTGCGCATGCCCGGTCTCCCCCTCTGCGGTCTCACGGAAGTTGCCGGCGACCTCGGGGTAACCCTCGACGTCAGCTACCTTGGCGAAGTAGAGGTAGCGGCGGTTGGCCTGCGACTCGCCTGCGAAAGCGTCTTTGAGGTTTTTGTGGGTCTTCGTGCCCTTCAGCTCTGCCATGATTTCCATATCCTCCGTGTTGTGGGGTACCTGGAGTCAAAGCACGCACCGTGCCACCCAGGACTGCTAGTTATCCTTGTGTTTGTAAGGCCAGTCAACGAGATGTCGCTGACGAAATGGCGTCGGCAACGGGATATCGTTGCTGCGCGTTGGGGGCCACAATCGAGTGCTACCTTGGAGCCGTGGCTGACGAAGCGCTCTCGCTCCTGAACGTGCTCACAGATCAGGCTCCCGCGGAGCTGAGGTCGAGTCTTCGCAACGTATGGGATGCATATGCCGGCGCGCGCGCAGACGGTATTGCGCCATTCGAAGCGGCGGTGCACGTGGCCTCCACGACAGATCGCCTCGGGTTCGCATTTTCGTTGGGCTACCCCGCCGCTCTCGAGCAGTTGGTCGACGGCGCGACCTTTCCAACCGCAATTTGCGTGACGGAGGCCCAGGGCAATACGCCACGCGCGACGGAAACGACTTTGACGGAGGAAGCGGGGGGACTCGTGCTTCGCGGAACAAAAGGTTTCGTCACGTTCGGCACTCTCGCCAAAACACTCCTCGTCTCAGCCCGCGTCGGGGAGCGACCCGACGGGCGGCCCAAGCTTGCCGTCGTCCAGATCCCCGCGAGTCGTGAAGGCGTCGAGCTCGAGGAACTTCCTACTATCTCGTTCGTCCCGGAGGTGCCCCACGCGGCGGTTCGATTCCAGAACGTCGTGGTGTCGGTTGACGAACGGCTTCCAGGGGACGGCTACCTGAACTACGTGAAACCGTTTCGCACGATCGAGGACATCCACGTCTTTGGTGCCACACTCGGGTATCTCATAGGACTGCTGCGGCGGACCCAGGCATCGACCCCGCTGATCGCCGAGCTGAGCGCGGGGCTAGTCGCTCTCCAGCGGCTTCGGGACGAACCACCGCTTGATCCTCGAGTCCATATCGCTCTCCATGGCGTCTACGCGAATCTCACCGCGGTTCTCGAGGGTCAGCGCATGCAGGCCGCGCTCGCTAGAGTGCCCCGAGGCGAGCGGGAACGATGGCGGCGCGATCGGCCTCTGTTGCGTGTCGCGCAAGGGGCACGAGACGCCCGGTTTGCCCGCGCCGTGAAAGCTCTTGAGCCAGTACCCAACGGCTGCAGTTAGGCGGCCGTCTGGTTGTGCCGGCTGTTGTCGGACTGAGCGCCGTAGCCGTCACTTTGCGCGTAGTGATAGTACCCACCGTACGCGCCACCTTTTCGATCGTCGAGTGTCACATCGTTCAAGACTGCACCGACGATGTTCGCATTGACGTCCCTGAGACGCCGCACGGCCGAGAGAACTTCGTCCCGTGTGGAGACCCCTGCGCGCGCTACCAGCATCGCGGCCTGACATTGGGGCGCGAGAACGGCCGCGTCAGTGACGGCACGCACTGGTGGGCTGTCGAAGATCACCTTGTCGTAGTCTTTCGCGACCTCGCTGAGGAATCGCTTGAAACTCGACGTGCTGAGGAGCTCGACCGGGTTCGGTGGGATCGGCCCCGCCGTCAGGACTGATAGGCCGTCGACGTCGGTGCTTTGCGTGACATCAGCCACTCGGTGTTCACCAAGTAAGACGTTCGTCAGACCGCGGTGATTCTTGAGTTTGAGTTCTTCATGAACCCGCGGTCTTCGCAAATCCGCGTCCACCAGTAGGACCCGCTGCCCGCCCTGCGCAAACGCGATCGCGAGATTGGTGGCGATGACGGTCTTGCCGTCTTTCGGACTGGCGCTCGTGACGACGAGTGTGGTGAGCGGCGTATCTACCGACATGAAGGTGAGGTTCGTACGGAGGGTTCGGCACGCCTCTGCGGCAGCCGACATCGGGTTGGTACGCATGATGCTGCCCGCGTGGCTTGAGCGGACTCCCGGCGACTTTCCTCCACGGAAGACAGCGCGCGTCCGCCCCGGGACCTCGGTCGCCTCGGGGATGCCGGGGAGCACACCGAGCACGGTCACGCCGATGTCTTCGACGTCCGAGACGCTTCGAATGCTTCGGTCTCGCCAGTGCAGAAGCCAGGCAAGCGCGAGCCCAAGCAGCAGTCCCAACAAGAGGCCCGCCGCTACGTTGAGCGGAATGACTGGAGACACCGGGGATCCTGGCACCAAAGCGCGGTCCACGATCCGAAGGTGAGTCGTATGAAGAAGTCGCGTCAGATCGGCTTCCGCTGTGCGCTGCAACAGCAACTGGTACAGCTGTGAATTAGTCTCTTGTTCTCGACTCAGTCGGGAGTACTCGATCTCGCGGCGATTCAGCTCGAGGCCTGCTTGCTGAGCGCGCTCCTGAGCCTTGCTGAGCCCGTCCTCCACCGCCTTGGCCTCCAGCAAGTTGCCCTGCGCGACCTTGACCATGGCGCCGATCTGACCTGCAAGCGACTTCCGAAGGGATGCGATCTCGCTGTCGAGACCGCGAATGTCAGGGTGGGCATTCCCATAGCGCACTGACAGCGAAGCTCTCTCAGTTTCCTTCTCTCGAATGCTAGTCCGTAGGGTTTGGAGTTCCGAGTCGCTGTCCGACTCCCCCTCCTGCACCGCCTCGGGGTCCTCCCGCGCAGCGTTGAGCCTTGCGAGATGCGCTTCGAGTTCGATGCGGTGTGCGCGAGTATTCGTGAGCCTCTCGTTGTACTCTCGGATTTCTTGAGCGAGGAGGCTTTGTCGGTCTTCGAGCGAGAGCGACAACACGTTGTGCTGCTGTTTGAAATCATGCAGCGCGTTTTCCGCGTTTACGAGAGCTCCGCCTGTCGATTCCACCTGCTGCGCCAACCAGTCCGCAGCTGCCGTGGTCGTGCCGAGACGATCCTCGAGGCTTTTCTCGATGTAGGCTGCCACGATCGCGTTCGCCAGTGTGGCGGCCCGCTCGGGGTCGTGGTCGCGGACGGCAAGACGGATCAATCGGGTCTCCTTGATGGGGTCCACGCTGATCTTCGACTGAAGCCTCCCCGCGGCGGCAGCGACGGAAACGGGCTTCCAGTCTGGGTTGTCCGCTTGACCGAAGAAGTCCGCGCTCGCTTGGAGCCCTAGCTGTTCGACAACACGCTCCGAGACAGCGCGACTTTGCATCACGAGGTTCTGGGTCTCGAAGAACTCTCGCGACGCAAGAAAGCGGGACACGTCTGAGAACCCTTCGACCTGACTGCCGAGTGGGTTGGACGGATCAGGGTCGTACTCGAGGGTCGTCACCGCTTTGTAGACCTTCGGCATGCGAAGCGTGACGAAGGTCGCCAACACAGTCACGATCGCGGCGACGAGGATGATCCAGCCGCGGTAGCGCATGACCGCTTCGCGAAGCGCCTTCGCGACGGATGGCTCACTGCTCATCTGCGGTCCGCGGGAATCCGTATCGAGGTTCAAGTGCTTCACTTAGTTGAAGCCTTTGCGCTGTCGACGTCGGCGTCAAGCTAAGGCGCAGGTTTCGCAGTTCTTTCGAGCTCTTGCGCGCTGACACACGCAGGCCCGGAGCCACCGCTTTTTCGGCAAAGCGTCCGATACGCCAGTATTGCCCCCACAGTATCCCCTGTCGCATTGGAGGCGCGCGCAACCGACTCGAGGCTCCGACGCGACTCCTGCACGCGGTTGGCCCTTCGGTACGCCGCGAGCGCCAAGCGCATTCGCCCCTCGGCTTCGTAGCGGTCGCCAATGTAGAGATCGACCTCTGCGATAGGCTCGATTCGTCCGTTTGCGCGGGACCTGAGCCGCGAGGCGAGAGAATCGACGTCGGCGTCTCGTCCGCTCGCGATCGCGGCCGCGATCGCGACTCGCAGTACCCGTTCCGATGGCTCTGGCGTCTCGAGGAAGGGCGCGATGGTTGCTTGGGCTTTTCCCGCCTGATCGTCACGGAGGTAGGCCTCGGCGAGAATGAGGGTCGATGAACTGTCCAGACTCGGGCGTGCCTCCAGCATTGCGATGACACCTTCGGAGTTGCCCGCGAGTGTCATGCGGCGCGCCTGTCGCAGCGTCGGACCGTTCAGCCCCGGATCTCGATCGAGAGCCCGCACGTCGATCTCCGCCGCAAGCGGGTCTGACCAGGGCAAACAGCGCGCGACCCTATCGAGAAAAAGGCCGCCCTCGATTCCCGGCGGCGTCACCCGGAGGACGAGGTCGAGGCTCGGCTGGTGTTCCAGCAGCGAGCACATCAACTGTACCATGCTTCCCGGGTGCTTCTCTTCGCCAGCACGGAGTTCGACGAGGGCCTGATCGGTCTTGCCGATCGAAGACAGCCAGCGGGCAGCGAGGAGATGCGGTGCACTCCACCCTGGCGCGAGTTGCTGCGCGCGATTGATCCATGGCCCCGTCGCCGGGTCTCCGCTTCGAAGCGCGAGCTCTGCTCCGACCAACACGAAAGTTGGTTCGGCTGGGTGCAGGGACAGTCCCTCTTCGACCAAACGCTGAGTCGTAGCTAGGTCGCCACGAGCCAGCGAGGCTGTGAGAGCGCGCTCTAGCGTCGCCGTGTCGCGTTCATGGAGAGCTCCCGCGGCTCCTGCTCCTCCGATCGCCAACGCCGATGAAACGAGCAGCATACACCGGACGGATACAAGGCGACCGGTAATCACAGAACTCCCGACCGCCCCAAGGGTAGCGGCTGCGACCACGGCGACGCCCACGAGTTCCAGTGAGAAGTCGACCAGCTGTTGCACGCCGAGGGCCGCGAGGCCGGCTACACCACCCAGAGTGGCGTATGCGTGAACTCTCGAAAACGAGCGTGCCAGCGACCAAGAAATCAGGAGGAGCAGGCCGAGTCCGACTACGAGACCCCACTCGGAGGTCCATTGAACGAGGAGGTTCTCGGGATAGAAGAAACGCTTCGCGCCGCCATGCTCGCCCGCGAACGCCACCGAAAACGCGCCACGTCCAACCCCAGTGAGCCAATGATCGGCGACCATTGGAAAAGCGGCTTCTGCCGCCTCGAACTTTGCCATGCGATTGTGCGTGTGGCTGAACTCCTGCTTGAGGGCATCTCCCGTTAGTGCGACCACGACACCAACTCCAAGAAGGAGCGAGGCGCCGACAACTGCGGCTCGCATGCTGTGGCGGGGACTCGACGGGTCACGAGAACGCAGCACCGATCCAGCGGCGAAGATTCCTAGCCCGAGCCCTAGCGCGCCGATTCCGCCTCGCGAGAAGGTCAAGACGCCCACGATCGCGCAGCTGAGAGCCGATAGCCCCCACGCGATCTGCAGCTCTCGCCTGTTCGCGTCGATCGCAAGTCCGACGAGCACGGGTACGGCCAACGCCATGAAACCCGCAAGATGGTTCTCGTTCATCAGTGGCGCGAGGAGGCGGCTGCCCGCGTAGACAGGTTCGTAGAGGCCGAAGACTTGAGTCGCGTTTGCGAGGCGATGACCCAGCGCCACCAGCGCCATCGTTGCCGCGCTGATACCGACCGCTGCGAGTACCCAGTCCCGACGCTCGCTCAAGGCGTGTGCCCGCGCTGCGAGATACGCAACTAGGATCGCCGACCCCTTGGCGAGTTCGAGCACAGTCGCGCCCGGGTCGAGCGAGAGTGGCACCCATGACCGTTGCGTGCGGTCGAGAAGAGTCGCCGACGCACGCCACGCCTCGAGCGACTCTGGAACGAACAGTGAAATGACCGAAGGCGGCAGGGGCACCAGCTGGAAGGCCGTCCAGACCCAAGCGGCGAACATCGCCCAGTCGAGGAGCTGCGCAGGAGTTCTCCTGCTGCTGGTTGCCGAGAGTCGCCGACTCGTCAGCAATCCCGTGATGCCAGCCATCAAGCAGATGATCGCGACCGTCCACGGGAACACGCCTCCAAGGAGTTGCGGCGACACGACGAGCATCGCGAGGAGGGCGAAGCTTCCTCCTAGTTCGTTGCTCGGAAGCGCGCCTCGTCGAGTTCCTGAGCTCCTGGGAATATCGGTCTCCATTCGACCCGTTCGAGGATACCGCGGGACCGTTGGTGAGGCGGCATCCTTGATCGAGGGCGCGCACAGGGTGGCGTAGAAACGGGGCGGGTGGTAGGGAACCGCGTGCTGGGTCCATTCCTTCGTTCAGGTCGTTGCCGTGTGATTGCCGAGGTTGGGCAGTCACATGACGGAAGCCTCGGCACGGCCCATGCTTTTATCGACGCCATCGCGGATGCGGGTGCCGATGCGGTCAAGTTCCAAACCCACATCGCGGAGGCTGAGAGCAGCCCCGATGAGCCCTGGCGGGTCAAGTTCAGCTCGCAAGATGATCGCCGGTTCGACTACTGGAAACGAATGGAGTTCACGCCCACGCAATGGCACGGGTTGAAGGAACACGCGGATCGTCGCGGACTCTTCTTTCTGAGTTCGCCGTTTTCGGAAGAAGCCGTCGATCTCCTCTCTGAGGTTGGCGTCGCCGCATGGAAGATCGCGTCTGGTCAGATTACTGATCTTTGGATGCTGGAGAGGCTGGCGAAATCCGGGTGGCCTCTGCTGTTCTCCACCGGAATGAGCCCTCTCGAAGAGGTAGCCTGGGCCGTAGAGTGGGCGCACTCCAAAGGGCTCGAGGTTGCCGTGATGCAGTGTACTTCTGCCTACCCGAGCCCGCTTGAAGGCGTCGGCCTGAACGTGATGCAGAGCTTTCGCGAAGACCTCGGAGTTGCTGTTGGACTATCCGACCATACCGGAACGATCTACCCGTCCCTCGCGGCGGCGGCACTTGGCGCCCAACTCATCGAGGTGCACGTGACCTTTAGCCGTCAATCGTTTGGCCCCGATGTCCCTGCATCCGTCACCTTCGAGGAACTGCGGACCCTCGTCGATGGAGTCCGCGCGACTGAAACCATGCTGGCCCACCCGGTGGACAAGGACGCCGTCGCGGATGAGATGGCGCACATGCGAGACCTGTTTACCAAGAGCATCGTGGCGCGGCGGGACCTCGACGCTGGCGTCACGCTGAGTGTGGACGACCTCACGACGAAGAAGCCTGGCGTCGGCATCTCTGCCCGCAAGATGCACGAAGTCGTGGGCATGCGCCTCTTGCGGCCTGTCGAAGCTGGAAGCCCGTTGAAGGTCTCGGACATCGGGGATGTGGAGTGAGAAAGGTCTGCGTCGTCATCACCGCGCGCCCGAGCTATAGCCGAATACGGAGCGCCCTCGAGGCCTTGAGAGATCAGCAGGGTATCGAGCTTCAAATCGTTGCGGCGGCATCGGCCCTGCTCGACCGATATGGTTCGGTAGTCGACGAGATCGAGCGCGATGGATTTCGTGTTGCTCGCAGGGTCTACATGGTGCTCGAGGGAGAGCTTCCGCTCACCATGGCGAAGACCACCGGCCTCGGCATGATTGAGCTCGCGACCGCGCTCGATAACCTCCAGCCCGACTTCGTGGTGTCGATTGCCGATCGACACGAGACTCTTGCCACGGCCGTGGCCGCCGCCTACATGAACATCCCGTTGGTCCACATTCAGGGCGGAGAGATCACGGGATCGATCGACGAGAAGGTCCGTCACGCGGTGACGAAGCTGGCGGACTATCACCTCGTTTCGACCGAGAAGGCAGCTGCCCGCGTGATTCGCATGGGCGAAGACCCCGAGACGGTCATCGTTACTGGCTGCCCCTCAATCGACATCGCTGCCGACGCGCTCGCGCACCCCGCCCTCGACTTCGACCCGGCGCAGAAGTACGGCGGAGTGGGTGCAGGACTCGACCTCTCAAGTGACTACCTTGTCGTGTTGCAGCACCCGGTGACTACGGAACACGCGTTGGCACGTGCGCACATCCAAGAGACTTTGCACGCCGTGATGGAGTCGGGGCTTCCGACGCTCTGGTTCTGGCCGAATCCCGACGCTGGGTCGGACGGTACGTCGCGCGGAATTCGCGCTTTTCGCGAGACTCACGCTCCGACGAACCTCCACTTCTACAAGAACATGGCCCCGGCCGACTTCCTCCGCGTGATTTACAACGCCTCGTGTCTGGTAGGGAACTCGAGCGCCGGCATCCGAGAAGGGTCGTTCCTCGGTGTGCCGGTGGTGAACATCGGCACCAGGCAGGCGGGCCGGGACCGAGGGCCCAACGTCATCGACGTGGACTACGACCGCACGGCCATCGCGGCAGCGATTCGGCAGCATGCAGCCCACGGCCGATATGAGAGCGACCCACTGTACGGCGACGGCGCTGCAGGCAAGCGCATTGCGGCGGCTCTATCGCAAATCACGCCTCGAGTTCAGAAGCGCTTGAACTATTCTTAAGGGGCGGCCTGCAGGCCTGCGCCCCAAGCCAACGCATCCGCGATCCGTTTGACGTTGTTGGGCTCCAAGACCGCAGGGAAGGTATTCGGGTTCTTGAGAAAACCGGGCCGCGAAGTCTGTTGAATCGCCGATACGAACTCCAAGAGCTGCGTCTCGTCATGCTCGTGCTGACTAATCGCGCGTCGAAATACCTCTTGCCATCGGTCTTTTGGTAGCAACCCGGCTTGATATGTGAGCCCGCACTCGTTGTAGAAAACGTCTCCGAACGTGATCACGGGCTTTCCGAACAAGAGGCCCTCCCATCCGACCGTTCCCGTGATGACCGCGACGGCGGACGCGTTTCGAATGAGTGCCCACGTGTCTTCGTCAGGGCCAAGTAGTCGGACCCCCAACGTGTCGCGAAGCCGGGCATAGAAATCTAATGACCGCCTGCCGCGGTTGCTGACGTGCTCTTTCACGTAGAGCCAATGGCCTACTGGCAAACTCTTGGCGATGTCCTCGACCAGGGCCACTTGATCAAGGTACATCGGCGCTTGGACTAGCGTAGACGCCTCAGGTTGAAAGTGAATGGGATAGAGCACGTAGCGCTCGTCGCGGACGGGCTTATCGAAGTATCCGAACGAATGGGACACTCCACTCCGGCCAAGCCGTGTCGCCCTTTGCCAGAGCGCTCGCGAGGGAGCCGTCAGGGTGGGGTTCTTCGGATCCGCTCTGTAGTCTTTTCCGAGCCGCGTGAGGCGCAGGACGTCTTGCCGGTTTGCGATGGGCAGGCTTGCTCGGGTTCTCATGCCCGTTGGGCGCCTCGGACGCTCGCGAAAGCCGTCGACGAATTCTTGGGCGGCCGCTTTTTCGTCGGCAGTGAGACTACGACTGCGGATCTCGCGCAGCTTGTCCTTGGTGAGGTTCCATTCCTGGGGGCCGCCGCTGTACACCGAGAGCAAGCCGGGCATGCGCGCGCTCCCTACCCGCCAGAACGGGATATTCATCCCCTTTGCTACCGCGAGATGGACGTAGCTCGTCAGGCATCCCACGTCCTCGCTAAAGACGAATGTCGGTTGGAACCGATCGAACGCGCTTTCAACGACTCGAAAAATTTGGCATGCCAAGCTGAGCACTTGGTCGTAGCTGCGACCTTCTAGGAGGTGACGCTCTGACCAAAGCATCCGGTGGATCGGCACCCCATACCGCGCTTCCCGGTCTTGTAGAAACTCTAAGTCGGGCGACGTGGCCTCATGATCGAGAACATCGCGCGTGAACACGAGGAGCGGATCGTAGGATATGTCGGTTTGCGCGAGGAACGACGCCTGATTCTCACCCCACACCATCCCCCCGAAGGCGTCAACACCATAGTCATCCCGAAGGTGTTGGTGCACCGGATGGAACAGCTTCTCGTGAACTGAGAAGAACGTATAGAGACGCGTGCCTTCAGGCATCGGTCGGCAGACCCTTTATCATTGCCTCTGCCCGGGCCCAGTCGTCCATCGTATCTATGTTGCACGCGGTGTCTGCCGGGGTTTCATAGCCAATGACCCGCTCTCCATAGAGCGATCCTTGGCCCAAGATCACGTTGGCCCGGGACACGTAGACTGCGCCGGATCGATGAAACGCAGAGGGAAGCTCTTGGCGTCGCGGGATTGGTTCCTGCTCGCCAGTCGCCAGGACGAGAGATTTGTCGGGATTCTCAAGGAAGACCCAGTGGGGGTTGAACTGGTGGGGCACGCGGTGCACCGAAATCAGGCAGTCGGCCACTTGGCTCTCGAACGCATCTACGCATGCGTCGATTTCGTCGGCGCGTCGAAAAGGAAACGTGGGCTGGAGTAGGCAGACCGCCTCGGCTTTCCATCCCTCGGCCTGAAGGCTTCTCAGGGCGTGAACGATGACAGGCAGCATGGGCGTGTCGTTCTGCGCGAGGGTGCTGGGGCGCATGAACGGTACCTCCGCACCGAGCGACCTCGCGGTCTCCGCGATTTCTCCATCGTCGGTGCTGACAACCACGCGGTCGACGCGCAAAGCATCCAGTGCCGCGTTGATCGTGTATCCGATCAACGGCGTCCCCGCGAGGGGGCGAACGTTCTTTCGCGGAACGCCCTGGGAGCCGCCGCGTGCGGGGATGAGACCTAAGACTCGCATCGTCCGGGGTTCGTATCGCGGCTCGTGAACTCGGGCCAGGGGGGAACGACGCCAAATGCGTTTCGGAGTTGCTCGACGTCCGGCGCGAAGTACTCGGCTAGCCGCGAGCGCGAGGACTCATCGAGGATGTCACTGGGCGGCACCCTGACCTGGAGCTCGGTTCGCGTCCAGAACTTGAACGCTTCGTAGCGATCTTGAGAGACAAGGCGATCGAGAAGAGGCAATCGCCTGGCCTTGCCGACGGCTCTGCGTACAAATTCGGTGGCCTGGGGAAAAGCTTGCCTACCGCTGACATTGAACCGCTTGTCGATGGTCTCCGGGCGGAAAGTGGGGTCGATTCCGAGAAACTCGTAGACCTGACGGCTAAGGCGAATCGGGTCGCGTTCGAGATCTTCGGTGAAGAGCACGCACAATTGCTCTCGAGGGAAGTGCGCAAGATAATCGGTGAGGATCCGCCCATACTCGCCAAGCCGGAGGTAGTCGCGGTCGGAGTCGATCAGTCCCTGGTTTTGGTCGCCGTCCGACAGCAAGCTGTCGATGCTTTGCCGAAAGCTTCGTGACTCGTGCCCACGCATCGAGCTCATTCGATGATGCGATTGGGCGCGGCTAATTGGATTTCTGAGCAAAGCGATCAGTTTGACGCGCGGAAATGCGTCACGGATTCGAGCCGGCACCTCCGGAAACATCATGTACTGAGTCGTCGCTTCTCCCTTGCAAGCGTCTCGTGGTGATCCATCAAAGTACGTTCGCCAGTACCAGTCGATTCCCTTCTCGAACCGCCGGGCGTCGCTGAAGAATTCAACTTCCTTGGTCGCAGGAACGAACGTCGCGGGATGTGCCGCGATGTGATGCCAGAGCGAAGTGGTTCCTGACTTTTGCGCGCCTATCAGAAGGAAGTCGACCTCGGGCTGCCCTGTGGTTTCGGCGTGGTTCATCATCGAGGAGGTCGCGTCACGGCCGTTGAGCGTATCGAGCTGCTAGGGTTCACGGCGAAGAACGAGGCCGAGCTTCAACCGAATGTCACGGAGAACGCCAGGTGCCAACCGGCTCAATGCGAACACGTAGACGATTGCGCCGACGAGGATGCAAGTCAATACCAGCGCGACGTCTCCCAAGGGCAGCTGCAACGCGCCCCAAATAGCCATCGCCATAATGGCGCAAGCCGACAAGGCCGGAGCCAAATTCATCGCGTAGCTTCGCGGTGAGACATCTGCTGCGATTCGCAGCGCGTACAGGTTCAGAGGCCATAGCGCATATGCACGGCAGACGTAGGCAGTCGCCACGGCGACGATTCCGAATTGGGCGACGACGAGAAACAATACGACGTTCGCCACAGTCCTTACGAACAGGAGCTTTAGTATGATGTCGGGGCGACCCACTCCAACATAGACTGCGTAATCGAGGTATGTGACGGAGTGTACGATGCCGATCAGGGCAAGCACGGCCAGCACCTCGCCGCTCTGTTGGTACTGTTCTCCGAATACGAGGGGGACGCCGACTGGCGCGAGCATTGAGACGCCGACGAAGATCGGCATGCCCAGAACGCTGGCAACACGAGTCGACTGGTAAAAGGCCTCACGCAGACGGTCCGTCTGCCCCTGCAGTCTCGAGAATGCCGGAAGCGCAACGACCGAGCCCGTCTTAGCGAGGACTTGCTCGAGCATTTGAAGACCTCGGTAGGCGACCGCGTAAATGCCGAGCGCAAAGTCACCGAGAAGAAGGCCGATGAGAAAGTCGTCCGCCCGTCGGCTCACGATGCCGAGCAGTCCGGAGCCGAGCAAGTATGAACTGAACGCGAGGAGTTCACGCAGGCGCGCGACGGAGAAGACGAACCGTGGCCACCACGCCGCTGCGCTCCAGACCACGACAGCGTCGGCCGCGGCCCCCACAAGCTGTTGCACGACAAGCGCATAGACGCCGAGCCCGCTGAGCGCTGCTGCCACGCCTGCGATGCCGCCAACGAGCGCTGCAGTGAGGGAGCGGATCGCCAGCACGCGGAACGCAAAGCGCCGTTGCAGAAGTCCTATTGGGACAGCCACCGCCCCTCGCAGCACGAGCACGGGGCTGAGCCAGCGGACCACGCCGGTGAGATCCTGGTTGCCGAACATCCCGGCGATCCAGGGTGCCGAGATCCACATGGCCCCAGCAAAGGTCAGCGCCAGTCCGAGGTTAGTCCAGAACGCCGTATACTCGTGTGCGGGCTCGATCTCGTCGCGTTGCGTGATCGCCGTACCAAAACCCTGCGACACCAGGGCGTCGCCGAACGTGACGAACACCCCCGCAATCGCAAGCAGACCGAAGTCCGAAGGCGTCAGCAGCCGCGCAAGCAGAATGAATACTGCGAACGAGAATAGGCGCACGCCGAGGGTCTGGGCCGCGGTCCAGAGGACACCGTGCACCGCCCCGCGCTGGTCGAGCTCACTCACCACCGCAGTCCCCCGATCAGGTCTGGCGCCGATCCCAGCGGACCCCGCTTCTCAGCGGACGCGCTGGAATGCCTCCAGCAACGACGCCTTCGCCGATATCTCTCGAGACCACTGCACCGGTTGCGATCACGCTGTTGCTACCGATCGTCACGCCTTTGAGCACCGTGGTGCGCGCCCCAAGCCAGACATGTCGCCCGATCTGAACGCTCTGGTCCTCGTTGATTCGCTGGCCCGTCGCATCATCGATGATGGAATGGGAATCGGTCGTACGGATCTCGACATCATATGCCAACATGCAGTCCGGACCGACGCGGATCCCGGTCGTGCCCCTGGCGATGAAAAGGGCATGCTCTACGGTGCAGTCGCGCCCAAGCTCAATAAAGGCACCGGCGCCCGCAACCCGGAACTCGGCGGACCGCGAAATCTTCACATTCTCGCCGAGGTTCACGCGAAGTCCGTGGCCCACGAGCTGAAGGGAAGTCCGGGTGAGATTGCAGGTCGGGTGGAAGCGAATGACGTTGTCGTTGCCGTCGATGGAGATTTCCACATGGCGAAGTCGTGCTCCACGAACATCGAGCTGGTTGCCTTGCCCCTTCACGGACACCTTCGTCCCGAGGCGATGAATCGTCTGACGCGCTTCCCAGGCTCTGCGGCGGGCCCCTTTCGTAGCTTTCGCGAACATTTCCCTCACGTTGATTGGCATGACCGGTGACCGCAACCTGCCGTTCGAGAAGCCCAACGCCACAGGTTTTGGGCTGGCTGCTACTTGAAAATCTCTGAACGAATGACTTCTAGATACCCTCGGCCGTGGCGCTCGTCCGGCTCGAGATAGTTGCCTTCTGCCCATTCATTCCAGGACTTGAGAAACACCAGGCGCTGTTCGGGGGGACGTTCCTCGATTAGTCGAAGCGCGTGCCGGAGGTGGTTGGCGAACAGCGCTGGCGTCGACTCGTGTATGACCGAGCCCCATCGACCGATTCGAGGAGTGTCGTCCCAGTTGGGTACGACGCATGGGTAGTGGTCGTCCCGTAGCTGTAGCTGTCTCTCGGCCGACTCGACCAGTTCTTCGTAGGTCGCGACCGACGGGAGCAGAAGGCGGCCGCTCACGCGATCGTGAAGCGCTCCCAGCATGGCCGTCGATGAAGGTCGACCGGCCCGGGCTACCGCCTGATGGAAGCCGGCAATTCGCGGTCGTTCGAGCAGCACTTTTGCACGCCGCCGCTGCTCGAGCCGTCGTCGTACTTCCCCTGGAAGAAACGAGAGCAGATGCCCGATGCCTTTGTGGATGCCTCCGTCGAACCCGAGGGATGCGGGGTCGACATCGGCGTTAAGAATACCGAGGAGATGCAAGCCCTTGAACCCGGCCTTGTGCGCCAGCTCTCTCCAGCAATCAGCGAACCGCGGAGCGCTCGGTAGCTTGTCGGGGCGGAACACGACGAACAGTGGCTTTCCGTCGACCTTGATGTAGCGATCGTCGGCGAACGTATCGATGAGTGCCCCAAAATGAGCGACGTAATCTTCGTGCCCAGGATAGGTCTGATCGATCAGCAGTTCCCATGGGCGACCAACCCAGGACGCCGTCCAACTATGGTTGGCCCACGCGAGACAAAACGGGAAGTCTGGGCGTCCACTCGACTGTACTTCCTGGAACGGACGCTCGAGGAGTTGCCGTCCAGCGAACCAGTAGTGCCAGTAGCAGAACCCTTCGACTCCGTGTGAGCGCGCGAGATCGGCCTGCGCCTCGCGGGTTTCCGTCGATCGGAGGTCGTAGTAGCCGAGCTCCGTGGGGATGCGTGGCTGATAGTGATCAGCGAAGAGCGGTCTCGCACGTCGCACGTTGGTCCATTCTGTGAACCCTTCGCCCCACCACTCGCTGTTCTCGGGAATTGGGTGAAACTGCGGGAGGTAAAACGCAATTGCGCGCGCCGATGGGCTCACCGTCTGACCTCACACATCGGCGCTCGGTAGCGCAGACGACTTGCAGGGTCAACCATGAGGACGCGTGTTTGCCGGGTCGTCTCCTCCGTCGTCGGAACCATGTTGCTGCCCCAACGCCGACGACAGGATTCGCGCGTAGTCTTCGTGCAGCGCGTCCATGGTGAATCGCTCCTCATACACTAGCCGTGAGCCTTGGGCGAGGCGCAGTCGCATCGCCTCGTCGGACACGAGCTCACGAAGGAGTTCGACGAAGTGACCTGGGTCGGTGGCTGCCAAGCAGTCGATGCCATGTGTGAACTCATCCGAACACTCGAAAGTCTTTTCGTACGCGACATTGATGACTCCGTAGCCGGCGCTTACTGCGAACTTCGCGCGGCCTCCCGTGTCGAAGGGGTAGGGCATGATCGATGCGTCGCCCGGAAGAAATAGATCGCCGAGTTCGTCGACGAACCCGTGAATCGTGAAGTGCTCTTCCAGCCAGTCCCACGATGGATCCCCGCCCTGGCGCGGGACTTTGCCGAGCTGGTGCCAATCGAAAGCCAAGCCACTTCGCTCGACCTCGGGCCAAACGCGCGTTTTCAAATCGTGCCTAGCTGCCCTCATCGCCGTGTTCGGGTTGCCAAAGAGAAACAAGCGACCTGCGGAGAGGCGGGAGAAGTCGGGCATCGGCGTCGTCGGCCCCGCGACGGGCACGTACGATGCGGGTATACCCTCTTGGGTCAACAGTTCGGCCTCTGACCGGGAGGCGCACATGGTGTGCGCGGATTTTCTGCATACATCAAGTTCGAGTGCTTCCAGCTTCCGCCGGGAGAGCGCGTCGGGGCGACGAAAGCGTTCCGCGCCGGCGAATGAGCGTCGTCGCACGGATTTCAGTTTGTAGAGGAAATCGAGGTGGCTGTGCACGATCGGAGCACCACCCGATGCTAGCAAGACGGCAATCGCCTCCTCTGCCCACACCACTTCGGGGCCGACTCCCCGAAGAGTTCCCTGCACTGCCGTTCGCAGTCCCCGCAAGTTGGGCCGCGCCAACGCGAGGGTAGTTGGGTTGAACAGACGACTCGCGATCCATTTCGGGGTGCCTGTCGACAGAGATCCGGATCGAAGAACAGACACGGAGCTGGCCAATTGGTCGAGCTCCTGGGTCCTGTCGTTGCTAGGGTCGCCCACGATCACGTGGACGTCGTGGCCGAGCGCAGTGAGCGTGCACAGGTCTTGCCATCGCCGCACGTCTCCGCCACCTACGTGGACCGGCGACGGGTATCGACCGAAACAAACCTGAGCAATTCTCATCGCGCGTCCCGCGCGAATATAGCGCGCCTGTCTGCGTCGAGCAGAGTTGAATTCGCGGATGATATCCGCCATGGTGCCCGCCCGATATTCGAGGCGGCGTGAAAACAGCATTGATCACAGGAATCACGGGGCAAGACGGCAGCTACTTGGCTGAGCTGCTGCTTCAAAAGGGCTACGACGTTCATGGCGTAAAGCGCCGCGCGTCATCGCTGAACAGCGCGCGCATCGACCATCTCTATGTGGATCCGCACGTGCCCGATGCCAGGTTTCATCTTCACTACGGTGATATGACGGACTCCACGAACTTGCTTCGCATCGTCCGCGAAACCCAACCTGACGAGATCTATAATCTGGCAGCACAATCCCATGTGCGCGTGTCTTTCGAGATTCCGGAGTACACGGCGAACGCCGACGCCATCGGGACGCTTCGCCTCTTGGAGGCAATCCGTGTCGCTGGGTTTAGCGATTCGACACGGTTTTACCAAGCGAGCACCAGCGAACTCTTTGGCAAGGCAGCCGAGGCGCCGCAGAGTGAGACCACGCCGTTCTATCCGCGCAGCCCATACGCCGCTGCGAAGCTCTACGGATACTGGATTACCATCAACTATCGTGAAGCTTACGGCTTCTACGCATGCAATGGCATTCTCTTCAATCACGAGTCGGAGCGGCGCGGCGAGACGTTCGTATCACGGAAGATCACTCGGGTCGTCGCTAGGATTGCGCGAGGCGCCGAGAGCACTCTGTACCTCGGCAATCTCGACGCGCGGCGCGATTGGGGTCACGCCGAGGAATACGTCGAAGGAATGTGGCGGATGTTGCAAGAGCCAGAGCCCGACGACTATGTCCTTGCGACCGGAAAGACTCATAGCGTTCGAGAGTTCGCCGAAGCTTCGTTTCGACACGTGGGTATCGATCTTGCGTGGCGCGGCGATGGGTCGGAGGAAGAAGGCTACGATTCCAAGACTGGCGAAGTTCGAGTCCGCATCGATCCGCGTCTTTACCGGCCGACAGAAGTAGACTTGCTTCTTGGCGATGCGACCAAGGCACGCGAGAAATTGGGTTGGGAGCCCAAAGTCACGTTCGAGCAGCTTGTCGATCGCATGATGCGGCACGATCTCGCCCTCGAGGACAACGGCCAATGAACTTGCAGAGTGCGAGGGTGCTCGTCACCGGAGGGTACGGCTTCCTCGGTCGCCACGTGGTTCAGGCACTGGAGGCGCGGGGCGTTCAACCGATTACGTTTCGTTCGAGTGAACACGACCTTCGAGATTGGACGGAAACACGGGCGCTCTTTGCCGAGACGCGACCCGATGTCGTCATCCATATCGCGTGGACCGGCGGGGGCATCGGATACATGCGGAGCCACCCCGGAAGTATCGCTCGGGACAACACGCTCATGGCCTGTCACGTGTTCGAGGCGTCACGCACTGCTAACGTCCAGAAGGTCGTCGGAATAGGCTCGGTCTGCGCGTATCCAAAATTCACCGAGGTCCCCTTTCGAGAGGAGGATCTCTGGAACGGCTACCCTGAGGAAACGAATGCGCCGTACGGCATTTCCAAGCGCATGATGCTCGTCCTCACGCAATCGTTCGCGACCGAATTCGGTCTCAATGGTGTCCACCTCTTGATGGTCAACATGTATGGTCCCCACGACAACTTCGACCTCGCGAGTAGCCACGTAATCCCGGCGATGATTCGGAAGTTCCTCGCGGCCAAGGAGGCCGGGGCCTCCGAGGTCACGTTGTGGGGAGATGGCAGCCCGACGCGGGAGTTCGTCTACATCACCGACGCAGCCGAGGCCGTGGTCCTCGCGGCGGAGCGATACGACTCGCCGGAGCCGGTGAATATTGGGTCGGCTACTGAGGCCTCCATTCGCGACCTAGCGGAGAGGATCCGGGCCCTCGTCGGCTTTGAGGGGCGCATCGTATGGGACACGTCCAAACCCAATGGACAGCCTCGACGTAAACTCGACGTGTCGAAGGCTACACAGAGGTTTGGCTTCTCGGCCCGCACGTCGCTCGATGAAGGACTCGATCGCACCTACGCCTGGTATCTCGCCGAGGGCCGCGCTCAATGGGAACCGTAGAGAGTTGTCAAACCAACATGTCTACTGCGTCTCCCTCGAGGTGGTGCGAGATCCACCACTCCAGTACGAGCAGTGCCCACAACAACTGAGCGTGATCGTGCGAACCGCTGAGGTGCTCGTCCACGAGTTGGGTGACCCGCGCAGGCTCGAAAAAGCCTCGCCTTCGAACCGTGTCGCGGCTCAAACGCTCCCGCACGGTGCTGCGAAGCTCGTTCCGTAGCCATTGCCCAACCGGCGCCGTGAACCCTTGTTTCGGACGCTCAATGAGCTGCACCGGGAGGTATTCGGAGAGGAGCCGCCTCACGATGTACTTCTTTCGACTGCCTCGCAGGCGCATGTCGAGGGGTAGCGAGAACGCGAACTCGAGCACGTTTCGATCGAGAAACGGCGATCGCGCCTCGAGCCCAACCGCCATGCTCGCGCGGTCGACCTTGTGAAGCCAAGCGTGAGGCAGGGTGTGCGTGGCATCGTAGAGCATGCCGGCCTCCACCGAGCTTTGGAGTGGGTGTGCCCGCAAGAATGCGGCCACTCGTTTGGGGGCCACGTCGTCTTCGTTCAACAGTCGGTTCACCGCGCTAGCCGTGGCACCCCGATAGAAGCCGCCTAGACCGAAAAAGAGGGCTGCATCTCCGGCCGAAGAACGCTTAGCGATTCGTCTGACGCCCGCCTGTGGCGCCAGGGCTCCCGCTCTCGCCAAGACGCGCCGCACCGCCAGGGGTACGTCGCTGACATACCGGTCCATCCATCGCTGGGCGAGGTAGTACTTGTAGCCGCCAAACTCTTCGTCCGCCCCGTCTCCCGTCAACGCGACGGTCACGTGCTGGCGCGCGAGCTTGCTTACCGCGAGCGTTGGCAATACCGAGTAGTCGGCCATCGGTTCATCGAAGTACTTAATGAAGTCAGCCACCTGCTCCAACACGTCTTGGCCGCGCAGGATGCGGACCGTGTTCTGCACTCCCAGATGCGCCGCGATCTGAGCTGCGTGCTCGCTCTCGTCGAACGCCGGTTGATCGAACCCGATTGTATACGTCTGGACGGCGGCCCGGTCTTGCTCGGCCATGAGTGCGACGACCAAGCCCGAGTCAACACCGCCCGATAGAAAGGCGCCAAGCGGGACGTCGGACACCAGACGCGATCGAACGGCATTTCGCATCACTAGACGAAAGCTCTCGACATGCTCCTGCTCGGTTCGCTGCTCCATCGGCGCGCCTTCTGCATGGGCCACCAGGTCGAAGTAGCGTCGGACCTGCGGTCCATCTCGAGGCCCAACGGTGACGATCGCGCCTGGGGGAACTTCGTAGACGTCGCAGAGCATAGCGCGTTCGCCTGGTGGGAAGCCGAAACGAATGTAGTCCCGCACCACTTCGCGATCGATTTCGAGCGAGCCTTCGGCAAACCGAATCAAGGGAGAAAGCGTCGAAGCGAACAGCACCCAGCTCGCGGATCGGTACGCGTAGTAGAGCGGTTTCTGTCCGACTGGATCGCGTGCGAGCAACAACCTTTGCGCGCCTCCATCCCAGATCCCGACGGCAAACATGCCCTCGAAGCGGTTGAAACAATCGGCTCCCCACTCTTCGTACGCGCGGATCACTACTTCGCTGTCGCTGCGACTGCGGAAACGATGACCCTTGGATTCGAGGTCGGTGCGAAGGGTCTTAAAGTTGTAGATTTCGCCGTTGAAGACCGCGTGGGTTCGGCCATCTCGGCTGGCCATCGGCATGCGGCCAGCGTCGGACAGATCGAGGATCGAAAGCCGACGATGGCCAAGTGCGACCGGGCCGTCGTGCCACAAGCCTGCGTCGTCAGGGCCGCGGTGCTCGAGGGCGTCGCGCATCCTGGTGACGGCTTCCGGGTCGACCGACTCTCCGTCGAGTTGCCATACACCAACGATTCCACACATCCGACTAGCGCTCTCCGAGTCTTGAAGGCGATGGACTGTTTGCCCGCAGCGACTCTGCAATCGTGATGGCGCCAAGGCCAAGCGCGACCGCAAGCAGCAACCAGAACGGTCGAGCGCGCATCCCGTTGTGAAAGAGGCTGTAGGAGAGGGCGGGAATCATGATCAGCGTGAGCCGCGCCCCCGCTACGACGCTTACCTTTCGCAGGAACATCAGGAACAGTCCGGTGCCGACGATTCCGTAGGAGAAAAGAAGGTTTGCCGCGCTCGAATGGATCTCGAATTTGCTGTGATGGAACCGAAGGTAAAAGCCCTCGCCTGCACCGAAGAACAGGTGCTCAGGATGGTCGACGATGCGGTCGAGGCCGCGGTCCGTCATGTACTCTCCAGTGTCTCCAGTCTGGACCGTCTCGAGTCGGTTTTGCCAGAGGTCGGAGTCTAAGGCTTGCAGGTCGAGATAGAGAGCGAAGATCAGAACCGGAAACAGAAAGATCGTGAGCAGGGTCGGCCGATGGACGAGTTGAAGCGCTCCCAGAAGCGCGATGCCTAGTAGGCCGGCGCGCGAGTAGGTTCGCAGTTCTAGATAGAATGCGAGAAGCAAGAGCCCGTAGAGGATTGGACGCGAAACCCGGAATCGGGGCGCGAGCATCGCCACAATGCTTGCCGACAAGAGCACATGATAGGCCAGCTGGTTCGGGTTGACGAAGAACAGCTGGAGCCGTCCGCTCTGGTTCCGATGCCCGAACGGGATGGACAACAGCGCTAAGACAATGAGGGTGGCGGCGAAACCATAGAGCGTCCAGCGCAGCCAATCGTCACCGCGCTCGCCCAGCATCACGAGGTAGCCGAGGAATACGCAGAAGTTAAATGCGTAGAATGCGGTCGACTTGAAGAAGTCTAACTCGCCGGAGGACGAAGCCCACAGAGCGTTGCAAAACGCAATGTACGCGACGAGCGCACCGAGCCAGAACACCGGGCGCGATACCGACGCTGGCATCTGAAAGCGTAGGATCAGGATCGGGAGGCAAAGTATTCCGACGAGCATGAAGTCGCCAGGCTGCGGACGACCCGGCCCGTATAGGTTGAACGACAGGGATAGGATCACGATGAACCACAGAAACTCGAGCCATCCGCCTTGCAGTGTCAACGACGATGGCGTGACGTCTTGACGTGCCGTCTGCGTTCCCACTACGGCCTCCGCTGTAGCTCTTCGGCGATTGCTGCTCTTGCGGTCGCGTATGCGGCTTTGATCTCAGGTGTGATCGGCTGCCAGCGCCGCTCGATGAGTCTATTCTCCGCTCCGAGCGCGCCCGCGAGTTGATAGATGCCGATCTTGGCAAGGGTCTTGCCCATTTGCAGCCTTGACTGAAACGGGTAGCGCTCAGTGTATTGCGCATACGTGCGAAGCCGATAGCGATACCCTTCGAGCGTCTTGTCCAAGCTGGCCGCCTCGGCTTGAGAGTAGGCGTACACAGGCTCGCGCGAAACCGCGTACCGCTTGCCGAGCATCACTTGGATCAAGAAGTCGGAGTCCTGTGATCGGCGAAACCCTGGATTGAAGTCTGCCCCACGAGCGTCGCTCATGCGAACCATACATGGCGGGAAACTCAGGGGCGGCGCGTCGAGACGCTCGAACGCGCGTTCGGTGACTTCATCCCCGGGCTCCAGTCCTGTTTGCGTGAGCCCTACTGCCTCGCCGTCTCTGTTCGTGATGACGCACACGCCGCTCACCACTGCAACGGTGGGACGCGTCTCCATCAACTCTACTTGGTGCGCAAGTTTGCCCGCGAAGAGCCAGTCGTCCGCGTCAAGAAAGCTGAGGTACTTCCCTCGCGCCATAGCGAGCGCACGTTGGCGCGCAGCGCCACGGCCACGATTCTGTGCGAAGCGCTCGACCCGCAAACGAGGGTCATTCCATGCTCGAATCAGCGTCTCGGTCTCGTCGGTCGAGCCATCGTCGACGATGATGGCCTCCCAGTGCGGATACGACTGGGCGCGCAGTGAGGCCAGCGCGGCCGCGAGAGTACGCTCGGCGTTGAAGCACGGCATCATTACTGACACGAGAGGCGGGCCGCTCATTCGTGGGGTCGTAACTAGCATGGATTGTGCGCAGCCCGTAGGGCGCGTCGGTCTCGCCGTCGCATGCCCGAGTTGCCGGAGAGTTGTGTCGAATGTGTGCGATCATTAGGCTTGCGCCCAAGGGTCGCCTTGGTGGGGTTCGCGAAGATGGGTGCTCGCGCATCGCGAGGGGTAGCGGAAGGGAAGCTGCAATGAGTTTGAGTATGAGGTTCTTGGTCGGTGCTCTCGCGGGGAGTCTCTCCCTTTTCGTCGTCGGCTGCGGTGGCAGCAGCATCCCGATCGGCGGGACTGGCGGTGACGGCGGCACCGGCGGGATGGCTGGAACGGGCGGCGTGGGCGGTAGCGCCGGAGCTGGCGGCGTCGCGGGCGCCGGTGGTGAAGGCGGAGCTGGCGGAGTTGCGGGCGCCGGTGGCGAAGGTGGAGCTGGCGGAGTCGCAGGCGCCGGTGGCGTCGCAGGCGCCGGTGGTGAAGGCGGAGCAGGCGGAGTCGCAGGCGCCGGTGGCGAAGGCGGCGTCGCGGGCGCCGGTGGTGAAGGCGGAGCTGGCGGCAGCGGCGGTTGCCTAGGTGGCGAGAACTCCCCGCGGGCCGTGAACCTGATGGTGGAAATCGGCGCGGTCTCTAGCTACGAATCGGCACCCGATGGTCTTTTGGTCAGCCCGGGGGTCGGTTCTGGGAACCTCTTCGCGGACGTGTCGGTCGGTATGGGCACTGACGCAATCGGCGGACTTCGAAGCATCCAGGCCGGCTCGGGGACAAACGAATCGATCGTGTTCGAGGTCTTCCAGACCAACGGTGTGACACTGGGGGCTCCTGAGGGCGCCACCGGAATTGTTCTCAACGTGGGCTGGGCGTCCACGACCGGCCTGATCTTGATCGCGGAGGACAAGACCGGTGCGAGCCTCGGCTCCGTCGCAACGACCGTCGGAAGCGGTAGTGTTGACGTCGGTACCCTCATACCCGGCGAGATTCATCGGCTGACCATCGAAGCGACAGACGAAGTCATCACCTTGTTTGCCATCGACTACGTAAACGTTTGCCTGGGCAACTAGCCACACCCTCGCGGCGGCGCGCGGTCGACCTGGCCGCCGCTTGCCGCTACGCCCCGGAGCGCTGCATTGCGGTTGAAGCAGCACGCACTGCGGCGGCCACCCGCTCTAGCCTGCTCGCACCCAACCCCGACCCGCTCGGCAAACACAACCCCCTCCGGAACAGTCCCTCGCTCGCCGCTCCACCGCCGAGCACCCGACAATCCCGATACACCGGCTGCAAGTGCATCGGCTTCCATACGGGCCGCGCTTCGATGTTTTCGGTCTCTAGGTGCGTCCGGATTGCCTCCGTACCGGCCCCGAACTCCGCCTCGTCGACCAGGATACAGGTGAGCCAGTAGTTGCCTTCGCCGAACTCGGGGAGAAAGGAAATCCCGGCTACGTGTGCGAAGGCCTCTCGGTATCGGCTTCGAATCTCCCGGCGCTTCGCGATGAGGTCGTCGAGTCGGCCGAGCTGTGCGCGTCCCACAGCCGCCAACAGATTGCTGAGCCGGTAGTTGTACCCCACCTCTTCGTGCTCGTAGTGCGCGGCGGGCTGACGTGCCTGTGACGCCAGATGTCTTGCGCGCGCCACGAGCGCCTCGTCGTCGCTCAGCAGCGCACCGCCGCCGCTTGTGGTGATGATCTTGTTTCCGTTGAACGAGAACACCCCGATCCGTCCGAATGAGCCGGCGGGCTTACCTTTGTACGTCGCTCCGAGCGCTTCGGCGGCGTCCTCGATCACGGGTACCTCGTAGGCGTCGCAGGCCGCGAGAATCGCGTCGTAGTCCGCGCATTCGCCGTACAGGTCGACCGTGATTACCGCCTTCGGGAGAGCACCTTTGGCTGCGGCTGCTTTCAAAGCCTCGGCCAGGAGGCTCGGGTCGAGGTTCCACGAATCGGGCGCGCAGTCGATGAAGACCGGGGTCGCGCCGACGTAGCGAATGGCGTTTGCTGTCGCAGCGAACGTCATGCTTGCCGTCCAGACCTCGTCGCCTGGGCCGACGTCGAGCATCACGAGCCCGAGGTGAAGGCCTGCGGTTCCGCTGCTGAGCGCAGCGGCTGCGGCAACGCCAGCGCGCGCTGCGAGATCGCGTTCGAATCCATCGACCTCGGGACCGAGCGGGGCGATCCAGTTCGAATCAAACGCTGCCATCAGGGCCTCGCGCTCCGCGTCGCTCATGTCAGGCGGCGAGAGGTAGATGCGCTTCGTCATCTCACACGCACCTTCACCCTAAAGCGCAGCGTATTCATGCTTTCTCCGCGTCGATCGCTCTTGCCGGAACCCCGACGGCAGTCGTCTCCGCTGGCACGTCGACCACGCAGACCGCTCCGGCGCCCAAGGTGCTCCATGGTCCGATGACCACGTTGGGAGCGACTGCGGCACCGACGCCGAGGAGCACGCCTTCGTCGACAGTCACGCCTCCACAGAGGTGCGCCCCAGGGCCGACGTGCACGAAGTCGCCCACAATCGAATCGTGATCGACGCTCGAGCTCGTGTTGAGAATCGCGTGTGCGCCAATCGCAGCGTCCGGCTGAACGACTACGCCTGCAAACACCACCGTGCCCGGGCCGACCGCTACCGATGCGTCGACGACGGCGGCCGGGTGCACCACGCTGACCCAATCGCAGGCGAGAGCAGCGGCGAGCGAACTCCGCGCTCTGTTGTTGCCAATCGCGAGTACCGCGGGCCGTCCACGCAGCGAATCTGCGCTCACAGGCCCTTTCACGGGAACGCCAAGAAGCTGCTGGCCCCACCGCGCGCGATCGTCATCAAACGCCGCGACGACGTTCCCGCCCGCCGCGCGCACCGTGGCGATCACGACCTTCGCATGTCCGCCGGCGCCGATGACGACTACGTCACTGGGTAGACTGCTCATGCGCCTCCGATGATTTCTTACGGGTCCCCATGAACTCCGGCATCGTCGCATGCCCCTCCGCAGAGATGTCCTGCTGCTGCACCACCTGCTTCATCGTTTCGATGAGTATCGCGAGATCCGTGCGAAGCGACAGGTTGTCCACATACCAGGCATCGAGTTCGAATTTTTGTTCCCAGTTGATCGCGTTGCGCCCGTGGATCTGCGCCCAACCGGTGACACCGGGCTTCACCTCGTGCCGGCGTGCCTGCTCGGGCGTGTACCGGTCGAGATACTGCACGAGCAGTGGCCTTGGTCCGACGAGACTCATGTCTCCGCGGACGACGTTCCATAGCGTCGGGAGCTCGTCGAGGCTCATCTGCCGCAGTCGCTTCCCAAAGGGCGTGAGTCGCTCGTCATCGGGGAGGAGCTCGCCGTCCGCGCCCCGCGCGTCAGTCATCGTGCGAAACTTCATGAGCTCGAACAGCTCGCCGCCTTGGCCCGGGCGCACCTGCCGGAACAGGACCGGCGAACCGAGCTTCTGCCGTACGAGCCCACCGAGAAGCAGCGCTACCGGCGCGAACACAGCCACCGCGGGGAGGGTGAGCCCCAGGTCGAGCGCGCGTTTTCCGAAACGGCGGTAGAAGCTCACGACAGCAGCCTTTCGTACTCCTGAAGCACCCGCTCGAACACTTTCTGCTCGTCGAAACGCTCTTCAGCCATCGCGCGCCCCGCAGCGCCCATCGCCGTTGCACGATCGGGATCGCGGAGAATCTCGAGCAGCGCCGCCGCCAGCGCGTCCGAATCGCCTACCGGAAACAGGAGCCCGTTCACCCCCTGCTCGACGGTTTCTCGGCAGCCCCGGATGTCGGTGACTACTGCAGGCACGCACATGGCCGCCGCCTCCATCGGTGAACGCGGGAACCCCTCGCGGTACGACGGAAGGGCCAGCACGTCCATGAGTGCGTAGAGTTCGGGCATGTCCTGCCGCATTCCAAGAAAGTAGCACTGGTCTGCGATCCCGTACCGCGCGGCAACGTCGGGGCGCAGTGCGTCGGGCTTTTCTTCGTCGTAGGGGCCGACGATGAGCAGCTGGGCCTGCGGAATCGCTTCGATCACCGTCTGGGCAGCTTTGAGCAGGTCGAGAATGCCCTTCTCCTCGACGAGGCGTCCGACGAAGCCGATCACGGGGGCGTCGGGTGCCAGTCCAATCTCGGCCCGGAGCTTCTCGAGCGAGGCTTGGTCCACCGTCCGGCGATCGAACCGAGCGATATCGATGCCGTTGCCGAGCCACTGAATCAGTTCCGGGCTGGCAATGCCCTCGGCGATCGCGGTCGCGATGTCTTCTTTGTTCTGGGACAGAATCGCGTCGGAGCAGAGCGCGGCGATGCGCTCCATCCAGATGTAGAACCGTCGCGCCGCGGGCTTGGTGTCGTCGTGGAAGTAGAACCCGTGCAGGGTGTTGACGACCACGGGAACACCGCTGAGGCGACCCGCAAGCTGTCCGAGCAGCCCGGCCTTGGGCGTGTGCGTGTGGACCACGTCGAATCGCTCACGACGCATGACGCGCACCAACGCCACCAATGCTCGCAGGTCGGCGACCGGCGTGAATCGACGCGTCATGGGCACCGGCAGATGCGGGATGCCGTGCGCTTCGACGAAGGCCACGTCTGGGCCGGGAGCCGAGATCGCTGTCACTTCGTACCCTTCATCGCGGATTCGCCGTAGCTGGTTCAGCAGCAGGTAACGGAGCGACAGATCGACCGTCGTGATGTGAGCGACTCGAGGTTTGCCCGCATGTGTTTCGCTCGGCAACATCATCAGGCCCCGCGTCGCATTTCAGTTAGCATACGCGGGGCAGTCGCTCCACGGTGACGAAGTGCGAGCCCTCAGGCTTGAGATGAACCGCTGGTTGAATAGATACCGAAAGCTCCGCGCCCACCCCCGCCCGGGGCGGTTGGTCGCTGGACGACTCCTCTGGGCTGCCGGCCTCTCCCACCGGTTCGTCATCAGGATGCCCAGAGGTTTCCGTATGCGATTCTATCCAAGCTCGATCTCGGCGGCTCTTTGGGCCGATCCGACCTCGCGGCGAGAAGACGAAGACTTCGTCTGGGCGGTGCTCCGCGCAGGCGACCGCTATGTCGACGCCGGAGCGAACGTAGGGCAACTCGCGCTCGCGGCGTCGCTTCGGATCGAGCCGGGTGGTCAAGGGATCGCGATCGAAGCCCATCCTGAGATTTTTCGTTACTTGCAGGGCAATCTCACGCTCAACGCGGTGAGCAACGTGCGCGCGATACAGCGCGCGCTCGGCGCGGACTCTGGGACGATTGCGATGACCACTCGGCGTTCAGACGATCAGAACTACGTCGAGATGGACGGCAAGACGCGCGTGCCAATGTCGCCGCTCGATGATCTGGTCGATGAAGCACCGGTCCGACTGCTCAAGATCGATGTGGAGGGCTATGAACTGCCCGTGCTGCAGGGCGCCGCCCGAACCCTGAAGCAGACCGATGTCGTATACTGTGAGCTATCCGCGTCCAACTGCGCTCGTTTCGGGTACAAACCAAGCGCCGTCGAAGAGCTGTTGCTCGGTGCGGGCTTCGTCTTTGTCCGCTGGGTTGCGCGAAAGCCCGAGATTTCTGAGGTGCCTTACTTCGCAAGCCTCGCTGAAGCGGACATTCCTGCGACCGGGTACAACGTCGTTGCCGTCCGACCGCATGTCGCTGACGAGGTCTTGTCCAGGTTGGCGAAGTCGAACTGGGTTCCCGAGTAGAACCCCCCAACACTTTGTTCGGCGGTCGCTGCCGCTCTATGCTAGCTCTCCGCGTGGCTACTTGGAAAAAGGGCTGTCTTTCAGTCGTTCTTGGCTTGGGGTTGGTCGTTCTCGCGTTTTGGGCCGTGTATGGCGGGGCCAAGTCGCAGCTCGACCTCGAAATTGCCCAGACGCCGCTGTCCGCCGAGCGAGTCGCCGCCCGGGTCGAGGCGCAGAAGGCCACGTACCCCGACACCGACAACCGCATCCTGTTCGGTGACCTCCACGTTCACACCACGCTTTCGGTCGATGCGTTCATGTGGAGCCTTCCTCTGATGGGCGGGGAGGGCGTGCACCCGCCTGCGGATGCCTGCGACTTTGCGCGCTTCTGCTCGCAGCTCGATTTCTATGCCCTCACCGATCACGCCGAGGCGCTGAACCCACGAACCTGGGCGATGATCAAAGACTCGGTTCGCCAGTGCAACGCGGTGAACGCGGACTCCGAGCAGCCGGACACCATCGCATTCACCGGGTTCGAGTGGACGCAGGTCGGGCTCACCCCCGACGCCCACTTCGGTCACAAGAACGTCATCTACAAGTTCGATACCGACGACCAGCTTCCGGCGCGTCCGATCGCCGCACCCGGAATCACGTCGCGCGCGATGTCGAAGCTCAGCACGCTGTGGCCGTTGCTCACCATTCCGATTCGGTCGTTCCCGAACCAGCAGGGCTATCTCGATTTCTCGCGGCACATCCGCGAAAACGGGCGGTACCCGGTCTGTCCCGAGGGCTACGACAGCAAGGACCTGCCGCCGACCTGCCGTGAACGCGCCGCAACGCCCGACGTCCTCTTCGAGAAGCTCAACCAGTGGGGGTTCGATACACTCGTCATTCCCCACGGAACGACCTGGGGCTTCTACACTCCCAACGGCTACACCTGGGACAAGCAGCTCCGCGCCGGGATGGACGACCCGAACCTGCAGCGCTTGGTCGAGGTCTATTCCGGCCACGGCAACTCCGAAGAGTATCGCGACTTTCGCTCGGTCGACTTCACCGACGAAGGTCCCGTTTGTCCGCCCCCGGTGGATGGCTATGAGGCCTGCTGCTGGCGTGCGGGGGAGATCATTCGCGAGCGGTGCGAGGACCCGACGTCCGACGCCTGCGAAGCCCGTGTCGTCAAGGCGCGCGCCGACTTCCTGCGTGTCGCACTCGCTGGCCACGTCACCATGCCGGGCGAAGACGTCCCCGACTGGAACGACTGCGGCCAGTGCCCGGACTGCTTCCTGCCGGCCTATCAGTACCGTCCGGCAGGCTCAGTGCAGTACATGCTCGCCAAGGGGGACTTCGAAGACCCTGAAGCACCGCGCCACGCGACGATGGGCTTCATCGCCTCGAGCGACAATCACAGCGCGCGTCCGGGCACGGGCTACAAAGAAGTCGCGCGCCGCAAGATGACCGACGCGCGCGGGGCACCGTCTGAAGCGCTCCGCCGTTCGGTGTTCGGCGAGCGAGGAGACCCGGAGCCCGAATCGAAGTCGATTACCGTCGACGAGCTGATGGAGCGACCTCCGTTCGAGCTGATGTGGATGGAGCGGCAGGCGTCGTTCTTCATCACGGGCGGATTGGTCGCGGTGCACGCCAAGGCAAGGACGCGGGAGGCGATCTGGGATGCCCTCCAGGCGCGCGACGTGTACGGCACCTCTGGCGATCGCATCCTGCTCTGGTTTGATTTGGAGAACGCGCCCGAAGGTGTGCGTCACATGGGAAGCGAGCTTCCCTTTAAGGGGACGCCGCGGTTTACCGTGCGCGCCGCCGGGTCCTTCGAACAGAAGCCCGGCTGCCCTCCGGACGTCATTCAGACCCTCGGACAAGAGCGCACCGACGCGATTTGTGCAGGCGAATGCTACAATCCGGGTGATCGTCGTCGCCGGATCACCCGCATCGAAGTGATTCGGATTCAGCGGCAGCAGTCACAGAGCGAGGACGTCGGCGACCTCATCGAAGACCCCTGGCTCTCGATTCCGTGCCCCGACGACCAAGAGCTCTGCGAAGTGAGCTTCGACGACCCCGCGTACCGCAAGCTCGATCGGAACATCCTCTACTACGTGCGCGCGATTCAAGAGCCGACCCCCACGGTGAACGGCGGGGGCCTTCGGTGCTCCGGCGATGACTGCAAGCCCTGCTACGGCAACTACCGCACCGACGAAACCGACGACTGCCTCACCGATGCCGAAGAGCGCGCCTGGTCGTCGCCGATCTTCCTGCTTGCCGACGCGGCGCCGAACGGCGCCACCTCCAAGGACCCCAGCCGATGACGCGGCCCTGGCTCTTGGCCGGGGGTATGCTCGTGGGCGCGGCGCTGGCGGTGTACTTCATCGCCCGCGTGCCCGACACGCCGTCTGCGCCCGAGCGGGTAGCCGCCTGGGTGAACGACCGCCCGATTTCACTCGATTCGTACGACCAGGCGCTCGAGGCGGTGGCGTCCGACCGCAAGGGCGGGGTGCTCATCCCCGAGGACCGGGCGCGGGTGCTCGACCGGCTGATCGATCAAGAGCTGCTCATCGACCGTGCGGTCGAGCTTGGGCTCCACGAGCGCGACCCGCAGATCCGCAACCAGTTGTCCGGGGCGATGATCGAGTTTCTCGTGCAGCGGGCCGAAGACGAGGCTGCCGCGGCCGACGATGACGCCCTGCGGGAGTTCTATCAGGAAGAACGCTTTCGCTTCGAACGGTCGCCGCGCTACGAAGTCGAGGTGGAGGGCTCGGCGATGCCGCTCCCGCAGGGGCCGCTGCTTGCCAAAGAGATCGAGCAGCGACTCGGGCCAACCGCAGCGCGAACCGTCGAAGGGCTGAAGCCCGGTGAGTCGGCGGAGATCGAGTTGGCGGGCGGCACGATGACGGTGACCCTGATCGCGCGACAGCAGGGCGAAGCGCTCGACTTCGACGAGGCGAAGGAGACAGTCCGCGTGGCCTATCTCCGCGCACGAGGCGAAGCTGCAGTTCGCGCGTTTCTCGAACGCGCACGCCGGCAGAGCGAGGTGCGCATCGAGGTCGAGCCGTGAGACCCGGGCTCGCGATTGTGGGCCTCCTGTTCTCGGCGCTGCTCTTGCCAGCCGATGCCGCGGCCCATCGCAAGAGCGTGTCCTATTCGAACTGGTCGGTCCTCGACGGAAGCGCTGTCGCGCAGGCTCGCGTGAGCTGGGTCGACCTCACGTCGATCCCCGACGCGACCCCCGAAGCTGCGGCACCCTATCTGCAGCAGCACCTCATCTTGCAGACCAACGCGGGTCCCTGCGTGGCCGTCGAGGGGAGCGAGACCGCGCTGCCTGCCGAGCGAGGTTGGCTCCGACTCGAGTGGCAGGTTCAGTGCCCCGACGACCCAACCGCCCTCGAAAGCCGGCTTTTCAGCTCGCTCGCCAACCACGTTCATCTGGCGACCGTCACGCGCGCGGTCCCGGAAACCAACCCCGACCGCGACTCGGATGGCAACGCGGTGCAGGACTTGGTGATCTCTTCGACGTCGCCTCGCGCTGCGCTCCGCGACGATCCCGACGCGAGCCGCGCCGCCGGACTTGGGGGCTACGTGGTTCTCGGCGTCGAGCACATTCTCACCGGCTGGGACCATCTGGCGTTTCTCGTCCTGCTGATCGTCATCGCGAGTCGACTGCGCGAAGTCGTTCTCTTGGTGACGGGCTTCACTGTCGGGCACAGCATTACCCTCGCGGGGGCCTCGCTCGGCGCCATCGTTCCGCACCCGGCTGCGGTCGAGGCGATCATCGCAGCGTCCATCCTCGTCGTGGCACTCGAGAACGGCAGCGCCGAGCGCACGCCCCTCGGCCGGATTGCAGTCGGAGGCGCGCTCGTCCTCTTCGTCGCGTGTGCGAGCGTCGGAGGGCTTCCGGCGTTTTGGGGTCTTGCGCTCTTCACTCTTTGCTACTTTCTTCTGCTTCGCGTGGTCACGGGCGCAGGTCGTCTTCGCTGGGCGATTGCCTGTCTCTTCGGCTTCGTGCACGGGCTCGGGTTCTCGGGCGTCCTGCTCGAGCAAGCGCTTCCGCGCGCAGAGCTCGTGCGGGCCCTCTTTGGCTTCAACGTGGGCGTCGAGTTGGGTCAGCTCGCGCTCGTCGCCCTGGTATGGCCCCTCTTGCAGTGGCTGCGCCGCCGTGAGCTCGGCCCGGCCGTCGTCGAGGCCACCTCGTTCGCGGGTGCGGCGCTCGGTACCTTTGCGCTGGTGGCCCGTGTGTTCGGGCCTAGCTGAAGAACGGCCCGCTCACCTCGTATGTGATGCCGTCGACGCCGGTGAGGATGCCTGACTCGCCGCGCTGTGAGCTGAAGTAGAGCCGGTCGAGGTTCGGCCCGAACACGGGGCCGGTGATCTCGGAGCCGTCTTGGCCAACGATTTGCAGGATAGGCGCCACCGTTTCGTCCGCGGCGATCGCGACGATTTCCATGTTTCCGCCGTCTTCGGCTACCAGGACGTCGCCGCTCGGCGAGACGGTGAGGTTGTCGACGCCGGTGAGGATCGGCGTGCTCGAGGTCGATGCGTCGTAGAGGATCGAAAGGGACGCCCCCGAGATTTCGTAGGCCCAGATTCGGTTGTCGCCTTTGGTCGAGAAGTAGACGACGCCCTCGTGGTACCAGATGCCTTCGCCGCCATCGAACGGCGTGCTCGAGGCAACTTGGTAGCGGGTCTCGGTCGTCGCGGCCAAGGGGTCTGGAAGGTCGCGCCACTCGACGAGGCCCTCCGGTCCGTCGCCTATCACCTCGGCAACCTGGAGCGTTCCCGCGCCCAAGTTGGCTCGACCGTCGACGAGGCCGTCCGGTACGAAGCGATAGAAGCATCCGTCGCCAACGTCCTCGGTGAGGTAGAGCTCTTGGTTGTTTGGGTCGACCGCCACCGCCTCGTGCTCGAACACGCCGAGCGCATCGCGCACCTCGGCAGGCCGCGCGCCAAGGGGATCGCATTCCCAGACGCGGCCATCGGGCTTCTCTTCACAGGAGAGCCACGTGCCCCACGGCGTCGGGCCGCCGGCGCAGTTGAGCTCGGTGTCGCCAAGAATCCGATACGCATCGACGATGTCGCCGCTGGCACTGAATCGTAGGGCGCCTACCCCTGCGCCAAGCTGTGCGAAGGTCTCCGAGTTCGATACGTAGACCCAGCCGCCGTCGTCCGTGGTGAAGACCGCGCCGCCGTCCGGCGCCGAGTGCCACACATAACCCGATGCCCCAACCGTTGCGCCGGAGCGGGCGACCACGCGGCTGCTGAATCCTTCGGGAAGACGGATGTTGTTTTCGTCCGGGTCTTGGAGCGGTCCGAGGGCTCCGATGTTGCTCGTCGGAGGGCTGCTGTCGTCGCTCGAGCAGCGGCTGAGCACGCCGCCGGCCATCACCCAGCCTGCTCCCATGAAGCTTTGCTGAAGAAAACGACGGCGACCTCGGTTCTGCGAAACGCGAGCCGGCGAGAATAGTGAACGGGTCATTGCGCAGGAGGCTACCCCGCAAAGAATAATTTGAAAACAGCTGTCACAAGAGAGTAACGACAAAATCCTGCCACCCATGAGACAACGCGACTGTCAGGGCGAGGGAGAAGGACCGATGAAGTTTACCCGTAGAGACATCATCAAGGGCATGGGAGCCGCCGGGCTCACCCCCATGCTGGCCAGCGGCTGCGCGGACGGCAGCGGCGACAGCAACAGGCCGCCTCTCCCCGATCTGCCCGAGTACGAGTTTTCGGGTACGCCTGGCCCAGACACCCTGTTCGAACACGGCGTGGCGAGCGGCGACCCCCTGAGCGACGGCGTGATCCTCTGGACCAGAGTGAGCTCCGAATCAGACAGCGACGTCGAGGTCTGGTGGGAGATGTCGCTCGACCCCGGGTTCACGGAGCGTACCGCGCAGGGCACCACGACGACGAACGCCGCGGTGGACTACACGGTCAAGGTCGACGCATCCGGTCTCGTCTGGGGGCGTGAATACTACTATCGCTTTTTCGCCGAAGGACGGCAGAGTCCGGTCGGCCGCACCCGGCTTGCGCCAACGGGAGACGAGGCGACTCGACTGCGCTTCGGCGTCTGCTCCTGCTCCAACTACGGGTTCGGGTTCTTTCATGCTTACCGCAACATGGCGGCTCGCTCCGACCTCGACGCGGTGATTCACCTCGGCGACTATTTCTACGAATACGAGAACGGCGTGTTTCCGACCACCTCGGAGCAGCTCCGCATTCTCGAACCACCGAACGAGACGGTCACGCTCGAGGACTACCGGACACGCTTCAGTCTCTACCGGCGCGACCGGGACCTCCAGGAGCTTCATCGGCAGGTTCCGTTCATCGTCGTGTGGGATGACCACGAGACGACCAACAACTCCTGGATGAACGGTGCACAGAACCACCAGCCCGAGACCGAGGGTCCGTGGGACGAGCGCGTCGCCGCTGCGAGGCAGGCCTGGTTCGAGTGGATTCCTGCCCGGGACGACAACGGGGGGCGCCTCTACCGAACCCTGAACTATGGCGACCTTGCCGACATCATCATGCTCGACACCCGCATCGAGGGACGAGAAGAGCAGGCGGCCGCGGCGGCGGTTCCCCTCAACGACGAGAACCTGCCCGATCAGCTGCTCGGTGAGGAGCAGGAAGCCTGGCTTCAGGAGCAGCTTCTCAACAGCAGCGCCCGGTGGAAAGTGCTCGGCAATCAGGTGGTGATGAGCCTTTGGCAGCTCGGACCGTTGGCCGCCAACTCCGACCAGTGGACCGGCTACCGAGGGCGCGCGCGGCTGATGGACTTCCTTCGTGACAACGAGATCGGGAACGTCGTGGTGGTGACCGGGGACGTCCACTCGTCCTGGGCCATGGACGTCACGGTCGGAGACGGAAGCTACGACGCCAGCACCGGGGAGGGTGCGGTCGCGGTCGAATACGTCTGTCCGGGCATCACCTCTCCAAACGAACTGGGCGAGGTGCTCGGGGTGATCCGGGACGGGAGCCCCCACATCAGGTATTTCGACGATGACATCCACAACGGGTACTTCGTGCTCGACCTCCAGGCTGGCAAAGCGCAGGCCGACTGGTTCTTCATCGATGGCATCGGTGAAGGGCAGGGCGCCGAAAGCTTCGGTGCGGGCTTCGCGGCGATGGACGGCCAGTCGTCGGTCACGGAGATGACCGGCCCCGAGACCGACAACGACGACACTCCGCCCCTCGCACCCGCATAAACGCGGCCCGATCGGGTGTCTCGAGGGGCCCCAAACGCGCTGGACATCGCCCAGGCTCGGCTCTAGGCCCTTGATCAACGAAATCAGGGGCCGTAGAACGCCCGTGGGCTGACTCGACGGCCCGGAAACTGACGAGGGAGACAGACATGGCGATCGAACTGCCCGAACTACCGTGGGCCAAAGATGCACTGGCGCCGCACATAAGCGCCGAGACGATTGAGTACCACTATGGCAAGCATCACGCCGGCTACGTGAAGAAGCTCAACGCGGCGATCGAAGGCACCGACCACGCCAGCCAGTCGCTGGTGGACATCATCAGAGCAGGCGGAGCCACCTTCAACAACGCGGCCCAGGTCTGGAACCACACCTTTTATTGGCACAGCATGAAGCCGGGCGGCGGCGGAGCCCCGACAGGCGCGATCGCGGACGCAATCAAGGGCAGCTTCGGCAGCGTCGACAAGTTCACAGAAGAGTTCTCCAATGCCGCGGCCACGCAGTTCGGCTCGGGTTGGGCATGGCTGGTCGCCGAGGGCGACAAACTCGCCATCCAGAAGAGCAAAGACGCGGAAACCCCGATCACCGGAAGCGCCAAACCGCTCCTCACGATCGACGTCTGGGAGCACGCCTACTACATCGACTACCGCAACGCGCGACCCGACTACATCAAGGTCTACCTCGATTCCCTCGTCAACTGGGACTTCGCCAACGAAAATCTCGGCGGCTAGGTTCACCCGATGAATGCGCCTCGTTGGAGCCGCTCGGCCTCGTTCGGCTGGGTGGCTGCTGGCTACCTGTCCGCCTTCGCCGCGGCAGCCGTCACAGTAGTGCTCCTTCCCGATGACCTCGGGCCGCTGTGGTCCGCGGCGATCGCCGATGTTGCAGCGACGCTTGTGATCTTCGCCTTCTCGCGCGGGCTCAAGTGCTCGAGCATGTACGATGCCTACTGGTCGATCGCGCCAATGGTCATCGTCTTCTACTGGGCCTTTCACTCCGATCCGGGCATCAGTCCGATTCGCGCAGGAGCGGTCCTGTTCTTGGTGACCTGGTGGGGCGTTCGGCTCACCTACAACTGGTGCCGAAGCTGGCCGGGGCTCCATCACATCGACTGGCGCTACGAAGAGATGAAGGAACGCGCGCCGAAGCTCTGGTTCGCGAGCGACCTCTTCGGGATTCACATGTTCCCCACCGTCGAGGTGTTCCTCGCGCTCGGCGGCGCCTATGTCGCGCTCGTGGTGGGCACCCGCCCGCTCTCGTGGCTCGACGCGCTGGCGCTGATCGTCACCGCAGGTGCGATCACCATCGAGATGGTGGCCGACAAGCAACTCCTCGCCTTCGCCAAGGTCAAAAAGCCGGGGGAGATTATCAACACCGGGCTCTGGAAGTACTCCCGGCACCCGAATTACTTCGGCGAGCTGTCGTTTTGGTGGGGACTCTATCTTTTTGGCCTCGCGGCCGATCCAAGCCACTGGTGGACGATCATCGGGCCTATCATGATGACGGCGATGTTCGTCGGGGTCTCCATCCCCTGGATGGATCAGCGAAGCTGCGATCGACGGCCCGCCTATGCGAACCACATGAAACGAGTGAGCGGTCTCATCCCTTGGTTTCCCAAGGCGGGATAGTCTTCGCGGCTTAGCCGTGAGGAATGAACTGCGGCCAGACGAGCGGGTCTAGGAACCCCGTCTGCAGCAAGAACAGCAAGAGCCCAAGGAGCGCCAAGACACCCCCGGTGCCTTGCGCCCGCGGGGTCATTACGAAGAGGGCCACGATGAGCCCGAGCGAGCCGATCGCGACGAGGAACAGGTCGAGGCGTACCGCCGTCCAGAGCCACCCAGAAGGGGCATCGAAGTAGGCGAACGTCAGCGGCATCCAAAGTGCCGAAGCGACCAGCACCAGAAGATAGAACCCGTTGATCAGCCCGAATCCGTAGCCCCCGAACCGCACCTCGTCGGCGTCGGTGCGCACGACGAAGTAGTACGAAAACAAAAAGTACCCCGCCGCGGCCAGGAGCATCGTGACGTTGTAGACGGCCTTCAGCTCTTCGGGCGTGGTGCCCCAGAGCATCTGCCTGGTGTCCGGGTTGGTGCCGAGACCGTAGACGTAGCTTCCCAGCACCGCGATCCCGCCGAGGACGTTGATCGCGAGCCAGGTCTTCTTGTGGGGGTGCATGCCCTGGTCTTAGGGCGCGGGGTGGCTGCCCGCTACTCTCCGCCTGGCACGCACAGGTTCTGCGTGTCTTCCGGGGTCTCGCCCATGTCACAGCCGCTCAGACTCGGGTAGCTGCAAACGCCCTCGGCCACGGCCTGGTTCTCATCGGCGTCGCCCGGACCGCAGAAGTTGGTCCCGGTGCCAGTCCGCAAGAACTCGTCGAGCTGCCTTCGTGCAGCTTCGCGGCGTCGCGGAAATTCGTGCGGGTCGCCGCAGAGCGACATCGGCACGTTGCAGGCGGGTTCGCCCGGAAGCGCGAAGTCGTACTCGGTATAGAAGCTACCGTCCGGCGTCGAAGTCACCGGGGTCAGCCCCCAAATGTCGCGCAGCCCGGTCGTCAGATGCGGTGCGCCGAGGGTGCGCGCCATCACGTGGCCGGCCGTCGTTGGGACCTGATGATCCCCGATGGCGACTCTCGCCAGCACTTCTTTGGTGTTGCTGCCCGGGAGCGGGTTCTCTCGAATGTGATGCGTGTACCCCGTCGGCTCGACGCGGTCCCAGAGCATCTGGAACATCGCTACCGAGAACTGCTGCTCGCGGAAGTCTGGATAGTTGGCCTTGATCACCGTGAGGAACTGATTGAAGTCGACGCTCCGGAATAGAAGCATGCTGTAAGGCTGGCCCATGACGCCAAACGCACCGCGCTCGATGTCGGGGCTCAGCGCGGTGACGACCGGGCCCATGATGCCGCCCTGGCTGATGCCGTAGTAGTAGGCCTCGTCGCCCTTAATGTACTGCCCGTAGGTCTCGTCGTTGGCGAAGGTCGTCTTCATCATCCGGAGCAGGAGAACGTGGTTCAAGAACCCTTGGTGCAGGCGATCGAACATCGTCTGCATCCCCGAAAGATTGCCCACCGCGAGGATCGAAAGCACCGTCCCAACGTCTTCGTCCGCCATGCCGATGAGGTCGACCGCGGCGAAGGTGTAATTGTACTCGTTCATGAAGGAGCGGAAGTGCCCGGACTGGATTTGCTCCTTTGTACCGAACAGGCCGTGACCGTACTCGATGATCGCGGCTGGCTCTTCAGTGCTTGCGCTCTGAGGAATGAGCACCTCGAAGGGCACGTCCATCCACGGGGTGTCCTCATTGACGGCGGGCAGGCCGTCGTCGCCGAAGTTCAACAGGGCTCCCGGGTCGGGGGAGGTCATGAAGAGCGGGGCGCGGAACGTCCCGAAGATACGGAAGGCGATGTCTTCGGGGTTGTAGTCGGTTTCGACCGAGTCGATGGTGTACTCGATTCCGTCCTCGACCAGGGCCAGCGCGGTGTCCCTCATGTGCACGAGCCAGTCGGTGTTGTTGCCGTCACTCGCGGTCGTGAAGTCCCATGCGATCTGCACTTCGTCGCGGTCCCAGCCCTCGGCCTCGAGCCGCGCGAAGATGTCTTCGTAGAGCGGTCGGCGCACTTCGATCGATTCGTCCTCGCTTGGCGTGTCGTCACGCAGAGCCGCGAACTCGGGCGATGCTTCAATCAGGTCACCCCCCTCGTTTTCGAGGCCACGGAACGCCGCGATGTACCGAGCGTTGTCGCGAAGCCGGACGACTGGGCGAATCATGGTCGAGCGCTGCTCGGCGGTGGGTGCGCGCATGTCGATCTCGCCGAAGTGCGGCACGAGTTCGCCGGTTTCGACGTCGATCAGAATCGACAGCGAATCGGGCTCGAGGGAGGCGGGGATATCGTCGATGCCCGGGAACTGGTCGATCGCGATTCCCGGAAGGTACGTCATGATCAACGTGCCGGCTGAGAAGCCATCGCTTTTGTCCCAAGGGGCAGGCTCATTGTCGAGGAGCAGCTCATTCGAAAACGCGACGCGCCTTCCGGTCGGCGTCGAGTCATCCTCGGCGGTGTAGACGTTCGAGGGGAACGGGAATCCGCAGAAATCCGGGACGAGCGAGTCGCAGTCGACGAGCGGATAGACGATCTCGCCGGGCAGGCCGCCAGTGCCACCTCCACCGCTGGTTCCACCGCCACCGGTACCGCCGCAGGCCTCGGGGTTGGTCAAACAGTCGTTGTTGGCCGATTCGCTACAAGCCACCGCAAAGACCGCCATCGCGGCCACAAGCCAAGTTCGCATAAAGAGCACCTCCAGGTCGCGAAGCTATTATTTTCAGTCGCACCCGACAAGCACACAGTGTGGCGAACTGCGGTTATTGCACCGCGTCAAGCTCGTTGCGCCCGCGCCTGGTGGACACTAGAAAGCCCGGATGCCGTCACAGAAATGGATGTACCTGCTTCGCGCCCAGGGCGAGAGTCATGCGGGCTTCGCCAAGCGGATGCGCAACGGTATCAGTGACGCGCTTCTCGCCCTCGACCCGACGGCGCTTTCGCTCACCGTCACCGAAGCGCCTCCGCCCAAGCCCTCGCTCTTTCCCTTCAAGTCAGCGCCTGTCGCGGTCTTCGGCGTCGCGGACGGCGACGGAGATCCAAGCCGCTTTAGCGAAGTGCTTAATAACTGCGGCGCCGAGGTTTCTGGCTACCAGGTCGATGAGAGCTACCCGGTTCCGTATCCGCGGACCTGGCGCGATGGCGAGCCTACGCCCAATCCGATTCTCCTCACGGTGCTCCACAAGAAGCCCAATATAAGCGAGTCGGAATACATCGAGCGCTGGCACAACGGGCACACCCCGCTGTCCCTCAAGATTCATCCACTTTGGTACTACCAGCGCAACGTGATCGTCGAGCCGATTACCGACTCCGCTGAGGCTTGCGATGGCATCGTTCTCGAAGCCTGCCCCACCAAGAGCGACCTCCTCAATCCGGTGCGGTTCTACGGCGGCCCGCTGATGATGGTTCCCAACATTTTGCGCGTGGCCTACGACATTCAAGGCTTCCTCGACATGAAAAGAACCGAAACGTTCTACGCCACCGAGTACCAACTACGAAGCTGACGCGATGACGATCCTTTACGAGCTTCGAGGTCCCGTGGCGGTCATCAGCATCGCTCGTCCCGAGGTTCGGAACGCCGTCGACTCCGCCACTGCGCTTGCTCTCGCGGATGCGTTTCGTCGATTCGACAGCGACGCGGACGCGCGCGTAGCAGTCCTCACCGGTCGGGGAGGAACCTTCTGCGCAGGAGCCGACCTCAAGGCGCTGGCGGGCGGCGACACGCGCGATCTGTCTCCGGAAGCCGACGGTCCCATGGGGCCGACCCGCATGCGACTGGACAAGCCCGTCATCGCGGCCATCGAAGGCCACGCGGTCGCCGGCGGCCTCGAGCTGGCCGTCTGGTGCGACCTGCGGGTCGTGGCCGAAGACGCCGTGCTCGGCGTGTTCTGCCGTCGGTTCGGAGTTCCGCTGATCGACCTCGGCACCGTGCGCCTTCCACGGCTGATCGGGCAGAGCCGGGCGCTGGATCTCATCCTCACGGGGCGTGCCGTCGGGGCCGAGGAGGCCGAGCGGATGGGACTGGCCAACCGGGTCGCTGCGCCGGGAGGTGCCCTCGAAGCGGCGATCGAGCTGGGCGCAGAGATTGCGCGTCATCCCCAGCACTGCATGCGCAACGACCGTCGGTCGGCGCTCGACCAGTGGTTTCTTTCCGAGACGGACGCGATGCAGAACGAGCTTCGGCTTGGGCTCGAGACGATCGCGTCCGGTGAGACCGTCGCGGGCGCCTCGCGCTTTCGCGCCGGGCAAGGAAGACACGGGTCCTTCGACGACGATTGACGCCTTTGCCAACGCTAGGTAGACCGGCTTCATGATGCGTGCAGTTCAAATTGGCATCCTCGCCCTGGTCTTCCTCGCCTCGGGTCTTCCAGAAGCTTCCGCGCAGAGCGGCTACGTCACCACCGAGACTCCGCCGGTCAGCGTGCAGCCCATGCCTGCGCTCCCCTCGGCCCCACCCACCCCCAACCTCGACTACGAAGAGTTTCAGCTTCAGCAGCTGCGGGGGAAGGCTCGTCGTTCTCGGAACGCGCTCATCGGTCTTTCGGCCGCCTCGGTGGTCGGCGCGGCCCTGTTCGCTCCCGGCGTTGCGACCCAGTGTAGCGAGGTGTTGCCGAACTCCGGCAACGACTACCAGAATTGGGACTGCTCGCCTGGCGGATGGGCGCTGGTCAGCATCGGAGGCACGCTGCTCTGGGGAGGCCTCACCGGCGTCTTGATCACCGGCATCATGTTTGGCGTACGCCAGGGCAAGATTCGCCGCCTCGAAGACAGCATCGCGTTCAAGAAGTCACGTGCGCTTCAATGGGACCCGGCGTCAGGCCGGTTCGTTTTTTAGGGAAGTCATGACCCATCCCCTAAAGCAGGCGATCAACGGCCCCGAGCCTCTGGTGCGGCGGCCGCGTCTACCAGTCCGTCGAGGAGCTCCCAGCCGACCGTGGCGACCTCGCGGTGATTTGGGTCCACCCGAACACCGCGTCGACCGCGGTCGACATCGCGCATGAGGCCGGTTGCACGCGCGTCTGGTTCTCGTTCTCGACCGGCCACCGCGACGCGGTTGCCCATGCGAGAGAACTCGGAATGCAGGTCGTCGAGATCGGACGATGCCCCGTGCTCTATCTCGACGACAAGCCCGCAGTCTGCAAGGCGCACACGCTCATGACGAAGGCCACCGGCACCTATCAACGCCCCCCGCAGACCGACCCCAATGCCAAGAGGCGCGAAAATTTCTAGCCCCGCCTGCGGGTTGCGGATCGGCTGAACTCAGCCGTGTGTGACAGCGTCGTAGTCGTTCCGGAATCCGGACCCGTCTGGTTCGCGAAGAACAGCGATCGAGAACCGAGCGAAGCGCAGTTCCTCGAATGCCACGAGCCGGGAGGCCTCCTCGAACCCTCGCCGTCGGACCTTCCCGCGGCCGAAGCCCCCGAGCGGGTGCTGATCAGTCGTCCAAGCTGGATGTGGGGCTGCGAAATGGGCGTGAACGCTTCAGGCGTGGCCATCGGGAACGAAGCCGTGTTCACCCGCCTGCCCATCGGCAAGACCGGGTACTCGGGCATGGACTTCATCCGAATTGCCCTCGCGAACGCGAGGTCCGCCGACGACGCGCTCGAACAGTTGATCGAGCTTTGCAAACGCTATCCGCAGGGCGGCAGGATGGGGCATCGCAACAGGTCGTTTCGCTACCACAGCGCATTTCTCATTGCCGATCCGCGCACCGCCTGGGTGTTCGAGACCGCCGGGGAGTTCTGGGCGGCCAAACGCGTGCGCGGCGTGGCGGCGATCTCGAACGAGCTCACCCTCGAGGACGACTTCGATCGCATCGACGAGCGCGCATACTCGTACGCGCGCCGCCGAGGCTGGATCGACCCAAAGCGAGGCTTCGCGTTCGCGACCGCTTTTTCTCATCGACCTCTCAGCCGGCTCGCGGGTGCAGCCGAGCGTAGGCGCTGTACGACCCAGGCAGTCCGCGGTCTCCACGGGAACGGTCGGACTCCTTCAGCCGAGGATTTCATCCGAGCGCTGACCAACCACGCTGGCTTCGCTCCGGGCGAGGCGCGGCGAAGCGTGTCGCCCTGTGCCCATGCGTCCTGGCTGCCGACCATGACTGCCTCCCAGACCACCGCGTCGATGGTTGCTCGATTGGATCACGAGGGTCCGGCGGTCTGGGCAACCGGAACCTCGTCGCCTTGTCTGAGCGTCTACAAGCCGGCGCCCCTCGATCCTGCATTGTTCGCCCCGCGTGCGGTGGTCGATGCCCGGTTCGACGCCGACGAGCTCTGGTGGCGGCACGAGCAGCTGCACCGCACCTGTTTGGTCGACTACGGTCCGCGGCGACAAAGCATCGCCGCCGATCTTGCCCGGATGCAGGCCGCCTGTCTGCACCAGACCCCGGCGGCCGACGCTGCGGGCCTCTGGGAGGCTCACCACGCCGCGGTCGACGACTGGAGACGCCGGGCCGCCAGCGCTGGGAGGGAGCGGCGGGACCGCCTGCGGCGCAGGTACTGGCGCAAACAGGCCTCAGCGGTCGGACTGCCCGTTGAGGCATAGCTCTGCCAAACCACTGGGCTCCGGTGCGCCAACCGGTTAGGCTCGCGCCATGGTCGACACGATCTTCAGCAAGATCCTTCGCGGAGACATTCCCAGCCACAAGATCTACGAGGACGAACACGTCTTCGCGTTCCTCGACATCGGGCCGCTGAGCTACGGGCACACGCTGGTGATTCCCAAAGAAGAAGTCGCCACTCTCGATCAGCTTTCCGACGACGCGGCGGCTGCCATCGGTCGGGTGCTCCCGCGCCTCTGCCGGGCGATCAAAACGGTCACCGGCGTCGAGCAGTACAACATCCTTCAGAACAACGGCCCGATGGCCCACCAGGCGGTCTTCCACGTCCACTTTCACATCATCCCCAAGCCAAGCGTCGATCAGGGCCTCGTTATGGAATGGCCTTCGAGCAAGCTCGACCAGGAGGAGGGCAAGACGCTTGCCGCCGCGCTTCGGCATGAGGTCGGGCAGTAGATGCCTGGCCCGCGCCTCGACGAGTCGATTCCCTTCCGTGGACTGCGTATCGCGGTGATGACCGTCTCCGACAGCCGCACGGAAGAAACCGACAAGTCTGGTGCCCTCTTGGTCGAGCGCGCCCAGGGTGCCGGCCATCAGGTGATGGACAAGCTCATCCTCCCCGACGATCGCAAGCGCCTCGAAGCGCAGCTACGCCGATGGATTCAAGAACCCAAGGTCGAGGTCGTTCTGTCGACCGGGGGCACGGGGCTCACTGGGCGCGACGTCACCCCCGAGGCCTTCGAGGCGGTTTGGGAAAAGCCGATCCCCGGCTTCGGCGAGCTCTTCCGCACGCTCAGCTACGAGCACATCGGAACCTCGACCATGCAGAGCCGCGCCGTTGCGGGCGTGGCGCAGGGAACATACTTGTTTGCACTCCCCGGATCGCCGGGCGCCTGCAAAGACGCCTGGGAAGGGATCCTCCGCTACCAGCTCGACATTCGGTACCGTCCCTGCAACCTCGCGGAGCTGATTCCTCGGCTGCAGGAGACCTAGACCGAATTCGTCACGGCGACGCCAACGTCTCGACGGGAATCGCCACGATGTTCCAGGTCATTCGTGACATCGGGATGTCCCGACTCTGAATCACTTCGCGTTTCGGCTTCCCGCGCACCCATACGTAGCGCCGCAGCTCTCCCTGGTTGTCTGCGGCCACGTAGAGTTCATCGACGCCGTCCCCGTCGAGGTCGCTGAGCAGGGCTGCGTGTTCGAAGCCGCCCGAATCGCGATCGATGTTCTCGATCCCCCATTCGGATTTCGCATCGCTTCCTGGGCGCAAGAGCCAAAGCCCCTTGCTGAACGAGGCGACGACCATCTCTTTCTTTCCGTCCCCGTCGACGTCGCCGACAGACAGGAACCGCGACAGGCGATCGGGAATGGTGGCGATGATGACCTTGGCGTCGGGTGCCGTGTCCGCGTCGTAGCGTCGAATCTCGACGGGCTCGACAATCTCGAGGTCCGCGCCGCGGCCTCGGGTCAGCGCTTCGACGGCGACATAGAGTTCGTCCGTGCCGTCTCCATCGACGTCGCCCACGTAGATTTCCTTGGCATGCCGATTCCCGAGGTCGGCGACGATCGCGCGCGTTCCGGTCTTCGGTACGTAGCGAACGACCTCGCCGTGCTGGGCGTCGACATCGAGTCGATTCGGATCGCTCGGGGTCGCGTAGACTTCGAGTACGTCGTCGCCATCGAGGTCCCCAATCTCGATCTCATGGACGAAAGTGTCCTTCTTCTGGTCGAGCTTCTCGACCTTCCACTTTCCGCCCGGGCCCTGCCGGAGCACTGCAACCACCCCTTGATCGTGGGTCGCCACCGCCACGTCGGGGGTCCCGTCGCCGAAGAGGTCCGCGATTTCCGCGTCCCGCATGCGATTGAACTTCCCTCCGAACTCCGCTTCCCAGATGGTCGACGGCTGGAGTTTGCCAGCCTTCGGTCGCCACAGCTTGACCTTGGCCGCGGACCCGCCGAGCGTGAGCACGCCAGGCGCCTCTCCCTTGGGGCGCAGAGGCATCGCTTTGTGAAACACGTTGCTCTGCGGATCTTCGATCACCTCGGTCGACCAAACGCCATCACGCCGCGTCAGGATTTCGAGTCTCGCCGGTCCTGGGTTCGCGGTCGCCTTGCCATCGACGACCTCGAACTGCGAGTAGGCCAGCAGCAGCGCGTTGGGCAACGAGTCCGGCAGCTCGCCCGACGCGGCCTTCGGGCTCGCGGGCGTGCCGTCAGCGGGCGCCGCGGCTGCGTCCGGTTTGGCCGGGGTCGTCTCGGCCGGGACGGAGGGCGGTGGGGTCTCGGGGCTCTTGCTCTCGCACGCGCCGATCAGGAGAAGGCTGCTGAGCACCCATCGCAGGGCCTGGGGAAGATGCATGCTGCTCGCTACCAACCTCGGCGAGGCCGCGCAACTTCGCGTTCATCGGCGCGGCCCAGCCGTCAATTTGACCCTTTTGCGCGCTGCGGTTACGGCAGCCGGCAGGGGGAATGTGCGCTCGAATCCTAAAAAGCTTGGCCTATTTGCCCTGAAGCTCTTGTTCTCTGTGGGGATGCTCGCCTTCATCTTTCGCAAGGTGGTTCGGCGGGACGGCGCCGAGGAGCTACTCACGCGCCTTGCCGATCTCCATTGGGGCTGGGTCGTGGGCGCTATCGCGATGCAGCTCATCGCCATCGTCTTCAGCACGGTGCGCTGGCAGCGACTGCTCGTCGGTCAGGGGATCCACGCCCCCTGGCGCTTTCTCGGGGGCTCGATCCTGATCGCGCGCTTCTGGGGGGCGTTCACGCCGGGCGGGTTCACCGGGTTCGGCGGCTGGCGCATCTACGATGTCGCCAAGCACACCGGCAAGACGGCCCGCGCCACCGCGACCATCGGGGTCGAGATGATTCTCGGCCAGCTCGCGTTCGGCGTCGTGGTCATGATCGGAAGTTTGTTCGGCATGCGGTTCATCGGCACCGACGGCGTGCTTTTGGTCAACGCGGTCTTCATCGCGATCATCGTCGTCGGACTGCTCTTTTTGGCGCAGCCTCAGCTCTTTCTATTCTTCACTCGCTTTCTGCCTGAGGGCTTCCGGGCCCGGGTCCAGACTTTGGTCGACGCGGTGGCCGCCTATCGCGGCAAGGCTGGCCTGCTTATTCAGGCAGCGGCCCTCGGCGTCGGCACGCACGCGTTCAACAACCTCATCTACGTCTGCGCCGCGCGCGCGCTCGGGGTCGAACTCAGCCTCGGTGAGGTCTTCTTCGCCTCGTCGCTCCAGATCCTCGCCACCCTCGTACCGGCGTCGATCAACGGCATCGGTCTTCGCGAAGCCGCCGCGGTCGCCCTCTACACCTCGCCTGCGGTGGGCCTTCCGCTCGCGGTCGCCGTCCTGATTCCCACCCTCGGCTTCGCCTGCGAGATGTTCGTCTCGGCGTTCGGCGGACTGATCTTCCTTCTTCGCCGCTCGGGCTACGACCCCCAGATCAAGGTCGACGATCCGGACCGTGAGGAGCTCGCTGCCGCAGCAATCGAAACCGCGCCCCGAGAAGCTTGGCCGAAACCACTGCGCGGGCTCATCGTGGGGCTTGGCGCGGGAATCCTCGGCGGCATGCTGGTCGGCCTCGGCGAAGCCGGGGCGATTGCGGCGTCTTCGGCGGCGAGCACCGGAGCCCGCGTGTTCTGGTACGGACCGTTTGCCTACGGCCTTCTCGGCGGCCTTCTCGGCGCGGGGCTTGGCTTCGCGACGGCGCTCAGCGGGCGCTGGATGAAGCGACGGGCGCTTCCCGAAGGCGAGGCGTTCGGCTACCTCGTCGCCGCGGTCTTTGGTCCTCTTGCCCTCGCGCTCAGCGCGTTCCGCATTCGACGGGACGTCTTCGACGAGGAGCTCGTGTGGAAGAGCGCAATCGGCCTCGGCGTCCTTTTCGGCTGCGCGTTCGTCGTCGCAGGCGTGAGCGCGCTGCTCGCCCGCGGTCTCGTGTCTCTGTCGCGACATGGCGACCGCCCCCGATTTACCCGCACCTCGACCGCGATCGCGTTGCTCGCTCTTGCTGGGGTCGGGCTCGGCGCTTCGGTGGCCATGGGGGGCGGCGGTGCTCAACTCGCGGGGCAGGGCAGCGCACCCAAGGCCGCGGCCGCTGAGGGCAACATACTCTTCATCGTCGTCGACACGCTTCGCGCCGACCATTTGCCCTCGTACGGCTATCCCGAAGGCTCGACGCCCAATCTCGATGAGTTCACAGCAGATGCGGTGCGATTCGACCAGGCGTTCACCAACTCGAGCTGGACCCGCCCCAGCTTCGCCTCGATTCTCACCGGAAGGCTTCCGTCGAGTCACGGGGTCATGGCCAAGAGCGATGCGCTCCCCGATTCGCTGGTCACGCTTCCTGAGGCGCTCGACGCTGACGGCTATGCGACCGCGGGCTACGTGACCAATTACAACGTCGCCCCGTACTTCAACTTCCAGCAGGGGTTCGACGAGTATCGATACCTCGAGCCCGAGTTCGTGCTCGGAGCAGACGACGCGAGCGCGAAGCTGCTCCTGATGCAGTTCGTTCGGCAGCGGGTCGAGCGGGCGCGTGCGGTGCGCGGCGATGTCCTTCCCGGCACGGCCTATCAAGACGCCGAGACCGTCAACGAGTCGCTCCTCGCCTGGATCGACCAGACCGGCGATGCGCCTTGGTTCTTGTTTGCCGGCTACATGGATCCCCACGATCCGTACTTTGTCCATCCCTACGATGGCAGCGGGTATGCGCGCGCCGCGCACCCGAAGCCCGACGCTTCCGAAGCGCCCGCCCTACGCGCGCTCTACGACGGCGAGATCACCTACTGGGACGCCGAGCTTGGCAAGCTGCTCGACGCGCTGCGTTCTCGCGGCCTTTACGACGAACTTACGATCGTGATCACGAGTGACCACGGCGAAGAGTTCTATGACCACGGCGGCTTCTGGCACGGAACGACGCTGTACGACGAGCAGGTGCGCGTACCGCTGCTCATCAAGCTTCCCGAAAGCCGTCGCGGCGGAACCGTGGTGAGGCATTGGGTTCAGAGCATCGACCTCATGCCCACAGTTCTCGCGCTCCGCGAAGTCGACATCCCAGAGGGTGTGCAAGGCGGAGACGCGTTCGCCGGCACCGACGTGATTTACGCTGAGGAAAGCCACGAGGGCAACGTCCTCGAGTCGGTGCGAGAGCGTCGCGGGACCGACGAGTACAAGCTGATCAGCGCCAATCCTGGCAACCCGAGAGGCCTCTCGCCCGTGGAGCTCTACCGAGTCGACCTCGATCCGGGGGAGACCGAGAACCTTGCGGAAGAGCAGCGTGACGATGTCGTCGCGGCGACCCGCACCTTGGTCGCGCAGCGCTCACAGGCCGACGAAGACGCCGTCTCCGCCGAGTCGGTCGAGCTCGACGAAGACGTGGCGGCTCATCTCGAGGCGCTCGGGTACATGGAGCGCTAAGCCGCTGCGACGGCCAGTGTGGTCAGCCTTTCGACGCGTTCAATGCCGCGGGTTCGGCGCCGGTCGCCAGCTCCTTGGCGGTCCGATGAATCAGATAGGCGAGGGCGCCGATCGACCCGGTCGTCAGAACGGCGATGAGGTACGGCCACGCGGCAATGCCGCGCTCTTTGGCGTCGCCGAACATCCAGAAGAGGAACATCGACAGTGCGATGACGAGGTCGATGGTCACCTGGCTTGCCCAGCCGCCGGCAAGAGCGAGGTCGAGGAAGCCGCTTACCCCGTGCTCGACGAGAACCGGGACGGAGTAGGCGAGGAATGCTGCGAAGACGGCCAACACGGCGAAAAGACGGATTTTCATGGGGAACCTCCTTGGTTTGGGCAGTCTGGGCCCGAACCTGACCACGCTCCATAACCTCAGAGGTCATCGTGCGACCGAAAGGCGGGGGTACACTCCCTGGCATGACCGCTTCCCAGCTTGCCCCCGACGGTTTTGGTCCGCTTCTGCGCCAGTGGCGCACTGCGCGCCGGATGAGCCAACAGCAGCTCGCGATCGAGTCCGAAGTATCGACGCGCCACATAAGCTACATCGAGAACGGGAAGTCGTCGCCGAGTCGTCAGATGGTCCTCCTCCTTGGGAGCGCGCTCGACTTGCCCCTTCGTGAGCGCAACTCGCTGCTGTCCGCGGCCGGGTTTGCACCGGTGTATCGGGAGACCGAACTCGGAGCGCCCGAGATGCTGCCCATACGCCAGGCGTTCGATTCGATCCTCACCCATCATGAACCGTACCCGGCGATCGTCATTTCACGTACCTGGGATCTCGTGAACGCGAACTCAGCGTTTGGGCGGCTCTTCGGTTTCTTCTTCGAGACTCCGCCCAAGGATTCGATCGTCGCGACCAACGTGATGCACACGACCTTCCATCCTTCGGGGATCCGACCGTTCGTCGAAAACTGGGAAGAGGTCGCAGGCATTCTCCTCGACCGGCTCTACCGTGAGTCGATCGTCGAACTCGAAACCAGCGCCAGCCGACGCCTTCTCGACGGGCTGATGGCCTATCCGGGGGTCTCAGAACGACTGCGCAACGTCGACCTGGCCACGGCCCCCGAAGTCTGCATCACCCTGCGATTCAGCAAGGACGATGTGAAGCTCGCGTTCTTCACGACCCTCACCACGCTCGGCACGCCCATGGACGTCACCGCCCAGGAGCTACGTATCGAATCGTATTTCCCCGCCGATGAGGCTACTGCCGAATGGCTTCGAAAAGCAGCGGCTTCGACGGCGAACTAGGGTAGAGTTCGCCCCGACCATGGAGTCGCTCGCCGCAGTTGATCTCGGATCCAACAGCTTCCACATGGTGATCGCGCGGCTCGACCACGACAGCCTCCAAATCGTCGATCGCCTTCGCGAGCCGGTTCGGCTGGCGGCGGGGCTGCAGCCCGACGGTTCGCTCGACGATGCCTCGCGCGAGCGCGCCCTCAGTGCTCTCGACCGCTTCGGCCAACGGCTCCGCGACCTCGGAGCAGAACAGGTGCGCGTCGTCGGCACCAATACGCTCCGGAAGGCCAAAAATGCCCACGGCTTTCTGCACGCAGCGAGCGAACGACTTGGGCATCACATCGACATCATCCCCGGTCGAGAAGAGGCGCGGCTCATTTATCTCGGCGTCTCGCACGGCATCGCGGGGGCCCCAACGCGACGCCTCGTCGTCGACATCGGCGGCGGCAGCACCGAGTGCATCGTCGGCGACAGCTTCGAGCCCGTCGCGGTGCACAGTCTCTACATGGGGTGCGTCAGCTACACGGCGCAGTTCTTTCGAGACGGCAAAGTCAGCCGCAAACGAATGAACAACGCGAAAGTCGCCGCGAGCCTCGAGCTGCAGCCGGTCGCAACCTCCCTTCGCCAGCACGGGTGGGAGCGCGCAATCGGCGCGAGCGGAACCATCCGCTCCGTTGCCGAGATCCTCAACCAGGCCGGCTGGGCCCACGGGACCATCACCGACGAAGGGCTTCGCAAGCTCGAGCAGGCGATGGTGACGGCCGGGCGCATGGACCGCATCGATCTGCCCGGGCTCGATCCGGATCGACGGGCTGTCTTCGCGGGAGGCGTGGCGATTCTCAGTGCAACCTTCGATCGCCTCGGCATCGAAGAGATGTGGGTGTCGCCGACCGCGCTCCGCGAGGGCCTGATCTACGACATGATCGGTCGAATCCACGACGAAGACCCCCGCGATCGCACGATCACGATGCTCTCCAATCGCTACTCGATCGATCAGGCGCATGCCGAGAGGGTCTGCGATACCGCGCAAGGGCTGTTCGACCAGGCCGCCCAGCCCTGGGGGCTCGATTCGACCGACGCTGCGCATGCACTTTCGTGGGCCGCGCGACTCCACGAACTCGGGCTCGCGGTCAACTACACCGGGCACCACAAACACGGCGCCTATCTCGTCGCGTCATCCGACCTCCCGGGCTTCTCACGAGACGAGCAGCAGCTGGTCGCGGCTCTGATTCGGGGCCATCGGCGCAAGCTCGAGGAGCCTTATTTCGATGCCCTTCCCGAAGAGCTCAAACAGCATGCAAAGCGCCTGACGGTGCTGCTTCGGCTCTCGGTCCTGCTCAACCGACACCGCGACCCCGAGCCGGTGCCAATACCCAAACTCAAGGTCGCAGGCGACAAGCTCCAGCTCACCTTCGATGACGACTGGCTCGATGCTCATCCGCTCGTGCGAGCCGATCTCGAGCGCGAGCAGAAGCTGCTCAAACCAGTCGGTTTCCGCCTCGAAACCGTTGAGGCAGAGTAGCGGCCAATGGATCTGTTTCTCGTTCGCCATGCGATCGCCGAGGAGCGCCGCCCAGGGCTCGCGGACGCCCAGCGCGAACTCACCAACGTCGGTCGCACGCGCTTTGCAACCATGGTCGAAGACCTTCGGCGGGGGCAGATTCAGCTCGATCGCATCTACACAAGTCCGTGGAAGCGCGCCGTGCAGACTGCCGAGCTTCTCGCCGAGGTCTCCATCGGCGACATCGTCGAGGTCGACGGCCTTGCGCGTCCGCCCAGGTCGGAGTTCTTCGCGTCGCTCGAGGGTCAGTCCATCGCGTGCGTCGGGCATGAGCCCTGGATGAGCGATACGCTGGCGCTGCTGACCGTCGGCGAGACGCCGGGCACCTGGATCCGTTTCAAGAAGGGCGCCATCGCCTGGCTGCGCGGGGAGCCTTCGCCCGGAAGCATGCATCTGCGCGCGCTCTGGATCTGGAAGGGCCACTAAGCCTCCGCCGACTCGGGGAGGGTCCGCACTAAATCTTTGGCGGTCACAAGAACGTGAGCTACCTCACGTTCACGCACGAAATCGTGAAGTAACCCACAGAGGTTATAACTGAACGATGTAACCCTCCACACCTAAGGATAAAAATGACATAAAAGGGTGAACTTAGGGCTTTTGCAACTGTTAGCCTGTTCCTCATGCCTTCCCCAGAGTTCACCCGGACGGGTATCCGAACACCTGTGCTCGCCGTCATGCTGCTGGCCGGAGCTTCCGCCGGATGCGACGGCATCATCGATTCTGCCAACGGAATCAGCCGCGATAACCCAAACGACCCCGGTGATTCCGGATTCGTCGACGACACGCGCGCGGAGCTCGCGTCGTGCGACTCGTTCGAGCCTGCGCAGCCCTACGTCTACGCGACGAAGGCCAAGACCCTGCTCACCGGGCTTGGGCTCACCGCTGCCGAACTCGACGCGATCACCGCAAACCCGCAGTCGCTTCGTCAGCACATCGAGACCTGGCTCGATATGCCAGAGGCTGATAGCAAGCTACAGCGCTTTTTCCAGACCGCCTTTCAGCAGGACGGCTACGAAGAGCAGGCACTGACCGACCTCTGGGGCTACGACAACATTCGCGCCGGTCGCCTCGCAGACGGGACCTCTGGCGAAGACGTGCTGGTCCGCAGCTTCGAGGAAAGCTTCGCACGCACGGTTGTCGACATCGTCAAGTCGAACCGACCTTTCAACGAGGCGGTCACCACGCGAACGATCCATCTCACGACCGCGCAGAAGATCGCTCTCGTGTTGAGCGACGACCGCGAAATCAACGACGACTTCGACCGTCGATACAACCGTGCACGCGAGATGATCACTCAGATCGAGTACACGACTGCGGACGTCCCGCTCTCGGAGACGCTCGATCCGAGCTCGCCGAACTGGATGCGGTTTGCCATCCCCGACGAGGGGCTTCCCGGCGGCTGCAACGGCAATGCCGTCAAGACGAACGGCGACCTCGTCCGGACGGCTCTCGAGGCCATCTTCGGCTTCTACGCTGACAACGACGGATGCATGGAGAACAACTATCGCGGCGCGCCCCTCATCGGCGATGCGGCGTTCTTCGATTGGCATCCGGTCACGTTTCGCACGCCAGCGGCCAATGAAGAGCCGACGATGTTCTGGGATCTCGACACGATCCAGAACTCTGACCAGCTCGTCCTACGCGTGCCGCGTGTCGGCTTCATGACCACCCCCGCGTTCTTCGCGACCTGGCCGACCAACGACGCCAACGAGGCACGCGTCACCATCAACCAGACCCTCATCGTCGCGCTCGGCAAGAGCTTCGACAACGAGACGACGGTCATTCCGTCCTTCGACGACGCGCTCGACGACTCCCACGCGGACCCGACCACCGCCTGCTGGAACTGCCACGTCAACCTCGATCCGATGCGGCAGTACTTCCGCAACTCGTTCACCTACTCGTACCACGTGCAGCAGGACGATGAGGTCAAAGCGCTCCGACCTGCCTTCGCGTTCCAGGGTGTCGAGACCGGTGGCGCCAGCGGCGACGGCATCGATAAGCTCTCTGAAACGCTTTCGGACCATCCGCGGTTCGCGCCGGCGTGGGTGCAACAGGCCTGCTTCTTCGCGACCAGCTCCGAGTGCCCCGAGGACTCCGCAGAGTTCCAGCGGGTCGTAGGCGCCTTCCAGAACAGCGGAATGCAGTTCCGTTCCATGTTGGTCGAGCTTCTGTCCTCTTCCCTCGTCTCGGGCGAAACCTGCGTCGAGAAGGGCAGCGGTGACATTCCGTCGGTCGCCCGCGCCCGACACTTCTGCTCTACGGTCTCGAACCGTCTCGGCGTCACGGACGTTTGCGGTACCGATACCTATTATCAGTCCGAACGTCGCGGTCCGCGCGGCGTCACCCGTCAGCTCATCGAGGTGGTTCCCGACGACGCATTCAGCCGAGGAAGCGAACGACCGATCGTCATCACCGACTCCAACCTGTTTATCCGGGCGTCGGCAGACGCCATCTGTCAGCGAATCGGCGAGCTCGTGGTCAATAACGACGGCAAGTATCCGCCGAGCGCTCCGCTTCCGGCGATCCAGTCGTTCGTCAACGACCTGATGGGTCTCCCGACCTCCGATCCTCGCCACGACGGTGCGGTCGACATTCTGGTCCGGCACTTCGCCGCCGCGGACGTCGACGAGAGCACCACCAATGCACTTCGCTCCACGTTCATGATTGCCTGCACCTCGCCGAGCGTTCTCGGCATGGGACTTTGAGGGATACCAAGATGAAACTGAACCGACGCAAAATGCTCTACACGGCGCTCTTTGGTGCCGGAGGTCTCGGTCTCAAGTCGCTTGCTACGGGCATTCCGATTTCCGTGCTTGCAAGTCCCCGTACCGCCCATGCGCAGGGAAACGGCACCGGTCGGGTGCTGATTCTTTCGTGCTCATCGGCCGGAGACCCGCTCAACGCCAACGTCCCCGGAACGTACGAGGACTCGGCCATTCAGCACTCGAACGACCCGCTGATGGCGCCGACGGCCATGACGATCGGTGGCCAGACGTTGACGGCGGCGCGCCCGTGGGCGGAACTGCCGAGCAACATCATGCAGAAGACGGTGTTCTTCCATCACGGCACGTACACCAACTCGCATCCGAATCACCCCAAGGTGATGCGCCTCATGGGCAATACGGAGCGCAACGAAATGATGGTCAGCCTCTTTTCGGACGCACTCGCCGACAGCATGAACACGGTTCAACGCGAGCCTATCAGCGTGGGCGCCCGAAGTGGTGACGAGATTCTCGCCTTCCAAGGCCGCTCGCTCGCGAACGTATCGCCCGTCGCTCTGAAGACCGCGCTTGCCCAAGACGACAGCCCCATCGCCGACCTTCGGCCGCTTCGTGACCAGGCCGTCGACGAACTCTACGCGCTGTACAACGACTACGGGACCGAGAATCAGCGTCGGATGCTCGATCGCTTCGTGGTCACCCGGGATGAGGCGCGCTCGCTGTCATTCGAGCTGGTCGAGCGCCTTTCGAACATCGACAACAACAATGAAGACGACCAGGTGCTGGCAGCGTCAGTCATGGCCGCGATGAACGTTTCGCCGGTCATTACACTCCGCATCCGATTTGGCGGCGACAACCACGAGGACAACGAGTTCCGGAAAGAGACCGAGGAGACCGTCTCTGGTGTCGGACACCTTCGCACTCTCGTCGATTCGGTTGACGGCATGCGCGCCGAGGGTGTTCTCCGGAACGACGTCATCGTCGGCACGCTCAACGTATTCGGCCGCGACCTTGCCCGGAAAGGGCGCGTTGGCCGAGACCACAACGGTCGGCATCACTGCACCGTGCTCATCGGCGATGGCCTTCGTGGCGCCGTGGTCGGGGGGCTCGAGCCTACCGGCAGGGATTACCAGGCCCAGGCGATCGACTCGAGTACGGGTCGTGCCTCGGCCTCGGGCGACATTCCCCACGAGGAAACCTTCCAGTCGATGGCGAAGACGCTCGGCGTTGCGCTCGGAGTGCCGCGGACGCGACTCGACGACGCGATCGTCGGAGGCCGGGTCATCGAGAATGCACTCGCCTAAGTACGCCTAGCTTCGGCTAGGCCTTGGCTGGCGGCAGGGTGAGCCGGAAGCGAGTCTCTTCGGGGTCACTCGACGTCACCGAGAGCGTACCGCCGAGCTCGTCGGCGATGCGCTTCGAGATGGCGAGGCCAATCCCGGTACCCTGGAGGCGACCGCTGACGCCGAAGGGCTTGAACACGCCCTCGACCTGCTCGGTGGTGAGCTGGGGCCCGTTGTCGGACACCTCGAGCACCGCCTGACCGTCGACGATCGCGGTGGTCATTCGCACGATGCCCTGCTTCTCGGCGCGACTAGCCGCGCGCTGAATCGCGTTGGCGAGGAGGTTTAGGGCTATGTGCACCACGTTGGTGCGGGTCGCGAACACTTTGGGCTCGACGCCAGTAGTCACCTCGATGAGCGCGCGCCCACGAAGCCCGCTGCTCTCGGCCTTGCGCAGCGCAACGTTGACCGCTTCGGCGAGGTCGACGATTTCGGCTTCGACCTCTTCTGGGGCCTTGGCCATGGTCTCGGTGAGCTCGAGAATCCGGGCGGCGCCGTCGCGCGCGTCGGTCACGCTATTGGCGACCTGAGTGAGCACACCGCGCGCCCGGGTGAGGTCTGGCGTCGACTCCGCGAGTGCGGAGAGCGCAGCGCCGACCGAAGTCTCGATCACGGTGAGGTTGTTTTGGATCCAGCCCACCGGGCTGCGAAGCTCGTCGGCAAGGCCGCTTGCCACGACGCTCATCGAGTAGGCGCGTTCGGTGTCGAGGAGACGCTGCTCGAGCTCCCTGACGCGCGTGTTGAGTCGATAGAGGTCGATCGAGTCGCGAAGCTCGGCGCGCAGTTCCTCCGGATCCCATGGCTTTCGCATGTAGCGGCGGACATGTCCCCGATTGATCGCGTCCTCGGCGGCTTTGAGGTCCGAGTAGGCTGTGACCAGGAGTCGGATGGTGTCCGGGTACTCCTGCTCGACCTTCTCGAGCAGCTCGATGCCCGTCATGCCGGGCATGCGCTGGTCGCTCATGATGACGCCGACCTCGTGCTGCTCCATCAGGGCGAGCCCGTCGGCGGCAGAGGAGGCAGTGAGCACGCGAAAACGATCGCCGCACACCGCCTCGAATACGATGAGGTTCGATTCTTCATCGTCGACGAAAAGAATGTGTGCCGTCATGCCGCCTTCTCCATGGAGGGAACTTCCATTACAAAGCGTGCTCCCCCCTCGGCCCTAGATTCATATCTTAGCTCACCACCGCACTCTTGGGCGATTCTTCGACTCAAATGTAAGCCGAGCCCCGTTCCTTCGCCCTCGGCACGCGTGGTGAAGAACGGATCGAAGATGCGTTGGACGACGTCGGCAGGGATGCCTGGGCCATCGTCTTCTACGGTGAGGGAGATCACATCGTCGCGCTGCGCGACACTTAGCCAGAGTTCTGTCGCCCCTGAGCGCAGGGCGTTGTCCATCAGGTTCAGCAGAACCTGGTTGAACGCGCGGGCAGGTACGAGGATGTCGCCGGTTTCCGTATAGTTCTCGTGCAGCCTGATTTCTTTCATTCGGTGCTGCAAGAGATTCACCGTTGAACGCATCGCGTCACGGACGTTGCAGGCCACCAAGTCGGTGCCGTCCGCGGGGCGCGCGTGCGCGTCGAGAGCCGAGACGATTCCATCGATGCGGCCGACACCATCGACGATGACCCCGAGCAGCTTCTCGCTGGGCACCCTGGAGGACCCGCCGCTTTGGAGGACCTTCGCTGCGTTGACTACCGCGTTGAGCGGGTTCTTCACCTCGTGCGCGAGGCCGGCGGCGAGGGTTCCCGCCGAGGCGAGACGCGCCTGGTCGGCGAGCTGAATCGACAGGGCGCGCATCTTGAGATGGGCGCGAATGCGCGCGAGCAGCACCTTCGTATGAAACGGTTTCGCCACGAAGTCGTCGGCTCCCGCCTCGTACCCGTCGAGCGCCGCCGCACTCTCCCCACGCGCGGTCAGCAGAATCACCGGTATGTGTCGGAGCGACACGTCGTCCTTGATGGCGCGGCAGAGGTCGAGTCCGCTGGTGTCGGGCATCATGATGTCGGTCAGCACGAGGTCCGGCCGCCGCTTCTCGATGAGCTCGAGCGCCTCGGCCCCGTCCTTGGCGGCGTCGACCTCGTAGGTTTGGCTGAGCACGTTGACGATGAACGCTCGCAGGTCCTTCTCGTCCTCGGCGACCAGCACGCGAGGCACGCGCCCGCGGTCGAGCAGCACCCGTTCCTCGCGCGGCGGGCTGCTCGGCCGAAGGACCGGAAGGCTATCTCGACTGCCGCCCCTCGCGACCTTCGTGATGCGGTCCTCGGTTCGGCGTCCCGGATGAAGATCGACATCTGCGCTGCGACGCTCGACCACCTCCTGGTGGAAGTGTGCGTTGCCGCGCTTCAGGAACACGGTGAAGGTAGAGCCTTCACCGACGGTGCTCTGGACACCCAGCGAGCCGCCGTGCAGTTCGGTCAGCTCTCGCGCGAGCGCGAGGCCAATGCCGACGCCACCGTGTCGGCGTCGTTCCGACGATTCGGTTTGATGGAAGCGCTTGAAGATGAGATCGAGTTGGTCCTGTTTGATGCCTGGCCCGGTGTCTTGAACTGCGATCGCGCTTCCGTCGGGCCCGTGCGCGACCTCAACCAAGATACGCCCGCCGGCAGGAGTGAATTTCAGCGCGTTGCCGACGAGATTGGTGAGCACGATCTCGAGCCGATGCGGATCGCCGAACACGTCGGCCTGCGTACCGGTCGCCGAAAAGTCGATGTCTACGCCCTTCGCCTGTGCCGCCAACCCAGCGTTGTCGGTGACGCCCCGAGCCAACGCATTGACGTCGACCTCCGAGACCCGCAGGCGCAGCCCCCCGGCCTCGAGCTTCGCGAGGTCGAGCAAGTCGTCGATCATTCGTAGCAGGCGATTCGCATTCCGGCTGATGATGGTGAGCGCCTCGCGCTCCGGCCCCGGCCCAAGCTGCGTCAGCAGCTCTTCGACCGGCGAAAGAATAAGCGTCAACGGCGTCCGAAGCTCATGCGAGATATTCGCAAAGAACTCGTTCTTGAGCCGGTCCACCTCACGAGCTTGTTCGAGGGCCTCGCCGAGTTCTTCCGACTTCGCTGCGAGCTCGAAACGAGCCGAGTACTCGTTTCGAACCGCCTTGTACCGGCTTGCGTTCGACGCGATCGCGATGAGCGCTCCAACTGCGAGCGCGTACAGGTTGTTGAACAGCAGCCCCGCATCGAGAGTCGAGGCCCCAGCTACGAGGGGTCCAACGATCCAAACGCTCAAGATCAAAAAACAGGCCCATACGATCTCGCTGAACTTCCAGTAGTAGATGACCCCTACGGCGAGGATCAGCTGCATCAACCCCGCGTAGTACGGGGAACTATAACCACCGAGTCGAACGATCATGGCTTCCAGAGCAATCGCCGAGACGAAGACTGGTGCCAGCCCAAGCAAGTACACGTACCTCGATGCCCAGCGGCTGTACGTAGCCGTGAGAATCAGGACACAAGCCGCGGACGCCGCGAGGCGCAGGGCTAGGAAGTCCCAAACGAGAGTTGGATTCGTCAGCCAGTCCAGAATGATCCCCGACGGAACGAGAATCATCGCAAGCACTGCGCCGAGCCTTGCTCCTACGAGGTTCCTCGCGGTGAGATAGGCTCTGAATTCTTCGCGCTCTGCTTCTGTGCGTTCGTGCATCAACCTCTCAGCTACTCGGGCGGTGTTCCTTCAACGATTATCAAAGTGCTGTAGGTGAACACGTCCGGGTCTCTGAGAAGCCCCATGAAGTTGTCGATGAATTCGTCGTACGCACGCTCACTCGGAAATGCCCGAACTGCCACCGGACGAATTGTAGCGAATTTTTGAGCCCAATTCTCGAGTGCGTCGGAATCTGCGGAACCCGCATAGACGTGGTACGGCAGAACGTGTGTGCGTATGTCGGTCAGCCCTGAACGCCGGAACAGGCTGAACAGTTTGCGACCCATGAACGGGTCGAACGAACCCTTGAGCACCGCTGCAAGCGCCTCGAGCTGCTTTACGATCTCATCCGCGACTGGGAAGTGAAACACCGCGTTTCCATCGAGATCTGCGACAGTTACACTCCCTGTCGGTTTCGTGACTCGCGCAAGTTCCGAAAGAGCTTGCAGCGGGTCGTCTAGGTACTCGAACACGAAGCGGCACCAACTGAGGTCGAATTGATTCGATGGAAGGGGAATGTCGTAGAGGTCGCCGGATACGAACGACAGGTTTGCCGCCTCGCCCGCCATCGACTGTCCGAGCGAGAGGCGCTCGTCGGATCGGTCGAACGCCACGACCTGCCCCTCAGGCCCCACGATACTCGACATCGTCCGCGCTACTGCCCCCGTGCCAGCGCCCGCGTCGATGACGGACATGCCTTCACGCAAACCGACGAGACGAAGATGCTCAATGGTCTCGCTCTCTTTGGTTTTTTTTTCGAGTCGCGCCGCCTCGTCGCGGCTCTCCATCAGGTAGGTCGTTGATGCCATCGGTTATCCGAACGCGCGCACCGAGTGTTCGTAGAAACGCCGCCACAAAGAGCGGTGCCAGGTCCAAACGCAATATTCCTTCTGCTTATGAAAACCGTAGTCAAGCAGGGTAGGGACCATCTCGTCATCGACGAGGAGGATGCACTCCGGCCTTCCTAGGCTTCTGTACAGAGCCCTCGTCTCGAGCGCGAGCGCACGGAGCACAGAAGGGTCGTCCTCCACCAGATGAATGCTCGCCGTGTTTGTGAGTTCGCTGAGGTTCAGCCCTGGAGAAGAGACTTCGGCCAGGACGAAGCCCACGAGGTCGCCGCGACGTTCGGCGACGAGCACTTCGCGCCGCCGAAACAGCCCCAGGCGCTGGTACGATGCATCCAGGCCCTCGAGGCCAATCCCTTTTGCCGAGATATCAGTGGACCGGACCCGGATGGTCTGCCTGTTCGAGATGAAGTACGCCTCGATCGCCGTCAGGTCGTCTTGAACGAAAGGTCGAACCGAGATTTCTGGCGAACTCGGACCGTCGGAGTCGACCGACGTTGGGCCGACCAGATAACTCAGCGTGCGGAGCTCAGACAGCTCCCGGTCGACCATCTTCTGCGCGTAAGCGCCGAACACTCGGGCTGGCCATGTGTTGTTCGGTCGGTAGCAGATCCGAACCCATTCGATCTCTGGGTGCTGCTCGCAATACTCCGTCAGCGCCATGTTGAGCAGTCGTGCTCGGGAAACCCCTTCGCGGTGCGCGGAGGCGGCTAGATGCTGAACGCCCCAGGTCGAGTCAAAGAGGCGCACTGCAGAGATGTGTGCGGTAATTTCGTCTTCGGACTTGCAAAGCCAAGTCTTGAATACGTCGTTCGGTCGATCGAGAAGACGGCTCATCGAACGCTGAATCTCGGTTTCGTCGAGGTGCTTGAGCTTCTCCGGGTAGAGAAACCCTGAGTCTTTGAGGAACGACCAAATGTCCCCGAAGCTCGAGTCGAGTCCGCTGCTCACTTCAGGCCGTACGCAGCGGACCACGTAGTCGGCTAGCGCCGCTCGCTCCACGGGCTGCAGGGTGATGAACTCAACTCCACACTTTAGTGTCGACGATGCGTTCGACCGAGCTTTACAAAGGGATCGTACCTGCGCGCATACCGTCAACTCGGCCCCGTATGGAAATCTCAGCGTGAGCTGCGGAATCACCGAGCCTATCGGAAACAACTGTGATTCGGCGTCGATCTCAAACGAAGTGCCGGAGGCCGTGATATCGATCGCTGACGTAGAGAAGGGGGACTCGCCGAATGGTGAGGTGATTGTCAGTTTAACGGCCTGGCTCGCTGGCGGCTGAAACCTCTGCGTATGACGGCTGCGCCGCGTAGACAACGACTTGGGCATCGTAAGGGTTAGTGACGTCGTGGACTCGAGCTCCTCGACGTAAAGCACGGAGCTCCAAAACACATGCTGCGTCCCACCAAGTTCGAACACCGCCCGACACACGTCGCCTGGATCCCAGCCGGGGTTGCTCGCGATCTCAAGCGTTACCAGAGATGCATCGAAGTCGAAGAAGCCCTTGGTTGCGTGGACTCTCTCTTCGTCGAAGCCGGGAATGTTCAGGTAGATGCCGGGGTTCTCAGCCTTCAGTACCGCTTTGAGCGAAGCGGCGATGACAACCGGGTCTTGAATCAACGTTTGTTCGATCGGGCGACTGCTCGGGCGCGCGGTCTGCACGAACTCACACCCAACTCGAAACCCCATCTCGCCTGCCTCGCTCGGCGCCGCTTCCAAGTAGCGAGCGGTTGCGTTCCCGCCCTTGAGCATCGCGCTCCCGTTGCGTCGCAGGATGATGTTCGATAGTACGGCGCCCGGGTACAGAGGCCTCGCTCCCGCGCGAGCTGATATCCAAAGCGCGAAGCCGCGGTTTGAGAGATCCAGCACCGGCGATTCGAGAGGCCCAGCATCGGTGTCTGCCTCGAGGGTCATCTCGGACACCGAGTGGCGCCCCGAGTTGCGAGGGTTGACCAACGCAGCGACTTGTTCTTTCAAGTCCTGAGCGTTGCCCGAGTCGTAGACGATCCCGAAAGCGTGTCCGCGTGAAAAGCCGTCCATGAGTCGGTTGACCGACTCCGGCGAAGACACGAAGACGCAGCGTCCACTGAGGCCAGCGCGCGCGATTCCATCGAGCACGGGCTTGCCGCAGAAGCTCGCGTCGGCAACCACGTAATCGATTTCGTCGAAAGAGAGGTAGTCCTCTGCGTCCGACATCGACTGCGCTTCGATCGCGCGATACGCATGCGATATACCCGCCGAAATCGCCTCGCGTTTCGAGGCGTCCGCGTGGAGCACAAGAGCGACCTTGGTCGGAGGCGCCTCACGCATTCGTATTTGCGAGGCGCGTCCGCCGGGGATCACCCTGAGGTTATCGACTGTGAGTTTGCGAAGTGGGGGGTTCTTCATATGGCAGGGCCGACTGCGTCGCCGAGTGAGTGGATCACACGAATCGTCTGACTCGCAGTAACGGGAGCGACGCGAATCGAGTCTACCCTAACCCAATCGACCCCTCGCTGAACAGCGGCGCAGCGCGCACGTCGCTTTTTTCTGAAGTCGATCTGGTGTACGTCTACGCATACACGCCAAGCGTTCCCCGGTATGCAGCTGTTCAGCCGAACGAAGCGCTGCTCATCCGCCGCAGTAGTCAGGCTCGGTGCTGACCTGCGCGCCGCAAGTTTGCGCCTGGGTTGGGTTCAGTTGTCGCATTGTGCGACCGCTGCTCGCACCCATACGTACACCGATTCTGCAAGTTGCCGACCTGGCGGCAAAGGCCGCTGGGCTGGGGGCACTCTGCGTTTTCGCCGTTGGGGCAGCGAGCGTTCTCGAAGCAGAGCGCGGACCGCGAAGCAGGTCGCGAGGTTCTCGTTAATGCCGCAGTAGTCCTGCCGCGGGGGGCCGGAGAGGCTCTGTCGGGCTTCGAGGGTGATCGAGTAGGGGCTGCTCGCATCCGCCGGCAGTGGTCTTCATGCAGAAGCCGGTTTGGGCGTTGGGAAAGCGGGCTCCCTGGTAGTCCATTGCGATGCAGCGGTCGTTCGGCTCCGCGCAATCGCTGTCGCTCACACAGGTGTCGCAGGTTTCGCGAGTTGCAAGCTGCGTGTTGGTGCAGGTGAACGTCGCTGGGTTGCAGCTCGTAGCCCGAGCTCGTGACCGTGCCCGGGCAGTCCTGGGCCTCGGTCGCGGGGCGGCACTGGGAGCAGGTGCCTTGGACGCACCGCGGGAGCCCGTCGATTTGCGCGCAGTCGGCGTCGGTTTCGCAGCCTTCGCAGGTCAGCGTCGTCAGGTCGCAGCGGGCGGCGTCCGCCCGGGTGCAGTCTGTGTTCTCGAGGCAGCCGACGCAGGTGAGCGTTTCGGTGTCGCAGACCGGGGTCGGGCCGAGGCAGACCGAATCGTCGTCCTCATCGCACTCGACGCAGGTGAAGCTCTCGCCGTCGCAGACCGGGGTGGTCGGCGCGCAGAACGAAGCTGTCGGTCACGGTGCACTCGACGCATTCGGCGGTGTCTTCGTTGCAGAGGGGAGTCGGCGCAGTGCAGCCTCCGCAGATGCCCCCTGTCCCTCCGGCGCCACCCGCACCGCCGGCGGTGCCCCCGGCTCCGCTGCTGCCTCCAGGCCTCCGGTGCCTCCACCGACGCCGCCGGTTTCTCCGTTGACCGGCGTGTCTTCGAGGACGCAGCCGTGGACCATCGTGAGCGCGACCAAGACCAAGAAAGCGCGAAACCCCATGACGCTACGCTCTTTCAAACCCCACGCTCCGAGTCAAGTCCTCGGCGGTTGAGCCCACCGGGACCGAAGCCCTAAAACGACCGGCCCACCGACAAGAACGCGCCTTCGGGGCTTGCTGCGACCGAGGCCTCCATGCGTAGCGGTCTCAGCAGATAGACCAAAGGAACGGTCAGGAGCGGCGCCGCCCAGCCGAGGGCAATGGCGACTCGCCCGGCCTCTTGTCCGCGGGCGACGCAGTCCGAGACCGCGGACGCGTTGCCGATGTACGGGTCCGGGCAGCGGGTCATGGTGACGCCCTCGTAGATTGCATAGGCGGTGAGTCCGACCCCGGCCGCGCCGAGCGTCCAAGCCCACCAGGGGGCGCGTGCGCGCTTGGGCAGGAGCAACGGCAGGCTCGAGACCATCGCTGAACCTCCGACCGCGGCGCTCGTGTAGACGCCCACACGGGCATTGCGCCAGTCTTGCGCTGCCCCGAGGCTCGACGGGTTACGTTCAAACTGGTTCCCGAGAGTCTGGCGACGAAAATGAAGGCCGATCGCGACGCCGAGCGTGGCGCCGCCCGCCCCCAGGAGTGAGCCACCCGCGATCCGCTGCGCCCTAGGTCGCGCCCCCAGGTGTGCGGTCCTTCGGGCGGGATTCGCGTCCGAAGGCAATTGCGCGTTTGCAGCGACCGTCGGGCGGGCCTGCGTCTCGGCTTGCCAGCTCGCCTGCGAGACGGGGTGTCCCTCGGTGAAGTCGACGGAGCGCCCATCGAACAGCGCTTCGATGCCGCGCGCTGCGTCCTCGTTCGAGAGCACTCCCTGCGAGAGCGGCAGCCAGACCGACGCGGGCGGCATTCGAGGGGCGTCGAGGTCGACCCGAACGCGGTCGGGGGTCGGCGCCGTCAGGACCAAGACGCCCGGCGCATCGAGCACTCCCGCCACGGCACGCGCGTCCGCCATTCGCAGCGCCATGGTTTCGTCGGAGTCGAGGGGCGGGTCGAGGTACTGAAGCGAGAGCACCGGACGGGTTCGGACCGCGTCGTCGATGGCCACGTCGACGGTGATGGATTGCGGCCCGCTCTCGACGCCTACGCGATGGATTCGGCCTCGGCGGTCCGGGTGACATTCGACCTGGAGCCGATAGGTGCCCACCGGAAGCTCGACTTCCCGCAGCGGGGTACGCCCGAGTTCCACTCCGTTGATGCGCACGCGACAGTCGCCGGGCTGGCTTCGGACCGTGAGCTGCGCTGGCGCCTCCGACGCGATCTCCCGGTCGACCTCAGCCAAGAGATCGAGCACTTCCGGTGTGTGGCGAAATGCGCTCGCCTCCACCTTCGGGACCAGGTAGCGACACTCGCGCGCCTGCCGACGCGCCTCTGCGTCGTTTCGGGTTTCGACGTAGGCCCGGACCATGAAGAGGCAGGTGTCGAGAACCTGCTGGGCGCGGTCGCCTTCGCGATTGAGCTCCTCGGCGGCGCGGTCGGCAACCTGCTGCGCTGCCCGAAGGTCTCTGCGCGCGGACTTGTAGTCGGCGCGGGCCAGGTGCTTCACGGCGCTCCGTGACCGCTCGACCCACCGGTCGATGTCGCTCTGGGTGACTTCCGGCGCGGGTGCCGATCCGATTACCTCGAAGCGTTCGGCCGCCCGATCGGGGCGCCAGGCGCTGACACCCCGCACCGCCAGCGCTTGCCGCACAGATTCGGCCGGACCGTGCAGCGTCTCGACGTCGGTCTCCGGGTCGCCTGCAATCACGACTGGCAGGACGAGCCAGCGCTCGGGCGCCGCTCGGTCGGGGGGCTGGCTCTCCACTCGGCTCGCGAACGAAGCGACGCAGAGCGCGAGGAGGCCCGCTCTGTGACCAAGTCGCTTCACCTGTCGCCTCGACTCATTCCTAGAAACACCCGACGAAGGTCAAGAGCGACTCGCCGCCCGCTGCCGTCTGCATCACGGCGACCGTCGAATCCGCGCTGACGACATCGGTACGCAACGGCTCGAGCCCGCCGAGAGGAATCGTCTGGTGGACGCTCGCGCCACTCTCGTCGCCCGTCACCACGCTCAGGGTCTGGCCGGCGGCCACGATCCACCCGTCGATCGCGGGCAGATAGGCGAGCGCGGTGGGTGCTTCGGGGCTGTCGGTCGACCCGTGGGAGACAAGCGTTTCTGCGCAAGGCGCATCGTCGGCACATCGAAGCGTCCACGGGTCGAGGACCGAGAGATACAGCTCCGCGTCATCGATCCAAGCGAGCCCAATGCCCGCGAGAGAAAGCGCGAGCGCGGGCCGTGTTCCGCGCCCGACGTCGATGGCGAGCAGAAGCTCCCCGTTGCTGCTCAACACCGCGGAGCGGATGTTCTGGCCCTGCTGCCAGGCGACGATCGGACCGGCCACCGTGAACGAATCCGAATACGGCACGCCCTCGACCACGGTCGGTGCGTCTTGCAAGTCGGAAAGCCTTTGGGTGGACGCCACCCCGAGTCGCTGGTCGCCGAGGAAGCCGACGACACGCGCTCGGTCCGCGACCGCGTACGGATGAAACGGAGGGCGGCCCGAGCCTCCGAGGGCAAACTTGTCCCAGTCGGTGTGAAGCCGCACCGTACCGTCGATGAACGGGGTGAGCGCCGCATCGACTTCGATTCTCACCACGTGGGTGCGCCAGGTGCCGTAGGTGACCAGGACCTCGCTGCCTGCCCCGCTCGCATACAAGAAGTCGAGCGCTCCCGCGACCGAGATGTCGACATCGTCGTCGAGGCCGGTGCGGTTGCCGAACGCGTCATAGGTCTCGGCGAAGAGCCGGGAGCCCACACGTCGGTTCACCAGGAAGCCTCCGTTGACGGCGGCCAAGGCTGCGTGCTCCGAAAACGGCGGCTCGACCTTGGTGGTCAGAACGCCTTCGTCGATGAGTCCGTCGCAGTCGTTGTCTCGACCGTCGCACAGTTCGGCGGTCGGACTCGTGCTTCCTTCGCAGACCACGCCTTGCCCGTCGGCCGCGCACCTGTAGACACCGGCCGTGCAGTCCCCCGCGTCGAGGCCACAGGGCTGCCCGAGCTCGTCCCAGTCTTCGTCGGTCTGCCCATCCTCGTCGTTATCCTCTCCGTCGCACGACTCGGCGGTGACGGAGGGCTCGACGACCGGCTCGGGCATGGGCGGGGGTTCCGGTTCGGGCTCGGGGTTGGCGGCCACCGCGGGGGCCACGCAGACCCCGTCGACTACGACCATGCCCTGTGGGCAGCCGAGTTCGCCGCAGCCGACCAGCAGGAGGCAGCCGGTCAGCGCTAGGAGCAGGGTGTGGGTAGCGGTGGTCCGCTGGGGCGGGGCGGACATAGGTGTTCGGATACAAACGTGTTTTAGGCGTTGGTGCATATCGAGGGGCGGTTATCGCGGGCGCGAGGGGGAGGGTTGCGTCCAGCGAGAACATAATACCGCCTAAGGGGTGGGTTCCGCCGTGGGCTGACTTACATCGAGGTGAGAAATCTCGACCAAGAGGTTCACATATCCCGCCGGAGCAAACAGACGCACGTGGGCGCGCGGGGCACGAGGCCCTAGACTGAAATCGTGGGGATACAACGCTTTTTCAAGATCACGATGGGCACGGCCGTCATTGCGACCGCTCTGAGCGGGTGCGGCAGCGATTCGCCTCCAGCGGCGCGCGCGCCCGCAGACCTGATGCGGTGCGACATCACCGACACCAACTGCCAGAGTGCGATTTTCAGCTCGGTGGCCGAGCTGGTCGGGGCGGACGGCAGCTCGGTGCCGCCGATTCGAACGATCTCGGTTGAAGAGTTCGCCGAGGACGTGCGAAGCGGGGTCACCGACGACGACCTCAGCGGAGAGGATGCGGTGTCCCGTGCCCTGCGTCTCATCGGGTTCATTCCCGAGGCCGCGCAGAGCGCCGTCGAAACCGAAATCGACTATCAGGTGAGTGCGATTGCCGCGTACTACAGCTCGAACAGCAAATCGATCACGATCATCGACCGTGATTATGCGGAGTTCACCGCGCAGACGATTCTCGCCCACGAGTTCGTTCACGCCATCCAGGATCGTCAGTTCGGGATTCGCCCCGCGTTCGCGCTGACCGAAGGCACGACCGACGGCGTCATGGGCGCGCGCAGCGTCGTCGAGGGCGACGCGACGTACATTTCGTACGCCTGGGCGTACGAACAGCTCGGAGAAATCCCCGACTGGGACTCCATCTACGAGAGCTTTCAGGAAGGCACGCTGAGCGCCGCCGCAGACTCTGAGTTCGCGATCGGCGCATCGGCCTCGAACTTTCCGTACTCGTTCGGCATCGAGTTCCTTGGTCGCGCGATCGAGGGTGAGGGCCTGCCCGTGCGGGGCGAGCTCTTCGGCAATCCGCCCCGCTCGGCGCTCGACGCCTTTGCAGGCTATCCCTCCGTTGCAGACTCCGGGGCACCCCCGCTCGATCTGCCCGCAACCTCGTTCGGGTCGCCCATTCCCGGGAGCTTCCTCGCTCTCGAGGACCGTTCGGGGCCCTGGTACGTGTTTTCGTTTCTTCGCCGACTCGGTATTGACGAACCTCTGGCGCGCGAGCTTGCCCTTCGGTGGCGCGGCGATCGCCTTGGGGCGTTCGATGCGGGCTCCGAAGTCGTGGCGGTCTGGCGCGTTCGCTTCGAGGGCGATCCAAGCTTCTTCGCCGATGCGGTCAACGGGTCGTTCCGCGACGTGGCCTGGTCGGCGGTGGTCGAAGGAAATGACGTCTACGTGATCGCGGCCGAAACCAACGAGGCGCTTGCGCTGTGGGAGGCGCAGCCGCGCGACGTTGTTGCCGCGGCCCTCGCATCGGTCGGAGATATCCGCAAGAGCGCCCGGTCCGGCCCGCCCGAACGCTGCAGTCCTCCGCCGCTGCCCTAGGTGTCGCCGGGCTTCGGGTCGAGCACGCGCCTGCTCTGCACGACGATGCCGACGCTGAGGACCCAAGTATCAGTGATTGGGACGACGTTCACGCCAGAGGGTGGATTGAGATACACGAAGGGATTCCATCCAAAGCGGCCGTAAATGTCGATGACCACCTTGTCTTGCACCGCGAAGGTGTAGCCCCCGCCCAGACCAATCGGGATGAAGACCTGGTTCTTGGCGACCGGGAAGGCCACGTTGGAATCGCCGAAGCTTTCCGGGCTTGCGATCACGTTGACGTTGTTGCGCCCGAGGTTTTCGAAAGAGAGCCCGCTATCGCCAAAGAGGAAGCCCGCCGGGGTGAAGTTGTAGGTCGCCCGAAATGGCAGCACGAGATTTGCCCCCGCATCGGCGACGAGAAAGGTGCAGTCGAGGCCGGTGTCGATCGTCAGCTTGGAGTTCACGAAGATGCGCGCAGGGCCGCCCGCGGTGATCGCCAAGCGTGTCCCGCTCGGGATGACGAAGACGAAGTCGAACGCAAGCTCGTACTTCGGGCGAGCGAGGAACCGGTACCGCACGTACGCCGGCATGTCGCCAAAGGCACCCGTCGGCGCAACTTGAATCGGAAAAAAACCCTGTGCCGGGATCGGGGGCGGGCTAGCGAGTCGATAGTTGGAGATACCGACTTCGACGTTCTCGAAAGGGGAAAACGCGGCCCCGAAATCTAGGGCCGCCTGCACTTCGTTGTCGCCCACCACAGAACGCTCGCCCACCTTGCGGACGTCGATGCTGAAGTTCCCACGCGCCATGAACTTCTGCATGGTGAGCGGCCTTCGTCCGATCGCTTTGGGATAGTCCCAATCCGACGCGAGCATTTCGACATCGGGGTCGCCGGGCGCGGTCGGCTCGAGGTCTTGAGCTCGAGCCACCTCGCTGCCGAGGAGCAGTATCAACAAGGCGGCTTGGGGGAGGCGAGTCACGGAGAGGCGCGCGTACGATAGCAATGGGGAGGGCGCACGGGGGAACAAACCACAGGCCCGGAAGCACCAGGTTGAGCGATAGTTTCATTGACCGAAGCGCATGGCACGGTTACACCCTCGCCCCATGAAAACCAATCGCTTTTTCTTTTCTTTTCTTTGTCTGTGCCTGACCGTACCCGCGCTGACCGGCTGTGGCTCCGACGATGGCGACGATTCGCCGAGCGGGTCCGCGGTGTTTCAGGAGCTCTACGACCAGGGAATCACCCGGTACGTCGGTGCGTTCACGCCCGTCGCCGAGGCAACGGCCGATGCCGACGGGGTGAAGCACTGGGAGTTCGAGGTGCCTGAAGACCCGACCGCCGAGCCGCGATCGCCGCTGTGTCTGCGTGGAGGCCAATGGACGACCGATACCCGCGAGGGCGCCTCCGACGAGCTCGTCATTTTTCTCCAAGGTGGCGGTGCCTGCTGGGACGCGTTGTGCAGCGCGACCGAAAACGCCGGCCCGATCACAGTTTCGGGCATTCTGGACGCGGACCTGGCTGACAATCCGGTCGCCGACTGGGACGTGCTCTATCTGCCGTACTGCGATGGTTCGGTGTTTTCGGGAGACATCGACCGCGACCTGCCGGCGAGTATCATCGGCGGCGGAGAGTCAGGCCTCTCCTATCAGCGCGGCATGCAGAATCTCACCTCGGCGCTCGAGGTGGGAGCCCGTGAGTTCCCGAACCCGAGTCGCATTCTGCTCACGGGGATCAGCGGCGGCGCGTTCGGGACGATCGTCGCACTCCCGCTGGTTCGCTTTCTCTATCCAGACACCGAAATCCTCGTCTTCAACGACTCTGGGATCGGCGTCGCCAAAGAGGGCGACCCCGAGTTCGTCGAAGAGACGCTGCTCGCAGGGTGGAACTCGCTTTCGCACGTGCCGGAGTCCTGCGTTGGCTGCACGGACAACGGTCACATCACGCCCCTGCTCGAGTGGCAGCTCGCCGCCGACCCGAACGTGACCATGAGCGCGATGAGCTTCAACGAAGACTTCGTCGTCGCGACGACTTTCTTGGGGATTCCCGTTGCTGAGTTCTCCGCGTCGCTGCTGTCGGAGACCGGCCGCATCACCGAGAACTATCCCGACCGCTATCGCCGCTTCATCAAGGAGGGCGGGGCGCACACGACCCTGCTTCGGGCAACGTCGGACGGTGAACTCCTTCCGGGCGTGGAGATCGGCAGCCTGGAAACCGAGATCGACGGGACCACGGTTCTGGAGTGGCTGACCGCCTACCTCGACGGTGGCGACGACTGGCGGAACCTGGTCGACGAAAATATCGACAGCCCCTAGCCCAACACAAGCCCCGGGTGCACGTTCTCGGTTGACCGCAGAGCACAGGTCTCGCAGAATAGAACATGTTCTACTCCGAGGTGAGCCGATGAAAACCGAGATCTGCGAGCGTTTGGGCATCGAGTTTCCGATCTTTGCCTTCAGTCATTGTCGCGACGTCGTCGCGGCCGTCAGTCGTGCCGGGGGCCTCGGGGTGCTTGGCGCGGTGGCGTACAGTCCCGAGCAGCTCGAACTCGAGCTCAAGTGGATTGACGAGCACGTCGACGGGAAGCCGTACGGCGTCGATACCGTCATTCCTGCCAAGTACATCGGCAAGGATGAGGGCGACATCACCAAAGACCAGCTCGATGCGATGATCACGCCTGCGCACCGCAAGTGGATCAACGACCTGCTGGCCCGACACGGCGTTCCTCCGCTGCCCGACGACGTCAAAGAGATAGACGGACTGCTGGGCTGGTCGGCCTCTGGCGGACGCGCGCACTTCGACGTCGCGATGAAGCATCCCATCGCACTCATCGCCAACGCACTCGGACCACCCCCCGAAGACATCATCAGCCAGGCGCACGACGGCGGGGTCCTCGTCGCTGCGCTCTGCGGCACCGTGCGGCAAGCGCTCAAGCAGAAGAACGCGGGCGTCGACATCGTAATCGCGTCCGGCTACGAGGCCGGCGGCCACACCGGTGAGATCGGTACGATGGTGCTGCTTCCGCAGGTCGTGGATGCCGTCGCGCCCACCCCAGTCCTCGCCGCAGGGGGCATCGGTTCGGGCCGTCAGATGGCAGCAGCGATGACGATGGGCGCCGCCGGCGTTTGGACCGGTTCGATTTGGCTCACGACCGAAGAGTCAGACTCGATTCCATCGCTCGTCGACAAACTGCTCGTCGCCGACTCCACGGAGACCGTGCGTTCGCGCTGCATCAGCGGCAAACCCGCTCGCCAGCTCAAGACCGACTACACCCGCGCCTGGGACGAAGACCCCGACTGCCCTGGGTATCTGCCGATGCCGCTCCAGTTCATGGCAACTTCCGACGCGACGCAGCGGATCACGCGTTTCGCGCAGACCGGTGCCGAAGGGTCTGCAGCACTTCTCGGGACTCCGGTGGGACAGGTGGTCGGGCAGATGAATACCCGCAAGCCGGCGCGACAGGTCGTCGAAGAGATGGTCGGCGAGTACATCGATGCCGTCGAACGCGTTACGGGCTTGCTCGACGACTCGGACGCCTAGTCGAAATCCCCGAAATCCCCGAAATCACGACGACGCAGCTACTCAGCGCACTCACGCGCGACGTATCGCACGCTGCGTGCGATACGGCTTGTGCGATTGGCCGCTAGGTAGCGCTTGGCCATGGCACAGCCTTCTTCGGTTGGGCCGAGCACCACCGCGAGGCGGCCGGCGGCCACGGGCATCGGCACGGGCGCTTCGACCGCACGCCGCAAGGCCTCTTCGGGGGACCGCTCGCGGTCTTCTTCGATGTCGGCCTGAAGCAGAAACACGTCGGCATCGTTCGGAATGAGTTCGGCGGCGCGTCGCGCGTAGCGAACGGCGAGCCCGCGTTTCTCGTCGGCGAGCGCAAGGTGGGCTTTGACGACCAGCTCCCACACCATGACCAGGGTCGTGGGCGTGGGCGGCGGCTCGGTCGCGTTGTCTGCGGTTTCGGCGGCCCTTTCGATCGTCGATTCGGCGGCCAGCTTTCGGCGGCCGTAGATCTGCGAAAGAGCCAGACCGGTTTCGGCGGTGCGGGCGTCGGCCCCAAAGCGTTTGGCCTGCTGATAGTAGTTGCTCGCGGTCGGGTACTGCTCGCCCTGCATGGCGATGCGGGCCGCTGCGAGCCGAAGTCCCGGGTTGCGGCTGTGACGGGAGACGGCGCCGCGCATGGTGCTGAAGCCACTTTGACCCGCGCCCGTACGAACCAGGAAACGAAGGCGCTGCTCGTCGGCACGCAGGTCGAGTACCTTCGCGCGGTCGAGTTCCGTCATCACCTCGGCGGCTCCCTTGAAGTCACCGGTGTCGATCTTCAGGGCCAGCAGCCCCGACAGAGCACGCGGTTGGTTCGGATCGAGCTGCAGGGCGCGGGCATAGCTGTCCTGTGCGGCGTTCGGGTTGCCGACGGCGCGCGCGGCATCGCCTCGCAGGGCAAAGAGGCTTGCGTCGTCCGGACTGAGCTCCACCGCGCGGTCGAGCTCCACCATCGCCTCGGCTGCCTTGCGCTCGGCGAGCAGCAGTCGAGCGCGGCTCCCATGTGCCCATCCCTCTGCATCGAACGCGTCGATGGCCGCGGCCGTCAACGGACCTGCCTGGTCGAGCCTGCCCGATGCGAGGTAGGCTTTGGTGGCTGCGTCGACAAGGGCGAGGTGATTCGGATGGGCGGCGAGGGCGGTCTCGAGCACCGCGATCGCTTCGTCGGTCTTGCCTTCGTCGGCGAGCATGCGTGCCAGCGCGGTAGATGCGGGGACTCCCCAGAGCGGGTCCGTGGCAGCCTCGCGATAGAGCGGCAGTGCCCGGTCCCGTCCCCCGGAGGAGCTCCCGTAGAGTTCGGCCAGGGTCAGGGTTCGAAAGGCGGAAGGTAGGCTCTTGTCTGGGCCAAAGCTCGCTCCCGTCAACGTCGCGAACCCAGCCTTGGGGTCGCCGGTTTGCGCGTACCACCAGCCGAGGACGTGTGCGCGGGTGAAGATGTCGGCCGAGGGGCCTGTCGACAGTCGTTCGAGCAACGCGCGTGCTTCCGCGGGACGCTGCAGTGCGAGCAGGAGCTGCGCGGTGCCGACGATGAGAGGTTCGTCGACGCGCGTTTCGATCGTCGATGCCGTGCGCGCGTGCGCGTACGACGATGCGATCGCCCCTCGACGGTACGCGAGCATCCCTTCGATCAGCTCGGCCCACGCCTTCTGGACCGGGGTTGCCTCGTCGTCCTCGCGCACCTCCGCGGTGAGCGCGAGCGCCGTCTCGGCGTCTGCCTGCTGGAGCCCCGCGATGCGAGCCCGGGCGATGCGCGTTGCGGCGGTCTGATCGTCGACGGTATCGAGGGCCGCCAATCCCGCTTCGGGCCCCTGCAGCTCTGCCGCGATTCGACCGAGGAGGGCCGACGGCTCTGGAGCTCCCGGGTACAGCGCTACGGCAGCCGTGGCGTCTTCGAGAGCCTTCTCCTGCTGGCCCCTCGCCAACGACGTCATGGCCCGGCCTCGGAGGAAGGCGCCGGTCTGTGCCTCGTCGTACTTGGTCGACTTGCTCGCCTCGGCGTGCGCGCCTCGAGCGTCGCCCTGCGCGAGCAGGGTGTAGATGCGGGCAATTCGGGCGTCCGGGTCGTTCGCATCATCCATTGCGTCGACGAGCGCCTTGGCTTCGGCGAGCTTCGCTGGGCTTCCGCCGAGCGCCTCGGTGGCGACGAGGCGTGCACGGAGTGCGTCGCGCGGCTCGTCTCGAACGAGCGTGAGCGCGTTTTCGATCACCGAGGGGCTCGCGTCGATGATCACGTCGTCGAGGGCAGACGCCACGCGTCGATCGTGAATCCAGCCGAGCGCGACGTGGACGAGGAGAAAGAAGACAAGCGAGGCGATCGCTGCGAGGACAAGGCGCTGAATCCGCCGCTTGAGCTGCTCTCCAGGCGGTAGGACGATCTTCTCGACCGGCGCCATCGCCGGCGAGCCGTCCTCGACTTTGAACAAATCCGACGGGTCTCTGCGTGAGCCTGGTTCCTTGCCGGCCAATGGGTCTCCCTCCCCGAGAAGGCAACGTTGCGTCCCATTGTCACGTCATTCGACGCTTCGGCGCAAGTCTCAGGAGACTACAAGACGAACGGGATCAGCGCTCGTCGTTCCTTCGGATAGTCGCCGAACTGCTCTTTGTACCAGCGGTGATTCGAGAACGAGCGCGGCACCAGATTGGACGCAGTGAAGATCACGAACACCCACGCCGGCACGGTCCACGCTGCAAAAGCGAAACCGATCCATTCTATGAGTTCGCCGAGATAGTTGGGGCTCGAGACGTATCGATAGAGGCCGCCGCGCGGTATTTTGTACCCGCTTTCGCCAGGTTTGCGGAGGTTGCGCAGAATCGAGTCGGACTGTTGATTGATCGCGAAACCCGCGACGAAGAGCGTAGCGCCGAGGAGGAAGCGCGGGTCGGCGAGCCAGGATGCCTGCATCAGGTGCGGTGAGAGCTCGGTGATTGCGAATGCGTTGGTCGAGCCGTTGGCCAGGTTGAAGACGATAGCGAGGACCGCCGTGAGGACGGGTTTCTGCTTGTGGCCCCCGCGCATCCGGAACGGGTAGATAAACGAGCGGTTGACGTAATGGGTCATGAACATCGCGAACAAGATCAGTGGCACCGGCTTGAAGGCGTTGTCGGACATGAAGTAGACGACGGCGAAGGAAATCGGGGACGGAGCCTCCATGATGACCCACAGGGCCGTGGCGTTCATCGTCGGCCCCCAGCCGTCGCGCATGTGGCGGCCGTAGGGCGCCGAAATGAAGAGCAGGACGGGGAACGCGAGCACTGCCATCCCGAGGATGCCGACGACGCTCCAGGTGTACAGAGGATGGGCGGTTACCGACGCGTTGAAGGTCTCGGTGATGGACATGGGGTCGCGACTTCCGGAGGGCTGTTCTAGGCTTTGGGCGTGGCGAATTGGTTCATCGCACTGCCGGTGCAAGTCGAAGGCGTCGAGCCTATCCCAGAGCCGCCGCCGCGTGTGCGCCTATTTTCGGCCGCCGATCGGCACTGCACGATCGCCTTTCTCGGTCCCGTGGGCGCCTCGCAGGCGCGCATCGCATGGGAGCGGGTTGGGGACCTTTTCGCTCCGGAAGGACCGAAGTCCGGCTCGTTTGAGGCGCTCAGGCCCCTTGGAAACCCGCGCAAGCCGTCGGCGCTGGCCGCAATCGTTCGAGAGGGTCGCGAGGAGCTTGGTGCGCTCATCGCGAGGACCCGGGCGCCGCTGCTCGAGGCCGCCGGGGCGGCCCCCGACGACCGAGATCCACTCCCGCACGTGACTCTTGGCCGAATCCAGCGACGGGCCTCGGGTTCCGAACGCAGGGCCGCTCTGGCGTGGGCTGCCACGGTGGCCCTTGGTTCGACGAGATTCGCAGCGGACTCCGTCGCGCTCTACACCTGGTCCGAAGACCGCAGCCTTCGGCTGTTCGATCGTATCGAAGAGCAACGGCTGGTGGCGTCCGGCGGCTGACCCGGCCCCGCGGCCCCTGATCGCGCGAGCAGCCTTTGGTGCCGCGGAGGGATCGACCGTGAGACCCGAGCGAGGTCGACCCTGGCGGCTCGGAACTGAACGTCTGTTGGAACGTGGCGTTTTTCATCTGAATCAGGTTCAATGCGGTCGAGGCAAAGGCGCAGCATGTGGAAGCAGGGAGTCTTTGGCGTGGTTGCGGGAGCCTTCCTTGGCTACGTCGTCTGGATCGCATGGGTAGGCCCCACTCGTCATCAGGTCGAATGGGATGTTGCATTGCGGGTAGAGCAGGTGCTCGAGCAAAGCGGGTTCGACGACTTGGTACCGGTCGTCGACGGCCGTGACGTGGAGCTGCAGGGCAATGTGCAGTCGATTGCCGATGCCGCTCGCGCCGAGCGCATCGTCGAGGGACTCCGCGCAGTTCGCGAGGTGCACTCAGAGTTGACCGTCGGTGGGACGACCGGTCTTGGGGGAGGTTCGAAGTGACGTACTTGGTGTTTCAGATAGTTGGGGCTCTGCTTGCGTCGGCTGCGTTCGGCGCCGCGCTGCTTTGGCTCGGCCAGGTGTTCTGGGGGCGTTTGCAGGCTCCGGTGCCGGCAAAGACGCTCACCTATGAGCTCGAGGAGGCGCGGGCCGATCTCGCGTCGCAGGCGGACCGCATCGAGTCGCTGCACCGGGAGATCAACCGTGCTGGCGAAACGATCGAGGTGCTCGAACGCGCGAAGCGTCAGCTCACCGCCACACTCGACGTGCGCAACCAAGCCATGCGCGACCTCGAGGCCCAAGTCGTCCCGCAGGTCGAACTCCAGCCACCCGGCTCGCGCGAGTCTGCCGAGGATCTGCGCCGAGAACTACGCATTGCAGTTGAAGAGCGCGACACCGCGCAAGCCGCGCTTCTGCAGTCTGATACGAGGCAGGAGCGACTCCGTACCGAGCTCGAAGTCCTGCACGGTATCCACGAACGCATGCTCGACGACATCGAGAAACTCAAGGCGCGCCTTCGTGATGCCGAGCTCGAGGTCAAGAGCAGCGGGGAGTCTCGTCCGCCAGCCTGGGTGATGGTTCAGCCCTTTGGACCCCGCGACGATCTACAGCGCCTCGAGGGCGTGGACCCCGGACTCGAGCGCGCGCTCAACCGACTCGGCATCTATCACTACCACCAGATCGCCAGGTTCGAGAGCTCGGATATCGAATGGCTGACCGAGCACATGCAGGGCGTGCCCGAGGGCACGATCCGCGATAGTTGGCTTCCGGATGCCGCGCGGCTGTCCGGCGTGCAGCAGCACAACTGACTACGACGCGACGTCGAGCGCACGTTCTGCAAGGCCCACCAGGGCCTCGCGCGCACCTTCGAGGTCGGCTTCGAGCTCCGCCAGCAGGGGACCGGCGTCTTCGGCCCGTTGTAGTGCTTCGACCTCCCGACAGGTTGCGCCGAAGCGAATGGCGCCGAGTTGCTGGCTGCTTCCCCGCACCAGATGCGTCGCGTCGCGAAGCGCGTGCAGGTCCCCGTCTTCAATCGACGCACGAATGGCCTCCAGGCATTGGTCGGCAGTCTCGAAGAAGCTGTCGATGACGTCGCACAGAAAGCCGGGCTCTTTCTGTTCGAGGTCGAGCAGCTGGGACGTGATGGTCGTATCGAGCGCGGTTGGGGGCAGCTCGCTCGATCGCGCATCCGGGCTTGCGGCCCAGCGCGCCAGCGCGATTTGCAGCTCTTTTTGCATGAATGGTTTGGACAGGTAGTCGTCCATCCCGGCAGCGAGGGCCGTCCGTCGGTCCCCCGACATCGCGTGGGCCGTGAGTGCGATCACCGGCACGCGACGTTGCTCCATCGAAATCTCGCGAGCTCGCAGCGCACGCGTGGCGGCATAGCCGTCCATCTTTGGCATTTGCCCGTCCATGATGACCGCCGCGTAGGGGTGCGTTCCCTGAAGTGCCTCGAGTGCGGCTTCCCCGTCGCCCACGGTGTCGAACTCGTACCCGAGGGCGACCAAGTGCGCTTCGATGACGGTGCGGTTGATCGCGTTGTCCTCTGCAATGAGAACGCGCATCCCGTTGGACCGCATGCTCTTGGTGATGGGCACCGGCACCGAAGGACGTTCCAGTTCCGCCGGGAGCGGAGCTCGGCTCGGTCTTCGGTCTATCGTTTCGAGGACCGAGCCGATGAGCTTTGCGCGCCGTACCGGCTTCTCGAGATGAACGTCGATGCCCGCTTCACGCATCTCGGCGATCTCTAGTCGGCTCGAACAGAGCGCGACGACCCCGCTTCGCACTTCCGTGGCGGCCTCCGCGATCGTCTGGGCGCGTGCCCGCCAGTCGGTACCGAGCGTTCGCACGTCCACGAGTGTCACATCCGGATGCGGCGGCGCACGAAGGGTTCGCATCGCGCCGTCGAAGGTGGTCGCCGTCCACACCTTTACGCCCCATGACTGAAGCTGCGCTTCCGCGGTTTCGCGCGCGCGGTGGTGTCCCTCGATCAGAAGAAGCTGAAGCCCGGATAGGCCTTCGGTCACCGCTGCGAGTTCGTCGCTCAACTGTTCTTCGACTTCGAACCGGGCATCGAAGAAGAACGAGCTTCCATGGCCGGGCCTGCTTTGCACCTGAAGCGAGCCGCCCATCAGCTCGATTAGCTGAGTACAGATCGGGAGACCGAGGCCGGTCCCTCCATACCGCCGAGTGGTCGACGCATCTGCCTGCGAGAACGGACGGAAGATGGTGGCTGCCTGTTTCGGGCTCACGCCGATCCCGGTATCGTTTACGCGAAGCTGCAGGTCGACGTGCGCGCCCTTCGCGTCGAGGACCCGGACCTCTAGGCTGACCTTCCCGCGCTCGGTGAATTTGAGCGCGTTGTTGAGAAGGTTCGACAGCACCTGCCGGATGCGCAGCGGGTCGCCACAGATTTCGACGGGTACGCGGTCGTCGACCTCCGTCTCGAGGACGAGACCTTTGGCATCCGCCGCAAGCGCGTAGTTTTGTGCGAGTTCGGCGATCATCGCGTGAAGGTCGAACGGCACCGATTCGAGCCGCATCTCGCCCGCCTCGATCTTCGAGAGGTCGAGTAGGTCATTGACGATTGCGAGTAGCGAACGACCCGCCTTGCGAACGTCGCGAAGATAGTCGCCCTGCTGCGCAGGCAGCTTTGACGCGTCGATGAACTGAAGCAGACCGAGCATACCGTTGAGAGGGGTTCGAACCTCGTGGCTCACATTGGCCAGGAACTCTCCCTTGGCCTGCGCCGACGCCAGTGCGGCGTCGCGAGCGACGGAAAGGGTGCGCGCCTGATCCGTTGCCAACGTTCGCACCGTCTGCGCCTCGCTGGCTTCCTTCAACAGGTTGAGGACCAGCTTTCGGCGTGACCACAGAATCAGTGCACCAACTACGGTGGACGCCCATAAGTGAAACGCCCCGAGCAGGTACTGGGGCATGGCCATGCCGTTGGCGACGGCCACCCACCCGACGAGCACGAGGGCCACCATCGTCAGATAGATGGGGAACCGATAGAGCAGTCCCCCGGCGGCCACGATCGAGATCGCGAGCGTCGTCGTGTTCGCCGGGTCGCCGCTCATCGCAAACATCGTGAGACCGAGCCCTGCCGCGATGACGATGGTCGCAAGACACACCGGCGTGTCGAAACGCGGATCGTCCACGCGAAGCGATCCCCAAACGAGACACACAAGCGCTGAGGCGATCGTACAGGCGAGCATGTGGGGCTCGCCCGGCTCGAACGGCGGGGCAGCGAGGAAGAGCAGTGCGCCCGCCGCATAGACGAACGCCAAGACCGGAAGCAGATGGGACAGCGAACGGAGCGAACGCAGGCGGATCTCGCGGTCGAATTCCTGGGCGCTCGAGCGTCGCGCGCCGTTTGTCGCTTGCGCTTGGTCCTTCATCCCCTCTACACAACCTGCCTGAGCCTCGGGGCCTTGTCACAGCTTCACCCCGAAAGATGAATTTCGCCCCACCAAGGTTCGACGTTGCCTGTTGCGAAGGGTTAATTCTGCCAGAGTTTCACCCATGAGCGGTCGGAAAGAGCTCGAGGAGCTCGAGCGGCAAATCCGCCATCACGAAGCTGCCTATCGCGGGGGCAATCCGGAGGTGCCCGACTCGGTGTTCGACGAGCTCGTCGAGCGGTATGAGGCGCTCGCCGACGCACTTGGGATCGACCCGGCGGAGCGTGTCGACGCACAGCCGGGCCAGGAGCACACGGCGGGCTTCGAAACGGTCGACCACCTCTCTCCGATGCTCTCGCTCGAGAAGCTGTCGCCGAACCGACGCGACAGCGCCGGTGAGCCGATGCCGATCGCCGAGCAGCTCTCCGCATGGTTTCGTCGACGCAAGAAGGAACTCGAACGCGACGCGCTCGATCTGGTGGTCGAGCCCAAAGTCGACGGGATCTCGGTGTCGCTGCTCTACGAGCGAGGGGAGTTGGCGCGGGCGGCGACGCGTGGCGACGGACAGCGCGGTGATGTCATCACGAAGCAGGTCCGTGCGCTCGGCACGGTGCCGCTCGCACTCGAGGGAATCGCGGACGGCGCGGTCGAGATCCGCGGCGAACTCTACTGGCCGCTCACCGAGTTTCAGCGCTTCAACGCCGCCCTAGACAAGCCGCTCATCAACCCCCGAAACGGGTGCGCGGGCATGATGAAACGCAAAGACCCAAGCGGTCTCGACGCGACCGGCATTCGTGCGTTCTTCTACCAGGTTGCTTCGGCCGACCTGGTTGAGATTCCGGAGAGTCAGGCAGAGACTTTGCGTTGGCTCGCTCGGCGTGGTGCGGACGTGTACCTGAGTGAGGTGTTCGAAACCGACTCGGCCGAGGCGGCCCTCGAGTACTGTGAAGGCTACCAGCCGCGGCGGGAGGCCCTCGACTACGACATCGACGGAATGGTCATCAAACTCGACGATCTCAGTCTCTACGGACGACTCGGTTCCACCGGCCATCATCCGTTCTGGGGGATCGCCTACAAGTTTCCGCCTGAGCGTAAGCCGACCAAGTTGCTCGACATCGAAGTATCGGTTGGCAAGTCCGGCAAGCTCACCCCGATTGCGATTCTCGAACCCGTGTTTGTCTCTGGAACCACCGTGAGCCGTGCTTCGCTGCACAATTTCTCCGAGCTCGAGCGCAAAGACGTTCGGGTGGGCGACACGGTGCTGGTCGAGAAGGCAGGCGAGATCATTCCTCAGGTAGTGGGCGTCGACAAGACCCGCCGCAAGCGTGGCGCACGCAAATTCGTGCCCCCGACCACCTGTCCGACCTGCGGAACCGACGTAGTCAGCGAAGAAATCTTCGTCTACTGCCCGAACCCGATTTGCCCCGACCAAATGCGCGAGCGGCTCCGCCATTTCGCGAGCCGCCAAGCAATGGACATCGACGGGATGGGCGCCGTGCTTGTCGACCAGGCGATCGACAAACTCGGTGTTCGCTCGCCCGACGACCTTTTTCGACTCTCGGCCGAGCAGTTCAGCTCACTCGAGCGGATGGGCGACAAGAGCGCAGAGCGAGTGCGGGCTGGTCTCGACGAAGCCAAGCGCCGCGGCCTCGCGAAGGTACTGCTCGGACTGGCGATTCGGCACGTGGGCGAAACCATGGCCGAAGATCTCGCAGCGTATTTTCGAACCGCAGACGCGTTGCTTGCATTCGCCGCTCGCTACGTCGCCGAGGACAGCGAGGCCATCGAGACGGTCGCTCCGGCGAAGTCCACCGATCGAGGGGCGGTCGAGGGGCTGGCGCGCAAATCGGCCGACAGCATTTTTCACGAGCTCGATTCCCCTGCGGTCAGAAAGGTGCTTGAAGGCTTGGCAGAAGTCGGGGTCAATCTCACCGCGCAGTCGGGCGCGGTCGAGCCCCTCGAAGCGGTGTCCGGCAAAACATTCGTTCTCACCGGTACGTTTCCGTCGCTGAAGCGCACCGAAGCGGCCGCGCTAATCAAAGGGGCCGGCGGAAAAGTGTCGGGCTCGGTCTCGAAGAAAACCGACTACGTCGTGGCGGGCGATGAAGCCGGAAGCAAGCTCGACAAGGCCAATACGCTCGGGGTCGAGGTGCTCGACGAGGCGGCGCTCCTCGTGATGCTCGAAGGCTAGACCGCGCTCACCTCAAACTGATCGGCTGCGACTTGTCTTCGAAGCCGCTCGCGGCGTTGTTCACCCTTGAAATAGCGTTGCTAGAGCCGCGGGAGAGTGCGGCCGAGTCGCACCAGCGCTTCTTCGATCTGTTCTTGGCTCGTCGCGAAACTGAAGCGGAGAAACCCTTCGGCGGCTTCTCCGAAGTCGCGGCCTGGGCCAACCGCGACCTGGGCTTGTTCTAGAATGTCGAACGCCAGCGTGAGCGAGTCGCGGCCGAAGTGCCTCATGTCGACCAATACATAGAACGCCCCCGGCGGGTCGATCGGAATCGACAGCCCCATCGAGCGGAGGCCGTCGACCAAGAGGCGGCGTCGCGCCGCGTACTCGCCGCGCATCTGTTCTACATAGGGGGCGCCGCTTTGTAGAGCTGCAATGCCCGCCTGCTGCACGAACTCTGCGGCGGAGATGAAGAAGCTCTGCTGGAAGCTCTGAAGCGCTCGCATCGCGTATTCGGGCGCGATGACGTACCCAAGGCGAAACCCCGTCATTGCGTAGCGCTTGGAAAACCCGTCGAGCACGTAGCAGTCGCCTTGGAACTCGAGGGGGGAAGTCACCTCGGCGCCGTCGTAGGTGAGCCCGTCGTAGATCTCGTCAGAGAGAATCGGTACGCCCAGGTTGCTCAGCGCCTCGACGACCGATCGCGGCTGCACCGCCCCGGTGGGGTTTGCCGGCGAGGCGAGGATGATGGCGCGCGTCTTCGACGTGATAGCGCGCTTTACCGCGGCCGGGTCGATGACGAATCCGTCTTCGGGTCCTGTCGACACGAGGACCGGCAGCCCACCGCATGCGGCGACCATGTTCGGGTAACAGGGGTAGTGCGGGGTCGCGAGGATCACTTCATCGCCCGGATCGACGAGCAGGTTCAGGCAAAGAAGAATTGCCGGCGAAGTGCCGCTGGTGACGACCACGCGGTCCGGGCTCACTTCGACTCCCCGCCGCGCCACACAGTCGTCTGCGATCGCTTCGCGGAGTGCGTGAATGCCCCGGCTGTCGGTGTAGTGCGTCTCGCCTGCTTGCAGAGAGCGGACGGCGGCTTCGACCGCGGGTGGGGGCGCATCGAAGTTGGGTTCGCCCACCCCAAGCTGCACCACCGAAGTTCCCTCGCGGGACATCGCCATGCCGCGCTCCATCACCTCCATCGCGAGGAAGGGCTCGATCTGCTGGGTGCGGGTCGCGAGCATCGGCAAGCCATCTACGTTGCTAACTGCGCGGGATCTAGCCGCAATCGGGAAGCAGGCTCGGCGGGGCCGACGCGCTTCGCTCCGTGCGCGGATTACGCATCAGCAAAAGTCTTTGAATCACGATGGATTACGGGTATGCGGCGAAGCATGGAGTCACTCGTCGTCACACTGATTGGGAAGGACCGGCCGGGGCTGGTCGAGTCGGTTTCGTCTGCGGTCGAAGCGCACGGGGGCAGCTGGGTCGAAAGTCGCATGGCGCATCTCGCAGGGCAGTTCGCAGGCATCCTCCGGGCAAGCGTGCCCCCGCCCAAAGTGGAAGCGTTGAGCGCCGCTCTCCAGGCGCTCGAGCGCGACGGACTGCGGGTGGCGGTCGAACGCGGTTTCGAAGCCGTGACCGAGGAGGGTCGCGTGATCGAGCTCGATCTCATCGGCAGCGATCGCCCTGGCATCGTCCACAAGGTCTCTGAAGCGCTTGCCGCCCGCGGCGTGAACGTCGACGAACTCGACACCGAATGCGACGGCGCGCCCTGGTCGGGCGATGCTCTCTTCAAGGCCAAAGCGCGGTTGCGCGCACCGGCGGGCCTAGACCTCGATGGGCTCCGCGAGAGCCTCGAGGCGATCGCTGGCGACCTGATGGTCGACATCACCCTCGGCGAGCCCGACTGAGACGGCGTCATGCCGTGACGGGTGTCGCGCGAGCAGACGCCGTGCAGCGTGCGCCTTCTCCGAGGTGCCCATCCACATCCGAAGCGTGGCGTACCGGTACATCGCACGCACATTGGGGAAGAGCGCCCAGTAGATTCTCCACGACCCCTCGTACGCGGCAGCGTCGAGAGCGAATGCCAACCGTGAGTTGGTCGTGAACGTCGCGTGGGGGCGCGTCGCTTCGATGGCCTCTACCAGGCGTTCGACGACACGGGTCCGGCGTGCCGGTGCGGCGGCGCCCGGGTTGAACGAGCCTTCGCGCACCATCCAGCTCTTGCGCCAGCGTTGATCCCAGGCGTACCGAAGGGCGTAGTCGAAGTGCGCCAGCGCGATCAGCCGACTGTGGCGGATGCAGTGCTGGACCGTGGCAGCGGCGCCTCGGTTCACCTCGGGGATGTCGTCGCGACTGAGCGCGCGTCGGGTGCGCCCGAACCGGCGGTTCAACCAGTCCGACTCTCCCGGGAACCACTGCGCTGCGAACTGCAGGGGGTAGCTCGGCTGCTTGCCGAGATCCCAGGCGATGTCCTTGAGGTCGTCGAAGACTTGAAACGAGGCGAGCAGATACCCCCACCGTCGAATCGCAGGGGCGTGGTCGGCCGGGTCGAGTCCGAGCAGTTGAGCCCGAAGATCGAGCCAGAGCATCATCACCAGGTTGTTCTTGCGATAGAAGTGCCACGCGACGTCCTCGACGGGGACCTGATCGGCGCGACCCTCGGGCGCGTCGCGACAAAGCTCCACCTCATCGAGGTAAGTCTCAAAGCAGTGGTGAAGGAAGGTATGCGTTGCGCGCTTGGTTCGCGCGGGCAGACCGACTAGCATCTCGTCGATAGCTTCTGCGACCTGTGCGAGCGCTTCGAACAGCCTGTCCAGAGTCAGTCCGAAGCGCGTCGTGTGTCGTGCGGGCTCCACGCCGAGGGCGCGGACGTCGTCGAGGCGCAGAGACGAAAGCGGTCGCTCAGTGAGGCTCGGTTCATAGTGCCGACGAAGGGCCTCTCCTGCTCGTGCGTACCCTCCGGCCGCAGACGAAAGCTCGTCGAGAAACTCGTCTGCGAGCTGCATGTACAAGAACGCGGCGTCCGCGAGGGCCACGTCGCCGCGCCCAGGCAGGCCCGCGGCGCCATGGAACGCGAAGTTGTCGACGATCGGACCCACCTGCTCGATGGCGAACAGGGTTTCGGAAAGTGCGGGCTCTGCAGAGAGCATGTCGGGCAGTTGCCTTCGAATCTGCGCGCGGCGGCGCCAGTAGAGCGGCAGCATCGCGCCGTGCCGAAAGAAGTCGCGGTTCTGCGCGATCTTCTCCCGCACGACATCGCCGAGCGACCGCGTGGCGTGTCGGCGCTCCCATCGTTGGCTGAGCGATTCGATGTCGCCGGGGGCGTTGTGCTGTCGCGTTCCCGGCGCAGGGTGGAGGAACACAGCGGTCTCGTAGGCGAGCAGGGCGTCCGTGGCGCTGGCGTCGCTTCGCCGTTGCAGTCGTTGAACCAAGCTCTTTTCGGTTTTCCAAAGCGTGTCGATCAGTTTCTCGCCGTCGACCCTGTCGCCCCGGTCGCGCAGCAGGTGGAGAAGCACGAGCCTCACGCTTACGGTTTGAGCGAGCGCCTCTCCGTCCGTGCCACAGGTCCCGAGATCCACGCGCAGATACGGGCGGTCGGCGAGGATCTCTTCGGCATCACGCAGGAGCTGGGCGACGCGCGGGGGCACACCTTCGTTGAGGGTAGCGGGTGTCATCTTGATTCGATCACGCGTTCTGACACGGGTGTCGTCCACCCTCCATCTCTCCGCGCGAAAGTGCTAGGGTCGAATGGACTCATGGGAAAGAACGGCGGGATTGGCGGGCTGCGAGGCGTTCTTCGACGCGTGGGGATGGCGGCCGAAAACGCCGTCGAGCTCGCGAGGGTGGGGCGGTTCACCGATCCGGTTCACGCGCCCTACCGCGTTGCACACTCCTTCGACATTGCGCGTCTTCGTCGGTACGGGAACGACGCCCATCGACCAACGGTGCACGCGCCGCTTCTCATGATCCCCCCGCTCATGGTGACTGCCGAGATCTACGACGTGGCTCCCGAGATCAGCGGGGTCAGCGCGCTGGTCGATGCGGGGCTCGATGTCTGGGTCATCGACTTCGGTTCGCCCGAGACCGAAGAGGGCGGTATGGCCCGCACCTTCGATGAGCACGTACAGACGGTGGATGCCGCCATCGATTGGATCGCAGACGCGACCGGGCACGACGTCCACCTCCTCGGCTACTCGCAGGGAGGAATGTTTGCCTACCAGACCGCCGCCTATCGGCAGTCTGCACGCATCGCGTCACTGATCACCTTTGGCAGTCCGGTGGACATTCACCGGGCACTCCCGAAAATCGACGGCACGATCGCCGGCAAGGTGTTCGAAGTGCTGCAGAACGCCGTCGAGGCGCCGCTCGACAAGCTCGAGGGCCTGCCCGGTGTTCTGACGAGCACCGGCTTCAAGCTTCTCGCGGTTCACAAGGAGGTCGGCCAGCTCGTAGACTTCGTGAAGAAGCTCCACGATCGTCAGGCGCTCGAAAAACGAGAGGCGCGGCGTCGCTTCCTAGGCGGAGAGGGCTTTGTGGCCTGGCCGGGGCCTGCCCTCAAGAAGTTCATCGACGAGTTCGTAGTCCACAACCGAATGCTCTCCGGCGGTTTCGTGGTCAACGGTCGCACCGCCACGCTAGCGGACATCACCTGCCCAATCCTGTTTTTCGTCGGAGAACGCGATACGATTGCGAACCCGCGAGCCGTCCGTGCGATTCACGGGGCCGCGACTCGCGCCGAGATCTTCGAAGTGCCGGTCAACGCGGGGCACTTCGGGCTCGTGGTCGGCAGCGCCGCGATGCAGTCTTCCTGGCCGACGGTCGCGTCCTGGCTGCGCTGGCGCGAGGGCCTCGACGAGCAGCCCGACGTGTTTCGCGCGCCCGCGCCTCTCCAAGAGGCCCAAGAGGCAGAGGATGCCGACTTCGAGGATGTCGATTTCGACGTTCAGCTCTTCTACGAAACCATCGTCGGGTCGCTTGGCGTTTGGTGGAAACGACTTGGACGCGCCGCTACCGACTTCGGCGAGGAGATCGACAGCCTCCGATGGCAGTTGCCCCGTCTCAGCGTGTTGCAGCAGCTTCGTCCCGACACCCGGATAAGTCTCGGCATGGCGCTCAGCGACCAGGCTGCCGCGGACCCCGAGAGCACGTTCTTTCTGTGGGGAGGCCGCGCGTTTTCGTATGCCGATGCCGATCGGCGCGTCGAAGCCGTGGTGCGCGGACTGATTCGCTGCGGCGTCGAACGGGGAGACCGCGTCGCCGTCTTGATGGACGCTCGTCCGAGCTACCTGTCGGTGACCGCAGCGCTCAGTCGGGTTGGCGCGGTGGCCGTCCTGTTGAGCCCTGCGCAGCAGGTCGAGGCGCTCAACGAGGCGATCAAGAACCTAGGCGCCCGGTTCGTCGTCACCGACCCCGAGAACGCAGTAAGAGGCGCCAAGACAGGCGCGCAGCTTCTCGTGCTCGGAGGCGTACACGAACGCCGAGCACTTCCGCCGGGGGCTGTCGACATGGAGGCGATCGACCCGACCACCGTCGAGCTGCCCGCCTGGTACGAACCCAACCCCGGGTGCGCCCGCGACCTCGCGCTCATCATGCTCACTGCAGGCCGAGGCAAGAAGCCCCGCGCCGCCAAGATCAGCAATCAGCGGTGGGCGTTCTCCGCCTACGGCACTGCGGCCGCCTGCACCCTCTCTCCCAACGACACGGTCTACTGCTGTCTCCCGCTCCACCACCCCGCTGGGATGCTCGTCACGGTGGGTGGTGGTCTGGTGGGAGGCTCACGGTTGGCTCTCGCCGAAGGGTTCGACTCGGACGTCTTTTGGTGCGATGTGCGTCGCTACGGGGCCACGGTCGTCTTCTACGCGGGCGAGATGCTCCGCGAGCTGCTTGCCGCCGAGCCTTCCGCAATCGACGGCGAGAACCCCGTCCGTCTCTTCGCGGGGAGTGGGCTGCGCCGCGACGTCTGGCAGGCCGTGGTCGACCGCTTCGGGCCGGTCGGCATCCTCGAGTTCTACGCTTCGACCGAAGGCAACGCGGTGCTTGCCAACGCCTCGGGCGCAAAGACGGGCTGTCTCGGTCGGCCACTCCCAGGAAGCGCCGAAGTGGCGCTCGCGCGCTACGACATCGAACGACAAGAGTTCAAGCGCGGCCCTGAGGGTCTCCTCGTGCGATGCCAGCCCGGCGAACAAGGTGTGCTGCTCGCGAAGCTCGACGCCGACCATCCGGTCGCAGACTTTGCGGGCGGGGACGAAGCCGGGTCTCGTTTGGTGCGTGGGGTCGACGAGCGGGACGACACCTGGTTCATCTCGTGGGACGTGCTGGTGCAGGACGCGGACGGTGATTTCTGGTTCGTCGATCGCGTCAGCCGCATGCTGCGGACTCGCCATGGGCTCGTGGCGACCCGCAGCGTCGAAGACGCTCTCTATGGGTTTTCCGCGCTCCGTCAGGTGGTTGTCTGGGGCATCGAGCAAGGGGCCGTGCAGGCGCCCGTGGCGGTCGCGGTCACCGACGACAATCGACCCCTCGAACTCGACGCATGGAACGCGTTCGCAGCCAAGCTCGACCCGGCCTTGCGGCCTGCCTCCATCACGCGGGTGGATGAGATCCCCATGACCGAGGGTTTCCGTCCGAACAAGGCCGTGCTCGAGCAGCAAGACCTCGCTCTGGCCGGGGAGTCCTATACCCTCGACGACGCCAGCGGCCTCTACGCCCAGGCCCCAAACGCCCGCTCGTCGCTTCGAACTTGAGCCACAAAATCGCGCCTGCCGAGCTCTCTTGCTACATACCCTCTCGATGACCCGCCGACTGCTTTTCCTCGTCGCCTTCCTGACGTGCATTGGTGTGGTCGGCTGCACCGACTCCCTCGGAACCGGCCAGAGCTGCTTTGCGAGCGACGAATGCAGCACCGGGGTCTGTGCCGAGACTGTCTACGGGCAGTACTGTTTCAACACTTGCTCCGCCGACACGGTAATTTGCGACCGTGAGGAGGCGTGCGTCCCCGGCGGCGACGTCAGCGACCAACCTGAGCCCGACGACCTCTGGGTGTGTCTGCCAGGAGCCCAGGACCTCGCGAACGACATCGAAATCGTCGAGGTACTCGGAATCTGCACCTACAGTCTCGACTGCGTGCGCGGGGCGATCTGCGTGTGCCTCGACACCCAAAACTGTGACCCAGAAGACGAAAGCCGCACCGGGCCGATTTGCGTCCAGGTTTGCGAGCCCGACGTCACGCTCTGCCCCCTCTCGCAAGACTGCGTCGTGCTCGACGACGGCACCGCATTTTGCGACCCAACCACCTCCGAACCGATTTGACCGTTTACGCCGACCGTCGGCGCCATTAGACTTCGGCGGTCATGCCCACCACCCAACAGACCGTTGATGCAGTCCGTTCCTTCCTACGCGACAACCCAGAAGAGCTCGGACGCGCCGTTCGAAGCGCGCTCGGACTCCGATTCGGAGTTCCGCTCGCCGCTCTTCGGTGGCTTGGCTCGCAGGCCGAACGTTCCGGCAAAGTAAAAGACTTCAGCCTCGACTCGGTGCCGCCAGGCATTCGTGTCGGCGGCGACGTCGATCTCATGGCGACTCCGATTCGCGCTTCCGCGATCGTGTTCGTCGAGCGCGTCGTCTTCAACGAAGAAGAGCTCACCGTCGCGCTCCGACTCGAAGAAGTCATGCTGAAGCTCAACGGCGAATCCGACTCGCCGGTTGCGGCGCTCATCAAGTCGGGCGCCCTCGACCTGACCAACCCGGGCACCTTGGTTGCGTACATGCCGGGCCGCTCGCCGGTGCTCGCTGAGGCTCAGGGCAACCGCATCGTGCTCGACCTGATGCGCGACCCGAACATCGGCAACAACCCGCTCGTTCGACGCGCTGTCTCGCTTCTCACTTCGTTCGTCACCCTGCACGGAGTCGAAACCGACCGAAAGCATATCGATATCGCGTTTCGTGCGCTGCCGGTCGGACTCGGAGGCGCCGTGCGTTCGTTCCGCAAGAACGTCGTTCTTCCGTCGATGGACCGACTCCTGCCCCGTTCGAGGTAGTCGATGCCCACTTGCCGCGCGTGTGACGACGAGGTCGATGAGGTCGTTTCGGTCAAGGCCGAGGGCCGCCGCATCAAGGTCTGTGAAGACTGCGCCGACCGCATCCGTGAAGAAGGCGAAATCGCCGAGCTGAGCGAATCGGCCATGCAAGACATGATGGGCTACAAGGGTCGCCGCTAGCGGCGGCCGAACGACTTCACCAAGCCCCCGAGACCGTACACGGCGGCAAACCCGATGAGCACGAACTTCAGCAGCGCGAACGCCATCGCGAGCTGCGGGTAGGGCGCGGGCGAGCTCATTCTCACGAGTTCGAACAGAAGCACGCCGTTTTCGAGGATGTCGAAGCCGGCAGCGAGAGTCGCGGCCCAGGCGGCGCGCAGGCTCCAGGTCGAGTCGCCGAGCCGTCGGCCAACCCAGAGCGCGAGCATCGAAAAGAAGGCACCGTAGATAAGCAGGTACAGGAAGTCGACGAGTTGGAGGAGCGTCGCGTGACCGACGACCGACTTGCTTTGCCATTCGAGGAGAATCGCAAGCGCCGTGTAGGGAGTGCCGGCGAGTTCGAAGGATACGATTCCGAGCGGCGCCGCCTCCGTTTCGAGGGGTACGTTCAGAAATGCGATCAGCGCCGTCGAGAACACCAGGAGCACGCCCAGTCGCAGAAGCAGCGCGCCGAGCAGCGGAGGCTCGATCGACGAGAACGGATGGCGCACTAGCTCTCAGGTGGGGGCTCGGCCCCCGTGCCAGTGTCCGCGTCCGGCGTGTCGTCGCCGCGCGATAGGCTTCGAATGCGAAGTGCTTCGAGCTCGTCCTGCAGGAACTCCATCTCGAGCTCTGCGCGGCTACGGGCCGACACGGCTCGCGACAGGGCGGCCTGTAGCTCTTCGGTCTTCGTCGCTTCCGCGTCGAGCCTTGCCTCGAGGGCCGCGATATCACCTTGAAGCTCGAGTACCCCGTCCTGGGTGCGCTTCAGATGACGGTCGAGACGTCGCACCTTGTCTTCTTCGGTCGCGAGCTTCTGCAGGCTGGCGGTGAGCTTCCGTTCGGTCGCCGAGAGTTCTCGTTCCGTGTTCGAGAGCTGCTGCTCGACGGCGGCCTTTTCTTGCCGGTTCTCCGCGAGGCGATCCCGGATGCGAGCGAGCTGCCGCTCCTCGTCCTTGATGCGACCTCGCAGCTCGGCAACGTGGCCGTCGGTACTAGCAAGGCGCTTGGCGAGCTCGGCGCGGGTCAGGCGACTCTGCTGGTAGCGAAGGTCGAGCTGCTCGGCAATCTCGCGCGTATCGGCGAGGTCTTGTCGGAGCCCCGTTGCCGCCATGCGTGCCCGCACGGCTTCTTGCCGCTCGGTCTCGGCCTGTTGGTAGAGCACCGTGACGGCGGCTCCCGACGCACCGAGGATGGCCAGAGCCATCGGAATCGTCCATCGCAGCACCGTCTTGATCCGTGCGCGACGCTCCTCGGGGCGGGCGAGGACCGTGAGTTCGTCGATGAACTCGTCCGACGTAGGACGCTGTTCGGGGTCGCGGCTGAGCCATCGATCGAACGACGGCCCGAGATAGCGAAGGTGCTTGCGCGTCGGCGCATTGGGCGTCTTCTTCGACCGCTCTTCGATGAAGGTGTCGACCGCGCCTGCCGCGACGTCTTCTTGGGTCTCGGGCTCGAGGGCATTGCGCAGCGACAGGGCAAGCGCGAACACGTCGGCTTTGTTGGTTACGCCGGGCTTTTCGTCGACCGAGGCGAACTGCGCTGCGACCTCGGGGGCGAAGTACGTGGGCGTTCCGGCCACCACCATCTCCGCCTCGGTTGCGGCGACACCGAGGTCGAGCAGTACCGGCGTCACTTCCTGTTCTCCGAAGCCAGGGATACGCGCGAGAAAAATGTTCTCCGGCTTGACGTCTTGGTGCCGAATGCCTGCTGCATGCATCGCCGACAGCGCCCGCGCCAACGGCTGAAAGATCTGAAGGGCTTCAGCCCGATTCAGCGGCTCGCGCTGGAGCCGAGACTCGAGTGTTTCACCATCGTACCACGGCATCACGAACCAAAGCCGCTCCTCGAACCAACCGTGGTCTTTGAACTGCACGATCGACGGATGAAACACGGAAGCGATCAGGCGAAGTTCGCGTAGGGCCGTCTGCTTGGCGCTTCGCGAGTGAGCCGCCTGATGAAGCAGCTTGAGGGCAACGACGTGGCCGGGAACCTCGGTGTCCTTGGCCCGATACACATCTCCGAAGGCGCCAAGCCCCACGCGCGCCTGCACGGAGTAACGACCGCCCACCACGGTTCCCTGCGGAAGCGGCTCGATTCCTTCCTGCTCATCGTCCCGGTTGCGCGGGCGAGGCTGAAGAGCAAACGCCTCGATGACGATGCGTCGAAATCGATCGGCGTCACGAACCCCGTGTCGCTTGAGAATCGCCTTGGCATCGGCGGTCGCGTCGTCGAGCCTGCTCTGCATCTCGATGGCGGCCTTGCCGTAGACGAACGCAAGCTCGTCGATGCCCAGTTCGCGGGCATAGCGCAGCTCGAGGAGCTCGGATTCTTCGCGAGGCAGGTCGAACCGAAGCGCATTGAGCGGATTCACCGCGTCATGCGCCGAGGGGAGGGCGCGCCACGGCAGCTCTTCGAGCTGTTCGCGCGTCGGTGGTTGTAGTGGACGGCTCGTGTTGGAGACGTAGCCTCGTGCTGCTTGGTAGAGCCTCGCCCGTACGCCCGGCGCCTTGATCAGGGTCTCGCTCGTGCTCGTTGCGACGAATGCGCGCAGTTTTCCAAGATAGTGATCGGCGCGTTCCGTAGAGCCGGTTCGTAGCGTGAGGTATTGATGGAGGCCCTCCGCGTAGTAGCGGAACGCTCGGCCGTGGAGCACGTCGACGACCGTTTGAGGTTGCCCCTGAGAGAGTGCGATCGACGCGGCAGCGTGCGTCAGAGCAGCGGCACCCTTGTCGAGGGGCCTGAGTTGATTGAGAAGGAAGGGCTCCGTACCCATGCAACGCCTTTCGAAAACCGGGAGCAGTGAAGCTGTAAGGATGAGTGACCCGTGCGGGCCATCTCAACAAAACGGCAAAGCTATGCCCAGTGAAACGCTTGAGCCAGAATCCAAAGCACTGCGAGAAGAGTCAGTGCGGCTACGATGTTCAGCACGAAGCCCGTGCGCATCATTTGCCGGAGATCGACGACTCCATAGCCGTACGCAACGGCGTTTGGTCCGGTCGCGATTGGGAGCATGAAGGCGCAGCTCGCGCTCAGACCGACCCCGAGCGCAGGCAGAAGCGGAGACACGCCGAGCTCGCCGGCGGCGGCAATCGCGAGCGGCACGATCATGTTCGACGATGCGGTGTTGGAGCAGGCTTCGGTGAAAAACACGGTGAAGAAGATCATCGCGGCAGTGAGTCCCCACAGCGATTCGATGCCGGTTAGCGAAAGGAACCAGTGTCCGATGGCTGCGGCGAGGCCGGTCTCGAACATCTGAGCCCCGAGTGAAAGACCGCCGCCAAACAGCAGAATTAGTCCCCAATCGATACGCACGGCATCGCTCCAGGGCAGTACCGGCGTGACGCCATCCCGGTCGAGCACGAGGAACAGAGGCGCGGCTGCGAAGATGGCGACGGCGCCGATGGGGAGTGCTTCCGAAAGCGTTTCGCCGAGCGGCGAGCCGACCGCACGAAGAATGCCGGGGATGGTCCAGCCGGCCACGGCCGCGCCGAAGCAGAGCGCTGTGACGACTTCCCCTCGCGACCAGGGTCCTCGCTGTCCCTGGAGTTGGCTTTCGATCGGCGGCGGGGGCGCGAGCCGGTGCATCAGCAGCCCGATCGTAACGGCCATGGCTAGAGCCGCAGGCACGCCGATGCCCATCCATTGAAGGAAGTCGATCTCGATGCCGCTCTGTTCTTGAAGAAATCTGACCGTGATGTAGCTCGGCGGACTTCCGATCAGCGTTCCCATCCCGCCGACCGAACTCGCGTACGCCACCGCAAGCACGCTCCCCGAGTTGCCGTCGTGCTCTTCGGGCAGGGTGCCGAGAAGAATGGGAATGAGAATTGCGGCGGTAGCGGTGTTGCTTATCCACATCGAGAGCACCACGGCCGTGAGCATGAACGCGATGCGAATTCGTACAGGCGACCCCTTCACCCAACCGACTTCGGTCATTGCGCTCGCGATCCGCCTGTCGAGTCCGTGGCGGGTCATGGCGCGGGCGATGAAGAACCCGCCGATGAACAGAAAGATCAGCGGGTCGGCGTAGGGAGCGAACGCCGACTTCGGGTCGGTCACGCCCGCGGCGATCATTGCCGGGCCGATGAGCAGGGCCGTCACGTAGATCGGCACCACCTCCGTGACCCAGGCCGCCATCACTGCCGCGAAGATCGCCGCCAGGCGGTGCGCCCTGGGTTCCAGTCCGAGCGGAGCCAGCCAGGTCGCAAAGAACAGCGCCGGAGTGAGCCAAAGCCCTACGCGGTGTCGCCCAAACGCGGCCATTCGCCCAGCTCTAGCACGGTCTGAACCGCTTCTTACCGTCCCTAGTTCGAAACTTGCGCCGTCCTGCCATAGGCACCAAGGTGGCTGCGTTGTGAATCACGTGCGCTTGGGGTTAACCGCGATTCTGGCGTGTGCATGGTTGTCTTCCTGCGCACCGAGGCAGGAGCCTTCGACTCCAGCGCCTGAGGCCGAGGCCCATACGGCCCCGACGCCCACCGAAGTCGCTCCCGAGATGGCGATCGCCCAGATGCCTATGGAGGCCCCGGTGCCCTTCTGGAAGGCCGGCACTCTCGACGGGCAGGCGGACGCGGCCAAAGCTGACGCAGAAGGGCTTCTGCTCCTCGACCTCGGTGAGCAATGGACCCCCTATATCTTCACCGACGCGACCTCGGCCGACGACGAGCCGAAGCCGATGCGCTACCGGCCTACGTATCTCGCCCTCGCTCGCGGCGAATTCCCCGATGACCAGCACGGGCAGCGGGCCCGACGCGACAAGTACCTCGAGCTCTACGGCATCCTTCCGACCATCGGGCTGCTTCGCGACCGCTTCACCGGGATTCGCGAACAGAGCTGCGCCGAGACCGTCGACCTCGAGCCGCTCCTGACCTTCGACGGCTTCCTCGCCTATCGTTCGGGAAGAAAGCCGATCCGCAGGCAGATGCGCTACGACGCGCTGAAGCCCCAAATGCAAGCCCTCGTCTCACGGCTCGGCGTCGCGAGCCTCGACGAGGTGACCGCTGAGCAGGTACCCGACGAGCAGTGGGAAGACATCGAGGCCTACAAGGCGCTCGCGCCCGAAATCGAGGCGATTGCGGCGGCACAGGCCCGCCTTGACTGCGAAGGCTTTTTCGAGGGGCGTGGAGAATTCACGCCCGGGCTGTTCGACTGGCGCACCCATGAGGCGCTTGCTGAGTTCGAGCGGCGGCACCGTGTGTATGGCTGGGGCGTCGTCGGCGGCGAAACCCTCGAGGTTCTGCGCAGCAGCCCGGAAGAGAACGAACAGGAAGCCGTGATTCGCGTGCTGACCGAGCGTGCGATTCACGCGGCCCAGGTTCTCGAAGACGGCAGCACGTCCACGCTCAAGTCCGGCGAGCCGCGTACCTACAAAACTGAAGATGGTCGCACTCTCCCCATTCCCAACTTCGAAGCCGAGCTTCGGGAGCGGGTCATCCAAGCGTTCGGCTTGCAGACACCGGAGTCGACCTACGCGTGGCTCCAATCGCTCGGCGACCTGGGCGCGCACGAGATGGTCGCTATCAACGGGATCGTGCGGCCTCCGTATTACACCGACGACATGGACCTCGAGGTCGTGATCGACCGCGGCGACGTCTGGTACGAGTTCCCCTTCAACGAGGAGGGCAAACCCCGGCCTCAGCCCGTGAACCGTCGTCCTCGGATAACCGTCTTCCTTCGCTACAACGGCCAGAAAATCCCGCTGGCCCAATACGGAACCACCGTCGGTGGATGGCGCCCCGAGTACATCGACGGTGCCATTTGGGCTCGCTACAAAGACTCTCCGGTTGGGAAGCGCGTCTGGAGCCGTATCGCTGCGGCGCCGATCTGGGTGCCGCCTGAAAGCACCCCGCCCAAGGCCCTTCTCACCAAGAACCGCAAGGGCGAACTCGAGGTGGCCTACCACGACACCGGCCCGAGCTACGCGTCGGCGTACGGGCTCGTCGCCGCCTATCACCGCAAGTTCTACCGCAACCCTGAGGGCGAGATTCAAATCGGTGGTGACGAAGGCATTCGTACGCACGGCTCCGTCGACTACATGAGCATCATGCGGCGCCATTCTCACGGCTGCCATCGCCTGCACAATCACATCGCCGTCAGGCTCATGTCGTTCGTGCTCGAGCACCGGCCGCACACCCGCTACGGCCACCAGCCGATGGTGTTCAAGCGCGAGTTCGACTTCGAAGAGGAGACGTTCCTTCTCGAGTTCAACGAGGGCGGCTACAACTTCGTGCTCGACGAGCCCCTCCCGGTCGAGGTCGTCATCGGGCGAGTTCGCGGCCAGGTCAAAGAGCCCATCGACCATCCGATTCCGCGCTTTGATCGCGAAGTCGGCGCCTACGTGCTGCCGGATGGCGAGTGGGTGGAGGTCGACCGGTTCGGCAACATGACTCCTCGTATCAGGCCGTTCGACTTCGACGCCCCACTCGAAGCGCCCAGCATCGACCCCGCGCTCAATCCCAACGAGGAAATACCGACCCCGTTCGCAACTGACCCAGCGCTCGAAGCAGACGACCCGGCGGCTACCACGTCGACGACTCCGACGGCGCCGTCCGCGACCGGGGAGTCCTCGACGGTGAGCCCCGCGGCGATTCCAATCAATACCGCCGCGGTCCGCGTCGCTCCGCCGACCCCGTAAACCGAACACATTCGAGTCGTTGCGGACGCCTGTGGATAGGCTGGGCGAAACCCGTCTCGGCTGTGGAAAAAAAAGCGTTTTTTCCACAAGCGAATTCCGTTGATCTCGATGGTCAGATCGGTTCAAGTAGCCGTTCGGAAGCTCGCGACACGCGAGTACGGACGTTCTTTGAAGCTACCCATTTGACGACGATGACGAGCGGTAGCCCGCTTGTTTTCGTTTCTCACTCTCACGGGAGAGAGTTCGGGGTCGAAAGACCTCGAAGTCCGGGGCGTTTCGAACGTCCAATGTGTCCGTGGGTCGTGAGGGCTGCAGAAGCCACCGTCGCGCGAAGCGCCTGCGTCGAGGGACGAAAGTCTCGACACGAGGGCGCAGCGAGCAACGGGTGGTGGAAGGCATGCTGGAATCCGGACGGCATCTCGGTTCACCCCTAGATGGCCGCGACGATTCTCCGGCGAACCGTAGCGCTTCCAGGCACTTGGGAGTTCGCGCGGTCGCGACAGCGTGTCAGAGGTTCGGCAGCGGTTGCTGAAAAGCAATCGACGCCCGCCGAAGCGAGTACGACGAGGTGATAACGTCGACTCACTGCGAAAAGCCGGTTCGGAGCCGGTCGCAGACGCCCCACGAGGCTCGGGTGCCTATCTTTGAAAACCAAACATCTGGATTGCACGCGTCAGCCTGAGCATGCTGCGTTCCCCTGCTGAATACGAAACTAGCGTTTCGGCAGCGTCGGTTCGCCCGGCATGTGTTCCAGGATCCAACAACAAAGCGCATCCCAAACCCGCTCTCGGAGAGCCGAAACCCGAGAGTTCAGGAATGACGTAAGTCGTCGCAGAAGACAACTACCGCAGCTTGCTAAACCCAAACTGCGCGATGCTTCTGTTCGAAGGAAGAACGCAGGGTAACCCGCGTGACCCCGACGGTGTCCGACGGGTCCAAGTACAGTTCATGCACTTGGCTCGACGATCACGACGACAGAGACCGGGACGTATCGGTCAACGCTTCTCCAGCAGGCCTACAAAGGTTTGCGCGAGGGGTTAGCAGGCTTCCCGACGGGGAATGCATCGCGTCGATACGTGTCGCTCGAAGCCGGCAACGCCGAATAGGCCTGCCATCGAACCTCGTGTTCGGAATCCAGACGAAGATAGTCGCGGCGTGCGCAACGTACATGCACACGCAAAGCCGAAGGACGAGCAATCGTCCGGAGGTCAGCGAAGCTTCCGAAAAGGGGCGTCCCGTGCCGGGATGCCCCTTTCTTTATGGGGCGTCGGAGACTACTGCGTGGACGAGTCGTCTTGTCAGAATGCGGGCCGGTCCGCATGTGGCTCGGCGGGCAGGACGCGGTCTTGCGTCGGACGGGTCGGCTTGCAAGGGTCGCGGGTGTACTGCTGAGGTTGGCTCCCGCAAGCCTCCCCTCGGCCCTCGCGCCAACTCGAGCAGGCTCCGTTTCCAAGGTGTGCATACTGCTCCGTGCTGTTGAGCGATCTGTGCCCGAACTCCGCCTGGTTCGCCTCATGGAGTGCCCTGATCGCGTTTCTAAACGCCGCCTCTGGACTAGGCGAGACCGATCGTAATGCGCGAAAACGCACAATTTACGTATAGATCCCCGCCGCCCGTGGGGCGTAGTCTCGGGCCGATCGAGGCCGTCTACTACGACGAACTCTATCTCCGCTCACGCTCTGGCGAGGACAAGGAGGACTACGATGAACAAGCTGATTCGGATCGCAACCGGTGGCTGCGTCGCTGCCCTCTTGATGTCGACCGCCTGCGGGGACGCCGGGGACCACCAGGCGTTCACGTCTGAATCGCTCGCAGCCGCGCCTCGCACGATCGTCGACGATTTCGAGGACGGCGTGGCACCGGGTACCCCGTGCTCGCCGTCAGCGCCGCCGCTCGGCTTCTGCACTTTCAGCGGCGCGGGCAGCTCGGTGACCATCGCCGGCGTCGCCACCCCGCCCGCACCCATCCTCCCGGCGGTCGGCACGCCGAACAACGTCCTGCAGATGGGCATCGAGTCGACCTCGTTTGCCGGCTTCACCCGTGGCTTCACGGACACGGTTGGCGACACCTGGACTCCGCAGGATTGGTCCGGCAACGAAGGCATCTCGCTCTGGATGTTCGGCACCGGAAGCGGAAGCTCCGTGTTCATCGATATCCTCGACAACCGCAATCCGGGCTCGACCACCGATGACGCCGAGCGCTGGACCGTGGCTTTCGCCGACGACTTCGTCGGTTGGCAGTTGGTGGAGTTCCCGTTTGCGTCGTTCACCCGCAAGGAAATCGGCAACGGTGCGCCGAACGACGGCCTCGGGCTGTCCGAGATCCACGGGTACTCGATCGGCACACTCGACTCTGGCGGCCTGCGCACTTTCTACGTCGACGAGGTGGGCCTCTACGGTGTCACCCAAGACGACGACGGGGATGGGATCCCGAACGGGCAGGACCTGTGCCCGCTCGAGCCCGGGCCCCCCTCGAATGGGGGCTGCCCGATCGAGGATGACGACGGGGATGGGATCCCGAACGACGACGACCTATGCCCGCTCGAACCCGCGCCAGACTCGAGTGATGGTTGCCCAGTCAGGCTACCGACCATCTCGTTGTCCGTCTCCGGTGCGGTCGACCTCGTCCTCGAGGGCGCGCTGAACACGGACGGGTTCCACGTGTTCGAAGATTCCAACGGCCGCGTCCGGGCAATTGCCGGTGTCGGAACGCTCGGGTCCGGGGAAGAGATTCGTTTGATCGCGCTCGGCGACCCATACCGGGGCTACGGTGGCCTTTTGGTTGTGCGCACTGCCGACGGGCTGCGCATCCGCCTACCGTTCAAGCGAGCGTCTCTCGACACGACAGACGGTGCTCTCGTGCTGTCTGGATCCGGCAAATGGTACAGATGGTCGCATCCCCGCGGGCTGCTCGTGTCGGAATGGACGATCTCGATCCCCACAGGCCCATTTTGCGGGGACGGCACGGTGGATCCCGGAGAGGAATGCGATCCTCCGAACGGTGTGACCTGCGATGCGAGCTGTATGTTGCTCGAGCCAACGTCCGTCACCGTCACCAATCTCGACGACAGCGGGCCCGGCTCGCTTCGTGAGGCGCTGGCCTTCGTCGGCGATGGCGGCACGATCACCTTCGATCCTGGCCTGGCTGGCGGCACGCTCACGCTGACGTCAGAGCAACTCCTCTTCGACCGCTCGGCCACCGTCGACGCGTCTGCGGCCGCGCCGATCACGATCAGCGGGGGCGGCACTTCGCGTGTGTTTATGATCAACTCAGGCCTGACGGTGTCGATGAGTGACCTCGTGGTGCGCGACGGGGTCGCGTCGCCGTTTGGTGGTGGGATCCTGAACGAAGGAGTACTCAGCCTCGAGCGGGTGGTCGTTACGGAGAACCTTGAGATCGGCCCGGGGCCGGCCAACTTCGCCTTCGGCGGCGGCGGCATCTACAACGGGGATGGCGCCACTTTGAACTTGACTGACTCGACGGTCAGCAACAACACGGCTGTGAACCAGCCGGGTGGGGGTGTCTACGGTTCTCTGGACACCACGATCAACGTGACGAACAGCGTGATCAGCGGAAACCTCGGCGGAGACATCGGCGGCGGCCTGCGCACACGCGGTGACGCAACGATCGTCGGGAGCATGATCAGCGACAACACGTCGACGGCCTGGCACGGTGGCGGGATCTTCGCTACCGACGGCACAGTCACGATCGAGAGCTCGTCAATCATCGACAACGTCGCAATTCCGGCTGGCACGGCCGGAGGCATCATGGTGGCCACGTTCGGTGCGCCTGTACTCCTCACGCTCCAGGACAGCATCGTTACCGGCAACGATTCCAAGAACTGTCACATCGAGGGTGATCCGAGTGTGGCGGTGCTCACGTTGCTCGGTGGCAACACCATCGACGACGCGAGTTGTGATCCACCGCCGTGAGGGTGCAGCGGCGATCTCCGATCATGTGATATCGAGTGATGTGCCGTGAACATGGCGACGCGTGGACTCGCGCATGATCATTCGTGAAGTGTCGTTTCCGTTGAGGTTTCGGGAGATCGCGAACCAGGCCACAGAAGGCCGTTTCGGGGCGTCCCCTTCTCTATGGTGCCAAGGACATCACGGGCCGCGCGCGTATCGCACTCGACTGCCGCTAGGCCAGAGGGGAGCGCGCTGGTATCTTCGGATTATGCGATGGCTTGTTCTTGGTGCCGTACTGTCGCTTGCCGGTTGCGGCTGGGACAGTTGCGACGGGGTGGACTGCAACAGTTTCGTTTGCCGCGAGTTCGTCGTCGTCGCGAAGGACTTGGGCCCCAAGTGCAGTTGCGCCTCTCCTCCGTTCTGCTGCGAGACCTGCGATGGTGACGAGGGGTGTCTCGACTACTGCGTCGACGAAGAGCCCTAGGCGAGCAGGCTCCGTGATACTCTCGCCGCCCCGAGGGGAACTAGACCCCAGGACCGGCTGGGTCTGAGGAGGCTATCGATGAGATTGTTTGGATTCGTGTTGGGTGGTGTCGTGGTCGCCGTCTTGGTGGGCGGCTGCGATGGGAGTGATAGCGGTGCGGTTCAGTTCGACTCGGTCGTGTCCTTTGGCGATAGCCTCAGCGATGCCGGCACCTATGATGTCGGTACCATCGAAGAACTCGAGGGGGGCCAGTTCACCATCAACGGCCCTTCTCCGAGAGTTTGGACGGAGTTCCTCAGCGAGGCGCTGAACACGCCCGCTCAGTGTCCTGCGCGCACGGGTCTGTTTCCGAACGACGGCGCCACCGGCGCACCGATCACCGACTTCCCAGACTGCGACAACTACGCACAGGGAAGTAGCCGCGTCACCTCCAGCGGGACGGGACCGAATGGCGTCGCGCTTCAGGACTTGGGCCAAGTCAATCTCGGCTTCCTCGCGGATTCCCTCCGAGACCAAATGGAACGCCATCTAGACAAGATGGACGGCGCCTACACTGGGCAAGAGCTCGTGACGGTCAACGCCGGTGCCAATGATCTGTTCGTGCAGCTTCAGGCCGTCGTCTTCGCGGGCGACGGTGGACTCAATGCAGTGGGCGGTGCGGTGCTCGCGGGATGGCCGGAGGAGGTAGTCCAGATCGTCGGGGCAGGCGGCGAGGAGGCGACCGTTGCCGCGACAGCAGCAGCGGTCGATGCGATGGGCCGAGTAGGTAGCGACCTTGCTGAGTACATCGAGCGTTTGGTCGTTGGCAACGGCGCGCGGTACGTGTTGGTGCGCAACCTGGCCAATCTCAACGTCACGCCGTTCGGCCTTTCGTTCGACGACGGAATACAAGACCTCGTCGCCGCCATGGCCGATGCCTACAACGGCGCCCTAGAGACGGGCATTGCCGGTTTGGAAGAGGTTCTCTTGTTCGACGACTTCACGGAATCCAACGCCATCGCCGCCGACCCATCGGCGTTCGGCTTCACCAACGTCACGACGCCGGCGTGCGGAACCAACGACTTCAGCGATCCTCCCGATGCGCCAACCGGGCCGTCGATAGTATGCAACGAAACAAAACTCATCGACGCGGACACCAGCGAGTTCGCATTCGCGGACGACGTGCACCCCACGCCTTACGCGCACCAGAAGACTGCCGATGCGGTACTGGAACGCATGATGTCGGCTGGATGGCAGTGACCCGACCGGGGTCAAAGGGACCCAGGCGACCCCGTGTGACATCCTCGCCTGCTGGTTGAATGATGGAGTTCTTGTCCGCATCTGACGATGACGTCGCGCGCGCCGCGGAGCTTCTGCGTGGCGGCGGGCTCGTCGCGTTCCCGACGGAGACCGTATACGGGCTCGGTGCGAGGGCTGACGACCCCAAAGCCCTCGCGCGCATCTTTGAGGCCAAGGGTAGACCGACCGACCATCCGCTCATCGTTCATCTCCCTGGCGTGCACGCGTTGGACGACTGGGCCCGCGATGTGCCAGACGCGGCGCACCGACTTGCGACGCGTTTTTGGCCGGGCTCGCTCACGCTGATCCTTTGGCGCAACCCCGGCGTCCTCGATCTCGTCACCGGTTGTCAGGACACAGTCGGCGTTCGGGTCCCGAACCATCCGCTGGCCTTGGCGCTTCTCGATGCCGTGGGTTTGGGACTGGCGGCACCCTCGGCGAATCGATTTGGCCGGCTCAGTCCGACCACGGCGGCGCACGTCGCCGATGAGTTTGGCGACGCGGTCGATGCGGTGCTCGACGGCGGGGCCTGCGAGGTGGGACTCGAATCGACCATCGTAGACCTCACCGGCACGGGGCCGCGCTTGCTCCGTCCAGGTGCGGTCACGCGCGAAGCCCTTGAAGAAGTGCTGGGAGTTCCGCTCGTCGACGCAGGACACGATGCGCCGCGCGCGCCGGGCACGCTCCCGACCCACTACGCTCCGATGACACCGATGGAAACCGTCGACGAGGACCGGGTGCGCCCGCGGGTCAAAGAAGCCCTCGCGGAACGCGAAGGGTCCGTTGCCGTTCTGGCGATCGGCCCGTCTCGCGTCGACGACCCGCGATGTGTGTGGACGACGATGCCCGAGCAACCCGCATCCTATGGACGAGAGCTCTACGCAGGTCTCCGCGAGGCCGATCGGTCGAACTGTCGCCTCATCGTCGTGGAGCGTCCGCCGACCGGCGCCGCTTGGGTTGCCGTGCACGATCGACTCACCCGCGCCGCCACCAAGATCGACTAGCGGACAAGGGTGTCGTCGGCGCCAACCGATGAGACCGTGCTATCGTCGCGCGGTGACCGCGACGCCCACGGTAGAACAGGCAAACCTCAAGCGTCGCGTGCTGCGCGATACGCCGGTTGCGAAAGCAGTCTCGCTGCCTGCGCTGCCGCTTCGCCGTGCCGACGGGCTTCCGGGCAACGGCGGAACCGAGCAGCTCCGCGACACGGTCTCGCAGCTTCGTGACATGCATCGTTTTTTGCAGACTCGACGCGAACGCTTCGGGGCCAACTTCACGCACGGCTACTTCGGTTTCGTCGAGTTCTCCATCGGTGAACCAGACCTAGTACGCGAAATTCTGCTCGACCGAGGGACTCATTTTTCGAGCCGAATGGGCTGGGACTTCTCGATCGGCGAGCTTTTCGAGGGCGGACTCATGCTCCGCGATTTCGACGATCACCGCGCGCAGCGAAACATCATCCAGGCCGCGTTTCGTCCCGCGGCGATGCGGGGCTACCTCGACATCATCAACCCGATCGTCGATCGAGAGCTCGCGCGGTGGGCAGGCACGCCGAAGCTTCAGTTCTTTCCATCGGTCAAGGCGCTCGGACTCGCGGTGGCCGCCGAGCTGCTTCTCGGCGAGTCTCTCGACGCCGAAGTCGGTCGCCGGGTGAGCGGGGCCTTCGTGGACGTGGTCAATGCCGCGGTCGGCATCGTGCGTCGACCGGTTCCGCTAACGAGGTACTGGAAAGGCATGCGCGCCCGGGCGTACCTGAACTCGTACTTCGCGTCGCAGATCGAACAGCGGCGCCGCGGCAATCGGTCTGACTTGCTCTCCGAGCTGTGCCGAGCGCAAGACCAAGCAGGGGATCAACTCACGGACGAAGAGATCGCGCAGCACATCATCTTCCTTCTGTTTGCGGCGCACGACACGACCTCGAGTGCGCTCACCACCGCCGTTTGGGCACTGGCAACGCACCCAGACTGGCAGGATCGGTTGATCCGAGAGGTCGACGCGCTTCAGAGTCCCATGGTCGACTACGACGATCTCGATCGTCTCACCGAGATGGACTGGGTCTTGAAAGAGGCTCTGCGATTGGAGCCACCGGGCGCGTTCATGATGCGACGTACCGTGCGCGAAGTGCAGCTCGGCCCGTACACGCTGCCGAGGAACCTGTCGCTAAGCCCCGTTTCGCGCATCACGCACTACCTGCCGGAGTGGTGGACAGAACCGACACGCTTCGATCCGATGAGGTTCAGCCCCGAGCGCGCCGAACACAAGCGGCATCCGGGGCTCTACTTTCCTTTCGGAGGAGGCGCGCACGCGTGCCTCGGGGTGCATCTGGCCTCCATGCAGGCGAAGGCCTTTCTGCATCAGTTTCTACGACGGTTCACGGTCACGCTCGAGACGAGCAAGCCAACGCATTTTCAGATGGTTCCGATGCCGCACCCGACCAACGGCTTGCCGCTCCGCTTGCATTCGAGGCGCTAGTCGTGATGAAGGCGACCGTCTACGACGACTACGGCGGGTTTGAGGGGCTCGGTCTTCGCGACGTCCCCATCCCGACGATTGACGACGATCAGGTGCTCGTGCGCGTGCATGCCGCGGCGCTTCACGTGGGCGACTGTTTCGCGGTGCGCGGTGCGCCTCTCGTCATGCGGGTCGCGACCGGCCTACTGAAGCCGAAGGTAGGGATTCCGGGCTTCGACCTGGCGGGGACCATCGAGGCGGTGGGGCGAAACGTATGCAGATTCGAACCGGGCGAGGAGGTATTTGGCGCGAGCGTGGGGACCTGCGCCGAGTACGCGCGTGCCGCTGAGCAAGAACTCGCACCCAAACCCTCGAGCCTCAGCTTCGAGGCCGCAGCAGCGCTTCCAACCTCGGGGCTCGCTGCCCTTCATGCCCTCCGGGACGTCGCCAAGCTCGGAGCAGGCCAGACGGTGCTCATCAACGGAGCGTCTGGGGGAGTGGGTCACTTCGCAGTGCAGATTGCGAAAGCTTTCGGTGCGGAGGTCACAGGCGTCTGCAGCAGTCGGAACCAGGATCTGGTTCGGTCGCTCGGGGCAGACCATGTCATCGACTACACCGAGGAAGACTTCACGCTGGGAGAATCGCACTTCGACCTCATCTTCGACAACGTGGAGAATCACTCCCTGACCGAATGCCGAAGGGCGCTCGCGCCTGACGGTATGCTCATCCTCAATAGCGGGACCGGCGCGAGGGGGCTCGCCATGATGGTTCGGTTGCTCAAGCCACTCGCAGTCTCTCCCTTCGTCCGCCAGAGCCTTCGGCGCTATCTCTCGACGCCGAATCACGAGGACCTCGTCGTGCTGTCGGAGTTGGTCGAATCGGGCCGCCTCGAGCCTTTCCTCGACCGCGTCGTCCCGCTCGCGGGAATCGCCGAGGCGCTGCGCTATATCGAAACAGGCCACGCGCGGGGCAAAGTAGTAGTCCAGCCGTAGCGGCGTTTCGGCAACGCGCTCGCTCGACAGGCCGATAGCTCGCGCCATGAGCCCAACCGAGGTCATCCGGCCGACCGACCCCTCCTATCCAGACTCCCTTCGCAGCCTAGGCCCCTCACAGTCCGAGCTTCGCGTACGCGGGCAGCTGCCCAACCTCGATCGAACGGTCTCGATCGTCGGCACCCGAGTCGCCGACGACGAGGCTCTCGACTTCACCCACCGGCTGGCGGCTGAGTGCGCGGCGGCTGGATTCGTGGTGGTCTCGGGCGGTGCGCTCGGGGTCGATGGCGCCGCACACGAAGGCGCGCTCGACGCCGGAGGACAGACGGTGGTCGTGCTGCCGGTCGGCTTCGACAACCTCTATCCTCGCGAGCACATCGCGCTCTTCGGACGCGTGGAGGGCTCGGGCTGCCTCCTTACCGAGGTTGCCGACGGGACTCCGATGCAGAGGGGTCGCTTCCTTGCCCGGAATCGGATCATCGCCGCGCTTGGTCAGCAGACCGTCGTCGTTCAGGCACCGGCGCGCTCGGGTGCGCTCTCTACGGCGCGCCAGGCCGAGCGCCTCGGTCGGCAGGTCTGGGTCGTCCCCGCAGCGCCTTGGGATGCTCGGTCGGCGGGCAATCTCGGGCTCCTGCGATCCGGAGCGAGGATTTGCATGCGGCCAAGCGATGTCCTATCCGCTGCCCTCGTGCCGGTCACCCATTCAATCCCACCGAGAGCAGACGCCAGGCAGGAAGCCATGGATTTCACCGGCTTAGGCCCTCTCGAGCGCCAGCTGCTCGAATCGCTCGGCGGGCGCCCTAGGCATCCCGACGATCTCTGCCAACGCACTGGAATTCCAGCGGTTCAAGTCCAACGAGGCCTCATGAACCTCCTTGTTGCGGGCCTCGTCGAGGAGCGGCCGGGTGGTCGGTTCAAAAGTTGCCGAGCTGGCGACAAGTCTTACTAAGGGTGACTGATGTCTAAAACTCTGCTGATCGTAGAGTCTCCCGCGAAGGCGAAGACGATAAAGAAATACGTCGGTGCCGGATTCGACGTGCTTGCGTCCAAAGGTCACATCAAGGACCTGCCCAAGAAAGGCGGCGTGGACGTCGAGAACGGATTCCAAGAGACCTACGAGCTGCTCGAAGAGAAGGGCAAGACCGAAGTCGTCAAGGCGATTCGCGCGGCGGCCAAGAAGGCGGACAAGGTCTTGCTCGCAACCGACCCCGACCGCGAAGGGGAGGCGATCGCCTATCACCTGATGCAGGTGGCCCAGGAAGCCAACGACAAGGCTGAGATCAAGCGCGTTCTTTTCGAGGAGATCACCAAGCGCGGGGTCAAGCAGGGCCTCGAGGAACCGCGCGACCTCGACTCGAACCTCTACGAAGCGCAGCGCACCCGGCGCGTGCTCGACCGAATCGGCGGCTATCCGCTTTCGAGTCTGCTTTGGAAGAAACTCGCGTTCGGCCTGTCCGCGGGTCGGGTTCAGACGCCCGCGCTTCGCATCATCGTCGACCGCCAGCACGAGCGAGACGCGTTCGTACCGGTCGAATACTGGCTCGTCGATACGCGTCTCAAGGGTACCAAGCCGCAGTCGTTCATGGCCTCGTTGCAGAGCGTCGATGGCGAGAAGCTCGAGAAAGTGGGCTCCCGCCATGCCGCCATGAGCGAAGCCGACGCGACGCGCCACGTCGCTGACCTCAAGCGCGCTTCGTACACCGTCAAAGGGATCACCCGGCGCAAGGCCTCTCGCAAGGCTCCTTCGCCGTACACGACCTCGAAGCTGCAGCAGGACGCGGCCAACCGTCTCAGCATGCCGCCCAAGCGCACGATGCGTATCGCGCAGCAACTCTACGAGGGAATCACGCTCGGACGCGGCAAGAACTCCGACACCGTGGGTCTCATCACCTACATGCGAACCGACAGCACCCGTCTGTCTCCCGATGCGGTGAACGATTGCCGCAGCTACATCGGGAAGAAGTACGGCAAAGAGGCGGTCCCCGAGACGCCCAACGTGTTCAAGTCGAAGAAGCAGAACGTGCAGGACGCTCACGAGGCGGTTCGACCCACGAGTTTGGATCTACCGCCCGAAGAGGTGAGCAAGTACCTCACCGACCCGCAGCGAAGGCTCTACAAGCTCATCTGGGATCGGTTCGTTGCGTCTCAAATGATTCCCGCCGTGTTCGACCAGACCGGTGTCGAGATCGAGGCGACCGCGGGCGACCACAAGTATGGGCTTCGTGCGAGCGGCAGCGTGCTCAAAGTGCCCGGATGGCGCGCCGTGTACGGAGCGACGACGGAGCCTCTCGCGGGTGAAGAACAGAACGACGCCGATGAAGACGACGATCGCCTTCCGGCCCTCGAAGAGGGTGAAACGCTCACCGTGGTCGTGCCTCCGGGTCCTGAGCTGCACGCCAAGCAGACCGAGCCCCCGCCGCTCTACACCGAAGCCACCCTCGTCAAGAAGCTCGAAGAAGAGGGCATCGGTCGACCGAGCACATACGCCGAGATCATCAGCAAGGTCGAGCAGCGCTCGTACGTTCAGAAGGACGGCAACAAGCTGGTTCCCACTCCTCTCGGCACCTTGGTCGTCGAGAAGCTGGTCGCGGACAACTTCGACCTCGCCGACATCGGCTTCAGCCGAAAGCTCGAAGAAGACCTCGATGCGGTTGCCGAGGCGCGCGCGAAGCGGCTCGACGTGCTTCAGCCATTCCACGAGCGGCTTCAGGCTCAGATCGAGCACGCGGTCGAAGACAAGAGCAAGTGGTGGCCCGAGCCCGTCGAGATAGGACAAGACTGCCCCGAGTCCGGCGACCCGCTGGTTCGGCGCTGGGGTCGGAACGGGCCCTTCATCGGTTGCACCAAGTACCCGGAGTGCCGCTACACGCTCAACATCGGTCCAGACGGCGAGATCGAAGAGCCCAAAGAGCCCGAACTCACCGACTACGACTGCCAGGAGTGCGGCTCGAAGATGAACAAGCGCTGGGGCCGCAACGGCTGGTTCCTCGGATGCTCGCGCTATCCGGACTGCAAGCATACCCGACCCGTGCCGCTCGGGTTCAAGTGCCCGAAGTGCAAGACGGGCGACATCATTCCGATCAAGCCCAAGGGACGCGGGCGAGCTTTCTACGGCTGCACCAACTACCAGTCCGAAGCGAAGTGCGATTTTCGCGTGTGGCAGAAGCCGATCGGGGAAGCCTGCCCCAAGTGCGGCACCGAGTTTCTGGTGGCGATGGGCGGCAAGAAGAACCCGAAGCTCAAGTGCGTGAACGAGACCTGCGACTTCGAGCGCGTCTACGATCCCGAAGAGTTCGCCGAGGGGAACGAGTCGGGCGAATCTCCGGCTGCAGCTGGGTCCGCCACCGGCTAGGCTCAGCAGCGTGACAGAAGTTCACGTCGTTGGCGCCGGGCTTGCGGGCTCCGAGTGCGCTTGGCAGCTCGCCGAGCGAGGGGTTTCGGTACGCCTGGTCGAGCAGAAGCCAACCTCGAAAACGCCGGCGCAGCAGAGCGACTACTTTGCCGAGCTCGTTTGTTCGAACTCGTTTCGCGGGGCCGCGCTGCACAACGCCGTTGGCCTGCTCAAAGAGGAGATGCGCCGCACAGGCTCCTTCATCATGGAAGTCGGTGAACGGCACCGAGTGCCCGCCGGAGGCGCGTTTGCGGTCGACCGCGAAAAGTTCGGGGCGGAGGTGACCGCGCGTCTCGAGGCGCACCCGCTTATTGAAGTGGTTCATGAAGTGGTCGATCGCATTCCTGCCCACCGTCCGGTGGTGCTTGCCACCGGGCCGCTCACGGCGGGGGGCCTCGCGGACGACCTTGCGGGCATCGTCGGTACCCAGCACCTGGCGTACTACGACGCGATCGCGCCGATCGTGTCGGCTGACTCCATCAACTGGGACCGCGCCTTTCGGGCGTCGCGCTACGACAAGGGCGGCGACGATGCGTACGTCAACTGCCCCCTCGACGAATCCGAGTACCACGCCTTCGTGCAAGCGGTCCTCGACGCTGAGAAGGTCGAGCCCCGCGAGTTCGAGAAGATTCGTTACTTCGAGGGCTGCCTTCCGATCGAGGTATTGGCGGCACGGGGCGAGAAGACACTCTCGTTCGGATGCATGAAGCCGGTGGGGCTCACCGATCCACACACGGGAAGACGCCCGCATGCGGTAGTCCAGCTTCGGCGCGAAGATGGCGCCGGCACCGCGTTCAACATGGTCGGATTCCAAACCCGCATGAAGTGGCCCGAGCAGAAGCGCGTGTTCCGAATGATCCCTGGGCTCGAGCAGGCCGAGTTCGAGCGCTTGGGAAGCGTGCACCGCAATACCTTCATTCAGTCGCCTGTCGTCCTCGACGATGCACTCGAGCTCCAGGCGGCGCCGGGCGTGTCGATCGCAGGTCAGCTCGGAGGAGTCGAAGGCTACGTCGAGAGCGCTGCGTGCGGGATGCTCGTCGGCATCCGGCTCGCGCATCAGTCGGCGGGGCTCGACTTCGCCTTTCCGCCTCTGACGACGATGCTCGGTGGGCTCGTCGCGCACCTCCGCACGCCCTCTGAAGACTTCCAGCCCGCCAATGCGATGTGGAGCATGGTTCCGCCCATCGAGGGTCGTCGTTTGGCGAAACGCGCGCGCCGCGACGCGCAGGTCGAGCGAGCGCTGCAGGATCTCGGGGCATGGCTGCCGCCCGTGATAGCCTCACGCGGTGCCTTCGAACGACCCGCTGAGCGAACAGATCGAGAGCTTCGCCCAGTACCTGGCGGATGAACGTCGCAGTTCGGCACGCACAGTCGAGACCTATACGCGTGACCTTCGAAGCTTCCGCGACTTCGTGCTCGAGGAAGGTCTGCCGCCGGACGCGCGCAAGCTCGACGTCGTGGCGCTGAGAGGGTTCCTTGCGAGCCTGTTCGGCAACAATAAGCCGAGCACGGTCTCGAAGAAGGTAAGCGCGATACGCTCGTTCTACCGCTACCTTCTCAAGCGACGAATTGTGGATGCGAACCCAGCTGCTGCGCTTCGCTCTCCGCGAGTCCCCAAATCGCTTCCGCGCTTCCTCACGGTCGACCAGGCCTTCCGCGTGATGGAAGCGCCCCCCAAAGAGCCTTCTCGCAAGCCGAGGCTGCGTGTGCGCGACACGGCGCTGCTCGAGACGCTTTACGGCACGGGAGTGCGCGTCGGCGAGCTCGTCTCGATGGACGTCGACGACTGCGATTTCGACCAGGGCGTCGCCCGCGTCATGGGCAAGGGCAGCAAGGAACGCATCGTCCCGCTCGGTCGTACCGCGATCGAGGCTCTTGGCGAGTACCTGCCTAGGCGTCGCGGTATTCTGGCGCGCGCGAAGTCCGGTGATGCCGATGCGCTTTGGCTCTCTCAGCGGGGAGGGCGTTTGAGCGCACGCCAGGTGCAGAACATCGTCCGACGGCACGGGACGCTCGGCGCCGGTCGCAGCGATCTACACCCGCATGCGATCCGCCACAGCTGCGCGACACACTTGCTCGATGCGGGAGCGGACCTTCGATCGATTCAAGAACTCCTTGGACACTCCAGCCTGTCGACGACCCAGCGCTACACGCACGTGAGCGTCGATCGGTTGATGGAGGTCTATGATCGGTCGCATCCGCTCGCGCGCGACAAGGGCTGAGGGGCGGTTGACAGCCCAAACGGGCATCCTTACGTTCCTCAGCCAAAACATGGATCTCCACGACAAGCCGGTTTTTCGCTCCACCACAATCGTTGCCGTCCGACGCGGCAACCAGGCTGCCATGGCGGGGGACGGACAAGTCTCTCTCGGCCAAACGGTGATGAAGGGGCAGGCCCGCAAGGTGCGCCGCATCGCCGACGGCAAAGTCGTCGCCGGGTTCGCCGGTGCGACTGCCGACGCCTTCACGCTCCTCGACCGCTTCGAAAGCAAGCTCAAGGAGCATCGAGGCAGCCTCCAGCGTTCTGCGGTCGAACTGGCCAAAGACTGGCGCACCGATCGCTATCTGCGGCGTCTCGAAGCGATGCTCGTCGTGATGAACGAGGAGACCACGCTCCTGCTCAGCGGCACCGGCGATGTCATCGAGCCCGACGAAGGAGTCATTGCGATCGGGTCGGGAGGCACCTACGCGCTTGCAGCGGCACGCGCCTTGATGAGGAACACCGAGTTGACCGCCGGGGAGGTGGCTCGGCAGGCGCTTCAGATAGCGTCTGAAATCTGCGTGTACACGAACGATTCAATCATCGTTGAGGAGATGGGCGGATGACGCTTGGCAACTTCACACCCCGCGAGACAGTCGGCGAACTCGATCGGTACATCATCGGTCAGCACAAGGCCAAACGCGCCGTCGCAATCGCGCTCCGCAACCGTTGGCGGCGTCAGCAGGTGGCGAGCGATCTTCGGGACGAGATCGCGCCGCGCAACATCATCATGATCGGGCCCACCGGGGTCGGAAAGACCGAGATCGCGCGTCGCCTCGCCAAGCTTGCACGGGCCCCGTTCGTCAAGGTAGAGGCCTCGAAGTTCACTGAGGTTGGGTACGTCGGGCGTGACGTCGAGTCGATGATTCGGGACCTGGTAGAGAACGCCATCCAGATTTGCGAGCGTGAGGCCCTCGAAGGCGTCGAGACACGGGCACAAGACAGTGCCGAAGAGCGCCTTGCGAAGCTCATTTTGCTCGCTGACCGTCCTCCGGTGCAGGAGGCTGCTCCCGATCCGCAGGCGCAGACTCATCAATTCGGTCCGCTCACGTTTCAGATCTCACCGCAGCAGCAGCAGCGCGCGGCCCAACCCTTCTTCTCCGACAGCGAAGTCAACGACACCCGGCAGAGAGTCCGCAACGGGGAGCTCGACGACCGAGAGGTCGAGCTCGACGTCGCAGATACGAACAACCCGTTCATGACGATCTTTGGCTCACAGGGCACCGAGGAGGTCAACCTCCAGGACATGATGTCGCAGATGCCAGGGTTCAAAGGACGCACCAAGCGGCGCCGCCTGAAAGTGCCCGAGGCGCTCGAAGTCCTGAAGCAGGAAGAAGCGAAGAAGCTCATCGATCACGATGCCGTGCACCGCGAGGCCGTGACCCGCACGGAGCAAGCAGGGATCGTCTTCCTCGATGAGATCGACAAAGTTGGCTCCGACCGCAAGTTCGGAGGTCCGGACGTATCCCGCGAAGGCGTGCAGCGCGACCTCCTGCCAATCGTCGAAGGTTCGACGGTCAGCACCAAGTTTGGACCGGTCCGCACGGACCACATCCTGTTCATCGCCGCCGGAGCGTTCCACGTCTCGAAGGTGGCCGACCTGATTCCAGAGCTTCAAGGCCGCTTTCCGATTCGCGTCGAGCTCGACTCCCTCGAGAAAGACGACTTCGTCAAGATCCTCAGGGAGCCCAGGAACGCCCTCACCAAGCAGTATGTCGCCTTGATGGCAACCGAAGGCATCGAGGTCGTATTCGAGCCCGGGGCCATCGAGGAGCTTGCGGGGTACGCCGCCGAGGCCAACCGTCGCGCCGAGAACATCGGAGCCCGCCGCCTCTACACCATCATGGAGGCACTGCTCGAGGGGCTTTCCTTCGATGCATCGGAGCGTGCCGAGTCCAAGTTCGTCATCGATGTCGACTTCGTTCGGAGTACGCTCGAGCCGATTCTCGCCAATCAGGATCTCGCCAAGTACATCCTGTAGCGGAGGCGCTACGCGGTCAGCAGCCCCGGGCCCCTTGCCCGTGTGGTTTTCTGCTATAGCGCCCTTCATGGACGACCTGATCCGGAAGGCGACGACGCTCCAAGAGGCGCTGCCTTACATTCGGCGCTTTCACGGAGACATCTTCGTGATCAAGTACGGCGGCAACGCGATGGTGGATCCGGTCTTGCGCGATGGGTTCGCTCGCGATGTCGTTCTGATGAAGTACGTCGGGCTCCATCCAGTCGTCGTGCATGGAGGTGGGCCCCAAATCGACCAAGTGCTCAAGTCCATGGGCGTCGTCTCCGAACGCTTGGACGGCCTCCGCGTCACCGACGACCATACGATGAGCGTCGTCGAGATGGTCCTTGGCGGGAAGATGAATCAAGAGATCGTGTCTCTCATCTCGGGCCACGGCGGCCGCGCAGTCGGCCTCACCGGCAAAGACGACTCGTTCCTGCGAGCAGAGAAGGTAGACCGCATGCAGACAAAGAGCGGTCAATGGGTCGACCCGGGCCGCGTCGGGAAGGTCACGCAGGTCAATCCCGACGTCGTTCGCCGTTTGGTCGACGATGGATTCATCCCCGTGATTGCACCTGTTGCAGTCGATTCCGAGGGAAACTCCCTCAACGTCAACGCCGACACGGTCGCCGGCAAGGTAGCCGAGGCCCTCGGCGCGCGGAAGTTCGTCATCCTCACCGACATCGAAGGCGTGCGCGGCGAAGATGGCGAGGTGATGAGTTCGCTGAGCGCCCGCGAAATCGACACGCTCAAGACCGAGGGCATCATCGATGGGGGCATGATCCCGAAAGTCGAGTGCGCGCTGGGCGCGCTCGCCGGCGGCGTCCGAAAGGCACACATCATCGACGGACGGGTCCGCCACGCCGTGCTCCTGGAGATCTTCACCGACGAGGGCATCGGCACCGAGATTACGCGATGACGATCAGTCGCTAGGTCGACGCGTGTGTTCATTGATGGTACTTCACGAGCTTCCCTGAGGCAGACCATGAGCAGCCAGGAAGACATGCTTCACACGGCCAAAGAGGTGCAGCTAGGCAACTACGCCCCGGCGCCTTTCGTGCTCACCCACGGTCGCGGACGTCACGTGACCGACGCCGCGGGTCGCGAGTACCTCGATCTGTCCGGAGGTATCGCCGTGCTCTCCGTGGGGCACAGCCACCCCACCTTGGCCGCCGCAATCGCCGAACAGGCCTCTCGGCTGATGCACGTCTCCAACATCTTCTACAACGATCGCGCCATTGCTCTTGCCGAGGCGATCTGCGCCCGAACCCCGTTCGACAAAATTTACTTCTGCAACAGCGGCTCAGAGGCGAATGAAGCGCTCTTCAAGTTGGCGCGACGGTATCACTTCGATCGGGGTGACACGAAGCGCATCGAGGTGGTGTCCACGCACAACAGCTTCCACGGCCGCACGATGGGCTCGCTCTCCCTGACGGGGCAGACCAAGTATCACCTGGGCATGGAACCACTGATCGACGGGGTACGGTTCGTCGACTTCAATGATCTCGAAGCTCTCGACGCCGCTGTAGGTGAAGAGACCGCCGCCGTAATCTTCGAACCGGTACAGGCGGAGGGCGGCATCATTCCCGCGACCCGCCGCTTCGCCCAGGGCGCACGCCGCATTTGCGACGAGCGGGGTGCGCTCCTGTTCTTCGACGAGATTCAAACCGGCTACGGCCGCACCGGTCGTTTCCTCGGGTGCGACTGGTTCGATGTCTCTCCGGACGCATGCTCTCTTGCCAAAGGCATTGGCGGCGGCTTCCCCCTCGGGGCCATGGCCGTCACCGATCGGCTGGCCGCGGGACTGCCTCCGGGAAGTCATGCGAGCACCTTTGGAGGCAATCCTCTTGCCTGCGCTGCGGGTCTTGCGGTGCTTTACATCATCGAAGAGGAAGGTCTCATCGAAAATGCCGATCGCCTCGGAAAGAATCTCGCTGGGCGTTTGCGAGAGATGGATCGAAGACTGCCGTCGACGGTCGGAACGCGCGGCCTTGGGCTTCTGCAGGGGTTGGTGCTTGCCGATGACGTCGACCCGGGTGCGACACTCCGCGCCTCGTTCGAAGCAGGCTTGCTGCTGACCACCGCTGGCGGGAACGTCATCCGGATTTCTCCTTCACTCAACGTCACCGCAGACGAACTCGACCAAGGCTTGGCCATCTTGGAGTCCGTCCTGGTCGACCCCCCGAGGAAGCGATGACGCCCAGACACATGCTTGCGATTTTCGATCTGAGCCGCGAGGAGCTGCTCGCCTTGCTCCATCGTGGCGCTGAGCTGAAGGCTCTCCGCGGAACCGCGGAGCACCCGAGGCCGCTCGAGGGCAAGTCGATCGCGGTCGTCTTCGAAAAAGCGTCGACCCGCACCCGGCTCTCCTTTGAGGTTGGCATTCACGAACTTGGAGCGCAGCCGGTTACCCTCAACTCACGCGACACGCAGCTTGGTCGTGGCGAACCGATCGAGGACACCGCCAAAATGCTGAGCGGCTACGTGCACGCCGTCGTCTACCGCACGTTCGGCCACGAGCGTCTGGAGCGACTGGCCGAGAGCGCGACGATTCCGGTCATCAACGGACTGTCCGATCGCTATCACCCCTGCCAGCTCTTGGCCGATCTGATGACTGTCGAGGCGTACGCGCAAGGCTCTCTTCCCGATTCGCGCGTGGCCTGGATCGGAGACGGCAACAACATGGCTCACTCGTGGATCGCGTCCGCCTCCGTGCTCGGCTTCGAACTCACGCTCGCCTGCCCCGAAGGCTATCGACCCGATCCTCAAGTTCTCAAGATCGCGGGCGAACGCGGTGCGAAGGTGCGTCTGGTGGACAGTCCCACCGAGGCGGCGGCCAACGCGACGGTCGTCACCACCGACGTCTGGGCGAGCATGGGCCAGGAGGGGGAGGCCGCCGCGCGCATCGAGGCTTTCCGCGGTTTTCAGGTCGACGACGCGCTGATGAAGCTTGCTGATCCCGAGGCGATCTTTCTTCACTGTCTGCCCGCACACCGCGGCGAAGAGGTCAGCGCGTCAGTGATTGACGGTGTTCAGTCCCGAGTCTGGGACGAAGCCGAGAACCGTCTGCACTCGCAGAAGGCTCTTCTGGAGTGGCTGGTTCCGTAGTTCGTCCGCTACAGTATCCTCGGGGGGAAAACTGGGCGACCGAATGCCGGAGGAGCAGATCCCGCGGCTCATCGAGGGATCCGACGTAAGAGCTCATGAGCTCGACGCGAGGGCGGCGTTCGTTCATTCCTGCATCGACGGCGTTCTCAACATCGAGGACATCGCCGACGTGACCGTGCTCGCTCAGGAGGAGGTCCGCCAGATCCTCGAAGGACTCATCGGCCTTCAGTTGGCCGAGTGGGTGCCCGACGCTGCATCGAGCGCTCCGCCCAAGACGGACGCGGTCGTAGACGGTCAGCTCGATCTCTCCGAAGAGCTCCAAGGCCGCATCGTCGAAACCTACCATCGAATCGACAAGCTCAATCACTACGAGCGACTCGGTGTCGCGATGGACGCGGACCGGAAAGAGATCCGGCGCGCGTACTTCGCGCTCTCGAAGGTGTTTCACCCCGACTCCTACTTCGGAAAGAACCTCGGCCCGTTCAAGGCGCAGATGGAGGTAGTCTTCCGCAAGATCACCGACTCGTACGAGGCGATCGGCAGGCCCAAGAAGCGCGAGGCCTACGACCAATACCTGCAGCAGCAAATGGCCGTCAACTCCGCCGAGCGACAGATGGTTCGGGTCGAGCAGCGCGCAGAGGCAATGTCGCGCGCACTCAACAAGTCAGCAGTCGTCGAGCGGCACACCAACCCCACGGCAGGCCAAGCCTGGGAGTCCCTCGACATTCCCGATCCCCTTCCACTCGAGAGCGCGCCTCCCTCGGGGGCTCCGGCAGCTCCCGCAGGGGACGCGGATCGAGCGCGAATAGCGCGCCGCCGCGAACTTCTCGAGCGTCGCCTCGGAGGCAAGGGGGCAAAGAAGGCAGCGCGGCAGTCTTCTCGGTCGATGCCATCGCCGACCGCTCGGGTTGGCAAGAAGGTGGCTCTTCGAGACCTCACCCGCTCACTCAAACACACGGCGGTGCTCACCGGAGGGGTCGATCGCGCCAACCAGCACCTCGACAATGCACGCGTCGCCGAAGCCAACGGTGACTTAGCGGCTGCTGCGACTTCGCTGCGGATGGCGCTGACCTTGGACTCTAGCAATCTGGAACTGCAGAGCTATTATGAGCGGGTCAACGCACAGCTTCGGCTCGAGCTCGTTGATATTCACCGGCAGCAGGCCAAGTACGAGCAAGCGAACAAGCTGTGGTCTGCGGCCGCCGTCTCGTGGGCCAAAGTCGTTGACGCGCTCCCTCACGATGCGGAGGCTCCACGAGGTGCTGCCGCCGCGCTGATGGCCGCCGGGGGTGACCTGCGCAAGGCGCGTGACTACGCTCAGAGAAGCCTGGCGCTCGAGCCCGATTCCGTCGAAACGCGCCTGCTTTTGGCGCGGATCTACATCGGTGCAGGCATGGACAACAGCGCAGCGAAAGAGCTCGAGCAGGCCGCAAAGCTGGACCCGGGCCACGAGATGGTGAAAAATCTAAGGAGACAGCTCGGGGGGTAATGTGGGAATGGCATTCGGGCTGTCGGAAGCAGGGGCATGGAAAGAGTCATTGGGATCGACCTAGGAACGTTCAACTCGTGCGTTGCCGTCGTTGAGGGCGGGATGCCCGTCGTAATCGCGAATCGCGGCGGGTACAAAGTTACGCCATCGATGGTGGCGGTGACCGAGGGCGGCAAGAGGCTCGTCGGGCACATCGCGAAGCGGCAGGCAGTCACGAACGCGGAGAACACCGTATACGCGGCCAAGCGCCTGATCGGCCGCAAGTGGGACAGCCCGCAGGTCAAGAACGCGATACAGACCTCGCCGTTTCACATCGTCGAGGGTCCGCACGGTGACTGCCGCATGAAGCTTCGCGACAAGGTCTACAGCATCCCTGAGATCAGCGCGATGGTGCTCCAAGAGATGAAGATGGTCGCCGAAGACTATCTCGGGGCAGAGGTCGACAAGGTCGTCGTCACCGTTCCCGCGTACTTCAACGACAATCAGCGCCAGGCCACGCGCGACGCGGGTGTCATTGCCGGTCTCGACGTGATTCGCATCATCAACGAGCCAACCTCCGCGGCTCTTGCCTACGGGTTCGGCAAAAACATCGACCGCACCGTTGCTGTGTTCGACCTCGGGGGAGGTACATTCGACATCTCGATCCTCGAGATCTCGAGTTCCGGTGTGTTCAAGGTGATCAGCACCGCGGGCGACACGTTCCTCGGCGGTGAAGACTTCGACCAGCGTGTCATCGAATGGCTCGTCGAGGGGTTCCAGCACGAGCACGGAATCGATCTGCGCAAGGATCGCATGGCGCTTCAGCGCCTCAAGGACGCCGCCGAGAAAGCAAAGTGTGAGCTCTCCGCGGTTACCGAGACCGAGGTCAATCTCCCGTTCATCATTTCGAGCGCCCGCAACGAAGCGTTGCATCTGCAGCGGTTGCTTACCCGGGCCACGCTCGAAGAGCTCTCGGCAGACCTCGTCGACCGTACAGTGCAAATCTGCGAGCTCACACTTGGTGAGGCAGGGCTCGAAAAAGACGAAATCGAAGACGTGATTCTCGTGGGCGGCATGACGCGAATGCCGAAGGTGCAGGAACGCGTCAGCGCCTTCTTCGGACGGGAAGCGTGCAAGGGCGTTCATCCGGATGAAGTCGTGGGGCTCGGTGCATCGATTCAGGGCGCCGCTCTCGTCGATGATTCTCCCGAGATGGACATGGTTCTCCTGGACGTCACGCCGCATACCCTGGGCATCATGGTTGTCGGTGGATACTTCGAGGAGCTCATCCCGCAGAACACCACCGTACCGACTTCTCGTAGCAAGCCGTTCACGACGGTTCGCGACAACCAGACCGCCGTAAAGATCCTCGTCTTGCAGGGCGAGTCTCGTCGCGCCGAAGAGAACGAGCTTCTCGGCGAGTTCATTCTCACCGGGCTTCGCCGCGCTGCGGCCGGACAGGTCGAAGTCGAGGTCACCTTCGAAATCAACGCAGACGGCATCGTGAGCGTTCACGCGAAGGACGTCGAGACGGGCAAGGAGCAGTCGATTACCGTCACTGCAACCAGCGGTCTCACCGACGACGAAATCAACGACATGATGACTGACGCTTCGGACTACGCGGTCACGCGTCGCGAGGACGAGGCGAGCGAGCAGGTGCGGCAGCAGGCCGAAACGCTCATCGCCGAGATCGAGCGACTCTTCCCCGAAGTCGAGCAGGTCGTCGCTGGCAGCGACTTCGGGCGCGACGCCATCGAAAAGGCCAAGGGTGTGGTCGACAATGCGCGCACGCTGCTGGAGCGCGGTGATATCGCGAGTCTTCAGGGTGAGCTCGAGTCTCTCGGTCGGACCCAGCGGATGTTCAAGGGCGTCGTCGGCAAGTCGGCCTAGTCGATGACGGTTGACGCGCGGCGCCCCTCGACCCTTCCGGCGGTGCTGGGCCGTGACGGGGGCATCGACCTCGCGGGCGTGTCTCAGCAGTCGCACGGATGGCGGACAAACGCCCAGACGCCACGTCCCCCTGACTTCGAATCCAAGTTCGCGCTCGGCGACTATTCGGGCGCCCTCGTTGCCGCCGAGTTTCAGCTCGGCGTAGTGCCCGACGACGCCGAGGCTCGACGGGTCGCCCAGCAGAGCCGGCTCCGCCTCGAGGAACGCTACGAGGCCTTCCTTGGCCCCGCCGATGCCATCTTCGATCGCGCCGTGCCGCCCGCCGAGGTTCGCTGGCTCGGCGTCGATTCCGAGGCTGCCTCGGTGCTGTCGACCGTCGACGGGCAAACGACCCTTGAGGAGACCCTCGAACTCTGCGAAAGGCCGAGACTCGATGCCCTCCGGGCCCTGGCAGAGCTTCTCCGAACCGGGGCCATCCGGCGGGTGGCTTAACCGCACGCCGGGGCTTGCACCGGGGGGCCGGACCACTACCATCCCGGCGATGACGGAGGCTCCCAAGAAGATTGTGCTCGCCTACAGCGGCGGACTCGATACGTCGGTCATCCTGACTTGGCTCATGGAGACCTATGGTGCAGAGGTTATCGCGTTCTGTGCCGACGTTGGCCAAGGTGAAGATCTCAGCGGACTGGACGAAAGAGCACGGGCCACCGGCGCATCGAAGTGCATCATCGCCGACCTGAAGGACGAGTTTGCCCGGGAGTACTGCTTCCCTATGCTGCGCGCGAACGCCGTGTACGAGGGCGACTACTTGCTCGGTACCTCGATCGCGCGCCCAGTCATCATGAAAGCCATGATGGACGTTGCGCGCAAAGAGGGTGCCGACGCGATTTCACATGGAGCTACCGGCAAGGGCAACGACCAGGTTCGGTTCGAACTGGCGGCGATGGCCATTGATCCACGAATCCAAGTCATTGCGCCGTGGCGGACTTGGTCGCTTCGGTCTCGCAGCGATTGCGTCGCCTACTGCAACGAACGCAAGATTCCCATCGAGGTGACCGGCGAGAAGCCGTACTCGATGGACGCTAACCTCTTTCACATCAGCTACGAGGGTGGGGTGCTCGAAGACCCGTGGACGGAGCCTGCCAAGGCCATGTTCCGCTGGACCACGGCACCTGAGGATGCGCCCGACGAGCCGAGGTACGTGATCATCGCCTACGAGAATGGCGACCCTGTCAGCGTCGACGGCGAGCGGCTCGAACCCGCCGATCTCATCCAGCATCTCAACACGCTTGGCTCGGAGCACGGCGTTGGCCGAGTCGACATCGTCGAAAACCGCTTCGTCGGCATGAAGTCGCGCGGTGTCTACGAGACTCCCGGCGGCACGATCCTCCACCGTGCGCATCGAGCGGTCGAGTCGATTACGGTTGATCGCGAGGTCCTTCGCGTGCGCGACGGCCTGATTCCGGAGTATGCCTCGCTGATCTATCGCGGGTTCTGGTTCGCCCCCGAACGGGTGGCCCTCCAGGCTCTGATAGATGAGTCGCAGCGACACGTCACAGGCGAGGCGCGCATCAAGCTCTACAAGGGAAACGCCGAGGTGGTCGGACGAAGAAGCCCGCTGAGCCTCTACGATGCCGAGTACGCCACGTTCGAGGAGGACGACGTCTACGACCAGGGGGACGCGACAGGCTTCATCCGCCTCAACGCGCTTCGCCTGCGAATTCAGGCCCTTCGGGACAAGAAGGGCTGACCGCCGAACCACTTGTTGCGACGGTTTACCGTCCTCGGTAGTCTAAAGAATCTCAAGGCCTTGGACGTTCCCAGTATAGAGTTCGCTGCCATCGTCATCGGCGGCATGGGTGTCGGCGCTCTGCTGGCCGGCGTCAGCGAGGGGCTCCACTCGCTAGGGGAGGCGGGCTTGCAGGCGCTGGCGGAGACCGACGGCCGCAACGCCAAGATTGCACAGCGGGTTTCGACCGAACTCGAAGCGGTGCAAGCGCGGCTTTTGGCAGGCCGCGTGCTACTGGTTTCGCTCACGGCGGCCTTCGTCGGGTACGCGGTGCTACAGCAGGGAACGCCTCGCGACGCGGTGCTCGCGGCGGCCGGGGTCGCGTTCATCTACTCCATCATTGCCACGGTTGCCGGAACGGTTGCAGGTCGACGTTCCGCTGGCGCCACTCTCACCGTGCTCCGTTGGCTCCGCCCGCTCGAACTGGCCCTGGTGCCCTTGGCGACGCCGCTCAGCGCCGTGCGTGCCCTCGTCACCAAGTTCGTGCCTTCAGTGAAGGTGGGGGATGCGGCGCGACTCACCGACCTCACCGTCGAGCACGTGATTGAGCAGAGCGAAGTAGACGGCGCCATCGCCGAGGATCACGCGCGCATGCTGCGCAGCGTGCTGGAGTTCAAGAACACCGTCGCTCGCGAGATCATGGTGCCGCGCACCCAGGTGGTCGCCTTCGACATTCAGACCAGCATCGATGACGCCCTCGCGAATGTGGTGGAGTCGGGCCACAGCCGGTACCCCGTCTACCGCGACCAGATCGACCAGGTCGAGGGCATCCTCTACGCCAAAGACCTCTTTCAGGTTCTGCGTTCTTCTTCGGAGGTCACTACGATCGAGCTCCGCGACCTCATTCGCACACCCGTGTTCTTCGCCGCTGAGAGCCAGAAGATCGGAGTACTCCTTCGCGAGATGCAGCGCCGCCACTCCCATCTTGCAGTGGTCGTCGACGAGTTTGGGGGCGCCGCGGGAATCGTCACCCTCGAGGATATCGTCGAGGAGATCGTCGGGGAGATTCAAGATGAACACGACGAAGAAGTGCCGATGGTGCACGAGCGCGCCCCGGGTCACTACTTCGTCGATGCTGCGATCTCGGTCTACGATCTCGAGGATCGAATCGGTGAATCGATCTGCGAGGACAAATCCGAGTTCGACTCCCTCGGCGGCATGCTGGTCCATCTCGCTGGCCGGGTCCCCGCCATCGGCGAGACCCTGATGACCGGCGCCTATCGCATCGTGGTGCTCGACGCGGACGAGCGACGGGTACGCCGCGTCGAAATGCTCAAGATCGACGAGACGACCGACGAGCAGCCTGCCGCGGCAGCCGTGTAGCTCCCGCCGTGTAGTCCAACGCCGTCTAGGCGCCCTTGGGACCGTCGTAGCGGACCCAGTCTTGCAGGATGTCCGCTCCGCTCATTCGCGGGGTGAGCACCGTGTAGTGCGCGACCCCGCCTTCGGGTGCCGAGCCAACCGAGCCCGCATTCACCAGATGGTATTCGCCGAGCTCGCGCTGAAACGGAACGTGCGTCGCGCCGCAGACGATGATATCTGCCGGGTCGTCGGCAAGCAGGGGAAGGATTTCCTCGTCGGTGAGGTCGTGGCTGATCTCGCGTCCGTTGTCGGCCGGTGCGCCATGAACCATCAATACCTCGCGTCCATCGATGAGAGGGATCCGCTGATGCTCGGGCAGCCGGCGCAGGCGCTCGGCCACGATGTCGCCGATCGCCGCTCGGGTGTCGGCGAATAGCCGAGCCTGCCGCCGCTGCTCCTCGTCGAGGGGCACCAGACTCTGGGGGTCGACCGACCCGAGCGCGCTATCGGATAGTCCGCGCGTACAAACCGCGCCGATTTCCTGCAGTCGATGCCAGACGGCGAGAGGCTCTTCACCCCCGAGGAGTAGGTCGCCCGTGACATAGAAGCGCTTCACCCCCAGACGATCGAGATCGTGCAGGACGGCGTCGAGCGCGGCCAGATTGCCGTGAACATCGGACAGAAACGCCATCGGGCCCGTTTCGGGAGGGTGAGCCATGCGCAGACCTTAGCACCGGCAGACCCCTTGGCTCGGACAACTTCGGTCCTTGCACCCCCACGGGCACGGCTTATCCTCCGGCCGGGAGGGTGAGTTGAGCGACGGAAGCGATCGGGACAACGTCATTCGCGTTGGGTTCGGAGCGGATGGCAAGCTGGAGCGACGCACGTCGGAGCGAAGCCCCGCTTCTTCGTACCCCGCGCCTCCGTCAGAAGATCCGTCCGATCCGCTCGCCGGCCTCTACACCCTGGCACAAGTGGCGCGGCTGTTCGGGTATACGCCGTCGCGTCTACGATACTGGCACCGATCGGGGTTTCTTCGGGCATCGGCGCGCCACGGCGGTCGCAACTACTACACGTTTCGCGATCTGCTCAGCGTCCGCGCGGCCAAGGCACTCCTCGAACAGGGGGTGCCGCTGCAACAGGTGCGCCGAACGGTCGACTCGCTTCGGCAGAGCTTTCCCACCAGCGATCGCCCCCTTGCCGACGTCAACGTGAAGGCTGAGGGGCGGACCGTGGTCGTGGAGGACGACGTCGGGACCTACGAGCCGACGACCGGCCAGTCGATCCTCAATTTTCGCCTCGAGACCTTGCAGAGCGACGTGGTGAAGATGCTCGACCACAAGCCGGACGACCGCTCACGCGCGTACGAATGCTACCTCGAAGGCTGCCAGCTCGACGAGGACCCCACGACCCTCGACGCGGCCGAGCAGGCCTACAAGCGCGCCCTCGCGTTCGATCCGACGCTTTCCAATGCCCTCACCAATCTCGGCAATCTGAACTACCGTCGGAATCGCCTCGATGAGGCCGAGGACTACTACCATCAGGCCCTCCGATCGGACCCCGAGCAGCCCGAGGCGCTCTACAACTTGGGGTTCCTCCACTTCGAGCGGGACGACCTCGATTCGGCCATCGTGCTCTTTCGTCAGGCACTCGGGAGCGACCCTTCGTTCGGCGACGCGCACTTCAACTTGGCGATGGCGCTCGAGGAGCGAGGCGACGTCGAGGGTGCACGCGCCCACTGGAAACAATACCTCACCCTCGAACCGACTGGGTCTTGGGCCGACATCGCGCGTCGGCACCTCGGCGAGGCCCCCGTTCCGTGACGGATTCGGACCCGATTGCGCGATTCGGTGAGGAGTACGCGCGCGCTGCGAAAACCGAGGCGTTCGACGTCGATCGGTGCGCGCTTGCGACGGCCGATGCGACTGGAAAGCCATCCGTTCGGTTCGTGCTGCTCAAAGGATTCGACGCCGAGGGCTTCGTTTTTTACACGAATTTCGAAAGCGCCAAGGCGCAGGACCTCGCGGACAACCCGCGCGCTGCGTTGGCGTTCCACTGGCATACGACCGGCGTGCAGGTCCGCGTTTCAGGCGAGGTCGTGCGGGTTTCGGAAGCTGAGGCCGATGCGTACTTCGCGACCCGACCGCGCGGGAGTCAACTTGGTGCGTGGGCATCGCATCAAAGCAGAGAGCTCGACGATCGGCAGACCTTGGTCGATGCGGTGACGAAAACAACGGAGCGTTTCGAACATGTTTCCGTCGTGCGTCCGCCGTACTGGGGAGGCTTTCGCATCACGCCTGAGTCGATCGAGTTCTGGCACAACCAAGACGATCGACTGCACGACCGATGTCTGTATAGACGAATCGATCAGCGCTGGACTACTGCGCGACTCTATCCCTAAGCCGTTCCGTTAAATGCACTTGACGATCGGCTCTCGTGTGTAGATGTTCATGAGAGTGACCGGGGACAAACGAGTGGTTCGGATCCAGTCGAGGGGTCATGCATACAGGAATGGTCAAGTGGTTCAACAACGCCAAAGGATGGGGCTTCATCAGCGCCGAAGACGGCGCGGACATCTTCGTTCACTACTCACAGATTACCGGTGACGGCTACCGAACGCTCCGTCCCGGGCAGCAGGTGCAGTACGACCTTCGCGTTGGGCCTCGCGGTCAGTTCGCTGAGAACGTGCGTCTGACCGATGTGACCGATGTCATCGAAGCAGTCGCGAGCTGACTCCAGCGCACCTCCCAGCGCACCTCAAGGACGGATGTACTTGTCGAGGTCGAGTGCCCAGCGCACTTCGTCGACCACCTCGTCGATTGCATGAACGCGCTTGAGGTAGGTGATCTCGTGCCAGACATCGAGAACCCGCGAGTCGTCGACCGGGTCTTTCACCTCGACGACTTCAGCCTCGGTTTCTCGATATCCACGGTCACTCGCGCTCCGGCCTACTTCGGACCGCACGCGCTCAAAGAGTTCGTCAGACGCCGCCGACGGCGCATCGGAGCGCTGCGCCCTGGCGGTGAACCAAATGCCCAGCCCATCTTCGGTCGCGACACGGACTCCCGAGTCCATTAGGTGTAGGCGTACCCGCTCAGCAATGTGCAGGGCTTCTGCGCCAGTCTGGTAGATTTCGAGACCAGCATCGGAAAGCGCCTGCTGAATCTCAGGGATTGTAAGTGCGTCCGCTGCCCCGCTCATCGGTGGTCGCGAAGCTACCACCACTGCTCCCAGGCGCAAACGTCCTGCCTACGGGTGCTACAACCATCGCGTCGTCACGAACGAGGCCCCATGATAGAGATCCGCGACGCGCTCGAGCGCACTGTTCAAATCCGCCGGCCGCCCGAGCGCATCGTGTCCCTGGTCCCGAGCGAAACCGTGTCGGTCGCGGAACTCGTTGGCGTCGACCGTCTCGTGGGACGTACCGAGTACTGCATCGAACCAGTCGGCGCGATCGAACAGGTGACGACGGTCGGAGGCACCAAGAGCCTCGACGTCGAGGCCATCGTCGCACTGGGACCAGACCTCGTCCTCGCCAACAAGGAAGAGAACGCGCGCGCCTCGGTCCAGAAGCTCATCGAAGCCGGGCTGACGGTGCACGTGAGTTTCCCGTGTACCGTCGCAGAGTCCAATCGGGACCTCAGGACGCTTTGCCAGATGCTCGGGCTCGATCCGTCGCGCGACACGATCGTCGGACGATGCGAGGAGGCGCTCGCGCGCGCGACGTCCACCAGAGTCGTCGACCCGCTACCGGTCTGCGTTCCGATCTGGCGTGACCCCTGGATGACATTCGACGATCGCGTGTTTGCGAGTGACGTGCTCCGGCTTGCTGGGGCAGCCAACGTGTTCGGTGATCGCCCGCGACTCTATCCGCTTGCCGCCGACCTCGGCCGGCGTGAGCCGGCAGCGACCGAGAAGACCGAGGCGCGCGATACACGCTATCCCCGCATCGTTCTCGACGAGGTCGTCGCGCGCGGTGCACGTGCTGTGCTGCTTCCCGATGAACCCTACGCCTTCACCGAGGCGGACTTCGATGCGTTCGTTGCACTCGGAGGTCCGCCGCTCGGAATCTCGCTCGTCGATGGCAAGGATCTCTTCTGGTACGGGAGCCGCGTCGCAGGTTCCCTCGACCGACTGCGGCAGACGGTGGCGTCGATCGTCGCGCGGCTTTCCAGTTTGTAGACCACCTCACCAATTGGTGGGATCCCTGCTCAGGACGGGTCGCTCAATCGATATTTCGCGCTAGGAATCTGACAGAAAGATCTAGCCAGCGATCCTGTGCTCCGGTATGGTCTGATGTAGGTTCAACCCGATGCAAAACAGACTCTCCACAATCCTCCCCAAAGGCAACGCCGACGCCGCTCTTCACAAGGGCGCGCGACGTCGTTCACGGCGATGGTCACTCGATGCAGAGATCGAGCTCGTTTCGCCTGGCAGCGGCACGGGGCTCGCGATCAACGCAAGCGTCGGGGGTCTTCGCATTGCGCTCGACCGCGGCGTGCCCGTCGACGAGGTCTGTACCCTGCGCGTCCGCACCGCGCCCGACCACGAAACAGTCGAGCACGCGCGCGTGGTCTGGTCCAAGGCGCGTCCCGACGGCTACGTCCTCGGGCTCGCTTTCGTCGAACCCTCACACGCCTGAAATCATTCGGTTCCTCGGGCCTGCACAAACGCGGGCCGCGCTGCTTGCCGTATTGTCAATTCCGCATTACCTTCGAGATTCATCTGAGCGTACCCGTGAGGGACGCTACGGAGGTCCAAATGCGTCGACGTATGTTCCTCGGAAAAATTCACCGGGCGACCATCACCCATGCTGACCTTGATTACGAAGGCAGTGTGACGGTGGATGCTGACTTGCTCGATGCATCGGGCATTCTCGAACACGAGGAAGTCCACATCTGGAACGTCACGCAGGGTACGCGGCTCGTGACCTATGCGCTCGAAGGCCCGCGCGGCTCGGGTGTCATCTGCGTCAATGGCGCGGCGGCGCACCACATGAGTCCGGGCGATCTCGCGATCATCGCGAGCTTCGGCGAGATGAGCAGCGAAGAGGCGCGAGTCCACAAGCCCAAAGTCGTACTCGTCGACCGAAAAAACCGCATCGTCGACACCGGCCCGGAGCAGCCCGGCCCCAAGATGCCCCGACGAGTGGACGACTTCGTTCATTAACGCAATCATCGCAACCGTTGCCGGGGTGGCGGAATGGCAGACGCAGGCGACTTAAAATCGCTCGTGAGATTTCACGTGCGGGTTCGAGTCCCGCCCCCGGCACTAAGTGAAAGTTCGCGCTTCGATTGTGATTACGATGCGTGATCTGTCTGGCCACAATCGTCATTGCTTTCCAGTTGACGCCCGGTTGACGTGCGGAGGTGATATCGGCGCGAGCGCCTCTACCAGTCGAAGCTGTGCCTGACTTCCGAGATGGGCGTAGCAGTGGGTGCTCTGGGCCGAGCGATGACCGAGCTGCGCCTGGATCGTCTTTATCGAGTGGCCGCCTGGGAGGCGACGGAGTGGCGTCCGATCTTGTGATGCCCGAGCTCGCTCGGGAGGGCGAGCACGAGCGCGTGATTGTTCTTGCGTGAGATTAGCTCCGCTGCGAGTGCCCGAGTTGCTGCACCGCCGAAAATAGCGGAAGCGACTCCCAGTGCACGGTCTCGGAGTGAGGCGGCGTTAAGATCTTTGAGTGCACTCTCGGGGGACAGGAGGCGCGGGCGTTTCGACAAGCTCAACAGCACTGGTCCCCGCCATGCCGAGCACCGGCCAAGTCGGCGGCAACGAGGGCAAGGAGCGGTTGCGGAGGCCCGTCGACATAGGCGGGAGCAGGGAGGCTCGATTGCAGGACGAGCACGAGAAGTCCGAAACGCACAACGTGATTAGGGTCCATGCCCCCGACTTATGGCAACATAGGTGCCGCTTCGTTTCAGGGAAGATCTCGCCTGCTGCACGGTCGCGTGGACTCGAGCTCCGGCCAACTGTTCCGCTCTTTTGATGGTGTCTGCTGCATCCACAGCTCACACTGTGAAAATTCTGCACACCGTCAGTGATTGGAATACCCCTGCTTCTCACAAGGAATAGCGTTGGCGCGACTCTTGCTGTCTACTCGGCATGCAACCAGCGATGCCCTCGACACCACTGAGAATACTATCGACGCTCCTTGCGGTGTTTCTGCTCGTTGGCGCCGAGCGTGGGGCTCTGGCCCAGGACGAAATGCGTTCGGTTCCGCTGAGCTACGACGCCCCGGATCCTACCGCGCGAGCCTTGGACATTGCGGCGCGCAAGATCCGCCGCGGGCGAGCCGGCATGATCGCCTCCTCTTTCCTGCTTGCGGGCGGAACGATCACACTGGCCTTTGGGCTGAGCGAAAACATTACGTTCGGGGCGCCCGTACCCCAGCTGTTCATCCCAGGCGCTGTTGCCGTGACCGCGGGGATCGTAGGACTGGTCGTTAGCGGCGTTGCGTTCTCCGACGGCAAACGCGCGAAGCGGGAGATCGAACGGCAGCGCACACAGCTGCTCCTAGGGCCAAGCGGGGTGGGGATCCGATTACGGTTTTAGGCAGCGTCGGGGACAACAACAGCATTGCAGTGGTGCGAGTACACAGGTGACAAATCCAGCGAGAACGAGGAGTTCGTGGAGATGGTCACCGAAGAAAGCGTTCGGATGACCATGAACGAGATTCGGGCACTTAGACGGATCACTAATGAGCTCGAAAAGGCACGCAGTTTGAAGATCGTCGACGGGGTCCACGACATGGATACCGGGCAGGTGAATCTCATCGAATGAAATTCGCCTCATCCTGAGATCACCGCCTCACGTAAATCACGAGTTCGACGAAGATGCTCGACGGGCTGTTGCTTCTTGGCATCCTCGCCGGACCGGAAGCTGCGTAGCGCGCCCGCAGGATCGTTAGTCGCCGGATCGGTTGAACTGAGTTGTGCTCAGACGCCAGCGCGCGGCGAACAATTCCCTTCGGTTTCGTTTCTGCCGAGATTATGCTCGCGGTTGGGCCCGACGAGTCGAACTGGTGCGTGTAGAGGATGAGCGTCTAGGACGCGGCATTGTGCTGCTTTTCAAAAGCACCATACTGGGGTCACTAGGGAGGCAGTTCGATGCAGGCTCGACGAAGCCACGAGCGGGGCCACGCCAACTACGGCTGGCTCGACACCCACCACACCCTTTCCTTCGCCAATTACTACGACCCAGATCACCTGGGCTTCCGCGCGCTCCGAACGATCAACGACGATCGCGTGAAGGGGGGCAAAGAGTTTGATTCACACCCGCATCGGCGCACAGCATGACGAATCTAATCGGAATCTCCGGGAGCCTGCGTGAGGGCTCACTCAATACCGCGCTCCTCGAGGCTATGAAGGAATTGCTTCCGAGCGGCACGACCCTCGCCGTGCGGTCCATCGGCGCCATTCCGCTCTACAACGGAGATCTTGACGTGGACGGGGGGCCAGAGCCCGTGGGGGCGTTGAAGCGCGACATCGAGGTCGCCGACGGACTGATCATCGCGACCCCGGAGTACAACTACGGAGTGCCCGGAGTGCTCAAGAATGCGCTCGACTGGGTCTCCCGGCCCGCATTCAAATCAGTGCTCGTCGGCAAGCAGGTTGCAATCGTGGGCGCAGCACCGGGCATCGTGGGGACAGCACGCGCGCAGGCCGAACTGCGGAACACCCTGTTCGGCACGCTAGCCGAGGTCTTTCCCTACCCCGAGATACTCGTCGGTCAGGCCCGTCAACGGCTCGCCGAGGGTCAGTTTTCCGACGAGGGAACCAGGAAGATTATTGCAGAAATGCTCGAGCGCTACGTGACTTGGATCAAGCGTTCGGCCTGATCATTTAATACCCAAACAAAAGGAGTCTCAATGTCCAACGATACCGCCGCGCTCGAAAAAGAGGTCAACGACATGATCGCTTCGGGGAATGCCATGGAGGCGTTCGAGAAGTTCTATGCAGATGACGTCGTCATGAAGGAGAACAATCAGGACGCTCGAAAGGGCAAGGACGCCTGTCGCAAGTACGAAGAAGACTTCTTCGGCAACGTGGCCGAGTTCCACGAGGGCAGCTTGCAAGGCAGCGCAGTAGAAGGCGACCACTCGTACTCCGAGTGGATCTTCGATGTCACCTTCAAAGACGGCAGCCGAATGCGCAATCACCAGGTCGCGGCACGCAGGTGGAAAGACGGTAAAGTCGTATTCGAGCAGTTCTTCTACGAACCCAACATGATCGCGGCGGGGTAGGCTGAACGTGTGCGCCGGCAGCCGGTGGCTGACGGGAACCAAAAGCGCTACTCTGAACTCATGAGGCGGGGAGCGCTCATCGCATGTTTCGCTGCACTGCCGGTGCCCGTCGGGGCGTCAGCGCATCGCCGAGTACGACCAAGACGCCGCGACCAGTCGGGAAGCTGTGGAAGCCGCGCCAACTGACCGACCAAACGTGACGGTAGGGCTGCAGTCCAGTCCAATGCGGAAGTAGTCTGGTTCTTCTTCTTGTCCCCTGAGGTGCCACTGTCCGATGCTACCGACGAACTCATCGCGGCGTTCGAGGCCGCCTACCAAGAGAGCTGTGCTCTCTTAGCCCACCGGGATGACGACTAGCCCCGAATTGCGCGGTACCAAATGTTGTGTCGCGTGGGGGTCGGACTCTAAAGGGCGTTTGTAGTTCCTATGCTCTCCATCGCCGATGTTACTTGCAGCTCGCGAGAATCTGCTGTCTTAGGTCGCTGCAGCAGGTCTTCGGTCCAAAGTAAATCGACCAGAACACCTCTTGAAACTGCTTGCCCGTGAGAGGCGGCCCGAGCTGCTTGCCATCCTGCGCGATCGTGACTCCCTTACTCGGGACGTAGGTGAACTCCATCACCTCGTCCTCGCGGACCTTCTCTTGGAAGTAGCCTTGAAACGTTTCGCTCTGCTGGCGCAGTTTCGGATCGGCCCCCGCAGGGATCGCATCGTTGAACGCCTCACCAATCGTCTCGGCCATCGCCTTGGCTTTGACGTTGCGCAACATCTCGATGCGAATCGACTTGGTTTCATCGTCTCCGATGATCTTCTTCGGATCGCAGCTGCCGCTCTTCGTGTACGCCCCTAGCGCGTAGACGTCGAAGAACGCTTTCTTCCGTAGTCCCGCGCCAACCAGTCTGAGTGTCTCTCCGTTGACCGTCGTCGTCGATGGAAACTGTTTTCCTTCGACCGTCAGTGCGAACACCGTGGCCGGCACGCAAAGACCCAACATCAAAATTGCAACTTGTCTCATCGCCCTGCTCCTCCCGTACGCCGCCGCGTCGCGCCGCCGCCGTGGCAATCGTACCGGCAGCGCAACGAAGCGGGAAGTCCAAGACTGACGCGTCAGAAGAGAGCGCGAGCAAACGGCGTGCTCAGACACGGCGATCTCGAACGCGGGTCGCTCACGATGGGAGCGCCACGACTGCCTCGGGGAGGGCACCCCGGTTCCGACCCCAGGAGCTGTTGCTGGGTACGAAGCCCCGGGCCGAAGGCGCTGAACGCTACGCTGGCGCTGCGATCCAGGGTATGTTCTCTCTCGCCGGGCGAAGGCGGAGTTCATGAACGATGATAGCGAGCGGCCCCGCGAGTCACTTGCCGCGCTGGTCGAGCAGAATCGCAAATTGCCCCTCGGACGATACCTTCGTGATCTCGCGCGTGCCTCGGCGATGACGTCGGCGATTGCGATCGCGGGATGCGGCGGCGGCGATTGGATCGATACGGAGGACGCCATCCTGCCGACCTGTGAGGGGTTCCAAACTCCGGGGGAGCCTCCGTTCCGATGGCGTGCCACGCAGGGGCTAAATCCGGCTGTCGACTACGATTCCCTGCAGGTCTACCGGCTGGACGAAGGCCCCGGGTTCTCTCCCTTCTTGCTCGACTCGGATGGCGAGCCGTGCAGGGCGGCCGCCGACCCGGACACCTGCGAAATGCTGATCGAAGCAGCGGCAGACGAGATCGGTCAGGTTCATCTGATCACGACGTCTGGCGACGTGGTGCAGACGTTCATCGGCCAGGAAGAGCTGATGCAGTTCCCTCCTCGGTTCCATTGGGTCCGTCGAAGACCCAGGTGTCGAGCCGGGTCTGGTGCGTGTAGAGGATGCATTCATGCTGACGGAGGTCTGCGGGCTCCGTCGGCGAACCGTTGCGCGCGACGTAGTCGGGCGACGCGATCACGAGGCGCCGAATGCCAACGGTACCACAACGCGTCGGGCGCGGCGCACGGTGGCTGGCGGGAACCAGAAGCGCTACTCTGAACCCATGAGATGGAGAGCGTTCGTGGTGTGCTTCGCAGCACTCTCGGTGCCCGTCGGTGTGTCCGCGCATCTCGAGCTGACCGAGCCTGTCTCTCGGTACGGCGGTGACGTGCTGAAATACGGGCCCTGCGGGGTCCGCGACGGCGAGCGTACGGAGAACGTGACCGTCTTCGAGCCGGGCGAGACAATCGAGGTTCGTTGGAACGAATACGTCGACCATCCTGGGCACTATCGCGTGGCCTTCGACGCCGACGGGGATGACGACTTCGTCGATCCGGCAACGATGATGGAGTTCGACTCCAACGAGGCCGTGCTCCTCGACGGCATCGAGGACGGTGCGCGCGAGCTCTTCGAGTATGCAGTGACGGTGACGCTGCCCGACGTCGAGTGTGAGCGCTGTACCCTGCAGGTCATTCAAGTGATGTACGATAAAATGCCGTACACGACGCCAGGGAATGACATCTACTACCAGTGCGCCGATCTGGTCTTGCGTGCGGCCGAGCCAGGCTCCGACCCCGATCCCGATCCCAACCCACCGGTCGATCCCGAGCCTCCCGTCGAGCCGGGACCCGACACGATGACCCCCATCGAGTTCGACGGCGCGCAGGCTGATACAGCGCAGGGATGCGCGATCGGTCCGATGAGCGCCGGCGTGGCCGAGACGATCGGCCTACTCGCTCTGATGGCGCTTCTGGTCGACGTACGACGCAGACGCAATCGCTAGAGACTCGTCATCAAGAACCCGCAGAAGGCGGGGTTGTTGGGTGACAGGTCTTGGCTCACTTCGGACTTCATGGCGTTGATCGCTTTGCGAAAGTCGCGATAGAACGCCCAGGTGGGTGTCGCCTGATAGGTCATGTCGAGATCCAGCGCGTCGACGATGAGTTTCGCCGTGCTTGGCTTGACGAAGACTTCCTTCGTTGGACGAAGGTACGCGGGTACCACGGTGACCAAGGTCCACTTGGCGAGGCTGCGGCGGTCAAGCTCGTCGACCAAGGCCTCAAACCCGGCCTTCTGCTTCCCGTGTAGGAGGTCGTAGAGGCTGGCGGCCAACGAGTCTTTTTCCTTGGTGCGAAGCTGCGCCACCATGGCCTTGAACTTCGGCTTCTCGAACATGGAAACTAGGCTGGACCGGCTCACCAGTGTTGCCATGTCTGCGACGACCGTGGCGGGGTCGTCGAACCGCTTCTTGGCGAAGTGCTCTTTGGCAAACGCCCCGTGCTTGTCCATCTTGTGCTTCTTGCCGATGGCGACCATGTCCGGATGATTGAATCCGCCCGGATACTCTTTGAGAAAGGCCTTCTCGGCTTGCTTCAAAGCTGCTCTGTTCATCAGGTTCCTCCGCGGCTGAAGGTGTCGGCGTCTAGACGGCGCTGAGGCTTTGAGGCACACGTGATACGCGCTTGCCGAAGTACTCGGCCAAGCGGCGCTCAGCGTCTTCACCGAAGAGGATTTCAGCGACTTCGAGCAGGCCGGGAGAGTTTTCGATGGCATCGTCGGGAACCACGAGATCGATCTTCGATCGCCGTCGCATGAAGTCTTCGAGCTTGGTAATCATCTCGGACTCGGCTGCCGAATGCAGCTCGGCACGGAGGTAATCTGCCGAGCCCATGATGTCTTCGCCCATCGCGGGGTTGCGTCGGATCTCCTCGAGCATCGCAAAGGCCCTGCGTCCGTATCGGCGCCATAGCCGATCGGTCAGCGGCTCCGTGTCTGGCTTCACACGGAATTCGTCCAGGCGCATGAGGCGTGCTTGGCGATAGAACTCGTCGCGCGTGGCCTCCGCAGGTTCTCCGTACCAGTTGTGCAGGTCTTCTTCGAGCGGAACGCCGAGTCCTTCGATCTTCTCGGCGACTTCTTCGCCGACGTTGAGGCAGTCGGTGAGCTTGCCTCCGAAGATTGTCACGACCTTCCGCTCCTGATCTACCTCGACGGCGTGCTTGCGGCTGAGCTTCGTCCAGTCGACATCGGCGTGGTCGCTTCCCGATGCCTCGACGACGAGCGGACGCACTCCGCTTCGCCAGGCGATCACGTCGGACTTGGTGAGCGGTGCGTCGAGGTCGAGCCGCTTGTTGATCTGTCCGAGGAGGAAGTCGACGTCTTCATCGGTGGCCTCGGTGAACGGCGTGTCGACCCGCGTGTCGGTCGTCCCAATGACCGACCGTCGACCCATCGGAATCACGTAGAAGAGTCGCTGCGTGTCGTCGAAAAGCGCTAGCACCTTGTGATGGTGCCGGGTCGTGAGGCGCGGGACGACGAGATGAATTCCCTTCGAGTACACGATTCGATGATCGGTCGTGAGATCGAGTCCCTGGTTGAGTTCGTCGACGAAAGGGCCGGCGGCGTTGACGATCGTGCGCGCCGTCAAAGTGAATTCGCCCCCACCATCGACGTCGCGAAGGCGTGCTTTCCAGAGGTCGCCCTCGCGCTCGGCCGACACCAGCTCCACGTAGTTCGCCACCGCGGCCCCCGCTTCGATTGCGGAGCGCACGAAGGAGAACACGAAGCGGGCGTCGTTGTCGACCAGAAGGCCGTCGTAGTACTCGATTCCGCCCCGAGCCGTCTCGGTGTTGACGATGGGTTCTTCGGCTTCGATCGTCTTCGGCCGGAGGAGGCGCGGAGCGCGCGTCCCAAAGAGTCCGATGAACCAGTAGGCAAGGGCCCCGAGAGCCGCGAACCATGCGGGGTAGGGGCCCGACCGGTCGAGCACCGCGTAGAACCCGATCTGCTTGATGTTGTCCGGGTACGACTTGAATAGCCGGTTGCGCGATCGACACAGCTTGGAGACCAGACCGAACTCGTAGGTCTCGAGGTACTTGAAACCACCCCAGACCAGGTTCGACGACGACTCGCTAGTGAACCCCGCAAAGTCGCCACGGTCGACGAGCGCCACGGAGGCGCCCCGTCCTGCCAGGGCTGCCGCCGCCACGGCGCCGTTGATTCCGCCACCAACGATGAGGGTGTCGAAAGAGCGTTGGCGCATGCGGTCTAGATGCGTCTCACGAAGCGTCATCGTTCGTCGACGCACTGTGTCAGAACTCATCGGGTTGTCGACTCCACCCGCTGGCGAGGCCGACTAGGCCGCGCGCGTGCCGTCGGCCTTTTCGAGCCGGCTTGCGTCTTCGACGAAGCGCCGCCGCTCGGCATTTACGAGCTCGAGCAGCTGCTTCTGGTCGACGAGGTCGGCATCGAGGAGGGCACGCATGTACCCGTCCGCGTAGCCGCGCGCCTGGGCGAGGGAGGCATAGCTCGAACCGCCGAAGCGGGTCTCGATGGTTTTGCGTACGAGGCCGCGAAGCGTCCCCTTGAGCTCGTCTACAGTCATGGTGAGTCCTCTCTCAGATCGAATGTCTGAAAGGCCCCGTGACCGTCAAGAAATCGGACGCCATCGGACCGACGGAAGACCTCGAAGAGCACTCCTAGAACTTGGTCAGATCCCGGAACTCGCTGGCCCGCTCGGAAAGCGCGTCGGCGCTGAGCTCGCGAAGGGCGCCGATGCCGACTTCTTGGACGCAGAAGGATGCTGCCGCTGAGCCGCAGATGACCCCCTGCCTTAGGTCGTCGTGTCCGTTCTGCGCGAGGTACCCCAAGAACCCCCCCGCGAACGCGTCTCCCGCACCCGTCGGGTCGGCGACGGTCTTGAGCGGATACGCGGGCGCGCAGAAGACTTCTTCGCCGACGAAGAGAAGCGCGCCGTACTCGCCTCGCTTGACGATGACCGTCTCCGGGCCGAGCGCACGGAGCGCTTCGGCCACCGCGAGCGGATGGTGGTAGCCCGATAGTTGGCGCGCCTCCTCCTCGTTGATCACGAGGATGTCGATGCGAGACAGCAGTTCTTTGAGCGCCCCGAGCGCGGTGTCGATCCAGAGATTCATCGTGTCTGCGACCACGAGACGGGGAAATCGAATCTGGTCGAGCACGTGGAGCTGGAGCTGAGGGGCGATGTTGCCGAGCATCACGAACTCCGAGTCTCGGAACGACTCCGGGATCTTGGGCTCGAAATCCGCAAAGACGTTGAGGTCGGTCTGAATGGTCGTCCGAGACGTGAGGTCGTCTGCGTAGCGGCCCTCCCAGTGGAAGGTCTCCCCATCGGCGAACTCGAGGCCGGTCGTGTCGATGTTCCTCGCTTGGAGCATTTGGACGGCCTCGGCCGGAAAGTCTCGCCCGACCACTCCGACGAGACGTACGTCCGCTAGCTGAGAGGCGGCAAGCGAGGCGTAGGTGCCCGAGCCGCCGAGGATCCGGCTGTGCGAACCGAGGTGGTTGTGAATGGTATCGAATGCGACGGAGCCGACGACGAGAAGCGAAGACATGGGACCTTTCAGGTGAGGTGGTGGGCGATCAAGGGAGCGAGCTTTTCACGCGCAGCTTCGGAGATCGAGGCGCGGTCGGTCACGATTGCTCCTGCGAGCGCGGTCGTGGCGGGTCGCCCTGTAGGATTGGGTATCTGTTTCGCGAGGTTTGCGATGATTTGCTTCGATTTTTCTACGTTTTTTCGCATCACGGCGAGGATCGCGTCGACGTTCACCGCGGCATGCGTTTCGTGCCAGCAGTCGTAGTCGGTGGCCATCGCAAGGGTTGCGTAGGGCAACTCGGCCTCCCGCGCGAGGCGCGCCTCGGGCATGTTCGTCATGCCGATGACGGCGACCCCCCAAGAGCGGTAGAGTTCGGATTCGGCACGGGTCGAGAACTGGGGACCTTCCATACAGAGATATGTCCCTCCCCCATGGATCACGACCCCGACCTCTCGGGCGGCTTTGGCAACGGCGGCGGCAAGCGGTGCATCCACGGGCTCTGCGAACTCCACGTGGGCTACGACACCGTCATCGTCGAAGAAGGTGTCAATGCGATGCCGGGTGCGGTCGATGAACTGATCGACAAGAACCATTTCCCCCGGATGGATGTCTTCGCGCATCGACCCCACCGCCGAGACGCTGAGAATCTGTTCGGCACCTGCGAGCTTCAGCGCAAGCACATTGGCGCGATAGTTGATGCGGTGCGGAGGGATTCGGTGGCCCCGTCCATGACGAGGCAGAAACAAGAGCTGCGTGTCTCCGAGGCGGCCGGATACGATCGCGTCCGACGGGTCCCCGAATGAGGTGCTGATCGCGAGCTCTTCCACCTCTTCGAGGCCTTCGAGTGCGTAGAGGCCGCTGCCTCCAATCACTCCAAGCGTGCGTTTGGCAGCACCCATGACCGGACCGCACCTATCACGGGGCTTCGTGGACGTCGACTAGCCTCGAGCCCACTTTCGCGCGCATCGGTCGTCGGACGCTGCGGGTCGTGGCCCGGGGGGTCACAATGGTGCATGAACCCGCTCCGAGGGTAGTTCCCCGAGAATTGACACGGAGAGGCCTCTGGGTACCCTTCGTCAACTGCCCGAAACCTCGAACGAAACTGCAACTTGGCTGCGATGTATAAGCTCGTGATCTCGGACGACCAGGGTCAAACCACGGTCGTACCCCTGCTCCGCGACGAGGTGACGATTGGGCGCCGCGAGGGCAATACGATTCGTCTGACCGAGCGGAACGTGTCTCGCTCGCACGCGCGGATCGTGCGCCGCCATGACCGCTACGCGCTCGAAGACCTCGGTTCTTACAACGGCGTCCTCGTCAACGGAGAACGGATCGGTGAGTCTGCAGAGCTTTCCTCCGGCGACGAAGTGAGCATTGGCGACTATGCGATTCGCCTTCAGAAGGATGCCGCGACTGCGATCGAAGCCGCGCGTCCGGTCGAGGCGTTCGGCGGGCAGCCGCCGCGACTGATCGCCGTTGGAAGCCTGGGCGCGGGCGTCGAACTGCTCCTCACGAAGGCAGTCATGCGCATCGGTCGCGACGCGCAGCTCGACATCCCAATCGACCACAAGTCGATCTCTCACGAACACGCGGAGATTCGAACGGCCCAAGGCGTGGCCACGATCATCGATCTCGAGAGCGCCAACGGGATCCGCGTCAACGGCGTCGAAACCTCCCGTGCGATTCTCGAAACGGGTGACGAGATTGAACTCGGCGAGGTGAAACTTCGGTTCATCGCGGGGGAGCCCGCGCAGTCGCTCGAAGAAATTCCGAAACAGGTCGTCGCGCTGCGCGCGGAGGCGACTCCTCGCAAGAAGCCCGTGTTCGCGAGCGCGCTTCTTGCGTTGATCGGCCTGGGGGCGGTGGGCGCGGTGTGGGTCACGATGCGCGACGCGCGGCCTGACTCCGAGACCTCGCCCTCCGTGCCGACGCCGGACCTCGATGGCGGAGCGACCGACCTCAGTGACAGCGTCGGCGGGGCGGACAGCCAACGCGCAACCCTGGTCGATGAGCCTCAGGAGTGGGAGGCGGAGCTCGCCCGCGCCCGCCGAGAGCTTGCCGACGGTCGCATCGACGAGGCCTTTGCGATCGCCAACGCACTTCCTGTCGATAGCGTGCTGCGCCGCACCCCCGAGTTCGGCGAGGTCCGCTACCGCTACGTACAGGCGCACCTGGCTTCGGGTCAGGCCGCTCTCCGGGCCCGTGACGGCGACATCGCCGCCGAAGAGGCCACGCTGGTGCTCTCGATCGATGGCATCACCACCAAGCAGCTCAGAGACGCGAAGCGGCTCAGCGCCAGGGCCGAGCGCGCCTCGGCTTCGACGGAGGCCAGAGCGCCGAAAGGACGGCGGGGCGTCAGCCCTGAGGAGGCCCTGGCGGCAGCCTACGAATGCGTTGCCGAGGGGGACGATGCCTGCGTGATTCAGAATCTCGAGGGTGGACAGGCGATCAGTCCTGCCGCCCTCGCGCTTCTGATCGAGGCCTATCGTGCATCGGGAGATTTCCCGAGCGCCCGACGTCAGGCGGCAGCGTTCGTACGGCGGTTTCCGAACGATCCGCGGGCCTCCCGGTACCGCACGATCGCGTCCTCCAGATAAACCAATGTCTCAGAATCATTGATCACCGGGCTCTCCCCATGACAAACTGTATGTGGGGTGTTCGGGGGAACACATAGAGCTGGCCTTGGGCCTGCGCTGCGAGCACTGCTCGCCGTGGGGGCGTGTATCGCTCTCGGGGCGCCAACGAGTGCTCGCGCGCAGCCCGAGGCGCGGCTCGAGAGCGGGGGGATGGACCTGCATCTCTACCAGCCTGCGGTCGATACGCGCGGTTACTTCAGCGTGAACGGGAGCGGCATCATGCCGCACAAGAAGTTCAGCTTCGGACTTGCTCTGGATGCAGGTTTCGGAATCCTTCCCTACGACGGCTTCGAGACCAACCCAGACATCGCGGCCGATCAGGCCAAGACGCAGTCTCGAATCGCGAACCAATCGTTCACGGGCAACTTCATTTTCAACTTTGCGCTGTTTGATCGCGTCGTTTTCGGCCTGATGCTGCCGATCACGTTCTTCCGGGGCGACGCGGTGCAGGTTCCCGACCGAGGCGGAAACTGCCTCGCCGAAACGACGAGCTGTCTCTACAACGCCGGCGATAACCCTGGCGGATTGCGCTCTCAGGGGCTCGGTGACCTTCAGCTCCACATCAAAGCGCGGCTGCTCAATCTCCGCAAGTTCGGAATCGCCGGTATCTTGCGGGCCAAGTTTCCCACGGCGAAAGCCGATCAGTTCGCCGGTGAGCCCGGCTTTACACTGTGGCCGACGGCGGTGTTTGAAGTGCTTCCGACCGAACGCATTCGGCTCGCGGCGGAGGCGGGATACCGCTGGAACAGCGGGCAGGGCGCTTCGTTCATTTGGCGAGGGAGTTCGATTCCCGGTGCCGTGGACCCAGCGAGTGCCTCGGACCCAGTCGACCAGGGCGTCGGGTCTCGGTTCACTTACAACGACCTAATCACGTTCGGTTTCGGCGCCAGCTTTCGCATCGCGAAGCCGCTCGACCTGATTCTCGAGTTCTACGGCAGCCAGATCGCGCAGGAAATCGGCACGGACGGCACCCTCTCGATGGAGGCCATCGGCGGCCTGAAGTTCCTCGTCGCGGGGGCGAGCTATCTCTACTTCGGTGCAGGCGCTGGCATCCCTCAGCGGGGTTTTCAGGCCTCGAACGTCCGTGCGCTGCTCGGCTTCATGTACGAGCCGGCGGTCAAAGACCGCGACGGGGACGGGATCCGGGACGACCGGGACAGCTGTCCTGACGACGCCGAAGACAAAGACGGCTTCGAAGACTCGGACGGGTGCCCGGACCTCGACAACGACGGTGATGGCATCCCCGACGTCGACGATGCCTGTCCGCTCGTCAAAGAAGATTACGACGGAGATCGCGACGAGGACGGCTGTCCGGAAGGTCGCGAAGGTGACCGCGACGGCGACGGGATTCCGGACGACCTCGACGCGTGTCCCGATGTGCCCGAGGACTTCGACGGCTTCGAAGACTCAGACGGGTGCCCGGAGCCCGACAACGATGGTGATGGCCTTGCCGATGAGCAGGACCTCTGCCCGAACGATCCCGAAGACTTCGACGGGTTCGAGGACGAGGATGGCTGTCCCGATCCGGACAACGACGGAGACCGGATTCTCGATGTCGACGACGCCTGCCCGAACGATCCCGAGACCTACAACGGGTTCGAGGACGAGGACGGCTGTCCCGACAAGGGTCTCGTCATCATCGACGAGTCTCAGCTTCTGATCCTCGAGAAGATCTACTTCGAGACCGACAGCGCGATCATCCAGTCGCGGAGCTTCGCACTCCTCGATGCGGTCGCCGCGACACTGAACGGAAATCCTCAGATCACCCTCGTAGAGATCCAAGGACACGCCGACTCGCGCGGCAGCGATGCCTACAACATCAAGCTGACTGCGGCCCGAGCAGCCTCCGTGGTCAACGCGCTCATCGAACGCGGAGTGCTGAAAGATCGCCTGCGATCGGCAGGTTACGGCGAACGCTGTCCGGTGGATCCGAAGAACAATGCGGCTGCCTGGGAGAAAAATCGACGAGTGGAGTTCAAGATTCTCGAAACCGACGCCGGCCCCACCGGAGTTGAGGTAACATGCCCACGGGGCCGTTCTCTGGTGCCGAGGTGATATGTCGCGCGAGCGCTTCGTCGAGTTGATGACGCCTGCACTGACCCGGTTCAGTCAGGACTTGAAATCCGTCCTCCGAATCGTGGAGGACCCCGAGGTCGATGACGAGAGCCGAACCGCTGCGGCGGGTGGGCTGCTGCACGTGATCTCCGCAACCGGTGCGATTCCTGGAGTGCGTGGCGTACTGCGACACCTAGGCGACGTGGTCGTCATTCGCCTGATGCTGGAGCGTGTTCGCACTAAGTCTCCCGAGGCGTTCAAACAACATGCTCTCGAGTCGCCCGAAATGCTCGGTCCACTGTCAGACGAACTCGAGGCCATCCGTGCCTATCTCGGCGATCGCGTGAAGGTGCTCGACAAGGTCGTCGACAAGTTTGGCAAGCTCAATCACCAGGGCCACAGCGCGTCGGGTTGCATAGGCGACACGGATTCGACCAACTGGCTTTACGAATCCGTGCACGAGGCGCTCATCGACGAGATTGACTTCGATGACGATGACGTGCTGCGCGAGCTCAAGCAGGTCGATCAGATCCTCGCGCCGCTTTCGTCGCGACTAAGTCGCTGAGTCAGGCTGCTTCGTCCGTGATGGCACGAAGCAACCAGCTTCCGGTCGACGATCGGTGCACCGTCGCCGACTGCGTCTCGAAGGTCAGCGCTCGTATGAGACCCATGCTCTCATGTTGCCATTCGAGGCGCCTGCCGATTCTGCCGTGAGGCCCTCTTGCGTCTGGTGTGGCCCCGACCCGTCGGCGAACCAAGTCCTCGGCGTCCGACTGCGCCCTCGTTTCGACAAGCAGGACCACATCGCGCCGAGCACAGAACCCGACCTTCGTGGTCGCAACGACAAAGGCAACGCTCAGCAGTCCCGCTCGCTCCGTGGGGAGCAGGATGCGACAGCGATAGGCTTCGCCGGCCCGCTCCCAGCAGAACGCCATCGGAGGCGCGTCTGCCGGTAGCTCGAGGGTTTCGACGAACGCGCGTAGCCGACGGGCGGCTTCGGCATCGGTCGGTCGCGTGTGCAGCCGTGTTCCAACGAAAAAGACGGGAATTAGAAGAAGAGCGCCGATGGGCTCTCCGAGGCCGACGACGGCGGTTGCGGACGCGCCGAAGACGACGAGCCCGATCAGCGTGGTCCCGTCGAGGAAGTCGCTTAGAAGCAGATCGAGAGCGCGGCGGTCCGGGGCACCGGCCGGTTGCCAGTCGTCGCGAAGAGGAGCCAAGTCGCTCCTCGCTGGCCTTTGCAAGCCCAGGGTGAGTGCCGGGAGCACCCAGAGCACGGCGCTGCCCCCAAGCCAGGCACCCAGGCTCAACGGAGCGATGAGGGCGATCCAGGCCGCGGGCCATGGAATACGAACCAGCAGTGCCTGCTCGCTGTCGCAGAACTGAATCAGCGCCCGCTTCAGAAGAATCGCAAGGGCGATCGCGGCGAACACCCACGGGAACGGGGGCGGCTCCGCGGGATCGAGCGGAGTGAATGCCGATGGAGTCGCCGGTTCGGGTGCGACCGGGGGGAGGGCGACGGCGTTCGCAGGCACGTCGAACTCGAGCGTCCACGGGGTGTGGCGAGGCAGGTGAATGCGGCGCCACTCGATTTGAGTGACTCGACGCTGGGCGGTCACGTCCACGTTCACGCCCGGCCCGAGCTCGCGGTTATCGGGGAGCGTTGACTCTCGGGGTGCGCGGACATCGACCTTCACATCCTGCAGGCCGGTCTCCCACGCCGGCAGCGTCCATGAGAGCCGCACCCGATCCGAGTCGGCGAGGCGCTCGACGTCGCCCGGTACCTCGTAGCGAATGAAGACACGATAATCTCCCTGGCGCGGGGCCTCCCTACGGTCGAACACGAGCTGAATCGCTCCCTCGGGGGTCACTTCCACTTCAGGTCGGTAGACTTCGCCCTCGTCGGAGCGGAAGTAGGGTGGGTGGCTACGATCGAGCTCGACGTCTTCACCGAGCTCCGCAATCACCATCGCCCGGAGCCAGCCGGCCTGTACCTCGACGTCGAGCGCGAGTCGCACCCGCATCGAGGCATCGTCACCAACCTCGACGGTCGCATCGGCCGTCTTCACCATGGAACGGGTCCAGGCCGAGGCGCCTGAGGGCGTACCGGCCATGAAGAGCATCGCGGCGAAGAGCGCTAACAGTGGACTAAGACCACGCCTGGGCAACATCCGCCGAACGTAAGGAATTACAACGTTCTGGTGAAATTTCTTACTGCATCCGGAGCCATGCCGGCATGAAGAGCAAGACGAAGAGCGATAGGGTGAACCAGCCAACGACGCGACGTCGCGGACTGAGTTCCGTATCCTCGGTGGGCGGATGGTCTGCGCCGGTTGCTCTGGTCAGCAGCCAGAGCACGACTGCCCAAACCAGCCACTGGAGTCCGGCGGTGGCGTCGTACATAAGTCGGTCGCCCCGGAGCCCTTCCAGATACGCGGGCACGCCGTACGCGAGGGAAACTAGAAGCGCGAGCACCGGAAGGCTGCGAATCACGCGTCGCGAGATTTGATCCTGTTTGCGGCCGATGAGGGCATACGCGACGTGGCCGCCGTCGAGCTGGCCGAACGGAAGCAGGTTGATCATCGTCACCAATAGGCCTGCCCAGCCCGCGAGCGCAGTCGGGTTGAGCATTACGTCGTAGCCTTCGGGGATGGGACCCTTGATCGCGTAGAGCAGGCTCGAGTAGAGAATTGAGCGTCCTTCGACCATGTAGCCCGTCTCGGGGAGCGCACCGACTGGCGAGGTGGCAATGCCGATGATTACGACTGGCAGAGCGACCGCCATTCCTGCGAGGGGTCCGGCTGCACCGATGTCCAGGAGTGCATTGCGTGAGCGAATTCTCTCCCGGATCTGGATGACCGCACCCATCGTGCCGAGGAAGAAGATTGGCACTGGGATGAAGTAGGGCGGAGACACGTCGACTCGGTGTGCGAGCCCAGCGAAAAAATGACCGAACTCGTGCGAGAGCAGGATGCCCATCAGGGGGATCGAAAAGACCCAGCCTTCGAGCAGCTCGCTTGCCGATTCGGGCGTACGTCCTAGCACCATGCCCGCGCCTACGTAAAACGTAGACAGGAAGGTCAGCAAGAGCAGGGTGATCGGGAGCCCCCAGCGGATCTTTCGCTGCTCCACGGGCTTGCTCTAGCATGTACGTTCCAAACGGCACGATCTGCTATTGTCGCCCCTAGATGGATCTGTACAGCGCGGCGAAACGTCTCAATCGCCCTTTCGTGTTTTCCGACGAGGCGTCGAGACGAAGCCTGACGATTGCCGACCATGGATTGATTGGTGATGGCTTCTCCGCGGGACTGGTTCGCGTCGATGGCGCGATCGACTGGCTCTGCTTGCCTCGATTCGACAGTCCGAGCGTGTTTGCATCGCTACTCGATGAAGACCGGGGCGGTATCACGTCGGTGACCCCGGTCAGCTACCCGTTCAAGACCTTGCAGCGCTACGACCCCGGCACCAACGTGCTTGAAACGCTCTTCGAGGTGGAGGGCCAGGGCACACTGCGCCTCACGGACTACATGCCGTGGGCCGACGATCCCAGGCTCGCGATGCACGAGGTTCATCGGCGCGTGCAGTGCGTCGAAGGGGAGGTCGAGGTTGAAGTCGTCTTCGACCCACGCTTCAACTACGGAGCAAGTGAGGTAACCTTCGAGATTCACGGTCGCTCCGCGCTTGCTCGCGGGTCGTCTGGCGAGCGTCTCGCAGCCGTCTTGGGGGGCGTCGGCACCTGGGAGAAGCGAGCTGAGGGCGGCGTGCGCGCCGTGTTTCCTCTGCGCGCCGGCAAGCGAGGCTGGCTCGTCCTGAGCTGGAACGCATCAGAGGCCGAGTCGATTCGAGCCTATCGTCCGTTCGAGATGCTCCGGACGACCCGCAACCGCTGGCGCGACTGGTCGAGGTCGCTCCAGTACGACGGTCCATGGCGGCATCACGTGATTCGTTCCGGGCTTCTGCTGAAGCTTCTGATGTACGCGCCGACCGGCGCCATGGTGGCGGCACCGACCACGTCGATTCCCGAATGGCTCGGCGGCATACGGAACTGGGACTACCGCTACACCTGGACCCGCGACACGGCGATGGCCGTGCGCGCCGCGAACCTGCTCGGCTGCTCCCGCGAAGCTCGGGACTTCTTTCACTTCGTTCGCGACACCCTAGAAACCGATCGCAAGCTTCAGGTCATGTACTCCGTTGGTGGAGAGCGCGTACCCAACGAGCGAACCCTCGACCAGTTCGCCGGATACCGCGACTCCCGTCCCGTTCGCGTCGGCAACGGGGCGCGCGATCAGCTTCAGCTCGACACAGCGGGCGCTCTCCTCGATGCCGCCTTCGTCTATGAGCGTGGCGGTGGTTCGATCACGGTGCGAGGTTGGCGTCGTCTCCGAGAGGTGGTTCGCAATGTCGTTCAAACCTGGGACCAGCCCGACCACGGGATTTGGGAACCTCGTGCCGGCAAGCGACACAACGTCCACTCCAAACTCATGAGCTGGCTCGCACTCGAGCGAGGCGCCGAACTCGCGCCTCTGTTCGGCGACCTCGAGCTGCAGCGCGAGTGGCGAGAGGTTGCCAACCAGGTCAGGAGCCAAGTTTGCACGCGGGGGCTCGACCCCACGGGAAGCCGCTTCGTCGCAGCGTACGACCACGACCACACGGATGCCTCGCTGCTTCTCCTGCCGATTCACGGATTCGTTTCGCCCCTCGACCCGAGGGTGCTGCGCACGGTCGAAGGGATTCGTGACGAGCTTGGCGACGGGCCGTTTCTTCATCGCTACCGAACAGACGACGGCGTCGGGGGTCCCGAGGGGGCGTTCGTGCTCTGCGGATTCTGGCTCGCCGAGGTGCTTGCGATGGCCGGCCAGCTCGAAGAAGCGCAGCGCGTCTTCGTCGCTCACGCCGAGGCTTCCAATCACCTCGGGCTTCTTGCCGAGGAGATCGATCCTCGCTCTCGTAGCCTCCTTGGCAACTTTCCCCAGGCCTTCAGCCATCTTGGATTGATTAACGCAGCGGCCCGCATCGACCTTGCCCTTCGTCTTCGCGACGAGGGCTCGCCCCGCGTGCCAGAGGTCGAGATCGGGCGACACCTGTGAATCGGCCACCTGCGTCCGCGGGTCGAGCACGGCCCGTCGTATCGCGGTTCGCGGTGTTTGCGTCGAGTCTCTTCGCGATGACGAGCATCGGGCTCTGGCTCACTCAGCCTTCGTTCGACATGCCGTTGGCGTTGCTCGTCTTGGTCCTAGGCGGCGGCGGTGCGGCCTTGCTCACTCTTTCCGCCCGAGCCTTGGCGAAGACGGACCAAGCGGATCGCGCGGAGCCGGTTCCGGAGCACACGCGCGACGTCGAGTCGCCCCCTGTCCGGGTCCGCCCGTCGAGTCGCCCCCCGAACCCCACCGACCACGTCGATGATCTCAGCGCGCTCAGACACGAGTTCCGCACGCCGCTCAACGCGGTGCTGGGGTTTTCCGACGTCTTGCTTGGCGGCATCGATGGGCCGATGAACGAGTCCCAGCAAGAAGACCTAGAGATCATTCGTGCCTCGGGTCTCAAGCTGCGAATCCTTCTCGATAGTGCACTCGATCTCTCCGAGTTGGGAGCTTCTGAACTCAAGCCGGATGCCAACAGAGTCGATCTACGCAGTGTCGTCGAACGCGCGGTCCACGAAGCAGAGCAGCTGTGGGCTCAGAAGCGCACGGCGCGTTGCTTGGTGCCCGAGGAGGCGTGTCCCCTCGTGGTCGACGAGTCGCGCGTTCGGCGATGCATCGTGGTTCTCGCAGACTTCCTCGCCAATCAGGCACGCGATGCGTCGATAGAGTTCGAGCTCACAGGCTCCTCGCAGCACTTTACGCTGACGATCAGTGCCACCCCGTCCGATGGCCTCGAGCTGCAGGAGCTTCCTACCGCTGCCGAGGTACTTGCCGCCGAAGACCCGATGAAGGTTCGCCAATGGCCGGTCGCCGTGGTCTCCGAAGTCGTGGACGTGCATTCGGGCTCGCTCTACCAAGGACAGAATCCGGCTCGCTTTGTCGTTCGCTTTCCATTCGACGAGGCGCGATGACGCTCCGGCACCTCACGTTCCTGACCGCACTCTATTTCGCCGTGCTGTGGATGCTTCTCGCCGAAGAGTACCGCTATCTCGGGGCCGGGGTGCTTTTCGCCATGGGACTCGTGGTTGGCCCGCGAACTCTGAGTGGGTCTCCTGCCGCCGTCGAATCGCCAGCGTTGCCCTCCGCACCGTCTTTTGCGGACGCGGCACCTATCCCCGAAGATGCGATCGAACCGTACGAAATCGAGTCCGAGTCGCCAGAGCGCCAACGGGCTCGATTCTTCGGTGCACTCGGACACGAGCTTCGCAATCCGCTCAACTCGGTGACCGGGTTCTCCGACATGCTGTTGAGCGGGTCGGAGGGCGAACTCAACGCAGAGCAGCAGCGCAGTGTTCGTACCATCCGCGCGAGTGCCGAGCGTCTCCTTCGCCTAGTGACGACCGTGGTCGACCAATCGCGGGTCGCAGCGGGGACGCTTCGACTTCAGCAGCAATGGGTGGCTCCTTCGGAGGTCATCGCCGAGTCGATGACATTCATACGACCTCGGTCCGAGGAACGCAGCGTGAGCGCGACTGTTTCTGATGCACTGCCTCGCGTATTCGTCGACCGTCACCGCACCGTGCAAGCGCTCACCGCGCTCACCGTCCTTGCCGTCCGCTCTTCAGGGACCGATGTCTCGATTCGAGCAGCTCCGCCCCGGCGGGACCAGGTAGGCCGCGGTTTCGTTCAGTTTGATTTGATGACCCATCTTACCGACGCTTCGGTCGACACACTCGCGATCGTCGAGCGTCTCGAGAACCCCAGTGCACGTACTGATGCGCTCGGCCTCGAAGTCTCGGTGGCAAGGAGTATCATCGAGGCGCAGGGTGGACGGATTTGGGCCGAAGCAGGTACGGCCGGCAGTCTTCGCGTCTGCATGACGCTGCCCACCTTCTCTGCCGGGGTCTAGCGGCTTTTCGCCAACGCATCGAGTACCGCTCGGTAGGCACGGCTGCCAGGCCATCCTGAAGTGGCTTGCAGTCGACGCGACATCTCTTTGGTCGACAGCCCCTCTTCATGCCACGAGGCGACCAATCCATCGACATCCACCTCACCGGCGGTGAGCACACGTGACTTGCCCTTGGCGCCGATGACCAGTGTGATCTCACCGCGTGCTGGCTTCGACAAGGTCGCGCGCACTTCGTCCACCGAGCCGCGGATGATCTGCTCGTGAAACTTCGTGAGCTCGCGGCACAAGGCGAGGCGACGTTCCTCGTCGAGCACTGCGCCGAGATCCTCGAGCGTCGCATGAATGCGAAACGGAGATTCAAACAGCACGGTGGTTTCGGTTGCTTCCGCGATCGCGGCGAGGGCCTCTTTGCGTTCCTTGCCCGACCTCGGCAAAAAGCCGATGAAGCGAAAGCCGTGAATCGGGAGACCAGCCACAGAGAGGGATGCGAGGACGGCACTGGGACCGGGAATCGCTTCGACTACGACTCCTGCAGCGGCCGCCCGCACGACCAGGTCTGAGCCTGGGTCGCTGACAATCGGGGTTCCGGCATCGCTCACGAGGGCAAAGTGCTTCCCGCCGACCAGCTCGTCCACGAGCCGAGCAACCTTGTGTTCATCGGTATGCTCGTGAAACGCCCGGAGAGGGGTCCGGATTTCGTACTTCGTGCACAGCGTGCGCGTATGCCGAGTGTCTTCGGCGAGGATCGCATCGGCCTCCCGCAGGATGCGGAGGGCGCGAAGCGTGATGTCCTCGAGGCACCCGATGGGCGTTGCGACGACCGATAGGCACCCGGTCATGAGAGGCTCGTTACCACATCTGCGGGTTGCTGCGAAGCGCTGGCCTCAGGGAGACTCGTAGACCTCGAGCACCGTTTCTCCGAGTTCCTCTTCGAGATACGTCTTGAGCTTCTTGAGGAGACGCTTTTCGATCTGCCGCACGCGTTCGCGGCTGACACCGAAGCCGTCCCCGAGCGTTTGGAGAGTCTTCGGGTCTTCGGCGACGAGGCGCTCCTCGAAGATGACGGCCTCTTTGCCCTCGAGCGTGCGGCCGAACTCCTGGATCTTCGTCGTAAACTGGTCCCCGAGCTCAGCGTCGGCCAGGACCTCATCGACCCTCTGCCCTTCGGACGGCAGAAGTTCCACCCTTGCCACCGATCGTCCGTCGGTGGTCCCCACCGGTGCGTCCAGCGACGCGTCGCCTGCCGCTAGGCGCATGTCCATCGAAATCACGTCGCGTTCGGGCACGTTTAGACGCTCTGCGATCAGCTCGGCAGTCGGTTCGATCCCCATCGCCGAGAGCCGGGCCTTCTCCTTTTGGAGGTTGAAGAAGATCTTTCGCTGCGCCTGAGTCGTTCCAACTTTGACGAGTCGATGGTTGTTGAGGATGTAGCGGAGAATGTAGGCGCGAATCCACCAAGCGGCGTAGCTCGAGAGCTTGACCCCCTTGTAGGGGTCGTACTTCTTCACCGCCTGCATCAGCCCGATGTTGCCCTCTTGAACGAGGTCGAGGATGTTCTTGTAGGCCTGGCGATAGTCGTAGGCGATCTTCACCACCAGCCGGAGGTTCGACGTCACGAGTTGCTTCGCGGCTTCGAGGTCGCCGTTCTCGAAGTAGTCGACTGCGAGCTTGTGCTCCTCGTCTTTCGACAGAAGCTGGTAGCGCTGCACGTCGCGCATGTATGCGCCGAGCGGATCGCGCCGAGAAAGCGCTGAGGAGGAAAGCGCAAGTTTGCTCTTGCTCGGCGCTTCTTTGACCTCGTCCGACTCGAGGACTTCCACCTCGTCGGCCTCGTCCAGTTCTTCTGGAAGCTCTTCGTCTTCGTTCATGGGCAATGCGTCGCGGACCGATCTCTAGGGCACAAACACCTACCGAGTCCAGTCAAGGCCGCTTGGAACCCCTCGTGGGAGCCTTGAAAGGCTCCTTTCCGGCTGCTGTGGGCCGAAGTCGTCCCGCGACTACCCCCGAAACCCCATACTGGAGCCACCCGTCTGGCGTAAGCGCATTCTTATAGTCGCGGCCGGATGAAGCGAGTTCGAGCATCGTGGCCACTTTGGGACTTCGCTCCTTGTAGCTCTCCTCGAGCTTAACTCTCACCATCAGGTTGGCGAACGAGCGACGGAGCGGGCGTGCAAGGTCAATCGAACCGACTGCGTCGAGCTTGATGTCGGAACCATCCGCGCTCACTGTATCGATCTCCGCAACACCGTTGTCGATGGCAACCTTGACGACCAAGTTGCCAGCGTCCGCCTCGTCCAAGGTGAGTCCGCCCCATCCGGGAATCTCCACTTTGGTTTCTCCATCACCCAGCTTCATCGAGTCGATCGTCAAGTCGATCTCGCCCGCCGACTCTTCCGGCTCGGGCGGCATGGTGAGTTCGATCTTACCGTTGAGCGTGCCGCCCATCGGTACTTTCGTGAATCGTCGTAGAGCTGGGATCTGCGCGAAATCGAGGTCCGAGAACTCTGCGTCAATCTCGAAGTTTTCCTTGCCCACGGTGACATCGCCGCTCGCATCTCCTCCAGCCATTGCCACATCGAAGCTGAAGCCCTTGTCGTCCGCGAGTGCGGACAGCAGGGATGCTTTGACCGTCAACTCGTCGAACAGCACGTCCATCGCCGGCTCATCGGCTTTGGCCGGGAGCACTAGGCGAACGCCTTCGAGCGTCACTCCGCTGATGCCGGCTGGGCCCAAGTCGATGACTTCGAGCTCATAGCCCTGCTTGGCCGCCTCCTTGACGAGTCGGTCTCTGACTCGCTCGTAGGGAAAGCTCCAGTACGCGAAGAGCATGAAGCAAAGCGCGAAGAACGCCGCGTACCCTAACCATCTCAATACGGACCCTTTGGGAAGCTCGGGCAGCTTTACGTTGGGCAGGCTAGGCAGGCGTTTGGCTGGGCCGTCATCCAATGGCTACTCCGCCTCTGTCTGCGCCGAACGGATGCGATCGTACGCGTTGATTGCCAGCTTGGCATTGTAGCTCGTCCGAAGCCTCCCTCCGTCGAGCTGAATCCGTTCGATTGCAACTGGGTAGGAGCTGTTTTTGACGTTGGCGAGCATTTCGATGAACGGTCGGAGCTCTACCGTCGGGAGTGAAACGCGAACCGATCGCCGGGTATAGCCGCCGAGCTCTACGTTTGGCTGATCGGTTATCGAGAGGCCCGTCACACCGTATTGCTGGGCGCTTTCTTCGAGGAAGCCGCCAAGCGCAGGAGTCTTCCGAGTGTAGAGCCGGTCGATTGCGCTCTTCACGGACCTCTCTCGTTGCAGACGCTCCTCGGACCGGTCGATCTGAAGGAGGGTTTCTGTGATTGCGAGGTTCTCCGTTTCCAGATCCGAGATGCTCGCAAGCATCAGGTACATGGGCAGCGCCGCCAGGACGAGTCCGAAGACTCCGAGCATCGTTCCAAGAAGGCGCCGCTCACGCTGGCTGAGGGTTTCGAACCAACCCTGCACGTTGTCGAATGCGTCACCGAACGCCATTTGAGTCCTCCCGATCGCTGTCCTGATCCTCGTTGCTCGTCGGACCGTCGGGACACTCGATCTTCACGGTGAGTTTGTAGTCCTTCCGATCCCCGACCGCGGTCGAAATCGAGCCCTTCTCGGCTTCGGCGAAGCATGGATGCTCCTGCAGAGCTTCCACGATGCGGTCTCGCTCTGCGATCGAACCGACGGTGCCCTGAATCTCGAACCGACCGGCGTCACCTTCGTCGTCGATTTCGATTAGAAGTCGTCGCGTATCGTGCTCGATGTCGGGAGGGATGTTCTCGGAAATGGCTTCGAGCGCGTCGTACGCATCGAAGCGAGGAAGGGGATCGTCGACACGCGGCCCCCCGGTGAGCAGCTCTTGCGCATGAACTACGCTCCGCGTCTCTTCGCCGAGAAGGTCGGAGCTGACTTCCGCAAGCTCGTCGACCAGGTTCTCGTGCGCCGCCTTGGCGACGCGATAGCGGGCACCGAGAGACAGGACGAACGACAGAAGCACGGCAGCGGCGCACACTGCAATGAGTCGCGCGTTCTGTCGGAGTTGCCCCGCAGCAGCCTTCGACGCGAATTCGCCGCGCCTGAGGTCGAGCTTTTTCTTGCGCATCGTGGCGCGCGCAGCAAGAGCCGCAGCGCGGGCGAACTTGGGGAGGGTTTCTTCGTCAGCGGACGGCGCGAAAGGCAACGGAACCACCTCGCAGCTGGTTCCGAGCTGGCCCGAGAGCCACTGTCGCGCGCTATCCATGGTGGCGGTTTCCCCCGAGAGAAGAATGAGTTCTGGTCCCTCCTGACGCTGCGCTCGATAGCTCGACAGGGTTCGCTGCAGCGATGCCCCGAGTTGTTCGCGGCGTCCAGACTCGACGAGATCGAGGCCTCCGGAGAGAGTGCGCGCAAACGTGCATTGGCCACCCGACAAAACGCAGAAGTCGGTCGTAGAGTCTCCCACGTCGATGACGAGAAGCGTCTGCTCCTTCATGGCCTCCGGGAGGAGTGGTCCGAGTCCATCGAATGCCGCCGCGCCGACTGCGAGCTCTCTTGGGCTGACGCCCAGCGCCTCGAGTTCGTTCAGGCGATCTTCGACGACGTCGCGTGGAACCACCACGGCCATGAGCTCTACTTCGGTGTCGGTTCGACTAACGACCTGGTAGTCGACGATCGAGTCCGAAATCTCGAACGGAAGCATCGACTCGAGCAGGCCCGGAAGCACTTCGGCAGCCTTCTTCTCGACCCCGGCAGGAAGATCGACGAGCCGAAGCGAAGCGAGTTGACCGTCGAGCGATGCGATAATCCGGTCGGGCGGGCGTTCGCTTTCTGCGATCACGGATTGGATCGCCGTTGCGAGGTGTTGGGCTTCCTCTTCGGGATCGGCCGAGTGCGAAAGGAGGCTTTCGGCGTAGCGCTCCATCTCGAAGCCACGAAGCGACGTACGCAGGAATGCACCGCGGACCGCGCGGGGTGTGATTTCTAGCCCAAGTACCAAAGACATTTCAGTTCACCCGATAGTAGTGGAAGACTCCCAGTCCCGGCATTCTGCCGGCATTGGGAGGCGGCGGCACCCACCGCGTGTGGAAGTTCACGACCGATTCGATTCGAACTTGAGACTGGCCGACTTGCCCCTTGGCGACGATCGTAAACACCTGTGCGTCTGTCGAAAGGCCCCGCTTGAGCGCGATGTCCTGCTCTTCGGTAAGGACGATCGGCAGGAAGAGAAGCTGGTTCTCCTCGCCCAGGAAGCCCTGAAGCATTCCGTAGAGTGCCTTGGGTGCGGTACTGCCCTGCACGAACGCGAGGAAATCGCTCGCTTCGGCGAAGAGTGGGATCGGAATGAGAGAGCGAATCGTGCCGAGGATCTGCGTGAATTTCGAGTCTCTCGAGCGGGTCGGTGCACAGCGTGCTTTCCGCAGCCTCGCCGCACACGCGGGCGAGAAGGATGTCGGGAGTGGCTTCGTTTACATTGAGCAGGCCCGACGCGTACACCGTCACGATGCGGGATTCAGGGTCGTTTGGGATGGGTTCGACGAAGGTGGACCAGAAGTCGTCTGTGAACCCGCGAACGAGCCGTAGCTCTTGAATCGAGTCGAAAGGGGCGTTCTTGATCCGGTACGAGTCGTCGTAGGTTTGGTAGATCGAGTCATCCTCCACGCCCGTACCACCGCTACGTGTCGTTTGCGCCCCCGGATCGAAATCGGTGCGTTGGATGTCGCGGTCCCACCAGTCGATTAGTGACGAGACCACGTCCAGACGCGTTGTGATGTTGCCCTTCTCGTCGGCCTTGGAAAACAGAATGTCGTATGGGTTGTCGCGCTGATAGCCGCGCGTGAGCGAGAACAAAGCGATCGCGACGCTGTCGCGGGCGCGCTCGCCGTCGAGGAACAGCGGGTCGTTGAGATTGATCTTTCCGTTCTCGCTCACGACGGAAATGCTGCAGGTACCGGGGAGATCCTGGAAGCCCTCTGTGTCGCCGAAGTCGATCCCGAGCTGCGCCAAGGTGTCGCGCTGGTCTTCAGGCGTGCAGAACGGTGCTAGCACCGCGTCCGCGAATTTCCAGACTGGGAGCTGAGGTGCCGGACGACCTACGGACGCTTGGTATATCGGGCTGACGAACGCTCGGATCTGCGGCTCCTTGGCCACGAGCAGCCGCGTCAGATTGGTCGCGCTCTTGGCCATGTATTCAGCCTGCAGCGCGTCACGCTGCGCAGTCGACACGGCGAACGCGGTGCTCGTCGTCTGGTGCATGTCCGCCAGCATCACCGAGAGAATCGCCACCGTCGCGATGGCAACGATGAGGGCAACCCCTTCCTGGGAGTCACGCCGTGCTGAGCTCCGGTTTCTCATGGGTTGTAGTTCGCGTGGTTGAGTGCGTAGTTAATGGGGATTGCAGCTCGCGTGCCGAACGTGTTGGTCTTGCCGGGCCGATAGGGGTCGTCCACGGTGATCCGTACACGTACCTGTGTCGGCAGCCGATTGGCTTGCGCGAAGGGGTCATCGGTCGCCCACGTCGACACCCATTCGCTGAGAAGCGGGTCGAAGTACTCGAGGTTGAACTCTTGCACCCCTTCGATGAGTATCTGAGACTTGCCGCCCCGACGCGGGTCTTCATCGATGCGGTTCTGCTCGCGTCGCGCCAACACTCGTTCCCCGCGCTTTTCCGGGTGCTCTGCCACGAAGTAGCTGATTTCGTTCTGATCGGATTCCCGGGCATCTCGATAGAGACGTCGGTGTGAGAACGATGTAAAGTCGAGCCTGTCTTCGCTTCCCGCATCCGTCCCGATGAATGCGGTCTGCACGGTACGAAGGTCCGGCGATGGGTTTACGTGGGTCGAGACGAAGGTCATCGACAGTTCCCGAACGATGCGCTCGAGTGCCATGTGTACGCTTCGATAGTGGTCGACGTCGGACTCGACTCTGGCCTTGTTGAGAGCCGTCTGCGCGAACCCCCCGTACACCATCGTTCCTACGAGGGCGAGGATGCCCACCGCCAACATGACTTCAAGCAGTGTGAACCCCTGTTTCATGGACTGCTGGCTCCCGTGCTGACGGTCGTCCCGCCCCCCGCCGCACCGCCCCCAACGGCATCTCCGGTAGCTGCCTCGCCTTCGATGCGCGCAGGCTGTTCCGATACCAAGAACTGCACCACGTCGAACCCGCGTTTCTGGCCGCCCTCGGTCCATTCGACCGTGACCGTGGCTCGACGCACCTGTTCTTCGAAGAACGGCTTCAGAATTGGATATCCGATTTGAAGCGCAAGCATCGCGAGATTGCCTGCTTCGCCCGCAATGACCTCGGGTGGCAGCCCGTCCGCGGAGGCTACCGTGTCGATGGTTTCGTTAATCTGTTCGTTCTGGGTCTGGGTTTCGTCGAGGTCGTCTTCTGACTCTTCGGCCCCGAGCTCCGGAAGAATGATGCGCTCGATAATCCAGCTGCACTCGTACCCTTCGACAGGTGCATGCTCACAGCAATCGTCGGTGTCGGACTTCTCGAGGAGCGGAAGTCCTTCGATGAGAATGACCTCCTCGACCTCGGCCATCTTGCAGCGGGCGAGCGTCGTGGCCACGTTCTGACGCTTCGCGCGCTGCGCCACGTTCGACGCTCCGACCTCGCTCGAGAAAATCGCGGTCAACGTGAGCCCGAGGATCGCGACCGCGATCATCACCTCGAGTAGGGTGAACCCGCTACGTTTCATAGGGAGTCCTCCACCTCGCCGTCGTCATCGAGCTCTGCCACCGGCTCGTACGCGTATGGGTAGATCGTACCCTTGCCCGTCAACGGATGGATCTCGACGCTGTAGATGCGCTCGGAGCTGTCCTTTAGCTGAACGACCGTGTGTTCCGTGACGCCACCCGGAAAGAAGTACACGCCGCCTTCACCTTCGGTTCGAGGCTTGTCGTCGCGCGGCGTGACCAATGCATGAATCGAGATTCCGTCGCCGAGCTCGTGCGGTTGGTAACGCTTGATGGGTTTGCCAAAACCATTTCCGATGGGGGAGAACGCCGAGACCTGGGCCGTGGACTCCTCGAGAGGTCTCTCTAGGCGCTGTCTGGCCATCTCCCAGGGGTCGACCGCCGCGCCGGTATCCGCTTCGAGCTGCTCGAAGTTGGCCATGGTTACGGGGCGCTCGGTTTCTTCGACCGCCATCGTCCCCTTTTCGAAATCGAACTGAACGCGGGTGGTGGTGCCGTGCGTCACCGAGCGGCTGTACGCGTACTGAGTAGCGCTCATCACCTGATATGCCGCTGATCGAAGGCGGGTTCGCGTGAGAGCGCCCAGTCCCAAGGTTGCCCCGGAGACGATCACCGCGATGATGACCACCACCAAGATCACTTCGATCAAGGTGAAGCCGTCTTGCGGTCGATTCGGGGCCTGCTTGGTCATGACTATTTGATGTCGTCCTCAGTATCGAACTCGCCATCCTTGCCGGCTGATTCGACGAAGATGTCTCCGTCTTCGCACGCGATCCGGAACGGCGAGTTCCAGGCATCTTCGGTGCGCTTGGAGCCGTCCAAATACCTCTCGTTGACGAGGTCTTCTACCGTCGGACAGTTGCGGGGATTGTCAGCCACGTAGAGCATCACTGCGGAGCGCAATGCCTGTGAGTCGGCCTTGGTGCTCTTCTCGCGAGCCTCGTCGAGACGGGGCAGGAGTGCGACCGCGACGCCGCCAGCAATCATGGCGAAGATCGTGATGACGATCATGATCTCGATGAGGGTCATGCCCTCGACGCGGGCGCGTTTGGCGAGTTCTCTTTCGTTGCGAGTTTCTTTTCGTTCGGACATGGAGTCTCCGGTTTGCGTCATTGAATGTTGTCGTCTGTCAGAAGCGAGCCACTGGGGCCTGCGGAAATTACATCGGGTTCATCGCCGAAAGTGCCGGGGCAACGTACCTGCAGGGGCCGGCCCCACCCGTCGAGTGGGAGCTCGTCCAGGTACTGTTTCTGCGCGTTCGGAGGATGCATGAGCTCGGAATTCGACGCGGGGCACCGCCCCATGTCCACGCGGAACTGGTCGATCGCCCCGCGCACTTGCGCGATGGCGACTTCGGTATCGCGGATTCGCGCACGTTCGTTCGTCTCGCGGACAAGAGCCCAGGCCGCCACGCAGGCGAGAAGGGCGCCGAGGATGACCTTGCCGCCCCGACCCCCGCTTGCCGCGCGCCAAGGGCGCCCCGGACGTTCCCAAGGAAGTGCGATTCTCTCGCGCTGTGTCCGGCGACTCACTCCGCGTCCTCATTGAATCATCTCGTTGAGCTGTAGCAACGGCATCAAGATCGCGAAAGCGATTCCGCCAACTACGCTTCCCATGACCACGATCAGCAGCGGTTCGAGAATTGAGGTGAGGGCGGTGATCCGGACCTCCACCTGCTGTTCATAGGCATCTGCCACGTGAAGCAGCATCTCTTCGAGCTGCCCCGACTGCTCTCCGATGGCGATCATGTGCGTCACGATCGGTGGGAAGCGGCCCCCCTCTTTGAGAGGCTTGGCGATTCCTTCGCCCTCGCGAACGCTCGAACGCGCGTTCTCGACGACACGCATGAGCTCGGTATTGCCGAGCACGTTTCGAGTGATATCCATCGCCGTGAGCACCGGTACCCCGCTCGCCAGCAGGGTCGCCAGAGTACGGGCGAACCGAGCGACGGCGACCATCGTGATCAACGGTCCGTAGAGCGGCAGTTCGAGCACGAAGCGGTCCCACTTGTCGCGACCTGCCTTGGTGCTGCGCCACCGCCGGAAGAAGTACACTCCCCCGCCGAGCACCATGCCGATGAGCCACCAGTAGCTGCCGAACGCGTTGCTAGTCCAAATCAGCAACTCGGTGTACCAAGGAAGAGCCTGATTAAAGTTGTCGAAGATCGCGGTTACCTTGGGGACGACGACGGACATCATCAGGAACAAGATCAGCACGACCACGATTCCCATCACGACGGGATACGCGAGGGCACCTTTGACCTTGCTTTGCAGGCGCGCCTGGTCGTCTAGGAACTCCGCGAGCCGTGCGAGAACCTCTTCGAGCGTGCCCGATGCCTCGCCTGCGGCGACCATGTTGATGTAGAGCGACGGGAAGATCTTCGGGTGCGCCTTCATCGCGTCAGCGAGACTCGTACCCTCGTTGACCTGGTCCCGCGTGCTCTGGAAGGCTGACTTCAGGTCGTCGTGCTCGAGCTGCTCGATGAGCGCCGAGAGTGCTTCTACGAGTGGAACCCCAGACTTGAGCAGTACCGAGAGCTGTCGAGTGGCCATCGCGATGTCGGCCGTCGAGATTCGCCGAAAAAGTCTGCGGAAATTGATGTCTCGCGCAGCCTTGCGGGCCGCCTCCGACTGCTCGAGAACCTCGGTTGCGAGAATTCCGTCTCGCTTGAGCAGATTGCGCACGGCCTTGACGCTGTCCGCATCGCGAACGCCCTTGACCGATTTACCCCGCGCATCGAGCCCTTTGTAAGCGTAGACCGCCATCGACTACACCTCGGCCGCCTGGGTCGCAGCGAGCACCTCTTCAACGCTGGTCACGCCGGCGATGACCTGACGAGCTCCGTCTTCACGAAGAAGGCGCATGCCCTGCTTCTGCGCGATCTTCTGAATCGTCTTCGCATCGCTGTTGTTGAGGATCTCTTTGCGGACGGGTTCATCGATGATCATCAGTTCGAAGATTCCGATTCGACCCCGATAGCCCGTTGAGCTGCATTCATCGCAGCCCCCAGGATGAAAGAACTTCATGTCGCTGAGCGAGCCGGTGTTGGCTGTCGGAAGGGGCGGGAACTCTGCTCCGCTGAGGACGGTGGTCGCGGCGACCCGCTGAAGCTCGGTCAGCTTGCGCTGCGCTTCCGATTCGTCGATGCCGAGCTCGAGAAGATCTTGCGGTGTCGGCGTGTAGGGGGTGCGGCAGTGAGGGCATAGACGCCTCACGAGTCGCTGCGCCAAGACGGCCATGACCGACGAAGAAATCTGATACGGCTCGACGTCCATGTCCACGAGGCGGGTGATGGCACTCGGTGCGTCGTTCGTGTGAAGCGTCGAGAGCACGAGGTGACCGGTGAGCGATGCGTGAATCGCGATCTCAGCGGTCTCTGTGTCCCGAATCTCGCCGACCATGATCACGTCCGGATCCTGGCGGAGGAAGCTTCGCAGCCCCGATGCGAACGAGAGGCCGATTTTGGGTTGAACCTGCATCTGCCCAATGCCCCGGAGTTCGTATTCCACCGGATCCTCGGCGGTCAGAATGTTCTTCTCCGGGGTGTTGATCAGGTTGAGGCAGCCGTAGAGGGTGGTGGTCTTTCCCGAACCGGTGGGACCGGTGACGAGAACGATGCCGTTCGGCCGTCGAATGAGCTTCTCGAGCTGGTCGAGCTCTCGTCGCGCGAAACCGAGATCGGTGAGGTTGAGAAGCACCTGCTCTTTGTCGAGGAGACGCATGACCACGCGCTCGCCCTTGGCCGTAGGGATTGTCGACACACGAACGTCGACGACCTTGCCGGCGATCTTCTTGGTGATTCGTCCGTCTTGAGGAAGGCGCTTCTCCGCAATGTTCAGTCCTGCTTCGATCTTCACGCGACTCACGATGGACGGAAGGAAGCCGCGGTTGGCCTCCTTGCGCGGGATGAGGCGGCCGTCCACCCGATACCGCACGATGACTTTCTCGTCCGTCGGTTGGATGTGAATGTCAGAAGCACGCTCTTTGACTGCGGTGTAGAAGAGGTTGTTGACCCAACGAATGACCGGCGCCTCATCCGTCATGTCGATGAGGTCTCGAAGCTCTTCCTCGGCCTCACCGTCCTTGGCTTCTGCGAGTGCGGTCTCGTCCTTCCGCTCGTAGACGCGGTTGATCGCATCGTCGATCGCCTCTTCCGAGGCTGCGACGGCAACGATCGTTTCGCCAAGAAGAATCCGCAGGTCGTCGAGTGGAAACAGGTCGAGCGGGTCGGCGACCGCGACCCGAACGCCGTCGTCCGAGCGTCCGAGCGGAAGTACGCGGTTTTGACGTGCGAAGTTGATCGGCACGCGGTCGATGAGGTCTTCGGGGATCTTGTCTGTCGCGATCTTCTCGATGAACTCGACGCCGACTTCGTCGGCCAAGGCGCGCACCACCTTGCCATCTTCGAGGAGATGACTGCCTACGAGGAAATCTCGCAAGTCGATGGCTCGCTCCTCGGCGCTTTGTAGCGCTTGATCGAGCCGGTCGGGCTCGAGCGCGCCGCGTCTGACGAGAATCTCGCCGATATACCGCTGCTCGAAGCTCACTGAGCGCCCTCCTCGATGTCATCGGGCTCCACGTCCCCAGGTTCGAACTGGGGTGGCGGGGGGTCTTCGACCGGTTCCCCGGTGACCGCGTCAATCTCCACGGGATCGATCTCAATCGGCTCTTGGTCCGGCGTTTCCTCGGGTTCGATCTCGATCTCGTCGTTGACGGTGTCGGCCTCGGTCTCGGTTTCGATTATCGCAGGTTCACGCGGTACGTCCCCCGGTTCGGGGTCTGGGGTCCCGCTCCAGTCGTCGGGAATCTCGATGGGCGGCGGCGGTGCACCACCGCCTTCCTGTCGGTCAGCAGCCGTGGGCTCTTGCGCTTTGCTCTCGATCTCTTGGAACTCTTCTTCGCCGTTGGGACCGATTACGAGCGTTTCCTCTTCGAGTTGAGGACGCGCGCTCGTGTACGTTCCGATCGGGGATCGTGGCACGTGATCGGGTGCAGGTTCGAGTGCGGCAGCTTCCGCCAATCGAATCTCTTGCTCCACCGTGTCGATCTCGTTGATGATCTCCGAGACGACTCCACGGGTTCGGGTGTAGTCGATGTGCGGTGTGAACTTGTCCTCTCCAAATACGAAGTAGCGATCGATCATCTGTTGGCGCTCTTGCATCTTGCGTTCGAAGATCTCCCTCAGATCGCCCGGGTCACGGATGATGTACGGAGTCAGAATGAGCAGCAGATTGGTCTTCCGCTTCTGCTTGTTCGTTCGCCGAAACAAGGCACCCAAAATCGGGATGTCGCCAAGCACCGGGACCTTGTCCTCGGTGTTCTGGATTGCATCTCGCATGAGCCCGCCAATGACGATCGTTTGTTGATCGCGAACCATGACCTCGGTTCGTGCGGTTCGACGGTTGATTGAGACGACGCCAAGCGTGCCGGACGTGGCTCCCTGCTCCGAGATCTCTTCCTGGATCTCAAGACGGACCTCGTTGTTGTCGTTGATGTGCGGAATCACGCGGATCGTCGTGCCGACGTCCTGACGTGCGACGGACCCGAGACCACCGGCGAGCCCCGCAAGGGCGCCGAGATCCTGCCCGCCCTGCGCTGCTGCGCCCAGCGCTCCGAGGCCGCCAAGGCCCGCGAGCGCTCCGGGAGCAACGCCGTTGGTCTGGAGTGGGATGTTCTCGCCAACGCTAATCTCAGCCTCGGTGTTGTCGATCGCGATGATGTGTGGCGTCGACAGGACGTCCGCGTCGCCCGAGGAGGCGAGGGCGGTGACGACTACGCCGAATCCCGGCACCGAGAAGCCGACGAGCTGCTGCGAGTTTTCGATCGTCGGGCCGCGAACACCGAGCGCCAGGCCCGTGAGGTTGTTCTGTGTGATGTCGATCGAGGATGGCGCGTTGAAACCGAACAAGGACAACGAACCGTCCGTCGGGAAGTTTCCTGCGCCGCCATGGAAGGCGAACCCAAGCTCAGATGTGCGTTCGACCCCGAGCTCCATGACCACCGCTTCGATGAACACCTGCTTGCGAGGCGCATCCAGCCGTTCAATGACCCGTTTGAGAGACGTATAGTCGTGAAGCGACGACGTAATGACGAGCGCATTGGCGGGCTCATATGACGTCACCGCGATTTCGCCTTCGAACAAGGACCCCGCAGCGACGGGCTGCGCCGCCTGCCGCGCGTTTCGGTTCGCAGCACCCCCCGTGGTACGCCGTGAGCCGCCCGAGCCGGCGCCGACCAGGGCCGTCAACGCCGCAGCGATGTCGGTCGCTGCTCCGTGCTGTACGTAGTGCACGTGGATTCGACCTTCGCCCTCGAGCGGTATGTCGAGCTGACGAATCATCTCGAGGATGCGGAGATAGGCGCGCTCAGTCGCGATGATGATCAGCGAGTTGGTTCGTTCGTCCGTAATGATGTTGCGAATCGCGGATTCCGAAGCCACTGCGCCGACCAGTGCGGGCTCGCTGGAGTTGGCGGCGTTTTTTGCGCGGTTTCGGGCAGCGGGCGTCTTGGCACTTGCTGAGGTGGTTGACGCTGCTTCGGCCGGGAAGATCTCGAGCAGGCGTTCACCCAGCTCACTCGCGTTGGCGTAGTGAATCGGCTCGATCCAAGTCTGAGTGCCGCTCCGAGGCTGATCGATCGCTTCGACCAAGCGCAGCATGCGGCGGATCTGAGAGCCGGTATCCGTGAGGATGAGCATGTTGGTTGGCGCGTACGACGTGATGTCGCCTTCGGCAGACTTGAAGCGACCCAGCAAGTTCGTCACGTCCTCCGCCGATACGTTTTGGAGGTAGTGCAGGCGGGTTACGTAGCGGTCCGAGGCGGGCGTTCGGCTGCCGTCTTCGAAAATGGGAATCGTCTGACGCTCGACCCCCGCCAGCTCGACGATCTTGAGGTACCGACCCGAGGGAACGACCGTGAGCCCGTTGACTTCCAGGACTGAGAGGAACGCCTGATAGGCCTCGGCCACGGTGACTTTCGTCGGTGCAAACACTGTAGCTTTGATCGCGCGGAGCTTGGTCGGCAGAATGAAGCGGCGCCCGGTCATGTTCGAAATCAAGCGCACGAGGTCGGGCAGTTCGGCGTCTTCGAGATTGAACGTGACCTTCGTGCGCGGCGACATCGGCTCGAATGCAACCCCGGTCTCGAACTCGGGAAGCTCGAGGTCTTCGGTTCCTTGGAGCACGGTATCGACTTCTTCGCCCTCTGCGGTTCCGTCCGCGGTGCCCTTCGGCGCCGAGCGAAGCGGCACCGGAGCACGAGGTGGTCGCTGTGGTGGTGCCTCAGGCTTCGCTTCTTCCTGCTGCGCCGCGACCTCGTGTCCAGCGCTCAGCATCAGCGAACCGACGACTAAACAGACGAGTTGTTTACGTATCCTCACGGTGACTCCCCGACCTCTCCACGCTCATTGGATGTTGTATTCAATGTTCATCTCTTTGCTCTGCCGCTTGACGGCAAGACTAAGTTCGCTGGCGGTACGCAGTCGCGAGTACGCCTGAAGTGCCGAATCTGGGCTCGTCATGTCGAACCCGTTGATCGTGCGCAGCATGTCTCCGTTCCGAATCCCCAGCTTGCCGAGCAAACTGTCGCGGCGAATTCCGTAAAGCTTCATGCCGACGACGCGCCCGTTTTCCTCGTGCGGAATAACTCGCGCGGTCTTCATGATGCTTCCTTGATTCGCCAAAATCGTATCGATCACGCTTCGCTGTATGTTGAACTGTGTGTCGCTGACTTTCTGGATTCCCTGCTCGAGCTGTTCCGTGGTCAACCCCGCGTTGCGGTCGTTGGTGGCGCGCGACGGTCGCCGCGCTGCCTGGGCTGGCTTCGGCGCCGGTGCCGGCTCTTCGGTCGATTCGCGGAACATCATCAGCTCGCAGGCGCCACCCGATTCCGGCTGCATCACCACACTCGAAGGGCGTACCGCCAGAACGTACGAGCCGTCCACATTCGAGCCCTGTCGATAGAGCATCGTCTTGCCCTCCTCGGCGGCGATCGCGGCGAACGACCACTCCGGTCGCGTCGGGTTCACGACGGCGCCCACGAGCCTGAGTTGCGCACCGCATTCCGGGGCTGGCTGGGCGGGGTCCCATTTGCCTTCTGGCCCCATCGCGACCGGCTCGTCTGAGACTGGCTCGAGCATCAAATCGCCTCGGGACGAATCGAAGATGTTGCGCTCGAGGATCGTCTTCGCCTCGCGGCGCCGTAGGAACTCCGGGTTTGCGACGGCCGTGCTAGACCGCGGCTTCGGACCTGCTTCGTCCCCCCCGGAGCCCAGCAGCTCTGCTGCCAGTACCTGGGTCGCACCCTGCGCCAGGAAGAAAGCACAGAGCGCGAGCGTTCCGAGGACAACGGCGGTCGAAAACCGCGATTCGCGTGGAGTAGGCACCAAGGTTCAGTAGAGCAACCACCGTGCCACTTCGATTCAATAAAAATTCAATGATTCCCGAATGAATTCGGCCTCGCGCACCTGCCGGTTGCGACAACGTGACCAGCTCCAAGGGGCGCTTTTGACAAAGTGGCAGCGTGAGAGGAACGCGCGTCTAGGTGTCGTCTTCGCCACGTTCGGCGTCGAGCTTGCGATAAATCGTTCGCGCTGAGATTCCAAGCAGTTGCGCGGCGAGCTGTTTGTCGCCCTCGGTGTGCTGCAGCGTGCCGTGGATCACGCGGCGCTCCACTTCGTTCAGCGCGGTTCCTACTGGAAAGGTGAATACGTCCACTCGGGGTTCCGCGCGGGCGACCGGGTCTGGCAGATCGTCGAGCGTGATCGCGCCGTTCGTATTCAGCACGACCGCGCGCTCGATCACGTTCTGCAACTCGCGGACATTGCCCGGCCAGTCGTAGGCGACGAGTTGCTGAAGTGCTTCCTTGTCGACAGCCAGGGGGAGGCGATTGTTCTTGGCGCAGTAGGTCTCGACGAAGTGCTCTGCGAGCACCGGGATGTCGTCGCGCCGCGCCCGCAGCGGCGGGCTCGTAATCGCGATCACGTTCAGTCGGTAGTAAAGGTCTTCGCGGAACTCTCCGCTGTCTACAGCGGCTCGGAGGTCTCGGTTGGTTGCCGCGATCAGTCTGAAGTCGGCTTTCTTGGTCTGACCGCCGACTGGATTGTACTCGCCCTCCTGGAGAACCCGGAGCAGCTTTACCTGGACCGACGTCGAGAGCTCGCCGATTTCATCCAGGAAGAGGGTGCCTCCCTCGGCTTCCGCAATACGGCCTCCTCGACGCGCGATTGCGCCGGTAAAAGCACCTTTTTCGTGTCCGAAGAGCTCGGACTCGACGATTGTCTCCGGGAGTGCCGAGAGGTTCACTCCGACGAAAGTTCCGCGCTGGCTCTCTTCGTGGATGTAGCGTGCGAGAAGCTCCTTGCCGGTGCCGCTCTCGCCCAGGATCAACACGTTGGCCGAAGATGGGGCCGCCTGCTTCGCGATCTCGAGCGCGTGCCGCAGTGCCGGAGCGGAGCCGACGATCGTTCGACCGCTGAGCTGCGAGAGCTTTTGACGAAGTCCCTTGTTCTCGACGACGAGCTGATGGCGCTCCGCCGCCTTGCGCACGGTCTTGACCATCTGGATACGCTTCAAGGGCTTTTCGACGAAGTCGTAGGCGCCGGCCCGCATCGCGCCCACCGCCTTTTCGACGGTACCGAACGCGGTCATCAAGACGACCTCGGTCTCCGGGACGACAGTCTTGAGCGCTTTCACCAGCTCGATGCCGTTCATTCCGGGCATCATTAGGTCGCTGACGACTACGTGCACCTCGTTGCGCCGGCAGATGTCGAGCGCCTTCTGACCGCTTGACGCGGTGAGCACGGCGAACCCTTCTCGCCGGAAAATCCGCTCGAGCGAGTCCAGATTGTGGGCTTCGTCGTCAACGACGAGCACGGTAATGGTCGGGCTGTCACTCACGGATAACTCGTTGGCGTCCATTCTTGACATTTTGTCATGATTTGACAAGTCGTCGTCGGGCCGGTCGAGCTGGTAAACATTCGAAATCATTGTCATATAACGGTCTCGGCTGAGGTTGCGCTTCTGGTCTCTCCGACGGCTGCTGCAAACTGCGGGCCAGTCAGCCCAGCGGCAGACGGAGCTGGGGACTCTCGTCGTCGACGATGTCGGCTCTCGAAGACCGGACGGACTTCGTGGGGCAGACGCATAAGAGTCTTGAACGCGTTCCGTGCCCCGCAGTCTCGCGCGCGCTCGAGGATTGCCGGGATTTGATGGTCGTTGAGTCCCGGAATGATCGGTGCGACGGCGACCGCGGTATCTAGGCCCGCTTCCGAAAGCTGTCGTAGGGTTTCGAAGCGCTTGGTCGGAGAGCTTGCGAAGGGCTCGATGGCGCGCGCGTCGTCATTGTCGACGAAGGGAATGCTCATGGCGATCTGGCAGGAGGCGGTGCGCTGCAATTCCTGGAGGACGTCGATGTCTCGGCGAATCAAGGTGCCCTTGGTGATGATTGTCACGGGATTCGCGAACTCGGCGCAGACCTCCAGGCAGCCCCGGGTGAGCTGGTACCGCGCTTCGGGCCTCGACGATGTTCACCTTGACGACGATCTTCCGCTCGAAGTCCGAACCGGCGCCGAACCCCAAGTAGGGGTGCGTCGGGCGCGCGTAGCAGTAGGCGCAGCCGTGAAAGCACCCGCGGTACGGATTGACGCTCCATCGGAACCCGATGTCCGGGCTGTCGTTCTTCGAGAGCGCCGACTTTGCCTGCTCCGTCTCCGCACCGCAATGGTGCGGGACCTCGGGGCGCTAGAGGCCGCTCGACTTGAGGCTCTGATTTTCTTCGGCGGTGAGAGGGAGATGGAGCCCGCACTCGCGCTTCTTGCCGAGGATGCGGCCGTCGCGCGGGTCCATTTCCCCGGTCGTTGGGATCGTCGAGTGATGATCGCCGATCGAGCGATAGCCCTCCGCGACCAGGGGATGGTAGGGGAGGTCGTGCTCCGCGATGTAGCGGTCGATGTCTTCCGAGCTCCATTGCAGAATCGGATGAATTTTCGTGCGGCCGTCCTGGCGATCGACCCGTCGAAGCCCCGCCCGGTGCTCCGTCTGGTCGGCGCGAACGCCAGCGATCCAAGACGTGGCTTCGAGATCTTGAAGTGCCCGCTGCATCGGCTCCACCTTGTTGATCTGCAGATACCGGCGAACCCCGTCTTCACCCTGCTCCCAGAGGCGTCCGTACAGGGCTTCCTGGCGCGCTGCAGTCAGCGCAGGAGCGTAGAAGCGCACGTCGAGATTGAGGCGCTCTGTGAGCTCTTGGGCAAAGCTGTAGGTTTCCTCGAAGAGGTAGCCGGTATCGACGCAGATAATTGGGGTTTTGGGCGCGACGCGATGGAGCAGGTGAAGAATGACCGCTGAGGTCGCTCCGAAACTTGTCGAGGCCACGAGTCCGCTGCCGTACCGCTCATGCGCCCATGCGATGAGTTCCTCGGGACTCGCGTCCTCGTGGGCCCGATTGACTCGGTCGAGTTCCGAGTCGACGGTGGCGACTGTGGCGGCTTCCATGAGAGTTCGGAGTAACTTGACAAGTCTGGTGCGGATTTGCAATCCGTCCACCTACGCAAGGGTCATCTTGTCAGGTCACCCTTACAAATGCAGCAGATTTCGCATGGCAATGTGCGAGATGTTCTTTACTTAAACAGTCAAGAAATCATCGGAGCGTCACGAACTCTTCGGCGGAGGTAGGATGAATCCCGATCGTGGCATCGAAATCTGCTTTGGTAGCGCCGGCCTTCATCGCCACGGCGAGCCCCTGAATGATCTCCGCGGCGCCGTGGCCCGCCATATGACAGCCCACGACACGGTCGGTTTCACCGTCGACTACGAGCTTCACAATCGTTCGCTCCTTCCGCTCGCCTAGACTGAGCTTGAGCGGGACGAACACGGAGCGATAGACGCGCACGTCCTGGCATCGGTGCCAGGCCTGTTCTTCCGTGAGGCCGACGGTCGCGAGTTCGGGCTGGCAGAACACCGCGGTCGGGATGTCGAAGTAGTCGATTCGAAACGCACCGTCGCCGAAAAACTTGTGCGCGAAGTGCATGCCTTCGGCGATCGCGACGGGGGTCAACTGCACGTGGTCGGTCACGTCCCCAACCGCATGGATCGAAGGAACGGAGGTCGTGTAGTCGTCGTCGACGACGATGCCGCCGCTGCTTCCAACTTCGACGCCCAGTTTCTCGAGGCCGAGGCCTTCGACGTTCGGGGAGCGCCCGATCGCAAACAGTGGAAAGTCGGTTTCGATCCTTTGCCCGTCGTTGAGCAATACTTCGATCCGCGCACCATGCCTGCGAAGCTCGGCTACTTCGGTTTCAAGGAGGATACGCACGCCCTTGGCTTCGAGCTCCGAGTGGAGATGGTTCCGAAGATCGCTGTCGAAGCCTCGCAAAATTTCCTGGCCTCGATGGACGAGGGTCACCTCGACACCAAGCGCGGCGAATACCGAGCCGAGCTCCAGGCCAATGTATCCCGCGCCGACTACGAGCGCGTGACCGGGTAGTTCGGTGAGCGAGAAGACGTCGTTCGACGTCTTGGCCAGTTCCGCGCCAACCACGTCCGGCAACAGCGGTCGTCCGCCGACCGCGACCAAGACTCTCCCCGCACGCAGTTCTCGTCCGTCGATTCGCACGGTGTTGGGGCCGGTCAGAGTCGCATGGCCCGTGACGACATCGACCCCGGAGCGCTCGAGCAGCCCGAGGTAGATGCCGTTGAGGCGCGCGATCTCTCTATTCTTGTTCTCGAGTAGAGTCGCCCAGTCTATCGACGCATCGATGTCCCATCCGTAGGCTCGTGCGTCCACGAGATCGTACGCGAAATGCGATCCGTATACGTACAGCTTCTTCGGGATGCATCCCACGTTGACGCAGGTGCCGCCGAGCCGATCAGACTCGCACACGGCAACGCGCGCACCGAGCTGGCTTGCTACGCGGGCAGCTCGCACTCCTCCGGAGCCGGCGCCCACGACGATTAGATCGTAGTCTTCATCCATGCTTGTGCTCTTGGCTATGGCGCGAGAGGGCGCGAGTTACCAGCTCGCAAACTCGCGCAGCGCCTGCACCGCGGAGATTTCGGTGCACGCCCCCTCGAGGAGGGTGATCGCACCGTCCTCGGAAACGCCCACATACAGCTCTCTGGTGTCGTCCGGAATCAGAGGCACCAGGCGTCGCTCGACGCCGGCCTTGGCAAGCAGCGCGTTCATTGCACGCACGAGCGCGCGCACCGCAACTGTGCCTCTCTCGTCGGTGTCGTCTTTTTCGTCGGCGATTGCGCTGAAGTGTTCGCCCGCGCGAAGGACCAGCGGGCCTTGCTCTCCGCCGATGCGCTGAAGTTCCACCGTCGCGACTTCATCGTTCAACGACGACAATGCCGCAACGATTTGGTGAGCGTTCACTTCGAAGTGGTCGTGATGCACGAAAAACCGGTCGCTGTTGCGCCGCCGACTCGCTACCGAAGCATCATCGTTTCCTCGATAGTAGTGTTCGAGGAGGTCCATTCGGCGCGTGTCGATTTGAGCTTCTGGGAGTGCAGCAGCGATCGCACCGAGAGTCGTGTCGTCGAGCTCTGCGGCGATCCCCGCGGCATTGAGTAGTCGGACGAAGTCCTGGTCTCGCTGCGAGAATCCCGCTGGTTCGTCGTCGAACCGCACGTCGATTCCGGTCGGTGGCACCGACTCTTTCAATGATGCGCTCATGACCCCCGTATCAGTGTTCAACAAATGGTCTCAGAGGTCGACCCCTGGCGGGAATGTAACGCTCCGCAGCGCAAAACGGAGGAAATCGACAGGTACCGCTTGGCCGACCTTCACGGTTTCACCCGCACAGCCGTTCACCCGGGGTCGTGCGAGTCGTCCCGGACTGGCGCCGAATCTTCGAGATCTTCGCGACAGAGCATGAACCAGGCGGGCAGGGGTTTGCCGCGTTTGAACGCGCGGCCCACGACGACGTGCTTCGATACGCCTCGCAGAATGTCCTGGGTTTCGCTGTACACCCAGAGCGACAGTCGCGCCGAGTTGGGCAGGATCTCTGGCCAGTGGTCGGGTTTGCGCGGCGGGAGGCGAAGATAGTCGACGCGTACCTCCCCCGTGTTGGCGGCTGGCTCAGCCACGAAGTAGCCGGGCCCGACTACGGTCTCTACGAAGCTGCCGGTTCGATTGTAGCCCCAGAGCTCAGGACTCGGTTCATCGGGCCGCACGAACACCTTGGCGAAGTGCGAGAATGCGGGAAGCGAGTTCTTTCCGTGATGAACGACCTCGCTCATCGCCGGTCGATCCGCTGCGACGATGTCGTCGATCGAGATCGACCGATGGCCGTCAGCGGACTCGAACAGTCTTGCCTGCTGAAGGCGACCGAGAGTTCGTATCTCGGCAATTCGTGTCGCGGGATCGAGCGAGTCGAGGAAGTCCTCGACGCCGCGCACGTCGATCGTCGCGGCGTCGACGAGCTCTCGGAGCCGGTGCATTGCCCGCCTATGTCCGATCGTAATCGCCACGGCAACTAGCGCATGGGGCGATGCCCGTAGACTCCGGCGAGCTTCGTCGTGTCGACGCGCAAAGACAGGAGCAGCGTGAAGAGCTTTCGAGAACTCTCGTGGTCGAACCCGAAATCGCGAAGCTCGCGTTTGAGTACGCGGGCGACACGGTCGTGGGTGACCTTCTTGGCCATGTCGAGGGCTTCCATCTGATTGACGCCCTCGGCGTCGGCGATTTGTCGGACGATATCCACGTATTCGGTGATGTGCGGGGCGAAAAGCTCATGAGGGATCGTGGTCGTCGCGGCCAACTCGCCGCCCGGCGAAAAGGCTTCAATCAGAAAATGCTTCTCCGTGACCGAGACCTGGAGCCGGGCCTCGAAGTCACCACGAGCGCGCACGGCGTCGAGCAGCTCGCGCAAGCTTGCGTCCCACTCGGCCCGCTGAGCCTCTGAGCCCTTGGCGCGGGTCCGCTCATCGATTGCGACTGAGGCAAACGGCATGACGCGACGATATCAGCTTCGGATGGGTCTGCATCTCGCAGCCATGTGCTGCTATGGTCTCGTGATGCCCCCCGAGCTCGGCGAGCGTAGAAGTCAGATCGTCTATCGCTGGGACCTCGACAAGACCTACCTGCGGACCGAGTTCGACACGCTTCGCGACCTGGTGCGGACCGCGTTCGAGCCTGCCTCGCGCAAACGCACCTACCCCGGTGCCAGTACGCTCCTGCGGGAGATTCGCGCGACCGATCCGTCAGCGATTTTCATCTTGTCGGGAAGCCCGGAGCAGATGCGAAGCGTCCTCGAGGCCAAGCTTCGGCTCGACGGCATTCGCTGGGACGGGTTCACCCTGAAGCCTAGCCTCCACAACCTCGTTCGCGGTCGCTTTCGTTTCCTACGAGACCAACTCAGCTACAAGCTCACGGCGCTGCTTCGCTCGCGCGCCAACGTGGATCCGGTCACGGACGAAATCCTGTTCGGCGACGACGCAGAGGGCGACGCGTTCATTTACTCGCTCTACGCGGACATCGCCGCGGGGCGGGTGACTCAAGACACCCTGATGCAGGTTGCCGAGGCCGCAGAGGTCTATCCCGATGACGTTCCGCAGATCGTCCGAATCGCCGCACGTGTGCCGCGCCACGACGCCGTGAGGCGAATCTTCATTCACCTCGAGCGAGGCTCCGCGACGACGGGTTTTCAGGATTTCGGACTTCGGGTGTGCCCGTTTTACAACTACTTTCAGCCGGCGCTGGTCCTGCTCGAAGACGATGCCCTCGATGCTGACGCGGTCTTGCGGGTTGGCGCCGACTTGGTGGTCGCCCACACGTTCAACCCCGAGGTGCTATCGGCGAGCTTCGACGACTTGTGTCGGCGCGGGTATCTCAGCAAAAGCGTCGTCGATCGAATGTCTCAGGCCGCCGACTCGATCGAGCCTTCTGTATTCGGGCATGCTGCTGGGCCGCTACGAGCGTTGGTAACCAACATGGAGGCAGCGCGAGACGAACTGCCCGACACGGTGGAAGTCCACGCGGTCGTCGAGGACTACCTGAGCCTGTTCGCGAAAGACCGTGCCCGCGCAAAAGCTGCGAAGCGACGCGCGCTTTGGTCACGCGAGAGCCCTTAGGGGTCCTCGCCGTAGCCAAGCATCTCGAGGGCGTCGCGAGCCAGTTCGCCGATTGTCGTATCCTCGTCGTCCTCGAGGTCCGCGAGGACGACTCGACGCGTATCGTCGACGTAGCGCCGTAGGTCTGCGCCCGCCTCGGGGTCGTCGAGCTGGGCCAGCGCTTCGATGGCGGCGGCCACCACATCGGGGTCGTCGCGGTCGAGAAAGCGCCGGATGAGCGGGAGAGCGCTGGGCTCCGCTATCTCTGCGAGCACCCAGGGCAGCTCGGCCATGGCTGGACCTTCGACGTTCGAATCGAGGGCGCGTTCGATCGCGCGTGCGATCTCGGCATAGCGCTCGAAGCCCACGTCGCGAAGGGCTTCACCGGCGGCGACCCGCACTCGCGGCTCAACGTCGTTGAGAATCGCAATCAACGCGTCAGCCATGCGAGGGCCTGGCACCTGGGCGCACAGGTCGGCGAGCCTCTCGAGTCGCATCGTGGCCTCGTCGCGGTCTTCGAGGTGAAGCGCCTCTCGCGTCTGAGTCTCGAGAAGGTCAGCGAGCTCCGAGGAACCGGGATGACTCAGCAGCTCACTCTCGGCCGCACGCATCGCTCGGTCTGCGTCGAAGATCAGCTTCAGCTCTTGGTGTAGTGCCACGATGATTCATTCCTTGGACGCCTGGGCGTGCATCGGCCGCAGTTCGCGCAGTAGTTGCCGTACCCGGTCGACTGCGTCGAGAGTTTCCTCGTCGTGATAGCGCCGTGTGAGCTTCATGTCAGGGGAAAGGCTCCAATCGGCTCCCAGCTGCGACACCAGAGGCATCAGCCTAGAGGGATCGAGAGGCGTATCCTCGCGCAGGTGCAGCGTCACCCGCGCAGTGGTCGCTTCGCAGCCCACCGCGCGCAGTTCTCGAAGGAGCGGTTTGAGCGACATGACCCGTACGAAATCGCGTGCGGGTTGGGGCGGGGTGCCGTACCGCTGCTCCATCTCGTCCGCCAATTCATCGATGGCCTGCGGGTCGATCGCGGTCGCGAAACGACGGTAGAGTGAGAGTCGAAGACCGATGTCGTCGACGTATTCCTCGGGAATGTAGTGCTCGACCTCGATCGAGAGTTCGGGGTCGACCTCTTGCTGAACCGGCTCGCCGCGAAGCTCCGAGACCGCCTCCTCCAGCATCTGAACGAACATGTCGAAACCCACGAGCGAGGCGTTTCCACTCTGTTCCGAACCGAGAAGATTGCCGGCTCCGCGAAGCTCCATATCGAGAGTAGCCACCCGGAACCCCGCGCCAAGACCGGAGAAGCGCTCGAGCGCCTCCATTCGAATTCTCGACTCGTCGGACATCTGATTCGGTGGCGGCGTGATGAGATAGCAGTACGCCCGCTGATCGGATCGTCCAACGCGACCCCGAAGCTGGTAGAGCTGAGCGAGCCCCAGGGTGTCTGCACGGTCGACCAGGATCGAATTGGCTCGCGCAATATCGAGGCCACTCTCCACGATCGCGGTCGAACACAGTACGTCGTACGCGCCTTCGACGAAGTCTGTCATCGTCTTGTCGAGCAGGGCGGGTTTCATCTGTCCGTGCGCGACCGCGATGCGTGCGCCAGGAACGAGTTCCTGGAGACGCTCGGCGCGCTGATAAAGCCCTTCGATACGGTTGTACACGAAGAAGGTCTGCCCGCCGCGGCTGAGCTCGCGTTCGATGGCTTCCTTGATGAGGTGGTCGTCCCAGCGACAGACGAACGTGCGCACCGCGCGCCGGTCCTGTGGTGCGGTGGTGATGAGAGAGAGGTCGCGAAGCCCACCGACCGCCAGCTGCAAGGTGCGAGGGATGGGCGTTGCGCTGAGTGTCACCACGTCCACGTCGTTGCGGAGCTTTTTGATGCGTTCCTTGTGGGTCACTCCAAACCTTTGTTCCTCGTCGACGACCAGGAGACCGAGCCTTGCGAAGTGCACGTCTTTGGACAGCAAGCGATGTGTTCCCACCACGACGTCGACGGTTCCGTCCTTCAGCGAGGCCAAGGTCTTGGTTTGCTCGGCTCGATCGACGAAGCGAGAAAGCACCTCTACTCTCAAGGGGTAGTCTTGGAGGCGAGTCGAGAACGTTCGGTAGTGCTGCTGCGCAAGTACGGTGGTGGGGCACAGCACCGCCACTTGTCGCCCGGCAATCGCCATCCGAAACGCGGCTCGCATGGCGACCTCGGTCTTGCCGAAACCTACGTCGCCGCATACGAGTCGGTCCATGGGCTTGGGACTCTCGAGGTCGGCCATCACGTCGTCGATCGCCTTGGCCTGGTCACGGGTCTCTTCGAAGGGAAACGTGGCTTCGAACTCCGCGTAGTTCGGATTCGCAAGCTCGAGTGGCTCGCGATGCGCGGCAGCGCGTTCCGCGTACAGCTTGAGTAGCTCTTCGGCCATCTGGCGTACCGCCTTGGCAACTCGCCCCTTCTTCGTAGCAAAGGTCTGTCCGCCGAGCCGATCGAGCTTCGGTCGGTGCCCCTCCTGCCCCTTGAATTTCTGAATCGTTCCAAGCCGAGTGACCGGTAGGAACAGCCTGTCGCCTCCCGCGTATTCGACGACCATCACCTCGACCGTTTGCGGAGCGCGTCCGTGGAGTCGGTCGAGAGCGGTGAGGCTGAGAGACTTGTGTTGGAGCCCGAGGTATTCGCCGACGCCGTGGTCGGCGTGGACCACGTAGTCACCGACGGTGAGTTCGCGCAGATCTTCCAGGAATCGTTGTTGTTGTCGCCTCGCGGCGCGCTTGCCCCGGCGCTGACGAACACGCGTGCCGAAGATTTCTTCCTCGGTGACGAAGGCCTGGGATTCAGTCCACAGAACGAACCCGTCCTGGAGTTCTCCAAGCCGAATCTGCTCGAGCACGTTGGACGGCACCGAGTATCCGCGCAGCAAGTCTGTGAGTCTGTCGGCTTGATGTCGGGTACGGCAGACCAACGAGACACTCATCCCGCCCTCGCTCCATTCGGTGATCTTGTCGGCGAGCGGTTGGAGTCCACGCTCGCCGGTGCCTCGACGAGCGCGGAGGGCCGCTATGAGTTCGGACTGGTCTGATGCCGTGATCCGCATGAGTTCTCGCGTTGGCGGCGAGAGCCAAGCGGCAAGCGCGCCTTCTTCTTCGTCCACGGCTCCATGCACGGCGAGTGGGTGGGCGACCATGGTGGGATACGACTTTACGCGTTCGACGAGCGCGTCTTCGGCGAGATAGTAGTCGCCGAGTGCGAAAGTGGGGCGGTCGCTACGTGCACGGTGTTCGTCGTGCGCGCTGCGTTGCTCGTGGCCGACGGCCTGCGCAACCGCGAGAGGGTCAACCCAGATGAGGCGCGCATCTTCTGGTAGGTAGTCGAACAGTGTACCGAGCTGCTCGTAGTAGGCCGGCAGCAACGCATTCGAGGCGATAGCCCCCGAGCCCCGATCGAGCTCTTCCGCGAGCTCGCGCGCGCGTAGGGTCGGCATATTGATCTCATCGCACAGCTCCCGCACCCGGCTCTTGGCAAGGGCGATTGCCGAGGCGGCATCGGAGACTTCACGCGCCGGGCCGAGGAGGATTCGGTCGGTCTCGTCGCTCGTCTTCTGGTCCTCGGGATCGAATGCGCGAATCCGCGCCACCAGATCGTCGTCGAGTTCGATGCGGTACGGACGTTCGTCCCCAGGCCCGAACACGTCGACGATCGCTCCGCGCGCGGAGAAGGTCCCTCGATCCTCCACGAGCGGGACCCTGAGATACCCGAGTTCTTGTAGTTGAAGGACTAGGTCCTCCCGTTCGACCTGATCGAGCACACCAAGGGTTCGCTGTCGCGTCTCCACGACATCTCGTGGAGGGATGCGTCGGAGAAGCGCCGGGGCAGGCACGATCAGAATGTGCCAATGCTCGCCTCTAGCCAATCGGGACAGCACGGCCATCCGGTGCATCTCTGCCTGACGGTCGGGCACGATGTCGAGCAGCGGGCTGGTGTCGGACCCAGGAAACAGCAGCACCTGGTCGCTGGGTCCGTCGAGGAGAAACCGCAGGTCCGACTGAAATCGGTACGCCTCGTCGAGGGTCGCCGCCAGGATCACTTGGCGGAGTTCGGGGGTTTCCGTGGCTGCGGTAGCGAGCGCCCAGCTCAGCGCGCCAGGAGGAACAGCGGCGACGTCCGTCCGTGTGTCTGCGTGCAGGCGCGCGACGAGATCCCGGATCGAGGCGTTGGCCGTTTCGAGAGTCGCTTCAAGCGTCATCGGCCTGATTGCGCATCACCTTCTTGAGGCGCTGGGCCAACCATGGGGGAGTGATCACTGTCGTGGCCATGACCATGAGGACGATCGCGGCATATACGCCCGCCTCGATGAGCGGCTTGCCATCGGTCCGGATCCCGGCGCCCACATTCGCGAAGATGAGACCGACTTCGCCCCGGGGCACCATGCCGATGCCGACAGTCAGGCGATCGGCGGTCTTTCCGCGCACTCCGAATCCTGAGACCAGCTTGCCGACTACCGCGACGACGGTCATCGCGAGAGCAAGAAAAAGAGGCTCGAGACCAATGCCCGAGAGCTCGACCATCATGCCTGTCCTCACGAAGAAGACCGGCGCCACGACCGCGACGATGGGGCCGATGAGCTCCGTGAGGTCGTGCGCCGACGACTTGCCGAAAGGTCGTACGTGCACCTCGTCTAGGATCAGGCCAGCCGCGAACGCCCCGACGATTGGGGCCAGTCCAGCCTCTCCCGAAAGTCCGGCCAACAGCAGACAGAGTCCGATTGCGACCGCTCCGAGCACGTCCTGAGTGCGAAGCCGCGAGGCGGCACGGAACACACCAGGCATTGCATACGCGCCAAGCAACAGCGCTCCGATCAGGAACCCGCCAGCGAGCCCGATGATTCGGGCGAAGTCGGAGGGACCCGGAATCTCGCCGAACTGCGCGATGCTCGCCACGACGGCAAGCACGATGAGACCGAGAACGTCGTCGATGACCGCAGCGCCGAGGATGACGCGCGTCTCGGGCTGCGCCATCGCATTGAGGTCCTTGAGGACGCGCGCGGTGATACCAACGCTCGTCGCGCACAGCGTCGCCCCGATGAACAAATGGAGCGCGAAGGAGGCATCGGGCAGAAGCCAGAGACTCACCCCGTAACCGAGCAGCATCGGCGCGACGACACCGATTATCGCGACCAGTCCGGAAGTTGGTGCTACCGCACGCATCTCGGTCAGCGTCGACTCGAGCCCGACCTCGAACAGCAGGAGCACGACGCCGAACTCGGCGAGAAACTCGATCGGCACGAGTTCGGCCGCCCCGTCGAACGTATGAACTCCCAGCATGCCGAGGTTGCCAAGGACGATCCCGACGCACAGCTCGCCGAGAACCGACGGCTGGTTGAGCCGAACGGCGACCTCGCCTCCGAGCTTCGCGGCGAGAATCATCGCGGCCAAGATCAGCCAGATCTTGGCGTCGAGGCCATGGCCGTCGCCGCTTGCCCAGGCCGTTGCCGGCGCGAGAACGAACATGGCCAAGAGCAGTGAAAAGCGGGCCGGACGGCGACGCATGAGGGCGGACCATAGAGAGAGCCGCGCCGTGGGGCAAGGGCCCAGATTCGTGTGAACTTGCCGCGAAACCCCGGCTCAGCTAAATGAATGGCCATTCAGTCAGGAGCCCCATGGAACGGACGATTTTCTCCGAAGAGCACGACATCTTTCGCCAGAGCTTCCGCAAGTTCGTCGAGACGAGGGTAGTACCCAAGCAGGCCAAGTGGCGAGAGCAGGGCATGGTCGACCGCGAGATCTGGCACGAGGCCGGTGCCGCGGGGTTCCTATGTCCCTGGCTCGGCGAAGAACACGGCGGGCCCGGTGGCGACTTCCTCCACTCAGTCATCGTGATGGAAGAGCTCGCGCGTGCGTACGAGTCAGGCTGGGCGGCGAGTCTCCATTCAGACATCGTGATCCCGTACATCGAGTCATTTGGCAACGCCGAGCAGAAGAGCACCTGGCTTCCGAAGTGCGCGAGCGGCGAAACGGTCACTGCGCTTGCGATGACCGAACCGGGCACTGGCTCCGACGTGGCCGCGATTCAGACGACCGCACGGCGTGATGGAGACGAGTACGTCATCAACGGTTCGAAGACGTTCATTTCGAACGGTATGTCTTGCGACCTGGCGATCGTTGCGGCGCGTACGGCGAATTCAGACGACCCCCATCGCAGCGTCTCGCTCTTCCTCGTCGAGGGCGATCGACCCGGATTCATCCGAAGTCGCAAGCTCGAGAAGATGGGCATGGAGAGCCAGGACACTGCGGAGCTCGCCTTCGATGATTGCCGTATTCCCGCGGGCAACCTACTCGGCCAGGAAGGCGCCGGCTTCTTCATGCTCATGCAGAAACTCGCGCAGGAACGACTCGTCGTGGGCATTGCGTCGCAGGCCACCGCGGAGAAGGTGCTGGAAGACGCGATCGCCTACACGAAAGAGCGTCAGGCGTTCGGTCGGTCGATTTCCAAGTTCCAGAACACGCAGTTCAAGCTCGTCGAGTGCGCGACGGAGATCGAACTCGGACGTGCCTTCCTCGACAAGCTGCTGGGCGAGCACCTTTCGGGCAAGCAGCTCGTCAAGGAATCCTCGATGGCCAAGTATTGGCTCTCCGAGATGCAGGGCCGCGTCGTAGACACCTGCCTGCAGCTCTACGGCGGGTATGGCTACATGCTCGAGTACCCGATCAGTCGCGCATACATGGATGCGCGAGTTCAGCGCATTTACGCAGGCACTACCGAGATCATGAAGGTGATCATCGCCAAGCAGATGGGTCTCTGACAACCGCGCTTCGGACTTGACCGCATGTGCATAATCGGGTGAATCTCCCGCATGGTCAACTCAGACCCGGATGATGATGCGACTACGGCAGGCCCTTCCAAAGTAGACGACCACGCTCACGAGGAGCCAACCGAGATCGCAAACGCGAAACCCGGCGCCGAGGGAAGCACCCTCGACATATCCTTCCCAGACGAAGAGGGGCCCCGCGTGAGCCGGATGCGAGTCGGCGATGAAGACATTGTCGTCCTCAGCGTGCCTCTTCCGAAACTGCACTATCCCGAGGGCACCACGTCCGCGGAGCACGAGATCATCGATATGGTCCTGGAGGGCAAAACTGCGGCCGAAATCGCTGAGTCGCGAGGCGCGTCGCTGCGCACAGTAACCACGCAGCTCAGCACGATCTTCCGCAAGGCCGACGTGAATTCCCAGGCAGAGCTCATCGCGATGATGACCGGCGACTGAGCTTTGTGCTCTCCTCGCGTGCCACTGCGGGGGGGCCAACCGCCGGTTTTCCTCTCGCGTGCTCGAGCGCATTGGCATTTTAAAAGGCGACGCGGCTAGTCAGCCCGTTTTCCGACTAGCCGCGTCTAGGCCCCGCATCTGCATGCGGAAGTGACAGAGCGCACGATTTGGAGTGTTGTCTGCCCCTCTGTGTTTCTGGTTAAACCCTTTCACCGTCGTGGTCTATACGTAATTCTTCACCTGCAAGAACATTCGCCAACGACGTGTCACAGACAACGCTTCTGTAACGTCGGCGCGATACGCGCAAAAGGCGTCAACGTCCTTCGAATTCCGGCCGCCGTTTTTCGAGAAACGCACGGACGCCTTCCTTGAAATCGTTGCTCTGGTAGCAGTGCTCGATCGAACTACGGATACGCTGCAGATCGCGATCTGCTTCAGGCCGCGCAAGCTCTTGCAGTGTCACCTTGGCGCTGCGCAAAGTTAGCGGCGCATTGTGCGCGATCGTGTTCGCGATCTCCGCGACGGACTCGTCGAGTTCATCGCTCGGCGTCACCTGGTTCACCAGCCCGAGACGAAGCGCCTCGGACGCGCTGACGCGCCTGCCCGTAAAGAGCAGGTCGGCGGTCGCCGGGGTTCCAATTGTGCGGATGAGCGCTTGGATGCCGCTCGTATGATAGCCGAGCCCAAGCCGTGCGGGAGGAACTGCGAATACCGCATCCTCCGACGCGTAGCGAAGGTCAGCCATCAGCGACAACGCGGCGCCGCCACCGATGCAGAATCCGTGAATCAACGCCAGAAGCGGTTTGTCGAGATCGCTCAGCGCTTTGAATGCGGCTGCCGTCGTCTCATCGTACCGCCGGCCAGCAGTTCCGGTGCGAGTCGCCTCGAACTCCGAGATATCGGCGCCAGAGACGAACGCCTCCGAACCGGCTCCCCGCATGACCACGACACGCACCTCGTCGTTCTCTTGGAAGCGCTGCACTACATCGGGGATTGCTTCCCACATCCGGACGGTGATCGCATTGCGTCTGGCGGCGTGATCGAAGATCAGACGCCCGACGTGCCCCTCTTTTTCCATCGTGACTTGCCCGCTCATGCGCCCGGAGCGTAGCAGCTCCGGACCCTCTCGACGCCATGGCTCGCCAGGGCCTCTAGAGCATCCGGTCGATGACCGCGTCGCGGCGTAGCTCTTCGATGAATACGCGCTCTTGTCGAGTCATCGCGCTGTCGAGCATTTCGCGAAAAAGCTCTTCTTTCATCTCCTCGTAGGAGGGGAAGTCGGTGCCCACCTGCCTGTCTTCGACGAAGAACAGATGGAACCCCGAACTCGTCCGAATCGGCTGGCTGATCTCGCCCGCTCCGAGCGGTAGCAGTGCGGCGCCTAGGTCGCCCGGAAGTTCCGACTCGGCGAGCCAGCCGAGATCGCCGCCGCCGAACTCATCGGCCATCTGCTCGAAGTTGTCGGCGGTCAGGTCCGCTCGAATCGCTTCTGCTTCTTCGCGTGCCGCAGCGGTCTGCGTGGCGGTCGGATCCGGGTCGAGCGGTACGATGATGTGCCAAACCTTGAAACGGAGTTCGCTTCCTTCCCCGCGCGCGCGTTGCTCGTACTGGCGCTGCACTTCCTGTTCGGTGATGTTGACGCGCGAACGAACTCGCTCGTTGACCACCTTGAAACGGATCAGTTGCTTGCGAAGGTCGGACTGATACTGGGGCCAGGTGAGTCCTTGAGACGTGACGGCCTCTCGAAACTCCGCCTTGCTCATGTTGTTCTGTTGGCGGATGCTCTCCACCGCCATGTCTACGTCTGCGGCTGTGACGGTGATTCCCGACTCGGCCGCGACCTGCTTGAGGAGCTGCTCTTCGATGAGCAGATTGAGAAGCTGGTCGTAGAGTTCCCTGAGACGAGCGGCCCGTTCTTCGTCCGAGCCGGCCTCCGCGATCTGCGGGAGAAACGGGACCGCACGCTTCCGCAGGTCGCTGAGGAAAATCGCCTCGGAGTTGACCGTTGCGACGACGCGCTCCACCACGTCTGCGCTGGCGACGGGTGTCATCAGTGAGAACAGGACTAGGGTTGCGGCGAGGCGGGTAATCATGGGCTGTCTGGAAACTCGGGGACGTCGACTTCAACGTCCGCAAGGGCGTCATAGTCGATCTCGACGACGATCTCACTGCGGAGGCGGTCGAGCAGTGCCGCTTTTGCGGCTTCCTTCTTTTCGCGCACGAGCTTGTGGCGAATCGCACGCTTGGCCTGCTCGTACGTACGGTTCAGTGGAGCGCGTTTTCCGGTCAGCATGACGATGTGATAGCCGTCTGGAGCCTTGACGATTTTGGGAAAGACGTTGCCCACACGCGTCAGGGTGAACGCGGCGTCTCGCACGGCGGCCGGCGGATTGCCCTCGGCGTCGGCCGTGAAGAACTGTAGGTCGCCCGCGTCCTTCGCGGCGCTCTCGTCCTCAGACCTCTTCCGCGCAAGCTGACGGAACTGCGTGACATCGAGCTTCTTCGCCTCTTCGAGCAGCTTCTCTGCCTCTTGCCGATCCGTGATGAGAATATCGGTAGCGCGAACTTGCGCCGGGCGGTCGTACTCCTGGGGATTGGCTTCGTAGACCGCCTCGATCTCCTCGTCGGTGATCTCGGCGATGTTTACCTTTTCGTCGATCTCTCGTTTGATCAGCTGCTGGGTCATGGCCGTGCGCCGAGCTCGTTGAAGCTCTGGTTTGTCGGCATAGCCTCTGCGTTTCGCCTCGTGCACCAGGAGCTCGAACCGGACCAAGTTCTCGAGGAACTCTCTGCGACGTTCAGGGCTTTCGAAGCGCGCCTGAAGATACGGAGACTGTGATGCCAGACGGTCGGCGAACTCGCCCACGGTGATCGTACGATCCCCGATTGTCACCAACGCCTCGTCCGCCTGCGCTTCGGTGAGGCCGTTTTTCGGCCACTCGCTCTCAGCAGACGTCGCGGCCGGCGCTGATACGTCTGCGGACTCTTTCTTGGAGCAGGCGCCGACGGTCGCGCCCCAGATCAGTGCGAGGGACAAGGCGGTGGCGGCAGAGCGCATGGCCGCTGATATAGCGCGTTCGCCGGGGCGGGCCAAAAGTTCAGGCAGCGCCGCGCTCGGCAAGCACTTCGCGCACTTTTTCTTCGAGTTCGTCGAGCTCGAACGGTTTGTCGAGGTAGCTGTCCGCGCCGTACAGAGGGGAGGTCATTTCGTTGAGTCGCTCGCCGATGCCAGTGAGCATGATGACTCCGGTATTGGCCAACGACTCGTCTTCTCGGATCGCCCGACAGACTTCCCAGCCGCTCATCCCTGGCATCATGACGTCGAGCACGACGAGGGTTGGATGCTCCCGTCGAGCGAGTCGCAGCGCCTCTTCTCCGTCGGAAGCCTCGACGATCTCGGCGGGAAGCGCACTGAGCCGTCTCGCGACGAGCGCCAAAATTTCTAGGTCATCGTCAGCGACCAGAATCTTGGTCGCGCCCTCGGTTGTCATCGGAACCCTGCCTCCTCGGCGTCTGAGCTGGGGGCATGGTCGTTCCGATGCTTGTCATTGTCAATGCATACGATTGGCGTGGTCGATCGAGCCGACGACCTCGGCGCGCACCCAGCCCTCTTGGCCGCCTGCGGACCGAAATTTCACGAACTCTCGGTCTTTTCCGACGATCTCACCGCGGTCTCCAGACCGGGCTTCACCCCGGACACGAGCCCGCGGGTCGGGGCCTTCGGTCAGACTCACCCGATCTTCCAGAATGACGGCGCGTGGTCCGTCCCGAAGTGCGCCGACCTTTACCGCGAGGCCCACTGCGCTGAAGAACAGCGCAGCGGCCGCGGCGGCGAGAAACCAATAGAGTAAACGGCCGCGCCTGCGTCCCACCCAAAGCCCCGCCAGCAGCCCGAAGAACGCGAAGTTGCTCAGCACGAGCGCGTAGGCGAGCCCGTTTTCGGTGAACCGTCCATAGAGCGCCGCTCCGACGGAGGCACTGCGCGCGATCGAGGCCTCTCCCTCCGCGCTGGCGCGCAGCTCTTCGAGAGCGCGCTCTGCATCGTGGAGACCCTCTGAGGCCTTGCTGTCGCTCGGTCGGAGCACGAGGGCGCGCTCGTAGTAGAGGATCGCTCGCGGATAGTCGGCCACGTGAGCGTAGGAGGTTGCCAGGTTGAAATACACGTCTGGATCTTCGACGCCCGCGTCGACCAGCTCCTGGTAGCGCGCGATCGCCGCGTCGTAGTCACCGACGGAGGCCGCCTTGTTGGCTTCGCCAAATACCCCAGTCAGACTCGACTCGTCCGTCCCGGCTGCCTGCGCCGCCGCGGTGCCCACACAGAGCCAAAGTGCGAACCCAATGATGATTCGTCGACTCACGAAGTGCCCCTCACTCGCTCGATCCGTTTGAGAATCGTTTGAGTTCGATCGAGGCACCGCTGCATCTCGTCGCGGTCGACGCCCGACGCTGCGAAGCGAGCGTAGTCGGCTCCCTCCAGCTCGTCGCTCACCCGCTGCACGAGGTCGTCATCGAACCCAGCGGTGGAGAGCTTCTGTCGCATCGCCGCGTTCGACAGACCCCCGGTGGCTTCATCGAGCTTGTCGTCGATCGATTGGGTAATGACTGCGACGATCTTGTCGTAAAAGACGCGAGGGTCGTCGCCTCGCAGCGCGGAGCGCGCGTCGCTCAGAAGCGCGCCTCGAACGGCCTCCCGAGTCGCAGATTGCTCACGGCGACGTCGCGTGAAGATCAGGCCTAGTGCCGCCAGCGCCATGAGCAGCGGAGGCACGGCGAGAGCGGGGCGAAACCATGGGCGCTCGCGGACAGGGAGCTCCTGCCGTTCGAGGGCGCTGTACATTCTCAGCGGACCGAAAGTCGCGCTTGGCGCGGGCGGCACCGGGTCGACTGGCTCGATCGTCGCAGGCGGCGGGACTGCGTTGCCGGTCGACCGAAAGGGCATCGGCTCGCTCCGCGCCGTGCCGTACTGTCCCTGTCCCGGGTCGAAGTAGTTGATTGCGAGACTTGGAATCGTATGGCTTCCCGGTGTTTCCGGGATCAAGATCCATTCCCAAGACCGCGTTCCCGAAAGGACTTGCCGCTGGAGCTGAACGTTGTCGCGGATCGCTGGCTGCAGGGCCCGAACCCCCGCAATCGGCGGGAGCGTCAACCGCAGGTCTTGGATGTTGCCAACTCCCGACACATCGACTCTGAGAGTCACCGCGTTCCCGGTCTCGACCGTTTTGCGATCGAGCCATGCACGCATCGAGTACTTGCCGACGGTCGCGTCCGCTGGCCCAGGCTGCGGGAGCGGTTTGACATCGATCGACACGGGCACGCCCACGCGCTCGACCTGCTCGGGTGCATCGAAGAGGCTCATCGTAGCTACGTCGAACGCGACCTTTGGTGCCCCGATCGTGAGTTCGCCCGTACGCTGAGGAAAGATCGCCGATCGCTGGAGGACGTACGCGCGGTATTGTGCGCCGTTGACCTCGACGATCGAGCCTTCGAGGGTGGTGACTGGCTGGTCGTAGACCCAAAAGCCGTCCATGTCGGGCTTCGTGGGATTAACCGACTGGCCGGCCACGCGAAGACGGGCGTAGAGGTACACCGTGATGTCGATCTGCTGACCGAGGTAGACCTCCGTATCCGACACGACCGTTCGTAAGAACGCTCGAGGGTCGTATGTGCCGCCCGACAGCTCGTCGGCGGTCGAAGCCGTTGGAAGCGCCAGCGCCTGTCCGACCGCATCGTCTTCGAGTACGACGATTGTGAGAGGGTCGCTACGGTAAACCTTGCCGTCGACCTTTGCCTCTGCGGGCGAGAACTCGTATGTGCCCGCCGCAAGCGCACGGATCACGTAGAGTCGGCTTAGGCTGGACTCGACCTTCATGCCGGACCCGAAGCCGAAGCTTACCTGCATGGGACGCGAGGTCTGGTGCGATAGGATTTCGAGCGCCGGGTACTTGCGGAGATCCTCGAGCTCCAAGCCGTCGATGTCTCCGCCGTCGGCGTCGACTTGCACTTGCAGTCGAAAGGATTCGCCAACCCGCACCTGGTTTGGCGTAGCCTTCACACTGACGCCCACGTCTGCGTCGGCCCGTCCGACCGAGTTCGACCAAGCGGCGAGCACCAACGCGCTGAGGAGTAGGGTGCGGGTCACGGGTTTCGTCACCAGTCTTTCTGCGGGGGTTGACGACCCTGCCCGCGCTGACGCGCCCGCTCCATGGGGAGGCTTTCTTCGTTCTGCTCGAGCGCGTCGAGGAACCTCTGGACGTCGTCTCGCTCCATGGGCTGCTGCTCCTGGTCTTGCTGCTGGTCCTGGTCTTGCTGCTGCTCCTGGTCTTGCTGCTGGTCCTGGTCTTGCTGCTGGTCCTGGTCTTGCTGCTGCTCCTGGTCTTGCTGCTGGTCCTGGTCTTGCTGCTGGTCCTGGTCTTGCTGCTGCTCCTGGTCCTGCTGCTGCTCCCGGTCTTGCTGCTCCTGGTCCTGGTCTTGCTGCTGGTCCTGGTCTTGCTGCTGGTCCTGGTCTTGCTGCTGGTCCTGGTCTTGCTGCTGCTGTTCCTGCTGCTGTTCCTGCTCCCGGATTCGCTGCATCGCGTACTCGAGATTCCAGGCTGCGTCCCGATCCCCCGGACGCAACCGCAGCGCCCGTTTGAACGCATCTGCCGCTTCCCGAAAGCTCGCGGTCGCGGGTTCGGTTTCCTGCTGCTCTACCTGCGCGTCGCCCTGACGCGCGTACGCAATCCCGAGGTCGTAGTAGGCATCGGCGCGCGTTTCGTTGGGCGCCGCTGGGTCGGTGGCAGCCAACAGTGCTTCTTTGGCGGGTTCGAGCTGCTCCTGGCCGAGGAGCGCGAGGCCTCGATTGAGCTGAATGCCTTTGGACTCCGGGAGTTCGGCGGCTGCCGTATCGTAGGACTCGAGTGCGGCCTCGTACTGTTCCGCGGCCATCTGTCGATTGCCCTCTTGAACCTCGCGGTTCTCCGTGCGGAGCGGCGTCCACGCGAGCGCGGTGGCGGGTATCCCCAGTGAGGCAATCAGGGCGAGTGCGAGTGCGAGCTTCATTCAGTTCTCCGGCGTCGTCGAACGACCCATGCCTCCGGAAGAAGCCCCTCGAGCACGATGAGCAAGAAGGCGGGCAGCAAGAACAGAGCGAATCGGTTTTCGTGCACCGTCACGCGCCGAGCTTTCTGCTCGGACGCCTGAAGTTGACTCAACGCGAGCCGAATTTTGTCCACGCCGACTGTGCCCTCCCGCGCTCGAAAGTACTGACCTCCGGTGACGTCGGCGATCTCTTGGAGGGTTCGTTCGTTGTCTGCGCTGAGGGAAGTCATGACGAGGCCACCCGATGAGTCTTTCATGTGTCCGGTCAACGTTCCATCCGCGGTGTAGGTAGGGATCGGTTCCCCACGGCTCGACCCGATCCCCACGGTGTAGACCTCGATTCCGGCTGCGCGAAGCTCTTCTGCTGCGGCAAGCGGGTCCCCTTCATGGTCCTCGCCATCTGTGAACAAGATCACCACTCTTGCGCGCGGAGTCGGCTCTACCGCCTCGCTCCGTGTAGGAGACGAGCTCTCGATGAGCCGCTTCGATGCGATCAGTGCCTTCCCAATCGCGGTTCCACCATACGGCATGTCGGTGGGAGACAGGTCTCGGAGAAACAGTCGAATCGCCGAGTAGTCGACCGTCATCGGGAACGCGATCGTGTCTCCGGCAAACGCCACCAGGCCAATACGGTCTCCGTCGAGGTCGTCGAGGAGTCGCTCGAGCTCTCCCTTGGCACGCCGAATCCGGCTTGGGTTGACGTCTTGCGCCAACATGCTCTTCGAAAAGTCCAACGCGATCACGACGTCGATGCCCCGCTTTCGCAGCACTCGGGTCCGGCTGCCGTACTGGGGCCCAGCAAAAGCAACGATGAGAAGCGTCAGCCCGAGGGTCAGCAGCGCCGCGCGGGCAAGCCTCCAGCCATAGGACTGGCCCACGATGAGAGGTTCGACCGTCGCGTCGTCGCCGAAAGTGCGGGTCGCTTGCCCTCGTCGTCGTGCCGCCCATGCGTACGCGCCGACCACTATCGGTATGAGTAGCAAGAGCCACAGTGCGCGTTCATCTGCCCAGGTCATGGCCACCTCCTCAGCCAGAGGAGCAGCAAGAGTTCGATGGTCAAGAAGAGCAGCGCCGGTCCAACAAACGCGGGAAAGAGTTCGGTGTAGACTCTGCCGGCGTCCTCGATTTCCGTCTTCTCGAGCTCATCGAGGATCTCGTGAAAACTTCGCTCGAGGCCTTCACGGTCGCTCACCGCGAAGAACTCGCCGCCGGTCTGCTCTGCCATCGCCTGAAGAAGCTCGGGGTTGACCGGGTAGTTGCCCTGTCCCCAAAGCGCACGGCCGAATATTCCAACGCCCTTTTGCACCGGCGCGTTGCTCGAGACTCCCATCAAGATCGGGAAAATCTTCACGTCGAGCGCGCTTGCGAGGTCTGCCGCCTGCGAGGGTGAGATGTTCCCGGCGTTCGATTCTCCGTCGGTCAGAAGAATGAGAACTTTGCTTTTGGCGCGCGTGCGCTTGAGTCGATTGAGACTGACCCCGACCGCATTTCCGATCGCGGTGCCGCGTCCGTCGATCTGGTCGAGCTTTAAACCGTTGAGCGCATTTCTAAGCGCTTCGCGGTCGGTTGTTAGCGGCAAGAGCGTGTAGGCGTCCACGCCGAAGACCACGGCACCGATGCGATCGTTGGGACGCCGATCGATGAAGTCGCGAACCACCGACTTGGTGGCACCGAAACGGGTAGGGCGAATGTCCCCGGCCTCCATCGAACGTGACATGTCGAGGGTCATCATGATCTCGATGCCGTCGACGTCGGACGTATCCCGAGCGTGAATGCTCTGCGGACCCATGAGACCGATCACGAGCAGCGCCAGCGCTCCGGTCCGAAGAGCGCTTGGCAGGTCTCGTAGCCGTGTCCGCCAGCTCGTCCCAGGCGTTTGTAGCGCGGCGCCCCGACTGAATCGGAGGCGTGGTCTCGAAAAACGCTGAATCCATACGCGTGCCGCCCAGACCAACAGCGGCCCCAGCAGAAGAAGCGCGGCCCACGGGCGCTCGAACCGCAGCTGTTCGTCCGTGATGAGGACCTGGTAGCGCGTCTGTAGATATCGGGCGCTCACGAGGAACCCCACCAGCACCACGAGGCCGATTCCGGCAGCAATCCAGACTCGTCGCTCGTTCGGGGTCATGCGTTTGCCACACTTGGGTTGCGCTCGACCGGGCGGGTGCGCTCCACGAGAGAAAACGCCTGAGCGATGAGTCGCTCGGACGCTTCGTTGGCAAGAGATGCCTTCGCGAACTTCACGAGGTCGCACTGGCCGAGAAAGGCGGTCGCCTCGTGCGGTTCGATCGGAAGCTCGGAGGCATGTCGAAGCGCAACTGTGATCTCGTCAGTCGTACTCTCGAGGCCGTGGAAGCCGTACCTCTGACCGAGGTACTGTCGCACCGAATCACTCACCGCATCGACCCACCGTTCGGTTCCGCCGCTTTCGATTGCCTCCGCACGTACCCGCTCGAGGGCGCTGAGTTCGCGAAACGCGATCTCCCAAGGCGGGCGCGGCTCCGGAAGCGGGGGCGGCGGACGATCGCGATTCTGCCACCACCGAATCCCGAGCCAGCCGAGCAGTGCGCCGAGCGCCATTGCGGCCAGTGCGCCCGCGATCACGAGCAGCGTGTAGTCGTCTTGCTCGACCACCACCGGCGCGGTCGGCGGCTTGAGTTCGGGACTCGGTTCGTTGGCGAGAAGAGAAAGCACATCGACCGAGCGTACGTTCGACTCGAGATACGTGAGGTCGCCATCGGGTCCGGCAACTCGCACCCGAATCGGTCCAAGCTGATGGGCACCCACGTCAAAGCACTGAAGGGTGAGCTCGAAGGTGAACGTACTCGTGAGCCCGTCTGCTGAAGCTTCGACGGACGTCTTCTTGGCAAGCACCTCGAAGGGCTCGAAAGACTGATCGGGGACCGCCACATCGTCGCCGCTCGGCACGGTGACTTCGAGGATGGCCGGGATCGCATCACCGACCGTGACCTCGACGGGAGCTTCGAGCACCGGCGCCGTCGGTTCCGCAAGCGCGACCTGAGCCGAGGTCATTCCCAGCGCGAGTACGACGCCTGCCATCAAGCCTCGTCGCATCACCGGTAACCCGTCAGTCTGCGCTGGCGGAGTCGAAATAGCTCGGTCAGCGGTCGCACGTAGTCGTGTTCTGTGCTCACGGTCACGTGGTCGATCTTCAGCCGGCGAAACAAGTGTTCCCGACTCGCGCGATGTTTCTGTGCTTCTCGTGCGTAGTCGTCGCGCACCTTGGGGTGCGACGTGTCTACCTCGATCAGTTCGCCGGTCTCGAGGTCCTCGACGAGGGCCAGGCCCACGTCTGGAAGCTCCTCCTCGCGCGGGTCGACCACCTGGATCGGAATCAAGTCGTGTTTGGCGGCAACCACGCGTAACGGTTTCTCATACGAGTCAGCGATGAAATCACTAATGAGAAACGCGACCGTTCTGCGCTTTCCAATTCCCCCAAGAAAATCGAGCGCGACGGAAAGGTCCGTTCCCTCGCCCTCGGGGGACGCGTTCAGGATGTCAGTTACGACCCGCATCACGTGAGAGCGCCCCTTCTTTGGGGGGACGAAGCGCTCGATGCGATCAGTGAAGAGAATCAGGCCGACGCGATCGTTGTTCTTGATTGCGCTGAAGGCGAGGAGCGCGGCCACTTCCGCGACCGTCTCGATCTTTGGTTTGGCAACCGATCCGAATTTTTCACTCGCCGAGAGGTCGACCATCAGCATGACCGTCATCTCGCGCTCTTCGGTGAACACCTTGACATAGGTGTCGTTCATGCGGGCGCTCACGTTCCAATCGATGAAGCGCACGTCATCACCGGGCTGGTACTGGCGTACTTCGCTGAACGCCATCCCCCGTCCCTTGAATACCGAGTGGTAGCTGCCCGCAAGCTGATCGTTGGCGAGCCTCGAGGTGTAGATCTCGATCTTCTTGAGTTTCTTGACGAGCTCGCGCGAGATCACAGTACGGCTCCGCTACGGTACTTCTACCGTTTCGAAGATCCGGCGAACGATTTGGTCACTCGTGATCTCCTCTGCCTCGGCTTCGTACGAACGGATGATGCGATGTCTCAAGACATCGGGTCCGATCGCCTTGATGTCCTCTGGGGTCACGTAGCCGCGGTGACGCATGAACGCGTGAGCCCGCGACGCGACGTTGAGCGCGATCGAAGCGCGCGGTGAGGCGCCGTGCGCGATCATGTCGTCGAGGTCGCCCAGGCCGACGTGGACTGGGTTCCGCGTCGCGGTGACGATCTGCACGATGTAGTCCTTGATTTTCGGGTCGATGTAGACGTGGCCGATCGTCTTGCGCGCCTCGAGGAGTTTCGTCGTCGTGGTGACTTGGCGGATTTCACGCCCCGACGCCGCATCTGCTCCGAGGAGCAGATGGTCGGAGATCTGGTCCATGATCTTCCGCTCGTCCTCGCGGCTCGGGTAGTCGACCTTGACGTGCAGCATGAAGCGATCGACCTGGGCCTCGGCAAGAGGGTAGGTGCCTTCCTGCTCGATCGGGTTCTGCGTCGCCATGACCATGAAGGGCTGGTCCAGTTTGTACGTCGTGTCTCCGATCGTGACCTGGAGCTCCTGCATGGCCTCGAGCAGCGCGCTCTGAACCTTGGCGGGCGCTCGGTTGATTTCGTCCGCCAACACGAGGTTGGCGAAGATCGGGCCATGCTTTGCGGTAAACTCCCCGCGCTGCTGGTTGTAGATCACCGTTCCGACCACGTCGGCAGGCAGCAGGTCGGGGGTGAACTGCACGCGTTGAAACTTCGCCGCGATCGTTTGGCAAATCGTGTTGACCGTGAGGGTCTTGGCGAGGCCAGGCACACCTTCGAGCAAGATGTGTCCGCCGGTGAGCAGGCCGATCAAGATTCTCTCGATCATCACCTCCTGCCCGACGACCACCTTGTGCACCTCGTGCATGATGGTGTCGATGAATGCGCTTTCGCGCTGGACCATGTCGTTGATCGCACGAACGTCGTTCGTCATGGGGCGGGCTCCTCCGGGCGACGACTAGCACGCACGCCCATCCCCCATCAACACTGCGGCCATCGAAGTTATTCGGAAAAACCCATGACCCCGGCTTTTTCCCGAACCAGGTCGACCCCACCTTGACTTCATGGGAGCGACTCCCAAGGCTGGCCTTCCATGAGCGACACCAAGTCGAAAGAGCTTTTCGCGCGCGCCTGCAAGGTGATTCCAGGAGGGGTGAACTCGCCTGTTCGCGCGTTCTCCGCGGTCGGCGGGGAGCCGATTTTCATTCGAGCGGCCCATGGCCCGACTCTCGTAGGCGCCGATGGCACGGAATACGTGGATTACATCGGTTCCTGGGGCCCGATGATCCTCGGCCACGCCCATCCAGAAGTCGTGGAAGCAGTTCAGCAGGCTGCCACCCGCGGCGCGAGCTATGGCGCGCCGACCGAGGCCGAGATCGACATGGCGGAGCGAATTCGTGACGCGGTGCCCTCGATGGAGATGTCCCGCCTGGTATCGAGCGGTACGGAGGCCACGATGGCAGCCCTTCGCTTGGCGCGGGGCTTCACGGGGCGCGATCTCATCGTCAAATGCATTGGCGGATATCACGGCGGCGCGGACTACCTCCTGGTCAAGGGCGGCAGCGGCCTTGCCACCCTCGGGGAGCCCGACAGCGCCGGCGTTCCGGCCGCCATTGCTAACACCACGGCGGTCGTGCCTTACAACGACGCATACGCTCTCGAAACCCTCTTCGCAGAGCGCGGGAACGAAATTGCGGCTGTGATTTTCGAGCCCGTTGCAGGAAACATGGGCTGCGTGCCGCCGGATCCCGTGTGGCTCGATGCGCTGCGCGCCCAGACCCAGAACCACGGTGCGCTCCTGATCTGCGACGAGGTCATGACCGGGTTTCGGGTCGCCTGGGGCGGAGCGCAGGCTCGCTACGACATCCGGCCCGACCTGACCTGTCTTGGCAAGATCATCGGCGGGGGGCTCCCCGTCGGAGCCTACGGGGGTCGCGCCGACGTGATGAAGAAGGTCGCGCCGCTCGGGCCGGTGTATCAAGCAGGCACCCTCAGCGGCAATCCCCTCGCCGTTGCTGCTGGGCTCAAGACCCTCGAGCTCCTCCTGCGCCCCGGGCTCTACGAGGACCTCGAGCGGCTCGGCGATCGCGTCCAGTCGATGCTCGAACAGCATGCGGGCGCCGCGGGGGTCCCCGTGACCGTGCAGCGCGTGGGCTCGATGGTGACCGCATTCTTTCGCGACAAGCCCGTGCGAAACTGGGACGAAGCTGCCGATACCGACCGCGAGACGTTTGGCCGCTGGCACGCGGCGCTCCTCGAACACGGGGTCTACTGGCCGCCAAGCCAGTTCGAAGCCGCGTTCATTTCGCTCGCCCACGACGCAAAGTCGCTCGAGACGACCGACCGGGCGATGAAGGCAGCCTTCGCTGCGCTGGAAGTCTCGTAAAATCCGAAGCTTGCGTCCCTGCGATCGACCTGGAACCAACCTTGACCGCATCAAGCCCCGTGCTATACGCCGCGCGCTCTTCTGGCATGGATCCTTGGAACTGTAGGGAAGCGATGTGCTGGCAATGCTCCTCAACCGTGAACAGCGGGAGCAGCTCAAGCAGCTGGGTAGCCTGTCGACGATCGGCCTCGAACTCGGTCTTTCGATCGCGTTTGGCTATCTCGGAGGCCGCTGGGCGGACGAAAAGCTCGGCACGGAGCCTTGGCTGAAATGGATTGGGCTGAGCCTTGGGCTTGCCGCAGGCATTCGTAGCCTCTACAGGGTCGTCCGGCGTGCTCAGCGGATGATGGAAGACGAAGACCAACCCCAATGATCGACCGACTGAAAACCCACATTCCCCGTTTCGTTGCCCTCTCCGCGGCGGCGATGGTGGCGCTCGCCTACCTGCTGGGTGGACGTGACGCTGCGTTCGGGGCCGCGGTCGGCGGCGCCGTCGCGGTGGTCGATGCGTGGGTGCTCATCTGGCTCGTCGTTCGCGTCGTCGAGGGCGCCGACTTCATGCGCCGCAGCTTCGCGGCTGTGCTGCTCGGCACCAAGCTGTTCGCGCTCTTGGCGATCTGTTGGGCGATCCTCGACCGCGTGGGAGTCGATCCTTTCGGCTTCTCGCTTGGGCTTGGCGCGCTCGTTATCGGTATGCTCATCGGGGGCGCGGAACTATCGGTCAAAGAGGCGCGCGACGCTGCGAATGCGGGCCCAAGCGCGATGGGCGAGGGATAAACGGATGCCGCACGGCGAATCATGGTTCAGTTTCCTGCCGTTCTACGACTCTCTCGAGGCGTGGATCTCCAAGTCGTTTGGCCCGAGCTATCTCGAGCACAACAGCAACCTCGGAATTCAGCACGTGCTCGGATACACCGTGGTCGCGGCCTTTCTCATCGGGGTTGCCTTCATGGTGAGCCGACGCCTGGCGCATCCCGAAGACCACATCGTTCCCGACGGCAAGCTTACCTTCTACGGCTTCATCGAGTTGATCGTCAGCTCGGTCTACAACCTCGCTGCCGACCTGATGGGAGCCAAGCCGGCAAAGTACTTTCTCCCGCTCGTCGGCACCTGCGCACTCGTGATTTTCTTCTCGAACGCGATGGGTCTGATCCCGGGATTCCTGCCGCCCACCGACAATCTCAACACGACCTTCGCGATGGCGATCGTGATTTTCTTCGCGACGCACATCTACGGGATCAAGGAGCACGGCTTCGCGAAGTACTTTGGCCACTTCTTCGGTCCACCCGTGCCTTGGTGGATCGCCTGGTTCGTTCGGCCGCTGGTCTTCGTGATCGAGGTCATCGGCCACCTAGTGCGGCCGGTCACATTGGCGGTTCGTCTCATGGCCAACATGACCGCCGACCACTTGGTCCTCGGCATCTTCGTCGGCCTATTTGCCGCGCTCGGCCTGGTTCTGCTGCCGGTTCCGGTAGTGTTCTATCTGATGGGTTGTCTGGTCGTCACCGTCCAGACTTTGGTTTTCTGTTTGCTCTCCGTGATTTACATCGCCATGGCGATTCAGCACGAAGACGAACATTAGGTTTCCCTCTCGGAAGAGGGGTTTTGAGGAGGCTCTCGAAAATGAAGAAAATGGCTCTACGACTGGTCGGCCTAATTGCGCCGCTTACCCTTGCCGCCACGGCTTTCGCCCAGGAAGCGGAAGGTGCTGAGGATTCTACGGCGATCGCGGGGCGGGCACTCGCAGCCGGGCTCAGCATCGGCATCGCAGCGTTCGGCTGCGGTATGGGCCAGGGCCGCGCTGCGGCAGCAGCCCTCGAGGGTATTGCCCGGAATCCCAACGCCTCCGGTAAAATCCTCGTCCCACTCATCCTTGGCCTCGCGCTCATCGAATCACTGGCGATTTACGCGCTGGTCATCTCGTTCCAGATCGCTCCCTGAGTTCGGCGTCGCACTCATCGGCCACGAAGCCCGCGAACACGAAGCTCGCGAAAGCGAAGCTCGCGGCCGCGACGTTTCCTGGCGGATGAGAGCAACCGGACCCATACTCGAGCTATGACGGATCCAGAAGGACCCCACTCGACTCCGGACACCTCGCAGCGTCGAGGCTTGCCCGGGGCGGTGAAGGTTGGGGCGGTGTTTGTGGTTCTCGTCGGTGCGGCGGCTTGGCTTCTTGCCGGGAGCAACAACCCGTTCGTCTACTCGAAGCTCGTCAACGAGGTGATGTCGGAGCCCGGCGCGTTCGAAGGCCGTCGCCTCCGCGTCGAAGGGGAGCTTCGTCAGGGCTCCATCGAGTTCCGCGAATCTCCGTGCGAGTGGCGTTTTGTCCTCTTCAAGGAGGAGCAAGAAATGCCGGTACGCTTTCCTCAGTGCGTCGTGCCCGACACGTTTCGTGACGGCATGGGCATTCAGGTGACCGTCCAGGGCGAGCTCGCCGATGACGGGGTCTTCTTGGCCAACCAGGTCATCCCGCGCTGCCCGTCGAAGTACGAGATGCAGCAGAAGCTCGAAGCCGGCGAAGAGATGCCGTACGACCCGACGGTTAAGCTGCCGGGGTCTTAGCGGTCGCGATCAGCAGGCCGGTGCGCGCATGCCCTCGCCCGCTCAGACATCCTCGGCGCGGTTGTCGGGCGGCATGGTCGGTGGTCTGCTGCGGAGCTTGGGCGTTGGGAAGGACTTCTGGGCGCGGGGAACTCGCGGGCGAGGGCATGCGCGCACCGACCTTCCCTGCGGCTTAGGGGTTGGGCCGTCGCGGGCGAAGGCATGCGCCCACGGGCCTTCTGTGTGGCGTAGGGTGTTTGGCCGGGGGTGAAGGGGTTGTGACCTGAGTGTGGTGAACAACTATGGTATCGTGACCGTCTCATGCTTAGAATCGCGGTGCTCGTCGTCTTCTTTGGAGTCGCATGCTCCATGGACAGTCCGACGGAAGCTGAATCAGGGGGATCCTCGGGATTCGCCGGGGATCAAGGGTCGGGCGGAACCTCCGGGCTCGCTGGAGATCCAGGATCAGGCGGATACTCGGGAGTCCTGTGCATCGATCAACCTTGCACCGATGGCTTCTACTGCCGCGATGAGTGCGTCTATCGCGCGACGAGCTCGTCCGCGGACAAGTCTGCCAACTGCAGGCCTGTGCCGAGTTCCTGTCCCGAGTCGACGGCTGCCTCGAGACCGATCTGCGGGTGCGATGGACTGGTCTACGCCCAAGAATGCGAGGCGAGGATCGCGGGCACCGATTATGGCCCCGACTGCGACGATCCGAATACCTGGCCCGAGGGGCGCTTTCTCTGCTGGTCGCTGTTTTGCGATACGCAGACCGAGTACTGCGAGCGGCCGCAGGGCGATGCAGCGGATGCAGAACTCTACGAAGACTGCCAAGCCCTTCCGACAGCCTGCATCGGCATGAGCGACGGGGTCGCGCTCTGCGACTGTATCCTCGACGAGGCATACGATGGCGGCGATTCAGGGAATGAGCTTCGGTGTATGACCAGCGAGCAATCCGGCGGCGCTGCGGCATTCGTCCGCTTCAACTTGTTTCCGTAATTCAGTCGAGACTCTTCTGGAAACGAAGGGTGGCTAGGATCATCGTTGCGACGAAGAAGATGCCGAGGGGCCAGATGTCGCGACTCACGTCGGCGAGGCTCGCTCCGCGAAGCATGATGCCCCGAATGATTCGTACGAAGTGGGTAAGCGGCAACACCTCTGCGAACCACCGTGCCGCCCGCGGCATTCCGTCGAACGGGAACATGAACCCAGAGAGCAGGATCTGCGGCAGAAACGTGAAGAACGTCAGCTGGAACGCTTGAAACTGTGTCTGGACGAGCGTCGAGATCAGGAGTCCTAAACCCAACGTAGCCGTGACGAAGATCAGGCTAGCGCGGTAAACGTCCATGAGCGATCCCCGAACGGGGACGTCGAACAGCAGGGAGCCGATCGCGAGCACCAGCGTCACCTGCAGCATCCCCAGCAAAATGTAGGGAAGGATCTTCCCTGCCATCAGCTCCGGAATGCGAACGGGCGTCGTGATGAGAAGCTCTAGGTTGCCTCGCTCGCGTTCGCGGACGATCGCCACCGCAGTGAACAACGTCATCGTCATCGTGAGGATCACCCCAATGAGACCCGGCACGATCTGCACCGGGGAGCGGCGCTCGGGGTTGTAGAAGGCCCTCACTGCAAACGTTGGGGGAGGCGATTCCTGGGCCAGTCCCGTACGGGGCACAGGCGTCTGGGCCAGGAGCTGAGCTGAGGAGAGAACGATCGGATCGCTGCCATCGACGAGCAGCTGCCCGGGGGAGCGCTTGCCATGCGCGACGCGTCGCTCGAAGTCGTCCGGAATGAAGATGCCGACGGCGATTTCTCCACGACGGAGCAGATCCTCGAGCTCGATCGCACTGTGGGCCGATGCGACCAAGTCGATGACCTGGCTTGCCTGCGCGTCGGCGACGAGGGTACGCGAACGTTCGGTCCCGGCGAGATCGGCCACCCCGGCATTGAGGTGTCGAACATCCTGGTTGATTGCATAGCCGAAGAGCAAGAGCTGCATGATCGGCACGCCGAAGACCATACCGAACGAGAGTTTGTCCCTCAAGAGTTGGACGGTTTCCTTGCGCGCCACCGTGATGATTCTCTGGACCGAAGCGATCATTGGGCTTCCTGGCGGGTCGCATCGACGAACACATCCTCGAGACTGGGACGGCTAAGTGCGACGGCGGCCTCGACGCCCGCTTCAGTCATCGACGTGCGCAAGCAGCCTTCCGGGTCCGTCTCTTGGGCGTCGACCAGCACGCGTAGACGTGTGCCGAGCTGGGCGATGCTCAGGACCCCCGACGAGAGCTCGAGGACCGCGCGCGCCCCTCGCAGGTTCTCTGTTTCAATCTCAACGATGTGTGCGTCGATGCTCTCCATCAGCTCGCGAGGCGAACCTTCGGCGACTAGCTTTCCCCGGTCGAGGATTGCCAGAGAATGACATCGCTCGGCCTCGTCCATGTAGTGCGTCGAGACCAAGATTGTCGTTCCACGGTCGACCAGTGCGAAGAGGGACTCCCAGAAGTCACGTCGGCTTTGGGGGTCGACCGCACTGGTAGGTTCGTCCAAGAAGAGGAGCGGCGGCTTGTGAACCGTCGAGGCGGCGAGCGCGAGTCGTTGACGCTGGCCTCCCGAAAGCGTGCCGGCGCGTTGTGCCGCCTGTGCCTCAAGTCGGTATTCAGTTACTAGTTCGTCTATTCGCCGTCGGCTTTCCGTTCTGGAAAGCGAGTAGATCTGCGCGATGAACTTCAGGTTTTCTTGGACCGTGAGATCTTCATAGAGCGAGAACTTCTGGGTCATGTATCCGATCGACCGACGCAGCGCTTCTGCTTCCGCCGGAACGCGATGTCCGAGGACTTCGGCGTCGCCCTCACTCGGGGTGAGTAACCCACAGAGCATTCGAATCGTCGTCGTCTTGCCCGAGCCGTTCGGTCCGAGGAACCCGTAGATCTGTGCTCGAGCAATCGTCAGATCGACGTGGTCGACAGCGAGGAGGTCTCCGAAGCGTCGTGTCAGTCCACGCGCTTCGATCGCGATCGGCGCGTCACTCAGCACGTCCGGCATTCGACGCCTCCCGTTCCGTGCGGGACGTATCAACGAACTCTACTTCCACCGGAATACCTGCGGGGAGATCTTGCGCGTCTTCATCGACCAGATCGACCTTGGCGAGATAGACAACGCGGCCGCGGTCGCGTTCTGTCAGCGCAAAGAAGGGGGTGAAAGACGGGTCGGTAGCGACGGTCCGAACTTTGCCTCGAAGCGCACTGTCGAGGCCGTCTATGCGGACGTTGGCTGGCGTTCCCGAGGCCACGCTCAAACGAACAGCAGCCGGGACGTATACCCGCGCATACGGGTTTCGTGCGGCAAGAAGCACCGCGACGACGCCGCCGGCAGGAGGGCGTTCGCCGATCTCATAGGGGAGGGCGTCCACCCATCCGTCTGTTGGGGCTCGGACTTGCAGACGTTCGAGTCGCACCTGCGCGTCTGCGACAATCGCATCGGCTTCTGCCAAGGTTGCCTCTGCCTGCGCGATCTCTTCGGGCATCGTGCCGTCCAAGAGTTCGACGAGGGACGCGCGCGACGCGTCGCGAGAGGCGCGCGCTTCGAGGAATCTCGCCCGTCGCTCGTCGACGAGCTCGCGCGAGACCGCTTCTCCTGGCGCGAGCGCCTCGGCGCGCTGAAGGAGCTGCTGTGCAGCTGTGAGGGTGCCATTGGCTCCGCGCAGACGAGCCCGAGCCTCGTCGATTCGCTCTTTGCGAGGGCCTCGCGCAAGTTCCGCTAGCCGCGCCTCGGCCCTCGCTCGGGAACTCGTTGCTTGTGCGACCTGAGCTTCAAGTCGCGTTGGGTCGAGGGCGAGAAGCAAAGTGCCTGCCCTCACGAAACCGCCTTCGGGCACGGGTCGGTTCACCACCGGCTCGGAAGACTCGGCAACGAGATCGAGTCGGTCCCGCTCGAGCGTCCCCACTGCGTAGGGAGGCGCCCCGTTCTTGCACGCTGCAACCACGACTAGTGAGCTCAGCGCCATCAGTCGAAAAAGCCTGGCGTTCATGATTTCGCTCCCTCCAAGAAGAGGCGATGCGTGTGCTTCGCAAGCCGCTGTATGAACTCTGCGTCGTACTCGACGCCGAGCACGCGTTCGGCAATCGGTCGTGCGACGAACGGCATAATCGACATCCCCATCAGGGAAAGGAACGCCAACGTCGGGTCGAGGTCGTCGCGGAAGTCGTCCGCATCGATGCCTTTTCGGATGAGCGAAGGAAAGAGCGCAGCCACGTGGGTCGCGTACTCCCGAATGAACTCCTCGCGAAAACGCCCGCCCTCCGTGAGCACTTCGCGCACGACCAAGGTGGGGATCCACGGTTCGGCAGCGATTGTCGCGAACAGCACGTCGAGGAGCTGCTTTAGTCCGCCACCCGCTCGACTCTCGGAACGCAGGCGCTCGAGCACCCCCGTGAAGGTGCGCGCAAGGAGGGCGTCATGAAGTCCTTCTTTGCTGCCGAAGTAATAGTGGACCATCGCAGGGGTGACCCCCGCCTGGTCGGCAATGCGGCGAAGCGACACTCCTTCGACGCCGCGGGCCGCGAACAACCTGCTGGCGGCGTCGAGTAGGGCCTCGCGAGCCTGGGGGCCTTCTTCTGCGGGCGGGCGCCCGGGCTGCCGACGAGGACTGCTGTCTTTCGAATTGGGCATCGTGACAATAATTAACCAAACATTTGATTAAAAACAAGCTGAATCGCGCGGATGACCAGGCCGGTGCGCGCACGCCCTCGCCCGCTCAGACATCCTCGGCGCGGCTTTGGGGCGGCGTGGTCGGTGGTCTGCTGCGGAGCTTGGGCGTTGGGGAAGGGCTTGTGGGCGCGAGGAACTCGCGGGCGAGGGCGTGCGCGCACCGGCCTTCTGTGCGGCGTAGGGTGTTTGGGCGGGGACGAAGGGGTGAAGGGGTTGCGGGCGTCGGCTGCGTGCGTTGGCTAGACGAGGGGGTTGCCCCAAGGTCACCCGGTCACTGCGGCGTAGGCGTCGGCGAGGACCTCCGCCGATCGATGGAGGGCGGCCCATTCCGATTCGTTCATGGCGGGCGCGAGCACTTGGACCGCTCCCTCGGTGCCAACGATGGTGGGCATCGAGATCGCAACGTCGCGAAGGCCTGCTACCCCATTCTGGATCCGGCTAATCGTCAGGATGCGCTTTGTCCCGCGCAGCGACCAGCGAAGAAGAGCCGCGGTCACCGCTCCAATCGCGTGGTTGGTCGCGCCTTTCAGGCGGATGATCTCATAGGCCGAATTACGCACCTCGTGCGCAATGGCCGCCTCGTCTTCCGTCGTCCAGCCTGGCCACTCCCTCAGCGGAATGCCTCCGATGTGAGCGCTCGACCACAGGACGACCTCCGAGTCTCCATGCTCGCCGATGACCTGGGCGTGCACCGACCGTGGGTCGAGGTCGAGGCGTCGGCCCAGTGCTTGGCGAAGACGTGCAGTGTCCAGCATCGTCCCCGTCCCGATCACGCGGTCGTGGCTGAGGCCCGAGGCGTCGGCGGCGACACGAGTCAGAACGTCGACCGGATTGCTGACGATGACGAGCAGACCCTGCATTCCGCGAAGCCGTCCGGCGATATCTCGTACGATGTCCGCATTGGTCTTCAGCAGCTCGAGTCTACTTTGCTCAGGGCCTCCGCCCTTGCCCGCGGTAATCACGACGGCATCGGCATCGACCATCTCTTCGATCGAGCTTTCGCTCACCGCCGCGGAGGGGTAGAAGGAGCCTCCGTGACGAAGGTCCATGGCCTCCCCTTCGGCGAGTCCAGGGCGGGCGTCGTTGAGCAGGAGCTCGGTCGCCGTGCCGGTGTGAAGTGTCGAGCTCGCAATGCTTGCTCCGACCCAACCCATGCCGATAATTCCGACTTTCATCGCAGGCTCAGTCGTTCGTAGTCACCGATCGACGCTCCGCCAAGGCAGGCTTCGATGATTTGCTTGCCGCGCGGATGAAGGTCGCTCTCTTCGAGGTAGGGGTCGAGCTCTCGTCTGAAGAAGCTCTCGAGGATGGAGGCGCCGGCGTCGTAGCCTTCTACTCCCACCTCGGGCTGCGTCTCGACCTGAAGCAGGTCGTGACTGATCTCGGTTCCTTCGATCTGCATGTGCGCGAGAGCGTACCCGAGCAACGAACACCGCGCGGGAATCAGGCTCTCGACCGAGAAGTTGTGGGAGCCCCGACGCGCGAGGTACTCCCGCACGATCCACTGCGGCATGAAGCCCGTCTTCCAGCAGCCGACGTGCTGGTTCGGGAGCAAGACGAATAGCGTGTCGGACGTTTCGAGGATCTGATCGACCAGCAGGTTCGCCTGGGCCACTGCGCGGCCCGTCGCGAACGGCCAGTAGCTTCCCACTCCCTCGCTCTTCATTCCGTCGCTGTCTACGATCGACGGGTTGGCATGCCCGCGCGGGGCCACTAGGCGCCATAGCCAAGCCAACGAGGCGGGCAGCACGTTGATGATTCCGAGGATGCCGTACGAAGGGTGCTCGCGGGTGCAGGGGGGAGTCCTGACACCGAAACTCCTCACGTCGACGGTGACCGGTTCGTTGACTATGTTCGGGTAGTCGGCGCGCGGTACGATGACCCGAGGATTCGGGCACAGGTGACCCGGTTCGTCTTCGATGTGCTCCCAGATCAACGCGGTGCTTCCAGGCATCGCGTCGATGTTGAGGAACAGCAGCGGCGAAGGAGGCGACACCGTCATGCGTTCGAGGTGCGGGTCGGTGCCGTACCGCGTGATGTGGTTGACTCGCAGGAACCAGGCGTCTTCGGCATCGAACAGCGTGAGTCGCTTCACGTCCGGCTTCTGGTAGTCGGGGTGGCACAGCGCCATGTCGTCGGTCACCGGGTGCAGCTGACAGGCACGCGGAAGCACGAGATAGTACGACTCGCCAGAGACTGTGTTGGTCCCTAGGCGCAGGCGACCGTCTGGCTCGCGATGGATCTGCTCGAGCATCTCGCTCTTGCCGCCGCCCGAGGCACCTTCATGCATGAGGGTGCAGGTGTTGTCGTAGGGGGTGACCACACGGACAGTCGAGCAGTGCGCCGTCACCCAGCCCTCTTCTTCCCCACGGTTCAGCAGGACGCCGTAAATCCCCTTTTTGGCCGAGGGGCCGGGATAGAGATTGTAGCTGAAGAGTTCGTGCAGCTCGTCGCGTCGATTATGCACGACGACCTGGCGCCCGGCGAAATGCGTATGTCGAAATGGGGGCGCCACGTACAGAATCGCCTCGTGGAAAAACTCTTCGTCGACTTCGTCTAAGGGAATGATCCCCTGAAGCATGGCGAGACCAAGTGCGAACACCGCAGCGTTGGCCGGACAAATCGCCACCGCTTCCGTGCCCTTGCCCGCGAGGCCCGCGTGAAAGAAGAAACAAGCGAGGTCCTGCGTCTTGAGCCAATCGAACGTTTCTTGCCGAACATCGGCCCAGCGCAGGTCGGGGAATCGCTCCGTCCACATGTCCTTGCCGGTGGGCTGGTCGTCCGCGATCACCATGCAGTCTGGGTCTCGCCGTCGCATGTACGGTTCGAGGTAGTTCGCGCTCAGCCCGTTGCGCACACGGCAGACGCGCATCTCGGGAACGAAGCCTCTGTCGGGAACGTCATATCCAACGACGAAATTGCCCCGCTCGTCGGTCTCGCTTTGTGGAACCGCGAGCGAGAAGAGCTCCTCGACGCTGCCTACGAACGTCGTTGAACGGGCTTCCCGGAGGACGGCCTCGGCCGACTCCGAGAGCGTCACCCCAGGCATCATACGATCCGACGTCATTGCAGCTCCCCCTTCGTTAGAGGGTAGCTGCGCTGCGTGCTTGAATAAACCATATATAAAAGCTGTGTTCGTTCTCTTTGAGTGAAGAACGAGCCGTTACAGCTTTGTGGCAGAGAGCACTCCGCCGATTTCGAACCGATTCTCGCGCCTCAAGTCGTGGGTTCGGTTGGTTTCTCGCCGTCACCTGGGCAAAACGTCGTCGGCTCGGTCGGCTTCTCACCGTCGCCGGGGCAATAGGTGGTGGGCTCGGAGGGCTTGTCCCCCTCACCCGGGCAGCGTGCGGATGCGTCTGACGCTGCTGTCGCAAACGCGAACACAGCGACGAAAGCGAGGGCTCGAATCATTGTATGTGCCATACGCTCGTTCTAGAGCCCTCCGTTCCTGCACACAAGCGTCGGAAGCGATGCGAAAGCCTTCAGCCCCGCTTTTTCGCGTGATGACCGGTTGGTGACTCGGTGTCTACACCGCGATCGACGAGCCAGGCAGTGAGCGGAGCGGGGAGTTCCGCGGGTCGGTCGCCCCAGTCGTGCACGACTGCCGTCGTGGCGACACGGTCGTGCAAGGCGCGTTGCTTCGAATCGAACACGATGCCGGCGAGACCGACAACCGACGCAATGCTGATCGGCAACACCAAGGTGCGCACGGCCGCGTTGACGGGAGTGACCGGTCGGCCCTCCGCGGAGACCACCCGAATCCCAACGATACTCATCCCGAGCGTCTTGCCGGCAAGCGCGACGCCAATCCACGCATAAAGAAACAGCCAGCTGGAGAACGCGAGCAGCCCTAGCGCCCCAGCCCGCCAGTCCCACTCGAGCGAGATACCGAGCACCGCGTTGATCGACCCTACGATCGCGCTTGCGACCAATCCGAACGCGGAAAAGGCAACGGCCGAATCGATGAGGTAGGCCAGAAGTCTAGAGACCGGCCCAGCATAAAAACCGCTGATGATCGCGCGCGTCGGCAGTTCGCGCGAAGGGGCTGCGTCGAATCGTTCGGGGACGAGGTGTGGGGGGCCGTCGGGCTGCGTGTCGGGGTCGCGCCGAAGCAGCTGGTCGACGAAGCGGACCACCAGTGTGTCGAGCCCCACTGCTTGCCGCCGTGCGACGTCCAGCGTCGACTCTGCGAATTCCGTGGTTCCTCGAGCAACGAGCTGGCCGACTTTGGCTCTGCTGGTTATCGATTCGATGTCGACACGCTGTACCAAGGCGTCGACGTCGACCCGGGTCAGGAGTCGGTCGACGTCGACGCGGTCGAGCAGTCGGTCGACGTCGACGCGGTCGAGAAGCTCGTCGACTTCAACCCGATCGAGCAGGCGATTGACGTCGACGCGGTCGAGAAGTCGGTCGACGAGGATCCGGTCGAGTAGCTGGTTCACCTCGACTTGATCGAGCACCTCATCGACATCGAGCCGTTCGAGCATGGCGTTGAGCAGCCGTGAGGTTGGTTGCTTCTTACCGGAGTCCGTCATCGTGGAGAGGCTAGTCTGAAAGCGTGGGAGCTGTCATCGTCAAGCTTCGCGCGCTGCCGCCTTCGGGGCCTTGCCGTCGCGCGGGGCGCTGCCCTGCATCCCGCCCGGCCATACCGTCTGCGCGAGCAGCGACAGGTCTTCGAGGCGGCGTTCCAGTTTGGGGTCGGCTCGGAGACCGGTCAGTTCGAGGAGCTGCGCCCAACGATATGCCCAGTCGTGTCTCAGGAGCGACTGGCGCACGTTGCGTCGGCGAATGCGATCGACCCGCTCTGGGTCGCTTTCGAGGTGCTCGAGGTACGGACGCACGTCGGTGGCGGCGGTGGGCAAATCGATCACGGCGTCTTCCCACCCGAAGAGTTCGGGATAGGTGGGCGCGTTCGGACGCTGTCCGATGAGGACCGCGCCGCCGGCGGCGCCCTCGAAGAAGCGAAAGCCGACCTCTTCCTGGCCACCAGTATCGCCCGGCGCGTTCACTTTCGCGGCGTTGGTGACGAAGTAGCGACTGCGCTGAATCAGATTTCGGAGCTGCGCACGGTGTGCCTTGGGCTCGGAGCAGTTCCCAGCGGCGAAGGTATCGAAGAGATAAAACCAGTCCTCGGCGTTTGCTTGTGCGAGGAGCGCATCGTGCTGGGCCTGTGCGCGGCGGCCCATGTTGTACACGTCGATGACTCGAGGGACCGGCTCGGGCCAGGGACTGAACCGCAGCGCGTCGACGCCCGGGGGCGAGTACACGACGTTGCCCGCTCCGTGGGCGATCGCTGGCGCCACGCTCTGTTGACAGCCAAGTACGACGAGGTCGAACGTCGACAGCAGTCGCATCTCGCCCCGTCGCCAGGGGATACGGTGCGCCCAGAGCTCGTCGATCCAGCAGATGGTTTTGGCGCACCTAGCCTGCAACGCGCCGAGCGGTCCCAGCAGGTAGAGGTCGCTTGGGTCTTGGCAGCACACGAACAGCAGGTCGTACTCGCGGTCCACCGGGGTCTTACCACCTAGTTGAAGCGGGGCAGGGAGGAACCGTCTCACCGCCCGTTGCGCCCGTGGGTTGACGGGATACGCCTCTGTAGGTCCCCAGACGTCCGCACGGTCGATGGACGCCACCATGTCTTCGAACTCGTAGTTGCACGCCCGATTCGGGCGCGGCAACAGATGCCGAAGGCTCACCACCAGCGTGCGGGCGCCGGGGTTGCGGGAGACGAATCGGCCCTCGCTTGGACTCATAGCGTCACCAGGCGGGCGTCTAGACCAAGGCGATCCAGGTCACGCTGGATCTCTTCGCGATAGACGGGATTCATGGCGATGACGAGGCCCGGGGCCAGCACCTCGAGTTCTTCCGGGCCGACAATGGGGTGCCCGGTACCAGGCATCGCCTTGCCGTGTTTGTGCGGGTTGATGTCGACCACTGCGTTGACCTCTGGCAGACCACCGAGAGTCGTCAAGAAGGCGACGCCCTTCGAACCCGAGCCCCAGAGCACTACGCCCCGCCCAGCGGCGACGCTTTCCGCGATCTCGTTGCGCCAGTACTCCATTCGCTCGGCGCACCGCGCAGGAAATGCGGAGACGGCCGAGGCTGTTTCTGCGAGGTCATGTTCGAGGCTTAGCGCAGGCGCGGTTGGCCCCGACGCCGGACGCGCCACCAGCACGATGTACTGATCGTCGTAGTCCAAACTAAGCTCGAGCAGGTCGAAACCGGTTTGCCGAAACAGACGCGCCAGCGACCCTGGTGTGAAGTAGCTGCAGTGCTCATGGTAGAAGTCCCAAAAGGCGCCCTCGCGAAGCACTCGCAGGGTTTCGGGGAGCTCGAAAAATACCAGCGCGTCCGGCCGTCGTTCGAGATTGCTTCGGAGCGCCGTCAGAAACGCCCGAGTGGGTGCGATATGCTCGAGGGTGTGGCGGCACACGACGATGTCCGCATCCAGATGCGCGTAGCGCTCGTCGTAAAAGTCTTGGATGAACTCGATTCGCTCGGCTGCTGGCGAGCTGGTTCGCTCCGGTCGATAGCCGGGGTCAATTCCGATACCGCGATTATTGCCAGCTTCGCAAAGGCCGACGAGGAACTCGCCTTTGCCGCAGCCGATCTCGAGCACCGTCCGCTCACGCACGGCGTAGTCGGTGACTAGGCGTTCTGCGAGTCCGCGTGCGAAACGGTTGAAAGTGGCCGAAAATGCCTGGGTCTCTTCGTATCGAGCACTGTATTCGGTCGCCACAGCGTCGAACGCCAGATTGGTGACGAAGCCGCAGCCGTCACAGTGCGCGAGATCCAGAGTGCCGTGGGGATACGCTCTTGCCGCCTCGGGAGTGTCGAGAAGAACGCATGAGTTCACAGGTACCGAAGTGACTGCATAGAAGCTCTCGAGTCCGCGCCCGTCGCAGTTGGGGCACACCGCCTCCTCCCGTCGAAGCGCGGGATACGTAACGAGCCGCACGGTCTCTTCCTCAGCGGGAATCACACCACCTCCGGCCATGGAACCGGGATCAGAAAACGGCCCCCGGCGTCGCGATACTCTGACTCCTGAGCGAGGATCTCACTGCGGAGGTTCCAGGGCAACAGCAAGACGAGGTCGGGGCGTTCTGCGCGCAGTCGCTCCGGCGCTTCGATCGGCAGATCGACCCCGGGAACGAACTTGCCCTGCTTGTGCACGTTGCGATCCACCACGAAGTCCACCGTATCGCGGTGGATTCCGACGTAGTTGAGGAGGATCGTCCCTTTGGCGGCCGCGCCGTAGGCCGCGATGGTCTTGCCGCTGCCTCGCCAGGAGGCGAGCTGGCGGATGAGTTCTTGCTTGAGCGACTCGACTCGAGCAGCGAACTCCGCGTAGTACGCCGCTCCATCTACTCCGCGTTCGCGCTCGCTCTCGAGCAGCGCGTCGACGGTCGGTCGCGCGCGACGCTCGTGGAACACGTGCAGTCTGAGCGAGCCACCGTGGGTCGAGAGCCGCTCCACGCGGTTCAGTGCGAGGTTGTGACGCGAGAAAAGCGCATCGAGCGCATGGACCGAGAAGTAGCAAAGATGCTCGTGGTAGATCGTGTCGAACTCGAGGTGTTCGATGAGGTCCACCACGTACGGGACCTCGATCACTGCGGCCCCGCCTGGTGCCAACATCGTCTTGATGCCGCTCACGAAACCGTTGGTGTCAGCGACGTGCGCCAGCACGTTGTTCGCAAGAATCAGGTTCGCCCGTCGACCTTCGGCTGCGATTTCACGGGCCAACGCTTCGTCGAAGAACGCGCAGCGCACTTCGATGCCGAGCGCTGCAGCAGCTTCGCAAGGGCCGGGCGCAGGGTCGACGCCGAGCGTGGGTATCCCTCGCTCGACGAAGTTGCGCAACATGTAGCCGTCGTTGCTCGCGAGCTCCACGACGAGGCTCTGGGGCCCGAGCGCGTGCTCCGCTGCGAGCGCGATGGCGCTGTCTCGGCAGTGATCGAGCCAGCTCTCAGAAAAGGACGAGTAGTATGGATAGTCGGCTCCGAACAGTTGTTCGGGCGGCACGGTTTCGAGAATCTGTACCAGCGTGCAGTGCGGGCAGAAACCGACCTGGAGCGGGAAGCGTGGGGTCGGCTGAGCCAGCTGCTCCGCGGTCAAAAAGCCGTCGCTCAGAGGCATCAGTCCGAGATCGAGGACCGGCTCCAAGCCGCTCGTGCCGCATGAGCGACAAGAAGCGCCGACGCATGCGTCGGCGAGCGTTCTCGTGGCGTTCACGATCGGCTTCCGGCGGCCGTGGCTTCTCGCCGGCGCAGTTCCGGTGTGATTTCTCCGGTGTCGAGCAGGTGCTGCACATGAGAGATCCGTCGGTAGCGGAGCCCCTCGAATTCGGCGAGGGTGACGCCGCTCCGACGAAAGCTCTCGTGTAGCTGGACGGCGCCCTTGGGAACCGTCCAGTTGGCCGAGAACCCCATCGTCTTCGCCTTGTCGCAGCTCACTCGGTAGTTGCGCGTGTCGGCGGTCGCGCCCTCGGCGAACGAGACCCGGCTTCCCGGGACGGCCTGACCGACGAGCACCGCGACATCGCGAATGCGGAAGTTCTCTTGGGTCGAGCCGATGTTGAACGCCTGGTCGTGCACGACTTCGCGCGGTGCGGCGAGCGCCGCGACGAACGCGTCACAGACGTCGTCGACATGAACTAGCGGGCGCCACGCGCTGCCGTCGCTCTTGAGGCGAACCTCGCCGGTTGTCGTGGCCCAGGCAACCAAGTTGTTGACGACAAGATCGAACCGAAGGCGCGGCGAGAGACCATAGACCGTCGCGTTGCGCAGATAGACCGGCGAAAAACTCTCGTCCGCGAGTGCCGAAAGGTCGCGCTCCGAGAGAACCTTGGAGTGCCCGTACGGAGTGACTGGGTTGACCGGTGAAGTCTCGGTCAGCACGTCGCTGCCGCCGGCGCCGTAGTTGCTGCACGACGAGGAAAACACGAATCGTCTGACCCCTGCGGCCTTCGCGAGTTCACCCAAGCGGACCGTCGCGCGGTGATTGATCTCGAGGGTCAAGGCCGGGTCGAGGTCCCCGAGCGGATCGTTGCTCAGACCGGCAAGATGCACCACGGCATCGAAGCCCTCGAGCTGATCTCGGGTGGCATCCCTCACGTCGCCGTCGATGAAAGGTACGTCGACGATCGCGCCTCCGTCGGCGTAGGTGCAGGCGCGATAAAGGTCACTGTCGAGACCCTCCACCTCGTGCCCAGCGCGTTGCAGCGCCGGGACGAGCCTCGTCCCGATGTAGCCGAGGTGCCCCGTGACCAGAACCTTCATGGCTCCCATCGCTTCCAGGGGGGCGAGCCTTCCTCGACGAGTCGCTCGAGCCGCTTCTTGTCGCGGAGGGTATCCATGCACTGCCAGAACCCGTCATGCCGATAGGCCATGAGCTGGCCGTCCCGCGCAAGCCCCTCCATGGGCTCGCGCTCCCACGCGGTACGATCGTCCTCGATGTAGTCGAATACGCCAGGCTCGAGCACGAAGAACGCGCCGTTGATCCAGCCTTCGGCTGTTTGCGGTTTCTCGGAAAACTCGACGACCCGGTCCCCGTCGAATTCGAGATGGCCGAATCGAGCGGGCGGCCGGACCGCGGTCACCGTAGCCAGCTTGCCGTGCGATCGATGAAAGGCGAGCAAGGCCTGCAGGTCGACGTCCGACAATCCGTCGCCCCAGGTCAGCATGAAGGTTCCTTCGCCGAGAAACGGGCGAAGCTGCTTGATACGCCCGCCGGTTTGGGTCTTGACCCCGGTTTCGATGAGGTCGATTTGCCAGCCCTCGGCCGGCGGGTCGCGGCGATCAACCCGGGCCGGCCCACCGAGCTTCAGCGATAGGCTGCCGCCGAGCGTGGTCAGCTCCACGAAGTAGCGCTTGATGGCGTGTCCTTTGTATCCGAGCGCCACGACGAACTCGTCGAAGCCCTGGCTCGCGTAGAATCGCATCAGATGGCTGAGGATCGGCTCGCCACCAACGTCGACCATCGGCTTCGGTTTTAATTCGGTCTCCTCGGCAAGACGCGTACCGAGCCCCCCCGCGAGTATCGCGACCTTCATGGGCCAACCCTGCTAGGCAGAGGATGAGCTACCATCGAGACCTGGGCGAGGTTGGTGGGTCCCCTCGGCGCTTTGCCGCATGGGCGCGCGGACCTGCATCTCTCGATTCCCAATGTCCTCATTAACGATCTCAGGGACAGGTTAGGCACAGTCTGGGAGTGATTCAAGCCGGTAAGCGTGCCCCGCATAATGTGCGCACGGCTGTGCCTCTAACGCGGTCGAACCCACCACGGACCTCGGGTTGCCCAGACGACTTAACCTAGGCACTCTCGCGGGCGCATTGGTTCGACGATGAAAAGTGCGCGGATTTCGGCAACCACAATTACCCGGCGAACCGCGCTTGAATGGCTTGGAGCGGCAGTCACGCTCAGTCTGGGAGCCGATGTGCTGAGAGCCTGCGGTGGCGCTCCAACCAATGAAGCGCTCTGCCAGGGCGCGCAGACCTTTCCGTTTGCCCCCGGCACCGTTGACGGACGGCTCGACTCCGAGTGGCCGGTGCGCAGTTTCGTCACCCCGGAGCTCGACTCGGTCTTGGCTGAATGGCGCCTCACTGTCGACGGTCTCGTCGAGGCGCCGCAGGTCTTCTCCTTCACCGACTTGGTGTGCCTGGAGCGGCAGGATCAGCTCACCGATCTGCACTGTGTCGAGGGGTGGTCCGTCGAGGACATTCCGTGGAACGGGTTGCATCTGTCCCAGCTCTTCGAACGATGTCGACCGAAGGCATCGGCACGCTACGTTACTTTTCACATGTTCGAAGGCGACTACGTCGAGTCCCTTCCCCTCGATGTCGCTCTAGAACGACGCAGCATGCTCGGCTATGGCGTCGGCGAGAGGACCTTGCCGCTCGATCACGGCTTCCCGCTGCGGATGGTGATTCCGCGATTGCTGGGCTACAAGAACATCAAGTACATCGACCGCATCGAGTTGGACGACCAAATCGTCTCTGGAGTGTGGGAGCAGCTCGGCCTTCCCTATCTTGGCGAGGTACCCCCCGAAAGACTCCGGCCCGGTTCGTACTGACGTCATGCGATTGCGCTGAGAGACGATTGGCCCTGCGGTCCGGTCATCCCGCGAGTCCTTTCTTGACCGAGTGGACTACACAGCCGTACAGTGCTGCGCATGAGCGCAGTGGGGGAGCTGGGGCGGGCGTTTCGCCGCGTCGAAAAGCCTTGGGAAAAGCCCTCGGGCGTGGTGGGAACGCTCGAACGGTGGGCTGGCGACGGCACCTGGCGCAACGTCGTCTGGCAGCACGACGTCGAGCCTCGGGAGGCTAGCCCCGCCCCGATGCCTCCAGGGCTGGTAGCGGGGGTACAGGAAGCGCTGCGCAAGCGCGGCGTCACTGAGCTCTACAGCCACCAGGCGCGTGCGTTCGCACTCGGCACCGCGGGTACCAATTTCGTGGTCTCCACGCCGACTGCTTCTGGCAAGAGCCTTTGCTACAACCTGCCGGTCTTTCAGGCGCTGGCCTCGGAGCCGAGCGCAAAAGCACTCTACCTCTTCCCCACCAAGGCCCTTGCGCGCGATCAGGAAGAGTCACTCCGAGGGCTAATGCATGATTCCGGTCTCGGCCTCGGCGCCGTGACCTACGACGGTGATACCCCGCCCGATGCACGCCGTGCCGCCCGTCAGCGCGCGAGCATCATCCTCACCAACCCAGACATGCTGCATGCCGGGATCATGCCCCACCACACCAACTGGGCGCGGCTGTTCTCGAGTTTGCGGTATGTCGTGATCGACGAGCTGCACAGCTACCGCGGCGTCTTCGGCTCACACCTCGCCAACGTGATTCGACGGCTCAATCGTATCGCGCGATTTCACGGCTCGACGCCGACGTTTCTCTTCGCGTCGGCGACCATCGGCAACCCCAAAGAGCATGCGGAGCGCCTGTGCGGGGAGCCTGTGGAGCTCATCTCGGAAAGTGGCGCTCCGACCGGGCCGCGCAAGGTCCTCGTCTACAATCCCCCGGTGGTCAACGCCGAACTCGGCATTCGGCAGAGCTACATCAAGACCGCGGTACGGCTCACTCGAGACCTGGTGCGTGCCGACGTTACCACGCTCGTGTTCGGAAACTCGCGCAACGGCGTCGAGGTGATGCTCAAGTACTTGCGCGACAAACTCGCTAGCGATCACATCGACCCGTCGGCAATTCATGCTTACCGCGGTGGGTACCTGCCCGACACCCGACGACGGATAGAAGCTGCGTTGCGGGCAGGCGAGATCCGCTGCGTGGTCGCGACCAACGCGCTCGAACTCGGCATCGATATCGGGGCTCTCGATGCGGTCGTGTGCGCAGGGTACCCGGGCACGATGGCAGGGCTTTGGCAGCGCTTTGGGAGGGCAGGGCGAAGACGCGATCTTTCTTTGTCCGTGCTCGTTTCTTCGAGCAATCCCGTCGATCAGTATGTCGCCCGACACCCGAGGCAGCTCGTGTCTGCGCCGATCGAGCACGCGCGAATCGACCCCGACAACATCGAGATCCTCATCCAGCATCTGAAGTGCGCGGCGTTCGAGCTTCCATTCGAGTCGAATGACGTGTACGGCGACGTGCCCGATGGCGCTCTCGCCGAGGCGCTCGACTACCTGGCCGACAATGGCGTCGTGCATCCGACTGCGAGTGCAAACGGCTCAGTCTACCACTGGGCGGCCGACAGCTACCCTGCCAACGCCGTCTCGCTTCGAAGCGCAAGCTGGGACAACTTCGTCGTGATCGACCTCGATGGTTCGCGCACCATCGCCGAGATGGACTGGCGCAGCACTCACACGATGCTTCACGAGCAGGCGATCTATCAGCACGAAGGCGGCCAGTACCAGGTCGAACGGCTGGATTTCGAGAACCACAAGGCGTTCGTCCGTCGCGTCAAGCCCGACTACTACACAACCGCGATGACGCACAGCAAAGTCACCGTGCTCGAGCAGGATCAAGCCGCGATCGTCGATCTCGATGTCGTCCCGCTCGATGTTGGTCTCGGTGATGTGAGCGTCGTCGAGAAGGTCGTCGGCTACAAGAAAATCAAGTTCCACACGCACGAAAACGTGGGCTACGGAGAGGTCCACCTGCCTGAAATGCAGAAGCACAGCACCGGCTTTTGGCTCACGTTCCCCGAGGACTTCGTGCAAAGCCAGCCGGAGCCGCGTGCAATCGTCGTCGATGCACTTCGCGGTCTAGCCAAGGCCATGCACGTAGTTGGGTCGGTCGGTCTCATGGTCGACCCCCGCGACCTCGGCCACACGCTCGGCAGTCGCACCGAAGACGATACCGCACCAGGCAATGGGCAGGGGCCCGGATACGATCCCACGATCTTCCTCTACGATACGGTCGCCGGTGGGATAGGACTTGCGCCCCGCTTGTTCGAAGATCGCGAAGAGCTCTTGCGTCGGGCGCGGCATCTCATCGAGAGCTGTGCCTGCGAAGAGGGTTGCCCCGGTTGCATCGGGCCAGACGCCGCCGGGGACGATGACCTCGAGGCGGCCCGCAAGAAGTTGGTCCTTGGCATTCTCGACGCCGTCGGCGTCGGCACTACCCATTGAGCAACCGATGTCGATCACACGAAGCCTCGGTCGTCTTCAGCGAACGCCTCCTCGGACGATGGACGTGGCGTCGGTGCGGGGCGCATTGCCAGGACAGCGCCTGCAGACCGAGCACGGAGAGCTCCACCTGATTGACGAGTACCTCGAGCCTCATCATCACCATGGCAAAGCGCCCGTCGCGCGTGCGCTCGAGGTGTCTACGGCGCGCCTTGCCCAGCTCGCGCTCGATCCCAGTCTCGAAGGGGTCAACCTCCAGAACGCGGTCTTCTTCGACACCGAGACCACCGGCCTTGCGGGCGGTGCGGGCACTGTGCCTTTCCTGATTGGGCTCGCCTGGTTCGAAGATCAGTCGCTCCGCGTCCAGCAGCTCTTCCTTCCGGAGCTCGGACGTGAAGCGCCGATGCTCCACTGGCTTCGCGAACGCATCGAACGCTGCTCGTGTCTGGTCTCGTTCAATGGAAAAGCGTTCGATTGGCCGCTTTTGCGCACCCGCTTCGTCATGAACCGTGTTTGCGCCCCGGAGCTGCCGCCCCATCTCGACCTGCTGCATTGTGCGCGGCGTGTTCTTCGTCCGCGCTTGCGCTCCGTGCGGCTGGTCGAGGTCGAAAAGCAAGTGCTTGGCATGTTTCGTCAAGACGACGTTTCGGGAGCACTCATTCCTCAGCTCTACTTCGATTATCTCGATGGCAGGGAGGTCCCGCCTCTTGCGAAGATCATCGAACACAATGCCAACGACCTGATCGCACTCGCTGCGCTCCTCGGTGCCCTGGTGACGCATTTCGATGCGGTTCATCAGTCTGACGATCCGCGCGATCACCTCGCGTACGCGAAAGTTGCTGAACGAACTGGCGACGCGCGACGGGCCGGCGAGTTTGCGAGCGCCGCTGCAGAGGGAGGGGGAGAGGCGGAGTGTACGGTGGAAGCCTGCCTTCTAAAGGCCCGCCTTGCTCGCCGCGACGGATTGCTCGAAGCGGAAGAGCAAGCGCTTCTCGATGCGTTCGGGGCGGCGGACGAAGACACGCTTCGGGCTACGGTCGCGCTTGGACTGAGCAAGTACTGCGAGCACAGGCGCAAAGATCCGGGTCGAGCGCTCGAGTACGCCCGGCATACGGGGCTGGCCGAAGGCGAGGAAGCTCAGGCCAAACGCGTCGCTCGCCTCCAGAAGCGCCTCGCGGTTCGTTGCGGCTGAGGGTGCCGCTCAGCCGCCGGCGAGAGCGGGGATGTCGAGGTGCACTGGCGGCGTGTCGTCGACCAGACGGTCTTCGAGGAAGCCTTCTGGGAGTGACACGGTCTGGCGTCCTGCGGTCTTGCCCCTGGGAACGCGCATGGCTTCCGGCGGGAAGGGCTCCTCGGGGTCGACGGAACCGAGCACCTTCCCGAGCTCCTCGAGCTCGCGAACCTGCATGAGGCGCGCTCGAAGCTTGGCGCTGCCGCGGAAGCCCTTGGTGTACCAGCTGCTGTGGCGCCGAAACATACGCATTGCATGCGGTTCACCCGCCCAGTCGCACAGGAGCGATGCGTGCTCGAGAGCGATCTTGGCAACCTCACCGAAACGTGGGGGGTTCGGAGGCTCGATTCCGTCAAACGCCGCCGCGAGGTCCCGAAACAACCACGGTCGACCGAGACAGCCACGCCCGATCACGACGCCGTCGCAGCCCGTCTCGCGCATCATGCGAAGGGCGTCATGGGCTTCCCAGATGTCACCGTTGCCCAAGACCGGGATGCTCTTGACCTGGCTCTTCAGTTCGCCGATCGCCGGCCAGCAGGCTTCGCCGTCGTAGAGCTGCGCCGCGGTGCGCGCGTGGAGCGCAACGGCCGCGCATCCCTCTTCTTCGGCGATACGCCCTGCGTCTTGAAAAGTCAGCAGTGAGTCGTTGATGCCCATCCGGAACTTGATTGTCACCGGGATCGCTTCGGCGTGACGCACGGCCGCGCGAACGATGTTGGCAAGGAGTTTGGGTTTGGCGGGAATCGCCGATCCACCACCCTTGCGTGTGACCTTCGGGACCGGGCAACCGAAATTCATGTCGATATGGTCGACGCGTCCTTCGCCGACCAACCAACGAACCGCCTCGCCCACGTAGTGTGGGTCGACGCCGTACAGCTGTAGGCTGCGCGGCGTTTCGTCCGCACCAAACTCCGCGAGCATCAGGCTCTTGGAGCGACCTTCCACCAGAGGTCGAGCGGTCACCATCTCGCTCACGTAGAGTCCAGCGCCGAAGCGCCTGCAGATCGCTCGAAACGGCCAGTTGGTCACACCTGCCATCGGCGCGAGCACCACCGGGGGCCAAACCTCGAGCGGGCCGATCTCGACTGGCTTGAACTCTTCGGAACCTGCGAGTGGGACCTCGCGGTTCAGGGGGCTCTTGTAGACCTCATCCATCAGAATCGCCGGGACGAATCCTAGTTGACCACGGCGAGGTGGCGCTGGCCGTTCGTACGCAGGACCTTCATCCGCCAGTCCACGCCGATGAGCTCGCCCGGTTCGAGGGGCAACCAAATGTTCTCGCCCTCGATGACTTCGCTCGAAAAGATTAGATGGTTCACGTATCCGCTCTGGGAGGGCGCCTCACACTCCGGCGATAGGCTCGGACAGGTCTCTCGATCGCCACAGCGTGTCTTGTAAGTCGACCAGTAGAGTTCCTTGCCGCCTTGCGTGGCAACCATCGTCGTACCGTCGGTCACGATCGTCGTGAGCAGGGACGCCTCCTTGCTCGGGTCGACGTCACAGATTCCCCGCACCTGTGCGAGGGCCGACTCGAGAGCCGTCGAGGCCTCTGCGACACCGATGCGTCCAGACAGAGGGCCGTGCTGAGACAGATGGGTGAGGAACAAGAAGAACAGAACCTCGCTGTCCGTGTCCCCCAGAATGTATCGTCGAAGGCGAGGGGCGACGCGCCGTACCAGCTCCTCGCGGTGTTCGGCAAAGTCTTGGATGTCGCCGTTGTGTCCCATCACCCACTTGCCGTACTGGAAGGGGTGGCAGTTCAACACCGAGAGTTCGCCATGAGTCGCCCGGCGCACGTGCGCGAGGACGGTCTCGGAGGCGACGATGCCGCTCACCCGGCGAAACAAGGCGCAGTCGATCGCCGTCGTCGGGCTCCGGGTGATGTGAGGCGCTCCATCGACGTAGTACGCCACACCCCAACCGTCCCGGTGGTCCTTGCTCTGCGTGCCAAGCGCATTGTCCGCGTCGAGGAGCGAGCGGTGGACCTGGCTCTGAATCACGCTTCTGAACCCGAATAGACGACACATGGCGTTTTCAATGTGACACGAACCGCATTTCCATGCCCGCTCTGCTGTTCAGCCGGGGGGTGCGGTGTTAGGGTGCGCGCCCGTGACGGGTTTCAGGCGCGTGTTTATCGCCAATCGTGGAGAGGTCGCCGCGCGCATCGCGAGGACCTGCGATCGTCTTGGTGTCACCCCGGTATTCGCGGTCTCCGAGGCCGACCGGGGGGCTTCGTATCTCACCGGCAGGGAATCGGTCGTGCTTGGCCCCTCCCGCTCGAGCCAGAGTTACCTGGCGCGTGAGCGGGTGGTGCAAGCGGCCGTGCAGGCGCAATGCTCCGCGCTTCATCCCGGCTGGGGCTTTTTGGCAGAAGACCCCCTGTTCGCGTCTCTTTGCGAAGTACACGGGGTGACCTTCATCGGACCGCCGCCGGCGGTCATGCAGCAGCTCGGGCGCAAGACGCCCGCGAAGGTTGCGATGGCCAAGGCTGGGCTCAAGCTCATCCCTGGCAGCGACGGGGTTCTTCGCGACGCCGAAGAGGCTGCAGCGGTGGCGGAGTCGATTGGCCTGCCTGTCTTGCTGAAGGCTGAAAGCGGCGGCGGTGGACGAGGCATGCGTGTGGTTCGCTCGGCCGATGCGCTCAAAGACGCCTTCGATGCCGCAAGGGCAGAGGCCCAGGCGAGCTTTGGCGATGACCGCCTCTACCTCGAGAAGCTCATCGAAGGCGGCCGTCATATCGAGATTCAGCTTCTCGCCGATGCCTACGGCCACGTAGTGCACCTCGGAGAGCGCGACTGCACCGTGCAGCGCAACCATCAGAAGCTCATCGAAGAATCGCCCGCGATCGTGCTCGACGACCAGGAGCGCGCGCACACGCTCGCGGCCGCGGTGAAAGCGACCCGCGAAATCGGCTACGTCGGAGCCGGCACGATGGAATTTCTTCTCGACCACGAGGGGGAGCTTCGATTCATGGAGATGAACGCGCGACTACAGGTCGAGCATCCGGTGAGTGAGATGCGAACTGGGATCGATCTCGTCGAAGCGCAGCTCCGTGTTGCCACGGGGGAACCGCTGTGGTTCTCACAGGACGACATCGAATTTCGGGGTCATGCGATCGAGTGCCGTATCAACGCCGAGGATCCATCGAACGGCTTCGCGCCAAGCCCGGGAGTCATCAAAACCTGGAGCGCGGACAGCAACGAGAGCAGCGGCATACGGGTCGATACGCACGTCGACTCCGGGTACGAGGTGCCGCCGCACTACGACAGCCTCGTCTGCAAGGTGATTGCGTGGGGCGAAGACCGGGAGGCAGCCCGCACGCGGCTCATCGGCGCGCTTCGCGATCTACGCTGTGAAGGAATCGCCACGACCGTGCCGCTCCATCTCGCAGTCCTGGGCTCCGACGACTTCATTGCCAACCAATACGACACCCGGTCCATCCCGGGCTGGAGCGACTAATGGCGCATGTCCCGCTGATTCCTACGGGGCGCCCGCTCGATGCGATCGCCGACAGGGCGACGGTTGAACGCGAGCGCGCTCGCCATGAGCCGCTCACGGCGAAGCTCGAGGAGCGACGTGCCGAGGTTCGTGCCGGCTGGGGTGAAAAGTACGTCGAGCGTGTTCACGCGAAAGAGAAGCTCACTACCCGCGAGCGTCTTGCACGCCTCGCCGACCCGGGTTCACAGGCCTTCGAGGTGGGTACCTTCGTGAACTACGGCGTCGATTTCGACGGACTCCGATCGCCCTCTGCGGGTGTGGTCACGGCGTTCATGCGAGTCGAAGAGCGATGGTGCGTCGTCATCGCCAACGACAACACGGTCGCCTCGGGCGCCTGGTGGCCGAAAACCCCCGAGAAGATCCAGCGAGCCCAAGAGATGGCGCTCCGCCTCAAGCTCCCAACGCTCTACCTCGTCGACTGCAGCGGTCTCTATCTACCCGAGCAGAGCAAGAGCTTCGCGGGCGCGACCGGTGCGGGGCACATCTTCAAGATGAACAGCGTCCTCTCTGCGGAGGGTGTCCCGCAGATTGCCGGGGTCTTCGGTGACTGCATTGCGGGTGGCGGCTACATGCCGATCATCAGCGACCGCGTCTACATGACCGAGCAGGCGTACATGGTCATCGCGGGGGCTGCTCTCATCAAAGGGGCTAAGAGCCAACACATCACCTCCCTCGACATCGGAGGTCCCGAAGTCCACGTTCACCAGTCGCGGTGCGCCGACGAGCGCGTACCCGACGACGAAACGCTCATCGCGTGTATGCGACGCGAGGTGGGCAGGCTTCCGAGCTCGGGCGCGGATTTCTATCGTGGTGGAGTCGCACCAATCGATTCCAACTTTCCCGCAACCGAGCTCACGGGGCTGATTCCAGCGGATCATCGTCAGGCCTACGACGCAGAAGAGGTGTTGGCGCGGCTGTGCGACCAAAGCCTTTTTTGGGAAGTGCTGCCGACGGTAGGACGCGAGATGATCTGCGGGGTTGGCCGTCTCGGTGGTCTCTACGCCGGCTTCGTGATCAATCGGCAGGGGCTCATCGACGACCCGGAGTCGCCGGGAGAGCCGAGGCCCAGCGGGATTCTTTATCGCCAAGGCATCGCCAAAATCAGCGCGTTCAGTCGTGCCTGCAACAGCGACGGCATTCCGCTCATCTGGTTGCAAGACATCAGCGGGTTCGACATCGGCGCGGAGGCGGAACGCCATGGCCTTCTCGCCTACGGGTCGAACCTCATCTACACCAACAGCACGAATCAGACGCCCATGTTCACCGTGCTCCTTCGCAAGGCTTCGGGCGCGGGGTACTACGCGATGGCGGGGCTTCCATACGATCCCGTGGTTCAGCTTTCTACTCCGATCTCGCGACTGAGCGTCATGGAGGGTCGCACCCTCGCCATTGCGTCGTTCAACAGCAAGCTCGATGACGAGTTCGAGATCGTCACGAAGGACCCGAAGGAGCGCGAGACCATCGAACGCAAGATGGCCGAGGTGGAAGCTCGGATCGAGGCCGACATGGATCCGTACGTGGCTGCACGGCAAATGGACACAGACGAGATCGTGCGTTTGGACGAGCTGCAAGACTGGCTTCGTGCTCTGGTGGAGATGAGCTACCAAGGAATCGGTCACCGCCGCATCAAGAACCCTCGCATCTGGTCGCTTCACGACTTGGACGTGCTTCTCGGGGGAGGGCGCGCATGACCACCCCGCTCCTTCTCCGTGTCAAAGTCGGCGCCGACTCACTCAGCGAACTGTCGTCACCGACGGTTGGGATCTTCGCGGCATCGGTGTCGGTGGGGGAGATGGTTTCTGCCGGTCGGGTCCTCGGTACGGTTTCCGTGCTTGGCGTGTCGCAGACGCTGCGTGCTCCGGAGTCGCTGCTCGGCCGAGTCAGCGCAGTCATCGGTGGCGGCAGAGCACGGGTTCCGGTGCAGTACGGAGACGTGCTCATCCGGGTGTCGACCGAGCGCGAGGTCGCGGGCTCGGCGGGCGGGCTCGCTGCTGATACCGAACATCGGGGCGATCGCGCTGCGTTCGTGGCTCCCATGAGCGGTCGCTTCTATACTCGCCCCGCTCCGGACGAACCGCCGTTCGTCAGCGCTGGGGACACGGTTTGCACCGGGCAGACCATCGGGCTCCTCGAGGTGATGAAGACATTCAACCGCCTCGCCTACGAGGGAGCGGACCTCCCAGCGACAGCCGTCGTCGAGTCGATCGCACCGGCCGATGGCGACGACGTCGCGCGCGGCGACGTGATCCTAGTCCTTCAGAGCGAGTCCGATGACTAGGCTCGGCGGCTTCGTCTGCGCCGCTGTTCGCTCTTTTCTGCGCCTGGGCCTTCTGGCGAGTCTCTTCGGCCTGGCTGGGTGCAAGTCTGGGACGCCCGCCATACAAGACGCGGACGACGTAGCCATCGTGAAGAGCTTCGTCTTCAAGCACGACGGGATTCTGCGCGACGTGGTGGTGGCCGATCCGCGCGCGAGCCCTGGCGAATCACTTCGACCGTTGGTTGTCGTGCTGCACGGCGGGCTCGGAGAAGACGACGACACGGTCAAACTCAGCTTCGGCAAACTAAACGCGCTGGCCGAGGAAGAGGATTTCTTGGTCGTCTACCCGGCGGGTGTCGGGGGGCACTGGAACGACGGTCGGAGGGTCGATAGCTACGTCGCCCAGCGCGAAGGGGTCGATGACGTCGGGTTCCTCACCACCCTGATTAGAGACCTGCTCAAACGCAAGCAGGTAGATCCCCAAGGGGTGTTTCTGGTCGGGGTATCGGACGGCGCCATGATGGCGCATCGATTCGCCTGCGAGCGGACCGGGCTTCTCACGGCCTTCACATCCGTCATCGGCGCGATGCCGCGCCCTGTTGCCCGGCGGAAGGCACGGTGCGGAGACGCGCCGATCTCGGTGCTGATGATCAACGGCGCCGACGATCCCATCGTGCCGTTCGACGGAGGTATGGTCCGATTCGACGGAGTCGACCACGGTGAAGTGATCTCGGTCGAAGACACGTTTCTCTTCTGGCGCAATCACGAGCAGTGCGCGGATGTAGACACCTCGATGCTGCCCGATTTTTCCCCGGCGGATGGAAGTCGCATCGCACGCCGCAAGGCCACCGGCTGCCGCGGTTCGAGCAAGGTAGAGCTGTTTGTCGTCGAGGGGGCGGGACACACCTGGCCGTCAGGCTGGCAGTACCTCCCCGAAACGATGGTGGGCCGGACCAGTAACGACATCGATGCGGCAGTCGCCACCTGGCGTTTCTTTCAAAGCACACTCTAGATGTATTGCAGAAGGCGCCCGTCGCCCACTACAGTGCGCCATGCCTCAGGCTGTGTTCGGCGACCGTTCCCTCTTCCCTCATCTCGACTGCCACGCCTATCTCGCGCACGCGGCCATCTCGCCGCTCTCCGCGCCCGTCTGCGACCGGATCGCCGAGATCTGCGCCTCCTACGGCCGCGGCGGCATGGCTGGTTTCGTCGAATGGGCCCCGAAGCTCGAGGTTGTCCGCGACCAGCTTGCAACGCTCATCGGAGCTTCTGCGAGCGAGCTCGCGTTCGTTTCCAACACGAGTCATGGCGTAATCGACATCGCCTTCGGGCTTCGCTGGCGACCAGGTGACCGGGTACTCCTGTTCGAGGGAGAGTTTCCCGCGAACGTGACGCCATGGCAGCAGGCTGCGGCCGAGTTTGGGCTCGAGCTCGTGTGGGTTTCGCTCGAGCCGTTCGCACGCTCGGCCGAAGAGGGGCTCGCCGCAGTCGACAAAGAGCTCGCGCGCGGAGTGCGACTCGTCGCCATGAGCGCGGTTCAGTATAGGACCGGGCTCCGCATGCCCGTCGAAGCAGTTGCGGAGCTGTGCGTTCGACACGACGCCGAGCTTTTTGTCGATGCGATCCAGGCGCTTGGGGCGACCCCTCTCGATGTGTCGTGCGGCATCGACTACCTCAGCGCAGGCAGCCATAAACATCTTATGGGTGCCGAGGGAGCGGGGTTGCTCTTCGTCTCGGATCGCCGAGCCGCGAGCTGTGTGCCACGCCTCGCCGGCTGGCTCAGTCACCGAGACCCGGTCGCCTTTCTGATCGGTGACGAATCCCAGCTCCGGTACGACCAGCCGTTGCAGCACGGCGCGGGAGCCTTCCAAATCGGCACCAGCAACGCGATCGGACTCGCAGCGCTCGGAGCATCGCTCGAATTGATCGCGCAGCTCGGACCCTCGGCGATTCATGCTCACGCCAACCGGTACCTCGATGCCCTCGAGACGGGACTGCTCGAGCGAGGTTTCGTGAGCCATCGCGCCTCGAGTCCTTCGGCGCGTTCGACCCTGCTTGCGGTCAGCCCGCCCCCAGAGTTTCCGTTGACGGCGGTCTGCAAGGCGCTCGGGCAACTTGGTGTCGTTTGCAACACGCCCGACGGACTCATGCGGCTGTCGCCCCATTGGCCCAACGCGCTCGACGAGGTTCAGGGTGTCCTTGGTCGCGTCGACGAGGCGCTGGCCGGGATGCGGGCTTGAGCCTACGCTCCGCCGCGTGACCACACGATCCGATCGCAGTTTTTGGGTGTTCAACGCAGTGCTCTCGACCGCGGCGGTCGGCTTCTTGGGCTGGCTGCTCATCATTCGTGAGGGGGGCGGTGTCGATGCAGATCTGAGCTTCATGCCTGCGGTTAACGCGTCGCTCAATGCGCTGGCAGCCACGCTGCTCGTATTCGGGTTCGCCGCGATTCGCAGCGGCCGCCGTGAGCTGCACAGGCGCTTGATGGTCTCGGCGTTTGCCGCGTCGGCAGTTTTCCTCGTGGGGTATGTCATCTACCACTACGCCCACGGAGACACGTCTTATCAAGGCGTAGGCGCGATGCGGACGGTCTACTTCTCGATCCTGATCTCGCACGTGCTGCTCTCGATCGCGATGTTGCCGATGATTCTCACCACGTTTTACTTTGCGGCGAACGAGCGCTTTGCCTCGCACCGACGCCTGGCACGTTGGACGCTACCGGTGTGGCTCTACGTGTCTGTAACCGGCGTCGTGATCTACTTCATGCTCAACGCATGAAGCTATCTCTTCTTGAGCTGTCGGTATGCCCAGAGCATGAGAGTTGACCCTGCGATCGCGATGACGAAGCTCCGGATGTTGAAGCCGGTGACTTTGCCGAAACCGAGGAAGGTGCCTAGAAAACCGCCCGCGAGGGCGCCCACGATGCCGAGTCCCGTAGTTTTCAGGAGACCGCTTGCCTCTTCACCGGGCATCAACACCTTGGCAAGTGCGCCTGCGACCAATCCAAAAATTACCCAAGAAACGATCCCCATCTGATGCCTCCTCGCTGAAGAGTGTCTAACGCTCGGGTCCCGGCGTAAAGGAACCGTCGCCCGACCTCGAAGTGAACCTCTTTGGCCTCAGCCCTGCCATGGAGCGTCGACGCCAACGGCTGCTTGGACACAATCGAATCCATCGTCGACGGCCCGTTGCGCAACCCCGGAGGCGAGACGCCGCGGCAGCATCGGCCCGTGATAGACCAGCGCCGTGTACAGTTGCACCAGGGTAGCTCCGGCGCGGATTCTCTCCCAGACCTGATCGGCCGTCTCGATCCCGCCCACCGAGATCAGCACGAGTCGGTCGCCTGTGATGGCGCGAAGACGCTTCAGTACCTCGAGCGACCGAGCGGCGACCGGAGGGCCGCTGAGCCCGCCTGCGCCGCATCGAGCGACTTCGTCGTCAGGGCTCTGAAGGTCGTCTCGACCAATGGTCGTGTTGGTCGCGATGATCCCATCGAGACGAAGCGAAAGCGCGAGCCGGGCTACGTCGTCGACGTCCGCGTCCGCCAAGTCCGGCGCGATTTTCACGAGAAGCGGGACGTGTCTCTCGGGCGACGCTTCATTAAGTGCTTCACGAACTGCCTCGAGGAGCGGCCTGAGTTTCTCCGTCGCTTGGAGGTTTCGAAGCCCAGGCGTATTGGGTGAGCTCACGTTGACCGTGACGTAGTCGGCAGCCTCCGCGACTTGCTTGGCGCTCGCCACGTAGTCGGCCACAGCCTCGGACTCCGGTACGATTTTGGTCTTCCCGATGTTGACGCCGACCAGGACGTCCCTCGGCCTCCGCAGTCGTCCCGCGCCTGCCGCCGACCGATTGTTGAAGCCAAGGCGGTTGACGAGGGCGCGGTCTTTCGGAAGGCGAAAGAGTCGGGGCTTCGGATTGCCCGGCTGCGCTTGCTGGGTGAGCGTACCGACCTCGATGAAGCCAAAGCCGAGGGCCCCGAGGGCCTCGTAGCCGATGGCATCCTTGTCGAAGCCCGCAGCCAGCCCAACCGGATTCGGGAACTCGAGGCCGAGCGCCCGCACGTGCGACTGCTCCGAGTCGAACATGAAGCGACGCCTCATCCACCCCCTGACACCTGGAATCGCAGCGAACCATCGCAGGCAGGCGAAGGCAAAGTGATGCGCCGCTTCGGCGGGGAGAAGGTAGAGAAGGGGCCGAACGAGTGCGTCGTACACAGTCGTCTCAGCGTCCGAGCGCCGACCAGACCGCGTCGTCTTCGAGTCGCTTCTCGATGCGCACGTCAAAGGCTTCTTCAATGGGCTCGAGGATTTCGGCGTCGGCCTGATGCACCTTGCGGAGGGCATCGCGGCACTGGCCGACCGCCGCAGAGCTCATGCGTCCCAGCGGTGCGCGACAGATCGGCGCCAGCATACCGAGCCCAGCCATCATGGTTTTGAGAGGTACCGGGTTGCGGAACTTGTCGGTGACCTCGGCTGTCTGGCCGTTCGGGAGCGTCCGTACACTCTTCGTCTTGCAGGTGACGAGGCGCAGGATTGGAGCCAGTGCCCCTGCGAGTCGATCGGTTTCTTCGACGTCATCGGCCTGCTGGGCCCGCACGATCGATGTCAGGGTGCCCGGCACGAGGTTCGACATCACGCTGATGACGCCACACGCACGAATCGCAGGGTCGCGCATCATGACGAGCGTCATGTCATCGTCGCCCGAAAGAATGCTCAGCGCCGGACCGGCAAGCTCGCGGTCGAGGTGCATGCGCTCCAGATCGCCGGTGGCTTCCTTCACGGCGGGGACCCTCTTTGGGTCGTTGAGGTGCAGGACGGCGAGGTCCGCCGCGGAGAGCGCACAGCCGCTTCGGCCAGGAATGACGTAGGGAACGATCGGGATGCCGTCCACCGCCTCTAGAATCGGCTCGTAGTACTCCGTTCGAAGCTCGAGCGACGAAGGTCCGTTGTAGTAGCAGTCGACCAGGAGCACGGCGTCCGCACCGGATTCTTTTGCGGTGGCGCTTGCACGAATCGCTTCCTTGGTGTTGTTGCTTCCCGTTCCGGCGAGCACGCCTGCGCGTCCGTCGACGGCGCTTGCCCCGATCTCGATGACTTTGTCGTGCTCTTGCCAGGAAAGGGTCGGGGACTCCCCGGTCGTCCCGCACGGGACGACGCCGTCGACCCCCTCGCTGACCTGGAACTCGACCAGCCGACGCAGCGCTGCCTCGTCGACGTTGCGATCCGAGGAAAAGGGCGTCACCAGCGCCGTCCAGACGCCATGGGGTCGAAAAGTCCCACTCATGGGCGGGACCTTAGCGTTTTTCGAAGCAAAGGGAAGCGGCTTTGTGCTTGACCTCCAACGCGAAAAAGCTCACCAACGGCCGGGATGGCCGCTGTCGCCGCAGTGCTGATTCTGGGCGCGTTTGTACTCGCGTATCGCTTCTACGCCCGCTTTCTCGGGGAGCGAATCTACCGAGATCAAGAACACTTCGAAACGCCGGCTCACGAGCTCGAAGACGGCGTCGACTATGTGCCGACGCAGCGCTCGGTCTTGTTCGGTCATCACTTCACGTCGATCGCCGGCGCGGCGCCCATCATCGGACCTTGCGTAGCCGCGTATTGGGGTTGGGGACCGGCGTTGGCGTGGGTCGTACTCGGCACGATCTTCATGGGAGCGACCCACGACTTCGGTGCATTGGTGGCGAGTGTACGGGAGAAGGGGAAGTCGATCGCCGAGGTGACGGCCAAGACGGTGAGCCCACGCGCGCGGATCTTGTTCATGTGCTTCGTCCTCGTGCTGGTCTGGCTGGTGCTCGCAGTATTCTCGATGGCGATCGCCGGACTCTTCGTCAGCCAGCCGACAAGCGTCATCCCGATCAACGTGCAGATCGTCGTTGCAATCATTATTGGCTGGCTCGTCTACAAGCGGCGTTCGAAGCTGCTGATCCCGTCTCTCGTCGCCCTGGCCGTGCTCTACTTCTTCGTCTGGGTCGGGACCCGCGTACCGGTCGACTTCGTGGCGATGGGCTTCGACAAGGAGTCTGTCACCAACGCATGGATCGCCTTCTTGTTGATCTACTCGGCGATCGCGAGCCTTCTGCCCGTCTGGCTGCTCCTCCAGCCTCGCGACTACATCAATAGCCACCAACTCATCGTCGGCCTCGGGCTGCTGTTCCTCGGGCTGCTCATTTCTCGCCCGGAGTTCGACGCTCCAATGTTCCGTTCGGCCGAAGCCGGGGCACCCCCCATCTTTCCGATCCTCTTCGTGACGATTGCCTGTGGCGCGATCAGTGGGTTTCATGGACTCGTCGCTGCCGGTACGACCTCCAAGCAGATAGACAAGCTTTCCGACACCCGCCCGATTGGATACGGAGCAATGCTCGGAGAGGGTTCGCTCGCGCTTGCCTCCACTCTTGCTGCCGTCGCGGGAATCGCACTGGTCGAGGCCTGCTCCCTCCCGGGGCAGGGCGCGGTCGAAGACTTGAGTTGGGCCGTGTACTACGACAGCTGGGCCCATGCCGGCGGCAACAAGGCCGCGGCGTTCGTTCTCGGCGGCGGGGCTTTTCTCGAAGCGGTGGGGCTGTCGGCGGAGATCGCGCGAACCCTGATGGCGGTGTTGGTAATCGCCTTCGCCGCGACCTCGCTCGATACCGCGGTGCGCATTCAGCGCTTCATCCTCGCCGAACTCGGGGCGGCGACTCGAATCAAGCCGCTGACCAATCCCTACGTCGCAACGGTTGCGGCGATCGTGCCGGCGATGTTCTTGGCGTTCGCCGACACTCCGGATCCGGCAACCGGCAAAGAAACCGCCGTGGGTTGGGTGCTCTGGCCGATATTCGGTGCGGGCAACCAGCTTCTGGCTGCCCTCACCCTCCTGACGCTGTCGCTCTACTTCTTCGCGCGCCGTCGACCGGTCTGGCCTCTGGTCATTCCCATGGTGCTCGTCATGGCGGTCTCCGGTCTCGCGTTGCTGGTGAGCCTTCAGACTTTCGTCGCGCAGGGGAACGTGCCCCTCATTGCATTGGCCGTGCTCCTTCTGGCTCTCCTTTTGTGGATGATTGTCGAAGGCGTCGCTGCCGCACGTCGCGCCGTTGCCGAGCGCGCAGCCACGGAGAGTTGAACCGAGCGGGCTCAGCTGCGATCGACGACGGCGGCTGCGATCGAGTCCGACCAGACGTTCACGGTCGTTCGGCACATGTCGAGGATACGGTCGACCGCGAGGATCAGCCCCACCGCGGCCGTCGGCAGCCCAACGGCGTTGAGGACCACTACCATCATGACCATCCCGGCGTGCGGGATTCCCGCAGCTCCGATGCTGGCAAGCAGGGCGGTGACCGCAACGATGAGCTGTTGGCCGAGGCTGAGATCAACGCCGTACACCTGCGCGATGAAGAGGACCGCCACCGCTTCGTAGAGCGCCGTGCCGTCCATGTTGATCGTTGCTCCGAGCGGCAGCACGAACGAGGTCACTTCGGGCTTGACCCCGGCCGCCTCGACGCTTTGCATCGTTAGCGGAAGCGTTCCGTTGCTCGACGCGGTGCTGAACGCGGTGATTAGCGGGGTGGCCATGTGTTTCGCGTATTCCAGTGGGTTCCGTCCAGCGACCACCCGAAGAATGATGGGAAGCGTGATGAGGGCGTGAATGGCCAGGGCGATGAATACCGCGAGCACATACATCCCGAGGGCACGAAACGCCGCGGGCCCCTTGCCCGCTGCCGCGTAGAGGGTGAACCCGAACACCCCGATCGGTGCGAGCTTCACGACGAACAAGGTCATCTGCATCATCACGTCGAAGAGTCCCGAGAAGAAGCGTCGAACCACGCTCGCGTCCTTCGAGCCGTGCGCGTGTTCGGCGAGACCAATGAAGACCCCGAGGAGCAACGAGAACGTGATGATGGGCAGCATCTCGCCTTTGGATGCTGCCGCGAGTGGGTTCTTGGGGATCAGTGACTGAAATTGCTGCCAGAGGATCGCGCCCACTCCGGTCGGCGCGTTGGTCAGGAGAGGAGCCGTCGCGGCGGCTCCTTCTTCCAGGAGGTCGAGGTTCGCGCCGACGCCCGGGTTGATAAGGTTCACCACGAACAGACCCGTCATGATGGCGAGGAAGCTCGTCGTCACATAGAAGCCGATCGCGCGGCCGCCGATGGCGCCAAGCGTGCGAAGATCGCCCATGCCCGTGATTCCGGTCACCAGCGAGGAGACGATGAGCGGGACGACCAGCATTTGCAGCAACCGCAGGAAGAAGTCGCCGATCGCCTTGCCGACCGCCGCCGCCGTCGCGACGACGTCTGGGTCGATCGAGCCGCGGGCTCCGGCAAGATTGAGGGTCAGCCCGAGAACGGCGCCCGCGGTCATCCCGACGAGTATCCAATGGTGCAGTTGCAGTCGCTTCACGGGCGAGCATTATGCGGACGCGGTTCTTCAATGTAAAACGAAGTGATGAGCGACGACAATCCAGACAGCGGGCCGCTCGAGGACCTGCGTGCCGCCCTCGATGGAATCGACCACGAGCTGCTGCAGCTGCTCTCGCGTCGAATGGACGTCGTTGCAGACATCGCATCACGAAAACGTAAGCACAAAGTGCGAATCCGCGATCTCGAGCGAGAGCGTCGCATTTTGGACGACCGGTGCGAGACGGCGCAGGAACTCGGACTCTCTCCGGACAGCATCGAGTCCGTGTGGCGCCAGCTCATGCTGATGAGTCGAGAGCGACAGGCCGCGCTCCGGGCCGAGGTTCCGCTCGACGTGGAAACGAAGCGTGTCGCGATCGTCGGGGGTGAGGGCGGCATGGGGCGTTCGATGAGCCTTCTGATGTCAGATCTCGGGCACGAGGTGCTCGTTGCTGACCTCGAGACCTCGCTCAGGCCGGTGGAGGCCGCGAAATCCGCGGACGTAGTGGTGGTCAGCGTACCGATTCGCGAGACACGCGCCGTGATCGCGGAGATCGGCCCTCACGTGCGAAGCGACGCCCTGCTCATGGATGTGACCTCGCTCAAGTCTGATCCGGTTGCCGCGATGCTTTCTGCGACCAGCGCGAGTGTCGTCGGTACGCACCCGATGTTCGGTCCAGGGGTGAACACCTATCAAGGGCAACGGGTAGTGCTTTGCCCCGGCCGCGGCGAGCCCTGGTTCGACTGGGTCCGACAGATGTTCGTCGCCCGCGGCCTGGTCATCACCGAGACCACGCCCGAGGAACACGACGCGATGATGGCCATCGTGCAAGTGCTCCATCACTTCAAGACCCAGGTGCTCGGGCTGGCCTTGAGTCGGCTCGGCGTTCCTCTGGAGGAAACCCTTCGCTTCACGTCTCCCGCGTACCTGCTGGAGTCCTACGTCACCGGAAGGCACTTCGCCCAGGCATCTGAGCTCTACGGTCCGATCGAAATGCTCAACCGAGATTCCCAGCGTGTCACCGACGCCTTTCGTGAAGCCGCTGCGGATCTCGCCCGCATCCTCGTAGAGCAGGACCAGGCGGCGTTCGACGAGGTGTTCACAGACGTGCGTGCGTTTTTCGGCGACTTCACGGAGGAGGCCCTCGAACAAAGCGGTTTCCTCATCGATCGTCTGGTCGAGCTGAGCGCTGGGCGCTCCTCCACGTGAGCGAACGGCCCTTCGGGGCGGCCGTCGATTGACGGTTCAGCCTGCATCTGCGATCTGTTTTCGCGAGGCAGCTAGATGGTGAAGATTGCAATCCACGGTGCGGCGGGTCGAATGGGCCGAAGCATCGCATCGGTCATCGAGGCCGACCCCAACGCGGAACTCGTGGCTGCGATGGATCGCCCCGAAAGCGAGCTGATCGGGCGGGACATAGCGACCCTCGTAGGAGGAGAACCTCGCGGCATCGCCGTAACTTCCGACGTCGAATCGTTCTTGGCGAATGTCGAAGTCGTAATCGATTTCAGCCTTCCAGCCGCCACCGAGAAGCTGCTCCCGATCTGTGCGGGCCAGCACATCCCCACCGTGGTCGGAACGACAGGCCTCAACGATTCGGCGATAGCCTGCCTCGAGCGAGCCGCGGAGATCTCGCCGGTCGTGTTCGCGCCCAACTACAGTCAGGGCGTGAATGCGCTCTATCACCTGGCCTACCGAGCGTCGGAGCTCATGGGTCCGGGGTTCGACGCGGAGATCATCGAGATGCATCACCGCCACAAGGTCGATTCGCCGAGTGGGACCGCGGTACGCCTGGCCGAGGTGGTGAGTGCTGCCAAGGGTCTCGACCCGCAGGATGCGGTCACTCACGGACGAAGCGGCCAGGTGGGTGCCCGTCCCGAGGCCGAACTTGGCGTCATGGCGCTCCGCGGAGGGGACGTAGTGGGCGAGCACACCCTGTTTCTGTTCGGAGAAGGGGAGCGCCTCGAACTCACCCACAGGGCGACCGACAGGTCGATCTTCGCCCGGGGCGCGGTGCGGGCAGCCCACTGGGTCGTTAGTCGCCCGGCGGGACTCTACGACATGGATCACGTCATGGGGATCTCGCGATGAGCCTGTCATCGCCGGTGCTGGTCGGGCGGGCATCTGCTTCGGGCGGTCTTGGGCGTTTTCTGGTAGCGTGCGCCTGATGGACTGCCCCCAGTGTGGAGTCGAAGTTCCGGGCAGTAATGCGTTCTGTGGACGGTGCGGTTACGCGATGCGGGACCAAGACCCTCAGAGCACCAACCAATCCCGGATCCGTTTCCACGAAGAACCCGAGGCCAAGCGGCCGACAGTGGCCGGAAAGCGTGTTCGCAAGCCCACGGTGATCGGCATGCCAGCGTTCGACGGGCCAGCGTCCGAGAACTCGCCGAGTGCTTCGGCTGCGCCCGGTGCCGGTGCATCCAATCCAACGATGCTGGGCATCCCCCGCCTCGAGCCGCGAGCCGACGCGCCGTCCGATGCAGTCACCGACGACCTCGATCCGACGCCCTCGACAGATCGAGGTCGCGCCTTTGTCCGCTACGACAGCCTCCTCGAGCCGCCCGCGGTGGTGATCCGCCGAAAGAGAGCGCTGAGAGGCGTTGCGGTTCTGGTAGTGCTAGCCACCGCGTGGCTCATCTACCGCTTCCTGAATGCCTAGCGTCGCACCAGACGGGAACGTCGAGTGCAGCGCATGCGGCGAGACGAATCCGCCCCAATCCAGATTCTGCGGACGTTGCGGACGCTTTCTCGATCCCGGACTACCCAAACCGGGCGAGGTCATCGCCGACCGATATCGCATCGTGGCACCCATAGGGCGCGGCGCGATGGGCACCGTGTACCGCGCGGAGCACGTCCAGATCAGCAAGCCCGTGGCTATCAAGCTTCTTCACCGCGACCTCCAAGAGGACGCAGACAACGTCGCTCGCTTTCACCTCGAGGCCGAATCAGCCTCCCGGCTCAACCATCCCAACACGGTCCAGGTTTTCGACTTCGGTGCCACCGCGTCGGGGGCGCTCTACATTGCGATGGAGTTCGTCGACGGGAAGGACCTTGGCAGGCTCATCGAGGACGAAGGGACTCTGCCATTCGGCCGTGTGGCCGCGCTGTGTGCGCAGATCGCCGGATCCGTCGCCGATGCCCACGAAGCGGGCATCATCCATCGCGACCTCAAACCAGAAAACATCGTCGTGACCCAAGGCAGGGACGGCGAGCTCACCAAGGTGCTCGACTTCGGCCTTGCCAAGCTCTTCGAACCGAGTCCGCGGCTGCCGCTCACCGCGAGCGGTACGCTGGTTGGGACACCCTACTACATGTCGCCAGAACAGATTCGGGCGGACGAGCTCGACGGCCGGAGCGATGTGTACTCGCTCGGTGCCATCATGTACGAATGCGTGGTCGGCAGCCCACCGTTCGACGCGCCGAATCCGGTCGGAGTACTCACGCAGCACCTTGCTCAGGTGCCGCCGCTTCCTTCGTCGCGGTCCCCCCGCTCGCTGCCTCCCGAGGCTGATGCGATCATCATGCGGTGCCTCGAGAAGGAGCCGAGCAACCGATTCGAATCTGCCGAGGCAATGAGGAACGCTCTCATCGACTATCTGTCCGGGGTTGGGCAAGAGAACTGGCGTGCTGTAGGCCTTGGTTCTCGCGAAAGCGTGGCCGAACCTCCGCCAATCCCCTCGCCGAGGAAGTCGCGGCGCTGGTGGATCTGGACGACGTCGCTACTGGGAATGGCCTTGCTTGCGAGCGTGTCTTGGTACAGCGCCGCGCGCGGACCTTTGGAGCAGGAGCCAAACGAGCGGGCGAACAACGCGAACCGGCTCGACGAAGACGTCAGCATGAAGGCCTACCTCGGCAAGCGATTGACACCCGACGAAGGCGACGTAGACGTCTTCGCCATTGAACGAGGAAACGACGGGACGACGCAGGCTCTCATCGACGTGAGCGCCATTCCGAACATAGACATCGTGGTCGAACTGCTCGGCCCCGACATGCGTCCGCTGTGGGCCAGTGACGCGCGAGGAATAGGAGAACCCGAACGACTTCCGAATGTGCCGCTTGCTCCCGGACGCCATTTCATCCGCGTCGAGGAAAAGGACGGGCAGCCAGCAGGGCCAACCGAGAACGTATCGGACGCCTACTTCGTTCGTTGGGAATCAACGGAAGTCGACGCTGAGTTTGAGCGAGAACCCAACGACTCGCTCGAACTCGCCGAAAGCTTGCCTCCTGGACTCGAACGTCGCGGGTGGATCGGATGGCGAGATGACGTCGACGTATATTGCCTTGATGCTGCGGCTGAAAGTGTCGTCGCTCAAGTGAGTGGTCTGCCCGGCGTCGACCTCGTTCTTCGCGTGGTTGATCGAGAGCGAGACCTCTCCAAGAAGTACGATGCCCACCGCGCGGGCCGCGGAGAGAGCAGCAAGCCCTCGAAGAACGCTAGGGCAGGAACGCTGTGCGTCGAAGTATCCGCCAACGCCGGTGCCGCCGGCGATCGTGCCGTCGAGCCGACCCAAACGTACGGCGTTCGCTTCATCAGAAACGCTGGTTCTTAGATGCTGATCTCGGAGCTTGACTACGATCTTCCCGAAGAGCTGATAGCGCAAAAGCCGCTGCCCGAACGCGATGCGTCTCGACTCCTCGGAGTCGACGTTGGCAGCAGGACGATCGATCACCATACGATGCTCGAGCTTCCGGAGCTCCTGCCGCCGAGTCTTCTCGTGTTCAACGACACCCGAGTTTTTCCGGCCCGCCTCCACGGTCACAAACCAACCGGAGGCAAGGTCGAGCTCTTGCTGCTCCACGAGGTGGCTGGCGCCCCGTGTCACTGGATAGCGCTCGGTCGGGCCTCGAAGCCCCTACGCGAAGGCACCACGCTTTCGCTCTGTGACAACGAGCTTCGGGCTCGGATCGTCTCCGTGCGCGGCGAGGGCGAACTCGAGGTCGAACTCGATGCCGACGGTTCGATCCACGACATCATCGAACGGACGGGTTCGATTCCGCTGCCGCCGTACATTCGTCGCGATCCCGACGCCGACGATCGGGCGCGCTATCAAACGGTGTTTGCCAACAAGCCCGGTGCAGTTGCAGCGCCGACCGCGGGCCTCCACTTCACCGAGCGCTTGATCGCTTCGCTCGAAGCGCGAGGGCACCGCACCGCCTTTGTGACCCTGCACGTTGGACCTGGGACGTTTCGGCCCGTGCAGGTCGAGAGTCTCACGGACCACCCGATGCACGAGGAGACTTACGGGGTCCCCGAGGAGACGGCGGCGGCGTTCGCCGAGGCGCGCCGCGAAGGACGGAGCGTGGTTGCAATAGGTACGACGGTGGTCCGAACCCTCGAGGCCGCGATCCAAAGCGACGGCACGCTTCAGACTGGCTGGCGTTCTACCCGACTTCTGATTCGACCCCCGTATCGGTTCGCAGCAGTTGACCATCTGGTTACCAATTTTCATCTGCCGCGGTCGACCTTGATCGCACTCGTGATGGCGCTTGGCGGTGTCGACTTGATTCGCGAGGCGTACCGACAAGCAATCGCAGCGCGCTATCGCTTCTACAGCTACGGTGACGCAATGCTAATCCGCGGAAACGGTCGATGAGTCTGCCAACGGCCGGGTTTTCGTTCGATGTGGTCCACCAAGATGGTGCGGCACGGTGCGCCGTCTTCCGTACGCCGCGCGCGGAGATCGAGACGCCCGCGTTCATGCCAGTTGGAACGCAAGCTTCGGTCAAGACCCTCACCCCCGACGACGTCGCGTCGACGGGTGCGCGGATGATTCTTGCCAATACCTATCATTTATGGCTGCGACCCGGCGAGGAGTGCGTCGCGCGGCTCGGCGGAGTCGGCGGCTTCATGGGTTGGCCCCACGCAGTCCTCACCGACAGCGGAGGCTATCAGGTGTTCTCTCTAGCCAAGCACCGCACGCTCGACGACGACGGAATCACCTTTCGCTCCCACCTCGACGGGAGCAAGCGCAGACTCACGCCCGAAGAGGCGATGAGCGTCCAGGCGCTGCTCGGTGCCGACGTCGCGATGGTCCTCGACGAGTGTCCTGCCGGGGGCGCCTCCCGCAGCGTCGTAGAGGGCGCGATTGCCCGGACGACGGCATGGGCGCACCGCTCTCTCGGCGCTCCGCGTCCCGAAGGGCAGGCCCGCTTTGGGATCGTGCAGGGCGGCACATTCCTCGATCTGCGGCTGTCCCATCTCGAGACCATCGCTGCGCTCGACGTAGACGGCGTGGCGCTCGGAGGGTTTTCCGTGGGTGAACCCGTGGAGCGAATGTATGAACTGCTCTCCGAACTAGGACCGAGGATGCCTGTCGATCGACCGCGCTACCTGATGGGGGTGGGCACCCCTCGAGATCTGCTGTTCGGCTTGATGCACGGTATCGATCTCTTCGACTGCGTTCTTCCGACGCGAAACGCCAGAAACGGTCAGGCGCTGACCTGGGGCGGCCGCGTGAACCTGCGCCAGGCGCGCCATCGCGACGACGCCTCGATGCTCGACGCGCGATGCGATTGCAGCGTCTGCACGACTTACTCACGCGCCTACCTACGCCACCTCTTCAAGGCTGAGGAGATGCTCGGCCCGAGACTGCTGTCTCTGCACAACCTCCACTTCTATGCAGCGCTGATGCGCGAAGCGAGAGAAAGAATCCGCCGTGGGGAGCTGAGCGCCTGGGTGGAGACAACGCTTCAGACGATGCACGAACAGGATGAGATCGGGGATTTCAGCGGCTGATCGCGCCACGCCGCGTGATCTTCGCCGTGTCGCGATTGACGACGTTTCTGCTGCGAGGTATGGCCCAAACTTCACCGCTCGAGCGGGCGACGGGAAGGCAGGGGCATGGCACAGATCAAACGGGCACTCATCTCGGTGTCGGACAAGACCGGCGTCGTCGATTTCGCAAGAGGGCTTGCGGAAGCAGGCGTGGAAATCCTTTCGACCGGCGGTACGGCAACCGCTCTCCGAGATGGAGGCGTTTCCGTCGTCGATGTGTCCGAGTATACCGGCTCGCCGGAAATCATGGACGGGCGCGTAAAAACGCTTCATCCGCGGGTTCACGGCGGTATCCTCATGCGCGACACCGACCAAGACCGCGAGGCCCTCGGCGGGATCGGCGGACAGGCGATCGACCTGGTGTGTGTGAACCTATACCCGTTCGAGCAAACCGTAGCGCGGGGAGCGTCGCACGAGGAGACGATCGAGAACATCGACATCGGGGGTCCGTCGATGGTTCGAAGCGCAGCCAAGAACCAAGCGCGCGTCGTCGTCGTCACCGAGCCGGGCGACTACTCGGAAGTGCTCGAGGCCGTACGCTCCGCCGACGGTCCTGACCTCGCCCTTCGTGCGCGCCTCGCGGCCAAAGCGTTTGCGCAGACTGCGGCCTACGACGGGGCGATCGCGGCCTATCTGACCACGACCACGGAGTCCAAGTTCCCTGAAGCGCTGACTCTGACCTTCGAGAAGGCTTACGACGTTCGCTATGGCGAGAACCCCCATCAGCAAGGGGCGTTCTACATCGAGCGCAATGCGCCTGCCGGAAGTCTCGCGCGGGCAGAGTCCCTCGGGGCGGGTGGCAAGGAGCTGTCGTTCAACAATCTGGTCGACGTCGACGCCACGATCGAGGCCGTTCGCGAGTTCGAGGAGGGTCCGGCTGCCGTCGTGGTCAAGCACACGAACCCATGCGGGGTGGCACGCGCGAGCACTCTCGAAGAGGCCTACCGAATCGCTCGCGAGGCCGATGCACAGAGCGCATTCGGTGGAATCGTCGCCCTCAACCGCGAGGTCGACATTGCGACCGCCAACGCCATTGCCGAGACGTTCATCGAGTGCGTCATCGCCCCAACGTTCTCCGGCGACGCACTCGAGCGTCTTCGGAAGAAGAAGAATCTGCGCATTCTGGCAACCGGTGACTGGCTCCCCGCGAACGCGCCTGCCCTGCAGTTCAAGCGCGTCGGTGGCGGGCTCGTCGTTCAGGACCGTGACGCAACCGGCCCAAGCGAGGTTCGCGAGGGCAGGGTGGTGACCAAGAGGAGTCCGACCGACGACGAGTTCCGATCGCTCGACTTCGCCTGGAGGGTTTGTAAGCACGTGAAGTCCAACGCCATCGTCTTCGCCAAGCCTGACCGAACAGTCGGTGTAGGCGCTGGACAGATGGCGCGCGTGACTGCGGTCGGTATCGCTGCGCAGAAGGCTGGCGAGTTGGCGTCCGGCGCGGTGATGGCCTCGGACGCGTTTTTCCCATTCCCCGACGGCATTGAGGCCGGGGCCCGCGCGGGGATCACCGCTGTGGTGCATCCCGGTGGCTCCAAGGGCGACGACGCGGTCATCGCGGCCGCCGACGAAGCCGGCCTGGCGATGGTCTTTACCGGCGTCCGCCACTTCCGGCACTGACGATGCGGGTTCTCGTCGTCGGAGGAGGCGCGCGCGAGCACGCGCTTAGCTGGAGTCTCGCGCAGAGTTCCGGCGTCGAGGTCATCGCTGCACCGGGCAACGCCGGCACTGCCGCAATCGGTCGCAACCTGGGGCTCGATCCGACCTGCGCCGAGGACGTCGTGGCCTTGGCACGAACGGAATCGATCGATCTTGCAGTCGTGGGACCCGAAGCGCCGCTGGTTGCCGGGGTCGTCGATGCGCTTCGGGCGAGCGGCGTCGAGGCATTCGGTCCAGATCGAGAGGCAGCTCGGCTCGAAGGGTCCAAGATCTTCTCGAAAGAGTTCATGGCACGCCATGACATCCCGACCGCAGGCTTCGCAGTGTTCGATGATCCAGACGAGGCGACGCGGTACATCGAAGCTGCGAGAAGGCCGCTGGTCGTCAAAGCGGACGGGCTTGCAGCAGGCAAGGGCGTCATCGTTGCCAAAGACGCCGCCGAGGCTATCGAGGGCGTCGATCGAATCATGCGCGAGCGTGCGTTCGGAGATGCGGGGGCACGCGTGCTCATCGAGGAGTGCCTCGTGGGTCAGGAGGTCAGCTACCACGTCGTCGCCGATGGTACCCGCGCGATCGCCTTGGCGCCTGCCCAAGACCACAAGCGTGCCTTCGATGGCGACAAGGGCCCCAACACAGGCGGCATGGGTGCCTACTCGCCTCCCCCGATCGTGACCGCCGACGTCGAGCAGAAGATCCTCGATCGAATCGTGCAGCCGACCCTAGGCGGTATGGCGGAAGAGGGTCGACCGTTCCGAGGCGCCCTGTTCGTCGGCCTGATGATCGTCGACGGCGAGCCTTTCACACTCGAGTACAACGTCCGTTTTGGCGACCCAGAGTGCCAGGCGCTCGTATCCCGGTGGCAGGGGTCCATCCTTCCCCTCATTGCGGGGTCGGCGCGAGGCGCCTTCGATAGTGAGCTCACCCTTCGATGGGATGCTCCCGCCTCCCTCTGCGTCGTGCTTGCTTCCGGTGGCTATCCGGGAAGTTATCGCAAAGGCGTTCCCATCTCGGGGCTCGAAGAGGCGTCAGCGGTGCCGCACGTCCAGGTGTTTCACGCGGGTACGAAGTCTGAGGGAGGCCGAGTCGTCACCAGCGGAGGCCGGGTGCTCTCGGTGGTCGCCAACGGAGCCGACATCGATGAGGCGGCAGCACGCGCCTACGAGGCGGCCGCCAGGATCGAGTTTGAGGGCAAACAGCTTCGGCATGACATCGGCTGGCGGGCCCGCCGGCCCTGAGCGGGGGGCTCGGCCATCGCCGCCTGCTCACCGCCGCCCCCGAGCCTGAATTCGCGTCCGCTCTTTGACATGAGTGGTTGTGCTGCGTCAGGCTTGCCCGTAGGGAGGAACGATGGCCCTCATCGAAACTGAAGAAGCAGCACGGCGCTTGGCTCGCGCGATCGCGAGTGACCTCGCGCTCTACAACGAGGACAAGATCGCCGATGGCGTTCGAAACGACACCCTCTTCGATGTGATGGTCGATGAGATCCAGGAGGGACGAGACCTCTTCGAGAGCCGCGTTGCGCCCGATCTCTTGGGTCGGAACCTGTACGATCGCGCGATAATCGACCTCCTCGTACGCTCCAAGGCCCACGTCGAATCGCCGATGTGGTAGACCGCGCGTCAGTATGGTGCGAACTCAGCTTAGCCTAGTACTCGCCGCGGCGATCTGTCTCGGTGCGGCCTCGAGCGGCTGCGGCAACAGCGAACCATCCGGCGCTGAGCCGGTCGAGACGGTGTTCTTCGGCCGGTTGATGGAGACGTTCGAAGTCTGCTTCGTGGTCAGTGAGGACTTCACCACTCTGACGCCGAGCACTGTCTGCGATCGTGCCCAAACCACTCCCTTCTCGTTCAACATCGAGGTCCCAGGCGGAGCCGACCAGGACGGTGCGTCATGCGCCTTCGACCTTCCGTTCGAAGATCCGATCCCCATCGATTCGGAGGGTGCGTTCCAAGCCGGCTTCACCAGCCCCGACGGGAGTATCGTCGCCCTGCTCGCCGGCAACATCGTTGGGAGCGCTGCGAACGGCCTGGCTCGTGTCGAGACCGCCGGTGCATCCTGTGAGGTGCTTTGGGCTGCCGACGTCGGCCCGGTCTGTCGTGACCAAGATGCCAGCCAGTGCGGCGAGCTGCTCACCTGCTGCTCGTCGATCTACTTGATTCCACCGATTCAGGCCCGGTGCTTCGACGTCGTCAACGGCTGTGATGGACTCGCGTGCCAGGAGCTTCTTGCCGGATATACGCAGTGCGCTGCGCCTGAAGAGGACGAAGACGACGAAGAACTCAGCTCAGCGTCGCAGTGACTCGAGCGCACGATTGAAGTCCGCCGGCGGCGGTGTCTCGAACCGCATCGGTTCCGAAGTGATGGGGTGTTCGAACCCGAGCAGCGTCGCGTGCAGAGCCTGTCTCCCGAGTTCGAACGCGACCGCGCGCAGCGTAGGATCTCCGATCGACGAGCCGTAGAGCGGGTCGCCGAGGAGCGGGTGACCATGGTCTGCCAAATGAACCCGGATTTGGTGCGTACGCCCCGTGTGAAGCTGACATCGCACCAAACAAGCGCCGTGGAGCGGCTCCAACGCCTCGACGTGGGTGACGGCTCGGCGACCCCGCTGCACCTTGGAGCTGAACTTCTTGCGATGGACGGGATGCCGCCCGTGCAAGGTGTCGTAGGTCGCCTGCGCGGGAGGTCGACCCAACGCGATGGCCAGGTACGCGCGTTCGATCGCGTGCCTCTGGAAAGTGTCGACAAGTCGTTCGTGGACCGAAGCTGACTTTGCAACGATCATCACCCCGCTGGTGTCCTTGTCGAGACGATGCACGATGCCCGGTCGAAGCGGGTCAGAACCGCCTTGCGCATCAGCATGGTGGAGGATCGCGTTTACGAGTGTGCCGTCGGGGTGACCCAGCGAAGGGTGCACGACGAGACCGGCTGGCTTGTCGACCACGACGATGTGCTCGTCCTCGAAGCAGATATCGAGCGCGATCGGCTGCGGCTTAGCGCTCAGCCGCTCCGGGGGCGACGGGCGGATGATGACCTCGGCGCCAGCGATCGCTTTGGTCCGACGAGAAACCACTTCCCCGCTCTGCTCGATGCGACCCTGCTCGATCCAGCGCTGCAGCGCGCTTCGCGAGTACTCTGGACACTGGTTTGCGAGTACTCGGTCGATCCGCTCGCCAGCGTCCTCCTCCGTCATGGTCAAGACGGTCGGAGGTGGCGCGGACACGGCTAGACAAGTCTCTTGGTAAGCTGGTGCGCGTTGGTCTGCATGTCGATGTTCTGGAACACGCACAACCCCAACTCCGGGCTGAGAGAGTTGCAGTGGTCCGCGATGGCGGCGACCGACGCCTCGTCGTACCGCGAGCGATGCCCTGCGGGCCCCACCAGTCGTATGTAGACCGTGTCGGTCTTCGGAGGCGGGTCTTCGGTAAGAGGGTCGTACGCCGCGATCGCGTTTCGATCCCCGATTGCGGACGCGATGTCCACGGGCTTCCACGCATCGAAGTCGAGAACGGCCAGCGGCATGCTCGCGGGCAGGGAGCCGAGAAAGGAGCGCAGCGCGGTGCGATTCGCCTTCCCGTGCTTGAACTTCTCGTCTGCGCTGAACACGACGGCCTTGGCCTTTAGGTCGACTGCGAGCTCGGCCACGGCTTCGCAGGTCGCCTTGTTTTCTTTGGTGCGGCGAAAGCCGGACTCGCTGACCGATTTCGGGGCGACGACCGTAAACACGAAGTCCTTGGGAGCCTCGCGGATCCACCGACGGACCGTGCCTGCCCCAGGAATGGCGATTTCCGTGTCGGAGATCTCCACAGCGTCGAATTCGCGCCAATAACGGCTCACCGGCACGGGAAAGCCGGAACAGGCGACCACAAACATCGAGGCTAAGTATACCGGTTTTGCCGGAGAAGGCCCGATGTAGTCGGGGTTTGACGGGAATTCCGAGTCGGAACGGAGCCTCTGATAGTCTCACCGACGTGTCTGACTTCGGCCTGGACTCATTTGCTCTCGCGGACTTGGAATCGTCGCGTACGCCCGATCCGCTGAAGATCGGGCGCGATCTCATCGCCGCCGGCAAACCGCGTTCCGCGCTCGACGTCATGGCCGAGCACCATCAGCACCTCGCCGACGACCCTGAATATCTGATCCTCTGTGCACAGGCTTGGCAGATGGTCGGCGATCTTCCCCGAGCCCAGCACGCGCTTCTAGGGGCGATTCGTGCCGCTCCCGAGGACCCGGAGCCACTCCGGTTGCTCGGAGAGGTCTTGATCGAGCGTGGAGAAGAGGAGAGGGCAGCCCTCGCGTTCGATCGTGCTGCCAGGCTGAGAGCGCAGTCTGACGCAGAGTCGAACGACGAACCGGACGTCCCTGAGTCTGGCGACCTCATCGCAGCAGCTCAGTCCAACGAAGATTCTCGGCGATCGCCTTTCATATCGCGTAGCGCGCTGCTCCTCGTGGGCGTGCTATTCGGGGTGGGTCTTTTGATGTCCGGGATCGCCGCTTTGCTCGAGCCAGAGCCCGTAGCCGTCGTGCAGCACTCCGAGCCGACCGACCTCGACGTCCAGCCCGGGCCGTCACAAGCCATTGGCGCGGTGCTCGAAGCTCGGCCAGCGGACGAGTCGGCGATGCCTCCGGTACCCCGTGAGCCGAACCTTCCTCCCGTACCTCGACTCGAGGAGCCCCCAGCGTCCGACGTCGCGCTCCCCATCGCTCCACAGCCCGAGCTACCGGCGGTCGGGGAAGTAGTGGCTGCTCCGAAGACAACGACCCCGCGTTCGTCGAAGCGGCCGGCTACATCGACCCGACGTCGACCCAAGCAGGCAGCGCCGAAACTGACCGAGGCTGAACTCGATGCCCAGCTTGCGGCGTTGACCGATCCGGTTGAACTGACGGCGAGCGGCGATCGACTCTACGCCAGTGGGCAAGCGGGAGCCGCCGCGAGATACTATCGTCGAGCTCTGGAGCTCGATCCGGACTACGCGCCCGCCCTGATAGGCTCCGGCCGTGGCCTGCTTCGGGCAGAGCGGTATGACGAAGCGATGAGTGCCGCGACGCGCGCACTTCAGCTCGCGCGCGGCGTGGATGCTCGACCTGGTCTGGAAGCCGAGGCGATCTATCAGATCGGCCGCGTGCACCATGAGCGCGGCGACGAAGACATTGCCCGTCGGCTTCTTCGCCAGGCGACTTCCATGCGTGGTGTGCCCGCCGATGCCTGGTTCTATCTCGGAGAGGCGCTTGCCCAAAGCAATTCCCAGGCCGCGCGGGAGGCCTACGAGCGCTATTTGAGGCGGCGTCCGAACGGTCAACTTGCGGGCCGGGCCCGTCGCGCCATTCGGTAGTATGCTCCTGGCATGGCCAAGAAGAAGACCGGGCAGCGTGAGGCGCGCAAGGAACGGGCCCTTGCCGCAAAAGAGGCCAAGCTGGCCGCTCAAGAGGCCGCACTTCAGACTCGTCGCCGCTGGCGGACAGGCGCAGTCGTCGTTGCGCTCGTAAGCGTCGCGTTCGCTGCGATTGCGTACTGGGGCCTCGAGGATCAGCGTCTCGTCGGGATATCGCTCCTGCTTGGAGGCGTGCTCGTGCTCTTGCTCGGACTAGGCTCGCTTGGTGCCGGCGTGAAGCCGAGGGACCGGGGGAGTGCGGGTTCGATCGACTTCGGTAAGAGAAACTGAAGCAGACGATGGACGAATCACAGACACGCCGCTGGGAAGCGGCTGAAGAAGGTATGGAGCTCCTGAACGACGGCGAGGCTGAGCAAGCCGTCACCGAGCTCCTGCGCGTGACGAGCGACGATCCCGATAACGAGTATGCCTTCCTGTTCTTGGGTCACGCCTACTTCGAGAAGAAGGCATTCCCGGAGGCGCTCAAGAGCTACGTCGAAGCGCTGCGCATCGCCCCATCGTACATTGGCGCCATGCTCGGTGCCGGTCAGGCGCTCAGAATGATGGGCGAGTACGATCGCGCGATTCGTATGGGGCAGCGGGTCCTCAGCAAGAGCGAGGACGATCCGGACGGGTTGTTCCTCGTCGGTACCGCCCGATTCCAGAAGGGCGACAATCAGGCTGCGCAGCGATACCTCGAACGCTATCTCGAGACCGGACCCGAACTCGAGGTCGCTCTCGAAGTCGAAGGCATGCTGCAGGTGATTCGCGGCGAGGTGTTGCCTTTCCCGGGTGCCGAGGACACTGTAGAAAACTAGAAGGAGACTCTCGTGACCGCCGACCCTGCCAAGAAGCTTCAAGCGCTCCGCGATTCGACCGGCGAAAAAGCCGACGAAGAAGACCTCGCGGCTCAGGCGGAGCAGTGGCGCGAGCGAGATGTCGCCGGAGCGTTTGCTCGTCATCCTGCTCGCATCGAGCGGTTCTCGACACTGAGCGACGTCGAGGTCCCCGACCTGCTAACTCCAATCGACACCGACATAGACTACGCGCGCGACCTGGGGTTTCCCGGCCAGTTCCCGTACACGCGTGGTGTTCAACCGACCATGTACCGGGGGCGTCTGTGGACGATGCGCATGTTTGCCGGCTTCGGTACGCCGCGCCAGACCAACGAACGCTTCCGGTATCTCCTCGCGCAGGGACAAACCGGCCTGTCGACCGCGTTCGATTTCCCCACCTTGATGGGGTACGACAGCGACTCGCCCCGGTCTCTCGGAGAGGTGGGCATGGTTGGAGTCGCGGTGGATACGCTGCGCGATATGGAGGTTCTGTTCGACGGTATTCCGCTCGATCAGGTCACCACGTCGATGACCATCAACGGTCCGGCGGCGGTGTTGCTCGGCTTCTACGTCGCCTTGGCCGACAAGCGCGGCATTCCACGCGACAAAATCGGCGGCACCGTGCAGAACGATTGCCTCAAGGAGTTCATCGCCCAGCACGCCTGGGTCGTTCCGCCGCGCCCCGCCATGCGCATCGTAACGGACAGCATCGAGTTCTGTTCGGCCGAAGTGCCCCGATGGAACAGCGTGAGCATCAGCGGCTACCACATTCGAGAGGCGGGCTCGACGGCTGCCCAGGAGCTGGCGTTTACCATCGCCGACGGCCTCGAGTATGTGCGATGGGCCGTCGATCGCGGCCTCGACGTCGACGATTTCGCCCCGCGGCTCTCGTTCTTCTTCGACGTTCACAGCGACTTCTTCGAGGAGGTCGCGAAGCTCCGCGCCGCCCGTCGAATGTGGGCGCGGCTCATGAAAGAGCGCTTCGCTCCCAAGAACCCCAAGTCGCTCATGCTGCGAACGCATGCGCAGACGGCAGGTGTGTCGCTCACCGCGCAGCAGCCCTACAACAACGTGACACGGGTCGCGTTGCAGGCTCTCGCAGCGGTGATGGGCGGCACACAGTCACTACACACCAACAGCCTCGACGAGACCTATGCGCTTCCCACCGAAGAGGCCGTGACCATCGCGCTCCGCACGCAACAGATCATCGCCGAAGAGTCCGGTGTTGCGAACACGATCGACCCGTTGGCAGGCAGCTACCTCGTTGAATGGATGACCGACAAGGTCGAAGCCGAAGCGATGGACTACATCGCGAAGATCGACGAGTTCGGAGGCATGGTCGAGGCCGTGGAGCGAGGCTATCCTCAGCGCGAGATTGCTGGGTCGGCGTATCGCTTTCAGCAGCAGGTCGAGCGCGGGGAACGAACGATCGTTGGCGTCAATAAGTACACGCAGTCAGAGGATCAGAACATTCCCACTCTGCGGGTCGATGAGGCGATTCAGCGTGAGCAGGTCGAAGCGCTGCGCCAACTCAAGTCGGAGCGCGACGACGCCGAGGTGCAGCGTACTCTCGGACTGGTACGGGATGCTTGCAAGAGCGACCAGAACGTCATGCCCTTCATCGTGGAGGCGGCGAAAGCGTACTGCACGGAGCAAGAGATCTGCGACGTGTTCCGCGAGGTCTTTGGCCAGCACCAGGATCGGCCAGAGTTCTAGCTCCGATCAGCCCGAGGTCATGCGCGTCCAGACGATGGCGAGCATGATTGCGACCAACACCGCCAGACCGATCGTGGCCACTCGGTCTTCGATCTTCTTGAGCCGGTGCGCCTCGTCGTCGTCTTCGACTGGAAGCAGCGCGCCTCGGTCAGTGGGCATCCCCGGTAGCGGCGGCGGCGGCGGCGGTGAGCGGCGGATGGACTGCTCGAGGGTGAGCTCTGGCGCACGCGTCGATCCGCGGACGGGCTGCGCGCGCACCACGCGAGTGGTGTTGTCCGAGCGCCTCTTCCTAAAGTGACTCGGCCGCTTTGCCGGCGTGGCGTCGAGTTCGTCTTCGGGGTGAGGCACGGGGTGGTTTTCCTTTCGCCGCCCCCAAGTCGGCCTGCGCGAGTATACAGTGCTACCCCTCCGTGTCACTTGGCTCCTCGCCATTCGGAAAGGTGGCTTACACTTTGACCATGCCGCAACACACCGCCGTCGAGACGATCGTTGGCGACGGAAACGAACGCTTCGTGCTGACCTGTGAGCATGCGGGCGTCGCCCTGCCTCCTCCTTGGCGCTGGTCCGAGGAGGACATGTGGCTGGTGGACACACATTGGGCGTGCGACATCGGAGCGGCCGCGTTCACACGCGTGCTTGCCGCCCACGCAGCTGCACCCGCGGTGCTGTCGACGTTCACGAGGCTGCTGGTCGATCCGAACCGACCGCTCGACTCGGACACTCTGTTTCGCGGCGAGGCCGAGGGGCGAGCGATCGCGCTCAACGCTTCTGTCGACCAAGCCGAAGCCGCACGTCGTCTCGACGGCTTTTATTGGCCGTACCACCGCGCGGCGAGCCGCATGGTGGGTGCGAGCCGCGCAGAAGTCGTTCTCGGCATTCACACGTTCACCTCGAACTACGAAGGAAACTCGAGAAGCCTCGAGGTGGGCGTTCTCTTCGATCGCGAAGACGAACTGGGCTCGAGGCTCGTCGATCATCTCCGCCAAGCCGGCTTCGTAGCGGCCCCCAACGAACCCTATTCGGGCAAAGAAGGGCTCGCCTATTCACCCGTCCTGCACGCGGACGAGTTCGGCAAGCGGGCTCTCGAGATCGAGGCGCGTCAAGATCTGATCGTCGACGCCGAGTTCTCGCGCCAACTCGCGGACTCACTATCACAGTTTCTCAGCAAGCCAGGCTAGAACCCCTGCGGCCCCCAACGCGACTAGACGCCTACGAGGGGGAGCTGACGGCGTGGAGCCGACTCGTCGGTAATCGGGATGGGGTAGTTGCCGCTGAAACAGGCGTCGCAGAAGCCTTGCTTTCCCCCCACCGCACGATGGAGACCTTCGAGCGAGAGGTACCCGAGACTGTCTGCGGTGACGTAGTCGGCGACCTGCGCGACGTCGTTGTGGGCCGCGATCAGCTCGTCACGCGTCGGCGTGTCGATTCCGTAGAAGCATGGCCAGCTCGTTGGTGGCGAGCTGATTCGGACGTGGACCTCGCTTGCACCAGCGTCGCGGATCATTTTTACGATTTTGCGACTCGTCGTGCCGCGGACGATTGAGTCGTCTATCACCACGACCCGCTTGCCGCGAAGAACGCTGTGTACCGGGTGCAGTTTGAGTCGAACGCCAAAGTGACGAATCGACTGCGCCGGCTCGATGAAAGTACGCCCCACATAGTGGCTGCGAATCAGACCGAGCTCGAACGGAAGGCCCGACGCCTCCGCGTAACCGAGCGCGGCCGCTACTCCGCTATCCGGAACCGGAACGACGACGTCGGCCTCGACCGGTTGGTCTTCGGCGAGTGCGCGGCCCATCCTCTTGCGAGCGTCGTAGACGCTGATTCCGTCGAAGACGGCATCGGGGCGCGCGAAATAGACGTACTCGAAAATGCACATGTGCCGGCGCTCGGGGTCGACCCGGAACGGACGCAGACTCTTCATTCCGGAAGAGTCGATGACGATCATTTCGCCGGGTTCGACATCGCGCACGAACTCAGCGCCGATGAGAGTGAACGCTGGCGGCTCCGAGGCGACTACATACGCTCCATCCAGACGACCGAGGCACAAGGGCCGAAAGCCGTACGGGTCGCGCACCGCAATGAGCTCGTCGGGCGACAGGAATACGAGCGAGTAGGCGCCCTCGACCTGGTGCAGCGCGTCTGCCACGCGGTCGACCATCGTCGCTTCCTTCGAGCGCGCCACCAGATGCACGAGCACCTCGGTGTCACTATCGGACGAAAAAATCGAACCGCTTTTTTCGAGCTGATGACGGAGCGCCAGGCCGTTCGTGAGATTGCCGTTGTGGGCGACGGAGATTGCGCCGGCTCCGCTGTCGACCGCGACAGGCTGTGCGTTCTTGATGTGGCTTCCGCCCGCAGTGGTGTAGCGCACATGCCCGATGGCGCGGTCCCCCGGGAGCTTGCTGATCTGGTCTGCGGTAAAGACGTCTTGAACCAGTCCCATCCCACGGTGGACGAACAGCTGCTCACCGTTGCTCGTTACGATTCCGGCGGCTTCCTGGCCGCGATGCTGCAGCGAATGCAGTCCGAGGTAGGCGAGATTCGACGCTTCCTCCGCGCCGTACACCCCGAAGACACCGCACTGATCATGAAAATGATCGTCGTCCATAGCCGGCACGTCGCCTTCATAGCGCTGGGGGCCCGCTCCGTCCATAGCCCCCGCATGCGGCGAGGAGGGCCCTGCGCTAGAACCGGGCCCGCATGCCGCGTGTGTTGAAGAAAATCGAGTCGATCGTCCCTCGGCGAGCCGCTGGATACGGAGGTAAGGCCAGGGGGCTGGCGGCTCTCGCGCGCGCAGGTTTTCCCGTTCCTGCCGCGTATGCGATGCCGGGATGGGTCTGCGACTCGTTCTTCACCAGCGTGCTCGAGGTGGGGGATCGGCCCCGCGCCCTTCTTCGCACACCTCACGTTGCCGATGATCGCCTTCGCACGATTCGTGCGCGGGTGAAGGACGCGATGCTTCCCGAAGACGTCGTGCGGAGCGTTCGCGATGCGCTCCTGGCGATGGAGAATGAAGGTGCTTCTGGCTTCGCGGTACGTTCCTCCGGGACCCATGAAGACCAGCAGGGCGCCTCGGCTGCGGGCATGCATTCGACGCATCTCAATCTCCTACGAGAGAACGATGTGCTCGAGGGCATCAAGTCATGCTGGTCGAGTCTCTTTCAACCGCGCGTGCTCACCTACCTGCGCACCTTGGGCGAAGACGTGTCTGTCTCGGTTGGGGTGGTGATTCAGGCGATGGTACCCGCCGAGGTGTCCGGAGTTCTCTTTACCTGCAACCCTCTCACCGACGATTCGGGAGAGATTGTGATCAACGCCGCGTATGGGCTCGGGTCGTCGGTCGTCGATGGACGCGTGACACCGGATACCTATCGAATCGACAAGGCGACCGGACAGCTCCGAGACCAGGTGCTTGGAAGCAAGACTCCGCAGACTGTGCTCGACGAGTCCGGCGGGGTTCGTGAGGTTTCGGTATCTCCCGATGATGCCGCTCGAGCCGCTCTGAGCGAGACTCAGCTCCTCGCGTTGGCCGATCTATCAAACCGCGTCGAGGAACACTTCGGCGGCTGCCGCGACGTGGAGTGGGCGATCGCCGACAAGCAGGTGTTCGTTCTTCAGGCACGGCCTATCGTAGCGGGTCCCATGCGCGTCAAGAGGGGGTCGCGCCGCGAGTCGCTCCGAGACCGACGCAAGATCGTGTGGAGCAACGCCAACGTCGGAGAGGCGCTCCCCGGCGTAGCGACGCCCTTTACATGGTCCGTCCTCAGCCAATTCAGCGATCTCGGCTTTCGCCGCGCCTTCGGTGCACTCGGGTGCACGGTACCGCGTGACGTCGAGTTCGTCGGCGACTTTCGGGGGCGCATCTACATCAACCTGAGTGAGTTCTCTTCGGTGCTCTCGCAAATCCCTTGGATTCACCCGTCTGCGCTCCTTCGTCTCGGTGGCGGGCAATACGCGAGCGAGCTCGATGAAGTCGTCGCGCAACGCAGCTCGACGGGATTCTTGTTGCGACTGCCTCAGACCGTGGCGCGGTATGCTCGCGAAAACTACCGGCTTCAGTCGCGCGTTGCCGAGTTCGAGTCGATTTTTCAGGAGGAAAAGGCGCGGATTGATTCGATCGATCCGCGACTCCTGGAGCCGAGCGGGCTCGATCGCATGCTCAGTGATGTCGAGCATCTCCTCGATGAGACAGGCTCGATCATGCTGACCGCGTACGCGAACCTTCTGACCGCGGTGCTGGTCTTGATGGGGATTCTTCGGACCGTTGCACGCGACGAAGGGTCCGGGCTCTACCGCGACCTCCTGTCCGGTCTCGACGACGTCGACAGTGCTCGGCCCGGGATCGAACTCTGGAGGATTGCGCAGCTCGCTGAGGGCAATCTCGCGGGACAGGCGTACATACTGGAGACCGACTTCGACGTGATAGCCCTGGAGTCGATGCCGCCCGGACCGCTCCGCACCGCACTCGAGGGTTTCTTGGGAGAGTTCGGCTATCGCGGGGTGAGAGAAGCCGAAATCGCCGAGCCTCGTTGGTCCGAAGACCCGACACTGATGTTCGCGGCGCTGCGTTCTCACCTCAGGAACCCCGTCGACCTCGCCGAGCGCTCGGAGAGCCTGAATAGGATTCGCACGCAGGCCGAAGAGAAGGTCGCCGCCAGCGTCCCAATTCCCCTTCGCCCGCCGGTCCGCAAGCTGCTCGAATCCGTGCGACGCTTCACCAGAATGCGGGAACGGCTCCGCGGCTACGTCATCGAAGTGCTCGGAATGTACCGACGCGTTGCTCTCGAAGCATCGCGTCGCATAGAATCTCGCGAGCCCGAGGCGGGCCCCAATGCGGCGTTCTTCCTGTCGGTCAACGAGCTTCGGCGCGTGTTGGTCGACGACAACGAGCGAGTGGCTCTTCGCGTACAACGTCGTCGCCTCGAGTATCAGAGAAACCGCGCGCTCCCGAATCCGCCGACCACATTCGTCGGTTTTCCCCCCGAAGATACGGCCCAGATGCCTGCATCACGACGGCTACGAGGGCTCGCCGCCAGCGGTGGCGTCGCCGAGGGCAGGGTGCGAATTCTCAATGATCCGGCTCGTGCTGAGGGTCTAGGGCCCGGTGGAGATCCTCGTGGTTGCTGCAGCCGATACAGGCTGGGCGCCCCTGTTCTTGCCCGCCGCCGGCGTCGTGACCGAACTCGGCGGACCACTTTCGCATGCGGCGATCATCCTTCGCGAGTACGGGGTTCCAGCGGTCGTCAACGTCACCAACGCGACGCGCCTCCTGCGTGACGGAGACCTGGTTCGACTCGATGGCGACGCCGGCACGGTGGAGATCCTCGGTGGCTGAGGCCGCCGAACCATTCATCCTTCATCGCGACGATGATTGGCTCGTGGTAGCCAAGCCCCCAGGACTGCCGACGACGGCGCCCTCTGCAAACGATAGGTGTCTGGTCCAATGGGTGAAACGACAGCTTCGCCCGGGCGCGCATGCCCATGCGACCTCGCGCCTCGATTCGCCGGTTAGCGGGGTGGTGACCTTCGCGTTGACTCGGCGCGCGAATGAACACGTCCTCGAGGTCCGACGCGCCGCGCTGTATCGCCGCCTCTACTACGGCATCACGACGCACGCCGCTTCTGCCGACCCGCAGCGCTGGTCCTGGCCCATCTCAATCGAGCCACGGAATCCGCGGCTCCGAACGGTGGAGGCCGGTGCCGGCACACGCGAGGCGACGACATTCTGCGAGTGCGTGTCCGTGGCCGAGGGCGGTACGTTGCTACACATCCGACCTGAAACGGGCCGCACGCATCAGATCCGGGTTCATGCGGCGAGGGCAGGGGTCCCGCTCTTCGGGGACCACGCGTACGGTGGGGAGCGTCGGTCGGTCTCCTCCGATGGAACCGTGGTGACTGCGCGCCGGGTGATGCTCCATTGCGCGCAGGTGTCGCTGCCGACTCTCGACCAAAGGGGCGAGAACACGTTCGTCGCTCCCGTGCCGGACGACATGAGGAAGGCTTGGGCTGCGCTTGGCGGAGAACCCCTGCCGGCGTTTGGACTCGGCAGCGCCTAGGCGCCCGTCGGTGCGGCCGAGGGCGCGGTCGACTTCGAGGTACCGCTGAAGTGTGCTTCGAGCTCTTTTTCCAGCACCTCGCGAACGTCTTGCTGGAGTTCCATCGGATGACGGATGAGACGTTCGAGGTTGCGCTGGTAGATGAACAGGCGCCGCTGGTCGCTTCTCGCCTGGACCTCATCGAGTAGCAGAGGCGTTCGTGGGTCGACGCCCTCCGCGACGACCTCCAACCCGGGCAGGTCGGCGACCATGATCAAGTTGCCCTCGAGGCGCCCTGCCAGCTCGTCGGGGAGCTCGCGCAGCGCGCCCTGCACGATCTTCTCGAATCGAGAGAGCGTTGGCGACCACGGAGGCCGAGGAAGCTGCCCGTCGAGGTGCCGAGTCCGAAGAAAAGCGAGCGACGCTTCGTCCAACTGGCCCTGACGCTCCCTGAGCAGGCCCAAGTAGTAGAGGACATCAGGCGTCGCGTCCGGCCGTTCGGCGGCGCGTTCGATGAGCGCTGCCGCCGGTTCGAGCTGATCGAGCTCAAAGTTTGCGCGGCCGATCAAGAAGTCGAGCTGCGGATTGTCGAACGGTCCGTCGGGAAGATTCAGTAGGAGCTCGGCGGCGGCCGCGCGATCGCCCTGTTGGAGCAGCGCATCGACCTTGAGAACGGAAGCATCGGCAATGTCGTCGGCGGTCTGGCAGTTCTCGAGGGCTTGATCGAGGACCTGGATGGCCTCGGCGTAGCTACCAAGCGGATGGATCAGCAGTTCGGCCGCGTTGAGCATCGCCTCGAGGTAGTGCTCATCGAGATCGATTGCCTGGCGATAGTGCTCGAGCGCGAACTCGAGGTTGCCGTTGGCAGCGTGGATGTACCCGATGAGGTTGTGCGCGTCGGGGGAATCCCCGTCGAGTTCGAGCGTTTGCTCGGCCGATGCCATTGCGCCGATCAGGTCGCCTCGCGTCACGAGTTCCCAACCGCGGTCGAGATGTGCGCTGAGGCGGTCCATCAGGCCTTCTTGTTGCTCTGTCATCGAGTACTCAATCGAGGGTTGCGTAACGCGTTTGGGACGTCAAGCGGAAGCATGGGCTATCCTGTAGGCAATGGTTAGCCGTCTCACCGCGATCGTCCTGCTTGGTGTGATGGCTTGCGCGAGTGGCGTCCCAGCGATCGCTGAGCCCGTCTCCATTGGAACCACAGATCGTGGCCATCTGCATCGACCCGAGGCGCTCTCCAACCGCGGTGAGGGCTTTGTCCGACTTCGGGTCGACGATGCACGCTTTGGGACGACGACTCTGCTCGCAGCGATTCGACGTGCGGCGCAGATCGTCGCCGTCGAGCACCCCGGTGGCTACCCGCTGGTGGTGGGCGATCTGTCCGGTCCGTACGGGGGCGCGCATCCTCGCCATCGCAGCCATCGCACCGGCCGCGACGCGGACCTGGCGTACTTCGTTCGCGATGCCGGAGGTATTGCCCAGCCCTCGAAGAGCTGGGTTCCGTTCGATCGCTTCGGTGTCGCGACGCGTGCAGACGGCCTCGTGGTGTTCGACGAGGCGCGCAACTGGGCGCTGGTTCGCGCTCTGCTGATGGATCCAGACGCGGGCGTGAAGTGGATTTTCTGCTCGAACGACATCAAGGCCCGCCTCCTTCGCTATGCGGCCGAACACGAGTCCTCTGCTCAGGCTGTGTTTCGCGCCACGTGGGTCCTCCACGAGCCCGCGCGTGGCGATCCTCACGCCGACCATTTTCACGTTCGGGTCGGATGTGGCGCAGCAGAGCGAACTCTCGGCTGTCGAGAGCAGCCTCCGTTTTGGCCTTGGCTTGCCGATGCCGCGAGCAAGCACGGCGTCGCTACGACCCTTCCAGCGAGCGACGTCCAGCTCGTCGATTGGCTATTCGCCCAGCAGCATGCGAATGAGCCCGGCTACCTCGCCGGGCGTACTCGTGCCGTCGCATCGCAGCCAGCCGCGATTTCGGGTCGCGACGTCGACTAGCTGCTGGTGTTCGTCGGTGGCGCCCCACAGGAGGACGCCAGACCTGCGCGGAAGTTCGTGGGCAAGGGTGGCGATCGTGGCGGGCCGGATCGAAGCTTCGAGGCAGTCGATGACGATGAGCGGACTCAGCGAGGAGGTCGCTTTCAGATGGTCGAGGAACGAGACGACGTCCTCGATACGCTGTACTGCGCACTCTTGGAGCTCGTTCGCGATTCCCTCGCAGCGCTCCAAACTCGAAGTCGCAACGAAGACCATCGGCAGCGCGTCTCCGAGAGGCTGCACCCGCGGGTACTTCGTCGTGTCGAGATCCGCCTCGCCGTCCGCAGCCGAGATGCCTTTGTGCGCGACGCCCGAGTGTTGGCGTTCCCTGCCGACTCGGACGGTGGCTTCACGTTCGCCCGAAACACGGTGAGGAGGGCGGCTTGCGGTCTGCTGCGCAAGCAGCACCAGCGGACTAATGCTTGCCGCTACGGCTTCAGCCATTTCATCGCCCAGATGCATCGCGGTGGCGCTCGAGAGGTGGTCGCGGACGAACACCTCGAGCCGCGGCCCCGACTCCGGGATCTCCCGTTCCCCAGCCGCTTTTAGCGCGCGCTCCAAGATTCGGCCGCGCATCTCCGGAGTCGCGACCGCCTCGATCGCCTCGCGGACGATTCGCGCAATCGGTCTCTCACCGACTGGGGAGCTGCTTTGTCCCGCTGACGAGCGAGGCCGAGATACCATGACACTACAATATTACTGTTTCGATGCCTCGGGTCCAAACGGGCTGGCCTGGTGACTGCCTGACTGCCCGTGATATCAGGGCTGCATGCTCGTGATGGGGGTGGACGAGAACGGGCTCGGGCCGCGCCTAGGGCCCCTGGTTGCGACGGGGGTGGTCGTGCGCGTCCCTCGCTACCGGCGGGCGGAGCTCTGCGCGCGCGGCCTCGCCGAGGGGTTAACCGACAGCAAGGACGCCGGAGGGTTTGGGCGGATGGCGTTTGTCGAATCGGTCGCGCTCGCGATGATCGAGCGCACGACCGGGCGGGCGCCGCACACCTCGGATGCGTTGCTCGATGCCCTGTCCCCAAAATCGCGGGGCGTGCTCCGAAGCCTCTGTCCAAGCGACCAGAGCGCCTCGCAATGCTGGCAGGTCGATCTGGAGCTGCCGATCTTCGGCGGAGATCTCCGGCTCGGTCGCGAGCGAATCGAAGCTCTCATCGGCCGTTCCTCGCTCGAGCTCGTCCGGGTAGAGAGCCGGATGGCCTGCGTCGGGCTGCTCAACGCAAGGCAGAACGAGGGCCGCAACAAGCTCGACGTGGACCTCGAGCTCTTTGAAGACCTAATCGCCTCGGCTGGTTCCACCGAGCCACTACTTGCGATCTGCGGGATGGTCGGAGGCATCCGCAACTACGCCCCCCGTTTTCGCCGGCTCCAACGAATCGAAACCATGCCCGGCCGTCGCGGCCAGCGACGCTATCGTGCCCGAGGACTTCGCGAGGTTCGCTTCGAGGTCCACGCCGACGCGCGGCACCTGCCGGTCTCCCTGGCGTCGATGGTGGGAAAGTACCTGCGCGAAGTCAGCATGCTTCGAGTAGCCGAGTTCTATCGAAGAGAGGTACCGGGCCTGCGTCTCGCCAGCGGCTATCACGACCCCGTCACCACGCGATTTATCGAGCAGACCCGAGGCGCCCGGACCCGGCTGGGCGTAGTACCGTCATGCTTTCAACGCCGGGCCTGACCCTGTGGTAGAACCGCGGCATGAGCGATCGTGATCAGATGCCTCGATGGCTGCTCTGGCTTGGCGGCCTCGCTCTTGCCGGTTGGCTGCTCTACGCGCTCCGCGGGGTGCTTGCGCCTTTCTTCTTCGCGTTCCTGATCGCGTACGTCCTCGACCCGGTGGTCGATCGTGTCGAAGGGCTTCCTTTCTTGCGCAACACGCGGTTCGCGCGAGGGGTGGGCATCGGCGCGCTGCTCGTCGTCGTATTCGGGGTCAGCACCCTGGCCTTCTTGGTCGTGGTACCGGCCGTCGTCGAAGAAGTCGCACGGTTTCTCGAGAGGCTCCCCTCCTCGGTTCGCTCGACTTGGGGAGCCCTAGAGCCGCAGCTTGCCGAGTACGGGATCACGCTTCCGAAGTCGGTCGAAGAAGCGCTCGAAGATCTGCAGCTCGACGTCCAGGGGTTCGTCGCACAGACATATGCGCCGGCTTCTGCCGCAGTGAGATGGCTGCTGGGCGGTACGGCATCCGCGGTAGGTGCGGTCGTTGCCGGCATCATGATCCCGGTATTCGCCTTCTACCTGACCTACGACTTCGACCGAATCACGGCGAGCATCGGCCAACTCATTCCCCCGCGCTATCGGGAACAAACTACGGAGATCTTTCGGGATATCGACGGCGTTCTTGGGCAGTTCTTTCGCGGCCAGTTCACCGTCATGGCAGTCCTTGCCGTGCTCTACAGCGTCGGGTACGGCCTCGTCGGCGTGCCTCTAGCGCTGCCGATCGGTCTCATGGCCGGGTTGCTGTCGTTCATTCCATACTTCGGGAGTCTCTCCGCCCTCGCGAGCGCGCTCCTCATGACCGGTCTCGAGTGGCAAGGCTGGGGACAGGTGCTGTGGGTGCTCGGAGTTCACCTCACGATCCAGAGCCTCGAAGGATTCGTGATCACGCCGAAGATCATGGGCGACACGGTCGGTCTTTCCGCCATCACGGTGCTCTTTGCACTTCTCGTCGGAGGAGAGCTTCTCGGCTTCACCGGTGTGCTCCTTGCGCTGCCTGCGGCTGCGGTCATCAAGGTTCTCGCCGGCCGCGCGGTCGGCCACTACCGCGGCTCTCCGGCCTTCGTGGGAGCCGGTTCGTCGCTTACCGAGCTTCCCGAGGACTCGGAGAAAAAGACAGGATAACCGAGGTCCCGTCGACCGCGATCTTCGAGTCCTCGGGGTTGGCGATTTCCTCGCCGAGCGTCTTGGTCATCCACGACCTCATCCGTTCGCCGTCCTCCTGAGCCGTTTCCGCAGTTCTCACTTCGAGCAGGACCTCGAGACCCCCCGGTTCTGAGATCGTCAGCCCCACTGCCATGACCCCGGCGAGCGCTGAGCCGCCACTCTCGACCTGCCCGATCCGTTCGAGTGCGGCTTGCCAGCGGGGAGGGGGGATGAACGCCCCAGTGAGGAGCCGCCCGCCGTCGACCCGCCCCCACAGCCGACGGAACTCTTCGTCGTCGACAAGTGATGGCGCGCTCCCCGAGGCCACCGCCAGGAAGTCGCTCACCGTGTCCACCGATCCCGTGACGATGGTTTCGCCGTCGACGCGGGCAAGCGCACTTCTCGCATCGGTACTCGTCAGCATCGAGCCGAACGCGCTCATGACCCGCGTGACCGAACCGCCACGGCCCTGGACGAGGGTCTCGTAGCAGCGGGCCAGCTCTTCAGCGCTGACCGTGCGGCCCCGCAGAAGCATTCCGGTGCCAACCGCTCCGTTCTCCGGGGCGCTCACCCACAGTGTGACCTCGCGAAGGTCCTCGAGGGGATCGAGTCCGCAGCGAGCTTCGATCTCGCTCATTCCGTCTGGCTCGACGAGCCGGTCGACGAGGGCGCGCGCAGCCTCACGCGAGTCGAACGAGTCGATCTCGATGCGCGCCACCAGGCCCGCCGTCTTGGGTACGACCTGGAGCGGGCGCTCGGCGCGGAGCTTGCTCCCGTGTCGAATCGAGGCCAGCAGCACCAGGCCGGTGACTGCGACAGCCACCAGGGCAACCTTGAAGGCCCTCGTCACGCGACGAGCCTAGGGGGTTCTTTTCCCCCTGCAACCAGTCGTGCTAACGCCAGCCCATGCCATGGCGCCGCATGCGACTCCGCAACTCCGACGTGTACGCCCGGTGCGATGACGCCGGAGAGCTCGTGACCAACGGAGGTCGCGTGGAGATTCGCTACAAGCCGAAGGACGGGCGAGCCTACTTTGCGGGCGCGTCGAACCTTCAGCCCCTCGCCGACAGTCCGACGATCGAACGAGACTCGTTCTGCGCCGAGGCCGATCCCGTCGACAAGAGTCGCAAGTCGTCGTCGCGCAAGAAGGCGGTTGCCGTGCACGCGCCTGAAAAACCAGAGGGCGACGAGCTTCTCGTCTACGCGGACGGAGCCTGCAGCGGTAATCCTGGTCCGGCCGGGGTTGGGGCCGTCGCGCTCTGGGATGAAGAGCGACGCGAGCTCAGCGAGTACATCGGCGACGCCACGAACAACGTTGCGGAACTGACCGGGATTCTCCGTGCAGCAGAACTTGCGATCGAGCTCAACCGACCACTGCGATTGTTCACCGACTCCCAGTACGCGATGGGCGTCCTGATCAAAGGCTGGAAAGCCAAGGCGAATCGCGGACTCATCGCGCACATTCGCGAAGTCCTCGATCGCGTTCCCGAAAAAGAGCTCCTGCACGTACGTGGCCATCAGGGCATCCCGCTGAACGAAGCGGCCGATGAGCTGGCCGTGCTCGCGGTCAGGCAACGTGCGTCCACCGGGTGGGTCGACCGCTGACGCGATTCCCGCAGTGCGGTTGCAGTTACACGAGCTGGCAGATCACCGCGTGGGCCGCATCGAGTGTCAGGTTCGTTTCACCAAGGCCCGCGGGAACCGCTGCGGTTTGGCCTCTTGGCACGTCGAAGGGCGGAAAGTCGCGACCTTCGAACCGAACCAGCCCCTCTAGAACCGTGAAGCTCCGCAGTGTTGCCGTCGCTGGAAGACGAAAGCCGCCGGTTCCCGTCAGTCGTTCGACCCCGAACACCTCGGAGCGAACCGGACCATCGGTTCCCATTAGAGACTCAAGCGCTACTTCTGCGTGCAAGGGCCGAAGCTCTGACCGGTGTCGAATCTGACCGAGGAGAGCGGACTCGCGCGGGCCGTCCCAGTCGGTCACCGCGAGGGCGCGCTCGAGGTGCAGCGGTCGAGGGGTCCCGTCAGATTCGGGGTGACCGTCTGGCCCGTAGAGTCGATTCCAGTCCCAGTACCGGTAGGTGACGCCGCGCGCCCCCGCGGCGACGCGCTGCGGTTCGAGGAGCATCACGCCGGCGCCCACCGCGTGGGGCGTGCCCGGCATGATCGCAAAGGTGTCCCCGGCACGAACCGGGACGAAGAAAAGCAGTTTGCTGAGGTCCTCCCGCCGTTCGATCGCGTTCCGAACGTCATTTGATCCAACTCCGAGCCGGAACCCGAGATAGAGCCCCGCCTCCTTCTCCGCGTTCACGACGTACCAGGCCTCGGGCTTCCCGCTTTCCTCTGGCCCGAGTGCGGGATCGCCGTCGGTCGGATGAATCTGCACCGAGAGCGAATGCGCGGCGTCGAGTAGTTTGACCAACAGCGCCGTCGATTGGCCGGGGGAGGCCGCCGATCCGAGCCACGCTTTCGGATCGGCTCGGATCACGGCGTCGAGCAAGCGTCCGTCGACGACCCGGCTCGGAAAGTCGGGCTCCACCGAGAGTTCCCACGATTCGCCGACCACGGCATTCGCGTCACTGGCGAGCCCGGTCTTGAGGAGGTCGAGTATCTTTCGTCCACCCCAGGGAGTGCGCGCCCTGGGGGTGAAGTTGTCGGGGGTCAGCAGCAGGGGACTCAGCCAGTTTTTTGTGCCTACTTTGTCGTACATGTAAGGTGGCCTTGGTTCCTATGGTACCGCCCGAGGGAGGGTTGAGATGGGCTATTTGGGCAAAGAGCGTCGAATTCACCGCGTGTTCGTGACTCGCAACAGCGAATACCACGTGCGTCGAAACCTGTGCGTCGGCGTACGCGATCGGCGAAGCGGCGAGTGGGTGTCCAGCCACCTCGCACTTCGGAGCACGGTTTCGGGGGGGCTGAAGTTCCACGACAATGGGGCGATTAGTGCCTCAGAAGGGCTTCCCACCGTCGGTGAGTCGCTCTTCTTCATTGCATCTGGACGAGACTTGATCACGAGCCCCGTGCTCAACATCGAGCGACCGCCTCGTCAGCTCGTCCACACCTATCCGATTTAGCTCCTTGTGCCCGGCCGGTGCTATATCGAGCCGGATGGAAGCGGGAGAGCTGAAGACCATCCGTGTCGTGGCGGCGCTCGTCGAGCGCGAGGGACGCTACCTCATTACGCAGCGCCGCAAGACAGCCGTACTGCCGCTGCTCTGGGACTTCCCAGGCGGGCGCGTCGAGGCCGGCGAGAGCGACCAGGCTGCACTTGCTCGCGAGGTGAAAGAGCGCCTCGGGGTGCACGTCGAAGTCGGTCAGTTGATTTCGTTCGTCAACCACCCTTACGAGAAGTACGCGGTCGACCTCTATCTTTACGAGTGCTCCCTCAAAGACGCGACGATTCGATGCCTTGCGGTCAACGACTACGCATGGGTCACGTCGGAGGAGATGGAGACCTATCGTTTTACGCCAGGTGACGAAGCTTCCATGACGACGCTGCTCGGCGAAGGCTAGGGAACGGCTACACGTCGTAGAAGATCGGGGGTCGCTGTCGTACGAATCGCAGCACGAGTGCGCGTCCTTCGTCGGAAAGGCCCTCGAACTGGATGCCCATCCCCGGTTCGGATTCTGACGTGAAGTCCATCGGGTCGCGCACGAACCGCACGTAGCCGTCGCACTGGAACTCATAGCCGCCGGGAAGCGTGACGAGCATCGTGACCGAAGTGTCCTTGGGAAGCGCTTCATAGGTCGCTAGAAAAACGCCGCCGTGTGCGATTTCCCCGCTAAAACCAACGTAGAAGTTCGACTGCGTCGTCGCACCAAGATTGGCTTCGATCCGTTGCCGGGCGCCTGTGGGAACTGGGGCTGGCGGCGGAAGCAAGGAGGTCGGAACCGGTGCAGCGGGCGCTGCGGAGGGGGCGGGTTGCGACGCAACGGCCGCAACGGCCGGGCGACTCGAGACGGATGCCCCGGTTCCAACTCCGGGCGGAGGCTGTGAGGGGGCTGATGAGATCGGAGCACCGCTCAACGGTCTCCGGGACACCGGGCGCTCCGAGCGGGGAGGACCCGACGCCGGCGCGTTGGAGCGCGGCGGAGAAGACCCAGGCGCGGGTGCGGACGATCGGGGAGGCGCCGAGCGAGGCGCGGGTGCGGACGATCGGGGAGGCGCCGAGCGAGGCGCGGGTGCGGACGATCGGGGAGGCGATGAAACGGACGGCGGTCCCGAGATTGGGCGGGACGGCGTCACGCTGGGCTTATTGGTGAGCGGGAACAGGATCGTCACCACGTCGGCGATGCTCTCGGTTGCCGTCATCACCCCATGGTGCTGGGTCTTGACGTCTTGGAGAAGCGCCAAGGTCTGGCTCAGCGTCTCGAGCGAACTCTTCACGCAGTTCTTGCCGTCCGGCTCCGTCGATGCGTGTTCCGCCTCGAAGAGCGCACCGATCGAGCGGGCGACATTCTGGATGACATCCAAGACGGCCTTAGGGACGTCTTGCTCTTGTTGGAGTGCTTCGAGCGCCTTGCCCAGCGCCTCGCGTGCCTTCCGCGCATCGTCCGCGCCTGAGTAGCCCATCTTCGTCGTTCCCCCGCTCTATGTCCTCGCAGGATACCGGCAGACTCCCGCCGAGGTCAAAGCTCCTTGATGAACACGGTGCGAGCCCTGCCGGGCCCGGCGTAGTTGGGTACGCTCTGGCTCTCGAAACCCATCGATTCGTGAAAGTGCACGGGGCCTTCGTGCCCATCGGCAGCCAGCGACTTGATCCGCGTCATTCCCGCAGCCCGACACCGCTCGCTGAACTGCTCGTAGAGCTTCTTCCCGACGCCGCGACGACGGTGGTCGGGGTGGATGCCCACGAGATGAACGTATCCCGAAGCGGACGGCGCCGGCACCATGAACCCGAGGAGGAAGCCAATGACTTCACCGTCTTGCTCGGCCACGAGCGCATGCTCACCGAATTCATAAAAGAACATCGGATCGGCGCGTCGGCCGGCTGGACCACCCCACCACTGATCGAGGACGGAGATGATATAGTCGAAATCGACTTTCGTTAGGCCCCGGATCTTCACCGCGGAGCGGATATCACGAACGCAGCCAAGACGCACGGGAACGACTCGGAGGGACGGTTGCCCACAGGGCGTTCCGATGGTGCCTCGCGGGCTCTGCAGTGCCCGTATTGCAAGGAGTTCTTCGAAGGACGTGTCGACTGCCCCGAGCACGAGCTCATTCTTGTGCCTCGTGAGCCTGAGCCTAACGGGATCCACAGCGACGAGCAGCCTTGGTTTCTCGATCCACGGATGGGTCGCGGCGGCGTCTTGGCCGGTGCGATGCTGGCCTGCATCGGTTTCTTCATGCCTTTGGTCGAAGCGCGTTCCGCGGTCGCGTCGGGCATCGAGTTGGCCAGCGAAGGAGCGACGAATCTCTGGCTGACCCCGATCGCGGCGCTGTCACTGCTGTGGATCCTCTGGCTGCGCCGGCGTCCAAATCAGATGCGAGCTGCCCGTCTTGCGATACTCGGACTTTGCGTCGGTGGCGTACTGCCGCTTCTCTACACGACGCGTCGCGTCGCGCTCATGGCCGACTTCGCATCCGCAGACGCACACTGGCTCGCGGGCCTCTGGACGATGGCGGGAGGTCTGGTGCTGAGCGGGGTCTCTAGTTTCTGGCTTGGACGAGAGCCAGAACCGGCGCGGCCTTCATGCTAGCCCGTTGCCGTCGGCCGGAAGATATAGCCTTGGTGTTGGACGACGCAGACCTGATTGGGCCCCGCGACCCGTGCCCGCGCGACCGCGATGCTGGCTGCATCGAGGAGTTCGCTGTGATTCCGAACGTTCGCGCTTGGAAACAGACCGACTCCGATCGATACGGGAAGCCGAAGTCGACCGTCTCGGCCCTCAAACGGCTCACTGGTCAGCGAGTCGATGATTCGGTCGGCCATGGCTAGCGCGTCGGCAGGTCTTGTGTCGGGCATCAGTACCCCGAACTCCGCGGTGCGAAAACGTGCCGCGACGTCATGCTCTCTTATGGTGTCCGCGAGCCTCAACGACACGTCATCGAGAAGAGCTGTGGCGCAGTTCGGTCCTTGTGCCTTCGCGAGCTCTCGAAATCCGTCGACTGCGACGATCGCGCAAGCGAGCGGCCGCAGACGACGCTCAGCGTCTCCAAAGCTTGATTCGAGTGTTTCATGAAAGTGGCGATGGTCCGGTAGCGACTTCAGTTGTTCGTGGAATGACGCATAGCGCATCTTGGTCCGTGCGAACTGCACGTCGTCGTGAGTGCGCTTGACGCGAATCATGCTCTCCACCCTCGCTAGGAGTTCCGCTCGGTCTATCGGCTTTGCGAGATAGTCGTCGGCCTCGGTACGGAATGCCAACGTCTGCGAACTCGCCGCTTCCTCGCGGCTCATGAGAATCACCGGAAGATACGCCCCTTTGCTGATCGCCTTGAGCACCCGGCATGCCTCGACTCCGCCGAGCCCCGGGATCTCGTCGTCGACCATGACCAGGTCGACGTGGTGTTTGCGCACCAGGTCGAGCGCTCCCTGTCCAGTGTGAGCGGCGCGCACCTCGATCCCCTGACTCGCGAGCAACCTCGTCACGCGGTCCCGGCCTGCTCGGTCGCCATCTGCGACGACGACCACGGCTCTTGGTACCGCTCGAACCTCCCCCACCTCCTCAGGGTAGCCGAGCCCGAGGTCCCCGGCGACCCTTGCCGCCTGTTTCCCAAGCGGCAGGAGATGTCTATACTGCGGCTGTCCTTGGAAACGAGGGCGCAAGGCCTGAATGGAGCTCAAGCAGCAACTCAAACTATCTCAGCAGCTCATCATGACGCCTCAGTTGCAGCAGGCGATCAAGCTGTTGCAGATGTCGAGGATGGAGCTGAGCGAGCTCGTTCAAGAGGAGCTGCTCGAGAACCCGGTGCTCGAAGAAGGAGCGGAGGGGCGAGACTCACGTTCTCCGGGTGGCGAAGACATCGAGACCGGCCCGATCGATCCAAGCGAGGCGAAGAAGAACGAGATCGACTGGGAGCGCTACGTAGAGAACTACACCCAAGAAGCGCCCATGCCGACGATTCGGCGCAACGATGAGGAAATGCCCGGCCTCGAGGCGACCCTCTCGAGCGCGGAAGACCTGGTGGATCACCTCGGCTGGCAGCTTCGTATGGGTGAGTTCATGGATGACGAGCGGAAGTTCGCTGCGCTCGTCATCGGCAATCTCGACGACGACGGGTACCTGAAGGTTGAAGGCGTGGAGGAAGACGAGGTCGTTCCGCGGCTTGCCCAAGAGGCGGAGATGGACCCGGAAGACGCGGAAGAGGTGCTGGCGATGATCCAGCAGTTCGACCCGATCAGCGTCGCTGCCCGCTCCTTGCGAGAGTGTCTCACGATCCAGGCCAACCACTTCGGTATGGATGAACTCGTGCTGAAGGTTATCGAGGATCACATTCCCGACCTCGAGAAGCGACACTATCCTGCCATCGCGAAGGCGCTCGGCTGCCCTCTCGAGGAGGTATACGACGTCGCGCAAATCATCGCTGAGCTCGAGCCACGGCCCGCCAGGCGATTCCAGACGGAGGAGCCACGGTACATCATTCCGGACGTGTACGTTCACCGAGTCGGCGACGACTACTACGTCGTCGCAAACGACGACGGGATGCCCAAGCTCAAGATAAGCGGCTTCTATCGCTCCGCGATGGCCGATAATCCGAAAGCCAAGGAATACATCCAAGATAAGCTTCGAAGCGCCCAGTGGTTGATTCGCAGCATCGATCAGCGTCGCAAGACCATCGTCCGCGTCACTGAGTGTATCGTCGAAAAGCAGCGCGATTTCTTCGACAAGGGAATCGAGTATTTGAAGCCCATGATTTTGCGAGATGTCGCGGAAACCGTGGGGATGCACGAGAGCACCATCTCGCGGGTGACGAGCAACAAGTACGTTCATACGCCGCGCGGCACCTTCGAGCTCAAATACTTTTTCAACAGCGCCATCAGGCGTGATAAGCAGAATGACATTGCTTCGGAGAGCGTGAAGCAGGCAATCAAGGGCATTATTTCAGGTGAAGACCAAAGCGCTCCGTTGTCAGACCAGCGTATCGTGGAGATCCTCGCACAGGACGACATCCAGATCGCACGGCGAACGGTGGCGAAGTACCGCGAGATGCTCGGTATCCTGAGTTCGTCGAAGCGTAAGAAATACTTTTAGCACTGGGTTGGAGGTTCAATGCGCATTAGCTACTCGTTTCGCAACGTAGAGTCTTCGGACAACATGAAGAACTACGCCGCTGAGAAGATTGCCAAGATCCAGAAGTACATGAGAACGCCGATTCATGCTGAGGTGACGTTCTCCATGGAGCGGCATTTGCATTGCGTTGACCTCACGCTCACCGGCGACGGTCACCAATACGCAGGACACGGTCAGTCTGAAGACATGTACGCCACCATCGACCTCGTGCTCGACAAGATCGACCGGCAGGTACGAGACACCAAGGCGACCCAGAACGATCGCCGACGCCATGGCGCGGAATCCGTTCGCAACGCCAAAGACTGACCCGCGTTGCGCTCGGCGGGAGGGTGCGGTATCGCCAGCGTTCGATGCTGGCGGAACTTCTCCATCCCGAGCGAGTGCGTGTTGCCCTTGCGGCGACAAACAAAGAGAGTGTGCTTCGTACGCTCTCGTCGCTCCTGGTGATGCCTGAGCGGGGGGCCAACGAGGAGAGCGTGTACGACGTCCTGATGGAACGGGAGCGACTGGCGAGCACGGGCGTCGGCAGTCGTGTTGCGATTCCCCATGGGCGGTTCGACGGGGTCTCCGAGCTGCGAGCCGCAGTTGCGATCTCCCCCAGCGGCGTCGAGTTCGACGCCGTGGACGGGCTCCCAGTGAAGATCGTCGTAGGATTGGTGGGTCCCCGCTCGATGCCCCAGAAGCACCTGGCTGCCCTCGCCGGCGTCTCTCGTGTGCTCCGCCGCGAAGAGGTCCGCGACGCGTTGATTGCAGCCAAGGACGATGCCGACGCCTATAGGATCCTCATCGAGGCCTAAGAGCAGACAGGGACGAGCGTGTCGCGTATCCTAGGGGCGTGAAGGATCTGTCGCGGGGAGCCGAGCACGCGCTCGTCAGCATGCGGGTCGATGGGGGCATCACCGTCGCGCACCTGCTTGGCGAGCCTCGGATCGCCGCCATCCTGGAGCTGGCGGCGGGTCACGACGGGATGGAGCGCATCATCGATCATCCTCGTGTGCAGAAACCTGGTCTGGCCCTCGCCGGTCATACCCACGGGGTCGTTCCGACGCGCGTACAAATACTGGGAGAGACCGAGGTCACCTATCTCGAAACGCTTCCACCCGATCAGCAGATTCGCCGTGCCGCCGACCTATTCGCCCTTGGGCTCTCGCTCGTCGTCCTGACCCGCGGGGTCGAGCCCCCCGCTGCGTTGCTTCAGGCGGCGCAGGAAACCTCTACTCCACTCGCGGTCGCCAACCCGCGTTCGAGCCGAACGATTCACTCCATTCATCTGGTGTTGGACGCCCTGCTGGCCCCCTCTGAAACGCGCCATGGCGTACTGCTGGACGTCCACGGCATCGGTACGCTGCTCCTTGGCCCCAGCGGCATCGGGAAGAGTGAATGCGCGCTGTTCTTGGTCGAGCGTGGACATCGGCTGATCGCCGACGACCAGGTCATCCTGTCACTTCTTCCTTCCGAACAGGTCATCGGGCGTGCGCCGCCGCTGCTGCGCAACCACTTGGAGCTACGCGGGGTGGGCATCGTGAACATACGAGACCTCTTCGGGGCAAACGCGGTCCGCTCCGAGCAGACCGTGCACCTGGTCATCGAGCTTTGCCCCTGGGACTCGGACGAGACCTTCGACCGCCTGGGACTGGACGACTCGACGGTGGAGATCCTGGGGGTTCCGCTGCCTGTGCTCCGGATTCCCGTCCGGCCGGGTCGCAACATGGCGGTCATTCTCGAAGTCGCGGCGCGCAATCAGATTCTCAAGCAGGCCGGGGATCACGGAGCCCAGAAGTTCATTCGAAGCTTGATGGAGGATGCACAGACCCCTGACTCGAGTGGGGACAAGTGAGTACTCCCGCTGAGGTCGTTGTCGTGACGGGGCTCTCGGGAGCGGGGAGAAGTACCGCGCTTCGTGTCCTCGAGGACGCTGGATTCTTCTGTGTCGACAACCTGCCGCCTGCGCTTGCACCCGAGCTCTTGGCCCTCGTCGGTCAGAGCGCGAAGCTCGATCGTGTCGGGCTTGGGATCGACGTTCGCACCGGAGCGTTCCTCAATGGCGTCGAAGCCGCTTTGGCCCGCCTCGAAGAGCAGGGGTACGCCGTTCGCGTCGTCTTCCTCGACTGTGCGGACGACGCGCTGCTTCGTCGTTTCAGCGAAACGCGCCGACCGCATGCGCTGGCGCGCGACGGCGACCTTCAAACCGCCATCACGCGAGAGCGCGTGCGTGTGAGCGCGCTCAAGGCCCGTGCCGACGTCGTGATCGACACCTCGGATCTCAGCGTTCACGAACTAAAGCATCGTCTCGTCGAGTATCTCGGTCGCGACTCCGCGCGACCCTCTATGGTCGTGCGCATCGTGTCTTTCGGCTTCAAGTACGGGCTACCGATTCACGCGGACCTGGTATTCGACTTGCGCTTCTTGCCCAACCCTCATTTCGTCGATTCCCTTCGACCCAAGACCGGCCAGGACCCAGAGGTCGCGGCGTACGTACTCGAGGCGGAGGAGACTCGAGCGCTTCTGGACCACCTGGGCCCGCTCCTCGACTACATGCTCCCCCGCTATGCGCTCGAAGGGAAGGCGTACCTCACCATTGCCCTCGGCTGCACGGGTGGACGTCACCGTTCGGTCGCACTTGCCGAAGAGATTGCAGACCGCTTGAGCGATCGATACGAGATCGCCGTGTCGCACCGTGATGCGGGGCGTCAGACAACGTGACCGACTCGTTCGTGGGCAATGTCGAGATTCCGAACCGACTCGGCCTTCACGCACGCGCTGCCGCAAAGCTCGTCGACCTCGCGAATCGATTCGAGTCGCGGATAGAGGTGAGTAAGAATGACCAGATGGCGGATGCCAAGAGCATCATGGGGGTCCTTCTGCTCTGCGGGCATCGTGGCGCAACGCTCACCTTTCAGGCGCAGGGTGCGGACGCTCAAGCGGCGGTAGAAGCGTTGAAGGCCCTCGTAGCCTCGGGTTTTGGAGAGGCAGAGTGAAGCCTCTGCTTCAAGTCAAAGGTGTCCCGGCGTCGATTGGCGTTGGCGTAGGTCCGGCGCGGCTTGCGATTCGTGGCGTGCGCGCGCTCAGCTATCGACGAATCGCAGACACGGATGTCTTGCAAGAAGTCGACCGGTTTCGACGCGCCGTGTTGGCGTCGCGCGATGAGATCGAGCGCGCGAAGGACGAACTCACTCGGCAGCAAGGCGCAGCCTACGCGGCCATCATGGACGTCTATTTGTTGATGCACGCCGATGCCCTTCTCATCGACGCCACCGCCGAGACGATCGCGAACGAACGAATCAACGCCGACTGGGCGCTCGGTCGCGTGGTCGAACTGCTCAAGGCGCCACTCCTCAACGATTCGTCCTCCTACTTTCGCGAACGAGCCAGGGACATTGACCACGTTCAAGAACACCTTCTCCGGCACCTGGCAGGCGAGCGTACGAGCGCGCCGCCAAGCGAACCCGTGGTGATCATTGCCAACGACATCACGCCGGCCGACGCGGTGCGCATGCTGGCGCCCCCGACTATTGGGCTCGTCACGGAGGTGGGCGGAGGAAGCAGCCACACCGCGATTCTGGCGCGCACCTTCGGAGTCCCGACCGTAGTGGGCGTGGGCCCTCTGGTCGCGAGAGTCGCTGAAGGCGATTCGGTAATCGTCGATGGTTTCTCCGGCGACGTGACCGTCAACCCGTCGACAACGGAGCAGGAGGCGGCGCTCGTCCGGCGTCGACGTTTCGTTTCGTTCCTAGAGTCGGAACGAAGGACGCAGGCGGTGACTGGCGACGGAGTGGCCATCGAAGTGGGGGCTAACATCGAACTCCCAAGCGAAATCGAGGGCGCGATCGCGAACGGTGCCGAGGGTATCGGACTCTATCGAACCGAGTTCATGTGTCTCGACCGGTTGGCGCCGCCGACCGAGGACGAGCAGGTCGAACTCTACCAGAGCGTCGTTCGCGCGATGAACGGCAGTTCTGTCGTGTTTCGCACATTCGATTGGCGAGGCGACAAAAGCCTTCGTTCCAATCCAGACCGGGAGCGGGAGCGACTCTGGTTGAGGACTCAGATCCGCGCGCTTCTCCGCGCAAGTACTGAGGGGCCGCTTGCCATCATGTTCCCGATGATTGCGACGCTCGAAGAGCTCATCGAAGCTCGGACTGCAGTCACCGACTGCCATCGTGAGCTCGCCGACCTCGTTGCTGCTCCGCCCGCGGTTCCGGTCGGCATGATGGTCGAACTGCCGTCGGCGGCACTGCTCGCGGACCGCTTTGCCGAACACGCTGACTTCTTCGCAGTTGGTACGAACGATCTGGTGCAGTACACACTCGGCGCGGACCGGTACGACCACCGGTCTGCCCACCTTTGCAGTCCGCTCGAACCCGCCGTGCTCCGGCTGCTCGCGCGAACGCGACGCGCTGCCGACGATCGAGGCATCCCCTGTTCGATGTGTGGTGACATGGCCTCAGACCCCGTGGGGCTGGGCCTCGCGCTAGGCCTCGGCTACCGAAAGTTCTCAGTGCCCGCAAGCGTGGTTCCACTCGCGCATGGCGTGATTCGCAGTGTCGATACGTCGGCCGTCGAGCAGGCAGCCAATGAGGCGCTCGATGCGAACTCGGCAAGTGAAGTGCGTCAGCTTCTGGTGGACCGATTGCGTGAGCCGCTGGGCAAAGTATGGCGCGAGCAGGGCCTGCTCTAGACCGAGTTCACGGTATCTTGGCGAGCATCTCGTCGAGTTCGAGTAGCCCCTGATAGCCGGTCGTTCGTTCGATCTCGAACCCACGGGTGTCGTAGAGAATGTAGGTCGGGACGGTTTCGATCCTGCCGAGCGCGCTCTGGCCGTTCTCAACGTTACCGTAGGGATCGGCACCCACCACGAACGGTGGATCGAGGGCATAGGCCCATGCCTCCACTAGTTGAGTCGCGCGCGGTTCTGAGGCCACACCGATCACCACGACCTCCGGATGCTGCTGGACGAACAGTCGAAGTGGCTTCAAGGCGGCCTGACTCACCATGTCGAATGTGGCGAAGGCGTACACCAGGACGGGTACACCCTGAAGGTCGCCGAGCTCGAGCCATCGACCGTCGGAGAGTCGTATGCCGAGCTCGAGCCGTGACCGGGGGGGGTTGGCTTCGGCAGCATTCGAGCCAGCCGGAGTCTGCGCCGAGGGGCCAGCGCATCCGAGCGCCAGCACCAGCGCAACGCAGATCGCATGAATGCCTGATTTGGTGGGAATCGCGCGGTTCATTGCGGTTCGGGCGGCAATATAGCAAGAACCGGGCAGATGGATGCGACTGGCGCGCGACTCGAAGCGCTTCTTCGTGACTGCGACGCCCAGTCGCGGCGAAGCCGAGATCCGGTCGACTTCGTTCATCGATATACCGATCCCGTCGATCGGGAGGTAGCAGGTCTCGTGGCCTCGAGCCTTGCGTTTGGCAATGCCGTCGCTGCGCGCGCGAGCATCCAACGGGTGCTCACCGCTCTCGGCCCAAGCCCGGGCCGAGAGGTGGCGCGCGCGCGGCCGTCGACCCTGCGCCGTCGGCTCCGTGGATTCGTCCACCGGATCTATCGCGCCGAGCACATCGCGCCGATGCTCTCGAACGCAGGAACACTCGTCCGCGAATACGGGACGCTCGGAGACGCCTTTGCGTCGTTCCATCAAGCCAGCGACAAAGACTTTCGAGAATCCCTCGCGCTGCTCGCCGATCGACTCCGCGGGGAGTCGACCAGTCGCAACATGAAGCATCTGGTGAGCGATCCCCGTGCCGGCAGCGCCTGCAAGCGGCTCCTGCTCTATGCGCGCTGGATGGTGCGTGCTCCCGATGGCGTCGACCTCGGTCTTTGGCCGATTTCGCCTTCGGTGCTCGTGATCCCCGTCGACACCCACATTTATCGCATCAGCCGAAACCTCGGCCTCACCGAGCGCAGAACTGCTTCGTGGGCGACAGCCGAGGAGATCACGGCGACGCTTCGAAAGTACGACCCAGACGATCCCGTCAAATATGATTTCGCCCTCTGTCATCTTGGAGTCTCTCGCGAATGTCCAAGTCGACCCGTCTTAGAGAAGTGCGAGCGATGCGCCCTCCGGACCGTATGTCGCGTCTGGGCCGAAGGAGACTGGGATCATCAGCGCAAGAAACCCGTGAGCTTGGGTTCGAGCGCGTGAAGTGCGGCGACGCTTTCGACATCTCTGCCGCGTTCGAGAGTATCACCCGTAATGTTTACCAGCTTGTAGTCGTGTAGCGCCTTGAGCGCAGTTTCGAGCTTGAGCTTGGAGAGCGATTCGCGTCGTTCGATTTCACCGGCGAGATACATCTGCTGTCCGAGTGCGAGGGTACGCTTGTACCACTCCTTCTTCTGGATGGGCCCGTCGAGGACGATCTCCGCGCCGCGAAGCGCGAGGAGGTAGCTTTCGAAGAACGTTTGCAGCATTGCGGCGTAGCGCTCGAGGCGCTGCCGACGAATCCCTTCGGGTGCTTGCACCTCGCCGTTTCGCACCTCGATCTCTCCGGCGTCCTCCATCTCTTTCAGGGTGTCGCTGAAGATGTCGCTGAATGTGGCGTCGGCGCGAAAGATGAACTCGTGTTTGAAGAGGCGCGAGAGTTGCTGAACGCGATCTTCGAGGCGAGGGACGTCGACCCATTCGTCGCGATCCACCAACAGGGAGGAAGCGATCAGGGCGCGCGGCACGAAGAAGTGAATCGTCGTGTTTTGGTAGTATTCGAGTGCAAGACGGCGCTCGGAGTCGATGGTGTAGATGGGCTCAGGGCCCGTATCGTGTCCTACGATGAGCCTCGCATCGGTAAAGAGCCGGACCGCTTCCTCGATCGTGTCTTCCCGAATTCGTCCATCCGCGAGCCTCAGCTGGTGGGCGATTCGGGCCCCCATGGACTCTAGGATGACCAGTATGTCTTGGCAGCTTTCGACTAGCCCAGATTGAGTCATGCCACGTTTGCGGTGGCTCAGCAGTGCGGTCGCCACCAGGGCGGCAGGGGTAACGACGGTCACCTCGTTGATCGAGTGCATGACCTGATGCGCGAGAGCCCGTACCGCTGCGCGCTGCTGGCTTGGGCTCAACGCGTCGACGCCGGTGAGCTCGCTGTCCGACTTCTGAGCCGTTCCTTTCAGGAACTCGTCGAGCTCGATGATTTCGCCAAACTGCACGTAGAGCCGTCCCCACTTCGATCGAAGGATGCTCGAGCTCTTGATCAGGTCGCCCATGTTCTCCGACTGCTTCTCACCGCCGGCGAGTTCGTGGACGAACGAACGCTCCTCGATGATGCGCTCGTACCCGATCGAGACCGGCACCAGCGACACTTTGGTGGCAGGCAGCTTCTTTGCCGAGTCGAACACCATCGAGAGAAGCCCATACTTCGGTGGAAGTGCTTTGCCGGTGCGGGAACGGCCGCCTTCGAGGAAGAACTCGGTCGTGAAGCCCTCGGAGAGAAGCTTGCGCATGTAGGCTTCCACGAGAGCAGGGTAGAGTCGGTCACCGCTGAAGCTCCGCCTGATGAAAAAAGCCCCCGCACGGCGCAGAATCGGGCCCATTGGGAAAAAGCTGAGATTCTCGCCCGCGGCGATGAGCGGCGGACTCAACGCATTGGCGTAGAGCATGTCGCTCAGAACCAGATAATCGATATGACTCTTGTGACTCGGCAGAAGCACGATGGTCGAGTCGCGTGCGGCCGCGCGAATGCGTTCCAGACCCTCTTTGTCGAGAACCACGCCGTCGTACATGCGAGCCCAGACCCAGGCGAGAAAGCGATGCATGGTGTCGACGACGAAGGGGCTCGGCTTGGCGCACAGGTTCGACAGGTGTTTTCGCGCGACCCGCTCTGCCTTGGCGCGGGAGATTTTCTTCTTGGCCGCATAGCGCTCGATTTCCGCGCTCACCCGCGGACTACGCAGGAGTTCTTCCTGGATGCGCGCCGGCGTCTTTTTCATCGGGCCGAGGACGACCGCGCGCTCCCGCTCCATTCTGCGGAGCAGCGCGTACCGCACCTTGTCGGCGGCCTCTGCGTCGCTGAGCTCTTCGTTGCGGTCGAGAAAGTCCTTGAGATTGAAGGGCTCGCCCGAGCGGAGCTTGGCGTTGCGGTAGTTGAGCAGAAACTGGCACAGCACGCGAACCCGTCCGGGCCACTGCACGGGTCCAAAGAGCAGATCGAGCATTCCCGGCGTCGCGCTTCCCGACTGCTTGCTCCACACGAAGGTCTGCGGGACGAGTAGAATTGGCTCGATCGACGTGCGCTGTCGTTGGACAAGTGTCTCCAACAGGTCGACTTCGAGCTGACGACCCCGACGGGCGCGTCGCCCAAGCTGTGGCGGTCTCCGAAGGAAGAGCAGGGCGCTGAAGCCTTCTCCGACGGTTTGCTCGAGGGCTTCGGCCTCCGGGGTCTGGCGACGAAGGCTCAATCGTCGGCCGCCTTTGCCGAATGGCTCGAGGATCCACAGCCCGAGGTCGTTGACGAAGCGGATCAGAGGGAGACCAAACTTCTTCAGCAGGAAGTCGAGACAGAGAAAGTCGAGGAACGAGAGCGACCGCATCACATACACGACGACGCCTTCGCTTGCGGCTTCGCGAACCCCACGGCTCCAGTTCTCGTCCACGCGAATGTGCGCGAAGAAGCGGCGGTAGAGCCAGCGCAGCACCGCGTTTGGTGTGTACGGCGCTGGCGTCGCGGTCGTGCGCCGCGCGAGCTCCGGCATCTTCGCCATGATTCGAACAGACCCTAGCAGCGCCCTCGTGGCGGTCGAGCGCCGTCTCTGGGTTCAGCCACTGTACGGACGAACGCGCTCCGTTAGAATTCAGCCCGGATCACTCGTTTTTGACCGGCTCCAAGCTCAAGTGCGTAACGGCGTTCTTCGCCCGAAGAGAGGATGACGATTTCGTAGTCGCCTGCACTAAGCCGCGCAGGGACTCCTGCCCCAAGCGTTCCGATGCGTGTCGAGCCTCGGTTCACCGTGACCGAGGCCATGCTCCCCCGACTACTGACGATCCGCACCTCGAGAACGCCCGTCGGGAAGTCCGCACGGATCGGGGTCGATACTCCAGCCTTCACGGTGACGTCGATTTCGAGAGACGGGTTGTCGAGCACGCCCGCCGGTCGAACCGTGGCCCGCCACCGACCCTCCGACACCTTCAGCGGCTTCCCGCACCCTCCGCGCACCGATTCTCGGCCCGTTTGTTCGAGAACGACCGTGCCGTTCGTTGCAGCCCCGTTCTCCGTCACCAGGCACTCGATCTGCCCCTCAGCGGCCTCGGCGCCGGCGGGTGCCGAAAGCACTGCCGCGAGGCCAAGCAGGGGCACAAGCCCGCGCCGCCGAGCCGGCGGATGCAGTGTCTCGCGTGTTTGAGCAAGGATTCTCATTCGTTAGAGTATACGACGATTCCGGCTCTCACGGTGGGAGGCGCCGCGAATCCGCCGTGATAACCTCGTGTTGCAAGGTCTTCGCATCCGCTGGAACGGCTTGACACCTATCGGACCGGCGGCTAGGAAACGCGCCCCGAAAGCGGGGCTGAGGAGCGAACCATGGCTACCGAGAGCGCCAAAGCGTCAGAGATACAACGCAAGTGGTACGTAGTTGACGCAGCGGGTCAGCCGCTGGGCCGACTCGCGTCCAAAGTGGCGCATGTGCTTCGAGGCAAACACCGCCCCGAGTTCACCCCGCACGTCGACACCGGCGACTTCGTGATAGTGACCAATGCAGCGCAGGTGGCTCTCACCGGCAACAAGCGGCAGAACGTCTATCATCACCAACACTCCGGATATCCGGGCGGCCTTCAGTCCGAGAGCTATGGCAGCCTGCTCGAGCGCAAGCCCGAGTTTGTCGTCGAGCGCGCGGTCAAGGGCATGCTTCCCAAGAACACGCTGGGTCGGCAGATGTTTCGCAAGCTCAAAGTTTACTCCGAGGGTACTCATCCTCACGCGGCGCAAAAACCTGAGCCGTTCACATTCTGAGGTAGGCGAACTTAGACAATGACACACTCCAAAGTCATCGACGGCAGGCACTACGGTACGGGCAAACGGAAGAACGCCATTGCGCGCGTGTTCCTGAGCAACGGCATCGGCAACGTCACGGTCAACGGCCGAACGTTCGACAACTACTTCCCGCGTGAGATTCTCCGAATCATCGCGATGCAACCTTTCGCACTGCTGTCGAAGCAGGGTCAGTTCGACGTCGAGGTCAACGTGCTCGGCGGCGGTATCTCATCGCAGGCCGAGGCGATTCGGCACGGTATCGCGCGAGCGCTCGTCGCCGTCGACGAGACCAGTAAGTCCACGCTCAAGCGCGCCGGGTACCTCACCCGCGACGCTCGCAAGAAAGAGCGAAAGAAGCCCGGACAGCCCGGCGCCCGCAAGAAGTTCCAGTACTCGAAGCGATAAGCGCTTCACTCTCGACTGGAGAACCGAGCCGCGGCGCCCCAAGGGCCGCGGCTTTTTCGCGTTGGGTTGACGCTCGACACATACGGCAAAAAGGGTCAGACACTTCGAGGTAGACGTGAACATGAGCGGGCAGACGATACGCACCACCATCGTGGGTGGAACCGGGTACACGGGGGCAGAGCTGCTTCGGCTCGCCTTGGGGCACCCTTCGGTCGAGCTCGTCTCGGTGGTCGGCAAGAGCACGGCGGAACGCCCGATCGCCGAGGTTCTCCCGAGCATGCGCGGTCTGCTCGACGGCGACGTCCAGCCATTTGACCCCGATGCGATCGCCGGTTCCGTCGACGTGGCGTTCTGTGCGCTTCCCCACGCGGCGAGCGCTGAGGCCGTCGGGGCGCTGCGAGAGCGAGGAATCACCGTCTTCGATCTGTCCGCGGACTTTCGCTTCGACGATCTGCAGGCCTACGAGCGGCTCTACGGCACCCATCCGGTTCCCTCGCTGCTGGCCGATGCCGTGTACGGCTTGGTCGAACTCCATCGAGACGCACTTCGGACCGCCGATCTGATCGCGGTGCCCGGGTGCTATCCCACGGCGTCGACTCTTGCACTGGCCCCGCTCGTACGCGCGGGTCTCATCGAACTCGACGGGATCGTGGTCGACGCGAAGTCCGGCGTTTCGGGTGCGGGCCGCGGCCTGTCGCAAGGTACGCACTACCCAGAAGTCAGCGAAGGCGTGCGCGCCTACAAGGCTGGCCAGCATCGGCACGGCCCCGAAATCGAAAAGGAACTCAGTCGCCTGGCGGATCGTCCGCTCAAGCTGACCTTCGTGCCCCATCTCGTTCCGATGACCCGCGGTATTCTTGCAAGCTGCTACGCGGATCCTTCCGGCAACGACGTGACGCCGGCACGGTGCACTGAAGCCGCCCGCGCGCTGTACGATGGGTCGCCCTCGGTGCACGTACTCGAACCCGGCGAGCACCCTGATACTCTGTGGGTACGCGGCTCGAACCGTCTGTTCGTCAGCTACACGCAGGACCAGGGGAGCGGAAAGATCATCGCCCTGAGCGCGATCGACAACCTCGTGAAGGGCGCTGCCGGGCAAGCGTTTCAGTGCCTCAACGTGCGGTTCGGCCTCCCTGAAGGCACCGGACTGATGGCTCCTGCCGGCTGGCCGTGACCCGCATCCTTCACGTAAGCGACCTGCACCTCGAGAATGGGTTTCCCGGGGTCTCCTGGCAGAGCTTCTTGAACAAGCGTCTCGTGGGTCTGGCGAACCTCAGGCTTCATCGGCATCGACTGTTTGCTGAGGCGCCGGACAAAGTGCGCGCGCTTGCCGAGTTCGCCGAGTCGAATGCCGTCGACTTCATCGTTTGCACCGGGGACTTTACCGCCCTGGGCACCGAGCCAGAGCTCGCGTATGCGCGCCAGGTTGTGGAGCCGCTCGCCGTCTCTGCCAAAGGCTTTTTCGTCGTGCCCGGCAACCACGACCTCTATCTGCGAGACGCCGTCGATGGAGGTTGGTTCGAACGGTATTTCGGCGAGTTCTCGAAGAATGAACTTCCCGAGTACACGGCTGACGGAAACTGGCCCCAGGTCTGGTTTCCCTCCGACGACGTTGCGGTCGTGGCAGTCAACAGCGCGCGTCCCAACGCGCGTGCGAGTTCGTCGAGCGGCCGGATTCCCGACGCGCAGATCGAAGCGCTCGGTCGCGTGCTTGCCGACCCCCGCGTGCGAGACCGATTCGTGCTGGTGGCAACCCACTATGCTCCGAGGCTCGCCAGTGGACAGCCCGATCGACCGCGCCACGGACTCGAGAACGCCGATGCGTTTCTCGCTGCCACCGCGGGGCTCCGTCGCGGCGTCATCGTTCACGGACACGTGCACCGGCGCTACCACGTGCGGGTGCCCGAAACGACGATTTCGCTCTGTTGTTCGGGGAGTACCACGCACGAAGGTCGCGAGGGCTTGTGGCTGCTCGACCTCGACGCTGGCTCTGCATTCGCCACGCCTGGGCGTTGGGATCAAACCCGCTACGCACTCGAGCCCGAACTCGCGGTCTCTCTCGACGCCTAACTTGCCGCGACAAGCGCGCCTCGTCTACAAGCAAGAGATGGCATTGCGCCAGTTCGGGGCGAGGCGAGAGTCGCGGGGCGCGGTTCGGCGGCTGATCGATCTCGAGTGCGGGGTCTACTCCGAGCTTTGGGGTGAGGTCATCGACCACAGGGTCACCGACCTGAGTGAGGATGGACTCTGGATCGAGACCGATCTCTTGCTCGACATCGGCGACGAAGTGACGCTCCAGTTCTTTCCACCGGATTGGGAGGAGCCGCTCTACGTCGCGGGGCGAGTCATGCGGGTTGGGTTTCAGGAACGCGCGAAACCAGGAGCGCCCGTAGGGATGGGAGTCGCATTCGAGGCCCTTCGGACCGAAGAACGTCGTGGACTCACCCAGAGCATGCGATGCCTTCGCTCGGAGTCGTCTTACATCCTTGGGCAAGCGACGCTGGTAGGAGTGCCGGTCGGCCCCGAGTCCGTCCACCCCGACGACCAGCCCACGACCGAGTACCCGCTCACCGTCGTCGGTTGGTCTGCGCCGTCGGAGCCCGGCCGCACATCGGAGTCGCGATCTTTGAACGAGGCGTCCCCCGATCCGTTGAAGCCTCCCTTCGCGGTGCCCTCCGAGTCGCCCGCTCCCCCTATCGATGCCTTCGAAGGCGGGCTGGATCTCGTCGCGTCGCTCTTCGGCGATGACGCGGGCTGAGCCTCGGCGCTCCGCTCAGTCCATAATCTCGTCGACCTGTTCGACGAGGGGTTCGTCGGTGCTCTCGTCGACTGCAGGAGCATCGAGGATCGCTGCGAGTTCGGCTTTGCGTTCCGCGACCGTGCGCTCGAAGGCTGGCAGGTCGCGCGAGGACATACGCCCTCCCGGTCCGTTGAGCTCGGTGAGCGGATCGAGGTAGCGCGCCTGCTTCTTGAGTCCAAAGTGTAGATGAGGGCCGGTGGAACGGCCGGTCGAGCCAACGAAGCCGATCAGTTCGCGCTGTTTGACGGACTTGCCTGGCCGGATACCGCTCTTGATGCGGTGCAGGTGCGCGTACATCGTTTCAAATCCGCCAGGATGCTGGATGATTACCAGGTTTCCGTTCGCGCCCTTGCGCCCAGCAAACACTACGCGCCCGGCGCCAGCCGCCCAGACGGGCGTGCCGGTGGGTGCCGCATAGTCGACGCCCAGATGCGGCACCCGCCGCTTGAGGATCGGGTGGAAACGTTGTGGGTTGTAGCGAGAGGAAAGCCTCTCGTAGCGAAGCGGGGTGCGCAGCCATCCGCCCTGCATCGCGCGGCCCGTCGCGTCGTAGAACTGCCCGGGCACCCGCGGGGCCTCGTAAAAGAAGGCCTGTTCTTTGCCGGTCTTCTGGCCGTCGTACTCGACGGCATGGATTCGGCCGTAGCGCAGGAACTCACCGTCGATGCGCTCTTCGTCGACGATGATCCGAAAGACATCGCCCTTGCGCGCCTGCAGAGGGAAGTTGATGCGGCCTTCGAATGCTTCGGTAAAAAACGTGGCTAGCCCCGCGGGCAGATCGATCTCCGCAAGCCCGTCACCGATCGAGGTTTCTACGGAGTTCGCACGCGCGATAGGAATTCGCTCGACTTTGACGTGAATCTGCTCGGCGCGAAATTCGCCGTTCTCGCCTCGAGACACGGAGACGAACTCGGTTGCCGAGGGGTGGTATTCGAAGTGCTTCAGCGCCCCTTCTTCGTCTCGTTCGACGACTAGCTTGTGGTCGGGTTGGCAACGACGAAAGTCGACGATGTGTTCGAGCGCCTGTTCGACCTGGGTGCACTCGTCCGGTTCGAGTCCCGCAGCCATCAGCGCGCCGCGAAAGCTTGGCACGGTGCCGAATAGGGTTTGGTACCGTGCGTTCGGCTGTGAGCGACTGAGCTCGAGCGCTTCGGCCGTCGGCCGTTCGGTCTCTCTCTCGGGAGAGGGAACGACCGCCGCGGCGACTGCGGCGTCGATCGCAGCAGATGGAGGCTCTGGGTCGCCGAATCTCGCCTGCAGCTTCTCCCAAAGCGGAGGAAGTACCGAGGTGCCAAGCCACAGCAGCAGCGCGAAGACAGCAAGTCCCCCGAAGATGCTACCGAAAACCAGGCGCTTCGTGCGACGCGCCTTCAGCTCGTGCGGAAGCAGCGCCATGCCTACCGAAGGCAGCGGCCGCAAGCGCGAATCCTTGTCGCCTGTCGGGTCGACCTTCATCCTTGAAGCGACGTAACAGCGGCAGGGTTCTGGCGCAAAGCCCGTGCGCTTCTTGACACCCCTGAGGGTCAGGACTAAGACGCCGCCTCCACGTACCGTGGAACTTTGACACGACAAACAGGCACGTAGCTCAGTGGGAGAGCACTACCTTGACACGGTAGGGGTCGGCAGTTCAATCCTGCCCGTGCCTACCAAGGGATTCGGCGTTTCGCGAAGCCTTGGTTTGGACCCCGAGCGCTCACGGGTAGCACGGTCAGCGGTGACTCGCTCGGCCCGGTTTAGTATACAGCGGCCATGGGCGAATCTCCCCCGCTTGCCAGGCTTCTTCTCTTTGGCGGTATCGCTCTGGTGCTTCTTGGCGGCCTCGTCTGGCTTGCCCAGTACCTCCCCGAAAACATGCGCCCGTTTCGGCTTCCGGGCGACATTCGGATCGAGCGCGAGGGATTCCGCTTCTATTTTCCGATCACCACGATGATCCTGCTCAGCCTCCTAGGGAGCGGTGTTCTCCGATTGCTTCGCTGGTGGAAAAGCTGAGGCCGCGAGCGAACGGCTCGGGTCGGCGCGCTCACCGAGTCACGGAGGTCGCCAAGAGGGCGGTGGCCACCCGCTTGCCGTCGAGCGCGGCGCTGACGATGCCACCTGCGTAGCCGGCCCCTTCGCCCGACGGATACAGCCCATGGACGTCGGGCGATTCGAATGTCTCTCCGTTGCGAGGGATGCGCACCGGTGAGCTCGTCCGCGACTCGACGCCAATCAAGACGGCGTCCTCGCTCACGAACCCACGCATGCGTCGGGCAAACTGCTCGATTCCTAGGCGCAGCGGCACTGAAATCCGCACCCCGGTGGAGTCGACTACTTCGTCGATCCGTGTTGCGGCCAACCCGGGTCGGTAGCTGCTGTTGGGAACCAGCGTCGACCCTCGTTGCGCAACGAAGTCGATGATGCGTGTCGCCGGCGCCCGAAGATCGCCGCCGCCCGCTTGGTACGCAGCCCGTTCGATGTGCTCCTGGAAGCGCACGCCACCGAGCGGCCCTTCGAACCCCTGCGCTTGCCAGTCGGCGGGCTCGATGCCCACCACGATTCCAGAGTTTGCGAACGGCGAATCGCGTTTCGACAAGCTCATTCCGTTGACTACCTGGGTGCCGGCCTCGGTCGCTGCGGGAACGATCCAGCCGCCCGGGCACATGCAGAACGAAAACACGCCGCGGTCCTCGACGGTCGCGGCCAGACGATAGTAGGCGCTCGGAAGAGCAGGGTGCCCCGTATCAGCCCCGTACTGGATTTGGTTGATGAGCGGCTGCGGGTGTTCGGCGCGCACGCCCACGGCAAACCCCTTCGGCTCCAAGGTCACATGCATCTCCTCGAGCATCTCGAACACGTCTCGCGCCGAGTGTCCCGTGGCGAGCACCACGGCGTCGGCGTTGAACGAGCGACCATCAGAGAGCTCGACGCCCTGCACCCTGCGCTCGCGTCCGCTCCCTGTGACGAGGATACGCTCAAGCTTCGACTCGAAATGAAACTCGACTCCCACGGCCTCGAGGCGCTCGCGCAGCGCCGTCACGACCTTGGGTAGTCTGTTGCTCCCGATGTGTGGACGCGCATCGCGTAGAATCTCCGAAGGGGCTCCATGCGCTGCGAGTATTTCGAGCACGTCGCGTACCGAGCCTCTCTTGTGCGCGCGTGTGTAAAGCTTGCCGTCGCTGTACGTCCCAGCCCCGCCTTCGCCGAAGCAGTAGTTGCTGTTGGAATCCACTCGCCCTTCGCGGTTGAGGAGCGCGATGTCGCGGCGCCTGGGCTGAACCTTCTTTCCACGTTCGATGATGCGGCTGGCAATCCCGTGACGCGCCAGTTCGTATGCGCAGAACAAGCCCGCCGGACCGGCCCCCACGATGACCACGCGTGCAGGAGACTGTACTTCTCGAGGATGAGGCAACGCCCATTCGTTCTCGGAGGGCTCGGGCCCCACTCCGAGCAACACGACGAAGCGTGTATTCTTGCCACGTGCATCGATGGCCCGCCGCAGTACCCGCAGCTCGGGAACGTCCTCGACCGGCATGTCGAGTTTCTGGGCCGCACGCGCGCGCATCGCGTCGGGCTTCTGCGCTTCGTCGAGCGAGAGGTGAATCTCGATGGGATCGCTTGCGGACAATTCGCTCATGACTCGGCGCGCCGCCTCTTGCGGGGGCTCGCGCTTCTCTCTGCTCCTTTCTTCAGGCCGTATCAAGGCCCGACCCACGAGCGTCGACCGCAGCGCGAAGCGGCCTATGCTCTCAAACATGGTCTCTGATTCCTTGAATGCGCCTCTCCGCCATGCCGACACCCTTGCGGAGGGCACCCAAGTGACGCTGGACGTGGCGCACGTGGAGGCGCTTCGCCGCCGTGAAATCAACGAGAAGGAAGCCTTCACGATCGTAGACCGCGCGGGAGATTTCTTCCGAGCCTCGCTCAAGGTCATGAAGAAGGACCGCGGCGAAGCGCTCGTCTACGAACGGATGGCGGGATCGACCGAGTCGCCGGCGAGCATCACGCTGCTTTGCGCCGTGCTCGCGAGGCAGCGCATGCTCGTCGTGATTCAAAAGGCGACCGAGCTGGGTGTGACGCGCATCGTCCCGGTGCTCTCGGAACGCTCGGTGCAGCGCGATGGTCTGGATCACGAGAAAGCGCACGCCTGGCCCAAGCAGGCGCTGCGCGCTGCGCGTCAATGCCGACGCGCAAGCCTGCCCGAGGTGCGGGAGGCCATCGAGTTGGCGCGCATCGTCGAGGATGAATGCTTCACCGAAGCAGAACTCCGCGTCTACCTCGATGATCGGAAATCGAGTCGCAGCGTGCTCGACGACACGGCACAGGGTTCGCCCCGTCGCATCGTCTTCGCAGTAGGCCCTGAGGGAGGCTGGAGCGATGAAGAACGAACGATGCTCGAAGCCCGAGGCGCCCTGCCTCTTCGGCTCGGCGGCCGCGTTCTGCGGGCAGAGACGGCCGTGTTCTCAGGACTCACACTCTTGCAGCACGCCTACGGCGACATGTAGCCTTGGCGCCTCACGCCGACACGAACCGGTTGCCGGGAGGAGAGGTCGGCGTTCCCGGCGGAGCGCTACCGGGCGCTACTGCGCCACCGCGTTCTGCACGTAGGGATCAGGTTGCAAGAGAAACTTGTTCTTGTTGTCTCTATTGAGGAAGAACCACGCTTTGCCCCGGTGAAGCGTGAACACGCTTAGCGAACCCGTGGTCTTCTCTTTCGTCTCTGAAAAGGCGACTGGATCAAACGTCGAGAAGGGCGGCACGTATCGCGCGGGCTGTCTCGCGAACTTGGCGCCTGCAGACTCGTTCATGACTTGGTACACGGCCCCTTGGTACTTGTACTGGAGGTTCAGCGACCCCTTCGCGAGCGCTCCCGCTTCGACGATTGCCACCGGACAGTAACCTCCGAGGGCGACTTGATCGAGAGGCACTCGTTCTGACTCCGGGAGCGGTTCAAGCACCGCCGTCTTGGTTCCAAGGGGTGCCCGCGCGACGCTCAGCACCTTTCTCGTTGAGGGATCTTGGAGGAACACGACGACGCCCAGGTTCTCTTGGTTCCAATTCTTCTCAATCGGTATCTTGGTCCTGACGCGACGGGTGCTCGTATCGCCGCTTGCGATCGTTCCGACCTCCTCGAGGTGGCGGACCACGAAGTCGTTCCGCAGCGCGCGTCCGCGATTCTCACCCCGTTTCACGTCGGTGGAGAGTCCGTTCTCGTACACGGCGACGTTGGCGACGACCCCGGGTTGTCCCGCCTCGAGCTTGACGTCGGCGTCTACGTAGACCGATCCACCTATCTCGCGCGCGTCATCAATATCAATCGACGCTGTTGACGCGAGCGACGCAGCGCGTTCCACGGCAGCCTGAAGGCACGGTTCGTTAGAGCCGACGCATTCTAGGCGCCCCTGGACGACGAGCTGTGGGGTATAGGTTCGGTTCGCCGGGAATGCGGCGGCGTAGCGTCGCTGGCGGTCGGACCACTTCGAGGATGAGAACGCATCCTCCCAACCAATGTCGTTCCAGTAGTCGACGTGAAACGATAGTGGGATGATCTCGACTTCGCCGCGGTCATCGCGGAGGTCAGAGAGGATCTGATCGGCGGGGGGGCAGCTCGAGCAGCCCTGCGAGGTGAAAAGCTCGACCAGGACCGCGTTGTCGGCAGCGGCAGAACCAGCCTGGAGGAAGCTAGACAAGAAGAGAAACGGAACTCCGAAGAGCCAAGGCAGATGGCGCATAGCACACCGTATGCCGGAGCCAGAGAAACGTTTCGGTCTTCATCTCGGAAACCAGCCTAGGCCGTTGCAAACGCACGTGCGGCGGGAATGACTGCGGCGCAGGCCTTCTCGCACGCTCGGCACTCGGCGTGATGCCCCGCGTGCTTCGCGCATTCGACTCGGCACGACTCGCACACGTCGGCACAGAGCGCCGCGGCGGCCGGCAGATGAGAGGAACCTGCGGAGGCCAGTACTTGCGTCGAACGACACACGGCCAGCATGTCTCGAACTCGTTCGGCGCAGGCGCCCAGAGAACTATTGCCCTTAGACAAGAGCGCGAGACAGTGTGTAAGGCACTGCTCGCCCGCGCCGATGCACTGGCTAAGCACGGCGTCGAAGTCTTTCGAAGTGAACGCGGTCGTGGTTCCGGCAGCGGTGGTCGAGCCTTCGGCCTTGCAACCGGCGGCGCTGAGGACAGTTTGGGCGACTGCCGCGGCAGCCCCTGCGATCATGACGTCTCGACGGTTCATGATTCGCGTCTACCAGACCTGATGCGCTTGGCAATCCTCGCCTACCTGCGATAGTCGGTCCCCATGCTCGGACGAGTCGGCAAAGGCCTCCGCGACGGCGCGATCATCCTCGCGATCACCTTTGTCCTCTTGGCTGCTGTCGAGTGGGGGTTTCGCCTGTACGCCGGCCCGGTCGCGTTTCAGTCGGACGACGAAGTGATCGCGACGCTCAAACCAAGCATCGAAAAGGTTTTCATTCGTGCGGTCGACGGTGGTCCTCGATACATTCGTTGGAGCACCAACGCAGATGGATTTCGCGGGCCCGAGCTGCTCGACGACCCGTCGCTGCGCGTGATGGTGTACGGCGACTCCAACGTGCAGGCGAGGTTCTCGTCCTGGGAAGACAGCTATGCGGGGCAGCTGCAAGGGTTGCTTCGAGCCTCGCTCGACGACTCAGTCGAGGTCGTCAATGCCGGAGTCTGCGGATACGGGCCGGACCAGAGCCTGCTCCGGTTCGAGCGCGAGCTCGAGGAGTACCAGCCCGACGCAGTCGTCTTTCAGGTTTTCGCGGACAACGACTTCGGCGACCTCGTGCGCAATCGTCTCTTCGAGCTTGACGACCAGGGCGCATTGGTCAGAACGTCGTTTCCGTTTACCGAGGACACGCTGCTCCGCACCGACTGGTGGAACGGTTCGATTAGCGAAACGGTCAAGAACCTGAAGCTCAGCATCTGGCCGCGCGAAATGGTGAAAGGGAAGCTTCGCTCAGCGCTCCTCAAGCAACCGCTGCTGCATGACCCCGAAGCGTTTCGCGCGCAGTTTCTCGAGCGTAGCGAGATTGAGTTCCAGGTGTACCGCAGCGGACATCCCCGGAGCTTCAGCTGGATGGCCGACAACTACGACGCGGACATTGCGTTCGCGCCCGATTCCGACTCTGCGCAAACGAAGTTTGCTCTCATGGCGGCTCTGCTCGAGCGAGTTGGCGAAATCGCTCGAGGGGCTTTGGTGCCCCTGGTCGTGCTGATCGAGCCCTCTTCGCGCGACATCACGCGCAACCTCCCGAATCACCATGAGGAGCTCGCGCGTTTTCCGGAGTACGACCCGAGGCGCATGACCCGGTTCTTGGTCGACGCATGTGAGGAAGCGGGGCTCAGGCACATCGACCTCTACGAGACGTTCGCCGACTTTGACGATCCTGGTGCTCTCTACTTCCAGATCGACGACAATCACTGGAACGATGCGGGTCAGCGGCTCGCCGCCGAAGTCACAGCTGCCTATCTGGTCGCTTTAGACGCGTTCGCAGACAAAGCGCACGCCGAGCGATGACATTGCTGGGGCGGTCGTAGGGAAGCCCCGAAAGTTGGACGACCGATGGGGTTTATGGCTTGGTCGCCCTCATGCACGTGAGAGTCCAGAGCCCCCCGCGCGTCATCTGCCTACTGGCGAGCGCCCTCGCAATTGCGAGCGCTGGCACCGCCTGCAAGGCGCCAGCCGAACCGGGTCCGGCCGCTCAGAGCGAGAAGGACCAACGTATCAAGTTGGATCTGAACGAGGCAGGCGCGTCGGCGGTCATGGAACCTGCCGAAGACGACCAGAACTGGTCGCCACCACCCTACGACCCGCTCGTGCCCTCGCGGACGGACGGGAAGCCAACGTTCTCCAACAACTGGTTCGCGAATAACGAGAAGGTTTGGGAAGGGGTGCTCGAACCGATCAAAGGGAAACCGGACCTGCGGTACCTCGAAGTCGGTGTCTTCGAGGGACAGTCGTTCGTCTGGATGTTCGACAACGTGCTGACCGACCCGAGTTCCCAGGCCACTGCGATCGATCTGTTTTTCGCCGACGGTCTCGAGGACCGTTTCGTGGACAACATCGAGCGCGCCGGAGTCAGCGACAGAGTGACCATCATCAAAGGCTTTTCGAACGACGCGCTGCGACCTCTCGCTCCCGATTCATTCGACATCATCTACATCGATGGCTCCCACACGGCGGCCAACGTACTTCGCGATGGGCTCCTTTCGTGGGATCTTCTCAAGGAAGGCGGAATTCTGATCTTCGACGACTATGCACTCACGCCGAGGTTTCCTTCGACGCTTCGGCCCAGAGAGATGATCGACGCCATGGTCACTGCCTTCGGCAAAGAGGTTGAGGTGCTGCACCGAGGCTGGCAGCTCATCCTGCGCAGAACGGGGACCTCCTGCTACGACAACTGCTCGCTCCTGGGCCCCTACGAGTATCACTGGAGCTTCAAGGAGCCGAACGTCGTCGGGGCCGGGACTCTCTACGATCCCCGTACCAAGGCGCGCGTTCCTCTAACCCGCGACGAATCCGCGATTCTCGAAACGCTGCTCGTTGCGCGCCCCATGGGGAATACCGACCTGTGGCCGAAGCGCGACTTCTGGGAAAGCGCTGAGACGCAAGCGCTCATGCAGAAGCTGAACCTGCTCTAGCGTCTCGCCGTAGCACGGTGAGCACGTACGATCCGAGCCCCAAAACGCAGAGCACGGCGAGCCAGATCAGTAGGCCGCTTTCGATCTGGAAGGCGTTGTAGAGCATCCACACCGACGACACCGCGTAGATTCCCGCCGCGACGAGCGCGCCGCGTCGAGGGCGCTCGAGGGCGGGACGCTTCAGCGCGAGAAACAGGCCGACCGCGACCAACGCCGAGAACACGATGAGCACACCAGCGGCGTTGCGTAGCAAGTCTCCGATCGAATGCAGATACAAGAGGGCGATTGAGAGCGTGCCCTGAATGACGATTGCCGCCCTCGGCGGGACGCCCGGTCGTCCACGGAGCTTCGCCGGAAGAAATCCGTCGCGTGCCATCTCCGCATACACGCGAGGCCCGACGAGCATCATCGCGCTCACGCTCGAGAGCAGGGCGACAGCGATGCCGACCGACATGATGGTCGAGCCCACGCCACCGAGTAGGTCCTGTGCGACGAGGTGACCCAAGGTGACCCGGGCCTCCTCGTAGTCGAACACCACGCGCGCTCGCTCAGGCGTGAGGTTTGCCACCAGCACCCAATTCACCAGCAGATACACGACGCCCACCGTGGCGCACCCGATCAGCATCGCGCGCGGCACGTCTCGCCGCGGTTGGCGAAACTCCTCGGCGATGTAGGCTGCCGCGTTCCAGCCGGAAAAGGCATAGCTCACGAAGAACAAGCTCGTTGCAAAGGGGAGCGGCGCGAAGTCGGTGCTGCCCGTCGTTGGTACCCAGCTTGGCCACTCGTTGTTGCCGATCACCAGTCCCACCGCGACGAAGCCGAGCACCAGGATGCTCTTGACCACGACGAGGCCGTTCTGGGTCCACTTCGAAAGGTTCAGGCCGAGCGAGTGGAAGAGCGTGAGCGCGAGGATCACTGCCGTCGCACCGAGGCGGGCGTCGCCCGTACCCAGTACCGCGAACAGGAACGCCGCGGACGCATACGCGCTGATCGCCATCGGTGCCGAGAAGCCGACCAAGAGCGAGGCCCACCCCGCGAGGTAGCCAATCGCAGGGTGAATCAACTCCGACAGATACCGGTATTCGCCCCCCGAACGAGGTACCAGGATGCTTGCCTCAGCGTAGGTGCGGGCGCCTGCCATCGCGAGGAGACCCCCGACCAGCCAGGCTACGAGGATCCAGCCGGCGCTGAGCTCTTGCGCCATGAAGCCGGCGCTCAAGAACACGCCGGCGCCAATCATGTTGGCCACTACGAGCCCGACGCCGGATCCGAGGTCCAAGAACCCCTTCCCCGGCGGAGGCGCATATGAATCGAGGTTCTCGTTCCCCACCTTGTCGTCCTGTCGCGTGCCCATCGGCATCGTAGGCATCCGCCTCCGGCAGATCCAATAATGCGGGACCGGGCGCTGGATGGGAGCCGTAGGGCCTGCGCTACGGATTCATCTCGTACTCGTCCTTCAGCGCGTGCACTTGCGCCCAAACCCGTTCGTACCGAGCCGTATCGAGCACTGGCTTGCGAATCATCGCGAGGCAGCATTCCATCTGAACGTTGCTCGCCGTTGGCTTCGAGTAGAGACTGAGGGCGTGGCGTGAGAAATCTCGAATCATGAAATCGAAGATCTGGTCGACCACGTCGTCGGAGACATCGTAGATCGCCGCGTTCTCGAGAATGAGCTGCCCGTACGCGACGAGCGCGAAGATCTCGCCTCCCGCCAGGAGAAAGTCGATGTCCTTTCGCTGGTGCTCATCGGGCGGGGCTTTGAAGAGCATCTTCTTGAACGCCTCGATCTGCTCGCGGAATACCGCGATGTTCGGCGTGTCGCGGCTCGAGTAGGCGATGTTGTAGTCGTGGAAGCGAATCTTGCTGAGCCCCTTGGTGGGGCCTTGGTCGAAGAGGAAGTCGTCGTTCGCCGCTTGATCCTGCATGGGCACCTCGGCGAAATCGCCAGGCGCGAAAAAGTAGTTCGCCATGAACTTCACGATGAGCGCGATGTTGACGTGCACCGTGCCTTCGAGTTTGGGCAGCGCGCGAATGTCCACCGCGGCCTGCTCGAAGAACATGTCTTTCTCGAATCCCTTGGCGGCGATGACGTCCCAGAGCAGGTTCATCACGTCTTCGCCCTGCGTGGTCACCTTCATCTTCACCATCGGGTTGTAGAGCAGGTACCGACGGTCTTCTGGCGACGCGACCCGCATGTAGTCCGATGCGCGAAGCGCGAACAGCTTCATCGCAACGAGCCGCGCGTATGCGTCGGTGAACATCTGCTTCACATGCGGAAAGTCAGTGACGTGCATCTTATACAGACGCCGATTGGCCGCATGATGAATGGCCTCATAGAGCGAGTGGGTGCACATCCCGATCGATGCCCACCCGAGGTTGTACTTTCCGATGTTGACCGTGTTGAGGGCGCTGTTCCACGCGTGCTCACCTTCCGCGATGATGTCGGCGTCGGTTACCGGATAGTCGTCGAGTGCGTACTCCGAGACGTAGTTCTGGCTGGCGCATACGTTCTTCACGAGGCGATAGTTGTCATGCTGCGAGTCGACGCCGAAGAACACATAGTCTCCGGTGTCGGCGCGCTTCCCGAACGTCGAGACGATGGCCGCTTTGTTGCCGTTGCCGATGTAGTACTTGCTCCCGGACGCCGTGTAGCGACCGTCCCCTTGCGGCGTGAGAACCATGTCGGTCGAGTACACGTCTGCGCCGTGCTCTTTCTCCGACAAGCCGAAAGCGAAAATGCCCCCCTGTTCGAGCGCGCTGGCGGCACGTTCTTTGATTGCCTCGTTCTCACTCATCCAGATCGGGCCGAGACCCAGGACGCTCACCTGCCAGGTGTACCAGTACTGCAATCCGTAGAAGCCGAGGATCTCGGCGAACTCGCACACGCGCCAGGTGTCCCATCGTGAATCGGGCGCGCCGTAGCCCTTCGGCGTGCACATCGTGGCGAAGATCTTCTCTTCCCTCACGAAATCCAGGAAATCGGCATACCAAACCTGCGCGTGGTAGTCGTCCTTGATCCGGCCCTTGCCCTTGCGCTCGAAGAACTCGATTGTCTTGAGCATGAGTTCGCGGGAAGGCTCGTCCGGATAGGAACGGCGATGCTTTTTGGGGTTGAGAAGCAGCATGATTCCCCGGTGATATCACACGCCGCGGTATCGAGGGCCGAACAACCGAGTTGAGCAGATCTACAGTTCCCGTAGTGAGACTCGACGCCGGGGTTGGGATAGAGCCTCCTCGTGTGGGTGACTGGGTCAGTTCAACGCCCATTGTCTCTTGAGACTGGCGAGCTCCCGTGTCACAGCCGCCTCGGAGGAAGCGATTTTGCCCAGTACTTCGGACAGTCTCACCTATCTCGTTACCGGAATCACCGACGACAAATCGCTGGCGACGGCGGTCGCCGATAGGCTGGTTGCGGATGGTCACCAGCTCGTTTGTACCGGACTGGGTCTCACTCCATACCACGGCGATCTTTCCGAGCGAGCCCAGGCGTTTCTGGAGAACACCTATGCGTCGTTCGAGCAGACGGTAAGAAAACGCTACGGAGACAAAGCCGTCACGATGCCGCTCGACGTGACCCTCGACCAGAGCATCGACGACACGGCGCACCGCTTGAAGGCCGACGGCGTCGAGCTGTCCGGCTTTTTCCATTCGATCGCGATGGACAAGACGATTCGCGCCGGCGCCGTCAAGCCGCTGCTCGAGGTGACGCGGGACGAGTTCATGCAGGCGATGAACGTGTCGGCGTATTCGCTCATCTCGGTGACTCGCGCGCTGCTTGCGCACGACGTGTTGACTCGCGGAAGCTCGATCATCGCAATGAGCTATCGAGGCGCCGAATTCGTGATGCGCCACCCCTACAAGAACGTGGGCGTCGCAAAGGCCGCTCTCGAACGCATGGTCAAAGAGCTCGCGCACGAGCTCGGCGAGAGCCACGGCATTCGAGTCAATGGCATCCGATTCTCCCCGTATACCGGGAGCAAGGCAGGGGGCGCCATTCCGGGTTTGGTCGAGGCGGAGGTGCTCTGCGAAGAGCTGAGTCCGTTGGGAAATGCCACCCCGCAGGCCCTTGCGGCAGAGGTCGCGTACCTGCTTGCGCCGGACACCGGAATCACCGGCGACATCCGCAACGTCGACGGTGGCTACCACATTCGGGGGTAGCTGCGGGCGCCGGCGCCATCCCACGCGCTCAACGCCGAGGCGACCCTGGGAACACGACCTTGGTGCCTCCGCAGCGCATGAAACTTCCCTCGCAGAAGTTCCGTCTGCACAAGAGGCAGTGCGGTTCGGGGCGCGTCGTGAAGCATGCGTTGAAGCAGTGCTTGAGGACGCACGCCTTGTACCACGAGTAGCACCCCGCGCATTCCTCCGTGAGCCCGGCGTTGCGCTCCAAGCACGCGACGGTGGCGGGCCCGCCGAGCGCCCGTGAGCCCTTGGCGCAATAGGTGTAGACTGCCTTGAAGTCAGGCTGGTGCGTTACCCGTGTCGCTTCCTCGGTGATGCAGGCGTTCGGGCGTTCCCTGGGAGTTCGGGTCTCTTCGCCAGATTGGCGGCAACCCATTCCCAGGCCGACGAGCAACACGACCGCCGCGGTTCGAACCCTCATCTGAGTACGAGTAGAGTTACTCCCCCCTAGCTGGCAAGGGGTGCTGCTCGAGCCACGGCTTCTCTCCAACGCTGTCGGGGTGATTGGCGGCACGGCACCTGCCAACCTCTCTCCATGCGTGACGTCCAGCCTAGCAGCGATGCTTTCCGACCAGGGGCGGCCGGCCGCGTCGCGCTGCTCTTCCTCGGCGTCGCCTCGATGCTCTTCGGTTCCAGCGCTCATGCACAGTACGGAGATCCCTGGGCGAACGAAACGCTCGCTGAAGCCCAGCTTGAGGACCCTTGGGCGAACCGGTACCCGCATCTCGACTTTGGTCTCGACGTCGGGGTTCTGCTGTGGAACGGCGCTGACCGGGAGGTGGTCCGACCGGGCGGTACGGTCGCTGCGCGCATTGGGTACGACTACAAGTGGTGGGCACCGATGCTTGGTCTCGGATTCCGCGGCAACGGCGTGGACCTTTCGAGCCTTCAGGGCGCACCCCAGGGGACCACGCGCGAAACCCTCACCAACATCTTCTTCTCGTTGGGAGTCCGCTTCGTGACTCCGAATCGCACTCGGGTCGCGCCGTTCCTCGATGGCTGGTTCGACTTCAACTGGTGGAGTCTCGCCCAGACACAGGTCGTTTGCGGCGTCTGGTACTGCCAGGGAACCGGTCTGTACCGATTCGCGCCTGGCTTTCACGGGCGCATCGGCCTTCAGATTCGGGTGGCGCCCCGAGCCGACCTCGAGATCGGATTCGGTGCTGGCTATTCGTTTCGAGGTCAGTTCTTCGAAAGCAATCGCTCGTGGATCGAACCGTCAGTCGGTTTTACCTACTCGTTCCCCTACGGCTACCAGAACCGCACGTCGATCCCAGGTTACTCGCGGCGCGCCCGGGGGTCGCTCCTTTAGGCGCTGCGGACGGACCGCCGCTAGCCCTCGCCGCGGATCAGGTAGAGGACCACTGCGCCCGCGAGGCAGACCGCCGCCACTACGTCTGCGATTACGACCTTGCGGATCGCGGCGCTATATCGATCCTCGGTGAACGCGAAGAAAAAGAACGACGCGATGCTGACGAAAGCCATGACGAATGCGATCGGCTGAGCAGCCGGCGTGAATGCCGCGTAGATGAGGAAGGCGCCGAGGATGCCGAAGAGCATCGCTCGATGCCGCAGTAGGATCGCCAGGTTTGGATCGGTGACGTCAATCCCGTAGAGCATCGCAAGTCGTTCCGACCCCGCGACCCCCACCACGGGAAGGACGTGAATCATCGCGACCACCAGCATCAAGGCCGTAATGAGCGTCTCTATCATAGCCTCCTGACGACGAACTATATCAGTCAGCGCTGAGGCGGCCTCGTCTTTCGGGGTTCCCGATTCGGGCGCGCTCACGTATACACGCGCTTAGGAGGGTGCAGTGACGAGGTGCTCCGCTGAGGGCATGACTGGCGTTGGCTCGCGGCCACGCGTAGGCTCTGTTCGATGAAGGCTGGCGACTCGCCTCGATGGACCGCGGAGATCGACAATCCGTATCTCCACGGCATCTACGCGCCCACACTCCATGAGAGCTGCGCCTTCGATCTCGAGGTGGAGGGAGAGCTGCCCTCAGACCTCGAGGGCGCGTACGTCCGCAACGGCCCCAACTCCGTGTTCGCGCCCCGCAATCCCTATCACTGGTTCGATGGCGACGGCATGGTGCACGCGGTCTACTTCCGCGACGGCCGCGCCTCGTATCGTAGTCGGCTCGTCCCGACCAGCGGACTGCGGAGGGAGATCGCAGAGACCAAGGCGATCTGGCCCGGCGTGATGGGTCCGCTCAACGAGCCCGGTCTCGACTTCCAGACCAAAGACACCGCCAACACAGACGTCATCTTTCATCACGGGGAGCTGCTCGCCCTCTGGTACCTTTGCGGTGAGCCGTACCGCCTCGATCCTCTCACGCTCGAGCCTCGCGGCATCGACGACTTTGGCGGCCAGCGCCGGACGACGGTGTCCGCGCACCCGAAGGTCGACGCGCGCACCGGCGAGCTCGTCTGGTTCACGCTTTCCGACTTCGAGCCACCGTTCATGACCTACGGGGTCTGCGATGCCGAGGGTACTCTGGTCCACCAGGTCCCCATCGACCTACCGGGTCCCCGCGCCACCCACGACCTCACCATCACTCGAAACCATTCCATTCTTCACGACTTCCCGTTCTTTCACGACCCGGCTCTCGTTCGGGAGCACGGCTACAGAGTCGCCCGATTTCATCGCGACATCCCGACGCGATTCGGGGTGATTCCGAGGCGCGGGCAGACCAACGAAGTTAAGTGGTTCGAGTTCGAGCCAGGCTACGTGCTCCACATGGTCAATGCCTGGGAAGAGGGCGACTGGATCGTGATGGACGGCTGCTTCGAACCCGACCCCTCGATTCGCCGCAATCCCGACGAAGGGCCGCTCGCCTCGATGCTCGCGTACCTTCGGGTGCGCGCTCATCTACACCGCTGGCGAATGAACCTCGTCACCGGCGAGTGCAGTGAACAGCAGCTCGACGACCTCAACGTCGAGTTTCCGCTCCCCGACACGGCGCTCTACGGGGACAAGACGCGGTTTTCCTATCATCAGTACCTTCCCGAAGACATGTTCACCGTCGAGTTTCGCGCCTTGGTGAAGTACGACCACGAGGACGGCTCCTGCGCTCGGTACGACTACCCCGAGGGATGGTTTGCGAGCGAGTCGCCTTTTGCTCCTCGCGTCGGAAGCCAGGCCGAAGACGACGGATACGTCGTCACCCTGATGACTTCGTCGGACGGACGCTCTGAGTCGTGGGTGTTCGACGCGGCTCAGATTCGAGCAGGGCCCACTGGCGCGCGTGCGAATTCCCTCGCGCGTTCCAGTTGGGTTTCATGCGAAGTGGATTTCGGGCGGCGACATTTGGGAGCGACAACAAGGGGAGAACTCAGGATGATCAACAAGCAGGTCAAGCTCGCAGCCCGTCCGACTGGGATGCCGAAAGATTCGGACTGGAAGTTCGCGGAGGCTCCGGTTCCCGAAGTGGCTGACGGCCAAGTACTCATCAAGATCACGCACGTGTCGCTCGACCCGGCAATGCGCGCTTGGATGAACGAAGGCGCAACCTACATCGACGACGTCAAGCTCGACGAAGTGATGCGTGCAGGAGCCGTGGGGCACGTCCTCGAGTCGAAGTCGCCGCAGCTCGAAGTCGGCGACGCCGTGCGCGGCGTGCTCGGCGTGCAGCAGTACGCAGTCGCGAGCGCGAAGGCGGTCACGAAAATCGACACTTCGCTCGCGCCGATCGAGCGCTACCTCGGGCTTCTCGGCTGGCCGGGCATGACGGCGTACTTCGGGCTCCTCGACATCGGCAAACCCAAGGAGGGCGAAACGGTCGTCGTGTCGGGCGCCGCGGGTGCCGTCGGAAGCGCTACCGGACAGATCGCGAAGATCAAGGGCTGCAGGGCCATCGGGATTGCCGGGGGGCCGGAGAAGTGCGCGTACATCGTCGATGAGCTCGGGTTCGATGGCGCGATCGACTACAAGTCCCAAGACGTCCGCGCCGGTCTGCGAGAACTCTGCCCCGACCGAGTCGACATCTACTTCGACAACGTCGGCGGTCCGATTCTCGACGCGGCGCTCAGCCGAATCGCCCGGGGAGGGCGTGTCGTGATTTCCGGCGCCATCAGCCAGTACAACGATCGGCACTTCACCGGCCCTAACAACTACATGGCGCTGCTGATGTATAGGGCCCGGATGGAGGGCTTCGTCGTCTTCGACTACGAGCGTGAGTTTCCGAAGGCCGCGGTGGAGATCGCCCGCTGGATGCGTGAGGGGAAGCTCCAGACCAAGGAACACGTCATCGAGGGCATCGAGAACTTTCCATCGGCGATGGGACGCCTCTTCAGTGGCGAAAAGCTCGGAAAACTGGTCTTGGCCGTTGCCAATGACTGACTTGGCGACCCCGCGAGGGCTTTGGAAAGCCGGCGAGGGTTGCGATCGACGTACCGTGTGTCAAAAGGCCCTGTTCGTTGCTGTTTTTGCATACGTCTGACGCCCACAGCTGCCTGGCCGCGACCCCGAGCCGCATAGCGCGCTCCCGCGCCCGATGACCACGCAGCCAACACAGAGCACCGCCCGGGATCTGCTCGACGCACGGGGCGAACTTCGCGCCGACACGGTAGCCGCGCGAGTCGATGGCGTTTTGTACGACCTGCACACGCCCCTGCCTGAGGGGGTGGATGCCGTGGCGCCCGTCGGCGCGCACGATGAAGCAGCGCTTCGCATCATCCGGCACTCGAGCGCGCACGTGATGGCCGACGCCGTGCAGCGCCTCTTCCCCGGCACCAAAGTCGCTTTCGGCCCGGCCACCGACGATGGCTTCTACTACGACTACCAGCGCCCGGACGGCACCTTCTCTGAAGACGACCTTCGCGCAATCGAGACCAAGATGACCGAGATCATCGAGGCGGACAGTCCGTTCCGACGTGAGGTGGTCACGCGCGACGAGGCACGGACGCTTCTTCAGGACCTTGGTGAAAGCTTCAAGCTCGAGCACCTCGAGCGGCTCGAGGACCCGATTTCTCTCTACCGCCACGGCGAGTGGGTCGACCTCTGCGAGGGGCCGCACGTGCCGACGACGGGTTTCTTGAAAGCCGTGAAGCTCACGACCGTTGCAGGTGCGTACTGGCGCGGCGACGAGCGGAATCCGATGCTTCAGCGCATCTACGGTACCGCGTTTGCGTCACCTAAGGCTCTGCGCGCGCACCTGAAGCGGCTCGAAGAGGCAAAGAAGCGAGACCATCGAAAGCTCGGAAAAGAGCTCGAACTCTTTGCGTTTCATCGATATGCGCCGGCGAGCCCGTTTTTCTTGCCGCGCGGCTCGGTCGTCTACAACCTCCTCGAGAAGTACATCCGCGGCCTCTACGGACGCTTCGGATACGACGAGGTCATCACGCCGCAGATTTTCGACAACGAACTGTTCCACACGTCGGGCCATTTGCCGTCGTACGCAGAGAACATGTTCATGGCGACCACCGCCGAAAACCTCGAAAAGCTCGGGGAGCGTGCGCTCGGCGATCCGCCCGCAGACGCAGCGGCGTGGACTACCGCATTCGAAGATTCACTGCGCTTCGGCGTCAAGCCGATGAACTGTCCCAGCCACTGCCTGATTTTCGGCATGACTCGGCGCAGCTACCGAGATCTTCCCATGAGAATGGCCGACTTCGGTCGTCTCCACCGATTCGAGCGCAGCGGCGTGGTCCAGGGGCTGACCCGAGTTCGTTCTTTCGCGCAGGACGATGCGCATATCTTCTGCACCCTCGATCAAGTCCAAGGCGAGATCACCAGCTTCCTCGACCTCGTGTACGAGGTGTACCGAGACTTTGGTTTCTCCGACGTACGCATCGTCATCGCCACGCGCCCCGAAAAGCGCATCGGTGCCGACGAGGTCTGGGACCAGTCCGAGCAGGCGCTCGAAGAGGCGGTCAAGGCCAAGCAGCTCCCATACGAAATCGCCGAGGGGGAGGGCGCTTTCTACGGCCCCAAGATCGAGTTCCACCTCAAAGACGCCATCGGGCGACCGTGGCAGCTCGGAACCATCCAGGCCGACTTTACCCTGCCAGAGCGCTTCGACCTCACCTACACGGGTGAGGACAACAAGCCGCACCGCCCAGTCATGCTGCATCGCGCGATTCTCGGCTCTGTGGAGCGGTTTTTCGCGATTCTTACCGAGCACGTGGGCGGCTCGTTCCCGGTCTGGCTGGCGCCCGAACAGATCGCCCTGTTGACGGTCAGTGAGAAGTTCAACGAGTATGCACAGACCGTGCACCAGCAGCTCCAAGAACGAGGGTTCCGCGTCACCGCCGATTTGAGCGGGGACAAGCTCGGCGCAAAGATTCGCCAGGCACGCATGATGCGGATTCCGTATCTCGGAGTCATCGGTCAACAAGAAGTCGAAGGACAAGGGCTGGCGCTCCGTTCGAGAGACGAGAACAAAGACCTCGGGTTCCTCCCGCTGTCGGATGTCATCGCCAAACTCGAACGCGAAAACCACCCACCTTCCGAAGTTCACTCAACGACAGGAGAAAGTCATCGCTAGACCGCGCTTTGGACCGCGCGACCGTCCCCGGAACTACGGCCCGCGGGTAAACGATCGCATACGAGTGCCTGAAATCCGAGTCATCGGAGCTGACGGCAAAATGATGGGTGTGATGCGAACCGACGACGCTCGTCGGATGGCACGTGAGTCCGATCTGGACTTGGTCGAGGTGAATCCAAAGGCCAACCCACCGGTCTGCAAGATCATGGACTTCGGAAAGTTCAAGTACGAAGAAAAGAAGAAGCAGAACGACGCGCGCAAACGGCAGACACAGATCGCCCTCAAGGAGATCAAGCTCCGCCCGAAAACCGACGATCACGACATCGCCTTCAAGGTGAAGCACGTCCGTCGGTTCCTCGACGAGGGCAACAAGGTGAAGCTCACCGTGCGCTTTCGTGGTCGCGAGATCACCCACCCAGAGACTGCGAAGCGTCAGATCGACACCATCGTCGCCGAGGTGGACGACATCGGTTCGGTCGAAACGTCGGCGCGTCTCGAGGGCCGCACCATGACTGCGATCCTCGCGCCGCGCGTCCGCGTGCAGCCCGCGGAGTCCGGGGAAGGTACGGAGCCGACAGGCGCAGCCGAGCGCGAGGCCGAATAGCGCCTTCGCGTCACACGCACTCATTGTGACGAACGCTCGTGTTCGGCGCCCTGCTTGGGCCTGGCACCCGCCGGGCATCGGGCATAGCATGCGGGATGACCTATTCGCGAATCCGGCATGTCTCGAGCCGGACCGCTCTTTTCTTGTGTTCGTTCCTGCTCCTCGGGAGCGGCAACTGCGGCATGCAGTCTCGCCACGACTCGCCGTCGATTCTCGACGACGCTGAGCTCAGGGCGCCCCAGAGCGTCGACGACTTCGAGCGCTGTGCAGAGTTCACCGAAGACCGTCGCGCGTTTTTCGGTGAGCTTCACCTGCACACGACCTACTCGCTCGACGCCAATCTCGAGGGCACCCGTCTCACGCCGCGGCAGGCGTACCGTTTCGCCCAAGGCCTGGCCGTAGACCCGCCCGGAAGCGGTGTAGCGGTGCAGCTTGACCGGCCGCTCGACTTCGCGGCCGTGACCGACCACGCCGAGTTCCTTGGATTCGTCGCCGCGTGCAAAGACCCGAACTCGGAATCCTATCGAAAGAAGGGCTGCAAGATCTACCGCAACCGCCCCGACTGGGGACTACTAATCGTAGATGCCCACCTCGTCCACGAGGACAAGTTCCACAATCCGCCTCGTGCCTGCGGAGATGGGGGCGAAAACTGCTTCCCCTATCGAGAGGCGATGTGGGTCGACCTGCAGAACGAAGCCGAGGCGGCCTACGATCGCAGCGACCGCTGCCGCTTCACTTCGCTCCTTGGCTACGAGTATTCGGCATCCCCGTCAGACGGCGTCGTGAAGATCGGCAAGGTGCACAACATGCATCGCGTGGTGATTTTCCGGAACTCCATCGTGCCTCGGGTTCCGGTGGATTTCTTCGACGCGGGTCACGTACAGGACCTTTGGAAAGGGCTGCACCGCCACTGCATCGATCTCGGCAATGGATGCGACGTACTCGCGATTCCTCACAACGCGAATCTCAGCGCAGGGCGCATGTTCCTGCAGCAGATTCACGACGGCAAGAAGGAGCTCCGTCCCATCGACGCGGACTACGCGCGTCAGCAGGCGGCCATGGAACCGCTGATGGAGATCTATCAGCACAAAGGCAGCTCGGAGTGCCTCCCAGGGCAGACGTCTGGCGATGAGCTCTGCAATTTCGAAATCGCGCCCTACGACAATTTGCGTGCCGCGAAGGTGAACAAACCGACCTCGCTCAGCGAGGTCGACACCATGCGCTATGGATACGGGCTTGGACTCCAGTACCAAGAAGAGCTCGGCGTGAATCCTTTCCAGTTCGGAATCGTCGGTGGCACCGATGGGCATCTGGGGCTCGCGGGCAACGTCAACGAAGCGGCGTTTCTCGGCGGGGGCGGTGCGGGCAAGGGGCACGTCGGCGACAAGACGGTCGAGTTTCCCGATCGGGTGTACTTCGGTCCCGGTGGGCTCACAGGCGTCTGGGCCGAAGAGAACTCACGCGAGGCGCTCTTTCGCGCGCTCCGTCGCAAAGAGACGTTCGGAACGAGCGGGCCTCGCATGCAGGTGCGCACGTTCGGCGGATGGCAGATGCCCAACAACTGGTGCGCTCGGCGCGATCGCGTGAAGACCGCATACGCTAATGGCGTTCCCATGGGGAGCGTCCTGACGGACCCGCCGGCTGGAAGTGCTGGCCCGGTCTTCGCGATCGAAGCGGTCGCTGATGCCGGCACTGCCGCGCTACCCGGCGCGAAGCTGCAGCGGCTGCAAGTGGTCAAGGGGTACCTCGACGAAGAGGGCAAGCCGCAGACCGACGTGTTCGACGTTGCAGGCAGCGACGCTGCGGGTCGCGACATCGACCTCGACACCTGTACGCCGAGCGACGAGGGCTTCCACACCCTCTGTACGGTCTGGTCGGACGAAAGCTTCGACCCCGACCGCCCTGCGTATTACTACGTACGTGCGGTCGAGGTCCCGACCTGCCGGTGGAGCACGCGGATGTGCGTGCACCACGAGTACGACTGCGAAAACCCGGACCGTCTCATCGACGAGCAGTGCTGCGATCCGTCCGCGGGGCTCCATCCTCGGAACTGCGCCGAGGTAGTCTGCGACGGCTCCAACGCCGACGAGCCCTGCTGCAGCTCTGAAGTGGTCCAGCCCGTCATTCAGGAACGCGCCTGGAGCTCCCCCATTTGGTACACCCCCGCTGGAAAAGGCGCCTAAAACCGGCCCTGTACCCCAGTGCTTGACTCGCCGTGTCCACGCGCTAAACCCGGCGCTCTCCGCTTTCTGGCCGCGGTCCGCGCTGGCTCGAGAGCTCCAAGTGAGGACAGTCAGATGCCCAAGATGAAGACAAAGCGTGCTGCGGCCAAGCGGTTCAAGGCGACCGGCGGGGGAAGAATCCGTCGATCGACCGCCGGCAAGCAGCACTTGATGCGTGGCAAGTCTGCGAACCGACTGAGGAGGTTGAAAAAGAACTCCATGGTCGACCCCCGCGACGAACCGCGAATCCGGCGTTTGCTGCCTTACGTGCTCTAAGGAAGCCGAAAGGGACACCATGCCGAGAGTCAAGAGGGGTTTCAAAGCCCGACGCCGACGCAACCGCGTACTCAAGCACGCCAAGGGCTATTACGGCGCGCGCCGCAAGGCGTTCCACGTCGCCATCGAACAGGTACACAACGCCTGGGACGATGCCTATCGCCATCGCCGCACCAAGAAGCGCGAGTACCGTCGCCTTTGGATCACGCGCATCAACGCGGCTGCCCGCTCGAACGGCATCAACTACAGCCAGTTTATCGCCGGCCTCAAGCGTTCGGGCATAGGTCTCGATCGCAAGGTGCTTGCCGAGATCGCCGTTCGCGATCCGGGCGGGTTCAAAGCGGTTGTCGACGCCATCAAGTAGCGCATTCTAGGCGCGCGATGGCAAAGCCTGAGGCGATTAAGAAATTCGAGAACGGACTCGACGAAGTCCGTGGGGAATACGCTCAGGCATTGAACTCCGCGGCAGACGAGCAGGCGCTCCGCTCCGCGAACGCGCGCTACGTGGGTCCGCAGGGCGAGCTCACCAAACTGCTCAAGCTAATGCCGTCGCTGCCCGGCGACCGACGCCGAGAGCTCGGCCAGCGGGCCAACGCCCTCAAACAAGAGATCCAGGCCAAGTTCGATGAGTCCCTCGAATCGATTCGCCGTCGCGCGCTCGAGCAGGAACTCACCGGGCCCGCACTCGATGTGAGTCTTCCGGGTCGATGGGCTCACGCCGGAAGGCTCCACCCGATTACCCGCATCCGCGACGAGGTGCTCGACATCTTCACCTCGCTCGGCTTCGACGTCGCCGATGGTCCCGAGGTCGAGTTCTACGAGAACTGCTTCGACAAACTCGGGTTTCCTCCGGACCACCCCGCAACCGACGAGCACGACACCTTCTTCATCGAGGGCGGACCGACTTCCGGACCCGAGAGCGTGCTTCTGAGAACACAAACCTCGACGATTCAGGTCCGCGAGATGACCCGCAGGACGCCGCCGCTCGCGATCGTGTCACCGGGCGCGGTCTATCGGCGCGACGACGACGCGACGCACTCGCCGATGTTCTTCCAGCTCGAGGGCTTCCTCGTCGACACCGACGTGACGTTCGCCGAGCTCAAGGGGGTGCTCACCCTCTTTCTGCGCCGCCTTTTCGACGAGCACATCGCGGTGCGGTTCCGCGCGAGCTACTTCCCGTTCGTCGAACCAGGTGGCGAGGTCGACATGAGCTGCGTCTTTTGCCGCGCCTGGGAAGGCGACAAGGAGCGCACCGCCGCTTGCCGTGTCTGCAAAGGCACGGGCTGGATGGAAATTCTCGGCTGCGGAATGATTCACCCCGTCGTCTTCGAGAACGTCGGGTACGACCCCGAAAAGTACACGGGGTTCGCGTTCGGAATGGGTCTCGATCGCATCGCGATGCTCAAATACGGCATTCCGAACATCAAACTGCTCTACGACAACGACGTTCGCTTCCTCTCTCAGTTCTGACGTACCGATGCTGACCTCCTACCGATGGCTCCAAGAACTCTGCCCGATCGAAGCCGACGTCCATGAGATCGCGGGGCGCATCACGCTCGCGGGGCTCGAAGTCGAGGCGATCGAAGAAAAGGGCGCTCACCTATCGGGGGTCGTGATCGGCGAGGTGCGGTCCAGAGCCGCTCACCCGAAGCGCGACAAACTCACCCTCGTCACTCTTTTCGACGGAGAGGCCGAGCATCAGGTCGTCTGTGGCGCATCGAATGTGCCCGAGCCGGGCGGACGGGTTCTGTTCGCGCGCCCCGGAGCGACGCTGCCGGGCGGTATGCAGATCGAGCCGCGCAAGGTCGGCGGGGTCGAATCTTCCGGGATGATTTGTAGCGAGGCCGAGCTCGAAATCGGCACCGACGAAGACGGCATCTTCGTCGTTGGCGCCGAGAGCCACGCGCTTCCGGGAACGCCCGTTGCCGACGCGCTCGACCTCCGCGACTTCATTCTCGACATCGGCCTCACCCCGAACCGGCCAGACTGCCTTGGCCACGTGGGCATTGCCCGGGAGATCGCCGTGCTCTTTGGCGAACGCTACACCCCGCGAACGCCCCCAAGCCCCGAACGCACCTTCGATGCGCAGGCATGCTTTGCCGAAGGAGAGCCCGTCGTCGAGCTTTCGCGCTGGTGGGACAATGGCAGTGAGTCGGTCGCCGCGCCCAAGGTCTCGCCCATCACCGTCGAAATCGTAGATGGCGAACGGTGCCCGCGCTACGGCGCCTCGCTCGTGGTCGGGGTCGAGGTCGCCCCTTCGCCGTTCTGGCTCCGCTACCGGCTCCACTGCCTCGGGCTTCGCTCGCTTTCGAACGTCGTCGACGCAACCAATCTTATCCTGCTCGAATGGGGCCACCCGATCCACGGCTTCGACCTCGACTACCTTCGCGGCTCGAAGGTAGTCGTGCGCACGGCGGCCGAGGGAGAGACGATGGCCACCCTCGACGGAGTGGAGCGCCAACTCACGGCCGACGACCTATTGATCTGCGACGGCGAAGGGCCTGTCGCAGTGGCCGGGGTGATGGGTGGCGCCGACAGCGAGATCCGAGACAGCACCAAGAACGTGCTGATCGAGTGCGCGTACTTCGACCCCAGATCGATCCGGCGCACCTCCCGCAGGCTGGGGCTACACACCGACTCGAGTCACCGGTTCGAGCGCGGCGTAGACCCGCTCGCAGTACCCCAGGTCCTCGCGAGCGCCTCGTCACTGATTGCGGCGCTCGGCGGTGGGGCCGTCGCAACGACCGCGATCGACCGTATCGCGCGTGCCCACGAGCCTCGCGCGATCCGTTTTCGTCCGGCTCGGGCGGCACAGCTCCTCGGGACCGCGGTGGGCGCCGTCGAAAGCGCCCGCATTCTCGAAACCGTGGGCTGCAGTATCATCGATACCTCGGACGAGACCATCAACATCGAGGCACCAAGCTGGCGACCCGACCTCGGCCGTGAGGTCGATCTCATCGAAGAGGTGGCGCGGGTGCGGGGATACGACGAGATCCCCACCGCCGTGCCCCGCGTGCGCCCATCGGAGTCGGGCACGAACGAGCGACTTCGGTTCGCGTCGGCGCTACGTGAAGCCGCCGTGACATCTGGCCTCTATGAGGCGGTAAATTATGGCTTTTTGTCGCGAGACGAACTCCAAAAGGCGAGGGTGTCCACCGATGCCGTCGCGCTTGCGAATCCGCTTTCAGAAGAGCGCTCGGTGATGCGCACCTCGCTGATGCCGGGGCTGACCGCGGCGGCGACTCGCGCGCAGCGTCACGGCGCGACCGATGTACGCCTTTTCGAGATCGCGCGGACCTTCCACCCAATCGGGGAGCTGCTTCCACGTGAGGACCTCAGTCTCGCGATCGCATTGGCCGGTGCGCGTCCAGGATGGATCGGCGACGACCGGCCCTATGACTTCTACGACGGCAAGGGCATCGTTGAGGCGATTCTCGATCGGGCGGTTGGACGCAGGCCCGAGGTCACACTGGCCGATGTCGATGGAGCGTCTCGCCTCCCCGCCTACATGCATCCGAAACGGTCGGCCGTTCTGGCGCTCGCTTCCGAGCCAATAGGGTTCCTCGGAGAGATCCATCCCGACGTCGGCGTTGCGCTCGCCCTCGAGGGCCGGGTGGTATACGCAGAGATCGCCGTCGAGGCGCTGCATGCGGCCACCGAGAAGCTCGGCGTTCCCCAGGCACGCGGCCTCCCGAAGTTTCCCGCGGTCACGCGCGATATCGCGATGCTGGTGTGCGAGGAGTTCGCGGCCGGCGAGATCGCCGCCGCGCTCTCGGAGGCCTCCGCGGGGCTTGCCGAGTCGGTACAGCTTTTCGATCTCTACCGTGGGGGCCAGGTGCCCGAAGGCCATCGCAGTCTCGGGTACCGTATCACCTACCGGGACCCGGAGGCGACGCTCACCGACAAGCGCGTCGACAAGGCGCACGAGAAGGTCGCCAAGGCCGTCCGCGATCGCTTTGATGCGACCATTCGCTGACATCGGCCGCAGGATGTGTGAGAAGACGCACTTTTCTTTCGTTCCATCGGCGCCAAACCCTTGAGATTCAACCCCATTTATGCTTCCCTCGCCTCAACCGCTCTTGAAGGACGAGACCAGATGACCAAAGCCGAGATCATCGACGCCGTGTACGAAAAAGTCGGAGGCTTCTCGAAGAAAGAAGCCGCCGAGGTCGTGGAAGCGGTCTTCGATACGATGAAGGACGTCCTCGCCGAGGGCGAGAAGATCAAGATCTCTGGCTTCGGCAACTTCGTCGTGCGTTCCAAAAAAGAGCGAATCGGGCGAAACCCACAGACGGGGGCGCCCATCCCCATCAGCGCGCGACGCGTCCTGACCTTCAAGCCGAGTCAGGTGCTCAAGAGCGTGCTCAACCCCCACCGTGCCCACGAGCTCGATGGCGATCCGAGCGAAAGCTCTTTCTGAGACGCTATGTCGAGACGCACCCAACTCCCTGACAAACTCTTCTTCAAGATCGGCGAGGTCGCCGAAATCGTCGGCGTGAAACCTCACGCGCTGCGCTATTGGGAAACGGAGTTCCCTGCGCTCCGCCCAAAGAAGACCCGTGGCGCACACCGTCAGTACAGTCGCAAAGACGTCGAGCTGGCGATGCTGATCCGCCAGCTGCTACACGACGAAGGCTTCACCATTCCAGGCGCCCGCAAGCGCATTCGCGAGTTGGGAAGGCACCAACGGAGCAGCCCACCGGAGCCGAGAGCGGCACGCGAGGTCGCGCTCCGCGCCGAGCTACTAGGCCTTCGCCAGCAGCTCGCCGATTTAGTCGAAGAACTCGACCAGGTGCGTCGCGCACCCGCCGAGTCTGAGCCGGTTCAGGTCACGGTACATCGCGTCGTTCCGGTCAACTCCCAGCGCGGCCCCGACGTGTAGCAGGTCGCTAGTAGGTCTCTCGCAAGTCTTTAGCGGGCCTTTAGCGGGTCTTTCGGCGAGCCCGAGTGCAGCCCCTTTTGGGTTGCCTCGACGGACTCGTGAGTTATGGTCGGCCTCCCTCGCAAGAGGGTGGACGGGGCGTAGCGCAGCTTGGTAGCGCACCTTACTGGGGGTGAGGGGGTCGCTGGTTCAAATCCAGTCGCCCCGACCAATGAAACCCTCGGCAACCCCGGGGGTTTCGCAATTCAAGGCGCTTCTATGACGATGCCTTTCGTCGCCGTTCTCTCGAACGCTGTTGCTCCGGGAGACCTTCCGCGATAGGTCGACAGGCGCATGACCGAGCGTCCTTTGCTACTGGTTTCAAACGATGACGGCGTCGATGCACCCGGCATCATCGCTCTGCGCACTGCGCTCGCGACGTTCGCCGACGTCTACACCGTTGCGCCGCAGACCGAGCAGAGCGCGAAGAGCCATTCGATCACGCTCCACCATCCTCTGCGGTTTCGTGAATCGGAGGAGCGCGTGTGGGCGGTTGATGGCACGCCCGCAGACTGCGTCTACGTCGCCTTCTTCTTGAAGGATCTCCTGCCGAGAAAGCCCGATCTCGTCGTCTCCGGCATCAACCACGGCCTCAACCTCGGTAATGACGTGCACTACTCAGGCACCGTTGCCGCCGCCCGAGAAGGCGCGCTCCGAGGTGTCCCCTCAATTGCGTTCTCGAACGCATCGACCGATATGGAGGGCGCGGCCCAGTACGCCAAACGCTTCTGTCGACAGCTCCTCGGGATGACCGCGCCGCATGGGCAGGCCGTGCTCCTCAATGTGAACTTCCCGGCGCGCCCGCCGAAGGGAGTGCGTGCCACCCGGCTCGGGTTCCGGCTCTACTCAGATGAAGTTCAGGTTCGCGACGACCCTCGCGGACGCCACTATCTCTGGATCGGTGGCCCGGGCGGGGTGACCAACGAACCGGTCCAAGGCGCAGACACCGAAGCGGTCGAGCAAGGCTACATCGCGGTCACACCGCTCAGTATCGAATCGACCCAGCCTGACCATCTTGGGGTGGCCGCGTACATTGCCGGATCTTGACCGGCACCAGAAAGGGACAACGAGTCAGATGACGGACAGTCGAATCACACTCCTCAAGAGCCTCATCCGCGATGTTCCTGATTTCCCGAAACCGGGGATTCTGTTCCGAGACATCACACCGCTGCTCGCGGATGTTGACGCCTTTCGAGCGAGCGTCAGTCTGATGGCGGAGCGTCTCGATCCGGACCGCGTCGACGCCGTGGTGGGCATCGAATCAAGGGGATTCATGTTCGGTGCCGCGCTCGCGGACAAACTCGGCGTGGGGTTCGTCCCGGTGCGCAAGCCCGGCAAGCTTCCCGCCGCCACCCATCGAGCCGAGTACTCGCTCGAATACGGCACCGATGCACTCGAGATCCATCGAGATGCACTTCACGATGGGCAGCGGGCGGTGATCGTCGACGATCTGATTGCCACCGGGGGCACCGCGCGCGCTGCCGCCGACCTGGTCCAGCGATGCGGTGCCGAGGTCGAGGCCTTCGCCTTCCTCATTCACCTCGCCGAGCTCGAGGGGTTGGCGAAGCTGCAAGGCTATCGCGTGATTGCGCTGCTCGAGTACTGATGTGTGATCGGCCGTCGCCGGTCAGAACCAGTCGGCCTCTGCGGTGAGATACGAGTCCTCGTTCGAGCGGCACAGTTCAGCCAGCAGTCCGATGCGAGGGAGTTCGGTGCGAATCCAGTACCGCGCTGCGGCCGTCATCCCCTGGAGTCGGGCGTCGGAGACCAGGCGTTTGCCTCCGGGCTTCTTCGCGACTGCTGTCATCTTCAAGAGCTGCCACCCCACCAACAGCGTCGACATCATATCGAGGTAGTCCCAGCTGTGGCCGAGCATTCCGTCGGTGTCGCCCGACATCCCGCGCTGCCCAAGCTCCATCGTCGTGGAGACGACCGTGTCGGTCGCGGCTCCAAGTGCGTCGCACAGACTCGGGTCGCACCCAGCCGCACGGGCCTGTTCGATCGTTTCACTGATGTCTTCGGTGAGCGCGCGAAGCGCTGCGCCGCCCTTGGCGACGACCTTACGACCCAACAGATCCATGCTTTGGATCCCCGAGGTTCCCTCGTGAAGCGTATTGAGCTTCTGGTCTCGCATGTACGCCTCGGGGAGGTACTCGGTCGTGTATCCGTATCCGCCGTGGACCTGGATCGCGAGGGTGTTGGCCTCGAAGCCGCGTTCAGCGGGGAAGGTCTTGGCGACGGGTGTGAGAAGATCCAGCAGCAGCCGCGCGCGCTCCCGCTCTGCTTCCGGCCCGTGCTCGGCGAGATCCGAAAGCCGTGCCGCGGTGGCGAGCAGCGCGAGACTCCCCTCGACGATTGCTTTTTGCCTCAGCAGCATCCGTCGGACGTCGGCGTGGGCTACGATCGGTACTTGCTCTTCGGATCGTTCCCCGAGGCGCCGTCCCTGGCGGCGCTCCGTCGCGTAACGGCGTGCCTCGTGATACGCGACCGATGCCGTGGAGGCTGCGTTGACCCCGACCATGATCCGCGCCTCGTTCATCATTTGGAACATGTAGCGCAGACCCTGGTTCGGTTCGCCGATCAGCCAGCCCCGGCAGTCGCCGGCGTCGCCAAACTCGAGTGCGAGGCTTGGCAGCCCCTTCCAGCCGATCTTGTGGATGAGTCCGGCCACCGTCACGTCATTGGAGATGAGCTTCCCACCCTCAGGTCGCAGTCGAGGAATCGCGAACAGTGAGATGCCCTTGGTACCGCTCGGCGCGCCTTCGATGCGCGCAAGGGTGAGATTCACGACATTCTCTGCGAACGACTGGTCTGCGCCCGAGATGAAGATCTTGCTTCCCTTGACTAGGTAGTAGCCCTCATCGGTTGGCATAGCGGTCGTCGTGATGTCTGAGAGGCTGCTCCCGGCCTGCGGTTCGGTGAGCGCCATGGTTCCGGTCCATTCGCCCTCGTACATCTTGGTCATGAAGCGCTCTTTGAGTTCATCGGTCCCAAAGGCTTCGATGAGATGGGCTGCCCCATGCGTGAGCCCCACGAAGCCGTACGCGCTCAAGTTCGCTGCCATCAGGTAGGCGCTCGCAAGCGTATGAACCAGCAGCGGGATTTGCTGTCCGCCGACTTCCTCGGGCCTCGTGCCCGTCAGTACTCCGACGTCGACCATCTGCTGATAGAGGGTCCCGAGCGCTGGGTGGGTGTGGATCCTTCCGTCGCGAAAATCGGGCGGATTGCTGTCCATGTCGCGATAGGTCGGCAACAGATCGTGACGCGCCAGACGTCGCACGCTGTCGAGGAAGAGCTCGAAGGTTTCTTTCGAATGGTGGCGAAACGCATCCCATTGGCAGAGCGATTCAGCATCCAAGAAATCATAGAGCAAGAAGTCGACGAACTCGTCGTCGAGAAGCGGGTTGGAGTCGATAGCCATTCAGTTGCCTTGGTCGATTGCTCGAAACTGTTGTGCGAGGTCGCGCGTGCGCGCAACCAGAGTCTGCAGCTCGCCGTCGAGCCAGCGATCCCGGAGTTTGCCCGCGAGCACACGGCGCTCTTCGCCGAGTCGTCGATGGAGTTCGAGCAGGCCGGCCCACTCGGTCATCATGGCGTCGCGCTGTGCGCGCTCGATGTCGCCCATCCGCAGTGAGGCCCGCACCCGTTCGGTGCGCTGCTGCATCGCCGCTCCAAGCGCCTCGTCGATTTCGCGCAGCAGAACGTGGACGTCGTTCAAGTCGCCCAGAACGTCTTGGAGACGCTTGCTGTACTTGATGATCTTCTGTGCGTCGTTGACGTACGGTCGCATCGGTTCGAGGAGATATCTGAGACGCTTCCCCGCGATGCGCCCATCGTGAAGACGCTCGACGTCGTCGAGACGCGCTGCCTGCCCGAGGGTAACGAGCAGGTCGGTCGCATGGGTCTCTGCGAGGTTCGCCAGGCATCGGGCGAAGCTGACGGTGGATTCTTCAGAAAGCAGATTCTGCTCTCGCCTCATGACGGCAAGTCGCTCCTCGAGCCTGTTCGCGGTTCGTCCAAACGAAGCCCTCACGTCACGATCCAAGTTCGCGCTGCATTGCCTTCGCCGTTCGAGCAGCGAGGCTGAGAGCCAGTTGAGACCGGGCAGATGCTGGGGCTCGAGCGAGGACTGCTGCTTGGTGAGCCAGCCGAGGGCCACTTCGGCTTCTCGCCCAGCGCCGGTTGCGCGTTGAATCTCTCGAAGCTTGCGGCGATCTTTGCTGCCTACGACGTCCTTGAGCGGCACCTTGTACGCGCGGAGGACGCTGCGCAGTCGTCGGACCGCCACGCGAAAGTCGTGGAGGGCTTCGCGGTCGAACCGATCATCGAGCCGGCGCTCCGCAGATTTGGCCGCGCTCAGCGCCTTGAGAGCGAGACGCCGCGCGCCTTCTTCCTCGCTGCGGAGCAGCAGGTCGTCGGGAAGCACGTTGCTACGTCGCGTCGCTCGAGACTGCGGCGAGCGGGCGAGCGGCGCAGCGTCGACTTTCGCCGGGTTGTTGCGCGCCGGCTCCGGAGACGGAGGCGTCGGCCCTGCAGGCTCTGGTGATGTAGGCTCCGTGACTGCAGGCTGTGTGTATGCTGGCTCTGCGTGGGTCACGGCGCGAAGCGGGCGAAGCTTGCTCGGATATCGTGGCGTATCGGTGATTGTCGTTCCTCGCGAGAGAATCTCTCGTAGTACAGCTCCTCCGACACCGTCAACTACCCATCGCGCCCGACAGGCCACGTGCTATAGCTCGCCACGAAAAGCCCTCGTAGCTCAGTAGGATAGAGCAGTGGTTTCCTAAACCGAAGGTCGGTGGTTCGAATCCCCCCGGGGGCGCTGCAGCACATGCTGTCTTTGCCTGGTTGAAACACAAACCCGGTTCCATTCCGAGTGCGATCGCGCTATAGATTCGGTCGAGCGGAATGCGAACCCTTGTCTTAGACCAAGGTTACCAACCTCATCGAGTCATCAGCTGGCAGCGTGCCGTATGCATGATCTTCGACGGCAAAGTCGAGGTCGTCGAAGAGTACGACGAGGACGTTCGCTCGGTCAGCATCACCCTCAAGATGCCTGCGGTCGTGCGGCTCCTTCGGGCGGTGATCGGTCGCAAGCGAGCGATTAAGTTCTCCCGCATCAACGTCGCGATGCGCGACGACTTTCGATGTCAGTACTGCGGTCAACAAGGTCGGCTTCGCGGTCTCACCTACGACCACGTCGTTCCCAAATGCCAGGGCGGCCGAACCAACTGGGAGAACATCGTGATGGCCTGCTATGGCTGCAACGAGAAGAAGGGCAGCCGCACTCCCGTGCAGGCAGGCCTCAAGCTTCGTCGCGCCCCGACGAAGCCCAAGTGGCTGCCGGTGGTTGCCTTCCGGGTCGACCCGGCCAGTTCCATTCCTGAGGCCTGGGCCAACTGGGTCTATTGGCACGGCCGGCTTGAGAGCGATCCCTAGCGACCATTCGCAGAAAGCCTCCGCCTAGCTCGCCTTGAGCACCTTCATCATTCGTTCGCCGATGAACTCCCGAACGATCGGGTCGCGCGTCTCGAGGAAGCTTTCGGGCGAGCCGGTCGATGCGATCTTGCCGTCGTGGATGAGTGCCAGTCGATCGCTGATCGCGAACGCCGCCTTGAGGTTGTGAGTAACCACGACCGACGTAACGTTGAGGGTGTCCCGTAGGCCAAGCAGCAAACGGTTGACCCTCGTCACGTTGATCGGGTCGAGCCCCTCGGCGGGCTCGTCGTAGAACACCGTCTCGGGGCGGACCGCAACCGCACGGGCCAACGCAACGCGCTTCCTCATGCCCCCCGATAGGTCCGAGGGGGACATGTCTTCGATGCCCGGCAGCGCGACCAGCGCAAGCGTTTCGGCGACGCGTTTGGTGATTTCGTCCTCGGTCATCTTCGTTTGCTCACGGAGTGCGTACGCGACGTTCTCGAACACGTTCAGCGAGTCGAAAAGGGCCGACTCCTGAAACAGCATCCCGATGTGCCTTCGATGCTCTGCCCAGTCTCGCTCGGTGTCTCCGCTGACGAGGTCACCGTCGAAGCGAATGGTGCCAGAGTCGATCGGGACGAGGCCCATCATGGCCTTGAGCAAGATCGATTTCCCCGAACCTGACTCTCCGATGATCGTGATGACTTCGCCTCGAAAGATATCGAGGTCGAGTCCGTTCAAGACCACATTGGGGCCAAACGCCTTGCAGATGCCCCTGAGTTCGAAAAGCGCGGTCATCGCTCTGCAGTCTTTGTCGTCAATGGACCGTTCCCATCAGGCTGAGAAACTCTTCGCTTTCGACCATGCCTGTGATTCGGGTCGCCTCGGTGCCGTCGCTGTTGTGCATTACGACGAAAGGCAGCCCCGGCTGCTCGTACGATTTGAGCAGGGCCCATTTCGCGTCGGTTGCTTTGTCCGTGCTCAGGTCGACCCGTACGGTGACGAACCGCTGGGCTTCGGCGACAACACGCGGATCGCTCAGGACGTCGCGTTCGAGCTCCTGGCAGGCCCCGCACCAGTCGGCCCCGAAGTCCACCAGCAGTGGCCGCTGGTCGGCGAGAGCGCTCGCTTTGGCCGACGTGTAGTCTTCGTTCCAAACGATGTGGGTTCCCGGTGGGAGAGCTTCGGCCCACCCGATGATTCCGAGCACGCCGGCCACGCAGGCCGCAACCCCGAGCGCCTTGCGCAGCCGAGGGCCGATGCTGCCCTCCTTGAACGACAGATGTACGGCGCCCACCGCGAGTCCGCCGACGAGCATACCCATCGCGGCAGCAAGCCATGTTCCATCGCGCACTGCGGGTCTGGGGTAGGGCAGGAGCCCTCGCAAATAGTAGAAGGCCAGTGCCAACATCGCGATCCCGAACACGCTCTTGGTCCACTCCACCCAGCGACCCGACTTCGGCAGCGCGATGGCAAAGGTGCCCACGAACCAGAACAAGACTCCGATCCCGATGGCATAGACGAAAAGTGCCAGCGCACCGAATCCCAGATGCCCGGTGGTTGCAACCCAGGTGAGGAGCACGGCGAGCACGGGACCGGTGCAGGGTGCCGCGATGAGCCCATTGACGAATCCGAGAGCGAATGCCCCGCGGACACCGAGACCACCCACCTGTGCCAGCTTGTTCTGGACACTCGACGGCAGTGCCAGGTCGAACAGACCGAACATGCTTAGTGCCATGATCGTGAACAGTGCCGCGAGTGTCCCGACGACCCACGGGCTCGCAAGCGCGCTTCCGAACGCGCTTCCCGTGAGAGCAGAAAGCACTCCGAGTGGCGTGAACAGCGCTGCGATGCCCAGGACGAAGGCGGTCGACAGAAGAGCTGCCTTGGCCTTGCTGTCAGTCCGTCCCGCCCCGAAGACGCTCACGGTGATGGCGATCATCGGATAGACGCAGGGTGTGAGGGAGGTCGCAAGGCCCGCGAGGAAGATCAGCCCAAGCGCCCCGAGGTAGCTCCCGCCCTCTAGAGCATCGGCAAACGGCGCCGTGAGCTCCGACAAGGAGTCTGCCGACACGTGGGTCTCTGGTAGCCAGACCGCACAGAAGGCGATCGGAGCCACCCAAGCGAGGCTACGCATGCTCCGAATATGGTACCCGTTTGGTTGACCGTCCACGAATCGCGGACGTAGCCTGTAACCAGGAATCATTTTGCCTCTGGTTTTTCTGCTTTGCATGGCTCTGGCGACTGGGATTCTCGCCGCCCGCGCTGGTCGCGATGAGATCCGCTACGGCACCGATCTGCTCTGGGCGACGGAGGCTTTTCTTGCGTACGCGATGTTCGTCGCGATGGTCTTGCTGCCCGTTACCCTTTACTTCTACCTCTTCTACGGCGACTGGTTCCTGATGTACCTCGTCGATACCGGTCGGGCGATCTGGATGTGGGGTGCGCTTTCCGTGCTCTCGGTGGTGGGCTTTGCGGCCCTCGGTTTTCGGCTTGGCGCGGCACTTTGCGGATTGGATCGCCAGCGGCTTGCCGGTCGACTTGGTGTCGGGATCGCGCTGCTCGGTCTCATCGTCTGGCCCTCGGGCTGGCCTCGTCTCGCAAGGGTCGGGTCCTACCGGCAGTTCACCCGCGACTATGGGCTTCTCGAATACCCCTCGAGCACCGCGTTTTATTCCGGCGCCTTGATGGCACTGCTCGTCCTGATCGCGTTCGTCTGGGTCCTGCGACATATCGATGGGCACTCGGCCGAGGGCTACTGAGGCGGCTATCTCAGCCCGCCTCAACCATGCCCATGTATTGTCGCAGATGCATGGCCGGCGCCGACGCCCAGAAACTGAACGCGTCGCGGTAACCGGGATGCGCTTCGAGTGCCACGCTCTCGGTCGATCCTTCAGGCCCGACCCGGCTCCGTAGCTGCTGGATCATCGGTTCGAGGTCGTCGCACAGCAACAACGCCACGCGCCCCGCAGTGCGATGGGCTGCACTCACCCACCGGTCGAATTTCACCCGTCGCGCCTCCGCGTACGCTGCCGCCGCATCGCGAATCGCGCGTCGGTCCCGTCTCGGAATCGCGCGCTGTATGATCCGCGCCTGCTCGTTGAGGAACTCTTCGCTCGTCAGACCGACGCCAAACTCGGGCTTGACCATGCGGGCGGCGGAGGCGAGAAGCACGTCGAGTTCTCGCGGAGTGAGCTTCTCGATCGCAGTATACCCTCGAGCGATGTGGACGAGGGGCTGCGCCAGAAGGAAAGTCTGAGCGCTCGCGCTCTTCTCCATGATGGTCGCGGGCACCATCAGCGCCGGGTGAACGCCGAACTCGATCGAGACACCGCGATTTCGAACTCGATGCAAGAACAGGTCGAAATCGCCGACCCCAAGCCCGAGCGCGATTCGGTTGGCAATCTCCCGAAGCGGGTGATTTGTCTCGGTGGCGAGCCGGTCGCGTGTGCCGAGGCCGTAGCTCTCGAGTTCTGGAGGGTAGAGTTTGGCGAGCACGGGGCTCAGCGCGGACAGCAGCGCCCCAGCCGCCGCATCCTCGAGCCGGGGCGAGCCGAGCTGATCGAGCACCGAACCGCGCAGCGAGTTCGGACGCACACAGGCCGGCTTGGGCGGACTTGCAGCCATGAGATTCCGGTCATCCTGATCGTCGAGGCCCAGGGCACAGAGCGCCGCGGCGGCGATGCGCGCCTCGCGAGGACGTCCGCCCGCCTCGTAGGTACGCGCAAGCTCTTGCCACTCCTGCTGCCGAAGCGGGTCGGCACCAAGCACGTGCTGTAGCTGCGCAACCGCCTGGGGTATCAGACCACGGCCCCGTAGGCGCACTGCGAGTTCTCGTCTTAGGTCAGCGCTCGATAGTCCTCCGTCGATGGTCGCCGAGAGCGCTTTGATCGCCGCCTCTTCGTCTTGGCAGCACTCCGACAGTACGCGCGCCATCTCGAGAACCGTCGTCTCCCGATCGGCTCCTTCGGTCTGCTGATAGGACTCGAGCGCCAACACGTAGCCCTTCCAGTGCGACGTTGATTCGCTGAGGTCTCGGAGCTGCTCCGCCGCTTCACTCGCCGGGCCGCTGAGAGCCACCGCCTGCTCGAGCGCCCGTCGCGCGTCGTCGACGTTGCCTAGTACGCGTCCGAGGTTAGCAACTCGTACCAGGGCCTTGGCTCGATCCCACTCGAGTTCGGTCGTCTCGAGGAGTCGCCTGGCGACCGACAGAGCTTCGTCGAGCTGTCCCATCTGCTCGCGCGTCAGAGACAGTTCGAGCAGAGCTTCCGCGTCCGTCGGTTCGGTCGCCAGCACCGATTCGACGTGTCGGAGCGCTTTGTCCGGGAGGTCGAGCTGCGTTCGATAGAGACTCGCGAGCTCGAGTTCGATTCGCTGCATCCGATCACTCGACGGAGCGGCCGACAGCAGCTGTTCCATCGTGGCGACCGCCTCGTGCCACGACTGGCTCGACTGAAAGAGACGCGATAGGCGCTCGAGTGCAGTCAGATGCCGCGGGTCGACCTTGAGCACCCGTTGAAGAGTCCGAATCGCGGCCGACGTTTCCCCGAGCTTGTTGCTCTGCACGCGGGACACCTCGAGCCAAAGGGCGCTGGCGCGCTCGACCGATCGCGCGTTCGAGGCCGCCTGCGAGAGTCTATCGACGAGCGCGGACCAGTCTCGGTCGACCGAGACGACGTCGATCAACCCCTCGCTGGCGCGCTCGGAGTCTGACCACAGCTCGAGGGCCCTTTCGAAGTCTCGCCGGGCTCCGTTGTGGTCACCGTTTCGTTGCAGTCGGACGAATGCGCTCTCGACGAATAGATCGCTGGCCGCCTTCGGGTCGCGCTCCGAAGCGGCTTCGCGCGCAAGTGCGTCGACGAGTGCTTTGGGGTCGTCGGTCTGTTGGGCTACGCGCGTCAGCCCGCGCGCCGCACCGATATGGTGCGGATTCTGCGGTCGCCGCCGCACGGAAGTGTTCGATTGCGGCGGTCACTTCCGTATCTTCGGAGCGCTCCGCGAGCCGTGCCCGATGGGCCGCCACCACGGAGGGGTCCTGTGCCGACTTGGCCAGGCCTTCGTCCACTCGAGTGAGAAGCTCTACGTCGGCAAGCTCCAAGCCGAGGCGCTCGAGCTCCAAGAGCGCGCCAAGGTCGTTTGGCGTCACGTCGAGAACGCGCCGATACGCATCGATGACCGCAGTCTTGTCCCCGAGTCCCTGGTGTTCGAGTAGCCGCGCCAATTCGTAGAGCGCAGCCGCCTTGCCAAGAGGCTCCTCGATCACGTTCGCCTGTTGGGCGTAGATGCCCGCGAGCGACTCCCAGGCCCCGACCTGGCGATAGAGCTGCTCGAGGCAAAGCAGTGCGCCCAGATGCCGTTCGTCGATCTCCAGTACGGCGTTCCAGGCCTGTATCGCCTGGCGATGCTTGTCCTGCCGCTCGAGTACCTGCGCCTTGCGAGCCTCAAGTGCGATTCGGTGGCCACGGTCGTCGGTGAGCTTCAGCTCTCGCTCGAGATCGAGCAGCAGGTGAGTCCAGTCCTCTGCCTCGGCATGGACCCGCGCCAACGCATCGATCGCAGGACGGTAGCTCGCGTCTGCGTCGATCGCGGTCTCATACGCTGCGACTGCCTTGTTCTGATCGTCGAGGTGCTCCTGGTAGACCTGGCCCATGTGAAACGCAGCCCGCGCGCGTCCGGTCCCAGTGCTGGCGCTCCGAACCTGCAGTTCGAGCACGTCGACCAGTTCATCCCACGCGCTCTGCTCTCGAAGCTGTCGGGCGAGCTCCCCGAGCGATACGCCGTGTGCCGGGTCGACCTTGATCGCCTCTCGATAGAAGCGGAGCGCGTCCTCGTCGTTCCCCAGGCGATCGCGCGAAATCTCGGCCATCTTTTCGAGGAGGGCAACGCGGCGCGCCTTGGTCGACGTGAGCTCGAGCTCGCGCGAGTAGATGTCGAGCAGATCGTTCCAACGCCCAGTGGCGTAGTAGAGTCTCCCGAGACTGGACAGGGTCGATGCGTGCCTCGGGTCTTTGTCGAGCGCTCGACGATAGCGCGCAATCGCTTCATCACGATCGTCGAGCTGCTGTTCCAGAACCTCTCCGCAGCGGTGAAGGAGCGCAACGAGGCGGTCCCGCTCGACGGTGAGCGAGATCTCGTAGTCGAGCGCCTCGAGAAGCTCGCGCGGACGCTGCGCCCGCGAAGCCGAGCGCTGCCAAGCCTGGATGGCAGCGAGGTGCCGGGCGTCTTGCTGCAGCACGCGCTTGTACGTCAGCGCAGCCGCGGCATGGTCTCCGAGCACGTCTTCATGGATCTGCGCAACGGTGAAGAGGTAGGAGATGGCGCGCGCGCCCGTAGCGCGGTCGAGAGCGTTTTCGTACAGCTGAACGAGCTCTCGATGTCGCTGAACGTCCGAGAGCAGTCGTGCCAGCGCCTTGAACGCGGTTGCGTGGTCCGGCTGCGCGTTGAGTGCGCGATGATAGTGTTCCACGGCTTCGTCGACCGCGTGGAGCCTCGTCTCGTAGATCTCGGCTGCGCGTGCGTGTGCGTCCGCTCGGCGTCCTGCGTCGGTCGTGAACCGCGCTTCGCGCAAACACATCTCGACGAGTTTCGGCCAGGCGCTTCGAACGCGATAGAGGAGGCTCAGGGCTTGCAGGCTGCTGAGCGAGGTCGGACTTAGCTCCACCGCGCGCTCGTGCCATGCGATTGCTTGGTCCACGTCCTTGAGCTCTTCCTCGTAGAGGCGAGCGATTCGCTGGGTGAGAGACAAACGCTCGGATTCATCGTCGGTCGCCTCTGCCCAGGCTTCGAGCACCTCGACACGGGCATCGAGTCGTCGCGCCGCTTCGTAATGCCGCGCGAGCTCAGCAAGGACGAGCACGTTTGCAGGATTCAGTTCACGGGCCTGCTCGAGGGTTTGAATGGCCGCGTCTCGGTTGCCCAGATGCTCGGCGTGTACTCGCGCCGCATGATAGAGCGACGAACCCTTGATCGCGGGGTCGCTCGTCTGTTCAGCCTCCACCTGCAAGGTGCGAATCAAATCGCGCCAGCGTCGCTGCGCCGAGTACAGGCGCTTGAGCGCCTGGGTTGCAATGGTAGCGGTCGGGTCGAGCTGGAGCGCAGTTTCGTAAACCTCAGCCGCCTGGTCGGGACGCTGCTGCCTACTCTCGAGAAGCTGGGCGCGTCGGATCAGAAGCGCGGCGCGATGCGACGCGTCTGTCGAGGCAATATTCGCGCGTTCCGCGAGATTGCGGTCCACGGCATCCCAGGTGCCTTTGGCAAACGCTCGCTGCTCGGTGGCGTGCAGGATTGCTGGATGGCTTCGGTCGAGCGAGCTCGCGGTCTGATACGCGTCTTCAGCTGCCTCCCGATCCCCGAGCACGTCTTCGAGAATTCTGCCCTTGAGCAGAAACAGAGTCGCCTTGTCGCGCGGCTGACGGGTAACCCGGGCTTCGGCGTCGAATAGGGCCAGCGCTTCGGTGAACATGCGCGCGCCGAGAAGGAGCCGTCGCGTAGCGCGAATCGCGGGCACGTAGTCGGGCGCGCGCTCCACGGCGGCTTGATAGGACTGCAGGGCGCGGCGTGCGTCGCCAAGCGTTTCTTCGGTCGTGCGCGCGATCTCGAAGTAGAGCCGGGCGGCGCGCCGATCGTCCGTGTCGCCCTCCAGCTCCAGCTCGCATTCGGTGACCCAGCTGCGGGCGGCGCGCTGACGCTCTGCGTTCGAGCGCGGCTCCTTGGCCGCTCGCTCCACGGCAGGCGGTGGCGCAGGTGGCTGAAGCGTGACGACTTCTTGAAGGAGATCCTCCGGCGCAAGGTCTTGCGTCGGCTCCTCCTCTAGAGCAGTGCTCTCCCCCTTTTCGAACCCCACTGATACATGCTAGCGGGACGCCGACCCAGGTGCATGGGAGACGTCCCGAGGTGGGGTGCTGTCGCACACGGTGCGAAAGGAATTCGCTCCCGAGTCAGGCCGCGGGCGCGAGGTCTTTGAGCTCGTCCCGGAGCTTCTTTTTGGCGCGGGCTTCGAGCTGCCGCGCGCGCTCCCGGCTTACTCCCAGCTCCCGTCCGAGGGCGGCGAGGGAAGCCGAGTCGTCGCTCAGGATTCGCTTCTCCACGATGAGTCGCTCGCGGTCATCGAGCACGCCGAGCGCGCCTTTGAGGCGAGTGCGGATCCCGCTCTGGCGTCGACGCCGCTCGAGGCTGGTGTCTTGCTGCTCGAACACCCCAGGAATCGTGTCGATGAGGGTCGCGTCCGAATCTTGGTACGCGGGCGCGTCGAGCGAGACCTCGCGCTGGTCGAGGCGCCGAAGCAGCTCCGTCATCTTCTTCGGTGTCGTGTCGAAGTCGCTGGCGAGCTTTTCGATCAGCTCGTCCGGATCGGCGATGAGGTTCGACAGTCGAGCACGCTCGCGTCGCAGTCGGAAGAAGAGCTTCGAGCGGAATGGGCCCGAACCCGCGCCGATCATCGTGCTGGAACGGACGACGGCTTCGAGAACGAAAGCGCGAATCCAATACCCTGCGTACGTGACGAATCGCGTGCCGCGTTCTGGATCGAACTTCCGGACTGCCGTGACCAGGCCCACGCTGCCTTCCGCGATGAGGTCACCAAGCTTCACCCCGTAGCGTCGGTACTGGAGCGCAATCGCGACCACGTACCGGAGGTTTGCTTCGACGAGCTTGTCGGCCGCTTCCTGGTCGCCCTGGAGGACACGCACCGCGAGGTCATGCTCGACCTCCCGGGAGAGTTTGGGCTTGGCGCGGACTTGCTGAATGTAGCGATCGAGTGAGGCGGAGGATTCCATGATTGCGTCCTAGTATGTCCTGGGTGACGTAACGTTACTACCGTTCCATCAGTCGGGCTGCTTGTCTATCTCGTGTCGAGGTTTTTATAGACGCAATCTGTACAAGAACGCAAGTCGACGTCGACCGAAAAGGCCATTAAAAGTCACAAAGGCACGGAATCAGTACGGAATTAAGTTGCGAAGCTCGAGCCGCATCCGCAGGTTTGCTTCGCCTGCGGATTCACGAACTTGAACCCGGCTCCTTGAAGGCCCTCGACATAGTCGATTTCGGTGCCTTCCACGTACTGGGCGCTCATCATGTCGACGTAGATCGGGATCTCGTGCGAGACGAACGTTTGGTCGAGGTCGCTAGTTTCGTCCTCGAAAAACAGGTCATAGGAGAAGCCAGCGCAGCCGCCGCCGATCACTCGGACCCGCAAACCCTGGTCCACGAGACCTTCGCTAGACTGGATTTCCCTGACCTTTTCAGCAGCTCTCGTCGTCAAACTCAGCATGGCTCTCCCTTTGAGGCTGAGTATAAGGTCCGACCGTGGTTGCCGCTACTCCAAACCTTCCGTAGCGTTACCCTGGAGCTCCGAGGCCCCGAGGCCTTCCTCGACTGGACCCACCGGACGGGCCTTCACGCCGCCGATCGTCCATGTCTTGTCCACCTCGTCCTCGGCAGCCGCTTCGGGTTCGTGGCCCCGCTTGAGATAGCCGAGAGCCGCGATCTGATCGCCGACACGCACCGCAGAGGTGATCGTCCCAACTTCCCGGTCGCCAAGAGAAATCGGCGTGCCCGGGTCGACTGGACCGGGCCCTTCGATCTGCCAGCGAAAGAGCCGTTTGGGGGCCTTTCCGCGGCTCTTGAGCATCATCACCGTTTCCTGCCCCACGTAGCAGCCCTTGATAAAGGAGACGGCGATGGACGTCAGGCCGGGTTCTTGGGGATAGGTGTCTTCACCGAAGTCGACCCCGAAACGGGGTCGTCCCTGAAGAACGTGGGCGCGTGCCCAGGCGTCTTCGGAGAGTTCGCCGCCTCCGAGGGCTTCCGCATCGCGCGTCAGCCACGCGGTCTCGGCCTCTGCTTGCTCCGTCGGCACGACCCATACCCTTCCGCCTCCACCAAGGCGGTCCGACGCCCAGCCGCCGGGACGAACCTTGGCCGCGGCGGGGCCTTGGGCGGTGAGGACCGTGAGGTCGGGGCGATGGGCGAGGTCGACGTCCTCCATGATGATGTAGCGATCGAGCCGCTCGAGCAGGGCGGGGACCTGGGCTTTGGGGACGTCGAGCCAAATCTCCTCGTCTGCAAAGAGAACCCAGGCGTCGACCAGCACGCGTCCTTTGAGAGTCAGTACGAACCCATAGACCGAGTCGCCGGGCTTCTTCCCTTCGAGCTGGTTGGTGAGCTGACCCTGAAGCCATTCGTGGGCATCGTCCCCGGTCACCGAAATCACCGCGCGTTCATCGAGCCGACGCACGCCGAGGCTGTGCTCGAGCCAGTCAGTTGGATCGCCAGTCATGAGCGACGATCTGGTTCGCGCAGCGAGCGCAAGCAAGCCCCCACAACCGCCAAGGGGCTGTCCGCTACAGGCTAGCCGTCAGGCTCGAAGCGGGCCGCGTGCACCGTGATGAGACCTTCGTCGGTGCGCACTTGGGCAGCGCCGCTCGCGTCGATGCCTTCCAATATACCGGCGCCTTCTTCCCACTGCACGCGTTCGCCCACCAGCGCGAGCTTCGATGCGAGTGCGTGCACGATTGGCGCTCCGCCGTGGCTGACGAGTCTGTCGACCCAGGTCTCGGTGGCGCCGAGCACGTTGGCGAAGACCAGCTCCCGATCGACCGGGGCATCGGAGCCACGAGCGATCGCGATCGAGGTCGCGGTGTTCTCGAGCTCGGCGGGCCAGTCGCGACGGTTCACGTTCACCCCGATCCCGATGATCACCGAGTCGATCTTGGTTCCCAAGGTGCGGCTCTCCACGAGGATCCCAGCGCACTTGCGCCCGTCGATCCACAAGTCGTTGGGCCACTTCACTCGCACCTCGCGCGTCTCGGGCACCAGTCCGGCGATCGCTTCCTGTACTCCGAGGCCCACGGCCAGGGTGATCATCGCGGTCGATCCCGGCTCGACGTTGGGGCGCGCCACGATGGAGAAGTAGAGGTCGGTTCCGGGGGGAGACACCCAGGTTCGTCCATGCGCACCGCGTCCCTGCGTCTGACGATCGGCAAACACTACGTGTCCGTCGGGGGCGTCTCGTGCGGCGGCGCGTGCCGCGTCGTCCATCGTCGACTCTGTGGTCGTCCGGACGTCGAGGGAGTGCCCCCAGCGACGGCCCTGCAGAAGTTGAGCGAGGCGGTTGGCGTCGAGGTCGGCCATCGTCACTTCCAGTCGAGTCCGATGTCGGAGGCGGGCGCCGAGTGCGTGAGTGCGCCGACACTGATCACATCGACGCCCATGGCGCCCAGCGTCGCGATCCGATCGATGCCCACGCCACCGGACACTTCGATGATCGCCCGCCCGTCGACCCAGGCCAATGCGTCCTCGACCGCGGCGTCGTCGAAGTTATCGAGCATGATCACGTCGGCGCCTGCGCCGAGCGCTTCTTCGAGCTGGGCCCGGGTGTCGACTTCGCATTCGATGCGGCAGGTATGCGGCGCGTACGCCTTGGCGCGCTCGATAGCAGCACGGCATCCGCCAGCGGCTGCGATGTGGTTGTCCTTTATGAGAACCGCTGCTCCGAGATCTTCGCGGTGGTTGTGGCCCCCGCCGCACCGAACCGCGTAGCGCTCGAAAGCGCGCAGCCCCGGCGTCGTCTTGCGGGTGTCGGTGATGCGGGTCGGGGACGCCGCCGGAAGAGCTCGGACGAAACTGCCGGTGAGGGTTGCAACGCCGCTCAGCCGCTGCGCGAAATTCAGCGCAACGCGCTCGCCGCCGAGAATCGAGGCGGCGGCGCCGCTGATGGTCGCCAACGGCGTACCGGTTTTTACCTCGGCGCCGTCGATCACGTGCCCTTCGACCCGCACCCGCGGATCGACCTGTGCGTAGACCTCTTCGATCATCGGGAGGCCACAGAAGACGAGCGGCTGTCGCGCATGGAGCACCGCGGTGCCAAGGACCGTGGGCGGGATGCAGGCCTCGGTCGTCAGGTCACCCCGGCCGATGTCTTCCAACAGAGCCATGCGCACGGTGCGCTCGAGGACCGGTCGGGCCGGGGGGATCACCTGCATCACTGAGTTATAGCCAACTCCGCGCCAAGATCTCGGAACAAAGATTGCTCATCGCGTGGAGCGCGATGGCGGCCCCGATTCCGCCGCGCAGGGCGCGCACCCATCCGAAGAGCAGCCCTGGGAAGAAGACGAGCAGTCTGCTGGGTTCGGGTTCGGCGATGAGGTGCACGAGTGCGAACAGCGCCGCCTGCCCGAGCCACGCCCCGGGGGCAAGTGACGCTCCGAGAATGCGTACCCGTCGGGGTTCGGCGTCGCTGAGCGTCGTCTGGATGTATCCGCGGAAGAACGCCTCTTCGGGAAGGGCGATGAGCACCAGCTGCGCGACCGCAAGTTCGATGACGTTCGGTGGCCAGACCCACGCGAACGGCGCGCTCGGTTCGGTCCAGGCGAAGTACCCTGCCGCGTAGAGGGGAAACACGACCGCGCCTATCGCGACCGCCACGCCTAGCTCCCTCGCGGCCGATGGGGCGGCGTCGCGGATCGCACGCCCCAGGTCCCAAAGCCCGAGAGGTCCGCGGGGACGGTCGTCTGCTGGCGGCACCAGCAGGCCGCCAAGCGCGACGCCATAGTGCACCGGGTCGTGCCGTGTGAGCCGCACCGCGCTCAAGAGGAAGACTGCCGCCACCGCGAGATGCCCATACTCCGCCACGAGCGGGCTCGAGGTGCGCGTCCCCGCGAACACCGCCACACACACCACCGCATACACGCCCAGCAGTCGAACCAGGAGCCGAACCACCGACGCGCGCCCTTCGACCATCCGCAAACACCTACTGCGGTGCTCCGTCCTTGCCAAGAACCTGCCGAAGCCTAGACTCCTCGCCGCTGCGACGACGGGTGACGAGCAGCGAGGCGGTGCCTTGATTTCAGAAGACAAGATTGCCGAGATTCGAGAGCGCGCGCCGATCGCCGATCTCGTCGGCAACTACGTGGCGCTCAAGAAGTCCGGCAACAGCCTTCGCGGCCTCTGCCCGTTCCACAACGAAAAGACCCCTTCGTTCTACGTCCACCCGAGCCGGGGCTTCTACCACTGCTTCGGGTGCAAGGCGTCCGGGGACGTGTTCTCGTTTCTGATGCACGTCGAAGGCAAGACCTTCCCCGAAGTCGCCCGCGACCTCGCCGAGCAGATGGGCGTCGAGCTGCCCGTCTACGACCCGACGCGCGAAGCGGAACACCAACGACAGAAGCAGCAGACGGAACGCCTCGCTTCGTTGATGGAGACGGCGACCGACTTCTACGTGAACCAGCTTGCTGAACATCCCGACGCAGGCATCGCACGCGCCGAACTGAGCAAGCGCGGTATCTCTACCGAGGCTTCGGGCCAGTTCCGACTCGGCTACGCGCCGCACGGATGGGACGCTCTTGCGCGGCATCTCGAACGCGCCGGCGCATCCCCGTCCGACGCAGAAGCCGTGGGGCTCATCCTGGCGCGCCGTTCGGGACGCGGGCACTACGATCGGTTCCGTCATCGACTGATGTTTCCCATCGCCGATGTGCATGGGCGCGTGGTCGCATTCAGCGGTCGGGCGCTCGAGTTCACCGAGGGAATGGATGCTCCGAAGGAGCCTCCCGCAAAATATATCAACAGCCCTGAGAGCCCTCTGTACCGCAAAGGCGAGGTCCTCTATGGGCTCCACGAGGGCCGCGTCGAAATCCGCCGCCGGGAATCCGTGGTGTTGTGTGAGGGAAACTTCGATTTGGTCGCTTTGCACCAGGCTGGGTTTGCCAACGCGGTGGCTCCCATGGGCACCGCTTTCACCGAGGCGCACGCCCGGCTCATCAAGCGATTCTCACCCAAGGTCGTGTTCCTGTTCGACGGCGATCAGGCCGGCCGCAAGGCGGTTCGCGAGGCCCACGGGGTCATCACCAAGGTTGGGCTTTCGGCCCACGTCGTCACGCTTCCACCTGGCTCCGACCCGGACAGCTTCCTCCGCGAAGAGGGGGTCGACAGCTTGACCGCGAGGGTCGAAGGCGCTCCGACGATCATCGAGTACCTGATCGACGATGCGGCGGCGTCGGTCGAGCCCAATCCCCATGCGCGGGCCGAATCGATTGCCAAACTTGGCCCGGTGCTCGCGCGCGTCGAGAGCCCGATAGAGCGGGGTCTCTATGTCGAACGTGTCGCGCGCAAGTTCGACATTCACGACATTGGGCTCGTCCGCCGAGAGCTTCGACGCGGTCTCGGGGCGCGTTCCGGGACTCCGCGACGCGGTCGTGACGCGCCGCGCCAAGAGATTGCACCTCAGGTACCTCAGTTACAGCGGGAGCTGATGTCGGCGCTGATCGATCAGCCGACGATCGTTCTCGAAGGCGAAGCCGATAAGTTACCGTCGCTTTTGACGAACCCCGAACTTCGCGCCATCTTTGATTCTATCTTGCGGATGGTGGAACGGATCGGGTCTCTCGAGCCTACGGCTCTTCTCGAAGAGCTTGCGCACAGCGTGCTTCGCCCTTGGGTGGAAGAGCGCCTCGCGGTTCAAGAGTACGACCTCGATCGAGCGCGACAGGTTCTTCGTGACGGTATCCCGCGTCTCGAACAACAGAACATCGAACGTGAGCTACCCCTTCTACAGCAACGCATCGTCGAGGCACGTCGTGTCGGAGACGAAGCGCGGGCCGCAGGGTTGACCCGAGAGTTTGTCGAGCTCTCACGCAGCGCACACAAACTCAAACAGGCAAACGCGAAGCAGAGGTGAAGATGTCGAGCAGCAGCTCAGCACGCGACAATGCGTCGAAGAAGTCCAAGTTCAACTCGGAACCCGCCTCTCGCGTAATCCCCAAGATACGGGGTCGCGAACGCAAGGAAGTTCAAGTGCTTCTCGAGCGCGGCCGCATGCAAGGCCATCTCACATACGACGAGCTCAACGAGGCGTTGCCGCCCGACATGGTAACCTCGGACCAGATCGACGACCTGATGGTCTGGCTTCGCAGCGAAGACATCGAAGTCGTCGATGGCGCGCCCGAGGGGCAGAGCCGCACGAGTGAGGTTCCGGTCGCCGCGACGCGCAGTGCAGTCCGTCGCTCTTCGACGACGCCTCCGCCCGCCGACGACGGCTACGCCCAGAAGTCGAACGACCCCGTCCGAATGTACCTTCGGAAGATGGGCTCCGTCTCGCTTCTCACGCGCGAAGGCGAAGTCGAAATCGCCAAGCGCATCGAAGACGGCGAAAGCAAGATCTTCACCGTCATTCTCAACTCGCACGTCGGCGTCCAAGAGATTCTCGAAATCGGCGAGAACTTGAGGCGCGGCAAATTGCGGGTGAAAGACGTCGTCCGCGACCTCGATAAAGAAGAAGAAGTCGACTTCGAAGCGGCCAAAGTGCGGGCCCTCAAACTGTTCGACAAGGTTCGACGCATCGACGCCTCGATGACCAAGGCGCACAGCGAGTTCGACGGCAAGCGACGGGTCTCAGACCGCACCAAGCGCGCGTTCGACGCCCAAATCGACAAGCATCTCCACGAGCGCGTCGCGCTGCTCCGAGAACTGAACCTCACCAAGAAGCAGATCGACCGCGTCGTGGCGCGCGTCAAAGCGTTCATCCGCCGCGTCGAGCGTTCGCTCCGCGAGGTGAACGAAGCCGAAGCGCGCGTGGGCGGGCTCAAGTACGAAGAGATGAAGCAGCTCGTTAGGGAGATGCAGGAAAGCAAGGCCGTCGAAAAGCGCGTCCTTCGCAAGTACGGCTCCGAAGAGCAGATTCTGCTTTCTGAAGAAACGATTCGAGACGCCCGGCACAAGATCGGAGAGCTCGAGCAGGAAACCGGGCAGACCACCGAGCAACTACAGACGACCTATCGGGCACTCGCCGAGGGTGAGCGCCAGACCGAGCGCGCCAAAGCGGAGCTCGTTGAAGCCAATCTCCGGCTCGTCGTCTCGATCGCGAAGAAGTACACCAACCGTGGTCTTCAGTTCCTCGACCTGATTCAGGAGGGGAACATCGGCCTGATGAAGGCGGTCGACAAGTTCGAATACCGTCGCGGCTACAAGTTCTCGACCTACGCCACGTGGTGGATCCGTCAGGCGATCACGCGTGCCATTGCCGACCAGGCGCGCACAATCCGCATTCCGGTCCACATGATCGAAACGATCAACAAGCTCATCCGAACCTCGCGTTACCTCGTGCAGGAACTCGGGCGCGAGCCTGACCCCGAAGAGATAGCCGAACGCATGGAGATGCCCCTCGAGAAGGTGCGCAAGGTCCTCAAAATCGCCAAAGAGCCGATCAGCCTCGAAACCCCGATTGGCGAAGAAGAAGATTCCCACCTCGGCGACTTCATCGAAGACAAGAACGCCGTGTCGCCGGTCGAGGCCGTCATCGGCGGCAACCTCGAGGATCAAACGCGACGCGTCCTGAAGACGCTCACGCCTCGGGAAGAAAAGGTGCTCCGAATGCGTTTTGGCATCGGCGAAAAGAGCGATCACACGCTCGAAGAGGTCGGCCAGGACTTCGAGGTCACACGCGAGCGCATCCGCCAGATTGAGGCCAAGGCTCTCCGCAAGCTCCGGCATCCAAGCCGCTCGAAGCAGCTTCGCTCGTTTATGGATAACTGAGCATGGACAACTGAGGGGTCGCTCGATCGTGTACGGACGCAGCCCGCCGCGGCGCGTCCGATCAAGGTAAACCGATCATTCGCGATCGCCCCGCCTTCGCGCTACAAGCTCTGTAAGGGCCCATAGCTCAATTGGTTAGAGCCCCCGGCTCATAACCGGGTTGTTCCTGGTTCGAGTCCAGGTGGGCCTACCGCGCCGGGCGAGACCGGCGCTGTTCGCTTCCCGCAAGGGTCCCCGCCCAGACGAGACCGCATCCCACCCCGCGTTTGTTTGTCCCACGGTCCATCGGGCAAGTCTCGGTGAAGGCGTGCACGACCGGGCCCGATAGACGTGCGCGACCCACTTGGGTATTCTCGGGTCTCCTTCTCTTGGTTAGGCGGTGCGGTATGCAGAATTTGGCTTTCGCGTGCACCTTGCTTGCGGCGATGCTCCTCACGCCGACTCGCGGGTATGCAGAAGACGCTGGAGTGATCGCGCGGGACACGGCGCGGATCCAAGCGCACCTGGGCGGAGTCGAAGCGTACTTGCGCGCACAGGACACTGCGCATCTCACCGAGGCGCAGCGATCGATGCGGGCGGAGACGCTCGACAGGTTGCACGAGTACTGGGTCGCCGGGGTGTTCCCCCGCAACACGCTCACGGACTATCCGACTCCGGTGTTCGTCGATCCGGGCGGGCGGGCTTGTGCCGTGGGGTACCTGATGCTGGAAGCAGGGTACGGGGACGCGGTCGGCGAGATCGCCACCACGCAGAACCTGGCATACGTCGAGAGGATTGAGTCGGCGGGTGTTCTCGCCTGGCTGACCGAGTCCGGGATCACCGCGCAAGAGGCCGCGTGGATTCAACCGGAATACAACGGCTGCAATGACGACTGCGACTGCGAGCCGGACCCTGTATGCGCTCCGGACGGCACGACCTACGTCAACCCGTGCTTCGCGGAAAACTGCTTTGGGGTTACGGTCTACACATCCGGGTGCTGCGAGGTCGAGGACACGATCGAGTGGATCGGCTCAGCGGAGCTCGGCGCTTTCTTCACTCTATGCACCGACGACCCCAACGAAATGACCGCGTCGCTCTGCGACGTAGCGGTAGAGCCTCCTGAAGAGCCGCTTCCCGTCGAGGCAGACACCAACGGGGAGTCGTGCGCTGCCGCAGGCGAGGTCGAACCGGTACGGTGGCTTTGGATCCTGACGCTCGTCGGTATTGCCGCTCTGCGTCGTCGTCGCCTAAGCTGAGCACCAGATACGCGCGGGGTGCGAAGCGGTCTTGTGGGGGCGTCACGAGTGCCAACCCGTCCCCGAGCAGCCACCCCGGGTTGGCGCGAGGGCCGAGGGGAGGCTTGCGGAGCCAACGCCCCAGTACATCCGCGACCCTTGCAAGCCTCCCCGTCCCCCACAAGACCGCTTCGCACCCCGCGCCTGCCTGGATTTCACTGCCACCCAGTGACGAATCAGCTCATCGAGCGAGCGTCGCGCGCTGCGCCGCCGCTTCGTTGGCCGCCGCCGCTTGTCGCTCGGTGACCTTCTCGATGAGTCCGTCGACCAGCTTCAGCCGGTCGCGGGTCATCTCGCGCCACTTGGTATCGATTTCGATGGCTGCATGCGCCTCGTAGCGTTCTCGTACTGCGCTCAGACCCTCCAGCGTCTGTCGACAAAGGTCGTCGAGCTCGATCGCCCAGGTCGAGGAGGTCGCTTTCTGAGCCGAGATCGCGGTCTCGGTGGCTTCGAAGTTCCAGATCACCTCGAGCACCTCGAGGGAGTCGGGCCAGGTCTCCACTCGCCACTTGGCTCGTTTGACGCGCGTCGCGTGCCAATGGTTCGGTCTTTCGCGGAGCAGTCGCTCGGCTCCGTCGGCGTCGAATGCTTCCTGGGCTGCTGGAACCGCATGCTTCATCCGTGCGATCCCCGCGGGCAGCCAGACCTTGCGATCTTCGCCTGCGTTCGCTCTCCACGCGTCATTGTCGGCCTCGATCACGGCTTCGGCTTTGCGCGCGGAGGCGACGACGGCCGCGATCTCGGCGCTGGTCATCGTGGAATCGTCGGTTCCGGCCCCTCCGTCGGTGTATCTGTCGCAGCCTACGAGCGCGAGGAGCATGCCGAGGATCCCAGTCGGCCTCCATCCCCTGCGACGCGTCTTCGCCTGCGTTCGTCGTCGATTCATCTCGCCTCGCCTTGCCTCTGGAATCGGGCGCGGTTCGCGCCATTGCGCCGAATGGCTGAAAACCGTGCTCTTGCGTCTCGTCGGAAGGCACGCTACCACCCCGCCAGCTTTGGGAAAAATCGGAGGCATTCCTTGCGCGACGAGCTAGTAGCCCTCGCCAAACTTGCGGACATGGATGAATCGGCTCGAGATATCGAGGACCGGTTGAAAAGCATCCCTCAGCATCTCGAAGAGCTCAGGTCGGGCGTGCAGATGCTCGAGCACCTTCTGTCGCAGGAGCGTGAACAGCTCACGGCTGCACAGCAGCTCAAGACCACGCAGAGCGGCGCGCTCAAGGAGCAGGCAGAAGGCCTGCAGCGTGCACGCAAGAAGGCCGCGCATGCGCAGACCGCGCGCGAGGCCGATGCCGGTACGCGTGAGATCGAGGCCAACCGCAACGCTATGAAGGCGCGCGAGGAAGAGCTCGGGCGCATCGGCGAAGCCATCGACGCGAAGATTGCATCGCTTGCGCAGCGCGAGACGGAATTCGAAGAAGCGAAGGGCGTGCTTCAGGGCGAGGAAGACTCGTCGAAAACGAAACTGGTCGAGCTCGAAAAGCAGCGAGGCGAGCTTCTTCACGGCCGCGAGGAGTTGGTGAGCAAGCTCACAAACACCATCGTCAAGCGTTACGAACGGCTGCGCACCGGTCTGCCAAACGCGGTCGTCATCATCAAGGACGGCAACTGCCCCGCATGCCGGATGGCGCTGCCGCCCCAGCTGACAATCGACCTGCAGCGGGCGGACGAGCTTCATCAGTGCCCGCACTGCCGACGCATCATCATTCATCAGTCGATCGTCGACTGACGAAGCTACACGAAGCTGAGCCAGCGCTCGTTGGGCACCGTCACGCCGCGCACGCAGTCGAAGTATGTGCTTTGCACACGCTCGGTCAGGGGACCGCGCGTACCCTGGCCTATCGGCCGATGGTCGATCTCGCGAACCGGGGTCACTTCGGCCGCGGTGCCGACCATGAACACCTCGTCTGCCACGTAGAGTTCGTCGCGCGACACCAAGCGTTCTTCGACTTCGACACCCATGCCCTGCAGCAGGGTCATCACCGTGTCTCGGGTGAGTCCGAGGAGCAGCGAGCCGCCTGATGTCGGGGTGCTCACGCGTCCGTCGCGCACGATGAAGATGTTCTCGCCCGACGCCTCGGAGACATAGCCCTGTGGGTCGAGCATGATGGCCTCGTCGTAGCCCGCCGCCAGGACTTCGCGCTTGGCGAGGATCGAGTTGACGTAGTGGCCGACGACCTTGCCTTTGGCCATGAGCGAGTTCACGCCGGGTCGCGCGAACGAACTCACTTTGGCGTGGATGCCTTTCTCGATGCCCTCGTCGCCAAGGTACGCGCCCCAGCGCCAGGCGATGATCGCCACGCGCGTACGGTTCTTCGCGCCAAGACCCATCTCACCGTCGCCCATGAAGGCGATCGGTCGCAGGTAGCATTCGTCGAGACCATTCGCGCGAACCGTCTCGAGACACGCGTTGCTGATCTCTTCGGGCGTGAACGGCATCGGCATCGTGCAGATATGTGCGGATTCGAACAGGCGGCGGATGTGATCCTCGAGCCTGAACACTGCGCTTCTGCCGTCGGCGAGCTTGTAGCAGCGGATCCCTTCGAAAACTCCGAGGCCATAGTGAAGGGTGTGAGTCAGTACGTGGACGTTCGCCTGTGCCCACGGAATGAGTTCCCCGTCGAACCAGATCTTGTCCACTTTCTCAGTCATCGGTACTCCTGACGCGCCTGTGGTCGCTGGCGCCGCGGCTATGTAGCATATTACCGCAATTACGCTGAGTTGACGTGCTTGGGGGCATGGAGTAGACATGCCCGCTTTCCAAGGCCGACTCCGCAGCCCGCGGGGTGGGTCCGTTCACGTGGGTGGTGATCCGTGCTGTATTCCTTGCTCTACATCCTCCTTCAGCCCGACGTAACAGGCACTCCTGCGCCGGCTCCAACCGGAGGCGGCGGCGCTACGCCCGCCATTCCCGGCTGCGGGAGCAGCCCAATGGACCTCGGACTCATCCTTCTGATGTTCGGGGTTCTCTACTTCCTGATGATTCGGCCTCAGCAAAAGCGGGCCAAAGAGCACGAGACGATGCTCGGGGATCTCAAGAAGGGCGACATCGTGAGGACCAACGGCGGAATTCGCGGGGAAGTCACGGCGCTCGACGAGCGCGACGTGACCATCGAGATCGCCGATCGCACCCGAATCAAAGTTCTTCGAAGCCACGTGGCGGGGCTCGACCTGTCGCCGGAAGACAAGGCCTGAGCCTGTAGGCGAGATTGATGGACCGAAGTTGGTATTTCCGTTTCTTCGTCGTGCTTAGCGCGGCGATATTGGGTTTCTTGGCCCTGTGGCCGAGTCTCGATCGCTGGCTGCCGGTACCGGACATCGTTCACGAGTACTTCGAGAACCAGATCAACCCCGGACTCGACATCAAAGGCGGCCTTCGCCTCATGTACGAGGTCGAGGTCGACGAGTACATCCGCGACCGTCGCGATCGACTCGCTGAGCAGGTGCAGCGCCAGTGCGGCGTGCTGATCGGCGTGGTCCCCGAAGAAGACGTCGACGACATCGATAAGCCGACGATGGCGAAGATCCAGGAGCGCTGCAAGGTCGAGCGGGTCGACAAGGAAGGCGGATCGGTTCGCGCGATTCGAATCACGTTCTCGAATCAAGAGGACGCCGACAAGCTCTCCAAGACCTGGGTTGGCGACTACTTTCGTGACCTGAGAGTTGCAAGCGGTGTTGGCGGCCTAGTGGTCGACCTTCACATGCGCGAAGAGCAGCTCACCAACATGCGCGAGACAGCGGTGAAACAGTCCGAACGGACGATCACCAACCGAATCGACAGCCTGGGTGTGCTCGAGCCGACGGTGATCGCGCGTCCGAACGACGGCGACATCATCATCGAGATTCCGGGCGCCCAGGAGAGCTCGTTCGAACGCATCAAGTCAATCATCAGCCGCACCGCGCAGCTCCAGTTCAAGATCGTCGACGACGAAGCTAGCGACGTGGCGGCGATCCTCGGCTCACCACCGCCAGACATCTACCTGAGCGGTGACCCGCAGCCGTACCTCGAAGCCTTTGGCGAAGACGCCCGCGACCGGCTCCGAGCCCACGTCGAGACGCTTCCCGTGCCCGACGACCACGAGATCCTCATCGGCCGCCAGGACGCTGACCCGGAGCGAGGCGGGGAAGGGTGGCGCACCTATTACCTCTATCGCGTCGCGGAGGTCACCGGCGAAGATCTCGACGATGCGTCGGTCGGCTTCGACCCGCAGAGCGGGAGTCCCGAGGTCGACTTCATGATGAACACGCGCGGCGCATCGCGGATGGGTGACCTCACCGGGTCGAGCATCGGCAAGCGCATGGCGATCGTGCTGGACGACCGCGTCGAGTCCGCACCCGTGATTCAGGGTCAGATCGGGGCGCGCGGACGCATCACGCTCGGCGCCTACCTCGACCGGAATGAGCTCTTACAAGAGGCGCGCGACCTCGTCGTCGTTCTTCAAGCAGGTGCTCTTCCAGCGCCGCTCCGCCCGGCCAACGAGCAGCTCATCGGCCCGACGCTCGGCCGCGACTCGGTCACCAAGGGTGCGAGAGCCGCCGTCATCGGGGTCATCCTCGTGTTGATTTTCATGGCTGTGTACTACCAGGTCGCCGGGCTCGTGGCGGACGTCATGGTGCTACTCAACCTGCTGTTGCTACTCGGCATCATGTCGGCGGTCGGCGCGACGCTGACGCTCCCGGGTATCGCCGCCATCGCACTGACGGTGGGTATGGCGGTCGATGCCAACGTGCTGATCACAGAACGAATTAGGGAGGAACTGCGCTTAGGCAAATCTCCTCGCTCTGCGGTCGAGCAGGGTTTTGCGAGGGCCTACTCATCGGTCTTCGACAGCCAGCTCACGACCGCGATCGCAGGCGTCGTGCTCTGGCAGTTCGGTACTGGGCCCATCAAAGGCTTCGCGACGATGCTGCTCATCGGAATCGCGACTTCGCTTTTCACCGGTACCTTCTGCTCGAAGGTGCTGTTCGACTGGATCGTGCGCGGGCTTCGCGTCCAAAGATTGCGGGTGGGCTAAATGGAGTTCGTCAAGCCCGGCACCTATATCGACTTCATGAAGTACCGCGCCCCCGTGATCGGGGTGCTCGGGACACTCGCTCTGTTGAGCCTTATTTCGCTCTTCTACCCTGGCCCCAACTACGGCATCGACTTCGCGGGCGGTACCGAAATTCAGCTTCAGTTTAACGCCGCGACCAGTTCGACCGAGGTCCGCTCAGCGCTCGAAGACGCAGGCTACTCGCGTCCGGACGTCATCAGCGTCGAAGGTTCTGACAACGAGTACATCATTCGTGTGCGCGAAGTCTCCTCGTTGCCGGAAGACCAGGTCGGCAAGATTCGCAGCTCTGTCGATGCGCGCCTCGGCGAGGATGTCGTCCAGGAGATGAAGGTCTCGCCCGGGGGAGACAAGATTACCCTACGGGTCGGCGGTGACGTCGATCCTCAACAGATCCAAGAGGCGCTCGAAGCGGGCGGGGCGCGGGTGCGCTCCGTGTCGAAGCTCGCCGGCAGCAGAAACCCGCGCTACGAGGCTCAGCTCGTGGGAGTCGCCGACGAGCTGCTCACTTCCCTACAGAAGTCGTTCGGCGATCGAGCGCCAGCAACCCCGCTCCGCGTAGAATGGGTGGGCCCCAAGGCTGGCGAACAGCTTCGCGAGGCCGCGATTCAGTCGCTGCTCTACGCCATCGCGTTCATCATGCTGTACGTGGCGTTCCGCTTCGATCTTCGCTTCGCGCCGGGCGGAGTCATCGCGATGTTCCACGATGCGCTCATCACGCTGGGCGTCTACGTGCTTCTCCAAAAAGAGGTCAATCTCACCACTGTCGCAGCCCTGCTGACGATCATGGGGTATTCGATCAACGACACGATCGTCGTTTACGACCGAATACGAGAGAATATGGTCCGCGTGCGAGACAAGAGCCTCCGCGAGCTCATCAACATCAGCACCTCACAGATGCTCTCGCGCACGATCATTACCTCGCTCACCACGCTGCTTTCGGTTGCCGCATTCTTTTTCCTTGGCACCGGCGTCATTCAAGACATCGCGTTTGCGCTTGGCATTGGCATTCTCATCGGCACTCTCTCGTCGGTGTTCATCGCAGCGCCGATTACCGAGCTGATGGACCGCAAGTTTTTCAGCGGAACCGCCCGGAGCTGACTCGGTGGGGCAGACGGACTCTCCCCCCAGCGAGGTCCTCCGGAGTCCAACCGCACACTACCGCATCCTTCCCGCAGACGAGGAGGCGTCGGGCATCCTGGCGCGGGCCTGCGGTCTGAGCGCTACAGCCGCCCAGGTGCTGCTCCATCGAGGCGTACGTGAGATCGAGGAAGCACAGGGCTTCGTCGATGCGACCCTACGCGGGCTGAGCTCCCCCGAACCGATGGCCGACCGCGCTCTCACCGCAGAGCGACTGGCCGCCGCGATTCGCCAGAGGGAGCGCATCGTGGTGTTTGGGGACTACGACGTCGACGGAACCACGTCCGCCGTGATTCTCAGTGAGGTCATCGAGAAGCTTGGCGGCGACGTTCAGGTTCTGGTCGCCGATCGGTTTCATGGTGGCTACGGACTGAGCGACCCGGCCCTCGATCGGTGCCTGTCGCTTCGGCCGAGTCTCATCGTCACCTGCGACTGTGGTTCGAGCGATCACGCGCGAATCGCACGGGCGCGTGGCGAGGGAGTCGACGTCGTCGTCATCGACCACCATCTGGTCCCTGAGGAGCCGCTCCCCGCGATGGCGTTCCTCAATCCGCATCGGCCTGACTGCGGGTTCCCGTACGAGGGTCTTTGCAGCGCCGGGCTCGCGTTCTCAGTGGGCGCCGCTCTCCGACAACGGTTTGACTCGTCGCTCGACATGCGCGAGTGGCTCGACCTCGTTGCTCTTGGGACCATCGCCGACCTTGCCCCACTGACTGGCGACAATCGTCGACTGGTGCGGGCGGGGCTCAAAGGGCTAGGCGTCCGCAGCCTTCGACCCGGCCTGCGTGCGCTTCGGCGTGCCGCAGGCTTCGACGAGCACGCGAAACTGACGGCCCGCGATGTCGCTTTTCGTCTCGCGCCGCGCCTCAATGCGCCGGGGCGTCTTGGTCAGGGCGAGCTCACCTTGAAGCTGCTTCAGGCCAAGACGCCAATCGAGGCACATAGGCTCGCGGACGAAGTCGAGCGGCTAAACAGCGAACGGCGACGACTCACCGAGGAAGCCACCGTCGAGGCCATCGCACAGGCGACCGACATCTATGGCGACAGCCCTTCGAGCGCGATCGTCGTTTCGAGCGACGCTTGGCATCGAGGCATCGTCGGGATCGTCGCTGCGAGACTGGTCGATCGTTTCGGCGTCCCTGCCGTGGTCATTGCAGTCGACGGCGAACGCGGCCACGGGAGTGCGCGCACGGTCGACGACTTCGACGTCCATCGCGCACTCGCAGGGTGCGCATCGGAGCTAGACGGGTGGGGAGGGCACCGCGCGGCGGCTGGGCTCTCCATTGCCAAGGACCGAGTCGACCGGCTCCGTGCGGCGTTCGCAGACGCCGGCTTCGAGCCGAACGCCACCGGTGGTCCCGAGCGTTTGATCGACGTCGCGCTGGGCGGCGTCTACCGAGTTCCGTCGGTAGACGACCTCGACAGGCTCGGCCCGTTCGGCCAAGAGCATCCCGCGCCGCGCTTCATCGTCGATGCGCGCCTGGTCGAGACCCGAGCGGTCGGAGCCGACGGTGACCACGCCAAACTCAAACTACGCGTTGGCCCCGATTCGGTCCGCGCGTTTGCGCCGCGCCTGTTCGCTCAACTCCGCGGCCTCGAGCAGGCGCGTCTCGTCGGCGAGTTTCAGCCGGACCATTTCATCGGGGGGGGCGCGGTCGAGTTTCTCGTGACCGACGTCCTCAACTGAGAGGCTCCGGGGTGCGCGCTTCGCTCAGCGACCCTTCCACTCGGGCGCGCGCTTCTGAAAAAACGCAGCGAGTCCTTCTTTGGCGTCTTCGGTGCTGAGAAGCGCGTAGAGCTGTTCGCGAAGGTAGGGCAGGGCGTCCTCGACCGGCATCCGGCGCTGCGTGTTGTAGGCGCGGAGCCCCATCGACATCGCGGTCGGCGACTGGGACGCGAGCTGGTCCGCGAGCTCCGCCACCCGGGCGTCGAGCGCTTCGTCGGGGACGACCTCGCTCACCAGGCCGATCTCCTTGGCCTTCGCAGCGGAGATCTTCTCGCCGAGCAGCATGAGTTCGAGCAGCGGCCGCGGGTGAATCACCCGCTGGAGCACCGCCATGATCATCATAGGGAAGAGCCCGCGCTTGATCTCCGGAGTTCCAAGGATTGCGCTTTCGCAGGCGATCACGAAAGGGCAGCAGGCGATGATGCCCATTGCTCCGCCCATCACGTAGCCCGGGACACGGGCGATGAGCGGCTTTTCGAGGGCGTCGAGTCGAAGGAGCAGGTCGTCGAACTCGCCCTTCTTTTCGAGCTTCCCCCGGTCGCCGCTCATCCCCTTGAGGTCGGCCCCGGCGCTGAACGCATTCCCCGCGCCCGTGAGCACAATCACCCGGACGTCGTCGGCTTCCTGCGCGTCGTCCAAGGCCCATATCAGCTCGTTCACGAGCTCCTGGCTGAGGGGGTTTTTCTTCTCGGGCCGATTGAAGGTCAGGGTCAGGACATGACCCTCTTGTTGGACTAGAAGCGCCTCGAATTCGCGGTCTTGGATCGGCATCGTCCGGAGTCTTCGACCCGGCTGCGCGGAAATCAAGGGGTCGACCCCGCCCTTGGTTGCCGCGGTTTGCAGCCGCGTGTAAGGTGCCGGGACCCGGAGGGGCGGTTGAGCTGGCGTCGAGTCGTATTTCAAGCACTGATCGCGACTAGTTTGGTCGTGTCGATGGTGGGTCCGGCCAGCGCGCAGGACCTGCCGCAAGAACCAATTCGCGCGTCGCCCAAGGGGACGATCGGGCTTGGTCTCGTCGGCGCCGAACTGGGCCTCATCATTCCGTCGGCCGCCGGCCTGAATAAGGTCTGGGCGCTTACGGTGTTTCCTGTGGTCGGTGCCGCTGGCGGCGCGCTAGCCGGATACTTCGCGCTCGACAAGCCCGGCCGGGAAAAGGGATCGGTAGCAGCTTTGGTCGTAGGGCTCGCCGGAGTGCTTCCCGCGATTCTCGTGACGGTCAAAGGCGTCCGACAGGAGCGCCGCGACTCGTATGAGCCCGCGAAGATCGAACTCCGCACAGAAGAAGAGCGCCGCGCCCTCGAACTGGTCGAAGCGGGACCCGGGCTCTTGCGACGCTCGCGATCGGGGCTCCGAGTTGCGATGCCGGGCATCGGTGTCGGGCGCGGTCCTGCCGACGATCTGGAAACCCTACGCTTTGGCGGCCTTCGCGAACGCACCGAGGTGCGCCTTTCCATCGCGTCTGGCGTGTTCTAGCGTCTTTTCATGATTACCGCCCAGGTGCGGCGCACCCTTCGGGACCGATCGCTCGTCGACCCCGGCCAGCATATTCTCGTCGCGTGCTCCGGAGGCGTGGACTCGACCGTTCTGCTTCACGTGCTGCATCGACTTGCCCCTGAGATCGGGGTCACCGTGTGTGCCGCGTCGATCAACCATGGGCTTCGACCCGAGGCGTCTGCCGAAGTGCAGGGTGTTGCAGAGTTCTGCGAATCGCTCGGCGTGCCTTTTCGTAGTGCGGAGGTCGAGGTCCCTGCGCGAGAGCCATCTCTTCAGGCTCGCGCACGCACCGCGAGGTACGAGGCACTGCACCAGATCGCCGCAGACTTCCGCGCCGATCGAATCGCAGTGGGTCACACTCAGGACGATCAGGCCGAGACGGTGCTGGCGAGGCTGCTTCGTGGAAGTGGACTCCGAGGGCTGTCGGGCGTGGCTCCGCGACGGCGCGACGGGGTGATCCGCCCGCTCCTCGACTGTCGTCGCCACGACGTGATCGCCTACGCTGCTGAGCGTAACCTCGCGTACGTCGACGACCCATCGAATCATCAACCGGCGTACGAGCGTGTGCGCATCCGTGATGAGGTGGTGCCTGCGCTCGTCCGAGAAGACCCGCGGCTCGTCGAGCACCTGTGCGCGATCGCTGCGGAGGCCAGTGAGCTCAACGCGTGGCTCGAGGACGCGGCCCCGGAAATCGCCTCTCCGGGGCAACGGTTCTGCCTCGTCAGTGTCCTTGACGAGCTTGCTTCCCCGCTGCGGGTTCGCAGTCTCAGGCACTGGTTGAGCCGCGAAACGGGCCAAATCCCCACCAGACGGCACCTCACCGATGTAGGCCGACTTCTTACGGGACCGGGTGAGGTGCTGCTAGGCTTAGGGTGGTCCGTGAGGCGACAGGCCGATCGGCTCCAACTGGAATACCTTGAGAATCGGCCAACACGCAGCACCCACGTTCGAGGTGAGAGGACCCAGGCGGTTGCCAAAGGGCGTCGTCAGCCTCACAACGATTGATAGGGTGGTTGCCTCATGCTAGCCACCCAACACAGGCGGGCGCTCTTAACTCCATGAAACAAAGCCAAAAGACACTGCTCTTCTGGGTCCTCGTGATCCTGATGTGCATCGTGATTTTCAACTTCGTCGCGCGAGAGGAACAGCCTCGAAGCGTACCATTCAGCGAGTTCGTCACCGACGTGACCGAGGGTCGCGTCAAGAAGGTGAAGATTCGCCCGCAAGAGAACAGCGGCGAATACACCTACTGGCTGAACACCGACGAAGAGCCCTCGGCAGCCAGCGACTCGCGTGCGGCGCGTTCCGAGAAGGTCACCGTTGGCATCATGGGAGAGCAGATCAACCAGCAGCTTCTCGAGAGCGAAGTCAGCGTGGAATACCTCCCGCAGGACCAGAACAGCCTGTGGACGAGCATCCTCGTCACCTGGCTGCCGATGATCTTCCTCGTCGGCATCCTCCTCTTCTTCATGCGACAGCTTCAGGCCTCCGGCGGCAAGGCGATGAGCTTTGGCAAATCACGGGCACGGCTTCTGAACGAGTCGCAAAACAAAGTGACCTTCGCCGATGTTGCGGGGATCGACGAAGCGAAAGACGACTGCGAAGAAATCATCGCGTTCCTGAAGGACCCGAAGAAGTTTCAGCGGCTTGGCGGCCGGATCCCCAAGGGGGTGCTCCTGATGGGCGCACCAGGTACCGGTAAGACTCTACTGGCGCGTGCGATCGCAGGAGAGGCCGGCGTACCGTTCTTCAGCATTTCAGGGTCCGACTTCGTTGAGATGTTCGTTGGTGTGGGCGCGTCACGCGTTCGCGACCTGTTCGAGCAGGGCAAAAAGCATGCTCCCTGCATCATCTTCATCGACGAGATCGACGCGGTGGGCCGCCATCGCGGCTCGGGCATGGGCGGCGGGCACGATGAGCGCGAACAGACGCTCAATCAGCTTCTCGTCGAGATGGACGGCTTCGAGTCCAGCGAAGGCGTCATCATCATCGCAGCGACGAACCGTCCCGATGTGCTCGACCCCGCAATTCTGCGTCCAGGGCGCTTCGATCGCCGAATCATCGTGCCACGGCCCGACCTCAACGGGCGTCAGGGCATTCTCGCGGTTCACACTCGCAGGGTACCGCTGAGCGACGACGTGATGCTCGACATCATTTCTCGCGGCACGCCCGGTTTCTCTGGCGCCGACCTCGAAAACCTGGTCAACGAGGCGGCCCTGCTCGCCGCGCGCCAGGACAAAGACCTCGTGTCGATGGCCGATTTCGAGATGGCCAAAGACAAGGTGATGATGGGCTCCGAGCGCCGATCGATGGTCATTAGCCCCCATGAGCGCAAGACCACGGCCTATCACGAAGCCGGACACACCCTGGTTGCGCGGATGCTCCCCAACCACGACCCGATTCACAAGGTCACCATCATTCCTCGGGGCCCTGCGCTCGGACTCACCATGGCGCTTCCCGAAGAAGACCGTCAAAGCTACAGCGCCGACTGGATTCGCGACCGAATCGCAATGGCGCTGGGCGGTCGGCTCGCAGAAGAGATCGTATTTGATCAGCTGACCACCGGGGCCGCGGACGACTTCAAGAAGGCAACGCAGCTCGCACGCTCGATGGTCACCGAATGGGGTATGAGCGAGCGCCTGGGTCCGCTTTCATACGTCGACAAGGAAGAGTCTGGGTTCCTTGGGTCGAGCTACCACAAGGACTACTCCGAGCAGACCGCCAAGGAAATCGACGACGAAGTCCGTCACATCATTAGTGAGCAGTACGACCGGGCCAAGGCCGTTCTGGAGGAGCATCGGGACAAGCTCGACGCCATCTCGGAGGCCCTGCTCGAGCGAGAAACCCTCGGTCGTGAGGAAATCGAGGCGATCATGTCTGGCGCGGAGCTTCCGCCGCCCGTGATCGTCACCGTGCCCACCTACGCCGAAAAGCGCCGCGAGAGCGAAGAGAAGCGCAAAGGGGCAATTTTCCAGCCGCGGCCACGCGAGGTACCGAGCGCCGGATAAGCGTTCAGGAGGTTCCAATGCCAGAGCTGTGGGGTGTCATCAACGTGACGCCGGACTCATTCAGCGATGGTGGCCGGTTCCTCGAGTCGCTGGCGGCACAAGAGCACGGAAAGCGGCTTCTGGACGCTGGAGCGAACGTGCTCGACGTCGGCGGTGAGTCGAGCAGGCCTGCTGGGGCTACCTACGGATCCGGGTTTTCGGGTGTCGATTCCGACCAAGAGGCCGCAAGGGTCGTTCCTGTCATCGAACGGCTGGTCGACGAGCACGGTGCCCGCGTATCGATCGACACCGTCAAGCCCGAGGTCGCAGAGGCGGCTCTGCGGGCTGGGGCCACCATCGTGAACGACGTGCGGTGCGCGGAGAACCCCGCTCTTGCTCGGGTCGCTGCGGCCGCCGGCGCGGACTACGTCGTCATGCACAGCCGTGGTCGCGGAGAGGTCAAACCACCTCACACCGACTACGCCGACGTCGTGTCGGTCGTCCTGGACGAGCTGCTCGCTGCGGCCCGGCGCGTCGAACAGGCCGGAGTGCCGGCGTCTTCCATCTGGCTCGACCCGGGGCTGGGCTTCTCGAAGACGGCTGCCCAGTCGCTCCGTTTGCTAAGATCTCTTGGGCGATTTCGAAAGACCGGATACCGTATACTTGTGGGTCCCTCGCGGAAATCATTCATTGGCGAGCTTGCGCCGAATCCGGGCGGAGCCGTTCCTGCGCCCGATGATCGAATCGGCGGCACCGCAGCGGTGGTGGCCTACTGCACAGTGGCCGGTGTCGACGCCGTCCGCGTCCACGACGTTCAGATCATGCGACAGCTCGTTGACATGATGAACAAGCTCCGAGCGTCGGATGTCGGCGCGCCTGCAGAGAGCCCGTCGTGATCGACGTGCTTACCGGCGCGCTGAGTCAGCTGCTCAATGGCTTCGTTGGGTTCTTTCAGAGGCCGGCGTGGGACGTGCTTCACGATTGCCTCGACATCGGCCTCGTGGCGGTGCTGATTTATTGGGCGCTGGCGATCCTGCGCGGCACCCGCGCGATGCAGGTTGCGATCGGGCTGTGTCTCGTCTTCGTCGGCTACCTCTTCGCCCGTCGAGTCGGACTCGTTACCGTCACGACGATTCTCGATTCCGTGTTGGCGTACCTTGCCGTCATCGTCGTGATCATCTTCCAGGCAGACATCCGCCGCGCGCTTGCTCGCATGGGTCGCAGACCACTGCTTCGTGGACAGCGCACTGCAAAGGAAACACAAACGATCGAAGAAGTGATCAAGGCCGCAGGGACGCTCGCGCACAAACGCATTGGCGCTCTCGTCGCGTTCGAGCGAAGCGCCGCGTTGGACGAGTTCATCGAGCGAGGGACCGAAGTCGATGCAAGCGTCAGCAAGGAACTCTTGCACAGCATTTTCGTCCCGAGCTTCGAGAACCCCATGCACGACGGCGCCGTGATCATTCGTGAGGGTCGCGTTTGGCAGGCCGGAGTGTTCCTGCCAATGGCGGGGAACGCAGGTGGGGACCGGACGCTCGGCGCGCGCCATCGCGCCGGCCTTGGAATTACTGAAGAGACCGACGCTGTCGTCGTCGTCGTCAGCGAGGAACGTGGCTCCATCTCGCTGTGCTTCGACGGGAACATCGTTCGCAACCTCGATGTAAATTCGCTCCGAGATGCGCTCTACGGCCTGTTCTATGCGCCCAAGCCGACCCGTCGGAAGGGCGAGCGACGGACGAGCGCTGCAGAGGGCGCAAGGGCGAGCGCCGTGTCGCGCGCACCAAGCTCGGACTCTGTCATCGGGGTCAGTAAGCCCGAGGAGACCTGATGAGCGGACTGCTGGAGGGGCTGCAGTCGCTTCGTTTCTTCCTCACCGAGAACCTGGGCCTGAAGGCCGGGGCGCTCGGAATCGCAATTCTCATGTTTTCCTTGGTGCACGGGGCGGAAGACATGGAGCGGAATGTCTATGTCGACGTCGTGGTTCAGCCGCCCAAGGATGCCGACGAGATGATTCTCGTCACCGACATTCCCGACCGCGTTCGGGTACGCCTCAAGGGCAGCCGTGCGCGCCTAAATGCCATTCGGCAAGAGAATCTACCGCCGGTTGACGTGCGGCTCAAGAGTGTGGAGGAGCCGCGCTTCTACTTCGAGAAAGAAGCATTCGATCTGCCCACCGGCGTGGAAGTGCTCGGCGTGGTCCCTCCGTCGCTTGCATTCAAGTGGGTTCCGCAAGCGACGCGGGAACTGCCTGTCGAAATCTTCCTCGATGGAGACCTTCCGGACGAACTCGAGTGGGCCGGTGAAGTTGAGGTGTTTCCTCCGAGGGTGGAAGTTGATGGGCCACGAGACGTCGTCAACTCGATGCGCACGGTTCGGGCGATGGAGATCGACGTGTCGGCGCTCGAACAAGGAGTGACCCAGCGAGAGATTCCTCTCGTCACCGCTCCGGCGAACACGATCTTCGGCGTTCCGTCAGTTCTGGTGACGTTGCGGGTGCAGCCCAAGGTGATCGAGCGGACACTCTTTGGGCTCCGCGTGGGCGCCGAGGGGGCGGTGCCTCGCAGTATGCGACCACGTGCAGTGACGGTCCGCGTTCGCGGGCCGGAAAAAGCCGTCAAGGCACTCAACCCTGCATCGGTTCTCGCCGTCGTCACTCTCACGGACCTTCCGGTAGGAGCTATCGATTCGCGCGTGCCGGTCGAGATTCGAGGCCTCGCTCCAGACGTGGAAGTCATCGACATCCAGCCCCGCGAAGTCAGCGTCGCGCTCGAGCGTCCGGCGCCGCTGTGATCTAATCTCAGTGGGCAGCCTGAATTTCGCGCTCGGCGTGGGATGCGATGTCCCTCGCCATGGCCTCGATTCGGTCCTGCTTGGGTCCTTCGATCATGACGCGCAGCTTGGGCTCGGTGCCGCTCCATCGAACCAACACGCGCCCTTCGCTACCAAGGGCCTTTTCGGCCTTCTTGATGGCGCGGGTCGTCTTCGGAAGCTCTGCGAGGGGGCGTCGGTCGGGGAGCTTCACATTGACCAGCACCTGCGGCACCCGCTGCATGACTTCGGCTGCTAGCTCCGACAGGGGGCGGTCTTCGGTGAGGACGATCGAAAGCACCTGCATCGCCGCGACGAGTCCGTCGCCGGTCGTGGCATGGTCCAGGAAGATCAGGTGTCCGGACTGTTCACCCCCGAAGTTGAGACCGCGCTCCCGCATCGCTTCGACTACATATCGGTCGCCTACGTTGCATCGGAGCAGTTTGCCGTTCTCGCTTTCGATCGCGCGCTCGAGGCCGAGGTTGCTCATCACGGTAGCTGCCACCGTTCGACGCCGCAGGCGCTTCTGCCTCAGCATTCGGGTGCCACAGAGCGCCATGATGACGTCGCCGTCGATCTGATTGCCCTTCTCGTCGATGACGATCACACGGTCGGCATCACCATCAAGTGCGATGCCCAGGTCGGCGCCGCGCCGGCGGACCTCACGAGAACAGGCCTCTGGATGCAACGCTCCTGCGCGATGATTGATGTTCTTGCCGTTCGGCTTGTCGCCGATGACGTGTGTAACCGCGCCAAGCTCGGAAAACACGAGAGGGGCGGTTCGATACGCCGCGCCGTGGGCCGCATCCACGACGATTCGGACGCCTTCGAGCGTCAGCTCGCTCGGAAACGAAGCCTTCACGAACGCGACGTAGCGTCCGGGCGCATCGTCGAGACGCTCTGCACGCCCTACGCGTGTTCCGGTGGGTCGGTTCTCGTCGAGTTCCGAACCGAATACCAGCGCCTCGACCTCACGCTCCACCGCGTCGGGGAGCTTGAATCCGTCGGCTCCGAAGAGCTTGAGCCCGTTGTCCTGATACGCATTGTGCGATGCGCTGATGACGACGCCCGCATCGGCACGCATGCTCGTCGTCAGGTGAGCAATCGCCGGGGTCGGCAGGGGCCCAGAGAGCATCACCGCTCCTCCTTGGGCGCAAATCCCCGAGGCGACCGCCGTCTCGAACAGGTAGCCGGAGAGGCGCGTGTCTTTCCCCACGACGATGCGCGGCGTACGGCGCGTCTTGCGACGCGCCAAATAGGCAATGGCCGCTCCGATGCGGAACGCCACTTCAGGAGACATATCGCCGCGGTTGGCCAAACCACGGATTCCATCGGTACCAAACAGTTTTCGGGTCATCGTGCGCTAGGGCTCCCAGGTGACGTCGATACTCCAGTTCGACGGAGGGGCAAAGGTGCCCGTCGTCACGAAGTTTAGCGGCCACAGGGCCTCAACCAAAAAGCCCGGGCGCGATGCCTGCCCGGTGGAGTTGGGGCCGCCCTCGTTTCGTCGCGCAACGAACTGGCCTTCGACGTACAGGCCGCGAATTGGCACATTGTCCGGGAGTACGGAATCGACGCTGAAACCGACCTGTACTGTGGTGTCGGTCTCGAACTCGTTGACGCCGGAGCCGCCTTTGACTCCGAATGTGGGGGCGAGCCCGCCGAACTGCGACTGCAGCGACGCCGAGAACAAGCCCGCGGCAACCCCAGAGAGGAAGTCCGTCGTTTCGGCATTGGCTTCTTCGGTGGTCGCTGCCAGTCCGCGCTGCTGGCGGGTGGTGCCGGTGACCAGCAACGCGATGACCTGTGCTTCGCTGGTGGTGGGGGCGGTGGACGTGAACTCGATGGTGGGATTGCTGAGCCGGCCCGACACGGAGACGGAGACCGAGTCCGAGCTTCCGCGCAGAGAATGCCGCGCGACGAGGTCAACTTTGGCATCCATTTCAGGGTCACCTCCGAACACCATGCTTCCGGACCGGACCTCAAACCGCTTGCCGAACACCTGAAAGAAGCCGCGTGCGATGTTGACGTTCCCCTTGACCAACAGTTCGTCTTCGAACTGCGTGTCGAGGTTCACGCTGGCGTCGACCGAGAACCCCTGGTCCCTGCTTCGGATCACCATGTCGCGGTCGGAGCGGATCGAGAGATCGACCGCGTAAGGCGTGACCCGCCGCGGCGCGACGTAGTCGTCTCCGATTAGGTGAATATCCGGGTGCGACTCCAGGTCTTGCGGGGTCGCCGAGGTCTCGGGGATATCGAGCGCGAGGCTGCGAAGACGCACTTCCCCGTCGAGAGTGTTCTCTTCGAAAGTGGCACGGAGCCGGGCATCGCCGGTGAGGCGCGCGAGGATCGAACCTTCGTTGCGCAAGGGGAACTGCTTTGGTCTCACCTCGATGTCGAGCTTCCGTGGCCGCAGCCCGCGTAGAACGAGACGTCCGTTGGCGGTCGCAGATCCGTTCGCGTCTGTTGCACGCAGGTCGGTGATGGCGAGTCCGTCTTCGTCGAAGATCGCGCGACCCGATACGTCTTCGAGAGTTTGACCGACTGTGCGCAGGTCGACCCGGCCTTCCGAAAGGTCAAAGCTTCCGACGAGGTTGGGGTTCTCAACCGTGCCCTGGGCGGTGACACTCCCCTGCACGATTCCCTCGACGTTCACGACGCCCGCCATCCAGGCCAGCACGGCCTGCAGAGGCATCCGATCGAAGTCGGCGCGACCCTGGACCTGCCCGCTCTGCCCGAGGGCGGGTGTGAGCTGGTCGGCGCCCCACTGCACGGGGGCGCGTGCGCCGATCTTCGTCGAACCCCCGTTCCACCAGTTCATCGTGGCGTCGAATTCGCCCACTCCATCTCGATAGACCGCGTAGACGTCGCCTGAAGTCGGTGGCGTTTCGACGATCGTCGTTACCGAGTCTCCAAACCGACCCGGTTCGAGACGGCGGGCGCGCAGCCCGTCCGTGACCATCGAGAAGGATACCGTGGGCTTCTTTCCGAAGAGGTCTGCGGCTCGAAGCTGTGCCTTAACTAGACCGGCGGCGAAGCCGCATACGTACGGAATGGTCTCGGTGGGTGCGTCGTAGAGGTCAGCGCTGATCGTCGTGACCGGAAGCTCCGGAATCTCTGCGGCCTGCAGCCACTCGGCGATCGGGGTTGCGGCGGAGGCGTCGACGCGCAGCACCGGGGCCGTGCCGACCACGCCGTTGGCGGTGAGCTCGGTCACATCGTCCTTCACGGTGGCGCGCACCGTCAGGCGGGGGTCAGACTCCCCCCCACAGAGGCCTCCAGAAGCGTCAGAGCGCCAGTCGAGGCTTGCGTAGAGGTTGCCTTGGGTCTGGAAGGCGCCGCCTGCCACGGTCATGCTCATCGCAAGCTGCAGCCGGTCCGGGTCTGGGACGAACTTCCTTCCAACGAGATCGGGCAGGTCGCTTAGCACGCGCGGGGGAATTCTCAGCGACAGCCGCCACGGGGACGTCTCGAGGGCTTCGACCGTCTGGCCGGGGTTCTTGATGAGATTCACCAGATCGACGAGGAGGTTACCCTCGCTTTCAAAGAGCGGACCGGACAGGTCTGAGAACCCGATTTCGGCGAGTAGCGCGCCGTACTCGTACCGAAACTTCGAATCGAAGGTCACTGGTCCCCAGGTGCGCAGACGCAGCGCAGGGACGCCGAGGGTACCCTCGAACGACGGAGCGTCGATCGAGCCCGAGAGCGAAATCTGAGCGTCTGCGTAGCCGGCGATGTCCGGCATGTCGTCCTCGAGGATGAGCTCGAGGAGGGTGAGGTCCATCGCTCCCGTACTCAGCGTGGCTTCATAGACGCCGCCCCGCAGCGCCTTCATGACGCCGTCTGCATTCGGATCGACCAGCCCTGTCGTGCTCAGGGTGAAGTTGCCGCGGCCTCCCAGATCGACCTGCGCGTCGGCGTCGAGCTTGCTCAGGTCGTATCGCACGAGATAGGCGGCGTTCACCGGTGCGATGCCCCAGAGGTTCGCATCGGTTAGCGTGCCTTCCGCGATAATCGTCGGCTGCTGGTCGAGGTCGCCGCGAAACTCGAAATGCAGGTCGACGCCACCGGTGAAGTCCGGAGCGCGCTCGGGGTAGAGGATCTTCAGCACGGCGAGGTCGAAGTTCCAAACGTCGGCCCGGATGTCGTCGGGGCCGTTGAACAACCACTTTCCTGTCGCTTCCAGCCGCTGCTCGCGGCGTCCCATGACGATTCGATCGAAGGTGATGCCGCGCACCGGGTCGAGGACCATGTTGTTGACGGAGCCGCGCCACAATCGTTCACCCACCGCGAGTTCCACCGTATCGACGTCGAGCCGATAGATGCCCGAATCGTGCTCAACCCGCGCTTGAAACTCCGCGCGCCTATCGCCAACAGCCGCAAAGGAACCGTCGGCCCGGTAGCGTTCGGGGCCACCTTCGACCGTTGCCTCGCCTTGGCCGATGGGGTAGCCGGCGACTTCAATCGCCGAACCTTCGAGCGTGACGTCGATAATCGGCTTCACCGGATTGCCCGAGATCCGTCCGTTGAGCCGCAGCGAGTCTGCGGTGAACGCCCCGTAGTCGAAGTCATCGAACAGGATCCAGCCTCGCGTATCGAACCCGCCTGCCATCGTCGTGCGGATGTCGATGTCGAACTGGGCAGAAGCTTCAATCCCGGGGGCCCATTCGACGAAGTTCGGGTCGGCGCTGACCTGCGGCACCGTGCCGCGCGCATGGATATGCGACTCCCCGCTGTATTCGACGCGTCCGTCGAGCGAGAGGTCGCCGCCGGCGTACCGCGTCTGCAGGTTCTCAATGTCAATTCCGTTGGGACGCGCGCGCGCCCTGGCGGTCAGTGCGGGAATCTCGATGTCCTGAAAGCGAAACCCCTTGGTCTCGAGCTCCACGCCGGTGATGTTCGGGGTTGCGGGGTCGCTCGACAGCGTCAATACCCCGTTTGCGTCGACCTCCGGCGCACCATTGACGACCTCTGAGAGCAACAAGCTGTCGGTAGAGAGTTCGATCCACGTGGTCCCGACGCTCGGTAGGTCTCCCTTGATGCGCGCGCTCCCACCGGTCGTGTCGAGTTCAGCACGAAGCTGATAGCTCTCCTCAGAGCCCCATAGCCTCACCCAACCCCGCGCTTCCCCGCGAAGCGACTCTGCCCACGAAAAACCGACCTCTTGAAGCGTCTCGCCCCTGACCGGGTCGACCCGGACGTAGAGATCGAGAATGAACGGGTCGTCGTAGGTGCCCCCAGCGGGGGGCCGGTAGACGATTTCCGTGGAGAGTTTCTCCGCACCGCGGCTCAAAGACGCCACGACCTGCGTGCCGCGCATGTCCGTGTAGACGCTGCCTACCATGTCGTCGATCTCTCCCACGAAAGGAAAAGGTTCGATGACTTGGCCGTCGGCAGACCAAATCTCGATCTCCGTAGCTTCGTAAAACTCCATCCGGCCTTTGGCGTGAAGATCGACGACGCGAAGGCCCTCGAGGCCCAAGATCTCACCGAATACCTCCACGCGAGATACGTCGATGTCGTCGACGATAGCGTGAAAGGGTTCGCCCTCAGAGGGGCTCTTGTCTGCAGGTTCGAACGCGTCGAGAAAGGTTGGCGAGCCCTCGCCGTTGTCGATGAGGCGCACCCACCCCTCGTCGAGGTCGCCGTAGTAGAATCGAAGCTTCCCGCGAAGCCCGGCAATCGGGTCGATACCGAGGCGTACCGTTTCTCCGTAGATAATCGCCCTGCCATCCGGGTCGAATACGAAGGTGTCTTTGACGATTGTGTTCCACAGCCGGAGCTGCGTGATGTACCCGGCTCGGAGGGTGCCGTCCATCTGCTCGTTGACGAAGTCGTTGAGAATGTCACGCGCCAAGCGACGCCCGAGGTCGGTGTCGATGTGGAAGAGGACGCTCGCAATGAGCGAGACGAGCGCCAGCGCAGGCCAGCCGAGGAACCAACTCACGAGGCGAGACACCCAGCGCATCAGAATGCCTCGCCGATGGTGAACTGAATCGCGCCAGGGGCTCCGCCGTTGATGAAGCGGAAGATGTTGAATGCGTTGGGGGGAGGGGGCTCGCCAACGATTTGCAAAGGCGGAATGAGGAAACCAAAGTCGAGACGCACCGGACCAACCGGCGTGTTGTACCGAAAGCCGAAACCTGCGGCGGCCCGAATGTAGTTGAATCGGTAGCGTGGGCCCCGGTTGACATCCCCGAAGTCCATGAACGTTGCCACGGCGAAGTTCTGTGTGACCGGTACGCGCCATTCGACGCTTGCTTCCCAACGCCTGAGGCCGCCGTCGTTTCGGGCATCGTTGCCTTCGCGCGTGAGGGAGTCGATGCTGCCCGGGTCACCGAGGAAGCCACCGAAGAAACCGCGGTGGCTCGACGGGCCGCCGGAGCGCAGTCGATAGGACTGCGGGCCGAGGCTTTGTCCTACGAGATCGAGTCGTTCCGTATCGCGCGAGAATAAGAACATCGCGCCGATACCGAACTTGAACCCGAGCGTCGACGCGAACGGAAGCGGGATATAGGCGCGTACTTCCGGCGTGACGCGTACGTACTGCCAGGACCTCTTGAGCTTCGCAGGCGACTGCTGACTGCCCATCTGGAAAAAGAAGCCCTTGCGCGGGTTTCGCGAATCGTCGCGAAGGTCGACAATCAGGCGCTGGTCGAAGAACACGACCTGGTAGCTCGTGGGGAAGCGCGGGTCCTCGTCGACAACGATGTAGGTGTCGTAGTTCAAGCCGCCGGTGAGGAGCAGGCGCCCGTCGAGGAATGGCCTCGAGAGCTGCCCCGACACCTGAAGGTCGTGGCGCCGAAAGAGCTCGTAGGGGTCGGGTCCCCAGTCGTGCCGGAACCGGACTGCTGCGGTCGTACGGGCCTCGATGAACGCCGGACGCTGATAACCAACCCGGATCTCGTTGCCGAACTCGAACCCCTGCCCGAAGCGGAAGAATGGATCGAAAGCAACGATCTTCGGACGCTCTTCGACAGTGAGTCGGCGGAAGCCGTTCACGAAATTGCGATGCTCGAAACGGCCCAGGAGATGGACATCCGAGATGCGCGTGTCCTGCTCCAGGGTGAGGGTCGAGATCGTGCCACTCTGTACGCCGGCTCCGATGCCCCATCGGATCTGTCGGCCGGGCTCTACCTCGATGTTGATGTCGATGATGCCCGTACACTGTTCCTGGTCATCGACGCGAGGGGTGTTGATGATGTTCACCGATGCAAGCGCGCCGAGCGCGTACACGGCGCGCTGCGCATCGGCGAGCTGCGAGAGACTGTAGACGTCGCCGCGCTTCAGATTCGCCACCGCGAGGATGGTTTTTGCAGGGAGCTCTTCGTTGCCCGTGACGACGATGTTGCCGATCGAGCAGGCGGGGCCCGCATTCACAGAGAACTGCACGAACGCCTGGTGCGCGTCGCGATCAATCTCCACGTGACCGGCCGCGCTTCCGCAGGCGTAGCCTGCCTCGCGGAGCTGCCGGACCATTTCACGCTTGCTGCGTTCGTAGAGCGCTTCATCGAAGTTCTGCCCGATTTCGAGCGAGACCGCGCTGTCGATCGGCATTCGCCTGTCGGGGCTCCATTCCTCGTACCCGACCACGCTGATCGAACGGACCAGGACAGGCAGCCCTTCGTCGACCTCGATGCCAATGTCGAGTTCGCAGCCTTCCCCCTCGCCGACGCGCTCGCACGGAGCCTCGCCATCGGCGCCGACGGTGACTCGGTCGGAGGTCGCGGCCGCCGGCGGTTCGAACTCGGTGCTGACGACCGCAGCGTCGTAGTAGCCTCGGGCCTGATACCATCGTTCGATGCGGTCGAGGTCGCGCTCGAAGACGGCCGAATCGAGGGTCGGCCAGCCCTTGCGAAGCTTCATCCACATGTCGAACGAGACACGCTTGCCGTTGAACGGAGGCACTCCGCACTCCGGGTCACGACTGGTGCCAAACGAGATGGCTACGCGGGGGCGCTCCTGGGTAGCAAGGCAGGCCTGCAGAGCCTCCGGATCCAGGGTCTGCATGCCGCTGAATCGGATCTTGTCGATACCGTAGCTATCCTCCGGGATCGTCTTGCAGGCGCTCGCCAGCACGAGCAGCACACAGATGCTTCGCGGGCGATTCATCTACCTATCGCTTGTAGCGCGAGGGACCCCAATTCCGCCAGACAATGACGTAATTTCAGCCGTTTGGCGCCGACGCGGGAGACTGCTAAGGCTCTCGTCCGTCGCGCCATGAAACACTACTTCGTCCAGACCTTCGGATGTCAGATGAACGTCCACGATTCGCGTAGAATCGAGGAGGTGCTTCGGCGCGATGGATACCGCGAAGTCGCCGAGCCTTCCCTCGCCGATCTCCTCGTCGTCAACACCTGCAGCGTCCGCGAAAAAGCGGAGCACAAACTGATGAGCCTCCTCGGCACTCTGCGTCCGCTCAAAGAGCTTCGCCCGGGCGTGGTTCTTGCCGTCGCAGGCTGTGTCGCGCAGCAGGAGGGCGATCGGCTGCTCCGCAAGGCGCCTTTCGTCGATATCGTTCTCGGCCCCGACAACATTCCGGAACTGCCCGAACTGATCCACGAGGTTGAGCAGGGTGGGCCACCCCGGACGCGCACGGTGTTCGATCTCGACGACCCGCAGTTTCTCCGCGCGACGCCACGCGGCGACCGTCCTGAAGTCACCGCCTATGTGACCGTGATGAAGGGCTGCGACGAGCGCTGCACCTTTTGTATCGTTCCTCATACTCGCGGGTCGGAGCGCTATCGGCCTGCGGACGAAATCGTTGGGGAGATCGCCGGGCTTGTCGCTGGCGGTGTTCGTGAGGTCACCCTGCTCGGTCAGACGGTGAACTCTTGGCACGAGCCGGGCCAGGAGTCGACGCTACGAAGCCTGTCGCGGCGAGCTGCTTCGACCTCTGCGTTTGCAGGGCTCGTTCGTCGTATCGCCAAAGAGGTTCCCGAGCTGCTTCGCCTGCGCTACACCTCACCTCATCCCCGTCATCTCACCGAGGCGCTCATCGCTGCCCACGCCGAGCTCACCGTGCTGCCGCTGCACTTGCATCTACCGGTTCAGTCGGGCTCCGATCGGGTGCTCCGCCGCATGGCGCGCCGCTACACGGCTGCCGAGTACCTCGAGCGCACGCGCGCGCTCAAGGCTGCGAAACCCGGTCTGACGCTCTCGACCGACATGATCGTAGGGTTTCCCGGCGAGACGGAGGAAGACTTCGAGCAAACCCTCGACCTGGTGCGCCAGGCTGAGTTCGTCGCTGCGTTCGCGTTCAAGTACTCGCCGCGCCCCTACACGCCTGCGCTTCAGCTCGGAGACGAAGTTGCAGAGTCGGTCAAAGACGAGCGCTTGGCGCGCTTGTTCGCATTGGTCGAAACACAGCAGTCGGCGCATCTCAATGCGCTCGTCGGTACCGAGCAGCAGGTACTCATCGAAGGGCCGTCACCAGGCGATTCGGGGCGGTTCGCAGGTCGCACGGGGCGTCACGAGATCTGCCACGTGGCAGGTCCCGAAGGTCACGACCCCACAGGGCAGCTGGTGACCGCAACGATCGATGCAGCGTTCAAGCACAGCCTTTCTGGACGACTCGAGGGCGCGCCGACATCGCAGATCCGGCCGCGTGTTCGAACCCGTCTCTCAGTCGTCGACGAGGGAGTCGGATCCTGAGGTCTCGTTCGGAGGGCGGTTGGTTCTGGAACTGGGGACCGGCGTTCGCCTACATGGCCCTGATCTTCGCGATTTCCTCGATTGCAATCGAGGCGCCGGTGATCGACGAGTTTCCGTTTCGGGACAAGGGCATTCACTTCGTAGAGTACGGCATCCTCGGCTGGCTCTGCGCCCGTGCGACCGCCGGCACGTGGCCCGGTGCACCGAGGTGGAAGACCGCCGCGCTCGCGGCCACGATCGCGACGCTCTGGGGGCTGTCGGACGAGTGTCACCAGTTCTTCGTGCCGGGCCGTTCGGCCGAAATCGGCGATGCGGTGGCGGATCTGCTCGGCGCAGTTGCGGGGGCGGCTCTGTGGAATGCGATATTCCGCAGAGCTGTGAAGTAGGCCACTCAAATTTTCACCTATCTGGCTTACATTCCATTGACGGTTCCGCTGCGACTGTCTAACTTTTAATCCATGAGGACGGCGACGTTCTCATAACTTCAATCCAACATAAATCGGTGGAACCCCCCCATATATCCACCGGTTGCCCTTTCGCCCGGTCGTCTGTCTCCCCCCCTCCAACGACCGGGCGACTCTATTTAAGCGCCCCCAGTGCCATCGTTGACTCCCCTCTGGGCCCCTCCTACATTCGCCGCCATGTCGCTTCGCAACGGTGTCCTGGCTCCTTGGTTCACGGCGCTTTTCGTTCTCTTCGCGCTTGGCTGCGCCGCGTCCCGCCCAGCCCCGGCCTCGGTCGCCGTCGAACCGACCCCCGCTGCTCAGGCAGCGGTCGACCCGCTCCCTTCCTGGAACGCCGGCGACGCAAAAACGCAGATCATCGCGTTCGTCGAAGCCGTCACCAATCCCGAGAGCCCAACCTTCGTCGCGCCAGCCGATAGACTGGCCACGTTCGACAACGACGGCACGCTCTGGGTCGAGCAGCCCCTGTACACCGAGCTCACCTTCGCGGTGGACCGCGTCAAGGAGCTCGCGTCGCTCCATCCGGAATGGAAGCGGCAAGAGCCGTTCAAGTCGATCCTCGCCGGCGACATCGAAGGCGCGCTTGCTTCGGAGAATGGTGCGGTCAAGGTGGTCCTCGCTTCGCACACGGGCATGAGCACCACCACGTTCGAGACGATCGTGGTCGACTGGATCGCCTGGGCGCAACACCCGCGCTTCAAAAGGCGCTATACGAGTCTGGCCTACCAGCCGCAGCTCGAGCTGCTGAGGTATCTGCGCGCAAACGGGTTCCAGACCTTCATCGTTTCCGGCGGGAGCATGGAGTTCATGCGCCCGTGGACCGAAGAGGTGTACGGCATTCCTCCCGAGCAGGTCGTCGGCTCGGCGGTCGCGACGCGCTTTGAAATCCAGGGTGGTCAACCGTCGCTTCTTCGTGTGCCCGAAGTCGCGTTCGTAGACGACCACGGCGGTAAGCCTGTGGGCATCCATCAGTTCATCGGCAAGCAGCCGATTTTGGCGTTCGGCAACTCCGACGGAGACCTCGAGATGCTTCAGTACGTCACCATCGGCAGCGGTGGGGGGCGCCTCGGCTTGATTCTCCATCATGACGACGCGGTTCGTGAGTATGCCTACGACCGCGATTCGTCGGTCGGCCACCTCGATGTTGCGCTCGACGAGGCGCCTCGCCGCGGCTGGGTGGTGGTGTCGATGAAAGACGACTGGAAGACCGTATTCACGAACCCGGAGGCACCGCGCTAGGCTGCAACTCCGTTGCTACTCAGGAGTCGACCTTGAGGATTGCGTGGAACGCGTCCTGCGGAATGTCGACGCTCCCAACGGCCTTCATTCGCTTCTTGCCCTCTTTTTGCTTCTCGAGGAGTTTACGCTTTCGTGAGATGTCGCCGCCGTAGCACTTCGCGGTGACGTCCTTGCGGAGTGCGCGAACGGTTTCGCGGGCAATGATCTTCGACCCGATCGCTGCCTGAATGATGACCTCGTACTGTTGGCGCGGGACGATTTTCTTGAGCTTGGCTGCGAGTGCGCGGCCGAGATAGAAGGCCTTCTCCTTGTGGACGACGGCGCTTAGCGCATCGACCTTCTGGCCGTTGACGAGCATGTCGAGCCTGACCAAAGGGTTTCCCCGGTATCCGGAAAGCTCATAGTCCATCGAAGCATAGCCGCGTGTCGCACTCTTCAACTTGTCGAAAAAGTCGAACAGCACCTCGGCGAGTGGCATCTGGTAGGTGATGATCACGCGCTCGGTCGATGCGTACTGGATGCCTTCTTGTTCGCCTCGGCGCTCTTGGCACAGTCGGATCACCGCGCCGACGAACTCTGCCGGCACGTAGATCGACACCTTGAAGTACGGCTCTTCGACACGGATTCGGCCGTCGGGAATCTGCGACGGGTTGTCTATCTCGATTGTCTCTTCTTCGGTGTGCACACGATAGACCACGCTCGGCGCCGTGGTGATGAGGCCGATATCGTACTCGCGCTCGAGCCGCTCTTGGATGATCTCCATGTGCAGGAGCCCGAGGAAGCCGCATCGAAACCCAAAGCCGAGCGCGTCCGAGCTCTCAGGCTCGAACATGAAGGCCGCGTCGTTGAGGTTCAGCTTCTCGAGCGCGTCGCGAAGCTCGGTATACTGGTCGCCGTCGGTCGGGAAGATTCCGCAGAACACCATCGGCTTCACTTCTTTGAATCCGGCAAGCGGCTCTTCGGCCCGCTTCGAGGCGAGGGTGATCGTGTCACCCACCTTTGCGTCCTGAATCGACTTGATGCTGGCTGCGAGATAGCCGACCTCGCCGGCGTTGAGCTCTTTCAGCTCTTTTTGGAACGGCGTGTAGACGCCGAGTTCCGTGACTTCGTGCTCGGCGCCGGTTGCCATGAGTCGAATCTTGTCGCCCTTGCGCACGACACCGTCTTTGACGCGAATCATGCAGACCGCGCCCCGGTAGCTGTCGTACCAGCTGTCGAAGATCAGAGCCCGGAGCGGACCTCCTTCGAGGGTCTCGGGCGGGGGAATACGCTGCACGACTGCTTCGAGGATTTCTTTGACGCCTTCGCCGGTCTTCGCACTACAGGCGAGTAGTTCGGAGCAATCGAGTCCGACGACGTCTTCGACCTCCTTGCGCACGCTTTCCACATCGGCGCTCGGCAGGTCCACCTTGTTGAAAACAGGGATGATTTCGAGGTCGTTTTCGACAGCGAGATACACGTTCGCGAGGGTTTGCGCTTCGACGCCTTGGGTGGCGTCGACCACGAGCAGCGCTCCGTCACAGGCGGCAAGCGATCGGGAGACCTCGTAGCTGAAATCCACGTGGCCGGGCGTATCGATGAGGTTCAGTTGATACGTCTTGCCGTCGGCCGCCGTGAAGGGCAGCCGAACACCCTGTGCTTTGATTGTGATTCCGCGCTCTTGCTCGAGGTCCATGCGGTCGAGGAGCTGCTCCTTCTGCTCGCGCGCTGAGACCGCGCCCGTCACATCGAGAAACCGATCGGCGAGCGTACTCTTGCCGTGATCGATGTGCGCGATGATGGAGAAGTTGCGGATGAGCTGGAGGTCGGTGCCCAAGTTGCGAGGTCTCTAACTCCGCTTGGCAGGCGCAGCAACGCCCTTGCCAAACGCGCGCTACTTTTCGCCGCCTGCGTCGAGTGTCATCTGGCCGGGCAGTTCATCTTGGTGCCGGTCGAGCACGAGATCGATTCCTTCGCGGATGTACACCGCAACAGGAACCTTCGTCCGCTCGTGCAGGAGCTTCAACCGCTCGTTCTGCTCCGCGGTGATGTAGACGGTGGTCGAAATCTTCTTGCGCGCCATCGTGAACCCTCAAACCGTGCGATGAAACTACATGGCATCATATATAGTGTCAAATCGGCCACACCCCTTGACTTGCGCAACCATGCTGCCGGATTCTATGCTAGTTCAGCTCAATCCCTGGGGGGACCCAAAGTGCTTGGAAACACTAGCAAAATATTGTTTCGTAGCCGCATCCCGCTCCTGATCCTGTCTCTTGTCGCGGCCGCGTGCTCGCAGGATGGCGCGGAAGCGGCCGCGCGGGGTACCGAACTCGTCGCCTGCGCCGGGGATGAGCGGGCGGAGGTCGACGTAAACGGCGACGGCGCGATCGATGTCCGCGAGTTCTATCGCAAGGGAAAGCGCGTGTGCGTGCAGTCGGACCTCAATTTCGACGGCCAGTGGGACGTCGAGCGCTTCTACGACGGCTCAGGTGTCGTCGTAGCGCATGAGCGCTTCGACTTCGACTTCGACGGCCGAATCGACCAGCGTTCCTATTATGAAAACGGCCGCTTGGTGCGGATCGAGCTCGACACGAACTTCGATGATGCAGTTGATACTTGGCTCTGGTGTACGCAGGGGTGGGTGGCGCGCGCAGAGCGAGATCGGCATTCGGACGGCGCGGTCGACGTCTGGGAAGACTACAACGATGGCCTCATCGTCGAAGCGCGTTATGATGAAGATCGCGACGGGTTGCCTGAACGGTGGGAGTTGTTCAGGGACGGTCGCTTGGTGCTCGTGAAATACGACGACAACGCGGACGGACAGCCGGACCGCACTGATGAGATTCCTGTGCAAAGCATCGGAGCCGCCGACGATGCGCTCCGATGCGAAGCGAAAGCCGCGGCAGAAGCCAAACCATCCCAACCTGGGGATTTGACTTCTACAGGGTCTGAACGAATGACCAACGGGGAACCGTGATGAAAAATGCCTTCTTCGCCATCCTGCCTCTGCTGATCGTCTTCGGATGCGGTTCGAGCAGTCCAGAGCCGCTTACCAACCCGGGCGCAGCCGAGTTCGAGACGACGACCGGCGGTGACCGAGCCGACGCAGGCCGCTGCCTGCCTCCGGGCCCCGGCTACGAGTTGACCGAGTACGACACCTCGGGAGACGAAGTTGCGGACGTACGCAAGCTCTTCAAGACGATGGGCGAGGGCAGTCTTTCGCGTCTAGTACTCGTTTGTCGCGAGGCCGACCTCAACGGGAACGGCAGCAAAGACATCGTCCGCTTCTACACCGACGAGGGTCGGCCCAAGCGCGAGGAAGCAGACCGCAACTTCGATGGCCGGATCGACGAGATTACCCGGTTTAGCGACGGTCGTATCAGCCTCCAAGAACTCGATACGACCAGCGACGGCGTCATCGATACGAAGATTTTCTACGAAGAGGGTCAGCCCGTGCGTGCCGAGCGCGACATGAAGGCCAAGAGCACTGGGGGCGAGTGGCGGCCGGACCGGTGGGAGTACTACGCCGACGGCCAGCTCGTACGCATCGGCGTCGATCTGAACGGGGACGGCAAGGTCGACCGCTGGGACCGCGACGAAGAAAAGCTCCGCAACTCCGCCCTCGCGCTCCAGCCCGACGCAGCCGTCAGCCAGTAGGCCCGCTCGCCTCGTCACCCGGCCAGCCCCTGGTGGCAGGTCCCGCCGATCCCCAGTACGGTCGGGCCGTGGAGCGCCTGCAGAAAGTCTTGGCTCGCGCGGGCGTCGCTTCGAGGCGGGCGTCTGAAGCGCTGATTACCGCTGGGCGCGTGCGGGTGAACGGGCGTGTGGTCACCGAACTCGGCACCAAGGTCGATTCGCACAAAGACCGCGTCGAGGTTGACGGCAGACGGCTGGTTGCCGAAAAGCCGGTCTACTACCTCATTCACAAGCCGCGCGAGATGGTCACCACCCTCGACGACCCCGAGGGGCGCGCAACGGTCAAAGACATCCTGCGCGAAGTGCCCGAACGCGTCGTCCCGGTTGGCCGTCTCGACTATCACACGAGCGGCGCGATGCTCGTCACGAACGATGGCGACATGGTCGACTCGCTTCTTCGTCCCCGTGCAGCGGTGCCCAAAGTCTACGCGGTCAAAGTCCAAGGTCACTTGGGAGTCGAGGAGCTCGACGCGCTTCGCAACGGCGTCACCCTCGACGACGGCTACAAGACCAAGCCCGCCGACGTGTTCGTGCTGCGCCAAGAGCGCACGCACACCTGGGCCCAAATCACCCTGACCGAAGGCAAGAACCGACAGATTCATCGGATGGGCGATGCGATAGGGCATCGAGTGATGCGGCTCGCGCGTCAGTCGTTCGCGGGCATCAGCATCGACGGGCTTCGTCCCGGCGAGTCGCGGCCGCTCAACCGAGACGAAGTCGCACAGCTCAAGAAGAAGTATCTCAATCCGTATCGCCGCGCCCGCGAAGCTTCCAAAGAAGAGTGAACGCGCTTGGCACGACGAACAGGGTGAGCACGGTCGAAAGCAGCAGGCCGCCGAGCACGATGGCGCCGACGCCCCTGTAGAGTTCTGAGCCCGAGCCCGAGAACACGACCATCGGCAGGAGCCCCGCGAGCGAGGTGGCGGTGGTCATGAAGATCGGCCGGACTCGTGCCTGCACCGCATCCGGAACGGCATCACGCAGCGAGGCGCCTTGGCGAAGCCGTACGAGCGCACCGTCGACCACAAGAATCGCGTTGTTGACCACGACGCCAATCAAGATGAGAAAACCGAGCGCGGTCATCAGATCGAGCGGCTGCGTGCCGAGCAGCGCGTTGACCAGCCACAGACCCCCGGCGCCGCCTGCCGCAGCGAGCGGCACGCTCATAAGCACCGCGAACGGAGAGACGAAATCTTCGAACAGCGCCGCGATGAGGAGAAAGCAGATCAGGAGTGCGAGCAGCAGGATGTTGCCGAACTGTGCTTGCGCGACCTCGAGCTTGCCCGCAGCGCCGCTCAGTTCGAACTCGACGCCGGGCGGCACGACTCCTGAGGCTTCGAGCTCGGGGATCACCTGGTCTCGCACGATCGCGATCGCGTCTTCGAGCGCCAGGTCTTCGGGAGGCGAAACGCTCAGCGTGATTGCGCGACGCCGTTCGAGATGACGAATCGATGTCGGCCCAAGCTCTTCCTCGATCGAGGCGAGCGCGCCGAGCGGCACCGTGTCGCCGCTCGGTGTCGCCACCGGTGCCGAGAGCAGTGCCGGTGCGTCCGGCAGCAGCTCGCTGTCGGCGTTGACTGCCCGCAGCACCACGTCGAGCTTGGTTTTTCCTTGAGGCGTGTACTCGCCGATGATTGCGCCGTCGATCAGCGCGTCGACCACGAGTCCGAGTTCGGCACCCGGCATCTGGAGACGCGCCGCCGCACGCCGCTTTGGCACCACCAGCAGTTCGGGGGCTCCCGGGTCGAGGCTTGGCACCGGCCGCACCTGTGCGCCTGGAAGAGCTTCACGCAAAGCACCGAAGAGCGCACTGCCCACCTGCGTCATCTGCGGCAGGTCTGAGCCTTTGATGTCGATGTCGATGACGCGGCCGCCGCCGATCGAACGCCCAAAAAGCGAGGCCTGCGTCGCGAACGAAATCATCCCGGGGATTTTCGCCTGGATACGACGCAGCAGCCCAAGCATCCGCCCGACGTCTTTGTCGCTTTCTGCGACGGCGCCTGCGAACACGCGCTCGGGGCTGCCGACGAAGAAGCTTCGCCTGATGTTCGGTTCGCCGTCCGTCTCGACACCGGTGTACTTGCTCATCTCGCCCTGAAGCCGGTTGCCCGTGTCTTCGAGCTCATCGATCGAGTAGCCCGGGGGCGGCACCAGAATGCCAAACACCAGGTTGCGGTTGCCGGTGGGCAAGTACTCCATCGGCGGAAGAAGCAGCCATGCCACGGTGAGCGAACTCACGATGGCGAGCACCAACACGGCAAGCGAGCGGCGCGTCGAGCTGCAGAGCCAGCGCACCGCCCGGGTGACGCGCTCGCGGAAGCCGACGCCGAAGCGTGTGAGGCTGCCGATGTCGAGGGTCTTGCCTCGGGAAAGGAGCCGCGCCGCGAGACTTGGGATGACCAGCACCGAGACCACGAGCGAAATCGAGACCGCCAGCGCGATCGCGACCGCGACATCGCGCAGGAGCTCGCCCACTTCGCCCTGCCAGAGGGCGATGGGAATGAACACGGCGACGGTGGTCGCGGTCGAGGCGATCAGTGCGCCCCAGACTTCCCGGATGCCTCGGTAGGCTGCGAGCTTCGTGTCGGGCGTGCGCTTGCGCCAGGTGTCGATGCTCTCGAGGGCGACAATCGAGTTGTCGACCACCATCCCGATCGCGAACGTGATGCCAGCCAGCGACACCACGTTGATGGTCCTGCCGAGCGCCTGCATACCGAGCGCGGTCGCGAACGCGCAGACGGGGATCGCGATACTCACCACGGCCGACGCGCCGATCGTGCGCAAGAACAAGAACAGCACGAGCACCGCCAAGAGCCCTCCGAGCAGTAGGTTCTGCTTCACTAGGTCGAGCGCGCCCTCGATGTAATCGACCTGGTCGGCGAGGATTTCGATTTTGAGGCCCTCGCGGTCGAAGAAGTCGCGCTGCAGTCGTTCGACGACGTCGTGAAGCTCGCGCGTGACCTCGAGGACGTTGGTGCCCGCCTCTCGCGACAGCAGCATCACCATCGCGGGGCGGTCCTGCACGATGGCCACGCCGTTCGGCTTGCGAAGCGCCATCTCGACGGTGGCCACGTCGCCAAGGACGATGGGGGTTCCGTCGGGCGCCGCACCGAGCACGATGTCTTCGAACGCGGTGGCGTCTTTCGGCGCGACGGCAGTCCGTACGAGGTATCTCCGCTTGCCGAGGGTCACATCCCCGCCCGAGATATCACGGAGTTCGCCGCGGACGTTCTCTGCGACGCCTGAAATCGACAGCCCACGTGCGGCAAGTGCCTCCGGATCGAACAGCACGTGGATTTCGGTGTCCTGACCGCCGATGAAGAAGATGCCGGCAACGCCGGGGATGCGCTCGATCTCCGGAAGAATGGTGTCCTGCACCCAGGTTCGGTACGCAGAGACGCTTCCCTTTTGGGGATCGCGAATCGCGATCACCGCAAGAGGGGGGCCAGCGCTGTTCGCGGTTTGGATGACCGGCTCCCGCACCGAGTCGGGGTAACTCGCCACCTGGCTCAGTTTGTTGGTCACCCGGACGAGCGCCTGCTCAATGTCGGTGCCGACCTCGAACTCGAGGGTGATGCTGCCGACGTCCTTGCTTGCACTCGACTCCATGAGCGTGAGCCCTTGGACGTTCTTCAGAACGTATTCCTGGGGTTCGAGGATTTCGGTTTCGACTTCGACCGGGGCGGCACCCGGCCAGGCGGTGTTCACGCTGATGGTAGGCGTCGAGATGTCGGGCGTGAGCTGGATCGGAATGTCGACGACCGACAGCGCGCCAAAGAGGATGACCAGCACGATCCCCACGATGACGGTGATGGGTCGCTGGATGGCGATCCAGGCCAAGCCGGCGGGTCGCTCGTCGGGCGGAAGCAGGTCGTCCGGCATGCCCAACTAGCTTTCGGGGACGATGTTGAGAGCCTGGCCGGGGAATACGCGTTCGTTGCCGCGCGTCACGAGTTGGTCGCCCTCTGCAAGGGAATCGCCTCGCACGAGAAGCTCATCGCGGCCCTTGGCGATTACTTCGATGGGAACGATCAATGCGGTTCCTTCGCTCACTTTCACCACGTGGCGGTCGGCAATGCCGTACACGATCGCGTCGCGCGGAATCACAACGGCGCCCGGTTCGCTTCGCGCCACGCGGAGCAATACGTCGACGGCGGCGCCCGGGAGGAGCCAGACGGCGGTTTCGGGTGTCTCGGTCGGAACGAGCCGCACGCGCACGGTGCGCGACTCGTCGTCGAGTGCGTTGACCACACCTTGGATCGTTGCGGGGAGCGATTCTCCGCGATGGCGGAGTAGGGCGATGTCGTCGCGCGCGAGGTACGGGGCGAGCTCCGAAGGCGCCGACACGAGCACTTCAACTTCCGAGTCGTCTACGAGCTCGAGCACTTCGACGCCCGGGTCGACCCAGTCGCCGAGGTCGACCATTCGGCGCGAGACGACACCGTCGAACGGCGCGCGCACCCGGTGCCGCCCAAGCTGCGCGCGGGCTTCGGCTTCGCTTGCATCGAGGCGACCGCGTTCGGCCACGGCGCGCTTGCGTTCGGAGGTGGCCTGTTCGATTTCGGCGGCAGCCGCAATGTCGGGACCAGCGCCCGTGAGCCGTTCGGCGTCACGCCGTGCACGCTCGAGCTCGGCGGCACCTGCCTGCTTTGACGCCTGCGCCGCGCGCACCCGCGCTGTGGCAAGCGACGGATCGATTTCGACCAACAGTTCGCCCTTCTTCACGCGGTCGCCCACTCTCACGCGTACTTCGCGCACCTCCCCCGAGGCGCCCGCTGCCAGGCGTGCACGCTGCAACGCGCGGACTTCTCCGAGCAGCGACCACTCCGCGTCGACGCTTCCGCCCCGGATCTCGGCCACGCGGACCGTCGCCGGGGGCGGACCCTGCCGCGCCTCGCTCTTCGCGGGCGCCTCCCCTTTACAGGCGAGCCCCGACAAGGCGAGCAGACAAACCAGAGGCGCCGGTGCCTGGCGCAGCGAAACCAACGAAATCACCGGAAAAATTTAGTGCGCCCGCTCGTTTTGACAAGTCGAAGGCCCTGACTATAGTGGCGCCCTCTGCCGCGGGGTGGAGCAGCTTGGTAGCTCGTCGGGCTCATAACCCGAAGGTCGTCGGTTCAAATCCGGCCCCCGCAACCAATGAGTTGGGCACTTAGTGAATTGCGCTAAGTGCCCTTCTTTTTGTTCGGTGCCCTGAGGGTGCCATGCGGTGCCGCAGCGGGCTGCAATGCTTCGACCAAACGCAGTTGTGCACCCGATCCAAGATGCGCGTAGACGTGCGTGCTTTGCTCGGAACGATGTCCGAGCTGCGCCTGCACCGCCTTGATGGAGTGGCCACTCGTCACCGCTTGGCTTGCGACCGAGTGGCGCCCAAGGGCATGGTGGCTGAGGGGTCGAAGCCCGAGCGCCTGCTGCACGGCGACCATGGGCCGCTTGTAGCTGTCGATGTAGCGGGGAAAGCTCCCGTCCTTGCTGAACAGGAACTCTGGGCCCGCGTATCCTTGACGGGCATGCCAGCGGATGGCGTCGAGAATATCTTGGGTCAAATCGAGGACATAGGCCTCGTTGTTCTTGCGGCGTCACGAGTGTGGCCGGCCGGTCCTTGGTCCCCCGCTGGACGCCTCGGTCGACGACGAGCTGGGGAGGGATATCTCGGAGGCGACTGTGTGCAATGGCATAGACCTCCGAGACGCGGAGGCCGAGTCGGGCCGACAGATAGAAGAACAGGTACCAGCGAGGCTGCTGCGCGAACATTCCGGTGAGGAAGCGGTCGCGCTCGGCCTCGGAGTACCAGTGGGGTTTCTTCTTCGGCGCACGTTCCGTTGGCACGTAGGGGATCGCAGGAAGCGTCCCTCGTTTCCAACAGAACCGGAGTACGGCTCGCACGAGGGCAAGCCGGTTGTTGACCGATTTCGGTCCGAGGTGCGACGGAAGGGCGCGCTTGAGCGCGTCCATCGCCGAGGTGTCGACCTCTTCGATGAAGAGGTGTCCGAGCACGGGTTCGATCTGAGGGCCACAGATTCCGATAGGGATCGCGGCTGCGATCTTTCATGGTCGTCGCCGATAGGTACTGGTTGTAGGCATCGGCGAACAGGATGCGCTTGCGACCTGAAATCAGGTCTTCGCGCGCCCTTCGTTCGGCTTCGCGCGCCTCGGCTCGGGTCTTGAAGCCGGCCCTTTCGCTGGCGCCGATAGCCTTGGAGCTTGAAGTCGTATTGCCAAGAGTTGGCTCGCTTTCTAACGGCCATGCGGTTCATTCCTTTCTGCCAGGAAAGTCCGCATCGCCATGTCCGGGTTCGTCAGATAGAGGTCTAACATATCCCGGCGAAAGCGACGCACGCGTGGTCGCCGTACACGGGAATTTGGCCTGCCGAGACGAGGTTGCGCAGGTGACCAATCGACCACAGTATACGATGCGGCTTGCGGTAGTTGAGCAGCGTGGTGCTCGTTGCGGGACGTCGTGGCTCAGGTGTCGAGCGGAGGGTCGTTGTGGGTGAGCTCTCGCATGCCGAGGTGTTCTGCTGTGGGTTGAGGGTGTGTGAGTTATTTTATTTATGTTGGGGGAGGCTGACTCGAACAGTGGCGAGTTCGCTCAGCAGGTCGCTCTTCGTTATATTGGAGGTTTTGAAGTAAGGGTTATTTGAGAGATGGTCGGCGGCGGGTGTTGTGAGATGCGAGGAGTGTGGTTTGAAGGCGACGTGTTGTGGATGCGACGATGGTGAGGCGGGACCGTAGGGAGTTGAGTTGGCGAGTTGATTTGGATTTTGAGTTGTTTGAGTGGATTTGGGGAGGTGGTGAGTTGTGCGTAGTTGTGGTGGAGTTTGGTAGCGTATATGTTAGATTATGAGATGTGTATAGGTGGAGAGTTTGATTACGTTGAGCGAGTGGTCGGACGTGGACTTTGAAGGAGTTTGGATAGTAGTTAGGAGAGTTGCGTTTTGTTATGGTGGGGTCGGTTGTTTAGTTGTGAGTTACAGGAAGCGGGTGATGAATTGCTTGGAGGATTACACCTACAGTGAGTGAGAGGCGTTTCGCATTAGCTATGTGACCTCGCATGCAACGCGTCTGCGCGTATGCTCGTGATGACTGTGATCTATGCCCAGGACGACACTGGAGACTGCGAGACCGTGGGTTCCGTTGACGTGAGCGCGCGACTGTAGCGACGGAATCATGCCGGAAGACAAGTGCGACGATTGGCGGATCGATATCAACTATCGGCGGAAACCTGCGATGATCTAGCTATGCCGTCAACGATTTTGCGACGGATGGATTTGCAGGTACGGCGACTGTTGCTCGAGTTGACGACGACTGTGGCGCGAGCTTTTGCACGGGATCGTGTGTCAGGACGCACAGTCTCTTGGAGACCTCCGTGCGTCGAGACTCTATTGATTGCCCTTCGTTTCTCGACGACGTAGACAGTGCGGCGAGGATCCGATGCCGAGCTCTGCGACACCGAGTGTGGATCGTACATTGACCGATCGAGGGTGCCGCTCGAGTCGATCGACCTTGTGTCCGCGGGGGACGCTGCAGCCTTCGATGCAGCGCAGAGGGCGAGTGCGTTTACCAGACCTGAGCGGGCTCTCTCACGGATGAGGCTGCGAGCGGACGCACATTGCCGAGGCCGGTGCTCGAACTCTGCGTCCACGGCCTCGATCGTTGCGAGGCGGTTTTTCGTGCGTGCGGAACCGGGAGTGCGTGCTCGACGAGTCAGAGTGCTTCAGCTGGGCTCGCATTCAACACGGGGGGCCGATCGAGGATGTATCGCGGAGTGCCAGGCCAACTGGGGATGCCCCAACCAAGCAACCAGCTGCGACCTGAAGGACGACCTTGGCTTTGCAGGAATCGTCGAGCGCTGCCTTGACGGCCGGATTCCAAGCGTGCGTGCAAGTCGACGACTACGCGAGGTTCACCGCAGGGTGCACGAACATCTGCGATGAGACTCCACCGGAACCCGCATCATGCCTTGCTGGGACGGTCAAGCGCCGTTCCCGCCCTCGCTCGCGCCTATTGGGGCCGGATTCAGACTGACTCTTAGGATATCATACGAACACCTCCACGGACTCGCAACTTGCAACCTGCGGAACTCGGGTCTGAGGTTAGGGCGACCTCCGGTGGAGGCTTCTGTCAGCTACGCAACATCGGAAGTCGGGGGCTTTCGCCACTGGAGTACGATTCGTGCTTGGCCGAGCATCGCGCCTTCACACGTAACAAGAACGCCACATTCCCCCCTCCGAACGGTTGCGTCTCCCAAACCCCTAGTCCAGCGATCCGACCCGGACCCAACGGCGTCAACAGAGAGACCCCGCTTCGGCGGGGTTTTTCTTTGCCGTGCGTTTGAGGTGCAGCCGCAGGCGGCCCTCGTTCGAATAAATGCGCACATATGTCACAGCTCTTCGCGCGTCGTTCGACCCGATGCAGAATCGTCCGTCCGGGCGGTCCGATTGTCCCCGTGGCGATGGCACTTCAGCACGTGCGTATCTGTACTGACGTGAGATCGAATTTCGATCCGTTTGCTACGCTGGAGCTTCGGGTTTGAGATTGCGTTCATTGGGCTAGGTAAGTCAATCGAAACTCTTCGGGGGTTTGCTTGCCGAGGGCGCCATGAGGTCGTTCGGCGTTGTAGTGCCTCTGCCAGTCGGCGATGACGTGCCGGGCCTGCGGCAGCGTGCGAAACCAGTGCGTGTTGAGGCACTCGTCGCGAAAGCGGCCGTTGAAACTCTCGGCGAATGCGTTCTGCGTGGGCTTGCCGGGCTGAATGAACTGGATGTCGATGCCGTGGCGCGCCGCCCACTGCATGAACCATAGGCTCGTGAACTCGCTGCCGTTGTCGCACACGATGCGACGAGGTCGGCCACGTCGAGCGATGGCGCGGTCGAGCACTTCGGTGACTTTGGCCGCGGGCAACGAGCTCGCCGCCTCCATCGCGACCGACTCGCGGGTGAAGTCGTCGACGGCGGCGAAGACACGGTAGCAGCGACCGTTTTCGAATTGGTCGTGCACGAAGTCCATGCTCCATCGCTCGTTCGGTCGAGTGGGAAGCGTCGCGGGCTCGCGGACGATGCGCTTGAAGCGTTTGCGCTTGCGACGCCGGACCGTGAGGCCTTCTTCGCGGTAGATGCGCCGGACCCGTCGCTGCCCGACCGCAAAGCCTTGGCGCTCGAGCAACCAGTGCACGCGCCGATACCCGTAGCGAGGATGCGCGTACGCCACCTCGCGAAGCGCCGGACGGAGCTCCGGAGGCTCCGTGCGCTGCGAGACGTAGCGTTTCGTCGAACGGTGAAGCCCGAACAGACGACAGGCGTGGCGCTCGCTGACGCCAAACTCCCGAACGACCCAGTGCACCGCACGCTTGCGCGCGCCGGGTCTCACCATTTTTTTGCGTTGACGGCCTTCAACATATCGATGTCGAGCGCTTGGTCCGCTACGGCTTATTGAGGCGTCGATTCTCATCCTCGAGCTGCTTGAGCCGCTTCGCTTCGGCGACATCCATCCCGCCGTACTTGCGTCGCCACGCGTAGAACGTCGCATTGGCCATGCCGTGCTTGCGGCACAGGTCGGTGACCGGCACGCCTTGCTCCGCTTCTTTCAAGATGCCGATGATTTGGGATTCGGTGTATCGCTTGCGCTTCATGGGAGCCTCCAGAGGGCTGGAAACTCCAGTATCGCATGGACCGAAAAACCGATCTCACGTCACTGATACCAAGCTGAACCCCGAGAACAGTTGGTATCCGGTTGGCCATTGGGACCCTTGCAAGAGTGGCGACGGGAACCTTGGCGAATGTTTCGGAGGTGCCGCTGGGCTGAGTCTGGTTACGGACTGCGGTGGCGACATCTACTTGATCGCCCTGAACGGCACAGACCTCCAGATCTTTTCGAGCGAGTACCAATGGACACAAGTGTATCGCATCACACAAGACTCTCAAACCGGCGACGTCGAGCCACAGCTCGTATACTGGCAAAGGGATAACCAGGGTCTTGTACAACTCGACAATCCTTCCTTTAGGTGGGCGGGAACAGCGTACGTGGCGGAGGATCGGCGTTTGGCGCTCATCAATTCTGAACGGCGCACGAACGATTGTGGCGACCATGATAGAGTCTGCAATGACGTCTACATCAGCAATGCTCCGTAGTAGCGTCACATGGAGGGGGAAATGGTGTTGAGGGTTCTTGTGTGCGTGCTCTTGGCCGCCTTGGTAGTCGGCCTTCGTGCGGAGACAGGGAACAACGTACATGCTCAGGAGATCTTGCCCGCCTCCGCCGGCATCGATGAGTCGTTCGAGAAGAAACAGCGTCGGCTCCTAATTGCTGGCTGGACCATGCTCGGCGCGGGACTGGGAATTGGGTTCGGCGCGATCGCGGCCCAGAAGCGAGGCATCGGGGCCGCGATCGGTGTCGGTGCGCTTGGCGCTGCGACTATGTTGACCGGCGGCGCACTACTCATCCGACGGAGACGACTCCGCAACAGCCACGATGAGACTGTTGTCGCCAACGAGGGGTCTACCCTCGTCATTCGACCGGGGCTTGGGTCCCTAACTATCGCCGGCCGCTTTTAGCCCTGCTGCGCCTTTAGGTGTTCGCCTACTTCATGTTCGCAACGGCGACGGGAATGCCCCGTTCGGAGTTGACGTGAGCTGAAGAGATGACGGAGGCGATTCCGCTCACCACGATCGCAAGACGTGCACCCACACTAACGCGACGAGGAGCGTCACCGACTTGGCTACGCCGTGATTGACCTCGATTTGACTCGCCCTTAGCGTTGACAGCACGTACGGTTCATTGGAGCCCCGCGGCGAATAAGCCGAAGGCGTTGAGCGCGGCATGCGGGGATTGAGACATCTTCGATGTCTTACAATCCCACATCTTGCCCTGCCCAACTGCGTCAACATCGGTGTAGGAAGCGCAACCGTGCGCAACGGAGCGCAACAATCGGATCGATCATGCAATCGGCCGCGCGTGCCACGCAACTTCGTGCAAGAACGTGCTATACTTCGCAAGGATGGCCAAGCAGCTCAACATGGAGGGCGACTGGGTGTGGGGCGTGACGAAGTCCCACGAGGAGCTCGATGCAGCGGACTGGGAGTTTTGGCGATCTCAAACTCCCGATGCGCGCCTGGCCGCCACGTTTCAGGCCAGCGTCGATGCTTGGATGCTGCACAACGCGGACACGCTCGATGGCATCGACCTGAAGGCCTTTGGGGTTCGCAAACTCGGGACCGAAGTCGAAGAGCGTCCATAGGTGCCGGCACGGTGTCCTTCCTGGCGAATCCCGATTTCAAGGATCTGCTGGCCGCCCTAGACAGAGCGAAAGCGCAGTATCTCGTCGTGGGCGGTCATGCGGTTGGCGTCCACACTCGGCCCCGGGCAACCAAGGATCTCGACATTTGGATCGGCGAGGATACCGAGAACCGCCGGCGGGTCGCACAAGCGCTGCGGAGCTTCGGCGCTCCAGAGGTCATTTGCCGTAGTCTCGAAGAGGCCAACCCGGACGACATCGTTTGGTTTGGTAGAGCTCCGAACCGCGTGGACTTCCTTCAGCGTTTGCCCGGCGTTGCCTTCGAGAGAGCTTTGTCGCGAGCGACACGCACGCACGCCTTCGGCCTCCCTGTGCCCGTCATTTCGATCGACGATCTCATTGCAAACAAGCGTGCGGTGGGCCGGGAGCAAGATCTCCGAGATGTGCGTGCTCTCGAACGAGCGCGAGAGCGGGAACGGTAGCCTCGTTTACTCAACCGGCGCGCAGCGTTCCCCAGGCACGACGTGCGCGCCAGCAGCCTCTCGAGGGGGCTCGAGGGCCCAGTTGGACCACGTGTGATTCCATTGCGTTCCCCGACCAGCTATGCGGCAATCACCACCTCCATCGGCACTCCGAACTCCACCGGACAACGCTGTGCGTATCCGGCCCCCGCAACCAATGGTCAAGGCCGGCCCCTTCGGGCGCCGGCCTTTTCCCTATTGGGGCCGGATTCAGCTGATTAGGAATCGAACACCTCCACGGACTCGCGTCCGCTCCGGCTTATTCGATTGCATGATGCAGAGGCAAATCCGGCCCCCGCAACCACTGATGACGCGCACTTGGGAAAAGCCCTCGTGCGCGTTTGTTTTTGGTGGGGCCATTTTGGGGCCAGACAGCCTTCCTGAAACCGATGGGGGTTTCGTTTCAGGGGCGCGGCCGCCTTGCTCGAGACAGGAGCAAGCAAGATGGGCCGAGCCTACATGAATCGCCAATACCCTTCGGTTCTCAGTCCTTGCTTGGGCGAAACGACTGGACCCTCCGGGTGTTCAACCCGAAGGTCCCGGCGCGCTTGTGCCCTGACATATGGAACGACCGGGTCACCTTCGACAACGGCGGGAACAAGCATGGGCTCGTCGTTCGTGGTCGACTCCAGAATCTTCGCGCCCGCCCGTTGATTTGCGCCGCGATGCAAAACCCCCTTTTGGAGGTTTCCGCTGGCCGCGCCTCCTCAGTGCGACGACACTGTCGACATGCGCACCATCCCTGTTGCGAGGACCTCCGCGCGGTTGGTGCCCGACCCGACCCGGGTGATCACGAAGCCGTTCACGCCCGGAAGCGAACACTCGCTGGACGGACGCTCGCGCGTCGAGGGCATCGTGTCGCGCATCCTGGCGTTGTCCGAGTCCGAGGTGAGGACGGCCCTGGGGAGGACGGAAGCTCGATTCTCCGCGCGCCACGTCGACTTGCGGGCCACCTTCGAGATGAACTTCGCAGCTGTAGCGGGGGGACATGTCGCCCGGTCGGACGAGCTTTCTGAGGAGCGCAGGCTGCTCATCGGCGCCTATTTCACCCACGAGTACTCGATCGAATCCGCTGCGCTGAGCAATCCTTCGATCGTGCCGGCGCCCAACCAACAGGGTCTCGCTCCAGGCGAGCAGCGCTTCGTGTTGAGCTTACGGGCCATCGGCGAAGGGCACATCTCGTCGATCGAGTTTCGCTCGGGTGTCATCGACGCGGGCGGCCGAATCGAAATGGAAGCGCCGAGTCGGCGAGCGAGCACGGCGCGCCACCGAGCTCCGGTCTATGAGAAGCACACCTTCCACACCAAACTTCGTGAGCTCGACATCTACAACGAGATTGCCGCTACCGTGCTCGACGCGCTTCCCGAGTGGTTTAGCCTGGAAGAGCTCGAGAACACGATCCGCGAGGTCGACAAGCAACATGGTCGCAGGCCGGACGCCGCGCACGTCACCCGAACGATCCACTGGCTTGCGTCCTCGAACTACGAGAGCTCCTTCGCCTCAGACTCGAAGATCTCCGAGCGTGTCCTCTTTCCGACTGGCCCGACCGAGAGTCACGGGATGGAGGATGCGCGCTTCGTCCGTTTCACCCATGACGACGGAAGGGTGACGTACTTCGCTACGTACACGGCGTACGACGGCTATCAGGTCCTCCCGCAGCTGATCGAAACAGCCGATTTCGTCACGTTTAGAATCGCGACGCTCAACGGGCCGTCCGCCAGGAACAAGGGCATTGCACTCTTTCCCCGGATGATCGACGGGCGCTATGTGGCGCTCTCCAGGCTCGACAACGAGAACAACTTCCTCATGTGGTCGGACAACGTCCGTTTCTGGCACCAGAGCGAGGCGATCCAGAGGCCCGAGCGTCCCTGGGAGATCACGCAGCTCGGCAATTGCGGATCTCCTCTCGAAACCGAAGCGGGCTGGCTCGTGATCACGCACGGCGTCGGCGCGATGCGACAGTATGCGCTCGGAGCGATTCTGCTCGACAAGGAGGACCCTTCACGCGTCATCGGTCACCTCACCGAGCCTTTGCTAGAGCCCGCGACTGACGAACGCGACGGCTACGTCCCCAACGTCGTCTACTCGTGCGGCAGCATGATTTCGGGCGGGCTCCTCGTGCTGCCCTACGGTTTCTCGGACATCGGTACTCGCATCGCGACCGTTCGCCTCGACGACCTTCTGGCGGAGCTCACGCGTGCGCGTTGACGGTCGCGCGCTAACCGTCCCACGTTTCAATCGCCTCGCAGTAGCGTCGGTACAAGCGCCGCAGCTCTAACGAAGGTGAGCGGTAAAACGCACTCGCGTCGATGTCGATCCAGGCCGCGTCCGCGATGGAAGCTCCGCCGTCGGTCGTGGCGACTTGCTTCGCAAACGCCTCCACCACGGCTACCGCCGGCGTCGGGGAGGCATCGGCACGCCAGAGCCCGAACGATCGCTCGTGGACCGCGAGATCGAGTGGAGGAAGCCCCCAGATCGCCTCCGCGTAGTCGGAATAGCACCAGAGCATGGCGCCGGTGGTACCGCAGTCGCGTAGCGCACCGAGGGCCCGCTCGACGTACAAAGCGGCCTCGTGCTCTTCGACCAGGGCGGGCCCGGCCGCGGCGATGGCTGGTTCACGCTCTGGCTCACCACGCTCAGCGGTTGGCACACCAAACTCTGCGAAGAGGACGTCGGCACCGCCGCCCAGCCACCGCGTCAACCGAGCGAGGAACGGCAAGACTCGCTCGTCCGTGGGGCCGTCCGCCCAGGCGGCGTAACCAGGATATCCGTGCATCTGCAGAAAGTCGCAGACCTCGGCCGCCTCGGTCGGGCCGAGATTTCTGTCCTGCTCGAGGTCTTCCATGTGGAGCCCGAGCGTGACGAGCGCGTCGGCGTCGGCGCCGCGGATGGAGTCCGTCACTCGCATGAGCCAATCGCGGGCGGAGCCTTTGTCCGGGGGGATGGCGCAGTTCGAGTTCTCGTTTCCGAGATCCCATGCCCACAGAGCCGGATGCCCTGCGAGCGCGCCGGCCGCCTCACGTGCGAGCGACGACTGCGCCCGAACGATGGACGCGTCAGAGTACCAGTTCGCGAGGCGTGAGGCCGCGACTCGGCCTCCGGAGACGACGCGGAATCAATCGTCGCCCGCCTCCCTGCCGAGAGCCCACGATGGGATCCAATTCACGCCGCTCATGTGGCCCGTGAAGAGCGTGGGCATGACCGAAAGTCCGGCGCTCCACGCCTGGTCCAAGGTCGTTACGAGGCGATTGATCATCGCCGAGTCGACGCGCGAAGGGCTCGGTTGGAAGTTCTCCCAGGTCAGGAAGATGCGGACGGAGTCGAATCCGCACCCTGCGATGCGACCGAAGTCCGCAGCAACCTCCCCCGGCTCGAATGCGGTCCACCAGCCCATCGCCGTCCGAGCCGGCCAGTAGTTCACGCCGAGCCGAAAGGGCACCGCGCGGGTGGAGCGAAGGTTGGCGTTCACGCGAGGCTCTTGGATGCCGAGTCTCCGAGGATGCGCCGGTAGACCGCGATGTACTCGTCGACCATCCGGTCCTTGTCGAAGCGGCGCTCGACCGATGCGCGCACGCCCGCGGTGTCCAATGCAGCGATCCCGGCAACGGCATTTACAGCCTCGGCGGTCGAGTCGACGAGGCGGCCGTTCACGCCCTCCGCGATGATCTCCGGCATGGATCCGCGTCGGCTGGCGATCACCGGGGTCCCGCAGGCCATCGCCTCGACCACGCTGAAGCCGAACGGCTCGTCGAAGCTGACGAGGTGGAGCAGGGCGCGCGCGCCGCCGAGGAGTTCGCTCTTCCCCTCGGGCCCGACCGCGCCGACGAACCGCACCCTCTCGCCGTCGACGTGAGGCTCGACCGCGCGCTCGAAGTAGTCTCGATCCTGGATGATGCCGGCGATCACGAGCGGCAGACCTGCGCGCCGAGCGACGAGAATGGCTTCCTCCGTGCCCTTGTCCGGATGAATGCGGCCGAAGAATAGGAGATAGTTGCGTGGTCCGATCCCGGTTGCGAACGCGCCCATGTCGATACCGTGGTGAATGGTGGCCGCGTATTCGAGTGAGGGGTGTCGATCGGCGTCGCTGATCGCGACGTAGTGGGTGCGCTCGTTGTACTTCCGATAGACGGGGAGGATTCGCTCGGATGAAAAGCCGTGGATCGTGGTGAGGACCGGCGTGTCCATCAATCGCGAGAAGCTGAGGGGTAAGAAATCGAAGCTATTGTGGATGAGATCGAACTCGGCGGCGCGCTCGAAGACGGCGGAGATGTGCAGGCACTCCCAGACCTTCGCGTCGAGGGTCGCGTCTTCGGAGTATCCACGTGGCGCGATCCCGACCAGCCGAGCCTTGGTGACCGAGTCGGCGGTGGCAAAGAGGGTGACGTCCAGGCCACGCTGCACCAGGCCCTCGGTCAGGAGAGACACGAACTGTTCCCAGGGTCCGTAGTGGTGGGGAGGGACGCGCCAAGAGATCGGGGCGAGTACCGCCACGCGGAGCGCGGCTCGGGCGTCGAGCGAAGGCGACGTCACTCGGAGCCTTCGCCCGTGGGGGAGGAGCGTGCGTTCTCGTCGCGTATCTGCTTCTCCGAGTCGAGCGCGCCCATCTCGGTGAGCGCGAGCAAGAACGAGAGCGTCGACTCGGCCCCTTGGTTCTCGTTCGGTCGATCTGGGTGGAGCCCGTCGAGGCAGCCCCCGGTGGCCGGGTCGTAGAGCGGCGCTTGCAGTTGGTTCTCACCCAGAAACCAACTGAACGCGCGCCACATCTCGCGTGGCCATTCCTCGTCCCCGGTGACGCGCCACGCGTCGAGGCACGCCGATATGGTGGCGCAGGCCTCCAGCGGCTGCTGGTCGAAGCGCGCCCTCGCGCCGTGTCGCGGGTAGAATCCGTTCGAGCCGATCGGGCCGAAATAACCTTCCTCCGAGCGCTGGAGCTCGTTGAGCCATCGAAGAGACTCGAGCCCGGCCGCGACCATTTCTCGATCACCCATCTGGTTGCCCGAGACGATCAGGGCCTGCGGCAGGCGCGCGTTGTCGTACGCAATGACGTGCTCGCACCACGGCCAGTCCGCAGCGCCGTGGGTCTGAAATCTCGACAAGAGCTGCTCGGATAGCTGCTTTTGCAATACTTCGACCGCGCTCTCTCCCCGAAACGCGCGCAGATATTCGTGGATACCAAGAAGCGCAAAGGCCCAAGCCCTGGAGCTCTCGAGCTCTTTGACCGCCGGCAGGGCGGCGTGAAACAGCTCGCTGCCGAGGTTCTTCCTCCCGGGTTCGCGGGCGCGACCCACCACGGCCCCGAGCGCCCAAAGCGCACGACCGTGGCTGTCCTCGCTGCCGCATTCCTCGAGCCATTCCCGGGAATACGCCATGAAGTTCCGGAACCGTCCCGAGTCTTGATTGAACGCATGACCCATGAAGGCGAGATAGCGCACAGACAAAGCGCGAGTGGTCGACCGATCGTCGGTGCCCGCGTCCTCGATCAAGGACGTGAGAAGTAGGGCGCGTGCGTTGTCGTCGAGGCAGTACCCATCGTCGTAGCGTGGAACGGAAAAGAGAGCGTGTTGGAGCATGCCTGTGTCATCCGTCAGCGTGCACAGGTGTTGGAGATTGAGCTCCGGCAGGTCGACCAGGAGTCTCGTGACCGTTCTCGACGCGATGAAGGAGCGTCGCAAGGTCGCGCTCTCCTGGCGAGCCCGCTCGAAGCTCGTGACGTAATGCCGTGCAACCGACGGCCAGCCCATCTTCCGCCCATACTCGGCCGCGCGCGCGCCACGCGCTTTCAGCTCTGCCGGATCGTCGAGCAATTCGTTCACCGTCGCTCCTATCGCAGACGAGTCTTTGAACGGGACGAGGAGGCCGCGGTCGTCCGCAAGGAGCTCACGCGCGTATCGATAGGGAGTCGAAACGACCGCCTTTCCGTTCCCCAACGCGTAGGCCAGTGTCCCGGAAGTGATCTGCTCCGGGTTCAGGTACGGGGTGATGTAGATGTCCGTCGCAGCCAAGAACTCTGCGAGCTCGGATGCGCTCACGAAGCGATCGTGAAAGACGACGTGCTCCTCCACGCCGCGCTTGTGGGCCCGAAGCTCGAGGCTGCGCCGGTAGGCCTCGCCGTGCCACTCCTTCACGTGCGGGTGCGTGGCGCCGACGACGACATAGGTCGCCGTTGGGTGACGCGCGACGATCGCGGGGAGGGCATCGATGACGTATTCGATCCCTTTGTCCGGCGAGAGGAGGCCAAAGGTGAGGATCAGCGACCTGTCTTCGACGCCCAGGCGCTTCTTGCTGGCTTGACTGCTCGGCAAGCTCGGGATGCCGTGAGGGATGAAGTCGATCTTCTCGGCCCGCACCCCGTGGACTTCGCGCAAGAGCTCGCCGCCGCAGTGACTCATCACGATCAAACGGCTCGAGAGCCGAGTGATCTCGTCCATCACGAGGCGTTGTTCCACAGTGGGCTCGCCGAGGATGGTGTGAAGCGTCGTGACGATCGGCATGCGCACCTTGTTGAGAAGTGCGAGGACATGGCTCCCTGCCTTGCCTCCGAAGATGCCGTACTCGTGTTGGAGGGACAGGACGTCGAACCCGCCCACGTTCAAAAAGTCCGTCGCGCGGCGATACGATGCCAGATCACTCTCGGCGATCTCGAATCGAACTCGATCGCCATAGGCGTGGCGTCTCCCAGCGTCGTTCATGGCGACGACCGCGCACTCGATCCCCGGGAACGTCGACGAGATCGCATCGGCGAGGTCGGTCGTGAACGTTGCGATCCCGCACTGTCGCGGGAGGTGGTTTCCGAGCAGTGCTACGCGCTGGACAGCACGGGCGTTTTCGTCTTTGCTCATGCCCTGGTCGTCGGCATCACTTCTTTCCGGTGAGCGCCGCCTTTGCGACCGCGGCGGCTGCCTCTCGGCTCTGTTTCTCGTCTTTTGTGTGTTGTTTCTGCTTACTCTTGCGGTTCTTCTGCTTCGGGGACTTGTCGCCCATGGCTCACCTCCCATGCTCGGAAGCGAATCGTAGCTGGCGCGCCGCCGGGTGAGTGCACTATCCCATGGGGGCGGCGGCTTGTCTTGCCGATTTCACTCCTGGTCGATTTGACCGTTGTGGTCTCCTCCCCCCCCGGCGCTGCCGCGCATCACGTGGTACTCTTCAGCTGTGACCGAGACCCGGATAGGAGTCATTTTGCGAAGCGCTTGGAAGATCTTCCGGCTCGATGCAATCCGTCCCGTGGTCGAACACACGATCGCTGATCTCGAGGCATTGACTGCTGGGCAAGTGGTGGGACGGGAGCCTTCGAGATCCGAGCTCGAAGCAGAGACGGGTTCAGTCCGAGCGGCTCTCAATGCGTGTTGCGACGAGCTCCGCGAAGGCTGCGGGCTTCCCATGTCACCCGGGGCGTCAGTGCGAGCTCAGAGAGCCCATGCCGCCGATGCCGACTGGATCGAAAGCTTTTCGAACGCTCTGGAGGCTTATCGTAGGGTTGCGTGCAAGGAGTTGGACGCTTCCCTAGCGGCCCTAGCGTTGCCTCCCGAAAGAGCCTCATCGGCGCTGGCAACGTTGTAGCTGCCCGCAGGGAAACACGACATTGCCGATGTAGGCGAGATCATCGCTACTTGGCGTTTCGCTCGTATGACGTTTTGGCGATGCCGCACGCACTTCATGCGGGCGGCATCGCCATCGTGTGCCCTGACAGCGTTCAATAGTGTCCCGTGACCTGAACGTGCCTCAACGATCTGAAATCGAATGATATGAAATGACGAACCGTGAACACGGCGAAGGAACTAACGCCTTGTCTTCATTGAGTTTTCGTAGGGATTTCGATTGCTTGTGCCGGTGCTTGGAAACCGGGTTCTTGAACTCATAACCCGAAGGTCGTCAGTTCAAATCTGGCCCCCGCAACCAATGAAGTTGGGCACTTAGCGAATTGGCTAGGTGCCCTTCTTTTTGCTCGTTGACGCGTGGTTGACATCGCACCGTCAACGAGCGTCGAGAATGCTGCGATTACTGCGCGACGGCCACTGGTTCTCTAGGTCTTCTTGACGATTCACTCGCGACGATCGCGCGACCGTCGGGTGTATTTCTTGAAGGTCAAATCTCATTTCACATCCTGAATCAACAGGGGTGGCGAGATTGCGCCGGAGCCCGGAAACGTCAACGATCGGGCCTGGTTCGCCTCGTGGGCATGTCCGTCCAAACCCATGAGCCGCCTCCACTGCGGAACATCAACCCCTCGTACCTTCAAAGATCGTCGTCGACGAGGGGTCCATCGACGACGTCGACCACCGTCGTGTGGTACTCGACGTGGATCCACTCGTGAAAGAGCGCCAGCGAGCGGTCGGTCGGCCACAAGCTCTCGTCCGTGTACCAACCTGAGAGCTCCTCTTCGAACAAGACTTGATAGTGCTGTGCAAGCCAAGCGTCTAGGTCTTCTCGGGTCTCGATTTCGTGGATCAGGTACACGGTGCATTCATCCGGTTCGATGTCGATGTTCGGCTCCTCGACAACCGGATCGGCTTCGTTGATCCATCGGACAAAGGGTTCCTGGTAGCGAAGGATAATGGCAGTTCGATTGAGCATGTCCCGCCTGGTTTCATTTCAAGCGGCGCTCGACGATGTCATAGATCTCGCGACGATGCCCGACGGCCACTACGAACACGAGCACCCGGTCCACATACACCTCGTAGACCACGCGGTAGCTGCCCACGCGGATCCTGCGGGCGCTCGTGCTGCCCTTGAGTGTCTCGGCGTTTTGCGGGTAGGGGTCGGTACGGAGGGCGTCGATCACCTTCGCCACGCGCTTCTGCACGCTCCGTCCGAGCTGAGCGAACTCCTTAGCCGCCGCCTTGTGAAACGAGACTTCGTAGGTCAACGATCAAGGCCAGCTTTCAGTTCTTCCCACGATACCCACGGGCCTGCTCGCCGCTCCTCCACTAGGGCGAGGTCTTCGGCGTCCTCAAGGTAGGCCGCCAGGGCCGCGTTCATCACGTGCTGCTGCTTTAGGCCCCGGGCCTCGCAATGACTCTCGAGCAGACTCTTGAGCTCGGGTTCGATAGGGAGGGTGATCTTGGTCATGCCCCTATTGTAAGGCTCACTCTCGACCAGCGCCAGGATTTACCATCTTTTGCCATAGCGTTGTTATTATGAAGTGTTTCGATGTCGTGTGCTACAATCCCTTCATCGAGGAGCCTGTGGCAGGGCGCCGGCGACATCGCCATGGCCTTGGAGGTTCATGAAACATCGTGAGGAGGAGGCGAGGCTGCTCGAGGCCATCAAGGCGATGCTTCCGAAGCTCGAGGCGATCCTCGCACAGACGGAGGAGCCTTGGGGATGCGAAGACGGCGTCTATCGCTTCTACCACCAGAGTTTCAAGGTCTATGGTCTGCAGCGTCTCACGAAAGACGTCGTAGAAGCCCTCCAAGCGATCGCCCCAGAACGGAAGCTCGACGCCTGGTTCCTCGAGATCGTGAGCGAAGGTACGAACCGAACGTTTTCAACCGCCCACAACCAACGGTGGTTGCAGGAAACTCGCCCGATCCTGGAGGCCTTTTTTCATGCCCACTATATGCTCTCGATGGTCTGCAAGTATGGCCGCGAGCTCGAGAGCCCACCGAAGTTGCTCCCAAGCGGTTGGGCGGCGGTCCTAAGCTTGTATGGCATGAGGTGATCTGCCCCCAAAGTCCGTCCACTCATGAAGTGAGTCGCTCGGCGAATTCGTTTCCTCGAGCTCGCGTAGCCGCTTCGCGTCGCTCGCCTCCATCCCGCCGTACTTCTTCTTCCAGCGGTACAGCGTGTGCTCGCTGATGCCGTGCTCGCGGCAGACTTCCTGGCCCGTCCGCCCCGATTCGACCTCCTTCAGGATGCCGATGATCTGACTCTCCGTGAACCTGCTCTTCCTCATGGTGTCCTCCTTTGTAGACCCGGAGGACTCACTTCTTCAGTGGCTCAGCTTTCGCGGGCTAGATCAACTCGGCCAACGACCAGCTACGCCGCAATCACCACCTCCATCGGCACCCCAAACTCCACCGGACAACGCTGTGCGTAGCGGGCCCCCGCAACCAAGTCAAAACGAGCAGTTAGCGATCACTCGCTCTCTGCTCGTTTTTTCGTTTTGACGCGTATTTGACATCAGCAATGTCGAAGTGAGTTCAAACGCAGTTTGCATCGCGCAGCTGCGATCAATTTTCCAAGCTTTTTCGCGATTGCGGTTCGATGACCGCGCGTCCTCGCGGGTGCATAGCCCGAAGGACGGACGGGTCACGAAGTCGTGCGATTCACGGGAGACGAGCACACTGATGCGATGGTCATAGCTGCGACGGCTTCGGAGGAGCTGCGGCGTGGTCCGGTGTCTGGCACCCTCGGCTTTGCTGAGTTAGCTCGGGCTTCCAGGGAAGGGCGATTTCATCTCTGACTACCGGGGTGTCGCAGTCGCGAACATGGATCGTGCGAATGTCTGTCGCACGCAGCACTGCCATGAACACCGACTGAGCCGAGTCATGGTGGCTATACTCATGTGAACGAGTCTCCGGAATTCCCGGGTCGATTCAGCAGCCTGGGGCGCCCGGTCTTGCGTTGCAGAATGGCCGGTTGTTGTCGCAAGGCGAGTTTCTCGAGAGCGAGCTCGCGCTGCGGCCTTAGGCCCGATCTCGCGGTTGCGACCAGGGCGCATAGCAAGTGAAGCATCGGGGTCGGCTAGCTTGACCCCAAGTGCGGAAACGTCAACGGTTGTGCGGTCGACGGGGTCTTAAGGAGGGACAGCTCGCCTATGTCTGCTTCAAACGAAGAGAGGATTCTGGTGGTGGGAGCAACCGGGGGGTTGGGGCGTTTCGTCTCCGAGGAGGTGATTCGGCTGTTCGGGTCCGTGTCATTGGCGGTGGGTGACTACAGGTCGGACCGCGGACAGGCATTTGCCAGTGAGCTGGGAGCGGAGGTCTCTTTTCGATGTGTTGACGTCACCCACAGAGCAAGCATCGAGACGGCCGTCGAAGGGACCACGGCGGTCATCGTTGCCGTTCAACAGGTCGATCCACTCGTCCAGTCGGTCTGCCTGACTCGCGGGATCCCGTGCTTGGACGTCACGCTCGACTCCGAATTCCTCCGGAAGGTTCGGGTGCTCGATGCACAGCCAGAGGCTCGCGCAACGGTATCGATCATCATGGCAGGGCTGATTCCGGGCCTGTCAGGCGTGATCGTCAAGCATGTCATCGAAACATTGCAGAACGTCTCCTCGATCGACGTGGGTCTGCTTCAGAGCTCACAAGGCAGTGCGGGGACTACGGGGATCGCGGACATGCTGGGCGTCTTCGCTCAACCCGTGCGGTTCAGGAGCCATGGCGAGCAACATGTGAGGCCCGGATTCACGGCGAAGCGGGAAATGATGTTTCCGGAGCCTTTCGGCAACAGGACCCAACGTCTGATCAACTATGTCGAGGTCCCTGTCGTGGCCGAAAAGTGCAACGTGCACGACGTCAACTACTGGAGCGGCTTCGACGACGCCCAGTTCGAGCTGCTCCTTGCGTTCCTGAACAAGGTCGGGTTCCTCAGATTGTTCAATCTGAAGAAAACCCGGAAAGGCCTGGCGAGGATGGTAGCCTTGACGAAGGGGGGCCAGAGACCCGAATCGGAAACCATTGCCCTATCCGTCGAAGTCGTGGGACACACGGATGGATCGCCTCGTACCCGTTGCCTGAGCCTCGTTGGGCCCTCTGACTATGGCACCACTGCCATGAGCGTGGTGGCGATGGCCAAGCTCCTTCTGGAGAGCCGGGTCGAGGCGGCAGGAATTCGGGTACCTATAGAAGTGTTCGCCCTCGACTCATTGGTGGAAGCCATGGCTTGTGACGAGGTGACCCTTCACTGGCTGAAGTGAAGAGGCTGTATGGGAAGCGACTATCGAAACGCCCACGCGCAGCCGCGTCACAGCATTCGGCGCCCGGGAGAGCTAAGGATCGCCTCGTTCGGTGATGCTGGCAGATCGCGCGCGAGTCCCAGGCGCTTACGCGGCGATCACCACCTCCATCGGCACCCCGAACTCCACCGGACAACGCTGTGCGTATCCGGCCCCCGCAACCACTGGTCAAGGCCGGCCGCTTTCAGGCGCCGGCCTTTTCCCTTTTGGGGCCGGATTCAGCTGATTAGCAATCGAACAGCTCCGTGGACTAGCGTCCACTCCGCCGTGTTCGATTGCACAATGCAGAGGGCAACTCCGGCCCCCGCAACTAATGATGTTGGGCACTTAGTGATTTTGCCAAGTGCCCTTCGTCTTGTTCAGCGAGCACGACTACGATCGGTCAAACATCGCGGTCGACTTCTTCAACGGGGAACCCAAGAAGTGGGAGGACCTCGTGCCCACCGTCGGTCTCATCAGCCACAACGCGCCTCAGTTCACGAGTGCCGACACCCCGGACACGGTCATGAAGTCCGACCTGTCGAAGACCGCAGCCGTGTACGTCGACATCATCGACGCGGCTCAAGAGGCGTTCGAAGCAGACGCCAGCCCATGAGACGGGCGGGCTGCTCGCTCGCGGCCGCCCTGACGCAAACCCAATACCAGTCCCTCCGCACCATCATCTGCGAAGGGTGCGCAACATCCCCGGGTTGAACCCGGTGCAACTTTGGCTCGGACCGGCCGATAGCAGCCCTGACGGTCTTTCCTCACTGCCGGCGGTCTCGCTCCTCCTGAAGTGCGGCAAGGGTTGCTAAGTTATCGAAACACGATAATATGAGGTCCCCCGATGATTCGAGGTTTCGCCAATCAACTTGCGGAGGACCTCTATTACGACCGAAAGACCAAAGCGACCCGCTCGTTCCCGCCGGAGCTTCGCAGAATCGCGAGGCGAAAGATTTTGTATCTTCACGACGCCGGCGAGCTCGACGACCTTCGTGTTCCCCCGGGTAATAGGTTGGAGGCTCTACGTGGCCCCCGAAAGGGTTCGCACTCGATCCGAATCAACGACCAGTGGCGGGTCGTGTTCGCCTGGAAGGGTAGCGACGCGTATGAGGTCGAGGTGGTGGACTACCATCGCTAGCGGAGAAGACGATGCCTAGAAAAGTTCGCGAGCCCAAGAACCCGTTTCACCCGGGAGAGATTCTGCTGGAAGAGTTTCTGCAGCCGATGGCGATGACTCAGACGACCTTCGCGGAGAAGGTCGGGTGGACCCGGGCACGTCTCAACGAGCTCATCCGAGGCAAGCGCGGAGTCACCGCCGATGCCGCACTCGATTTGGCGAAGGCGCTCGGAACCTCGGCGAAGCTCTGGATGAACCTGCAGGCGACCTACGACTTGGATCAGGCGAGGAAGCGGCGTAGCGCGGCGTAGGGTGCGCTAACCCTCCGCCTTGCAGAGCGGTTTTCGGACACAAGTACGCCCGAGTCTTCGTCGAGTACGGTGAGACGGGCCATCCGAGAAACTCGTACTTCGTCCGTTTCGGCACTAGTTGCACGCGCGCACCACGCTAGGGGTTCGCGAGGTCGTGTGGTTGACCGACCTCGAGGTGGTGGGGGGTGCCGACGAGGCTGATCTTCAGCTTCTCGAGCAGCCCGACCCGACGCCGACGACCATCCGGGAGCATCGGTCCTGGCGGATACCTGTATGCGAGGTCCGGTTCTGCGAGCAGGCTGGTGGCGATGCCGGTGCTCTCGAGGACCTCGTCCACCGCTTCGCGGTCCGCGAGCGGCAAGCCCCGGTACAGCTCGATCAAGCGTCGTCGAGACCACGCCCGGAATGGGATCGCCGGCAGGTTGGGGTAGGTCGCCCGGTCGAGCTCCACGTCGAAGCGGTCTTCTCCATCGGCGACCGCGCGGTGGTTGCGCAGCATGTAGGGGAAGTAGAGACGCCCGGCCCGCGACAGGATCCGCCAGGGGATCGGGCAGGGGCTCGCTCGGCCAACGGATCAGCGGGGCGTCCGCGTAGGAGGCGTGCCGTGCGTTCCACATGCGGCCGATCCAGGCGCACGCTTGGCAAGACATCCCCACCTGCCTCGCTCGCCGTCGAACGTGCCTGGATGGCGATCGAAGGTTGGGACGTAACCTACGAAAACCTGGGGCAACCGGGCAGCATGGGCGCGATCGGTCAGGAATGGGCGTCGGTTTCGGCGGCGCCGTTTCACCTATTCAAATTCAACGCCTCCGAGGGGGGGCTGCGCGTGCCGATGGTCGTCTCAGGTCCCGGCATCGAAACCCTCGGTTTCGTAGGCGGCCGTTCTCAGGTGGCGGACATTGCTCCGACCCTTCTGGACGTGGCCGGCGTGACCTTCACACCTGACGAGTTCTACGGACGCAGTTTGATGCCCATGCTGACCGGTCAGGCAGAGGAGGTGTACGGCGAAAAAGACTCCTTTGCCTTCGAGGTGAGTGGTACCGCTGCGCTGTATCGGGGCAACTGGAAGATCGCCAAGACGCCCGAGCCCTTCGGCGATGGGGAGTGGCACCTCTACGATATTGCGAGCGACCCAGGCGAAACCACCGATGTCGCGGCACAGCACCCCGTCGTGTTCCAGGAGATGCTGAACGAGTATCAGTCGTACGCCAACGAGGTCGGCGTGTTCGAGATGGCTGCCGGTGATAGCGCGCGCAAACAACTCACCATCAACGGGATCAAGAAGTTCTCGGCGAACTACTGGTACGTGTTGTTGGCTCTTTTCGCGGCGTTGGCCGCGACTCTGTACGGCCTCTTCCGCATTTTCAGACTCGTTCTCGGGCGCCGCCCCGCACAACATGAAAGGGCCTAGGCCATGCAATGGTGGAAATACGTTCTGATCGGCATACCGCTGCTGTTGGTGATTGTTTATCTTGGTTTGCCCCGCTTGCTCCATGCCCTGGGGTTGCATCCGAGCTACGACATCCCGCCGTTTGACCTGAAGGGCAAGCATGCCTTGGTCATCACCACCAGTCACGACACGTTGGGAGAGACCGGCAAGGCTACCGGTGTGTTCGGCTCGGAGATGAGCGTTCCATACTACGTCTTCTTGGATGCTGGCATGGAGGTCGATATCGCGTCGATTCAGGGCGGCGAGATCCCCGTCGAGCCGTATTCCATGGGCTGGCCGTTGGCCACCCCCGAGGACCGGCGCTTCACGAAAGACCCGGCCGCCATGGCCAAGCTCAAGAACTCCATTCCCATCAGCCAAATCGATCCCGCCAAATACGACGTCTACTACATGGCTGGCGGCTGGGGCGCGGCGTACGATCTAGCGCAGTCTGATGAGCTGGCGGACGTCATCACGAAGGCCAACGCGAACGGCAAGATTCTCAGCTCAGTTTGTCACGGCGCATTGGGCTTGGTCACCGCGAAAGCCGAAGATGGCTCACCGCTCATCGAAGGGCGGAACGTCACCGGCGTCACCGATCGCCAAATCAAGCAGCTCGGCATCGAGGTCACGCCCAAGCATCCGGAAACAGAAATGCGAAGAGTCGGCGCGAACTATGAATCACAGACGGCTTTCGTGGACATGCTCGCAACCCACGTCGTCGTAGACGGTAACCTCGTGACCGGCCAGAACCAGAACAGCGGATACGAGACGGCGCACCGCGTCTTGGAAATTCTGGCGAAGTAGTCACTCGGTGCCTTATCGGGCCCATGACGCATAGCCCGAGGGTCTTTGAAATTGCTCTTCGCGATCAAAGCTCTCCGCACCCTCCGACTTCAGCCGCCGTTCGCACTTGCACGTCCGACGGTGACGTCACGACTCAACCCGTGGTGGGATCTGCGACCTTCGCGGGCGCTGGCTCAATCGCGACGGCTGGAAACCAGCTCTGGGTTCTCAGGCAGAACCTGACCAACACCAACATCAGAGGCACCTCGATCAGCACGCCGACCACGGTGGCTAAGGCCGCGCCCGAGGAGAGCCCAAAGAGCATGGCGGCCGTGGCAATCGCGACCTCGAAGTGGTTGCTCGCGCCGATCATGGCGGTGGGCGCTGCCTCCGCGTACCGGAGCCCGAATAGTCGCGCGAGCCCGTAGCCAATGCCGAAGATCAACAGGGTTTGCACCACAAGAGGGACCGCAATCCAGACGATCGTAAGTGGATTGCTGACGATGATATCGCCCTTGAAAGAGAACAGCAGTACGAGCGTGACCAGGAGTGCGCTGATCGTGATGGGAGTCAGTAGGTGCAGGAACTTCTCGCGAAACCACGCTTCGCCTTTGGCCGCGATGATCCACTTGCGCGACAGGAACCCCGCAACGAGAGGAAGGGCCACGTAGACTCCGATCGACAACAAGAGTGCCTGCCACGGGACGGGGAGGCGACCGACGCCGAGAAGAAAGCCTCCGAGGACGCCGTAGAGAACCAGCATGGTGAGGGAGTTGATGGCGACCATCACGAGCGTGTGTGCGTCACTTCCCCGCGCGAGGTACCCCCACACCAGTACCATCGCCGTGCATGGCGCGACTCCCAAGAGAATGCATCCAGCTAGGTAACTCCTCCAGAGTGGAACCTCGAGGGCCTTGACGCCTTCGTGCAGCACGACCTGACCCGCTCCGTACGAAGCGCCGACCGGGAGATCGAGACCGAAGGGCATCTTGACCAAGTCGGTCGCCTCGGGACCGATGAGGGGTAGGAACACCGTTCCCAGAAAGAACGTGGCGATGGCAAGCATGGTGAACGGCTTGACGCACCAGTTGATGAGGAGCGTCAGAAGCACGGGGCGTTTGCTCTTGCCGGCGGCGACCACCTCCGAAAAATCGATCTTCACCATGATGGGGTACATCATGAAGAACAGGCAGACGGCAATCGGGATCGAGACGACGGGTGCGCCGTCCACATCGAGGGTCATGCGGTCGAGTGTCTTCGCGAATCCCGGAGCGACTCGGCCCAGCAGGATGCCCGCGCCCATGGAGAGGAGCACCCAGAGCGTCAACAGTCGCTCAAACCCGTGCATCCGTCGGTCGCCGTTTCCGTCTTTACTCATCGGTTCTCTCCTCTTCACACAAATCAGCTCGAAAGGAAGAGCACCATCTCATCGGTCTTGGTGAAATCGTTCGTCTTGTAGAGAACGTCGCCCTCTGGATTGGTGATCAGAAAGAAAGGCAGACCAACGCGGAGCTCAGGGAACCGAGGATCGTCGCGATAGCTTCGGAAGAGCGGAGAAGTGTCGTACACCTTGAGCAACACGGCATCCTGGAGCGCGGCCCGTAGGGATGTATCGCTCTCGGTAAGCGCCTCGAAGGCCTTGCAGTTCGCGCACCAGTCTCCGTAGAAATCGACAAAGACGGGTTTGCCCGATTTCTTAGCGGCTGCGTACGCGGCTTCGGGGTCGAGATACCACGTGAGCGCGCCCCGCTCTTCGACGAGGGCTTCCTGCGCAGACGCCGCCATGACGCCCGGCACCATGCTCATGGTCGCCACCGGAGTGGGAAGCACGGCCCGGGCCATCACCAGGAACCCCGTGGCGGCCGCGAGGGCGAGCAGCGCATTACGCGTACGCTCCGGCTTCGGGGTTTCGGCGCGCTGCAGGAGAAACGCTGCGCTGAGCAGAAGGGCAGCGCCGAGCACGACAGCATGCGCGGCAGCGTTTCGCACACCCACTCCTCCGAGGCCCTTGTAGACATAACCAAGCGCGAAGTAGGCGATCAGCGCGCCGAAGACCCACTGCACCGCCACCATCCAGCGGCCTCCCCGCGGAAGGGACACCCCGAGCACGCCGATGAGCAAGATGGGAAACCCTACGCCGAGACCGAACGCGAGCATCTTCGTTGAGGCCAGGAGCGTTGTGCCGACGGTGATGGCTTCCGCGTTCGCCGCCAGCCCAACGAGGATGCTCACAACGACAGGTCCTACGCAGGCGCTCGAGAGGAGCCCCGCGAGGCCTCCCATCACGACGCTGCCGGACAGTCCTCGATCTTTGGGTTGGAAGTCGGCGCTGATCGTGGGGAAATGAAGGTACCCCACCGTCGCGAGTGCAAGCGCGAAAAGCATGGCACCGATGGCCAGGTTCGCCGCGGGCAGTCGAAGTACTTCGTTGAACGCCCCGCCGGTCAACGCGGCGATGACTCCAAACGAGAAATACACCCCGGAGAGCCCAGCATAGTAGGCGAGCGGGTGTGCGTATCGACCGAGCTTACTCTCGCGTCCACGGAGGATGCTCACGGTGATGGGGTAGAGCGGGTAGACACAAGGCAGAAGGCTCGCGAGCAGCCCGCCGAGAAATAGAAACACGAAGGACTCAGCGCCGGACGACACGGCAAGCTGTGCGCCAACCCAGTCGTTCAAACGGTCGAACAAAGGAATGTTCATGGTCTCATCGTCGAGAGTGGATCGTGCAGCGTCGACTCACGCGTTGACCTGCGAGAACAAGTAGAACATCTCCGTCGCAATCTGCTTGCAGCGCTCGTCGTAGCGCTGCGTTTCCTCGGGCGTCGCATCTGCTTCCTTGGGGTCGTCGTACGGGACCGCGACACGCAACGCGGCACCCATCACCACAGGGCAGTTCTTGTCCGCCTGCGAGCACGTCATCACGGCCGCAAAGCCCTTTTGCGGATTGGAGGGATCGTCGTACGTCTTCGAGTAGCACTCCATCACCGCGGTCTCCGGTCCGTAGGTGACTCGATAGTGGGGATTGTCGCCGCCCGGGCTCTCGATGTCGAAGCCCGCGCGCCGAAGCGCCGCCACCGCGCGTGGGTTGAAGGCCGTCGCTTCCGTGCCTCCGGAGAATGTTCCGACGTCGTTCACCCCATACCAGGCTGCCGCGGTCGCCGCCCAGAGCTGGCTCATGTGGCTCCGACGCGAGTTGTGCGTGCAGATGAAGGTCAAGTTCGCAGGCTCGTCCGAGGCCTGCTTGGTGCGGATGAACAACGCGAGCTTTCGGAGCTCACGTTTTCGCTCCTCGGCAATGGTGTCGAACTCGTCGACGACTCGCTCGACGTACGTCTGGAGCTGGGGATTAAGCTTCACCTCGTTCGGGTGTTTGGCGACGCGTTCCGCTTCCATTTGGTCTTTCTCCTTGAAGTCCGCCGCGGAGCCTTCGTCTCCGGTGAGCGCGTTGCCCCCGGCCTTCTTCTCGCACGCTCCGAGAAGGAGCATGAAGAGGCAAGTGACTAGAATCATTGCTGATTCCGCTCGGCAATTCGCCACGGGAGTCTTCTGATGCATGCGAGATTGCGTATACCCGGGTAAACGAGTATACGCAAGCCGTGATTGCAAGACTCGCGCGGATGCACAAAGCGCTCGCGGACGAAACCCGGCTCCGCATCATGCACCTGCTGCTTTCAGTCGGAGATCTTTGCGTCTGCGACCTCGAAACGGCGCTCGCGATCAGCCAGTCGAAAGCCTCCCGACACCTACAGACTCTCAAGCAAGCTCAGCTGGTCGACGATCGGCGCGACGCGACCTGGGTCTACTATCGCATCTCGGACGAGCTCGATGAGACGGCGAGGGCAGCGCTCATCGCTTTGCTCGAGGCGCTGGGCGACAACGCGAAGGCCAAAGCGGATGTCGAGCGCGCCCACGAGCTGAGGAGAAGTCCTCGGTGCGCGCAGCCCCGCTCCGCCGCGACTCTCGCCAATGCGGACCAGACGAGTGTGGTGCTGCCCTAGGTCGGGACAAGGACTCCAATCAGCTGGTGGGCCGCTGGCTCATGTGGAGGGCGTCCAAGACTCCATTGGAGCTCCCAGCACACGGCCAGCAATGCGGTCCGAGCCTAGGGTCGAAGTCGGTACCCCGTCTTGAAGATCCAGCGCACGACCACTAGGCACACGCCGAGGAAGAGCAGGATCATCCCCGCGCTCAGCGCCACGCTCACATCGGCAAGTCCGTAGAAGCTCCATCGGAACGCGCTGATCAAGTACACTACTGGGTTGAGCAACGTCACCTTCTGCCAAAACGGCGGCAGCATGTCGATCGAGTAAAAGCTCCCCCCGAGAAACGTGAGCGGCGTGATGATCATCATCGGCACCACCTGGAGCTTCTCGAACCCATCGGCCCAGACGCCGAGAATGAACCCAAACAAACTGAACGTCACTGCCGTCAGGACCAGAAATCCCACCATCCAAAACGGATGGGCGATCTCGTAGTCGACGAAGAACCGCGCGGTCACCAAGATCAGCACCCCGAGCACTGTCGACTTCGTCGCCGCCGCCCCGACGTAGCCGAGCACAATCTCGACGTACGAAATCGGCGCAGACAGCACCTCGTAGATCGTTCCCGAGAACTTGGGCATGTAGATGCCAAACGAAGCGTTCGAGACGCTCTGGTTCAGCAGCGACAGCATCGTCAGCCCCGGGACGATGAACGCCCCGTAGCTGACCCCGTCGATCTCGACCATCCGCGACCCGATCGCCGATCCGAATACGATGAAGTAGAGCGAGGTCGAAAGCACCGGCGCGACAATGCTCTGCATGAGCGTGCGCCGCGTGCGCGCCATCTCGAACCCGTAAATCGCTCGAACCGACCGGAAGTTCATCGCTCCTCGTTCACCAAGCTCACGAAGATCTCTTCGAGTGAGCTCTCCGCCGACTCAATGTCCTGGTAGTGCACCCCGTGGTCGTTCAGCTTCTGCAAGAGCGCAGCGATGCCCGTGTGCTGCCCTTGCGCATCGAACGTGTACACCAGCGTGCGCCCATCGTCAGAAAGCTCGAGTGGATATCCGACCAGCCCGTCCGGAACCCGTCCGAGCGGGCGCTGCAAGTGAAGCAATAGCTGCTTCTTGCCGAGCTTCCGCATCAGCGTTTCCTTTTCCTCGACCAAGATGATGCGCCCCTTGCTCATCACTCCGATCCGGTCCGCCATCTCCTCGGCTTCCTCGATGTAGTGCGTCGTCAGTATGATGGTCACGCCGCTCTGTCGAAGCCCGCGGACCATCTCCCACATATCCCGCCGAAGCTCGACGTCGACGCCAGCGGTCGGCTCGTCGAGGAACAGCACCACCGGTTCGTGCGAGAGCGCCTTGGCAATCATCACCCGCCGCTTCATCCCCCCGGAGAGCTCGATGATCTTGGTGTCTCTCTTGTCCCAGAGTGAAAGCTCTCGCAGTAGCTTCTCGATGTGCCTGGGGTTGGGCGCCTTGCCAAAGAGCCCACGGCTGAAGCTCACCGTCGCCCAGACGGTTTCGAACGCATCGGTCGAGAGCTCCTGCGGTACCAACCCAACCATCGACCGCGACGCCCGGTAGTCGTCGACGACATCGTGGCCGCCCACCCGCACCGAGCCCGCAGTCGGATTCACGATCCCACACACGATGCTGATCAGGGTCGTCTTCCCCGCTCCGTTCGGCCCCAACAACGCAAAAATCTCCCCTCGAAGAATCTCGAGGTCCGCATCGCGAAGCGCCACGAACCCCGAGTCGTAGGTCTTGTTGAGTTTTGCAATCGAGATAATCGGCTTCACGTCCGCCCCACGCCAAGCCTCCTCTAGCACGAACCCACACGCGGCTCAGAAGGCCGGCCTCCACTGCGTCGTACGCTGAAGGCCTTTTGCGCCGCAGTCGGTGAGAATTTCGGTTAGCATCCGCTCACGGGGTGTATCGTCCTGTTCGCTCCATTCAGTCCACAACCTCGGTACGAGGGCCGCGCCATGAAGCCGGGTTACGTCGCCTTGTTCATCTTGTTCGCCGCGTACGCCGGAATGGAGGCGGTGGCGGTCTCGCGGGCTCGCCACCGGACAAAGGCCGACTACATCTATCCGCAGCTCGTGGCCGCGAGGACGGCCGTCACCCGTTGTGGCGACGCGTCCGAGGCGGACCGCGCGAGCTTCGACGCGGTCATGGGTCGTGAGCGAAGCCGTCTGCGCCGCGAGCTGATAGCCGATGGCTCCGACGCTGATTCCGCCGGAGTCGAGGAGCAGATCGCAGCGCTCGCACGCGCGGCTGAAGGGGGCTTGGTCGCGACGGTCGACGAGGAGGGGTGCGGCGCGGAGGCCGTCACGCGCAGCCTGCGTCACTTCGAGATCTACAAGGGGAAGTGACGGCCGTCCCGGTCCACTGCAACGCTTAGGTAGCATGTCAGCGGAGCGTCTTGCCAAAGGGTTGGATCACTCACAGTGACGTTGGCGAAGGATCGAAGGTACGTGAACATCGTCAACCGCAGTGGGATGCTGGATGCTTTGGGCCGCCGCGTCCCGATGGTGTTCCTGGGTCTGGTGCTTTGCGGCGGCTGCACCGGCAAGCAGGAGGCGACCCAGCTCTCGTCATCGAGCCCGGAAGCAGCACCCAAAAAGGAGAGACTAATGAACCCGAGAGTGGGCCAGGTCGATCTGCACCCCAGGCTTCGAACATACGTCGAGGGGGTGGTCGACGAGGGCTTCGACTCAATCCCCGAGGAGCGAAAGAAGAGGCTCCGCAGGCTCGCGCGCTTCGTCGAAGAGAAGCGCGGGGCTGCCGAGTCGGCCGCCCTGACGTACATCTGTACGCACAACTCGCGACGCAGTCACATGGGTCAGCTCTGGGGCGCGACCGCGGCGGCCTGGTACGGCATCGACGGCGTGAAGACGTTCTCTGGCGGCACCGAAGCGACGGCCTTCAACCCACGCGCTGTTGCAGCGCTCGAGCGTGTAGGCTTCGAGATCGAGAATCCGGGTGGCGACAATCCTCACTACCGCGTCACGTACGGCCCCGAGGCTCCGGTCATGGAGTGCTTCTCCAAGAAGTACGACGATTCGTTCAATCCTGCGACGGGGTTCGCGGCCGTGTTGACCTGTTCGCGAGCCGATGAGAGCTGCCCGGTCGTGATGGGAGCCGGTCTGCGCGTCGGGATCCCGTACGACGATCCGAAAGCCGCGGACGGAACACCCGAGGAGAGCGCGCGCTACGACGAGCGCTGCGAGCAGATCGCGAGCGAGATGCTCTACTTGTTCTCTCGAGTCGAGGCTTGAGCAGGCAAGAGGGGGAGCCGGGCCCCTTGCCGTCGTCGGCTCGGACTAAGCCGCCGGCCCCGAAGCTCGAGGTGCATGAGATTGAATCTGAGGACCGATGCGCCGACGAGATGAGCGCGCTTGAGCGCGTCCATCGCCGAGGTGTCGACCTCTTCGATGAAGAGGTTGCGGTCGTTCGCGGTTCGCGACGCGGCCACCGCAGAGCATTGGCGGATTGATACGCAGGCCTAGTGCATTTACGCTTCAAGTCCACGTCTGAGCCGCATCAGGAGCAAAAGTTACGGCTGTGTCCGATCATGTCGACCTCTCCGAGTTCATGGAAGGGGTCAAGCGTCGCAATCCTGGCGAAGTGGAGTTCCATCAGGCGGTCTACGAAGTTGCCGTCAATGTGTTCGACTTCATTGCCGACAAGGAGATCTATCACGAGTACCAAATCCTTCGGCGCATCGCAGAACCCGATCGGGTGGTGAGTTTTCGCGTCTGTTGGGAAGATGACGAGGGAAAGATCCGCGTCCAGCGTGGTTGGCGTGTTCAGAACAGCAACGCCATCGGTCCCTACAAAGGCGGCCTGCGCTTTCACCCGAGTGTCAATCAGAGCATTCTGAAGTTCCTCGCCTTCGAGCAAACTTTCAAGAATAGTCTGACCGGTCTTCCGATAGGTGGCGCCAAAGGAGGATCGACCTTCAATCCCAAGGACAAATCGGATCACGAGGTAATGCGTTTTTGCCAGTCGTTCATGACTGAGCTCTATCGTCACGTGGGTGAAGACACGGACGTCCCCGGGGCGACATCGGAGTAGGCGAGCGGGAGATGGCTACCTCTGGGCAGTACAAGCGCATTACAAACCGCTTCGTCGGCGTGCTCACAGGGAAGGGCATGGAGTACGGTGGCAGTCCGATTCGGACCGAGGCGACGGGCTATGGAACGGTGTACTTCATGGAGTCCATGTTGGGACGCGTGAACGATTCACTAGAAGGCAAGACGTGTCTCGTCTCGGGTTCGGGAAACGTGGCACAGCATGCGATCGAAAAGATCAATCAGCTGGGGGGAAAGGCGGTCACGCTCTCGGACTCGGGCGGGTTCGTTCACGATCCGGATGGCATCGATGTTGAGAAGCTTGCGTTCGTGAAAGAGCTGAAGAACGAGCGGCGCGGACGTCTGACCGAGTACGCGGAGGAGTTCGGGCTCGAGCACCAGCAGGGGCGACCTTGGCGAGTGAAAGCCGATCTCGCATTTCCCTGCGCGACGCAAAATGAAATATCGACAGATGAGGCCAGGACGATGGTTGACAACGGCATCAAGGGCGTTTCCGAGGGCGCCAACATGCCAACCGAGCAGGATGGCATCGACGTGTTTACGGACGCGAAGGTCCTCTTCGCTCCGAGCAAAGCCGCGAATGCGGGAGGCGTCGCCGTGTCAGGGCTCGAGATGAGTCAGAATTCCGCCCGCATCACTTGGAAAGAAGCCGAACTCCAGAAGCTCTTGCAAGACATCATGACTGACATCCACGATCAATGCGTCGAGCACGGCCGGAGCGCGAAGGATGACTACGTCAACTATGTGAAAGGCGCGAACATCGCCGCGTTCATCAAGGTCGCCGACGCCATGCTCGCCTATGGCGTAGTGTAGCCGGCGCCTTGTTCTAGGCGCCCCCTCATCCGCCTATGGAGAGGATTCAATATGACCGCTGGCGCTACGCGCCGTGCTGGCATGCTCCGCGCCGAGCGCTACTGATGCGGTGTACTCGCCTCCGGCTTCCCGCAGGATCTGCCGGGCCTCATCGATGCGCGTCCCTGTTTCGACCCCAACGACGATTCGCCCCTGCTCGAGCGCGTCCTGCGGCAGGTCGAGAACGTTCCGCCAGGAGCCTAGGCCCGCGATCGCGCCAGTCAGGGAGCCCAACGCGCCACCGGCTAGCAGTGCTTCCAAGGTGACAAAGAGCGGTCCAGCCGCGAGCCACCCCGCCCCTAGACCGAAAAGCGCGGTCGCTCCCGCGCCTATCGCGGCGCCAAGCGCCGCACCGCGGCCCATCGACGAGGTCTGCCCCACACCCAGTCGCTGCAGCGCGCCGTCGCTGTACATGGCGGCGCCGATCGCGGAAGTGGGAAAACTGTCCGCCGTGAGAGCCTCCACCGCCCGTACTGCCTCCTCCTCTGTTTCGAAAATCCCATATGCAAACAAGACTCAAACTCCTTTCTCGGACTGATAGAGACGCAAAGTTCGTGCCGCCTTGTAAGGGACGAGAGCTCGTGTGCTCCATCGGCTCGAGCCGGGGCAATTCGCGACAGCCTGTGTCGATAGGCCTCATGAACTAGCCCCGGTTGTGCAGCGCGCGGACGTGGATGGGCGTCACGATCGTCGCAACGACGGCGAAGCACGCCAGGACCCGTCCTCTAGAAGGCGACAAACCCTCTTCCATGCTGTTCCGGCATAGGGATTGCAGCCTAGTCGAGCCATGACGAATACGTACAAACACATCAAGGTCACTGGGCAATCGTCTGAGGGCATCGAGGGAGCGATCCGCGCCGCGCTCGGCACCTCTGGGAAAACGATCAAGGAGCACTCCTGGTTCGAGGTCGTCGAAGTCCGAGGGAATCTCGCCTCCGACGGCGAGATTCAAGACTACCAAGTAACGCTTGAGGTCGGGTTTGCAATCGAGGAATCCGATGCGAGCTAGTCGAGGTCTTGCAGCGGGTAGAGCGTGACCGAAACGGACGACGACGGCCGGCTTCTAAACCGCTCGACTTAGCGTTCCAACTGCAACAGAGCCGCTTCGTGACGGCGGCGCTGAGCTTGTGCGGATCGCTGGCTCGCTCAAGTCGACTTCTCGGGTGTAAACGAGGGTGGATCGCTGGCGGGGAAGGACTCTACACCCGCCTCCACCACTGGGTCCGCGTCCCGCTCGGACGCCGAGGCCTCGTCCGGCACGAGCTCCGCGCGGACACCCTGAAAGCGACGAAGAGCAGCATTGACAATCCCTTGCAACCTCCGCCCTGCGTCGGCCGCCTTCTTCTTGAGGTTCCGATGTTCAACCATGCCTAGCGTCGATGCATCCCGCGTGCCAAACGATGGGGCGGTGAGTGCCGCTCGTTCTCGAAATCGTGCGTGGCAATCTGACACATGTGTGGCGGAACCCCCCGCCGGCGCTAGGCACCACCTCATCAACAACGGATGCGATTTGTTTCCGGTGTACGGGGCCGCCGCACTCTTGGTCGCGCTGACGGTCGTGTTCGCCAGAGGGGGGACCGTTCAGCAAGGCGGTGTCCGGTGAGCGAGGCGATTCGGGACGTCACAACCCGATGCGACGAAAGATGCACGACCGTCTTTGCCGGGGAAGGCAAGACCCAGATAGAGCACTTCGTTGCATGCGTGCCGGACGAAGCACTCTCGCGTGGAGGAGTTCCCGATGCCGAGTCTTGCCTACAGTCGTCAGCCGATCACCGGGGATACCTTCTGGCGAATTCCAGGGACGCTCAAGGCGTCGCTGCGGTATGCACGAGACCCTGCAATGTAGACGAGGGAGACGACTCCAGCTGGACGAAGTGGCTGGAGAGCGTCCCAGAGGACTGGGAAGAGCAATGCCGCGGCTACTGGCAGGCAACCTGACCTCGAAGCTCAACTCGACGCCAGGCGCAAGGTGCCTCGCAAACCGTCTGCGACGAAACCCCACCAGAGCAAGTCGTCTGCGACGCGCGAAAAGATCGTCCGCGCCGCCGTCGATGCATTCGCGACCTACGGCTTCGAGGGCGCCTCTACACGTCGGATCGCGGCGCTCGCAGGAGAGAACCAGGCCCTGATCACCTATCACTTCTCGAGCAAGGAAAACCTCTGGAAGGCTGCGGTCGATTCGGTGTTCGATACCATGAAGCGCGAACTGCTCGAGCGTGCGGAGGTATTGATCGACGCAGATGTCCGGACGCGCCTCCGCTTTTGGATCATGTTCATGGTTCGCTACGCCGCGCGACGTCCCGAGCAGATGCGTCTCATGGTTTAAGAGGGGAAAAGCGACAGTCCGCGCATGAAGTGGCTAGTCGACACGCATATTCGCGGCTCGTTCGAGCTCGTGGCGCCGACGATTCGGGAGGCCATCGACGAGGGGCTCATTCCGGAGGCGCCGGTGTTCCACTACTTCTACATCATCGTTGGGGCGTGCGTTGACCGGTGACGACCCGTTCGTCGAAAAGACCATCGAGGCGCATGCAGAAGCCGTGGCGAACCTCGTGCTTCGTTGAAAGCCGCGCTCGGTCAAACCACCCGCGAGAGCTTTGATCGCCGCTGCGAGTTGTGCGTAGGTAAGCGTGCGCCAGCTTGCGTCCTCGCCGGTGCAAGTCTCGAGGGTGTCGACTACTCGATATCGAGCGCCGGAGCGAACAGCGTTAGGATCATCTCGATGTGGGTCTCGATGTACTGCTCTGAAAAGGGATCCTCGCCGGTCGTCAGTCGAACCTGAGGTGCGAGGGCGTACGGAGTGGAAACCGCGCCAATGAGAACGTAGAAGAGATGGCTCGGAGGTCCGGGGGAGGGCCCCCCCGAAGACTCGATACCTTGCATCATCCCATTCAGAAGTGAGCCCATGGGCGCGACGTGCTTCGCGACGAGCCACTCGAGGCGCTCGCTTGGTCCGGTTCCCTCTTGGAGCATGAATCGGTGGAGCTCGGGGTGGGCGGCCGCGAAACGAACGAACTCCGTGAGCAGCAAGCGTGCGGTCGTGATCATATCCACACCCTCGAGCCCTGCGAGACGTGCGGCGAGCCGTTCCCGCAGGAGCCCGAACAGCTCGTTGCCGGCGGCCTTCCAGAGCAATTCTTTGGTTTGGAAGTGATAGGGAATAGCGGACTGCGCAGCGCCGGCCCGCGCGGCGATGTCTCGCGTCGAGGCTCCTTCGAAACCCTTGTCGGCGAACTCCTCGATCGCGCTCTGAATCAAGCGGGCGCGGGTTTCGAGCGCGCGCCGTTGGGGTCTCTCGGTGGACGCATGCTCCGTCATTTCTACACTTCTGGCTCGACTTAACTAAAAACGCAAGCTATCTAGGTCGAACGACCTAAATTGTCGGCTCGACGCGGACAAGTGACTTCTCGAAGACGGAGCGATGGAGACAAGCATGAGCGAGATCTCGGAACAGCCTTGGCAGGCAGCCCTGCGAACGGCAGCGATTGCAATGTGTGCGGTCTGCGCATCGGTCGCGATCGGCTGTAGCAGCGACGACGCAAATGAGGAGACTCGGACGGACGAGGGCCCGGTGGTCATTCGGGACATCGAAGCCATCCGGGACCAGGTGATCGTGGAGGAGGACGTCGGCGTGGTGGTTCGAGATGGGACGCGCCTTTCGGCCAAGGTCTTCCGCCCTGCAAGCGAGGGGGAATTCCCGGTCATCATGATGCTGACCGCCTACGGAAAGGACAGGGGGCCCGACGAGTACCCAGCGGCCATTGAGCACGCGGAGCTGCCCGGCTTTGAATTTGGCACCATCGAGGTGAGCGAGTGGACATCGTGGGAGGCGCCCGACCCGGCCACCTGGGTGCCCCTCGGCTACGCGGTGGTCTACTTGGACGTGCGGGGCTACCTCGCCTCCGAAGGCGATGCGAGCGTGCTCAGCCCGGAAGATGGCGAGGACTTCTATGACGCCATCGAGTGGGCCGGCGCGCAAGAGTGGAGCAACGGCAACGTCGGTCTGCTGGGCGTGTCGTACCTCGCGATCTCGCAATGGGTCGCCGCGACGACCAACCCGCCCAGCTTGAAAGCGATCGCGCCCTGGGAGGGCCAGACGGACGCCGTGCGCGAGGTGCTCTATCACGGAGGTGTCCCCGAGACGGCGTTCGTCGACTTTTGGATCAATCGGGTGAACGGCCTGGCGAATACGCCCCCACTTCCCGCCGAACTTCTGCTGACCCTCCATCCGGACATGCCAGCTCTTCTGCCGTTCCTACCAACAGTCGGGATTGCCCTCGACCAGGTCACGGCCCCGGCGTTGATTTGCGCCTCCTGGTCGGACCACGGCTTGCATACACGAGGCTCGTTCGAGGCCTACAAGCAGATCCAGTCTGAACAAAAGTGGATCTTCAACCACGGGCGAGCGAAGTGGGACGTCTTTTACAGCGACGAGGCGATCGCGGCTCAGCAACAGTTCTTTGACCACTTCCTCAAGGGCGAGGACAACGGGATGGACGAGGTTCGGTCGATCCGCCTGGAGGTTCGCGAGACCCTCGACGAGTATCAGGTCCGGTATGAAGACGAATGGCCGATCGCGCGGACGGAGTACCGGGAGCTCTATCTGGACAGCGCGTCCGGCGCGCTCGCCGAGGAGTTGCCCGCGGATGCGGCCGTGGCGGAATACGCTCCGCTTTCCGAGGCCGCGACCTTTACACTCGCCTTCGACGACGACACCGAGCTGACCGGGAACATGAAGCTGAGGCTCTGGGTCTCCACGACCGAGGGGACAGACATTGACCTCTTCGTCGGCGTCGAGAAGCTCAACGCTCAGGGTGAGGTCGTGCACTTCCACGGGAAGGCTGGCTTCGCGCAGACTCCTGCGGCACTCGGTTGGCTACGCGTGTCGGAGCGCGCACTCGACCCGGATCGTTCGACCCCGTGGCAGCCCTGGCTGTCCCACGACAACCCGCAGCCAGTCACCCCGAATGAGATCCTTCCCGTGGAGATCGAGATTCTCCCTAGCAGCACGCTCTTCCGAGCAGGGGAATCGCTGCGGGTCGTCGTTCAAGGCCAGGACCTCTTCGAGCATCCATCGCTCGCCCACAACCACTCCGATGACGTCAACCGGGGCACCCATTCGATCCACACCGGTGGGCAGTACGATTCCCACCTCTTGATCCCTGTCGTTCCGTAGGCAACACCGGCCCCGCACTTGGGGACACAAAACGATCGTCCGACTCCTCATTACCGGCTCTCAAATGAAGTTCGAAGACATCTCGACACTACTAACGCCTGAGGAGCTACCCTATTCGAGTGGGGTCGAACGCCTCCCTAACGGCGTCGTTCATGTCGCTGTGCTCACGCGAATGCCGGGCGTGTCACCCGAGATGATCCGCTGGTGGCTTGGCGACTACATGCGGACCACCGAGCACTACAAGCGATGGCATCCCCGCGACCACGTTTGGATGTCTTGGGACTACAAGCGACCTGGAACCCACGTCGGCGCGCGGCACTTGGTGCACGAGTACATCGGCCGCCGACTCCACAAGCTTTGTATTACCTTTGTGCCTCCAGCGGAGTTCTTCGCTGATGCGATGGCGCCCAGGCCCGACGTCCTTGCGGTGTGCGGCCGGGCCGGTCTCCTCGATCAACCGATCGACCTGGGGCGACTAGTCCACCTCGCGATCCCAACGCCATGGGGCTGCGAGCTCCACAGCCGATTCTGGCTTGGATACGTAGCGTCGCGAAACGGCGAGCGATGGCCCACAACGATCGGAAATGCGCCGTCGGCTCGCCGCGTGCTCGTTCGGAAGTCCTTCGGCCGTGCGCTTGCGGTGCATTGCCACGAGGAGATGAGCACGCTTGCGGGTTTCCTGCCCGACTTGTACGAGTCGGAGTCGCAAGGTCCCGAGAAGGTTGCGATTCGGGTCCGCTCGATGCACTGAGCCCGCGATCTCAGACGGTTGGGAGTGAGACCTTGGGGGACGCGACGGGGCCGCGTTGGGGACGCCACTCGTCGAGACTCGAGGCGCGTCTGACACACGCGATGGTGCAGCTTTCCTCGCAGCCCTTGGGGCGATCGTACTCACGCTTGAGGTCGCTTCGCGTGTAGTCGAGAAGGGCGATGCCCGGTTCACTTCGACGTTGACTGCAGTATGCGACTTTCCCGAATTCGTCGATATAGAGGTAGCGAGCACCTGCTCGGCAGCGCCACGGGGCAATGCCGCCGCGAAGCATCTTCTGTTCCCATCCCTCACCGAATCGATGGAAGAAGCTCTTGTTGCAAAGAGCCTGCATCTCTTCGTAGAACTCCGGAAGGATGTCGCCGATCAGCCCCGGATCGATCTGACCTTGCTGGTCATGGAGCAGGCCGACCGTCATGTAGAACCCCAACGATCGAATTTCGTCGATCAACTCGCGGGTCTGCTGTGGAGGGGACGAACCGAGCACCGCATTGATATTGAGCTTGAACTTCGCGTGCTCCTTGAGCAGCAGGAGTCGCTTCTTGATCTTGGACCAGGACTTCTGCGAAACTTCGTTGGGTTCCACGTTGTCGACGGACACCTGCAGCAACGAAAGCCCGGCGTCGTTCATCCGCTCGATCCACCCCTTGGTGATGGGATACGCGTTCGAGATCGCGGTCACAACCATGCCGTGCGAGACTGCACGCTCGACGACTTCGTCCAACTGGGGATGCATGAACGGCTCGCCACCGGTCAAGGTGAGAACGAGGCAGCCGAGCTCGGCAAGGTGGTCCACGCGCGCACAGAGCTCTTCGACGGGCACCGGCGGCGAATAGTCATCGTACTCGTTGCAGTAGCCACAGCTCAGGTTGCACCGGCGGATCACGACCAGCTGCGCGAGGAGTGGTGACTCGGGCCGTCTCATCGCGTTGATCGCTCGAGCGGCCGTCCGGAGTGGATACGGAGTGAGCGGACGCAGCCGGTCTTGCTGGGCGTGATGACGCATCGAGTGGGGTTCCTTAGCAGGGCGTATGCCGCAGAGCCGCCTTTGTGACGAAACGATGGCAATCTTGCAAAATCGGCGTAAGTCTTGCAAGCACTGTGTGTATGTCTCCTCGGATGACCAACCTGCCACGCCTAGAGCAGCTCCTGAAGTCGAACGATGTCGAGGACCCGGTCAACCGCTACGTGAATCGCACACTCGCGTATTTGTTCGTTAAAGCGATCTTCAGGACGCCGATAACCCCGAACATGATCACGCTATCCACGATCGTTCTGGGCTTCGCCGCCGGCTGCGCCTTCCTTTGGGGCACGCCCGCGGCGATGCTGGTCGGGGGCGCCGGTTTGTGGGCAGCCGCGATCTTGGACGGCGCTGATGGGATTCTCGCCCGCGCCAAGAACCTACAATCGGAGTTCGGGCGCGCGCTCGACGGCTCGGCTGACGTCCTGGTCGCAATTTTCACCGTCTTTCCGGCCTTTTATCACATCTGGGTGACTCGCCATAACCCCTACGATCTCGTCCTCATGGTTCCCGCATTGGTCTTCACCGTCGTGCACTTGGCGACGTATGACTTCTACAAGGAGGCGTACCTCAGAGCCACACGCGAGGAACAGGGTGGCGAGGGCCGAGACGCCGACCAGATCGCCGAGACTGTGGAAGCGGCAGGGAGTAAGGGACTCGTTACACAGGCGGCGGTCAACTACGTGCTCGTCCCGCACCTCAATCGCCAGAAAGCGCTCATCCAGTGGCTCAACCCCGACGCGTGGCGCCTCAGCCAGATGCTCGAGAGCAACCGCGAAACATCCGAGATTTATAGGAAACACAACCTGTGGCCCATGCGGCTTTGGGCGCTCATCTCGTTGGCGCCGCACAGCTATCTGATGGCGATTTGCGCCATGCTCGATCGCCTGGACGTGTACCTCTACATCCGGGTGTTCCTGATGAACGGCGTTTTCTTAGCTGCGGTAGCGTGGCAACGCTACGCCACAGACCGGACGATCGAAGATCTCAAGGGGGCCGAGGCCACGAGAGTGAGAGGCAGTCGGCAACCCATCACAATGTGACAGTGTTTCCCTAGTTCACAGGCGTGAAGATTCTACCGCATCCTACACCGTCCAAAGGGGTTACTTCCAACAGTGAAAACACCAAGCAGACCACACCGCGCGATCATCCTCGCCGCCGGCTTCGGCAGTCGGCTTTCTGACGGGCAGCCCGTACCGAAGCCGCTCCGCGAGGTCGCCGAGCTGCCACTCATCGTTCGAGTCATCAGAGGTTTGGAGAAGGGTGGAGTCCGCGAAATTGCGGTCGTGATCGGCTATCTCGGCGACGAGCTGATGAGCGGCCTGTTGGACTACGAGCATCGCGCGAAGCTTTCGTTCTTTATGAACGACGAATACGAGAAGCCCAATGGTACGTCGCTCCTGAAGGCACGCGACTTCGTCACGGGGCCAACGTTCCTCTTGATGAGCGATCATTTGTGGTCGCTCGATCTGCTCGCAGCCGTGGGGTCGTGTCCGGTCGGGGAACAGCAGTCCGCCCTCGGCGTCGACTATCGGATTGACGCCTGCTTCGATCTGGACGATGCGACCAAGGTCCAGGTTCAGGATGGTCGCATCGTACGAATCGGTAAGCAGTTGAAGGACTACAACGCATTGGACACGGGGCTCTTTCTGATTACTCCGGCTCTCATCGAGGCGCTCGACGCGGTCAATGGTCGCGAAGGTTGCTCGCTTTCAGAAGGGGTCGCGGCCCTCGCTTCGAAAGGCCAAATGAGGGGCGTCGACGTTGGCGACGCGACATGGATCGACGTGGACACGCCTGAGGCCCACGCCGAAGCTGAGCGCCTGATCTCCGCGCTCGGCGAGGAACTGGAAACCCCGTCGCGTGATGCGCCTGAGCACAGCAGGGTGACCCGGGTGTGGCCACAAGGACGCGAGGGCCGATCTGCAGCGATGAAGAAGGCGCAAAAACGATGAGCTCGCAAGTGAGGCGGTCGCATGGGGCAACGAGCAGTTCGCGTTCGACTCGCTGACGCAGAGGGCCCTCTGGTCTTGGGCATGAGGGTCCGTGACCGAAACGAGCGTGTCCTTTCACGGGGTGCCGCTCGCGGGGTCGAGACAGTGGGACCGGGCGAGTGCGAACCGACTTTGCTCGTACCCGATCACATCGTGCTCCAGCCGAGTTTGTTCGACGCGCTTTCCGCGCTCGACCCTCCGCGTCGATTGCGCGCTCCGGACTCTGGTGAGCTCGACTGGGGCCAAGTCTCTGGATCCGACCCCGTTCTCCAGCTGACCGCCGATCATTTCTTCGACGTCGCGAATCCGGAAGGCCGCCGGCGCGCGGAACGGCTCCTCCTTCTCCAGACCGAGAAGAGCACCGACGGATGGGTCTCGCGCAACTTCAACCGGCCGCTGAGCCGGTTCTTCAGTCGTTGGTTTCTCAAGGCAGGCCTCAGCGCGAATGCTGCAAGCGCCGTCAGTCTCGCGATTGGTCTCGGGTGCGGGATTGCCGCTGCACAACCCGGTGGTTTCTGGTTGGCGGTCACCGGGGTGCTCTTTCAGTTCGCTTCGATGTTCGACGGCGTGGACGGTGAGATGGCGCGCGTGACTCTCCGAGATTCGAAAGCAGGCGCGGCGATCGACTCTTTCGTCGACAATCTGACCTATCTGGCGACCCTGGTCGGCTTTGGCATCGGTTGGGCACGCGAGGGCATCAGCAGAGCCGAGGGCTGGTGGCTCGTGATCGTGACCGCCCTGATCGTGACGACCCTGCTTCAAGTGTTCGGCTTCGTGCGCAAGCATGCTCCCAACGCGTCGTTCGTCTTCTTCGATAGGTCGCTTCAGCGCGCGACCCAGGACACCAAGAGCTCGTCGCTCAGGGCGATCAACTTCTTGTTCCGCGCGACGCGTCGCGACATGCTCGCCCTCATCTTGATGGGGCTCTCGTTTCTGGGGAGTCGGTTCGCGGTCTTCTGCGCTCTCGCGTTGGGCGTCGTGGTGGCCAACTATCTGCTCTTGTTTCACCGAGGTGACCTAGTCCGGGCGGCGGGAAGCCTGCGAGCCGAAGTAGCGCAAACGTGACGACCGGAAGGATGGACCGTCTCTTCGAGCGACTGGCGAAAGTGCAGTATCGCCGCGCGGGAGTCTTCGCAATTGCCGGAGTGCTCATCGCGGCACTCGCGCTGCCGCTCGTCGCCAAGCTCGGTTTGAACAGTGACTTCGAAGCGCTGCTGCCAAAGGACAAGCCAAGCGTCATCGACCTGGCGCGGATTCGCGATCGCGTAGGGGGGTTCAATACGCTCACCGTTGCCATCGAATCGGATGACGTCGATGCGATGCAACGGTTCGCCGCGGAACTGGTTCCTCGCATACGAGGAGTTGCCGCCGGACCTCGTGCACTTCGTCGATTGGAACATCAGCGCTTACGAAGACTTCGTTTGGGAGCACAGGCACCTCTTCGCTTCTCTCACGGATCTGGAGCAGGCAAGAGATGACCTCGACGAGCGTCTCGACTACGAGCGCCTCGAGGACAACCCGTTCTACGTCCAGATCGACGACTATGTGCCGCCATCACCACGCGAGATCCTGGAACGGATTCGGGACGAGGCCGAAGAAGGCAAGAAGGAGATGGAGAAGTACCCGGGTGGGTACTACATCCACGGCGATCGCGACTTCTTGGCAATCTTCGTGCGGAGCGATCTCGGCGCCGGCAACGCGGCCGGCATCGAACGCTTGATCTCCTCGATTGATGCGGAGGTCCGGGCGCTCGACCCGGCGAGCTACGCACCCGATCTGACAGTCGCGTATGGCGGAAACCTCGTCGTTGCCGGCGAGGAGCATCAAGCACTCAAGAACGAGCTGACGAGTGCGATGTTGCTCACGGTCGGGTTCGTGCTCGTTGCCATCTTCGCGTTCTTTCGAAATTGGCGGGCCCCATTCATGTTGGGGGGCGCGTTGGCCGTGCCCGTGATCGTCACGTTCGGGTTCGCCGAGCTCGCCGTGGACTATCTCAATACCTCGACCGCATTCCTTGGAAGCATCGTCATCGGGAACGGTGTCAACCCAAACATCATCTGGCTTGCCCGGTACTTCGAAGAGCGTCGGAGTGGACACGAGGTGTCCGACGCGCTCCTTCGCACCCACCGGGGCGTCTGGCTCGCCACGCTGACTGCATCGTTCGCTGCAGCGCTCGCATACGGGTCGCTCGTGCTGACCGATTTCCGCGGGTTCCGTGATTTCGGCATCATCGGCGCAGTCGGCATGATTCTGTCTTGGGTAGGCGCGATCGTGCTGCTTCCCGCGCTCGTCGTGCTCAACGAACGGGTCCGCAGCTTGATCGGCAATTCAGACGCGCCTGCACGCAACTTCTACGGCCGACTCTTCACGTGGCTCGCGTTTCTGAATCCGCGCGCCATCATCGCGGCGTCCGCTGTCCTCAGCATCGTTTCTGTGGGTCTCGTGGCCTGGGCCGTTGCTCAGGGTCCGTTCGAGTACGACTTCCGAAACCTCAAATCCGTTCGCGAGGGTTCCACGAGTGCCCGTTTGATCAACGATCGCGCCGGAACGATTGCGTCCGGCTCCAAGAGAGGCGATGGCATCGCGATCGTCGTCGACACGATCGCAGATGCCGAGCGCCTCCGTCTCGAGCTCGAGCCGCGGAGCGTCGGCGAGGAAGTGCCGTGGGGTGACGTGTACTCGATCCAAGAGCTCCTGCCAGAGGATCAAGCGGAGAAGATCCCCGTGCTCGCCGATCTCCGTGAGCTCTTGTTGGATGCGCGGGAGCACGCCGACGAGGAGGCGCTCGCGGAGATTGACGAACACATCCCGCCAGAGACCATCGAGCCATTGACCTACGCCGAGGTTCCGGTCGAGGTCGCCTCCATGTTCACCGAGAAGGACGGGACACGCGGGTTGATCATCGTGGTCAGCCAACAGGAGGGCTCCTCGACGTGGGACGGACGCTACCTCATCCGTTGGGCCGAAGGGCTCCGAGCGCTGCGGACGGAGTCTGGGCAGCGTCCCGCTCTCGCGGGTCGAGCGCCGGTCTTCGCCGACATGATCTCCGCGATTTTGGTCGACGGGCCAAGGGCGATTCTGGCCTCGTTCACCGCGACCCTGCTATTGGTGCTCTTCGCGTTTCGGGACCTGCGGCAGCGTCTGTTCACGATGGTGGCGCTCCTGCTCGGCATCGCATGGATGGCCGCGGCGATGACGGTGGCCGGTATGAGACTCAACTTCCTCAACTTTATCGCGTTCCCAATCACGTTCGGCAACGGCGCCGACTACGGCGTCAACGTGATGCGGCGGTATGCGGCAGAGGAGGGCCTTTCCAACGAGGATAGGGTTCGGACGGCGGTCGGAGAAACGGGAGGCGCCGTCGTTCTTTGCTCGCTGACGACAATCATCGGGTATCTCACCCTATTCACGAGCGCCAACCTTGCTCTGAACTCCTTTGGCGCGGCCATGGCCATCAGCGAGGTCACCTGCTTACTGGCAGCGGTCGTCACGATGCCCGCGCTAATGCTTCGCTTCAGGCCAAGCGGCCTGAAGACAGGCGAATGATGAAACCATCGTACGCCATCAACGTATGCACGGAACCAACAACGAGAGATTTGAAATGACACAACCCCAAATCAAGCCCGCCGACGGCAAACTCGGTGTGCTCTTGCCCGGAATGGGCGCCGTCGGAACAACGTTCGTCGCGGGTGCGCTTCTGGCGCGCCAAGGATTGGGCCTGCCGATAGGCTCACTCACGCAGATGGGAACGCTTCGCCTCGGCAAACGAACCGAGGCGCGATCGCCGTTGATCCGCGACTTCGTCCCGCTCGCCGCGATGAGCGATCTCGTGTTCGGGGGATGGGATCTCTTTCGGGACAACGCGTACGAAGCTGCGGTCAACGCGGACGTTCTGTCGGGCGAGCACCTCAACGCAGTCAAGGACGAGCTTTCCGCGATCAGGCCGATGGAGTCCGTGTTTTTCCCAGAGTTCGTCAAGAGGCTCCGGGGCGAGAACGTCAAAGCCGGCGCCGACAAGATGGAGCTCGCCGAAGCTGTGCGCGAGGACATTCGCCGATTCAAGCGGGACAACGGGCTCGATCGTTGTGTCGCGGTTTGGTGTGGCTCGACCGAAGTCTTCAGGGAACGGACGGACGTCCATTCGTCGCTGTCGAATTTCGAAGAGGGCCTACGGCGCTCTGATCCCGCGATAAGTCCTTCACAGGTGTACGCGTACGCCTGCCTTCGCGAGGAGGTGAGCTATTCGAACGGCGCTCCACACCTCACCGCCGGGGATGTTCCTGCCCTGCTGGAGCTCTCGCGAGAAACCCAGACTCCTGTCTCAGGCAAGGATTTCAAGACCGGGCAGACACTCATGAAGACGATTCTCGCGCCGGGCCTACGCGCACGCATGCTTGGTATTCGAGGATGGTTCTCGACGAATATCCTAGGCAACCGCGATGGCGAGGTTCTCGACGATCCCGAGAGCTTCAAGTCGAAAGAGGTCAGCAAGCTCGGCGTGCTCGAAACAATCCTTCAGCCGGAACTTCATCCAGAACTCTATGCCGACATGTACCACAAGGTTCGTATCAACTACTACCCACCTCGCGGAGATCAAAAAGAAGGTTGGGACAACATCGACATCTTCGGTTGGCTCGGCTACCCGATGCAAATCAAAGTCGATTTCCTCTGTCGCGATTCGATTCTCGCCGCGCCACTGGTCCTAGACCTCGCGCTTCTCATGGACCTATCGCACCGCGCAGGGTTGAGCGGCATTCAAGAGTGGCTCTCCTTCTACTACAAGAGCCCCATCGTCCCCGAGGGCTTGTACGCTGAGAACAACCTCTTCGTGCAGCTTGGCAAGCTCAAGAACACGCTGCGCTGGATGCAGGGCGAAGAGCTGATCACCCACCTCGGCCGCGAGTACTACGATTGACGCCCTTCTCAGGGTTCGGGCTGCATGCAAGGGGCACACATGATCGACTCCGCTGGGTTCGGCGACGGTAGGACGATTGCGCTCAGTTCCGGGAGAACGATGTTCATGCTGGATTCGTTCAGCGGGAACCCCATCGTCACCCCTTCTGCGTTCGGGCTGACCTGCAGTGTCAATGGTCTGGTTCGCGACGGCGCGGTTTTCAATCCAGGCGCCGCGATGTTCCGCGACGGGATCGTGCTCATGCCGAGAATCCATACGGGCTACAAGAAGAACGTTCTCCTGCACTCGATCCTTCCGCTGAAGCGCCTTCTCTTCCAGAACTACCTATCGCGCGTTTGGCCGCTCGTCAGTGCAGACGGGGTTCATTTTGAGCGCCTTGGCGATTCTGCGCTCACGGGCGAGGGTGAAGAGCACGCCGACTTCGTGCATGGACTCGAGGACACACGAATCATCCCGTTTCGCGATCGCTTTCTGATCGTCGGAACCGGCAAGATCAACCCCCCGTTTCGCGGCAATGGAAACGATGATCGGGTCGCAATCTACTCCACCAGCGACTTCGAATCGTTTACCTATCACGGTGTGCCGCTCGACGTGCAGTCTCGAAACACCATCCCGTTTGTCGACGAGGACACCGGCCGGGTGTTCATGCTGCTCCGATTTCCTCCGGAAAAGCACATCTACATGCAGGAGCTTTCCGGCGGCGTCGATCAACTCCTCAATCCAGCCCAATATCAGGCCGACTGGCAAGCCATCTTCTCTAATCGAAAACGCAACGTGCTCTTGGAGGGCGGCATTCTTCCCCACGAGCGAGAGAAGGTCGGCGCGGGCCCTCCGGCGATCAAGACGGACCGCGGGTGGCTGCTGATCTATCGAGGTGTCGGCTACGTGAGCGAGGAAATCGCGAGCGCATTTGGTCTTCGCTCCGCCCTGAAACGTGCATATGTCATTACCTGCGCGCTCCTCGACAAAGATGATCCTACGCGCGTTTTGCGAAGATCCATGCTTCCGGTATACGTTCCCAACGCGCCCTATGAGCTAGAAGGCGGAAGTGGTTACCAAGTCGAAGCTCCGAGGGTCTGTTTCCCTTCGGGGATCGTGTCGCATCAGGGCAAAATCCTCCTCTACTGCGGAGCCGGAGACAAGTACACGGTGTTGTTGACCTGTGCCCAGGATGCCCTGATCGACCACTTGCTCGAACATGGGAAGATCCCTGACTAGAACGCCTTTTCGGATCCGCGATACGCTCAACGTGCTCTTCCTGCTTCTCGGGATAGGCCTGTTTGTTCTCCTGCTTGTGCGCCTGGATGCAGCCACGATCGGAGAGCAGCTAGAGAGCATCGGTTGGTTCGTCGTTCCATCGGTGTTGGCCTACGTTGGGAACCAACTCGCGGCGACCCGCGCCTGGCAGACTCTTCTGCGATCCGCGGGTCACGATCCAGGATACGCCGCGATGCTCCGCGTCAACTGGATGGGCCATGCCATCAATGCATTGACCCCAGGGGGCAGCGTTGGCGAAGTCGCGAAGACGACCCTCCTATCGCGCAAAGGCGTGCCGACCACCGAAACCGTTGCGTCCCTCATCATCTACAATATCCAAAACGCATTTGTCATTGGCTGTTTCAATCTAGTTGCCGCCCTCATATGCTTGTTCTTTCTGCCTACGATGCGGGGCGCTACCGTCCCAATCCTAGCGGGGGCTGCGCTGAGTTTCGCCGGGATCGCGGTCTTCTTTTTCGTAGCCACCAAGTCGTTGGCGGCCCGTACCTTTCGCCTCTTGCGGCGACTGCCTTTTCTCGCCCGATGGATCGACGACACGGCGCTTCAGCGCGCTGACCAAGTCGATGCCAGCGTGAGGTCGACGCTGCATGGTGATCGACGAGCAGTCGCCCGCGCGGGACTGTGGATTCTGGTCGTCCGCATCATGCAGGTCGTTGAAGTTGGTTTTCTCCTGGTTCCGATTGTTCCAAGCGACCAACTGGTCCTGGTCGCACTGCTGACGCAAGTGAGCAGCCAACTCATCGTCTGGATCGGGGCGTTCGTTCCTTCGCAAGTCGGGGTGATGGCCGCAGGGACCGCCGGCGTCTTCCAGTTGGCGAATCTCGATCCGGCTTCCGGCTTCGCAGTCGCCGTCGCGAGACGCGTCCGAACGGTATTCGGAATCGCTGTCGGTTTGGCTCTCGGAGCGCACGCCCAACTGCAGAGCATCTCACGCAAAAGAGACGGGACGGACGCTTCCATCCGACCGACTGAGGGGAGCTAGCCGATGTGGTGGTTCCCTGCTCCTTGTGCGGCCACGACCGACTCTTCCCCCGTCTGAGCCCCTGCGCACCATTGCAACGCCTTGCCGAGTTGAGCGCTCGCGCGGACAAGGTGGGGATCCTGGGCGGGTCTGTGGTCTCGGCCGCCGTCGGTCTCTTGGTGCTCGCTTGGCTGATTCACCAAAAGCGTACAACCTAGCGACTCATGCAGTCCATCGTCGACGAGATCCTAAGGAGCGAGCCATGCCGTGCTGGCCTCAAAGAACTCTGCGCCGAACTCGGTGAGGAGCGAGGTACAGTTGAACGACTGACCGCGAAGTCGCTTCACGAGATGACGACCAGGCATGATTGGCTTGCGACCCGCGCCTACCGGATGATCGCGGGGCTGCTGTCCCGGCGCTTTCGGATCGACGTCGATCACGACGCCCTGCACCGACTGAAGGCGACCGATCGAGAACATGCGATCGCATGGCTTCCCTCGCACCGTTCGTATCTCGACATGTTCTATCTCGAACAAGTGATCCAGCAGCATGGGATGCAGCCGTCTTTCGTCCTCGGCGGCGATAACCTCGACTTTTGGCCGCTCGGGCCGATTCTCCGTCGCGCGGGGATTCTGTACATTCGACGCGCGACGCGCGATGATCCGGTGTATCGGTTCGCGTTGCGAACCTATCTCGCGCATCTCGTCAGCGAGCGCCGGAATCTCACATGGTCGCTGCAGGGCGGTCGCACGCGTACGGGGAAACTAGGTCCGCCGCGGTACGGCGCGCTGAAGTATGTTGTCGATGCGGTACGCCACCGCGACGACGCCAACGTGATGATGGTGCCGGTCTCGGTCGTCTACGATCAGTTGCCGGAGGTTGAAGCCATGACGGACGAGGCGCTCGGCGGCACCAAACAACCCGAGGGCCTGCGTTGGCTCCTTCGCTTCGCACGGGGCCAGGAGAGCCAAAGTACAGTGGTCCACATCGACTTCGGCGAACCGATCGACATGCGGGCAAGGCTCGACGAACTCGACCGCGATCGGCGAACGGACGGAAAACAGGTGGAACGTGTTGCACTCGAGGTGTCTCATCGGATCAATCGAGCGACGCCTGCAGTGCCGACAGCCATCGTGACGCTCGCCCTCCTTGGAGCGGAACGTGCACTCTCTCTCGAGGAAATTCGAGAAATCCTGACGCCGCTTCTCGACTACCTTGAGATGCACCCGACCGTGCCGCATGCGCTATCCGTCCAACCGCAAGACCCAGGGTGGGTTCTTTCCGCATTGAACAAGCTCACCGCTTCAGGCGTGCTCGAGCGCTTCGATGGAGGACATCAGCCCGTGTGGCATATCGCCCCGGACCAGCACCTCGTCGCAGCGTTCTATCGCAACACCTTGATACACTTGGTGGTGAATCGGGCCATCGCGGAGCTGGCGATGTTCATGGCGCGTGAACACGACTCATGTGCACTCCGAGCTGCGGTCTGGAACCACGCCGTGTCTTTGAGGCAACTGTTGAAGTTCGAGTTCTTCTTCTCGCCACGCCGAGACTTCGAGGACGAGCTCGAAGATGAGATCAACCTGATCGATCCCGACTGGACGAAGCGCAAGGCGCCAGATCCTGTGGTGACGAGTGCGCGTCTTGAGCTGTGGTTCGAGCGCGCCCATCCTCACCTCGCCCACTTGGTGCTGAGACCGTTCTTCGATGCATACTGCGTCGTGGCAGGCGAACTGGCGCGTTGGCCTTCCGATACGAAGGTCGACGAGGAACGACTGCTCGAGCGTTCGCTTGGTTACGGTCAACAACGGGTGCTCCAAGGTCAGCTGCACAGTGCGGAATCGGTCACCCTCGAGCTCTTCCGAAACGCGCTCAAACTCGCCGCCCACCGTGGGCTGCTCGCCGGCCGTGGCACTGAGGCGAACGCGGAGCGGGTGGCCTTCGCGTCGGAGCTTCAAGCCGTCGTTGCGGACCTCGACGCGTTGGCGCGGGTCCAGGCCGAGCCGACGGCGACTGTTGCCGAAGCGCGTGAAGGCGCCTCTCTTTAGTCGGTCTGGGAGTTTCGTGAGTTCCGCGTCGAGCACCGCCGGGCCGGGCCAATGCGTGAAGAACTTGTGTTTTTGCAGCAAATATGGTAGTTTTTCATAGTCACGCGGGCCAGGGGAGAGCCAGCTGAGTGCGCTTCGCCGCCTTCCCTTACGAAGGGCGGGCGACTGCACCGTTGGCGTTCACCGAGTCGACGCGCTCAGCAAGGGCTGGGCGAGGGTTGAGCGAGGATTCGGTGCCACGGCCACCGCGCGCTCGAAGAAGAGCCCCCTGAATCGGCGATATGAAAGGAAATTTAGATCCATGTCAGGAATCACGAGAACTACGAGAGACCACGAAACCATACGTAAATGGACGGAAGCACGGGGCGGTCAGCCCGCGCACGTTCCAGGGACCGAGCGAACCGGAGCCGGAGTGATCCGCCTCCAGTTTCCCGAGAGCGAGGGAGCGAGCGACCTAGAGCCCATCGCCTGGGACCATTTCTTCGAAAAGTTCGACGAAAAGGCTCTTTCGCTCGTTTACCAGGAGGCCACCAGCGACGGACGCGTGAGCCGGTTCAATCGAATTGTCGAATCGCCGACAACCTAGACAAAGAGCCGACGCGCGCCGCCTTCAGTGCGCTCATGGATCGTTGAGTCAATGCTGCTTCACGCAATGTTCTCCATGCGGACGCGATGTCGTGCTGCCAGACGTCGAGTGGCGTTGCGGCGCGCACAAGACCGGGTCTGTTTCGCCTATCTGCCCGCCGGATCCGTCCGCGCGCAGGAATGTGTTGCGGGATCTGGCTTGCCGAGCGAGGTTGGGCCAGGTTGTTCCGATCGCACCACATTCTGATTCCCATGATTGCCATCTTCGTGGTGGCGGTCGCCGGCCCAGGTCGCGGTCGTCAATATTCGTCACCGAATTCGGGGCGACAAGCTCGTCCAGCAGATCCGCACCGACAAGGGGCGGCGCGTCAATCTCTTCAGCGCTCAGGGCAAGGACCGCTTGAACCTCGATGTCGTCATTTCGAGCCCCCATCTTCCCGAAGATGTTCGCTACGACTTGAGCTACACCCGGGTGGAATAGCTCTCCGCGCTCATTCGAGAAAACTGCCCAACACGTGAACGCGGTTTCGACATCGGCTATGACGCGCAATGATCCGTGCGAACTTAAAGATCGTCAACGGCGGAAACGCCAGGATCGCATGAACCGAAAGACCGATCTCAGGTCAGCGCTAGCAACGGCTGCACCGGAGCCCATGCTGACGTCGAGTTTCGTCAAGCCTACGGCTGTGTCTCTTGTGGCGTCGGTGGCTCTGCCGTAGGTGTTCTCGAGTTGCGGTTGAACTTCTTCTTCCATGCCGCCCGGGACGCCGCGGCCGTCGCTTCGGCATCGCGCTCCCATTGCTCGAGTGCCGATGATTCCAAGGACCCGCACACGTCGCTTGGAAGACAATAGGAGCGATCCTCGATCGGATCGTCGAAGTGGTAACACGCTTGGCCAGCCGGGCATTGGCCGACCTCGCATTCGGACTCGCCAGCGCATACCCCCGGACGGACGATTTGGTCGCTTGGACAACGAACGCCCCACCTGTCGATGCACTTGGTCTTGCAAGAATGAGATGCCGTAAACCCAGAGCCCTTGGTTTCGCACGGCTCTCCGACCGCCTTGCCACATCCAGCAACCACCCCGAACGCGCTTGCGACGATGACTATCGTGTTGAGCAAGAGGCATTTCATGGTGCGTAGTACGGCACGAAGTCGTCGATTGCCGCTGAACCTCCCAAGGAATGTAGCAGTGCTCGAGCTTCGCCACATGGCGCAGGTAGGCGAGGGGCAAATCGTCGCCTCGAACTGGACCTTCAGCGGGACCCACTCGGGCGGGCTCTACCTGGGAATGGAACCGAATGGCGCGCAACGCGTCGACTCGCGGACGAAGTGCGCCCTTGACCCAGTCGCCCGATCCGTAGCACAGATGTCTCTCGTGAGGCGGAGGTCTGAATGAGAATCACAACGCTCGTAATGGGTTGTTTGGCGGCCGCGACGGCGCTGAGCATTGGATGTAGCAGCGAAGGGTCGCCGGCGGCGGGCGGCACCGGTGGCATGGGCGGTGCTGGTGGCAGCGCAGGCGTTGGCGGCAGCGCAGGCACTGGCGGCACGGCAGGCATGGGCGGCTGCATGGCGAACAGAGTAGGCGCGGGCGGCACGGCTGGTGCAGGCGGTGTTGCCGGCATGGGCGGTGTTGCCGGCGCGGGCGGCAGCGCAGGCATGGGCGGCACTAGCGATGGACTCCGACCGCTGCCGGAGATTTATCAGACCGGCAATCCCATGAACTACAGCGCCTTCCGAGCCGGCGGTCCGGATGTCGGCGAGATCCCGAGCGACGCCGACGTTCTCGAGGACCTCTGCCTGTTGGAAAAGGCGGACTACAACCTGCTGCGCCTGTTCGGGGCGGATGCAGTGTCCGAGAAGATCCTCCGGCTCGCGGCGGAAGAGTTCCCTCAAATGCGATTTCAGCAGGGGATCTTCCTCGAAGGCCTGCCCGACGATTTGTGCGAGAGCGAAATCAACGATGATCAGGTCGCCACCGGCATTCGATTGGCCAACACGTACGACAACGTCGTGACGGTCAGCGTCGGCAACGAAACCTCTTTCTTCTCTCGGTTCATGCCGTTGAACTGCCTCGAGGGCTACATCACCGAGACCCGAAACAACGTGACGCAGCCGGTCACTGCAGATGACGACTACACCTTCTACGCAGGCCTGAACTCCTTCGGTGGCGACAGGAATGGCTCGAAGCCGGACACCATCCTGCCGCTCCTCGACTTCGTGTCCATCCACATGTACCCGATCACCAATTACCGGGAGTGGGACTGGAAGCAGGAAGCTGTGCCCGCCGGGCCGCTTCGCGCAGAGGCCATGATGAACGCGGCGCTCGCAACCGCACAGTCCAACTACCAGGCGGTCTACGACTACGAGTACTCCAATGCGTCGGGCACCATGGTCACAGTGGGTGAGTCGCTACCGATCATCGTCGGCGAAACCGGCTGGAAGTGGCGACAGACCACTCCCGTCCAGGAAATCGAGGTCTATGCCGCGCTTCAGGTGAACGCCAAGTGGTACAACGACCTGATGCTGGGCTGGGAGGGATCCCCCGGAGGCCCGTCGACCATCTTCGTTTTCGAGGCCTTCGACGAGACCTGGAAAGGGACGGACGATGGCTGGGGCTTCTGGGACGAGTTCCGCATGCCGCTCTACATCCTGTGCGGCACGCCAGCAGGCTCAGCCTGCAACGACCCGGTGTACGAAGGCGCTGGCTTCTACGTCCGCTGAACGTGATGCGAGATCGAAGATCAGTGCGGCGAGTCGCGGCGGCCTCCTTCGTATGGGTCGCCGTCGCTGTCGGTTTGGTCGCCTGCGCGAGCGACCCCGGTGCACGGCGGACGCAGCGCGTGATGAGCGAGGAAGACGAGATCAAACTGGGGGCGGAAGCTGCCCGGCAGGTAGAGCAGGCCATTGGCTTTGCGGGAAGCCCCGACCTCAACGCCTACGTCGACCGCATTGGCCAGCGACTCGTGAAGCACTCATCGCGCAGCCACCTCGTCTACGCGTTCCACGTCGTCGACATGGCGGAGCCCAACGCTTTTGCGCTTCCCGGGGGTCACATCTACGTGTCCCGCGGGCTTCTCGCGATCATGAATAGCGAAGACGAGCTCGCCGCGGTGCTTGGCCACGAGGTCGGCCACGTCGCCGGGCGCCACTCCGCCAAACGAGAAACGAAGAGCCGAGGTTGGATCCCTCTTCAGATTCTCGCCGGCATCGGCGGAGCCGCAGCGTCCGTGGTCTCGCCAGACGTTGGGGCCACGGTTGCAAGTCTGGGCCAGGTTCCAGCCAATCTGGCGCTTGCCAGCTACAGCCGGCAGCAGGAAAAGGAGGCCGATCGGCTTGGACAGCATTACTTGGCCGCCGAGGGTTGGGACCCTGCGGCGCTCGCGGCGACGATGGACGCACTCACGCGCGAGCAGAACCTTGCTGGAGCCAGAGACCCGAACGAACTGAGTTTCTTCGATACGCACCCGACGACGCCTGAGCGTGCGCGGGAGGGCCGTGAGTATGCGGCGACGCTCACGGTGGCGCGCGCCAACCGTATCGCAGTCGACCGGACGGCGTTCGTCGAGCGCCTCAACGGACTGGTGGTCGGCGATTCTGCGCGGGCAGGCGTCTTCATCGACAATCGTTTCGTGCATCCGGAGCTCGACTTCACGTTGAGCTTTCCCCGCGGGTGGAACCACGCGAACAGTCCGGACGCCGTGCTCGCCATTCCCAAGGACGAGTCCGCGGTGTTGGCGCTTCAGGTGGCCGCCAAAGGAAACGATCCCGCAGCGGTAGCCGACGAGGTCGCTTCGCAGGTAGCGCTAAGCGAGCGCAGGGCAATCAAGATCAACGGACTGCCGGCGGTAGCCTCCGTCGGCCGTCTGGTGGATGGTGGGCGGGAGGTTGTCTTGTTGTTGGCATGGATTGCCAAGGACGGCCTCGTCTATCAGGTGCTCGGCGCGACCACACCGGCCCGCTGGGCGGAGCACCGTCCCGCATTCGAAGCCACGGCGGCAACGTTTCGCACCACAACAAAGGCTGATCTTCAACAAGTGTACGAAAACCGCGTGCGTCTAGTCACAGCAAGGAAAGGCGAAACGTTGAGCGCGATCGCCAAGCGGGCGCAGAGCCAATGGTCAGTCGAGCAAGTGGCGGCAGCGAACGCGATGAGCGTCGACGAGAAGCCGGGCGAGGGCGCCGCGATCAAGGTCAGCAAGAGAGAGCCATACGCACCGTAGCGAGGTGAACTAGCGGTCGAAAGGCCTTGCGCTCGATCGCGCTGGCGAACTCATGGGACTGGTGGCGACTACTGCGAGGTTCCGTCGTCAGCTCGGTGGCCAATTGTTACGGTCACGTTGCCGAGTCCCTGCCCTCGCACCGTCACCCGGTCGCCAATTTCCAGGAAGCGAGACCTGTCGCCAGCGAGCTTTGCCGAGAGTTTGTTGAAGCGGCTCATGCCCACTAGGTCGCCGAGGCGAACCAACCACCGCGGGGATTGCATGGCGACACCACCGGGCGTGCCTGTGAGCACGATGGTGCGCGAAGACAGCGGCGCGTCCGGAAACGCCGCGTGTATGAAACGGAGCATGTCGACAGGGGTGTAGATCATGTTGTTCGTCGACTGAAGCTGCCGGACCTCCCCATCGACGAGCGCCTCGATTTCGACGCAAGGGATCCCTGAGGGGCTCGCCGCTGCCGGGACCCAAGCGCGGTCGCCGATCGGCATGAAACCAGCAAAGCTCTTCGAAGCCCCCCAGTACTCGAATCGATTGGGGCGCCCTTCACCGAGGATCGCGATCGAGCGGGCGGAGAGGTCGTTGGCAATGAAGTACCCGAGCCGCGGGGCGAAGGAGGGATTGTCGAGCTGCGACGGGTCAATGTCTTCGAGGAGCACGAAACCCATCTCCACCTCGTAGTCCAACAGCGGGGAGGAGTTGATCGCGGCGGCGCCCCAGAACCCCAGGACGTTGCACGCCTGCCAAACCCAAGAAAGGTACAGGCTGGAAATCCGGTAGGGTCGGCGGAACCAGATCAGGTACAGGTTGCATAGACCGGACAACCCCATGAACACGAGAGCCCACGCCAAGTGGAACCGCGCGTGGCCAACCCACTCAGGGTTGAGAAGGTGCGTCACGCTCGTGTCGCGGACGATCGGGCCGAAGAACTCGAAAACGCTGATGGTGAGCAGCACCTGAGCGACGCGGAAGGCGTTCGCAAACGACGGATACGAGGGAGCTTCAACGAGGCAGATCGCGACCCTCGCGAGCGAGAATCAGGGGCTCATCACCTACCACTTCGGCAGCAAGGAGAGCCTCTGGAAGGCAGCGCTCGATTCCCTATTCGGAAGCTTTCGTGAACAGCTCGAACTCAGGACTGCGGTGCTCGCAGATGCGGACCCGAGCACGCGCGTGCGGTTGCTGATCTACTTCCTCGTTCGATACGCCGCGCTGCATCCGGAACAGATGCGACTCATGGTGCAGGAAGGCAAAACCGACTCAGACCGCACGAAATGGCTGGTCGATCGGCACATCGCGCCATTGTACGAGTTCTTCAGCGCGGTAGTCGGCGATGCGCAGGCCGCGGGCGTGCTCCCGCATGCGTCCCCGGTGCACCTCTTCTACGTGCTGATCGGAGCGACGTCGCTCATCTTCACTCACGCACCCGAGTGCAAACGCCTCACAGGACGAGATCCGCTCGAAGAGAAGATGATCGAAGAGCACGCGGAGACGGTTGCGAGCCTGCTGATGCGCGAATAGCTCCTGAGCTGAGGTCATTCCCGCGGCGAGTCTTCGTCGAGGAGGTCGGGTCCTCCCTCGGCGCGCTCGGCCTCCACCTGGAGGTCGAACTGCTCGTCGGCTGCGGTATCGCCCTCTTCCCGAATGGTTGCACTGAGATCCGCAGTCTCTTGCGAAGGGCTTGGAACCGCTTCTCGAAGATAGACCCGGTAGATCGGTTCGGGCATTTCGACATTGGCCTCGTCGAATGCGGACTTCACCAGTCGAATTCCCTCGCTCCTCGCCTTGAAAAAATCGGTGCTCGTCTGGTCTACCCAGGCATGGAAGCGAATGGGAACGCTCGAAGCTCCTAGCTCTTGGATGAGCCCGAAGGGAGGCGGCTGCGCGATCACCGCGTCCATATTGCACAGCGTCTCGACTCCCAGTTCCTGAGCGCGAACCAGGTCTTCGGTTACGCCGACTTCGACGATGAAATCGAACTGCCGTTGCGGATTGTGCGTGTAGTTGAGCAGCACGGCCTTGAACACCTTGGCGTTTGGAATGCGGAGATGATTGCCTTCGAGGGTGAGGAGCACGGTGGCGCGCGATGTGAGTCTCACCACTCGTCCTTCGTGACCGTCGATGGCGATGTAGTCGTTGGGCGCGAACGGACGCCTCATGCTCAGCAGAAGCCCAGCGAGGTAGTTCTCCATGATGTCGCGAAACGCGAACCCGACAGCGATGCCCACGACTCCGGCCGCGCCGATCGCAGCGCCGACCAGCGAGGTCGCGTCGAGGAGCTCCAGCGCTACCAGAACACCCAGGCCGATCAGAGCGATCGCGGTGAAGTGCCGGACAAGATCTCGAAGGAATCGATTTCTAATCCACCTAAAGAGCCAGTCGCCTCGAGTCACGATGCGCGCGACGAGCGTGGAAAGCGCCACGACACCCAGCGCGATTCCAAGTAGGGGCAGCAGTTGGAGGGCCTGCTCTCCGATTTCGGTAAAACGCGACCCCAGCACGTCGACGCGCTCGTGCGTGTTTTCCAGAGCTTCGGCGATCTCTTTTTGGGGCCCGCCATCCTGGGCCCTGGCTCTGAGGCTCGCGGCGAGTGCCAAGCACCAAGCGGCCCACTTGCTCCAGATGCTGTGCATGCGCAATATCGTACCAGACAATCGGGCATTCGGTTTCCGGACGGACGTCGAGCATGCGTTCTCACGCTCTGGTCTCGACGGGCGGCGCGCACTGTTTCCGATTCGCCAATATGACTCACGCGCACACCGAAGCTGCCACGCAGGAACAGAAGGCTGACCGCCTGATCGAGCGTGATCCGCTTCTGGCCCCGTATCGTTCGGTTCTGCTGCGACGGTTGCATCACATCGAGACGATGCGGCGTCGCATCACCGGTCAACGGCTCGATCTGCCGGCGCTGGCATCTGGTCACGAGTATTTCGGGCTGCACTTCCGTGACGGGCGATGGGTCCTCCGCGAGTGGGCGCCGCATGCTACCTCGATCCATCTCAAGGGGCCGTTCACCGACTGGCGCGCGGACCCGCGATTCGCGTTGCAACCTCAAGGAGAGCAGGGCGTGTGGGAGATCGAGCTTCCCGAGGCGATGCTCTCCCATGGAGATCCATATCGGCTCGAGGTTCAGTGGCCCGGTGGGGGAGGCGACCGCTTCCCTGCATGGACCCGCCGCGTGGTGCAGAACCAGGAGACCGGCAGCTTCAACGCGCAGGTTTGGCGCCCGTCGGAGCCGTATCGCTGGCTTCACGCGAGGCCCGAGCATCGCCCCGGGCCGCTTCTGATTTACGAAACTCACGTCGGGATGGCGCAGCCGGACCCGAGGGTCGGCTGCTACGACGAATTCCGGACGAACGTCCTACCGCGCATACGCGACGCAGGTTACGGAGCCGTGCAGATCATGGCCCTCGCCGAGCACCCGTACTACGCCTCATTCGGCTACCAGGTGTCGAGCTTCTTTGCCTGTTCGTCCCGGTTCGGCACACCCGAGGAGCTCAAGGCCCTGGTGGACGAGGCACACGGGATGGGGCTCCGGGTGTTCATGGACCTCGTTCATTCCCATGCCGCCCGAAACGAGGTCGAGAGCATTTCGGCACAGGATGGAAGCCAGAGCCTATACTTCCACGAGGGTCCGAGAGGCGAGCACCCTGCCTGGAACTCGCGCTGCTTCGACTACGCCAAACCCGAGGTTCTGCACTTCCTTCTCTCCAACTGTCGTTTCTGGATGGATGAGTTTCGCGTGGACGGCTTCAGGTTCGACGGTGTCACCAGCATGCTCTACCTAGGTCACGGCTTGGCCCGTGTCTTCACCAGCTATGACGACTACTTCGGCAACGATGTCGACGAGGATGCGCTCGCGTACCTGAGCCTCGCCAATGAACTGATTCACGAGGTTTTGCCCGACGCGGTCACGATCGCCGAGGACGTGTCGGGCTTTCCAGGCCTGGCGCTTCCTCTTGCAGAGGGCGGCGCCGGCTTCGACTATCGATTCGCCATGGGCGTTGCCGACACCTGGATCGAGCTCGCCAAGGATGTCCCGGACGAGACCTGGCCGCTGGGCAAGCTCTGGTACGAGCTGACCAACCGCAGGCGCGACGAATCGACAATCAGCTACGCCGAATCTCACGATCAAGCACTCGTGGGCGACCAAACCCTGATCTTTCGGCTGCTCGGGCCGCGTATGTACGATGGGATGTCGGTGACGAGCGAGGACATCGCGGTCGAGCGTGGTATCGCCCTGCACAAGATGATCCGCCTCGCCACCTTGGGAACCGCAGGGCACGGCTATCTGAATTTCATGGGAAACGAGTTCGGGCACCCGGAGTGGATCGACTTCCCACGCGAAGGAAACCACTGGTCCTATGCCTATGCGCGACGCCAGTGGCCCTTGGCCGACGACCCGAACCTGCGTTTCCACCACTTGGCGGCGTTCGATCGCGACTTGATGACCCTGGCGCGAGACTACGGCGTACCGGACGGCCAGGACGAGTTCCTCCTCCACGCCGATGAACGGACCAAAGTCTTGGCGTGGCTTCGTGATGGTCTCGTGTTCGCAATCAACTTTCACGCCAGCGAATCGTTTACCGACTATCAGATTCCGTCGGCGCCCGGGGAGTACCGCACCGTGCTCGACACCGATCGTTCTGCATACGGAGGGTTCGACCGGCAGGATCCGGGTATCACCCATCACGCGCTCCCGGATCGGATCCAGCGCCATTTTCTGAGCCTCTATCTCCCTTCTCGTACGGCGCTAGTGCTTGCGCCGGCGTCCCCGGAGCGCCGATGAAGGAGAGCCGATGAACGGGGCTCACGATTGGAAGCCGGAGCAGGCCCGCAAGTCGTTGAAGCGCTTGATCCCCGAGATGGAAGAGGCGTACGGAGCGCGACTCGAGTCGGTGGCGTTCGACTGGCACGCTTTCAAGAGCCGGCTTCATCGCGAGTGGGAGCGCCTATTCTCGCATCTGTACGAGCTCTATGGCTGGCAATACGACTTCCACTACACGCTCGAGCGCATTCTTCGGTCGCTCGTCGAGTCCTGGCTCGACCGTCCTGAAGACCTACGCCGCCTCGACGAACGACGCGAGGCAACGCCGGATTGGTTTCAGTCTCAGGAGATGGTCGGCATCGTCCTCTACGTCGACCTCTTCAGCGATCAGTTGGCCAAGCTCAAGGACCACGTCCCCTACTTCAAGAAGCTCGGCCTCACCTATCTGCACTTGATGCCGCTTTTCTCTTCTCCCCACGGCGAGAACGACGGTGGGTACGCGGTGAGCGACTACCGCTCGATCAACCCGGATATCGGCACCATGCAGGAGCTCGAAGAAGTCGCCGCCGTCCTTCGGGAGGAGGGCATCAGTCTGGTGCTCGACTTCGTGTTCAACCACACTTCGGACGAGCACCAATGGGCAGTTCGGGCAAAGTCGGGCGACCCGGACTACATGGGCTTTTACTTCACGTTTCCCGATCGCGAGCTTCCCGATCAGTTCCAGCGCTACCTCCGGGACATCTTTCCCCAGGTGCGCTCCGGCAGCTTCACCTGGAACGACGAGCTCGAACGTTGGGTCTGGACGACGTTCAACAGCTACCAGTGGGATTTGAACTACGCCAACGCCGAGGTGTTTCGCGGCATGGCCGAGGAAATGCTGTTCCTCGCGAATCGCGGCGTCGAAGTCCTCAGGCTCGACGCGGTGGCGTTTCTCTGGAAGCGGCTCGGAACAGATTGCGAGAACCAGCCGGAAGCGCACACCATCATCCGGGCGTTCAACGCGATGGCCCGGATCGTGGCCCCAGCGCTACTCTTCAAGTCCGAGGCGATCGTGCATCCCAACGAAGTGATTCGTTACGTTCATCCGGACGAATGCCAGCTCTCGTACAATCCCCTTCTCATGGCGCTCCTGTGGGAGGCGCTCGCGACCCGGGACGTGCGGCTTCTCGAGCACTCGATGCGCACCCGTTTTCGGCTTCCGGCAGGTTGTGCCTGGATCAACTACTTGCGCTCCCACGACGACATCGGATGGACCTTCGACGATGACGACGCACGGAGTGTGGGGATCGACCCGGCGAGCCATCGGCGCTTTCTGAATCAGTTTTATACCGGCGAGTTTCCGGGGTCGTACGCGCGTGGAAAGAAGTTCCAGGAGAACGCGCTCACGGGCGACGTGCGCGTTTCGGGGACACTCTCGTCGCTCGCCGGGCTCGAGGAGGCGCTCGAGCGAGACGACAGCGAGCTAATCGAGCGAGCCGTGCGCCGCATCACGCTGCTCATGGGCATTCAGGTGAGCATCGGGGGACTGCCTCTGCTCTACGCAGGTGATGAGTACGGCATGGTCAACGACTACACCTACGTTCACGATCCGCGGAAGGTGAACGACAGCCGCTGGGTGCACCGCTGCCGCAAGCGTTGGGAGGCGCAGGAAGACCTGGGAGACCTCGAAACGATCGAGTGGCGCTTCTTCCGTGAGACGTCGAAGCTCTTCAATCTCCGGAAGAAGCTTCCTGCGCTAGCCGATGGCGGCATGGAGGTGGTCGAGACCCAGAACCCACGGATCTTTGCGTATCTGCGTGCCCACGGGGAGCAGCGAATCCTCGTGGTTACCAACTTCTCGGAGACTACGGAGCGCCTCGACGCACGCTTTCTCACTCCCTGGATAGCTAGCGGCGAGGCGCTCGACCATTTGACGGGTACGCGCCTCTCACTCGTCGATGGGCTATCGCTCGAGCACCATCGTGCTGTCTGGTTAGAAGTCTGAGCGATGCGTTCGCGTTCAGTTGAGCTCTAGAACTACGCCGCAACTCCGACTAGCGCGCCGATACCGGCGGTCGCTGCCATCGCTAGAGCGCCCCAGAAAGTGACGCGAGCCACGGCTCTTCCGACCGGGGCGCCACCGATACGCGCAGAGACCCCGCCCAGCAAGGCAAGAAAACCCAACGACGTGACGGAGACGACCATCGCGATCAGTTCTTGCGGCAACACAAACGCGGTCAAAAGCGGCAACGCGGCGCCCACCCCAAAAGTCGTTCCCGAAGCAAGCGCTGCCTGTATCGGTCGGGCGCTCATCACCGCCGAGATACCCAGTTCGTCGCGCGCGTGTGCCCCGAGCGCATCGTGTGCCATCAATTGTTGGGCAACCTGTCGTGCTAGCGCCTCGTCCAATCCGCGGTCAACGTAAATCGCGGTCAGCTCATCGAGCTCAAATTCGCCGTCCCTCGCGAGCTCGGCGCGTTCGCGCTCGAGTTCCGCGCCTTCGGTGTCCGCCTGGGCGCTCACCGATACGTACTCTCCGGCTGCCATCGACATTGCGCCGGCGACCAAGCCAGCGACTCCGGCGACCATGATGGTTTGATGCGTCGCGTCGGCCACGGCCACCCCCACGAGCAAGCTTGCGGTCGAGACGATGCCGTCGTTCGCTCCCAGCACAGCTGCGCGAAGCCAACCGATCCGATCGGTACGATGCACTTCTCGGTGTCGATCAATCATTCGCCGTCGTCGTCGTACTCTTCCTCGAAATCTCCATCTTGGTATCGCGGTGACACCGCCGGAGCCGAAACGTATGCCTTCGCCGCGCCGTGCTCATACACGAGTCGGCCGCCGGCTTCGCCAGTCCTGTATCCGAGTCCGAACACCACCAATGTCCCGACGCAGCAGACGACGGCAGCGGCAGTGTTCAGACGCCCGTCGCGAAGTCCCAGCGGCACAAGCATGAGCGCCAAGACAACCACGCTTGCCCATACGAAGGTCTCGGCGGCGTCTGCGTGGGCTTCGATGTACCGTTCGGGGACGACTTCCTCGACCCGCTCGTACTCGGCCTCGCCGGTGTTCATGGCGAGGAACCCGGACCCGGCCAGCGCCGTCTGAAACAGAAGCACAATCACCCAGACCCGGCGGTCAAACCATCCCCGCCACAACGCCAATACCGCCCCCCCGGAGACGAGCGGCATCAGAATCGCGAGAGCGATCGGCAAATGAACGACTTTCGGATGAAATAGAAGTTGGTCCATTACAGGCACCTCCGACTGTGAGCGTGGTTATGTGGCTTTGCTAAAGCGCAGCCTTGGGTTCCGTTTCGTAGTCATCGTCATCTTTGCCCCAGGACACCCCGATCCCAAGGCCGAGTACGGGGCCCTTGATTCCGACGCCGCCGACTGTGACTGGCGCAATCACGTACCCCGTGCGTAGGTCGAGGCCCAACCAGAACTCCCCGCGCAGTCGCCAGTAGAGGAGCGCGCGGAGGTACGCGGTCGACACGAACTCGTTTCGTGCTCCGACGCGACCCCATCCGAGGTCGAACATTGCGCCCGCCCCGAACCAGCGGTTCCAGTCCCCTGTACCCCAAAGGGCACCAATGGCTCCTCCTGCCGTGCGCATCTTTAGATCGTCGGGGGTTGCATCCCTGCGGCCGAACCGCGCAAACATTTCTCCCGCGAAATGGATGCACTTGTCGAAGGGCTTATACAGCGCCCCCAACGCGAACCCTGTGAGTGCGGCGTCGGCGTTCGGGTAGATGCGCGTACTCGAAGAGAGATCTGCGAATAGCGTCGGCGACTCCCCCGCCGCAGCGCCCTGCGCCGTCGCAGCCTTCGGGGCGAGCATCCACGCGGCAAGAAAGACCGTCGATAGCATCCGCTCGATAGTCTTTCGTTTCATGGGTGCTCCTCCTGCGCCAGGACCGTCCTTCGGCACCTTACCGTGGATCGACTCTGGATGGACAGCGCTCTCTGCGCGTCCTCCCAATTCAGGTCGACGACACTACTGACAAGGCGTATTGCCTCGACGGGAAGCAACCGCCGGCGCCTCATAGGAGGCAGCCTAGCGGGACCCCGAAAGCGAGAGCGTCATGAGGTACTCAACCATCAACTACGCGGGGCTGTTCATCGCAGCTATCGCGCTTCTGCCCCGCACCGTGGTTGCGCAAGACGACGTGTACGAGAGCGCATGGACCTATCCCAAGAGCTATTCGGTGCGCCCGCTCACGATGCAAAAGGGGATGGTTCGTGCGAATGGGATCGTCACCGTCTGGGACGATGGCGTCGATACCATTGTCGGAATGACACTCGGCGGTTCCATCGGCGTACTCGACGACTTGGAGCTCGGCATCAACAACTACCGCACCGGCTCATCGCTTCAACAGAACTACGAGGGACTCGTCGCGCTCACTTTCACACCGTCTTTCGGGTACGGAGACATCCCCGTGTATGGACGATATCGTTTCTTGCACCGGGAAAAGCTCGACTTTGCCGGGGACCTCATCTTCGTCATCCCAACCTCCGCCGACAGCAGTTTCGCGCTCGAGGCGGCCTTGCCACTCCGAATCACACCCAGGGACAAGCTCTCCGTCGATACGGGCATCGAGGTGCGCGGGACGTTCGGCTCTGTGAAACGCGCCGACATTCGCATTCCGGCAATCGTCAACTACAACTTTTCTGACCGCGCCTTCATCGCAGCTGAAACCGGCGTCTGGTTCGTCAACTTGGGCAATGACTTCACTCCCGCGCCGACGCAGGTCCAGGGCGTTGCGATCCCCCTCGGCTTCCGCGCTGGCGGTACTTGGAAAAAGCAAGACAAGCACCTCATCGACCTTTTCGCGGGCTTTGCATTCCCAGAGCTGATCGCAGCAGGCACCAAAGGTTCGAGTCGGAGCACCGTCGAGTTCGGCGTGTGGGATATCTTCGTCGGCGTCGCGTTCTACACGCGTCCACTCTTCTAGTGTTTCAAAGCACCATCGTGCTGTCTGGTTAGAAGTCTGAAGTCGACGGTCGTCGCTACGCGGCCGCGGTGCCAGCTAGGCCTACCAATTCTCGACTGCGCTCGTAGAGGCGCTCGGCCATCTCGTCGTCGTGTGCCTTGGGGTTGGGCGATTCGAGCGGCCAACCGCCACGGTTCTTCGATTTGTCGCGGTAGGTGCCTGTCTGGCTGTAGTAGGCGCCGGCGTGTTGTTCGACGTCGTCGGCAATCGCGGCGTAGAGCGAAGTCTGCGCGCCCTCCCACGGTTCGACCATGCCGCTCATGCTGAGGAAAGGCCGTAGCACGTAGTCCTGCATCCAGGTGGGCATCGAGTTGCGGATGAGTCGCGTTCGCACCCACCCCGGGTGCACGCTCACGGCGGTGACGCCGGTTCCCTCGAGGCGCTTCGCCAAGGCCCTGGCATGCAGCACGTTGGCCAACTTCGACTGCGCATAGCTTGTCCAGCCATCGTACTTTCGACTCTCGAAGTGCAGGTCGTCGAGTTCGATTGCCCCCTTACGACCCATCGCGACGTCGTGGTAGCAGCTCGAGACGACGACGATGCGCGACGGCGCGCTCTTCTTGAGCACGTCGAGAAGCAGCTCTGTCAGAAGAAAGTGACCGAGGTGGTTCACCCCGATCTGGCTCTCGAAGCCATCGACCGTCTTCGACTGCGGTGTGTTCATGATGCCCGCGTTGTTGATCAACACGTGCAGCGAATCGTGCTCAGCGAGAAACTGTTCCGCGAAGGCGCGCACTGAACCGAGATTGCCGAGGTCGAGCTTCCGGACTTCGAGGTCGGCGCCTGGAGCCTCCGCCCGGATTTCGCCGGCGCGCGCTTCGCCCTCGGCTTCGTTTCGGCAGGCGAGCGTGACGGATGCGCCCTGCTTCGCGAGCTGCCTGGCGGTGACGAGCCCGATGCCCGAGTTGGCGCCCGTCACGATGATGCGGCGCCCTGTCAGGTCACGTTCCAACACTTCGGGCGGGCACATGAGTGGTTTCGGCATGGGCATCACCTAACGACGAGTGCGGTGTCGCGCAACACGCCGCGCTCAGGGGAGGAAGTCTTCGGGTACTTGGAGCCCACTAGGCACCGTCTTCGGGCGGACCGGGGCGCGACTGGTATCGCGCAGCCCTCGGTGCACGAAGCGTTCGATGAAATAGACGTCGTCGTCGGTGAACGGCTGCCCGCTCTGCTCGAGCTCATGCCTGACGGCGCTCGCGAGGTCGAAGGCGGAGCCGTTGTGAAAGAAGGGCTCCGTCGCATGCGCGTTGCGGAGCGACGGCGTCCGGAACTTGCCCCGGTCTTCGGGCAGCTCGGTGATCTCCGCCAGCCCGTCGTCTTCGATGCCTTCTCTGGGCGGCACGTTACGATTGGCGAAAATCTCCGACTCGAATAGGGGCGGCGTGTGGCATTCGTCGCAGCCCATCGCCGCAAACCGGAACATTCCTTCGACGAGCTCCTCGTCGAATGCGTCTACGAACCCGTTGACGTAGGCGTCGTATACCGACCGGTCCGATAGGCGCTCGATGAAAACCTCGGGGTCGAGCGCAAGCTCTTCTTCGGCCCGCAGCGGCATGATCGCCTGCTCCTCGAGGGAGGATGCACCGCCGTCCCATAGGAACGTCTCCCGGAGCCCGATGTTGAAGAGGGCAGGGGTGTTGCGACGGCCGAAGTTCGTTCCCTCCCGAAAGGGCCCGCCGACCGGCCCCGCGCCGTGGCCAAGTGCGACGGGCAGCTGATCGCTCAGTCCCCAGAACTCGCTGTGGCAGCTCCCGCAGGTCGTCTCGCTGTCGATCGACATGATGGGGTCGAAGAACAGAAGCCTGCCGAGCGCAACCCGTTCCTCGGGGACGTCGGTCACGCTCGGCGAAAGCTTCGGGAACTCGGTGACCGCCCATGGCACGGTCGGCAGTTCGACGGGCGGCGACGTCTCGCTCGTCGAATCGGCGCAACCCACCAGGAGCGTCGACAACAGCGCCGCTGCTGGCAGCTCGAAGCAGGCCGCTCTCATCGGGCCGTCCGGGAATTCGTCGGCATCTGTCGCAGAAGCGCCCCCAAAGGGCTGCCTCTGACAGACTCCCGCGGCCAATCTATCGGCGCAAGGGCAAAAGCCGCCACCGCGTCCGCGGCCATCCCATGCGCTTCGGCGGCCCTTTCTTGATGCCCCCGAGCACATCCCATACCGTGCCACCCAGCAAGACACCTCGGCTCGGAAAAGGAATCAGATGAGCATCGGACGAATCACCTCGCGCATTGGCCTCCTCGGCATGCTGAGTACGTTTGCAATCGCGGGCTGCAGCGACGACTCAGCCGGTACCGACGACCCCGTCGATACCTCGGGCGCCTGCGGCCTCGTGTGCGACGGGGGAGAGGCAGCAGAGCTCGGCTGCGCGGTCGGCGGCTTCGACCCGACTGACGGCCTCGAAGCGTGCACCCGCGCATGCCAAGCCGAGTGGCCGAGCGAGCAAGACCCCGACTGCAGCAGCGATGCGAGCTTCGTCCTCAGCTGCGTCAACGCCAACCAAAGCTGCGACACCCTCGACAACGACACCTGCGGAGTTGCCGAGACCGAGCTCGTCGACTGCGCGTCAGCCCCGATTGGCGCCGGCGGCATGGGTGGCGGCGGGCCTACCATCGACGTCGAGGTCGAGGCGTTTTCGCTCTCGGTCCGAGAGTCGTGTGACGCAGGCGGCGAGGGCGACTTCTTCATCAGCGTGCGGCTCCGAGACGACACCGGCGACGAACAAGTCCTCATCGACGACAATCGCGACAACCTCGTCCAAGCGTCCGGCGGCATCGTCTCGCTCGACGACCTCGACATCATCGCGGCGGGCACAGTCCCCGCCGTCACGGGCACGCGCCTCATCGTCAGCGCCTCGGTATTGGAAAACGACCCCGAGGGCCCGCAGGTATCGAGCGGCGAGAGCCGCATCTACGAGTACGACGCGTCTGCCCCATGTTGGCGCCTCGAAGACTCCGACGAGTGCCTCGGCCCCGAAGGCGAAATCGACGTCCTCATCGTCCGCCTCGTCGACAACACCGGCGACCCCTGCGACGCCCAGCTCCGCGCACGATTCACCGCCGGCCCGCCGCAGTAGCGCGCACCCGATCCCCCTAGCCACACTCGCCCCCATCGGCTAGCCTCGCCGCCATGCGCCCACTGTCCTTCCTCCGTGTCGCCCTCGTCCTCGTGTTCGCCTGCAGCGGCTCGCTTGCCTGTGGAGGGACCGACGACGCCGGCGCAGGAGCCACCGGCGGCAGCGGCGGCGACCCCGGCAGCGGCGGCGACCCCGGCAGCGGCGGCGACCCCGGCAGCGGAGGCAACGCCGGCAACGGAGGCGAAGGCGGACAAGCCGGCGACCCCGGCCCGACCGTCGTCGAGGAGGTCCTCTACCGCGGTCGCTACGACGACTCCGACCCGTCCGCCGTCCGCTTCTCTTGGTCCGGAAGCGGCTTTGCCTTCCGTTTCCGGGGCACCGCCGCGCAGGTCGAGTTTCGCGGCGGCGAATACTTCACCGTGGTCGTCGACGGCGAGCCCCAACCCGAGCCGCTCCAAGTCTCCAACGGCGCGGGCGCGACATACGAACTCGCCTCGGACCTCCCCGACACCGAACATACCATCGAAGTCTACCGTCGCACCGAAGCCCTCAGTGGCCCCACCACCGTCAGCACCGTCGAAGTCGACGGCGACCCGCTTTCCATCACGCGGCAGGCCCGCCAGCTCGAAATCGTCGGCGACTCCTGGAGCGTTGGCGCCGGCGTCGACCCCTCTGCAGAGTCATGCGACACGAGGGCTTTGAACCACTTCGTCACATGGGGCGCCATCGCGGCCCGCGCGCTCGACGCCGAGCTCAGCACGGTCGCCTGGGGGGGCAGGGGAGTCGTCCTCGAGCCGATGCTCCCCGTCTACGACCGCGTCGTCGGTACCGAAGCCGGCAGCACGGGCACCATCCGCGCCGCCGACGCCGTCTTCGTCTCGCTCGGCGCCAACGACTTCGTCGAGGGCGAGCTCCCCGCCGATTTCGTCTCCGACTACGTTTCCCTTCTCGAACGAATCCGCCTTCAGCACCCCGACGCCCTCATCGCCTGCATTTGGACAGAGCTGCCGAGCCCCTCGGAAACCGCGCTCATCCGCACCGCAGTCGACGCCGCCATCGCCGAACGCGTAGCCGCCGGCGACACCCAAATCACCGGCGCCGCCATCGAACTCGAAGAGCTCCCCGACCTCGCCTGCGACAACTACCACCCCGGCCCCCAAGCCCACGCCCTCATGGCCGACAACACCATCGCGTTCCTCAGAGCCGAACTCGGCTGGTAGCGCGCGCCGCGGACCCCGGCATCAACAGGCCGCGCGGCCTGTTCGGTTCACACGAGGTCTAGCTGCGGCAGATGCGCGAAGTGCGCGTCCCGCGAAAACAACCGCGCCCCGTGCTCCGTCACCAACGCCGCAATCCACAGGTCGTTCGTCGGAATCGGCGTGCCCTGTTCCCGTAGCTGTCGGTAGAGCGCTGCATAGTGATGCGTCGTCGCTTCGGTCGCGTACGCCACCTCGACGCCATCCTGCGCAAGGAACCGCTGCAGAAACCGCTCGTTTGTGCGCCCGCTCGTTCCCACCGCAAACCCGGCGCGAAGTTCGGCGAGCATCACGAACGGAACCAACACCGTGCGCGCCCCCTCGACCTGCGCCAGCACCTCCGCATCGCCGCGCATCAAGTCCACGTACCGATTCGTGTCGAGCGCCAGCTTCACCGCCACATCTCGTCGTCGATGCGGCGCTGCGCCTCGAGCGCCTCGTCCACAGCCGCGTCCTCGACCCAGGTCCCCGCGAGGTCCGACAGATCCCGCGCCTTCGGCGTGCTCCCCCGCAACCCAAACACCTCCATCAACGCCTCGATCGCCACCGTGTTCAGACTCTTCCCCTCTTCCTCCGCGCGCTTACGAATCAGCCGGTCGAGCCGCTCCGGGAGGTTGCGAATGGTGTACTGCATGCAGCTAGTGTAGGCAGTGCAGGCATCGGGCGCAAGCAGATTGAATCTGCTGAACTTGTTGCTGCGTCACCCGTCGCGCGCACGTAACCCAGCACACTAAATCCCCAGGTAGATTTGCAGCCACAGCGCAACGCTCTTCAGCATGGTGGTTCAGGGAAAGGTGCTGTTTTGGAGCTCAGTGCGAATGTGATCGGGCGAATGTCGGGGCTTCGCTCTTGGGGGGTGGGCCGAAGCGCGTTGCTGTCACTGACTGCATCTCTCCTTCTCGGAGGCTGCGTCGGCTCTGCGGCCGCGACCGACTGTCGCACCACAGACTATGCAGGGGGCACGCTCGAGGACTGCGCCGAGACTTCGACCTTCGTTCCAGACACCGAGGTGCCGGTGGCCTACTTCGTCTGGAATCCGCTCGAGACGTTTGTACCCGATCCGAAGTTTGTCGTCGTGCCGCAGTGCACCCGCACCGAGGTTCCCGAGGGACTTTGGACGGCCTGCTCTGACGGCTACTCGCACCTGCAGCGCCGAGATGCCGCGGAGACACTCGCGGCGCGTGCGCGCGTGCAGAGCCTCAAGACCATGGCGACCGTCCGGCGCACGCTGCGCGGTCTGGCGGACATCGTCCTCAAGACTGGCGATACGAAATGTCGGGCGCTTGGTATCGAGGTCCGCGCGTATGTCGAGAGTTGGTATCCACAACCGCACCACGGAGTCCGGCCCATCGACCGCGAGACGATCGCGCGCGAACTTCAGCCGGAAGTCGAGTTCCAATGCATCGACGACGAACTCATCGTCGACCTCGATCTGCCGCTCCTCGAGCAGGAGAGCGAAATGGTCACGATGGACCGCATCGTTCGAGGGCTGCGCGACCGGAACGTCGCCGTGGCCAATCCAGAGATCATGCCGAAGCTCACTATCCGCCTGGCCAAAGGAGGCCCCCAGTGACCAACGACTCGCATTCCGACAAGAGCGCGATCGCCGCGACCCTACAACGAATCGCCGGCGGACTACTTGCCGCCGCCACCGTCCTTTCAGTCTTCACCGCCTACCGCGTCTACGACTACGCCCAGAACCTCGACGCCATCGAGCAGCAGGTAGCGGAGTTCGCGCAGGCTGCGGAGGTCTTGGGACTTAGCGAGTCGCCAGAGGTCGCAGAGGTCGGTGGGGTCCCGAAGACGGCGGAACTTTCGGAATCTGCACTTCGCAAGAACCTAGCAGAAGCCACCGCAGCCAACGAAGCACTACACAACCGCCTCGCCGAGCTCGCGCGCTATGCCCAAGAGCGTGAAGCTCGTCTGCAGGAAACCACGCCGCAAGAAGAGTCGCAGCGCGACGAGACACTTGCGAAGGCGGATTAGGCGCCGGGCGCGAGTGCCCGTGCAACGGCTCACCAGTTCGCTACCCTGTCAACGGGGGAACGTATGGCGATTGTACGGGTAGGGGACAATGCTCTTGAGCAGGTGCGCGCGACGTCGCTCGCGACTGAAGGGCTTCGCGAGAGGCAGGACCTTCAGCGGCTGCTCAAGCAGCACATCGAGGTCATCGACCCCGACCTCTTGGTGATCGCCGAGGAGTTCGGCGATTGGGAGGATAGTCGGCGTCGTATCGATCTCCTGGCGATCGACCGAGACGCAAACCTCGTGGTCATCGAGCTCAAGCGCGATTCGAGCACGCACATGGAGCTCCAAGCCCTGCGGTACGCAGCGATGGTTGCACCCCTTTCCTTTGCACAGGTCGTCGATACCTACTCGCGCTTCCTTCAGACCGAGGGTTCGAGCGAAAATGCCAGAGAGCTCCTCGAAGACTTCCTCAGCATCGAAGACCAAGACGAACCCACCGTCGCCGACGTGCGCGTGATTCTCGTGTGTGGAAGCTTCTCGAAGGAGCTGACCACCGCAGTGCTCTGGCTCAACGAGCGCGATCTCGACATTCGGTGCGTCCAGCTCGAACTCTACCGGATCGACCAGTCGCTTATCGCCGACGTTCGTCAGATCGTACCCATACCGGGCACTGAGGAGTACCAGGTAAGCCTGCGCGACAAACACAAGGAGACGCGGCGCGCCGCTCGTCGAAACGGCACCATGCAAGACTTCTGGGCTGCGCTCACAGAGGCCTGCCGTCCCGTCTGCGAATCGCTCGAACTGTGGTTCGCGGAGCACACGACCACGATCTGGGTTGGCAAAGGAAGCTTCCTCCCCATCGTTCAAAACGGGGGACAGAAGCATCACTTCGCTCGTTTCCGCACGGACGGCGAAATCGCCATCCTGTTCGATCTCATGGCACGCAAGCCTCCTTTCGAAGACCCGGTGCTCCGCGCCGAACTCATGAACCGACTGAACGCGATTCCAGGTATCGACCTTCCCATCGACAAGCTCGCCCGCCGCCCGCGCTTCGAAATGCGCGTTCTCGAGGACCGAGCCGCAATGGAAGCCTTCCAAGAGGTCGCCCTCTGGTGGATCGACCAGGTCTCCGCGACTCCCACGGTCAACTAGCGACTCGATCTTCCCCAATCCCCAATCCGATTTGGGGTCGCGACTTGTGAGTCTCCATACTGTACTCATGGGGGAAAAGCGGACTCGAGTACGAGACCACTTGGTGGGGGCGTTGTACGCCGACCTTGTTGGACCTTTCGAAGGCATCGAGGCGCATGGAAAGTCGCGCGAGCTTCTGCGGCAGCGGCCTAGCTCTTGGTATCTCACCGGCTTTCTTGTTCCTGAAGACGATCGCGAGAGCAAAGACGACGATGATGCGCTTGCGGCAGGCGACGACAGCACTGCCGAAGACGCCGGCTCTGAAGAACAAGAGCCCAAGCAGCGCAAACTCTTCCCGGCGTCCCTTGGTGTTTCGGTGTTCGTGCCCCGCGCGCAGGAACTCGATCACGTCGAAGTCACGCTTTCCTGGGCCCAGTACGACGTCGAGTACGTCAAGCCCGAGGGGCAGCCGGGCCGCGGCCTCAAGCATTGGCGCCGGGTCCCCTACGGCCCTGTCACCGTTTCGGTGCCGCTCGATCAAGCAACGCTTCGCGAAGGCATCGCGCTTCCGGACGTCGTCGGCGTTCGCCTCACCGGTCGCCTTGCCCCGGTGCACCACTGCGAGCGCATTGGCGTGCCCCAGGGCACCCGCGCGCTCTCGCTCTTCCTCGTCAACCGGCAGCCCATTCACGACAACCGTGACGAGCACACGCTCTTTCAAGTGCAGATGGAGCTTCGCGCCTCGACGCCTCTCATCAAACGCCCCAACCGCCGCGGGGAGCGCTCGCTGCTCGACACCGACGCCCGCATCGCCGAGCTCCAGTACCGTGGCGAAGTCGAGTACGGCGTCGGCCACAACATCGCGGTCGTCCCGGTTGCCGACCCCAGCCCCGACGCCGACCCCGACACCGATGGAAAGGTGCACGCGGTCCAAACCCGTTGGCTCCCCAAAGCCGAGGTGCAGCTCGTCGACGCCCGCCCCCTCGAAGGCGTGGAAGTCAGCATGGAGGCCCTTGCCCAGTTAGGCGACGCCGCCTCGGTTGACGCCGCCCTCACCAAGCTGCCCGAAGCCTACGGGGACTGGATCGCACAAACGCGCGAAGTTCCGCTCGACTCCGCTGACCGCAAAGAAACCCAAGGCCAGCTGATGGACGAGGCCGAGCAGGCCCGCTTGCGCATCGCCGAAGGCATTGCCGTGCTCAAGGCCAACCCCGAAGCCCTTCAGGCGTTCCGGCTTGCCAACGAGGCCATGTCCACGGCCGCCCGACGCCGTTCGCCCGAACGTTACGCCGATGGCTCGGCGCCGTCCTGGCGCTTGTTTCAGCTTGCCTTTTTGCTGCTCAACATCGCCGCCACCGTCGATCCCACGCACAAGGACCGCAAAGTCGCAGAGCTCATCTTCTTTCCAACTGGCGGCGGCAAAACCGAGGCCTATCTCGGGCTAATCGCCTTCACCCTCTTGCTTCGACGCATGCGCGGCGCCGCCGAGCCCCACCAAGGCCTCGGGGTTGCGGTGATTCTCCGCTACACGCTTCGCCTCCTCACGCTCGATCAGCTCGAGCGCGCCACGGCGCTGATCTGCGCGCTCGAAGTCTTGCGCATGCAAGACCCAAAGCTTCTTGGCACCACGCGGTTCAGCGTCGGCCTCTGGGTCGGTCGAAGTGCCACCGCCAACACCATGAAAGCCATCGCCGAGCAGCTACGCGACTACAAGAACCAGCGCCGCGACACCTCGCCGTGCCCGCTCGAGGCCTGCCCCTGGTGCGGCACCAAGCTCGAGAAGGCAGGCTTCGACCTTCGGCCAAGCACCCAAAAGCCCGAGCGTCTGATCGTTCGCTGCGTCAACGCCGGCAACTGCGAGTTCGCCAACCCGAACCCCGAGGGTTTGCCGTTGGTGTTCGTCGACGACCAGGTCTATCGAGAGCTCCCGTCGTTCATCATCGCCACCGTCGACAAGTTCGCCATGATGCCCTGGCGCGGCGAAGCAGGCATGCTCTTCGGCCGCGTGAACGCGATGGCAGGCGAACGCTTCTTTGGCCCGCTCGACAGAGCCCCCAAAGGCGCGACGCAGCTCGCGGATGGGCTGCTGCCCCCTGAGCTCATCGTGCAGGACGAGCTGCATCTGATTACCGGCCCGCTAGGCACCATGGTCGGTCTCTATGAGATTCCGATCGAAGCGCTCTGTACCCGTGAAGTCGACGGGACCGCGGTCCCGCCGAAGATGGTCGCCTCCACGGCCACGGCGAACCACGCGGCCGACCAGATTCGCGCTCTTTACGGTCGACAGGTGACCGCGACCTTCCCGCCCGCGGGCATCGACGCGCTCGAGACCTACTTTTCGAGGTGAACACGCGCGACCCGGGTCGACTCTACCTCGGCGTGGCGGCCCCCGGGCATCCTCTCAAGCGCATCCTGCTTCGCACCTATGTCTCACTGCTCTCGGCGGCCCAACAGCGCCTACGAGCGGGCCGAATCGACCCCGAGCGGCCGACCCCTACATGACGCTGGCGGGCTACTTCAACAGCGCTGCGCGAGCTCGGCGGCATGCGACGGCTGGTCGAGGACGACGTCCGCTACCAGTGCGCTCACGCCACGAGCGTCAGCCGGCTCGAGTTCGGCGCCGACCCCGGCTGGTTCGCCAACCGCGCCAGGTCGCAGAGCCGTTGAGCTCACCAGCCGCGAGAGCACCGGCCGCATTACCGAAAGCAAAGACAAGTCGCGCGCAAGCCGCCGCTGCAAAGCAACACGTGACGTGCTGCTCGCCTCTAACATGATTTCGGTGGGCGTCGACATCAACCGGCTCGGTCTGATGGTGGTGGCCGGCCAGCCCAAGACCACCAGCGAGTACATCCAGGCAACCAGCCGAGTAGGGCGCACCGCAGCCGACCGGGCCTGGTGGTCACCTGCTTCAACGTCCCAGGCCGCGCGACCGCTCGCACTACGAGCACTTCGCGCCTTCCACAAAAGCTTCTACCGCTTCGTCGAGGCGCAGAGCGTCACTCCGTTCGCCTCGCGCGCACTCGAACGCGGATTGACGGGCGCACTGGTCGCGGCGGCGCGTCTTCAAATCAGCGAGCTCACGCATCCCAAAGGCGCCGGCGACATCGAAGCAGCGCGGCCTAAAGTCGAGGCATTGGTAGAGCAGTTTGTCCATCGCGCCCGCCGCCAGCCAGGCGATGCGGCCACGAGGCAAGAGGGCGCCCATCGCACCGAGGCCTGGGCAAAAAACCGACTTGATATCTGGGAGCAGCTCGCGAGGTCAGCGATCGCGCGGGCGACACACCGCAGCTACTCACAGTTCGACACAGGAAACAAAGGCACTCCGCTCCTTCATCAAGTCCTCGAGGTTCCCAAAGAGCTCGAGCGAGGAGAAGACAAATTCTCTGCGCCGACCTCCATGCGCGACGTCGAACCGAGCGTGCACCTTTGGCTCGAACAGCCCGGGACCCACAAGAAGGCGCCGGCTGATGTCTAGTTTTTCTCGCGCGAAAAAAGACCGAAAGCCCGAGCGCCGCCAGGATGCGCAGGTTCGGCAGTCGCAGTTGGTCGGCGCCTACGGGGCGGGCTCGATGATCGATCTGTTGCATCACGCCGTGGTGGTCCAGGGTCTCGACGACTGGCGTGACAGCAATGGAGCCGAGTCGATCGAAGAGCCGCGCCTTCGAGACCGACTCCAGCAGCTCTATCAACTGCAGCTGGCGGGCGAGCACTACTTTCGGCGCCCGCCCACTTGCGACGATAGCGAGCCCGACATCAAGCAGGGCATTCGCGCCGTCGAATTTCCAGCCTGGTTCGTCTGCCAGGGCTGCAATCGCCTCGTGCATCGCAAAGACCTCGGTAGCACCACCCGCAAGGACGGCCGTCGTCTCCACGAGTGCGAGCGCGATAAGAAGTCGCAGACGGTACCGATTCGTTTCGTCGGGGCCTGCTCAGCCGGGCACCTGCAAGACTTTCCCTGGGTCGACTTCGTCCACATGGCGGGTGAAAAGTGCCGGGCTCCGGAGCTTTATCTCGACCAGGGGCGGTCGGGCGACTTCTCCGAGATCGCCATCAAGTGCGCCACATGCAGCGCACGCCAGATGCTGTCGACCGCGATGGCCAAAGACCTTCACCTTCACTGCGGCGGACGGCGTCCATGGCTCTATGGCGCGGACCTCGAAGACTGCAAACAAGACCTTCGGCTCCTGGTGCGCACCGCAAGCAACGGCTACTTTGCGATGGTCGTCTCGGCTCTTTCGGTGCCCGACCCAGCCAACCAAGTGTTCGACGACGCCGAGCGCATCGCGGAGTCGCTCAGCGGTTTTAGCGGAGACCTCCTGAGGCAGGCGCTTCAACAGGGCGACAAGTATCGCCCGGTCGTCGACAAGCACGGGTTCCAGAACGTCTTTCAGGCGCTTCAAGATCACGCCGCTGGCGTCCGCCCAACCCGCCAGCCCACGCGCACCGCCGAGTATCAACAGTTCACCAGCGCGCCCCTTGAGCAAACCGGCGAAGACTTCGGCGAAGACGACGCGTTTGTCGCGCGCCGCATCGAGGTGCCGAGCTCGCTTCAAGGCCGCTTCAAGTCCGTGGTGCTCGGTCACCGCCTCCGCGAAGTCCGCGTTCAGTACGGATTTACCCGCCTCGAGCCCGCCAACCAAAACAACCAGGGCGAGTACGACATCGATGTCCGCCGCGCCCCGCTCAGCCGCTCACAGCGCTGGCTTCCTGCGACCACCATTCAAGGCGAAGGCGTGTTCTTCGAGCTATCGCCCGATGCGCTGACCGAATGGAGCGCCCGTCCCGCGGTGAAAGCCCGCGCCGCCATGCTGCGGCAAGGCTTCAAGCACTGGTACGCAAACCGCGCGTACACGCGCAGCGACGGCAAGAGCGTCATTCCCGAGTTCTTGGGCGAAAAATTCTATCTTCTTCACTCGCTGTCGCACCTTCTCATCAACGCGATTGCGCTCGAGTGCGGCTATTCTGCGAGCGCGATTCGCGAGCGCATTTACTGCGGGCCCTACGACGAAGACCCCACCGTCATGCAGGGGATTCTCCTCTACACGGGCACCGTCGGCTCCGAAGGCACCCTCGGAGGCCTGGTCGAGCAGGGCCGGCGACTCGATCGGCATCTGGCGCAGGCGCTCCACGCTGGTGAGCTCTGCTCCAACGACCCGATCTGCGCCTCTCACCAGCCCGTCAACGATCCCTCCGAGCGCTGGCTCGAAGGCGCAGCCTGCCACGGCTGTCTCTTCGTCTCCGAGCCGTCCTGCGAACGCTTCAATCGCTGCCTCGACCGCGCGCTGGTGGTGCCGGTCATCGGCGAAGACCCTGCGCTGGCTTTCTTCGAAGGCGCGTAATGTTTGTCGAGATTGCCAGCGAAGACCTCGAGTATCTCATCGAAGAGGTCGAGTCTGGCGAGCTGCGGCTGCCGCTTTCCTCGATGAGCCTTGCCAAGCTAGGCCTCGGGTCGTTGGTTGCGGAGGTCGCGCTGCTTCGGACGCTTGACCGCGACGCGCTGCTCTTCGTCGTTCGCGCCGTACTCGCCGAGCGTGTCGGGCGCGGCCGCCCTCCTGAGCTGGTCTGGACGGGCCCCGAAGGTCGCCTCGCTAGCGCGCGCAGCACCGAAGTCGTGTTTCGCGAGCTTCTCGCTTCCGCGCGCAAGTCGGTCTGGATGGCCGGCTACGCCGTCGACCACGGCATAGACCTCTTTGCACCGCTTCACCAGGTCATGGTCGACTACGACGTACAGGCGCGCTTTTTGTTAAACCTCGAATCCGAGGTGAAGCACGAAGCGGACATCGAAAACAAGGCGCGCTTCTTCACCAACCAGTTCCTCCGGGAGAACTGGCCCTTTGAGGGCCCGCGCCCAGCGTTCTACTACGACCCGCGTTCGCTCCAGGCGAAGGTCTACGCAAGCATGCACGCCAAGACCCTCGTCATCGATGAGCAGCGAGTCCTCATCGGCTCCGCCAACTTCACCAACCGCGGCCAAACCCGAAACATCGAAGCCGGCGCGCTCCTCCACGACCCCCGATTTGCCCGCTCCCTGGTCACGCAGTTCCAGTCGTTGATCGACGGCGGATTCATTCGCCCGAGCCGCTGAGATCGGGGGAAAAGCTAGTAATTCCAAAATTTTACGCCCACCGCGAGCCCAGCCAGGCGCTCCGTGCAATTCCGCTTACATTTTTATTTTGCACCTGAACTGTGAAGTGAAATACAGTTTAGCTGTGAAATCACAGCCACCACCGAACCTGTTCGAACTCCCCGCCCAGCCCGCTGCGCTGCGTGATGTCAGCTGGAAGGGGCCTCGCTCGGGCGAGACCGTCCGCGCGCGCCATCGCAACTGGCTCGTCGAAGAGGTCTTTCCTCCGCCCAACTCCGGCGACCACACCCGTGTCCGTCTCGTCTGCCTCGACGACGACAACCGCGGCGCGGTCATCGAGCTCCTCTGGGAGCTCGAGCTTGGTGCCGAAGTTCGAAAGCCCGAAGACGCGCTCCTCTCCGAGGTCGCCGAGCTCGACCCACCCGATCAGTTCGCGGCCTATGTGCGAGCCCTTCGCTGGCAGGGCGTGAGCGCCGCCGATGCCGATCGCTTTCAGTCGCCCTTCCGCGCGGGCATTCAGATTTCACCTTACCAGCTCACCCCGCTTCAAAAGGCGCTCTCGCTTCCACGCGCCAACCTCTTCATCGCCGACGACGTCGGTCTTGGTAAGACGATCGAAGCCGGCCTCGTGCTGCAGGAGCTCTTGCTTCGGCAGCGTGTCGACTTTGCGCTCATCGTCTGCCCCGCCTCGGTCACCCTGCAGTGGCGCGACGAGATGGAGCAGCGCTTTGGGCTCTCGTTCGAGGTGTTCAGCCGCGACTTTCTGATTCGCCGGCAGACCGAACGCGGGTTCGGCGTCAACGCCTGGGCCACCCACAACCGCTTCATCGTCGAGCTACCCCCTTCTTCGCCGGCCCGAGTATCGCGAGCCGCTGCTGCAGCACATCGGCGAGCGCGCGAAGAAGAGCATGCTGATTCTCGACGAGGCGCACACCGTCGCGCCTTCGACTGGCGGCGTCGGCCGCTACGCCACCGACTCGCGGCTCACCCGCGTGGTGCGCGACATCGCGCCTCGCTTCGAAAACCGCCTCTTCCTCAGCGCCACGCCCCACAACGGGCACTCGAACAGCTTCTCGGCGCTTCTTGAGATTCTGGATCCGCAGCGCTTCACCCGAGGCGTACCTGTCGATGGGAGCGAAGAACTCGCTCCGGTGATGGTGAGGCGGCTCAAAGAAGACCTTCGCACGCTTGGGCAGGGGGAATTCCCCGAGCGCAAGGTCGTTCGCATTGAGCTCGAACACACCGATCACCTCTGGCAGGCACGCCTCGGGGAAGACGCGGCGGCCCCGGTTGACCTCGGCGGCGCCGAGCCCGTCGAGCTACAGCTCTCGGAGATGCTCGCCCGCTACAGCGCGCTTCGCCTCGCGGACGCTGGGTCCGGGCGGAAGCAAGGCCAGCGCAAGCTCGTCTTCATCAATCTACAGAAGCGCCTCCTCAGCAGCGTCGAGGCGTTTCACCGCACGCTTCAGCTCCACGCACGCGCCGTCGCCAACAAGGAACGCGACGCTGATACCACCGCCGAACTCACGCCGCCAGCGCGCACCCCGGAGCATCTCGCGCAGGCGCAAGAGGCTCAAGAAGAAGCCGACGCCGAGTTCGATACCGGCCTCGACGAAAGCACCCTCGAGAGCCAGGACGACGCCCTTGTCGAAGCCGAGTCGGCCAGGCTGCCCACGCCTTCAGAGGAAGCCGCCGCGCTCCTCCAGGAGATGACCGACCTTGCCCGCACCTCGCGCGGCCAGGCCGATGCCAAGGTCCGCGCCTTTCTCGCCTGGATGCGCGACAACATGCTCGACGCCTCGGGCCGCTGGACCGACCGCCGTGTCATCGTCTTCACCGAGTACGCCGACACCAAGCGCTATCTGCTCGACCAGATTCGTAGAGGCCTGAGCCAAGGCGACGACGAGTTCCAAGCTCCGGATGAAACCCACGAAACTGAAAGCCGCATCCTGCAGCTTCACGGCGGCATGGGCGAGGAAGCCCGCGACGAGGTGCAGGCGGCCTTCAACGCGCCACCCGCAGAGCACCCAGCCCGCATTCTCATCGCCACCGACGCCGCGCGCGAAGGCCTCAACCTTCAGGCCCACTGCGCCGACCTCTTTCACTTCGATATCCCTTGGAACCCCTCGCGCATGGAGCAGCGCAACGGCCGCATCGATCGGCGCCTGCAGCAGTCCCCCGAGGTGCGCTGCCACTACTTTGTCTATCCGCAGCGCGCCGAAGACCGCGTGCTCGAAACCCTGGTTCACAAAACCGAGATCATCCGCCAGGAGCTCGGCTCGCTCAGCACCGTCGTCCTCGAGCGCATGGGCAAGGCACTCGACCCCGGCATCGAAGGCGAGCGCACCCTCCAGGGTCTCGAAGAGGCTTCTGCGCCCGGCCCCGAACGCGAGGTCGTCACCGCCGAACTCGAGACCAGCCGCGCCCAGACCCGCATTCTGCAAGAGATCGAGCAGGCTTCGGCGAGCTACACGAGCTCCGCCAAGCGCCTCAACTTCCGCGAAGAAGACCTCCGCCACACGATCGACGTCGGTCTGCAGATGCTCGGCTACGATCCACTGCAGCCTGTCGACGACTCTACAGACGCACAAGCTCAGGGCGTCTACGCGCTCCCCGAGCTCGATCGGCACTGGGACCGCACCGTCGACCGCCTTCGCGCGCCTCGCCACCGCGACCAGCCCTTCTACGAATGGCGCAGAGAGCCGCCGCGCCCGGTGGTGTTCAAAGCGCTCCAGTCGCTTCGGGCCGACCGGGTGCATCTGCATCTCGAGCATCCCTTTGTGAAGCGCGTGCTTTCGGCGTTTACCTCGCAGGGGTTTGCGGGCCATCAGCTCAACCGGGTGAGCGCGCTCGTCGTCCGCGACCAGGCGCAGCCGCAGGTCTTGGCGTTTGGGCGCCTCTGTCTCTTCGGAACTGGGGCAGGGCGCCTGCACGACGAGCTCATTCCGCTCGGCGCGCCCTTCTTCGAAAGCGGCGCCAAGCTGAAGCCCTCGCAGCTGAGCCAGGCTCACACCGACGAGCTGATTCGCCTGATGGACGAATCGCTTCGCGACCCGCAGTCACCCACGGTGCCTGAGAAGGTGCAGGCACGCCTCGCCCAGGCCACAGGCCAGGTGTTCGAAGAGCTCTGGCCCCTCCTTGAGCAAGAGGCCAACGCCGTCGCCGCCGAAGTCGAGCAGCAGCTTCAAGCCCGCGGAGAAGAAGAAGCCAACGCGCTCATCGCCATTCTCGACAAGCAGCGCCAGGCGATCGAAGAGACCCTCAAGAGCAACCGCGTAGAGCTCGCTTCGACCGAGGGCCAACGGACCCAAGGTGGCAACGCACCGAAAGCCGCCCGCGCCATCGACGACCAGCTCCTGCGCGACCGCCGTCACCTCGAGCGCCGCCTCGATCGCCTCGCCGAGGAGCTCGCCACCGAGCCCCGCGACCTCAAGGCCCTCTACGACATCAAGCTTCACCGAATCGAGCCCGTAGGCCTTCTTTTCCTCTGGCCGGAGATGCGACTATGAGCAGCAACCCAGCGCGCTACTTTCACGAGACCTGGCTTGGGATGGTGCAGCCCACCGAGGGCCTGGTCGTGAGTATCCCGGCGCTCCTCGAGGCCGACTGCTTCGAAAAGCGCCTCGTCGAAGACCACCGCGCCTTCCTCGAGTTTCTCGAAGAAGCCCCGAAGATCGAAAGCCGCCCACCCTCGCAGCGCCCCGGTGTCTCGGTGCTCCCAGGCGCCTCGATGCCCGCGCCCGCCTCGACAACCCGCATTCGCGACCTTCGTGCCTTTGTCACCGAACACCTCGGCTGGGGCGAACCGACCTTCGTCGACACCCTCCCTGAGGGCCTCCAGTACGACGCCCCCGACGGCGACCAAACCCTCGTTCCAACCTTCGGCGTCAAAATCCCGAGGCACCAGCGCTCCACGCCGCCGCGCTCGAGCTTCCAAACGCTCTCGCCCGCCGCCCGCGAAGGCCGCGTGTTTCGGCTCCTGGTCTGGGAGCTCCCCGACGGCCTCGACTTCGACAAGCCCGAAACCACCACCGGTGCCTGGGAATACCCACCCGCCAAGAAGTTCGAGCGGCTCCTTCGCGAAGCCCGCGTCCCGATTGGGCTCCTCACCAACGGCCGGGTCTTTCGCCTGATCTATGCGCCCGCCGGCGAGACGACCGGTCACATCGACTTCCCGGTCGACGCGATGGCTGAAGTGAGCGGCCGCCCGATCTACGACGCCTTCTTCATGCTCCTGAGCGAGACCCGACTTCAGGGCGCAGCGCCCGACCGCCAGCTCCACGCCATCCTCGAGCACTCGCGCAAGATGCAGGCCGAGGTCACCACCGCGCTTGCCGCCCAGGTGAAGCAGGCGCTTGAGATTCTCCTCGCCGGTTTTGAAGCGGCCGACAAGCGCGCCCAAGGCCAGCTCCTACAGCAGGCGCTCGAAAACGACTCCGACATCATTTACCAGGGGCTCTTGACCGTGCTCCTTCGCCTGGTGGTGATTCTCTACGCCGAAGACAACGCCATTCTTCCGGTCGAAGAAGAGCTCTTCGGCGCCCACTACTCGCTCTTCGCCCTTTACGCACGGCTCGAGCAAGACCGCGGCGAGCACCCCGACACCATGAACCAGCGCTTCAGCGCCTGGCCTGCGCTGCTGGCGCTTTTCCGGGCGATCCATCAGGGCACCCGTCACGGCGAGATGTCGCTGCCGAGACGCGAGGGCGAGCTCTTCGACACCACCCGCTTCCCCTTCCTCGAAGGCAACGCCGAGTCAGGCGTCCCGACGGTCGACGACGAAAGCGTCTATCAGCTTCTCCATTCGCTCATCAAGCTCAAGGGCGAGCGCCTCTCGTACCGGGCCCTCCAGGTCGAGCAGATCGGCAGCGTCTACGAGGCGCTGATGGGCTTTCACATTCTCCGCGCCGACGAACCGTCGGTGCGGGTCCGCCCGAATCACAGTAACCGCGAACCCGTCTGGCTCACCGCATCAGAGCTCCTTGCAGTCAAACCCGCCCAGCGCGCCAAGTGGCTCAAAGAAACCACCGGCCTCAACGGCCCACGCGGCAAGGCGCTTCTTAAGAACATCCTCGCCCTCGAAAAAGCTGGCAGCGAACACCTCACCCTCGAAGTCACCGAGCTCCTCGCCGCCGAGCGCGTCAAACACAGCGAAGTCGCCAAGCCCGGCCAGCTCCTGATGCAGCCAGGCGAAGAGCGCCGCCGCACGAGCTCGCACTACACCCCGAAGTCGCTCTCGGAGCCCATCGTCGCCCGCACCCTCGAGCCGCTGCTCTTGACGTTCGGCCCCCAGCCGACCTCCGAGCAGATCCTCTCGCTCACCGTCTGCGACCCCGCCATGGGCTCCGGCGCCTTCTTAGTCGAGGCCTGCCGCTACCTAGGCGACCGCGTCCACGAAGCCTGGACCCGCGAACACCGCATCGCCGAAATCACCCGCGAGCACCACGACCCCGTCGTCCACGCCCGCCGCCTAGTCGCCGAAAAGTGCCTCTACGGCGTCGACAAGAATCCGCTGGCGGTCGAGCTCGCGAAGATCTCCCTCTGGCTCCTCACCTTCCAACGGGAGAAGCCTTTCTCATTCGTAGACCACACCCTCCGCTGCGGCGACTCCCTGGTCGGCTGCTCCTTCGAGCAGATCACCGCCTTCCACTGGAAGCCCAAACAACAGCTCGCCTTCCTCGATAAAGAGCTCGAAACCGCGCTCCAGTCCGCAGTCAACGCCCGCACCGAAATCGCCGAGCTCAGCAAGCAGTCTTCCATCGAGGCCCGCGCCCGCATGGGCTGGCTCTCGAGTCACGCAGAGCAGCAGCTCTCGCGCCTGCGTACCATTGGCGACCTGCTGATCGGGGCGTTCTTCTCGGCGACCAAAGACAAAGCGCGCGAAGCCGAGCGGGTGCGCCGGTTGGACTTGGTGACGAACTGGCTTGCCGGCGACGCCGAGGCCGAAGCCGAGGTGGTTGCGCTTGCCGCAGAGACTCGGGCAGCGCTTCGGCCGTTTCATTGGAACTTGGAGTTTCCGGAGGTCTTTTTCGCGGGTCGGGTTGACCCGCTCACGAATGAGCCTTCCGAGGAGCCGGCTTGTTTGGATGGGGTGGTGGGGAATCCGCCGTTTCTGGGAGGGTCCGGGATCTCCGGAGCCTTCGGGGAGCCCTATCTCGACTGGCTGTTGATGGCGCATCCGGGGCTCACGGCAACGGCGATCTCAGCGCGCACTTCTTCCGACGAATGGATTGCCTTCTCGGCAACCACGGCACCACCGGTCTCATCGCGACGAACACGATCGCGCAGGGCGATACGAGGGCGACCGGGTTGCAAACGCTCGTTAGCGATGGCGCGACCATCTACGATGCCAGCGAGTCGGTCCCATGGCCTGGCGAGGCTGCGGTCACGATTTCGATCGTCCATCTCGTCAAGGGAGACCCCGGGCAACACATCGGTTCGAAGCGCCTAAACGCAACGCCGACGACGGTGATCAGCTCCCGCCTTCGAGCGACACCCGAGCGAAAAGACCCACAGCGATTGCCTGCCAATAAGTCCCTCAGCTTCAAGGGGACGATGGTCTACGGGCAGGGCTTCGTACTCACCCCCGACGAGCGCGACACGCTCATCGCCAAGGATGCAAAGAACGCCGAGCGGATCTTTCCCTATCTCGGCGGCCAAGAGGTGAACACCTCGCCCACGCAGGAGTTCGATCGCTACGTGATTTCGTTCGGGCAGATGTCCCTCGAGGAAGCGGAGCAGTGGCCGGATCTGATTGAGATTGTCCGGGAGAAGGTGAAGCCGGAGCGGGAGAAGATGAGCGACAAGAGACGCCGGAGACAGACTGGTGGCAGTTCGGCGAGTATCGACCCGCGCTCTACGCCGCCATCGCCCCGCTGGAGCGGTGTTTGGTGACGGCGCAGTGTGACGAAGCACCTGTGCTTCTCGTTTCAGCCGACGGATCGGATCCTCGCATGAGACGCTCTACGTCTTCCCACTTCGGCAGCGACACCGCCTTCGCGGTCTTGCAGTCCCGAGTGCATGAGCGATGGGCACGGCTCTTGTCTTCGTCCATGGAAGACCCGACTTCGCTACACCGCGAGCGACTGTTTCGAGACGTTTCCCTTTCCTCAGCCCGACCCGCGGGTCGGCCTGACTCAGCTAGAAGACATCGGGGAGCGGCTTTATCGGGTCCGTGCCGAGCTGATGGTCGACACGGGTTTGGGGCTTACCAAGACTTACAATGCGTTGAAGGATCCGACGGTGAACGACGCGCGCATCGAAGAGCTGCGGCAGTTGCACATCGAGATGGATCACGCGGTGCTGGCGGCCTACGCCGAGCAGACGGGCGACAAGACCTGGCTCGACATCGAAGTCCCGGCCTTCACCGAACCCCAAACCCCCGCCGAAAAGTCCCTCCACCAATCCTTCGAAGACCAAATCCTAGACCACCTCTTCGCCCTAAACGAACAACGAGCAATCGGTAGTGACCAGTCTCGGAAGACTCGGAGTCATCGCGCGGAACAGCTCGGAGATCGAGTTGAAGCTGGTTCTCGTCCAGACGGCTGCTGCGGGTCACGGCCTTAGCGAGGTTCTAACGGCGATACGAGACGCGTTCTACGTGAACGCAGAAGAGGTCCAACGCCTCAAGGAGAGGATGTCAGAGGAGCACTGGGGTTGGGTTGAGGAATCACAACAAGCCATAAAGCATGGGCTGTTCGGCGCAGCCTTCGTGACGTGTCAGTCATACGTCAATGCTCTGGCGCAGGCGGTCAAGCACTTTCACGATCACCTAGGTTGTGCCGAGGAATCGACGACGATGTTCTTGCCATCGAAGGCGCACGAGCTGCATAGACTGGGAAACCGTCGCGACATCTCGGCGATTCACCACCTCGCGAACTACTTCAAGCACGTCGAGGAGTGGACGGACAAGTGGTGGGAAGACCCTTCGACAATCCCTGATCGTAACCCGACGCGCCACACGATCATGTTTCTCAAGGCCGACTTGAAATGAAAGAGCGCCACGCTGGCTTTCTCGAAGAGGGCGCGAAGAAACTACTGATACCGGCGGGTCAGTGCATCACCGAACTCTGCCGCTACTACCGGGAATGGAGCAAAGACGTTGTCGCAACCGCGAGGATGCAGGCGGGCAAGGGACCACGCCACCCTCGCGTCGTGCCCCCCGAACCATCCCCGGAGTCTTGACGCCCGTGACAGAACCGAGGCATCGCAAATGCCGCGTCGCTATCTTGATAGAACCGAACGGCATCCGTCCGCCGCGCGCTTTGCCTACGCGTAAGTGTTGGCCTCATGAAAACACGCGCTGAATATCTTGATGAGCTCGAGCTTGGCGAGGATGCGACGCCGCAAGAGATACGACAGGCCTACCGCGACCTTGCGCGGGTTTGGCACCCCGACCGATTCAACGAGGACCCTCGGATGCGGACCAAGGCCAATGACAAGATGCGACGGGTCGTCGAAGCCTACGACTACCTGAAGGCGCATCCCGCTCCGACCGCGCCGCGGGCTTCACGAGCGAGGCGGGAGACGACCCGAGCCAAGAGGCGACGCAGCTCCCCAAGTCAATCGCAGTCTGACCACGATCGACGGCGCGATGCTGTCGCTGAGGCACTAGACCGACTGATCCAGCGCGCCGCCGAGCTCGACGCGAAGGCGACCGAGATTCAGCGCACTGGGGTCACCCCCTGGGAAAACCGAGCCTGGTGGACGCTCGTGGGCGGGATGGCCGTGCCGGCTGCGCTGACCTTCGTGTTCAAGCAAGCGATCCTAGTGCTCGGCGTGCCGCTCTTCATCGTCTTCCTCTGCTCCTGCGTTGCCGTCTTCCCGCTCGCCCTTCTTCGAATGATCGAGATGGGCAAGCAAACCGAGCACGAGCGAACTGCGCTCAGTCGCGCGGAGGTTGTATGCGGCCGGTGCCAACGCGGCGTCGCCGGGGTTGCAGGGTGGAAGCAGGCCGCGCAGGTGCTCGAGCGCGCGCGATGGGCCAGGGCCCACTTGCGGTGTCCGCACTGCCAGCATCCGTTGGCGTAGGCGAAGTGCAACCGAAGAGCTTCTTCTCGCTTGGAGTGCATGAGCCGGACGAAACAGAACGACTTCATCGGGCTTACCCCTTACCCCGACCCCCGCCACTGCTCCATAAACCCAGCCCCATAATCCATCTCCGCCTGCCATTGATTGTGTGCGCGGCAGCGGAGTTCGAGGTTGCTGGCGGTGTGCTCACCGCCCTGGGCAAACGGGATTCGGTGGTGGAGCTCGAGTTGCCAGTTGGAGGCGCACCGGCGGCCCCGGGTGTCGATGAATCTGCATGAAGCTTCATCCCGCTCGAAGACCTTACGCCGGACAGCCGCCGGAATCGGCGCGACTTGGCTTCTTTGCCGCATTGGCATAGTTGCCCTCTCTCGCCGCCGACCGCTTCGCACTCCTCTTCCGCGGCCTGTCGGTCATCGCGGCGCGCTGCTTCTTCGCCTGCACAAGCAGCAGAGCGAGCGCGCGTTCGATGATGGGGGCGGGGTCGGCGCTCGGCACCTGATGACTCAGCAACGCCTGTAGCTCCGTGAGCGCCTCGCGCGCGTCTTGTCCGATCGTGACCTGCAGCTTGTATCGTCGGGGGGCGAGCGGAACGAGCCGGGCAGGCGGAACGCCCGGCGGAGCTGCGAGCGCGAGATGGGTTGTGCAGGGGGCTTCGGGCACGGACGGACTTCGGACTTCGGCCCAGGCCTGCGACTGGGTTTCACCGCTTGCCGGAGTGGGCGTGGCGGCCGGCCTTCGCGGCAGCGCTCGCACCCGCGAGGGGGCGTCTGGCTTCGGCGCAATCTCCGCAATCAGCAGATTGATCTCGCGCATGCTCCGATGCTTCGCGCGCCCCAGCACCTCCTGATGGTTGCCCTCGGTGAGGTGTTTGGCGAGCTGATGCACCCCGCTGAGATGGAGCTCACCGCGGGCAATCATCTCCAAAATGCAGGGAAAACGACAGGCCGCGCGGCCTGCTCGAATGCGTTTGGCGGCGATGGCCTCGGACATGCTGAACTTCTGGGTGCAGAACGCGAACATCGAGGGGTAGGCCTCCGCGAGGTAGAGGCGGCGGCGATCGACCTCGCCGACGTAGGCCAAGAGCTCGGCGGTGCGGCGCCGGTCTTCGTCGAGCAGCTTCGACAAATCGCGAAGGAGGCGTTGCTTGGAGAGCGTTCGGAGCGAGGGCAGGTCGGCCATGAATGCGACGCTACCACGGGGGTTTTTCGCGAGCGGTCGGGGCGATAGGCGCTCGATTCCGGTTCCCAATCGACCCCGCAGTTTCGTTTTCGCATTCGACAACGCCGGCAGCCCGCACGCCGCTCGTGCGGCCCGCAACACCTCCGATCGCGACCGCCCCGTGCCCTTGCGCAAGCCGCCGCGAAAACCTGTCAACAGAAAAATGCGCAAACGAACGGGTGACCCGCATGGTTCCTTCAGGCGAGGCGTGAGCTTTCACGTCAGGGGCGGGACCGAGAAGAACGATGGAGTTTGGGACTCCTACGGCCCGATGCGGTCCCTACTTTGCCGGAGTGGGATGATTCGGCCGGCGCTCGGATGCGCTGCGGTTCACTCTTCGAAAGCCTGCTGCACAACGTCCGTAAGGATGTCTCGGTATTGCTCGATCTCTCCTGGTCGAAGGCGCAGCCTGTAACGGCCCCACCGCGCATCGTAGTCCATAACATCAAGCCCTGAAGCCTCGAGCCGTTCCTGAGTCTCCTCAGAATTCTTGAGCTTGGGTTCGAAGCGGATGAAGTTCTTCTTGGGCCGGAGAGCGAACGGCAGCCGCCCATCCTTGTTTATGCCGATATAGAATTTTGTTGTACTTCAGTTCGAGAGTAGGGTCGAAGGTGCGCGCGATTTCCAGCAACTTGTCCGCCATCTGCACAATCTCCGGACAGCTGCGCTGCTCCCAGTAGCTCCGGTCCGTCACATCCTGGACACCTTCATCGTCATCAACGGGCCCAAGTGAGACTTGATCTAGGACCGTCGTGAACACGAGTCCGACCCTGCCGTCTAGCTCCAGTGCACTCATCTGAATCGCCACCAGCGGAATCATCCCGTTGAAGAGGCTCACAACGTTCAGGAATCGTGAGGTCATCTCCTCCGCGATAATGACTGCGGTGTGGTCGTACTGTGGATATCTCTTTCTCTCGATATCCCAGTACTCAATGGTCCTGATGATGTGGCTTTCGTCGGTAGCACCAAGCTGGATTTCGACTTCGTACCGTTGGGTGGACTCCGCGTCTTGCAGCAACAGGTCGAGACGTCCGGCGCGTGGCTGCCTGCGTTCTTTGTCTTTGAGAATCACGTCTCCGAGACCAATGATGGTAGGGGTCTCCGCGATCCGCTCCTGCACCCACCGTTCGGTTAGCTCCACGTGTTTCTTCAGCGAGATTCTCTTGAAGTGCGCGTAGTCCATCAAACCCCATTCCAGCATGTAAGAATCGAAAGCGGCAGAAGCTCAGGGACACCACATCCCCGCTCGTCGTTCATCTTCTTCCAGACGAGACCCATCGAACCCCCACACCCCACTCACCGCTCATCATACTCATCGCCATACCGCTCCTCGAGACGCCGCCTTCGCTCGTCGGGCTTCCCCGCGTGCCAAGCCGCGCTAATGGTCGTCACCGTCACCCCGAGCACCGCCAGGGCGATCGAGAACAGCACGAACACCACGAAGAGCGCAGCGAGTAGCAGGCCAATGATGAGCAGAACATTCATCGCTCTCTTCAGTATTGCGGAGCGAATCACCCGCACCAAACGCGGCCGACAACGGTGCCACCCCACCATACAGCTGCACAGGAGTTCCCGAACCGCCCCCACGCTCCCCCTGCTAAACTACAAGACGGAATGAACGGGGGCATGCGTTGGTCAACTCTGCTCGCCTGCGCCTGCGCCTGCGCCTTCGCGGGCGCGCTGGCCGTCGCACCCACAGCACACACCGACACGCCGGCTCCCGCTCCCACCGGTTCTCGCTGCATCGATGTCGAACCGATCTGCGACCCCGGCACGCAGCCCATCTGCATCTGCGAAAGTGACATCAGCACAAGATGCTGGTGGATCTGCGCGAGCCCGGGTGAGCATTGAGCGTGAAGCTGCTTACCACCAACCCATCGAGGCACACCGCATGACCCGCATGCTCCCACCGACCATCCACTCCTCGGTAAAGAGCCGGGCCGAGAAGCGCATCTACGAAGTCATCCGCGACGCGCCGGGCACCGAGCACTGGGTTTGCCTCCACTCCCTTGGCCTCGCGCATCACGAGCGTAAGCGCCGTGCCGAAATCGACTTCGTGCTCCTCACGCATCACGGGGCGTTCGTACTCGAGGTCAAAGGCGGCAGGATCAGTCGCCGCAACGGCGTCTGGTATTCGAGGGGCCGAAGCGGCGAGCACGAGCTTCGCGAAAGTCCGTTCAATCAAGCCTCGAGCGCCATGTTCGCGCTCGAAAAGCGCGTCCGCGAACACTTCCGCGGCAAGCCGCTCGCCAAGGCTCTCTTCGGTTACGGCGTCGTGATGCCCGACGTCGCCTTCGAAGACACCAGCCCCGACCACGAGCCCTGCTCCGTCTACGACCGCCGCGATCTTGGCAAACCCCTCACGGCCTACGTCGAGCGCCTCGCCGAGTTCTCGAGAAAGGCCGACTCGCGCTCAAACAATGGCCTCAACGCCGCCCGCATCGACGAGCTCGCCGACTTCCTCCGAGGTGACTTCGACCTCGTCCCCACCATGGGCGCCATTGTCGCCGACACCCGCGCGCAGCTCGCCGAGCTCACCCGTGAGCAGCGCGGCGTGCTCGACGCCATCGACCGCGCGCCCCGCCTCATCGTCGACGGGGGCGCCGGCACCGGAAAGACACTCCTTGCCATCGAAGCCGCCCGCCGCCTGGCACGCGAGGGCCGCCGCGTCTTGTTCCTCACCTATAACAAGCTCCTCGCAGCCCGCCTCGTCACGGGCGCCGCCACCGAAGACTACGCGGGCGACCTCGTCGTCAGAAACGCACATCGGCACTTCCACGAAGTCATCGAGGCCTCTCCGCTCGCCGACGAGCTCGCGCAGAAGTTCAATCCCGAAGAGCAACACAGCTTCGACGTGCTCCTTCCCGAGCTTGCCGAGCTCGCCGCCTCCGACTCCGCCGAGGCCCAGTTCGACGCCCTCGTCATTGACGAAGCCCAAGACTTGCTCACCACCCGCAACCTCGACGCATTGGCACAGATGCTCGACGGCGGGTTCGAGCAGGGCTGCTGGTACGCGTTCCTCGATTCGCAAGACCAAGCGCTTGTGTACGCGCGTGCCGAACAGGCCGCACTCGAACGGCTTCGCCGGCACGGCGTCAGTCAGCGACTGGTCATCAACTGCCGCAACACGCGCCCCATCGCCCAACAGACCGCGCTCCTCTCGGGTTCGAAGCGTCGAAGCCAGGCCAGGGTAGGGGGCCCTCCCGTCGAATACATTCCGTATCGCGTGCAATCGGGCTGGGGTGGCAATCTCGAACGCGTAGTCAACGAGCTCCGCAGAGAGGGCGTGAGCCCCGGCCAGGTTTCGGTCCTGCTCACCCGACGACCCGACCAGCCAGGGTCAAAAGCCCTCGCGCGCCTCGGCGTCGAGCCGCTCGATGACGACATGGTGCCCCTGCTCGGCTCGACTGCCCTCGAGCACATCACCTGGTCAACCGCCTCCGGCTTCAAAGGCCTCGAAAACGACGTCGTCATCCTCGCCGGCGTCGACGACCTCGAAAAAGACTGGTCTCGCGGCGTAGTCTACGCCGGCATGTCCCGCGCCCGAACGCGCCTCTACGTGCTACTGAGCGAGCCCTGCGAAGAAGAACGCCAACGCCGCACCCCCGCTCAACGAGACCAGCGCCCGAGCGACGTCGGCATGCTGCTCTAGCGCTCCCGCGCGCCAACCATCTGTACTCCGACCCACAAAACGCAGCGGTACATTTGCAGTCAAACGCAACCACTCCTCATATTGAAAGAGGGACAGTCAGGTGCATCCGATTTCGTCCCATTTCGTCAAAGCTCGGGCCCCATCGCCACCATGGACGCAGCGAAGAAAAACCACGACTCACTCGCCAATCAGCTCCTCGAGCTACACGCGATTGAAGAGGCTCGCCTTGTCGCCGAAGAAGAAGCCGAGCGACAGGCCGCTGCCGAAGCGCAGAGGCGACAAGACGAGACCGAAGCCCGGAGACGCCACGAGCAAGCCGAGGCGGAGCGCCGCGAACTCGAAGCAGCCGCGGCGGCCCGGGCCGAGCGAGATGCCACGGATCGCCGACGCCTCGAGCAGGTTGAGGCGGAGCTGAGGCAGAAGGTCGCGCTCGAAGCCGAAGCCCAAACCGCCGAGCTCCGCCGAAGTGTCGATAACGAAGCCGCGGCACTCGCCGACGCCGAGGCCGCCAAGCTCAAGGTTCGAATCGGCGCCCTCGTCGCAGGAGCGGCCGCACTCGCGGGCATCGCCGTTGCCATTTACTTCAGCACGGTCGAGCCAACCCTCGAGGCCCAGCGCCTCGAACTCCAGCGTCTCGAGCAAGAGCTTCAGGAGCTTGAAGACGACGCGAGCGAGCTCGAACGCGAGCGCCTCGAGCGTGAGCGCGACGAGCTGAAAACAGAAGCTCGACGAGCCGACCAACCAAAACCAGCCGTCGCTCGAGGATCTCCCCACCACCGCACCGCCGAAGTCACGTCCTCAGCGCAAACCCAAGCGCAACGACGACCGCCCCCTCCGCAACCTCGACCTCAACAACGACGACCCGCTTCACGGGATCGAATAGCGACGACCGCTACACCCGCCCCGCGCGCCACTCCGAGGGCGGCATGCCCGTCCAGCGTTCGAACGCCCGTCGAAAGTTGGCGAGGGCGGTGTAGAAGAGCCAGAATAACACTTGACATATGTTCAGTATCTGCGATAGAAACCTCAGCAATCATGGTGAGTTCTATAGACCACCCACGAGTTCCCGCAGCCCGCCGACTTCCCGACAGGGACAGGGTCCCGCCTTCTCCCCACCCACGCGGCCTCGGCCCCGCTCTCGACCCCTCCATCAATAACCTCGACCGCGAGCTTCACACGCTCTCCCGTGGCGCAGGCCGCCTTCGGCTCCGCATCGGCCAAGCCCTCCACCGTCTCGGTCGCGGCATTCACGAGCTCGGCTTCTCCACCCTAGGCGCCTACGCACTCGAGCGCTGCAATCGCGGCGGGCGATGGGCCGCCGACACCCGCACCCTCGCGCGCCGCCTCGAGGCACTCCCTCTATTAACAGGCGCGCTCGAGTCCGGCGCCATCGGCTGGAGCATGGCCGAGCTCCTCGCACGCCACGCTACCCCGCAAACCGAAGCCGCGCTGCTCCAGGTCGCACGCGGCAAAACCGTCCACGCGATGCGCATCGCCTTGAACCCCCCAGAGTCCGCAACCAATCCACACACCCACCTCGACCCGAACCTCGACCCAGACCTCGACCAAGACGACCTCGCCCGCACGCTATCCCTCACCCTCCAACTCGAAGAGGCATGGGCCCTCGAAGCCACCCGCATGGTGGTCGAACACATGGACGGCACCTGCACCGCAGCCGAGTTCCTGCAGGCACTCCTGGCTGAAGCCACCGTCCCGCTCCTCGAGCTCACCGCCCCCGCCGCACCCGACACCGCCAACGCCCCCGACGTCACCACCCAAATGGAGGCCGAGCTCCTCGCATGGCGCACCGAGATGCACCGCCTCCAACACCAACAGGCCCAAGCCGAGCTTCGAGCCCGCCCTGAGGTCCCCACCAACTTCAACCCCGAACCCCATCCCGGACAGGCCCCCGCCGCCGACGACCTCCCCACCACCCTCGAAGCCCTCGACGCGCGCCTCCGTCACTACAGCGCCGAGCTCGCCAGTCGCGACCTCTTCTTCGGCCGCATCGCGCGGCGCTTTCTAGCCCTCCACGGCTGGCAAACACTCGGCTTCGCCAGCGAAGCCCACTACGCCCGCGAACGCCTCGGCATGTCGCGTGCCTCGCTCCGCAGCAAAATCAGCCTCGCCCGCCGCACCGAACACCTCCCTCTCATCATCGACGCCCTTCAACGAGGCCACATCGGCTTCGAAGCCGCGCACCTCATCTCCCGCATCGCCACCCCCACCACCGAACGCGCCTGGCTCACCCGCGCCACCCGCCGCACCTTCAAACACCTCCGCGAAGAGGTCCAAGCGGTCGAACTCACCACCCGCTTCACCCCCCAAACCGACACCTCCCCGCCAACCGCAGCCCACGTCGAGCAAGTGCAATCGGTCGAGCGCGCCATCCTGACCGGAGAGCTTCTCCGAAGAGTCATCAGCACCGACAACGCCGACACCGCTGTCCAGATCTCCGCAGCCCCGAACCGCAAAGTCACGCTTCGTATCCGGGCCCCGGGCGACCTCCTCCTCCACTACCGCCAGCTCGAGCGTCTCCACCGCCACGAGTTCCCCGGCGAAAGCTTCATCGCCTTCCTCTGCACGGTCTTCTGGCAAACCTGGGTGCCGCACCTCGGCCACTCCGACAAATGGGAGCAGGTCTACCGCCGCGATCGCTACCGCTGCACCAGCCCGGTCTGCCACCAGCGCAACATCACCCTCCACCACGTAAAGTACCGTGCCCACGGCGGCACCGACGCCGACGAAAACCTCACCACCCCCTGCGCCTTCTGCCACCTCGAAGGCGAACACGGCGGCCGCCTTCAGATCCTCCCCCCAGGCAACAATCCCACCTGGCTCCTCGGCCGCACGCCCATCATGCGAGTCCAAGCCCGCGAACGAACCCTCCTCAACTAGCGAACAGCGCGCACCACACGAGCAGCACGAGCAGCACGAGCAGCACGGGCAGCGCGAACAGCACGGGCAACGCCTGGGCTCCGAACCGGCGCTTCCGGTCTCCGCCAGACAGCCTTGGCAATAACGCAGGGAAAACGACAGGCCGCGCGGCCTGCTCGGATGCGTTTGGCGGCGACGCCCTCGAACATGCCGAACTGCTGGGTGCAGAGGGCGAGCATCGAGGGGTAGACCTCGGCGAGGTAGAGGCGGCGGCTGCGTCTATCGCATAATCCTCGAAGCAGTTACAATCTCGGCCCTCTGTGAGGAGGTACGTAATGAACCATGGATTCGTGGTGTTGAGTCTGACCGTCGCCCTGGCCGTGGGCGGCATTGGGTGCAGCGACGATGAGAGCTCGGAGACCGGCGGCACAGGCGCGGTCGGAGGAACGGCAGGAACTGGCGGCTCGGCCGGGTCAGCAGGAACCGGCGGCACGGCCGGCAGTGGCGCAACTGGCGGCATGGCCGGCAGCGGTGGCACCGCGGGCGTCGGCGGTATGGGAGGCCTCGACTTGAGAGAACCCCTCGGCGACTGCGTCAACAACGGCTCGTGCGGCATAAACGAGAACTGTGTCTGCCCGGACTGCGATGACGACCTCTTCTGCGGAGACGTGGAAAACTGCGACGGCGACGACGTGTGCGATTCCTTCGAGGAGGGCTGCATCTGCCCGGCCTGCGTCAGTGCACCCGAGTGCGCCAACTACCCGTAAGCGCGCCCCGGCTGCGTTGGCTTCGGTGACAGTTCGAGGAACAACCTCACCCCTCGCCCCCCTTCGTCGGGTCATTCCTCCCGTAGCGATCGTGCGACGACACCCAGTCGAGCGATGAGATGGCGGCTGCGAGGGAGATCTCTCCTGCGAGGACGGTGCCGGCGATGATCTCGGCGAGCTTTCGTACCTTGCTTTTGCCCACGCACCCGAGGAGACCGAGCGCCTCCTGCTGCGTGGGGAGTCCGGTGCCGCCGCCCATCGTTGCGACGATGAGCGACGGGATCGTGACCGACATGTACAGGTCGTGCTCGGGCGTGAGCTCGGCGTAGAGTACCGCCGAGGAAGACTCGGCGACGTTGGCGGCGTCTTGGCCGGTCGCGATGAACAGCGCGGTGATTGCGTTGGCTGAGTGGAGGCCGTTGTTGTTGGTGCCTGACAGCATCGAGCCGATGTTCGCCACCTTGTAGTGCGCGTAGAGCGACTCGGTGTCGGCGCCCATGATGCTTTGGAGCGCTTCCCTCTTGACCACGCACTCGGCGGTGACGCGTTTGCCACGGGTGCGCATCGTGTTGATGGTCGAGTGCTTCTTGTCCGTTGCGAAGTTGGACTCGAGGAAGAAGCGCTGAATCTCGACGACGTCGCAGTTCTGCATGATCCAGTTGCAGGCGGCGAAAGTCGCTTTGCTGACCATGTTCATGCCGGCGGCGTCTCCGGTGGTGTAGTTGAACCGGAGAAACGCGAACTGGTTCGAAAGGTAGTAGTCGACGTGCTTGAGTTCGACGAACGGGTCCGACTCCTTGGCGACCGCCTGGAGGGCTTCGGTGTTCAAGACAATCCAGTCGACGAACCGCCGCCCCTCCGACGCGTTCTCGAAGATGAACACCGGAGCGCGCTGCATGTTGTCGCCCACCACCGCGCAGCGTACGCCGCCGCTCTCGTGGATGACCTTCATTCCGCGATTGTACGAAGCAACCAGCGTGCCTTCGGACGTGGCGAGGGGGACGTAGAACTCACCCTGGGCGTGCTCGCCTTGCATCAATAGCGGCCCGGCGATGCCCATCGGGATTTGCGCCGTCCCGATGAAGTGCTCGATGTTGCCGTCAGCGACCTGTGGGTCAATCCCGTATTTGGCAATCTGGTCCGGTCGCACGCCAGTGCGCTCCTCGAGCAGGTCGTGGCGTTCGCGGATGATCTCCTCGCTGTAGTCGTTGGCTCCGTCGCGCGGGATGGCGGTCGGGTCGCGGGGTGCGTCGATCGCGTCGGTGATGTCGAGCTGCAGCAGACCGAAGGGGTCGGCCTCGAAAGACAGCGCGAGCTCGTGACTGCCCTGCCGCAGGGCGCCCACGTCGAGACGGAAGGTGAGCAGCGTGCCGAGCGGAAAATCGACGGGAGCTGCTCCGTTCGCGAGGTTCGTAATCGGGAACGCTTCACCGTCGTCGATGCGGAGATGCACCCGCTCTGGCGGTACGGGCTCGCCGTCGAGGGTGATTCGATCGACCCGCTTGAGCGCGGCCGGAGCGAGCCGGTTCTTGACCGAGAACTGCACGCCGCTGCCCTCGTTGCGAAGGCTTGCGTGGTTGTAGAGGGTTTTGAGGAGCGCAGGGGGGATCGCCGGCATGGCGAGCAGGGTACGGCAGAAGCGGGCTCCTCGAAAAGGGGGGAGTGGGGCCCCCGACCCTCACTGGCATGCGTCGCCGACGCCGTTTCCGTCGGCATCGGCCTGATCGGGGTTGGCGACGGTGGGGCAGTTGTCGTCCGAGTAGTCGACGAAGTCGCCGTCGACATCGAAGCTGCCTTCCCTCAGAAGCAGCTCCCAGACGACGAAGTCGGAGGTGATTGCGTTGAGCGGGGGCGCCGCGGCGACCTGGGAGAGCGGCGCATTGGTGCGGCCAAGGCTGTTGCCCGAGTACCCGCTGGGGCGGTAGTACACGCAGCGTGGGTTGTTGATCGCGGAGCTTTCGGTCGGGGCGTTCTCACACTCACCGCCCGACCATGCATCGCGCACGTCGATCCCGGCGAGCGACACGAAGCTGACGGTGCGCATCGCGCGGTAGATGTTCGGGTCGATGCCGTACATGGCGGCCACATCGTCGACGAATCGCTGTCGAATCACCGCGATGTTCGTCTCGCTGCCCACCCAGTCTAGATTGAGGCTCGGGTCGGGGTCGGAGTCGAACCGCACGTGTCCCCACGTGGAGGAGCCCATGAGCTCGGTCGCGAACCTGCGGAGCGTAAGCGAGACGTACCGAAGGTTGACGTCGTCGTTGCCAGCGCCCGCACGGTGTCCGTCGAGGTAGGTGCTTCCGACCAAGGTCTCGTGACTGCCTGGGACGGTGAAAAACGCGCGCACCGGATCGGGGTCGTTCGCGGGAGCGGCAGGAAACGCGGCGTGGAAGAGCACAGAGCGCTCGTCGACCGCGTAGAAGCCGTAATAGTTGGTGCCTCGGGGCAAGTTCAGATTGTCGGAACGGAATCCGAGGATGTCGCCTGGCACCGGATCGAACGCGAGGATGTTCACCTGCGCAACCTTAGGCAATCGATCGCTGTAGAGCGCGCTCGTGGCGAGTTGGTTCGCGAAGTGCATCGTCGACACGGCGCCGCGACTGAACCCGACCAGGTTGACCGTGATGCAGGCGCCTTCGCAGCCGGTCTCCTCGATCACCCGGTCGAGCACGCGCATACCCCGGCTCGTCTGCGCCGCCCAGTCCGCGTTGTCGGGAATGAATGCGCCCCCCGGAAAACCCTCGATGAAACCCTTGTGGTGGTTAGGGTAGTCCGGCTCGACGCGATGGAACTGGTGCAGCGTTGCGACGGTCTCGGAGCGCTCGAACTTGCTTGCGCCGCGAAGCCACATGTCCACGTCGAGCCCTGTGCCTGCAAAGTAGATCGTGACGACGTGCTCGTTGGGCGAGAGACCCGCGCCGCCTGCGCCGCCCGTTCCACCAGGGCCCCCTGCGCCACCGCTGCCTCCGGTGGAACCGGGAGCGAGTCGTCTCCGCAGGCTGCAATCACGATGAGAAAGGCGAGCAGAAAGCTGATTCGACGCATCGCCCAACAATAGGGAACCGAGGAAACCTTGTCGATATTGACGAAACCCTGTGTACTGTCATCGTTGTAACTTAAGGAGTTTGTCGATGAAGCGTGCTTGGTTTGGATGGGTCGTATCGATAGGGGCGCTCGCGGTCTTCGCAGGCGCATGCGGTGGTGACGATGTAGCGGGCGAAATCGGCGGTTCCGGGGGTACGGGCACCGGCGGAGTCGGTGGCACGGGGGCTGGCGGAATGGGTGGCACCCCGATGCTGGATCCCAATCGCTTCCCCTGGAGCGTCAGGGTTTCGCTCGTCGAGGTCGAAGCGGTCTCAGCGGGCAGTATCGGTGACATCGACGACTGGTGCGACGCCGACAACCGTGGAGAATTCTTCGCGGAGTACCGAGTCGACCCGCCTGGCCCAGACCCGGAATCGACTCTTCTCGACCTCGACTTCGACGCGGGCGGACCGATGGACAGCCGCGTCTATGGCGACACCTTGCAGCGAACCCTCACGATCGTCTCGGAGGACGAGCGCGTTCGGATCAGCAGCCGTTCGTCGTTCGAGGACGACGGGTTCCTCGGCGACGATGAACTCAGCGACTTCAACACCCCCCTCGAAAACATCCCGCCGAGCGTCATCGACTTCACCGACGTCGGCTGCGCCCCGTACGGCTACACGAGCGCAATCGGCCGGACCGACTGCGACGGAGGCTGCATCCTGACCCAGCGCAACACCGCCAAGAGCCTTTGCTACCTCGTGAGCTACTGGTGCTACCAGAACGTGTCCGACCCGGACCGCTAGGCGTCGGCCCTCCAGTCGCTGGAAACTGGCCCGGAACCCTGCAAATGGGTTAAAAATGGCTCGCGAGCTGCTGTTGATGCCCTAGGAAGGGCGGGAGTGCTCGACCCCGTTCACGCCGGCAACATGCAAAGACCCCTACGTTCCCGAACGCAGTTGGTGTGGATGCTCCTCATCGCATCCTGCGCGTCGGTGCAGGCTCCGCCCCCCGAAGACCTCGCATCCGTCGAGCCGTCGCTGCCGCCGCGGGACACATCCGAGCAGCTCGCGAAGAGCATGGTGCAGTTCGCCGGTTCGGTGACCGAGGTATTGGTCGGGGACGATGTCATGAGCAACACCTACAGCCACCAGCGGCTGCTCGGGCCGGCCAAGCGCTTCGGTGAGCCCATGGTTCAGCTCGAATCGACCGAGTCGCGCGCAGCGTTCACGTCGACGGACTGCTCGGGCTGGCTGAGCTTTGTGCTCAACACGGTGTCGCCGCTCCACGAAGCCGCGATGCAGTCGCAGCGTCGTCGTCCCGAACACAACGAAACCTATTCCGAGGACTTTGCGCTCCGCGAAAGGCTCCGACCTTGGGCCCGGGCGTTCGTCGTCACCGAGTACCTTCGTAGCGACTACGCGGAAGCGACTGGTTTCGAGCCAGTCACCGACTTCGAAGACCTGCGGTCGGGCGACATCGGTGCCTACGCGATGGGGCGCTATACCAAGCCGTCGGACGAGACCCGCCCCAAGCCGACCGACACGGGGCACGTCTTCATCGTGGTGGGGCCACCGACCGTCATCGATCCGGACACTGAAGACTACGACGGCCGCGGTACGCTCTCGGACAAGGCGACCAAAGTCATCGCGCTCCCCGTCATCGATTCGACGGCGACGGTTCACTTCGATCCCGATTCGCGCAAAGACCATGAAGGGCGCTACGTGCTGCCCGAAGTCGTTCCGCATCCCCGCGTCAAGCCCGGCGGCGTCGGTGCCGGCACGATCTGGTTTGCGCTGGGCAAAGGAGGCGGAGTCCTTCAGCGCCGGCTCGGCCCGAGGCAGAAGTTTCGTCCGGTTCTTGCGCGTGCGGCGCGCCTGCGCGGGCGGATTTCGCTCGACAAGCCGATTCTCGACGACGGCGGCGCTCTTCAGGTCAGAGTGTTCGACGGCTCCCCCGCCGAGTTCGAGGGCAACGCGTACGGCAACGTACCGGTCGACGTGAGCGGGAAGGGCGGCATCCGTCTCGCGAGCGGACGTCTGGTGCTCAATGGCCGCAACGACTTTTCGGGGGGCATCACGTCGAAGCCGGCGAGCTGATCGTCACGGAGCCGACGGCGTTCGGCGTCGGCGACGTCTTGGTCCGTGGCGGCTCGGTGACACTCCAGTCGCCCGTCGTCGCAACGTCTGCGCTGCTGAGCGTGGCCGACGACTTGCCTGACGGCGCGATGCATCTCGACTTCGAGGGCATGGGCGTGGTGCAAGCGCTCCGAATCGGGAACACGATTCATCGCTGTGGAACCTGGGGCGGCCCCGAGTCCGACGCGCTGTTCGTCGACCCGGTGTTCTCCGGCCAGGGCGTTCTCTCTCTCTCCGACGAACCCCTCGAGAACTGCATGCCGGTCTCTACCGAAGCGCCGTCGGCGTCGGTTCAGCCAACCCGCGCACGACCGTGACACGATGGCCGACCTCTGTGCCCACAACCTCAGAGACCGATTCGCGCAAGCGCCTGGGCTATCGACCCGCCCTCGACGGGCTGCGCGGTGTCGCGATTCTGCTCGTCGTTCCCTTCAACCTCCACTGGGGGGTCAGTGCTGGCTACATCGGCGTCGACCTCTTCTTCGTTCTCTCGGGGTTTCTCATCACCGTCCTCTTGCTCGAAGAGCGACAAAGCAAGGGACGCATCTCGCTCCGCAGTTTCTATGTGCGCCGCGCGCTTCGACTGTTGCCCGCGCTCGTGTTGCTCTTGCTGTTCGTCGTCGTCGTCGGCACCGTCGCGTTCGCTCCTGAGATCGCCCGCGAGTACTACGTCGCCGCCCTCGCCACGCTGTTCTTCGTGGCCAACTGGGTCATGGCGCTCGACCCACACGGCATCGGAAGCTTCATGCGAATGCTCGAGCCCGCCTGGTCGCTCGGGGTCGAAGAGCAGTTCTACTTCGTCTGGCCCGCCGTGCTGAGCGTGCTGCTCTGCCGAGGGGCCCGCACGCCGACACTCATCGCGGTCACACTTGCGGGCATCGTCGCGTCGGCGGCCTGGCGGGCAACCCTGTCGATCGAAGGCGCGCATCCATGGCGCATCTACTGCGGCTCGGACACGCGGGCGGATGCACTTCTGATCGGATGCCTCGTCGCCGTGCTGGTCAACAGGACGCGCCTCAACCCATCCCGTCTTGCGAGCTGGCTGCCGTGGGTCGGCGCCGCGTCGCTCGCCTTCTTCATCGTCGGCGGCTTCACCCTCCCGCTCGACACCAGCTTCACCATGCAGCGTGGCGGCTTCACCGTGCTCGCCGTGGTGGCAGCCTGGCTCATCTTTTCGGTGGTGATGGTTCCAGACAGCGCTCTGTCTCGAGTCCTGTCTGTGTCGTGGCTGGTCGCAGTCGGGAGGGTCTCCTATGCGCTCTACCTGTGGCACGTACCGATCGGTGCGATCGTCACCTCGGAGCGAGTTGGCGTCTCCGGCATTGCGCTCGGCCTAGTCCAAAGCATCGTGCTGGCGGCGGTGGTCACCGCCTCCTGGTACTTCATCGAACGCCCCGCGCTTCGGCTGAAGAAACGCTGGACGACGGCCTAAGCGTCCCGACCAACTTAGAAGCGATCCAACTCCATCACCTTCGACCAGGCGGCAACGAAGTCCTGGGTGAACTTCTCTTGGCCGTCCGCGCTCGCGTAGACCTCCGAAAGTGCGCGGAGCTGCGAGTTCGAGCCGAACACCAGATCGACACGGGTGGCCGTCCACTTGAGCTCGCCGCTCTGGCGGTCGCGGCCCTCGAAGACATCGGGGTCGGCTGACGTTGGTTTCCACTCGGTCTGCATGTCCAACAGGTTGGTGAAGAAGTCGTTGGTCAGCGACTCGGTCCGCGTGGTGAACACGCCGTGCGCTGCGTCGCCGACGTTCGTGTTCAGCACGCGCATGCCTCCGACGAGCACGGTCATCTCCGGCGCCGTCAGGGTCAATAGCTGCGCCCTATCGACGAGCAGAGCTTCGGCCGAAACGGCGTGCTTGGCCTTTTGGTAGTTGCGGAAGCCATCGGCTATCGGCTCGAGCGGCGCGAAGTTCTCGACGTCGGTCTGCTCTTCGGTGGCATCGGTGCGCCCTGGGGTGAAAGGAACCGTCACGTCGGAGCCCGCGTTCTTTGCCGCCTGCTCCACCGCCGCGCACCCGCCGAGCACGATCAGATCGGCAAGGGAGACCTTCTTGCCGCCCGACTGCGCTCCGTTGAACTCCTGCTGAATCGCCTCCAGTGCCTTAAGCACCTTCGCGAGCTCTGCAGGCTGGTTGGCTTCCCAATCCTTCTGTGGCGCGAGGCGAATGCGTCCGCCGTTGGCCCCGCCGCGCATGTCCGATCCGCGGAACGTCGAGGCCGACGCCCATGCGGCCGACACGAGCTGCCCAATCGACAGCCCGGACTTCAGGATTTTGGCCTTGAGGGCAGCAACGTCTGTCGGGTCGATCAGCGGGTGATCGACCGCAGGGATCGGGTCTTGCCAGATTAGCTCTTCGGCTGGGACCTCCGGACCGAGGTAGCGCGCGCGCGGACCCATGTCGCGATGCGTGAGCTTGAACCAGGCCCGAGCGAACGCGTCGGCGAAGGCATCGGGGTTCTCGTAGAAGCGCCTCGAAATCTTTTCGTACGCGGGGTCGAACCTCATCGAGAGGTCGGTAGTCAGCATCATCGGAGGGTGGCTCTTGCTCGGGTCGTGTGCGTCGGGAACCGTGCCCGCGCCCGCGCCATCCTTCGGCACCCACTGGTGGGCGCCCGCGGGGCTCTTGGTGAGCTCCCATTCGTACTCGAAGAGGTGCCGGAAGTAATCGTTGCTCCACTTTGCCGGCGTCGTCGTCCAGGTTACCTCGAGCCCGCTCGTGATCGCATTGTCGCCTTTGCCGGTGCCGAAGTCGTTCTTCCAGCCGAAGCCCTGCAGCTCGATGCTTGCGCCCTCGGGTGCGGGCCCCAAGTGCGAGTCGGGCGCCGCACCGTGCGCCTTGCCGAAGGTGTGGCCACCGGCGATCAGCGCGACGGTCTCTTCGTCGTTCATCGCCATGCGTGCGAAGGTCTCGCGAATGTCTTTGGCGGCTGCAACCGGGTCGGGCTTGCCCCCGGGGCCTTCGGGGTTGACGTAGATCAGTCCCATCTGCACCGCACCAAGCGGCCGAGCGAGGTCACGGTCGCCGGAGTAGCGCTTGTCGTCTCCGAGCCAGGTCTGCTCGGCACCCCAGGACACGTCTTGGTCTGGCTCCCACACGTCTTCGCGACCCCCCCCGAAGCCGAAGGTCTTGAATCCCATCGTTTCGAGAGCGACGTTGCCGGTGAGGATCATCAGGTCGGCCCAGGAAAGCTTGCGGCCGTACTTCTGCTTGATCGGCCAGAGCAGGCGGCGTGCCTTGTCCAAGTTGCCGTTGTCCGGCCAACTGTTGAGCGGTGCGAAGCGCTGTTGCCCTCTGCCGCCGCCGCCACGACCGTCGCCGATGCGGTAGGTGCCCGCGCTGTGCCAGGACATCCGAATGAAGAAGGGCCCGTAGTGCCCAAAGTCAGCCGGCCACCAGCTCTGCGAATCGGTCATCAGGGCGGCGAGGTCTTTCTTCACCGCCGCGAGGTCGAGGCTCTGAAACTCCGCCGCGTAGTTGAAGTCGCCGCTCATCGGGTCGGATTTCGCCGAGTGCTGATGCAGGATGTCGAGTCGCAGCTGGTTCGGCCACCAGTCGCGGTTGGATGTGCCATCGCCTGCGATGGGATGAAATGGGCAACTCGCTTCGCTCGTCATCTGTGCCTCCTTGGGGGCGCTCAGGATAGGCTCGGGAGCGCCACGGCTCCAGACGAGGTCCGGCCGCCGCGACGTCGTGCAGGGGGGTGCACGATGCGGCTTGACACCTTGGGTCTTTATTGATATTGAAAATCATATTCAATAAAGGAGGCCAACGATGCTCAAATATCATCAGGAACACCCTAGTTCGCAGCACACCCTCCGGCTCGTTCTCATCGTGGCGCTCGACCGTGAGGTCGCGGCCGCCTGCCTGGGCTACTCCTCGGATGAGGCCTTCTCGCTCTGGCCCTCCGGCGTCTACGGCGCGCTCGCACTCGCGGCGACCGAATCGCCGCTGGTCTGGCGACGCTGTCGGCTTCTGCTCGACGCTTCCTTCGCCGATGCGATCGGACCCTTCGAACGCGTGCCGGCGATCGAGGTTGCCGAGCGTTTCACGGAGGGCCGGGCGATTCTCCCCGTGTTCGATCTCGCTGCGATGCTCTGGTCGCTGTGCCGTCGGTCAGAGAGAGCCCTCGAGCCGATGGTCGCGCGACTCGGTGCCGAACTCGAGGTCGTCGCCACCGGGCGTCAGCAGGATGTCGAGACTCCTCGCACGGACGCGCGACGCAGTTCGGGAGCGGCGTGCGCATCAAGACCGATCGCGCTGACTCACGGATTGTAGAAGCCGGCGCCCTCGTACAGCGGGTCGTTGCAGGCCGAGCCCGCTGGCGTTCCACACAGCACGTAGAGCGGCTGCCGGAACTCGTCCCAGAAGCCCCAGCCGTCGTCCGTGGTTTTCCAGGACTCGTCGAAGGACACGAAGATGAAGATCGTCGGAGGGCCACCGGGCGATCGCTCCCAGCCGAGCATCAGGTCGTAGTACCACTTGGCATTGGCCTGGCGCGCAGCATAGAACTCGATTTCCTGCTGGGAGGCCGTCTGACGCCACTTCCATCCGGTCTCGCCGATGACGATGGGCAGCGACTCGCCGATTGTCACGGTCTGCCCGGCGGCGTTGGTATACTCGTAGTCGTACACTCGCTGGTAGTTCTGCTGCGCTTTGGCGAGGGACGCGTTCATCATCGCCTCTGCTCGTAGTGGACCCGCGGGCACACCCGTTTGCCTCCAGTCCCACTGGCGGTAGTTCGTGATCGGGTACATGTGGATGGCCGCGAAGTCGATCAACCGCAAGACAGTGTCGGGGCTTCGCCCAAACACGTTCGCGTAAAAGGTGTAGTCGTCGTCAGCGGTCACCGGCTGCGTGACCCCGGCTCGCGTCCGGCTGATGTAGCCTTCGAGGCACGGGAGGGGCATGAAGGCGGCGAAAAACGACGTTTCGTTGCCGACGCTCACCGTCACGACGCTGTCGTAGGTGTTGGCCAGCCGGATGGCGGTTGCGACCTGGCTGTCGTTGATTTCGCTCTCGCACAGATCGCTGGGCAGGCCTTCCAAGAACAGGCCTTGCTGGAACTGCATCTCGGGAAAGCTTTCCGCCGCGATTCGGAGAATCTTCTCGGACACCGCATCCGCACCGAACAAGCGCAGCAGGTTGTAGCCTGCGGACCGCAGGAGCGTCAGGTCCTCGAAGACGTCTTCGTCGCTCGGGAGCTCCCCGAAGTCCGGCCCAGCCGCGCGGAACGCGCTGTAGTTGATCGCGTTGCCAGTGGTGTAGATCTCCGGCAGGGGTCGTATCCCAGAGCCGCCGCACGTGACCGTGAAGGTCTTGGTCTTGTCGCAGCTTACGTCGCCGTCACTCGCCACCACACGAATGGTCTGCGTGCCACTAGCGCCACAGGTGTATGTGGTGGACTGCGCCGTGGGGTCTGCGAACGAGCCGCTCGTCGCCGTCAATGCCGTCGTCAACGGGTCGCCATCGGGATCGCTTGCGAGGACCGTGACTTCGGACGACCCACCTGCGGGGATGTCGTTCGGTACGGCGTTCAAGAGCTGAAGCCTCGGGCAAAGATTACCGTCTACTTCCTCGAAGGTCGCGTCGACCTCGACGTTGCCGACCGGATCCTCGCCGTCGATCTCGCAGGTCAACACGATGGCTACTTTGGTAGTTTCGTTCTCGACGACCGTGACGTCTTCAGAACCCGCGCACAGTACCGCCCCGGCGTCGTCGCGTGCGGTGAGGGTGATCGTGCACTCCCCAACCGGCAGATCCATGATTGTTGCCCAGACCGGTGGATCGCGGTCCTCGACGACATTGAGGTTTCCTTCGAGGGCGAAGCCTCCCTCGCAGTCCACTTCGAACTCCACGGACGTGACGTCCGAGTTGTCGACGGTCACCTGGAGATCCACCTGGCTGACCGGACCCGAGTCTCCTTCATCACCGGCGCAGCCCGCGAGCCACGCGCACGCGAGCAGGGCCACAACGCTTCTCGATAAATGCTTCATTCGACGATCTGGGAAAGAGGTGCGGGCAAGTTTGTTTATGAAACGAACAAAGTTACCTGGGAATAGCTTCAGTGCCGAAGTTCATCAAAAAGGTCAAGCACAATCGGCCCGCGAGGCTCCGATCGGCTCGGCCCGGGCCGATTGACCCTCGGACGAGCTTGCTGGTATCGCCATGTTGGCCATGCCAAACGACATCGAGACCCACTATCGAACCTGCAACATTTGCGAGGCGATGTGCGGCCTCGCCATCGAGCATCGCGAGGGAGAAGTGCTCTCGATCCGGGGCGACAAGGACGACCCCTTTAGCAAGGGCCACATCTGTCCCAAGGCCGTCGCGCTCCAGGACTACTACACCGACGAGGACCGCCTGAAGACGCCCCTTCGGAAAACCACGGGCGGTTGGGAAAGCATTTCCTGGGATCGGGCGTTCGCCGAAGTGGCAGCGAAGCTGCGCGCCGTGCAGGCGGAGCACGGGCCCAACGCCGCTGCGGTCTATCTCGGCAACCCAAACGCGCACAACTTCGGAAACGCAATCGTGCTGCCGTTCTTCTTCAAGGCGCTTGGCAGCCATAGCCGGTTCAGCTCGGCGTCGGCCGACCAGCTACCGCACCATGTGGCGTCGAACTTCATGCTCGGCGCTGGCATGCTGATCCCCGTTCCCGATATCGACCGCACCAGCTTTCTTCTGATCATCGGTGCCAACCCGCTCGTGTCGAACGGCAGCATGATGACCGCCGCCGGCGTCGCGAAACGCATCAAGGCGATCCAAGAGCGCGGCGGCAAGGTCGTGGTCGTCGACCCGCGACGGACCGAAACGGCGCGTGCGGCCACCGAACACTTCTTCATTCGCCCTGAGCGTGACGCGCTGCTGCTTCTCGCGATGCTCCACACGCTGTTCGATCAAGGTCTCGTCGATCTCGGGCACCTGGCGCCGTTGGTAGTAGGCCTCGAAGAGATCGCGGATGCCGTGCGAGGCTTCGCACCCGAAGGCGTAGCCGATTCGGTCGGTATCACCGCGAAGGACATCCGCCGACTCGCCGCTGAGATGGCCGCCGCCGACTCTGCGGTCTGCTACAGTCGAATGGGCGCCTCGACGCAATCGTTCGGCGGTTTGTGTCAGTGGCTGACCAACGTGCTCAACATCGTGACCGCGAACTTCGACCGTGAGGGTGGGGCGATGTTCCCCGAGCCCGCGTTTGATGTGTTGCGAAACAAGCCACGGGGTAAGCGCAGCTCGTACGGGCGGTTCCAATCGCGTGTCCGAGGGCTGCCCTACTACAACAGTGAGTTTCCCGTCTCGACGATGACTGAGGAAATGACCACGCCTGGGGAAGGGCAAATAAGGGCGCTGGTGACGGTCGCGGGCAATCCCGTGCTGTCTAGCCCCGACGGCAACCGACTTGCCGCCGCGCTCGAACAGCTCGACTTCATGGTCTCGGTCGACATTTACCTCAACGAGACCACCAAGCATGCGGACATCATTCTGCCCGCGACCACGGGGCTTGAAGTTGCCCACTACGACGTGTTCTTCAACGCCTTTGCCGTGAGCAACAACGCCAAGTACTCGCCGCCGCTCTTCGAAAGGTTAGACGAACAGCGCCACGATTGGGAGATTCTCAAAGGGCTCACCTTGGCGCTGTCTGGTGCGCCCGACGACGGCACGACGCCCGAGGACATCCTCGACATGGGCCTTCGCCAAGGGCAGTACGGCGAGCAAGGGATGAGCCTCGACATGCTTCGACGACACCCCCACGGCATCCACCTCGGGCCGCTTCGGCCCTGTCTCGAAGAGCGGCTGAAAACCGCAGACGGCAAGGTGCAACTCGCACCTCAGCTCTATCTCGACGACCTCCCTCGCCTCGAGCGCACCGTCGCCGACGCGCCGTCCATCGCGAAGGAGTTCCCGTTTCAGATGATTGGTCGGCGGCTCTTGCGAAGCCACAACACCTGGACCCAGAACTCGCCGAGGCTGGTCAAGGGCAAGAACCCCTGCACTCTCCAGCTTCACTCGACCGACGCGGTCGCGCTCGGCATCTCTTCAGGCGACGTCGTGTCGGTGCGTTCGCGCACCGGTCATCTGCAGATCGAGGCCGAGGTGACGGACGACCTGCTGCCAGGCGTGGTCAGTATCCCACAGGGCTGGGGGCACAATCAGTCGGATACGAATATGACCGTTGCGGCAACCCAGCCGGGCGTGAGCATCAACGACGTCACCGATCCGCACCGGGTCGACCTGCTGAGCGGCAACGCAGCCTTCAACGGCACGCCGGTTGCGATCGCAGGCCTCTGAGGCGGGCGTTCGACGAAGCCCTTGTGAACTCCTGAGAACGTTGTAGACCGCGGCCTCATGGTTCTGGAACTTGCCCTTGCGACCATCTTGTCGCCGGTCGTGTTGTTCTTCGTGCTTGGTCTCGTCGCGGCGCTTGCGCGTTCCGATATGGCCATCCCGGAATCCTTCGCCAAGGGCATCGCCATCTACCTGATGATGGCGATCGGCTTCAAGGGCGGGGTCGAGATGTCGAAGAGCGGTCTGACTGCCGAGGTCGTCGCCGTGATGGGGGCCGCGGTGGCCCTTTCGTTCACCTTGCCGGTCATCGCATACGCGCTGCTGCGAGCCACGACGAACCTCGGCCGTATCGATGCGGCGGCCGCTGCCGGCCACTACGGCTCGATTTCCATCGTGACGTTCGTTGCGGCGACGCAAGCCGTGGCACTCGCGGGGCTCGACAGCTCGGGCTACCTCGTGGCCGCTGCTGCGCTGATGGAGACGCCGGCGATCATGACCGCGCTCTTGCTCGTTCGCCGCGAACGCAACCGGAGCGGCGAAGCGCCAGGCGCGGGTGGTCCGGGCGAGCTCGTACGCGAGGTCGTACTCAATGCGTCCGTCGTCACTTTGGTTGGGGCGCTCCTCATCGGCTGGATCACGGGGCCTGAAGGCATGGCCAAGGTTCAAGCGTTTTTCGTGACTCCGCTCCAGGGCGTGCTTTGTCTGTTCCTTCTCGATATGGGGCTCGCGGCCGGCCGCGGTCTTCGCAAGGGCTACAAGATGCTCAGCCTCACGACGATTGCGTTCGGCCTCTACATGCCCTTGGTGTCGGCGTCGGTCGCCTCGCTGGTCTGCATGCTCTTGCCGGTCTCCGCGGGGGACGCCGCACTGTTCATCACACTCTGTGCATCGTCGTCGTACATCGCCGTTCCAGCGGCGATGAGGCTCGCGCTTCCGGAGGCCCGGTCCTACATTTATCTCACGCTCTCGTTGGGCGTGACGTTCCCTTTCAACCTCACGGTGGGAATCCCCTTGTACATCCTCGCAGCGCAGTGGATCGCTGGATAGGAGCGAAGCCATGCACGACAAACGCAGACTCGAGATCATCGTCGAACGGATGGCGCTTGGCAGAGCGTGCAACGTCCTCGAGGAAGCGAAGCTGACCGGCTACACCGTGCTTCCCGCGATGGCGGGCTATGGTGGAAACCAGCGTTGGCGGAGTGAGGGCGACCTTTCCACCACCGAAGACATGGTGGTCATCATCGCCATCGGCGATGCCGAAACGGTCGACCGAGCGCTCCGCAATCTCCACCGTCTCCTCAACCGTCACGTCGGCGTCCTCAGCGTGAGCGACGTGCAGGTGCTGCGACCCGACCGGTTCTAGTCTAGCCGGCCCTTCACTTCGCGGTTACGATCAGAAGCTTGGCCTGCACCTCGTTCGAGATGCCCCACTTGGTGATCAAGCTTTCGTTGCCGATGCCGAAATCGCTTCGGTTGAGCATCACGGTGGCCTTGTAGCTCGTCGCGTCGACGCCTGCGCCGTTCTTCCCGGTGGCCACCTTAAACAGGACCGTGACCTCCTTGGTCCTGCCGTGCATCGCGAGGTCGCCCGTCACGATGAGTTTGCGTCCCCTCGGCTTCACGCTCGTCGACGTAAAGACGATGCTCGGATATTTCGCCACGTCGAAAAAGTCCGAGCTCTTGAGGTGAGTGTCCCGCTTGTCGTTGTGCGTCGTGATCGAAGCCGCGTTGATGGTGGCCTTGATCTTCATGGTTTCGGGATTGCCTGGGTCACCGTCGATTTCGACTGTGTACTCGCCGAACTCACCGCTGACATCGAAGAGCCCGGTGCCCGTGAGGAATCCGACCTTGCTGTGCACCGTGTCGAGCTCGAGCGGCGCGTAGGCAGCGAGCGCCACCGCTCCAAGCGCGAAGGTGCCCAGCAGCAAGCCAGCCAACCCAACGACGGTGAGTAGGCGACCCTCGCGTATCGTTCCCCGACGCCATGGCTTCGAACATTTCATGAATTTCATAGTTCCTTGCAGACTCTATTTCACAGACGGGGACCAGTCGGAAGTCTGGCGCGTTCAAAATGCGCCGCGAACACCGAGAAACCCGCCCTGGCGGTGCACCGTGATGGCGGGTTGGAGTTCAGTGTTCAGACGTTTGTCGTCGCGCCTCAGGAGATAGACCAGAGGCATCGTCAGCAGCGGCGCTGAGGTGACGCCGGCGAGAAACGCGGCGTCAGTTCGTCTACCTCGGTCCACGTAGCCTTGTGGGTCGGCCGGACGACTCACGTCTGGTTGTGGCGGGGCCGTCACTGCAAGCGCAATGGACGTGGCCGCAAGGGCGAGCCCTGCACCTCCAGACAACCATGCCCACCATGGGGTCTTGGCCCTGTAGGGAAGGGCCAGTGGCATGGCCGCGACGAGTGCCGCCGCACCCGCCGAGCCGGCGTAGAGCATGCCGAAGCGCAGGTTGAGCCAGCGCTCTTGATTCGCGTTGCTCGGCGAGTCGATCATTTTCTCGGCGGCACTCCGCGACCGGGCCCCGTACAACGCGTACCCGGTGAGGAGCGAGGCTGCGCCGAGCGAAGCAAGCGTGACGCCGGAAATGAACTGGCCGCGGGGGGGGCGGTTTGAGGCTTCTGCCGCCCGCGTGCTCGCCATAGGCAGCGGATCGCCGTCGACACAGTCCAGACTCGTCGGAGGATCGTCGCGAAAGTCTTCGCAGCGCCCATCGAGCAGCGCAGCTGTGGCCAAGGCGCTGTCGCTCGAACCCACCCGTGCGTCTACCGTGGGCACGCGCGCGAACCCGCTCGATTGGCCCGAGGAATCGACACGAAGCATCTCGATACTCTCGTCTGTCGCAGCTGCCACCAGCAGGACGAAGTCGACCGGCAGCAATGTACCAAGCTTCTGGGCATGAGCCGTTCGCTCTTTGCGGCTCGGGGTTGCCGCATACTGGAGCCGCAGGACGTCCTCGGTCTGGACCGCCTCGTCGAAACGCGTGTCGATGCGAACCTCCGTCGGGTTGAGGTCAATCGTCGCACGATGCACCTGGCCGCGCCGACTGTCGCATTCGACCTGCACCCCCACGCGGCCACTCGGGAGTCCTTCGACGCGCGCCGGCGTTGGACCGAAGGCAACGCCGTTGACCCAGGCGTCACAGCCCGAAGGTTCGCTTACGACCAGCAGTGCTCCCGAACTCGAGCGTCCCGCCTCGACGACGTCTTCGTAGAAGGCTCGCACGTCGGGCGGATGCATGCTCGCACGCGGTGTTATGCCCGGGGAGAGTCGGGCGCACTCCTCGGCCTGTGCCCGAGCGGTTGCTCGTTTTGACAAGCCGAGTAGGGCGCGAACGGCGTAGAGGCAGGTATCGAGCACCGTGCTTGCCGTCGCCTCGCTTCGGTTGAGCTCCTCGACGGCAGCCCTTGATGAGGCCTGCGCCGGAGCGAGCACCTCGAGCGCGGTCTCGAAGTCGCGGCGAGCCATGTGGTCAAGGGCCGTCCGAGAGCTTGCATTCCAGGCTTCGAGGTCTTCCTCGCTCACGACGGGGGGCGAAGCCGATCCGACGCGTTCGAAGCGAACTGCGGCCTCGTCTCCACGCAGCACGGAGGCGCCTTGCTCGATCAGTTGTTCGCTCATGGTTCGCACCGCGGAATCGACGGCGCTCACGTCGTCGTCGGTCGATACGGGAACCACCAGCCAGGTCTCCGCCCGCGCCGGCGCCGACGTCGTCAGCATCAGCAGCAGGACCGCCGCGGTCGTCGCAAGCCGTGCTCCGGCGGTCTTCTTGGCTACTTCGGATACGTTCATTGGGTGAGGTCGAACTTCAAAGTCTCTCGGTCGCCTGGGCGCAGACGGACGGTGCGAGTCTCAGATGGAGCCTGCTGACCGACGGAGACCCGGTACCTGCCAGGCTTCAGGGGCTCGTTCATCATCGGCGCGGCACCCCATCGCTTTCCGTTGAGCCAGACATCTCCCCACGGCACCACGATGACGTCGAGGTGCGCAGGTTTGGCGGGGAGGGCCTTCTGCTTCGGCGCGGCGGCGACCGTTTTGGGGTCCGTCTGCCTATCCGCGTCGGTGGTCTTGTCCGTGCTCCCGTCCGCGCTGTTGTCCCTGCTCACGTCTGTGGTCGTGCCCGCGTCCCTGTCCGCGCCTGTGCTCGTGTTCGCGCCGGCGCTCGAGCGTGCGGCCTCATCTGGCGCTGCATCTTGCACCAGCGGCTGCGTGCCCGGTTCCTCCGCTGCGGGCCTCCAGAAAATCGCCGTCGCCGCGCCCAGGCCGAGAGCCAACGCCAGCAGTAGGAGCGCGGTTCTGCGTGGCGTCTTCGCGTGGGTGCTGGGCCGAGCGCCCAGCTCCGGCTCTTGGGCGGCGTGGGCGGCTACGGCGGCCCCCACGGCATCGACCTCAGGTCCGACAGGCGTTTTCCCCACCGTAGACGAGACCTCGCGCGCTTCGTCGCGCTCCACGTCCATCCGCTGCTCGACGAGGGTGGCGAGTCGCTGTTGAACCCGAGCCGGTGGCGAAAACTCGTCGAGCTGCTCGATGAGCTCAGTTGCGGTCTGAGGCCGAGTCGCCGCGTCCGGCTGGATCATGCGCTCGATCAGCTCACGGAGCTTGGGAGGCGCATCGGGCGCCCACTCTGCGAGTTCCGCGTGGTCGCCGTGTAAGATCTGCATGATCGTCGCCGGGTCGTTCGCGCCTTGATACGGCCGGACCCCCGCCAAGGCCTCGAACAGGAGCACTCCCACCGAGAACAGGTCAGAGCGCGCGTCGACGGGCTCGCCTCGCAGCTGCTCCGGCGACATGTAGGGGAACTTCCCTTTGGCCGCGCTTGATTTGCGACGCTGGTCGCCGGTGGGCTTCGCGACGCCAAAGTCGGTGAGCATCAGCTCCCCTTGGCGGCTTATGAGTACGTTCGAAGGCGAGATGTCGCGGTGAACCAGTCCTTCGAATCCTGATCCCGAAGGCGGCCTGTGCGCGTGTACCAGAGCCGCCGCAAGTTCGAGCCCGAGCAGCGCGACCATCTCCGGGTCGAGCCGGTGCTGGTCGCTGGTATCGAGTAGGGTGCGCAGATCGATGCCGTCGACGAGCTCGAAGGCGATGAAGGACCGACCGTCGACCTCACCGAAGTCGATCACCCCGACGATGTTTCGGTGGCGCAGCTTGGCCGCAAGCATGGCCTCTCGCTGAAACATCCGAGTGAACGCCTCGTCGTCGCTGAAGAATGGAAGCACGATCTTCAGGCACACCCTCTGGGTGAACTCGCCCGCTCCGTGTCGAATCGCTTCGAACGTTTCAGCCGTGCCACCAACACCGAGACGACGCACGAGTGTATACGAGCCAAAATCGGTGCCGATCGCATCGGTAAGTGGTTTCTCGAGGCGAGCCATGCAGGGCGCCGCCATCCTACTTGGGAAGCGGCGCGCTGACTAGATTGGCTCGGACCGGTGAAGACCTGAGTCAGAAGAACAGTATGGGTTCGTTCGTTGTGCACATCACGCGTTCCTCCTGGGGTTTTGCCCGGAATAACAGCATGAAGCGTGCCAACGCGGCGCAGTGCGCGAGGGGCCCTGAACGAGTGATTTCCTCGCGAGAGTCGAAGGCGGAAGCGCCGTGGGCCACCGAGTTCTGTCGCGCGCCGACAGGAGGGTGTCGGCGCACGTCGTCAGTCGGGCCGATCCTTGAAGTCCTCGACGTCGATGCCGAAGGTGGTGATGCGGCTAATCAGTCCGGTTCGCGACATCGAGAGAACGCGCGCCGTCTTGGCCACGATGCCCTTGCAGGCACCGAGCGCGTCCTCCACCAGGGCCCGTTCGTTCATCTCGAGAGCGTCTCGTTGCTCGGTGATCTGCTGCCAGCGGGCTTTTAGCTCGTCGTGGGTCTGTTCGTCTTCTCGGTCACGCGTACCAGAGCGTGGGCCCCGTGTGGCGCCGGCCACGTCGAGGTGCCGGGCCTCGATCACGGCATCTTCAGCATCGTCTCCTCGCGCGCGATTTCGCGCCCGCTCCAAGACTGATTCGAGCTCCCGAATGTTGCCGGCCCATTCTAGCCGCGAAGACGTCAGCAGCTCGAGCGCGTCACCACTCAGCTCCCAGTCGTTCCGCGAATCGGAGCGGTTGAGATAGCGGACCGCGATTTTGGGAATGTCTTCCCGGCGCTTCCGGAGCGGGGGCAACTCGATTGGGACCGTGGCCAGCCGGTAGTAGAGGTCTTGGCGAAACCGGTCGTCGCTGATCGCCTTCTCGATGTCGCCGTTTGTCACGGAGATGAGACGGAGGGTGGCTCGCTTTGGCTTTCTGCCCTGGAAACCAAGCGGCCGATACGAACCGAACTGGGTGAAGTCCAAGAGCAGCTGCTGCGCGTTCGCAGGGAGGTTCAGTACTTCATCGAGAATGAGCGTGCCCTCGTTGGCGTACTCCACCAGACCCTTGCGCTTGGACACTGCTCCGGAAAACGCCCCGCGCTCGTGGCCGAAGAGCTCGGAGGTGATGGTGTTGAGGTCGTCGGCGTGCCCCAGTGTCGCTCGGACGATCGGCTCTTGCTTGGACGCCCGTGCGAACGCCGTCGCAAGCTGTGTTTTTCCCGTGCCTGATTCGCCGAGCAGCATGATCGACGCATTGCTCCGCAGCGCCCCGAGAAGATCCTCTCGAATCGCCCCCATGCTCTCAGGGGCAAGCAGCTCGTCGAGCTCGAGGAAGTGCTCGTGATGGTCCTTCGCACGCTCGACGCGCAGATTCTCGGCGGTGGTCTCGATGGTCGATTGCTGCGCGATGAGCCCACCCACGAGCGACGCGACGCACTCGATCAGCTCGACGATGTCTTCTGACGTCGCCTGCTCGTCGGCAAACTCGAGATACATTGCCCCGACGAGGTTCTTTTCGGTTTTCGGAGCACTGAGGTCACCCCAGAGGGGAACCCCAGCAAAGGAGCCTGTGGTCGCGTAGGGCACGTACCCGGCGATCGTGCGGAGCTCCTGCTGCGCCTCGCCCAGTACGGAAGTGACGTGCTGGGCAAGAATCGCAGGGGCGACACCTCGAAAGCTGGTCGTTCGAGAGCGATGCATCGGCGCTCCGGCTTTCGTCTCGAGGGTGCTCCAGGCCGAAGTAGCACCGAGTTCGACGCAGAGTGCTTCGAGCGCTTCTTCGATGAATTCGCCGCTCCGTAGTGCCGTCACCACCCGCGTGACGACATCGCGCAGCTTCGGCCAGAGATCGGATGCATGATCGGATGACATCGAACGATCAGAATATAGGCATGTCGCCTCTGCTGCGACAACTTCCAAGTGCGACACGCGGGAGCCTACGCCGCGTCAGAACGTGAGCATGGAAAGCAGCGCATCCTCAGCACGAGTTGGGCCTGCGTCTTCACGCCGAGCTTGTGCATTGCGCTGCTGAGCAGGGCGGAAACCCGCTGCGCGCTGAGACCCAACCTGTACGTGATGAGCTTGCTGCTCTCGCCGCGTGCAGCGAAGGCCACGACCTGCTGCTCGCGCTCGGTCAACCCTCGCGGGTCTGCTACGTCAGGTGCGTTTGGGACGACTGCGACGAAGCGACGGCCGTCGCTGTCGAACCAGTCCACCATGGACCATCGCCCGTCTAGCAGGCCCTGCCAGACCTCGAGGGCCTCGTCGGGGTCGACCGTTCGGAGGCGGCTTCGCGCCTTGTCGACTCGGATCGCGGCTTGCCGCAGCCCTTCGGCCACGCGCTTGTTTCGGGCCTCGCCCTCCGCGTGAGTCACCACGAATCGCTTCGGGTCGATGATGGCAGCGGCTTCGATCTGGGTATCCTCGACTGGGGCGCACGGCAACTCGCTGACGCAACCCAGACGACGCCGGATGCGATGGCCTGCAGCGATGTGAACCGCCAACCGTTGCCATCGAGCGCGGGCCTGCCTGTGCATCCTCACGCGTGTGGGGAAGGGAATGTTGATGCCGATGCCGTGGAGGTCGGGGTCGAGCGCCCAGATGCCGAGCACGTCTTTGCAGCCGACGTGCTCTTGCAGCGATCGCAGAATGGTCGGGCATTCGGCGGCCGACTCCGACGCGGCGCGTACTCCACCGGCGCTCGCGGCCGCCGTTTGCTGATTCAAGCACGGTCCGACGCTCGCCGCAGCTTGCGCAAACCGGGCGCCGAGGTCTTCGGGCCCCGTGCCTACGGTGAGCTGTGCAATCAGCGGCCGACCGTCGTCCGCAGGCCCGGCCCAGATTGCCGCGACAGAGCCAAGCGCGTCGTCGACCATGGGCGCGACCTTCTCGAGGAGATTGGGCAGCCATTCGTCTGACCCGAGTTCGAGGTCGTAGGCGGCCTCGACGATATCGACTGGGCTGGTGCCGACGCAGTTCATCTGCAACCAGGACACTGCACAACACGTGCCATTCGAATCCCGGGCGTTTTCGCCCCGCGGCCATCGAACGAGCCTCGATACGATGGCGGACGCCGACACCCCCTGTCGGACGCCGACACCCTCACAAGGACGGTCGTCGTGCTGCATAGAGCGCGTGCATCAGAACCGTCTGTCTCGGAACTGGCCTCATTCGGTGTATGGGCCAGGATCGCGCCTGACTATGCAAGGAGACCAGATGACGCAGATGAGGCTATCCACCTGGGCACTCACCTTACTCGTGGCGGCGTCCGCGATGGCCTGCACCAAACGCGCACCCTCGAAAGAAATTCCTTCCGAAGCGGCGGTCTCTCCGACAGTCGAGGAGTCGGCAGACGACTCCAGCGAATCGTCGGTCGTCGAGAATCCCCTCAAGGAGCCATACTTTGGCGAGACGCATATGCACACGGCGTACTCGCTCGACGCGTATCTCGGCGGAACCCGGATGCTGCCGTCAGACGCCTATCGGTTCGCCAAAGGTGCCGAAGTCGAGGTCAACGGACGGAAGTATACGATTAGCAAGCCTCTGGACTTCGTGGCCGTCACCGATCACGCCGAGTACCTCGGGGAGATGTACACGACGATGGTGGAAGGCGCCCCGGGCCACGACGCCGCGCTCGTGAAGCAGCTGCGGAGTCTGACGGACCCCGAGGAACGGACGCAGTGGTTTCTGAAGTACGTCGTGAGCAACACCCGCGGCGCCAATCCGCAGCACCCGGAGTTCTTCGCGGGGCCCGCGACGACCAAGTCGGGGTGGCAGGTCGTCATCGATGCGGCGGAGGAACACAACGAGCCAGGGAAGTTCACTTCTTTCGTGGCGTTCGAGTGGAGCGCTGCGCCCGACGGCGCCAATCTTCACCGCAATATCATCTTTCGGGATGCGAACGTTCCCGAGATGCCGATGAGCGCCTTCGAGATCGGGCGCGAAGAGGCCCTGTGGGACTGGCTTGCGACGCTCGAGGCAAAAGGCATGAAACCGCTCGCCATCCCTCACAACTCGAACGCCAGCAAAGGTCTCATGTTCCCGGAGACCGACGTGGAGGGCGACCCCATCGACAAGGACTACGCCCAGAAGCGCCAGCACTTCGAGCCGCTCATCGAAATGATGCAGATCAAGGGCAACTCCGAGGTCAACCCGCAGTTCTGGGCAGCCGACGAGTTTGCTGACTTCGAAAACGCCCCTTCGATGACCAAGTACAGCGGGCGCACCTTCGAGAAGCAGAACTACGTTCGGTACGGCGTGATTCGCGGCATGGTCTGGGAGCAGCAGCTAGGCGTGAACCCTTTTAGACTCGGCTTCGTAGGAGGTACCGACAGCCACATCGGTCTGCCCTCACACGTCGAGGAAAACGACTGGAACGGCGCGCACGGACCGGAGGACGGCTCGGCCGAGAGCCGTCGCACCGGAGACGTCGGCGGTTGGATCGACGGGAAGGATGAGAACCCAGGCACACTCACCGCAGTATGGGCCACCAAGAACACCCGCGGGGCAATTTGGGATTCCATGCAGGGCCGCGAGACGTACGCCACCAGCGGCACCAGGCCCACGGTTCGTTTCTTCGGAGGCGTGGGACTCACGAAGGACCCGACGGACTCGCTCGTGCTCATCAAAGAAGGCTACGAGCGAGGCGTGCCCATGGGTGGCACCCTCCACGCAGCAGCGAGCGCCCCCACCTTTACCGTGCACGCGGCGAAGGATCCGGACGGCGCCAACCTCGACCGCATCCAGATCATCAAGGGCTGGGTCGACGCCGCGGGTGAGATGCACGAGACGATCGTTGACGTCGTTTGGTCGGGCGAGCGTGCTCCAGGCAAGGACGGCAAACTTCCGTCGGTCGGCAACACGGTCGACCTGAAGCGCGCGCGCTACACGAACTCCATCGGCAGCCCGCAGCTCATCGGCAGCTGGACCGATCCCGACTTCAAGCCCGAGCAACACGCCCTCTACTACGCGCGAGTTCTCGAGATACCGACACCGCGCTGGAGTACCTTCGACGCCGTGCGCTCCGGCAAGCCCCTGCTCAAGGGCGTTCCCGCCACCATCCAAGAACGCGCCTGGACGTCTCCCATCTGGGTCGTCCCAACCCCGTGACACCCCGAGGCGCGCGCTCGGGTCGCTGGGCTCCGACTTTCATCCCGCTGGGACGGCGACGCCGCCCTTGGCTTCTGCGCGCTGATAGGCGGGGCGACTCGTCACGCGCTCACGCCACGCACTCATGTGGGGACGCTGTCCTCCGGCCCGCATGAGTCCGGCTTCCACGGCGTAGAACATCTGAATGTCGGCGATTGAGAACTCTTCGCCTGCGAAGTAGGGGCGCTCTGACAGGGTCTGCTCCACGAAGCCGAGGTGCAGGTCGAGGGCGGGCTTTGTGTAGGTCTGGTCGACTTTGTCGGCGATTCCGCGTGCGATCGGCTTGACGAAAAACGGCATGGGCGCGGAGCGAAGCTTTCCGAAGATCAGATTCACGAGGAGCGGCGGCATCATCGAGCCCTCGCCGTAGTGAAGAAACATCCTGCATTCGATCTTCTCGTCTTCGCCGGTGGGTCGGAGCTTTCCTTCGCGGTCGGCGAAGTACTCGAGAATCGCACCCGACTCGACGAGGGTGCGCCCGTCGACCTCGACCATGGGAAAGCGTCCAAGCGGATGCACCTGGGCCGCTTCGGCCGGCGCGCGGAAGTTCTCGTCCCGCTCCCACGATTGGACTGTGTATTCGAGTCCAAGCTCTTCGAGGAGCCAGAGCACGCGGAGTGAGCGTGAGTAGTTGAGGTGGTGGACCTTGATCGCCATGGGCGGAGCGTAGCGCCTTACGAGCTACTTCGGTACACTCTCCTGCACGGCGCGGCTAGTTGGGCGTGAGCTGAACTGAGCAGCGGTCTGGTTCTGTATCGCTCGCGGGAACCGACTCGCATTGGAAAGAGAATGTTTCACCGAGTCGCGCGCCATCGCATGCATAGGTGGGCGCCTCGACCCAGCGAAACTCTACCCGCACGATGTCGTCGCCGAGAATTTCGCCGAACCCGCCAGTCATTTGGTTACCGCCCTCGAGTGGCTGCAGAATGAGAGCTTCGTCGGTCGGACGCTCCGGGAATGGTGAGGTCTCCGGCCGATATGAAGTCGCCCAATCGGCCGATACCTGACAGGTATTCTCGACGAGGTTGAGATCGCGAAGCGGCACCTCCTCCGTCGCCGTGTCCGAACAACCGGCAAACGCCGTCGCGCAGATCGTGATGAGAACTGCCGCACGCTCACTCATGAATCGATGGGTAGCACAGGTCGCCCCCGATCGTCGACGCGGTGCAGACTCCCGGCGGCGAAGAGCTTTGCCGGGCGAAACGCGAAGTCTACATTCACTACCCAGGGGGTCAGGGTCGCTCGAAACTCAAGCTACCGTTAGGCAAACTGGGCACTGGCCGCAACAGACGCTACAGCGGCTCGACCGTGAGTGCCACTTTGCCCGAGACGACTCCGAGCGGGGTGAGCGTGTGGCGGGCCTCATATGGCTTGGTGAGCCTGAAGCGCGCCTTGCGCAGGAGGCTGTGCCAGAACGCTTTCGTTTCAACAGCCGAGAGCTGTTGGCCGATGCAGCCGTGGGCGCCTGCGCCGAACGGGAGAAACGCCTGCCGATTGGCGCGATCCTCGGCCCGTGCCGGCGAAAAGCGCTCGGGGTCGAAGGTGTCCGGCTTGGACCAGTACCTCGAGTCGCGCATCGCCATTCCCGTGAGGAAGTCGACGAACGTGCCTGCGGGTACTCGAATGCCGCCCAGCGTGACGTCGCGCAGAGCAACGCGCGGCGCGGCAAAGGCGACGGGGTAGAACCGCAGGGTCTCTTTCCAGAACCATTCCAGTTGCTCGAGCTTTCCGAGGTCGTCGTACGCAATCGGACCGTCGCTCGCCGCCAGTGCTTCTTCACGCAGGCGTTCCTGCCATTCGGGGCGACGCGCGAGTGCGTAGGCCATGCTGGTGACAGCCGCTGCCGTGGTATCGAAGGCAGCCTCCATGATATTCATGAATAGATAGACGACTCCCGCATCGTCCAACCAGGCGTTGGCCTCGGTCGACTGGCAGAGTCGCGAGAACAGGTCTGTGCCATCGCCCGCACGGCGCTCTTTCACTTGCGCGGTCAAGCGGCTCGCAAGCTGCTCGGTTCTTGCGACGCCCTTTCGCCACGAGAGACTCAAGTAACGGTTCTTGGTCATCGACATCGTGGCCATCCAGAAGGCGGCCATCGCTTCGTCGAGCACCGCGGCTTCGTGCGGGTCGTCCGTGCCTACGAATACTTTCGCGGACACGCGAGCGAAGAGTCTTCGCGCGACAGGCTTGAAACGCACCTCGCCAGCCGCCACCCAGTCGTCGGTAGCGGACTCGAAGTAGTCCGTTGCCGTAGCACTGTACCCTTCGATGGCAGCCCTGCTGAACGCGGGCTGAAGGAGTCTGCGGAGACGACGATGCTCGTCGAAGTCTGAAGTCAGGAGAACGTTGCGCTCCAGCATACCTTCGATGAATACGAGCCAGCCCAAGGCGGTAGACCAGGCACCGTCCGTATTGCGCAACGCCTGGGCACAGAGTTCTGGATCGCTGACCACCACCGCGCGTTCGATGCCGATCCGCGAGCGTGCGACGGGCGGGCGACGTGCGGCCGCATCGCGCGCGGCATCCTGACCCCTCAGCATCCAGCCAACCAACATGCCGAAGCCCTCGTAGAGCGAATCGTTTCCGGGGATATGTGAAATGTTGGGTCGTATGGAGAGCCCGCACGCCGGCAGTGACACATTGCCCACGGCTGCCGCTATCTTCGGATCGGCCTCGATGGTCTGCATGGCGCCTCCTCGAAGGAGCGGGCCCCCGCGCTTGGGGGGCTCAGACCTTCTCGGTGACCATGCGGCCGGAACCTGACTCGGGTCCATACGTAATTCTCTTTTCACCCATCGCGTGCGCAGACCCGCGAGTGGAGCCACAGCTGTCGGGTGCAATTCCCGACCCATGCTCCCTTGACGGCGTAAGTCAAAACGAGGTAGCCCGGTATCCAACCAAGCAGCGCGAGTTCCACAATCACCATTTCGACTCGACGATTCGGAACGACTTCCCGTTTCGCGAACCTGCAACACTGCGGCTTCAAGTCGGCGACGGCAGGCGCTTCCGCCGCCTTCGCTAGTTTCGCTGGTACTGACAGCGGCCCTGGTCACGCGCGTCGTTGTGGGCGCGAAGCTTTCTGCTCTGCGTGATGAGTACCGGGATCGACATCGGCAGCAGCGGCCAGAATACGCTTGCGACTACGATTCCTCCGATGGCACCGCCACGCTTTCCTTTGGGGCACGGCTGGTTCGATACAGGGGCGGGAGCAGAGGCCGCGGGCAGAGCCTGCCGGGGTGGCGTTTCCGACACGACCTCCTGCGCGAATGCGTGATGGGGCAGGCATGCGAATGCCAGTAGAGACGAGAGTACGATACTCATGGCGCTATTGTGGAACTGCATCGGGGCTCCTATTTCGGAAGCGCCTTAGCAGTTCGTTGGTCCTGGGCAAGATCTCGGCACAATCCGCCGTCCATCTGTGTGTCGCCAAGTCGTCAGCGCGGGTGACGCCGCGGTTGAGTATGGCAATGGGCTTGCCAGCTTTGCTTGCGGCGACGGCAAATCGATGGCCGGAGTAGACCATGAGTGATGACCCGATGACCAGCAGGGCGTCCCCTTCGCTCACCTCTTGATAGGCAGCGGTGACTCGTGATTTCGGGACGGACTCCCCAAAGAAAACGACGTCTGGCTTTAGGATGCCGCCGCAGTCCGCGCAGTCGGGAACGACGAACATAGCGAAGTCGTCCCGTGTGATATTTGCGTCGCCGTCCGGCGCATGTCCGCGTATCGCGGCCACCCACGAAGGGTTGGCGCCGCGGAGCTGTTCTTGAAAGCGGTCTCTTCGAACGACGCGGTCGCACTGCAGACACCGAACGCGCTCGAGCACGCCGTGGAGGTCGATCACGCGGCGGCTGCCGGCCCGTTGATGCAGGGTGTCGACGTTCTGGGTAACCAAGCACGTGATACGACCCCGACGCTCGAGCTCGGCGATCGCGTCGTGCGCGAAATTCGGTTTGGCCCGAGAGAACCGCTGCCACCCGCTGAAGCTCTGCGCCCAGTACCTCTGGCGATTCCGCAGCTGGCCGACGAACTGCGCGTAGCGCATTGGCTCCTTGTGCTTCCACCGGCCGTCGTCGCCTCGGTAGTCGGGAATCCCGGAGGCGGTGCTGCAGCCCGCACCGGTAAGCACCGTGACGCGAGGGTGCCGGAGGAAGAAATCCGCCAGCCGTGTCGCCGCTTCATCGATTGCCAAAGTGTGTCCGCGGGAAGGTTCGACGTCTGTGTCCATGGGAGCCGCGAGTCGATATAGCGCCAACGGTTCGTTTCGGGGAGCGGCTCGACTAGAACAGCACGACTGGCGCGTATCGTGGGAGCGTCAGGAACTCGATGGCGGGGTTGGCCTGTTGCTTGCTGAGTAGAAACGAACGAAGCAGGTCGTTCCCCGGTGCTAGGAGCGCAGCCGCCCGCACCGGTCCGGTAAACGGACCTTCGTTGGGTCCGGTGAGACTGTCCCAGTGGATAGGAATCACGCGTGCGGGGTTGGTCCGGGCGACGGTCTCTTCCCAAAACGCGTCGCGATAGGCTTCGTTTTGCGATCCAAGCGCACCTACTCCGAGGAACACCACGTCGGCGTCGTAGCCTTCGAGAGCGCCTTCGACGAACCCGGCGCTCCCCTGGACGATCCATGTGCCCTTCGGGTGCGCGACGTGGAGCACGTAGGCTTTGCCGACTTTATAGTCGAAGGCGGGCACCGGGGGCACCAATGGCTCGTCAATCGTCGGGTCGCCGAGTGCACGCGCCGCAAGTTTCGGATCGGCGAACTGGAAGTGCCGTGATTCGATTGGGGTGATGGTGAACGCCCCAAACTCGATTGGAACCCGGTCTTGGACGACGCGAATCTGTTCTTCTGCGAGCCCCCAGCCGCGACCAATATTCGCGGTCGATTCGGAACCCAAGAGTAGGGCCCCGGTGCGCTTCGCAACTTCGGGCGCATCCATCGCGTGATCGTAGTGTGAGTGAAGCGGAAACACGGCCGCGAGCTCCGTCACTTGATTGCGATGGAGTCCCGCTTGGATCGCTTCCACGTCCGGCTCGATTTCGCCGAGCAGCACGGCTAGCGGTCCAGGCCGCGTGAACCAGCCGTCGGTCATCCAGGTGGTTTGTCCGTCGGAGAACACCAGAGTTGCAGTTCCGGTATAGCGGACTGTCACGGCGCCTTCCGGAATGTCGTCCGCCCCCTCGACGGCCCAGGCCGGGTCGACCGCTGGCTCTTCAAAGGTTTTGAGCATGAAGAGGCTGAGCGCGAGCCCGATCGCGACGGCTGCCCCGAGCACCCCAACGACGATTCTCCCGGTCCGTCTCATGGACGGATAGTAGCTCTACGGAAGCGTCTTGCGTGCAAGGATCGCCGGATTGTCCCCAGGGCGCAAAGGCCGAAGCCACAGTTCGTATTGCTGCGCTTCGGCATCGATGCGGTACGCGTCGAGGGGCGGTCGACCCCATGAGTTGTCGCCGCCCACGCCGCGCTGCGCGCGGTCGAGGTGTACGTGGGTCCAGGCGTCGGTCGCGATCTCGTGGGGGTGGCGGGCCGCTTCGATCGCCGCAGTCGAGTAGGGCAGCACGCTCGCGCTCAGGTACGGAGCTCCCACCGCCAGCAGCCCTCGGCCTTCCGGGTTGGTCACTGCCATGAAGCGCACCTCGGTCTTGTTGCCCGATTCCTGAGGCCGCGCGTACGGCACGAACTGGTCTGTGGCCGAGCCAGCGAAGAGGCCTACGGGCTGCTCTTGACGATCGGCGTAGCTAGGTTCGGGGCCGCGACCGTACCATGCGACCTGGTCGTAGCTCTCGTCGAGCGCGAGGTGCATTCCGAATCGCGGGAGCTCAGGCAGGGTACCGGTCGGGGCGAAACCGAGTTGAACACCCACTTCACCGGTTGCAAACACCCGATACGCAACCTCGAAAACCGCGTCGATGTCTTCGGACTCGAGCTGCATGGTGACGACTCTCTCGGCGTCATCATCCTCGTCGATGTCGAGCGCGACGACGCTCATCGCAGAGCCGGCGTCTTTCCAAATGGCGGCGCTCCGGTCGAGTCCACTGCCGAGGTCGTTGTCGGTCAGGGGCCGCCAGAAATCAGGACGAACGGGATCGGCAATCAGCTCTTCCTCGTCGACAATCCAAGAGGTCCATGCGCCGGTACGCGCATCGAACGTGACGCTGAAGTCTCCGCCTTCGATTCGAATGAAGTCTTCTTGGGCTCCAGGGGTCGTGCGCGCCGTCGCCAGTGCGGGGGCATCGGAGGCGTCGATCGGGGGAGCGGCCTCTCCGAAGGGCAGCGCGAAGTCGGCCCAGGCCACCTCGTGACCCGCGTCTGCCCACGACGTATCGACTCGGGTCGTAAACGAAAGCCGTAGCCGGGCCTCGGCACCATCGGGCACTGCCGGCGCCGCGAAAGGCAGGTCAATTTCGCTGGATTCGCCGGGAGCAATCTCGGGGAGCGCCAAGGGTCCGCTCTGCTGAAGCTCACCGTCGACCTCGACGGTCCACGTTCCGTCGACTCGGTCGGCGAGCTCGCTGTGATCGTATCGGTTGATGACCCGAAGCTTCCCTGACTCGAGGTCGATCGCCTCGATCGCGATGGGCTGCATCACGTGTTTCAGCGTCGCAAGCCCTGGGTGCGGTCGCTGATTCGATCCGAGCAGTCCGTTCATGCAGAAGTTGTTGCCGAAGACTCGCGTGAGGGGGTTTAGCTCCTCATCGGGGATGCCAGGGCCCAGGTCCCCGCCGTAACCGAAGAACGTTTCAGTACTCGAACCCGGCACCGGGAGTCGAATGCCCTGGTCGACCCAGTCCCAGACGAAGCCGCCCTGGGCCTGATCGTACTCATAGAAGAGATCCCAGAATTTCGCGGAGGTTGCCGGTGCTGTTGCCCATCGCGTGGGCGTACTCGATGAGAATGATCGGCCTGGGTTGGGGCACGCTCACGTACTGTTCGACGAGGGCGGCGGTCCAGTACATGGGGCACTGGACGTCGCTGTGGTCCGCCACGATGCCTTCGCCACCGCGGTTGGAGCCCTCGTAGAACACCGGGCGGGACGGGTCGCGCTCATGAAGCCAGTCGCTGATCTCGTCGAAAGTGGCGCCGTCGCCGGCCTCGTTGCCCATCGACCAGGCGATCACCGATGGGTGGTTCTTGTCGCGCTCGAGCATGCGCTCCACGCGTTCTAGGTGATTGGGTTTCCACTCGGGAAACGTCCCGAGATCGATGTTGGCAAACTGCCAAAGTCCATGCGTTTCGAGGTTCGCCTCGTCGACCACGTAGAGGCCGTACTCGTCGGTGAGCTCGTACCACAGAGGGGTGAACGGATAGTGGCCTGGCCGCACGGCGTTGAATCCGTTCTGCTTCAGCAGCCGAATGTCGGCGATCATCTGATCTTCGGTGATGTAGTGTCCCGTGTCGGGGTTGTGTTCATGACGGTTCACTCCTCGCACGAGGATTCGACGCCCGTTGACCTCGAGCACCCCATCTCTGATCTCGACGCTTCGGAACCCAAGCTGCTGGACGACCCGTTCTTCCTGGCCGTTGGGTAGCTCTAGCCGCAGCGTCAGCGAATACAGGTTAGGTTCTTCGGCAGACCACAGTTTCGGGTTTGCGACCGTGAGACCGAGCGTGACGCGCGCGTCGTCGCAGGCCTCGAGGGCCACTTCGGCGGCGTCGGTGGCTCCATCCGGTCCGTCGAGGTCGAGGACGACTCGTGCCAAGGAGTCGCTCCGAACGAGGCGACTTAGGTCGACGTCGACCCGCACCGTGCCTTCCGACAGGTCCTCGTTGAGGCCGGCGCGCACCTCGAAGTCGCGAACATAGGTGTCGCGAGCGGCCCATAGAGAGACGTCCCGAAAGATGCCGCTCAGGTTCCACATGTCCTGTTTCTCGAGCCAGGTGCCGTCGGACCATCGAACCACCTCGACGGCGAGCACATTGGCGCCCTCGCGGATGAACGGCGTGAGGTCAAACTCAGCGGGGGTGCGGCTGCCTTGGCTGTAGCCGACGCGCTCGCCGTTCAGCCAGAGGTAAAACGCCGAATCGACCCCGTCGAAGCGGATGAACACGCTGCGGTCTGCCCAACCCGCCGGGAGATCGAAGTCGCGACGATACGCGCTCACGGAGTTGCCCTCGGATGGAATGAACGGAAAGTCGAACTCTGATCTGCGCTGAGGGTCGAACGGATAGTGGATGTTGAGATAGATCGGTTCGCCATATCCCAGCATCTCCACATTGGAGGGCACGGCGATCTCGTCCCACTCGGAGTCGTCGAACTCGGGCGCTTCGAACCCGTCGGGCCGCGATTCTGGCGAGCCCGAAAACGCATATCGCCAGGTGCCGTTCAGCGAGACCGTCTCCGGAGCCCTGAACCATGCGCGGGGCGACTCTCGGTTCACCGAGGTGACTTCGTAGTCGTTCCACAGAGGCTCCTGCCCGGACGGCCATTCGAACGTGCCGTCGTTGCAGACTGTCCGTGCCGGAGTGTCCGTCGAATCTCCGTCACTGCTGCAGCCGACCCAGCAAGTGAGCACCACGAGCAGCATCGCCTCGGAGGCGCAGCGCTTCATCGGCTGTGGCGAAGAAGCCAGTCTGTCGTCGTGTCGGTGAAGTCGACGCTGAACAGCGGGATGTGGGAGCCGTCTTCGATCGTCCAGAGAGCGGCGTCCACGCCTTCGTCGCAGCCGGTCGAATAGGTTACTCTGCTCGTTTCGGCGCCCTCGAGGGACGGAACGAAGTCCGCTGAACCCTCATCGGTGGGCGCATCGATGTCGCAGTTGGCGGCGGCCGCAAAGCGTTCGGCGGTTTCGATCGCCCCCGGAAAGGCCCCGCCGAACAAGGTGCCACCGTCGTAGGGAATCGTGCCGTCTGCCGTGCCGTGCACCGCGAGAACGCTGACAGGGACCGTCGCGGGCTGACAGTCGGCAGGATCGTCGTAGGTCGATCCCGCGAGACTGACCACGGCCGTGATTTGTTCAGACGCATCGCAGGCCATCCGGAGGGACATGAAGCCACCGTTCGAATGTCCCATCAGATACACGCGCTTGGCGTCGATGTTGTAGGTCTGTTGCGCCTCGTCGATGAGACCGCTGAGGTAGCCGACGTCGTCGACGCTGTCGGTCGGGTCGCAGCATCCGGGGGTCGCGTTCCAGAACTGCTGGCCGGAGGAGTTCACGGTGCCGTCGGGGAAGACGAGAATGAAGCCCTTGTCGTCGACGAACTCGAACAGCCGAAAATAGCTCGCCTGAGCCCGACCGCTTGCGCCGAAGCCGTGGAGCACGACGAGCAGCGGGTGCGCGACCGTGGGGTCGTAGTCGCTTGGAATCGCCACTTCGGCGGGGCGTTCATCGCCGCCGATGATGAGCGGTGGGTCTGGCGAAAAATCGCCGCCGCCCGCGCCACCGTTGCCACCTGAAGCACCGACGCCTGCGGTGCCTCCGACGCCTGCGGTGCCGCCATCGCCAGCGCCGCCATCCGACGAGCTTCCGCCGTCAGAGCAAGCCAGCGCCGTCGTCAGAACCAGTAGCCAGGGGAGTCGTTTCATGAGTGTGGCTTTCGGGGCCTACGGCGTCTGCACGTAGTAGGAGCCCAGCAGGATGAACATCTCTTCTTCGGTGGTGACTCCGCCGCCGAGTGGGCAGGCGTCGCAGACTCCTCCTTCGCCGCAGACTTCGTCGTCACCGTTGCACGACAGGCCCTCGTTCGGGCCTCCCAGGCAAGACCGGTCTTCGGGCTCACATCCACAAGTCGCGAAATCGAAGCCCCGGCTCTGTGCGATTGGAGCGAAGGTATCGAGGAAGACGCAGGTCTCCGCGTCGGGCTTCTTTGATTCGCGGCGGACTTCGGTCGGCTCTGTTTCGCCGTTATCCCATACCGCGCAGTAGCGGAAGGTGCGGTCGACCGGGTCGGCACTGTCGAACGCGAGGATGTCATCGTCTCGGAAACGCTGGTAGAGCGGATCCGCGTAGTCGAAGCTGATGTAGTCGGGCTCGCCTTCGGCGCGGCCGCAGTCGTTGTCTGGCGCTTGGCCGCGGCAAGGTTCATTCGGCGGGTACCAGATGCGGAACTCCTTGCCGCGCCGATGCGTGTGGGAACTCAGCGTCATCAGGCGACCGTACTGGGGCATTGTGAAGCTGCCGCACGCCTCGGTGGACGTGAAGGGGTCTAAGAAGCCCATCCCGAAGATGTCGTCGGCGTCGAATATCTGAGTTTGCAGGTAGCTCAGCTCGTCCGGGTTCGCGAACGTGAGGTTCATCCACTGTTCGATGGTCGTGTCGCTCTCAGTCAGATTGAAGGCGTGGCTGTCGTAAATGACGAAACCTTTGACCGGCGCCATGGCGTAGACCTCGGGCGGGAATACCTCCCTGAAGCTTGCTTCCTGGGCGGTTGCGAGATTCTGGCGCACGGTGGCCTGACCGAACAGCCCTGCCGGGGTCCCCATCTCGCGAGGACCGTTCTGGTAGATGATGCAGGCCACGGTGGTTTGTGGCTCAGTCGTGCACTGGCTTCGGTCGCCGCATTCATTGCCGCCCGGCGTGCAGGCATTGCCGGACTTGTCACCGCCGAGACACTTCCAGTTCTTCCATGAGGGGTCCATCGGATCGTACTGATTCTCTTGACCCTCGGGCGGAACGTAGAACTCGACGATGCTGTGATGAGACTGAGGGTCCTGGGCGAGCAGCACCGTGTTGTACACGAAGCATTCCTGGTCAGGCCCGCCCTCGGCCTCGCCGCACGGGATGCGATACTCGTCAGGGATGGTGTCCGAGTAGTCGTAGTAGCTGACGAAACACACTTCGCCTTCCTGCTCCGCGGGTACCGTCCACGCCCCCGAGTAGAACTGAATGCCTTCCTCGACCGCGGGCGCGGGTAGAGGCTGAATCTTATTGGGGGCCACGGTGCCTTCGAGCGAGCAGCTCGCGTACTGCTCCGAACCCGCGACGATGCCAGACTCTGGGGCGCCACCACGAATCCAGGCACGCATGAGCGCGAGGTCGTTTTCGCTGAGAACGCCGCTACCGGTTGGCATCGCGCCGCCGGAGATCGGGTTCGGCAGGTCCCCCAGGCTGAAGCCCTCGGTCTTCGCAGCGACCTTCTGGTACAGAAGGCTAAGATCCTGTTCGCCCGGGAACACCCGGAAGTAGTCGCCTGAGTTCGCCTGGACGTTGACCAAGCTGTCGTATGCGCTGTCCGCGCGAAGATCGAGCCCGCCCTGCATACCGTCGCCGTGACAGGCCGAAGCGGTACACCCTTGGCCTTCGAACACCTGCTGCTGGAGCTGTTCGAAGGTCGACTCGGCGTTGCACTTGGAGTCTGGGTCTGGGTCCGTGGTCGAGGTGTCCGAGCCACAGGCCGCAAGTGCGACGAGCGCGTACGCGGCGAACGCGAGGTGGGCAGTTCTCATGGATTCTCCAAACGGGGTTCTAAGAACGGGTCATTAAGTAGGTTACCGGCCGGATTGTTCCTGATTCCGCTATCGGCGCAAGCCCTTAATGTGACGATTCCTCAGAATTGAGAACTGCGGGTCGCGCTTTGCCAAGAGTGCGCCCTTGTCCTGGTCAAGCGGACCGGCTCTCAGGGCGCCGCACACGCTCTGCGTGATTCACACGATGGAAATCGAGCGTCCACCGAGAGGACATCTTGTCGGTCTACGGTTCGTCGTCTCCACCACCCCCACGAAAGAGCTGTCATGAGCGGAAACGAGATTCGTCTACAGGCCATCAACGAAGTCACCAACCGCGGCAAGACCCCGGTGGGCACGATCCCGGGGCCGTTGAGTGAGATCTGGGCATCCGATGTGTTCAACCTCGCGACGATGGAAGAGGCGCTATCGAAGAACGCCTTCAAGGCCATGAAGAAGACCGTGCAGACGGGCGCACCGCTCGATCCCAGCACGGCGGATGTCGTGGCTGCAGCGATGAAGGATTGGGCGCTGTCGAAGGGAGTGAAGTTCTTCTCTCACATCTTCTACCCGATGACGAACATCACCGCGGAGAAGCACGACGGTTTCATCATCACCAACGGCGATGGCAACGCGATCACCGAGTTCACCGGGAGCCTGCTCATCAAGGGCGAGCCCGACGGTTCTTCGTTCCCCAATGGCAGTCTCCGAATGACCGCAGCTGCCCGCGGCTACACGGCTTGGGATCCGACGAGCCCCGCGTACATCATGAAGACGAAGAACGGCGCCACGCTCATGATCCCGAGCGTGTTCATGTCGTGGACCGGCGAGGCCCTCGACAAGAAGATTCCGCTGCTCCGCTCGAATGCCGCAATGGACAAGGCTGCGCGCAAGGTTCTTGCGCTCATGGGCGAGACCGAGATCGCCCCGCTCAACTCGAGTTGCGGTGCTGAACAGGAATACTTCTTGGTCGACGCGCACTTCGCCCACAGCCGCCCCGACCTCCTCCTTGCAGGCCGAACCTTGTTCGGTGCTCCGTCACCCAAGGGGCAGGAGTTCGACGACCACTACTTCGGCGCGATTCCTGAGCGGGTGCAGGTCTTCATGCAAGACTTCGAAGACAAGCTCTTTCGCCTCGGAATTCCCGCGAAGACGCACCACAATGAGGTGGCCCCGGGCCAGTTCGAGCTGGCTCCGTACTTCGAGAGCGCCAACGTTGCCGCAGACCATCAGCAGTTGATGATGACCATCATGAAGGCGACCGCGCTTGAGCACGGATTCGTCTGCTTGCTTCACGAAAAGCCGTTCGCGGGCATCAACGGCTCGGGCAAGCACGTCAACTGGTCGATTGGCAACTCGACTCAGGGGAACCTTCTCGACCCCGGCAGCACACCGCACGAGAATCTCAACTTTCTCTTGTTCTGTGGTGCGGTGATTCGCGGAGTTCATCTGTATGGGCCGCTTCTGCGTGCGGTCATCGCGTCTGCAGCCAACGATCATCGTCTCGGCGCAAACGAAGCGCCGCCTGCGATCTTGTCGGTGTACCTCGGTGACCAGCTCGAGGGTGTGTTCAACGACATCCGCGACGGAAAGGTGTCGATCGCCAGCGATGGCGGACTGATGGACCTCGGTCTCTCCCAAATTCTTCCGTTCACCCGCGACCCGGGCGATCGAAACCGCACTTCGCCGTTTGCGTTCACGGGCAACCGATTCGAGTTTCGCGCCGTTGGTTCGTCGCAATCGGTCTCTGGGCCCCTCGTCGCGATGAACACGATGCTTGCGGACTCCCTCGACTGGATCGCCGAGAAGCTCGAAGCCGAACTGTCGGCCGGGAAGGAAAAGCCCGCCGCGGTCGCCGCCGTACTGCAAGAGCTGATGAAAGCGCATGGCAACGTCGTGTTCGGCGGAGATGGCTATTCGCATGAGTGGCACGTAGCCGCCGTCGAAGAGCGTGGTCTACGGAACATCCCGACCACCGCGGACGCGCTTCCGTGCCTCATGGAGCAGCCGGTCATCGACCTCTTCGAGCGCACGGGCGTACTTTCGCCGGTCGAGCTCGAGAGCCGGTATGAGGTCTATGCAGAGCAGTACATCCTGGCCATCGGTGTGGAAGCAAAACTGGTGATTGAGCTCGCCAAGACTGTCCTTTACCCAGCGGCGATGTCCTATGTGTCCGACCTGACGAGCACGCTCAGCAGCGCATCGGCGCTCGGCGTCGAGTTCGACTCGGAGGGCGTCAAGAAGATCGCCAAGGAGACGAACGCGATGATGGCGGCAGTCGGTTCGCTCGAGGAGGCGCTCGGCAAGCACGACTTCGACTCCACCGAAGCCCACATGCGTCACTGCGCCGGCGGGATTCGCGAGCTGATGGATGCCGTTCGTCTGCACGCAGACGCGCTCGAGACGATCGTCGCGGACGAGTACTGGCCGCTCCCGAAGTATCGCGAGATGCTCTTCATTAAGTAGGCCGAGAACGTCGGTCTGCGACCCATGGTGAGACCTCGGATGGAGCTGGCTGGCTCCATCCGCATCTCACCTTTATGGTCTCCCTCGAGCTCGCGCGCCTCAGCAGCGCGCATCCCGGAGGAGATCCATGTCTGATGAACCGCTGATTGCCGTCTTTGTCGACTTCGAGAACCTCGCCATTGGGGCGCAGGTCACCGAGTCTGGGCGCTTCCAAATCGAGCTCGTCCTCAAACGGCTGCTCGAGAAAGGGCGCATCGTCTACAAGCGCGCGTACTGCGACTGGAGTCGATACGAGAGCGCCGTCCGCGAGTTCCACTCGCACGGGATCGGCTTGGTCGACATCCCGCAAAGCCGGATGAGTGGCAAGAACAGCGCCGACATCCACATGGTCGTGGATGCGCTCGACCTCTGTTACTCGAAAGACCACATCGACACGTTCGCGCTGCTCTCGGGCGACAGCGACTTCTCGCCGCTGGTCAACAAGCTCAAAGAGAACGACAAGCGGGTCATCGGCGTGGGCGTCAAGAAGTCGACGTCGGATCTGCTGATCGCCGGCTGCGACGAGTTCATCTACTACGACGACTTGATTCGGGCGGCGAAGCCCAAAGCCAAGAGGGAGCAAGCCCCCAAAAAGGAAGTCAGCAAGAAGGAAGAAGCTGTCGACATTTTCATGGAGACGGTCGAGTCGCTAGATCATGACTACGACACCCTGTGGGGATCGATGATAAAGCAAACTCTTCGTCGACTGCATCCTGGCTTCAACGAGAGCTACTACGGCTACAGAAACTTCCCAGACCTCATGAAAGACGTCGAGAGCCGGGGGCTGATCGCGCTGCAGTACGACCCCGACCGAGGGAACTACAAGGTCAAGTCCAAGGCGTAGCCGGGGCAGGGCACCAGGCGGCGTTCGCGCTCAGTGTGCGGCTGCAACCGCATCGCGCCCGTTCGGGGGACGCCGGTGCGCTCGCTTCGGGCTCGACTTCGATGCCTTCGGATCCCAGCGTCGGAACTGCGCGCGCGGGTTTCGTTTGTCGGGCCGTGCCACCGCCTGTTCGAAGCGCTGCGCTTCGCTTGCTGCGATGTCGACGGTCGAGCTTCGCGGCTGAACGCGAATCGTGCCCACGACGTCGCTCGAGACGTCTCCACGTCGACAGACCATCGCCAGAAGCCGACGCGTGTCCGCACCGGCTTGGGCACCCCAACTCACCTGGTAGGTGATGAAGTCGCCCTGGGGCCGCCTCTTCCCGGGGGACCGAGGCCCTGCCTGGTGAGCCTTGCGCTCCCGGTGCGCGGGCTTCGCATCGTCGCGAATCTGTCGCGGCGTGCCCTGGCGACGCGCTGATTCTCTCTTGAGCAGACAGGCAACGAGCTCCTCGGGCGAGTGCTTTGCGAGTAGTCGCTCGGCGAGCTTCTCGGCCCGACCGTCTGTCGCTTCGGTGCTGCTCGTGAGGTCTTGCAGGAAGCTGTCTGCCATGCGTTCGTCGGCGGCTTCGATGATTTCTTCGGGAGTCGGAATCGTGGCGAGATTCGCTTCGACACCGGCCGCTCGGAGCATCCCCTTCACGCGCGACTCAGCGCGAGAGGCGACGAAGATGACGTTCGTACCGCGGCGTCCTGCACGTCCGGTGCGACCGCTCCGGTGGGTGAAAACGTCTGCGTTGTCCGGAAGGTCGACCTGAATGACGCGGCCGATGTCTTGCACGTCGAGACCGCGTGCCGCCACGTCCGTCGCTACGAGGTACTGCACTGCCCCGCTTCGAAACTGGGAGAAAGTCGCGGTTCGTTCCCGCTGGGTCATTTCGCCGTTCAGCGCCCGTGCTCCAAGGCCTGCGGCACAAAGCTCCTCTGCCAGTCGAACGGTTTCGGCACGCGTCCTCACGAAGAGCAGAGTCTTGTCCTCGGGGTAGCGGAGCAGGACGTTGATGGCCGCGGCGAGTCGGTCAGCCTGACGAACGCGCATCACAACATGCTCGATGTCGGCGTTGGCCTTTCCTAGCGCTGTGCCCTGCACGGATACCGGCTCCTGCTGGAGTCGATCGGCGAGCCGGACCACCTGGCGGGGGAAGGTCGCCGACACCATGTGTGTGCGGCGCACCTCTGGCGCGTAGCCGAGGATCCCGTCGAGTTCCTCTTCGAAGTTCATGTCGAGCATCTCGTCGGCTTCGTCGAGAGCGAGGGTCTGCAGACTATCGAGAGTCATCGCGCTGGCGCGAAGGTGATCGAGCAGGCGACCCGGAGTTCCGATTACCACCTGCGGCCTGGCGCGAAGCTGGGAGCGCTCCTGCATGACGCTCGTGCCGCCCGTGACCACGAGCACCCGTGCACCGAGCGGCGCGTATAGCCAGGTGAGCTCTCGCCCGAGCTGATTGGCAAGCTCGCGGGTGGGTGCCACCAGGAGGGCTACCGGCTGCGCGGCGCCAGTCTTGCGGCCGTTGGCGGCGTGGTTCTTCGCGGCGGCGATTGCGACCGCAGGGGCGAGGAGCAGGCCGAGGGCGACGGTTTTCCCGGAGCCGGTCTGCGACGAAATCCGCAGGTCGCGGTCCGCCAGCGCGGGGTCCAGAATCGCCTGCTGGATGGCGGTGAAACTCTCGAATCCGGCGTTGCGCAGCGCAGCACCGAGGCCCGCAGGGGCCTCCTCTAGGCTAAGTGGGTCAGACATGGAGCGGATGGGGTAGCACAGACTCGGAAAAGTACACGCTGACGGCGATTTGGGCCCAGCGAGCGCAAACGCAACGTTCCGAAGGGACCGGAACTACGGGCGCGGCCCAGAGTCGGAGCTGCTACTCCGCGGCGGCGCCGACCGTCCACCCCTGAGGGATGCTCCGCAAGTGCAGATCCCGCTGAGGGAAGGCGATCTCGATGCCGGCCTCCCTGAATGCGGCGTCGACGGCCAGATGCAGTTCATGCTTGGCTACAATGAACTCGCGCACGTCGGGAAGAAACGCCCGAAGTTCGAAGTTCAGAGAGCTATCGCCGAAGCCGACGAAGAGAACCTGCGGCGCAGGATCCTTCATGACTCTCGGGTGCTCCTTGGCCAGTTTCGAGAGCACCTCGACCGCCTTGTTCGTATCGGAGCCGTAGGCGATGCCCACCGCGACGTCGATTCGGAGAACGCCATCCGAGAGCGACCAGTTGATCAGTTGCTGTGTGATGAACTCTTTGTTCGGTACCACGAGTTCACGCCGATCGAACCCCGTGATCCAGGTTGCTCGGGTTCGTATCTTGCTGACCACGCCGCTGATCGAGCCTATTGTGACCGTGTCTCCGACCCGAATGGGCCGTTCGAAGAGAATGATGAGCCCCGAGATGAGGTTCGCGAAGATCTCTTGCAGCCCGAACCCGAGACCCACACCGACGGCCGCGACGAGCCATTGAATGTTGGCCCAGCCGATTCCGATCGCCCCAAGTGCGAAGGCGACTCCCGCGAGCGCAATCGCGTACTTAACGAGCGTTGAGTAGGCGTAGCGCTCTCCTGCGCTCAAGCGACGGAAGAGGGAGACGTCGAGTAACCCTGGGAGGTTCCGGACGAGAGCGAACGCGATCAACCCGATCAGGAGCGCACCGAACAGATCCGCCAAAGTAACCGGCACCAACCGGGTTTCCGTAGCTTCCCGCGCGACACCGGTCGCGTCCTGGAGGCTCAGCGTCACCGTCCTGGTCGTGTCCCAGAGTTCGACGTGCTCGAGAATGCCCACCGCCGGCAGGATCTCCGCCCAGATGAGCAACACGCCGACCGCTGCGAATAGCACCATGCTGCCGCGAAGAAGGCTCTGGGTCTGCGTTTCCACCGTGACCATATCGAGCGCTTCTTCGTGGGCTTCTTCTTCACCTTTCCGAATCTGGTCGCGTGCGACTCGCCTGCGGGCGAGCAAGGCCCAGTGGAGCAGCAGGTTGAACACGATCTTGCTGGTCAGGGCGAACAACAGCGTGAGGTGGTAGCGGAAGGCGAGCTGGAGCGCGGTCCAGTAGTAACCGCTCAACGCGCCGATCATCAACGCGATCGGAACCATCACCGCGAACACCCGCGCGACCGCCCACCAGTACTTCCTGCGGGTGTTGTCGTGATCGAGCTTGTAAAGCGCCGCGAGCGGACCGCCAGGACGCACCACGACTACCGCGTATGCGGCGGCTGCCAACATCGCCACTACGAACGCGAGGCGTCCGGTCGATTCGCTCCAATGGACGTCGCCGTGCGCTTCGAACACGAAGATGACGAAGACGCAGGGCAGGGTGATTAGCTGGAACCAAACCAAGTGTTTGCGCAGGCTCGCACAGCACTCGCTCGGGAACTTTGCGTGTGCCTCCGCAATACCGCCTGGTCGGAGCATCTCGGAAACGAACCGGAGGGTGAGCCAGAAGACGCCTGTAGCGACGACTCCGTGAGAGACGCTGCGAACGTACTCGGTAGCTTCCGCGGCAGTGCTCAGGCGCCATCCGGTCAGGATCAAAAGCGCCGGCAGCCAGGGGACGAGGAGCAGCGAGAGCGCGATGGCGCGCATCGTGGGGGTGAAGCTCGTCGTCGCGAAGCTTCGTGCCTGCGCGCCCAGTTCCGCGATACGCCGCCGAATGCGAGGGGTATAGCCCAGCACCAGGAGCGTGGCGGCCCCAAGCAGCAGGAACATCCACCAGTCGCGTGCGAACAGCCCGCCCAACGCATCGCGGAGCTGGCCGAGGTTCTTGGATTTCGCCAGCCACTGCGCGCCCTCGGCGCCCAGGTCGACCGTGTCGCGTCCAACGAGGCCTCCACTCGGCACCCATAGGACCCTCGAGTCGATGAACTCGGTCAGGGTCTCGGTGCGGTCGATCAGCTGTCGTTGCCGAGCGTCGAAGTCGACGAGCTTTTCGAAGTACGTCTCGTAGTCTGCGACGAGTTCGTCAAGGTACTCCCGCTGCGTCAGCAGAAGCTCGCGGAGCGCGCTCTCGACGCGTTTGCGGTCTTCCGCATCCATGCTGTCGGCGGCCTCCGACATCGTTTCTGCGACTACGGCGTCGATATCGGAGAGTTCCTGGCGGCGCCCCCGAAGCTGAATCTGCGCGAGCTGAACCTCTCCGATTTCGGGTTCGCGCATCCGGATGAAGCGGCGGTACATGCCGATGTCGGGTGCTTCACGCCGCTGCCGTCGCAGCATCAGACCGACCGAATCGACCAGACCCACCGCCGCAATCTGTTCGCGGAGGTTGCGCAGCGCTCCATCGACGTCCTCAATTTGCGCTTCCGCTCGCATGAGTTTCTCGCTGAGGTCGTCGATGCGCTCGCCCACACCGGTCGCGCCGGTCCAGCGCTTGGCAAGGGTCTCGTTCTCCTCGACGAGTTCATTGATGAGGGCGCGAAACCCTTCGGGTGCATGCCCGACTGAGTCGAGGAGCTGGCGGGCCTGCTCCGTTGCCTGCTCGACGGCGTCTTGCTGCTCGTCTTTCAACGCCTCGCGGAGGGCCAGGGTCAACTTCTCGTAGTGTGCGATTTCGAGAACCGCGAGGTCTCGCTCCAACGACACGACCGTCCCGCGTTCTTCGTAGCTTGCGAGCTCCTCTTTGTAGGCGCGGATCTCCTCTTCGATTGCGGAGGCTCGAAGCCGGGTGAGCTCCTTGCGTCCCTGGTCAATCTCCGAGTCGTCGCCCACCTGGGACTCTTCGACTGGGGGTACTTGTGCCAGCCGCGCCTGGGCGGCCTTGAGTAGCTTCGGGATCGCCCGCCGTCTCTCGGCGCGGGAAGAGAGTTGCTCCTCGAACGCGACCAGACGTCGTCTCGCATCGTCGAGGTCGAGTCCGGCAGCTTCGAGCGCCCCGTCTAGCTCGCTTACCGTGGCATCTGCCGGGATCTCGATTGGAGGCCCTGCCTCGAGCTCTCGAATCTCCCGTTCGAGCTGCGCCGCGCGTGCCGGCGCCTGTTCCCATGCCTCGGCGTACTCAGCCGCCTTGACTCGCCACTCCTCGAGGCGTGAGCGCGTCTCGGCGATCTCGACTTCGAGGCGCTCGAGCGGGGAAGGCTCGTTCGCCGTGCCCGGAACCTGCGCCCCTGCTGCACCTGGGCTGACGGAGAACGCGGCTATCGCGAGCACGACCCCGAACCGGTTCAGACTTCGCGTCGCCATTGGCATCACCACTCATCGGAGTGTAGGGAAGCTGGCCGCGCAAAAGCCAATACTCGTCAATCGTCGGGGTTAGGAACTCGGCTCAAAGCCCAGTGCAGGTCCCAAGGTCGGGGCAGTTGTCCAACGAGCATTGGGCGCACTCTGCGGAACCGGGGTCTGCCGCGCAGGGCGCCAAGCAAAACGAGGTGGAGCAGGCGGCTATCGAGCCGTAGCAGTCCGTACAGCCGGCCGAGAGCCCACTGCCCTCCTGGATGCATCGAGCGATACAGTTGCCGAGCGCGATTCGTGCGGCGTCAGAACCTCCGCCTGTGAGTACGCCGGTCACCTCGGCCCCGCACGCAGAAAACGGACACTCGCCGGCGAGCGCGCCGATCGGGCCGAGTCCGCCGAGCATTTCGAGGACCGCTTGGTCCTCGGGGCCGATGCACTGGTCAGTCGGTGTGGCAACCGCGCCTCCTGTGCCTCCTGTGCCTCCTGTGCCTCCTGCGCCCATGCCGCCGCCACGGGCGATGAAAGCCGGTACGCCGCTGAACACGAACATCGTCGAGAATGACGCGCACACGCCGGCTGCAGGGTCGTAGGCAGCGTCCGCATGCCGAAGCATGGCTTCCTCGAACTCTTCGATGGTGAAGTTGGCGGCATTGCCGTTATCAGTCGTCGGGATCCCGATGATGTCGCGAATGTTGTCGACGTCCCATAGGCCCGCGATCACGCCCGTGAAGCCCTCGTCTCGGAGCTCGACCCGTATCCAGCTCTGTCGAATGACGAACTCGTCGCTGACGATCTGGATGTCGATCGGAAAGACCAGATCGAAGGGTCCCGCGGTCAGTACGCCGTCGACGAGCTGGCCGGTGACGGCGTCGGTGTGGTACGCGGCGTCTGGGTGCACGCTCAGGGTGCCGTAGGACAGGACTTCGTCGTCCGTCCCTTTCATCGGCGTGTCTTCGCTGCCGAAGATCTGCACCGTGACTTTGTCGTCGTTTTCAGGGTCATCGACATCCCGCACGTCGAGCAGCAGGGTCATCGAGCCGTTCTTGACGGCACCGTTGATGACGCCGTCGACGAGCTGACCCTCCCGAAAGCCGCCGAACCTGTACTGGCCGTCTTCCTTGAGCGTGTCGTCGAAGATCACGCGGAGGAAGTTGTAGTCGACGCCAGACTCGCCCGTCGGAGAAACGAAATCGTCATGGGCGCACTCCTGCGAACCGGGGGCTGCCGCCGATGAGACGCGCTGGTCCAAGTCGAATCCCGGGACTCCGCTTTCGAGGTCCTCCGGATAGAAGAAACCGAAACTCGATGCGACGTAGCCCTCGGTTACGAGCGCTGGCTCACTCGAGCCCCCGAACCCGCCATCGCCGCCGCTTCCTGCCGGGCCTTCGGTGCCTGCATCCGAGCCGCAGCCCCAGACTGCGAGCGCCAAGACGGCGACGGATGCGGCGCATCGGAGCGCGGGTGGTGTTTCAGAAGTAGGGGGTCCGTGCGTCATGGAGCTTCGGCTTCCCTAGGTGAAAATCTCGCTGACGGGGAGGGTAGCTTCCATCGAGTCCGCTCCCCAGCGCTCGCGGTTGAGGCCCATCACCTGCTGAATGGTCAACCCGACCCGCGTCGTGAGCGAAGCGTTGCCCGGCACGTGTACGCCGGGTCGGATCCGTCCGCCCGCGCGGCCGGCGATCATCATGGGCAGTCCGATGATGCCGTGGACCTTGGCGAAGGAGACATCGGAGTGCCCCCAGACGAGAGTATTGTCGAGGAGGGTCCCGTCTCCTTCGGGGATCGCGGCAAGGCGCTCGATGAAGTCGACCCAGGCCTCCATCGAATCGTAGATGAACTGGGTCGCGTTCGGCTGATAGCCGAGTTCGGAGTCGACTGCTTCGTCGTGCGTGAGCTGATGGTGCTGCGCGTTGGAGCCTTGCTGGCGGAGGCCCGAGATGCGGAACGAGAACATCATGCTGAATACGCGCGTCTGGTCGCAGGCAAGCGCGAACGACAGAATCTCGGCCATTAGCTGGTTGGTGAGCCGCGACTGGCTGACTTCGTTGCCGAGCGACTCGGAGCCGGGTTGGGGTGCTTTCTGGCAGCTCTCGAGGTCGGGAGGCCCTGCGAGAAGCACGTCGATCTGCTGTTCGAGCTGGCGGACCGAGCTGAAATATTGGTCGAGGCGCTGCCTGTCGTGACTACCCACCTGCTGCTCGAGCCGTTTGCGGTCCTCGCCGACGACCGAGAGAACGCTTTGGCGCAGCATCAAGCGTGGGTCCGGTACGAAGGGTCCCGCGTTCGGGTCGGCGAAGTCAGCGCCGAAAACCCGCGCGTAGAGAGCCGCTGGCGAGATCTCTGGGGCGTTTGGTACCCCGCGAGCCTCGTAGCTGTAGAACTCGTTCGGATTGCCGGTGCACGACATCTCGATGGAGCGAAAGCGCGTGGCGCCGCCGATCTCGGCCGCGATTATCGAATCGAGTGTCGGTTCGAGGTAGACGCCGTCTTCGGTGGGCACCGTGCCAGTCGTCGTAGAAAGCAGCCCGCCGGTATGGGGGTAGTTTGGACGACCGCCCAGCATGACATCGAAGCCACTCAACACGCTGACCTGGTCGCGCGCCTTGCCTCCGCCCTCGAAGTCTCGGTCGAGTGCGACCAGCTCTGGAGTGAGTTCCCAGTCGGTTCCTGGCGTCGTCGGGTTCCAACGCTGCGGGTTCACTCCGCATCCCCACATCCAGCTGCCGAAGCGCAGCGGGAGAGGGGCACCTTGCGCGAGCGCGGTACCGTGCTCGTTCAAGAAGCAGTCGAGAAGCGGAAGGCCCATCGCGACTGCGCCGCCAGCAAGCGTGCCGCGGAGCAGCGTGCGCCGATCGAAGCGTTTCATGGTGCCACGCCCCCCTCCGCGGCCTGCCGCGGCCCTGAGGTCGTGAGGAATCCATCACTCAAGGCGATCTCCCGGACGAGGTCGTTGACTCGAAACTCCGAAAGCGCGAACTGTTCAGCGAGGTAGTCGAGCAGCGGAAGCTCGCTAGCCTCTGCTTCGCGGCCAACGGCGTAGCTGTAGAGGGTGCGAACGAAGCATGAACCAAGACGTGGGTGATCGTGCAAGGCCTCTCCCATGCCGATCGCGCTGTCATACGCGACGCCGTCCAGGTCCCCCGATGCGTCGATGGTCACGCCGTTCTCCTGCTCTCGGTATGCGCCGATCGCGTCGAAGTTCTCGAAAGCGAGTCCGATCGGGTCCATGCGGTTGTGGCAGCCCGCGCAACCCTCGTTGGAGACGTGCGCTTCGAGTCGTTGGCGGGCCGTTCGGCGTTCGCCGTCGATATCTTCTACGATCGAGAAGTCGATATCTGCCGGCGGCGTCGGCACGTCCTCGCAGAGGAGCACTTCGCGAACGAATTTACCTCGGAGCGTTGCGGAGCTTCGGCCCGGGTGAGAGTGGAGCGCCAACAGGCTTGCGTGCGAGAGAACGCCGGCGCGCGGGCCGTCGTCGGCGAACATATGAGTCTCGAACCCGGTCGAGGTGACGACCGGCACTTGGTACAGCTGCCCCAGCTCTCGATTGAGAAACGTCCGCCGCGTCGTGAAGAGGTCGCGGTAGTCTCCGCCGCGTCTGAGATGGTCGACGATCGTCAGAAGCGTTTGCTCCTTGGAGTCCTCGGCGATTGTTTGCGTGAAGGAAGGAAAGAGGGTTGTGTCCTTGTTGACGACTCCTACGTCGAACTGCCGAAAGTCGTACGCGTCGGAGAAGAGTGCCCGAATGCCGTCCTCTGCGCGCGGTGAGTCGAGCATTCGTTCGACTTCAGCGATGAGCACCTCGCGTTCGAGAAGCGCGTCCGCGTCGACCAGGTCGAGGAGCGCATCGTCTGGGGTGCTGTTCCACAGCAGGTAACTCAGGCGGGTAGCCACCGCCTGAGAGGTCAAGCGCTGTTGGGCGGGGTTGGCCGGATCGACTCGCGACTGCTCCACGCGAAAGAGAAAGTCGGGTGAAACCAGAAGACTCATCAGCGCGAACTCGAGTCCAGCGTGAAAGTCGTTGAGCGTTCGAGCTGCCTCTGCTGCGATGTCGACTCGCTCCTCTAGTTCTTGCGGGGTGAGCGCGCGGCGAAAGAGCTGACGACCGGTTTGCTCGATGAACGCCTGTGTGCAGGCATCGTCGGGCGCGGTCGTCGAGGCTGGCTCACACGGGACGGTCGTGTCCCGATGGTCGGCGTCTAGCGCTTGCGCCGCGATGAGGGTGGCGGCGGATTCATACTTTTCCAGGCCCGACGAGGTGATCCCCGCAAAGGTCGATCCGACCGCGAGCAGCCCCGCGCTGCGTTCGTCTGGGTCGATCCGACGTGGGACGGTGATGGTGTCGCCAAGTACGTCGCGGACGCTGTTCGCGTACTGTTCCGCGGTGAGCCGGCGCAGCGCGGTGGGGCCTGCGTCCACCGCGGGCGCAGCGCTGCCTGGGTCGCTCTCGGTACACCCGACCCACCCGACTGTGGCGATGAATCCGACGAGCAACCATGAAGAGAAACGGGAAAGACACATGGGAGATCGATTCAACGCGGCGACGATACCTTTATCGGTGTGAGACGGCAAGATGCGATCGGGCGCGTGCGGCCGGTGCCTCAGCGGCTGCGGATCTTACTGGCGAGATACCGCTGTCCGACTTCGAGCGCCTCGGGGTCTTTGAGTATCGCGAGCATCGCCTTGGCGTCCCGGGCTGCGTTGAAGGTGCCGGAGCGCACTGCGATGAGCTGTTCCTTGGTGTAGCGCAGCACGCTGAGAGGCCGCGTCGCGATCTCGTCGCTCAGAGCGGTAACCTCGGCACCGAGCTCCTCTGACGCCACGACCCGGCTCACCAGTCCAGCTCGCAACGCCTCTTGCGGTTCGATCGTCCGGCAGCTCAGCACCCAGTCGGCAGCGACTGTCTCACCGACGAGCCGTACCAGGTGTTCCATACCGCCCCAGGCCAAGGGAATGCCGGCCGCGAGTTCAGGGATGAGGAACTGTGCGTCGTCCGCTGCAAGGCGCATGTCGCACGCGCCGGCAAGGACGACGCCGCCTCCGACGCAGTGGCCGCGGATCGCTGCGATGGAGATCTGCGGCAGGGCCGCGACGGCGAGGGCAGCGCGGCGACCGAGATCGGCGTTTGCGTGCGCGTCGGGTCCGATCAGCAGTGCGAGAAAGGCGGGTAGGTCCGCCCCGGACGAAAAACACTCGCCTGCTCCCTCTAGGACGACCACGCGGACAGTTGGGTCTCGTGCCAACCCTTCGCACTGCGCGATGAGCTCGGTGAGCAGGCTCGGCGAAAGCGCGTTGAGCGATTGGGCGCGGTTCAGGACCAGCCGTGCGACGGGTCCGACGATCGAGACGTCTAGCTCGGCCATTGCCCGAAGCCTACGCGCAAACGTCGGCAGGCTCCATGCGGTTACCGTTCCCGCTAGGCTTCGCGCGCAGAAGCCCATACTCTCACCTCGAGGACAGTATCGATGGCGGCGGATTGCGAACATATCATCAGACGTCCTCCAATGCGCACCAAGCCTGTCCCTCTGCTTCTCCAGCACGGCGCCTGGCATGGGGCCTGGTGCTGGGACAACTGGCTCACGCACTTCTCGGGGCTCGGGTACGAAGTCCACGCGATCAGCCTGCCCGGGCACGGGCTGAGCCCGCTCGGCAAGTCGCACATCAACCGATACACGCTCGGCGATTACGCCGAGATTCTCGCCGAAGTCGTCGACGGGATCACCCCGCGGCCCGCGGTGATTGGCCACAGCATGGGCGGCGCGATCCTGCAGCGGCTTCTCGAACGGCAGCCGCTGCCCGCTGCGGTGCTGCTCGCGACACTTCCGCGACGAGGGATTGCTCCCTACCTGCTGCGGTCATTGCGGAACGACCCCGCGGTGATGATGAAGACCATAGGCACGCTCAACACCTATCATCCGGTCGGCAGTGCCGAAAGAGTTGCAGAGAACTTCTTCAGCGCCGACACCGACGTCGACTGTGTCGCCTGGGAACGCCAGATGGTGCGCGAGTCGTTCGGGATGGTCGTTTCGAGCCTGCTTCCGATCGCAAACGCCGAGAAGGTGAGGCGTTCCCCCGTGCTCGTGGTCGCGGGCGGGCAAGACGCAGTGTTCACAGTCGCTGAGGAACAGGCCACGGCGAACGCGTACGGAGCCGACATGCTGCTGTTCGACGATCAGGCGCACAACCTGATGGCCGAACCTCGCTCCGGCGAGATCGCGGACGCGGTCGACCAGTGGTTGACCAAGACCCTCGCATGACAGTTGGCAATCGAACGTCTTTGGGCGGTGGTAGCCCGACGGTCAGTCGACGTCGACGAGTTCGACAGGGTTGGGTTCGACGCGCCAGATGTCTCGGCTGTAGTCGCGAATCGTTCTGTCAGACGAGAAGCGACCCATCCGCACCGCGTTGAGGATCGACATCTTCGTCCACCGCTCTGGATCGGCCCAGGTCGCGCTGACCTTTCGTTGACAGTCGATATAGGACTGAAAGTCTGCCAGCACGAGGTACGGGTCGTGATGAATCAGGTCTTGAACGAGAGGCTGAAAAAGCGCTGGGTCGCCGTTCGAGAAGTGTCCTGAAGCGATGAGGTCCAGGCTCTGCTTCAGCGACGCGTTGCTCTCATAGTACTCGCCCGGTCGGTAGCCTTGATCTCGGAGCGCCTGCACTTCATCGGTGGCTAGGCCGAAGAGGAAAAAGTTTTCCTCACCCACGGCTTCGCGGATTTCGACGTTGGCGCCGTCGAGCGTCCCGATCGTGAGGGCTCCGTTCATCGAGAACTTCATGTTCCCCGTACCGGAAGCCTCTTTTCCGGCCGTCGAAATCTGCTCGGACAGGTCGGCCGCCGGATACACGAACTGCGCCGTCTTCACGTTGTAGTTCGGAATGAAGACTACCTGCAGCCGACCGCGCATGTCCGGGTCGGCGTTGACGACTTCACCGACTGAGTTGATGAGCTTGATGATCAGCTTGGCCATCGTGTATCCGGGCGCGGCCTTTCCGCCGAAGACGACAGTGCGAGGCGCGTGAACCGACGACGGGTCTTCTTTGATCTGCTGATACAGGTGGACCACATGCAACACGGCAAGATGCTGACGCTTGTACTCGTGGATGCGTTTGACCTGCACATCGAACATCGATTCGGTGTCGATGTCGATTTGCATGAACCGCTGCGCGCGCGCAGCAGCGGCGCGCTTGCGGGCGCCTTTCATGGCACGCCACTTCGCTCGAAACTCTCGGTCTTCGGCCAAAGGTTCAAGCTTTCGCAGCTCTTCGAGGTCGCGGATCCACCCCTCGCCAATCTGCTCGGTGATCAGAGACGTGAGTTCCGGGTTCGATAGCGCGACGAACCGCCGCGGCGTCACCCCGTTGGTCTTGTTGTTGAACTTGCCCGGATAGTACTCATGGAAATCACGCATCACGCGGGTCTTGAGTAGTTCGGTGTGGAGCGCGGAGACTCCGTTGACTGAGAAGCTCCCGACGGTGGCGAGATTGGCCATGCGAACCGCGCCTCCGTCTCGGTCGTCGATGAGCGACATGCGCTGCTGGCGTGGCACGTCGTCGGGAATGCGCGTGCGCACTTCTTCCATGAAGCGCCGATTGATTTCGTAGACGATCTCGAGGTGCCGGGGCAAGGTTTGCCCAAACATCCACAGGGGCCAGGTTTCGAGGGCTTCGGGAAGCAGGGTGTGGTTGGTGTATGCGAAGGTCGTCGACGTGATCTCCCATGCCTCGTCCCACCCCATCGCGTACTCGTCGAGCAGGAGCCGCATGAGCTCCGGGACGGCGAGAGCGGGGTGCGTGTCGTTGAGTTGAATGGCGAACCATTCGTGCAGGTTGTCGGGTCGCCCACCGCGGAGCTGATGCAGCCGAATGAGGTCTTGCAGCGAACACGAGACCAGGAAGTACTGCTGCTGGAGTCGCAGACGCTTGCCCTGCGCCGGCTCGTCGTTGGGATAGAGCACTTTGGTCAGTGTTTCGGAGGCTACCTTTTGCTCTACGGCCCCGTAGTAGTCTCCGACATTGAAGCTCCCGAAGTCGAAGTTCTGTGCGGCTTCCGCGCCCCAGAGTCGGAGCATGTTCATCGTATTGACCTTGTAGCCGGGAATCGGGGTCGCATAGGCCACGCCTCGCACCATGCTGCTCGGGTGCCAGCGCACGCGGTATCGACCCTGTTCGTCGCGGTAGCCCTCAGTGTGTCCGCCGAAGCCGACCGGGTAGCTGTACTCGCGGCGAATCACCTCCCAGGGGTTGCCCTGGGTGAGCCACTTGTCGGTGCGTTCTACCTGCCAGCCGTTTTCGATGCGCTGCTCGAAGATGCCGAACTCGTATCGCAGCCCGTAGCCGACGGCCGGAATCTCGAGGCTTGCCAGTGAGTCCATGAAGCAGGCCGCAAGCCGTCCGAGGCCTCCGTTGCCCAAACCTGGCTCGTGCTCTTCGTCGATGAGGTCGTCGAGATCGTACCCGAGAGACGAAACCGCCTCTGCGACTTCGTTGCGAATGCCGAGATTGAGCATTGCGTTGTCGAGCGACGGTCCAAGAAGATACTCGGCTGACAGGTAGCAGACGGTTCGAGTCGGTTTCGCCAAGAGCATACGGGCGGTGCTAAGCCAGCGCTGCATCAGGCGGTCGCGCACGGTGTACGCCACGGCGAGATAGTGGTCTTGCTGCGTTGCGAGCTTCGGGACGTTGCCGCATCGGTAGAACAGATTCTCGCGAATCGCACGCTTGAGACTCGCCACGTCGAGTCCGGTGCGATCATCCCCAAGCGAGGTATCTTGGCCCTGAAACGAAGAGTTGGTGGTCATGGCTTACCTTCGGTCGACGACCTGCTCGCCGCGCAAGAGCCTAATCTCTGCGCATGTCGCGGCGATGGCAAGCCTCTATCGCCCGCACTGTCGGAGATCGACCCGGAGGGAGGCGTTTGTGGCGGTGCCTACGGGTCGCAGCGAAGCGAAGCGACAACCGCCGTGCCCCGAACCCCGTCGGTTGCATTCGCCGAGGCAGGCGCGCCTAGGTACTCGACCGTGAGCGGCTCAATGTCGATCACCCTGTACTGGGCTACTGGAAGAGCCACCGTCTTTCCGTCCTCGGGCTGAACGACCAGCGGCTCGCACGAGTTCCACACGGGCTCCATCGACGGTTCGTGCGATACGACGACCGCGCCAAGCATTCCCATCAAAGCTGTCACAATGACCTTCATCGTTTCCCTTTCTTAGGCTAGCGGTTTGCGACGTGGGCGCGCTACTGAACCCGTGTGCGCACATGTCGATTCCGTGCGTCCACGCGAAGGCGTCCAACCGCTTCGTAGACAGCGCGCTCCCTGCGTGGACCCGAGGCACCTGCTAGGCGTTCAGTGAAGGAAATCTCATGACCCAGATCCGAGTCGATCGCGTTGCGCTGTACGTCGCGGCGTTGCTGTCCATCGTTGGCTGCGACCGTAGTTCCGCTCCGGTTGAAGACGCATCGACGGCGCAAGGAGACGTGCGCGCAACCTATGTCTGCGTCCCCGGGCAGGCACCGCTGACGGCCACATACGCCAATGACGCCAGCCCGCCGACGGTGGTTCTCGACTATCGGGGCGTCCGCGTCACGGCTGCGCTCGACAGGTCGGCAAGCGGAGCGAGGTACACGGGTACCTCAGACGCTGGAGCCAGCGTCGAGTTCTGGGAGCATCAGGACGAGGCCACCCTGGGCTGGTTCGGAACTGAGTTTCGCTGTCAGCGCCAGTAGCGCTAGCTGACGGCTCGGCTTGGGCTCTGTGTCTCGACGTGTCCCAGACGTGTGCGGGAGCTTTCGCTCAGCATCGCGAGTTCGTATGCGAGGTCGTCTGGATGGGCGAACGGATCGGCGCCGACGACGATGGCGTTGAATCGTTCTAGGAGGTCGCTCAGTCCGGCCGAAAGGTCGGTGACCGTGAACTCCCGGCGCATCTGACTGACGAGCTTGGGTCGTCGCGCGTCGAGATACTCGGGGTCGTTCTGTCGCGCGGCGCGCTCGTGACGGGAGAGCACCGTAGCCGAATGGACTTCGCTCAACGGAGAGTCGACGGGCACGATCGGCGGGAAAGGAGTCGGGCTATTGATGTCGGCTACTTTGGTGAAGTACTTCGCCCAGCAGTGGTCTTCGCCATGGGCCGTGTCGCTGATGCCGACGACTTCGGTTCCGGGCTGTCCGAAGTCCGGGAAGGCTTCTCGGAGCCGCTCGATTTTCGCTTCACCCGAGTTGATGCGGTCGGGCGTCGAATAGTGCGCGTGGTCTACGCCGAGCTGCGCGGCTGCGAACGCCACGACCGGTTCGGGGGATGCACTGGACAGCACCACCTCGAGGTTGGGGAAGCGCTCCTTGAGCCACCGGATGTCGTCGGGTGCGATGACCTGATCGTCCAGGTGGCGGTTCCACACACGTGCCATCGCGAGATCGAGCACCGAGCGCGGAGTCGTCCCGAGGTCGTTCATCAGCGTCGTCTGGACCCGGGGCTGGACCGCGCGAACCGGGTCTGCGTGGAACTTACGAAAGCCAGCCCTGCGCACCCAGCGCGAGCGGGAGGCGATCTTCCCCCAGAGCAGGTAGTTCGCGCCGGGGAGCGCCCACGAACGAAGGCCCCGTGCCAAGTACCGGGCGACGCCACGGGGGTCTTCCCAATCGAACACCCAGCGCGATCCTCGTTCTCTCGGCTCGTGCCGTTCGACTGCGGGCGTGCCGTAGCTGTGGTGAGCACGAATCTCCCAGCCGAAGAGTTCGCCCAGATTGCGCTTGAGGTGTGTCGTACCGTCGAGGTCGAGCACTAGGTACCGGGTAGGTGCGTCGACGACCTTGGTGCAGAGCTCGCGAAAAGAAATCGGTTCCCCGTGCGCGACGAGACGCCCGACATGGCGGTGAGTCTTGACTGAGCTGGAATTCGATGCCGGCATGCATCTGTTTTTAGCGCCGGTTGCGTCTCGTCGGTGTCATCGTTGCGTCATCATTCGGTCACGGAGCCGCGTTTTCGGCGTATGTTGCGTTTGTCATGGACACCCTTCGCTCCGAGGAGACCCAGTTGAGCTACCTGTCCGCAGGCGACCATGAGGCGCCCCTCCTGCTTTGTCTGCACGGTTTTCCCGACACGCCCCGCACCTGGCAGCGTTTACTGTCCCCGTGGGCCGAGTCCGGAGGCCGAGTCGTCGCCCCGTGGCTCCCCGGGTACACGCCGTCGCGGCTTGATGGCCCGCTCGATTTCATCTCCGTCGCCGAGCGGATCCTCATGCTCGCCGAGGAGCTTTCCCCGGGGCGTCCGATCCATCTCTTGGGCCACGACTGGGGTGCGGTCATCGTGCACGCGGCAGCGAGCCTCTATCCGTCGCGCCTTCGCTCCGCAATCGCGCTGTCGATCCCGCACCCGGCGACAATCGCTGCCCAGTTTCCCAAGCATCCGAGCCAGCTTGCACGCAGCAGCTACATGCTGTTCTTCCAGCTGCGCCGGCTCTCCGACCGCGCCCTCGCGTCGCGCAACTTCGCGATGGTCGACTGGCTCTGGGGCCGGTGGTCCCCCGGGTTCATCCCAGACCCCGAGCACATCGCGGTGGTGAAACGCTGCCTCGCACAGAGCCTCCCCGGTCCGCTCCAGTACTATCGGTCCATGCTTTCACCCGCGGTCGTGTTGCGAGCGAACCCGCTGCTGCGCGCGCGAGTCCAGGTACCCACGCTCTATCTTCACGGGGAGAACGACGGATGCATGCCGCCTGAGATGGCCGACGGACAGAAGGCCTTCTTCGCCTCCGAATTCGAGGCACAGGTCCTGCCCCGCGCGGGCCACGTCGTCCATCTCGAGCAGTCTGACAGAGTTCGAGACCTGGTCCTCGACTGGCTGGGCGCACATTCCGTATGATGCACAGAGGGCGTCGCTCGCGCCCCGCACGCCGTCTCGGGGACCTCAGAAAGCCGGCGCCACGAGCGGTTTGCGGAACTTGAGAGTCATCCGATCGCTCTCGCCGATTGCGAGGTACTCGGCCTGGTCTTGGTCGCCGAGCCGAAGCACTGGCGGGAGGGTCCAGACCCCTTCGGGATGTTCGTGATTGTCCTTGGGGTTGCGGTTGACCGTGGACCCACCCACCAGCTCGAATCCCGCCTGTTCCGCGAGCGCGATGACGTACGACTCGGGCACGTAGCCGGTGGCAGCCGAAGCCTTGGGGTCGACCCCTTCGTCAGCGCGATGCTGCACGACCCCGAGGACGCCACCCGGTCGAAGCACTTCGAAGAACGCGGCGTAAGCTTGCTGTGCCCCGCCGTCGCTGATCCAGTTGTGGGTGTTCCGGAAGGTGACGATGAGAATCGACCGAGGCGTCGGGCCCGAGTTCGATCGGAGCGGGCGGATCGAACACCACGACGTCGATGCCGCCGAAGACGTCGGGGCGTGATTGCTGGGCCTCGATAAAGCGTGCTCGGTACTTGGCACGCGGTCCATCAGCGCTCGGAATACCAACCGAGAGTCTGCCTGTCTCGGCCAGGTATGTGGCGAGTATCTCGGTGTACCAGCCGCTGCCGGGTCGGATCTCGAGCACATGCATGTCGGGCTCGATCTCGAAGAATGTGAGTGTCTCGGTCGGATGTCGGTACCGGTCCCTCGCGCGGTTCTCCGGGGAACGGGATGCCGATGCGACAGCCGCAGCCACGCTCCCTGGTTCCGCCTTGGCGATGTTCCCAAGGGTCTCGGGCGACTCGGCCGGCGTGGTGCCAGAGCCCGTACCGGATTGACCGGCGCAGCCGGCCACAAAGAGGAGAAGCATCGCGCGGAATCTGCTCGGCATCGGTAGCGGGTACCGACAAAGCCCGGGTCTGTCAACGCGTACCGCTCTGGCCCGGAGGCTTGGTTCGTTCCGGTTCGCGCACGGCCTAGCGACGCGCTAGCCTCCGGCCCGTCACCGGGGAGGTGGTCATGATTCCAGACGAGAACGTGGCGTACGCAATCGCCGCTTGGTCTCGCTTCGACAGTGAAGTCTCTGACGATGTGCAGCGCGCGCTTGCGGGCGCATTCGCCCTCGTCGCCGCCGCGGATGGACAGCTTTCGGCCGCAGAGGTCGATCGCTTCGCGGGGGTTCTGCAGACTCAGAAAGACGTGTTTTCGGCGATCGAGATCGACGCGCTCGAAGACTCCTTTCGAGAGCTTGCCGACGCGATCATCTCCGATCCGGTGGGCGGGCGCGGCCGTGCGCTGGCCGCGGTGAAGCGAGTCAGGGAAGCCCCGACCCATGCGCAGCTGGTGTACGCCGGTGCCCAGATCGCGCTTGCTGCCGACCACCGCGCGCACGAGGTCGAAGAGGCTGCACTGACCGACGTCCGCGCCGCACTCGGGCTTGCCTGAGCCAGCGGCCCCGCAAAAAGAAAGGTCGGAAGACCTGACCGGATGATGGAGTCAGGCCCCCCGACCTTGCGGTGGTGGCTAAGCTCTGGAGCGCGGGCTCAGCTAGTTGCTTGTTGGAATGAGCACTTCGTTGATTGTGTGAATCACGCCATTGTCGGCGATGGTGTCCACATCCACTATGCCGACCGTCTCATTGAGGGTGAGATCCTCCGCCTGGACGGTGATGGGTGGGCCCAAGGCGCTACGGATCGAGTCGGTCGCGAGCACGTCGGCAGCGAGCAGCTCATCGCGTACGAAGTGGTACCGCAGCACCGTGCGAAGGGCGACGGGGTCGGCGAGCAAGGCTTCGATGGTGCCCTCCGGCAGCTTGGCGAAGGCCTCATTGGTGGGCGCAAACAGGGTGAAAGGTCCCTCTTCTTCGAAGACCGGCAGGAAGTGCGCGCCCTGCAGGGCCGCGACCAAGGTGCTGAACTGATCGTCGGCCGAGAGGATGTCGACGATCGAGCCCTCCGGCTCGGGCGCAGGCGGGAGCAGAACCATGTCGATGACGTGGATGACGCCGTTTGATGCGAGCAGGTCTGTCTCGACGAGGTTGACCGTGTCGTTGAGCGTCAGCGCGTCAGGTTGAACCGTGATGTCTGAACCTTGCGCCGTCGCGATCGTCTCCGAGGCGAGGACGTCTGCTGCTCGCAGTTCGCCCGGCGCCACATGATACAGAAGGATGTTCGCAAGCGCGTCCGGGTCGGCGAGCAGTGCCTCGACGGTTCCCTCGGGCAGCTTGGCGAAGGCTTCGTTGGTCGGGGCGAAGATCGTCAGCGGTCCGTCCACCACGATTGCGTCGACGAGCCCGGCAGCCTCGACCGCGGCAACCAGGGTGGTGAAGCGATCGTCAGACAGCGCAAGCTCGAGAAGGGTCGGAAGCTCTGGTTCTTCGAGATCGGGTTCTTCGACATCGGGTTCTGGTACGACCGGCTCTTCAACCTCGGGCGGCGGGGGGAGCAGAACCATGTCGATGATGTGAATCACGCCGTTGCTCGCACCGATGTCAGTCGCGACGATGCCTACTGAATCGTTGAGCGTGAGCGCCTCGGGCTGCACCGAAATCAGTGCTCCCTGCGCGGTGGTGAGTTCACTCGACGCCAGGACGTCGGTTGCCAACAGCTCGCCGGGCACGACGTGATAGAGCAGAATCTCCGCGAGGGCCTCAGGGTCCTCTAGCAGCGCCTCGACGGTGCCGGCGGGAAGCTTGTCGAACGCGTCGTTCGTGGGCGCGAACACGGTGAAGGGCCCCTCGGTCGTAAGGGTTTCGTCGAGGCCGGTTGCCTGCAACGCGGCGACCAAGGTCGAGAAACGGTCATCTTCCGATGCGATTTCCGCAACGGTCTGAGCGCCAGCCTGGGCATCGGCATCCGGGGTCCCGGCGCTGTCCTCACCGCACCCTGCGAGGAAGAAAGCACCGAACATGAGTGAAGCGAATAGTCTCTGGGGCATGAGCCACCTCCTTGAAGGCTCATCTTTTGTACAGATTTCTGTCGAGGTCAATGCATAAATCTGTACAAAATGGGTTAAGTCGTGGAAAAATTGGCTATACAACCGGAGGGTAAATCTGTATGTACAGATTTTCTCCGCTCAGTACGCGGATTCTCTACCGATCGCGCTCCGTCTGGGGCGATTTCAAACGGCCGGTGCCGCTGGCCAGAGGAACCAGACGAGCTAGAGGACGGGAGGCAGCAGCCACCAGGTGCGCTGCTTGTACGCCGCCCAGTCGGGGTAGCGACTCATGCTTGCCTCTTTGAGGGTCATATTCACCGAGAACATCCCGAGCCAGAAGTAGGCGAGCACCACGAACGGAATCCAATGCCAGGCGAGCAGCGCCAGGCTGCCGTAGACCATCATCTCTCCGAGGTAGTTGGGGTGCCGAATCCAGGTGAACATGCCGTCGGTAATGAGCCCGCGCTTCACTTTGAGCGTGGCGAACTTCTGCACGTCGGCCGCGATCATCACCGAACAGCCCAGTATGCAGAGGCTGACGCAGAGCGTGAACCACAGGCCCTTGGGGAGCGGGTAGTCCTGGGTCGACAGTCCTGAAATCAGCACCCAGCCGGCTAGCCAGTACGCTGTAAGCGCGAGTCCAGAGGCGATTCCACTTGGGATCGTGGCGCGTTGCTGCCAGTTGCGGTCGGGAAACAGGAGGTCTTTCATCACCCACAGGATGCCGTACGACCCGTGCATCGCGAGGTAGAGCCATGCCGCGGTCGAGGTCGCGGCTGGGGTCTGGTCCGCATAGTACGCCATGAGCAGCGCCATCACTGCGAAGGTGGCACCCTTGTACACGTTGATGACCGTGGCGAGTTTGAACGGCCGAGGCCCGCCACCCATGTCGAACATCAGCCAGTGGTTGAACTTGCCGAGCTTCTCGGCCCAGGCAGGTGGAGGGTTTTCGCGAACGGCGTCCATCAGGGCTCCTCGGCGAGCGAAGCGCGCTGCCTCAATCAGGCAACGTTACTCCAAGAGGACTGACCTGTCATTTCCGGCTTGCCGCCCAGTTTCTTCGAGCGCAGCATCGCCTGAGGACCGATGGAAGTCACCGCCTCACGCGCCGTTCTCGCCAGCGCTCACGCGACCCTCGTTGCTCCGGGGTCGTTCGAGCCGCGCAATCACTTCTACAGCCGCGTCCTCAACGCACAGATTCATCCGCTGGTCGCCTTCTTTTTGAGGATGTCGAATCAGCGAATCGTGAACCGCTACTGCCATCTCAACCCTCGCGTCGAACCCGACTTTCTCATGTCGATTCTCGAGTATCCACCGAAGCACTTTCGGTGGGCGGGAGCCGACTTGTTCTGCACTACCACTGCCGCCGGCAATCGGCGGCTCATCGTCGTCGAAACCAACTCGTGCCCTTCGGGCAACAAGTCCATGCCGATTCCGTCCGAGGACGACGAACAGGCCGGCTATCGCAAGCTCATCGAGACGGCCTTCTTGCCTCTGCTTTCCCGACGCAAGACCGTCAACGGTGGGCTCGCCGTCCTGTTCGACAAGAACTTCATGGAGGCTTCCGGATACGCCTCAGCGATCGCTGACCTCACCGGCGAGAGAGTGTTCCTCGCCCCGTTTCCCGACGCGGCGGACGATCCCCCGGCGAGATTCGTCGACGGTCTGCTCGAGGTCCGCGATGCCTCCGGGGCGTGGTGGCCCATTCGTGCCGCCTTTCGCTACGTAACGCAGAAGCCTTGGAATCGGATTCCGATTCGTGCCCGAACTCGCGTCCTGAATCCGGTCGTGACCTGCCTCTCAGGCGGACGGAACAAGCTCGTCGCGATGAAGGCCTACGACATTTACAACGCGCAGCTCGAACCTTCGGGTCTTCAGATCCGCACCCCACAAACGATCGGTGATGTCAGCAAGGAAGAAGTGCCTCTTTGGGTTCAGCGCTTCGGCGGCTTCGCCGTCGTGAAGGTGCCGTACAGCAATGCGGGGCAGGGCGTGTTCACCATCGTCAATCAAGCCGAGCTCGATCGATTCATGGCGATGGAGGGAGACTACGATCGCTACGTCGTTCAGAGCCTCGTTGGAAACTACGTCTGGAGTTCGGTGGAGCGTGCCGGACGTTTCTACCATGTCGGTACGATTCCCGATCGCCATGGCCACATTTACGTGGCCGATCTGCGCGTGATGGTCTGTGGAGGTGACAAGGGCTTTCGACCGCTTGCGGTCTACGCAAGACGTTCGCGAAAGCCTCTTCCTGCCGTCCTCGACCACAGCGAGTCCTCTTGGGACGTGCTCGGGACCAATCTGTCGGACCATCAGGCAGATGGCAGCTGGTCCGCGTCCACCGAACGCCTCCTTCTGATGGACCGGCGCGACTTCAATACGATCGGGATCGGTCTGGACGACCTCATCGAGGCCTACATCCAGACAGTGCTTGCGACAATTTCGATCGACAAGATGACAGCGATGTTGCTGACGCAAAAGGGGGGCCTTCGCCGCGGCTTGTTCCGATCGCTCGACGACGATGCGACCCTTCTCGAAGAAATCCGCCAAGGCGCCCGGGGCGGTCGAGCCATCGCGCCCGAGTCCCCGCGTCAGGCGCCCTGAGCCCACTGTGTGAAGGCTTTCATGATACCGCTCGCGAAGTCGCGCTGGTGCAGTCGTTCGGCCGGATGGATGCCCCCCGGACTAAAGCAATTGAGTTCCAGCACCTGGTCGCCCACGAAGTCGACGCCGACGTGGTGAAGTCCCAGTCGTTCGAGGGCCGGCGCCATCTGCCGAACGGCGTCTCTCATCTGCGGGGTCAGCGCGACGGTCTCGGCGCGTCCGCCGGCGTGTAGATTGCTCCGGAAGTCCTTGTCGCTTGGAACGCGAGCAATCGCCGCGGGGCAACCGTCGAGTTCCATAGGCTCCCCGAACAGCACCGTGACACGCACGTCTCCCGCTTCGGCTCCGGGCACGAACTCCTGCGCCATGGCGTATCCGCCCCGGAGAACGACGTCGACGATCGCACGCAAGTTGAGTGACGGGTTTACCGGGTCGAGCAGGAAGACGTCGCGTCCCCGCGAACCGTCGAGTGGCTTGATCACGGATCGTCCGGGTTCGGCCTCGACGAAGCGCTCGATCGCCTCCGGATCGCGGGTGACGAGCGTTCGCGGTCGTAGATTCGCCGGAAGCTCGAGCAGCGAGAGTTTGCTCAGTGCCCGAAAGAGTCCCCGTGGCCGGTTTACGATGGGCACGCCGCGTTCCTCGAGCTGCGCGAGAATGCCCAGGGCCGCTAGATGGTCTGGCCGACGCGCATGGTCCCTGCCCGGGTTGGTGCGGACGACGAGCAGGTCGAGCTCGTCGAGAGTACACCTGGCTTCGGCTGGCGAGCCCCGAAGCTCGCTTGCCACCGCTTCGGTCTCGGCCTCGTGTGGGCACACTGCGCGACCGATGACCCGGTCGTCCGGTTCGATCTCGAGGTCGGTCACACCGAAGAGCGCCACGTCGTGTGCCTGACGTCGCGCCGCTGCGACGAGCAAGGTCGTCGTCTGAGTCGAGACCAGCTCGCCCGGAGCGTTCACGAGAAAGCCGACTCTCATCGCGGCAGCGGTTCGAGATGGGGTCGCCCCTGGGCACGACGCTGAAACTCGTGATCGTCGGGCGCGAGCACGCCGAGATGAAGGATTCGCGCACCCGTCTGGCCGACCGGATTCACGCTCGCGCCGATGATGACGCCGTCTTCGGGAGCTTCGTACTCGCGGATCACATCGCCGAACGCATTGCGAAGAATCGCAACGGGCTGACCCCGGGTTACATGCTCGGTAGGGCTCGGGAGAACTTCGAGCAGGCCGCCTCGATCGGTGTACATCCAAGTGGAGCGTTCACATAGCATCGGTTCGGTACCCTCCGAGATCGGCCGCCACGGCAGCATTCCTGCCGCCGCCAGCACCGTGCGAAGGCCGATGCGCGAAGATCGAATCAACCGAGGCTGAAACATCTGCGGATCGCCGATCTCGAGCGTGATCGACGGGATACCGAGGTCCATCGCCGCACCGCGGAGCGTGTAGTCTGACGGCGGATTGTGAACGATGATCTGGGGCCGCTGAAGATAGGCCATCGTGGCCGTCGCCGGATGGGTCATGTCCGCGCGCACGTAGAGGGAGTTGATGCGACCGAAGCTTGCCGTGTGAAGGTCGACCAAGTAGTCGAACCGGTTCACGAGCCGGTCGAGGACGCGGTGGGAGTACACCTCCGCTACGTTTCCGCCTTCGCGTCCGGGAAAGATGTGGTTCAGGTCACCGCCGTCGACGAACTCTCTCTGATGGCGGTGAAGTCCCGGGACATTGACGACCACCACGGCGACCACGGAACCCTGGAGCTGAGCCAGATTGAGGTGCTTCATCACATCGTGGATCACTCGGATCCCGTTGAGCTCGTTGCCGTGGACCGCCGCGGTCAGCCCGAATACTGGGCCATCACGTTGACCCCGCGCCACGAGCACCGGTAAGAGGATGTCCTGGGCGAGACCGTTGGCGACGAGATCGACGTAGAGGCGCGACACTTGACCCCTAGGGAACTCTTCCACGAACAGCTCGCGGCGGTGGTACACTGGGCCCAACGCGCCGCTCTGAAAGTCACCTTCCATCGTGCGGAGACTCTGCCATTTTACCCGATGGCGCGCACGCCCGTTGAGCCCTGGGCCGCAGGGCGATCAGAGTGAAGTCGTCGGGCTTCGACGGACCCTCTGACTCCACCGCAGTCATCCGGGTCGTGCCGAGGGTCCACAGGGCCTCCGTTGCCGCAACGAGGGGACCCTTGCGCACGCGCTCGACGATTTCTTCGAGGTGCACGTTGTCGCTCAACCCATCGCTCGCGACGACTACCGTGTCCCGGGGAGCGAGCTCGACGGAGGCCCCGATCTCGATTCGCATTCCCGGCATCCCCACCATGTTCGAAACGACGTGCAGGTCTTCATGGTGAAGCGCATCCTCGCGGTCGAGCAGTCCCGCTTCGACGGCATAGCCGACCGGGGAATGCGGAATGGTGAGCCACTTGATGCGGCCCCGCTGGCCGGTGACCAAGACCATCGAATCCCCGACGTGGTACGCCCGCAAGGTCGTCCCTCGCACCTCGACGGCTGCCAAAGTGGCGGCCGCCCCGCTCCCGAGTGCCGCGACCGCACGGTCGGCCGCCTCGAACCCGTTGATCACGGCGCTCCGAAGGCCGTCGGGATCGTGGGCCTGCTCGAGCACGGCGCTGCAGATCGCACGCACCGCAATCGCCGCCGCCTCGGCGCCTCCCCGGTGGCCACCCGCCCCATCCGAGACCACGGCGACCGAGGTCTCGGCACCGAGGGACACGAGTGCGGCCGCATCCTCGTTCGGTCCGGACCTCCCGGGCTTTGGGCTGCTAAATACGACGGCCTGATGCGCGCCGAGGTCGAGCGCCGCGGCCCTGGCCATGTCGGCGTCGATGAAGAGGTGGCTCTCGCTCAACGGCCCGCCTTCCGCGACGACCGTCCACTGCGGAGCGCCCTCGGCGCCAGCGCGACGAACGCTTCCCGCATCTGTGCTCCGTCGCGGAAACGTTTTCGTTCGGGAACTTCGATCGAGCGGCGAATCGCAGCGATGAGATCGCGGCTCAGGGTTCGGCGCAAGCGCTCTGCGCCGGGAAGCGGCGAATCGAACGGCCACTCGGGGAGGGTCCCCGCGAACATCCTGTAGATGACGAGACCCATCGAAAAGACATCCGATCGGAAAGAAGGCTTTCCCATCGCCTGTTCAGGCGCGATGTACCCAACGGTCCCCTGGCCGGACCCCATGATCGTTCGGGTTCGAAAGGCATCTTTGGCAATTCCGAAATCCGCAAGCTTCAGCTGACCTCCGGCAAACAGAATGATGTTGTCGGGTTTGATGTCGCAATGGATCACCCCTTCATCGTGGGCGTATCCAAGCGCATCCAATAGCTGAAGCGAGTAGTCGAGCGCCGTCTTTGGACCGAGTCGGTACCGTAGTCGATCGGTGAGCGTGCATTCGCCGAGCGCCGTCGCGATGACGAGCTGCCCGTCGACCATCGTTGCGTTCTGCAGCCCAAGAATGTTTTCGTGATCGAGCCTCGCCGTGAGACGCACCTCACGGCGAATCGTGCTCTTGAAGCTCTCGTCCAATCGATCGAAGTGCGGCACCTTGAGCGCGACCGACGTTCCCTCGATCGTATCGTACGCCTCGTAGACGGTTGCGAACGCACCGTCCCCGATGCGTCTGCGAATGCGATACTTGCCCAGCATCTGCCGCGCCTTGGGCGAGAAGCCGCGGGTCTTCGAGGTGGACAGTGCGTCGGGGCGTGGAGTCATCGGCGCCCGGAATCTGACACCGGTGCGATGCATTGGCATCCCGGCCTGAGTTGCCGGGACCCAAGCGCCTCACGCTGGCTCGCGAGAGGTGCCGCCGTCGGGCTGTTCGTCGGGCCCCTCTGGCTCGATGTCATGCACGCGGCGCTCCTTCATGAAGCGATCGAACTCGGTTCGGTCCTTCGCCAGTCGAAGCTGCTTCAAGAACTCTTGGAACTCCTGCTGCTCCTCCTCGAGGCGCGTGAGCGCTTGCTCGCGGTACTCGTCGAACGCCGCGTTGCCGGTCGCGGGGTAGGGGCGCGCCCAGCCCGCCCGATGCCTCGACACCCGTGACATGCACGCTCCCCCTCGGTCGCCTCCGAGGCGTCCGCTGCTGAGCAGGAAAGCCAGCATGGCCAGGCCCACCGGCCAGAAGATCACGAAGGAGAGCACTGTCAGGGCAACCCATACGGGCTTTCCCATATCGTCTAACTTGGCGACCATCTGCGTCATGAGGAACGTCCTTTCGTTGGTTTTGTGGGCAATTGTGAGGCTGGTGGAACTAATGTGAATGTTCTTTACATTCACACATGGGATGAATGCGCGGCGCTGTCAAGGAACGAACGTACTCCGCTACTTCGAGATGCCGAGCCCGTCTAGATAGACAAGCGTCGCGGCCTCGAGAAGCTCCGCGGGGGCCATCGGAATGGCTCGGCGCGAGTCGTCGCCGCGGGCGTAGAGCGCGGCAATCCCGTGGGCCAGAGAAAACAGATGCAGCGCCATCATCAGCGGGGGAGGGCGCCGGCTCGGGGGCATGGAATCGGCAATCGCCTGGCAGGTTTCGAGTAGTACCTCGAACGCCCGATCTTCGGCTGCCTGCACCGAGGGCTGATCGGAGGGCGCGAGCCCCGACTCGAACATCGCCGAAAACAGAGCGGGTTCGCGCCTTGCAAAGTCGATGTAGGCCTGGCCGATGCGCTCCACGGTGGCTACCGGGTTGATGTCCCCGTCGTCGGCGGCGTTGCGAAGCTCGGTGGCGAGGGCTTCGAAGCCGCGGCGGGCGATGTCCGCCATGAGAGCGTCGCGGTCTCGAAAGTGTCGGTAGGGAGCGGCGGGGCTAACGCCTGCGCCACGCGCCGCATCGGCGAATGTGAAACCGGCGGGACCTTTCTCGGAGATCAGATCGAGGGCGGCTTCGATTAACGCTTCGCGGAGGTTCCCGTGATGGTAGCCGCGTCGTTCGTGCGCGCCGGGTCTGCGCTTGTGCCTGCCCATACACAACCTTTAGCCTTGAAAACGGGATCGCGAAAACTTTTCATTCCCCCGAGTCGAGGGAGTCGCGCATCTGGCGGGTTTGGTCTACGAAGCTCCGGTGGTGCACGAGGGTGAAGCGGGTCGGGACGTTCAGGTCCGGCGGGTGATCCTCGTCGAGGGTCTCAGCAACCTCGCTATCCTCGCCGTCAAGACCGCGGTTGGTGTCTCCACGGGATCGCTGGCGGTCCTCGGGGATGCCCTGCACTCGACGGTGGATCTGGCCAATAATGTCGTGGCCTGGATGGTGCTGCGCGTCTCGGCACAACCACCCGATCGGAAGCATCCGTACGGTCACCGCAAGTTCGAGACGCTTGCGGTCTTCGTGCTCGCCACGCTGCTCGTCGTTCTCGGAATTGAACTCGTCCTCGGAGCGCTCCGCCGCGAAGCACCACCCTCGCCGGGAGAGCCCTGGACTCTCCCTCTCATGATTGGTGTGCTCTGCGTCAACACCTTGGTTTCGATCTGGGAGCGGCGCTGGGCGAAGCGTCTCCGGTCGGATATTCTCGAGGCTGACGCGCGCCACACGTTCGCTGACGTCCTGACTACGGTTGCGGTCATCCTCGGCTGGCAACTCTCGACCCGAGGCTACCCGTGGGCCGATGCGCTCTGTGCGCTAGGCGTTGCCGGATTCGTCCTATGGCTTGCGGCAGGTCTTTTTCGCCGGGCGGTTCCGGTGCTGGTCGACCAGACGGTGCTCCCTCCCGAAACGATTCGCGAGCTCGCCCAAGCCGTTCCCGGGGTCAGAGGCGTGGACAGCGTTCGTTCGCGCTCCAAAGGCGCGTCTACCGCCGTGGACATGGTCGTATACGTCGACCCTGCGCTCACCACGGCCCAAGCCCACGCGATCGTCGACGAGATCGAAGCGCTTCTTCGCGCGCGCCTCGGCATCGAAGACGCTACTATTCACGTCGAGCCGGATCGGCAAAGGCATCAACCAGGCGATCCTGTATGATGAGATGATTCCAGACCCTGCCACAGCCAAGACGACTCTCGAAGGCTATCTCGACGAGTGGGCCGACGGCGCACCGCTGCGGGTCGCTATCGCCAACACGATCATGATCCTCGCGGAGACCTCGATGACGGTTTCCCGGCTGGCCTCGCGGGGGCCTCTCGTGCAGAGCCTTCACGACGTGGTCGGTGACAACGCTGACGGGGATCCGCAGCTCGGTCTCGACGTGATGTCGAACGAGCTCTTTCTCGCAGCGCTTCGGAACGCTCCTGTGGCCGCAGTCGCCTCTGAGGAGAGCGAGGGAGTCGTTTTGATGCAGGCCGGTGCCCCGCTCGCGGTAGCAATCGATCCGCTCGACGGCACCTCGAACGTCGATGCCAACGTCTCCATCGGGTCGATATTCTCGATCCTGCCGATGCCCGAAGGCGATGCAGGCGCGGAGCTCGGGGCACTCCTTCAGCCGGGGCGCGCGCAGCTCGCCGCAGGCTTCATGATCTACGGTCCTCGGACCGCTTTCGTGCTCAGCGTTGGCGACGGTACGCACGTATTCACGCTCGATCACGAGAACTCCGTCCTGTGGATGACCAAGCGCGGAGTGCAGATTCCATCTGGCCGCAAGGAGTACGCGATCAACGCGTCGAACTACTGGCATTGGGACGAGCCGGTACGCGCCTACATCGACGAGTGTGTCGCGGGGGAGGTCGGACCTGCGGGCGCGGAGTTCAACATGCGTTGGATCGCCTCATTGGTTGCCGAAGCGTTTCGAATTCTGGCCCGTGGCGGGATCTTTCTCTACCCGAGCGATGCGCGCCCCGGCTATCAGAACGGGCGCCTTCGATTGGTCTACGAGGCCAACCCGATTGCGTTTCTGGTCGAACAGGCAGGTGGCGAGGCGACCGATGGCCGCACCCGAATTCTCGAAGTCGAGCCCCAGCGCCTTCATCAGAGGGTGCCGTTCATCTTCGGCGCACGCGACAAAGTCGACCGGCTACGACACTACTACCAAACCCCGGCCTCCGGCGGCGAACGCTCGCGACTGTTCGGGAGCCGCGGTCTCTTCGGCCAGTAGTCGGTCGAACCGCATTGCCCTCAATCGTGTGACTCGCCCGAGGGTCCGTGGATGCTTCGGCTCACGCCGTGAATCCCCCTCCACACCACTAGCGCAACAATCGGTATTGCCATTGCAAGCACCAGCTTCTTGTCCTTTGGCAAAGGCAAGAAATGCAGACCGTCGTAGAGATAGCTGAGCAAACTGATCACGTAATAAGTCAGCGCCACTACCGAGAGTCCCTCGACCGCTTGCTGCAACCGCAGCTGAATCTCCCCGCGGCGATTCATGGAGCTCAGGAGCTCGCGGTTCTGCGATTGAATCGACAGCTCGACGCGGGTCCGCAGCAGGTTGCTGGCTTGGCTGATTCGCCGCGAGAGCCCTTCGAGGCGATCTCGTACCGCGTTGCAGGTGCGAATGCCGGGCGCGAGTCGGCGCTGCATGAACACGTGCACCGCTTGGAGTCCTGGGATCTTGGTGCCGTGGAGTTCGGCCAACCGCTCATTGACGAGACCGTAGTAGGCGTTGGTCGCAGCGAACCGGTAGTTGGTGTCCGAGCGCAGTCGCTCGACTCCCGCCGCGAGGGTCGAGAGCTCCTCGAGTAGCCGCTGCTGCCCGGTTTCGTCGACAGCATGGGTGAGCCGTTGGTTGAGCTGGGCGAGGGTCTGCTCCATCTCGGTCAACGACGGGGTGATCTGTCGGGCGATTGGAAGCGCGAGCAAGGCCATGAGTCGGTAGGTCTCGATTTCGAGCACGCGCTGCACGAGTCGCCCCGCTTGCGGTGCAGTGAGCCCCTGCCCGTGCACCGCGACCCGCCCGAAGCCATCGTCGGCCAAACGGAAGGTGCTGTAGAGCGAGCCTGTTCCTTGCCGAACGCCCCCGCCAAACACCGGTTGACCTTCGAAGTACCGGTCGAGCGTCGATCGGTCCGGTGGCGTGGAGCCTTCGCTGAACGCCAGGTGAAGCGCGACGATCGTCCGCCCCGGAATCGCCTCCATCCAGTCGGCGAGGGCGACGCCCACCGCCCGCGCATTCCACACGCTTGCTTCGTCGACCTCCCGAATGAACGTGTAGGTCGAGAACTCGGTGTGTCGCTCCCACCGAAGCTCGAACTCGCCGAGAGATGGATAGAAACACGACGCGGTTGCATGCGGACCGTCGCAGTCGAAGCGTTCGCACAGTCGCACGAGGTGTGCGTGTTCGGTCTCTCGCTCGCCCTCGCGAATCTGGATGGCAAGGTGGGTGATCACACACGGCGTCTCGACCACGGGAGGCGGGCGGCTGTGAAGCTCTTCGTAGAGTTCGGCTCGAGATGGGTGCTCGACCGGCATGGCTCAGAACAGCGTCGAAGTGCGGATGACGATCGCACCGCCGATGCCAATGGTGATTGCCCCGATCACTAGTTGAAGTGCGCCGTTGGCGCGCGTGAGGGTCCCCGCGGTGAGCGACAGCGGCACGGCGATGACAGAACTGACTGCGGCCATCCCGACGATCGACCCGATGCCGAAGACCGCGATGTAGGCGAGCCCCATGGCGGGTGTGGTTTGTGCTGCGGCCGTGAGTACCACCACCGCGGCGGTGCCAGCGAGTCCATGCATCGACCCTACGAGTAAGGGACGCAGCCAGCTCCTCTCAGGATGGCTGTGATGGTGGTTGCTCGCGCGGTGTTCAACCTGCTCCCCTTTGTGGCTGTGAGCGTGAAAATGCTCTCCGTCCGCATGCTGGTGCCGATGGAAGTGAACCCGTTCGCGCGACAGCCGGTACAGGACATGGGCGCCCAAGAGCAAGAGCATGATGCCGACGCCGAACTCGAGCGCGTTCGAGAAGCTCGGCTCGAGGGCTATGCCCAGGGTGATCGCCGCTCCGCCGACGACCATGAGTATGAGGGTGTGGCCAAGCCCCCAGACCACGCCGTGAAGCGCCATCGCGCGTAGGTCCCGACGCCCGCTCATGAGGCTCGAGACCGCCGCGACGTGATCCGCTTCGAACGCATGCTGCATCCCAATGGCGAAACCTAGTGCGAGTACGGCAAACATCTCCACCTCGAGTCGTCCTCAGCAAATCCTTGGTAGCTGCTCGCCGACCAGCATGTCGACGATGCGATGACCGCCGAACACGGTTCTCATGGTGACGCGGCCTGATTCGCGGTCCCCGACCTCCCCGATGATCTGCGCGTCGGCGCCGAGCGGGTCTGATTGCAGCGCCGCAAGCGCGCGCTCGGCGTCCTCGCCCGGCACGACGCAGACGATCTTGCCTTCGTTCGCCAGATAGAGTGGGTCGAGCCCGAGGATCTCGCAGAACCCGCGGACTTCTTTGCGAAGGGGAGTCCTGGCTTCGTCGATGTCGATGCTGACCCCCGACGCGTGGGCCACCTCGTTGAGCACCGTCGCTAGGCCTCCGCGGGTGGCGTCCCGCATGAAGCGGGTCTCCGGGCAGGCCTCGAGCAAGCTTGCACAGAGTTCGTGAAGGGCCGCGCAGTCGCTTTCGAGCGGGGTGGAGAGGGCCATGTCGCCGCGCGCAGCAAGAATGGTTGCTCCGTGATCGCCAAGCACCCCGTTGACGAGAATTGCGTCACCGGGCTGAGCCCGTGCGGCGCTCAGCGAAAACCGTTCCGGGATGATGCCGATGCCCGCAGTGTTGATGAACACCTTGTCGCATCCGCCCTTGTTCACGACTTTGGTATCGCCGGTGACGACCTGCACGCCTGCGGCCGAGGCGGCGTTGGACATCGAGGCGACGATCCGCCGCAGGACGTCGATCTCGACGCCCTCTTCCACGATGACGGCGCAGCTCAGGTAGAGCGGCCTTGCGCCACCTACGGCGAGATCGTTGATGGTACCGCAGACGGCCAGCTTTCCGATGTCGCCCCCAGGGAAGAAGAGAGGGTCGACTACGTACGAGTCGGTGGTGAAGGCGAGCTGTTCGTTGCCCCCGCCCAGGTCGGAGAGCTTGAAGCGCGCCTGGTCTTCGAGCGCGGAGAGCGCCGGGTTGTCGAAGGATCGAACGAACACATCGTCGATCAGATCGCGCATCGCCTTGCCGCCGCCGCCGTGGGCGAGGGTGACCTTGTCGGTGCTGACCCGTGGAATTCCGCAGGTCGCCTTGCCGTTGATGTCGGCGACCTCACCCATCGCTGCCCCGCGTTCGGTCTTCTGCGCGCCGCCGGGCATCGAGCCTGAGTTTCTGCGGATCGCCGAACTGGAAGTACGCCGCGCAGGCGCCCTCGGATGAAACCATCAGCGCCCCGAGAGGTGATTCGGGGGTGCACGCCGTACCGAACACCTTGCATTCGTGCGGCTTGATCACGCCCTTGAGCACCTCACCGCATTGGCAGGACTTTGGGTCGGCGATCTTCAGGTTGGGCACGGCGAAGCGGCGTTCGGCGTCAAAGGGCGCATAGGTCGCGCGGAGCCGCACCCCAGAGTGATCGATCGATCCGAGTCCGCGCCACTCGAAGAACTCTCGAAGCTCGTAGACTCGTGAGACCGCCTCGAGCGCCTGACGATTGCCTTCATCGGGCACGATGCGTGCGTACTGGTTTTCGATCTCTGCGCGACCCTCGTCGATTTGCTTGAGCACCATCCAGACCGACTGAAGGACGTCGAGCGGCTCGAAGCCAGCGACGACGAGAGGCCGCTGATAGTGCTCCGCGATGAATGTGTACGGGTCGGTCCCGATGACCGTGCTGACGTGTCCGGGTCCGAGGAACCCGTCGATCTGCATCTCCGGCGAATCCAGGATCGCCTTGATCGTCGGAATGATCGTGATGTGGTTGCAGAAAATCGAGAAGTTGGTGACGCCCTGAGTTTCTGCCTGGAGCACGGTGAGGGCCGTGCTCGGCATCGTGGTTTCGAAACCCAATGCGAAGAACACCACCTCGCGGTCGGGGTTGTCGCGGGCGAGCTTGAGGGCATCGAGCGGCGAGTAGACCATCCGTACGTCGGCTCCGTCCGCCTTGGCCTGAAGCAGACTTTTCTTCGACCCTGGCACCCGCATTGCGTCGCCGAAGGTGGCGAAAATGACTCCAGGCGTTTCGGCAAGGGCCACGCAGTCATCGACACGTCCCATCGGCAGCACGCAGACGGGGCAGCCCGGTCCGTGCACGAGCTCGATGGCTTCGGGCAGCATGCCTTCGAGGCCGTAGCGGAAGATCGAATGCGTATGTCCGCCGCAGACCTCCATGATGGCGAGCGGCCGCGTCTTGGTGACCTCGATGCGCTCCACGAGCTGCTCGATCTCGCGAAGGAGCGTCTGTGCCCGTTGTGGGTCGCGAAACTCGTCGACGTACTTCATGACGCGTCCTCGCTCGGCGCCATACCGCCTCGATCGTCGGCCAGCAGCGTGTGCACGAGGTCCCACAGAATGTGGTAGGTCGCGAGCTGACACTCTTGAATGCGGTGGATGGAATCGGTCTCGACCACGAGGCAGCTGTCGAGCCCGGCCTGCGCCATCGCGCCACCGCTCATCCCCGCGAGTCCTACGGTGCGCATCCCCATCTGCTTGGCTTTTTCGAACGCGCGAATCAGGTTGGCGGATTGGCCGCTCGTCGAAACGCCGATGAGACAGTCGCCTCGCTTTCCGTGGGCGATCACCTGTCGCACGAACACGTGGTCGTAGCCTACGTCGTTGCCCACGGCGGTCATCATCGCTGTGTTGGCCGTGAGGTCGATCGCCGGTAGCGCAGGACGTCCCGTGGTGACTGGGTGCAGAAACTCGACTGCGATATGAGAGGCGTCACAGCTCGAGCCGCCGTTGCCCATCGTGAGAATACGACCGCCTCCGCGATACGTCTCTGCGATCGTGCCTGCCGCGTCGACGAGCGCCTCGCGGTTGGCTTCGAAGTACCGTTCGAATACCTCGACGTGGTCGGCTGCTTTCTGGCGGACCGATTCAAGCAGACCCGTCTGCACCGATGCGCCGTCCTGACGTTTGCCGTGCAGGAACGGGTACAGCTCTTCGAGGACGCGATCAGCCATCGGTCGGCCTCCCGCTTGCCGACGGGTCCGCGACAGAAGCCCGCATCGCGTCGAGTTCGTCCTGCGCCTCGCTGAGCTCGGTCAGCATCTCGAGTGTGTGGGCGGCTTCCGTTTCGTCGATCCGGCTCATCGCGAACCCTACATGGACGAGCACCCAGTCGCCCACGCACGCCTCGAGCGGGTGGTCGTCGGTCACCACGCAAGCCATGTTCACCTCACGACGTACCCCGCTAACGTCGACCATCGCGAGCAGAAGGTCGTGGCTGGTGATCTCCACGACCTGCCCTGGGATGCCCAAGCACATCAGTCGTTCCTTCCGTCAGCGAGCCGTGCGGCGGCGATCGCGGCCTGGCCCACGGCGAGTCCGCCGTCGTGCGTCGGCACGTGCGCGTGCGTGAGGACCTCGAAGCCGCGGTCCCGAAGGTTGTCGGTCACCCCCTCGAGGAGCACGGCGTTCTGGAAGCAGCCCCCGGTGAGCGCCACCTGTCGCACCTGCTGTCCGCGCGCGGCGCAGTCGCCTGCCCGTTCCTCCACCATGGTAGCCACCGCCTCGGCGAGCCCGTGATGAAAGCGCGCCGCGATGACCGGGACCGGCGTCTGCGCCACCAGGTCTTCGAGAAGCGCCTGCCACATCGGCCGCGGCTCGAGGTAGGGGAGGTCGTCGGCGTCGCGTCTCTCGATCGCGAACCGGTAGGCTTCTCTGTCTGCGCCTGGCGCTGCGCGGTGCACCGCCGCCTCGAGCTGCATCGCGCCCTGTGCTTCGTACTTGGCCTCGTCGAGGCAAAGCCCAGCCGCGGCGGCCACGGCGTCGAACAGTCGCCCGCAGGAACTCGCCAACGGCGCGTTGATACCTTTGGCCACCATCCGGTCGAGTGTCGATCGCGGCTTGCTTTCTAGGAAGCGAAAAATCTCTAGGCCATCAAAGTTCGTCTCAAAATGCCGCCAGCCGACCGCTTCTTTCAAATGCGCGAAAAGATTGCGCCACGGTTCACGGATAGCCTGGGCTCCTCCGAGCATTGCCACGGGTTTGAACGTGCCGAGGCGCCGGTAGTCTCGATAGTCGGCGAGCATGAACTCCCCGCCCCAGATGGCGCCGTCGTCACCGTAGCCGAGCCCGTCGAGCGCGACCCCGATCACGGGGTCCGCGTCGCGGGGCACTCGGTTCTCGACCAGACAGGCTGCAACGTGGGCGTGGTGATGCTGTACCTCGACGTAGGGTAGGCCGGAGCGATCGGCGTGCTGTCGAGCGAGCTTGCGTGAGAGATACTCGGGGTGACGATCCGCCACGAGCGCCGCTGGTTCGTGATCGTAGAGCGCTTGGTACAGCGCCAGGTTCTTCACGTAATCTTCGTATGTCTCGAGGTTTTCGAGGTCGCCTTGATGCTGAGACAAGATCGCGTTCCCGCTCTTCAGCAAACAGAACGTCGACTTGAGTTCGCCGCCGAAGGCCAGCAGGTCCGGCGCATCCTCGAAGCCGTCCGGCAGCCGAAGCGCTGCCGGGGCGTACCCGCGCGCGCGCCGCAGCAGCCGCGGCTCACCCCCGAACACGCGGACGACCGAGTCGTCGATCCGGTTGACGATTTCGCGGTCGTGCAAGAGCGCGTAGTCGGCGATGCCCTCGAGGGTCTGGCGCGCCTGCTCGTTGCCGATGACCTGCGGCAGGTCGGACAGGTTCGCGCTCGTCATCACGAGCGGGCCGGGTACCTGTTCGAGGACCAGCACGTGCATGGGGGTGTAGGGAAGCATGAAGCCGAGACGGTCGAGTCCGGGCGCGATCGCATCGGGCAGCGTCGACGGGTTCCGCGCCCTCAGAAGCACGATGGGGGCTTCCGGGCTTTCGAGTAGCTTCAGTTCTTCGTCGCCTACCTCGCAGTGAGCGCGCACCGCGCTCAGGTCGCGGGCCATGAGGGCGAACGGTTTGGCGTCTCGTCGCTTTCGTCGACGCAGGGCTTGCACCGCGCTGGCCTGGGTCGCGTCGCACGCCAGGTGGAACCCACCGAGCCCTCGGAGCGCGACGATTGCACCCTTGAGGAGCAGCGCTCCCACGGCCTCGATGTCGTCGACGGCGGGATCCCTGTCGACCCGGGCGCCAGCGAGCTCGACCAGCCAGGTCCTCGGTCCGCAACGCCAGCACGCGATCGGCTGGGCGTGAAAGCGACGATCGGCGGGATCGCCGTATTCGCCTGCGCAGTCCGAGCACATCTCGAACCGAGCCATCGACGTGCGGGCTCGGTCGTAGGGCACTGCCTCGACGATCGAGAAACGGGGGCCGCAGTGGGTGCAATTCGTGAACGGGTAGCCAAACCGTCGCTCGCGCGGGTTCAGGGTCTCGGACCGGCAGGTCTCGCAGATCGCCGCGTCTGGCGTGACCTCGGTCCGTGTTCTTCCCCCCGCGCTCTCGACGATGCGAAAGCCCTCCTCGGGCAACTCGGCGCGCTCCCTCCCGGGGGCAACCTCGATCCGATCAATTCTCGAAAGCGGTGGAGCTTCGGCCTTCAATCGCCCGACGAAACGATCGATTTGCGACCTTGCGCCGGCGACTCGGATTCGCACGCCCAAGGCGTCGTTCCGCACGTCGCCGCGTAGGTTCGCTTCGCGCGCGAGTCTCCACACGGTGGGTCGGAACCCGACACCCTGCACCGTGCCGTACACGCGAATCTCCCGGACCTCCCTCTCGAAGGGTTTGCCGGAGACATCTGGAGGGCGGGCGCTGCTCATGCCTGCTACGTCATGGTTCTACACCCAGAGCCGGCATCCGGACCAGCCGCGATCGCCGCGGCCTCAGCCCAGCTCAGCCTTCGGTCGGCTCGGCGTCGGGCTTCGCGGTCGCCTCTGGTTCGGCGGTGGCCTCAGCTTCGGGGGCAGGGGCTTCGGGAGTCTCGGCAGCTTCCTCCGGAGCCGGCTGGGCTTCGGCCTCGACGGGCGCTTCTTCCGCTACCGGCTCAGGAGCCTTGGGGGGCGCGGCCTTGATCAGTTTCTCCGCGAGGAGAATTCTGACCTTCTCGTCCCCGTTGACCCACTGCCGCTTCGCGTTGCGCACGGCGTAGCGCCCGGAGGACTTCTTGAGGATTTCGTATTCGTCCGTGGTCTTCACTGTTTCCATCGTGGCCCCCCACTACCCCAAACCGGGGCCTTGGACAATCTGGCCGTTCCGCAGGCCCCATGCCGTCCTTGGTTGCCATCCTAGACCAAAGCCCAGATAGTCGCCCGGATGCGTTGGTGGGTTGTTCCGGTCCTCGCTGCCCTGTTCTGCGGGCTGCCCTCCGCTTCCGCGCAGCCCGGAGACTGGCTCGTTCTCCCGGTCACGACCCAAGAGGGAGCCGAGTGGATGGAGCCCACCGTGGGCGAAGTGAGGCGAGCGCTTCGTCTCCAAGGCATCGGCGTCTGGAGTCCGCAGGCCGCCGCGACCGCCTTCGAACGGCAAGGTTCGGCGGCTCCGTTGCCGGTCTCAGACGCCGACTTCGAGGCCTGGAGCATGGCCTCTCAGCAGGCGCTTCGCAGTCTTGCGGCGGGTGAGACCGACCTCGCGCTCGCAGAGCTCGAGCGTGGGCAGGCGTTTTCGACGCGCGCGCTGGCGACTCTCAACCGCGACCCGGAGCGGGCCCAAACCGTGCTCGACGTCTGCCTCTATCGCGTGCGCGCCCACCTTCAAGCCGGGGATGAGCCCCAGGCAGTGCGTCAGGCAGCGCTCTGTGTGAGGCAGTCGCCCGACGGAGTGCCGACGACGACCATGCATCCTCCTTCGGTCCTCGACCTGTACGAGGAGGCCGGTCGTCGAGGTCCTGACCGGCAAGGCACGATCCTGGTCGAGAGCGAGCCCCCGGGCTGCTCGCTCCGGGTGAACGGCGCACCGGCTGGCACGACGCCTGCCGAGCTCACCGATCTCTACCCCGGGCCCTATGCGCGTCCAGATCGAGTGCGATCCCGTCGCGCCCGGTCGGGTCCACGTGGTTGCGGTGCCGCGGGGGCGCACGAGTCTCTTCGTCTTCGATCGGTTCGAGCAGGCAGTGCAGTCGGAGCCGGTGCTCCACCTTCGGTACTCCCAGACGCCAAACGACCTCGAGCTTGCACGTGATGCGCGACAGGTGTCCCGCGCTCTCCCTGCATCCGCAGCCGTCCTTGCCTCCGCCCGCGCCCCTGACGTCCTCGAACTCCGCGTCGTCACCTCGACGCAGGTTGAATCGGCGCTGGTTCGCCTCCCGATGGGACCCGATGGCCCGACATCCGCGGCCGCGTCGGCAGCCACCGCAGCCTTGCTGGCCGGAGACTGCCGCGACTTTAGCGGGCCGTCTCCGGTGGCGATCGACTGCCAGAGCGGAGCCGCGCGGCCCTCGGGGAACGGTCGTGTCCGGCCGCCTCGTGGTCAGTTCGTCTCGGGGGTCGTGCTCGGGGCGACCGGCGCCGCTTCGCTCCTGACCGGATACGGGCTTCTCTTCGCGCGGCGCTCGGCCGGTGATGACTGGCGCGACGATCCGACGAGCCTGTCAGCGCAGGACTCCTGGCTCAATCTCGGTACGGGTGTCGTCGCAAGCGGCGCGGTTGGCGGCGCGCTCTTGGTTGCCGCGATGCCTCTGGTGCTTCCCTACGAGACTCGCACCCCCTGGTGGGCCTGGCTACACGGGGGGCTCGGCCTCGCCGCAGCTGCTGGAGCGATTGCGTCCGCCGTGACGGCGAGTCCCCGCGCCCCAGAGTCGTGCACAGTCAACGGTCCCGACCCGAACGCATGCGTCGAGCGTCAGCGCGACACCGACCGCGCCATCCTTCTCGGAGCCACCGCAGCGCCTCTGCTTACCGTTCCACTCGTCTATCTGCTGCGCCCCGACGCGCCGAAGCGGGAACGCGCCCTCATGCCTTCGCTCACGGCCGGCCGTACCGGGGCCGCGGTCTTTGTCCGAGGCCGATTCTAAATCCGGTCGTGCTCGACGGTGGCCCTGAGGGGTCAAAAACGACGTTCGACGTCATTTTTCGACGACGAACGTCGGCGACCGACAGTCCTCTGGTGCGCTGTTGCCTTGAATCATTGCGTTTTCCGTTCGCGGCTGTCGGACGATCGTAGTGGCACGCTGGCTGCAAACGATTGCTGCATGGATACGGTCTGTGCGAACGCCATCGACGTCGTCGAGGCTGCCTACGACATCGACCGCGATGCGACGGACTGGCTGGCGCGCCTCCTTACGAGTGGGGGGACTGCGTTCGATGCGGGGCTCGGGTGCGTCGCCGCGGTCTGCGCGGGCGCGGCCCCCGACGGTGAACCTCTAATCGCCTCGACCTACGTGCATCGAGGTGCCCCCGACCTCGCTTTGCGCCTGGCACGCTCCGCGCGCGACGTCGGAGCCGACCTTCGGCAGGTGACCGCCCTTGCGCATGCGGGCGGCGTGCGGGTCGTGTCGGAGTGTTCGGATTGGCTCCCACAGGGTGCGGCAACTCTTCTTCGGTCGGTCGGATGTCACGACATCCTGTTCGTCTGGGCCGTGGACTCGAATCTCCACGGGGTCGTCATCGCCATTCCATCGAGAGCGAAGTGTTCTCTGAGTCCGAGCGCGCGTCGTCGGTGGCAGCTCGTCGCAGGGCACATCTCGGCGGCACACCATCTTCGACGGGGTCTTGGGCACGTCGCGGACATTGGTGGGACGCCGCTTGGCAGTCTCCCGCTCGACGCGTCCGCCCTCGCAGACTCGAATCTTCTCGCGACGCGGCTCCCAACGGTGGAGGCAACCCGAGAGGCCCAGCGGCTGAGGGGAATCGCCGTCGAGGTCGACCGAATGCGCGAGGCGGGTCAGGTCAGCGCCGCGTACGCCCGAAGGCTTTGGCAGGAGCTCATGCGCGGGGAGTGTTCCCGGGTCGATTCGTTCCAAAGCGATGGGCGTCGTTTCATCCTGATCAAGCGCAACGATCCTCGGTGCGTCGATCCCCGGCATCTCACGCAGAGGGAGCGCGACGTCCTGGCCCACGCGAGGTTTGGAGAGAGTCACAAAGTCGTCGGCTACAGGCTTGGCCTGAGCGCTTCGCGCGTCTCGGCCCTCGCGACGTCCGCGATGCGCAAGCTCGGCGTGAAGACCCGGGCCGAACTCATGCTTCACATGCGGTGCTTCGACAACAAGTCGGCCGCATAGCCCGGGTTCGCGCGGCGCGGGCGCCTGTGTTATTCCCGTCCTGTGGCAACCGCAGACGCGCACAGCCCCTGGCCACGCATGCGCGAGGTCGTGCCCGCCGTCGTCACGGGGCTCCGCTCAGGCCGCTTCATCGAAGAGACGCTCGAAGCACTGTGCGCGCAGCTAGGGGCGAGCTCAGCCTGGAGCACGCTCGAGACACGCGGGCGCGGACCGATTCACCGTTCGCGCACCGCTAGTTTTCGAGGCGTCGCCCCTGCCGTCCTCGCCCAGCATGTCACCGAGGTGCTCAGCCGAGTGCAGCGGGATCTCACCACCGTCGCGGGGCCCGTGCCGTACGCCCCCGAAGGCTCGTTCGCCGCTGTGCCGCTCTGGTCCGACCCCAGGTCGTCGAGCAAGGGACGCAGCTTCGTCGGGTGTCTCTATCTCGAGTTTCCGGGAAACCAGGGCACGCAGGACGAGTTCCTGCGGTTCGTCGAAACCATCGGCGCAATTCTCGGAGGCGTGATCGCCCAGCAGACCCTCATCGAGACGACGCAGGACGACCTGCGGGTCGAGCGGGCAACCGATCGCAATGACCCGGGCCTCACCCTCGATGCGCTACTCCGCCCAGCGAGCATGCATGCGATCGCCGATGAGCTCCGCGGGGCGATCGCCAGCCGCGCCTCCATCATGATCGTCGGAGAGTCCGGCACCGGCAAGACGCAGCTTGCGACGGCCTTCGCCCGGGCCTGTCGCCAAGAACCCATCGTTCGGGCGACCCTTGGGATGGCAGACGACCTCAACACGATCACTTCGGAACTCTTCGGTCATGAGCGAGGTGCGTTCTCGGGGGCCGTCTCAAAGCGCAAGGGGCTGGTGGAGTACGCCGATGGCGGCACGCTGATTCTCGACGAGGTGCTGAACCTTCCGGGACATGCGCAGCAGCTCCTGCTCGATTTCACACAGTTCGGAACGTACCGACCTCTCGGCTACCAGGGGCGTGAACCGAAGACTGCCGAACTTCGGTTAATTTCGGTCACCAACGGCGACATGCAGCAAGCGATCGCGGACCGCGCGTTCCGCCAAGACCTCTACTACCGTCTCGCGACGGTTCCGATCGTTCTTCCGCCCCTTCGACAGCGCCCGCAGGACATCCCCGACATCGCCATGGCCTACTTGAACCGCACTGATGAACAGTCCCACTGGGAGCTGTCGAGCGATGCGATGGACGGTCTGGTAGACCCGGCGCTCCGGTGGGACGGAAACATCCGCGAGCTCGAAGCGGTTCTCGAACGTGCTCGCAATCGCGCACGCTCCGCCCCGAACGCGGACGCAGTGATCGAAGCGCGTCACCTCGACCTCGCGCTGAGCGTGCCTCCACCGAGTTCGGGCGCGCCGCAAGGCCTCTCCTCAATCGCGCCGAGTCAGTCGCCGGAGGGCATCGAAGCGAGATGGACCGAGCTCACCGAACAGCGGATGGGCCTCGACGCGGTCGAGAAGGCGCTCATCGAAGATGCCCTGGCGGCGGCAGAAGGAATCGTCGCGCGCGCCGCGCGGGCGCTCTCGGTGCCCCGCACTGGGCTGATAAGTCGAATGGCCACCCTCGATATCGACCCAAACGCGTTCAAACACCGGCGCTAGCGTTCTCGGAACGAAGGCTTGTTCAGGATTGCGCTTTCGCCATAGACTTGCGCCCGATCGGCGGCGTGCCGCGCGATCGTTGGACACGCCGTGATGGTGAACGCGGACATATCCCCGGGGGGGCCGGTCGACCCCGAGTTCGGGCCCTATCGCCTCGTCAGACGTCTTGGCGTAGGCGGCATGGCCGAAACCTTCGAGGCGATTCGGACGGGACCGGGCGGTTTCAGTCAGCGAGTCTGCCTCAAACTCGTATTGCCGTTCTATCGAGACCGAGCTGACTTTCTCGAACTCTTCGAGCGGGAGGCGCGCCTCGCCGCAAAGCTGCGACACGGCAACATCGTAGGCGTCCTCGACTTCGGCCAGATTGATGGCGTCACCTACATTGCGCTCGAACTTGTCGACGGAGTCGACCTAGGGACACTGATAGACAGCCGGCCCGGAGCGCGTCTCTCCGCGGAGTTCAGCGCTCTGATCGGGCACGACCTCGCGGCGGCGCTCGAACACGCCCACGATCCGGGGCGAGACGGCTCGGACGGTTCTGAGGGTGGCGCCATCGTGCACCGCGACATCTCGCCTTCCAATGTGATGATCAGTCGCCGAGGCGAGATCCTCCTCACCGACTTCGGTGTTGCCAAAGCCCTAAACCAGGCACCGCGCCCGCAAAGCGCCATCAAGGGCAAGGTCCCGTACATGTCACCCGAACAGCTTCGAGCCGAGCCCCTCGACGGCCGCTCGGATCTCTTCGCGCTTGGAGTGATCCTCTATGAAGCGCTTGCGGGGCAGCGCCCGTACCAGGGCGATCACGACCCGGCGACGATCATGATGATTCTCCAAGGCGATCGACCGCCACTCGCAAGCTTCGCGCCGGACGCGCCCGAGGGCTTATTGGAGCTGGTCGAGCAACTCCTCGCCCCCGATCGCAATGACCGCCCCGAGAACGCCGCTGCAGTCTTGGAACTTCTGGAAGCCTTCGTACCGCCGCCCCGCATGCGTCGCGAGCTTGGCGCGCTTGCCGAAGAGGTGCGCACGCACCCAGTGAACAGGGGGCGGGGACTTCGCGACTACGGCAGCGACGCGGGCGATACTCCCGAGCCATACGACCAGAAGAGTGGCGTGGGCCCCACCGGAAATTCGCTCGCGTCGGGGCCCGAGCCGGTCGTTCGATCATTCAAGAAGACTCGCCGCGCCACGCTTCTCTTCCTGCTCGCGCTTCTGGGCGTGGGTGCCGCGGTCTTTGCGTGGAGGGGAACTCCGACCGAGACGACCCCCGAGGTCGCGTCGGGCGCAGCAGAACCAACTTCTGTAGCTGAGCGCGCGGATGCCGAGGAGGTTGCCGCCCCCGCCGAGGGAGCGGAAGCCGGCACTGCCAACACGACCGTCGATGGCGAGGCGTCGAAACGGATCGCGGCGCCGGTCGATTCCAAGTCATCGCCTGCGACGGAGGAGCGCGCTGTCGAGGCGCGCCCCGGCCGGTTGACCGTGATCGTATTTCCGTGGGGCAACGTGTGGATCAACGGGGGTCCGCGTGGGTCCGCGCCGCTCAAGAACGCGGTGCTGAAGCCCGGCCGGTATCGCGTGAGCGCCGGGCAGGGCAAGCCAACCGTCACCAAGACGGTTCGCCTCCGACCCGGCGATCGCAAACAGGTCAACTTCGACCTGACGAAGTAGGGTTCCTGCCAGCGCCACACGAATGCGTGCGGTGTTGGTTTACGCTTTATCTTCTCGTTGTTTGACGCTTTGCCAAGTCGATTCCGAAACGAGTTCATGCGCTTGCGGATTCGCATGCGAAATCGATTTACACACTGCGTCAACGACCCCAGCTTGTGCCCTGAGAGGGCCCAAAAGGGCGCCCGCTTTGTTGCCAGGATTTTCCATGATTGCTTTGCTCACAAACGAGTTGGCCCATCAAGACGTTTCGATTCACGGCGACTACGAGCCGCGCTTTGCGCCGGTCGCCGAAGTACTGCGCAAGCAGGTTGCGTTCTACGGCGGCGGCGCTGCTGCATCCGTGTTCTTCGAGGGCAAGTGCGTCGTCGACATCTGGGCAGGCCAGGCGCGGCACGATGGCACACCGTGGGAGCGCGACACGATGTCGATCTGCTTCTCGGGCACCAAGGGCGTGGCTGCAACCGCGATTCACATCCTCGCCTCGGAGGGACGCATCGACTACGACGCCCCGGTTGCGCGCTACTGGCCGGAATTCGGCTGCAACGGCAAAGAGGCGATCACGGTTCGTCAGGTACTGGCGCACCAGGCGGGGCTGCATAAGACCGTGCCGCTCGTCGATCAGCTCACCGATATCCTCGACTGGGACCTGATCGTCGCTCGGCTCGCGGACACCGAACCCGACTTCGATCCCGGCACCGCAAACGGCTACCACGCCATGACCTTCGGTTGGCTCGTGGGCGAGCTGGTGCATCGCGTCGCGGGTATGTCATTTCACGACTTCGTAGAGAAGCGTATCGTCGCTCCGCTCGGACTCGATGGGCTCTCGATCGGCGAATCGGACGCGCAGATGAATCGTCTGACCGATCTCGTGGGGCTCCCGCCACTTCAACGACGCGGGTCAAGGCCGCTCCCAACCGAGTATGGGGCGCCCCGGTGGATGCCTCGAGGGCCTCTCCGAAGCTTGGTGCGACGGGGCCTCACGCCCAGCAACATGAGAGAGCTGTTCACGCATCCTCGCTTCTGGAACGCCTGTCTCCCATCGATGAACGGAGTTGCGACCGCGCGCTCGTTGGCGAAGATGTACGCCGCGCTCTCGCTCGGCGGAGAGCTCGATGGTGTGCGCCTCGTCGATCCGGCCGTCATCCGTGAGTCGGCGCAGGTGCAGATGAAGCGCCGCGACAAGGTGGTTCTGTACCCACTTCACTGGCGGCTTGGCTACCACCGGGCGGATGCGTTCCTGATGGACGTGCCGTCAGCGTTTGGCCACTTCGGTCTGGGTGGCGCGGGCGGGTGGGCGAATCCCGATCTCGGGCTTTCGGCCGCACTCACGCACAACGGCTTTCCGCTGTCTGTGCCGGGACAAGCGCGCACAGTCATGCTGACGGCCGCGGTCTACGAGTCGCTGGGCCTCTATCGCGGGGTTTGCCACACGCTTCGTCACGGCCCGGTCATCGAGTTCATGCCGTCTCGCGTCCCGCCCGAGATGTCACGCGCCGCCTAGTTCAGCTCGCGCGATCGGCGTTTTGAGGTCCACACCGAGTCCCACCCCTCGCGATAGGCAGGCGTGCTGACCTTCGGTGGGCCGCTGGCCGGCTCGGCCTTTGGGGTCGTGCCCGTGTCAGTGGTCTCGACGTCGAACAGCATCGGAGCCTCGGGGCGCGGTCGAAGCTGCACGAGTTCACCGTGAATCGGCTTACCTTCCTCGAGGCCACGGAGCGTGCCGACCTGAATCTCGTCATTCCGCTGTCGAAGGACTCCGTAGGAACGGCCGTCTTCGGAACGAGCGTAGATCAAGGCAACGTCTTTCGTGGCAGGGGCTGGCGCGCTTTTCTTTGAGCTCCGGGCCATGTCTACAGGAGTAAGCCTGGTCCGTGAAGAAGTCTAGTGGCACCATCGGCTCCGACGTGTTCCGCCAAACCCCGAGGTCCCGATGCCCCCTGTATTGAAGTTCGCCGCGCCCGTCGCTTTTTTCGGGCTCCTGCTCGTTCTGTCCTCCGGGTGCTCGGACAAAAAGCCGGCAGCGCCGCAAGTCCCGGAGGGTAGCGAAGCGACCGCGAGCACGATCGCGGCCAACCAGAAGTTCGCTGAGCTTCTCGACCTCGCTGACCAAGAAGACTTCGAGCAGGCGCGCCGCGGGCTCGTCGCCGAAGCCCCGGCCGAAACGGTCAGAGACAGCGAGGGGACGGTCGTGTTCGATCCGCAGGCCTACGCATTCGTCGAGGGAGACGCCCCGGCCACGGTCAATCCCAGCCTTTGGCGACAGTCCAAGCTCAACCTCGAGCGCGGACTGTATGAGGTCGCTGAGGGCATCTATCAGCTTCGCGGCTTCGACCTGGCCAACATGTCGATCATCGAGGGCGACTCCGGCTGGATCGTCGTCGACCCGCTGACCAACACCGCCACCGCCGCACAGGCGCTCGCATTCGCGCGCAAGCATCTCGGCGACAAGCCGATCAAGGCGATCATCTTCACGCACAGCCACGTCGACCACTTCGGCGGTGCGCTCGGGCTCATGACCGCGGCCGAGGCGGCCAAGAACAGTGTCGAGATTCTTGCCCCGGTAGGATTCATCGACGAAGCCACCAGCGAGAACGTGGTCGCCGGCCCGGCCATGACACGACGGGCGGAATTCATGTACGCGATTCGGGTGCCTCGCGGACCGACCGGGCATGTGGGAACCGGTCTGGGAATACAGCCGGTCGTTGGCGATGTGAGCATCATGGTTCCGACGACCATCATTGCCGAAGCGATGCAGGACGTGACCCTCGATGGCGTGCTCTTCCGGTTCCTCAATGCGCCCGGCTCCGAGGCGCCCGCGGAGATGATGTTCTACCTTCCCGAGAAGAAGGCCTTTTGTGGCGCCGAGGTGTTGAGTCGCAACATGCACAATCTCTACACGCTCCGCGGGACCAAAGTACGCGATGCGATCAAGTGGAGCGACTACATCGATGACGTGCTTCGCGAGTTCAACGAGGCGGAGACTTACTTCGCGAGTCACCACTGGCCGATATGGGGACAGTCGCGCATCGCTGAGTTTCTCGAGAAACAGCGCGACATGTATCGCTTCATCAACGACCAGACGCTGCGCTGGGCCAACGAAGGTCTTACCCCCAAGGAGATAGCGGAGCGAATCGAGATGCCGCCGTCACTCGCGACCGAGTTCTACAATCGCGACTACTACGGGACGCTTCGGCACAACAGCAAAGCCGTCTATCAGCGGTACTTCGGCTGGTACACCGGCAATCCCGCCGACCTCGACCCGCTTCCCGAGACCGAGGCAGCAAAGCGATACGTCGACTACATGGGCGGATCGGCGGCAGTGCTCGAACGGGCCCAGAACTCGCTCGACGAGGGCGACTACCGCTGGGTTGCCGAGGTGCTCAACCACGTGGTCTTCGCCGAGCCCGACAACGATGCGGCAAAAGAGATGCTCGCCGAAGCCTACCGTCAGCTCGCCTACCGAGCCGAAGCTGGCCCTTGGCGTGATGTCTATCTGACCGGGGCTTTCGAGCTCCAGTTCGGAGCGCCGGAGCAGGGCATCGATCTGAGCAACGCGCTGCCGCTCCTCGAGCAGACCCCGGTGATTCAGTTCCTTCGCGCGATGTCGGTTCGTCTCAAGGCCGAGGACGCCCACGGCAAGGAGATGAAGATCAACATCGTTTTCACGGACCTCGGCCGGAGCTACGTGCTGCATCTCAAGAACTCCGTGCTTCACTATCGAGAGGGCGCACCGGTCCGCGACGCGAATGCCACGCTTCGGATTACCCATCCGATGTTCTTGAAGCTCATCATCGGAGACGTGGGCCTCAAGGATCTCGTGTTTTCCGACGATCTTTCGATCGACGGGAGTAAGATCGACGTCGGGAAGTTCTTTGCGCTGCTCGACAAGCCTGAGGGCAACTTCCCGATCGTGACGCCCTAGGCTAGGAGCGACGCCGGACTACTCGCCCATCTTGGAGCGCTCGAAGATGGTGACGCCACCCAGGACCGTCTGGTCGACCTCCACTGCGCGCAGATCGGCGTTCGGCGCGAGCGGATTGCTCGAGAGGATGACGAGGTCTGCGAGCTTGCCAGTTTCGATCGAACCAACGCTGTCGTCGACAAAGAGCTGCCAGGCCGCATCGGACGTCAGCGTACGAAGAGAGTCTTCGGCCGAAATGCGCTCCTCGGGGCCGAGCGCCGCGCCGGTTGATGTCAGTCGCGCAACCGGGGCCCAGAGCTGGAGCCGCGAGTCGATCGGAACTACGGGGGCGTCGAGGTGTGTGGTGAACCGGAGGCCCGCCGCCTTGGCGCTTTGTGCAGGGCTGATGCGCGCTGCGCGTTCAGGCCCGACAAAAACATCTCGGTGGCGATCGCCCCAGTAGTAGACGTGGGCGCTGAAGAAGCTCGGGCTCACGCCGAGGCGGGCCATCCGTTCGAGCTGGTCGGCCGTCGCCATTTGGGCGTGCACGAGGATTGGGCGGGCATCGTCCGCAGCACAGGCGGCCAAGGCTTCTTCCCAGGCGTCGAGGAACTGATCGATCGCTGCGTCCCCGTTACCGTGGACCGCGACCTGTTGCCCCGCACAGTGCACTGTCTTCACGTTCTCGCGCAAGGTCTCTGCGTCGATGTTCGGGTAGCCACGGTAGTCGGCTGCATGGGTGGCCGGGTTGAAGTACGGCTGGCGCAGGTAGCCCGTGTAGCCTTGGATCGAACCGTCGCCCACGAACTTGGTCGCACCGATCGTCACGCGTTTGCTCGCATACTGACCCAGGTCTAGCTCGCCTGCGGCAACCGCGAGGCCGAGTTCGTCGCTCGGCCAGATCACTACACGCTGGTCGATCAGCCCGAGCTTCGATGCTCGACTCAGTCCCTTGATCTGTTCGATCGGTGCGAGACCGTTCTGCACGGTGGTGAAGCCTTGCGCGCCATAGGCATTCGAGGCGGAGCGTACGAGGGAGACCTGTTGCAGCGGGGGCATCTTCAGCGCGTCGAGCATGACGGGTCGACCGGCCGTCTCGAGCAGTAGGCCCGTAGGTTCACCGGTGCTTGCGTCCTTTTCGATCTCGCCCCCGGGGGGATCGGGCGTCTGTGCGTCGATCCCGTAGTGGGCCAGGGCGACGGAGTTGCAGACGACCATGTGCCCGGAGATGTGCATCGCGATGACGGGACGTTCGGTCGATACGGAGTCGAGGTCCGCCCGATTGAGATGGCGCCTCTCGGCGAGCGCCGTGTCGTCATACCCAAAACCAATGAGCCAGTGGTCTCCCGGTTGATCGGAACTGGTTTGTCGCAGTGCATCCAGCGCCTGCGCGATCGTCACCACGGACCCAATCGGCGGACTGTTCAGGTCGGCCGCTACCGCGGCGAGACCCGCGCCCGGGAAATGACCGTGCGCCTCGATGAATCCGGGCACGACGGTGCGGCCCTCGAGGTTGAGGAGAACGTTGGCCTTCTCGCGCCACGGAGCGACGTCTTGCTCTGTACCAACCGCAACGATCCGGTCGTTTTCGATGGCGAGGGCCGTTGCGACGCGGCCCGACGGGTCCATCGTCAGCACCTCTCCGTTCCACCAGACCTGGACCTCAGGCGGCGACGGATGGAGTCGCGACCAGACGATTCCTCCGACGACGGCGGCGACCAGACACAGCCCGACGATCACCCCGACGACCCAGCCCAGCGCGCGCTTGACCACGTCGCGGAGGGTACTCGTTCTCCTGGGTCTTTCGCAATCGCCAGTTGGGAGCCGTCATCGGTTCGAAGGCTGACGGCGGCATGTTCGGACGTGACTCCTTGTGCGCGATGACGTAGAGCGGTCGACGTGAAGTGGGCCGCACGCATCGAGGACCCGAACGTCTGGACGGTCTATCGGGGCACGGTCCTGCTGAGTATCGCCTACGGGATGGCGCTCTCGCTCATCGCGATCTATCTCGACGCCAAGGGCTTCAGTAAGTCGGACATCGGCAGCCTGGCGCTGATATTCGGTCTTGGAATCGTCGCAGTTTCACTCGTGACCGATCGCCTGATCGAGGCCTTCAGCGCGCGCACCTTGCTCGTCGGAAGCTTCCTCGGATACGCCGCAACCGTCGCAGCATTCCCGTTCCTCGATAGCTTCGCCTCGATCGCGGTCGTGCGGTTCCTCGACGGCGTGTTCTCCGTCGGGATCTGGGTGAGCGCTGAAACCATCCTGCTTTCGCGGGCAGGAGACGGCAACAAGGCGTTCACCATGAGCCTCTACGCGGTCTCGATCGGCATCGGCTACTTCCTTGGCCCGGCAATCGCCTGGGCGATCACACGCTTCGGGCCTCTTTCGCTGGGCTTCGTGTCGGCGGGGGTGCTGTCCACGCTGGCGGGCGTCTATGTGTGGCGGACCCTCGAGCCCGACGTTCCCCCTCGAGTGCTTGGATCGAGCGGCATCGCCTTCCACGAAGAGGATCAAGCGTCGAAACCCACGCCCGAAGACTCGGACGAGCTTTCCCGGCTCGGCGTAGCCTGGCGAATCAAGAATTCCTGCTTTGCCGCCTACGCGTATGGGTACTTTCAGTCGAGCGCGGTGCTCTTCCTGCCGCTCTACCTCATCTACGAAAAAGGCGTCAGCGAAGGACGCACGATTTGGATTCCCGCGTTCTTTGCGCTTGGCATGCTGTTGGTCACCAACGCCGTCGGTCTGCTTGGCGATCGCATCGGGCACCTGCTGACGATGCGTCTGCTCGCGGTCGTCGGGGCCTCGACCGTGCTCGGGTTCGTGTTCCTCGACTCGTACCCGCTCATGTGCTTCGCGATTTTCGTGACCGGTGCCACGCTCGCCTCGATCTCCCCCGTGAGCCTCGCTCTGCAGGGCGAGTCAGTTCAGGCGCGCGACTACGGCCGCGCCACTTCGATTTACAATACCTTCTATGCGCTCGGCCTCTTAATCGGACCGAAAGCCTCTGCGGTGATCTTCGAGAGATACGGCGGCGCGGTGATGCTCTATCACCTGGTCGCCCTGTGGGTCGGCTTCGTTCTCTTCAGCCTAGTATTTTCCGAGGATGACCCCAGGGCAGCCAGTGCCGACCATCAGCCGCAGCTGCCTTCGCCGCAGCTACCTTCGCCGCACGACGCTTCGGAGTGATCGCCCTTTTTCTTCATGGCGTCCCCGCAGCTGCCTTCGCCGCAGGAGGCTTCCATGGCTCCCTCGTGGACCGCTTTTTCCGTGCCAGTCGTTGCTTCCGTCGCGGACGGTCCAGCATCGCTCTTGCAAGCGCCGGTCATGCTGAGTGCGGCGGTGGCCATGGCCACCAAGGTCTGTTTCGTTGCAGAATTCATGTATGACTCCCTCCGCCCGGGGCCCATCGTCGCGGGCGTTCATCGAGGTTATGCGCCTCCGGCAGAATTGTTTCCAGCTTTGGAAGCTTCGCGAGCGCCTGGCCAATCCATCCCGAAAGCACCACACTCGCCCCGAGGAGTCGATCGATGAGTGAACGCGTTGCTTCCTTCGAAGAGTTCTGGCCGCACTATGTGGGCGCGCACCGAAGTCGCGGCTGCAGGGCTCTGCACTACGTAGGCACGAGTCTCAGCTTGCTCGCTCTCCTCGTCGCGGTGACCGCAGGCCCTTGGTGGCTTGCGCTTCTGGCGCCGTTGTTCGGCTACGGATGTGCCTGGATCGGTCACTTCATCATCGAAAAGAACCGCCCCGCCACCTTCGACTATTTTTGGTGGTCGCTCCGCGGCGACTTCAGGATGCTTTGGTACGGGCTGACCGGACGAATGGCAGGCGAAGTCACGCGCCTCTACGGAAGCGCCACGCCGTCAGCCGACGCGCCGCTTCTTGCCGTACGCTGACCTCACCGCGCGCGGTTGAGCTCGCGGCCGATGATGATTCGCTGGACGTCGGACGTGCCTTCGTAGATCTGCGCGACGCGCACGTCTCGGTAGATTTTTTCTACCGGGTACTCGCGCGAGTACCCGTAGCCGCCATAGATCTGAATGGCATCCGAGCAGATTCGCTCCGCCGCCTCCGATGCAAAGAGCTTCGCCATGCAGGCTTCCTTGAGACACGGTCGCCCCGCGTCTCGCAGCGCCGCTGCATCGAGGACCATCGTCGTGGCGGCGTGCAGCTGCGTCGCCATGTCGGCGAGTCGGAACGCCACGGCTTGGTGGTCGACAAGGGCTCGGTCGAACGACCTTCGCTCGCTTGCGTACGCAAGCGCATGATCGAGTGCAGACCTGGCCATGCCCACGCACTGCGCCGCGATGCCGATGCGCCCCGGCTCGAGGTTCGCAAGGGCGATCCGATATCCTTCGCCCTCTTCGCCGATGCGATGGCTCGCCGGGACGCGGACTCCATCGAACATCAGCTGGGCGGTGTCCGAGGCTTGCTGACCCATCTTGTGTTCGAGCGAACTGACCGTCATGCCGTCAGCGCCTCCCGGGACGAGAAACGCGGACATGCCGCGCTTGCCAGCGTTCGCATCGGTGACCGCGAACACGATGGTTGCGCCCGCGATCTTGCCCGACGTGATGAATTGCTTGGTACCGGTAATCGCGTAGTGGTCTCCGTCCCGAACCGCGCGGGTCTGGACATTGGCTGCATCAGACCCCGCCTGCGGTTCGGTAAGCGCAAAGGCGCCGATCATTTCACCTGCGGCAAGTGGCCTTAGATACTGCTCCTTGAGCGCATCGCTGCCTCGCGATTCTAGAATCGCGCACACCGGGGCGTTGTTGACGCTCATGATCGTCGATGCTGCTCCATCGCCGGCTGCGATCTCGATGAGCGCCAGTGCGTACGAAACGTAGTCGAGCCCGGCGCCGTTCCATTCGGCGGCGACTGTCATGCCCATGAACCCGAGCTCGCCCATCTCGCGAAGGACCGCGGGATCCACGGCGCCGTCGGCCTCCCATTCGCGTACGTGAGGAGCGATGCGCGCGCGTGCGAATCGCGCGGCGGAGTCTCGAATCAACGACTGCTGCTCGGTCAGGATCATCGCAGCGAATCTGTCATGCCCGGTCTCTTCGCGCTACCGTGGTACGGCGGACCGAGCGACCGGTTGAATGGGTCGATGTGACTAAAACGGGCTGCCGCCGATCGCTTTGGTGATGAGCCCGGCTTCCACCGGGAACTCGCTCTTGGCATCGGCGGTGGGAAAGGTCCGTCGAAGCAGGTTGAGCACTCGGGTGGTGGTCATGGGGGTCAGTCGGTTCGAGATCCCGAAGTATCGGCCTTCGCGCGTCATCACACGGCGCTTCCTATCGACGATTCCGTCGACGATGAGAAAGGCGGCGTCTTCCGGAGTCATCACGTCCACACGACCTGCGTATTCTTCGGTTGGAGCCATCATCTCGGTTTTGACCAGCGGAAGGTAGACCGAGGAGAGATGCATCCCTTGGTGATACATCTCCGAGATCAGCGAATCCCCAAACGCGTCGAGCGCAGCTTTGCTTGCCTGGTAGGCGCCGAAGTACGGCCCCGGAATCAACACCCCCATCGTCAACACGAGCGAAATCGTACCCCCTCGCTCGCTCAGCGACGGCAAGAGACCGAGGGTGAGTCGTACGGGCGAAAAGTAGTTGAGCGCCATAGTGCGTTGATAATCGTGGAAACGATCGAGCGCTTCGATCGCGGGGCGACGGATCGACCGGGCCGCATTGTGCACGAGGACGTCGACCCCGCCGTGTTCGGTGAGCACCGTCTGCGCGAGCGCATCGACCTCCTCGAGGGCCGAAAGGTCGGTTGCGTAGACGTGAGCCCGTCCTCCGGCTTGCCGAATCTCCGCTGCCAACGCGTCGAGCGGCTCTTGGCCCCGCGCGACCAGAAGCACCCTGGCGCCCGCGCGTGCCGCGATGCGCGCCGTCGCCGCTCCGATTCCCCGCGAGGCGCCCGTGATGAGAACCGTCCTGCCGTCTAGTGCCTTGCGGTAGCGTTCGTCACGGAGGGACACCGTGTCGAGGTGATCCTCATAGTATCGGTAGAGTGTCTTGGCGTAAGACTTGAAGTGGGGACACCGAATGTCGGTGCCGGCGAGCGCGGCACGGGTATGCTCGTCGTCGAAACGAACTCGTAGGTTCATGGCGTCGAGGGCTCCCTCCGGAAGCCCGAAGTCTCGGAGAACACCCGCCCGAAGCTCCTGCACGCTAGGAAGCATCGATGCCATGCCCGCGGTCTGCTTCACACCGGGAACCGAGCCGAGGTCAACCACGGGTCCGATCGCGGGTCCGCGGGCAGCGCGAAGCAGCGTAGATACCATGCGCAGCACGCGTTGAGGCTTCGGGTCGACGAGATGGAACACGCGCTTATCGACATCGCGAAGGGCGATCTCCACCATCGCCTCTGCAACATAGTCGACCGGAACGACGTTGAACCGGCCGCGTACGCGTGGCACCGGGATGCGGACCCAGGAGGGCAGGGCGGCCGCAAGCTTCTGCAGTGCTCCGAAGCCGTAGTAGATGCCGTCGATGCGATGCATCGCGCCCGTCTTGGAATCGCCGACGACCGAACTCGGCCGGTAGATGCGGTAGTCGAGAGCCGAGCCGCGCACGAGCCGCTCTGCTTCGTGTTTGCTCCGCAAATAGGGGTGCAGGAACTTCTGCCCCTCGTCGAACATCGATTCGGAAAACGTACCCGCATAGTTGCCGGCCACTGCCGTCGAACTGACGTGGTGAAGGCGACCCCTGAAGCCGGTCTCGTCGAGTGCCTCGAGCAAGCGCTGGGTGCCGCCCACGTTGGTCTCGGTCAACGCTTCGGCGGTTGCATCGAGTTCGTAGATCGCACCAACGTGGAAGACATGCGCCGAGGAACCGAGCGTCCGGCGACCGTGCTCGCTGAGCCCAAGCCCGGGTTTGCGGAGGTCGCCGTTCTCCCACGTGATTGTGGCAGCGTGCTCTTCTGCGGTTCGCGCGAGAGCTTCGAGCACGTCGCGACGACGCGCTTCGGCGCCTTCACGCAGCATCAGCACCACCGGGATGCGACGACGCAAGAGTCGTTCGACGACTGCCCGCCCGATCCAGCCGGTCCCTCCCGTCACGAATACCCGTTCCGACTCGTTCATGGTCCGGATCATACTCGTTTTACGCCTGCAGCGATGTATCGCGAAAGCAAGGTTGACCGTAGCCCTTTCCGTGCCGTCTACTGCCGCTCATAATGGACGTTCGAGGAAAACTCGCGCTCGTGACCGGTGCTTCTGGAGGCATTGGCGCAGCGATTTCGCGAGAACTCGCGTGCGCTGGGGCCGAACTGGTGCTGCTCGCGCGGACGCGGTCGAAGCTCGACACCGTGGCCGCCCAAATCGCAGAAGCTGGGGGCAAGGCGCACGTCTATCCTTGCGATTTGACCGACTCTGCCGCTGTGGCGACGGTGGCCGCGCGAATTCGCGAGGACGTTGGCGTCCCCGACATTCTCGTCAACAACGCCGGGGCCGGACGCTGGCTCTCGGTCGAAGAAACCGATTCCGAAGAGGCGGTCTCAATGATGCAGACACCGTACTTCGCCGCGTTCTTCATGACCCGCGCGTTCGCCACCGACATGTGTCGGCGCGGCAGCGGACGCATCCTGAACGTGAATTCTCCCATGGCCTACCTGGTCATCCCGGGGGCGACAGGCTACGCGGCCTGCCGCTGTGCGCTCCGCGGTTTCAACGATTCGCTCCGTGCGGAGCTTCACGGCACCGGCGTTGGGGTGACCCATCTCGTCCTCGGAGAGGTCACGAGCGACTACTTCGACAACAATCCGGGCTCACACGAACGCATCCCCACGATCAGCAAGATGTTCCCGATCCTATCGCCCGAGCAGTCGGCGGCCTACGCGCTGCGCGCGATCGAGCACGACACCGACGACATGATTCGGCCCGTTCTGCTGAAGCTGGTCATTCTGTTCAGTCGCTGGATGCCAGGGGCCGTGCAGTGGCTGACCCGTACCACGGGCTGGCAGCGTCCCGCGGAGTTGCCCAAGGGCTAAAATCGTGTAGACGCCCGCGTATGGCTCCGCTCATCGTGTGTCTCGACTTAGAAGGCGTGCTCATCCCGGAGGTTTGGATCGCCTTCGCCGAAAAAACCGGTCTCGACGCGCTGCGCCGCACGACCCGCGACGAACCCGACTACGACGTGTTGATGCAGGGTCGCCTCGACATCCTCGCCGAGCACGATTTCAAGCTCTCGGACATCCAAGACGTCATCAGCACGATGCAGCCGCTCCCCGGTGCGCGCGAGTTCCTCGATGAACTCCGCAGCCGCACGGAGCTCATCATCTTGAGTGACACCTTTTATCAGTTTGCCACTCCGTTCATGGCGCAGCTCGGGGAGCCAACTCTCTTCTGCCATCAGCTCCTGGTTGACGCGGAGGACAGGGTGACCGGGTACGAACTCCGCATCGCGGACGGCAAGCGCAAGGCCGTACACGCGCTCCAGCAAATCGGGTTCCGGGTTCACGCGGCGGGCGACAGCTACAATGACACCACGATGCTGGGTGCCGCCGACAAAGGCGTACTCTTCCGGTGCCCCGACAGCGTTGCCGAGGAGTTCCCGCAATATCCGCGGACCGACGCGTACGACGAGCTACTGGTACTTCTTGAGCTCTAGTCGCGCGACCATCCCCCGGTGAACCTCGTCAGGGCCATCGGCGATCCGCAGACAGCGTGCCATCGCCGCCAAGCGCGTGAGCTCGGGGTCGGCCACGCCTTGGCCGCCGTGAATCTGAATGGCTGCGTCGACGACATCTTGCAAGACGTTCGGAGCGACGACTTTGATTGCGGAAATGTCGACGAGAGCACCAAACGTGCCGAGGGTGTCGAGCGCCCAGGCCGCCCGCAGCGTCAGTAGTCGGGCTTGGTCGATTGCCATTCTCGCGTTTGCGATGATGTCGCGGTTCCCGCCTAAGTTTGCGAGCGGCTTCCCGAACGCAATCCGGCTGACGGCTCGCCTGCACAGGCGCTCGAGAGCAACTTCCGCGGCTCCTATGGCACGCATGCAGTGGTGGATCCGGCCGGGTCCAAGACGCCCTTGCGCAATCTCGAAGCCACGCCCTGGGCCGGCGATGATGTGGTCGACCGGAAGCCGCACGTCGTGGAACACGACTTCCGCGTGACCGTGGGGCTCGTCAAGGTGCCCAAACACGGGGACCATGCGTTCGATTCTCGACTCCGGGCGCATCCATCGGGACGAGGACCATCGAGTGGCGTTCGTGACGTCCCGCGGAAGGGTCGGTCACGCCCATGAAGATGAGGAATGCGGTGCGGGGATCGCCGGCGCCGCTCGTCCACCATTTGCGTCCTCGTACGACCACTTCGTCGCCGACGACTTCACAGGTGGCTTCCATATTGGTGGCATCGCTCGATGCGACTTCGGGCTCGGTCATCGCGAAGCCGGAGCGAATGTCGCCCGCGAGCAACGGTTCCAGCCAGCGTTTCTTCTGCGCGTCGGAGCCGTACTTCACCAAGACTTCGGCGTTGCCGCTGTCCGGGGCGTTGCAGTTGAACACCTCCGGAGCGATCGGGGACCGGCCGGTGATTTCGGCGATTGGCGCGTAGTCGCGATTGTCGAGCCCGGCACCGTGTTGCTCGTCCGGCAGAAACAGGTTCCAAAGGCCCTGCGACTTGGCCTCGGCCTTGAGCTCTTCGATGACCGGCGGAATGCGCCACTGGCGCCAGTCGTCGGTGTGCGCGAGCTGTTCTTCATAAGTGGCTTCGGCGGGAATCACGCGGTCGCGAACGAATGTCTCGACCTCCGCCGCCAGCTTCCTCGACCGCTCAGAATGCTGAAAATCCATGGCTTCTGGTTGTCCTACGCGCCTCAATTCCACGCAAGCCGGCGATGCACCTCGACTTGACCCCAGATCGACTTAGGTTCGTACCCATGGGGCGCCTGTTTCTGCTTTTCACCGTCGTCCCGATCGTCGAGCTCTATCTGCTCATCGCGGTCGGTCGGTTCCTCGGGCCTGCACTCACTATCGCGCTGGTGTTGGTCACCGGCGCGCTCGGCGCCTGGTTCGCCCGCAGGGAGGGCGCGCGGGTGATACGTCGATGGCAGGAGTCCATATCCCAGGGAACGATGCCCAAGGATGGGGTGATCGATGGAGTCCTGATCTTCATCGGGGGCCTCATGCTCATCACCCCTGGCATTCTGACTGATATCGCGGGGCTTTCGATGGTCATGCCCGCCTCGAGGCGAGTGATCGCGTCGTTCGTCCGCCGCTGGGTAGAGCGACAGGTCCAAGCGGGCCGGGTTCAAGTCTACATGTCGGGACAGCCCGGGATGTCGGGACAGCCTGGGTCGCCGGCTGGATCTCGCCCGAACGTGATCGACGTCGAAGGAGAGGTCGTCGAGGTGGTCGAAATCCGCGAGCCGCCGTCGGAACTCGGGAATTAAGCGCCTCGGGGCGAAGAGTAGACACGCCAGGGCGAGTCAGCTAGGACGGCCCCATGAAAACATCCTGGACCCTCCTGGGGTGCCTCACGCTCAGCCTCGCGCTGATCGCGTGCAAGAGCAGCGCCCCTGCCCCCGCCGAAGGCGAAACCGAAGCCGCCGCGGAGACGGCCACCGACGAAGCTGCGAAGGCGGCGGAACAGCCTGTGGACGCGGCAGCAGCGGCAGCGGCAGCCGCAGCGGCGAACGCGCCGCCCGCCATCCCGGCACCGGACGACGTGGCGGCAGCACCGGCGGATGCCAAGAAGAGCAAGTCCGGCCTCGCCTGGATCGTGCTCGACGAAGGCGACGGTGGAAAGAAGCCCGGCCTCTACGACACGGTCACCGTGAACTACACCGGTTGGACGACCGATGGAACGATGTTCGACAGCTCCGTGCAGCGCGGACGGCCGGCGGAGTTCCCGCTCAATCGCGTGATTCCGGGCTGGTCCGAAGGCGTGCAGATGATGGTCGTTGGAGAGAAGCGACGCTTCTGGATCCCCGGCGACCTCGCCTATGGCGAAGCCACGCCGAACGATCCGCACGGTGCGTTTGGTCCCCCGAAAGGCACGCTCGTGTTTGACGTCGAGCTTGTCGACTTCGAGGTCTCACCGCCACCGCCCAAGACCCCCAAGGACGTCGCGAAGATTCCGAAGAGCGCAAAGAAGACCGACTCCGGTCTTGCAAGCCGCGTCCTCAAGAAGGGCAAGGGTACCGAACATCCTTCCGCGACGAGCACCGTCACCGTGAACTACACGGGTTGGACGACCGACGGGAACATGTTCGACAGCTCTGTCGTACGCGGCAAGCCCGCGACCTTCGGACTCAATCAGGTGATTCCCGGTTGGACCGAAGGCGTGCAGCTCATGGTCGTCGGCGAAACGCGCCGACTCTGGATTCCTGAGGAAATGGCCTACGGCGGTCAGCCCGGTCGTCCCGCAGGAATGCTGGTCTTCGACGTCGAGCTTCTCGACGTCCAAAACTAGCCGAACGCTTGGCCAGGAGCGTCGATGACAGTTGCTGAAGGGACGAGTGCACTGCTGGAGCTTTCCGCGCCAGACGATGCGGTCCCTCGCGTCTCGGTCGTCGTTCCTGGCCTGAACGAAGCCGAAAGCCTTCCCACGTTGGCAGCGGAGATCCGCGACGCTCTCGGCGACACGGACTACGAGCTTATCTTCGTCGACGACGGGAGCACCGACGACTCCTGGCAAGTCATTGAGGATCTCCACGCCGCAGACTCGCGGGTCCGCGGCATTCGTCTACGCAGCAACTTTGGCAAGGCGATGGCACTTTCCGCGGGGTTCGAGCGCGCCCGCGCCGACATCGTCGTCATGATGGACGCCGACCTTCAGGACGACCCCGCCAACCTTCCGGACATGATCGCCAAGGTCGAAAAAGGGCTCGACGTGGTTGTGGGCTGGAAGGTTGAACGCCTCGACCCGCTCAATCGCAGAGTGTTTTCCAAAGTCTTCAACAAGACGGTGGCCCTCGTGACCGGGGTCCACCTTCACGACATGAACTGCGGCTTCAAGGCCTACCGACAGGACGTACTGACGTCGATTCCGATCTACGGCGATCTCTTTCGTTTCATTCCGGTGTTGGCTTCCTGGCAGGGCTTCAGCGTCGGAGAGATGCCGGTGCATCATCGCGAGCGACAGCACGGACGCTCGCGCTACGGTCTCGAGCGCATCCTGCGCGGGTTCTTCGATTTGCTCAGCGTCGCGTTCCTCACGCGGTACTCGCGCAAACCGATGCACCTGTTCGGGCTCGCCGGTCTTGCGTTCAGCGCAATTGGAGTGCTGATCTGCGCGTACCTGTCCGTGCTCTGGTTTCAGGGCGAGTCGATTGGCTCGCGCCCGCTTCTCTTGCTCGGGGTGTTGTTCATTCTCGTTGGGGCGCAGTCGTTTTCGATCGGGCTCCTCGGAGAGTTCATGACCTTTCAGTACCATCGCAAGGACGCGCAGGAGCGCCTGCCGATTCGCGAGGTTGTCGGTGATCCCTGATCAGTATTTCGACTCCTTCGCGACGCAGAAGTATCGCCACCCAAATCCGGTGCAGCGACTGCTGATACGCCGCTTCGTGCAACGGCTGAGCGGACTTTTCGATTCCGTGCTGCCTGCGACCTCGGTGCTCGAGCTCGGCTGCGGGGAGGGGTTCGTTTCAGGCTGTCTTTCCAAACGCACCAACGCGCAGTACGTCGGGGTGGACATGAGCGCAGAAGACCTGCGCAACCTCGAAGCCAAGTTCCCGGCGATTGAAACGCACGAGGGAAGTGTCTACGACCTCTCGTTCTTGGATCGAAAGTTCGATGTGGTGGTGTGTGCGGAGGTGCTCGAACATCTCGACACGCCCGAGGTCGCGCTCGATCAAATCTTGAGCGTCAGGCCGCGCGCAGTCGTGCTGTCGGTACCTCACGAACCCTGGTTTTGCCTCAGCAACCTCGCCCGAGGCAAGAACGTCACCCGGCTCGGGAACGACGACGACCACGTGAACCTGTGGGGGAAGCGCGGCTTTCTGAAGCTCTTGCGAGATCGCCTCGAGGTCGAACGCTACGACACCTCGTATCCGTGGCAGATGGTTCTCGCGCGCCCCAACGACTGAGCGCGACGCGGTCTAGTACGGGTATCCGTAGAAGCCGCCCGTATCCATGGGGCTGCTGTAGAACACGTCGCCGTACGGGTCTCCGGTGTACCCGTAGCCGACCGTGTAGTTCGACGAGCAGGAGCTGCTCCCGAGCAGAAGGAGCGCACCCAGCGCCAAGAGCGCGCGGTTGATTCTTCGTCTCACGGCTTCACCTGCATCTCGGGGTTCCACTTCTGTAGCGCGACCGGTGCTCCCGAGGGGTCGAGGACGAGCGCCAGGGTGCCGTCGCGAACGTCGGGGCGGGGCTCGAGCACGACCGAGCCGCCGAGGTCGGCGGCCTTGGCGGCCAGCGCGGCTGGGTCTGCGACACGCACGTAGGGAATCCACGCCGACCCCCGGCCTTCGAACGGATTGTCGATGACCCCTGCGCGGGCCCGACCGGAGTTCCATAGGACGCGGTAGTCGCCGCGGTCGGTGCGCGGCACCGTCTCGACTCGGTAGTCGAAGACCTCCGAGTAGAACTCGACCGCGCCCTCCGGGTCCTCGGTCAACAGTTCATGCCAGAGCCAGGTGTGCACGCCGGCCTCACCGTCGGGCGGGTCGCCCGCCGCAGACGCGAGCAGGTGCAGGCGGGCGCCTTCGGCGTCTTGGACCGTGACCACGGTTCCGATACCCGGCACGTCGATCGGCGCTTCGAGCTGTCGACCGCCTGCGGCCACGATGGCGGCGGTCGCGGCCTCGAGGTCTGGTACGGACAGCGCGCTGATCCAGTGTGCCGCCCTTGGGCCATCGCCGTCGTAGCTCGCGTCGATGATGCCGCCGACGTTCAGGCCCTCGAACGAGATAACGCTGTAGCGCCCGTCTGCGACGACTTCGAAAGTCCAACCGAAGAGGGCGCCGTAGAACGCACGCGCCGCCTCGGCGTCGTCGGTGACAAGGTTGTGCCAGACGAATTTGCCCGGAATCTGGGAAGACTGCGGGCCTTGCGCCAGCGGCGGCAACGAAGGCGTGTTGCTACAGGCTCCAAGCGCCAAGACTGCAGCGCAAAGCCAAGGTGAGATCGATGAGAACAGCGAGTGAGGTCGTGTCACAAATACTCCAGCGCCCAGGGCGCGCGCCCGACGATACACGATCGTCCTCGGCTCGACTACGCGATTCTATTGCGCGGCGTCTTCGACCGAGTCGAACTGCAGGTCGCGTCCGTGCGGCTCGTCGTAGTCGATGACCGGTCCCATCGGAACGATTCGTGTCGGATTGATCGTTTCATGGCTGCCGTAGTAGTGGTGCTTGATGTGATGCATGTTCACCGTGCTCTTGACCCCCGGCACTTGGTACAGTTCGCGCGTGTATGCCCACAGATTCGGGTAGTCGATCAGCCGTCGGAGGTTGGTCTTGAAGTGTCCGTAGTAGACCGGGTCGAAACGCACGAGCGTGGTGAACAGCCGCCAATCTGCCTCCGTGATTCGGTTTCCGACCAAGTACCGCTGCTTGCCGAGTCGCTCTTCGAGCATGTCGAGGGTGTCGAACAGCGCGATCACAGCTTCTTCGTACGCTTCGCTCGTCGTCGCGAAGCCCGATTTGTACACCCCGTTGTTGACCGTGTCGTAGATTCGATCGTTCAGCTCGTCGATTTGTGCGCGCAGCGGCTCGGGGTAGAAGTCGCCCGGCTTGGCGCCGAGGTGGTCGAATGCCTCGTTGAACATTCGAATGATCTCCGACGACTCGTTGCTTACGATGGTCCCCGTCTTCTTGTCCCAGAGAACCGGAACTGTGACGCGTCCGGAGACTTTGGGCTTGGCGTGGGTGTAGATTTGATGAAGAAACTCGGCGCCGATCACCGGGTCCGGGATGACACCGTTGCCCTCATGAAAGGTCCAACCGTCTTCCCCCATGAAGTGGTTGACGACCGATAGGTCGATCATGTCTTCAAGGCCCTTGAGCTTCCGAACGATCAGCGTCCGATGTGCCCACGGGCAGGCGTACGAGACGTAGAGATGGTATCGGCCCGCTTCGGCTTTGAACGCATCACCGCTCGGCGCGCTCTTTCCCGGTGCGACGATCCAGTTCCGAAAACTCGCGTCGCTGCGGACGAAACGCCCACCCGACTTCTTCGTGTCGTACCAGACGTCACGCCACACACCGTCCACTAGCTTTCCCATGTCAGTCCTCTTTCAAAGGAGATGGCCCATGCGGCCACTCTCGTAGTCTCGAAACGCCGCGACGATCTCTTCGCGGGTGTTCATCACAAACGGTCCGTAGGCGACCACCGGCTCCCCAAGAGGTTCGCCCGCGAGAACCAAAACCCGCGCCCCCGGACTCGACGTGAGCTCGACGCGGCCCTGTTCGGCGCGATCGAAGACGCCGAAGTGCCGTTCGGGGATCGCCTCTCGTTCCGGACCGGCGAATACTTCGCCCTCGAGGGGGAACACCAGAGTCGTCCAGCCGGTGGGAAACTCGAAGTCCACGGTGCCCTCTTGATAGAACCGAAGATCGCACACCGTCATCGGACTGTGCGTGCTTGCTGGACCACGGTCCCCGCGAAACTCTCCCGCAATGATGCGCGCTTCCGCCGCGCCCATATCGATACGGGGAAACTCACGGTCGAGCAGCGCCTGATACTGCGGCGCGCTCATCTTCTTCGACGCTGGAAGGTTCACCCACAGCTGCACCATTTCGAAGACCCCGCCTTGCTCCGAGAAGGCCTGCGAGTGCTTCTCTTCGTGAACCACACCCGAAGCTGCGGTCATCCACTGCACGTCGCCGGGGCCGATGCGGCCGCCGCCACCTGCGGAGTCACGGTGTTCGACCTCACCCTGGTACGCGAAGGTCACAGTCTCGAATCCTCGATGTGGATGCTCCCCGACACCCCGCCGCCAGGGCGATGCGTCGAACGCACGGGCTGCTGCGTGATCGAGCAAGAGAAACGGGCTGAGCATCTCGGCGCTCGATGCGCTCATCTGCGGCCAGAACACGGTCTTCACATGAAAGCCGTCTCCGACCCAGTGCTCTGGGCCGGGCGCGAACACGCCGGCGAGACGTCGGCTCGATTCGGTGAGGGTGCTCTGTGGTTTCATGGATTCCTCGTTTTCCGTCGGGAAGACCCGCCGACCCAGGACCCAGGCCGCGAGCCCCGCGGCGGCCGCCCCGAGGCTGGCCAAGACCCCTCGTCTGGTCGTCTCTATCGACATGACGTGAAGCTAGTGCGGGCCCGAGGGCCGCGGGAGACCGCATCGACTTGACCTGAAGTTGCTAAAACGCAACTATAGAGCTGTTTGGACGCAGATAGGGATAATATCGCAACTTTTGTGGAGGTCGTGCGCCGTCAGACTCTCGCGGCGGCGGCCCGGCATCTCGAGGTGCCGAAGTCGACGGTGAGCCGTCGCCTGGCACGGCTCGAAGAGCAGCTCGGTATCCAGCTCGTTCACCGAGAGGCACGCCGGGTGACACCCACGGTGGAGGGCCGCCGCTTCTACGAGTCTGCGGTCGAAGCCGTCGACGCGCTCGACGCTGCCATCGCGTCGGTCGCGCAAAGCACGACCGAACCCAAAGGCACCATCCGACTGACGGCGCCGGGCGACCTCGGCCGCATGCTGCTCATTCCGCAGTTCACCGCGTTCCTGACGCGCTATCCGGACATCTCGCTCGACCTGTTGTTCACGAACCGGTTCGTCGATCTGGTCCAAGAGGGAGTCGACCTCGCACTCCGCGCCGGCACGGTGACCGATCCGAACCTCATCGCGCGGCGCCTGATGCCCTCGCGTTTTCGACTTGCAGCCCCGATGGGCCTGCAGCTCGACTGCGTCGACATTCGCGAGCTCGAGGAACAGCCTTTCGTTTGCTATCGGAGCCGGGGCAGGGCGCAGGTGCTTCGACTGGTGCGGGGCCCCGAGGATGCGCTCGAGACCATTGAGCTCACCGTCTCGGCGCGCGTCAACGTCGATGACTATGCGGCGATGGCCGAGCTCGTCGCGGCTGGGCAGGGCCTCGGTCTGATGCCGGACATCCACCTCCGAGATGGTGTGCGCAACCGGACTCTGCGTCCGGTCTTCGAGGACTGGTCGCTCCCCGGTGCACCGCTGCACCTTGTCTACTCCACGCGCGATCAGCCCGAGCGCGTGCGGCTCCTGATCGACTTCCTGACTGCGGCGTTCGCCGCGATCGACGACTAGCGAGCAGCGTCGGCCAGGTGAGCATCGCCGGCGCTCACCGCTCGACGCACTTTGGGTTTCGTCGCAAGCAGTCCGCGTGGCGCGACCGACTCGATCGGCTCTTGTTGGAGCCCGAGCGCGGCGAGCACCGCGTTGGCGCAGACGAGTCCTGAGGTGAAGGCGGCCTCCATGTGCGTCATCGGGTAGGGGAGCCGCACCCAGTCGCCGGCGAGAAGAAACCCGTCGACCGGTGTCTCTGGATCCGGGCGATGAGACCATTGGCCCGGGGCAAACGCGGGGAAGTCCGTTCTGACCTGCAGCACCTCGTGGTGAATCGTCATGCCTTCGAGCTCGGGGAAGTAGTAGTACAGGTCTTCCAGAAACGCGGCTTTGACGTCCTCGATGTCAGCAGCGATCGCGTACGAATGCAGCTCGAGGACCGCGCCCTCATTGCGGGCCGCCCAGTCGCGCGCCTCGTCTGTGATCCGGTGGTAGGCGGTGACCGAGTCTAGGATCGCGCGCCGTTCGACGTTCGTGAAGGTGGGCAGCCCGGGCCGGAGATCGCGGTCGGTCCACAGGCGCCAGACCGAGTAGCCTCGCGAGGTTTCCAGGGCCTCGAGGTGCGCGACGAACTCGGGCGCGCGCTCCGCGATCGCGGGTGAGTTTCGCACGATCGACTGCATCCCGGGAACGTTCGCCGCCAGGACGACCCAGTCGTACTCCTCCTCGCCAATGCGATAGCGGAATCGCTCGCCGGGCTCGATTGCATTCACCGCCGCGTCGAGCCGGATCTCCACCCCACGGGATTCGAGGTACTGCCGAATCGGACTGAGGACCGAGGCCTCGTAGTCTCCGACCGGGTAGTCGTACATCAGCCCCCGGTCGTGCCCGAGATAGTAGAAGTGGAAGGCCCGCAGGACGTCGGCGGCGGAGAGCTCGGCCTCATCCGCGAAGAAGGCGCGAGCGAACGTCCGAAACGAGACGCGCAGCTCGTCGGGAAGGCCGGCTTCGTCGCAGAGCTCTTTGAATGTGACTCCGTCGTACTGCGCGTAGGTGCGGTCCATGTCGAAGCGCACGAAGTCGGTGAGCGGGTCACGGACCCGCTTGGCCATGACGTCTCCCCAGCCGAAGAAGCCACGCCTGCCAAGGTCCACGATGTTGAGCACGGGCACCGTATCGACATCCCCGAAGGTCCAGTGGCGCCCCTCCGTATCGATGATGAGGTAGTCTTCAATCTCTTTGAATTGCGAGAGGATGCCCACGCGTTCGAGAAAACGGTTGAGGTTGTAGTACTGCCGAAAGAAGGCGTGGAACCCGTGATCGATAGTTTGCTCCTCGTCGCCGACGCGCACCTTCCAGGCGCCGATTTTACCGCCTAGATAGGGGTTCGCTTCGAGCACGGTCACCGGGATGCCGCGCTCGGCGAGCGCCGATGCGGCCCCGATCCCGGCGAGCCCGCCACCGATCACCGCGACCCGTGGGGGGGCTCCGGATAATCGTTCGGGAAGCCGCAGGTCGATCGCGTTCGCATCCTGGCGATATCCCCCGAGGCGCGCCTCCACGGCCGACCCCACCCATGTACGCATGCGGCCCGATACGATCGCCCAGGTCACGAGCAGGACGAGCGCGCCCAGGATTGCCAGCCAGATCATCTAATTGTAGCCTCTCGCATGAGAGTGGGCGGGGTGCCAAGATCTGCACAGAGTTCGCCGACTAGATGGCCGATCGGTTTAGATCTTGTATAGATAGTGGCGTAGTCGGGTTTGGGCATAGAGACCAGTGAAGTCAACTCCACAATGACCGGTTCGCACGATATCGCGGTTCTCGGGAGCGGGCCCGCGGCGCTGCACCTAGCCGCTGAAGCAGCCGAGCGCGGGGCGCGCATCGCGATCGTGGCTCCCTCGCCGCGCCGAGCCTGGCCCGCGAACTACTGTCTCTGGGAGGATGAGCTCCCAGAGCGCTTCACGCCGCTCGTCGAACGTCGATGGTCGGAGGCGAAGGTCGCCGCATCCGAAGGCGAGCAGCTGCTCCAACGGAGCTACGTCAAGCTCGACACGGGCGCGCTGCAGCGGTCACTCTGGACGCGGCTCGAAGGCCAGAACGTCCATGTGATCGATGGTTACGCTGAAAACCTAAAGCACCCGGGAGGTCATAGCGAGGTTCGCACCGACTCGGGGGCGACCCATCGCGCCGGGGTGATCGTCGACGCTTCCGGTGCGCGAAGCCGGTTCACGCGACGCGTGCACGGTCGGGCCCCGGCCTTTCAGACAGCGCTTGGGTTTCGACTTCGTGCTCCGGGGCATCCGTTCGACCGCGACCGCGCCGTCCTCATGGATTTCCGCCCGGCAGACACTTCGATCGGCGACCTTCCATCGTTCCTTTACGTCCTGCCGCTTGGTCCGGACGAACTCTTCATCGAAGAGACGGTGCTGGCGCGGCGTCCCCAGGTGGGGCTCGAGCGCCTGGAGGCACGTCTCCTCGCGCGCCTCCGCACCTACGGTCTCGAGACGGCCGAACGGATCGAGGAGGAGCACTGCAGTATTGCGATGGGTCTCGGGCTGCCGTCACCCGGGCAGTCGATCGTGCCGTTCGGGGCTGCGGCGTCGATGGTTCACCCCGCGTCCGGGTATCTTCAGGCGCGGGTGTTCCGTCAGGCTCCGACCCTCGCAGAGGCGCTGCTCGAGGGGCTTTCTCACTCGACGCCGGGAGCCGCTGCCGACCTTGGCAACGAGGCGGTGTGGACGAGGCAGGCGCGCACCTGCTGGGAGCTCTACGCGGTCGGCCTCGAGCTCTTGGTCCACATGAACACCGATGAGACCGCTCGGTTTTTTGGCGCTTTTTTTCAACTTCCACAGGAATCGTGGTCGGGTTTTCTCGCGGGTACGCTGTCGCCTGGGAATCTCACGCGCGTCATGACCCACCTCCTCCGACTGCTTCCGAACTCACTTCGCTGGCGCCTCATTCAGTCGAGTGTCACGCGAGGCGCGGCGCCCCTCGCCCGATCCATGATTCCCGCGAGGGTCGCATGACCGTCACCGGGTTGCGTGCGGTCAGCGGGAGCCTCGCTCCTGCGGCGGCCTTCCTCGAAACCTCGACGCCGCTTACGCGCGTCGAAGAACGGATGGCGGAGCTTGCGGGCGACCGTGCGCGATGCCTCGGGGCGCAGATGCTTCAAGCTCATCTGGGCGCAGGTGGGAAACGTCTTCGCGCGCGTCTAGCATTGGCAAGTACCGAAGCGCTCGACGGACGCGCCGATGCGGCTCTCGACTGGGCGGTAGCGGTCGAGCTCCTGCACAACGCTTCGCTCGTCCACGACGACATCCAAGATCAGGATCGCACTCGTCGTGGACAGCCCGCTCTGTGGACACGCTATGGGGCGGCGCAGGCGATCAATGCGGGCGACCTGCTACTGATGCTCCCGTTCCGGGCCCTTGGCGGCTACGCGCCTCGGCTCCAGGCCGCCTTGGTGCAGATCTTGGCGGAGTTTGCGGAACGCACGGTGAGAGGACAGATCGAAGAGCTCGGACTCGGCCGCGACCCGGAGCGCGGCTGGACCGAGTATTTTGCGGCGGTGTCGGGCAAAACCGGCACCCTGTTTGCGCTCCCCGTTCGGGGCGCCGCCGCGATTGCCGAAGTCCACCCGACTCATGCGGACGCGTTGGCCTCTGCATTCGGGTCGATAGGCACGCTCTACCAGCTTCAAGACGACCTCCTCGACGTTTTCCCGTTCGAGGGACGCCGCGCCCCCGGAAGTGACCTTAGAGAGGGGCGGGTGAGTGCACTCGTTCTTTGTCACGAGGATCTCCATCCGGACGGAGCAGCTTCGTTGCGCGCATTCGTGGGGCAGCCGAGTGACACCAAGTCTGAAGCTGAGGTGGCCCAGCTTCGCGAACGCCTCGTTTCCGGGGGAGCTGCCAGACGGCTGATCTCAGCCATCGACTCTCTTGCTGCCGAACTGCTTGCGGTCGACGTGTTCTGCGAGTTTCCCCGAATCCGCGAGGTTGCCGGCACACTCGTGCGCAGAATCCTTTCGCCCGTGTACGCGGTGCGCCCTGAGGCCGAGCGGGTATCCCAAAGTCAGGAGTGATGAGTTCATGCACGCGATTGTGATCGGAGCCGGCTTCGGAGGTCTTGCAGCAGCCGCCAGGCTGCGCGCCAAGGGACACCGAGTCACCGTCGTCGAAGCCGGCACGAAGCCCGGCGGCCGAGCGCGCGCCTTTGAGCGCGCAGGCTTTCACTTCGACGCGGGCCCTACCGTCATTACGGCCCCGTATCTCTTTGACGAGCTATTCGAGCTGTTCGGGAAAGACCGAAGCGACTATTTCACCTTAGTGCCCGTCGACCCGTTCTACCGTGTCGTCTTTCCCGATCGTCGCCACTTCGACTACGTCGGCGACGACGAACGCCTCTTTGCAGAGATCGCGAAGTTCAACCCCGAGGACGTCGAGGGATACAAGAAGCTCGTCGAGCACTCGCATCAGATTTTCGACATCGGCTACACGCAGCTCGCGGACGTCGATTTTTCCAAGTTCGGCGACATGATGAAGATCGTTCCCGACCTGATGCGGCTTCGCGCCTATAAGAGCCTCTACGGCCTGGTCGCGCACTACATCAAGGATGAGTCGCTTCGCCAGGTGTTCACGTTTCAGCCGCTCTTGATCGGGGGCAACCCGTTCCGGGCCCCCGCGATCTATCTGCTGATTCACTGGCTCGAGCGGAAATGGGGCGTCCACTTCGCCATGGGGGGCACTGCCTCGATCGTCAGCGGGCTGGTTCAGCTCCTCGACGACGTTGGGGTCGATCTGCGTCTCAACGCCCCGGTGGAGCAGATCGTCATCGAAAGCGGCCGGGCCAAGGGCGTGCTTCTGGAGAACGGCACCACGCTCGCCGCAGACCTCGTTGTGGCGAACGCAGATCCCGCTATGGTGTACACGCGGCTCATTCCCGCTAGCGCTCGCCGCAAGCACAGCGATCGTTCGGTGGCCCGCAAGCGGTACTCGATGAGCCTGTTCGTCGGCTACTTCGGCACCAGCAAGGCCTACCCGGACCTAGCCCACCATTCGATCCTTCTCGGCCCGCGCTACCGGGAGCTTCTCGACGATATTTTCGAACGCAAAGAGCTCCCCGACGATTTCTCGCTGTACCTGCATGCGCCCACGCGCACGGATCCGAGCCTCGCTCCTCCGGGCGGAGAGAGCTTCTACGTCCTGTCGCCGGTGCCGAACCAGCGAAGCGGACTCGATTGGTCCGACATAGGACCCCGCTACATGGACAAGATCCTCGACGCTCTCGACGCGGAGCATCTGCCGGGGCTGCGCGAACACTTGGTCACTGATTTTCACGTCGATCCGATGTACTTCGAAAACGAACTGCGCTCCTACCAGGGCGCGGCCTTCGGGCCTGAGCCCGTGCTTCACCAGTCGGCGTACTTTCGTTTTCACAACGCCTCCGAAGACGTGCCGGGCCTCTACTTCGTCGGCGCCGGTGTGCATCCGGGGGCAGGGCTTCCTGGAGTGCTGTCTTCGGCGAAGGTGCTCGACCGGCTGGTTCCAGAGGCGAGTCGGGCTGGGTCGTCGGTGACGGTTCCAAAGGCGGTGACCGCATGACGAACGACATCGGTACGCAGCTTGCCGGTACGCAGCTTGCCCAGACTCGGACCGTTGGGCACGCCGAGGGGGACGGCCACTGGCGTCTCCTGGCGGTGCGCGCTCGCTCGTTCCGATGGGCCGCTGCGTTTCTGAGTAGCGAGCAGCGACGACGGGTGGCGGCGCTCTACGCGTTCTGCCGAGCTGTCGACGATCTTGCTGACGATCCCGACGCCACCGTCGAGTCGCAGGCAGATCTCGGTCGACTTGCGGCTGCGATTGAAGCTGAGCCCGACGCCGGCGAACTATGGCCCGCGAACTATCTCTGGTTTCGAGAGCTCTGCCTCGAGTCGAGTATCGATTTCCAGGTCGTTGCCGAGCTTATTCGCGGTATCCGGTCCGATCTCGGTGAAGTGCGTTTCGAGAGCGATCGGGAGCTCCTCCGCTACTGCTACCGAGTGGCCGGGACCGTAGGATTGATGATGTGCTCGGTCTTCGGCGTGCGCGACCCACGCGCACTGCAACACGCGATCCATCTCGGTATCGCGATGCAGCTCACCAACATCTGCCGTGATGTGCGCGAAGATGCGGAGACGGGACGCGTGTACTTGCCGGCGGAGCGGCTTCGGCGTCGGGACGTGACTCCTCAAGAGCTCGTCGACGGCTCGGCCGACCCGGCGGGGGTAAGGTCCGTCGTCGGCGGACTGCTCAATCTCGCGGAGGTCTACTACCGCAGCGGCGACGCGGGAATGGGGTACCTGCCGGCGCGCGCACGCTGGGCGATTCTGGTGGCGAGCCGTCTCTACCGCGCGATCGGACGTCGTCTCGTTGCACGCCAGCATTCCGATCCCCTCGTCGGTCGTGTCGTCGTTCCGTGGTTTGCCAAAGTCCGCTGGGTCGCCGCGGCAACCGGGAGCTGGCTGCGACTCATGCTCGGGCCGCGGAATCCGACACCGTCACGTCTGCTTCGGCACCACCTCGACGGCTTGCCTTACGCGGGTACGCTGCTCCCGGCATCCGGCCTCAACCCGCTGGTTCCGGTCGGTGGCACCGAGGCACCGGCCGATGTAACTCGAGGAAGTCATGTCGTGGGACACCCTCATTAGGGACGCACTGGTTTTCGACGGAACCGGCAGCCCTCCACAAACCCGAGACGTGGCGATCGCCAACGGGCGCATCGCCGAAGTGGGCAAGAGCCTGCCCGCTGCGGAAGCGAACGAAGTAGTCGACGGCGCAGGCCGATGGCTCATGCCCGGCCTCTGGGACATTCACACCCACCTCGACCTCGAGGTCGAACTCGACCCCGGCCTCACGGAAGTCGTCCGTCACGGCACGACGACCGCAGTGGTGGCGAACTGCTCGATCGGGGTCCCGTTCGGGCGTCAGAACCCCACCGGGCACGACCCCGTGGTTTCCTGCTTCGCCCGCGTCGAGAACATTCCCAAGAGTGTCCTCGAGCGCGTGGCCGACCAGATCGACTGGACCGATCCCAAAAGCTACCTCGAGCACTTCGACCGCATCCCTCTCGGCGCCAACATCGTCCCGATGATCCCGCACTCGATGCTGCGGATCGAGGCGATGGGGATCGATCGCGCGGTGTCGGAGAAGGCGAACGAACAGGACCTCCAGAAGATGGAGTCACTCCTCGAACAGGCGATGCAGGATGGCTACACCGGCTTTTCGACGGACGGGCTGCCGTTCCACTACCTGTCCAACGACCCGTATCGGAAGACGAAGATCCCCGCGCATCACGGCGACTACAAGGAGCTCAAGCGGCTGACCAACGTGGCCCGGCGCCACGGTCGAGTCTGGCAAGCCACCCCGGAAAAAGACAATCCGTTCAAGGTGATTCGCGCCTTTCTTCTAACGAGCGGGAGATTTTTCGGACGCCCACTGAAGACGACGGCGGTCGCGGCGCTCGACGTCGTCACCAATCGGTTCCTCGCCAAGCTCGGCGTCGTCCTCACGCGTTTGCTCAACTCCAAACTCGTCGACGGGCGCTTTCGGCTGCAGGCGCTTGCGGCCCCGTTTCGCGTCTACGCCGACGGTGCCATCACGCCGCTCTCCGAGGAAATCCCCGCGCTCCGCGAACTCAACGAAATCGACCTCGATCATCGCGAAGAGCGCCTCATGCTCCTGAAGGACCCCGCCTACCGCAGGCGGTTTCGGCAGATGTGGACCCACGACAAGAAGGGGCTTTCCCTAGGTCGCATCAAGCGGTGGCTTCGGATCATGGACGACAGCCTCAGCCGCGACCTCGAGGACATGGTGATGACTGGGCGCCCGCTTCCCGTATGGGAAGGCGAGACCCTTCAGCAGCTCTACGAGCGGCTGGTTGCCTGGCAGGTCACCGGTGAGGGCGCCCGCACCCAGGGTGAGCGGGAGGCCTTCCAGAGCTTTCAAACGCCCGTCGGCGACGACTGCGATTTCTTTCTGCACCTGCTCGAGTACTTCGACACCGACCTTCGGTGGTACGTGCTTGCCGCGAACGACGACGAAGAGCGCATGTCGAGGGTGCTCTTCGACCCGCAGATGCTTCCGGGCTTCAACGACTCCGGCGCCCATCTCACCAACATGGCCTACTACGACGGCAACCTCCGAGGGCTCCAAATCGCGCAACGTCGCTCGCTCGAAGATGTCGCCTACCACGTCGGGCGACTCACGCAGGAGCCGGCGGCGTTTTGGGGCATCTCGTCTGTTGGTACGATTGCTCCCGGTCAACAGGCCGACGTCATTCTCGTCGACCCCGAAGCCCTTCGCGCGTACGACTCCGACGCCTCGATGATCTTCGAGTATCGGTCTGCCATTGGGGCCGAGCAGATGCTCAACCGCTCCGACGGCATCGTGACTGATGTCTGGATCGCGGGCGTTTCAGCCTGGCGGAACGCACAGGCAACCCCGCATCTCGGCCAATCGAAGATGGGCCGAGCGCTCACTGCCGAAACCAGCGCCCAGAGTGACTAGAGCGACCGACAGGCAGTGAGCCGGCGTGCGGCACGTCGACTGCGGGCCGGACGCGCGGGGCTGGGCGGGATGCCTCGCGTATTAGGGGATAGGGATGTCGGCCGGGCAGGTGACCGTGCGGCAGAGCGTTTTCATGCAGGCACCGTCGCTTGCATCGACGCAGATCTCGACGCGTCCCGGGCGGTCGCAGACATAGATGGCGTTCTGGGCCACTACGTTCTGCGGCTCCTGAATGTTCTCATCGTTTGTGATGGTGCCCCAGGGAGCCCGAAGCGAGAGTGTGAGCGCGAGCGGAATGCCGTCGTTGTCCTGCCCTCGGGTTTGAATCCGCGTGGTGGTTTGGCCGGCAGGAATGACTGTCGGAATCGAGTTGATGACAAACAGGTTCGGACACTGGTTGACGGGCGTGTTGAGGGGGCAATACACCGTGATACAGCGTCGCCCGTCACACTGGGTGTCGCCATCGGTCACATCGACGCAGATGTCGACAGGACCGGCCAGACCGCACGTGAACTTCGTTTCGGTCGCGGTTCTATTCTGAAAGACACCGCTTGCCGCGCTGAGCCTCGTGGAGAGCTGTCGAGGGAAATGATCTGGGTCTCGCGCGTGGACGCGTATCGTCGTATCCGTTTCCCCCTCGGCAACTATCTGCGGGTGTGCGCTGAGGTCTCCAATGACGGGGCACACGTTGCCGTCTGGTGCGTCGGGGCACTCCACGGTTCTGCACTCCTGAGCGTCACAGTCCGGGTCGCCGTCGCTCGCGTCGACGCAGAGTTCGATCAGGCCGCCCGTGTTCGCATCGCAGTGGTACGTCGTGGTCAACGCCGTCGGGTCGGTGACGTAGCCGTGGCTAGCCGTGATGGTCGTCTCGAGGGCGCTCGGGCCTTCATTGAGATCGTCGACCTCGACTTCAATCGTCGTGCCTTCGACCGGGGGCACTTCGTTGGGGATTGCAGTGAAATCAGTGATGGCCGGGCAGGCGTTCTTGTCGACCGGGCAGGTGACCGTCATGCACTTTGGGTCGGAGCAGTCGAGTGAGTCGTTCTCATCATAGACGGCGTCGACGCACACTTCGACCGAGCCCGCGACCTGATCGGCGCAGAGGTATTCGGTGTCGCGCGCGAAGGGGTCTGCAATGACACCGCTCTCTGCGGTGAGACTCGTGATGGCCCGCGCGTCGTCGACCTCTACGAGGAGCCGCGTCTTGGCGAAGCCCGAGGGGATTTCCGCGGGGTCTGCGCTGACGTTCGCTTGCGGGCACTGCGAGCCCGAGCTGCGGCAGCCAAGCAGCAACGCTGCGCTACAAAAAAGGATGCAGGCTATCCTTGCGACGACGGGCATGAGTCGTATTTCTTGTACCCGATTGCGCTGCGAAATGCGCGCATAAACCGACGTTCCGAAATGCGTCGCGCGATGTGAGATCCCTCACGTTCTTGCGATGTACTCGGCGTCGTGTCGGCGGTACGCGGTCGTGTTCCGGCAAAGTCGTGAAGCAGCGCACCAACGCGCACAGCGTCTGTCCGTTTACGGCCAGTGGCCGCAGAGGGCGACTGTCCGCGCGATGCTCAGGCGTCGAGACGACGACGCGAACGACGAACGAGGAGCAGGCCAAGCGCAGCGAGCAACATCGCCATGAAGTTCCCGTGCGAGGCGCCCGCTCGCGACGCGCTGCAGTTCATGGTGTCCCCGGCATCGAGCACGGTGTCATTGTCGCGGTCGATCCCCATTCGGGCGCCCGATCCTGGCGGCACGCAGGTGAAGGTCAGGGGTTGTCCGGGTTGCGCAGCCGCAGTCAGGAGTTCCGATTTCGACCAGTTGCCTTCGGCCGCGTCATCGCTCTGGAAGGTATTGGAGCCGAGGTAGAACCATCCGCGCGACTCGCCATTCACCACACCTTTCACGATCAGGTCGCACTCCTTGACCACTCCGTCTTCGGCGTTGGTGTAATAGGTGGTGTCGGCCCGCTCGATGAGGAGATTCACCCGGGCGGTCGTATCTGAGCCGCTTCCCTGCCGTACGGTAACCTGCTGACCGACGATGGGCGCAAGATCGCTGTCGAACTCCATCATGAGCGCCTCGAGGTTCCGCTGCTGGGCGTTGTTGATGCTGAAGACATCCGCACCCAGGAAATCGAATACGGTGTCGACGCTGCCGTCGTGCAAAAAGCCCGTGCCTCGCACCTGATCGCCTCGGAATGCTCCGTCGGCATCCGGAAAGAAGTCGGTCGGCGGCATCCCGAACATCCCGACCTTCTGGTACACGTTGCGGAGATGGGGAACCTTGAACTCCATCGTTTCGTTCTCGAACGTCGAGCGCCCCGAGGTTCCGAAGAAGCCGCTGGCCCGGTCGAGCGTATGGCAGCCGTTGCAGTTGGAGACCTGGTCAGTGATCTGGCCGTTGTAGAGCGCCAGCGCTGACGCGGCTGCCGAACTCAACGAGTTGTCGAGCGCCCGGATCGGGTTTGGCGGGTACGTGAGCGCAAGCGTGAAGTCGGCAAAGGCCTGCATGTCGCTCGGGTCGAGCTCGCCTTCGTCGCGGCCGAGGAGACCGGGGAAGGCGACGTTGAACGCCACGAACGCCGCATTGCTATCGAGCGGGTCGCCTCCCGTAGAACCTCCGCTACGGTCTCCGCGCCAGTGCATTGGCCCGTTATTGACCATGCCGCGGAAGCTCTGGGTCGTCATTGGCCCCTTGAGCGGGTCGAATGGCTGCAGCCCCGGGAGGAGATTTAGCCCCGGGAACTGGGGATCGCTTGCGCGTGGATTCGGGTTTGGGAAAGGCGTGGCGTCAGGGTCGCCAAGGTCCCAGGAGAGGTCATCCATGTCGCCGAATACGTGGCAGCTCGCGCACGACGCTTCGCCGTTGCTCGAGGTGAGCTTCGTGTCGTAGAGGAACTTGCGGCCGTTCTTGATCGCGACGGGCTCGGGGTTGTAGAAAGCCCTAGCCGAACTTGCCTGCCGGGTCGCGAGGTTGACGCGCCATACACGGCTGCTGCGCCGGCTCGACACCCACAGAAGCCCGCGGGCTTCGTCGAGCGCGAGCCCATCGGGGCCATCGACCGGAATGATGTTCGAAGCACTCGGAACGAACGAGTTATTCTCGAGTTCTGCCGTGTCGTACACCGCAATCCCGTTGGAACCGAAGCCGGCCACGTAGAGCGTACTTCCGTCGCTGCTCACCACCATGTCGAGCGGTGTGCCGACGGTCTTCTCCTTCACGCCCGCAGGCACCGGGCTTGCCCCGTATGGGATGTGCTTGTTCAGATGTCGTGGCTGCACGTTCCCAGCACCGTCGATTACCGTGATCTGGGACCGGTGAATGTTGCCGCGCAAGGAGGCCGGGTCCCCCGAAGGTTTGGGGCCAAGCTCGTTGACGTAGTCGCCGAAGCCCTCGAAGCGGATCAAGTTGTTCGCCTCGGTGTTGCTCACGTAGAGCTTTTCGTTCACCGGGTTCACGACCATGTTGAAGAGAACGGTGCCAACACCTGAAAACTGATCGGTTTCGAACGGCGTCGTCGCGTTTGCGTTGATTTCGAAGACGTCCAGGTCCGGCAGAGAGAATCGGACCGCGGGGTTCCAGTTGTTGCCGAGCTCGTCTTCCCACCGATTGGTTGCGGCGTTGAATCCGACGATGATGCCGGATTCTCGGCTGACGATTCCCTGAAAATTCGTTTCAGGGAAGGGGCGTCCGGCGGGGTACGTCGTGCCCTCGACGTTGCAAGGACCAGCGTTGTTGCAGACTACACCTTCGCTCAACGGGACCGTTCGGTTTCCGGAGCGAAACACCGCCGCGTAGACCGTCGATCCGTCGGGGGATGCCGCGAGTGCTCGAGGCCGGTCGCCGAACAGCTGAACCACGGTGAGGGGGTTGCCTCCCATCGAGTTACCGAGGTTGTTCGCGTTGAAGACCCAGACGTCGGCGCGTCCCGTGCCCGGAACGTCATAGTCGCCATCGGGCCACGGCGTGTTCTGACCCCGGTGCGCAGTGGCGATGAACGCACGGTTGCGACCTGGTCCTGCGAAGACGATGCCCCGCGGCTCGTCCCCGACTAACAGGGTCCTTACGACGCGCGGCGGATCCGCAGCGACGTCGACGATGCTGACGCTGTCCGAGAGGTGGTTGACGACCCAGACCTCCGAGTTGTTGCGCACCGCGATCGCGACCGGCTCGAGGCCCACGGGCACCGATGCTGGCTCGGAAAGGGTTCCCGTCGGACTCACGGGGAAGACCTCCAGATGGCCGCTCGACGTGTTCGCGACGAACAAGCGCGAGCCGTCCGGGGAAAGGGCGATCGGATTCACCGGGCCCGCCTCGAACAGCGTGTAGCTAGGCAATTCGGCGTGACTGGTCGACGGTGCGGCGAACGAAAGAAGCAGCAGGCTGCCGATCACCGCGCGCGCGACGGTACTGAGCCCCCGGCGGGGGGTGGAGTCACAACGGGTCATAACGATGCTCCTATCACCAATTCGCTGGGCTGTGTAGCCGCCGATTGTGACCGCTCGCCGACAGGCTCGCGCCCGCCCGAGGGCGTGCAAGCCTGGCGCCCACGCGTCCCCGACCGAAACCCTCCGCGAACGACCCGGCGGGTTCCCCCAATCACCCCGCGCGTTTCCCGGTACGCCGAGAGCTGGGCTTCAGCCGGTGCGCCGACGTCCGAGGCGGTGTGTCCCGAAACGGGGCATCATGACCGAGCGCAGACGCCCGGCCGTCCCGAGAAAGTAATGTGAGTCACCAACCCACTACATCACGCATGTAAGGAGCTTGGAGGCACGTTTTTGGGCCTTGCATACAATTTGGTTTTGCTGCGATAAGGAACTCCCGTTTCGCTCGAGTGCCCGCTCGAGTGAACCCTCGTTGTGTTGTAATCGGTTTAATTATGTTTCGACGCTCATATGTCTTGTATGTCTTGGCGGCGACGTGCTTGTTTCTCATGGCCTGTGGGAACGATGGCATCAGCCTCGATGAAGTGCCTCGCTCGAACGCGCCTGTCTCGATCCGGATCGGTCTCGTGGCCGACGACATCGAAGCGGGCCGCATCACCTATCGCATAGTCCATCCAACTGCGCTCCAGGCGCCGCTCGTCGGGAGCGTCGATCGCACGGCGCAAATTGAAATCGAGCTTCCTGTTGCGACTCAGTACATCCTCGACCTCCTCGTCGTCGATGAGGATGGCAACGCCGTGTGCAATGGGCAGTCTTCCTTCGACGTGCTCCAAGCCGAGACGACGCTCGTCAATGCGATCATTCTGTGCCGCGTTGGTGAAGACACACCCTCAGGTCAGATCGGCTTCGACCTCACGTTCCAAACCAACATATGCCCCGTCATCGACGCGATCACGGTCGAGCCGAGTCAACAATACGTCGGCGGCACTGTGCAGCTCTCGACGGTTGCGCGCGACCCTGACGCGACCGCGCCGGTGACGCAGTCCTGGGACGGCATCTCCGGGTCCGTGTCCGATCCGACCGCGGCGACCACCCTCTATACTTGCGCTAACGAAGGCCCGCAGAACGTAACCTTGACGGTCAGCGACAGCGACTCGGTCTGCGACCAGTATCGACAGATCGAGATCACGTGCCTCCCGAACCCAGACTGCGGTAACGGGCAGCGTGAAATCAACGAAGAGTGCGACGATGGTGTCAACGATGGCGGCAATGGCGAATGCCTGGCCTGCGTAGGCTTTCAGGTGTGCCTCGACGGGACTGCGGAAGGCACGGAAGCGTGCGATGACGGCGGGTGGAGCCTCCTTTGCGACGCGGACTGCACTCCTGCCGAGTGCGGCGACGGCCTGGTCAACGTCACGGCCGGTGAGGTCTGCGACGACGGCGCGGAGAGCGCTAGCTGCAACGCCGACTGCACCGCATCGATCTGTGGCGACGGAAAGCTCAATCTCACCTCGGGCGAGACCTGCGACGACGGCCCGGCGAGCGCGACGTGCAATGCCGACTGCACCTCGGGGGCATGCGGCGATGGGCTCATCAACCTTGCCGCCGGCGAGGAGTGTGACGACGCGGGCGAGTCGGTCACCTGCAATGGCGATTGCTCGGCGTCACGATGCGGCGATGGCGTCGTCAATCTGACCGCCGGTGAAGAGTGTGACGATGCGGGCGAGAGCGACACTTGCGACGTCGACTGCAGCTTCGCGAGCTGCGGCGATGGAATCGTCAACGTCACTTCCGGAGAGGTCTGCGACGACGTCGCAAACGACGGTACTGGGCCTCGACGCTGCGAGCCGGGCTGTCAAGCGCCGGCCGCATGCGGCAACCTGATCGTCGAGACCTTCGAGGACTGCGATGAGGGTGGGGCCGAAACCGCGACCTGCGATCCCGACTGCACGGCCGCAATCTGTGGTGACGGCACGCTGAATGCCGCCGCCTCAGAAGACTGCGATGCAAGTGGTGAGTCTGCTGCCTGCAACGCCGACTGCACCGTTGCCGGCTGCGGCGATAGTGTCGTCAACACGACCGCGGGCGAGGAATGCGACGACGGTGCCGAAACAGTGGCCTGCGATATCGACTGCACCTTGCCCGACTGCGGCGACGGAGTGGTCAACGCTGCGGCGGGCGAAGCCTGCGACGATGTGACCGAAAGTCTTTCGTGTGACACCGACTGCTCGGTAGCGTTTTGCGGAGATGGCACGATCAACGCAACGGCCGGAGAAGTCTGCGACGACACGGGCGAGAGCGCATTGTGCAACGACGACTGCACCCTTGCTGGCTGCGGTGACGGCGTGACCAATGCTGCCGCGGGCGAGGCCTGCGACGACGGCGTCGAAACAGCGACCTGCAACGACGATTGTTCCGCCGCCAGCTGCGGCGACGGCATCGTCAACAACGCCGCGGGCGAGGCCTGCGACGACGGCGGCGCAACGGCGACCTGCAATGCCGACTGCACGCTCCCGGTCTGCGGCGACGGTGTCGTCAACGGCACTGAGGAATGCGACGACGCCGGAGCATCAGCGACCTGCAACGCGGATTGCACCCTGGTGGTCCCGGTCTGCGGCGACGGTGTTGTCAACGGCACTGAAGAATGCGACGACGCCGGAGCATCAGCGACCTGCAACGCGGATTGCACCCTGGTGGTGCCGGTCTGCGGCGACGGAATCGTCAACGGCACTGAGGAATGCGACGACGGTGGGGCGACAGCCACCTGCAATGCCGACTGTACGGCCGCCACCTGCGGCGACGGGATCGTCAACAACGGGGAAGCCTGTGATGCCGGCGGGGAGTCGATCGACTGCGACATCGATTGCACTCCGTCGAGCTGCGGTGATGGAACCGTCAACACGACGGCGGGTGAATGGTGTGACGACGGCAATCTCGTGAACGGGGATGGCTGCGAGAACATCTGCACTCTCACTCCTGTGACTCCGTAAGGTGGTCATCAGGTTCGTGCTTGTGAGCGGTCGCACACGGTCGCACCGCAACGGTCGCAACGACCACTCGAACTTCACTGCATCAGCGACGAAAACTGTTAACACTATCGGCGTCTTCGTTGTAAGCTCAAGCCATGCCCGTACCTTCGCCTGATCTGCATCAGGCGTCTCTCGGTGGGGATGCTCAGTCCGACGGAGGCCTCTTCGGCATCAAGACGACTGGCGTCTACTGCACCCCGAGCTGTCTTGCTGAGAAGCCCGCCCCCGAGAACGTCGTTTACTTCGAATCGCCCGCCGAGGCGCGCGCGGCTGGGTACGAAAGCTGCCGCCGTTGCAAACCCGATGCTGCGAAGGAAGCGCGTTCCGTCTCGCCGGCGGCTACCGTTGCGCGCGCGTTGCGCCTCATCGAAGACGGTGTGCTGGACCGTGCGAACATCGACGCGCTCTGTGAACGGGTCGGCGTCGGGGCGCGACAGCTGCGACGTCTGTTTCGACAACACCTCGGTACGTCGCCGGTTCGGATCGCCACCAAGAGACGCGCTGAGTTTGCGCGACGGCTGATCGAAACGACCAGCCTTTCAATGACTGAGGTTGCCGAGGCCGCTGGTTTCGGAAGCATTCGCCGCTTCAACGCGGTGATGACCGATGCCTATGGATGCACTCCGAGCGAACTTCGCAAAGGGTTCGGCGAGACGAGCCCCAGCCTCGAGCTCGAGCTGCTCGTGGAACCGCCGTTCGATTGGGACTCTCTCCTGCGTGCAGTCCGTCCTTCGTTGACGCCGGGACTCGAGCGAATCTCAGGCCGGCGCTACAGCCGGGTCGCCCGCTTCGGCCAGGCCTGCGGCGAGCTTCACGTGTCATACGACGAAGAGCGCGGGGCATTGTGTGTTGAAGTCAGCACCAGTCTCAGCCGTCATCTCATCGATGTCGTGGCCGGGGTACGGCGGATCTTCGACATCGACGCGGACGTTGCGACCATCGCCGAGCAGCTTCGGCGCGATCCTCTCCTAGAACGGAAGATGGACGACGTGCCGCTTCGCATCCTTGGAGCCTTCGACCACTTCGAAACGGCGGTGGCGATTCTTCTCGAAGACTGCTCGGACGCGCGTGAGTCTTGCGAGTTGCGCGCTGAGGTCGTGGCTCGATACGGAACCACGGTCGAGACGTCGACCGAGGGACTCACGCACGTGTTTCCGACTCCCTATGCGCTCAAGAACGCGAGGCTCGAATGCCTCGGGGTCCCCAAGCGGCGGAGTCGATGCATCCAGGCGTTCGCAGCCGCCGTGCACGAAGGCGAGCTTCGTCTCGACGGAGCGCCTTCGCTCGATGAGGCGCTGCAACAGCTCCGCGCGATTCCGGCGATGAGTGGAGCCACCGCAGAGAAGATCGCCATGCGCGTCTATCGCGAACCCGACGCGTTTCCGTCCTGCGATGACGCGCTTCGACGGGCGGTCCTCATCGAGGGCAGGCCCGCGACGACGACCGAGCTCGAAGTTCGCGCCGAGATGTGGCGACCGTGGCGAGCGTATGCGGCAACCTGTCTGCTCCGCTCGCGAGAAGAAGCGACCTGTCGGACAGGTTCTTTCCAGGTAGCTTCGGCGAAACCCAAACGCGATCAGAGTTCGGGCTACGCGGCCTGACGAACGGACAAACAGTTCGAGGCTTCGCCGGCGGTCACGACTCGGTGTTCTTTGATGGCGTTCCGCGTCCGATCGGGCCATACCGAAGGCCGATGCAGCGCCACATTCCTCTGACGGGCCAGCCCAACTTTCGTGACCTCGGGGGCTACTCGAGTCGGGACGGTCGACGGGTTCGGTGGGGTTCGGTCTTCCGCTCCGGGGAGCTTAGCCAGTTGACCGATCAAGACCTCGTCACGCTCGAGGGCCTCGGCATCCGAACGGTGGTGGATCTGCGGTCGCCCCAAGAGGTCTCCGCGCGGGGCCAAAGCCTGGCGCCTGCGGGCGCGGAGGTCGTGCCCATGCCGATCTCGTCGGGGGACATGTTCACCAGGCTCATCCCGATGATGCTTCAGGGCGATTTCTCTCAGGTTCCGTCTGACCTCCTCGAACAGGTCAATCGGGTGCTGGTCCGCGACTTCAGCGCGGAGTTCGCGGGGCTTCTTCGCAAGGTAGTCGACCCCGCAAACCGGCCTTTGGTGTTTCACTGCACCCAAGGCAAAGACCGCGCTGGGTTCGGCGCCGCGACGGTGCTCACCGCACTCGACGTCCCGTGGCCGACGGTGGTCGAAGACTATCTGCTCTCAAATCATTTTCGCAAAGCTGACAATGAGAGGCTGCTCACGATGATCCGCCAGGTCCTCCCCCAGGGAGACGGCGATGAACTCGATCTTTCGAAGATCGAGGGGCTGCTCTACGTCAAAGAGACAAGCATCGACGCGGCACACGACGAGATCGTGTCGCAACATGGGGATCTCGAGGGATTCCTGACCAAGGGGCTCGGGCTCGGCTCTCAGGAACTCGAGCAGCTCCGCGACGACCTATTGGAGTAAGCAACACGTGACACGCATGACGAAGTCGGTACTTCCCGTTCTCCTGGCTGCTCTGGCGCTGACGGTAGTCGGGCCAATGCACGCCCGCGTCGCTGCTGAACCCGCTGCGACGATTCGATATGCCACACTGGCGCCGGCGCAGTCGGCGTTCGGGAAGATACTCAAAGCCTGGGGTCGTTCGCTCAAGAAAGAGACCGAGGGCCGAGTCGAGTTCCGCATGTACTCCGGCGGGAGCCAGGGAGACGAGCGAGATGTGATTCGGAAGATGCGTGCCGGGCAAATCGACGCCGCCGGCATGACGACGATTGGTCTGGGCATCGTCGTTCGGCCCGTCTTGGTGCTTTCGGCGCCGGGCGTAATACAGACCTACGAGCAGCTCGGCCGGGTGCGCAAGGCGATGGACGCGCGGTTCAACGCGATGTTCGAGGAGGCCGGGTTCGTCCTTCTGGCTTGGGCGGACGCAGGCAAGGGGCGCATCATGTCGACGGTCGAAGTAAAGCGCCCCGACGACCTGCGCGCCCGACGCCCGTGGGCGTGGAAGGACGACCCGATCTTCATCGAGTTTCTGAAGGTGGTTGGCGCCAATCCGGTTCGCCTCGGCGTGGGCGAGGTGTATCCCGCACTCCAGACCCAGATGGTGGACGTCGTTCCGAGTTCTGCGATCGGAGCGGTCGCACTTCAGTGGTTCACCAAGCTCAAATACATGTCGAGCGAAAGCTTCGGCATCGTGGTGGGAGCATCGATCGTCAAGAAAGAGAAGTTCGACGCGCTTCGGCCCGAAGACCAGAAAGCGTTTCTTGACACCGCGCAGCGCGCTGCCGATGCCCTCGGTCGTGTGGTTCAGAAGGACGACGCTGCGGCCTATCAGACGATGATCAACCGAGGCGTGCAGGTCGTCGACACGACTCCCTACCGGGCGGAATGGGAGAAGGCTGCACTCGAGACGCGCGAACGTTTGGTCGGCCGGATCTACAGCCGTGGCCTCCTCGAAGAGGTGCAGGCTGCTGCGGGCAAGCCGTAGGGGCGCTTAAAGACGAACGCGCCGGGTGCGTCATGCACTGCGGCGCGTCCTGTCGTTGCCATGCACGGATGAACCGCGGCGGCTTACTTCTTGACGTCGATGCTCGAGAGGTCGGGAAGCTCGTCGAGGTTCGGCTCGAGCGCGATGTCGATGCGGCGGTTGAGCGCACGGCCCTCGGGAGTGTCGTTTGACGCAATCGGCTGGGTTGCAGCGTAGGCCGCTGCCGAAACGCGGTCGGCTGGGACGCCGTATTCGATCAGGAGTTTGGTGACGTCGATTGCGCGAGCGCCGGAAAGTTCCCAGTTCGACGGGAAGCGCTTCGTCCTAATCGGCACGTTGTCAGTGTGGCCACCGATCTGGAATGAGCGGCCTTTGAGGCTCGCGAGGATGGGACCCACGTCGGCGAGGACCTTCACGCCCTCGGGCTTGAGCTTGGCTTGGCCGCTTGAAAAGAGGACCGCCTCGGGAAGCGATACGACGAGCTTGTTGTTGCGTACGCTGACGTCGAGCTTTCCAGCGTCCATCATCGACTTGAGCTGACGGAGCATCGAGTTGTACTCGTTCAGGCGCGTCTGCGCTTGAGCCTCGCGGGCAGCGGCGGCGGCGAGCGCGGCCTCCATCGCGGACATCTGACCCTTTTGCTCCTTCATGTCGCTGGTGTAGCCGGCGACGAGCTTGTTGAGGTTCTCGCGGTCCTTCGTGCACTGCGCGAGCTGCGCGGCGGTGTCCTCGGTCATAACCTCGAGGTCGGCAATCCGAGCGTCCTTCGCGAGGAGCTCATCCTTCGCGCAACCTGCAGTCAGCGCCAAGCTGACCGTGAGCAAGAATATCCAACTTGCTTTGTTCATATACCCTCCAAAAAATCCATAGATTCGCAGTTTGGAGCGGGACCTTATCAAGGAGATCCTGTAAGGCAAGTAGCCTACCTGGAATTCCAAGGGATTGGGGCTACCCACACTGCCGAGACTCGGAAGGTTCCCGACACGGCGACTGATAGTCTGATTGGTCGCGCAGAAAGGCCTGGAAGCGTGAGCACGCAACGAAGCATCACTGTCCTACTGCTGGGAGTCTTCGCGCTCTCGTGGGCCACGCCGATGCAAGCTGCGAATCCCGATCCGCGCGCGCTCGTGGCCAAGGTGGTCGAGGAAGCCGGCGGTCGCGACGCCCTCCGAGCCAAACGGGATGTCGAGTATACCTATCTCTACCGAAACGCGGACACCGGTGCCATCGACCTGTCGATTGAACGCTATCGTTTCGAGGGTGAGAAGTCGTGGGCGCGCTACGACATGCACGAAAACGCGTTTCCGGATGCTCCCGGTGTCATCGTCCAGGGGCATGATGGCAAGACGACCTGGCAGACTGACGCGGGGAAACGAGTGCGAGATCCGGCGGCGCTGAAACGAGCGGACTTCCTTCGCAAGACCAACTTTTACTGGTTCGCGATGACCTTCAAGCTTCTCGATCCCGGGATGAATTACGCGTATCGAGGCAAGCGGAGTGCAGGCGGGACGGTCTACGATCTGGTCGAAGTCACGTTCGACGCTGGGGTAGGCGACGTCTCGGACACCTATCTGCTCTACATCAATCCGAAAACGAAGCGGGTCGACCAGTTCCTCTTCACCGTGCTCGACTTCGGGAGGACCGAGCCGCTCCTCATGACGGTCGAATACGAAAGGGTGGAGGGCGTGCTGCTTCCGATGAGGAGACGGTATGCCCCGGCGACCTGGTCCGGCAGGCTTCGCGAAACGGGCAAGCAAGTGAAATGGACGGACGAGATCAGCACTGGCGTGCGCTTCGACAACGGGTTTTCAGACGCGATGTTCCAGGCGCCCTGACCGGCTGCCGCCAGGCTCAGGGCTTGGCGAGTTCGCCGCGCCGAAGCTTGCGGTAGAGCTCGAGTGACTCTCGTAGAATCGTAAGCGCTGACTCGCGCTCCTGAATGCCGGAGACGACGACCTCTTTGTTTTCGAGCGCCTTGTAGTCTTCGAAGAACCGCTGAATCTCGCGGAGCTTGTGCTCCGGCAGGTCTTCGAGCTGGCGCCGCTCCTCGTATTCCGGATCGTTCGCGCTGATTGCGATGATCTTGTCGTCGATACCCTTGTCGTCCCGCATCCGCATCACGCCCACGGCGCGTGCGCTCATGATCGTCAAGGGGACGACGGGAGCCTGGCAGATGACGAGGACATCGAGCGGATCGCCGTCGTCGCAGAAGCTACGCGGAACGAACCCGTAGTTCGCGGGGTAGTGCACCGCGCTATAGAGCACGCGGTCGAGCTTGAGGAGGCCGCTTTCTTTGTCGAGCTCGTACTTGTTCTTGCTTCCCATCGGCACTTCGATGACGACCGGGAAAATCTCCGCAAGCTGAGCCTCGTCGATGTAGACGTCGTGCCAGGGGTGCATGATCCAGTTACGCCACGGCTCGGCGCATGATGCAAGAAGTGAAACTCAGGTGGACGCGTCGCCAAAAGGGTTGGGCTTGCGCATCCGAAACGCGAGCAGAATCGGAATCAGCGCGTAGGGGCCGTTGAAAAGCCAGAAAATCAGGGCGTTGCCAGGAGGAGGGCCGATCCAGTACTCGGCGATGCAGAACTCCAGCATGCCGTGGAGCATCGCCCCGACGTAGATGAAGGCCGGAATCCGGATCCAGTTCTTTCCTTTGATGAAGGCGTAGACCAACACCAGATAGAACGGCCCGTAGATCATTCCGGAGATGCCGGTGTTGATTCGCAGGAACGGATGGTCGGCCGCGAAGAATTGGTCGTTGGCGACCTCGGCGTACCAGCGGTTGGCGCGCGCCCAGAACGCGTCGCCCTCGAGGAGTCCGAGGGCGTGCCAGGAGTCCGAGAAGAAGGAAGAAAACGCGAAGAACGAGAAGCAGGCCACGAAGAACCAGTCGCGCGGACGCATGCTGATCGGAAGGCCCTCGGCGAGGCGGTACGTAGTGGTTTCGCGGGCTTGGAGCATCAGCGTGACCTTGAGGCCGCCACTTATACCATTGCCCTTCGGGCGATTGCCAGCCTTGCGTTTACCAGTCGAGCACAGGCCACCTTCGGGCCTTGGCGACCCGGCTCAGGCGTGGATCGGGATCGACCACCCGCGGATACCCAACGGCTTCCAGCATCGGGAGGTCGGTCAACGAGTCGGTGTAGAAGTAACACGCGGACAGGTCGATTCCGCGCTCCGCTGCCCAAGCGCTCGCATGGAAGACTTTGCCGGCGCCGTAGCAGAGCGGGGTCGAAAACGTGCCGACGAGCTTGCCTTCGTCATCTGTCGGAAAATCGTTGCAAAGGTAGTCGTCCAGACCCCAGGTGGCGGCCGCGACTCGTGACGCAAACGCGGAAGCGCTCGTGAGCAACACGACAGGGTGGCCCTGGGCACGATGCTCTTCGAGCGCGCGACTTGCTCCGGGACGTAGATGATGGGCGACGTCGGCAAGGAACCAGCGCTTGGCTTCCCGCTGCAGTGCGTCGTACTCCTTGCCCCGATAGTGCGCGACTGCCTCTGTGAATGCCGTCTCGATGTCGATGACGGACAGGTGGTAGAGGACGTTCCAAATCGCGACCCGTCCGAACTGTCTTGGCGAAATATTGCCCGCAAGGAGCTCGTGCTTGGCCCAGAGTGTGCCGCTGTTCACGCGGAGCAAGGTCCGGTCCATGTCGAAGAAGGCTGCAGTCATTGGGTTGCTGGGGGCGATGGGCAGAATCCGGGGCGTTGAGCGATTGGAACCGGCAGGATGGGCATGTGCGGGGTTGCGTTCAAGCCCGCAATGCCCGACATTCCGCGCCGGAGAAACGCTCGCATGATTCTAGATCGCTTCAAGGTAACCGACCGCGTCGCCGTCATTACGGGGGCAGGGCGCGGCATCGGACGTGGAATCGCCATCGCGCTCGCGGAGGCCGGCGCCGATGTCGTCATTGGTTCGCGGCGCGAGGAGCCGCTGCGCGAAGTTGCGTCCCTCGTCGAAAGGGTCGGACGCCGCGCGCTCGTCGTGCCGACCGATGCACTCGTGCCGGAGCAACTCGACCGGCTCGCTGAACGTGCTCTTGAAGAGTTCGGTGGCGTCGACTTCCTCGTCAACAACGTCGGAGGAACCCTCCCTGGTCCCGCGCTGATGTGCACCGACAAGGAGATGGACAGCTCGTTTCATTTCAACGTCACCACGGCGATGCACATGTCACGGCTTCTGGCCCCTTCGATGGCCAAGCGCGGGCACGGGGCAATCGTCAACATCTCCTCCGGCATCTCGCACCTCGTAGACCGAGGGTTCGTCGCCTACGGAACAGCCAAGGCGGCGATGACGCACATGACGAGACTGCTGGCGCACGAGTGGGCGCCGCACGTACGCGTCAATGCCATCGCGGTTGGTGCCACCGAGACCGACGCGTTGGGGATGGTCACCGCCGACAAGGATCTATGTCGGCAGATGGAGGAACTCACGCCGATGGGGCGCCTGGGTACGGTCGAAGACATCGCATCCGCTGCGCTCTATTTGCTGTCGCCGGCCGGTGGCTGGGTGACCGGCAAGAGTCTCGAAGTCGACGGAGGTACCGTCGCATCGAATTGGCCGTTCGCGATGCCCAGTGGGCTGACGGGGCCGCAAGATTCGTGACCGAAGGGCAGCTTCGTGAAGTCCGCTTGGATTGAATCGTTCACCACCGACCCAGCAGCGGTCGAGATTCGCGACGTAGCGACACCGAGGCCCGGAGCGGGCCAGGTCCTGGTGCGAATGAGCTTGGCACCGATTCATCCGTCCGACTTCAACTATCTCGAAGGCACCTACCAGAGCGCGTTCAGCCGCCTGATTTGGAATGAGGGCGTCGACCGTCCGTCAGATCGCCACGGCAACCCGCCGTTTGCCTCGCCGCCGTACTCGCTCGGCGTCGAGGGCGTGGGGGTGGTCGAAAAAGCCGGGCCCGGGCTGCTCGGGAAGCGTCTGGTTGGCAAGCGCGTCGCCGTGGTTGGCGGGCCACCCAACGGCACCTGGCAGGAGAGCACCCTCATCGACGCGAAGCGTGCGTTTCCGGTGTCGTCGAAGCTCAGCGACGAGCAGGCCTGCTCGTTCTTCGTGAATCCACTGACCGCGATGGCGCTCGTGCGACACGTGCTGAGCGTTCCCCCCAAGGCTACGCTGCTGCAGACTGCGGCAGGCTCCGCGCTCGGCGCCATGGTCCGCCGGCTTGCGAAGATCGATCGATTTCGCGTGATCGACGTCGTGCGCAGTCGTGCCGGGGCCGAGCGGCTTCGTCACGAAGGCTCCGAATATGTGATCGCGCTCGAGGACGAGCGGCTCCTGCCTGCAGTCCAGGCGATTGCGCCTCGCGGTGTATCGAGCGTGCTCGACTGCGTTGGCGGGGATCTTGGTTCGGACGCTCTACGGTGCCTCGAGCCAGGTGGTCAGATGGTCTGCTTTGGCACCTTGAGCGGCAAGCCGCTGGCGATTCCACCGCGAGACTTGATGATGCCGATGACCCGACTCTCGGGGTTCTATCTGCCGGCCTTCCTTGCCGAACGCTCCGTCTTCGAACGACTGATGCTCGTACGCAAGACTGCCTCGCTCATCGCGGAGGGTGTGCTCGATACGCCGGTCGAACAGGTCTACGAGCTGACTCATCTGCGCGAAGCGCTGCAGCACGCGCGTCGTCCGGGCCGTACCGGCAAGGTGCTCGTGTCACTTGCGTGAGAGACGTTTGGTCTGCTTGGCCGGCGAGTTCGAGGGTGCCGGCGTCCGCGGTTCCTCGCCGTCCTGCGCCGCGCGCGCGCCGAGCGGTTGGATGCGACCCTCTTGCAGCATCTGCTCGAGCGCTTGCTGAACCTCGCGCGCGAACACCACCGACGCTGCTTGCAGAGCTACGGGTTTGAGTGCTCCGAGCAGCTCGCTCGACCCTTCGGGAAAGCGCTGCTGCACGTTCTCTTGAAAGTAGTGGCTCAGTTCCTTGGCCGCCTTGGCAAGGTGGCCGGCGAGAATCTCGGTCGCCTCGTGAGCGGTCTCGATGTCGATTCCATGGCGTTCGAGATCGAGGGCCATGTCGAGCAGCGCCGGACTCCGCACGAGGTACTGGTTCGCCTCACGTTCGACGAGGCCTGCTTTGAGCAGCGCTGCGAGTAGTCCTGGCGGGCGTTCTGCGATCCGATGCTGCAGCTCATCTTCGCTCAGCAGAACCGGGACGTCGTGGCTCCACGGCGTGCGCAGCTCGGCTTCGAATCCGAGCCAGTCTTCCATCGAAGTTTGGCCCGAATCGAGCTGCTCGAGCAGGTTGCGAATGGCGCGGATTTGCAGTCCGCGGTCCTGAAGTCGAGCAATGAGCTCGAGTCGGTCGACGTGCGCTTGGCCGTAGTACGCTTTCCGCCCACGCCGCACTGGCGCGGGCAGCGCACACTTGCTCTGGTAGAACCGAATGGTTCGGCTCGGCACCCCGCTGCGCGCGGCGAGTTCATCGATGGTGAACGTGGCCTCGTCGTGATCGTTCATCGAACAGGGCGACTATGCGGGGGTGGCCCCATCACCGCGAGTGAACTGACTCGATAGGATTCCAGGAGCGAGCGCCACGAGCACGAAGGCCGTCCAGGCGAGAAGAGTAAGGATGCCTAATTGCATAACGAGCACCTCCTAATGCGTCATTTATAAGTATGACAGTAAACACTGTCAAGTTACGCATTGCGTTATCGTGATTCTGCAGTGAAATCATTACGATAACTCCGGGAAGCTCGGCCGTGTCGGGAAGCAGTCCCGGAGCAAGCCCGGGAGGTTCTGCTGGATTCGAGCGGCGCGGTAGGGTTCTAGAGCCTTTGCCACGCTCTCTGATTTTGGCTATCTCCGAGCGTGCTGATGAAGCCACTGACTCTGGTCTGCACCGATTTCTCGAGCTGTTCGGAGGCCGCTCTCGAGAGAGCAAGCGAGCTCGTCGACCGAGCCGAGTCTCGAGTACTGCTTCTTCACGTCTGCGCACCGCATGCTGGCGAGCACGCGGGCGAGTGGCACTCCGAGGCGATGCGCGAACTTCGGCGCGCGCGCGATGCTCACTTCGGAAAGCTATCCGACAACGAGGTGCAGTACGACGCCGTGGCGAGCAATCAGCCGGCGACCGCAATATGTGAAGTAGCGGAGAAAAACGGCGCCGAGCTAATCATCCTCGGTTCCCATGGGCGCACCGGCGTCATGCGCCGGCTGCTCGGCAGCGTCGCCGAGACGGTCGTTCGAAACGCCCCCTGTAGCGTGTTCGTCGTCCGGCACCGCGAGCCTGCGACGTAGGACGATGTAGCGGGACGACGCGAAGCGTGGGCCTCACGCTGAGGACTCAGTCCGCGCGGATCTTCTCGAGGATGTTGACGAGCCGCTTCTTGATGTCGCTGCCGAGGGCTTTGAGCTCCTCGCCGATCTCCTCGGCTTTGATGTCGAACTTCTGCTCGAAGTCCTCAATCTGTGGCTGCATTTCGTTCCACGCGTCTTTGGCGTCCATTCCGGCCAAGTGAAGCTTCACACGGATCTCTTCCGCCATCCGCTGCATCTCGTTCCGGGTATCGTCGAGCTCCTCTTTCAAGGACTTGTCTTCGGGTTCGTCGGTCATCAGTGCCTCCTGCAAGAAGAGAAGATCTACCAGCGCTGCCGACTTCGCGCTAGGAGCCTGAGGCTCGGCGATAGCAGCAACAGTCGGGTCTCGCTGACGCACTTCATTCGCGTGATTGCTCGGAGGGCGCATATTTGGCAGGTCCCCGAACGGCGCATTTTGGGATACAGTAGCGCTTCGCCCGGACGATCGATCTGCGATGCACGTGACGATTCGAAGAGGTCTCGACATCCCCATCTCGGGGGCACCCGCACCGCGCATCGAACCTGGGAAGGCGGTGCGTTGGGTTGGGCTCGTTGCAGCAGACTATGGCCGCCAGCGCACACAGCTCGAAGTCGAGATCGGAGATCGAGTTCGGCTGGGCCAACCTTTGTTCTCTGCGAAGCGCCACCCGGAGGTGAAGTACACCTCGCCGGGAGCAGGGGAGGTCGTGGCGATTCATCGCGGTGCACGTCGTGCCCTGCAGACGGTCGTCGTCAAACTCGAAGGGCATGAGGAGGAGCAGTTCACTGCCTACGACCGGACGCAGCTTTCGCAGCTCGATCGCGGTGAGGTTCAACGAGCGCTTCTCGCGTCGGGTCTCTGGCCTTGTCTTCGAACGCGGCCTTTCAGCACAGCGCCCGCGCCGGGAACGGCGCCTCACGCGATTTTCGTAACCGCCATCGATACGAATCCGCTTGCTGCAGATCCGCGGCCGATCATCACCGAGCGTTCCAACCACTTCGAGGACGGTCTTGCAACGCTCAGTCGGCTGACCGACGGCGCGCTCTACGTTTGTCAGAGCCCGGGGCCAGACCTGCCGCGGCCGCAGGTCGAATCGGTGACTGCAGCAACGTTCGAAGGGCCTCATCCCGCTGGACTGCCGGGCACGCACATTCACTTTCTCGACCCGGTGGGAGAGCACAAGACGGTGTGGCACCTGAACTACCAGGACGTCATTGCGATCGGCGCGTTTATGACGACGGGGCGTATCTCCACCGAGCGAGTCGTCGCCCTTGGCGGGCCGATGGTGAAGCGTCCACGTCTCGTTCGCACCCGCATCGGAGCAAGCACCGAGGACTTGCTCGACTCGGAGCTCGAGCCGGGGGAGTGCCGCGTCATCTCGGGCTCCGTGCTGTCGGGACGACGGGCAGCAGGGTACGCGCGCTACCTTGGGCCCTTCGACCTCCAAATTACCGTGCTTCGCGAAGACCGCGAACGTCAGTTCCTCAGTTGGCTCTCTCCGGGGTTCGACAAGTACTCGGCGATTCATGCGTTCACTTCGAGTCTCCGCGGTCGCGCACACGAGTATCCGCTCACCACGTCGCAGCACGGCAGTCCGCGCGCGATGGTGCCAATCGGCAACTTCGAGAAAGTGATGCCGCTCGACGTGCTGCCTGCACCCCTGCTCAAGGCGCTCATCGTGGGCGATTCCGATACGGCGCGCGCGCTTGGTTGCCTCGAGCTCGATGAGGAAGACCTCGCGCTCTGCTCCTTCGTCTGTTGCAGTAAATACGAGTACGGCGCGTTCCTCAGGGAGACCCTCGACAGTATCGCGGAGGAGCAAGCATGAAGCCGCTGCGCAGGCTGCTCGACCGGGCCGAGCCCTTCTTCGCCAAAGGTGGGCGGCTGGAGAACTTCCAGGCGGTCTACGAGATGCTCGACACCCTTTTCTATTCGCCTCCCGACGTCTCGAGGCACGCGCCGCACACGCGGGACGCGATCGACCTGAAGCGGGTCATGGGGCTGGTCGTCCTAGGCGTCCTGCCGTGCACGCTCGTCGGCATGTGGAACACCGGTTACGAAGCGAACCTCGTGATTCAAGACCTCGGGCTAGGCGGTGTTGAAGGATGGAGAGGCGCTCTGATGAGTGCCCTCGGGGTGTCGGCCGATCCTACGAGCGTCGCCGCCGATCTCTTCCACGGACTGCTGTATTTCCTTCCGATCTATGCAGTGACCCTCGCCGCAGGCGGCTTCTGGGAGGTGCTATTCGCGGCCATCAGAAATCACGAGGTGAACGAAGGGTTTTTCGTCACCTCGATTCTGTACGCGCTCATTCTTCCCGCGACGACGCCCCTCTGGCAGGTCGCTCTCGGAATCTCTTTTGGCGTGGTCATTGGCAAGGAGGTGTTCGGCGGAACCGGGAAGAACTTCATCAACCCGGCGCTTGCGGGAAGGGCGTTCCTCTACTTTGCGTACCCGGCAAGCCAGTCCGGCGAGTCGGTGTTCGTGCCCCCGGTGGACGTCGTGACGGGTGCCACCCCGCTCGCGATCGGTGCCGAGGCCGGCGTACCCGGCATCCTGCAGACGGGAGTCAGCTGGACGAGCGCATTCCTCGGCTCGATTCAGGGCTCTCTCGGCGAGACCTCTACGCTGGCCTGCCTGCTCGGAGGTGTGTTCCTGATGGTCAGCGGAGTCGCCTCGTGGCGGATCATCGTCGGGGTCTTCGTCGGGATGGTGGCGACGGCTCTGATGTTCAACGCGGTCGGGTCGGACACCAATCCCATGTTTGCAATGCCCTGGTACTGGCATCTCGTCCTCGGGGGTTTCGCGTTCGGCATGGTGTTCATGGCGACCGATCCGGTAAGTGCGTGCGTGACCAACCCGGGGCGATGGATATTCGGGGTGCTGATTGGTGCGCTGACGGTCGTTATTCGCGTCGTCAACATCGCCTTCCCCGAGGGGATTATGCTCGCGATCCTGTTCATGAACATCTTCGCGCCGACGATCGACTACTTCGTCATGCAAGCGAACATTCGCAGAAGGGTGCGCCGCAGTGCCTGACTCCGTCTCAAACAAGCAGGAGACTGTTTCGCGGACCCTGCTCGTGGCCCTGATGGTCAGCCTGGTCTGCTCCGCAGTCGTTGCGTCGGCGGCAGTTGCGCTACGGCCGCTCCAACTTGAAAACCAGCGCCAAGACGTCCGCAGAAACATCCTGAGAGTTGCCGGTTTGCTCGAAGAAGGAGGCGAGCTCGACGAGGCGTTCGAGCGCATCGAGCCTCGCGTCGTCGACTTCGAGACGGGCCAGTACACCGATGCGGTCGATCCGGAGACCTTCGATGCCCTCGCGGCCGCGCGCGACCCCCAGCTGAGTGTCGCGGTGCCCCCTGGGATCGACCAGGCACGTGTGGGCCGTCGGGCGAAGCTGGGTCTCGTGTATTTGGTGCGCGACGGAGACGCGATCGATCGCATCATACTTCCGGTATCGGGCTACGGCCTCTGGTCGACGATGTACGGGTTCATCGCGCTCGAGCCCGACGGCAACACGGTAGCCGACGTCGTTTTCTACGAGCACGGAGAAACCCCAGGGCTCGGCGATCAAATCGCCAACCGCGACTGGAACGCGCGTTGGGAGGAGAAGCGCATTTACGACCCAAGCGGCGCCGTGAAGTTCGAGGTGATCAAAGGACCGGTGTCCGCCAACGACCCGCAGGCTGAGTACAAGGTCGACGGGATATCGGGCGCCACGCTGACGGGGGACGGTGTGACCCGGCTCGTCGGGTACTGGCTTGGCGAACACGGCTATGGCCCGTACTTGAAAACACTCAATCTCGGGGAGGGAACATGAGATCCGAGGCCAAGCGCGCGCTCTTCGAACCGGTGGTCGACAACAACCCGGTGACTCTCCACGTGTTGGGCATCTGCTCGGCGCTGGCCGTCACGACGTCGCTCCTCCCATCGCTCTACATGGCGATGGCGCTGACCGCCGTGGCGGCGCTGTCGAACGTTGCCGTCAGCGCAATTCGCAAAGTGCTGCCCAACAGCATTCGCATCATCGTGCAGATGACGATCATCGCGTCGCTCGTCATTCTCGTCGATCAGCTCTTGAAGGCCTACGCGTTCGAGATGAGTCGGGAGCTGTCGGTGTTCGTCGGCTTGATCATCACCAACTGCATCATCTTGGGCCGTACGGAGAGCTTCGCGTCCAGCAATCCCGTGGGGCTGAGCTTTCTCGACGGGCTCGGGAACGGGCTTGGCTACAGCCTGATTCTGATTCTTGTGGCGAGTACCCGCGAGCTGCTCGGCTCGGGGACGCTACTCGGGTACGAGATTCTGCCAACGGTCGCCAACGGTGGCTGGTACGAGCCCAACGGCTTGATGCTCCTGCCTCCGAGCGCGTTCTTCGTCATCGGGTTTCTGATTTGGGGCATTCGGTCTTGGAAGGTCGAGCAGGTCGAGAAGCCCGAATACCGCATCCACGAGGTGCATCGAACGGAGGCGCTCTGATGGGTCACTACGTCGAGCTCTTCATCGCGTCGGTGTTCGTGGAAAACCTCGCGCTCGCCTTCTTTCTCGGGATGTGCACGTTCCTCGCGGTCTCGAAGCAGGTCAAGACGGCCCTCGGGCTCGGCGCCGCCGTCATCGTCGTGCAGCTCATCACCGTACCGACCAACACGTTTCTCTATCACTTCGTGCTGCGCGAGGGCGCGCTCGGATGGGCGGGTCTTCCCGAGATGGACTTGAGTTTCCTCGGGCTCGTTACGTATATCGGGATCATCGCTGCAATGGTTCAGCTCCTAGAGATGGTCCTCGAGCGATTCTTCCCGACCTTGTTTCATGCGCTCGGGATCTACCTTCCCCTCATCACCGTCAACTGCGCGATTCTCGGTGGAACGCTGTTCTCGGTGCAGCGTGACTACACGATGTCCGAGAGCGTGGTGTACGGGATCGGGAGCGGCGTCGGGTGGGCGCTTGCCCTTGTGGGGCTCGCGGGGATTCGTGAGAAGCTCAAGTACAGCGACGTGCCCGCCGGGCTTCAGGGGCTCGGGATTGCGTTCATCATCGTCGGGCTGATGTCGCTCGGCTTCATGGCTTTCGCGGGCATCCAGCTTTAGGGCACTGAAGATGCAGGAAATCGTCGCAGCAGTTTCTGTGTTCACGGCCATCATCATGGCGCTTTCGGTGCTGATCCTCGTCGCGCGCGCCCGCCTCGTCGGAAGCGGCGAGGTGGAGCTCGTCGTCAACGAAGACCGCACGTACCACGTGCCGTCGGGTCGCAAGCTCCTCGGCGCCTTGGCCGACGTCGGGGTCTTGCTGCCCGGTGCCTGCGGTGGCCAAGGGACCTGCGGCCAGTGCCGGGTGCAGGTCTTGGCCGGTGGAGGGCCACTGTTGCCCACCGAGACGGGGACGATCAGCCGTCGGGAGGCGGCGGACCACATGCGCCTTGGTTGCCAGGTATCGGTGCGCGAAAACCTTCGCATACGGATTCCCGAGGAGCTCTTCGGGGTGGAGAAGTGGCTTTGCACGGTGCGGTCCACACGGTCTGTGAGCACGTTCATCAAGGAGATCGTGCTCGAACTGCCTGCTGGCGAAGAAGTGCCCTTCAAAGCCGGCGGCTACGTGCAGGTTGACTGCCCCGTCTACGACGCCCGCTTCGAAGACTTCGCGATCGACGACGAGTATCGCCCCGAGTGGGACCGTCGCAATCTGTGGCCGCTCGTCGCAGAAGCGACCGAGCCCACCACGCGCGCGTACTCGATGGCCAACTACCCAGACGAAAAGGGCGTCATCATTCTCGTCATCGGCATCGCAACGCCTCCTCCGGGCATGCAGGGCCGTGTGCCGCCAGGCGTCGTCTCATCGTACTTGTTTCAACTGGCGCCGGGCGATGCAGTCACCATCGCCGGCCCCTACGGAGACTTCTTCGCAAGGGACACTGAGCGCGAGATGGTCTTCATTGGTGGTGGCACTGGCATGGCGCCGATGCGCTCCCACATCTTCGATCAGCTGAAGAGATTGCGAAGCCATCGCCGGATTTCGTTTTGGTTCGGTGTGCGCACCAAGCGTGACCTGTTCTACGAGGATGAGTTCGAAGCGCTTGCCGCCGAGCACGACAACTTCACCTACACCGCGGCACTCTCGGAACCCGCCGAGGGCGACAACTGGGACGGGCCGGTCGGGTTCATTCACCAGGTCGCGTTTGACCGTTACCTGAAGGACCACCCCGCGCCCGAGGACTGCGAATACTACATGTGCGGGCCGCCGTTGATGATCGCGGCGGTGACCGAGATGCTTCGAGACCTCGGCGTCTCCGAGGACAACATCATGTTCGACGATTTCGGAGGTTGAAGGCCATGATGGTATTCGTCGTCAGTTTTGCGGTGTTTTGCCTGGCTTTCACGGGTCTTGCACTCGGTCGCCTCGCGGGCCGCGAGGGAATTCGTGGGAGCTGCGGGGGGCTCAATCAAAGTGGTGGCTGCGGCACCTGCGGACGAGGTAGCGACGAATCCGCGAAGCCATGTCCACGGCGGAGTCACGCATGAAGGGGCGCGGCAAACTCCGGGTTCGTGATGTCATGGTCCCGAAGCCGGTGGTGTTTACCCCCGAGACCGATCTGCTCGATGCGGCAAACGTGATGGTGGAGCGCAAGATCTCCGGCGCCCCGGTCGTCGATTCTAAAGGCACTCTCATCGGCGTGCTGACCGAACGGGACTTCCTGCGCGCGGCGCTCATCGCGGAGTATCACGATGAGCGGGGCGGCTGCGTTCGCGACTACATGAGCCCAGACGTCCAGGCTGTGAGCGCCGAAGACACCTTGCTCGACGTGGCGACCCGATTCGTCGAGGGCAAGCATCGGCGTTTCCCCGTCGTCGAAGCAAATCGCGTCGTTGGGCTCGTCACGCGAAGAGACGTGTTGCGCGCAGTGCTTCGGTCGCGCCCCTAGGGCAGTTCCTCAGCGTCCGTAGGAACCGCCGAGATGGTCGTACGGGTCCTCGCCCTCACCGAGAGCCTTTTCGTAGCGCACCTTGTCGACGACCCGCTCGAGGCCCTCCACGATGTATGCGAGGAAGTCACGGCTCGACAGGATACCGACAGGCTTTCCGTCGCGGGTCACCGGAAGGTGGCGGACCCCTTTGGAAAGCTGTATCTCGGCGCACTGTCTGACGTGGGTGTCGATGTCGACGGCGACGACATCGGCGGTGGCGACGTCGGAGACGAGCGTGTTCGAAGCATCCTTGCCCGCAGCAACCACGCGGTCGACGATGTCGCGCTCCGAGAGAATCCCTCGAATCGTGTCGTTCTCGACGACGAGAACCGCTCCAACGTGATTCTTCGACATGCGCTGAGCGGCCGCCGCGACTGTTTCGCCGGGGCTCACCGTCACCAAGTCTGTCTTCATCAACGAGCCAATGATTGCCATCGCGCCTGCTCCTTTTCGTCGACGCAGCCTACAGCAGGTGCCCTCGAAATGAAATCGAACTCGGTGCGCAAGAAGTGCATCGCTTGCGCGGCGGTTCGAACGATTTGCGTCGCCTCGGGCCGAGGAATCGGCCACGCTTGCAGCGTCGAGAGACTCTACGGGTCGCTTGGGAATCTCTACCGGTTCTGGCCGTGCCCTACGAAAAACAACGTGATAAGGGAGTCCACGATGGACAAGAACGCACCGATTGCTGATTTCATGACTCCGCTTCCTCATACCGTCGGCAGCGAACAGACGATTACGTTCGCGCAGAAAATGATGCAGAAGCACGGGATTCGCCATCTACCCGTGCTTCACGGGGGCGAACTCTACGGCATCGTCAGCGATCGCGACCTCGGGATGATTGCGGGCCTCAACGAGGTCAACCCCGACAACACGACTGTGGAAGAAGCAATGACGCAGGAAGCGTATACGGTCAGCCAGAGCGAACTGCTGATCGACGTCCTCAAGCACATGCTCGAGCACAAGTACGGGTCTGCGGTGGTGGTTGATGGCACGCAGATCGTGGGGATTTACACCACCCACGACGCGCTCAAGCTCCTCGTCGAGACCGCCTGAGTTGGTCCGGCGCCATTTGATTCGCGCGGACACCGCGCGAGACGTTAGGGCTCGGAGCTCGGGATCCCCGTACCGGTCTCTTCAATGATTTCGGTCAGCGTCGGAGGAAGGTCCGTCATGATGCCATCGACGCCCATCTCGATGAGTTGCCGCATCTCCTCCGGGTCGTTGATCGTCCAGACGTGCACCTTCAGCCCGAGCTCGTGCGCGGTCGGGATGAAGCGGTCGTGCAGCACGTCGAGCTCTCCTCGGCGTGGCGGCACCTGGAGGAATTCGGCCGGAGGAACGTACTCGGGGTCGATCCCGTTTTCGTTCAGCGATAGCGCGTAGAACTCGACCACTTCCGTCTCTCCGAAGCTGGTCTTCATTTCAGGCGCAGCGGCGCGCAGCTCGGTCAATACGTTCACATCGAAGGCCGCGCCGTTTAGCTGCGACACGACATCGTAGTCTCGCACGATGGCCACGAAGTCATCGACGATTGAAGGCTCGCCCTGCTTGATCTCGATGACGAAAGGCACGCCCGGAAACTCGTCGAGAACTTCGACGAGAGTGGGGACGACCAGACCCGTTCCTCGGTATGGATAGGTCTCTCCGCCATCGGGCGTGAAGTCGTAGCCCGCATCGTAGGTGCGCAGCTCGTCGAAGGTCATCTCCTTGATCGCGCCTTCACCATCGGTCGTACGATTGATGGTGTCGTCGTGCATGACCACGATCACTCCGTCGCTCGTCGCATGCAGGTCGAGTTCGAGGATATCGGAGCCGTCGATGAGGGCCTGCTCGTATGCAAGAAGCGTATGCTCCGGTCGAATTCGACGACCCCCTCGGTGTGCAATGTTCAAGACCGCGCCGTCACAGTTCAGAATCTCGGAGGGTGTGGTGCATGTGATCGGTACACCGCCCATACCGCCGCTACCGGCGACCGCGCCGGAGCCGCCTGCGCCGCCCGTTCCGGCAGCGCCGCCCGTGCCCCCTGCGCCGCCCGAGCCGAGTTCGCCATTGTCGGTGCTGCAGCCGGCGCCCACTGCGACTGCCAATACGATACCGATGATACTCAAGGTCTTAGTCATGCAAGTTGCTCCGCCGGCGTCATAGCAGCCGGTTGCCCCAGGGGCTTGCGGAGCTTGTGAAACGCAGCGCCGACTGTCATTCTGCACGCCGTGACGATTCAAAAAAAGCATACGTTCTGCCGTATCTGCGAACCCACCTGTGGGCTTGTGGCGACGGTCGACGGCGACCAGATCGTGGCGCTCGAGCCCGACAAGGACCACGTGGTGAGTCGCGGCTACGCGTGCATCAAGGGCCTGAGGTATCACGAGATCCACCACTCGCCCGATCGACTACGGGTTCCGCTCAAGCGAGTCGGCGATCGGTTCGAAGAGATTTCGTGGACCCAGGCCCTCGAGGAGATAGGCCAGAAGGTTAAGCAGCTCGTCGCCGAGGGTGGGGGCGATTCGGTGTCAGCCTACCTGGGGAACCCGATCAGCTTCAGCCTGATGCCCCCGATTCTTACCGCGGCCCTCCTCCAAGGGCTCGGCTCGCGAAACCTATTTCAAACGGGTTCACAGGACTGCAACAACAAGTTCGCGGTCGCGGAGCGGCTATACGGCTTCCCCTTCATACAGCCGTTTCCCGACGTCGACCGGACTCAGTGTCTGATCATGATCGGCTCAAACCCCGCAGTGTCGCGGTCGAGCTTCATGCAGCTCCCCGATCCGATTCGGCGGCTCCGTGCCATTGAGCAGCGGGGCGGGCGGGTTTTCTTCGTCAACCCTCGCCGAACCGAGACGGCCAAGCAGCTCGGTACCCAGGTGTTCATCCGGCCCGACACCGACGTCTACTTCCTGCTGAGCTTCCTACACGAAGTGGTCTCTCGCGACGCGGTCGACCGCCGCCGGGTCAGCGCCCACATGAAAGGGCTCGACGCGTTGGCCGAAGTGGCCAAACCATGGCCGTGCGAGCGCACGGCGGAGATCACGGGCATTTCCGCCGCCTCCCTGCGCGAGATGGTCGATGTGTATCTGTCATCCGACGGTTCTGCGCTCTTTTTGTCGACTGGCGTCAACCAGGGCAGCAACGGGACGCTCGCGTTCTGGATTCTCGAAGCGATCAACGCGGTGACGGGGAACCTCGACCGACGGGGTGGAACCCTCGTCGGGCACGGCTACGTCAAAGACTTTCCGAAGTACGCGAAGAAGGGCGGGCACACTCTTCGCAAAGACCTGTCGCGGATCGGGCAGCTACCCTCAGTTGCCGACTCCTTTCCAGCTGGTCTCATGGCCGACGAGATTCTGACTCCCGGTCGAGGGCAGATTCGCGCGCTCTTCGTGGTTTCTGGAAACCCCCTGCTTACCGTGCCGAACAGCGATGGCCGCCTCGAAAAAGCGCTTCGCTCTCTCGAGCTGTTGGTCAGCATCGACATCTTTCGCAACGAGACCGCGAACCTTGCCCACTACATTCTACCGGGCACGAGCGCGATGCAGCGAGCCGACCTCCCATTCGTCTTTCAGTCCCTCATGGGTGTGCAGCCCGTGCCCTACGCTCAGTTCACCGATGCGGTCGTTCCCGTCGAGGGCGAGCAGCGAGACGAGACTCTGATCCTGCTTCAGCTCGCGCGAGCGTGTGGGGCCAACGTGTTTGGAAGCCGCCTGGTGCAGGGCGCACTCAGTGCCTGGATGGATCTCGGAAAGATTCCCGGTCTAGGAAAGCGACTCGCATTCACCCCTGAGCGGTTTCTCGCGCTGATGGCGCGGGGCTTTCGACTCGGTTCGTTGACGAGTCTCCGAAAAGACAAGCACGGCCGACTGCTCGAGCCTCACCAGGGAAACGACTTTCTCGGCAAGCGTGTGGTTCACGAAGATGGAAAAGTGGACCTTGCTCCTGCGGCCTTCGTCACGGCTGCCGCGAAGCTCGAGAGTTCGTTCGACCAAGAGGTGGCGCAGCGCGACAAGCTGAAACTCATCAGCAAGCGTGAGCAGCACAGCCACAATAGCTGGCTTCACAACCATCCTCGGTTCGTCGAAGGCCGACGTGGAACGAACTACCTCTACATGCATCCGTCCGACGGCGAGAAGGCAGGCGTCGAGGACGGGCAGCTCGTCGAAGTGAGGAGCGCCGTGGCGGCCGTGCGCCTACCGGTTCAGCTCACCGACGAGATGATGGTCGGTGCAGTCGCCCTTCCGCACGGATGGGGGCACCAGGCCGCCGACGGCCTGAGCGTGGCGAGCAAGACGGGGGGCGCGAACGTCAACCTGCTTGCCGCCGATGGTCCGGACCGGCTGGAGTACTTCTCAGGGATGGCCCAGCTCAACGGCATCGTCGTCGATGTGGTGCCGGTTACAGACGCGTGATTGGCTGCGGAAACGCCTCGTGCGTTGCGGCACGCGCTCGGTGTCGGGAGCTCGAGTAATGTAAAACTTCTGTCATTTGGGGGCGGTGACTGTGTTATCTCGCGCGCAAGTCGCCTAGAGAGAAAGCGTGCGGAGGCATCCATGTTCAAACGATGGTTAGGTGAGAGCTTCCTTCGGGCCGCCGGATGGAAGACCGACGGCAAGCGCCCTGACGAAGAGAAGTACGTCATCATTGCGGCACCCCACACCACCAACTGGGACATGCCGTTCATGCTGGCCATGGCCTTCGTGTTCGACATACCCGTCCGCTGGATGGGCAAGCACACCTTGTTCAAGGAGCCCTATGGCACCTTCTTTCGCAGCCTTGGCGGCATGCCGATCGTACGGCATCGCAAGGGCGGCGTCGTAGAGCAAATGGTGGAAGCCTTCGAACGAGAGCCGTCGCTGGTACTGATGGTGCCAGCAGAGGGTACTCGCTCCTACGTCGAGTACTGGAAGTCCGGTTTCTACCACATCGCCCGCGCTGCAAACGTTCCGGTCTGTCTTTCGTATCTCGACTTTGACAAGAAGGTCGGGGGCATTGGTCCGACCGTCACCCTCACCGGGGATGTCGAAGCCGATATGGACAAGATCCGCGCCTTCTACGAGGGAAAGCAGGGTATGTATCCGGAGCGCGTCGGAAAAATCCGTCTCCGCGAAGAAGATGCTCAGCGTGACGCAAGACTCGGGGCGGGTCGCGATTCGAGCGACGGCGTTGTTGACGCTCCGATCGCCGCTGGCGAGGCCGCGAACGCAGACTCCGCCACGCCCGCTCCGAGCGGTTCGTAACACTCTTCCTCTTCAGACGTCTTTACTCGCGTGGGTGAATCGCCGATGGTTCGGCGGTCGCTGCTGATGCACCGCTGCGAGAAAGGAATGATGAATGGGTACGGACAAAGCGACGTGGCTCAAGGTCCTCGAACTCGATGAGCTGCCAGAGGGACGCGTCAAGCCAGTCAGCTGCAAGCATCTGACCCTCTGCATGACGCGCGTCGACGGCAAGTACGGCGCTCTCGACAACAAGTGTCCCCATCAAGGCGGGCCGCTCGGTGAAGGAACAATCGAAAAGGGATTGCTCCGGTGCCCGTGGCACGGATGGGATTTTGACCCGATCAACGGCAAGTCCCCTGGCGACTTCGACGACGGCGTCGACACCTTCCCGGTGGAAGTTCGCGACGACGGCGTTTACGTCGCGTTTCCGGACGAGCAGGCCCATGTCCGGACCGCGAGCGACGTCATGGTCGAGACTCTGGTCGACTGGGGTGTTCGCTGGGTTTGGGGGATGGTGGGTCATTCGAATCTCGGTTTTGCCGAAGCGATGCGCCGACAGACGGAGAAGGGGCGCCTCGGGTACGTCGGGATCCGCCACGAGGGAGCCGCGGCTTTCGCGGCGTCGGCGTATGGGAAGCTCACCGGACGGCCCGCGGCCTGCTTTTCGATTGCGGGCCCTGGTGCAACCAACATGCTGACGGGGCTATGGGATGCGCACGTCGACCGGGCGCCCGCGCTTGCGGTTACGGGGCAGGTACCCACCAAGCTCATCGGTCGGGGCGCGTTCCAAGAAGTCGATCTCGGAGCGGCCTACGGCGGCGTGGCGACCTACACGGCCGTGGCGGCGGACAGCTCCGACTTCGCCGAAATCGCCGGTCTCGCGTGCAAGCACGCCATCGTCGAGCGGGGTGTTTCGCACCTGGTTCTTCCAGACGATGTTCAGGTCAAGACCCTGCCCGACGCCAAAGCGGGCTCGCCCGAGGGTCGGCTGGGTGCTCGCGCGATCGCACCCCCCACGGAAGCGCTCGACGAAGCCCTGAGCGCGATCCGACGGGCCAAGCGGCCTGCGATCGTCGTCGGTCACGGCGCGAGGTTTGCGATGGACTCCGTGGTGGCTCTGGCCGAGGCGTTGAACAGCCCGGTCCTTACCACGTTCAAGGCTAAGGGCCTCATCTCGGACTCCCATCCACTCGGGTGTGGCGTCCTCGGTCGCAGCGGCACGCCGGTCGCGAGCTGGGTGATGAACGAAGCCGATCTACTGATCGTGCTCGGCGCGAGCTTCAGCAATCACACAGGCATCACCTCGTACAAGCCGATCGTGCAGGTCGACTACGACCCGATGACCCTCGGGCGATTCCATTCGGTGACCGTTCCGGTCTTGGGGGAGATCGGCGTTACTGCGAACCTCATGCGTGACGGTCTCGGAAGCACCCAGGCCGTCGACCAGAGGGCCGACGTCGCGGAGCGATGGTCGATTTGGCGGGAGGAGAAGAACACGCGTCTGACTGAAACCGGCGCAGGCGTTCACTCGGCGGCGGTATTCGCGGCGCTGACTCGTGCTGTGCCTGACGACGCCATCATCGCAGTCGATGTCGGCAACAACACGTACTCGTTCGGACGCTACTTCGAGTGTACGAGTCAGTCGATTCTCATGAGTGGCTACCTCGGGTCGATAGGGTTCGGGTACCCTGCGGCGATGGGCGCCTGGGCGGCCACACGAGAAGACGACCCCAAATTTCGCGGGCGCAAGGTCATCGCAGTCACCGGAGACGGCGGATTCGCTCAGTATATGGCGGAGTACACCACCGCGGTGAAGCACGGGATGGACATCACCCACGTGCTTCTCAACAACAGTGAGCTCGGGAAGATCAGCAAAGAGCAGAGAAGCGCAGACTACGACGTCTGGGAAACCTCACTCGTCAATCCCGATTTTTCCGAGTACGCGAAACTCTGCGGGGCCCGAGGAGTGCGGGTGACGGCTGCCGAGCAACTGGATGAAGCGCTTTCGGACGCGTTGAGCCACGACGGGCCAGCCACCGTGGAGATTCTGACCGATGCGCTGCTCGTGTAGATGAGGTCATCAAGCCTCCGCAAACCGTTGAACCGTCCCCAAAAAGGAATGTGAATCATGACGACGACCCAAGTGCGCACGCAGCGCAAGGTGCCCGTTGCTCGCTGGAGCGAGCTCGACGACCGAACGCCGAAGTATGCAGTCGTGGCCGACGTCGATCTCGTCGTTCTTCGCTACGATGACCGAGTTTCCGTGCTCTACGGGCGCTGTCTTCACCGAGGAGCGCTCATGGCCGACGCGTCGGTCGAGGGGGACAACCTGATCTGCGGACTTCACGGCTGGGACTACCGGTATGACACCGGCGTGAGCTCCTACTCCAACGACGAGGCGCTCAAGAAGTTTCGCGCTTGGATCGAAGTGGACGCTGACGAGGTGCTGGTCGACGAAGAAGAAATCAAGCTATGGGCCAGGGCCCATCCACAGCCCTATGACCGTGACGCGTACCTCGGGCTCTACGCGGACGTCCACGGGGCCGAAGAGGAGCCATTCAACGACTACATTCGCCAGCTCGCACAGCACGGTCTCGAGAAGGTAGGCCACGACGGCCCGGTCTCGGCGATGGGGGTTCCGCGCCAAGAGCTTCCTCGATGGGACGACGTGCTGCTTCTCACCGCGCAGCTTGCGACCACCCCCGGGCACAGCGACGCGCCCGTTGGTACGGAGGTTGTCATTGGACCCAACGCCCGGAAGCCGCTGGTGCTCGATATCCCGCTCTTCGTCAGCGACATGAGCTTCGGCGCGCTCAGCGAGGAAGCCAAGGTTGCGTTGGCTATCGGCGCGGAGTTGGCAGGCACAGGCATATGCTCCGGTGAGGGAGGAATGCTCCCCGAAGAGCAAGAAGCCAATTCGCGGTACTTCTACGAGCTCGCTTCGGGTCGTTTCGGCTGGTCGCTCGACAAGACCACCGAGGTCCAGGCGTTTCATTTCAAGGCGGGGCAGGGGGCCAAGACCGGGACCGGGGGACACCTGCCCGGAAGCAAGGTGACCGGGAAGATCGCGAAGGTGCGTGGACTGAAACCCGGCGAGCCCGCGATCAGTCCTCCCTGCTTCGAAGACTTTCACGGGCCGGGCGACTTTCGAGACCTCGCCGAAGAGGTGCGCGACGTGACGGGGGGGATTCCCATCGGGTTCAAGATGAGCGCCCAGCACATCGAGGCGGACATCGACTTCGCGCTCGAAGCAGGCGTCGACTACCTCATCATCGATGGCCGCGGCGGCGCCACCGGCGCCGCGCCAAACATCTTCAAGAACAACATCTCGGTCCCGACGATGGTCGCCCTTGCGCGGGCGCGGCGTCATTTGGATTCCTTGGGTCGTAAAGACATCACGCTCATCATCACGGGCGGGCTGAGAACCGAATCCGATTTCGTGAAGGCCCTTGCGATGGGTGCCGATGCCATTGCGGTGGCGAACTCGGCGATTCAGGCGATCGGGTGCCTCGGAATGCGGGCCTGCCACACCAACAACTGTCCGGTCGGCATCGCCACGCAACAACAGCACCTTCGCGATCGCCTCGATGTACAGAAGTCGGCTCTCCAGCTTGCGAGCTTCTTCACCGCGACCGTGGAACTGATGAAGGTTCTGGCGCGCGGTTGCGGTCACAGGCATCTGCGGGAGTTCGTGCAGGACGACTTGACGACCTGGAACCGAGACATCGCGCATCTCACCGGCATTCACTATGCGGGAGTTCTTCCTGCATGAGGTGGCCAGCCTCGAGGCTAGTCAGCGACCGAGGAACAGAATCCCAACGCCGAGCGCGATCGCGATCGCCTGTGGCCAGCCGGGGACCGTGGGTTGCTCGTGCTCGTGCGCCCAGTCGTGAGTGACGACGTGAAGCAGCAGTCCCCCGACGATGGCCTCGATCCAAGGCTCCCCGCGCGTCCAGTTCGAAAGGCTCGTCTGCTGAGCGACGATCACCCCCAGCACACCGGCGGCCGCGAGCATGACTGCGCGACGGATTCCACTCTTGGGCCCGTGGGCCGAGGTGAAGGCCAAGGTGATGAGCGCAGTGACTGGTACCGAATGGACGGCGATCGCGGTGAGCACGTCGCCGTGACCGTGACCGTGATGAGCGTCCCCAGTGAGCGAGCCAAGCGCAATGCCATCCCCGAGCTTGTGTAGGATGAGGCCCCAGTAGCTAAGCTCGAGGCCCATCGTCGACGAGTGGTCGTGCTCCGGGTCTTCGTGGGCGGCACGTTCGATGAGCCATGGGGCCATGAACGCTGCACCGGCCGCGAGAAGAACCAGCGGCCCCGCCTCGCCAATGGCGTTGGGAAAGAGTCGGCCGACCACGACGGCGACGGAAGATACCACCGCGAACGTGCGCACCGCGTCGAGCAGGCGGCCGCGGCCCGGTGCGAGCAGCCCGAGTAGCATGCCTGCGAGCGTCGACGCGATGATGATGAAGATCGGCCAGGTCACGCGAGCGTGATTTATCACACTCTGCGACTCCGGCGCTCATCGACCGAGCGATCAGAGCGAAAGAGAGTCGGCGTTCTGGCTCGCCTCTTTGGCGAGCTGCTGCTCTGCGCAGGTGCTGCAGGCGATCTTCTCTTTGGCGATCTCGTAGCCGGCGCCGCCTGGATCGTCATGGGACTTGCCTCGGCGACCAGCACGCGATCGCTGGGCTTTGCCGCGGCTCGGGTATTCAGTGGGACGACGCTCCATCACCACCTTCGTCGCCCGTTCCCCAGGGCGCGATACACGATTGCAAAGCTCACATCGATACATTCAGAACTCCTCAGCTTTCCTGGACCGCCCTAACTGGCACATGGGCCCCCCGGAGGCAAGGCAAGCCCCCTGTGGACCACGGGGAGGGAGCGGACTCTTCAGCCCTGCACGAGTTCGGCAATTTCGATGGCAGCGTACGTGAGCACGCCGTCGGCGCCCGCTCGCTTGAAGCAAAGGAGGCTCTCGAGGATCGTCTTTTCCCAGTCGAGCCAGCCCCGATCTGCGGCTCCTCGCAGCATCGCGTACTCCCCGCTCACCTGATACGCGAAGGTCGGTACCCCGAAGGTTGTTTTCACGCGCGTGACGACGTCGAGATAGGGCATACCCGGCTTGACCATCACCATGTCCGCCCCCTCCGCGATGTCGAGGGCGACTTCGCGAAGGGCTTCATCGGCGTTGGCCGGATTCATCTGGTAGGTGCGCTTGTCGGAGCCGCCGAGGTTCTTGGCAGAACCGACGGCATCGCGGAACGGCCCGTAGAACGCCGAAGCGTACTTTGCCGCGTAGGCCAGTAGCCCCACCTGGTCGAACCCCTCGGAATCGAGAGCCGTTCGAATGCTCCCGATACGTCCGTCCATCATGTCGCTCGGCGCGATGACATCACACCCGGCCCGTGCCTGCACGATCGACTGCGCGCAGAGCACCTCGACGGTTTCGTCGTTCAGGATGATGCCGTCTCGTACGATGCCGTCCTGACCGTGTGTCGTGTACGGATCGAGCGCCACGTCGCAGATGACACCGATCCCGTCGTGCCGGTCTTTGATCGCCCGGACGGCACGGCAGGCGAGGTTCTCTGGGTTCGTTGCCTCGCGGCCGTCGTCAGATTTGAGCTCCGCGGGCGTGACTGGGAATACCGCCACGGCTGGAATGCCGACGGCCTTGGCGTGACCCACCGCTTCGACCGCGAGGTCGACGCTCAACCGTTCGACGCCGGGCATCGACTCGACTGGCGTACGCACGCCGTTGCCCTCCTGCACGAAGAGGGGCCAAATCAGATCTGCGGGCGACACAGACGACTCCGCGGTGAGGCGCCGCACCCATTCGCTGCTCCGGTTGCGGCGCAGTCGTGTGCTCGGGAATCCTGGGCGTTCGAGATCGGTCATGGCGATGCGATGAGGGTAGCAGCTCGCGGCACTCATGCTCAATCGCTGCGTTGGCTGCGCCGCTGTCCAGTGAACCGATGCCGGTAAGACACGGTCGCTGCGAAGTTGCGGCCGGGCAGCGGGTATCCGAGCACGTCGAACGATTGGTCATCGAGTAGATTGCGGACCGTGAAGGCGAGCCAGAGCCGCTCGTCGAGGAGCAGCGCATAGACCCCGATGGTGAAGGGCTTGTAGTCCGGGAAGGGCACCTGATTGGCGGGGTCTGTGAAGCCGCCGGCTCGGTAAAAGAACTGAGCGAACAGCACGAGGTCGTCTACCCCGCGGGCAACCGAACGCGTGTGTCCTTCAATTCGCGTGAGGCTGCTGAAGGGGGAGATCGACGGAAGCTGCTTGTCGTTTTGGTCGCGGGCGACAAGCCCGGTGAGCGTGCTCGAGATGGTCAAGTGCGGAGTGAGTTCGCCAGCGAATCGCGCCTCGGCCCCCACACTCCGTGCGCTATCTTCGTTCTGAAAGGTGATCTGATCCTGGCTGTTCCGGCGCGCGATGATGATGTCGTCGCGCGCGCTGACGAATCCGCGCATTTCCGCGCTGCCTTGAACGACGCCACGGCTTCCGACCATCACGACGCTCAGGTCGCCACCAATGCCACTCTCTGGTTCGAGATTGGGGTTGCCCTTGATTCTCGCCCGGGTGCCGAATAGTTCGAGAATCGTAGGTAAGCGTACCCCGGTGTAGCCGGATGCCGCGAAAGTCAGCCATGGTCGCGGACCGACGGCGGCGCCGAGACGCAGCGTGGGCAGGAACGTGTTGTTGGTTCGATCGACTGCGGGCCCGAACTCGCTCGTACGCACGCGAGTCTGACTGAACCCGAGGCGAATTGATGACCGGAGCTCCATCATCGTGCGGCCCCGCTGCCCGTAGATGCGAGGCTCGAGCACAAGCGCCCCCTCGACGCGCTGGGATGGTTCGGTCGCGACGGACTGCGGCTCGACTTCGGGGACAAAACGGTCGTACTGCGCGGTTGCGAGAATCGTCCAGTCCACGTTGTCTGACGCTTCTAGCCGAGTTCCGATCCGCGCGTATCCGTTGGCGGTGCGGTCGTCCGAGGACGAGGGTCCTGCGATACCGATCTCACCGAAGGGATCGTCAAATCGGTTGCGAATGTAGCCCCCGCCCCCGACAGCTTGAAGCTCATAGTCCTTGCCTCCCCCATGTGTCCCCGTCTGGTTGTACGATGCGCCGGCATAGAATTGAGTGCGTGCCTCACGAGCCTGCAAGACCGGGTCGCACCCCGTCCCGGGTACTCCGCGTTCGACGTGAGTGCCGAGTAGGGCGACATTTACGTTTCCTCGACGAGTATCCACCTCGGTAAACGACAGGCCCTGGTACTGTTGGGCATCGTTGTTCTCCCGCCGGAGTTCGATGTCGTCGGTCGGGTCAAAGGGGGTGCAACGGTCGTTCGTGAACGGGAAGTCGCCTCGGGTGCGACCGTAGCGGAAGTTGTTGAAGGATCGAACGCGGCCGCGGTTGGCCGAGCCTGCAACCTCCGCCCTGTAGGTGCCGAACGAGCCGACCCCGAGATTCGCGCCGACCCCGCTCGACGGATCTTCGCGCGGAATCAGTCGAACGACGCCCCCGATCGCACCATTGTTGTACCAGGCCGGTGCGCCTCCTCGATAGACTTCGAGGCTGCCGAACGCCGAGATGGGAATCTGGCTGAAGTCGAATGCGCCGGTATCGCGGTTCGATAGGGGCAGCTCTCCGAGGAGAACCGTGGTGTTCTCCGCATCGACCCCCCGGAGCGACAAAGACACGAAATCGAATGGGCCACCGAGAGAGACGACGTTCGCGCCAGGTATCTCCGGGAGGATGTCCTGGGCCGACTCGATCGCTTCGGGCCGCTGCGTGAGGTCGATCCTCGTGCCCGAGGCGGTAGCATCTTCGGGCTGCGTCGACGCAAGCCCCTGCTCGATGGTGGCGGTCGCGCCGAATTGCGCACCGGCCACCTTGGGAGCGGCAGCGGCGAGACACAAAACTGCAATGAGGGTATGAGTCTTTTGGCCCATCGCCATCCCCGAGGCGAGCGTCGAGCGTTGAACTCGGGCAGGTTTCCGGGCTCACGACCCTGACCTCGTTCTCCTTCCCAGCGCGTACGCCAGTGGATTGTTGAACGAGGTGTTTGGCCGCCTACCGTGGCGGGTCCGCGTCGGATTCTGACCGACTTCCCTGTTCGAAGCGGGATGTCTCCCCGCCCCGTGCCCCGTCTTTCCACCGAAAGCCGGGAACCCAAGAACCAGCAACATGCGCCCAAATCCGTGGTGAAGCAATCGGGGTCCCAGTGCGTCTCGACCGACCTTCGGTAAGCCCACGTTCGGTTCCAAAAACGCGGTAGTTGCGTATAGTGCCGAGCATGAGCGAGAGCGACCTCTGGACCGGCGTTACCAGCCCCTGGCTGGTGCCTTTCGATGGAACCTTCAAGATCGCGGATGCAGCGACCGGGCCTTCGGTTGAAGTCGACAAAGACGCCCAAGAAAAAAAGCTGAAGAAGCGCGTGCAATCGATTCGCGATCTGCAGAAGAAGCTGTTCGCCGAGAACAAGCACGCAGTGCTCTTCGTGTTTCAGGCGATGGACGCGGCCGGCAAGGATGGAACGATCCGCGCGGTGTTCACGGGCGTGAATCCCGCGGGGTTTCAGGTCTTCAGCTTCGTCGCGCCCTCGGGTGAAGAGCTCGACCACGACTTCATTTGGCGCGTGGCGACGCGGCTGCCGGAGCGTGGACGCATAGGGGTTTTCAACCGGAGTCACTACGAGGAAGTGACCATCGTACGCATCCATCCCGAGTTCTTGGCCAAGCAGCGGCTCCCGCGGCTCGATGTCGAGCACATCTGGGAGGAACGCTACGAATCGATTCGTGGCTTCGAGCACCACCTCGCCGTAAACGGCACCATCGTCGTCAAGTTCTTCTTGAACGTCTCCCGCGATGAGCAGAAGAGCCGGCTACTTCGACGCATCGACGACCCAAGCCGCAACTGGAAGTTCAATCCAAGCGACGTGGACGAACGCGCGCTCTGGCCAGACTACATGCACGCGTACGAAGACGCTCTCAATGCGACCTCGAGGCCGTGGGCTCCGTGGTACGTGATTCCGGCGGACGACAAGCCCTACATGAGATGCCAGGTCGCGAAGATCATCGAGCACACACTCGAGAGTCTCGGCGTTGCCTTCCCGGTAATCAGCGATGCTCAGCGCGCGGCGCTCGCCGCATGTCGGGTGCGGCTCGAAAACGACTGAGGGGTCGGTTTGCAGTTGGAACAAAGCCGCGCAGGCTAACGCCGTGGTTCCGATCGTGCTCACCGTGGCCGGCTCCGATCCTTCGGGAGGCGCGGGTCTGCAAGCAGACCTCAAGACGATCCACGCATTCGGCGGATACGGGGCCGCCGTGCCAACGCTCCTAACGGTTCAGAGCACTCGCGGGGTGAGCCGCGTCGAAGTCCTCGAAGGCGAACTGGTGCAGGCCCAGCTCGATCATCTGCTTGAAGACATGGCGCCGGCGGCCGCGAAGACCGGGGCTCTCGGCTCAGCAGACATCGTGCGACGAATCGGGGAGCGGGCGCGCACGACGCGTTTCCCGTGGGTGGTCGACCCGGTCTTCGCACCAACCCGCGGCGCTTCGCTCTCGACGGATCGCCGGGATGACGGAACTGTCGACGCTTGGGCGGACGCGATGCGGGGTGCACTGCTCCCCTGGGTGGCTCTGGTCACCCCCAACGTGCCCGAGGCAGAGGCTCTCACCGGGCTCCGCGTGCGCTCCCTGCGGCAGGCGGCCGATGCCGCGGAGCGAATACTCGATTTCGGCCCCGACGCGGTGCTGCTCAAAGGAGGCCATCTTCCGGGGGACGACCGCGGAGTCGACCTGCTGCTCGATGCCGCAGGCCTCGTCGAGCTCCGACCACGCGCGGTGGTCGATGGAAATTTTCACGGTACCGGGTGCGCGCTCTCGGCCGCGATCGCCACCCGTCTTGCCTTCGGAGACGAGCTCTCGACCGCGGTGAGGGCTGCGAAGGGGTGGCTCGAACGCGCGCTCACCGGGGCGATGCCGGTTGGCGGAGGAGCATTGCCCGTCAATCATCTCGTGGATGTCGAGCGTGAAGCTTGACTAGTTTCGAGGTTTGAACGTCGCTTTAGTTGCCCGGGCTTTTGCGCTGCTGCTACATGCCTCCAGTCTCAGGTGAGGGGATTGGGCGAACGGGATGGCGCGCCGACGTAAGAAGACCACACGTCAAATCGAGCTGCCGATCGATAGCATCGAGGACGCTTCCCTCGTCGATGAAGCTCGCCGCCGATACCTTCATTACGCACTGAGCGTCATCACGGCTCGGGCGCTTCCCGACGTGCGCGATGGCCTCAAGCCGGTGCAGCGCCGCATCCTCTACACGATGTTCAACGAGCTGCGTCTCCGCAGCGACGTGAAGCACCGGAAGTCGGCGGCAATCGTCGGCGACGTGATGGGCAAGTTCCACCCGCATGGCGATACCGCCATCTACGACGCGCTTGCCCGAATGGCGCAGCCGTTCACCATGCGCGAGCCCTTGGTCGATGGCCGCGGGAATTTCGGCTCCCCGGACGGCGATTCGGCCGCGGCGATGCGGTACACCGAAGCCCGACTTCGGAAGCTGTCGGACGAGCTCCTCGTCGAGCTGGCGAAGAAGACGGTCGCCTACCGGCCCAACTACGACGGGCGCCTGTTCGAGCCAGTCGTCTTGCCGGCTCGGTTCCCCAACCTCCTCGTCAACGGCTCTCAAGGCATCGCCGTCGGAATGGCGACGTCGATCCCTCCGCACAACCTCGTCGAGGTGATTCAGGCCTGCATCGCCCTCATCGATGGCGATCTCACGACCAAGCAATTGATGAAGTTCGTCAAAGGCCCGGACTTTCCGACCGGTGGGGAACTCGTCAGCAGCAAGGCAGAACTGGCGGCCGCTTACGAGCATGGGCAGGGGTCGCTCAAGCTCCGCGGGCAGTGGAAGCTCGAGACGCCGCGCACCGGAAACGGGCTCATCGTGATCCACTCGATCCCCTACAGCGTAGAGCGGCGTGCGGTCGTCGAGAAGATCGCCGAGACGATCATCCAGCGAAAGATGCCGTCGCTAGTAGACGTGCGCGACGAGAGCACCGACGACTGTCGAATCGTGTGCGAGATGAAGAAGGACGCCGACCCGAACCTCGTCATGGCGTACCTCTACAAACACACCCCGCTTCAGACCAACGTGCAGGTCAATCTCACCTGCCTCGTGCCGACGAGCAATCCCGAGGTTGCCGCGCCGCAGCGCATCGGTCTCAAGGAAATTCTGCAGCACTTTCTCGATTTCCGGATGGAAGTCGTTACCAAGCGGCTCGAATTCGAGCTCGATCAGCTCCAGAAGCGCATCCACATCCTCGAGGGGTTCGTCATCATCTTCGACGCCCTCGACGAAGCGATTCGGATCATTCGGCGCTCTGAAGGAAAGCAGGACGCAGCGAACAAGCTGATGAAGCGTTTCGGCCTCGACGAGCTCCAAGTCGATGCAATTCTGGAACTCAAGCTTTATCGGCTCGCGAAGCTGCAGATGCTGGAAATCCGTAGCGAGCTCGAGAGCAAACTCGCCGAGGCGAAGCGGGTTGGGCGGTTGCTGAAGAGTCCCGCGGCGCGCTGGAAGGTGATCAAGGCCGAACTGAGCGAGCTGAGCACCACCTACGCGGACCCACGCCGCACCAAAATCACCGGGAAGCTCGAGGAACCGGAGTTCGACGCCGAGGCCTTCATCGTCGACGAAGACGCGATGGTCGTCGTCACCGAACAAGGCTGGGTGAAGCGCCAACAGCGGGTGAAGGACGTCGCCTCGACCCGTGTGCGTCAGGGAGATCGCGTGCTCGCAGTCCTCGCCGGCTCGACGAAGAGCACGGTCGCATTCTTCAGCAGCCACGGGGTTTGCTACGTGACCCGCATCGTCGACATCCCCGCGACGACCGGACATGGAACGCCGCTTCAGACTCTCTTCAAACTCGCCGACGGCGAGCGCGTGGTCGGTGCGATTGGCTTCGATCCACGGTTTCTCGAGGTTCCGCCGGTCGAGGAGTCTGACGAGCCCGAGCCCCCCTATGCCATTGCCGTCACGCGCGGCGGACTCGCGCTTCGGTTCTCGCTCAGAAGCCATCGCGAACCGTCGACGCGATCCGGGCGCAAGTTCACCCGTCCCAAGCAAGGAGACGAGGTGATCTACGTCGCTCCGGTGTTCGAGGACGAGTGCATGGCCTGCGTGACGAAGCAGCGTCGCGCCTTGATTTGTGAAGCCGAAGACGTTTCGCTCCTCGCTGGCGCCGGACGCGGCGTGATGCTCATCAAGCTTCAAAAAGACGATGAGGTCGTTGCGGCGCGCGTGCTGGCATACGAAGACGACGTTCTGATCGCGCAACGCGAAGGCGGAAGCGAGTACAGGGTCTCCGTTCGCAAGTATGAAATCGTCTCTCGGGGCGGGAAGGGCTTTCAGCTCTTCACCCGGGGCTCCGTCGAGGGCGAAGTCTATCAGGAGCCGGAGATCCCGGTATTTCCGGAGGAGTAGTGGAGTATACCGCCAAAGACATCGACGTCCTCGAGGGACTCGAACCGGTTCGCAAACGGCCGGCGATGTATATCGGGGGGACCGATGGCAACGGGTACCACCACCTGCTTTGGGAAATACTCGACAACTCCGTAGACGAAGCGATCAATGGACACGCGACCCGCATCGAGGTGGTGCTCGATGCCGATCATCGGGGCGCGACCGTCACCGACAACGGGCGGGGCATTCCGGTTGATACGCACCCCAGGTTCAAGCGTTCGGCGCTCGAGCTGATTCTCACCACCCTGCACGCGGGTGGAAAGTTCGAGGGGAAGAACTACCAGGTCGCCGGCGGACTTCACGGCGTGGGCTCTTCGGTCGTCAATGCGCTTTCTTCAGAGCTCACCGCAACGATTTGGCGCGGGGGAAAGACATACACGCAGAAGTACGAACGCGGCAAGGCGGTCACCAAGCTCAAGAAGGGCGCCAAGACTAGCAAGCGCGGCACTGCGGTTCATTTTCGTCCCGATACTGAGATTTTCGCGAAGCGCACAACGTTCGATGTGGCCCGCGTGGCAGAGCGCCTCGAGACCAAGACCTACCTTCATCGCGGCCTGAAGATCGTCTTCGTCGACGGCAAGACGCGCGAGCGCCAAGAGTTCGAACACCCCGACGGCATCGTCGACTACCTCGAGAGGCTCGTCGCCGAACGTGGCAAAGGTACAGTTCATCAAGAAGCGTTCACGCTCGAGCACGAGGGCGATCCTCGGCTCGAAGTCGCGATGCGTTGGACCGAGTCTCCCGAAGAAGTCATTCGCTCCTATGCGAACGGGATCCCGACGGGGTCCGGGGGCACGCACGAGAACGGATTCAAGCAGGGCTTGAGCAAGGCGGTTCGCAACCACATGGAGAGCCAGAAACTCACGCCCAAGGGAGTGAAGATTACGGCGGACGACATCCGCGAGGGGCTCGTTGCGTTGGTGAGCGTCTACGTCCACGAGCCCCAGTTCCAGGGTCAAACGAAAGACCGTCTCAACAACCCGGAAGTGACCGCGAAGATCGAAAGCACGGTGCGGACTGCTTTCGAGCAGTGGCTGCTCAACAACAAGACTGCGGCCGATTCCATCGTGGCTCGCGTAATCATCTCTTCGCGTGCCCGTGCTGCGAGTCGGGCCGCAAGCCAGCAGGTATCGCGCAAGACGGCCATCAGCCACCGGCTGAACCTTCCGGGGAAGCTCGCAGACTGCGCGAGCACCAACCCCGACGAGAGTGAACTGTTCTTAGTCGAAGGAGACAGCGCTGGGGGCAATGCAAAGCAGGGACGCGACCGCAGGACTCAGGCGATTCTTCCTCTGCGAGGCAAGGTTCTGAACGCGGAGCGCGCGTCGGCGGCACAGATTCTCGCGAACCGCGAGCTCCAGGACATCGTGAGTGCGCTCGGCTGCGGCATCGGCAAAGACTTCGACGTATCCAAGCTTCGCTACGGTCGCGTGTTCTTGCTCATGGACGCGGACACCGACGGGCACCACATCGCGACCTTGCTGCTCACCTTCTTTTACCGGATGCTGCCGGGCCTCGTCCGGGGCGGGCATGTCTTTCTAGCCCAGCCGCCGCTCTACCGTCTCGACATCGGCAAGGAGGTCCACTGGGCTCTGGATGACGCCGAACGAGACCGCATCATCGGCGAAGCAGCCGCCAATGCGAAAGTCGACATCAGCCGATTCAAAGGCCTCGGTGAAATGACCGCGGACGAGCTTCGCGAAACCACTCTCGACAAGACGCGCCGACGAGCGCTCCGGGTGATGGTGGAGGGTGAGGTCGAGGCCGATCGCGTCTTCAGCGATCTGATGGGCAAGGACCCAGCCGCACGGTTTCGGTTCATCATGGAAAGCGCACCGCAGGCTGACGCGATCGAACTCGACGTGTAGCTGCGCGTTTTTTTGACCCGCATCGCTCGCTCTGGTTCAACCAGCTTCAGGAAGCACTTCGATAACTGCGAGGAGCGGTAATGCAGTCCACGTGCCATGTCTGTACAAAGTCTTTTGAGGTTCGGTTTCGCTATCAGGTTCGCCAGGAGGCCGGGCAGTACCTGTACATATGCTCGACAGCCTGCCAACAGAGTCTACTCCTCGGCGACGACGGGGTTTCGACCTGCGATGCGTGCGGGAAGACGTTTCAAGTCGAGTATCCGTATCAGGTCTCGGTAGGAGACGGCCATCGAGATTACTACTGCTCGGTCGACTGTCGCGAGCGATCGCAGCGGCAGAGCCACATTGAGGTCAAGCGCCACGTTCCCAAGCGAATCGCGGTGTTCAATCACAAGGGCGGCACCGGAAAGACTACGACTTCGATCAATCTCGCAGCTGGACTCGCCGAATCAGGGCGTCGCGTGCTGCTCATCGACGCCGACGGCCAGGGCAACGTCGGTGCGTCGCTCGGTATCGCGGGGCAGCGCACCCTCTACCACGTACTGGTTCACGGTGTGAAGGGTCCTGACGCGGCGATTCCGGTACGCGAAGGACTCGACGTACTGACCTCCAACGAGTCGTTGGCTGCTGCGGAACTGTTTCTTGCCGAGCGTCCCAATCGCGACCGCATCATGCGCGAGCGTCTCGGAGACGCGTGTCGAGATTACGACGCAGTGGTGATCGATTGCGCTCCAGCTCTCTCCTTGATGAACCAGAACGCGATGGTCTACGCGGATAGCGTCATCGTGCCCGTTGCCTGCGACTACCTGTCGCTCGTGGGCGTGAAACAGGTGCTCCGGACGATTCGCAACGTCCGTGAGCTGCTTCAGCACGACGTGCATCTGCTTGGCGTCCTGCCGACCTTCTTCGATGTCCGCAACAGGATTTCGCGCGAAGCGATTCTCACCTTGCGAAAGCATTTCGAGGATCGATGCTACGACCCCATTCGTATCAATACGAAACTGCGGGAAGCGCCGAGCGCCAAGCAAACGATCTTCGAGTACGCGGCGAAATGTCACGGGGCTGAGGACTACATGCGCCTGGTGCAGCGGGTCACAGCCGTCGCTGCGCCGTGCCGAGCGGCGCGACCGGCAGCATCGCTACCAGCAGCGTAGGGGGATGGGATGAAGAAACGAGGCGGAGAGAAAGTCGACGACGTTTTCGAGAAGGACGAGGTGGATGCGGTGCTCCGCGATTCGTTCTATTCGAAGAAGCGTAAGCGCAAGCCACCCAAAGCGGCCAAGAAGGCTGCGCACTACGACGTCATCTGCATTTCGCTCTACAAGGAGGACCTCGAGCAGCTAGACGCCATGGTTGCTGAGCTCAAGGAGCAGGGCCATCGGAGGGTCAGCCGCAGCGCCCTCATCCGTTTTGCGCTGGATCGCGTGAAGCTAAAGGACTTTCCTCGGGCCTACTAGCGTGGTGACCCCGGGGCGCTATACTCGCCGCCAATTTTTCCCGCGCTCTGGAGGTCCTAGTGCAAGAAGGCTCCCTTAGGGAGGCGCTCACTTTCGACGACGTACTGCTGCTGCCGGGGTACGCCGATTTTCTGCCGTCCGATGCTGACGTAGCGACGCGGTTTACGCGCGAGCTGGAGCTCCGAATTCCGTTCGTTTCCAGCGCCATGGATACGGTAACCGAGTGGCGCACCGCCGTCACGATGGCCAGAGAGGGCGGACTCGGGATCATCCACAAGAACATGAGCCCCGACGATCAGGCGCTCGAGGTGGTGAAGGTCAAGCGGGCAGAGACGGGTATGATCGTGGATCCGGTCACCGTCGCTCCTGGAGAATCGCTCAATGGAGCGCTTGAGCTAATGAGACGCCACGAAATCTCGGGGCTTCCCGTCGTCGAGGGTGACAAGCCGGTCGGGATTCTCACAAGTCGTGACGTTCGATTCGAGCAGAACCTGGACCAGAAGGTGGCCCAGCTCATGACTCGGGATCTCGTGACGGTTCCGCCCGGCGTGGAGCAGAAGAAGGCCCGTGAACTTCTGCACAAACACCGGATCGAAAAGCTCTTGGTCGTCGGCGAGGACGGCGAGCTCGTAGGCCTCATCACCATCAAAGACTTGCTCCAGGCCGATAGGTATCCCGATTCAGTCAAGGATTCCCTGGGACGGCTTTGCGTGGGGGCGGCGCTCGGCGTTGGGCCTGACAGGGAGAAGCGGGCCGAAGCGCTGCACCGAGCGGGTGTCGACGTGCTGATCATCGATACCGCTCACGGCCATACGCAGGGTGTCATCGACGCGGTTCGCGACACCAAGAACACCTATCCCGACGTGCAGCTCGTCGCCGGCAACGTGGCCACGGCCGAAGGCACCAAAGCGCTCATCGACGCAGGAGCTGATGCGGTCAAGGTCGGGATGGGCCCTGGGTCGATTTGCACGACCCGTGTCGTTGCTGGCATCGGCGTGCCGCAAATCACAGCCGTCATGGATTGCTCCCGAGTTGGTCGAGAGCACGGAGTGCCCATCATTGCTGACGGTGGCGTGAAGTACTCCGGAGATGCAGTGAAGGCCATCGCGGCCGGGGCAGAAACCGTGATGATCGGCTCGCTGTTCGCCGGCACCGACGAAGCTCCAGGCGAACTGGTGCTCTACCAAGGTCGGACCTACAAGTCCTACCGAGGGATGGGTTCCCTCGGAGCGATGAAGCAGGGGTCGTCCGATCGATACGCGCAGTCCGATGTTTCGGATGTTGGGAAGCTCGTCCCAGAGGGCATCGAAGGGCGAGTTCCCTACCGAGGCCCCCTGTCCACGGTGGTCTACCAGCTCGTTGGCGGCCTCCGCGCGGGTATGGGCTACACCGGGTGCAACTCGGTTCGGAAGCTGCAGCAGGACAGCCGCTTTGTGCGGATAAGTCCCGCAGGTCTTCACGAGAGCCACGTACACGACGTGATGGTCACCAAGGAAGCACCCAACTACCGTATCAACCGCTGAAGAGCCTCGACCGGTCCGCGGCCACGTGTTAGACCGCCGCATGCTCGCGGATGGGGTTCTGATCCTCGACTTTGGGTCGCAGTACACCCAGCTCATCGCGCGGCGGATTCGCGAACAGCACGTCTACTGCGAAATCCAGCCCTGCACCTATTCACTCGACTTGGTTCGCGAGACGGCGCCCAAGGCGATCATCCTGAGCGGTGGTCCCGCGAGCGTGTTCGCCGAAGGAGCGCCAAGCGTCGATCGCGGAGTGTTCGAGCTCGGGATTCCCGTGCTTGGCATCTGCTACGGAATGCAGCTGCTCAGCCATCTGCTCGGCGGCAAAGTTGAGCGAGCGAACGAGCGCGAATACGGGCCTGCGCGGCTGGAGGTCGCGCGACCCGAGGGATTGCTCCACGGATTCGAGGTTGGCAGCCATCTCGACGTATGGATGAGTCACGGCGATCGCGTCGAAAGCCTTCCCCCTGGGTTCGAGACGATCGCTCGGACCCCGAACAGCCCCTTCGCCGCCGTCGCGAATACCGAGCGGGATATTTTCGGGGTGCAGTTCCATCCCGAAGTTGCCCACACTCCTCGTGGCGTCGAGATGCTGCGCGCCTTCCTCTTCGAGGTGGCCGGCTGCAAGCCCAACTGGACCCCAGGCTCGTTCGTCGAGCAGACCGTCGAATCGGTACGTCGTCAGGTCGGTGACCGCCAGGCGATTTGTGGCCTGTCAGGTGGCGTCGACTCGTCGGTCGCTGCCATGCTCGTGTCTCGGGCCATCGGGGACCGCCTCACGTGTATCTTCGTCGACAATGGTTTGCTCCGCAAAGACGAGGCGGCGAGCGTCGTTCACACGTTTCGGGATCAGTTCGGCCTGACCTTGCTCCACATCGATGCCGCCGAAGAGTTTCTCCAAGCCCTCGAAGGCGTCAGCGACCCTGAGACGAAGCGAAAAATCATCGGTAAGGTGTTCATCGATGTGTTCCAACGCGAGGCGGAGAAGCTCGACGACGTGGGCTACCTCGTCCAGGGAACCCTCTACCCAGACGTGATCGAGAGTCTCTCGTTCAAGGGCCCGAGCGCAGTGATCAAGAGCCATCACAACGTGGGCGGGCTACCCGAAACGCTGCACCTCGAGCTCATCGAACCGCTCCGGCTTCTCTTCAAAGACGAGGTTCGCGAGGTCGGGGACGCGCTCGGCATGCCCCGCGACATCCTCTGGCGACACCCCTTCCCAGGGCCGGGGCTGGCCGTGCGGTGCCCGGGAACAATCGAACGAGAGAAGCTGGAAATTCTCAGAGAGGCCGACGCAATCTTCGAAGAAGAGATTCGTGCGGCCGACCTCTACGACAAGATTTGGCAGGCGTTCTGCGTCATCCTCCCGGTGCGTACCGTGGGCGTCATGGGAGACGAGCGCACCTACGACTACGTCGTGGCCGTCCGCGCCGTAGACTCCCGAGACGGAATGACGGCCGACTGGTCGAGGATCCCACACGAGGTTCTGGCGCGCATCTCGAGCCGAATCATCAACGAGGTTCGCGGATGCAATCGCGTTTGCTACGACATCTCTTCGAAGCCGCCGTCGACCATCGAATGGGAGTAGGGCGCCTGTCGTTGGTTTGCCTTTGTGTGGCCGGACTTGCGGGCGCTGGATGCACCAAGAGCAATACCGTTCGCGAGGAACCCGCACGCCTTCAGGTTATCGTTGTTCCGCCGGATGCATCGGTTCAGGTCGATGGCCACTACTTCGGTAGGGCGCGTGTGCTCGAGGCCGAGCCGAAGGCGCTGTCACCGGGGATACATCTGATGACCATCACGGCGGATGACCACTTTCCGCACGACCTCGAACTCGAGCTCCCACCTGGTACGACGACCGTCCGCGTCGAACTTCGACCAATCCCCCCGTAGCCGAAGAGCCTCACGGAGGTCGAACCCGAATCGGCAACCGGGGTGAGCCTATCTCTTGAGCGCGCCGTCGAGCTCCTGGTCGGTCGCGTACTCGGCGTCGATCATCGGTCCGGCGAGCCTCACGACGATGTGGTTGGGGTTCATCGTGCGAAGCTTCTGGAGCTGCGCATACTTGTCTTCGATGTCTCGTTCGACGAGGACGAGGTTCGCCTGTGCTCGAACGAAGTTCGGGTTTCGCACAAGCGCTTCTTGGAGAAGTTGCCGGCATTTGTCGTCATCGGCGTAGCGCTGATGGGCCTCCATGGCGCGTAGGTACGTCTTCACCGCGGGGTTCCGTCCGGTGTCCGTGTCGTTGGCGTACTGCATCATCCGATCGAACTCGAGCCAGCTTCCGCGGAGCCGGTAGTAGTTCGCATTCGCTAGGTAGGCGAGTTCGCTTCGCGGGTCCTGTCGAATCGCTTGCTGTGCAAGCTCAGAGCCCAGAGTGAGCGGCTCTTCGGACAACACGTTCAGCGCACGGACGACTTTTCGAAGGTCGGCGCTCTTGGTCTGAAGCCGTGCGGCCCGTGACTGATCGGTCGACCGATCGGAGGTAGTCTCGAATGGTCGCGAGGCCTGGGCGGAGCGAAGCTCGGTCATGTTTTGTCGGCGTTCTTCGTCCAAAATCGAGGCAGCGAGCAGGAGTGCGCCGGCATAAGAAGTTTCGAGATACGAGCGCACCGTAAGCGCCTCGGACCCTTGCCTCCCCGCGGTGAACTCGCGCGCCTCCTCGAAGTCAGCGAGCCTGTCACCCTCGATGATCTCCACCACCTGCGCCATCGAGGTGACCGCTACATCGGCCGGGGGAACTCTTGAGACCCCGTACGTCTGCTGAAACTCCTCGACTATTTGGGCCGCCTCTGGCGGGCGCATGGTCTCAACATCGACACCGGCGCCTATCGTCGACCCGTCCGCAGGTGGCTTCGACGAGGCGCAGGCTGCGATGGCCGACACCATGAGCAGGAGTAAGAACCGATTCGTTCGCTGCATGGCGGCGAGGCTAGCACAGCGTCTGCGGGGCAAGAAATTCGGCATTCGTCGACGGTCGATCAGAACCGGACGAACACGTCGAACTCAGGCGAGATGCCGGACAGCGCAGACGAAGGCACCACGAGGCCTAGGCCTTCGAGGAACAACGCTCCGTATCCGACTCCGACTCGAAGGTTGGCTCGCTTCCAAGAGAACACGGCGCCGGGAATGATCGCGAACTCGTTCTGGAGATCGAAGACGTCGACCTGGATACCTATGATCGCGCCCGTATCCTCGTCGATGATGAGTTCGCCCTGCGCCACGGTATCGCTCACGTAGGGAAGCCAACGGGCCGTCAGGGTCAGCGAGACGACGCGGTTGATCCGCCATTCGAGCATCCCATAGAGCTGCAGCATGTCGATGACTGCGGCTCCCTCGACCTCCGACTCCACCGGCTGGGCACCTCCGGCAACATCGGTCGCTGTGTACTGACCGCCCAAGTTCAGTGTGACGCGCGTGTTGATTTTCACCGATGCGGTCGCGTTCAGCGGGAATATCAAATAGTTGGCCCGCGTGCCGTCTACGTCTTGGAAGCGTCCCCAGACGAATCCCGCGGACACGCTCAATGCCAGACGATTCCGATTGTACAGGGTCGACTTGAACTCGATGTTCGGCGAAAGGTCTTGGAGGATCAGTCCCACGAGCCAAGGGGCCGTGTAGGTCGTGATCTGCAGCCTATCGATGAACCCGTAGCTCAGTTTCATGAGCCCCAGGCGGAACTGGCGTCGGTGAAGGCTGTACGCAGTCGTATCGAGAAGAGGCGAGTCCCTCGTATGGTAGGCGCGAGCCGCGCTCGGTTCAGCCGCCCACGCCGCCACGATGAACGAACAACATGTGGCTACCAGGAGAAGCTTCCGGAAGGAAGGATGCATTGACGTTCCTCAAGGCTACAAGCGAAGGTGCCGGTTGCGTCCCTCACCCCTTGGGCAGAGCGGTCTAGGTCGAAGAAGTACACGAACGATCTGGTCTCGTCGACGCGAATCAGGATTTCGACGCGACCGGCTGCGAGGACGCGAAAGCTCTCCTCGATCGGCAGCTCCGCGCCGGCCGCACCGAGCGTTCCCTCGACTGCAAACGTGAGTACGAGGTCGCGCAGCTCGGCGCCGGTGGAAACAGGGGCTCCACCGATATGCATCGCAACCTCTCCGTCGAATGAGGACTCGATGTCTCTGCCGGCGAGCGTCTCGAGGAAGCGGCAGCGTTCGGCGCTGCCCCAGACGACGGGGCTGATCCTGCCTCCCGCCAGGAGCATCGTGAGTTCGACCGCGCCGGTGACGTCTGGGTCGGCGTCATCGACGCTCGGATCCCAGCCTTGGCAGTCGTGGTTCACCTGCACGAGCCCGTTGGGGCTAGGGAAGCTGATGCCCTCGATGATCAGGTTGCCGTTCTCGTCGGTCGAGGAGTCCAGCCCGTTTTGAACGTCGACCACGATATCGATCATTTCGTCGAAGAGCCGCGTCTCGGCGAGCTTCTCGCGAAGCGCCAGAATATCATCCCCCAGCCGCTCCATGACGGCCTCTCCGACCTCAGCGGTCGGTCGCTCGTAGGCCTCCAGGATTTCCTCGAACTCGGGTGCTGGAGGGACGTCGAGGCTGGGTGCGCAGCCGGCAAGGGCCGCGACGGTGAAAACGTGCAAAAATGAATAAGCGAAGCGGGCCATAGTGCGGCGGAACCTAGCGCATTGCGGCAGCAGGCACCAATGGGCATGCTTCGTCCGATGCGTGCCCCCGCCGCACTTGCCCGGCTGTTCACCGGCGAGCCTCGCTACTCGTTGCTTCTTTTTTTGTTGCTCGTGCTGATCGTCGCAGCGCCCCTCGTGCCCACCGGTCCACGTGGCTATGGGTTCGAGTTGTCTTTCAACCTGGTTCTGTTCGCTGGCACCTATTCTGTCGCGGCCGAAACCCGCTACCTCCGTGCGTTCGTCATCCTCACCGCGCTGACATTCGCGCTTCGCTGGACGCACCTCGCCTTTGAGGGCGACCGACTCTTCCTCTTGGCGTCGACCCTCAGCGCGGTATGGATAGGCTACGTATTCGCCCTCATGGCGGCCGTGCTCTTTCGAATCACACGCGTGACCACGAACGCTATTTTCGCGGCCATCGTGGTGTACCTGCTCGCCGCACTAGGTTTCGCGGTCGTGTTCCAAATCGTCGCGCGCCTGGACCCCGAGGCGTTCTCGGGGCTTTCGGGCGCACAGGGTTCGGCGCTCGGCGATGCGCTGCTCTACTTCAGCCTCGTCTGTGTCACGACGATGGGGTACGGCGACATTCTCCCCGTCTCCGCCTTCGCCCGGCAGCTTTCGGCCCTCGAAGGAGCGTTTGGGGCCCTCTATCTTGCGGTGATGGTGGCGCGCTTGGTGGCGCTTCACATTCTGTCGGGGGAAGACGCGGTGGACGAATGACCAGCCACGGATCCGTCACTGCGGGTTGCTCGCCCGACTGGCGTCCCGAGGATTCACGAGGCATATCCGGCCTCATGGCGTATCGTCTGCTGCTCGTCCTGCTCCTCGTGTCCACAGCTGGCGCCTGCAAGCACAACAAGCGGGCGTCTCGAACGGTCCTCGAGCGCGCTTCGTTCGACTTCTACTGTCCCAAGTCCGACATCGAGCTCCACGTGATCGACGAAGAGGGCATCCGAAACCTCGCATCACAAATTGCAGCGTTTGGATGTGACCAGAAAGCGGTCTATGTCTTCTACCCCGACGCCGACACCTGGACACTCAATGGGCCGGTCATGTCAGCCTCCGCGGAGCTTCAGGCTGAAGACACCTATCACGGACAGCGCCTGAATAGGAAAGAGAACAAGGCCGAGAAGAAGGCGAACAAGAAGACGGACGACTAACTCGTCCAGAACCCCGCGACTCGCTCGATCATCCAGAAAGAGGCCAGCGATCCGACTACGTACGCGGTGGGTACGCGGAGCCGCGCGAGCCATTCAGTTAGCGATCCAGCTTCGTCGAGGCTGCGCGCCCCGAATCTGAGCATCTGATAGAGCGCAATAGCCCCAAGAACGAACGCGACCTGGCCGAGTTCGACCCCGACGTTGAAGAAGAGAAGCGCCGTCGGGATCTCCGTTTGCGGTAGTCCCGTCTCGCCAAGAACGGCTGCGAAACCGAATCCGTGAAGCAGGCCGAACGACGAGGCTACCGCGATGGGGTATCGATAGGTGAGACTGTCTTTGTCATTCCGGATGATCTCCACCGCGAGAAATACGATGCTGAGGGCGATGGCAGCTTCCACCGGGGGAACAGGCACGTTGACGAGGTTGAGAGCGCTCATCGCCAAGGTGATCGAATGCGCGATGGTGAAGCCGGTGACGGTAATCAAAATGCGCCGACCCGTTCCCGCGATGATCAGAAGGCAGACCAAGAAGAGCAGGTGATCGTAGCCCTCGAGAATATGGCGGACGCCCAACGAGAGATACTGCTTGGCGACGCCACCGAAGCTTTCGCGTTCGGGAACCAAGAGCCTTGCTTCGTCGGGGCTGCCGATGAGAGAGTGGTGTTGGCCCGAGTGCCAGGAGATACGCGCGAGGGTCGTTACCGACGGGTTGAAGGCAGGGTACTCGACTTCGATTTCGCGCCCTGCGGGGTCTCGTTCGCAGCGGTATACCCTGCGCTCGCCGTCCTGTCGCTTCCCGACTTCAGCCCCGGTGGGGGTAAGCAACTCGCAGCCTGCCGGCATCCGTACTTCGGGCGCGTTTCCGGGACCCACCGACGCCGGCGTTTTCCAGCGAACCGAGAAGAGCAGAGGCTGCTCCTCGACGATCTCCACATACAGCGGTCGACTCTCGTGGGCTCGCGCCGAGACGCTCAGCAGGAGCACGCCGCTCATCAGTGCTAGCGCCCAGCGGAGCGTCACTGCGCCTGCGCCTTGGCGTTGGGATCGGCCGCTTCGCCGACGGGACGGATCTCTCGAATCTCGACGTCGTATGCGTCGACGATGCCCGAGATCGCTTCGGCCGTGCCCTTGCGGACGCGGGCACGCCCAGCGTCGTCCTCCACGCGGGTGCGAATCTCGTCAAGGGCGGGCTTTCGTCCGGCCGCGCGATTGGTGAGCATCACCAGGTGGACGCCGTACGGCGAATCGAATGGACCAGCCCATGTGCTTTCGCTTGGCTCAAGCGCAAAGAGCGCCTTGGCCATGTCGGGACCGAAGTGGCTTGCGACGTACTCTGGAGTCCGCTCGACGTAGTTGACGTGATAGAGGAAGCGGTCGCCGTGGCGCGGTGCCTCGCTGAAATGGACGTTCTTGCCGTTGAGCTCCAAGAGCTTGGCTTCGGCGAGAGCACGCGCTTCGGCTCTCGGTCGGTCTTCGGTCTCGAAGAACACGTGCGCGAAGGTTGCGTAGGGCTCGACGTAGTACTCCTCGATGTGCTGTTCGAAGTAGCGCTGAAGCTCGGCCTCATCGATGACAGTGCTGGCCTCGGCGAATCCTTCGGTGATGAATTCAACCTTCTGAACGAGGCGCCGCCGGATGACATAGTCGTCTTCGTCGAGGCCGAGCGCGACTGCCTCCCGGTGGAGAACTTCCTCACGAACGTAGTCGTCGATCAGCTGCGTGAGGTCATCGTCCGAGAGCGCGTCGAGACGCGCGGAAGCCACCGAGGGCTCGAACGTCTTGGTACGATACTGCACGAAGGTGAGAAGTGCGTCGCGATCGACCACGATGGTGCGTGGATCGTCCGAAGCGCCGCCGTCGCGATTCACCAGGCCGTAGAGCACGAACAGCGCCAAGCCTGCGGCGAGGAAATGCACGAGAGGCTCTTTGAGCAGACGTATCAACACGAGTAGACGGTAGGAATGGCGTCGCGCTTCTCGGGCTACGGCGTGTACCAGATCGGCGAAGAGTACGCCCGCTCTTGAATCGTCGATGGATGTCCCGTTTCGCCAGGGTCCATCCCGAGAGCGATCGCGTCATAGAGCGTGTGCCTCGGGGTCGGGATTTGGAGAACGCGCACGTAGTAGAAGGCGCGCTGCGCGGGGTCGAAATCCGGGTCCTCCCATACGGTCGAAAGCTGGGCGTCGCCGATCGTGTTGGTGAACATCCCGGTCGATAGATCGACGGTATTGCCTACGGGGGGCAGCATCCCGTTTGGCCCACGTTCGCGGTCGTCGGACCAGGCGATGTCGTAGACGCGTTCATTCGCTTCACCGTCGGTGCCGAGCCAACCCTTGACGATCTGGATTCGGTCGAGGTTCGCGCCGACCGGGTCCTTGATCGCGTAAACGAGAAAGCGAGGGGCCTTTCCGGTTGGCGCGTTGGTCAGGTCGCCCCCCATCGGCACGCCAGACGCGTACCCGATCTCGGCGATCTCTTTGCTATGCGCGTCCTTGTCGTCGAAGCCGTAACCTCCAAAGAGCCGAACTCGGATGCGTGGTCCCGTCGTCGCGTAGACCTCCTTGCGCTGAAACGCCGCGACGAGGCTCTCACGCGTGTTGGCGTCGCTCCAGACCGCGGCTGCGCCCGCGGCAGACATGTCCGCGCCGAAGCCCTTGATGCCGAGAAACTCGGCGAACGTGTTCGCCGGCGTCGAGTCGAACGCGGTCTTCCCCCAAAAGTTGTCCTCTTCGAACGAACTCATGCCGGTGTGTGAGTCGGTCGAGCCGATCATGCCCATCTTGTAAGGGTTCGCACCGAGGGTCGCCTCGAATTCGAGGCCCCGCTTGAGGCCTGACCGCACGAAATCTCCTGCGTTTGGGGGCAGGGGCTCTGCATCGGTACCGAGAGATTCCGAATCGATCGCGTGATTGAACGGCTCGAACGCCGCGAACTCGTCGTTCGGCGAAAGAATGGGGTCGGTCTCCGAGTCGCCCTTGATCTGCACTACCTCGACGACCGGTTCCCACTTCATCCGCGTGCGCGCGTAGTCGGCGGTGATCGGATGGCCCTTGCTATCGACTTCGGGGAACATCAGTCCGCCGCTTATGTTGGGGTTATGCGGGATCGCCACGAAGTTTGCGCCGGTGCGTGCGGCAGTGGCTTCGAGCCATGACCACAGGTCTTCGGGCTCGTCGCTGTCGAAGGCGCTGTACGGCAGAAACTGTGCCGCCGTCGCCGCCCCCTCCGGCATGAATACGACGCGGTGCAGGTTCTTGCCGTTCGGCGTTGAGGTCCATTCCCAGCCGATCATCGAGGTGAACGTGCCCGGCTCGTTGTGCCGTTCGGTGATCGCCACGTACTCATCCCAGACCGACCGCTTGATTTCGTCTGTGTTGAAGTCCTCCGGAGGCCGGTTGTTGTTGATTGCCTCGATAAACGAGACGAAGATCTCGAGGCTCTTGCCCGCCTGCGCCATCCTGATGATTTGTTTTCCCGTCGGGGTCTTCGTGAGGCGCTCATCTCCTTGAAACAGACGGAGCGGGACCCCCATCATTTCTGCGTGGTCGGCCACGACCAAGAAGTCGAGAGGTGTGTGGATCTCGATCTTGCTTCCGGTGTATGGGTGGATGACCGGCATCCCTTTGGCGTATCGATAGGCGGTGTCAGGATCCGCGGTCTCGTTGCCGAACAGATAGGCGTCCGGGGAGTAGCTGGTGTGCAGGTGAGTATCCCCCCAGAAGACCTGGGTGGGCTCGGACGCGTTGCTCACGGTCTCCGAAAGCCCCGGCGCACTGCCTTTCGCGCAGGCCTGGATCACGAGCGCAGCAATGACGAGTCCGAATCGCTTCTTCATGTTCGTTTTCTCCCTCGCGACAAGTCCGCTCTGAACCCCGCCCCCGAGACTTGCGCAATCAGGCGTCTGAGGTCAACCGCCCCTGCGATCGGTCCGAGGTTTGCGCCAGTCGGCGCGTTTTGGACGCGATCTCGGAGCGCTTTCGGGGTAGGGTCGCGCCAGATGTGGGCTAGGTCGTGGACTTACGGGACATTCGCAGGGGTGATTGTTTCTCTCGCCTTTGCTATCGCTCTCGCGGGCGTCCCGCGCACTGCGGTCGCGGACGCCACTCACTACCAGACGCTCCAGCTCGGCGAGCGATCGCGCGGCATGGCGGCGGCCTACACCGCGTTTGCGGCCGACGGTGCTGCAATTTGGTACAATCCCGCAGGGCTCCCGCTCCTCGAAGCAAAGCTACTGCAAGGAAGCTTGTCGCTATTCCAGATTCGTACCGTGGATCTCGAAGACGCGGTAGTGAGCGACGGCCGCGATGGTCCGGGCGGCGTGACCGAGGTCAACGACTTCAAGCTCCAATCGAGCCCGACCCTCCCCGGCTTCGCGGTGGCGAGCTTTGCACTCGGCAAGCGCCGAGAGGAGTTTGGCAACAGGAAGGCCATCCAAATCGCGATCTCCGCGTTCCAGACCTACAACGAGGAGGTTTCCGGCGACGTGCAGATCCGGGACGAGTACGGGCGCACCAACAGCATCCAGTTTCTTCAGATCGATCGCCAGACGTATGTCGGCGCGGCCCTCGGCTATCGCATCACCCGCAACTTTCTCGCCGGGATCAGCCTCTTCGCGAGCAATCGCGTCGTCAACCACGTCGAGACTATCGCTGTGGCCTTCGACGGCACTCAGGATCCGAGCCAGGGGAGCCCGTGTCCGTCGAGCCCGACCGTCCCGTTCTGCATTAACAACGCTGACCAGACGAACCGAAACACCGTCTTCAACATGAACGCCTGGTACCTCTTGGCGCGAATCGGCCTGATGCAGCTCATCGGCGAACGCTGGCGCGTGGGGTTGATGTTCCAAACTCCCGGCGTCCGCGTAGGAGGCCAATCCACGCTGCGCTTCGAGCTTTCCGACGTGGAAGCCACGATGAATCCCGCGCCGTCCGAAAGCGTGTATGCAAGCATCACACGGAGCTCCAACTCGCCGATTCCGTGGACCCTTCGGCTTGGAGCAGCCTATGTAATTTCAAAAAAAGTCATCGTCGACGCCGACCTGCAGCTCGTTGGGCCCGTGAAGTCCGGTCAGATCACTCCAGACCTGCCTCAGCTCGAAGGGCGCGCCAACACCTCCGGCGCGTTGCTCTCGACGGGCACTCGACGCGACTTCACCTGGAACGTTTCGATCGGTACCGAGATTCAGATTACTCGCTTTCTCTTCACTCGGTTCGGGTTTCTGACCGACCGCTCCTCGGCGCCATCCGTTGCGCCAGATTCGACGCAGGTGCAGGGGCTCGATGTCGATCGCATCGGTTTCAGTGCGTCGATCGGTGGCCAGAAGAACGCGCGCGGACTGTCTGCAGGCGTCACGGCGCTCTTCGGGAGAGGCACGGGGGTCGGGCTCGATCTCCGTCAGGAAGCCTTCGAAAACAACGAAACGTTCCGGCGGGTCGATGCGAAAGAGCGCATCTTCATCATCTCGATCGGGGGCGACGTCGGGCAGACGGCCGACATCATGAAGAACCAGATCAAGGAAAAGCGAAAGTCCAAGGAGCCCGATCAGGCGCGTCGGAGACAGCGCGCCCAGGAGGAGATCGACGAAGAGCTCGACCCCGAACTCAAGGCAGCGCGCCAGAAAGCCGAAGAAGCGCTAAAAGCCGCCGAGGATGCACGGCGTGATCTCGAGGCACTAGAAGAAGAAAAACGACAGCTCGAAAACCTCAGCGACGAGGATCAGGGGGCGCTCCAGGGCGCGACCCAGAAGGGCATCAACGTGGCTCGCTGAGCGCCTGGCGTACGCAGCCGAGCAGTACCTGGGATGAAAACGGCTTCGGAACGAACCTCACATGGTCTGGCAGATCGCCGCTGTCGCTCGAGGAGTATCCGCTGACCACGATGACCGGGAGCGCTGGATACGCAGCTTCGAGGTCACCAATCAGCGCTTCGCCACCCCGCTCCGGCATGTTGAGGTCGGTCACGACGAGATCGACGACGTCGGCGTGAGCGTGGATGACCTCGAGGGCATCGGCACCGTTGGCCGCCCGCAGCACCGAATAGCCGCCACTCTCGAGTGCCAGCACCACGGCATCTCTCACCGAGTCGTCGTCGTCGACCACGAGAACCGTTTCTGATGGCGGCCGGTAGGAGTCTGCGGGTGGCTCACTGACCTTTGCGGGCTCGCGCGCCGCCGGGAGGTAGATCCGGAATGTGGTCCCGCGGCCCGGAGTCGAGTGAACTTCGATCCGTCCGCCTAGGCCTTCGACGATGCGCTGAACCGACGGAAGGCCGAGCCCGGTTCCGCGGCCTTCTTCTTTCGTGGTGAAGAACGGCTCAAAGACGCGCTCCAGCACGGACGACGAAATGCCCTCGCCCTCATCGCGCACGGTGATGCAGACTGTGGGGACCACATTGTCGTTCGTGCCTACGCTCGTGAAGGGACTCGCGGCGACGGTCAGCGTGCCGCCTTGGGGCATCGCATCCCGCGCGTTGATCGCCAGGTTCAGGAGCACTTGTTCCAACTGGTGCGGATCGGCGCGGACATAGCCGGTGTCCGGATCGGCCGAGACTTCGATGCGGCGCGATCCGTGAAACAGGGGGCGGAGGAGGTTTCGCCACCCCGGTACAAGATCGGTGATCGCTACGGTCTGCTTGGGCCCAGGTGGGGTGCGGCCGAACGAGAGCAGCTGGCCAGTGATCGACGCTGCTCGCTGAGCTGCCCGTGAAATCTGTCCGACGGCTCTCTCGATGTCCGGATCGTCGTTGCCCTTGCCTTCGAGGTAGTCGGCCCAACTCATCATGATGGTGAGGTCGTTGTTGAAGTCATGCGCCACCGAGCCGGCGAGTCGTGCAACCAGCTCAAGCTTCTGCGTCTCCCCGACTTGAGCCCGGAACACCTCGCGCTCTTCGGCCGCGCGGCGTCGGTCTGCCAGCGCGGCGGCCAAGAATAGCGCAGAGAGCACCGCAGTGCAGATGAACGTCTGGATCGCCAGGATGTTCGCTTGAATCGTTTCGGCAATGATCATCATGAAGGGGCCGCGTCCGTTCGATGCGTTCCATACGGTGAAGAACGCAACGAGCATGGAAACCGCGGTGACGATTCGAACGTCGAATCGCAGGGTCGCCCAAATGAGCAGGGGGAACATCACGAACGGGAAATCGAGAATCGAGCGAAAGGGATGTGGTGCTGCGCCAAGGACCCATACGCCCGCGATCAGCACGAGGCCGAGTAGAAGAGTGAGCTCGACGAGTCGATCCTTCGGAATGGGTTCAGTCGCGCTCGAGTTAGCCCACGAGAGCACCATCGGGGCCACGACCATTACACCGAGGGCCCCACCGAACCACCAAACTTGCCACGCTGTGACGAAGGTCAGGTCTGACTGCATCGCCGTCATTTGGTAGGCGCCGAGCAGGGAAGCTATTGCGGGCGCAAGCACGCCCGCCAAAAGCACCAGCGCGACGGCATGACGGAAGCGGGACACGTCGACGACGGGGCCTACGGCGAAGCGCAGCAGTGACGCGCCGATCAGCGGTTCAACTACGTTCGAGAGACTCGAAAAAGCCACGACGTCGGCGTCGGCGAAGATCATGGGCACCAGCAGCTCAATGCCCAAGAGAAGCATCGCGATGAGCGGCCAGACACGGTAGTGGGTCAAGATCAGTGCCGCGAGAGCGACTCCGCCCGAGGGCCACAGGGCCGAAATGCTGTCCGGCGTGAGGTAGAACGCGTAGCCGAGGATGACCGCGAACAAATAGACGGGGGCAAAGACCCCCGCCACGGCCCACCAGGGCGCGTCAGCCCACAGGGGCAGGGCCACGGGCTCGTCGGCGGCGGGACGCTCGGTTACCGGTTCTCGCTCCATGCTTGCTTTGCCGCCGATTCCTCTCTAGAAGGGACCCCAAAGTATAGGGGACTTCGGCAACATGAAGCGGAACAAATTCAGCTCAATCGGCGGGCTCATCGTGTTTGCGATGAGCTTTTCGGCCCTCATGGGTTGCAAGAAGGACAAGGCGGGGCCGCCTCCACCCGAGCTGTCGGTATCGCTCATCACGCCTGGGGCCGAACCGCGAACCAAGCTTCGATACGCGATTGCGGCCGGTACCGTGGCGCGCAGCACGCTCGAGATACGAACCGCGGCAATCACCACAGAGGACGTCCAAGACACTTTCGAGTTTCTGCCAGGAGTCCGTCTCGCTCTGCACCTCGGACCTACCGTGGCGCTTCCCGATCAGCTCACGCGCTACGTGCTTCGAATTTCGCGAGCATCTCCGCTGCTTCCGGAGGGGACGGAAGTCGATCACCGTCAGCACGTGGAGCAGGGCGTGCGCGCACTCAATGACACGCGTGGTCGGTTCGACCTAAGTGATCGCGGCATCGTACAAGACGCCGATGTCCCTTGGACCACCAGTGCTGGCTTCGTCAATCCTCGCGTTACGATCATGCTCGGCAACGTGCGCTCCGCGATTGCGACCATTCCGTTTCCCGTCGAACCCGTCGGTATCGGCGCGGTCTGGGAGGTGCGACGGCCGCTCCGCATCTTGAGCGCTCGCGTCACGCAGGTCGTTCGATACGAACTGGTCGATCACAGCGGCGATCAGTTGCGCGTGAAGGTCTCGGTCGTGCAGTCTGCCTCACCGCAGATTGCAGACCTCAACCCCCAGCTCGAGATGCATGTTCGTACCTACGAAATGCGTTCCGAGGGCCATGCCCTCGTCGATCTGGGGTTACCGATTGCGGTTGAAGCGACCCTCGAAGCATCCTCAGAGGTGGATCTCGCCCTCGTATCACCCGAGAAAACCCAACCGCTACAGTCGCAGAGGCGCTCCGCGCTCCGATTGTCCACCGAGAGTGAAAGGTAGAGCCAATGCTCCGTATGATTCTTACCGCCTGCTTTGCAATCGCGATGGTTGCGTGCCGCTCCCAGTTCGTACCGCAGACGGCGCTCGTCGATCCGGGGCCTCCTCGACGCGTGTTGCCTACCGTCCGTGTGCTCGACCCCGGAATGACACCGAGGGCGCCCATGCGGTATCGCGTCACCCCTGGCCAGACTGAAATTCTCTACGTGGAACTCGCGATGCTTCGGGCCACCGAAGCCGCGGGTCAGCAACAAGGTGGCGGCATTCCACCGATTCAGCTCGAAGTGAAGATGGGGCCGGCGGAGCCCGTCGCGGATGGTCTGATTCGGCACCCCGTACAGATTACGCAGGTTCGCGTGTCCAAGGTCGCCGATCAAATGTCAGCCGCAGAGCGCGAAGAGCTCGACGACATGCTCGAGCCTCTTCTGCGGGTCAAAGGCTGGAGCGAGATGGATTCGCAGGGTCGCATCCGTCGCAGTGAGTTCACTGGGCTCGAAAACGTGGCTCCCCGACTGAGCGCCATGCTTGGGAATATTCGCACTGCGCTGCTCAGTATTCCGTTTCCCGACGAGCCGATTGGCGTTCGCGCGCGCTGGGAAGTCGATCGTCGGATTCTGCTCTACGGCATGTGGGTCGACCAGGCGGTCACATACAGCCTCATGGCGATCGACGGAAACAACCTGAAGCTCCAGATTCAGGCGACGCAAAGCGCCCCCCCGCAGCAGATGGGCAACAACCGCCTCGACGGCTACCAGGCTTCGGTCATGGGGTCCTCGGTTGTCAGGCTTGGCTTCTTCACGCCGCACTCCGAAGCGGAGTCCAACTCTCAGATGCGGATCGAGGCGAACGTCGGCGGGCAGGCTGAGCTCGTTCGCGTCGAGAGCCGCACCGCAGTTCGCGTATATCCTGCCGCAGAAGCAGGCTCGTTCGACGCGGAGGTCACGGCCGCTGATCCAGAGACAGAAGAAGAAGATGTCGAACCGTCACAGGATCCAAACAAGGTAGTCGACCCAGGGAAGCAGCAGCTTCGCTGGCTCGAATGACGGCGCTCAGTCTCTACGCACGAGGAGGGCGGGATCGAGTTCCTCTACCAACAGGTCTGCCGCCCGTCCGATGTCAGCGCGGTTCGACCCGTCGAAGGTGATCTTGGTGCGGTAGTCGTCGGCCCCCCACGTCACATAGCTCCCTACCATCACGCTGGGGTGGCGGCTTGCGATACGCTCGAGAAGGGCGGCGATTTCTCCTTCGCCGGCACGCGTATAGACGGCGCTCGAATGAAACGTCCGACCCTCATCAAAACGCTTTCGCAGGTCATTGAACTTCAGTTCGAAGATCTCTGGAACGCCCGGCAGCACATAGACGTTCTCGATGACGACCGTCGGCCAGGGAGCCTCGGCGCTCCGAAGCATCTCTGAGCCTTCAGGCATGTTGGCCATTCGAAAGTGCGCTTCCGTTGCACGTTCGCCGTAGTAGTCGCGAATCACGTGCTCGACCGCGGCAGAGCGTACGACCTGTCGCCCGAACGCTGCCGCGACCCCCTCGATGGTTACGTCGTCGTGCGTCGGCCCCACACCTCCGCTGGTGAAGACGAGGTCGTGCGCGCCACGCATCGCGTCGAGTTCCCGCTGGATCGTGGGGACGTCGTCGCCGCATACCACTACGCGCTGGAGCTCGATGCCCAGGCCGAAGAGGCCCTTCGCCAAGAACGCCGTGTTCGTATCGGTGATCTTTCCCGAAAGGATCTCGTTTCCGATGATCAAGGCTGCGGCGGTCTTCGGCATGCTACTCCTCGCCCAACTCGATGCCGAGTGCGCGCGCGACCATCACCAGCTCGCCGTCGGGCGGGACTCGCTTGATGTTGGCGACGGCAGCCTCGAGCGGGATGGGCACCACATCTTGTCCTTTGAGGGCGACGAGGTTGCCGGTGTTCTCGCGGTAGCATAGCTGCGCAGCGTGCACTCCGAAGCGCGTACCCAAGATGCGGTCGAGCGATGAGGGCGAACCGCCCCGCTGAAGGTGCCCGAGGACCGTCACGCGGATCTCGTGCTCGATCTGCCCCTCGAGGAGCTCAGCGAGTTGTGCGGCTGCCCCCTCGCGTCGCTGAGAGAGGCTCTCGTGAGTATCCTTGATGTTCGAGACGGTGCCCCCAATCGGCTTGGCGCCTTCGCCCACGACGATGATGCTGAACGTGTGGCCGAGCGCCGCTCGCGTACGTATCTTGCTGACCACGCGGTCGACATCGTAGTGAAGTTCAGGAATCAGGACGACGTCGGCGCCGCCCGCGATACCCGCCAGAAGCGCGATCCATCCGGTGTCGCGCCCCATCACCTCGAGGATCATCACTCGGTCGTGCGCCTCTGCGGTCGAGTGCAGGGCATCGATGGCCCATGTCGCCGTCGACACTGCGGTGTCGAGGCCAAACGTCATGTCGGTGGCGGCGAGGTCATTGTCGATCGTCTTCGGGATGCCGATGACCGGGATCCCCATCTTCGCGAATCGCATTCCGATGTCCATCGTGCCATCGCCGCCAACGAGCACGAGCACGTCGATGGAAAGCTCTTCGAGCTTCGCTTTCACCTGCTCGGAAAGGTCGACCTGCCGTCTCGAGCCGTCGGGGCCGGTTTCGGGATAGGCGAAGGGATGGGCCCGGTTCGAGCATCCGAGGATGCTGCCGCCTTGCGGAAGGATTCCCCGGACACTCTCACGGGTTAGCGGAACCAGTCGACTCGGCTCTTCTATCAGTCCTGCGAAGCCGTCTTCGGAGCCGAGCACTTCGAGCCCCAAATCGGTGGCCGTCTTCACGAAGGCCCGCAGGACTGCGTTCAGTCCTGGTGCGTCGCCGCCCCCGGTAAGGATTAGAACACGGCGCACGTTCTCTTCCTCCGGGTCGCGTGCGAGGTTGTCTTCGTTCATCTCAATCTTCTCCGCGCTTGGCCGCCAACTCGTACATTGCGATCGCGGCAGCCACCGATGCGTTCAGGGAATCCATGGGGCCGTCTTGCGGGATTTGAACCACGATATCACAGCGTTGTCGAACCATCCTTCGGAGGCCCTTGCCCTCCGATCCGATTACCAGAACGCGGGGGGCCATGCTCTGCGAAAGGCTCCGAATCGCGAGCTCGGCATTGGCGTCGAGCCCGACGATTTCCATTCCCTGCTCGCTGAGACCGAGCAAGGTCCGCTGAAGGTTGGTCACACGCGCGATGGTCGCGTGTTCGGTCGCCCCGGCCGACGCGCGAGAGACCGCCGGGGTGATTCCGGCTGCGCGATGCTTCGGTACGATGATACCGTCGGCACCTAGCGCGACGGCGCTCCGGACAATTGCGCCGAGATTCTGCGGATCGGTGATCTCGTCGAGTGCGACGAAGACCGAACGGGAAGAAGGGCTCACCTGATCGAGCAGCTCTTCCAGCGTGACGTAGGGGTACGGGTCCGCGATGGCGACCACCCCCTGATGGCGGATGCCTTCGGTGAGTCGGTCGAGTTCCTTTCGGTCCTTCACGTCGATACGCACGCCTCGCTCCCGCGCGGCCACCAGCACGTCGGTCGACCGCTCCTCCGACTCGACGAGCACCCGAAGCACGCGGGTCTTGCCGCGCAGCGCTTCGAGTACGGGTCTGCGGCCCGCGAGAATCCGTGTCATCGGTCGAGCGCCAGTCGAATCTCGTTCACAATCGACGACGCCGCGGCGGCGGGGTCGTCTGCGTCCCGAATCGGTCGGCCGACCACAAGCAGACCGGACCCGGCCTCGATTGCCGCCGTCGGTGTGGCGACGCGCTTTTGATCGCCAATCGGACTGCCTCCGGGCCGAATCCCCGGCGTGACCACGAATGCGTCGCCGCCAAGACCATCGCGCAGCGCCGCACACTCATGGACGGAGCTGACAAAGCCATGGACTCCGGCGGCCCAGGCGAGGGCCGCAAGGCGAGCCACGTTCGACTTAGGCCCATCTCGGAATCCGATGGCGCTCAAGGAAGCCTCGTCGAAGCTGGTCAGCACCGTGACCGCAAGCAGCCGCATCGACCCCGCCTGACGCTGCGCTTCCTCGAGTGCCTCAGCGCCTGCCGCCCCATGGACCGTGAGCAAATCCGCACCGAGGTCCGCCGCTCTGGCGACCGAACGCCCCATTGTTGCCGGGATGTCGTGAAGCTTGAGGTCGAGGAAGCAGCGTGCGCCGCTTCGTTTCACGGCGTCAACGGCGGCCGGTCCAGCCGCGGTGAATAGTTCGAGACCGACCTTGAACACTCCGACCTGTTCGCGGGTCTGCTCGATCAGGCGCGTAGCCTGGTCGAGCTCAGGTACGTCGAGCGCAAGGGCAAGATGAGAAGACGGGTCGAGGGACTGCATCGACTGGCGACGCTACGTCGCCCGCTAGAGACTGTCCAGCCCAGCCAAAGGATCGTCGGTATCGGCCTTGCGCGGCTTTGAGGAGCGCGTCCGCCGAGACTTCCTGCTCGGCTTCTTGACCGAGTCACTCGATGCGGCCGACGCACGTCGCGCGGCTGCAGCGGCCAGCTGCTCCCGCTCTGCGATCTCCGCCAGCCGTGCCTTTTCGGCCTCCGCCTCGGCGCGTTTTTGCGCTTCCATCTCCGCCGCCTGACGGGCCTCTTCCGCTTCGCGCGCGGCTCGCTGAGCCTCGAGCTTCGCGGCCATGGCCTCCGCTTCGCGCTGTTCGACGGCAGGCTTGTACACGCCGAAGTACGATCCCGTCCCTAGGACGAGAACCAGCGCGGCCGCAGCGGCCAACACGCCGGGATGAACCCCTTTGCGCTTCTGTGCCTCGAGCGCAGCGATTTCCTTTTCATGCGCGAGCACGCGTTGATGAGCATCTGCCTTTTCGCGGGCCTCCTGCTCCAGGCGAACCTTGAGCTCGGCCTCCTTGAGCTCTCGCGCCTTCATCATCTCCGCGTCACGGACGCGCTGCTCTTCGCGTAGACGCGCCTCTTCCTCGGCGCGGCGAGCCTCTTCTTCGGCGGCTTGGAGCTTGCGGGCCTCCTCGACGATTCGTTCGCGCTCGGCGGTCTCACGCCGAACGGTCTCCTCTTCCTCCTCGCGAACCCGGTCCTCTTCGAGGTTCATGAGTTCGCGAAGGTTGAACAGAACGGAGGACTCTTTTTCCTGAGACATGATGATATGTATATTACACTTTTCCGCTATGGGTGGCCAATGAGTTTGGCCGCGGCATTCTCAACGACGCTATCAACCTGCCGCGCTGCCTGTCAAAGGAACGGGATTTCGACCTGGTAGGCCCCAGAACCACCAAGACCGCGGTTCGCCCGGAGGCCGGTGTGAGTTGGCTCACAGGCAATTCTGTCGTTACCATTCAATAGTGGCTGGACTGGAAAAATTTCTGCAATATCTCACGCGCGACGATGTGAGCGAGATGGTGTTTCGGACGGGAGCCGCGGCGGCGGTGAAAAGGAACGGGAAGCTCCAGGCGGTGACCCGCGAGGCGTTGACCGCGCAGCACATTCTCAAGCTTATGCATGAGACGCCCCTCGAGAACCTCGTTCCGGTTCGCGACGGTACATCGGAGCCGACGCCGACTCGCATCGACGGAAGGCCGTACGTCGCGTCGGTTGCGCGCTCGGGTCCGGCGTTGCTGCTTCGGGTATGGCTTCCCGCCAGCGAGGCCGCGGAGCCAGAGCCCGCCGAGCGGGATCTCGTCTCTGTGCCTCCTCCGGCAGCCCCGAGTGTCCAAGTGGTGTCCGGGCCTTTGGGCGAAGCAGTCGCCGAGGATCCCGAGATCCCGGTTGGGGAGGTCCTCGACGCAGCGCCCAAGCTCGGCGCTCTGCTGAAGGATGCGCGCGCGCGGGCCGCGAGTGATCTTCACATCGTTGCAGAGGAGCCTCCGAGGTTTCGCTGCGGATCGCATCTCATCGTTGCCGGTGAGCCGTTGGCAGGCGACGAGGTCGAGACGCTCGTGACACCGCTTCTCGACGAGCGGAGCGTCGCTCAGCTCTCCGAGCTCGGCTACGCGGATTTCGCCTGCCAGATTCGAGGTGCTGGCCGTTTTCGCGTTAACGTGAACCGGCAGCGCACAGGCCTCAAAGCCTGTTTCCGACTGGTCATGCACAAGCCTCCTTCGCTCGAAGCGCTTGGTCTGCCGTCTGAGTTGCGGCAGATGCTCGACCACCATCAAGGGCTGGTGGTCATCTCCGGCCCGAGCGGCGCGGGGAAAACGACGACCCTGGCCGCGCTGGTGGACCTCTTCAACAGTTCGCGCGCCGTACACATCATCACGGTCGAAGACCCAGTCGAGATCATCCACCCGATCAAGCGCGCGATCGTCAGCCAGCGCGAGGTTGGCTCGCACACGAACAGCTTCCACGCGGCTCTCAAGGGCTCGCTGCGCGAAGATCCGGACGTCATCGCCATCGGAGAGCTTCGCGACCGAGAGACCGTGGAGAAAGCCCTCGAGGCCGCCGAGACCGGCCATTTGGTGTTCGCGACGATGAGTACGCCTTCGGGGGCCACCACCATCGATCGCCTCATCGACATGTTCCCGCCGGACGATCAGTCCCAGGTGCGCGCCACGCTCGCTGGAGCCCTGAAATTCGTGGTGAGCCAGCGGCTCGTGCCCACGGTCTCGGGGAACGGGCTCGTTGCCGCGGTAGAGCTGCTGACCGGCAATATGGCGCTCTGGTCGTTGATTCGGGACGACAAGCTCTTTCAGCTTCCGAGCCTACTTCAGCGCGGCCGCGCGTTCGGAATGATCCGCGTCGAGGATTCGCTCAACGCGTTGCTTTCGAGTGGCGTGATCGACGAGGCCACGGCCAAAGCGACTGCCGACGACGCTCGAATGATCGGCGTTGCCGCTTTGGGGGAGCAGCAAGCGCCCACGTCGTCTACCGATCCCGACACCAACAAGAATGCGCGCCGCAATCCGTTCGCGAGAAAGGACCGCTGAGTCATGCCGGTGATCGACCGCTATTTCGACGTCCTGCTGAAGCAAGGTGGATCAGACCTTCATCTGTCCGTCGGCTATCCGCCCACGATCCGTCTCAAGGGCGACTTGGTCGCTATCGACAGAGATCGCCTCGACAAAGCCACCATGGTCGGCCTGCTCGACGAACTGCTCGATCGCGACCGCCGTGAGACATTTCACGAGAGCCACGACCTCGATTTTGCGTACGGCTACGGGGACAAGGCCCGCTTCCGCGCCAACTATTTCTACAAGACGACCGGTCCCGCTGCGGTGTTTCGAACCATTCCGAGCGAGATTCTGTCGGCGACCGATCTCGGCCTATCGAGTGCGATCGTACGGCTTGCCGAGCGTCAGGCAGGACTGGTTCTGGTCACCGGTCCGACCGGAAGTGGCAAGAGCACAACCTTGGCGGCCATGCTCGACCACATCAACCGCACCCGCGCAGGTCACATCCTCACCATCGAGGATCCGATCGAGTTCGTGCACCGTCCCAACAAATGCCAAGTTACGCATCGTGAAGTCGGCGAGCACACGCCATCGTTCGCCGACGCGATCCGAAGTGCCGGGCGAGAGAATGCCGACGTCATTCTGGTGGGAGAGCTTCGGGGCCGCGAGACGATGAAGTTAGCCCTGCAGCTCGCGAGCTTTGGGATTCTCATCTTTGCCACCGTTCACACCAACTCGGCTCCCGCGACGATCGATCGCTTCGTCAACGCGTTTCCTGCAAGTCAGCAGCCTCAGATCCGAGGGATGCTCGCAGATTCGCTTGCAGGCATCGTCGCGCAGCAGCTTCTTCGCCGTGCCGACGGCAGTGGACGGGTGGCGGCGCAGGAGATTCTGATCGGCACCTCCGGCGTCGCGTCTGCGATTCGGGAGGGCAAGACGACTATGCTTCAGAGCCTGATCCAAAGCGGGGGCAGTCACGGGATGCAGAGCATCGACAGCGTGCTTGCGAAGCTCGTTAGCGAAGGCACGGTTGATGCGTCGATCGCCCTCGAGAAGGCTGCGGACAAGGAGTCGTTCGCAAAGCTTCCGGTGGTCGCTCGGCAATTGGGCAACTCGGAAGGGTGAGCAAGTCGCCGGTCAGTCGACCGTGAAACTGTAGCGCGCGCCCATTCGCGGCGCGCCGAACGTCGGGAACCGCACGTTCGAGATCGCCCGGCCCATGCAGCCGTGGAAGGTTGGATCGCCACCACGCACGCTCGCGCCGAGTACCGAACCGCTGCCCGCGATCGCGAGGTCGACCGTCACCTTTCCAAGACGGGCGCCGCTCTTCTGCGCGGGAATCACGCACTTTCCGTAGAAGCGATTGAGATTCGCATTCATCACGCTTGCAACCTGCGCGCCGCTAAGCCGACCCTCTGCGCCGCCCTGAGAAGCGTCACCGAGTTCGACTGCCCGGTTCATGGCGTCCTCGTAGGTCTCAAGCCCGTCTTTGCGGCGTGGCGTCGGTGCCGGGCTGCCACCGCCCGACCCCTTCTTGCGTCGTCGCACCGGCTGGTCCGGTAGCAGTCCCGCTTCACCGGTTGGAATGTCGCCGAGCTGAAAGAGGTCGTCGAGCGCGGTTGCCGATGCCTCACGGAAGTCACTCGAGCGTGAAAGCAGGAACCCACCGACCGAAGCGCCGATCACGGCAACGAGCGAGACTGCGATCATCCATTTCGCGGCCGAAGAGCGTTTCTCGGATTTCTGTGCGTTCGTACGAGCCGCATGCTCCGCGGCCAGCACGTTCTGGTGTTCGCGCTGCACTACGAACTCCGTGAACTCGGGCCACTCGCGAAGGGGCTTTCGTTCCGCGAGGTCCAAATTCAGGGTCGCATCCTGGCCCGAGAAGCCCCCGACATTGAGTCGTTCGATCAGCTCACGAGCGTTGAAGGGCCCGTGGTCCATCCCGTCCTGATCGACCATCCATCGCTGCTTGGAGTCGGACGAGAGTCGTTCCAGCAGGACACGCAGGTCGCGCGTGGGCGCCGTTTTCGAGGGGTCTTCGGCAGGAGGGTCCTTCGAGACAGCAAAGGCTTTCGGGAAGCCCTCCGGCACTCCCGGAATGTTCATCTCCGGGGGCGGCAGCACCGAGGCCAGGTCGACGTCGAACGTCGGCATGCTGGGCATGCGGGGCCCTGCCGGCATGCTCATCGTGACCGGGAAGCTCGGCAGCGGAAAGCTTGCTTCGTCCGGGGAGGGCGGGACCGAGTTGGCTTCTTGGACGAATGGCGCAAGCGCCTGCAGCAGGGCGTCGGGTGAATCGAACCGGTCGCGCGGGTCGAGCGCCAGGCATCGAAACACCGCGCCGTCGATCTCTGCCGGGATGTCGTCACGTACGTGAGAAGGCGGCACGAAGCTCGCGCCTGGGACTCTCCCGGTGAGCAGTTCGTAGAGAATCGCTCCGATCCCGAACACATCGCTGCGCGTGCTCGGCGGCGCACCCTTTCTCACCTCGGGGGCGAGGCAGGCGCGGTCCTCTTCTGAGAATGTATCTGCTCCTGCAACCTCGAGCAGGATTCGTCCGGTCCCGAAGTCACGGACCTTGACGCGGCCGCCGCGGGTTACCCAAACCGAGCTCGGTCGAAGCGTTCCGTGTGGGCCCTTGTCTTCTGCGTAGCTAAGAGCACTGCAGAGGTTGGCGACGACGTTGTAGCTGCCTCTCAGCGAAAGCGGCTGGCCATTGCGCTGCCGCTCCGCGATGAAGTCCGAGAGCCTTGCTCCTTCGATCCACTCGCCAGCAATGAAGTGTTCGCCTTTTTCGGTGCGCCCCACACCAAACGTCTTCGCGATGTTCCGGTGCGACAGGTTGGCCGCCATTCGGCAGGCGTCGCGGAACTGCGATGCAGATTGAGGCGGCACTAGCTCCGGCCGGAGCACGTGAACCAAGATCGCGCGCTTGGTTTGCTGATCCTTGGCGGACCAGACGACGGACTGAAGGTCCTCATCGACACGGTCGACGACCTCGAACCTTCCTCCCACCACGACGCCCGGATGCAACCCCGAGTGTTCTGGCGACGACGACGCGACCCCTTCCGGCATTTCCCGACTCCAAGATAGACGAGGGGCTGGCCGAGGTTCAACTTCGTCGGCGTCAGGCGCTGCGTTCGGCCAGTTCCAGGCTCAATTCGCGCTCTCGGAAAACCGCTCCAGCCATCGATTCGATGACCTCCGCCGCCCGGTCCTCGGGGACGTCGACGAGGGAGTGCTTGTCGCGCACCCGAATTCGGCCGATTTGTGCGCGTTTCAGGCCTGTCCGTTCTCGAAGAAGCTTCCCGAGCTCGGAGGCCTTCAGCTCGTCGCGTCTACCTACGTTGACGTACAGCGTGGTCGTTGCGGGGGCGTCGGCCTCGGCCGCCTCCTCGTCGTCGTCGGAGTCCTCCCCGAGAGCCTCAGGGGCAGCGGATGCCTTGCCGCGTCGCCGCACGGTGGCGGCCGCATCATCGACTTCGTCAGAACCGGTGTCGAAGAACGCGCCCAAGAGCCCTGCCAGCATCCGTTCGGCGTTCGGATGGGTCATTAGCCTGCGGGCCAAGGCCAGTCCTTCCTCACTCGGGGCCTTGGGGTAGGCGAGGTCAATCATTGCGATGCGGTCGGCCTCGCGGCGCGTCTGCGCCTCCCCGTCGCTCGGGAGCGTTCGCTCGACCGGAAAGATCCGATACTGCAGCCGGAGGTAGTAGAGGATGCCCAGTTCGTTCGGTCCAACCAGAGAGATCGCCGTGCCAGTTCGTCCTGCTCGGCCCGTACGACCCGTGCGGTGGACGTACTGCTCCACGTTCTCGGGCAAGCTGAAGTTGATGACGTGAGTTAGATGCGAAAGATCGATGCCTCTTGCGGCGACGTCGGTCGCGACGAGAAATCGGACCTCCCCCTTGCGAGTTCGACCGAGTACCTGTTCTCGTTCCCGCTGTGGTCGGTCACCGCTCAGCCACTCGGCGTTGAACCCAGCGCGCTTGAGAGAAGACGCGACCTCGTCGGTTTCTGCCTTCGTGTTGCAGAAGATCAGCGCGCTCTCCGGGTCTTCGATTTCGAGTACGGAGATCAGGTTGCTTACGCGTCCCACGCCGCTGACCATGTACACAAAGTGCTTGATGCCGAGCGCGCCGACGTGATCCCCGGAAAGGCCCAGAAATTCCGGGTCTTTCATGTGCCTTTCGGCCACTCGCTTGATCGCTCGATCGACCGTCGCCGAGAACAAAAGAGTCTGCCGCTTCTCTGGCAACCTCTCGATGATCGCGTTGAGCTCCTTAGCGAAGCCCATCGATAGCATCTCGTCTGCTTCGTCGAGCACGAGGACGCGGATTCGTGATGCGTCCATGGTGCCCCGCTTCAGATGATCGAGAACACGTCCAGGGGTACCACTGATGACGCGCGCGCCTTCACGAAGCGCCTGGATCTGACTTTCCATCGAAGCGCCGCCATAGACAGCGACGGTCTGGAGATCGCGATGGGCGCCGACTCGAGCTATTTCGCGCGCGCTCTGCAGCGCAAGCTCACGGGTGGGCGCGAGGACGAGCGCCTGCTCGTCTCCATCGTCTGAAATCAGCCGGTCCACGAGCGGGATTCCAAACGCACCGGTCTTGCCGGTGCCGGTGCGTGACTGCACGATGACGTCGCGGCCGTCTACGATGAGCGGATACGCGTCTCTTTGGACGGGGGTCGGGAGCTCCCATCCCATCTCGACCAGGGCTTTGAGCACGTCTTCGTGCAGCCCCAGTTCGGCAAAAGTCTGAGGAGGGGTCTCTTCGGGGGCAGCTGCCTCATCGTTCATGATTTGAATTCCGTCGTGTCATTCGGGGTGTTCGTGCACCGGTCCGAGGATCCGTTGGACTCGGTTGGCCAGCGGCGCGTCCTCGCGCATGTATCGTTGGACGTTGAGCTCGACTCGGTGCCGATATTTGTTCAGTAGCTCTACCTTGCTCTCGTCGCAGCGTCCCCGAAGGGCGTTGAGGCGCAAATCCCAGACTTCAAGTCTGTCCCGAAGCGCAGTCGGGTCGATGACGTTGCTCGTGAGATACTCGAGCCTGACGTCGTTCACGTCTGCATAGAGCATCCGAAGCCCGTCGGCGCAATCGACATCGAAGGATTCGTCGCTTGGTGGCCAGAAAACCTGCGGAATTACCGAGGCGAAGCCCACTATCACCAGATAGGAAAGAGCGACGGCATACATACCGATCGCCAAGATCCGGCCCAGACGGCCCCGCTGTTCTTTAGGCGGCAAGAAAACTCCTCGAGCACCCGACTCGCGCGCGCTCGGTTGTACAGAGCCCCCCCGGATCGGTCAAGACGGCGGGGGATCGGGGGGCAGTCGACGGCCCTCGCGCTTTTCGCGCCTCCGCCCCCAAAAATAGAGTCCCGCGCCGACCCCGACGATGCCTCCGACCGTCAGGGCGCAGAGGAAATACCAGAACAGATATGTGAGTCCGGACCCCATCGTCAGCAGACCAGCTTGTAGCCGACTCCGTAGACCGTGAGGATGTGCACCGGGCGCTCCGGCCGAGGTTCGATCTTGCGTCGTAGCTTCACGATGAAGTTGTCGACAGTCCGATTGTTCGGACCTGCCTCGAGTCCCCAGATTCGTTCGAGAATTTCATCGCGCGATACCGGCTCTCCCTCTCGCTCCCACAGGAACTTCAGCAGTTCGACCTCGTAAAACGAGAGATGCATCGTCTCGTTTGCGGTGCGGAGCGTCTGTGACCCGGTTTCGATCGCGATTTCTCCTATTTTGATCTCGCTCTGGGAGGGTCGGACGGAACGCCCCGCGCGCCGAAAAAGCGCACGAATCCGCGCTACCAGCTCGCCGATGGAGAACGGCTTGGTCATGTAGTCGTCCGCGCCGGCCTCTAGTCCCCGAATCTTGTCCGACTCCTGGCTTCGTGCCGTCAGCATCAGGATCGGAACGATGGGGTCGTTGTCCCGAATCGTCTGACAGACCTGGTATCCGTTAGAATCCGGCAGCATCAGGTCCAAGATGACGCAGTCGACCTTTTCTTTCGCGGCGAGGTCGATTGCCTCGATCCCCTTGGGGGTATGAAGCACCCGATAGCCTTCGAACCGTAGTGAGTCGGAAAGCCCCAGGGCGAGCGAAGGATCGTCTTCGACGAGCAGGATACTGCTGCGCTCCTCATCGGCCATGGGCCGAACCATAGCACTGATGGGTGAACCTGCTCAGGTTGATGGATGGGAAGGGTCCGAACCGGCGACGGGCACTGTAAACCCTACGATCGCCCCAGAGCCCTCCGCATTGCGCGCCCACGCGCGCCCCCCGTGAGCCTGCGCGATGTGCTTCACGAGCGACAGTCCGATACCCGAACCACGCGTGGGGGTCTCATGTGTCCCTCGGTAGAATCGCTCGAAGATATGCCGCATCGCGTCTGGCGGGATGCCGGGACCATGGTCGCGAACCGCCACCTCGATCGACGCGCGGCGGGGCGTGATGTCGAGGTCCACGGGGGTCTGGCCCCCGTACTTCAACGCGTTGTCGAGCAGGTTGATCACCGCGAGAGCGATCGCTTCCTGATCCATGAGGACCGTCGGCAGCTGCTCGGGCGCATTGAGCCTGACTTCGACGCCGTCCTGCTCCCCGCGGTAGCGGAACGCATCGAGTGCACGTTGGACTGCGTCGCCGAGGTCGCCTCGCTGGAGGCGGTACGGCCCCTTGCCGCCCTCGACTGCCGAGAAGTCGAGGACATTGTCGATCAAAGAAGTCAGCCGTTCGGATTCGCGACAGATGATGTCCAAGTACTCAGTCCGCCGCGCTTCGCTCGGCACGCGGTCGGATTTGAGCATGTCGGCGAACATCCGCACGACGGACAGCGGCGTCTTGAGTTCGTGAGAGACGTTGGCGAGGAGTTCGCTCTTCAGCTGGTTGAGGCGGCGCTCCTTTTCTGCTGCGTAGATGAAGAAGATCGCGCCAAGGAGGATCACGGCGAACGCCATGATCGGAAGCGCAACCTCGCCACGTCGACGCGACCGGCCCTGCGCTTGGAGGAGTGCGGCTTCGCGTGGGGCAAGCTGGAGTCGCCAAAGATAAAGCGTTGTCGGGAACCGAAAGTCGACCGTGTAGACACCCGCGGCGCTGAGGTCAGGGCCGAACACCAGTTGATTGCTTTCGTCGACGATGTTGTAGAGCGGCGCACTCGGGTCCGACGTGAGCATTCTCGGAAACACCTCGTCCACGAGATACTCGATGTCGTGGTACGCCACGACGTAGGTCAGTTCTTCCTCTTCGTTTGCGTAGCCCACGTACGAGAGAAGGTACGTTGCATCGCCGACCCGTTCGTGCAGGTGCTGAACGCTGCCGGCATTCGGTGTTCCTAGGCTGAGCGACTTCACGAGACGCTGGCGGAATACACGGAGGAAGCTGCGTCGACTCATTCGATCGAGCGTGCTCGCCCATTGAAGTATGTTGCCTTCGTCGTCGACCAGCAGGACCGCCTTCACGCTCGGCGTTGCCGTCGCCGCGCGTGGCAGCCAGACCAGGTCGAGTGAGCTGGAGTCGTCCGGGTCGATAAGCTCCAGTACCGACTCATCGGTCCGCAGGATGTAGTTCTCGATTCTCTCAACGCGCTGCTCTGCTACCGACAGCAGGGAGCGTACGATCGCCGTTTCGCCGAGCTGCGCGTACTGGCGCGCCGACGAAACCGTGTAGTACCCGAGGATCGCTGCTGCGACGAGAATCGCCGGGATCAGCAGGCGGTAGGCTGCACGAAAGCGCGCTCCGTCCATCGTCTAGGCCGGGGTACGCAAACCAGCCTCAGGGCGTTGCCTGAACGCCTTTGGTCTTCGTACCCTTGTCGGAACCGGGGCGCCCGTCGCTGAGGTCGAGCTTCAGCGCATCGGGATCCGAGAGCGCGTTGGCCAGCACGGCGTCGATCTTCGCTACCGGAACGAACTCGAGCGTCTCGCGAATCTCTTCGGGCACCTCCTCGAGGTCGGCCATGTTGCGCTCGGGCAGAATGACGCGCTTGATGCCGGCTCGGTGAGCCGCAAGCACCTTTTCTTTGATGCCACCCACGGGAAGCACACGCCCTCGAAGTGTGATTTCGCCGGTCATCGCGACATCGTGCCGGACGTGGTTGCCCGTCAGCAGTGACACGATCGAGGTCAGCATGGTCACGCCGGCGCTCGGTCCGTCTTTGGGCATGGCGCCCGCCGGGATGTGGATGTGCACGTCGCTGCTATCGAGGAAGTCTTCGGGGATGCCGAACTCCTTCGCTCGCGTGCGCACGTAGCTCATCGCGGTCTGCGCGGACTCCTTCATCACGTCACCCAGCTGTCCGGTGAGCTGAAGCTTTCCGTTGCCATGCATCTTGGTGCACTCGATGAAGAGAATCTCTCCTCCGACGGCGGTCCACGCCAATCCCGTGGCGACGCCGGTTTCGGTCGTGCGCTCGGCGATTTCCGAGGTGAAGCGGGGCGGGCCTAGGTAGGGCCGGAGCGCTTCCTCGTCAGCGATGGTCCACGGGCCTGTCTCTCCCTCCGCAACCTTGACGGCCACGCCGCGGATGACGCTCGCGATCTGGCGTTCGAGGCTTCGGACCCCGGCCTCGCGGGTGTAGTGGTCGATGACCGCCGCGACCGCCGCATCTTCTAGGATGATCGTCTCCTGGCCAATGCCGTGTTCCTCGAGCTGCTTGGGGATCAGGTGGACCCTGGCGATGTCGAGCTTCTCGCGGCGCGTGTAGCCCGGGATTTCGATGATCTCCATGCGGTCGCGAAGGGGTGCAGGAATCGTGTCGCCCACGTTCGCGGTCGCGATGAACATCACTTTGGAAAGGTCGTAGGGAATCTCGAGGTAGTGATCGCTGAACGTGTCGTTCTGCTCGGGGTCGAGCACCTCGAGCAGGGCTGCGGCAGGATCACCTCGGAAGTCGTGTCCGATCTTGTCGATTTCGTCGAGCATGAAGACTGGGTTGACCGTGTTCGACTTCTTCATGCCTTGGATGATCTGGCCGGGCAGGGCGCCGACGTAGGTTCGTCGGTGACCGCGAATCGCGGCTTCGTCGTGCACGCCGCCGAGACTAATGCGGTGGAACTTTCGTCCAAGGGCGCGAGCCACCGAGCGGCCGAGCGATGTCTTACCGACACCCGGAGGTCCGATGAGGCACAGGATCGGACCCTTCTTGTCGGTCTTCAGCTTTCGCACCGCGAGGTACTCTACGATTCGCTTCTTGACCTTCTCGAGACCGGAGTGGTCTTCGTCGAGCACTTTGCGAACCGCCGCGATGTCCATGTTGTCCGTGGTCTGCTTCTTCCACGGAATGTCGAGGATCCAGTCGATGTACGTCCGGACGACCGTGTACTCGGCGGAACCGACCTGCATCTGACGCAGGCGCTTGAGCTGTTTGTGCGCGACCTTGCCCGCCTCGTTCGGCAGATCTGCCTTTGCGATCCGCTCTTCGAGAATGTCTAAGTCGCCCTGGTCGCCCTCTTCCTCCCCGAGCTCTTCCTTGATGGCTTTGAGCTGCTGACGCAGCACGTACTCGCGCTGGTTCTTGCCCATCTCTTCTTTGATCTGAGAGTTGATGCGTTCCCGCATCTTGAGGATCTCGAGCTGACGCGTGAGGAGACGGAGGACCTTGCGAATTCGGTCCTTCGGGTCGAGTGTCTCGAGAAGCTGTGACTTCTCGTCTACCGGCGCGTCGAGATTCGCGGCGACGAGGTCGGCGAGCTGCCCGCGCTCCTGAATCGAGTCGATGAGTGAACCCGCCTCGCGAGGGAGTTCGGGCATCAGCTGAATGACCTGTTTGGCGATGTCGCGGAGGCTCATTGCCAGGGCCTCGCTCTCGACGTCCTCGGCCGGGATCTCCGGGAGGCGCGTCACGCGAGCTTTCAGGTATGGGTCGTCGCTGACGACCTGCTCGATGCGAATGCGCACGAGTCCCTGAAGGATGAGGCTGTAGTTGCCGGAGCTATGCTTGAGCGCCTTGAGAACGCGCGCCGCCACGCCGACCTGATAGAGGTCGTCTTGCGTGGGATCGTCGGTGGACGGATCGCGCTGTGCGACAATTGCGATGATCGGCTGATCGAGGTTCTCGATGTCCTCGACGAGGGCTACCGACTTCTCGCGTCCGACGTCGAACGGCGCGACTGCCGCGGGAAAGAGGACCGCGTTTCGAATCGGCAATACGGGCAACTCTTCGCCGAAGTGGATCTCGCCGGTATCGGGGGGCGGCATGGATGTGATGGTTTCGTCGTCGCTCATGCGCTTTTTCTACTCCAACCCAGCGTGAAGCCGAGTTTTTCCGGTATTGTGGCGAACATAGCCACGCACCTTTTCTGTGGCAAGGGATCCGCTGGAAGGCGATTTCCCGCCGATTGGAGATCGTCGAGCCTGGATTGAAGCGTCGAGGCTCCCCCTTTAGGCTCGCTTCCCATGAATCTTTCCGTCGTCGTTCCCTGTTTCAATGAGGAACACAACATTGCCGCGGTCGTACGCCAGGCGATTGCCGCCGGTCGCGCGGTTGCCTCACGCCTGGAGATCATCGTCGTAAACGACGGAAGTACGGATCGTACCTCCGCGGTGCTGGACGATCTGGCGCGTCGTTTTCCGGAGCTGCAGGTGGTGGTGCACGATCGCAATCGGGGGTACGGGGCCGCGGTTCGCTCGGGCCTTGCACGTGCAGCGCTCGACTACGTGTTCCTCACCGATGGTGATGGACAGTTTGATCTGTCGGAACTCCCGAAGGCGGTCGAGCTGCTCGGCGCTCACGACATGGTTGCCGGGTACCGCGGGCGCCGCTCGGACGGCCCGTGGCGATCGCTCTGGGGGCGGTGCTGGACCCTCTTGGTGAACACGGTCTTCGGTCTCGGCGTTCGCGATGCCAACTGCGCTTTCAAGCTTCTGCCTCGAGGTCTGGTGGCTGGCGAGCCCCTCACGAGCGATGGAGCGATGATTAGCGCAGAGCTCCTGCTCGAGGCGCGACGGTCTCGGCTCCGGATTGGTGAACTCGAAGTTCGCCATCTACCTCGACGCGCCGGACGCCAAAGCGGGGCATCCGTGCCGGTGGTCCTTCGAGCATGCATGGAACTCGTTCGGGCGACGCAGCATCGTGCGCGGGTCGTCGAAGGCAGACTCAGCGTCGACTAGGAAACGACCCGGTCGCGACCGAGCCGTTTGGCTTCGAGCAGTTTGGCGTCCGCCGCCTTGAACAGGTCGTCGGCGTCATCGTAGTGCGGTAGCCACTCGGCGACACCGACGCTCACTGTGATCGCGACGCGTGTGCCCTCGAACTCGAAGCGTGTGTCGCGCACGAGGCGGTTGATCTTGCTTGCGAGCTCCACGGCCCCGTCGACGCCCACTTCAGGGGTGATGAGGGCGAATTCCTCGCCGCCTATGCGAGCGACTACGTCGTTTCGTCGCAGTCGACCGAGGATTACTGCACCCAGCTGCCTGAGGATCGCGTCCCCCGCGAGATGCCCGAGTGAATCGTTGACGCGCTTGAAGTGGTCGATGTCGAAAACGAGAAGCGAAAAGGAACGCTTGTAGCGTTTCGCGCGGGCCGTCTCGCGGTCCAGCATCTCGTCGAAGTACCTCTTGTTGTGAAGCTGCGTGAGACCGTCGGTGGTCATCAGGCGGTAGATCTCTTCGTGGTACTGCACCTCGATTTCGTCGCCCACGATGAGCTTGAGGATCGTGCGGCCGACTTTGAGCTGGTCGCCATGACGCAGACGAGCTTCGGCCTCGATGAGGTCGTCGTTGACGTAGGTGCCGTTGGTCGAGTCGAGGTCGCGGACCATGAACTCGTCCCCCTCGCGTCGGATGCGGCAGTGGTTCCTAGAGACGCTCTCTTGATCGACTTGGACGTCACACTGAGGTGACCGACCGATGATCAGAGGTTCAGAGGTCACCTGGACGCGTCGCCCCATGTCCTCGCCGTAGATGACCACGAGGCACCCACTCTCGGGCGCGGGCGCACGATTGGACCTCGGGGGAACGGCTTCGGTCAACACCGTCTGATTTCCACTGGTGCTTTGGTCCTTGAACTGCACCCGTTCATTGTAGCCTGGACGGGCGCGATCGGGCAGCTCGTCCCCGGTTTCAGTAAGGGTGGATACCAGGGTTGCGTTTGTTGACCTCCCTAGAGGCCTCACCTAGCGTACGGCGGTGCGTTTGGCGTTTTCTCACCCCGCGATTTGGGGTTTGGGCCTGCTGGCCCTCGTGCTCGGGACACCGGTGGCGCTGTTGGCGAGTCCGCCGTCTGCCCAGCGGGCGACGACGAGCATTGCGCGGGCCGTTGCCCCGCCGTTTCACGACGTCGAGCTATCGCGGGCGACGCGTGCGAACGGCGAGTGGATCGTCCCCCGACGCGACGGCACCCGCGCCGTACTGTCGGTCGACGACGGGCTGCAGATGGCCGTCGAGAAACTATTCGAAAACTACGACGTCCCGGCAGGGGGCCTGGTGGCGATCGAACCCAAGACCGGCCGCGTCCTAGCCTTCGCCGGGTACGAGGCCGGCAAGGGCAAGAGCCCTCGAGTCGCGATTGATCCGGGCCCTCCCGCAGCCTCGGTCTTCAAGATAATCACCGCGTCCGCACTGCTCGATGCTGGCGTCAGTTCGCAGACATCGGTGTGCTACGGCGGAGGGATGCGCGGGCTCGACCCTGCAGACTTGGTCGACAGTGCGCAGCGCGATCGCTGGTGTGCGACGCTGGAGGACGCGCTCGGATATTCGATCAACGCGATATTCGCGAAGCTCGCCGATCGCCACATCGATGAAGCTCGGATGACCCAGTACGTCTCCGCGTTCGGCTTCGGTCAACGCCTTCCTTTCGACCTTCCGTCGACGCCGAGCCCTGCAGACGTGCCCGCCGACCGGCTGGAGCGTGCGCGCATGGCCGCGGGCTTCTGGCACAGCCAGCTTTCTCCGCTGCACGCCGCGCTCTTGGCAGCGACCATCGCGAATGACGGTGGGATGCCCCACGCGGCGATTGTCGATCGTATCGAAGCGCAAGACGGGCGCACTCTGTACAATCACAGTCCTCGCACGTTCCGTCAGGTGCTTCCTCGCGAGACCGCACGCCAGGCAGGGCAAATGATGACCCGGACCGTGACGCACGGTACGGCGAAAAAGGCCTTCTGGGACCCGAACGGCAGGCCGTTTCTGCCCGGCGTTACCGTCGCAGGCAAGACCGGAACGCTCAGCCGCAGCAATCCACACCGAACCTATACCTGGTGGGTGGGATATGCCCCGGTCGACGATCCGCAGATCGCCGTCGCAAGCTTGATCGTCAACGACCCGAAGTGGCGCATCAAGGCGAGTTACGTCGCGCGGGAAGCGCTCCGCACGTATCTCGTCCGCTAGAGCGGCGCGTCAGGGCAACCGAGAGACCCAGGCCCCGTCTTCAAACCACTTGCGGCGCAACTCCTGAAGGATGCCGGTGCCTTCGAAGGCCTTCACGAAATTGTCGATCAGATTGTAGAAATGCTGGTCGCGCGCGGAGACTGCGATGCCCATCGGCTCGACCGACAGCGGCTCCGACAGTGTGGCGAGTCCAACGTCCGGGTTACGAAGGACCGCCAAGACGCAGGCCGGCATGTCGGCGATCATCGCGTCCGTGTCTCCCGCGAGAAGCTTCTCCACGCCCATCTCGTAGTTGGAAATGGGACTGAACTGCGCCTTGGGAAGCAGTCGTTTCACGAACAGCTCGCTCGTCGAGTTGTCGAGCGCGACGACCCGCACCTTCGGCGAATTGATGTCGTCGACAGACTTTGCTTTCCCGAGGGCCTCGGAGGTCGTAAGCAACGACTTGCCCGAGATCATGTACGGCCCGACGAACAAGAAATCCTTGGTTCGTTTCGCCGTGATGTCGAGGCCAGACATCACCATGTCGACTTTGCCCTTGCTTAGGGCCGGCAGGAGTTGGCCGAACGGCATCTGGACGATCTGGAGTTCGAGGCCAAGCGCGTGTGCCAGCGCCTTGGCGACGTCGACTTCCATGCCAATCATCTCACCCTCTTTGTCTCTGACGTTGAGAGGGGGCTGATCGCCCGACATGCCAACCCTGAGCTCACCGCTCTTCAGAACACGAGACAACACCGGCTGCGCGCTTGCGCTCGTAGAAGCGAAGACCGCCGCGGCGGTGAGCAGTGCGAAGAGGGAGAGTCGGAGCGAATGGAGCATCGAGGACCTTTCGTTGCGAGCCACGAGATGACCCTAGTCAACGGGGTCCCGGCCCGCAACGCTCCCGACTGGGTTGCTTTCGCGGTCAGCCTTTGTTGCGGACAATGAAGGTGTTCATGCCCTCTTCGCGCTCGAACGCCGTTCGGTAGCTTTGCGCATCTTGGCGGGATGCAAAGGGTCCGATCTGGACCCTCCAGTGCGTCCCGCGGTCCTCGACCTTGCCGCTCGTGACGAAGGCTGCGTGACCGCGCTTGCGCAGCGCCTCCGCAAAGACCTGGGCTTCCTGCGGCTCGCTGTAGCTGATGACCTGTAGGGTGTAGAGCCCAATGTGGCCTGCGGGGGAGGTCCGGGTGCGCTTGGGCACCGTCGCGGCGACCAGCGGGTCACGCACGGCCGCGATCTCGACGATCTCACGGTCGGGGCCGGCGGTCACCGATGCGGGAAGGCCGGCAGCGATACGGGAGCGTCGCGGGGGGCTCGTCACCGGGTCGAGGTGCTCCAACTCCGCGGCAGCGGCAGCCATCGCAGCAGCGACTTCCGGTCGAGATTCGGTCACCAACGTCGTGGGAAAACTCAGAGTTCTCGGATCGAGCTCGGCGTCAGGCAACTTCGGGTCACGCGCCGATGCGCCCTCGAGCGCCAAAGCCTGGAGTAGATCCGGGCCCTCCGGCTCGCTCTGAGCGGGGAGGGCGGCAACGGTTGCACCGACGATGCCGACAGCCGCGACGAGGCCGACCATCGACAGCAGCAGCACCCTTCGTCCCTCCTCGGAAGAACGTTCTTCGATTCGCTCGAGATCGCGCATTGCGGTGTCCATTTCGCGCTCCGTTCTACTCCGCCCTCGGGTTTACGAGAGTTCGTCAGATGCTGCAAAAAACAGCGCGCCGTACCCTCTGAGAGCGCGTGCAGTGCCCTGTGCTGCGTGTTAGCTTCGCGCCGGCGCCGCACTCAGGGGAGCAGCGCGCGGGAGCAGCAGTTGATGGCGGAATCTCCACACAAGCAACCGGTGACGCTCGAAGACGAGATGCGTCGCTCGTATCTCGACTACGCGATGAGTGTCATCATTGGGCGGGCGATTCCCGATGTTCGAGACGGGCTCAAGCCAGTGCATCGTCGAATCCTCTACTCGATGCACGAACAGCGTGTTCGCTGGGACCAAGCGTACCGCAAGAGCGCTCGCATCGTCGGAGACGTTCTCGGCAAGTATCACCCCCATGGCGATACCGCCGTCTACGACGCTCTGGTGCGTATGGCGCAGGATTTCTCGATGCGGTACCCGCTCGTCGACGGGCAGGGAAATTTTGGCTCGGTTGACGGCGATCCTCCCGCAGCAATGCGATACACCGAGGTCAGGATGCATCGGCTCGCCTCCGAGCTCCTCGCCGATATCGAAAAGGAAACCGTCGATTTCGGGCCAAACTTCGACGACTCCGAAACTGAACCGCTCGTCCTGCCGAGCCGCGTGCCGAACCTGCTGATCAACGGGTCGGGCGGCATCGCCGTCGGGATGGCGACGAACATTCCGCCGCATAATCTCCGAGAGATCGTCGATGCCACGGTCCGTCTCATGGAGAACCGAGACCTGACGGTCGACGACCTGATGCACGACGATCCCGAGACGGGACGGGAAGGCGTCAAAGGGCCAGACTTCCCGACGGCTGGGTACATCTACGGGACCTCTGGGATCCACCTTGGCTATCGTACGGGCCGCGGCCGTATCGTGATGCGAGCGCGAGCGTCGATCGAGGCGCTGCCTGGCAAGGGCGACCGGGAGATGATCGTCATCACCGAGATCCCGTACCAGGTGAACAAGGCAGAGCTGCTCAAGAAGATTGCCGACCTCGTACGCGACAAGCGCCTCGAGGGCATCAGCGACATCCGCGACGAGTCCGATCGTGACGGGCTCCGGGTGGTGATCGAGCTCAAGCGCGACGCGCACGGCGAGATCGTGCTGAACAAGCTGTATCAAATGACGGCGCTGCAGAGCACCTTCGGCTACAACTGCTTGGCGATCGTCAAGCAGCGCCCCGAGGTTCTCGACCTTCGGGCGACGCTCCTTCACTTCATCGACCACCGACGCGAGGTTGTGACGCGCAGGACGCGCTACGACCTTCGCCAAGCACAGGCGCAGCGCGAGCTCATCGAGGGGCTCGGCATGGCGGTCACCGAAGTCGATTTGGTGGTAAATACGATTCGCGCGTCGAAAGACCCGGAAGAAGCGCGCGCCGCTCTCATGAAGCTGCCGCTGCGGGGTCTCGAGGAATTCGTCCGTCGTGCGGGCCGTCCAGACGACGAGGTCGAAGTCGCCAAAGAACGCGGCCAGTACTTTTTGTCGGAGCGTCAGGCCAAGGCGATCCTCGAGATGCGTCTATCGCGACTCACCGGTCTCGAACGCGAGAAGCTTGCGACGGAGTACGGAAATCTGTGTGACCTGATCAGAGACCTTCAGGAAATTCTCGGAAGTAAGCAGCGCCTCGACGAGGTCATCGTGGCCGAGCTCGAGGAGATCCGCGAGCGCTTCGGCGATGCCCGCCGTACGGAAATCGTGGAAGCGGAAGGCGACATCTCGATCGAAGACCTCGTCCCGGACGAAGAGGTCGTCGTGACGGTGTCGCACGCCGGCTACATCAAGCGCGTACCCTTGAGCGAGTATCGCGCCCAGGGACGCGGCGGCAGAGGCCTGCGGGCAATGGACACCCGCGACAAGGACTTCGTGAGCTGGGTGTTCGTCGTCAACGCTCATGCGGACGTGCTTTTCTTGAGCGACAAGGGCAAGGCCTATCTCAAGAAAGTCTACCAGATCCCTGAAACCGGTCGTGCGGCTCGCGGCAGAGCCGTGGTCAATCTGGTCGGCATGGACCCGGCGGAGCGGGTCGCGTCGATTCTTCCGATTCGCGAGTTCGTTGAAGACGGATACTTATTGACCTGTACCCGCAAGGGCCGAGTGAAACGAACCAACCTAAGTGCCTACGCCAACATTCGGCAGAATGGAATCATCGGGGTTTCCATCGGGGACGGCGACGAGTTGCTCACCGCGCGTATCGTCACTCCTGGGCAGGGTGTGCTCATCGGGACGTCGCACGGGATGAGCATCCGGTTCTCGATCGCCGACGTTCGCGCAATGGGTCGGGACTCGATGGGCGTCAAAGGCATCGATCTACGCGACGACGATTTCGTCGTCGGGATGGACATCATCGAGGAAGAGGGCGCACAGCAGGTACTGACAGTAAGCGCAAACGGTTATGGCAAGCGCACGCCTGTCGCGGAATGGCGCGCCCAGAACCGGGGCGGCAAGGGCATCATTGCCATGGATACCTCCGAGCGAAATGGCGCCATGGTGAAGTTACGTCTGGTGTTCCCCGACGACCAGTTGATGGTCATCACCAACGGAGGCCAAGTCATTCGAACCCGCGTTGCCGAGATTCGCGAGACAGGCCGCAACACGCAGGGCGTGCGCGTGATCCGTCTCGGCGACGACGAGCAGGTCGTCGATGTCGAGCCAGTGGCTGAGGCCGACGAAGAGGATGAGCTCGAGGGGAACGGCGTCGAGGGCGCGCCCGAAGGCGAGGAGAACGTCCCGGACGCGATCGCCGAGGTACGAGGGCCAGCGGACGCTGCGGACGAGGACGACCCCGAGGCCTAAATGCCCGAAAAGCCGGGGCTTCTCCCTGGAAATGTGTAATCACACGGACAAACCGCTATCTTTAAACGGCTCCATCACGAGGAGCTTTCTTGGGGGTAGGGGACTGTGAGTAACGGACCGGTCATTGGGATCGACCTCGGTACGACAAACTCTGTCGTAGCGATTGCGGATGCTGAAGGAGTTCGGGTGCTTGCCGAGGACGGCACGTCAGCGCTCGTTCCCTCGGTAGTTTCCTTTCACCCAAGCGGCGATGTTCTCGTCGGCGCTGCCGCCAAAGAGCGCCGGCTGCTCGACGCGACGAATACCGTCTCGTCGATCAAGCGGCTCATCGGCCGCCCCTACACGAGCTACGAGGTCAAACAGGCTCAGAAGCGATTTCCGTTCGAGTTTTCGGAAGGGCCGAGTGGCGGTGTCTTGGTCTCCGCGCGCGGCGAGACGTATACGCTCAGCGAGATCAGCGCTTTCGTACTGAGGCACATCCGAAAGGTCGCCGAAGACAGTCTTGGCCAACCGTGCGAGCACGCCGTGGTCACCGTGCCGGCGAACTTCAACGAGCTGCAGCGAAGCGCGACCAAAGCAGCGGGGCGAGTTGCGGGCCTCGACGTGCTCCGAATCGTCAACGAGCCGACGGCAGCCGCGCTTGCCTATGGGTACAAGAAGACATCGAACGAACGAGTTGCGGTGTACGACCTCGGCGGCGGAACCTTTGATATTACCATTCTGCAGCTCGCAGGCGATGTGTTTGAGGTCCTAGCAACGGCCGGCGATACGTTCCTCGGCGGCGACGACATCGACAACCTCATCGCCGACGACATGGCAGCCAGGTTTCTCGAAACTCACCGCTATGACGCGCAGCAGGACAGTCAGGCCTTCGAACGACTTCGTGCCGCGGCCGAGTGGGCCAAGTGCCAGCTTTCGGACAAACCCGAGGTCAAGCTCTGCATTGAGGAGCTCGCCTACGGTGAAGGAGGTGCGGGACTCGACCTCGACTACGCGCTTCGTCGGGCCGACCTCGAGAAGATGACGCATCCGCTCATCGCGCGCAGCTTCGACGTCTGCGAGGACGCGATGAAGGCAGCCGGGCTTCGCCCAACACAGCTCGATAACGTGATTCTCGTTGGAGGTTCGACTCGCATTCCATTGCTCCAGCGGATGGTTACGGAGTACTTCGGGCGCAAGCCTCAGGCCGAGATCGATCCGGACCTGGTTGTGGCTCAGGGGGCTGCGATTCAGGCGCAGTCGCTTGCAGTGCCGACGCGCAAGGTTACCGCAGCACTCGGGCGAGTTGCTCTCAAGAAGGTCATCCAGACCGGGAAGAGCCCTGTCGTCAGCGACGAGCTCGAAGACGAGGTCACCACCATCGGGGATCGCGTTCCCTTGCCGCCACCTCCGGTGGCTCGCGGCGCTCGCAAGGCGACCCTGCAAGGCCAAGCGCCTGTGCCTCCTGTGCCTCCGGCCGACGGAGAGCTTGGCGATGAGGACTTGTTCGACGACGAGACCAAGTTCCAGGTCGATCCCCTGCTCGACACGCCGACCCGCGCCAAGGCCGACGTCTTTGCGAATATGCCCGAGGAGAACGATGATGCGGTGGCCGATACGCCGACCCGCTCGCGGGTGGATGAGCCGCTGCTCGACGACCTGTTGCCAGAGACGCCGACGCCAACGGGCGAAGACTCTTTCGACGAGACCCTCACGCGCATCGGCGATGCGGTCGATCCGCTCGACTTTCAGCCCACACGCACCGCCGACGCCTCTGGGCTGTTGATGGAGATCGGCGATGAGACCGCCGCGCGTCTCGAGCTGCTTGGCGAACAGACCGCCGCGCGCCTCGAGCTCGTCGACATAGACGACGAGGCAGTCACCAACCCGCCGGAGGAACCCGAAACGATTCCGCCGGCGTACGACGATGCGTCCGGACTGATCACAGAGCTTGGCGACGACGCATTCGGGTCGATCGCCGAGGCACGACCTGGTGCAGCCGTCCCGCCGCTTCCCCCTCTCGACCTCCCGGGTTCCGCTTCGTCGGTGCTTGAGGCTTCCCTCGATGAAGACGTGTCCACCGTGACCGGGGCGCTTCCGATCGCGGATGGACCAGCTCCGCCGCTGCTGCTGGACGTCACGCCACTTTCGCTCGGGGTGGAAACCGTCGACGGCTACTGCGAGCACATCATCCGAAAGAACTCCGCGATTCCTGCTGGCCAAACGAAGATGTTTACGACCGCTCGCGACAAGCAAGAGACGGTGGTCGTGCGGATCTGCCAGGGCGAAGCGCGTCGGATTTCGTCTAATCAGCTTCTCGGGGAAGTCGTGCTCGAGGGGCTACGACCCGCCGCTCGCGGGAAGGTTCAGATCGCGGTCCGCTTCATGATCGACGCTGACGGTACGCTGAGCGTGCGCGCGCAGGACGTCGACACCGGGCAGCAGCAGCAAATCGCCATCAAGCTGATCGGCGAACTCGAGGACGATCAGATCGACGCGCTTCGTGAACGCCACGAGGCCAAAATGGGAGCGTAGACGTTGGCGGACAGCGATTCGGACAAGGACTACTACGCCGTTCTCGGTATCATTCGGACGGCGTCTGCCGATCAAGTGCGCAGCGCGTTTCATCGTTTTGCGCGTGAGCATCATCCCGACAATTTCATCGGCGCGTCAGCAGACGAGGCGCAGCGCCATACGGAACTCTATCAGCTTGCCACGGAGGCGTATCGAATCCTTCTCGATCCGGCCAAGCGCCAAGTCTACGACGCCGGCCTCGCCAAGGGCCAAGCGCGGTACTCGTTCGATCGCGCCGAGGAAACCCGAAGGACGGCCAGGCCTCCAGGCGGCGTGTCGCTACGGTCGAGCAAGGCGAGGGTCTTCTTCTCCCGCGCGCACAAGGCGATTAAGTCGGAGGACTGGCCGCAGGCCAAGCTCAACCTTCAGCTCGCGTTGCAGAGCGAGCCCGAGAACACCGACTTGAAGGCGAAGCTCGACGACGTGGTCGGCCGAATGAAGTCCCGCTAGGCCGGTAGCCCGGCGGCGTTATCGGGCTATGGTAGCCGCGTCATGACGCGGACTGCGACCGTAAAGCGACAAACGAAGGAAACCGACATCCTGGTCGAGATCGACCTCGACGGCTCCGGCCAATACGAGGTGGAGACCCCGATCGGCTTCTTGACGCATATGGTCGAACAGCTTGCGCGGCACGGGCTCTTCGACCTCAAAGTGAAGGCGACCGGCGACACCCATATCGATGGCCACCACATCACCGAAGATCTGGCGATCTCTCTGGGGCAGGCTCTCTCCCAAGCGCTCGGGGACAAGTCGGGGATACGCCGGTACGGCTCGGCGACTCTCCCGATGGACGAGGCCTGTGTCACCTGTGCGCTCGACCTTTCGGGGCGGACCTTCTTCGTGTGGGCAGTTGCGCTGCCGAAGGCCAAAATCGGCGACTTCGACTCCGAGCTTGCCGAAGTGTTCTTCGAAGGCTTCGCGCGTGGAAGCGAATGCAATCTACACATGCGTCAGCATGCTGGAGACAATCTTCATCATGTCATCGAAGTAAGCTTCAAGGCGTTCGCGCGTGCGCTTCGCGAAGCGACCGAGGTCGACCCGCGCGTGCGCGGTATTCCGTCGACCAAGGGCACGTTGACCGAATGAAGCCAGGCCGCGTCGCCATCGTCGACCTTGGCCTCGGCAACCTGCACAGTGTCGCCAAGGCTTTCGAGCGCGCTGGAGCCACGCCCGCGCTCAGCGCCGATCCCGACGTGTTGCTCAAGGCCGACCGACTCGTGATGCCGGGCCAGGGGGCCTTTCGTGAATGCGCGCAGGCCCTAGCCGGCGAACTCGGCGAAGCCGTGCTCGCGTGGATCGGGAGCGGCCGTCCGTATCTCGGAATTTGCCTCGGAATGCAGGCACTCTTTCAGTCGAGCGAGGAGGCGCCCGGTGAGTCGGGGCTCGGCGTCTTCGAGGGGACGGTGCAGCGGTTCCCTCGGGACCTGAGCGACCAGAGCGGTGCGAGGCTGAAGGTCCCGCACATCGGCTGGAATCAGATCGACAGCCGTCATCCGGTGTTCGAGCACCGCGAATGGTATTACTTCGTCCACAGCTACTACTGCGTGCCGGACGATGAGAACGTGGTTGCGGCGACGGCGGACTACGGTATCGAGTTCTGCGCGGCCGTGGCGCGGGACAACGTGCTTGCATGTCAGTTCCACCCCGAGAAGAGTCAACACGCCGGGGAGCGACTGATAGGGCACTTCCTTGGAGACGTGACATGGAGCTGATTCCCGCCATCGATTTGCTTGGAGGCAAGGTGGTTCGCCTGCATCAGGGTCGGTACGATGAAGTGACCGTCTATCACGACGACCCCGTCGCAGCCGCGAAGGGCTTCGAAGACGAAGGCGCCAAGCGACTCCACGTGGTCGATCTCGAGGGCGCTCGGAGCGGCAGTCCTGCGCACGTCGAACACATCCAATCGATCCTCCGCGAGACGAACCTCCAGGTGCAGGTCGGCGGAGGAATACGCAGCGCAGAGATCGCCTCGCGTTGGATGGAAGCTGGTGCGGCGCGGGTCGTGCTCGGCACTCTCGTCGTGAAGGACGAGCCAAACGCCAGGCGCATCTGTGCGCAGTACCCCGGCACGGTCGTGGTCGCAATCGATGCGCGGGACGGCAAAGTCGCCGTCGAGGGGTGGCTCGAGGAGAGCGACAAGCAGGTCCACGATCTTGCTTCTGACGTCGACCAGTGGGGTATCGGCGCCATCCTCTTCACCAACATTCGGCGCGATGGAACGCGCGAGGGGCCCGACGTCGAAGGCACCGCGGCCCTCCAAGGGCACGTCGCCGTGCCAGTCATCGCGTCGGGAGGCATTGGGAGTCTCGACGACCTTCGCGGGCTGGCATCGGCGGGCGTCCAAGCGGCGGTCTGCGGCCGGGCGCTGTACTCGGGTGCGTTCACCCTCCGTGAAGCCTACCAGGCGCTCGGAGAGGGCTGATGCTGGCGAAGCGCATCATCCCGTGCCTCGACGTCAAAGAAGGCCGCGTCGTCAAAGGCATCAACTTCGTGGGCCTGCGTGATGCCGGCGATCCGGTGGAATGCGCCACACGCTACAGCGATGGCGGCGCAGACGAGATCACCTTCCTCGACATCACGGCCTCGCACGAGGCGCGCCGCACCCTCTTCGAACTCGTCGATCGGACCGCGTCGACCGTGGCGGTGCCACTTACCGTCGGCGGCGGCGTGCGCGAGCGCCGCGACGTCAGCGAACTACTCCACGCCGGGGCCGACAAGGTCTCGATCAACAGCGCGGCCGTGGCCAATCCGGATTTCGTTCGTGAGGTGGCGGACGCCTACGGCGCGCAGGCCATCGTCGTGGCGATCGATGCCAAGAGGGTGGCCGGTAACGACGCACGCTGGACGGTCTATACCCATGGCGGAAGACGTGACACCGGGCTCGATGCGATCGCCTGGGCCCGCCAGATGGCCGAGTATGGCGCCGGCGAGATCCTGCTGACCAGCATGGACCGCGACGGAACCCAAGATGGCTATGATCTCGTGTTAACTCGGGCAGTTGTAGACGCCGTGCCCATCCCGGTGATCGCGTCTGGGGGGGTTGGAACTCTCGGGCACGTGCATGAGGGTTTGGAGACCGCGGGGGCGGATGCAGCGCTCGCCGCTTCTATCTTTCACGACGGTCACTACACTGTGGCCGAGGTGAAGCGGTATCTGCTGGACCACGGGGTCCGCGTACGGCCGCCAGAGGGGACCTGAGAAAGAGCGATGAACGCAGACATCGGGGTGGGGGCGCTAGTAGACGAACTCAAGGAGCGGGGCGATCGGCTCCCTTTCGAGATCGGCGCGTTCGTCGCGCTCGAAGCCTGTGAGGACCTTCTCCAACACGCGGTGTTGCTGGACGCCGACGATGTGAGGGTCACGGCGGATGGATCGGTCGTGGTCGCTTCGTCGAAGAGCGCCGAAGCCGACGAGGCCGCCAAATCGCTGATCTCGGTGCTCGCCCGCTTGCTCACGGCTGCCGGCCCGGGTGTTCCCCCGTACCTGCTCGATTTGATCGCGGAGGGCCCGGACACCCACAAGACCCTCGACCTTCGCACCCTGCACGATGCAATCGAAGCATCGCTCATCCCGCTGAATCGAAGCGCGTCGCGCCGCGTGCTCGCCAGACTCGTGCGCGAAACCGACCAGCCGCCTGCGATGCCGAAATCGACGATTGACCCGCGCGAGCTCGACGCCGAACTAGATGAGCTCTTGCGGGAATCTCGCCCCAAGGTGGAGCCAGAGCCAGAGCCAGAGCCAAAGGCCGAGGCCAAGGCGCCCGAACCTCCACGCCAGAGCACTCCCGCACCAGACCCTTCGCTCGACGCCGAGCCTGAGCTTGCGCCCGAACCTGAGCCTGCGCCCGAGCCTGCGCCCAAACCTGAGCTTGCGCCGGAGCCCGAACCCGCGCCGCGGATTGCCGCGGTGGTCAACCCCGAGCCCGGACCGACGAACCCGACGCCCGTGTCCACGGCTCAGACAGCCGCGGCAGCGCTTGCAGCCGACGCCGTCCCCGACCCTGTCACTGCGACGATTCGAGTTCGTTTCCCCGAGGAAGAACCGGGCACGGCCAAGATTCGCACGCAACCGAAACCCAGTGCCAGCGCCCCCACGTCGATCGGCTCCGGCGAAGCCCCCCCGTCCCATGCGGCGCTCGACCTCGACGATCTGCCGACGGAGACGGGGCTCCCGTCGCCTGCCCCCGAGGCTCGAGAGCCGTCGCTCGTGCCACGACAAGCCACGGAAGCCACGCCGACACGCGCCAGGCGCAGCGCGAGCCTCGTGCCATGGCTTCTGGTCCTTGGGGCCGCGCTCGGGTTGGGTGCGTTTCTCAGTCGCGATCTCTGGCAGGGTGCACCCGCGACGAGCCCTGCTCCAAGCCCGACGACACCGGTCGCGCGCGCCGGAGCCATCGAGGTGTCGGTTTTTCCCGAGGATGCCCAGATCTTCCTATTCATCGGACGCGGACCCGCGGTCGACGATGGGCTTGCGGTTTCAGCCCCCCATGAGTTCGTCGTCTTCGATACCGGCCTCCAACCGACGCGTGCCGTCGTTCCGGCGGGAACGAGCTGGCCCGTCGACGCGCAGGGTCCGCTCTACGAACTCGCCGTTCAAGCGCCGCCGACGACACCAGAGCCCGCCGCAGTACTCGAGCTCGGCATCGCGCAGACCCAACCTTCCGCGGATGCAGGGAGTGCACCGGATGGTCGAGGTCGCGTGCGGGTCATCACCAACCCTCCTGGGGCGAAGGTCTACCGTTTCATCGGAATCGGACCCGAGGCCACGCTCGACGTGAGCTCTGTCGACGAAGGTTACGAGGTGCTCGTGTATCACCCCGACCACTCCGCACGACGTGCGGTTATCGGCCCGAGTGACTGGCGCGCCGACACGGCGACACCCGGTCGGCAAGTCGCGTCGGTCGAAGTCGCGCTCCCGCCGCTGCCCTCAGCGGAGGTCCCGGAGCCGGGCGACGACTGACTCGACCTCGGTCCTGATTTCCTCGAGTCTCCGCTGCGAGTCTGCCTCGAAGCGGAGGACGAGCACCGGCTGCGTGTTGGACGCGCGCACGAGGCCCCAACCTCCCTCAAACGTGATCCGGGCGCCGTCGATGTCGATCAGCGGATGCGACGGACGGTAGTGCGCGACGACCTGGTCGACGAGATCGAACTTCAGCTCGTCGCTGCAGGCCACGCGGATTTCCGGGGTCGAGAATGTCTTCGGGACATCGCGGAGCAGCTGGTGAAGAGGACGGTCGTCGCTCGATAGAATCTCGAGAACCCGAAGAGCCGCGTAGATCGCGTCGTCGAAACCGTAGTAGCGATCGGCGAAGAAGATGTGTCCGCTCATCTCGCCTGCGAGCAGGGCATGCTCTTCTTTCATCTTCGTCTTGATGAGAGAGTGCCCGGTCTTCCACAGCACCCCGCGGCCCCCGTGGGCTTCGATGTCGTCGTAGAGGGTTTGTGAGCACTTCACTTCGCCGATGATCGTCGCGCCGGGGTGCTTGGCAAGAAGCGCTCGCGAGAGAAGGATCATCAGACGATCCCCCCAGACGATCTCCCCGCGAGCGTCAATCACGCCGAGCCGATCCGCATCCCCATCGAACGCGAAGCCAACCTCTAGCCCTTCGGAGACGACGCGCTCCTGCAGCATCTCGAGCGTCTCGGGTTCCGTCGGGTCAGCGTGATGCACTGGGAATGTGCCGTCCATCTCGCAGAGCATGGCGATCGGATTCAGTCCGAGCGCGCCCATCGTTTGGAGCGCGAGTGGGCCTCCCGCGCCGTTCCCTGCGTCGACGGCGAAGCGCATATCGGTGCGGCCGAGTCGAATGTCATGGCTCGCACGTCGCACGTAGTCGGGTCGTGGGTCGACCAACTCGATGGTTCCGCCGGATGGCCGCTCGAACGCGTTGCCTTCGAACAACCGGCGCAGCTCTTCGATGTCGTCTCCGTAGAGAGATCCCTGGCCGACCATCATCTTGAAGCCGTTCTCGTCGGGTGGGTTGTGGCTACCGGTGATCTGGATTCCGCCCTCCAGTTTCTGCTCGTGAACGATGAAGTAGAGCAACGGCGTAGGCCCAACCCCGATGTCCAGCAGCTCGCGTCCCGTTTCGAGCAGGCCCTTGCAGAGCGCAGCGTGAAGGCGCGGGGAACTCAGACGGCAGTCGCGGCCCACCGCGAGACTCTTGAGCCCGCGTTCGGCGTAAAAGGTGCCCAGGGCGAGGCCGAGCTTGTACACGGCATCGTTGGAGAAATCGCGTTCGGCGTGCCCGCGAATGTCGTACTGGCGGAAAACGTTCGGGTTCACCGGTCTACCTTCTTGGGTCGTCGCGTTTGCCAAGTGCCTCGACGATCTCGCGAACGTCCTGCGCGCGCTCGCGCGGGACGATCAGCAGAGCGTCCTCGGTGTCGACGACGACCAGTCCCTGGACACCCACCAGGGCGACGAGCTTGCCGTGGGGTACCTGGACGTAGTTGTCGCGGGCATCGACCGTGAGCCCGTCATCGGGGAGGACGTTCTCTGCGGAGTCTTTGGAGGCGAGCTCCCACGCGGATGTCCAGCTGCCGAGGTCTGACCATCCGAAGCTCGCGGGCACCACGCTGACGGCATCGACCTTCTCCATGATCCCATGGTCGATACTGATCGCTGGAAGGTCTGCGTATCCTCGCTGAACGGCTTCGCGCTCATTCCCGGCCGCTGCTGCCTCGTCATAGCGCTTGAGTTCGGTGCCGAGGCCTGGGAGATGCTGATCGATCGCTTCGAGAATGCGCGCAGCGGAGAAGAAGAACATGCCGCTGTTCCAGAGGAACCGATTGGACATCACGAACTGTTCTGCCCGTTGGCGATTGGGCTTCTCGACGAAGCGTCGAGCCTTGAACACACCGGGCTCGAGCTCGGCTCCGACCTCGATGTAGCCATAGCCGGTCTCGGGGCGGGTGGGCCGCACGCCGATCGTTACGTAGTCACCGTGGGCCGCAGCGCCCAGACCTTGGCGCATCGCATCCGCGTAGCCCGCCTCGTCGCCGATGTAGTGATCTGCGGGAAGCACAGCCATCAGCGCGCCATCCTGCCGGCGCTGCACGTGACTCGCCGCCCAGCCAATGCAGGGAGCGGTGTTGCGTCCCATGGGCTCGCCGAGGATCTGGTCTTCGGCGAGCTCTGGTAGGGCTTCTTCGACCAGATGTCGCTGGGATTCGCCCGTTACGACGAGGGTGCGCTCTGGAGAGAGGACTTTCCAGGCTCGCTCGGCCGTCGCTCGCAGCAACGACCGTCCGTCGGGACCGAGCGTGAGAAATTGCTTGGGCCGAGACCGACGTGAAAGCGGCCAGAACCGGGTTCCCGAACCGCCGGCCATGATCACTGCGTAGGCTGAATCGAGTGCAGTCATAAAACGACAGGTCCTCTTAGCGCGTCAGGAGGAAGAGCCCAAGTGGCACGAGGTAGAGGGCGAAGATCCACATTCGCCCCACGACGATGATGCGGCGGAGGAGAAGCAGCGAGACGTACCCGACGGCGAGCGCGGTGAGGCCCCCGACCCAGGCGCTCGCGTCGAGCGAGCCGAGACCTTCCGCCCCAAAAGTCTCGAGCAGTGCAGCCGCCGCGATGGCGGGAAGGGAGATCAAGAAGGAAAACCGAAAGGCTTCAGGCCCCGCGAGCCCAAGCAGCATGGCTGTCGAAATCGTTACCCCGCTGCGACTAATCCCAGGGAGCACGGCGATCCCCTGAGCCACCCCGACCGCGGCTGCCATCCAGACCGAGACCTCGGTGCGCACCCCACGGGTGAACCCGCTCGCCGCAAGGAACGCGGCCGAGATGAGAAAGCCGACGCCGACGAGCCGCAGGTTCTCGGCGAACGCGGCTGCCGTCGACCGCAGGGTGAGTCCGAGGACGCCGGTAATCGCGGTCGCAATCACGATCGCCACGACGGTGCGCCCTTCTGGAGTCGAACGCAGGCGATCCGGGTGTCGCAGCGATGAGGCGGTCTCGACGATCAGGGCGCCGACGTCCTCGCGGAGTAGGGCGATGGTGGCCACGAGGGTGCCGAGATGAAGGAGCACGGTGAACGCGAGAGAGTTCTCCTGCAGTCCGAACATCGCCGCGCCGAGAGCGATGTGCCCGCTGCTCGACACCGGTAGGAATTCGGTGACGCCCTGGATTGCGCCCAGGACGGCTGCCGTCAATGCATCGAATCCCATCCGACAAGGTCCGACGACTTAGCGGCTGCTCGCTTGAACCGCAAGCCCGTGCTGTCCTCGGATGAGCCCGGCCTCTGGGGCGGCGAGGGGTCAACCGGGTCGTAGCTGTTCGGTTCTGCTTCGACTACGCTTTGCGGGGTTGATGCAAGAGATTTGGAACCTGGGCCGGTGAAGCGAGAGGTCGTTGCAGTCGCGGGCGCTCCCATCGGATTCGCGCGAGGCCTCTCGTACGCCTTTCGTGGTGCGAAGTTCGTCTATCTGCAGCACCCAGGCCTCGCACGGTACTGGCTCTTCCCAATACTGATCACCGCGGCCGCCCTGTTCTGGGTGTTCTACGGTTCCGCAGAGCACTACGCCGACGTCGGGGCCGTAGTTTGGTCCTGGTTTCCGGAGAGCTGGAGCGAGGCGACAGGCTGGGTCGGCACGCTCATTGCCGTGGTAAGAGCAGTGATCAACTTTTTCCTGGGCCTCGCCTTGGTGCTCCTCGGTCTCGTCGTGGTGGTGCTCCTCTCGAGCATCGTCGCGGCCCCGTTCAACGACGCGCTGAGCGAGGCCGTCGAAGACCTCCTCACCGGCGAGCACGCGCCCCCCTTTTCCTTGCGCAAGCTCGTTGCCGACATCGCGCGCACCCTCCGACTCGAGTCGCTCAAGGTTCTGGTCTACGCGGCGGTCGTCGGCCCGCTCTTCCTCGTCTCGCTCCTGATTCCGGGCATCGGGCAAGTGGTCTCACTGCTCGGGTTCGCGCTGACTGCTGTGTACCTCGGTATCGATTACATCGATTGGCCGGCGGCACGGCGGGACTGGTCGGTCGGCGACCGCCTCCAGTTCGCCCGTCGACGGCTTCCCGCGGTCGCAGGCTTCGGCACTGGGGTATGGCTACTTCTCTTCATCCCGCTCGTGAACCTCCTGTTCATGCCGGCTGCCGTGGCAGGCGGGACGATGCTCTTCGTCGATTTCGAGGGCGCTGAGGCTCCCACCGAGGCCGATTAACCCCTGCCGGAACGGCGCAAAATCATCTGCGCCTCGTTTTTTTGCCGTCGGAGTTTTGGGGCAATTCTCCTGGATGCTACCCTGAAAACCAGGGGATTTCGCCATGCCAAGTTCACCCAACAGAGCCCTTTTGGTCGCCATGAGCCTGTGGCTCGGCGCTAGCCTTCATGCTTTGCCAAGCCAGGCGAGTGACGGCAACGCACTCGAATCTTCGATGGGCGGCATCGAGTGGGGCTGGTCGCCCAAGCAGGTGTACAAGCATCTCAAGGAAGAGGTCGGTGCCCGATACCGCGAGTCGATTGCGAAGAGCACCGACGCGATCGAAGAAGACCGACTTCGTCACAAGATGAACGAGGAGCTGCGCCAGATTCGGGACTCCTTTTTCGAGTTCGACGGCACGCCGAGTGCGTACGACTCTGGCTACCTTCGAGGCGAGTTTACGCACGAGAACCAGGAAGCGCTCCTGCGCGTTCGTACCGCAAATTCCCAGGATTTCTTCTTTTTCATCGAGGGCAAGCTCTGGAAGCGCTACCGCGCGTTCAATACCTCCGTCTTTGAAGGCGCTTCGTTCTCGGAGTTTGGGGAGGCCCTTCAGCAGCGCTACGGCAAAGCGGTGACCAAGACCGGTTCGCCCACACCAGGCGCGACGCCGACACGGTGGTACCAGTGGTCGGAACGCAGCATCACGGCCCGTGCGGTAGACAACAACGAGTTCTACGGCTTCTACTGCCTCGTGCTCGAGGACCCGCGCACGGTTGCCCGTCTCGGGTCGCTCCGAAAGAACGAGCACAACGCAGGTCCTGCAACCACTTCGGTCGTCGGCTTGGTTGAGGCGCAAGACGGCGCGGACCCGAATGCCGACATCGCAGACCGGATCAGCGGCGAGATTCGCCGACGCGAGGCGCCCGAACTCGATTCGTCCGAGTCCAAGTAGGGGTGTACGTGGGGGCGGGTAGGGTTTACAGCCACTGACCCGGCTGGCTACCTTGATTGATCTCGAGGAGCATGCGCTACCGCCTGAGATTTCTACTGCAAGAGTTTGATCTCGACCAAGACGAAGTCGTCATCGGTCGCGGATCGGACTGTACCGTCACCATCGACGATCCGATGATGTCGCGCGAACACCTGCGCATCGTTCTGTCGGGCGACGCGCCCCGCGTCGAAGACCTCCACAGTCGGAACGGCACGCTCTTGAACGGCCGGGCCATGGGGGGAGCAGCGCCGCTCGAGGACGGCGATCGGCTCCGGATCGGTACCCAGGAGCTCGTGTTCGTCTCCTGCGGTCGGGAACGCCGCGAAGCTCGAACGACCGGCGCGCTGACCTTCTGCTCCGGCTGTGCGATTCCGTATCCGACGGGTAGCGCGTCTTGCCCGCACTGCGGCATCGCCGCCAACGATCAGGGCGTCACGACGTCTGTGCGCGACGTGGCTGCTTCGAGCTGGACCTTTCACCTGCTGTCTCAGGTGGTCGAGAGGGCGATCGCTCAGAACCGCCTAGCGGATGCCGAACGGATGATGTCTCGGGGCGTGGCCGAGCTCGAGGAGCAGCTCACCGAAGGACACGACGTGGACGCGAGTCGCGTCGTACGTCTTGCCGAATGCGCCGCTCGCCTTGGCTGTGCCCTCAACGCGACGCGATGGCTCGAGGTGAGCCTCGGACTCTACGAGCACGCACTCGAGCAGCCTTCTGACGAGGTGCTCGAGTGTCTCTTGGCGCTGTCGAACGAGCCAGAGCTTCAGGAAGCCGTCGAGGCCCTTCGTCATGCGGCCGATCCGTCCGGCGGCGACTCACGAGATCGACCGAGCCGCCGCGCCGGTTAGTGTGCAGAGACGACTTGCTCGAGGCCTTCCAAGCGTCGCACGAGGAATCGCTCCGAGGCATTGAAGTCCGACGCCTGCTCTTGAATCGTTTCGAGGTACCGCCGCAAGTACGTAAGGTTGGAGTAGCGTGTGGTGCGTACCAGGCTGTGCAAGGTCTCGATCGTCTCAGCGCTCATGAGTCGGCCGGTTGCTGCATGCATCCGGAAGACCCAATCGATCCAACGCGTCTGCTGCAAGCCCTTCGCGAGCTGCAGCGCATACTTCGTGGAGTCCGCAAACAAAACGTCCGGGTCGTCTTTCTCCGACTCGCTGAGGGCAACCTTTTTGGTCGCTCGCTCGAGCAGCATCTCGAGATGCGAAATCAGCATTCGCTCCGCCTCTTCGAAACGACCCATCGCGATCGCCTTGCTCGCAATGCCGCCGATGACATCGAGGGCACGCGCGGTCCGAGTGTCTTCCGAACCCCATGCGTTGGGGGATGAGTCGACGGCGCTGTTCCCGGTTAGCGTCTCTCCGCCTCGGGTGCTGAGACGCTTCCCGCATTCTCCGCACCGTCTCTTGGACGCTCCGTTGACGGCACCACAGCCTTCACACGCCACGTACCCTGGCGTCTCGCGCGGCCCCTCTTTGAGTTTCGCGGCGTCGACGAGCACGAGCTCTTGAGAGCCGATATAGATGCGGTCCATGTGAGCAACTCGCCGCGGTCCGTTGATTCGAACCCCGTTGACCGCGACACCGTTGCGACTGCCGAGGTCTTCGACCACGACCGAGTCGGGCGCTACGTGAATGATCGCGTGCCGACGCGATACGAGGCCGTCGGCTAGCGCGAGGTTGCAGGACGAACTCCGACCAATCGCAAACTCCCCGAGCGGAAGCTCTAGATTGGTCGATTGATATCGTAGGCGAAACCTCGGCACCGTACCCATCACAGTATCAAGGCGCGGAACCCGGAGTCGAATGTTCTACAGGACATCGGCGCTCGGCTCTGTGGCATCTGGACCCCTATCGACGCTTTATGACACCGCCGAGGACTGCCCCTAAAACGAAAGGATCTCGTCGTAGCCGGCGACGGTGCCGAGACCCTTTTCAGCGATGCCCTGGTTGACCATCGTTTGGTCCATCAGCTTACCCAGCGCGGCAAGCTCCTTGCGGTAGCTGGCAAAGGCGTTCTTCCGCTGGCCCAATACGCCCTCGGACTGCTCCGGGTTGTTGAGAATCACGTAGTTGCTGGCGTTCTGCCGCAGGTCTTGACCGACGTAGATTTCCTTCTCGAAGGGGCGGCTAGAGCGATTGACGCGAACCTTGAGCTTGGTGGTAGTCGGGTCAATCGTCGCAGGCATGTCCACGTAAACCAGGCCACATCGGAAGCCTCCCTCGCCTAGCGTGGGAACGCAGCCGGTCGGGCTGGTGGTCAGTGCGGTCTCGTCCTGAGCCGCAGCGTCGAGTTCGGCGCGCCGTGCCTCGGGAAGCGTGTGGATGGCGAGCTTGTCGAAGCCGTCCCAGAGTTCGTCGACCTGCCGAGTGTACTGAAAGAGCGAGTTGACAGTCTCTTGGCTGAACTTGGTGTACTGGAGACCCGCAAAGTCCGACGCGGTGAATGGCGTCGAAAGCGCGCGCAGCCGTTCGATGGCCTCGTAGTCGACGCTTGGGCCCTTGCCGGGTCGCGGCTTGGCCGCGGCGGATGCGCGGTCGAGAAGTCGCTTGGCCTCGCCAACTTGGTCGGCAGACATCAGCACCCCTTGATAGAGCGCTTTGGCGTCGCGCACCGCATGGTTGTACGCCCGCCGGTTCTGGGTCACCGCGGTGGCCAGAATACCAAGCATCAGCCCGACGATCGCCGCGGCAGCTCCCGTCATCAGCATGAGCTTGCGTGCGCGTCGCCCAAGTCCGTGATGGGCGGCATCAACCGCCTCCTCGTCGACGACGATGCGGACCTCTTGCCGTGTGGCTTTGTTGACCGACGCAGTACCCGGAACCGTTCCCCCAAACGGTCCGGCCTGCTTGGCGGCCTGCCCCCCGACGAAGCCGGGCGGAGGCGCGATGCCTCCGAGCGATGGCGGTGGCGGGGCCACCCCTTCGGCGGGAACTTCGACGGCTTGCGATTGCGCGGCAGCACGCCCAAGGCGTTCCCGGATATCGCGGACTTTTTTAGATTTTTGTGGTTCTTCTGACATTTCAGCCTCTTCAAATTTATCCGAGCCAGGCCGATCTTGTCAAGGGCAGCGCAGAAAGCCCTCCCCTGGTAGGCTTCTCCACCGCCATGATGCCACCCTCTGTCGAAGAACGCCGATTTGTGTCCTTTGACGGCACTGAAATCGCTTATCAGGCGGTAGGTCAGGGCCGTCCGGTGCTGCTTTGCAACGGTCTGGCGGGCAGTTGGAAGGCCTGGACACCTACAATTCAGTACTTTCGCGATCGATACCGTCTTCTGAGTTGGGATTACCGAGGACTCTACGGATCCGGTCCCGCAGCCACGCCTTCGGCCATTCGAGTCTCCGATCACGCGCGCGATGCGCTGCACCTTCTCGAGGAAGAGGGGATCGAGCGGGTCGCGATCCTCGGTTGGTCGATGGGTGTTCAGGTGGCCCTCGAGATGTTTCGTCAGTCGCCGGAGACGGTGGCAAGCCTTGCTCTGGTCAACGGAGTCGCCGGTCGTCCGTGGGACCACGTGTTCAATCTCAGCGTGAGCGGGCGCCTCCTGCCACCGTTCTTGCGGGGTCTGCGCACCGTGCCGCGCGCCATCGAAGCACTCATCGCGCAGGCCTCACGGCTCCCCGACGTCGAGTCTTGGATCACGCGCATCGGGCTGGCGGCTCGAACGCTTGATGCGGACGTATTCTCTGCGCTCGTCGAGGACGTACGTGCGCTCGACATGGAGCGCTACATCAAGATGCTCGAGCAGCTTGGGGAGCATGACGCGTGGGATCTGCTTCCACAGATCGACGTGCCAACGCTATTGATCACGGGGTCACGAGACGCGTTTACCCCGCGCGCCGCCGCCGAGCGTATGGCGCGGCGCATCCGAGGCTCCGAGCTCATGGTAATCCCAGGGGCGACGCACTACGCGCAGCTCGAGTACCCAGAGATGCTCAATCTCCGCCTTGAGAAATTCTGGCGCGAACGTGGCTATGAGCCCCTTCCCCCGGGGGCTGGTTGACGGCACCTAGGCGAGCCGCTAGCGGAGTGTCTCCGATGATTCTCGTCATCGACAACTACGATTCGTTTACCTACAACCTCGTCCAGTACCTGAGCGAGTTCGGTGCCGAGGTCCAGGTTCGACGCAACGATGCGGTCGAGGTCGCCGACATCGAGCAGCTCAGCCCGACTGGCATTCTGATCTCTCCCGGGCCGGGTCGTCCCGAAGGTGCTGGCGTCAGCTTGCCGTTGATCGATCGTGTTGGCGGCCGGATCCCCATTTTTGGCGTGTGTCTCGGCCACCAGAGCATTGCGCAGCACTTCGGCGCGTCGGTAGTTCGCGCCGGACGGCTCATGCACGGGCGGACGTCCCCAATCCTCCATTCCGGCGACGGCGTGTTTCGAGGTCTGCCGAGTCCGCTGATCGCAACCCGCTATCACTCGCTCATCGTCGAGCGAGACACGATTCCGCCAGAGCTCGAAGTCTCGGCATGGACCGAGGAAGGCGAAGTAATGGGCCTCAGGCACCGCTCGCTTCCCATCGAAGGAGTGCAGTTCCACCCGGAGTCGTTCTTGACCCAGCACGGGCATGAGATGATCGGCAACTGGCTCAAATCGCTTCCGGAGCCTGCTACGCGATGATCGTCGAAGCGATCGAGTCATTGGTTCGGCGCAAAGACCTCGACCGAGCCACGATGGAGCGGGTGTTCGACGAGATGCTCGCCGGCGAAGCGACTGAGGCGCAGATTGGCGCGTTTCTCACGGCCCTACGCATGAAGGGCGAGACGGTTGCCGAGATTGCCGCTGCGGCGCGCGCCATGCGACGCAAGGGTCTCACGATCGCTCCGAAGGTGACGGGACCGCTTCTCGACACGGCCGGAACCGGCGGTGACGGACTTCATACTTTCAACATTTCCACCGCGGCTGCGATCGTGGTTGCCGCGACCGGAGTTGCCGTCGCCAAGCACGGCAACCGTGCGGCGACCAGCAAGGCAGGTAGCGCCGACGTGCTCGAAGCGCTCGGGGTACGCATCGACGCGACCCCGTCCGCCGTGCGAGACTCGATTGAGCAGATCGGGATCGGCTTCATGTTCGCGCCAACGCATCATGGCGCCGCTCGCTATGCAGCTCCGGTGCGCAAGCAGCTTGGGGGCCGTACGATCTTCAACGTTCTCGGTCCGCTCGCCAATCCAGCAGGCGCCACCCATCAGGTGGTCGGCGTCTACCGCGAGGCACCGCTCGAACACCTCGCCGAGGCCCTTGGCGAGCTCGGTGTCGAGCGTGCCTGGGTCGTGCGCGGCGATGATGGCCTGGACGAGGTCTCTCCGACGGGAAGGACACAGGTTGCCAAACTCGACCCGACCGGCGTGACCTCCGCAACGGTTCATCCCCACGACTTCGGCCTCGACCCGGTTTCGATCGATAGCCTCGTCGGGGGCGACGCCGAGGAGAACGCCGGCATCGTACGTGCGGTATTGGCCGGGGAGGAGGGCCCGCGTAGGACGGCGGTTATCATCAATGCAGCTGCCGCGCTGTGCGTGGCCGAGACCGTGGAGAGCCCTCGGGAGGGGGCTGAACGAGCCGCCGAGGCGATTGACTCGGGGGCTGCGGCCGCCCGATTGGAGCGATGGGCGGAGTTCACCCAGCGGCAATGACCGACCATCTCGCAGACATACTGGCTCGCACTCGCCGAGAGAACCTGCGCCGGCGCAAGCACGTCAAGGCGATAAGACCGGCTCACCGCTCCCCCGAGCCGGAGCGCGGCGCCCGTGGAGTCACGGCGCTTCGTCGGAGTCCCGGTTCTGCGCCCTCCGTGCTGGCGGAGATCAAGTTTCGCAGCCCGAGCGCGGGCAGCATTCGTCCCTGGCGCGCCGGAGAAGGGGTGCGCGTCGCGCTCGCCTACCAAGCCGGTGGCGCGTCCGCGGTAAGCGTGCTGGCGGATGCGCCGGGCTTCGGAGGCTCTCCGCTCTTGGTGCGGCGAGTCTCCGAAGCGGTGACCGTTCCAACGCTCTTCAAGGGCTTCGTCGTCGATCCCGTGCAGGTCGACCTCGCGTTCGACGTGGGTGCCTGTCTCGTTCTCCTTCTCGTGCGCGCGCTCGACCGACCGACGCTCGTTTCGATGGTGGCGCACGTCAAGGCACTGGGCATGGAGCCCGTCGTCGAGGCCGCCGACGCAAACGAAGTAGAAGTCGCGCTCGATTGCGGCGCCACGATCGTCGGAGTGAACGCGAGGGACCTACGAACCTTTCAGGTCGACATGCAGGTCGCTCACGAATGCGTCGCCAAGATTCCGACCGACCGTGTTGCGGTCTTCATGAGCGGAGTCCGAAGCGAAGCGGACTTTGCCGCGGTCACCCAGGGAAGGGCCGACGCCGTACTGATCGGCGAAGGCCTCATGCGAGCGGAGGACCCTGCCGCTCTGCTCGCGCACTGGATCGCATCGACGACTCCGAGTTCGGAGGCGCCGGCACCGTAATCCGGAACCGCGTTCCGCCGCCCGGTCGATCGAAAATATCGACCTGCCCGCGATGCTGATCGACGATCTGCTTCACCAAAGCGAGCCCGAGGCCGACCCCCTGGCTTCGCCCCGTATAGAACATGTCGAACAGACGCTCTCGCTGCGCATCTCCGATGCCCGGCCCCTGGTCGGCAACCTCGACGTATGGACGCCCCTCCTCGTCGCGGTCGGCGTAGACCTCGACGGTTCCTCTGGCTGGGGAAGCCTGAACCGCGTTCTTGACGAGGTTCCATAGAACCTGACGCATCCTGTCCGGATCGACGATGGCCAAGACGGGACCGTCCGGCAGATGCAGCACGATCGGTCGCGCGCCGTCCGGGGCCACACTCCCCCGTGCGACAGCAACGACATCCTCGACGAGATCGCGAAGGTCGGTCGATTCCGGGCGGATGTCGCGGGGCCTGCCTACGTCGAGCATCGTCGTGACCAAGCCGTTGAGTCGATCGACTTCGGCGATCACGATGCCGAGAAGGTGACGGTCCTCGGCTCCGAGCGCTGTGCCCTCGCGCACCATCTCGACCGACCCAGAGATCGAGCTCAACGGGTTGCGAATCTCGTGAGCAAGCCCCGCAGCAAGCTCGCCTAGAACCGCGAGCCGGGTTGCCCGCTCGGCCCGGTCCTTGAGCGTCTTGATTTCGGTGAGGTCCTGGAAGGCGAGTAGTCGCCCAAAGGCGCGCCCTTCGGAGTCGACGAGTGAACTCATCGTGTACCCCATCGGAAACTCGGTGCCGTCCGCGCGCAGACCTACCGACTCCGCACGTCTCGGCGGCTCGCTCAGTGGGATACTGTCGTAGTTTGGGAGCACCTTGGACAGAGGTGCCTTGAGCAGCGAGCTCGTGGGGTCGCGAAGAATGTCCTGCGCCGCGCGGTTGATCGCGAGAATTTGCCCCGTGTCATCCGCCGTGATCAGTCCTGACGCGATCGATCGGACGATGTCGTCGTTCAGCCTCGCGAGGCGCTCCGCGCTCTGCTCCGCCACGCGAAGGCGTGCCCCCACGACCTGCGCGCGTCGCGCCAAGTTGGTTGCAAGGAGCGCTACGGCGCCGATGCCGACCATGTTCCACAGAAGCGCGAAGGCGAAGTCGCGCGAATCCAGAATGTATTGGCTCAGCGGTTGGTCCGGAGGTGGGGCAATCCAGCCAACGTTGAGCGCGAGACCTTGGAAGAAGTACAGCGCGAGGCAGGTCGCAGCGGTGTAGTAGGCAGCGCCGGCTCCGAGAGTCAACGCGGCAGTGAGAATCTCGGCTCCGTACAGGAACGAAAAAATGCTGCCTGCCCCACCTGTCAGATAGACGAGCCCGGTGATCAACACGACGTCGAGTCCGGCAACCGCCATCGCCACCGAGCGTTCGGCGCTTCCGCGGAGGAGCCAGACGCCGAAGAGTATCGAGGAGGCATAAATGATGGAGATCAGGACGAGCAGGAAGCTCGGCGTGAAGTGCCCGTAGCGAATGCCGTCCTGTGCGAGATACAGCGTCGTGCCGAGAAGCACGGTGGCGATGATCAGCCTGCCTGCCAAGACCCACTGGAGTCGTCGATGGGGCTGCGGCTCCCCTCGAGTGTCCGTGTGCCTCTCGTGCCTCTGAATCACTCCGCGTTTACTTTACCCGCAATCGAGAAGATCGGCAGGTACATCGCGATCAGAATCGTGCCCACGATGCCGCCGATGAACACCATCATGAGAGGCTCGAGGAGCGACGTCAGCGCGGCAACCGCCACGTCGACCTCGTCTTCGTAGAAGTCGGCGATCTTGTTGAGCATCGTATCGAGGGCACCGGTCTGCTCGCCGACGCCGATCATCTGGACGACCATCGGCGGAAACACCGCGGTTTCCATCAGCGGTTCGGCCATGGTGCGGCCCTCTCGAATCTTGTTGGAAGTCTCCTGAATCGCTTCTTCGACCACGACGTTGCCCGCGGACTTCTTGACCACGTCCAGGGCGTCGAGGATTGGGACACCTGCAGCGAGCAGGGTGCCGAGCGTTCGTGTGAAGCGGGCGACTGAGATCTTGCGCATCACCGGGCCGAGTATCGGCATCACCAGCAACATGCGATGAAAGAAGTGCTTACCGGCGGGTTGCCGGTAGATCCAAGTGATTCCGAATACGAGCGCCGCCACGGCGAGCACGATCCAGACGATGTTGTTCATGAAGCCTTCGGAGGCGGAAATCACCATCTGGGTGAGCGCGGGAAGGGAGTCTTCTCCTCCGAACTCGGCGAACATGCCCTTGAAGCTCGGAATGACCCAGGCGAGCATCACGACGACGACGATGATCGCAACCATGAAAATCGCGGTCGGGTACACCATTGCGCCGCGCACCTGTCGTGCGAGCTTGACGCGCTTTTCGATGTAGATCGCCAGGCGATTCAGAATCGTGTCGAGAATGCCGCCCATTTCGCCGGCGCGAATCAGGTTGACGAAGAGCTCGTCGAAGAGCTTCGGGTGACGGGCTAAGCCTTCTGAGAACGTGCCGCCTTGTTCGACGTGTTCCTTCACGTCTTTGAGGATGGAGTTCAGGCTCTTGTTCTCACCACGGCTCGACAGGATGTCCAAGCACTGCACGAGAGGAAGGCCCGCATCGATCATCGTTGCGAACTGTCGCGTGAAAACGACGAGCTCCTTCGGTGTGACCCCAACCCCAAGTGAGAGGTTGAGCCCTCGGCCCTTCTTCTTGATCTTGACCGGGTTCAGTTGGCGCGCGCGCAGCCGTGTCTGCACGGCTTCCTTGGTGTCCGCCTCGATGACCCCCGTCTGAACTTCACCCGCGCGAGTGCGCGCCTCGTATACCCACTCGGCCATTCAATCTCCGCCCAATCCCCTCTGGGCCTCCAAAAATATTAGCGGATCGGAGATCCCGCGGTCAAAAGCCAGGCGGAATTCCGCTCTGACTGGTATCGGCGGAGGCCCCGTCAACGGTATTGCTCGGTTCGAGGGTGACGCCATCCCGAGGCGGTTCAGGCCGAGAACCGGGGCCGGCGAGGCGCCATACGAGAAAGCCGGCGTACATTGCCACGAGAAGAGCCAAGAGCACCACGATCCACCGGAGAAGACGGGAGTCGGACTCCGAACGCAGTACGATCGGGATTGCCGGTGGCGGGGTTGTCCCTGGAGTCGGGGGCGGAAGTGAGCCGGCACGGGTGTAGGTCTGGCTTTCGATGAAGCTCTCCCTCGGCATCGGCACGTCGCTGTCTACGAATTCGGTGCGACCGAGGCTGTCGATCGCCTCGCTGACCCGGCTACGCTCCAGCTCGAGCTTCTCATTGTCGAGCATCTTGACGACCGCAGCCACGTCTCTCGAGCGGGCGTTGCCTTCTCCAGTCGCCACCTCGTCGAGAGCTTCGGCGAACTCATCGGCACTTTGGAAGCGCTTGTCTGGGTCGCGCTCAAGTGCCTTCATGACCACTTCGTCGAAGGCATCGAGGTCCGACCAGAGCTGCGAGGGTTCGCGGATGTCGTCGTTGAGGAGCTTGTTCAGGGTTGCCGCATTCGACTCTCCCTTGAAGAGGCGTCGACCCGTGAGCGACTCCCAAAGGATGACGCCCACGCTGAACAAGTCCGAGCGTTGGTCCGCTGCGCCCGACGCTGCTTGTTCCGGCGCCATGTATGAGAGCTTTCCTTTGAACTGACCGCTTCGCGTAGACGACATTCGAACGGTGGCTTTTGCGACCCCGAAATCCGTGAGGCGTGCAATACCGTCGGTGCCGACCAGAATATTGTGCGGTGAAACGTCTCTGTGCACGAGCTCGAGTGGGGTGCCGTTCTCGTCCGACAGACGATGTGCGGCAGCAAGTCCTTGGAGGGCGTCAGACAGAACTCGCGAGACGAACATACGCGGCAGGCGGTCTCCTTGTTTGGCTGCGCGTCCTAGCAATGCGCCGAGATGGTTCCCCTCGATGTAATCCATCACGATGAAGTAGCCGTCGCCGGGGCTGTCGCTCACGTCGAGCGTCGAGACCACGTTCATGTGACGAATCCGTGCAGCAAGCCGCGCCTCATCGAGGAACATCGAAATGAACTCTTCTTCGTAGGCGAGGTGAGGATGCAAGACTTTGATCGCCACCAGCCGCTCGAAGCCGGCCACCCCCTGCGCACGCGCTATGTACACCGACGCCATGCCGCCCGAGGCGATCTGCGTGAGAATTTCGTATCGCCCCAGCTGGCGGCCAGCCATGGGCCGGGAACTTGGCCCAGGTGCGCTCGCTGACGAGTTGGTCGTCACCGTCGCCAACCTCGGTACTGGGTCGAGGAAGCTTGCCGTTGCTTGAGAATCCTGCCGGTCATCTCAGAAAGTTCACCTCGAACGATACTAGAATAGCCGTGTTCCGCCGAATCTGGGGCTAGTAGCCGTTTGCCGTTTGGTAGCCCTTGCGGTCGAGCGTAGCGAGCATCAGTCGAAATTCGTCTGGTTCGGGCGACCGAATTTCTGCGAGCTCGCGGTCGAGCACCCCTTGGGCCACGAGATGGAGCAGCGACTGGTTCATGGTCTGCATTCCTGAACTCTCCTGACCCGTCTGCATCGCGCCGTACATCTGATGAACCTTGTCCTCGCGAATCAGGTTCCGGATCGCAGCGTTCGGCACCATCGCCTCACAGGACATCACACGTCCCGGACCGTCGCATCGGGGCAGCAGCATCTGACTGAGCACCCCCTGAAGCACAAACGACAGCTGGGCGCGAATCTGGCTCTGCTGGTTGGAGGGAAACACATCGATGATACGGTTGATCGACTGTGCCGCCGTATTGGTATGCAGAGTCGCGAAGACCAAATGGCCGGTTTCTGAAATGGTCAGCGCCGCCTCGATCGTTTCCAAGTCTCGCATCTCGCCGATGAGCACGACATCGGGGTCCTGACGAAGGACATACTTGAGCGCGTCCTTGAAGCCTCCAGTATCGGAGCCGACCTCTCTCTGGTTCACGATGCACATCTTGTTCGAGTGCAAGAACTCGATCGGATCCTCGACGGTGACGATATGCGAGCGGTGCTCCGAGTTGATCTTGTCCACCATCGAGGCGAGCGTCGTCGACTTGCCCGAGCCCGTCGGTCCCGTGACGAGCACCAAGCCGCGAGGCCTCTCGCAGAGTTGCTCGGCGACGGGGGGCACTCCGAGATCGCTCAATGGTCGAATCTTGAATGGGATGGCACGGAACGCGCCGGTAACCGCGCCGCGTTGCAGGAAGACGTTGGCACGAAACCGCGACAAAGACTTCACGCCGAACGAGAAGTCGATTTCGTGACCTTTCTCGAAGCGGAGTCGCTGATCCTCGGTCATCACCTCGTAGCAGAGCGCCTTGCTCTCTCGAGGCTTGAGCGGCGGCGTCCTCAGAGGTACGAGATTGCCGTCGATGCGAAGCTGCGGCGGTGAGCCCGTGGTGATGTGAAGGTCGGAGGCGCCGCGCTCGACCATCAGCCGAAGGAGCTGGCGCAAGGTAAGCGAAGGAGCGTTCTGCGTGCCCGTCATAGTCTGAGCATATCAGAGCAGGGCGCGGGGGCCTAAGCGGTGCGTGCTCCCCATGGGCCCCGGCGCACCCACTGCCGACTTCGATAGAGTGAACGGATGGCTCGCGCTGCAGAAGCCGCGGCCAGGAATGAGCCTTCGAATCCGAGACCCGGCGCCACCTGTTCGTTGCAAAGATAGACCCCCTTGACGGGTGTTCGTGTGGGCAGCGCACATACGCCGAGCGTCCGCCTTGTCGGATACTCGTAAACCGCCTGCATCGTGTAGGGGCCTCGATGCCAAGGGTCGCTCGACTGGATCCGCCGGCCCCTGCCGCGCGCACGGGGCGGCAGCCCATCATGAGGACTGTCGATCCATACAAGGTGTTCGTCGAGAAACGGAATCACCTCCGAAAGGGCGTCGAGCGCATCCTGGCGCACAAACCCCAATGGCGATGACGCCGTCGCAATTCGATGATCTTCGATGAGACGAGTCAACGAGACGAGCACCTGTTCGTCTTTCACCCGTCGCGCCCTCAGCAAGAAGCAGGGGTCGCCTCGTCGTAGATCGAGCAGGGCGATTGGCCGCAGCGAAGCAGGTACCGCCCGCGCGTGGATCAGCGCGTGGACCGTGCATCGATAGGCTCGGATTCGTGGTTCCCCGACGCGCTCGAAAAGCGAGGTCAGGCCGGATCGATCGCCGACCAGTTGTCTGAGCTCGCCGACAGAAGTTCCGTGAACGACTTGCGAGCACCCAATCTCCTCTTCGGTCCCGGCGAGTCGCACCAGGTGTCCCCCGCGCCGCTGTGGCCGCAGACTCTCTGCCCGATCGTCGGGTCGGACGTCGCCCCCGGCTGCCCGGATGCAGTCGCTCAGCATGCTCTGCAGCCAAGGCCATCCTCCGGAAATCTCCGAGATGTCACCCTGCAGCTGACTGTGGAGACGAGCACGCGTCAGGTCGGAGTGTTGTGAAGGAAGCAGTCCAGACACGAGCGGCAGCGCGCGCTCGAGCACCCGCCGGAGTGCGTGCCCCTCCGGGAGTTGATTCCACGACGACCAGCCTCGACCGTGACGGTCGAAACGAATCGCCTGAGTCGCGAACGCAAAGCGCTGCCGATCGATGAGGTTCTCAGCCGGCCAGCTCGGAGCCTGGCCTACGACCGCGTCGACTTCCGATGCCACCTCCTCGAGTCGTCGCCTGACGTCGAGGCCGTGGCGCTGAATTCCGGGCATCTCTCGGGCCAGCTCCGTCGCCCAGCGCTCATCGTCGAAGAGTTCGAGACGATGCCCCTCGAGGAGTAGCTGCAGCGGTGGCCGTTCGAGAGGCATGTGTTGTCGGACCGCCTGGCGGATGGCGAGCTCCTGGAGCACGCGCTCGACGGCCGGGCTTTGAATGCCCATCACGGCGAAGTCGTCGCTCGGCACGTCGACCTCGCCAAGGCGATACGAAGGTCTGAGCACCCCCTGTCCCAGAACGAGAACCCGGAGTCCTCGCCGTGCTAGGAGCGCCGAACAAAGAAGAGGCTCGACACGAGTTCCGAGTACCACGACATCGTAGAAACTCGTCGGCACAGGTCACGCGTCCGGGACGGAAAGGGCTTTCGAGGGATCGGCCAGTTCGCGATGGATGCGCAACGGGTCGAGTTCGATTTCACCGATTGCGATTCGGTGGATGATCGCGGGGAACAGAACATGCTCCTGTGCCTGAATCCGCGCATGTAGAGAGTCCGGTGTATCGCCCATGAGGACGGGTACTGCGGCCTGCGCGATGATCGGACCGGAGTCGACGCCCTCGTCGACGACATGCACGGTGCAGCCACTGATTCGGACGCCAGCATCCACCGCGTCCTTGGGTCCGTGTGCTCCGGGGAATGCCGGCAGCAGGGAAGGGTGCACATTGATGATGCGACCGGGAAAGCGACGCAGAAGCGGAAGCCCCACGATCTTCATGAACCCCGCGAGAACCACCAGTTCGGGATCGAACGCGGCGATACAGTCGGCGAGCTCGACGTTCCAGCGACCGCGGTCGTCTCCTTTGCGCAACGGCAAGACCCGGGTCTCGATTCCCCTGTCATCTGCGTATTCGAGCGCCGCCGCGCTTCGCTTGTCGGAGACGACTCCCACGATGCGCGCGTCGCAGCTGCCCTGGTCGACCGCAGTGCAAATCGACCGCAGATTGGACCCACGACCCGAAACCAGAACGACTGTGTTCACGCGATTGCCTCCACAGCCTACGAAATGAACTCGACCCCTTGACCCTCGACGACCTCGCCGAGCACGAACGCTTGGTCGCCGGCCTCGCGGAGCCGGGACATCATGGTCTCGGCTTCGTCGCTCGACACGACGAGGACGAAACCGACGCCCATGTTGAACGTTCGCAGCATCTCTGCGTCGGTAACGCCGCCGCGAGTCTGGATGAGCTCGAACAGAGGGCCAGGCTGCCATGATCCGAGGTCGATCCTTGCCCCGAGCCCCTCGCGAAGGACTCGCGGGACGTTCTCCGGCAAGCCGCCTCCTGTAATGTGACACATGGCGCCCACGCGATGCTCCATCGCGATTCGCGATGCGTCGACGTAGATTCGTGTTGGTGCCAGCAGCGTATCACCGAGCGTTCCGATGTCTGCGATTGGCGTCGAAAGAGGAAGGGGGTCGGCGCCCTCGGTGAGCACCTTGCGTGCAAGCGAAAAGCCGTTCGAGTGCAGCCCCGAGGACGCAAGCCCGACGATCACGTCGCCTACGCGGACGGAGGAACCGTCGAGTATGCGGCTTCGGCTCACGACGCCCACCGCGAAGCCGGCAAGGTCGTACTCGTCGCGAGCGTAGAATCCCGGCAACTCCGCGGTCTCGCCGCCGAGGAGCGCGCAGCCCGATATCCGGCACCCTTCGGCAATGCCTCGCACCACCGCTTCGCCCTGATCGACGTTTAGCTTCGACGTTGCGAAGTAGTCGAGGAAGAACAGCGGCTGCGCGCCGACGGTAATGATGTCGTTGACGCACATCGCTACGAGATCGATGCCGATGGAATCATGCCGGTCGAGTTCGAACGCGAGCTTGAGCTTCGTGCCGACACCATCAGTTCCTGACACCAAGACCGGGTCGTCGATGCCGTCAGGAAGCGCACAGAGCCCGGCGAACCCCCCGAGGCTACCGATCACGTGCTCAGTACGCGTCGTCTTGGCCAGCGGTTTGATTCGTTGCACCAGCTCTGCGCCAGCTTCGATGTCGACGCCGGCGTCGCGATAGGTCAGGCCCGCCATGTCGCGGAAACTAGGCGATCGGTTATCGGCCGTCAAAGTGGGGCATCGGCCTTCTCCGATAGCCTGGAGGATACGCCCGCCACGACAATCACGATAGCTTGCCGGCCTACGGGGGCACGGTCATACTCGGGCTCCGTTGTCGGATGGATCGAGTCCGGTCGTCGACTTGGGTGGCCTTGCGCCCAAACTCGGCAAGACCTGTGGTGGATACCTCGGTGGCTACCGTCGAGCGTTCGAGGACGCGGTGCGCCGTGGCGACCCGGGCGTGTCGACGGCTCGCTCGCACGCAAGAGCACTCGACGGCCTGCTGAGTGCGCTCTACTGCGCCTCGGACGCGGCGACGCGAGCGCTTGGAACGGAACCCCGCGGCAGGGTCGCGCTGGCCGCAGTCGGTGGCTATGGCCGGTTCACCCTGGGGCTGAACAGCGACGTCGACGTGGTGTTTCTCTGCGACGATTCATCCGACCCTTTCGTCGGGGCACTCGCCGAAGCGCTTCTCTACCCGCTGTGGGATCTGGGGGTCGACATCGGGCACGCCGTCCGGAGTTTGGAAGAGACTCTGCAGCTCGCCCGCGAAGACATTCGAACGACGACGACTCTGATCGACCTGCGTCGCGTCGCTGGCGACGGTTCGCTCCTCGACGACCTCGAGCGCGAAGCGAGAGAACACGTGTTCGCTCCGCACCTGGTCGATTTCCTCGACGCGCTCGAGCAAGACACTCGTAGCCGCCACCGCCGGTTCGGTGGCAGTCTCCACCTGCTCGAGCCCGAGGTGAAGCAAGGCCGAGGTGGCCTTCGTGATTTGGACGTCGCGGAGTGGGCGGCGCGTGCTCGATGGGGTGCCCGCACGGAAGAAGACTACGTTCGTACGGGCGCCCTGCTTGCGCGTGAGGTGCGCGAGCTCGAGGACGCACGTGAAATGCTCTGGCGAGTGCGCAATCTCTTGCATCTGCGGGCCGGCCGGCAGCAAGACCGTCTCACCTTTGGCGACCAAGAGGACATCGCCCATGAGCTCGGCTTCGTCGACGGCATCAGCCTCGGTGTCGAGCAGTTCATGCAGGCCTACTACCGCCATGCTCGGATCGTCGCGATTACCGCCGAGCGAATGCTCGACCGCGCGAGACCGCCTGCAAAGGGGCGCGCGTCGACCTTTCGAAAACTGGCTGACGGCATCTTCATCGCGGACGGCGTCATATCGCTCGAAAGCCCCGATCGCCTGAAAGTAGATCCGGCTCTGGCGTTTCGGTTCTACCGCCAGGCCCTCCGACTGCAGAAACGGCCCGACTACTCAGTCCGCGACGCGATTGCGCGCACCACCCCCGACCGACGATGGCGTCTTCGTCTCCAGGATTCGGAAGAGGCGACACAGCTATTCCTCGCGGCCGTGAAAAACGTAGATGAAGCGCCGTTTCGAAGCGGCTCCACTCTCGCGGAGCTTCACGACGTAGGCCTGGTCTCCGCGATGATTCCGGAATTCGAGCCGCTCGTCGGGCGTGTCCATCACGACGTGTTCCACGTCTACACCTCGGACATCCACGCCATCAAGGCGGTGGAGCAGCTGCAAGGGCTCACCCGCGGCGAGAGCAGAATCTCGTCGCTAGCTGCCCGCCTTGCCGCGGAAGCTCCTCGCCGGGTGCCACTGTTCCTCGCGGTGCTTCTGCACTCGCTGGGGCGCGTTCGGGGTAAAGACGAAGAAGCGCAGGGCGCGCGACTGGCCGAGAGCGTCGCCCTGCGGCTCGGGTTCGCGGGAATCGACGCTCAGCATATCGCCTGGCTCGTTGAGAACCAGAACTCGCTCTATCGATGGGCCACACAGCGCGACATTCACGACCCCCAGAGCCTCAGCGAGCTCGTCGCGCTCGTAGAAACGCCCGAGCGTCTGCGCGATCTCTTTCTCACCACGTTTGCAGTCGTCTCGACGGTGAATCCGAAAGCCATGACTTCGTGGAAGGCGCGCGCGCTCGAGGACGTGTATCTCGAAACCATGGCCGTTCTTGAACGTGGCGGCGGACCGGTACGGACCGAGAGCCGGGTGCTCGAGGTAAAATTGCAGGCGATTGTTGGTTTTGCGGGCGATGCGGGACAAGAAGCGCTGCACGCGTTCGTCGACGAGATGCCGGATCGCTATTTCCTGGGAAATCCCGTCGATGCGGTTCGAAGACACGCGCGTATCGCCCGCGATCGAGACCCTGGCTCGGTGCACGTGCGAGTGGGCCCTGGTCCAAGCGACGATGTCGAAGAAGTGGTGGTGGTGACACCGGACCGGTCGGGTCTGCTCGCGGACGTGACCGCGGTATTTGCCGCGCACGACCTCTCGGTCGTGAGTGCGCAGATCTACACCCGTACCCGCGAAGAAGGTAACGAGGCCTTCGATGTGTTCTGGGTGAAAATCGGCGAAGACACTCCGATGCCGGCACAGCTCGGCCGCGAGCTCGAAGAAGACCTCGAGCGCCGCCTTTCGGACAACATCTCAGCGGCCGACCTCATCGCGCGTCATAGCACCCCGCCGCCCTGGTCGGTTCGGCCAGGGCCAGAGGTCGAGACTCGTGTCAGCGTCGACAACGGGGCATCTGCGCACTACACGGTCGTCGACGTTTTCACGCAGGACCGCGTCGGGCTCCTGCACGAGATTGCGCGCACCCTTCACGAACTCGAACTCAGTATCGCGATCGCGAAGGTCAATACCGAAGGTCGGAGCGTTGCCGACGTGTTCTATGTTGCCGAGCGCGGTGGCGGAAAAGTGAGCGCCCCGGACCGGGTGAAGCGCGTGAAGCAAGTGCTGCACGACCGGGTATTGGCCTTCCAGCCGCGGATCGCATGAGTTCCAAGGGCACCCGACGTCCGCTCCCGCTGACACGGTCTGCGACGAGCATCCTCGTTGGCGTGTCGGTCTGGCTCGGTGCGTGTGCGGGCCAGCAGTCCGCGACCGAGGCCTCTACGACGCTCGAGCCGGCGCCGGTGCAGTCGAGCCGCCCTGCAGCGAGTCCCCAGGTCCTGCGCGGCGAGCGGTTGCTTGCCGAAGGGAAGGTCCAAGAGGCATCTGCGCTATTCGAAGACGCAATAGTCCAGGATCCGAACGATGCGCGTGCATGGCTCGACCGCGGGCTGGTCTACGAGGAAGAACGCGATCCGTCCGAAGCGGAGAAAGCCTACCGCAGAGCGACGGAAATCGATGGCGATTTCGCTCAGGCCTACAACAACCTCGGCGTCTTGCTCCGCGAGCGAGGGGACCTCGCGGCTGCCGTAGCGATGCTCGAGAGGGCAGCCGCGCTCGATCCGAACCTCGCGCCTGCTCGGTTCAATCTGGCGCTGTGTTACGAAGAGACTCGCAGCCTCGAGGCCGCGGAGCGAGAGTATCTTGCTGCGATTGCGCTCGTCCCAAGCGATCCGGTACCCCGCATCAATCTCGCGATGCTCTATCTGGAAGCGGATCGTCGCGACGACGCCCTCGGCCAGCTCCGAGAAGCGAGACCTCAGGTGCGCACGGACTTCCTGCTTTCCATCCCCGTGGGCGAGGGGTTTCGCCGCGCGGGTGCACCTGCCGAAGCAGTCGCAGTGCTCGAGAACGCGCGCGACGTGGGACCGACTCCGCCGCCGACCGAGCTGTTGGCCGAGCTGGGGCTAGCGCAGTACGCGCTCGGCGATCTCGATGCGTCCATCGAAACGATGCGCGCAGCGGTCCGGCAGTCACCTTCGGACCCGGCGCTACATTACGTCCTCGGCACGGTGTTGGCCAAGAACGGCGATATCGCAGCAGCACGCCAAAGCCTGTCGCGGGCCGTGGATCTGAATCCCGAGGGCCCCTACGCCGACCCTGCGGCAGCGCGCCGGGATTCGCTCAAGTAGGCGCTTTCTTGCCGAGGCCTAAGAGAAAAAGCTCGTAGCTCTCGTCGCGAGTGGCGTCGGGTCGAATGATCCGGACCTTGTCGAAATGGCCGCGGAGCGCCGTGCGCGCGTCTTCGAACTCGGCTCCTTGAAAGATCTTGCCGACGAAGTTGCCCCCCGGGGCCAGTACTTCGACCGCTAGATCGAGGGCCCGCATGAACAGCTCGTAGCTTCGGTACTGGTCGGCGTGCCGCTGTCCGCTCGTCTTTGGGGCCATGTCGCTCAGAACGAGATCGAACGGGCCGCCGAGGCTGGATGGATCGACCGCGAAGGCATCGAGAGTCCGGATCTCCGCCTGCGAGGGAAGGGCGATTTCGGAGTCGTTCAGGTCGAGTCCGAGCACACGTCCCTGCGGACCCACTCGTTCTGCCGCATAGAGCGTCCAAGAACCAGGGCTTGCGCCGAGGTCGAGAACCCGCTGCCCTGTCTTGAGCAGCTGGGTCCGTCGATCGATCTCTTCGAGCTTGTACACCGAGCGTGCGGGGTAGCCCTCTCGCCGCGCCTTACGACCGAAGCGATCCTGCCTTCGCCGCCCGGGCAGTTAGCCCTCGTCGGTCGCGCTGGGTTCCTCGACGGCCGCCTCGGCGCTCTCTGTTGGAGCTGCGGGGCGCTCAGGCAACGGCACCGGGAACTTCTTGACGGCGCCCTTCACGGTAAGCATGCCGTTGCGGCCACCGGGAACGCCTCCGTCGAGAAGAACGATGTTCTCGTCGGCAAGCACGCGCACCACCCGGAGGTTGAGTACCGTGGTCTTCTTGTTGCCGTGCTGGCCGGGCATCTTTTGGCCCCGGAGCGTTCGGCCGGGGGTCATGTTCTGGCCGATCGAACCACCGTGGCGCTTGTACTCATGGGTACCGTGTCCCACGGTTCCGGCGCCGGCGAAGTTGTGGCGCTTCATGACACCGGTGAAGCCGCGACCCTTGCTCGTGCCCGTCACATCGACGAACTGGCCCTCGACGAAGATGTCCGCTGCGCCAATCTGCTGCCCGACCTCGAACTGCTCGAGAAGTTCGGTGCTGACGCGGAACTCGCGAACGACCTTGGCCGGCTGCACTCCCGCCTTTTCGAAGACGGCGGCCTCGGCCTTGTTGACGAGCTTGGCTCGCTTCTCGCCGAAGCCGATTCGAAGGGCGGAGTAGCCGTCCTTTTCGGGGGTTCGCTTGCCCACGACTACGCAGGGACCGGTCTTGATGACTGTAACGCGCCGCACCTCCCCGTCGTCGAGGAAGATTTGGGTATTGCCTAGCTTGGTGGCGATGAGGCCGGGGTTGGTATTCACAGGTATGCTCCCCCTAGAAAAGGGCGGCAAAGATAGTGAGGGGTCCGGTCGAGTCAAGGCAGCCTGTGCGGCCTCGTCTGCGGAATCTCAGTCGGAGAGCCCAAACACCCGCATCGCGTTGTCGTAGGTACGGGCCGCAAGCGCCTCGGGATCGTCTCCGCGAAGCTCTGCAATCCGGGTCGCTGTGTGCGCTACATATCCGGGTTCATTGAGTTTTCCGCGTTTCGGCACCGGCGCCAAGTACGGTGCATCTGTCTCGACCAAGAGCGCGTCTCCGGGTTGCGCACGCGCGGCTTCGTGGACGTCGGCGGCAGCTTTGAAAGTGACGATTCCGCTGAACGAGGCGACGAAACCCAGATCGAGCGCTGCCTTTGCGAAGGCGGTATTCTCGCTGAAGCAGTGGATGATCCCGCCCACCGACTTTGCGGAACCCTCCCGAAGGATTCGCAGCGTATCGGCAGGGGCGGACCGCGTGTGAATCACGAGCGGCTTCTTGAGCTGCTTGGCGATCTCGATCTGGGCGCGAAATGCGGCTTCCTGCAGGTCGTGCGGGGAGTGGTCGTAGTGGTGATCGAGCCCGGTCTCGCCAATCGCGACGACTGCATCGTCTTGCCCCGCTGCGACGAGGGCATCAGCGATTGCGTCGTTGAACTCTTTGGCATCGTGCGGATGCACGCCGACAGTCGCGGTGATCGCCTGCGGGTGCGCGTGGGCGATCGCCAGTGCCGAACGCACCGATGCCACGTCCTGCGCGCATCCGATCGTGGTCATTCGCAAGACGCCAGCCTCGCGGGCGCGCGCGAGAACGTCGTCTAGGTCTTCCCGCAGCCGGGGGTCGTCGAGATGGCAGTGAGTGTCGAAGAGGCGCACGGACTCAGGAAGAAGACTGCTCTGCCTGCCTGAGGGAGGCAAGCAATCGCCGCGCCTCGGGGCTCTGATCAGCAATTTGTTCGAGCGTCGAGACGTAGACTGGCCTCTCGCGCCCAGCGCTCCGCCGCATCGCTCCCTCAAGATCCGGAACCAGCGACACAAGGCCCAGCTCTCCGACGAGCTCCACGGCGTACTGGCGCGCCTCGATCCGCCAGCTCCGGACGAGGCGTCGAATTACCGCAGTTCCGGCCGGGTCACCGAGAAGCACCAGGGCGCGTGCTGCAGCTGCGCGAATGATGGGCGAGCGAAAACGATGATGTGCGAGCTTCGTGAGGTCACCGACGGCACCGCGCTCGCGGAGGTCGCCGAGCGCAATTGCCGCATCGAATGCGCGGTCCGCACTGCCGAGGGCTTCCCGGAGGAGGGAGGCGCCGCTCGAATCGCCGAGGGCAGCGAGCGCGCAGGCTGCGGCAAAGCGGACGTCCGGCGACGGATCGGAGAGGAGCTCGGCGGTATGGTCTCGGCATTCGACGATCTGCGCGTCACGCACGCACTGTGCCGCCAGCTGCCGTACCTCAGGATCGGGATCGCGGAGTCCGGTGACTACGTGTGACGGAGTCGCGAGGCCGGTTTCATGTAGCGTCCACAGCCCGGAGAAGCGCATCTCGGGACGCTCTTCGTAGAGGAGCGCAGCGATCGCGTCGAGGCTTTGGACGGGGTCCACTCGGCCGGCCGCCAGCACCGCCGCCTGTCGCGCCGCCGGATCGGGATCATCGAAGCCGTCGAGCAGCGACTCCAGCGCTCGCGTCTCGCCGAGTTCACCCAAGGTCTCATACGCGATGGCGCGAACCTCTCCGCGCTTGTCGCTGGCGAGGGTCAAGAGCCCGTCGATCGCCTCCTCGCGTCGTTCTGACGGTGGGTCCCCAAGCCTCATGGCTGCCGCGATTCGGAATCTGGGTCCATCCGCTTCGACATCGCGAAGTGCAGCCTCGAACGTAGGCGTGAGTGGGCCGATCACTTCGCCCGAGAACCGGGCGCGACATCCCTGTCGACCGTGAGCACGCTCAGCCCGTTAGCATCACTTGCCGCGAGAACCATCCCCTGAGATTCGAGTCCCATCATCTTGCGCGGCTTGAGGTTCGCCACGACTACGATGCGTTTGCCGACCAGTGTCTCCGCCTCGTAGTGCTCCGAGATGCCCGCCAGGATCTGCCGCGGCTCCGATTCACCCACGTCGACGATCAAGCGGAGGAGCTTGTTGCTCTTGGGAACCTTCTCGGCTTCTTTGACGAGGCCCACCCGCAGGTCGACTTTCGTGAAGTCCTCGAATTCGATGATCTGTGTCTCTTCGTCGGTTGCGGTCATCTTCGGCGCTTTCTTGGCGGGTACGGGCTCAGCTCCCACGCCCAAACGGTCGAGAAGTGAACGTTCCTGTATCTCGTCGATCCTCGGGAAAAGCGGCGTCGAGGCTCGGGTGTCGATTCCAGGACGCAGACCTCCCCAAGCGCTCGGCCACAGGTCGAGGCTTTCGGTCGGGAGTAGCTGCGGAAGGCCAAGCTGGGCCCGGAGCTCGTCGCATTTGTGCGGCATGACCGGGAACAGCATGATCGATAGCCAGCGGAGCGTCTCGAGCACGGTGTAGCAAACCTGTGCAAGCCGCTCTCGACTGCCTTCCTTGGCGAGCTTCCACGGCTCGGTGCTGTCGACGTACTTGTTCGTGGCGGCGACCAGCTCCCAAATCGCATCGAGGGCTCGATGAAATGCGAGATTCTCGAGATGGCCGGCCGCATCACGGGCCGTCTGCTGGGCCTTTTCGATCAGTGCTCGGTCGCTGTCGCCGAGGTCGTCATGCACGATGTGGGGCACTCGGCCTTCGAGGTTCTTCTTCAAGATACTCGACACGATTCTGTTCATCAGGTTGCCGAGGCCGTTGGCGAGCTCGCCGTTGTAGCGGGCGATCAGGTTGCGGTGGCTGAAGTCTCCGTCCTGACCGAACCCAACTTCGCGCATGAAGTAGTACCGAAGCACGTCGGCTCCGAACGCCTCGACGAGCGGCCCAGGGGGGAGAAAGTTGCCGAGCGACTTCGACATTTTTTCACCGTTGACCGTCAGCCAGCCGTGAGCCCAGACGTGCGAAGGCAGACGAATCCCCGCGCTGAGCAAGAACGCCGGCCAGTACACCGCATGGAACCGAAGGATGTCTTTGCCCACGATGTGCGTGATCGTGCCTCCGCCGTTCCAGAATTTGTCGTAGAGCGGCGCATCACCCTCTGCCGAGGGACCGCCGAGGGCGCTCACGTAGTTGGTGAGCGCATCGAGCCAGACGTAGACCACGTGCTCCGGGTCCCGAGGCACCGGTATGCCCCAGCGAAAGCTCGTGCGAGAAATCGAGAGGTCTCGAAGCCCCTCTTTGACGAAAGACTTCACCTCATTGAAGCGCGACTCCGGTCGTACGAAATCTGGATTCGCCTCGAAGTAGGCCAGTAGCGGCTCGGCGTAGTTGCTCAGCCGGAAGAAATAGCTGCGCTCTTTGATTCGCTCGACAGGCTTCTTGTGGATGGGGCAGAGGTTGCCTTCGAGCAGTTCCTTTTCGGTCTTGAACGACTCGCATCCGACGCAGTACCAGTCCTCGTAGTCGTCGAGATAGATGTCCCCGCGTTCGGCCATCATGTTCCAGACGGCCTGGACACTGCGCCGATGCTCGCTCGACGTCGTTCGAATGAACCCGTCGTGGGCGCAGCCGAGCTCCTCCCAGGCCGACCGAAACGGTGCTGCCATCTGGTCGACGAAGTCTTGCGGAGGCAGGCCGACTTCTTTCGCGCGACGTTCGATCTTCAAGCCGTGTTCGTCGAGACCGGTCAGAAAATACCCCGGCCGTCCGCGGAGCCGCTGGTACCGCGAGACCACATCTGCCGCCACCGTCGAGTACGCGTGGCCGATGTGCGGCTGATCGTTGACGTAGTAGATCGGTGTCGTGACGTAGTAGGGAGGCCCCATGTCGCGCCGAGACTAGCCAAATTCGCCCGGGGCGCCACTCCACCGCAACGTCAGCGGATCTCGCGTAGGGAGAACAGCAGAGCGTCGAGCGCAACCTGCTTGTTGGCGTTGCGGCGCATCGAGTCGACGCACTCGTGGATGCGGGACGCGCGCGCGGCGGCCTGGTGGGCCCCGAGCCGTTCGGCACGCGCGGCGAGTTCCGTCGACCGGGTCTCGAAGGCGAGGTCGCTTGCCTCCGCGTCGAGCGAGAGCACGGCAAGGTCGCGGTAGAGGTTCTGCAAAGCGAGCAGCGATAGCTCGAGGTCGTCTGCGCGGCTCAGTGTCTCGGCCCAGCCCACGAGGGTGCCAGGCCCCCCCACGTCGATCGCGTGGTCGAGGGACAGCACCATGTCGGTGAGTTCTTCCACCGTGCCGTCGCTCCCGAGGGCGACGGCGAGGTCTGCGCGGCCGCCGCTCAGGGCCACCGCGGCGGCAATCGACGCATCGGGAACGTCATGGGACTCGAGCAGTCTCTTCAGCGTCACGGAAGGCAGCGGGCCGAACCGGAGCCGTTGGCAGCGGGAACGAATCGTCGGCAGGAGCGAGTCGGGGCGCTCCGAGGTCAGAATGAAGTGGACGTTGGGCCTAGGCTCCTCGAGCGTCTTGAGAATCGCATTCGCAGCCTCCGGCTGATGCGGAGGAAACGAGACGTCGGCTTCGGGAAAGATGAAGAATGTCGCTTCGGTTTCGAATGGAGCGAACTGCGCAAGGGGGAGAATCTCATGACGGAGCACATCGACTTGGATGTTTCGTTTGCCATCTTCGCGCGGGCGGAAGATTCGAACGTCCGGATGGGCGCCCGCTTGAATGCGATGGATGGCTTGCGGGTCCCCTTTGCCGACGACATCCGTAGCGAGCGCCGTTGCAGCGAGTTCTTTGCCGACACCGCTGGGCCCCTCGAACAGATAGGCCGACGCAATTCGACCGAGTTCGTGAGCGCGCCGCAGGGTAGAGACCGCGCTCGCTTGTGAGAGGACCGCGTCGAGTGCGCTCACTTCGAGTTCGCCGTCGGTTGGAAGATCGAGGTGGCGATCGTTTGGATGGCGTCCACCACCTTGTCCGGCGAGAGCGAGTCTGGGTCCACGAACGACTGCATGACCAAGCCGTCGAGCATTCCGATGACCACGCGCGGCAAGAGTTCCATCGGGATCTTCGATTCGAGCCCGAGCGGCGTGAGCGTCGACTCGAGATAGTCGTGAATCTGTCGCGCACCCAGCTCGTAGAACTCTGCGAGTTTCGGCCTAAGTGATTCCTCGTACAGGCTCTGGGCCAGCAGGTCGGCGACGACGAGCGCTTCGTCCGTCCGTGTTGCACGTGTGCCCCAAAGCTCTTCGAGCGACTTGCGCAGTCCCTCGAACGGATTCTCCGACGGAGACCAAGCGGCGACGCTGCGGGCTTGGACCACATGGCAAGCGTGCTCGAGCACCGCGTGAATCAGGGCTTCCTTGGTGGGGTAGTGGTAGTGCAGCGCTCCCTTGCTCATCCCAGCTTCCTTGGCGATCTCGAGAAGGCTCGTGCGCGCGTACCCCTGACGAGCCAGAACGCGGATCGCGGCTTCGATAATCTGCTGTGAGCTGATGGCACTCTTGGCGTACGCCATACCGGTCGAGGGTGACGCCTTTGCGCGCAAGCCTCAACCAGCCGCCGAGCACGGCGCGAGCCGCCCATCGTGCTAGAAGCAGTGGCGTGAACACTCCAGGCGACTCCTTGCCTCGACTCGTCGAGCTCATGCAAACCCTGCTCGGTCCGGACGGCTGCCCGTGGGACCGCGAGCAAACCCTCCAGACGCTGCGCCAATACACGATCGAAGAGGCGTATGAGGTCGTCGAGGCGATCGACATCGGAAAACCGGAGTTGCTGCGCGAGGAGCTGGGCGACCTTCTACTGCAGGTCGTCTTTCAGGCTGCGCTGACCGAGAAGCACGGGTGGTTCGCGATCGACGACGTGGTGACGGCGATTTGTGACAAGCTCGTGCGGCGTCACCCCTGGGTATTCGGCGACGACAAAGTCGACGGCGCGAGCGGCGCCCTCGACGGCTGGGAAGCGATCAAGGCCAAAGAGAAGAAAGACAGGGGCGCCCTTGGAGGAGTTCCCGTCGCATTGCCGAGCCTGCTCCGCGCCGTGCGCGTCGGGGAGAAAGCCAGCGCGGTGGGCTACGACTGGCCCGACGCGGGGGGTCCTCGCGACAAGATCGACGAAGAACTGGCCGAACTCGATGAGGCCGCTGCCGCCTCCGACCGAGACGCACTCGAACACGAACTTGGCGACCTTCTGTTCGCCATCGCCACCTACGCGCGCAAACAGGAGTTCGACCCCGAGGCTGCCCTGCGCAAGGCGCTCGACCGATTCGGCAGTCGCTTCCGACATTGCGAGTTGGCCGCCGAGTCCGAAGGCAAGAGCCTCCGCGACTATTCCGAGGAGAAGCTCGACGCGCTTTGGGACGAAGCGAAGGCCGCGGAGCGTGAGAAGGGCAAAGCCTAGAGACGCCCCGCCGGGAACGGCATCACGTCCTGAATCGCATCGACCCCAAGCAGCAGCATCAGCAAACGGTCGATGCCTAGCGCGTTGCCGCCGCTCTCCGGCATGCCCGTCTCGAGCGCGTCGATGAAGTGTTCGTCGATGGGATAGACCGGCTTGCCCTCGGCCCTGCGCTGGGCCCGATCATCCTCGAAGCGTCGCCGCTGCTCCGTCGGGTCGGTGAGTTCTCCGAATCCGTTGCAGAGTTCGACGCCTTTCCAAAACGCTTCGAATCGGTCTGCGGTGCCGTCCGGGTTCAGGCGTGCAAGCGAAGCCATCGACGCAGGCCAGTCGGTGACGAACAAGGGGAGCCGATCTCCGAGGGCCGGCTGCACAGCGTCGACCCAAACCCGGTAGAACTCGTAGTCAGAGGCGATCGATTCGAGGGGCCGGCCAGCGTAGCGCGCGAAGACCTCGGCCACCGTGAGTCGCGGCCACGCGGTCGCGATGGGCCCGACGACGAGGTCGCTCCGTTCGGCGAGCGCATCGACGACATGGGCAACCAACGCTTCGGTGTCGCGCATGACGTCCGCAGAGGTCGCGTCTGCGCGATACCACTCGAGCATCGTGAACTCGCGCTCATGGAGGACCCCGAGCTCATTGGCACGGTAGCTCCGTGCGATCTGGTATATGTGGGTCTCGCCGGCGCAGAGGAGCCGCTTCATCTGGTACTCGGGGCTCGTCGACAGCCATCCGACGGACGCCCCCTCGGGGTCGAAGACCTCGAATGCGTCCAAGTGTAGGTCGAGTCCCGGGGACGGCACCAGTGCCGGTGTGTCGACCTCGACGAAGCCTGCGCGGTCGAAGAACTCGCGAACTGCACGGAACAGCGTCGCCCGCAGGCTCACGATGCGACGGGTGGTGTCGTCGGGGGAGGGCCCCACGGTCACGTCAGGACTTCACGCGCTCGACGTACTCGCTCGTGCGCGTGTCGATCTTCAACCTGTCGCCGGCGTTCACGAAGAGGGGCACGTTGACCTGAAGCCCTGTCTCTAGGGTTGCGGGCTTGGTGGTGTTGCTGCTGGTGTCGCCCTTGAAGCCCGGCTCGGTTTCGGTGACCAGCAATTCCACGAAGGTGGGCGGCGTGACGCCAATCGGTCGGCCTTCGAACAGCATGACACTGCACTCGGTTCCATCGAGAAGGTAGTGGACGTTCTCGCCGAGCTGCTCATTCGAGAGATTGAGCTGTTCGTAGCTCTGCGTATCCATGAAGACGCGACCTTCTCCCTCCGGGTACAGGTACTGCATCGTTCGCTCTTCGGTGTCGGCCTTTTCGAGCTTCTCCCCGCTCTTGAACGTCCGGTCGATGACGGCCCCGGTCATCATGTTCTTGATCCGCGTACGGACGAAGGCCTGACCCTTACCCGGCTTGACGAACTGATGATCGACGACGGCAAAGGGCACGCCATCGATGAGCATCTTGAATCCCTTTTTGATGTCCGATGTGTCTGCCATGGTCTTAGTTCTCTCGGATCTGCTGGGTTGAGACCAGGATTGCTCCAGGGCCATCGGGTGCGGCTCTCGATTCGGCGGTGATGCGCAGTTCAAACTCGCGCAACGAGGTTGGAGTCGTACATCGACCGACCATCTCGTCTGCGTCGTACTGAAGCGTGCATTTGCGTTCGGGGGCCTCGCCCACAGCGATGAACCACACGACGTAGTACGCGAGGGCTGGGTCAATCGAAGCGGGATCCGGAAGCTGATCGACGACCATCGTCACGAGCAGCTGCTCCTTGTCGAGCTTCTCGACCTCGATCTCGCCCTGGACCGAAGGAACCTCGGCGCTTCCAATGACTGCGTAGTCGCCTGGACGGTTACAGCTCGCGAGTGTCAGCGCGAGCAATACGAAGATAAATCGTGACCCCAACAGACTCTCCTTGGCGGGGCTTGTAAGCGGCGTCTCGCGTCCCGTCAAGCGCAGTTCCTTGCCTGCGGAACGCCCGAGCGGTACTCCGGAGTCCATGCGTGACGTCGAGGATGAGGTCCGAGAAATCAAGAAGGAAATCGTCGAAAGCCGAGGCCTCATCATCAAGACCAACAACCTGGTCAACGCCCTGGCTGCAGACATCAAGTCGATTGCGAAACGGCAGGCGGGATACGAGCGTCGCTTCAAATGGGACAGCGGCATTGCCCTCGCAGTAATCGGCGCCGCCACGTTCGCCGGTCTCAAGCTCTACTACGATGCCCAGATGGCGTCCTTTCGGACCAACATGACGCAGGCGGAGGCCGCGGCGGAGGAGATGAGGGGCGACCTCGGCGATGAAGTCCGCCGCACCTCGAAGCGGTCCACGGCGGCGGTCAAGGCAGAGAACTATTACGAACTGATTCGGGCCCGCGACCGAGTCGCCGTGGTCGAAGGCTACGGGGACATCTCCAAAGAGGCCCTCTCACCGGCCGAAGCCGCCGTATTCCGCGACTTCGAGCGGAGATTTCGGACCGATCTGTCGATCGAGGCCTATAAGCAAGGCCTCACGCTTGCCGATGCGCGGAAGTATCCCGAAGCACAGAAGCGCTACCAAGAAGCGCTCGAGCTCGATCCCGGCGCAGCACACATCACTTCGGTCAAAGCCGCACTTGCCTTTGCTTTGCGCAAGGACGGCAAGCCCGCTGCGGGTCTGGTCTTGGCGCAAGAGGTTGCCAAACAAGAAGCCGACCCGAGCCTTCAGGCGGATGGCTGGTGGCTCACCGCGCTGTGCGCCCGGGACCTTGGAGACCTCGACACCTCGCGAGACGCGCTGCGGGTCCTAATCAACAAGTACCCACGGTCGGCGCTGTCCGTGGATGCGCGTCCCCTACTCCGAAGTGTGACTCGAGAGATCTACGCCGGCAAAGACAGTTCGACAGCAGGCTCCGCTACGTCAGCACCCGCCAACTGAACCCCGGGCCGGGGTCGACTGGCTGGCCAAGGTGTGACAGCGTTCAACCGATGCCGAAACCCCGCGTTGCCTTCGTCGCCTCGGGCGGCGCCACCAAGGGGGTCGCCCACATCGGCGTGCTCCGTGCAATGGAGGAGCTTGGTATCGAGGCGGACATTTGTGTCGGCGCATCGTCGGGGGCCATAGCCGGAGCGTTCTATGCGCAAGGCTACACGCCGGCGCAGATGGTCGACTGGTTTCGCCCGTTCTGGCGTCGCGGCTTTCAAAACCCACCCCTCAAGATGCGCTACTTGCTCGGGCTGCCGAACCGCGAGCAGCGCCGCAGTCTGGGCTATCTCACGAGCGGGCTGTTTTCAGTCGACCGCTTCGCCCAGTTCGTCTCTGAGCGATTGCCCATCAGCGACTTTCGCGACCTCGACAAGCAGCTTCTCATCACCGCCGCCGATATTGATGGCCGAGGACGCGTCGTCTTCGGCAGCGGATACCGCGAGGACGTCCCCATCAGCCAAGCGGTGGCTGCCTCGTGCTGCGTTCCGCTCCTCTTCCGACCTCACCGCATTGGCGACCGCTTCTACGTCGACGGGGAGGTCGTACGCACTCTCAGCATCGACCTCGCGGTCGACGCCGGCGCCGACATCGTCATCATCTCGAACGTCTACCGGCCGCATGTGAGTCGCCTAGGCAGCCCGTCGCTCGTGTTTCAAGGTTTCCCTTCGGTTCTGCGGCAGTCACTCAACATCATTCTCCACGAAAAAGAAAAGCGTGGCGTCGACCTGATCCACCGCATGTATCCACAGATTCAGGTGCTCATGGTCTCGCCCGATCTGGGCCGGATGCCGTTCACCTCGACCTTTCACGCTCGACCGATTCTGCAGCGCGGCTATCGAGATGCGCTTCGCGTGCTTGCCAAGGCCAAGCGACGGGGCGTCTTCGAAGTTGCCCCCAACGTGAAGACCATCGGCGAAGCCTGAGCGCAGTCAGCGTGTCTGCTCGAGAACCCACCGCGCGTAGGGTGCCGCCGCGTGCGACCCCGGAAGCCCGATCAGTTCCGGCACGTCGTACGGATGATGCTCGTGGATCCACGCATCGATCGCGGGGTAGCGCGACCGCCGGGTTTTGATCAGGAGCTGCACCTCGGTGCCGACTTCGAGTTTCCCCTCCCAGCGGTAAAATGACCGCACCCCCGGGAGCAGCTTCACACAGGCTGCGAGCCCCGCTTCGACGAGGCCGCGCGCGAGGCGTTCCGCGGTTTGCTCATCCGGAGTGGTACAAAATACCACGATCAGTTCGTCGTGGGTATCGCCGTCGCTGCTCATCGCTGCGGCCCTCTCAGAGTGCGTGAACGCTCACATCGAGACTGCGGCTGATGACGACCACCGAACGCTCTGGGACTACGCGATACTCGGCTGGGGCCTCTTCGACGCCGCTCGCCACCATGGCGTACCGTAGCTGCGTACTGCCAACCGGGGGCGGGGTGTAATCGTCGGGCGGGTCATGCATCCCGTTTCGCTCGATGTAGAGCATGGGGGCGCCAAGTCGCAGCGCGTACATCGACCGACCGTTGGTCAGGATGAAACTGAGGCTGTTCTCTTTGCCGCCCACCTCGGCGGCGAGTCGCTCCACCAAGGCCACCGCGGCGCTGATCGCAGGCAGTGTTTGCGTCTCGGTGACGTCGGGGTTGTCGAGCTGACCAGCATCGTGGAGGAAACTTAGAAGGGTGTGAAACAGGTACTCGCTGTCGGTCTGGCCGCGAACGTTGCGACGCATGAAGTCGGGTATGCCGGCGGCGACGCTGTCGCGGATTCCGTCGAACCCATCGATGGTACCTTGGTGCGCGAAGAGCCATTGGCGCATCCGAAAAGGATGTGCGTTCTCGGCGCGGAAGTCGCCGACCGTCGGTTGACGAAGGTGAAGCACCGCGCAGTCCGTATGAACGTCGCCCGCGATGTGTTCCCAGTTGACCGGCTCGCCCGGGCGCGTGGGGCGCTTCTTATGAAGCACTTCGTCGCCGTGATAGAAGCCGATGCCCCAGCCGCTGGCGCTCGTTGGAGCCGAGTCGTTCTTGAGGATGGCGCGTTCTTGGTGAAGCGCGTCGCGCATTCTGTCCGCCCGATTGGCGACGTATCCAAGAAGCCTACTCATCTCCAAATCCCTGTAAGCACGATGGGGTCAAACCTCCTCGTTTGGCAATCGCGAAACTACCACGGACCGCGATACCCATCAATGAAACCGGGCGTCTGCATGTGTGCGCTATGGGTCGAGGTGTGCACGGAAAATGTGCCGAGGAGTTCGATTGTGGTAGTCCAAAGCATGTCTAGAGCATTCGACGATGCACTGGACGGCTACATTCAGCACCTACGTGTCGAGCGCGGCCTTTCCCGACATACCGTCAGCGCGTACGCGCGCGACCTCGGTGGTTTCGGAGCCTGGCTAATCGATCGACAGTGCGACGATCTCAACGTCGCCGAAGGACTTCTCACCGGGTATCTCGTCTCGTTGTCGCAGAGGGGCCTCAGCGCGCGCTCGCAAGCGCGTGCCCTGAGTGCGCTCCGCGGATTTTTCCGCTTTCTCATGCAAGAAGGACGGACGACTCAGGATCCGACCGAACTCCTCGAAGGGCCCCGGTTGATTCGAAAGCTGCCCGCGGTGCTGTCCCCGGAGGAAGTGGAGCGACTGCTTGCGGCACCAATGGGCGACAAACCGAATCGGGTGCGTGACCGCGCGATGCTACAAACGATGTATGCAGCAGGACTCCGGGTCACCGAACTGGTTGACCTCGACCTCGGCGACGTCAACCTCGACGAGGGCTTCCTGTCCGCTCTCGGAAAGGGCGCCAAGCGCCGGATCGTGCCGATCGGCCATCACGCCAGAGCCGCAGTGACCGACTATTTGGCCGAGGTGCGGCCGGCGTGGGCCCACCCCTCGAGCAGAGCATGCTTCGTCACCGCGCGCGGTCATGCGATGACGCGCCAGGGCTTCTGGCGCATCGTGAAGAAGTACGCCAAGGCTGCCGGAATCACCAAGCCGATCTCCCCGCACAAACTTCGACACTCGTTTGCCACGCACCTGCTGATGGGTGGCGCCGACCTCCGTTCGGTTCAGACGATGCTCGGCCACGCCGACATCTCCACCACGGAGATCTACACGCACGTGTCGAGTGACCATCTGCGCAACGCGCACTCTCGTTTCCATCCGCGGGGCTGAGGGCGTTGCATCGCGCCTGGAGTCCCTGTCCAAGGTTGGCGGGCATGCGGGCACGTGTGCGACCTTGTGCTATACGGCCGAAAGCCACGGCGCCGGATGGGTTACGCGCGCATGTGCACGACCCCATGAGCACCTCTCCACGCCCGCCCGAGAGACCTCCCCCAAGGAGAACGCCACAGTGAACATCCACGAGTACCAGGCCAAAGAACTCTACCGAAAGTATGGCATTCCGGTTCCCGATGGGATCGCGTGCATGTCAGTCGAAGAAGCCACCGCTGCAGCCGACAAGCTCATCGAGCAGACCGGCAACGACGTTGTCGTCGTCAAAGCGCAGATCCACGCGGGGGGCCGCGGTAAGGCAGGTGGAGTCAAAGTCGTCAAGGGCGTTGACGCTGCCACCGCCGCTGCCAAAGAGATCCTCGGCAAGACGCTCGTCACGCACCAAACCGGCCCCGAAGGGAAGGTCGTCCAGCGTCTACTCGTCGAGCAAGGCCTTGCGATCAAGAGCGAACTCTACCTCGCGCTGGTGGTGGACCGGGAAGCGCGTCGCGTCGCGATCATGGTGTCGACCGAAGGCGGCATGGACATTGAGGAGGTTGCCGCGAATACCCCGGAGAAGCTCCACACCGTTCACATTGACCCGGCGGTGGGACTGCAGGGCTACCAAGTGCGCCAGCTCGCGTTCGCACTCGGGCTGTCCAAGGCGGAGCAAAAGGGGTTTGCCAAGCTCCTCGGAGGCCTCGCCAAGCTCTTCATTCAAGAGGACTGCTCGATTGCCGAGATCAACCCGTTGATTCTGACGGAGGACGAGCGCGTCATCGCGCTCGACGCGAAGGTGAACTTCGACTCCAACGCAGACTTCCGGCACAGCGACTTCTGGGAATCGGTCCGTGACCTTTCAGAAGAGGCCCCGACCGAGACCGAAGCCAAGGAGGCGGGCCTCTCGTACATTCAGCTCGACGGAAACATCGGCTGCCTGGTCAACGGTGCCGGCCTCGCGATGAGCACGATGGATACCATCAAGTACTACGGGGGCGAGCCTGCAAACTTCCTCGACGTCGGTGGCGGCGCGAGCCAGGAGGCGGTCACCCGAGCCTTCAAGATCATCCTCCAGTCAGACTCCGTTCAGGGAATCTTCGTGAATATCTTCGGTGGCATCATGCGCTGCGACATCATCGCAAACGGTGTCGTCGCCGCCACGAAGGAGCTTGGACTTCAAGTTCCGCTGGTGGTTCGGCTCGAGGGGACCAAGGTCGAAGAGGGGCGTCGGATACTCGAGAACTCCGGACTCGCCATCACGTCCGCGGCCACCATGGCTGAAGGCGCAAAGAAAATCGTCGAGCTCGCAAAAGGATAAGTCGCAATGTCGATTCTCGTAGACAAGAACACGAAGCTCGTCGTCCAGGGCATGACGGGGAGCACCGGACGCTTCCACAGCGAGCAGATGCTTGAGTACGGCACTCAGGTCGTTGCCGGCGTAACTCCGGGTCGCGGAGGTGAATCGCTCCTGGACGTACCGGTGTTCGACACGATGCGCGACGCGGTCCGACAGACCGGGGCCAACGCTTCCTGTGTGTTCGTGCCTCCTCCTTTCGCAGCCGACGCGATTCTCGAGGCGATCGACGCCGAGCTTCCTCTTGTCGTCGCCATCACCGAAGGCATCCCCGTGATGGACATGATTCGCGTGCGACGAGTGCTCGACTCGCAGACTACGACGCGGCTCGTTGGACCAAACTGCCCAGGGGTCATTACGCCAGACCAGTGCAAGATCGGCATCATGCCCGGCCACGTGCACAAGGCAGGGCGCATAGGCGTCGTCTCGAAGAGCGGAACGCTCACCTACGAAGCGGTGGGCCAGCTCACCGCGCTCGGAATCGGCCAGAGCACCGCAGTGGGCATCGGCGGAGACCCGATCAACGGCACGGACTTCATCGACGTCCTCAAGCTCTTCAATGACGATCCTGACACCGACGGCGTCATTCTCATCGGCGAGATCGGCGGCAACGCGGAAGAACTCGCAGCCGCATGGATCAAAGAGAACTTCCAAAAACCCGTCGCTGGCTTCATCGCTGGGCGGACGGCGCCTCCCGGCAAGCGAATGGGGCACGCGGGTGCAATCATCAGCGGTGGCAAAGGCACAGCCGACGCCAAGATTGCCGCTCTCGAAGAGGCCGGCGTGAAAGTCGCACCAACGCCCTCTGACATGGGCACCACCCTGCAAAGCCTTCTGTAACGTCTTCTGCCAAGAACGGAGAACAACGATGTCGAAGAAACCCATGCGCGTCGCGGTCACTGGTGCCGCCGGTCAAATTGGTTACAGCCTGCTCTTCCGCATTGCCGCTGGTGACATGCTGGGCGACGACCAGCCCGTCATTCTGCAGCTGGTAGACATTCCCCCCGCAATGAAAGCGGTCGAGGGCGTCATGATGGAGCTGGACGACTGTGCGTTTCCGTTGCTCGCAGGGATCGAGTCGAGCGACGATCCACTCGTGGGCTTCAAAGACACCGACGTTGCGCTGTTGGTCGGCGCCCGTCCCCGTAGCAAGGGGATGCTTCGCAAAGACCTCCTCGAGGCGAACGGCGGGATCTTCATCGGTCAGGGCAAAGCTCTGAACTCGGTGGCGAGTCGCGATGTGAAGGTCCTGCTGGTCGGCAATCCCGCGAACACCAACTGCTACATCGCGAAGAACAATGCACCGGACCTCGATCCGGCCTGCTTCACGGCAATGGTTCGCCTCGACCAGAACCGCGCCATGTCCCAGGTGGCGACCAAGCTCGGTCGCCCAGTGACCGACGTCAAGAAGGTCACGATTTGGGGTAACCACTCGGCGACACAGTATCCCGACCTGTTCAACGCGGAGATCGACGGCCAGAGCATCGCCAAGCTCATTGCCGACGACGCGTGGATTGAAAAAGAGTTCATTCCGACCGTCCAGCAGCGCGGAAAGGCGATCATCGACGCACGTGGACTCTCGAGTGCAGCCTCTGCGGCAAACGCCGCGATCGATCACGTCCACGATTGGGTGCTTGGCACCCCAGACGGCGACTGGGTATCGATGGCGGTCCCATCGGACGGAAGCTACGGGGTTCCCGAAGGTCTCATCTACGGGTATCCATGTACCTGCAAAGATGGCCGCTGGTCGATCGTACAGGGCCTCGACGTCAACGAGTTCAGCCGCAGCCGCATGGATGCGACTTCGGCCGAGCTGCAAGAAGAAGCTGCTGCCGTCGCGCATTTGGCTTAGTCTCCTGCCTACGAGCGCAGGGGGGCGGAGATGAAGAAGCCACGGCTGGTCGAAGAGCACGAGGCAGCGGGCCGTCACATTCACGTCGATGGCTGCGACATATTCGTGCGCGAAGAGGGCGAGGGGGATCCCGTCCTTCTGCTTCACGGGGTTCCTTCGAGCTCGTTCCTCTATCGCAACGTGATCCCGCGCATCGCAGCCGCCGGCTTTCGTGCGGTGAGCTTCGACTTTCCCGGCCTCGGGTTGAGCGACAAGCCGGCAGCCGCCGACTACGACTGGCACACGCTGGCGTCATGGATTGGCCGGGTGGTGGACGCCCTCGAGCTTCCTCCCGTGCACCTCGTCGTCCACGACATCGCGGGCCCCATCGGCATCGAGTGGGCGATCGCCAATCCGTTTCGGATCCGCTCCATCACGATCACCAACACGCTGCTCGACGTGGCGCACTTCACTCCGCCGTTTCCCATGTGGGCCTTCCGCGTTCCTGTCCTGCGCCACGTGGCCTTTGCCACGATGACCACTCCGACGATGCTCCAGCTCTTTCGGCGAATCGGCGTCAAGAACCCCGACTCCGTCGACTCGGAGATTGCGTCGAGTTACCTCTACCTCACGAAGTGCAGCGGGGGTCATCAGAGCTTCATGTCGATCATGGGAGGCTTCGACCTCTCGGAACAGCATCGCGACTGGCTTCGCGATGGCCTTCTCGAGCTCGACAAACCGATGCAGCTCGTTTGGGGCGAACACGACGTGTCGATCCCGAAGGCTCAGTTCGACTACGTATGCCAAGCGTTCCCGCTGCGCTCGGTTCATCTAGTGGACGCCCGCCATTTCCTGCAAGAAGAACAACCGGAAGATGTCGCCGCGCACATCGCGGCATTTGCTCTAAGCGTTGCCGCCGACCCAAAACGCGCTACAAACGCCGCGAGCTGAACACGAAACGCTTTGAATAGGAGCCGCAATGGCCGTCGAAAGAACGCTCAGCATCGTCAAGCCCGATGCAGTCGAGCAACACAACATTGGCAACATCCTCGCGATGATTCAAAGCGCGGGCCTCGAGGTCTTGGGGCTCCGCATGCTGCATCTCAGCCGAGCGCAGGCCGAAGGCTTCTACGCCGTTCACAAGGAGCGCCCGTTCTTCGGTGAGCTGGTCGAGTTCATGACTCGAGGCCCCGTCGTGGTGAGTGCGCTTCAGGGCGAGGACGCCGTCGCTCGGTACCGCACGCTGATGGGCGCGACGGATCCGGCCAAGGCCGATGAAGGCACGATCCGCAAAGCGTATGGAACGGACATCGGCGAGAACGCCTGTCACGGGTCCGACAGTGTCGAGAACGGCATGATCGAAGTCGGGTACTTCTTCCCGGAATACCTCCTCAAGTAGCGGATGGCTGATTCACCGCACACCCACCTCGAAGCGCTGATCGAGGAGGCTTTCGACGACCGTTCGAAGCTCGAAGTCGAGCAGTACCGGCAGGCAGTCGAAGAGACCTTGGCGCTGCTCGACCAGGGCAAGATTCGCGTCGCCACCCCGGGAGACGATGGCACCTGGACGGTTCACGCCTGGGCGAAAAAGGCGATCCTCCTCTACTTCGGGATTCGCGGCATGGAGCGCGTCGAAGTAGGCGCCTACGAGTATCACGACAAGATTCCGCTCAAGAAGAATCTCGACGAGCAGCGCATTCGCGTCGTGCCTCCCGGAACCATTCGGTACGGAGCGTTCATGGAGCCGGGCGCCATCCTCATGCCGGGATACGTGAACATAGGGGCGTACGTTGGCGCGGGTTCGATGGTGGACACCTGGGCGACTGTAGGCTCATGCGCGCAGATCGGGCGCGGCGTTCATCTTGCGGGCGGCGTCGGAATTGGTGGTGTGCTCGAGCCACCAGGAGCGACTCCGGTGATCATCGAGGACGGAGCCTTCGTCGGCTCTCGCGCGATCATTGTCGAGGGGTCGCACATCGGCCAAGAAGCCGTCCTCGGCGCGAACGTCGTCATCACCGCGAGCACCAAGATCATCGATGTGACCGGAAACGAGCCTGTCGAGATGCAAGGCTACGTGCCGCCGAGGTCGGTCGTGATTCCAGGGACGCGTACCAAGCAGTTCCCGGCGGGCGAATACCAGATTCCGGTGGCCCTGATCATCGGACGGCGAAAGGCGAGCACCGACAAGAAAGTCTCGCTCAACGACGCCCTGCGCGACTTCGGCGTTTCAGTCTAGCGCTCGCCAGGCGAGGCTCGGGCTACGCGCGTTCGCGGCTCTGTAGCGCGCTCAAGTGCGGTTTCGCGTCCTCCTTCGCCCATTCGTAGGCGGTGTACGACGCGACGAGGTGGCAGACCCATCCAAGGAAGCCTCCGCTTCCAAGCCAGAATCCAGGCGTAATCACGAGCCAAAAGAGCCCGCGCAGAAACTTTCCGTTGTAGATTTGCCCGACGCCGGGAATCAAGAACGAAAGCACGGCGGCGGTTCCGGGGCGATCCATGGGAGCAAGGTGTGTCCGACTCGCCGGCTGTCAATGACCCAGTCGTCACCCCGTCAAGTCGGGGCCTCGATTGCCAATCGGCACAAACTCTGCCACCCATCGGTCGGTGAAGCTCAACGCCCAAGCGCTCAAAGACCCCGACCACCCAATCGCGCGGCTCCCGCACGAATGGGAGGAGAGGCTCGTGAGTTGGGGCGAACCTCGATACCGAGGCAAGCAGATCTTCGACTGGATTCACGGTCGCGGCGTTCTCGACCCCGAACAGATGACGGACCTGCCCAAGGCCCTTCGTGCGCGCCTCGCCGAAGAGGGGGTGGGCTGGCCGCTGTCCGTGGCATCTCGTTACCTCGCTGACGACGGGACGACCAAGCTGCTGCTGGGGTTCGCGGACGGCGAGCGAGTGGAAACCGTTCTTCTGCCACAGCTGCACGACCGGACGATCGTCACCCAGTGTATCTCTAGTCAGGTCGGCTGCGCGATGGGGTGCGTGTTCTGCGCCTCTGGCGTGGCCGGACTGAAGCGGCAGATGAGCGCCGGGGAGATCGTCGCGCAGGTTCTGCTCGGTCGACTTGAATTGCAGCCCGAACAGCGAATCCGCAACGTCGTTTTCATGGGCATGGGCGAACCGCTACACAACTACGACGCGGTCGCCCGCGCTCTCGTGCTTCTCACCCACCCCGATGGAGTCGACCTATCCAAACGGCGCGTGACCGTCTCGACGAGCGGACTCGTGCGCCAGATCGATCGCCTCGGTAAAGACTTTGATGGCGAAGTCCAGCTTGCGGTCTCGCTGCATGCGGTGCGAGACGAAGAGCGAAGCTCCATCATGCCGATCAACCGCAAGCACGGGCTCGGCGAGCTGATGGACGCGCTGCGCCGCTACCCGCTGTCCAAGCGGCAGCGCATCACCATCGAATACACGCTCATCGCAGGCCTCAATGATTCGGTTCGTGACGCCGATGGGATGGTAGAGCTGCTCCGCGGGATCCCCGTCAAGGTGAACCTCATCCCGATGAACCCGATTTCGGGGTCGACGCTGGAGGCGCCGCGAGACGACCATGTTGGGAAGTTTCGTGAGCGTCTGGTGGCGCGGGGTCTTTCGGTTTTCGTTCGGAAAACACGGGGCGACGACGTGGCGGCAGCCTGCGGCCAGCTTGCGTTCCACGGCGAGGGCCCTCGACGCACGGATCGAGCTTCGGCCGGCGAACGACCCTAGAGGCTGCGGCGCGCCGTCAGCGCGGTGACGATATCGGGGCGCTGCGTGTCGAGGTCGTCTGGTGTCTTGATTGGCTGAAAGCGCGCATCGGGACCGTGACGCTCGACGCGGAGAAACGCCGAGTCGAGGAACGACGTGAGCTCGCCCACGAGACGCTCGAATTGGACCGCTGCCATGTCGTCGACCTTCTTGTCGACCGCGAACCAGGTGAGTGGAAAGCTCGCGTCGATCGCCTCCGCGTCCAGCACAAACGTGTTGGTGTTGAACACGGGGATGCGCTCCTGGTCGAAGCTCGCAGGGAATCGGAACGCCTCGACGATTTGCGCTCTTCCATCGACGCGGGCAGGTGCGCCACCTTTGTCGCCGGGCTCTTTCGGCGCCATCTCGGCCGTGAGCGGAAGGCCAGACCGCAGGTGTGTGCCAATGACGGCCGGGTCGAGGGTCGCGGTCAGATTATCGACGTTCGACATCATGAGTGTCTTGCCGCCGCGGCTCCGGAAGTCGCCAAGAACCCCTGAGCGGCGAAGCGCGAAGGTCAAATCGCCGTGTCCTGGCGCATAGGGTGAGAGTGCACCGGACGCTTCGCGGAAGAGTTCGCCCTCGGGTGTCAGTCTCAGCGAGATGAACTGCGGAAACGCCACGATGGGGCAGTGCTCGGTGCTGAGCTCTTTGGCCATCGTGGTGACGGCCTCATCGGTGGCGAAGCTCGTCATCAGGTAGACGGGAATCGTCGCTCCGCAGCGCGCCGCCGTGTTGGCGATGTCGCGAAGCTTCAGCTCGAGAAACGAAGCGCCGTCGATTACCTCGACGGCCGCCTTCACCACGCCACCAAATCGAGTGGCCATGCCCCCGGCGAGGATGACCGCGGCCACCTCTCCTCGGCTCATTGCTTCTTGCCCGATTTCGGTGAGCTCGCGTCGGAGGTCGCCGCCAAGAGGCGGCAGCGCCCGAAGATCGCCTTCGTTCGGAGGCTCGACTTCGCCTTTGATGCGGTTCTGCTCGGACCCGGCTTTCGCTTCGATCAAACGCTGTCGCAGAGACTCAAAGGGAATGTCCTCAAAGCCGAAGCGTTGAAGAAGCGCCCGAGTCGTTTCGTCAATGTCCAGTGCGCCCATTCGAGTCGCCGGAAACCAAGCACTTTATCGGTCCCATGTCGAGGCGTCTTGCCCGTGGAAACTTCCACGGGGGTGACGACATCGTGACGGAGGCTTACATGTATGAGGAGGATTCGTGAAACACCCAGCAATGCAGTCGGTCTATTTGTTCTTCGGCACCCTCGTCATTGCGCTCCCCGCGGGAGCGCAAATTGATCGGGCACAGAGCGACAATTCGGTGCGGGTCATCACGAGCGACGGCGAAGTATTCGTGGGCCCCGACGGCTACGGCGGCGGTGCGCGCTCCTCGAACCCCCAGGACTACGCTGTCATTGAAGAGGCCGCAGGCGCCAACACCGAAATCGAAGGCAAGACGGTGCTCGTGGTGCAAGAGCCGGTTCCGAACGCCGCCACGCCGGAGCCACCGCCTGCGGCGCAGACAGTCGTGGCCGAGCGCCCGCCGCCCCCGTATGACGGAGCGATCTGGGTAGATGGATACTGGTTCTATGGCAGCGGGACCTATACCTGGGTCGAGGGCCACTATGTTGCCCCTCGAGAGGGCTACGTCTTCGTTCATCCGCGTTGGGACTTCTACTCCGACGTCTACTACTTCATCCCTGGCTACTATCGCCCTCAACAGGTCTGGGTCACGGTCGCGTACAACCGACCGAACGCGTTCTTCAGACCGTACTTCCATCCGTTCTACTGGGGCGTTGGGTGGGGTTGGCCGACCTGGGGCTGGGGCTGGGGTGCGCCGGGCTGGGGTTGGGGCTGGGGCTGGGGTGCGCCGGCCTGGGGCTGGGGCTGGGGCTGGGGCCGGGGCTGGCCCGCGCATGGGCGCCCGCCCTACGGCAACACCCGAGGCTATCCCCTGCGTCCCACGACCGGCTCGCCGACGGCCCCCGGTCGCGTTGCGGGCGGCAGTGGGCGGCCTACCGTCGTCGATGGGGTGCCAAACAGATCGAACCGTGTCCCGACGATTGGCCGCGGTGCGACGCCGGCACGAACCGGAACCGTGAATCGAGGGAGATCGCCCCTTGGAACTCCGCCCAACTCGGCGCGTGTGCCGACGGTCACCCGATCGGTCTCCCCGGCGCGGGCCGGCGCAGGGGTCCTGGGCCGTCCACCCGGGGTGACCACGCGGACGGCGCCGGCGCGCCCAGGAGCGCTTGGCGGCTACCGGGCAGCACCGCCACCTCGCCCACGGGGCGCCACAGGCTCGGTGGGTGCGCCACGCGGCGGGACCCCATCGCGTTCGGGCTGGGGCCGTCCATCGGGCAGTCCGCTCCGCGGGGCCTCGCCGAGCAGGCCGAACTACGGCTCGCCACGACCGGGCTCTTTTGGACGCCCTGGCAGCTTCGGAGGCGGCGCTAGGCCCAGCTACGGGGGGTCCCGACCCGGTGGAGGGATGCGGGCTCCTGGGGGCCTCGGCGGTTCTCGACCTTCTTCGCCAGCCCGAGGCCGCTAGCCCCCCTGCATGGCACTTTGCCGTTGCGCGGGCGCGGTGTAACCCTAGCATTAGGGAATAGCCCGGTTTCTCCCGGATTAAATTCGTGCAACGCCGCTACAGAGAGCCGGTTTTTCTGGCGTTCGTTCTCGCGCTGGTCGCCTCGTTGTCGGTGCATTTGCCCCTCTACGACGTGCTCGGCGACCTGGCCGATCATTGGCGCGAACTCGCAGCCGAGAGCGAGCGCGACAAACTCGAGCCTGTCGAGGTGGATTTCGACTTCGATCCAAGCGCAACCACCGAGCCGCCCAAGCCAAAGACGAGGGCGCAGCGCAAAGCCGCGGCCAAGGCCAAGGCCAAAGAGCAGCAGCAGCAGAAAAAGGTAGCGCAGGCCGAGCCACAGCAGGAGCAACCGCAGCAAAAGCCTCCCCCTGAGAAGGCGCCCAACCGCCAGGCGATTCAGCAGCGCAGCCAGAACCCGGACGTCGAGCCTCCGCCCGACGCCAACTACGTTGCCGATCAGAACCAGCGCGTCGAGGAAGAGACCGTGGCGAAGGTGCGCAGCTACGTCCGCGACGATCCCGACACCTCGGTCGGCGCGCAACAGAAGCCGGCTACCAGTCTTGACCAGGAGGGCAACTCCCAGGACGACGAGGTCGCCGATGCGCGCGACAAACAGGGGAGCGAGGCGCGCACCGTAACCGAGGATGAGGCCAAGAAGGCACGTCCCGACAAAGCGATCGATGCGGATCCGATTAAAGCGGAACGCGTCGCGAGTCAGGCTCCTGACGGGCGACGCTCTAGCAGCGCCGACGAAAAAGCGGGCGTGCAGAGCGACGACACGATCACGATCACCGATGGCGCGGGGACGTTTACCGTGCGGCGCCCGAGCAACGCGGGGCAGGGCGGTGGCGGCAGAGCGCAGGGGAGTCCAGGGACGCAGCTCACCTGGTCCAAGTTCGAAGCGGCGGTGGGCTCCGATCAGCTCCGAGAGGACCGGCGCGCACGCATCGCAGAGCACAAATCCTCGCAAGCGGGCATCTCGCGCGAGAAGACATGGAACGAGTTCCGTTCTGCGATCGAGAACTTCACGCCGACGGTCACACCCGGCGAGCAAACCGCGCTCAACGCCGCTGCTTCTCCGTTCGCGGCGTATATCGCAGCGATTCATCGGCGGATTCACCGGCAATACGCAGACCGGTTCCTTCGGAACATTCCCGTCTTCGCTGGAAGCCCGTACTCCGATCCCACTCTGATGACCGAGCTCGAAATCGTGCTCAATCAGGACGGCTCGGTGCATCGCGTCGGCATCGTCCGGTCGAGCGGACTGCTGCCGTTCGATTTTGGCGCCTTCAACTCGGTGCTCCGCGCGCAGCCCTATCCGCCGGCGCCATCGGCGATTCTAAGCGGTGACAAGCGTGTGTACCTTCACTGGGGTTTCTACCGAAACCAACGCCAGTGCGGAACCTTCAACGCCGAACCCTACATTCTGCCGAACCCTCCGGGGACACCTGCGCGCAAGGGCCTTACCGACGGGCCCGACTTCGAGACGGTCGTTCCTGCAGACGCCCAACCCACCTGGCGCACCCGCGGCGAACCCGACGACTCGGACTCCGATTCAGACGCCCCTCCCGACGAGCCGCGCCGGAACGAGGGGCCCCCGGCGCAGCCCCGCGATGAAGACGACGCGCCCGAAGCGCCGCCGGCGCCTCCGGGTTCCGCCCTCGGATGACCTCCTCGCCGAGCACCGACGGGGCTTTGCTGACATCCGTCAGGGGACTCGCCGAGGCCGCAGGATTCGCGCGTGTCGGAGTCGCGCGAGCAGACCGCCTCGACCCCGAAGCCGAGCAGCTCGATGCCTGGCTTGCGGCAGGACACCAGGGCGAGATGATCTGGATGTCGAAAACCGCAGAGGTGCGAAAAGACCCGCGGCATCCGGGCATGCTTCCCGAAGCGCAGAGCGTGATCGTGCTGGTCGCCCCGTACCCGAGAAACTCGGACGCGGCCGCCCCGGCGCTCTCGCGCGTCGCCAAGTATGCGCTCGGACGAGACTATCATCGGGTATTGACCAAGAAAGCGCGATCGATTCAGCGGCTGCTTCATGAACGCGGGTACCAGGCGCGGATTGCCGTCGACTCGAAGCCGGTTTTCGAGCGTGCCTGGGCCGAGCGCGCCGGGGTGGGTTTCGTCGGGAAGAACTGCTGCCTCATCGTGCCGGGACTCGGCTCTCACGTCTTCCTTGCGTGCATCGTGACGACCGCGCTTCTGCCCTCGGATGACCCAATGCCTCGCCGCTGCGGTTCTTGTCGGCTTTGTTTGGATGGATGTCCGACCGAGGCGTTCGAAGATGCGCGTCGCCTCGACGCTCGCCGATGCATTTCGTACCTCACCATCGAGCATCGCGGCACTGTCGACCCGAGCCTTCGCGACGGGATAGGACCCTGGCTCTTCGGCTGCGACGTCTGTCAGGACGTCTGCCCGTACAATCATACTTCCGACACCCAATCGATGGCGGAGTTCTCACCGCATGCGCGTTGGGACGACGCCTCGCTTGCGGGCTTCGTCACGATGAGCGCCGACGCGTTCGAAAGCTGGGCGCAGGGATCCCCCGTCAGACGAACTGGCCGCGAAGGGTTGGCGCACAACGCCGCGCTGGTGTTGGGGAACCGAGGAGACCGCACCCATCTGCGAGTGCTGGACGACGCCCACGCCACCGACGAATCGGCGAAGGTGCGCGAGGTGGCCGGGTGGGCGGCTGCTAGGATTCGTCGGCGGAACCGCGATTGACGATAGTCTCGAGTTCGAGCAGGAGCGGCTCGACCCCTTCGCCCGTTGCCGAGCTGATGCCGAAGACCGCATAGCCGCGTCGCTCCATTTCGGTCTTCACCGCGGCGAACGCCTCACGCGCCTCGGGCAGATCGAGCTTGCTGACCGCTACGACCATCGGGCGCTCGACGAGCTCTGCCTCGAAGCGCCCAAGCTCGCTCATGAGCGCATCGAAGTCTTTGATCGGGTCCCGGTCGGGCGCTGGGTCGATGCTGACCATGTGCAGGAGCACGCTCGTTCGCTCCACGTGCTTGAGAAAGCGCAGACCAAGCCCTGCGCCCTCGGCGGCACCTTCGATGATTCCAGGAATGTCGGCGACGACGAAGGTTCGATCGCTTCCTAGCGACACCACGCCGAGATTGGGCACGAGTGTCGTGAACGGATAGTCGGCGACCTTGGGCCGGGCTTTCGATACCGCAGCGATGAAGGTGCTCTTGCCCACGTTCGGGAATCCAACGATGCCAACGTCCGCGAGGAGTTTCAGTTCGAGTCGGATTACGCTTCGGACGCCTGGCTTGCCTGGCTCGGCTCGGCGTGGCGCGCGGTCGTGTGGCGTCGCAAACTTGATGTTCCCGCGCCCGCCGCGTCCGCCTTCGGCCACCACGAAACGCGCGTGCGCGCCTTCGAGATCGGCGAGGAGCGCACCGGACTCTGCGTGGAATACCTGGGTCCCGACGGGGACCTGGATCACCACGTCGCTCCCGGCCTTGCCGAACTGGTCCTTGCCGCGGCCGTCTTCGCCGCGGTCCGCCTGGACGGTCTTTCGGTAGCGAAGATCGAGGAGGGTGCTCATACGGTGGTGCGCCTCGAGAATGACGCTGCCGCCGCGCCCTCCGTCACCGCCCGAAGGGCCCCCGAGCGGAACGAACTTTTCGCGTCGAAATGCGACGCAGCCGTTCCCACCATCGCCGCCGGCGACAGCCAGCGTCACCTCATCGACGAAGTCCACGCTCGTGCCTACGTCGCCGCTCTTCGTCTGGCAAACGAGTTGGGGCTCGAAGTAATTCTCCGATTCCGTACACTGCGGCGCTAGGCAGGAGCAGTCTCGGTGGACGCGGCGATTACAGAAACCACATTTCATCAGGCTTTGGTCGCTAAGAGCCTAGAAACAGTGAAGTTAACTGAGGCTTTGGCGGTCGACCCCGCCGATGAGGGCGCGCGCGATGCGCTGGTGCGACACCTCGACGGACTGCGCGCAGAAGCCGGCGAGCTCGGGTTGGAGCCGCTTGGTTCGGCGATTGGAGAGTCTCTCCGCGGGCTCGAGGAGTCTTCGTTCAGCTGGGGCGCGGTCCTCGATGTGCGGATTCTCGCCGGCCGTTTTGAGGAGCTGGCGGCTCGGCCCGAGGGTTCGGGCACGCATCGCATCCCCTCGCTGCCGCCGGGTGCCCCACAGGGGCCTTCACTCGGTTCGCTGGTGGGCGAGGTGGAGACCGAGCTCCGGCGAGGGCTCCTCGACTCGGCTTCGGCCGGTCCCGAGGCTCCGCTCGAGCCTGGGCGCGATGCTGAAGTCCTGACCCCTCTGTGGAAAGCGATTGGGGAGATCCGTGGCGTGATCGAACGGCGTTCAGGTGGTCTCGTTCGCTTCGCGGAGGCGCCGGGGATTCCTCTTCTCACGCTGAGTGGCTTCCCGTCACCCGAACCCCCCTATGCGGAGATCGCCCTCGGCGATCGCCGCATTCTGGTTGCCGACGACGATGCCGAAGTCCGGTGGCTCTACGTCGGGATGTTGCGAGAGGCAGGAGCGACTGTCGTCGAAGCCTCCGACGGGATCCGGGCGCTCGAATTGGCGCGCAACGATCCCCCCGATCTGATCCTCGCAGATATCGTCATGCCCAGGCTCGACGGCCTCGGCCTCTGCGCCGCCGTACGCCGAGAGCCGTCGCTCGACGGGGTGCCGGTTGTCCTGCTGTCTTGGCGGGATGACCTGCTTCACCGGATGCGCGAGCTTCGCGCGGGGGCACGTGACTACCTGCGCAAGGAGCTGCCCGCACGGCAAATACTCGACCGAGTCGACGAAGCGCTCCGACCTCTCGCCCAGCTCGAAGCGTCACTTACCAACGAGTCGGAGGTGCGCGGCGACGTCGAAGACCTCGGTGTCGCCGTCCTGCTTCGGGCGGTCCGACGTACGCGGCCCGACGTGCGGATCGCGCTCCAAGACCCATGGGCACTGTTCGAGGTCGAGCTTCGTGCGGGGCACATGGTCCAGGTCACGCGCATGGCGATCAACGGAGAGACCTCCGAAGGTGAACCCGCGCTCGCTGAGCTCGCTGGGATGCGATTGGGGAGATTCACTGTCGGCCAGGCGCTCGAGCCGCACGATGCCGAGGGAGAGCCACTGGCATCGCTCGACGAAGCCTTCGACCGGTCGAGTCGGCAGCTCGGGAGCCTCCTGTCGGTGCTCGCGGACTCGCCGGGTGGCCAGGTCGAACTCGACACCCGGGTTCTCGCCACCTACACGCGCCATTCGCCCCCTCGAATTCAGCGCATCGTGGCCCGGCTTGCGGAGGGCACCTCGCCGCGCGAGATCTGGGAATCCGGCGAGGGCTCGAGGGCCCTTGTCGACGCGCTCCTCGTGACTCTCGCCCGGCAGGGCGGAGTCGTGGCCGTGGTCGCTGCTGACGTCCCAGTCCCCAACGAACCGGCTCCCAGCACTTCAACACCAAGCATGCACGAAACGTCCTCGCCCCTCCCGACGCCCCCTGAACTCGCCGGCACCGATCCGCTCGATCGGGAAAACATGCGAGCGCAGTCGGCCGTGGCGATGCACCGGGAGCCTTCGAACCCGATGCCCCGCCCGGCCGGCGCCGTCTGGCGGTTCGCAGACCCCGCGCCCGAGGCCGCTGAACCTGCGCCCGAAACTGAGTTCGATTGGCAAGGTCGCGTCGCGCCTCGGGTTTTGGGGTGGGCGTTCGCGGGGGCCCTCGTCGCGACGTTCGGGGTTCTGCTCTACCGTGTCGACGTTCGTGAGCGTGCGGTGCCAATCGCCGAGCAGACGGAGCCCAGCGCCGCTGCGGCCGCCGCACTCGACGACAGCGATGTGGTGGACGCCCCGAGCCCAGTCGACGTTGGTATCGATCTCCCGGTCGACGACGTGTCGCGGCTGCGGGAGTACGCAGGCGAACTCACGGAGGGGACCGATCCCGATCTCGTCGTTGCCGATTCCCAAGGCGTGCTCCAACTGACCGGAAGCGATGGCGTCTCGGTCGAGGTCGACGGGGTCTTCCTCGGCGCGCAGCCCTTGGCACTCGTGTTGGAGCAGGGGCGGCATCGCGTGCGCTACCGCGTCGGGGACCGATGGGTCGATCGCTTCTGCTACGTTCGCGCGGGCGCAACACGCGTGCTTCGCGCGGAGTTCGGCCCGGGTGGCTTTGTTGACGCCCGCTGAACGTGCGTGCTACCCGCAAGGGTCCCTCGAGGCCAGTTGTACGAGCCCGGCAGTCTCGCGGGGGCGCGGGAGGAAGCTGCAGATGCGACTGTTCTGGATGGGGATCGCGGTCCTGGTGGGCACGGCGGCCTGCACCGACCAAAAGCCCGAGAAGAGCGACCCGTTCGCCGGCCTCGAGACGCACGTCGATCTGAGTGAGATGCGACATCTCGCCGAGGTGGATGACGGCGGCTGGTACCTCGACTTTGGCACCCCGGCACAGTCCAAGTTCACGCTAGGCGATTGGCGAAGCGGCTGGGTTGGGCGCGGCGTCGAGGGAGACACGAGCTTTGCCCACGCGGGCATGCGGGGGCGGGTGTACTTCAACGCCGACGCCCAAGAGGACTTGGTTGCAACCATTCGACTTCGACCCCTCGGGACGCGGGCATTGACCCCCTACCTCAACAACGCGCAGCTCGCGTCGGTGCCGCTCAACAAGGGTGACCTCTTTGCCGAGTACGAGGTCGTGCTGCCCAAGGAGCAGGTCGAGGCGGGCGAGAACTACCTGCTTCTCACCTTCGGCGGAACGGTTCCAGTCGATGGGGAGAACGTCTCGGTCGCGGTCGACTCGATCTGGATTCGGCCCAAAGAAGCGAAGTCGATTCCGACGGCATCCGCACCCCGATACGACGGGTTGATGACTGACGTCCGGATCGGCGAAGCCGGTCGTCCCGCGATCGCGCTTTCGCCGGAGTCGACGCTTCGCTACTACGTCGAGGTCCCGGCTGGGGGCATTCTCGGGTTCGGTGTCGGCGCGGAGGGCGGCGCGATTCCCGTCGTGGTCGACGTTGCATCGCACGGGCGCAACACGCGCCAGGTGTACCTGGCCGACGCCGGCCCCACCTGGAGCGACCATACGGTGGACCTGAGCGCGTTCGCCGGCGAGATCGTGCGGATTGACCTGAGCGCCCGCGGCACCGGGGTGGGCCGGGTTGCCTGGAACGCGCCTCGCATTCTGCTTCCCTCAGCGGAGCGCGCCCCGCTTCAGCCAGCCAAGAACGTGATCGTACTCGTCGTGGACACCCTTCGCGCCGACAAGCTCAAACCGTTCAACTCGGCGTCGCGGGTTCACACTCCGGTCGTGGACCGTCTGGCGTCCGAGGGCGTCGTTCTCGAGTTGGCTCAGGCACCCGAGAACTGGACCAAGCCGTCGGTCGCGTCGATTCTCACGGGGCTTCATCCACAGACCCACCGGCAGAAGACCGGCAGCGCAGCGCTCCCGAGTTCCGCCTTGTTGTTGAGCGAGCACCTTCAGGCCGAGGGCTTCAAGACCGGCGGATTCATCGCGAACGGGTACGTCTCGGACCGTTTCGGTTTCGACCAGGGGTGGGACCGATACACGAACTACATCCGAGAAAGCAAGAGCACCGAAGCCAAAGATGTCTTCGAAGAGGCGGGCAACTGGATTGCCGGCCACAAGGACGATCGCTTCTTTGCGTACATCCAGACGATCGACCCGCACGTACCCTATGACCCCCCCGTCGCGTACCTCGAGATGTACGACGCCAGCGGGTACGACGGCCAGGTCCGGCCGCGCATGACGGGCGACCTGCTCGAGAAGGCGAAGCGCAAACCGCCTGCCGTCGTATTCACCGAGGCGGACAAGGTGCGGATCGAAGCGCTCCACGACGGCGAGATCTCGAAGCACGATCACTATCTCGGTCTCTTCGTCGACAGGCTCATCGAGCTCGGCGTGTGGGACGACACGCTGCTCGTCATCACGTCCGATCACGGCGAAGAGTTCGACGATCACGCGTCGTGGGGTCACGGCCACTCGGTCTACCAAGAACTGTTGCACGTGCCTTTGATGTTCCGACTTCCCAATCGGCTGCCCGCAGGCGCCCGTGTCGAAGAGGCCGTCGGTACACTCGATCTGTCTGCGACGGTGACCGAGCTCGTCGGGGTTGCCGCCATGCCCGACAACGAGGGACACTCACTCGTCGGGCTCATGCAGGGGGTTCCACTCGACCGTCCAGCGGTGGCATTCAGCGACTTTCAGGACGACCGCCGTGTCATCACCGCCGGCCGTTGGAAGCTCATCGTCCGCGGCAATCTGACTTCGACGATGTTCGATCTCGAAGCCGATCCGCGCGAGACGACCCAACTCGAATCCACGGCCTCGCCGATCGGCTGGCGCTATTCGCGGATGCTTCTCGGGCAGTTCCTCGGGGCGACAGACCGTGCGAACTGGTTGAGCGCCGATCAGAAGGGCGGTACCACGTTACAAGCCGAGGACGCCAATATCGATGAGACGCTCAAAGGGCAGCTCCGGGCGCTTGGCTATGCACACTGAGGCTTGATGGTCCTCATCGAACACAGCCCCCACCAATACCTCCGAAGCCCGCGACTCGAAGCCGCCGCGGACGGCGGCGCGCTCCTCCACGTGCTCTCATGGTCCGGCGCTGAGGAGTATGTGCTGCGCTACGCGCTCACGGCCGACGGATCGGTGCAGGGGGAGCCCATCGCAACCGATCATTGCCCCGCGATCGTCGCTTGGGACCCCGGTGTGCCGCGGCCTTCAAACGACTGTCGCGACGAGCTCGCGGCAGAGTCGGCAGGATGGCGCGCATTCGTTCGTCACGAAGGGCCGAGGTCTACCGTGCTCGTCCGGACGCCGTCCGGTAGTGAGCATCGAGTCTGGTCCGCGATCGGCATTGCCGCGGCACCGGCGATTGCGAACGGTCCAGGCGGCGCATGGGTCGCGTTTCATCACGACGTCCGCGAGGACACCGGCGAGCCCGACCTCGCCAAGTGGATTGCGGTTCGTTTCGTCGATATGCAGGGCGAAGTATTCGAACCCACCGCGCCGATGTCGGATCGCGACCGAGATCTTGCCGGCGAGGAGCAGGGTTTCGAGTTTCCGACGCTGGTGGTCGGACGCGACGGCACCGTCGAGCTGTTCGGTCGGGGGTCTCACAACGTGTACCGACAGCGACTCTCCACGTTGGGGTTTGGTCCGCGGCTACCCCTCGAAGACGGGCAGTGGGGCTGTCGCGGAAAACGATTGAGTGCCGCACGACTCGCCGATGGCTGCACGCTCACCGCGAGACGCGGCCGCAAGGGAATTCTGATCGAACGCTTCGACGAGCCCACCGGTGGGATTCCGGCGCTTCGCGCCGCCCAGATCGACGTCGGCGCGTCTTCGCCGGCGCGACCGCGTCGCAGCGCCTGGTCGGGGCCTCAGGTCTTGTTCGGTGACATCCAGCAGCACAGCGCCCACTCCGACGGCGTCGGCAGCGCCGACGAACCGTATCTTCGGGCGCGCTATCGGTACGGAGACGACTTTGCGGCGCTCACCGACCACGAGTCGTTTCTCGGCAAGCGCATCGGACCGGGGGAGTGGGCCTATCTGCAGGCGGTGACCGAAGAGCACGACGAACCCGGCGAGTTCGCGACCATCGTTGCCTACGAATGGACCGGCAAGGCGTTCCCTGGACCGGGCCACAAGTGCGTTTATCTGCCGGGTCCCGGGTTCCCGATCGTCTCGCGTGACGAGGTGCCGCGTGGCCGCGATCTGGTTGCGAAGATCCGCGAGCAGGGCGCGTTCACCGGCCCCCATCACATTGGTTGGACAGGTGCCGACGCCCCGGGACACGATCCCATCGGCCAGCCGGTCTGGGAGATTTGCTCTTGCCACGGTTGCTATGAAGAGCCCGGCAACGCGCTTGGCTATCGCGGCGACCTGGACGATCAGTTCGCCAAGCCGATGCTCGATGCGGGCCATCGGTTCGGCTTCATCGCCAACTCCGACAGCCATGGGCTGCTTTGGCATCACGGCGAGTGCCGCAAACGCGACCCTTTTCGAACCGGCCTCACCGCGGTGCTCAGCGCAGAGCGGACCCGAGAGGCGATCCTCAAGGCGATCCGCGAACGCCGATGCTACGCGACCAGCGGGGCGAAGATCCTCCTCGACGTACGCGTGGAAGGCCATCCGATGGGCAGTGAGCTCGATATCGAAGGCCCCGCCCAGGTGGAAGTCCGTACGCTCGGCACGACGGATGTCGTGCGCATCGAGCTGGTGACGCCTGCCGGTGTGGTTGCCTCTGACGAGCCCGGGTCACCCTCGGGGTCCTTGGCCGCGGCGGTCGAAGCGCCATACGTCTACTGTCGGGTGACCCAGGCCGACGGCGAGATGGCCTGGTCGAGCCCGGTCTTCTTCAACCGCTGACGGCGGCGTGGGCGGCTCGCCGCCTCGTCACGCTCCGGCGCGAACGATCGCTTTGGCGCGTGCCGCCGCTTCCGCTCTCAGCGCCGTCTCCTGCGTCTTGGCACGAAGGTCCTTAAGCTGCACCGACCCCGACGCCACCTCGGACTCACCGACGATTACGGCGAGATGCGCGTTCATCTTGTCGGCACGCCGCAGTTGGCTCTTGAGCGAGCCGCCTCGAAGGTCGCTCTCGACGCGCAGGCCGGCGTCGCGCAACTCGCGCCCAAGCAGGGCGGCGTCAGTGCGCACCGTTGGCTGCGCAGCGATGATGAACGCTTCGATGTGGGGAGGCTCTGATTGCTCGGGCATCGCCAGCAAGAGTCGTTCGAGTCCCATCGCGAAGCCGATCGCCGGCGTGTCCGGACCCTCCAGGCTCTGAACCATCTGGTCGTAGCGACCACCGCCGAGCAGCGCGTTCTGCGCACCAAGCTCTTTGCCGGTCCCGAGTACCTCGAAGAGCGTGCGGGTGTAATAGTCGAGTCCGCGCACCAGTGACGAATCGACGTGGTAGGGCGTGCCGAGCTTCACGAGCCCTTCTTGAAGGCCGTCGAAGTGCGCGCGATCGTCGTCGGTCAGGTGCTCGAGAATCGACGGGGCGCCGCCCGCGATCTCGGCATCGTGAGGCACTTTGCAGTCGAGCACCCGGAGCGGGTTTGCATCCATGCGCCGCTGACAGTCGGAGCACAGCGCGTTTCGGTGCGGCTCGAGATAAGTGACGAGCGCCGTTGTGTATCTCTCACGGGTTTCGGTTCCGCCGATTGAGTTCACCGAGGCTTTGACATCCGCGATCCCAAGGTCGCCCAGGAGCTTCACCACCATGTCGATCACTTCGGCGTCGACGAACGGTCCGGGATCGCCGAAGAGCTCGATGCCCGCCTGGTAGAACTGCCGGTAGCGGCCCTTGGCGGGTCGCTCCCGACGGTACATTGGTCCGATGTAGTACCACTTGGTTACCGGCTCGGCGGCGTACACGTTGTGTTGCACGTAGGCGCGCACCGCGGACGCAGTTCCCTCTGGGCGCAGGGTGAGAGACTTGTCGCCCCGATCGGCGAAGGTGTACATCTCTTTTTCGACGATGTCGGTGGTTTCACCGATCGATCGCACGAAAAGCGCCGTCGGCTCTACGATGGGAAAGCGCACCTCTCGAAACCCGTAGCGCTCGACACGGTCTCGGAACGCGGTTTCGAGCCGGTGCCACCGCGGCATCTCGTCAGGCAGGAGGTCCTTCATGCCTTTGACGGCGCGTAGGCTCATGGCGTCCGGTTACTCGATGGGCCCGTGGCGGGCAAGGTCAACAAGCTCAAGGACGAGGGCCGAAGTCGACGAAGACGTAGTTGAAGCCGTCTTTGCCTTTTTTCTGTCGGACCGTCGGCGCGACCGCGTCGCGCATCTCGAACACCATCACGAGGTCGTTTCGACCCTTGCGCTGCACGGTGGCCCGCGTCACCGGGGTGGCGAAAAACTCAGTCTCGAGCGGGAGGAAGTTATTCTTCAGGTGGACCTGGGTCTTGCGGAGAACGAGCTCGAAACGACCTGAGGCCTCTTTCGTCGCGACCTCCACCGGCTTCGAGGTCTGCACGAAGAAGCTCGAAGTGCCGTCCTTGCCCATGACGAATCCGGGCCAGGTGAGCATGAGCGCGTTCGCCGGGATTTCCTCCGCGCGAGGCGGGAGATTGTCCTCCCCAGGGGTCACGCCTTCGTAGTCGGCAGACGCGGTTGCCACGCCGGCGACGAGTCCGATCACGAGGATCGCTGTCCAAAACCCCTTACCCATGCCCGTCAGGGTAGCGAGCATCGGCGCCGGGCCCAAATTTCGGCTGTAGGGTGCCTGCTAGTGGGCGCGGCCGCCCTTGACGAGCTGCGAGACGCCTTGGCCGAGCCCTTCGAGCGTGAGCGGAAACATGTCGAACACCTGGCGCACGTACTCGATGGTGTTGCCGGTCCAGTAGCGATCGGGCTCTGGGTTGAGCCAGATACTGCGGTGGTAGTGCTGCCCGAGCATCATGAGCCACTGGAGGCCCTCGATGCCCCGGTCGTCCCCGAGGTCGAGAGAGCCGCCTGCCGCAAGCAGTTCGTAGGGTGCCATCAGCGCGTCGCCGACCATGATGAGCTTGTAGTGGGGACCGGTCTCGTGAAGTAGGTCGCGAATCCGAATCGGTTTGTCGAATCTCTCCGTCTCGTAGACGTGCCCGTAGACGCAGTTGTGGAAGTAATAGGTGCGAAGCTCTTTGAAGTGGTTCGACTTCTTCGCGGCCGAGAACAGTCGCGAACACAGATGGGCAAACGGATCCATCGAACCGCCGACGTCCATCATCATGATGATTCGCGTGTTGTGTCGGCGGGGAGGGCGGGTCACCACCTCGAGCTCGCCGGCGTTCTTGGCGGTCTCGTCGATCGTCCCCTCGAGGTCGAGTTCCTGTTCGCCGCCTTCGCGCGCGAACACCCGAAGTTTACGCAGCGCCACCTGCATCTGCCGAACGTCGAGTGTGAGGTCTTGCCGATAGGGGCGATAGAGCCTGGCATCGGCGACTTTCACCGCGCTACGCCCACCACCGGAGCCGCCGATGCGAAAGCCCTGAGGCGAGCGACCGCTGTGACCGAAGGGAGACGTGCCGCCGGTGCCAATCCACTTGTTGCCACCGTGGTGCTCTTCATCTTGTTCGGCGAGGCGCTCCTCGAACATCTTGCGGAGCTCGTCGAGGTCGAGTCCTTCGACAAACTGTCGCTGCTCGTCGGTAAGCTCGCCCATGTTTTCTTTGGCCTCTTTCAGCCAGTCCCACAGGTCGTCCTTGAGCTTCTTCGATTCGACTTCGATGCCCTTGAAAAACGAAAGAAAGGCTTCGTCGAACGAGTCGAGATGCGCTTCGTTGTGGATCATCACCGAGCGAGCGACGTTGTAGAACCCGTCGAGAGAACTCTCGTGCAGGCCCGCCTGAAGCGCTTGCGCGAGCATCAGCACCTCCTGGGTGCCTACGGGGACGCCGCGGCCGCGCAGCTCATATAGAAACGGGACGAGGATTTTAGCTTCTCCATTGGCGGCCGCCCGAGAGCTGGTCGGCGTACGAGACGAGATCCTGTTCCTTCTTCAACAGCGCCCCGAGAAAGGGCAGGTTCTCTTCGAGCTTGACGTCGTCGATTCCGGCGCGCTGAAGCACGGCGATCCAGTCGACGAGCTCGCTGGTGCTTGGGCGCTTTCGTAGGCGGCGCATGCCGCGAATCTCGTAGAACGTCTTGAGCGCTTGTTCGACGAGGCTTTCGAGCACCTTGGGATGGTGCACCCGAACGATGTCCTGCATGAGTTCCGGCGTCGGGAAGTCGATGAAGTGGAACACGCAGCGGCGCAGGAACGCGTCGGGCAGCTCTTTTTCTGCGTTGCTGGTGATGATCACGATCGGCCGCTCTTTGGCGATGATATCCTGCTGGGTCTCGTCGATGTGGAACTGCATCCGGTCGAGCTCGTTCAACAGATCGTTGGGGAACTCAACGTCGGCTTTGTCGATTTCGTCGATGAGAAGCACGACGCGCGCAGGCGCGTTGAATGCCTCACCCATCGGGCCGAGTTTGATGTACTGGCTGATGTCGGTAACGTCCTTGTCCTCGAATCGGGAGTCGTAGAGACGTTGGACGGTGTCGTACACGTAGAGGCCGTGCTGGGCCTGCGTCGTGCTCCGGATGTTCCATCGGAGAAGCTTCATCCCGAGGGCTTCGGAGACCGCCTCGGCCAGCAGCGTTTTTCCTGTTCCCGGTTCGCCGCGGATCAGCAGGGGGCGCTCGAGGACGATCGCGGTGTTGACGGCGGACTCGAGAGCCTCGTCGGTGAGGTAGGTGGGTGTGCCGGAAAAGCGTCGAAAGTCGTCGTTCATCGCGCGGAAACCTATCACGCCACGGCAGAAACGCGACCCGCGCGGCTGCCGCCCCCGGCTGCATCGAACCCGGTGAGAGCCACGACAAAAGCCCCCGCATTCCAAACGGTTAACAGGGCCCCCCGGGGCGGTCGCACCCCGCTTGACAGCCCAACACGCCCACTGAATAGTTCCGCGTCTCGCAGCCGAGTGGGCCACTGGCGGAGGCCGAAGGCAGAGAGTTCGATGGCGACCTTCGTCCTACACATCCAGGACCTCGATGAGTCCGGCAAAGTTTGGAACTTTGCGATGAGCGCAGACTGGCTTTCCAGTGCGCTCGAAGGGACCGATCTGCGCCCTGCCGAACGCCCCGGTGCACTGCGTGTCGCCGCGACCCAAAGCGGTCAGGACGTCCTCGTCCAGGGATCGATCGATGCGGCCGTCGTCGCCGAATGCGCCCGCTGCCTCGCCGACGTCGACATCGAGATCGGACTTCCCCTGACGGTTCTCTTCAGCCCGGAGTCCGAGCGGCCTGACTCCTCTGCGGAGGTGGAGGTCCGGCCGGACGAACTGAACCACGACTACTTCGGCGGAACCATGATCGTCCTCGACCCGATAGTGCGCGAGCTGCTGCTTCTCGAAGTGCCGATGAAGCCGCTGTGCGCCGACGACTGCAAGGGGATCGCCGTTCCGCAGCATCTCCGCCCCCCAGAACAGGTTTTCGGCGACAGTGCGCCGGATGCGCGCTTTGCGCCGCTCTTGAAAATCAAAGAAGAGCTTACGAAGAAAGAGGAGTGATCCCGTGGCAGTTCCCAAGCGTAGGACGAGTCCTATGAAACGCGACCAGCGTCGTGCCAATCACGATAAGGTCGTTGGACCGAACGTCATCCCATGTCCCAATTGCGGTGATGTGATGCTTCCCCATCGGGCCTGTGCCTCTTGCGGGCATTACAAGGGCCGCCAGGTAATCAAAGGCGACACCGACGAGCTCGAGTAGCGGTGTTCGACTTGACGGGAAAAGTCGCGCTGGTTACCGGCGGGTCTCGCGGAATTGGTCGTGCGATCAGCGTCGCACTTGCCCAGGCCGGCGCGTTCGTTCTCGTCAATTACCGCTCCAATGCGGAAGCCGCCGAAGACACCCTGAAGCTCGTCCGACACGCCGGAGGGGAGGGTGCGCTTCTGCAGTTCGACGTGGCGGACCCCAAGGCCGTGGACGAAGCGATCGCGAGCGCCCGCGATGAGCACGGGGGTATCGACATTCTGGTCAACAACGCCGGGGTTTCGATCGATCAGCTCCTGCTGCGCGTGTCCCCCGAGCACCTCGAGCAGACCTGGGCCACCAATGTCAACGGCGCGGTGTTCTGCGCCAAAGCCTGTATCAAGGGGATGATGAGAAAGCGCTCTGGGCGCGTCATCAACCTGTCGAGCGTGGTCGCTGAGACCGGCAATCCAGGGCAGGTCGTCTATTCGGCCTCCAAGGCCGCGGTGCTTGGTGTCACCCGGACTTTGGCACTCGAGTACGCCTCTCGGGGTATTACCGTTAACGCCATTGCGCCCGGATTCATCGACACCGACATGACGGCGGCGCTCCCCGAGGCGGCGATTGCCGGGATCCTCGAGCGCACTCCGCTCGGGCGTGTCGGCACCCCCGAAGAAGTCGCCGCGGCCGCTGTGTTTTTAGCGAGCGACGAAGCGAGCTATATCACCGGACAAGTAGTTCGGGTCAACGGAGGCATGCACGTCTGAGCGACGTGCTGGAGGAACCACATGGACATCGCGGAGAAGGTCAAAGAAATCGTTTCCCAGCAGCTCGACGTAGAGCAGGGCGACATAAAGGACGACGCTAGCTTCATCGACGATTTGCAGGCCGACTCGCTTGCCATCGTCGAGCTCGTGCTGGCCTTCGAAGAGCAGTTCGAGGTAGACATCGATGACGAGGACACCGAGAAGATCAAAACCGTACAGGATGCGATCGACTACATCTCGGAGCGCAAGGTTTAGCCGCCGCTGCGGGGGAGGGCCGAGTACGAGTCATGCGGCGCGTAGTCATCACGGGAGTCGGGACCGTCAGTCCCTGCGGGAAAGACGTCCCGACGACGTGGGCAAACATCCAGGCGGGTCGCAGCGGAATCGCGCGCATTGCGGGGTTCGATCCCACTGAGTTCGGCTCGCAGATCGCTGGCGAATGTACCGACTTCGACCCGCTCGAGTACATGCCCAAAAGGCGGCTCCGCGAGGCTGCGCGTTTCATGCAGCTTGGAATCGCCGCGGCGGCGCAGGCAGTCAAGGATGCGCGATTCGAACCCAACGACGAAGAGAAGGAGCGGGTAGGCACGTTCATCGGTGTGGGCTTCTGCGGGCTCGAGGTGTTCGAGGACACCTGCCGGGTCCTATTCGACAAAGGACCGCGCCGTGTCTCCCCGTACTTCATCCCCTCGGTGATTTCGAGTCTCGCGCCGGGCCAGGTTTCGATCGAGCACGGGTTCAAGGGACCGAGCTACACGCATGCAAGTGCTTGCGCGTCGGGCGCGCACGCACTTGGCGACGCCTTTCGATGGATTCAACGAGGCGAGATCGATGCCGCCGTCGCCGGCGGAGCCGAGGGTGCGGTGACCCCGGTCGGCGTTGCCGCCTTTGCATCGATGCGGGCGCTGTCGCGGCGCAACGACGATCCCCACGCCGCCAGCCGCCCGTTCGATGTCAACCGAGACGGCTTCGTCATCGCCGAGGGCGCGGGTGTGTGCGTACTCGAAGAGCGCGAGGCTGCGCTTGCTCGCGGGGCCACCGTGCTCGCAGAGATCGTCGGATATAGCGCGACGTCCGACGCCTATCACATGGTGCAGCCCGCCCCGGAGGCCGAAGGTGCGCAGCGGGCTATGAAGCTCGCACTTCAAGACGCCAAACTGAACCCCGAAGACATCGACTACGTCAACGCACATGGCACTTCGACGCCGGTGGGCGACGCCGAAGAGCTCAAGGCGATCAGAGCGGTTTTCGGTGCGCACGCGACCGGCGGGCTCGCGGTGTCGAGCACGAAGAGCATGAGCGGCCATCTGCTCGGCGCTGCCGGCGGCCTCGAACCCGTGCTGTGTGCGCTCGCGATGCGCGACGGAATCATGCCGCCCACGGTGAACCTCGAAGAGCCGGACGAAGTCGCCGCGGGAATGAATCTGGTTGCAAACGAGGCGCAGGAGCGAAAGCTCGACGCGATCATGAATAACTCGTTCGGCTTCGGCGGGACCAACTGTACTCTCATCTTCAAGCGGCCGTGACCATGACTGACTCTCCCAACAGCGCCTCGAAGAAACTAGTCGTCGGATGCGACCACGCGGGCCTCGAACTGAAGCAGTCCCTGATCGTGGTTGCCGAGGGGCTCGGCTATGAGGTGACTGACGTCGGTACGCGCTCGTCGGCGTCGACCGACTACCCGGACTACGCGCACCAGGTAGCCAATGCGGTGCTCGCGGACGGAGGTCTCGGGCTGCTGGTGTGTGGGACGGGTATCGGGATGTCGATGACCGCCAATCGTCATCGGGGTGTCCGAGCCGCGGTGTGCGGCGACACGTTCAGCGCTGAGATGTCGCGCCGTCACAACGATGCCAACGTGCTCTGCGTCGGTGCCCGTGTCGTCGGTGCTGGCCTTGCCGGCGCGATTCTCGAATCGTTTCTGTCGGCAGAGTTCGAAGGCGGCCGACACGAGCGGCGCGTAGACAAGATAGAATCGTCCAATGGAAGTTGAGCAGGATGCGCGGTTCCGCGAAGAAAAAGAACGCTTCAAGCTTCGGTGGAATTGTGAAGACTGCGTTTTGTTCGACCCGCAACTCAAGTGCGCGCACGCGTTTCCGACGCACCGACACCGTAGATCGCGGTACGATGATCCGAACGCATCGCTCCTGTTTTGTAAAGACTTCGAACTCGCGTGAGTCGCGTTTCGCCTGAGAAAGCTCAGGCAAAGAATCGAGCGAGCACGTCGATCATCTTGGGCACGTCTGCCGTCGCGGCGACCTCTCGGCAGGAGTGCATCGCGAGCATCGGGTTGCCCACGTCGACCGTGCGGAGTCCAAGCTGGGCGGCGGTGATCGGCCCGATAGTGCTGCCGCAGCCGAGGTCCGAGCGTACGACGAAGCGCTGGGTGGCCACGTCGGCCTCCTGCGCCCACCGCTCGAAGGCACCCCAGCTTTCGCCATCGGTCGCGTACGCCTGATTTACGTTGATCTTCACGACCGGCCCTCCGCCGAGTACCGGACGATGCTCCGGGTCGTGGAGCTCGGCGTAGTTCGGATGTACGGCGTGCGCCATGTCGGCCGAGATCAGAAACGACTTGCTTATCGCGCGGTGGTAGGCTTCCGCGTTGCTTCCTGAGAGCCGTGTCAGGGCGCTGCGCAAGAAGTCGGACGCCGCGCCCTGCGCGCTGCGACTGCCCACTTCTTCGTGATCGTAGAGCACGAAGCCCCTGGTCGCCTTGGTCTTGCTCGCCGAAGCGAGGAGGGCCGTGCAGGCTGCGTGGCAGCTGGCGAGGTTGTCGAGACGACCCGACTGAATCAACTCTCCGCGAAGGCCTCCGAGGCTTGCGGGCTGAACGTCGTAGGTCATCAGGTCCCAGCCGACGACGTCGGCCGCCTTCACCCCATCGAGCGCCTCGATGAGGCATTCCCTCAGCGCAGCCGTCGAACCATCGCCCAGGGCAAGGATGGGCGACAGGTGCTTCTGAGGATTCAGCAGCAGGCCGCTCTTGTTCACCTCTCGGTTGAGATGAATCGCGAGGGACGGGATCCGGAGAGCTGGGCGCTTCAGGTCGACGAGACGCGTGCTCCCGTCCGCGAGGGCGACCCGGCCGGCAAGCGACAGGTCACGGTCGAGCCAGGTGTAGAGCAGGACGCCTCCGTAGGGTTCGACTCCGAGCTGGACATAGCCCAGGCGATGCTGGTCTGGGTTGGGTTTGATGCGCAGATTCGGCGAATCGGTATGGGCCCCGATCAGCCGAAAGCCGCCCTGCGCCGGAGCTTCGCTGCCAAGCGCGAACGCTGCGATCGAGCCGCCGCCGCGGACGAGATAAACCTTGTCGCCGGGCTTCGTCTTCCACGACTCGGTCTCGTCGAGCCGACGGTATCCGGCCTCTTCGAGCCGCCGGCGCGTTTCCGCAACCGCGTGAAACGGGGTGGGCGAGGCATTGAGGTAGCGAATGAGATCTTCAACGGCCACGACGCCGTCATAACCGGGTTCGGCGCGCCCCGCACGTTCTCCGTGCTCGGTGCCGCCGCCCGAGGGCTTCACCACGGACTATCTCGCCAGGGACCGGACGCCCGCCCGATGCACCTTGCCCGGGAGCTCGCGTCCGACGATCGCTTCGGCGACCTGGCCGGCCTGCCAGAGCTTGTCGAGGTCGATGCCGGTCTCGATGTCCATACCGTTCAGGGTGTAGACCAGATCTTCGGTGGCGAGATTCCCCGCCGCGCCCGGCGCGAACGGGCATCCTCCGAGGCCAGCGACCGACGCGTCGAACGTGGTGATACCCATCTGCAGCCCCATCACCACGTTGGCGAGCGCGGTGCCGCGTGTGTCGTGAAGGTGGAGGGCTACCTGGTCGGTCTCGAAGGCTGAGAGGAACATGTCGACGATGCGCTCGGTTTGTCGGGGCGTACCGACGCCAATCGTGTCGCCGAGCGAGATTTGGTAGCAGCCCTGGTCGAGAAGATGCCGCGCGAGCTCGAGCCCGCGGCGCGGGTCGACTTCGCCTTCGTACGGGCAGCCCCACATGGTCGAGATGTACGCGCGCACGCGCAGCCCTTCGTCGACGGCTGGGCCTATGACCGATTCGAACGCTTTGAGCGTGTGCGCAATCGTCTTGTTGACGTTCTTGAGGTTGTGCGTTTCGCTCGCGCTCACGAACACCGCGACCTCGTCGACCTTGGCTTCGACCGCACGGATCAGGCCGCGCGCGTTCGGGCAGAGCCCGGAATACGTCACGCCGGGTCGCCGTTCGATGGTTCGAAAGACCTCGTCGGCGTCGGCCATTTGAGGCACCCATTTCGGCGAGACGAAGCTTCCTACTTCGATCCGGGTGACTCCCGCATCGACGAGGGCGTCGATCAGCCTGACCTTGGCGTGAGTCGCGACCTGGGCGCTCTCGTTCTGAAGACCGTCGCGGGGAGCGACCTCGTAGATTGAGACTCGGGAGGGAAACTTCGCGCCAACCGTCATACTGTCGATCTACAGCGAGCCCTCGTCGGTGAAAAGGTGACGAAGGGTGCATTGCGGAGACTCAGGGAGAAAAACACCAAGTCCTGGCCCGATCGCGGCTTCTGATAGATACTCCGGCCCGATGCCTTCGCTGACCGCACTCTTGCTGGCGACCCCGCTGTTTGGGTTCTCGCTCACCCTCGACGCATCGGTTGGGCAGCCGCCTTTGGTGGTGGTCAATCCGGTGTCGATCATGGCGATCCAAGTGACTACCGAGCTCGAGGAGGCTCCGGACCCTGGGCCCACCACCGCCGACCTCGTTCGCCAGCGGAACAGGATCAAAAAGGTTCACAAGAACTTCGGCATTGCGACCTGGTCTGCGATGACCGTTGCCGTCGCTGCCGGGTTCATTCAGTTCTACAACCAGTACGGCTGGTGGCAGAGCCAGTCGACCAACCCCTGCGTTACGGGCGATGCGATCTTCGGCCAACGCCAGTGTAGCGGCACCCCGACGTTTCATCTCACATTCGGGGTCATCACGGCGGCGCTCTATTTCACGACCTTTGGCCTGTCGTTTGCGATGCCCGATCCCCTCGGTGTGAGCGAGGGCGACAGCAAGTTCGCCAGAAAACTTCGGGCGCACAAGGCCCTACGCTGGGTGACGTTTGCGGGGATGCTCGCGCAGATCGGCCTCGGCCTCGTGGTGGCCAACCCCGAATGGTTCGCACTCGACCGCGCGAACAACTACAACACGCTCCGCGCGCTCTCGACCGCGCATCTGTCGGTGGGCCTCGCGACCTGGGGTGCGCTCACCGCACAGGGCGCGCTCATGGTCTTCTGAGAGCTAGCTCACAACTCTCCGAGAAAGCTGGAAACTCTAGGGATTCCAGCCTTGCCGGGCGGTCGATCGCCCCGCTAACATCAAGAGAGCCTGCGAGGAGGGGACCTTAGTTCGCAGGATCCTTTTGGTTTTTGGGGTTTCGTGAGATCACACCTAGGGTGCAAAACTCCCTTCTACGGGGGAATCGACAGGAGCGGGGATGCCTAACCTTACGGTGGCGAATTTCTTGGGCATGTTGCTCGAGGATCCGTACGACTCAAAGCTGGTGCAGGAGCTACGGCAGCTCCTCGACGGGGAACCGGCCAACAAGAACGCCGAAGAACCGCTGCGCCTCATCGAAGCAGCACGCGGAGGGCACGAGCGGCGCGGTGAGTTCTTGGCCGCATCGTGGCTGATGGAGATCGAGTCCGAGCTCATCGCCGACGACCCCGAGTTCCGAAAGATTCTACTCAAAGAACTTGGACGGATTCGTCGCGACGAGCTGATGGACGACCGAGGCGCGCGACAGGTCTACGAACGACTGGGCGGACTGCAGTCTGAAGACGCCGAGGTTGCGCACGCGGTCGAGCAGATCGCGCAAGCCGAAGAGAAGTGGAACCAGATCGCCGAGCGCTTCGTCGATGAGGCGCGAGACGCCAGCGACCCAGGCCTGAAGACGTCGCTACTGACTCGCGCCGCCTCGCTCATCTGGCAGTACGGCGCTGAAGAAGACCAAGAGCGGGCGGACACGATCTTCGACGAAGCGATCGCCGCCGATCCGTCGCATCTGCGGACTGCACGCCAGTACGCGCTCAGCCTCCGTCTGCGTGAGCGATGGGAAGACGTAGTCTCGGTTTTCGTCTTGGCAGCGAAGGCGGCACGCACGGTTGAAGAGAAGGCTGGAGCCTGGACCCAGGCTGCTCGTGTCCTTCGGCAGTGCCTCGACGACGTCGACCGCGCAGCCGCAGCGTATCTCGAGGTGCTCTCGCTGACGCCGTCAGACGAAGAAGCGCTTGGCGCGCTTGCCCAGTACTACACCGACGAAGAGTCGTGGGACGACTTGGCCGAGATCTACGAGGGTGCGCTCCGCTCGCGCCAAGAGCTCGAGTCAGAAATGGGGATGCTGCTGCAGCTCGCGATGGTGCATTGGCGCTACCGTGATGACCCCGATGCCGCCGAGCCCTACTTCGCTCGACTCCGCAAGATCGACGCCGCACACCCCGGCGTGCTCGAGTTCTACCGCGCGAGCATTGGAGCCGACGACTCCGAGGGCCGACTGCTGACCGTGATCGGCGATGCGCTTCGCACCGAGACCGACGCCGACAGGAAGCTCGAGCTTGCTCGCGAGCTTGGGCACCGCGCGGCGTCTGCAGATCGGCCCGAGCGCGCGCTCGAGGCTTGGAAGCTCGTCGAACGACTGTCGCCGGGAGACGCCGAAGCGCGCACGGCCCTTCAGAATCTCTACGAGCACGGTGGCAAGTGGAACGCGCTTTCGGAGTCGATTCGAGGCGAGATCGAGGCGCTGCCGGTCGATGCGACCGACGACAAGCTAGAGCGACTTCGCGACCTCATTCCGATCTACCGCGATGCGCTGCATCTCGATTCGATGCTGATTCAGGTCTACGTCGAGATCCTCAATCTGGCACCGCGGGACACCCACGCGCTCGACGCCCTCGCTGCGCTCTACGAGTCGGCGGACCGTTGGAACGAGCTCATTCAGGTCCTCGATCGCCAAGCGGATACCGTGACGGAGCCCGACGCCAAGATCGGACTCTACTTTCGTGTGGCCGATCTGTGGACAGAGCGTTTCGGTAACTGGAATCAGGCGGTGCAGCCGCTCGAAAAAGTCATTGCGCTCGACCCGACGCACACCGATGCGATCGCGCGTCTCAAAGAGATCTACACGAAGAAGCGAAAATGGCCGGCGCTGTTCAATCTGCTCGGCAAGGAAGCGGCGCTCGCCGAGGACACGGCCGCGCGTCTCGACAAGAAGGTCGAGATGGCCGAGCTGGCGGCTTCGCGGTTGCACAACCACGCGGTCGCGATCGGGCTTTGGAAGGAAGTCCTCGAGGAGGCTCCCGAACGCCCCGGGGCGCTCGACGCGCTCGAACGTCTTGCCGAGCGTGAAAAGGATTGGGAGACCCTTGCCACAGTGCTTCGTGCGCGTCTCGAAACGGAGGCTACGCCTGCGGACGAACTCGATCTTCTCCAACGCCTCGGAGTGATCCTGCATGAACGCCTGCTTCAATCCGACGAGGCCGTGCAAGTATGGGAGCGCCTCCTCGGGCGGGATCCGGAGAACACCCGCGTTCGCCGTACCCTTCGCGACGCCTATCTGGAACTCGGTGCCTGGGACTCACTCGAGGCGCTCTACGCCAGCGCCGAAGACTGGACCGGCCTCGCCGACGTCCTCAGTCAGGCCGCCGACAAGGCCCCAACGCGAGAGACCACGATCGAACTGAGCCTCCGGGCGGCGGACGTCTATGCCGAACGCATGGCTGAGCCGGAGCGCGCGCAGCGCAACCTCGAGCGCGTGCTTCGGGCAGACCCAGACCACGTGCAGGCCGCCACGGCGCTTTGTCCGATCTATGCCGCTGAGCAGCAGTGGCCCCGCTACGCCCAGATGCTCGAGATCGTGGAGGCCGGCACAGCCGACGAAGCTGAACCCGCCGAGCGGCTCGACCGCTTGATGACGCTGCATCGCGTGGCGCTCGATCGCCTTCGCGATCCGGCGGTCTCGTTTCGGTGGGCCAGTCGCGCGTTCCGGCTCTTTGCTGCCGAGGCAGGGGTGCTTGCGGGTCTCGAAGAGTCGGCGGACGCGGCTGGCAAGCACGAAGAATTCGTCGAACTCCTGCGGACACGCCTCGATCATCCCGATGTCGACGAAGCCGAGCGAATCCGCGTACAGCGCCGAATCGCCACGGTGGCCGGAGAACGTTTGGGACAGTCCGAGGAGTCGATTCGTCAGCTCGAGTCGGTGCTCGAGCGGCAGCCGGACGACGCGGAAGCCATGGCGATTCTCGATCGGCTCTACCGGGCCCAAAAGCGATTCGGCGATCTACGAGGACTCTACGAACGGCGCCTCGGCGCCGCCTCCGACGATGCCGAGCGATGGGTTCTGCTCAATGAGGTCGCGCAGGTGGAGGAGGAGCAGCTCGGTGACCTTCCGGCCGCCGCCGCGCGCCACTGGCAGATCCTAGACAGCAACCCGCACGATGCCGATGCGCTGCGCGCGGTCGAGCGACTCTCGAAGCAGCTCAAACAATGGGACCGGCTCGACGCCGCCCTCGAGAAGCGGCTCGGGTTCGACATGTCCGACGAGGATCGCCTCGCGGTGAACCTACAGCTCGCCGATCTTCGTCGACTGCACCTCGAGGACCTTTCGGGTGCCCTCGAGTGCTATCGAGACGCGTTCGGCCTCGATGCCAAGAACCGGGTGGCGCTCTGTGGCGTGGAGGCGATTGCTGGGGCCGGCGGCAAGTTCTTCGAGCCGACGGCCGGGCTCCTCGAGCCTGCCTACATCAAGCTAGGGGAGTTCCGGAAGCTTGCATCTCTGCTCGAGCAACGGCTCACGCGAACGGAAGACGAAGGCGACCTCAAGGCGCTTCGCCTGCGCTTGGCCGAGCTTGCTGCCACGGAGCTAGGCGATGCCGCAGGCGCCTACGCAGCGCTCGAGTCGGCCTTCATCGACAATCCGACCGACCTCGAGCTTCTCGATCGGCTTAGCGGCGTCGCCGAAGCAGCGGGAACGCACGAAGGATTCGCCAAGACCCTGGTTCTCGTGTTTGAAGCGGGCGACCTCGATGCCGAAACCGAGCTGGCCATCGCACGGTACGCTTCAGAACTCTACGACAGTGCGCTCGGAAGGCCCGAGGAAGCCGAGCGATTCCACCGCCGCGTGTTGGCCGACAATCCTAGAGACGCCGCGGCCTTCGGTGCGCTCAAGCAGCTCTACACCAAGCACGATTGTTGGGACGATCTGCGCGCGCTCTATCAGGAGCGGATTGAGTCGACCATCGATGCGGGTGCCAAGCTCGACCTGCTGCTACAGCTCTGCTTCCTCTTCGAGGAGATCCTCGACGAGCCCGAGCACGCGATTCTCGAGCTACGAGCAAGCCGTCGAGCTGGATCCAACGCACACTCCCTCGAGGCGTGCGCTTCAGCGGCTCTATGGCCGACTCGAACGCTGGAGCGAGCTCGCTGCGCTACTCGAACGGGACCTCGACGAAGCGGAGGGTCAGGAGGCAGTCGATCTTGCCTATGAACTCGGGACGCTCTTCGAGACTCGCCTCGGCCGCGCGGGCGCGGCGGTCGATCACTACGAGATCGTCCTCGAAGCGAGTCCGAGACACCTGCGGGCGCAGGAGGGCCTCGAGCGCCTGATGGCGAACCCGAAGGAGCGCCAGCGCGTTGCAGGTCTCCTCGAGCCGGTCTTCGAATCTCAGGGCGCCTGGGCGGAACTCGCGAAGGTGTTCGAGGTTCAGCTCGAAGACCTCACCGACCCAACGGCGCGTGCCGGTCACCTCAGTCGCATCGGCGAGCTAGCCGAGACTAAGCTCAAGGACGCCGAGCTCGCGTTCGCCGCCTATCGGCGCGCCGTCCACGAAGACATCGGTGACGCCGCTGCCAGAACCGATCTCGCACGCGTCACAGCGTCGATCGACCGCCACCAAGAGCGGGCTGCGCTTCTCGAAAAGGGGCTTGCCTCGACGGTCGATGCCTACGTCAAGAGCGAGCTGTGTCTCGAGCTTGCCGAGCTTTGGGGCGAAGCCGAACCGGACTCCCCGGCGGCCGAGCGGGCCTACACGCGCCTGCTCGAGCAGGACGCGGACAATCCGGACATCGTGCTCAAGGCCTCGCGCGCGCTCGAACGCATTCATCGGGTGCGCGGCGACGACCAGGCGCTCGCGGACGACCTTCGGCGGCAGCTTCGCTTCGAGGAAGACCCGACGCGCCGCGATGAGCTCTTCCCGCAGCTCGCCACGCTTCTCGAAGTGGCCCTCGGTGAACCCGATTCGGCGATCGAAGTGCACGAGCAGCGGCGCGAGCTCGACCCAGCCGATCGGGAGGTGCTTGCGGAGCTCGAGCGGCTCTACGCAGCGCGCGGTCGCTGGGAGCAGCTCGTCTCGGTGCTCGAGAAGCAGTCGGAGCTTGGCGATGAGCTCGAGGTCAGCGAGGCTTTGATGCTTCGCATTGGCGCTGTCTACGAGACCAAGCTCGAGGACGCGGAGCGGGCCATCGACACATACCGCGACGGTCTCGCACGATTCGGGCCACACGAGCCCACGCTCCAGGCGCTTGCGCGGCTCTATGAAGCGACTTCGCAATGGGAAGACCTTCTCGAAATCACCGAGCTGCGCGCAGGAGCGGCGGTCGAGCCCAATGAGCAGATCGCCCATCGCTTCGAGGCCGCGGAGCTCATGCGTACCCGCACCGAGGACCCGGAACGCGCGTTCGACATCTATCAAGAGCTGCTCGACCGGATGCCCGGCCACGAGCCCTCGGTTGGCGCGCTCGAGCAGATGCTGAAGGGCCAAAGGGAGCAGGACGCCTCGCTCTGCGTGGCGGCCGCACAGCGACTGCTCGAGCACTATCGAGCTTGTGGCCAGTACGTCGACCAGGTGCGTATGCTGGAGGTCGTCGGGGACATAGGCGACCCGGTTGAGCGCGTCGAGAGCTTGCTTCGGGCTGCCGAGGTCTGCGAAATCGGTCTCGAGGACAACGGCCGCGCGTTCCACTTCACCGGTCGCGCGCTCAGGCTCGGGGTCCCGAGCGACGATTTCGACCGAGTTGTCGAGGGCTATCAGCGCCTCGCAGTTGCCACCGAACGATTCGAGGACTGCTTCGAGACCCTCGACGCAATCGCGCCCGAACTCATCGACGGCGACCAGCGGATCGAGGTCCGAATGCAGGCGGCGATGCTGGGCGAGCACCAGCTCGCGAGCTTCGAGCTCGCCAGGGCACAGTATCAGCACGTACTCGATGAGCAGCCCGATCACGGACGCGCTCTCGATGCGCTCCTCGCGCTCGTCGAGCGGAAGGGCGAACCCGTCGAGTTGGTGGAGCTCCTGCGCCGCAAGACCGAGCTGTCGCTAGACGCCGAAGAGCGCACGGAGCTGCTCGTTCGCCGAGCGCGCCTGCTCGAAACCAAGCTCGAGGATGCCGACGCTGCGATCGACTGCTTCGACCGCGCGCTCGGGGAGGGGGACCATCCTGACGCCTACGAGGCTCTCGAGCGGCTCTACCGGCAGAAGCGTCGATGGGACGAGCTGGCGGGACTCTACGAGCGGCAGATCGACCAGCACATCGGAGAGGCAGCGGACGTGCGGTACGCCCTCGGCAAGCTCTGTCTCGAGTCACTCGACGATCCGTGGCGAGCGCTCGAGCAGTTCCGCGGCGCGCTCAGCGAAGATCCCGAGCATGCGGCCACGGTCGCGACGCTCGAGATTCTCCTCGCGCAGGAGGACTACCGGAGCGCAGCGGCCGAGCTGCTGCAGCCGCTCTACCTTCGACGCATGGATTGGCCGAAGGTCACCGGCATTTTCGAAGCACGGCTCGACGGAGAGCGGGACCCGAGCCAGCGGCTGGATCTTCTCAGCCGTCTCGGAGAGGTGCAGGAATCGCATCTCGAAGACCTCGAGGGCGCGCTCGAAACCTACGGCCGACTCTTCATCGAGGAGCCGGAGGATTCGGGGAGCCAGGAGAAGCTCACGCGGCTGGCCCGTGCATTGAGCCGCTGGGATCGCCTCGCGGCGATCTACGAGCAGGCGCTCGCGATGGTCGAGGTCGACGATGAGAATAGTGCGCGTCTGTCGCTGACGACCGCTGCGCTCTTCGACGAACGACTCGCCGACCCGGCCAAGGCCGCACAGTACTATCGCCGCGCCCTTCAGTACGACCCAAGCCACGCCCATGCCGGAACGGCGCTGGCCGCGGTGCTGACGGGTTCCAAGCGTTGGGATGAGCTTCTGGAGCTCGATCGCGAGCGCGAGAGCTTCGCCGAAGACGATGCGAGTCGCCTCGAGATTCTCCATGAGATTGCCCGGGTGCAGGTCGATGAACTCGAGGACTCTGCCGAGGGCATTGTCACCTTGCAGCGGGTCCTCGAGATCCGTCCGAGCGACCTCGAAGCCACTGCGCGGCTCGACCAGCTCTTCGAATCGCTCGAGCGCTGGGATGACCTCGCGGCACATCTCGAGTTTCAGGTCGACAACTGCGACGACCCGGAGACGCGGCTCGAGCTTCGCCATCGTCTCGGTGACGTGGTCGAGTCTCGCCTGGGCGATGTGTCCCGAGCGCTCGACCTCTACGAGGACGTGCTCGCCGACAGCCCGAACTTCTCGAAGACCATTGCCTCGGTGACGAGAGTCTTGGAGCAGGAAGATCACGGGCCACGGGCTGTCGCGATTCTCGAATCAATTCATCGAGATGCAGACGAAGTCTTGCCGCTCATCGAGGTTCTGGAGGCGAAAGCGCGGCAGGCGACCGACAGCCTCGAGCAGGCGGAGGCCTGGCGTGAAGTGGGGCAACTCCGGGAGACACGAGCCGAAGATCCCGAGCGGGCCCTCGAAGCCTATGGGGCCGCCTGGGTCGCAGAGCCGGGCGACTCGGAGACGCGGGCCGAGGTGACTCGCCTCGCAGGGGCGCTCGGCGCCTGGCCGCGCTTCGTGGAACTCTCGGACGCGGCTGTCGCCGGCACCGATGACATGGCGCTCCAGGTAGCCTTCCTGCGCGCGGTCGCCGAAGCGCAGGACGAGAAACTCGGGGACCCGAGGGCGGCGATTCGCACTCTCGATCGGGTATGCGTCCTCGATCCCGAAGACACCGACACCCTCGACGAGCTCGAAGGGCTGCTTGTGATGGTTGGCGATTGGTCACTGCTTGCAAGCGTTTACGAGAGGAAGCTCGAGCAGCTTCACGACGCGGACCAGCGCGGCGGACTGCTCCTTCGGCTCGGCGGGCTCTTCGAAGAGCAGCTCAGCGATCGGGAGCGGGCCGTGTCTCACTATCGGCGTGCCTCAGAGGAACGACCTGACGACGGCGAGGCGCTCGTCGCGCTCGATAGGCTCTTTAGTTCCGCGAATGAGACCGAGCAGCTCGCCGAGATTCTCGAGCGCCGCGTCGAACTCGAGAGCGACGCCGACGAACGGGTTGCTCTCGGTCTTCGGCTGGCCGAGCTCTACGAAGCGCAGCTTGGTCGACCTGGGGCCGCCAGCGAAGCGTTGCAGGCCGTGCTCGACACCGACCGCGACCATCGCGGCGCGCTCGAGGGCTTGAGCCGCCTCCACGAGCGACAGGGCGAATGGCCGGAACTCGTCGCGGTGCTTCAGCGACGCGCCGATGCGGCCCTCAGCGACTCGGAGCGCGTGGCGCTCACCCACCAGCTCGGGAACGTGATGGAACGTGAGCTCGACGACGAGCTCAGCGCGATCGCGGTCTACGGCCAGGTGCTGCGCATCGACGAGGGTCACGAGCCGTCCCTCCAAGCGCTGCTCCGCATTACCAAGCTCGCCGACTACAGGGAGGATGCCGCCCTCGTCGTGGAACCGCACCTCCGCGCCCAAGAGCGCTGGAACGACCTCGCCGTGCTGCTCCGCCTGCGTGCCGACGCGATGAGCGATCCCCATCAAAAGGCCGAGCAGCTCGTTGCGCTCGCCGACGTCCATGAAGAGGGCAGAGCCGATCCGAACGCCGCGCTCGAAGCGCTGCTTCAGTCGATTGGGGAGCGGCCCGACGACACCGAGATCATCGACCGGGCTGAGACCCTTGCCGGCTCGCTCCAACGCTGGCAGGCACTGACTGACGTGCTCTACGCGGAGGCGGGGGCGAGCCTCGACCCCGAATCAGGTGCTGCTCTTTACCAAAGAGTTGCAGGTATTTGCGAACATAAACTCAACGACAGCACAAAGGCGATCGACGCCTACGAGCGCGCGCTGGGACTCGTCGGAGACGACCCTGAGGTGCTCGAGGCGCTTGACCGCCTCTTCACCGAGACGGAGCGCTGGGACCGGCTTCACGAGGTCGTGGGTCGCCGTCTCGAACTCCCGGGCGCCGACCGACCGTCGCTCGTCCTGCGGCAGGGTCGCCTCCGGGCAAGCCGCCTCGGCGACCTCGAGGGGGCACTCAGTCTGTATCAGCAGGCGATGGAACAAGATCCGGGGCGCGACGATACGCTCGAAGCGGTGCGTCGTCTGGCGGACAAGCCCGCAGTGGCGACGCAAGCGCTCGACCTGCTCGAAGAGTACTACCGCAGCGAGGGTCAACTCGAGCAGGTGGCGGAACTCTACGGGCAGCGGGTGGCGATGGCGTCAACCGACGCGGACCGCGTCACGCTCCTCACCGAAGCTGCCACGCTCTACGAAGAAGAGCTCGGTCAGACGGATCAGGCGATTGCGGCGCTCCGCGGTGCGTTCCGCGCCGAGCCGCGCGACCTCGCCCTCCTCACGTCGCTAGAACGCCTCTGCGAGCAGGGTGGACGCTGGGACGACCTCCGCGGACTGATTGAAGAGATCGCGGTCAGCGGGGATCTCGACCGGCGAGAGCTCTACGAGCTGCGCCTGCGTTCGGCCGGCTGGTACCGAGACCGGCTCGACGACCCGAAGGCCGCAGAGCGCGCGCTCACCGACGCGCTCGAGCTCGATCCAGAGCCGGTCGAAGCCCATGCGGCCCGTGCGGGGCTCCTACGCGATCAGCAGCGCGGGCCCGAGCTCGTGGCAGCGCTTCGTGCCTGGGCAGACGACGAGCCTTCCGTGGACGAGCGCGTTCACCTCCTTCGAGAAGCGGCGACGGTTGCTCACGATTCTCTTGGCGAGACGGAGCTTGCGGCCGATTGTTATCAGGCGCTTCTCGCGGCGGATGCCGCGGATCTCGATGCGCTTCGTGCGCTTGCGGAGATTCGCCGCGGCCAAGAACGCTGGAACGAAGTCGTCGGTCTCCTCGAGGGCATGCTCGAAGGCACGTCGGACCGCACCGAACGTGCCGGGTTGGCGCGCGAGATTGGCCGAGTCTATCGAGGCCATCTCGGCGATCGCCGGGCGGCCACCGAAGCATACGAGTCTGCGCTCGGATTCGACGAACAGGACTCCGAGGCGATGGACGCGCTCGAGAGTCTCTACGCCGAGGGCGACCGCCTCGAAGCGCTCCGAAGCCTGCTGCAGCGACGCTCGCAGCTCGTCGACCGCGAAGCGCGCATCGAACTCCAGCTCCGGCTCGCGAAGCTCTACGAGGATTCGTTCCGAGATTCAGAGACCGCGATCGCAGTGCTGCGAGAGGTGCTTCGCGAAGAACCGATGCACCCACGTGCGCTCGACCACCTCGAGCGCTTGTTCGAACTCGACGCATCCTGGGACGAGCTCGTAGCGCTCCTGCTTTCCCGCGTCGGAGACGCAGAAGAGTCGGAGCAGCGAGCGCTCCTCGAACGTGTCGCGTCGCTTCACCACGAGAAGCGCGACGATGCTGCGGCAGCGATTCAAGTGTACCTGCGCATTCAGTCGGACCTCGGCCAGGACGAAGCCTCGCTTCGTGCGCTCGCTACGCTGTACGAGCAGGAGCAGAGCTGGACCATGCTCGCCGACGTCGTCGAGCGTCTGGCGGGTCATCTCGACGGAGCCGAAGCCATCGCGCTGCATCATCGGGCCGCCGACCTGTGGACCGATCCTCTGGATGATCCGCAGCGGGCTGCTCGCGCGCTTCAAGTCGCCTACCAGCGTTTCCCCGCCGACGCGGCGACGCGCACCCGGCTCAAGGCCCACTGCGAAGCGGAAGGCAGCTACGCCGAGCTCGCCCAGATCCTCGAAGACGAGCTTCGGGTCGCCACCGACGATGCCGAGCGGCTCACGCTCCTCCGCGCGATTTCGGAACTCTGCCGTGACCGGCTGCAGGATCCGGGCAAGGCCGCTGGGTATCTCGAACAGGCCGTCGCGCTCGATGGCGACGACCGAGACGCCCTGGTGTCGCTGGTCGACCTCTACTTGGTGGCCGCGCGGCACGCCGACGCGATTCCAGTCCTCCACCGAATCATCGAAGGCTTCGGGGGCAGGCGCAGCAAGGAACTGGCGGCGCATCATCACAGACTCGGCAGCGCGCTCGAGGCGACAGGCGACCCGGTGCAGGCGCTGGCAGCCTACGACGCTGCCTTCAAGATCGATCTGACCAACGTTGCCATCCTTCGGGACCTAGGAAAACTCACGCACGCGCAAGGCGATTTCGATCGCGCGCAGAAGAGTTTCCGGGCTCTACTGCTCCAGAAGCTCGACGACTCGAGCGCGATTACCAAGGCCGACGTCTACTACTATCTCGGCGATATCGCCGCGGGCCAAGACGACCTGCGGAAAGCGTGCACCATGCTCGACCGAGCGCTTGCCGAGGACGCGGGCCACGTTCAGGCTGCCGAGCTCCTCAAGCGACTCAAGGGCTGAACCATGGTCAAAGGCAAAGTCTCGATCGACGGCACGATCGTCGACGGGGACCAGGCGCGCGTTTCGGTCTTCGACCGGGGCTTTCTCTACGGGGACAGCGTCTTCGAAGTCTACCGCACCTACGGCGGGGCACCGTTCGCCGAAAAGGAGCATCTCGAGCGACTTCAGCGTTCGGCTGACCGCCTGATGATCGAGGTTCCGATTCCCCTCGAACAGCTTGCCGAGGAAGTGCATGAGACCCTGCGCGCGGCAGGGGGCGGTGATTCCTACGTGCGCGTCGTCGTCACCCGGGGGACGGGCCCCTTGACCTACGACCCGAGTACGGCGACCTCGCCGATGCGCGTCATCATCGTCGTGCCAGTCACTCCGTACCCCGCCACGCTCTACGAAGACGGCGTCGCCGTCGTAATCCTCCAGGCTTCCCGTACCACCGACGATCAGCGCGCGTCGGGCGCCAAGGCTTCGAACTACCTCGCCAACCTGCTCGCGGTGCACGAAGCCAAGCAGAAGGGCGGGCACGAGGCGATCATGACCGGGCGCGGCGGTCAGCTCCTCGAAGGGGCGTCGAGCAACCTCTTTGTGGTCAGCAACGGCATCGTGCGGACCCCGCCGCTGCAGCGCGGCATTCTTACGGGCATCACGCGAGCGACCGTGATTGAGGTCTGCGAGGCGGAGGGTCTCGCCTTCGAAGAGGTTGAGCTCTTTCCCGACGATCTCTATCGAGCCGACGAAGCCTTCATCACCAGCAGTATCCGAGAGGTGATGCCGGTCGTGCGAGCCGACGGGCACGCGATCGGCGCGGGAAAGCCGGGTCCGATCACCAAAATCCTGCGTGACGGCTATCTCGAAGCCGTAGCCTCGAAGACCCAGGGCATTTGACCTCGGGGAGCCGGCACGCTACCGCCGGAGCCAGGATTAGTCATGTCGGATACCAGCAAGACCAAGACCAAGCGCCGCCGCAAGCAGACGGCTCAGGGCAAAGACCGCAAGCGCAAGCTCGAGAAGGAAGGGACGACTCCGAGTTTTCCTCTCGATCCGAACGCTGCCAAGCCCCAGCCTTCCGCTGACAGCTGAAGTCGCCTGACGCCCGGCCCTCGGCCAGGGGTTCACAGACAGGCCTTCAGTGGAGCGTGTGCGACTCGCCGTCGTGCTCGACGCGCGGAACTCCAGCGTCAGCGACCGCCAGCGCCTCGGGCGGTGGTGGAGGCGGCACGCTGCTGACTTGCTCGAGCTCTTCGCGATAGCCCATCTCTTGCAGTTTCGCGTGGTGGTAGCGCCGACGTCGTCGGTAGGCCACGACGACGAGAATCGCCGCGAGCACCCAAATCGTCGTGCCGCCCAGCAGCGCTGGGGTGATGCGGTATCGGGTGCGGAGACTCTCGCGCCATTCACGCTCGAGCCCCACGCTCGTCCACCCATAGGACTCGGCCAGCGCCGTGTCGAACGTCACGCCGCCGCGAATCTCGCGAATCAGTCGGTGGAAGCGTCGCTGGTCGCTCGATGAGTCGCGCATGAACCCGACGATGTCGGCGCTCTGCGCATAGGCGACGTTGACGTCGTGAGCTCTTCTCGGAAAGCGGTCGGAGAGTTCGGAGAGGCGCAGCATCGAGCGCGTGGCGGCGGCACGCAGCAGTGACTGCATGCGCGGCAGCAGCCGAACCTCGGACTGTTGAATCGCGAGCCCTTCGTTGAACCAGCGCGGTACCCGGTTGCCCGCGACGGCTCGCGCTAGAGCGATGTGCGAAAGCTCGTGCGTGAGGACGACCTCGAGTTCGGGCGGCTCCCAGGTTGTCGGTGCCGACATCGTGAGCAGGATGAGCCCCATGTTTGGGTACGCGACGCCCGTCGCGTAGTCGGGCGGCGGTGCGCCCACGGGTGCCAGGGCGCGCATCTCTTCGGGGTTCTTGGCGACGCGCACGATCAGCGTGTCGTCGACCGCAACGCCGAGGTCGAGGACGATCTCGGACCAGCGCTCGGGCAGGTTGCCGAACAGGGGGACGACGCGATTGCGTTCGTCCTCCGGATAGACCCAGGTCACCGGACCGACCTGCTCGGTCGCGTACTGCTCCGAGGGTTCGGGAAGCGGCTGGGCGTCGTCGGCCCGCGCGGAAGAGGACCCCGCGATTGCGAAGCTCGCAGCGATTGAGAGGAACAGGCCTGCTCGGCGCGCACGTCTATTCTTCTTCACCAGGCCTCAAGCTTAGCAGCGGTGGGCCGGGGTCGTTAGTACGACGTCCATCCACTATGAGGAAGGTCACACCGCCTACGAGCAGAGCTCCAACCAGAATGTAAGGCCAGGCCTTTTTGATGCGACGCTTGGCTCGGGACTCGTCTTCCGGGGTGTCGGGCGGATTGATCGCGGCGGTTTTCGGTTCCGGCACGGCGCTCGGCGTTGGGACGGTGGTGACCACCAGTTCCGTCGAATCCCATCGCGCCTGTGCGGTCTTGGCGCGCCGCTCGATGTATCGACGTCGCTCTTCGGGCGTCGCTTGGTCCACGTCGAGCATGCCTTCGTAGAACTGCGCAGCGCTCACATCGAAGACTTCGAGCTGGATCGTGCCTTCGCGTCTCAAGACCAGAAGTGCGTCGGCGCCGGCGATTGTTCCGAGGCGCCGATAGGATGCGAGGTCTTTACGCGGACTCGCGCCAAGGCTGCGGCGCATCGCCCGCAGGCTGCCGAGTCCGTCGTCATCCGCATCATCCGCAATTGGGTCGCCCTGCAGCGCCCCGCGAAGCGCGGGGTCGGTCGGCACGTTCAAGCCTGCCGCCAACGCCTCGAGCTCGATCTCCAAGGCTGCGGTGCGAAGGGAAGGGTCCGGGTCGCCGGCGATGACGACCGCCACCTTCGGAGGCGCCACCGGTTCGTCGGACGGCAGTTCTTCCGCCGACGCCCCGTTGGGCAGGGCGATCGCTACAATTAGTCCAAGCCAGAGCCGCACGGCCCAACGATAGGCAACCTCTTGGTTCCGCGCTAGCGTCCGCCCCGGCACGATGGGCACCGAAAAGCTTCGATTTCCCTGCGGCGTCTGTCTCTGCATAGGCTACGACGGGACTGACTTTCACGGCTGGCAGGCGCAGCCAGGCCTGCGGACGGTGCAGGGAGCGGTCGAACAGGCAATTGACGCGATGGGCATCGAGCACACGCCGCTTCGCGCCTGCAGCCGCACCGACGCCGGCGTGCACGCCCTCGGGCAGCTCGCCAGCTTCGCCTGCATCGAGAATGTCCCGCGCGACGGCTGGGTCTACGGGCTCAACGGGCGCCTGCCCAAAGACGTGGTGGTCTACGATGCCCAGCCCTGCTTTCGCCGGTTCAACCCGCGGTTTCACGCGGCACACAAGCGGTACCGGTATCTGGTGCGGCCCGGACAGCACCGCGACCCGCTGATTCGTGAGCGTGCGTGGCAGTTGGGGCCCCGCGACCGGAACAAGACGCTGCCCCCCCCACCGACGAGCCGCGACCGGGTCGAAGAGTATCTCGACCTCGAGGCGATGAAGCAGGCCGCGACTGCGTTTGTCGGGACCCATGACTTTCGGGCGTTTCGCCAGGCCGGCGACCAGCGCGAGATCCTCGAACGCACGATGTTCTCGGTCGAGGTCACCGCGCCCTGGGAGGGCCGCGAAGACCTGCTCGCGATCGAAATCGTCGGCAACTCGTTTCTCAAGAACATGGTCCGCATCATGGCGGGCACTCTGGTGGGCGTGGGGCAGGGGCGGATCGCGGCCGCCGAGGTGCCCGCGATGCTGACCCCGAGCTCAGACCGCGCGCAGGCCGGAGAGACCGCGCCCGCGCATGGGCTCACACTCATCGAAATCGAGCTTGCGCGCTTCGACGGCCCGGCCGACGCCTTCGACCGGGCAACACCGGGGGAGCAGCCGCGTCGCGGTTCGACGCTCGTGCGCTCGCGCGTGCCCGAGCCGGATTAGACCGCGCTCACCTCGAACTGATCGCGGTCTAGAACGTCAGCCCGACGCCGCCGGTGAAGTAGAATTTGTCGCCGACCGGGGCTCCGCTGTTCGCGTCCGAGCCCGCGAATTCGAAGAAGAAAAACGAACTGTTGATGCCCCAGTCTTCATCGAGCGAATTGGCACGACGCGGATTGATGAAGTTGAGCTCGAGCGCGATTTGCGCGGCCCAGCCAAAGCCGAAGCTGCTTCCGCCCTGTTTGCCGGTGCCCACGTCCTCGTTGAAGAACACCGAGTTGAAGCCGACCTTGCCGGTGAAGACAAATGGCACGGGCGTGAGCCGAGCAAGCGCGTCGATCCGCAGGGCAACGAGCACGTTGAGCGGAAAAAGGGTGAAGGTGGCGCGCTGGGTCGAAGGCGTGCAGCCGGCGGCATCGGTCTCACAGGCGAAGCCTTTGTAGCCGACCCAGCCGCCCGCGATGCCAAGCCCAATCGGACCGAGGAACGGGATGCGATAAAGATAGAAGTCGAACTCGACGAGCAGGATCGGCCCGTTGTCGCCGGAGTAAACCAGATCGAAGGCCTCGTCGCCGGGATTGGGGCGGTAGGCGCCAGCGCCGAACGAGAGCAGGAACCCTTCGGGGGTCCATCCCTCCTCGGGTGGACGCCCGATCGGCTGCGCGAGCGCGTGCTCTGCGAGGAGGGCGACCGCGAGGACAACGAGGACTGCCGACCCGAGTCGTGTCACCGACGGAGCCTCCAGACGCATCCGAAGAAGAGAAGGCTGAACAGCCAGACGGTCGGCGCCGGGCCATCTTCCGAGTTCGGGTCGAGGCGGTAGGCCGAGCAGCCTGTGCAGTCGTCCGTGGCGTCGCAGAAGCCGCCGACCGAGACGTTGGTGACTTCGACGCTCGAGGAAAGCTCGCTCTGGTTGCCGCCGCGCTGGTCGGAAACAAATGCCTGATCGTAAACCGTCATGAAGACGTAGCCGGTCTCGCCCTCCTCAAGCCCAAGGAAGCTTGCGGAGATGTTCTGGCTGCGCTCGTTCAAGGGCGCGGTGAGACTCAGTTGCTCCGCCGTACTCGGGTCGTTGGAGTCCGAGTACCAGAACGACCACAGTTCGATGTAGTTGTCGGTGGGGTCGGGGTCGCCCCAGGATATATTGAAGGTTGATTGCCGCTGCGGGGTCGTGTTGACCCTGGCTGGGTTGGGGGGTTCGACGTCGATGTAGAAATTGGCGATGCCGTACTGCGAGGGGTCGACGTCCATGGAGCCCGGGTTGGTGTTCCGGAAGACGAAGATCTCGTAGGGCGTTCCTTCGAGGCCTGAAGACTCACAGCTTGCGATGTTCCCGCCACCGGAATCTGCGTCGAGGAGGTCCTGCAGCGTGAGCCCGGGGATCGTCAGGTCGTTTCCGAGCGATCGCGGGTTGCCAGGGATTTCGCCGCAATTGCCCCTCGTCAGGTCGCGGTTTTCGGCACGCTCGCACTCACCGCCCTGGGTCCCCAACCAGAGGAACACGCTACTGACTGGCGTGCCCGTCGTCGCGAGACGCAGTTGGAACGTGGTCGACTCCGGGTCGCCCTTGACGACGCTGTTGCTCAGGAACCCACCTTCGGTACCGGCCATGCCGCCAGCACCGGCCATGCCGCCTTCGCCCCCTGTGCCGCCAGCACCGGCCATGCCGCCTTCGCCCCCTGTGCCACCGCCGCCTTCGTCGTCTCCAAGGCCGCAATCCGACCGATTGAAGTAGCGCCTCTGGACATCTGACTCGAAAGCGAAGTCCCCGTTGATCGAGACGATCAGGTCGTTGGCCGGCTGCGCATTGGCCGTCGATACGCCGACACCCAGCGCGAAACCCATGCAAGAGAGGAATAAGAGGCGGTCGTTCATGACAACGGTGTGTGCAATCCCCGGGCCAATCGCCGACCCGATTGAGACGCGCGGAATCTGTCGTGGTTTCGCGCGGTCGGAGGACAAAGTGGCATCATCCGCCCTTCTTCTACGCCAAGGGCTGACATTTCGTCACTTTATTAGGATGCGTTCGGCAATTTGGATCGCGTTGAGCGCTGCACCCTTGCGCAGGTTGTCTGAGACCACCCACATCTGAATTCCACCCGGATTGCCGACGTCTTCGCGGATTCGGCCCACGAAGACCGGGTCTTTGCCGGCGGCATCGATCGGCTGCGGATACTGTCCGTTGCCGAGGTCATCGACCACCACGACCCCCTCCGCCCTTTCGAGCAGCGCGCGCGCACGCGCCGCCGTCAGCGGCTCGTGAGTCTCGACGGTGACAGCCTCGCTGTGCGCGGTGACCACCGGCACGCGCACCGCCGTCGGGGAGACGCGAATCGACGGGTCGCCGAAGATCTTCTGCGTCTCGCTCACCATTTTCAGCTCTTCTTCTTGGTAGCCAGACTCGGGGTCCGGCGTCCAATGCATCAGAAGATTGCGGCTCAACTGACCGGAGAGTTTGTTTTTTTCGACGTTGCCACCGCGAGAGGTCGCTTCTTCCTGTGCCTTGAACGCGCTGACCGCCTGGGCGCCCGCTCCGCTGATCGCCTGGTAGGTGGCGACGATGACGCGCTTGAGTCGCGCGGCGTCGTGCAGGGGCTTGAGGGCGACGACCATCTGGATTGTCGAGCAGTTGGGGTTGGCGATGATGCCCTTGGGGCGGCGGGCCGCGGCGTCGAGGTTGACCTCGGGCACCACCAGCGGGACCTCCGGGTCCGCGCGAAATGCGCTCGAGTTGTCGACCACAAGCGCGCCGTGCTCCGCGGCGATCGGTGACCAGATGCGGGACGTTCCGCCGCCTGCCGAAAACAGCGCAAGGTCGACGCCCTCGAATACCTCCGGGGCGATCTCGACCACGGTGTGCGTGGTTCCCCTGAACTCGACGGTCTTGCCGGCGCTGCGCGCGGAAGCGACAGGAACGAGTTCGCGAATGGGAAAGTCGCGCTCCTCGAGGATGCGCAGCATCGCTGCGCCGACCATTCCCGTGGCTCCCACCACGGCGACTTTGAGGCCTTCGGACATGATGGCGGGGCTATAAGTCGGGCCTGCGGAGCCGGCAAGCGGGCCCAAAGCTGGCCTGACCGTCACATGCGGTTCATGCCTGCCTCGAGGAGTCGTCATGCAGATTGCCAGAATGAACCGATTCGCCGTGGGCTCGGGCCTCGTTGCAGCGCTCATCGTCGGAACGCCGAGCCGCTCTCTCGCGCAGGCGCCAACAGACGCAGAGGTGCTCGAAACGCCCGGCGCGGCTGAGGCCGAGGCCTGGCTGCCCGCTCAGACGGACGAGGAGGACGCCGCTGCGCGCGGCCTGCGATCGCTCTACGTGCCTGGGGGCCTGACGTCGGAGGAGGCGGTGACGCAGGTGCTCGAGACCTCGCCCGATCTCAAGCGGACTCGTGCGCTTCGACTCGAGGCCAAGGGCGGGGCGCTTCAGGCGATGTCGGCGCTGGTGCCGCGGCTCGAGCTCCTTGCTCGGGCGACCAAGCTGAGTCCGGTACAGACGGCCGGGATCGCGGGCGGCGATGGCGATCAGGTGCAGGAGCTCGTGAACATGGTGCAGGACCCTGCAGCCCGAGCGCTCTGGCAAGGACTGACGGACTTTCAGTTTCCTGCGCTGACGAGCCAGTACGCAACCGACGCGACGTTGACCTACTCGATTACGGACTCGCTGCTCGAAGCGCTTCCGGCGTACCGTGCCGCCAAGGACAACAAGAAAGCCGCGCGGCAGCAGCTCGACGCCGAGCTCAACAATGTGGCCTTCGATGCGCGCCAGGCCTATTACGAGTTTGCCCGCGCCAAGGCCAGTGTTGGAGTCGCGGAGAGCGCGGTCGAAGCGGCCGAAGCGCAGCGCAAGGAAACGGCCGCCCTCGTCGCGGCAGGCGCGGCGGCGCGGGTCGACCTGATGCGCGTCGACGCCCAGCTCGAGGCTGCCAAGGTCGCGCTCGCGCGATCGCAGCTTGGCTTTCAAGTTGCCGAACGTTCCCTTCAGGCGCTCATGCACACCGAGGCCACCCCGGCCCTCGGCGAAGACCTCTCAGAGCCCTTGCCGGACATGCCCCTGGTCGGCGAAGATGCGCTGTTCGAACGGGCGCTTCGCGAACGGCCCGACCTCCAGGCGCTCTACACGTACATCGATGCCACCCAACACCAGCTGCGATCGGCGCGGGGCGGGCGTGTTCCCGACCTCGTTCTTCGCGGGAGCGCCCAATATTCGAACCCCAACCTTCGTGTCGTTCCCCAGCAGGAACGCTTTGAAGGCACCTGGGAGGCCACTGCGCTCGTGCGTTGGGCTCCCAACGATACGGTCGATGCGCAGGGCCGCGCCAAGCGGGCCGAGGCTGCGCTAGAGAGGGCCCACGCAGATGCAATCGCGCTCAGCGACGCGATTCGAGTCGAGGTTGCTCAGGGCTACCACGGTGTGCTGGCCGCGACCGCGGCGATCGAGTCGAGTCGGCTCGGACTGAGCGCCGCCGAGGAAAGCTATCGGGTCAAGCGCGAGCAGCTTCAGGCCGGCATCGTGAACACCACCGATCTGCTGCAGGCGCAGGCCGATCTCATTCGTGCGCAGGTCGACGTGGTGGACTCAGCCGTCGGGATTCGGATTGCCCGCGCCCAGTTGCTGCGCGCCATCGGAGAGAGGCCCTGATGCCGGTCGTCGTCGCCGCTGCGGTCGTCATCGACAGGGGCCGTGTGCTGCTCACGCGCCGACGTGACGACCAGCATCTCGCAGGTATGTGGGAGTTTCCCGGCGGGAAGCTCGAAGACGACGAATCGCCCACCGAGGCCCTCGTCCGCGAGTGCCGCGAGGAGTGCGGGATCGAGGTCGGGGTGGGTCGCGTGCTCGATGTGACCTTCCACCGGTATCCCGAGCGCACCGTGCTGATCCTGTTCTACCGCTGCACGCTCGAGTCCGGACTGGTGCAAAACCTCGAGGTAGCCGATCACGCCTGGGTGGCGCCGGGCGACCTAGAACAGTACGATCTGCCGCCCGCGGACCAGCCTGTCGTCGCGCGTATCCTCGCGCTCTCGCTCGCCGAACGGTCTGAGCCCGAGCGCTAGTTGCGCCGCGCGCCCCGGACGACGATCTTCGACACCGGGGTCGTCGGCTCCGCGGGCGATGAAACCGGCTCGGCCACGATGTTCATCCTCTGGTCTCGCGACGCGAACTCGTGAGTAAACAGGAGGGTGTTCCGAATCGGCTTGGGAACCCCGTAGACATCGGTCAGCTGGCCGACCGTAGGCCGCGCCTCCTGCAGATCGAAATCGATCCGCGTGACGAGATCCCCCGGCGTGATGAGAAGGATGCGGTAGCCGTCGTACTGGATCGTGGCCAGTGCGGCGCTGCGTTCAGAGATGCGACCCTCGAGGCGGGCTGCGACCAGGTCGATCGTCGGATCGGGCCGCGCCAGCACCCGCACCGCCTCGTCGAGGCGTGCCATCACCTCCGTGCTGCCGGCCCCGCCCGCGTCCCCCGTGGTCTTCCCCGACCGGGCGCCGTCCTGATCGTCCTTCGAGCAGGAAGCAACCAACAGCGCTATCGCGACGATCCAAGCAATGCGCGTCATCGGTACCCCCAACGGAGAGGTGTAACCGGAAAGCGGCTTTCGCCCAAGAAAACCAGAGGTTCGAGACTGGTACCCGACTCAGCTTGCGGCGAGTACCTGAGCGGCGTCCGTCGTGATGCGCACGGTCAACGGGTCGCGCGGCGAGCCTGTCCGTTCGAGCTTCGCGCCGCCGCCGAACAGTCGCTGCGCCGCTTCCTCGAGAGGACCTGCGATGGTCGCGTAGCCGGCATCGTCGTTCGGGGCGTTGAGCCTGTCCTGCACGCGGAAGAGCACTTCGTCGGTTCGGAACTGAAGCCCGAGCGACGCTTCGGCTTCGAGGAGCCTGCAGGCGCCGAGCGCACGGACGAGGGCGTCTTCGATGCCCGCCTCCAGCGTTCCGTCGAAGCCGCGCTTGCGGCTGTAGAGAAGCCCCGGGCGATCGTCGGCGAGGTCGAGGTAGTAGTCGGACTGATGACCGATCAGCACGACCCCCGGGCCTTGCGGGACGTGCGCGTAGTCGGCCACGTCGATCAGCAGTTCGTCGGGAATCTTGTTCGTACGAATCCAGTCGTGAAAGACCGGGACCAGCGCCTCGAGGTCGACCTCGGGTGCAGTAGCGTAGAGCTTCACCTGGAACTTGCGTGGAGTAGTCATCGGTCTGGTCATTGGTCGTGGGCTCCGCTCACTCTGCCGCGGCGGCGGCTTGTTCGGTGAGGCGTTGGTAGCAGCCGTGGGCGGCCTCGAGAAAGAGCTGCGCCTCGTCGAGGGCACGGTGTGCGATCTCTTCGCTGGCGTCGACGTACGACCGGTCGCTGTGCATCTGCAGCAGGTACATCGCGAACTTTCCTTTCGCGAAGGGGTCGTGGAAGAGCTTGCTGTCGTAGAGGTGGGTGCGGAACAGCCCGACCACGTCGTCGGCGTCGTCGGTGACCTGGACTTCGAGGTGTCGCACGAGCGCCTTGGCGGCGGTCACCATCGCGTCGAAGGCGCCCGCTGCGGCCTTGGCGGCCTCCCCAGTTTCGAGGGCGTCCTGCGCGTCGTGTAGCTGCTGCTCCGCCTCTTGCAGACCGAACTCGACGAACGGAACCAGCTCACCGGCGCACTCGCCGATGCCGATGTCGCCAATGGTGTACTCGCGCGGGTCGCCCCAATCGCTGTAATAGCTCGGGTCCTCTTCGTAGGCCGGGGGCTTCTGAATCGGCGCAAGCACCTTGCGGAAGTCTTTCTTGCCGACGCGTGCGATGAATGCCTGGAAGCTTTCCTCGCCCTCGCGGTTGTCCATGTAGTGCTTGGTGATGAGCTCGACCGCCTTCGGAATGTTCTTCGAAGGGACAGCTCCGACGACGAGGCCGTAGCTCTTGGCGTTCTCAGTCCACTGTCCGCCGAGCACGACGTTGAAGTGGGGGACCTTGCGCCCGCCCACCTGACGACTGACGCCTGTGAACCCGATGTCGGCGGCGTGGTGCTGGGAGCAGGAGTTGAAGCAGCCGCTTGCCTTCATGCGAAGGTTCTGCACGGGTTCGGGCAGTTCGTCTTGAATGACGCCGAGGTGCCGACGCAGCTCGCCGGTGAGACCGCGCGAGGCTGAGATGCCGAGCTTGCAAGTATCGGTGCCGGGGCAGGAGGTCATGTCGGTGATGGTGCCCGCCCCGGCTTCAGCGAGGTTGAGCGCCGACAGCTCGCGATAAAACGCAACCGCGTCGGCGCCGCTCAGCCAGCGGAACGCGAGGTTCTGTTCGACCGTGCAGCGAATCGCGTCGCCGGTGTAGCGTCGAGCGAGCTCGGCGAGTACGCGCGCCTGCGATGAGGTGAAATCGCCGAGGGGCATCTTGATGATGGCGACGTAGTAGCCGTCTTGGGCCTGGGGTCGCAGGTTGTGAGTCGCCCAGCGGCTGAACTCGGCCGGCGTGTCCGAGGGAAGGGCGCCCGCGTCGCGAATTGGTTTTTCGTCCCTTGCGTGGAGGTCTTCGAGAAAGTCCGTCCAGCGGGGGTCCGGGCGAAGGGAGGCGCGCTCTTCGGCGACAAGTCGCTTGAACTCGTCGATGCCGACCTTCTGCACGAGGAACTTGATGCGCGCGCGGGCGCGGCTCTGTTTTTCGCCGAGGCGGGCGAACACACGCGACACGGCCTGCGCAAGGGGAAGAAGCTCTTCTTCCGGGCAGAACTCGTCGAGCACTTTGGCCTGCACCGGCACGGCGCCGAGGCCGCCGCCGACAACGACGCGAAAGCCGCGCTTGCCGTCGCGCACGTGCGCAACCGCACCGAGGTCGTGGAACGTGACCAGGCCGCAAGGGTTGTCTTCGCAGCCCGAGAACGCGATTTTGAACTTGCGTCCAAAGTCTTGGACATCGGGGTGGCCGAGCAGAAACTGCGTGGCCGCGTCGGCATAGGGAGTGACGTCAAACGCTTGGGTGGAGCAGACGCCCGCGTACTCACAGGCGGTGACGTTGCGCACGCTGTTGCCGCAGGCTTCGCGCGTGGTGATGCCAACCGCCGCGAGGCGACGCATCATGTCCGGCGCATCTTCGATGTGAATGAAGTGAAGTTGAATGTCCTGTCGCGTCGTGACGTGCAGGATCGAATCCGAGTACTCTTCGGCGAGCTCTGCGAGGGCGTCGAGCTGGTCTGCGCTCAGCTTTCCGAACGGGATCTTGATGCGCATCATGCCGGGCGCATCCCAGACTGTGTCGGGGCCTTTGGTCAGGTCGCCGCACGGGAACTTCAGCGGCTGCTGACCCGTGCCGTCGTCACGCAGGCCGTTGTCGTATCGCTGTCCGTAGACGCCGCGTCGAAGGCGCGTCTCCGCGAAGATCTTGTCGTCGAGCTTCCCGGCCTTCTTGAGTTCGATCTGCCCTTCAAACAGATCGACTTCCCCTGCGAGTCGCTCCGGAATGCGGTCGCCCAGCTGTTCTTTCCACGAAGTCATGATGCTCCTGTGCCTCGACGGACCACGGCGGTCTGAAAGGCGTCTCCGACTATTCCGCAGTTTTCCGAATGGTCAAGTCAACAATCGAACGGCAGCGCCCGAATGGCGATATTTGGCAATAAAATGAACAGTGTATTCACGACTTATTTAGTCGGGATTTATCGTTTGCGCCCAAAGTTGCTCGATGAAAGTCTGCCGCTATAGTCCCGCCGCTCGGCGCCGCTTGCTAGGGTGTCGCTCCATTCGGGGATCGTCTAATGGCAGGACTCCAGTTTCTGGTTCTGGCTATCTAGGTTCGAATCCTAGTCCCCGAGCCAAATCGCTGTTACGCCATGCTGCAGCGAACGTTCCAGGCCCCATCGTCTAGTGGTTAGGACATCGGCCTCTCACGCCGGTAACGCGAGTTCGAGTCTCGCTGGGGTCACCAAAAAAACAAGGGATTCGGATTTCCGTCGGAGTCCCTTGGTGCGTTGTGGCAAATATGTGTCACCCGCGTGCACGCTAGACCTCGCATCTGTTCAGGTTCGCAACACTTTCGGTGCCCTTCTTGACCGCGCATCGTTGGAGGTCCCCTTCGGCAAGCACCAAGGGCGCCTGCCAAGCGAGCTTGGAGCCCATCAATGCTGCGTCGCCTGGTTGGAAACGCAGCCCTGGTTGTGCGCCTCAAGTGGCAGTGGCTCGGGACCTTTCTCGACGCCGCCGACGGTGTGTAAAAGGAGGGATGCCCACGAAGCGTTGGAGCTCGCTTCAATGGTGCTCAGCGCAGATGACGGCGAAGCCCAAAGCGTGGCAGAGGGGATTGGGATCCTTGCTGCTCGCGCCAGCCAGAAGACAACACCAACTTCCGGGTGGGTTTCGCCAGTGATGTTGTGACCCGCGATCAGGGGAATGCTCCGTTCCACCCGCACATCCCTACGCAGTCGCCTTTGAACATAGAGGTCGTCGGCGGCACGAATCGGGTCATTGCCTCCAGTCGATACTACTACTGAAACCCCGGCGCCGCGCGCTATGACGACCCGCCTGCCGATCGAGCGGAGGCCCGGCAGCGTCGGCTCGCACGGTGGCGGCCAGCGAAGGCTCGATTGGGCATGACACATATCCCTCGAAAGCCCGCCTACGCTCCGGAGAACCACTACACGCTCGACCTTCGCCGGCAGCGATCCGGTTGATGAGCGCCGTCGTTAGGCGTCGACCAGACGAACGGACGGTGAAAGAAGCGGCAGCTTCGGCAATTCGAGGAACGAAACCTTCAGGCTGTCCTGCCAGGCGCGCCGGAGCTGACACAGATACTCGTCGTCTTCGCCGGCTCCCGGAACGCCGGCTCCCGGCGGAGTACAGCAAAAGGTCGATCGGCGGGCCCACGCTAGCATTGCTTCGCATCGTCGAATCCATCGAGACGAGCGCACAGCGACCCGCGACTTCGAGGCCGAGCTCGTTCTCGATGATGCGATCCAGGATTGGCTTGCCGTATTTGTCCTCGCCAATCTACCCAGACAGCCCGGCGAACCCTCGAAAGCGAACCTTGGCAATGATGTCATTCTTCGGCGGCATGCTGCCGAGCCCCACTCTCGAGAAATCGAGTTCAGGTTCGCTTGCCTCAACCAGCTCGAACTCGAAGGCAGCCACCAACAAGGCGATGAGGAGCTTGAACTCGTTCACCGCGAAGTGCCGACCGGGGCAGATACTCTTGCCGCCGCCAAACGGGAGAAGATGAAACCTGACCGGCGTGCCCGATTTCATAAACGGACTCGTTCGCCCCAAGAAGCGGTCGTGTTTGAACTCACTCGGTGATTCGTAGATGTCCGGATCCAAGTGAACCGCGCGGGTGTAAAGCAGGAGCCGATCTCCCTGCGCGAGCTCGATGGCCTGACCGTTGTGCAGCGAAAGCGTCGTTGGCGCCAGCGCATCGCGCAGGATGGTGGTCGCCGTGGTGAGCCTCATCGCCTCCCAAATGCAGCTGTCGAGGACCTTCATCTCCGCGAGGTGAGATGGGTCCAGCAAGGGCATCCCGTGTGAACTGCGCTCGCTCGCGGTCTGCGATACACGGCGCACTTCGTCGACGATGATTCTCCGGATCTCGGAATCTCGCATCACGTAGTAGAGCGTCCAAACCGCTGAAGGGATCGTGTTCGCTTGAGCGGCCCACAGAACCGAGAAATCGACCGCGCCGTGGACACTGGGCGAGACCGCGCGTCGTTTCCAGAGGTCATGGTGGGCGTCCATGACCTCGCTTTGATTCTCGTGCGGAGAGGTCATGAGTCGAGTCAGTGTCTTCCGCGCCTTTCGGAAGGCAGGAAAGAACAGCGCCGGAATACTGCCCAAGATGAAAGGAAGAGGTTTGTCGAAATTGAGAAAATGTCGAATCGTATCTTCGGAATGCACGTCGTCCCCGAATAACGATCGCGTGCTCGCAGGGAACAGCGTATCGAGCATCAGTTGTGTGAGACCGATCCGATCTGCGTCGATCGACCGTTCCACAAGCACCTTCTCGAGCTCCAACTGCATCCGTCGAGTAAGGGGTTCGAGCGCCTGCCCTTGCATGGTCTTGGATGTGATCCGCTCGAAGTCGTGCTGGACCGCCTTGTAGGCCTCCGCGTCGTAGCCGAACATTTTCCCGCCGATCTCGGGCAACGCATGCTCGCCCGACAGCGTCTTGGCGTTTCGGAAGACTTCCGCAAAATCGAGTGCGTTGAGAAAGAACGTACTCTTCTGACCGTTCAGTACGACCGAGAAGACATCCCCAAGTTGCGCCTGGTGTCGTCGCACGAAGGCGTCGGGGTCAGCCCCAAAGGCGAGGGAGCTACCCAACCATGGCAACCGACCCTTTACATGCGGGATCTTCATCTCCCGCGCCCGAGACTACCACGACCACTCCCCCACAAGATTCCGAAAGATTTGCACTGAAGCGGTCCGGCTCTACCGGAGGCTCTGGGGTGCCCCGCCTTTGACGTAGGGAGGAAACTGGACTTCGCTGCCATCGGAGAGAGGAGAACGAGATGGCACGAAGAGGCTACCCGCCGGAGTTCCGGCGCCGTGTCGTGGACCTGGTCGAAGGCGGACGGAAGGTGGCAGAGGTCGCCGCCGAGCTTGGGATAAGCGAGCTGACGATCTACACCTGGCGCCGCCAAGCACGTGTCGACGCGGGCACCGAAGCCGGCGTCGCATGCCGAGTGCTCAGTGTCTCGGTATCGGCGTACTACGAATGGCGGAATCGATCCTGTCGTTCCTCAAAACCTCGTCCGTCGCGAGATGTGCGCAGCGATGATCGCGAAGATGACCCGGCGGACAGAGCTCCGACCGTCATGTGCGTTGCCGACAGCTCGACATGCGCGAGTCGAGCGCGGCAACCGCTTTGGCCCCACGCAGTAATCGCAGCTGAGCATGGATTGCCGTCGTCGAAGCTCATCATGCGGCCATCCGAAGCTCGTTCCACTCTTCAATGAAGCCGGAAAATTCGTTCCAACTTCGCATCGTTGGGGTCACCGCCACGAAAGCCCGGCTTCGGCCGGGCTTCTTCTCTTCAAGCTACATCCTCGAATCGAAGGCCGCGCTTATTGGTCACGGAGGTCGACAAGTTGCGTGACAATCCTATTTTCTGCTCAATCTCGGTCAGATCTTCTTTTCCGAGCCAAGAACCGGCCCAAGCTCGAGCGCGTGTGCTGGTATCTCTTGCGGTCGCCGAAGACGTCGCCCGAGTGGTGGACCAAACCAAGGCGGTTCCGCTGCCCGGCGACCGTTAGGTGCTGCACGTGTTCGCCGTTCTGGCACTGGGAGTTAGCGGTTGGCTTGCCAGCTGGTCGCCTGGCTCTCGATCAGGTCGAGGATGTCGCCCATCGCCACGGTGATGTCGACCAGGTGCAAGCCCCAGCCCTCCTCGAAATCGCCCTTGATGTCGTCGGCGCGTGGGTCGGCCAGGTCGGCCTGCGGTATCAGCGACAGATAGCTGAAGCCGTCTTGTTCGACGCACTCGGCTTGGAGAAAGCCGGGCATCTTGTAGGACGGAGTTGGAATCGGATCCTGGCTGTCAGGGTCGGCCCACGGGCTCATTTCGCCGATCAGGGGTGCGAAGGAGCCGGTGATCTCCGAGGGAAAGTACGAGTTGAGAATCGCGGGCCCGCCTGCCAGAGCAGCCGGATTCACGCAGGCCACAACGCTGTCCGGGTCAGAGGCGAAGCCAAACAGCGCTCCGGCACTGGGTGGGTTGGATGCGCGGAAGGTCGAATAGGCCACCACGCAGCCGAACTGGTCGGCGGAGCGGCACAAGGGGGTGCTAGCGAAGGTGCCGCCGAGATCTTGGCCGCGCGGCACCTCGACGTCCACGTCAGGAGCTAGAGACGAGCCGCCTATGAGGTACGCCGAGATGAGGTGCTCTGAAAGGTAGGCGTGGCGCTCAACCTCCTCCGCGATCAGCCGAATGAGGTGGAATGTACCCTGAGAATGACCGACCAACACGAAGCCGCGGCCCTGGTTGCGATTGGCGATGTACTCCTTGAAGGCATCTAAGACGTCGGCATACGCGATCCCCCAGTCGTCGGGGCTGGCCGTAAAGAGCCCGCCAACCGTGACTTGGCGATAGATCGGGGCGAACACACGGCAGTGCCGATTGAGTCGCGCTGCCTGGTCGGAGATGATGAAAATCTCTTCTTGGTTTGCCTCGAGGTCCGAATTGACGCCGTCGTCAGCACTCACCGTCGGGTAGACGTAAAAGCAGTCGAATGCGGGGTCGTCAGACGCCGTGTGCGGCTCGGTCCGAGTAGAGCCGTCGGCCTCGACGATCGTCGCGTCTAGGTCGATCGCGCACAAGTTGTCGCCCTCGCCCAGTTCGGGGTTGCAGAGCCAGTTGCTGAGCCCCGCGTAAAGTGCGCTTTCATAGCCCGCAAAGGGCACCTCCTCCGCGCTTCCACCGGTCCCGCCCGAACCACCCGTGCCGCCGTCGCCGCCGGTACCGGCTTCGTCACCGCATCCGCTGACCAAACCCAAGCCGAGACAAAGCACGGCAATCCGTCGAAAAAAAGAACGCATGAGCCACCTTCCTGAGCGTCTCACTGGAGGTCTGGCAAGCGCTCTTGCGCCGACTCTATCCCACTCGTTCGGCGACGGGAACATGCATCTGGACGGCGGTGAGCCCCTTTTTCAATCGTGCTTCTTATTCGCGGAGAGGCAAACCTACCCCTCATCGAATGAATCCCGCCTTTTCAATCCCTAAGCCCACGCGCAGAGCATCCGAAGCCCATCCCACTCTTCAATGAAAGCGGAAAATTGGTTCCAACTTCGCATCGTTGGGGTCACCACGATCAGAGAGTCCGGCTTCGGCTTCAGGCTCGATCTGGCAGTCGCAAGCAGGGCGTACAGCAAGTGAACCCGGGTTGGCCAGCTTCGGGTTGGCCAGCTTGACCCCGAGCGCGGAAGCATCAACCGATTGTGCGGTCGCCGGGGTTTTGAGGAGGGACAGGGTCGGGTAGCCCTCGATTCCAGGTCCGCAGGTCAAACGCTTGCCAAAAAGGCTAGATCTACGACAGCGTAGTTTGTCGCCTTCGAGTGAGTCATGGTGCGGTGTGGCCAAGAAGAAATCACGGCTCCGGTCGACGACGGCCGAAGAAGAAGTCGTCTACGAATCGCGATCGTCGGACCGCGCAGCAGACCGCGCGGAAAAGACCGCGATGGGGCGCTTGGTTCGTTCGATTGCGCAACTGTCCCCGAAGCAGCGCGCGAAAATCGGTCTCGATGAACAACTGATGGACGAAATCGAGCGTCTCGCCGGCATGCCGGTTAAGAGTGCGTACGGCCGCCAGGTCCGGACGATCACTTCTGAAATGCGCCGGCTTGGTCTTGACGAAAAGCAATTGCGAGCAGCGTACGAACGTGGTCGTGGCGCCGGCCGAGGTTAGAAGCAGGCGGTGTCGGCTGCGTTTGTCGTGACGTTGCAGTTCGTGACCATCGTGCGACCCTCGCCAAGCACCCGGCGTGCGGTCGATCCTCGAACACGACGCAGGAGTCACCAACGTGGTGGTGACCATTAGCAATCCCCGTCTTGAAGGACAGAACCTCACGTACGAGGTAAAGACGCTGGAGGGCGACCTTCCCAAGACCGGTGGCGCCGCTGCACTGTTCATCGACGTTATCATCGTGCGTCGCGCTCCCGTCCGACGGACCGTCGGGTATGCCAAAGCCGCAGGGCGAAGAGCTCTCCTAGCCCTGCGCAGCGCGCAGCTGTGCATGGATCGCCGTCGTCGAAGCCCGTCGTCCTGCCATCCGAAGCTCATCCCACTCTTCAGCGAAAGCGGAAAATTGGTTCGAACTTCGCATCGCTGGGGTCACCACCATTGGAGAGCCCGGCTTCGGCTGGGCTTTTTCTTCGCAAGAAGGCTCACCCAATCGAAGGCCGCGCTTATCGGTCACCGAGGTCGACAGGTTGCGTGACAGTTCCCGCTTTTCTGCTCAACCTGGGTCAGATCTTCTTTCCGAGACGACAACGGTTCGTCAGGCGTACGATAGGGCATGCCAAAGCTGACGCCGCGCACCACCGACTTCGTCGACACCGCCCCAATTCGAATCACCACGGTTGTCACGGCCAAGGCGACGCCAGAGGAGGTGTGGGCGGTGATGGCCGACAACGAACGCTGGCCAGAGTGGTTCAACGCTGCGAAGAGCTGCCGCACGACCTCGGACGTGTCGGGTGGGGTTGGATCGACGCGCTGGATTCACGTGGACTTGTTCAAGGTGAACGAGCGCTTCATCTCATGGGACCCACCGCGGCGGTGGGCGTTCACGATTCTCGACGTCAACCTGCCAGGGGTCGTGTCCGTGGTCGAGCACGCGCTCATCGAGCCCGTTGGCACTAGAGAGACTCGGGTCACCTACGTCATGGCCTCCGAGGTAGTACCGTACCTTCGACCCCTAGTGCCGATCTTGCGCTGGCGCCTCACCGGTATGTTCAAGAAGGGGCTCGCTGGAATAGAAGGTCAGGTGGTCCGGCTTGGCAAGGAGGCCCAAACCTGAGGCGGACGATCGGCTCCCCGACAGCTACTCGGACCCTTACGAAGGTTGCCGATGGCTCGACATACACGGGTGGAGCGCGGTAGCCGCCTTCCCTGAACGCAATACGCGTAGCTGTGCATGGATCGCCGTCGTCGAACGTCATCAAGCCGCCCTCCGAAGCTCCTCCCACTCTTCAATAAAGGTGGAGAATTGGTCCCAACTTCGCGTCCTTGGGGTCACCACCACAACGCCCGGCTCTAGATAGCCGGGTCTTGTCCGTTCAAGCGATCTCCCGAGTCGATGTCCGCGCTTCTGAGTGGCGGTGTCATCTGTCATTTCACGCGGGCGGCCCAGTAGTCGGGCTCGCGACTTGCATGTGCAACCGCGACCACCGCTCGGCGGCCATCCACGATAGCGGTTACGATCGAGTACGGAAAACGCAGCACGCTGAAGCGCCGCACATCTCGTTCGCGATCGAATCCGCGCGCGCGGATGCCACTTTGCGGGAACCGAGCGGCCCGGTCCACGGTTCCGCGCACTGCCGACGCGAACACATCGCCGTGGCCAGTTCGTTCACGCTCGTACCAGGTCGCCGCCGCCTCGAATTCATCGGCAGCGCCCACCTCGAATGGCAGCTTCACGAGATCTCGCGGAGCGTCTTCCGAATTCTGGCGTCGACCTCGTCGCCCGGGATGAGACGGGAGTCCCCGCGCTCCACAGCCTCGATGCGCCGAGCAATTTCGGCCTTCCACTGGGGCGTGAGGTCGTCTTCCGTTGTCTCCAGGCTCTCGTTGAGGGCAGCGACCAGTGTCGCCCGTTGTTCCTCAGGGAGGGCGAGTGCGTCTTCGAGGATTTTTTTGGTCGCCGAGATCACGAAAGCAGTTTACCGGGGAAAGCGTCGCGTCGCCAGTGGCCTGGGGTTCCTCAAAACCCTGTCCGCCGTAAATTGTGACCCATGATGATCACGAGAGTGATCGAGCGGACGGGACTCAGCTGTGCACGGATCGCCGTCCTCCAAGCTCATCACGCCGACATCCGAAGTTCGTCCCACTCTTCAATGAAAGCGGAAAATTGGTTCCAACTTCGCATCGTTGGGGTCACCACACGTTTCTCGCCTCGAGCGTTTCGGCCCGGACGCTCACGGGGGCTCTGGTCAACATGCCTTCTCCCGCTCGTCGCGCCTGCGCGACGCGCCGCCCGGCCGCCGTCAAACGTTCGGGGAGCCACTGGCGGTGGTGCTAAACTCCACGCGGGCCGGGTCTGTGATGCGGCGATTGCCTGCGCGGAGGCGCACCTGCGTCGGGCGCAGGCGAAGGGTAGGGCAGCGAATGTACCCAAGCCGGGGAGACGTGGCAATTCCCGAAGATGCTCCGGAACCACAATGTGATCTGGGTCACGGTTTTCGGCTTCCGGTTCCGGCAGGACGGGAACACTCGCCTCATCGTCCGAGTCGGCTCAACGCGCACGCGCGGACTTCGCTCCACTCGGAGGCAGGTTCGCCGTTGTCACGAGCAGCTTCCAGAAATTTTTGGGGGCGTCGGTCACCGAAGAGACTGTAGAAGCGGCGAGATGATGATTGGGCTTCGGCCGAAACTACGGAGAGCTTCGCGTCTCCGGGTCTTTCCCTAACGAGAGCCGCCCGCGAGTCTTCTGAGCCCCTCCCACTCTTCGATGAAAGCGGAAAGTTGGTTCCAACCTCGCATCGTTGGGGTCACCGCCATTAGAAAAGCCCGGTTTCGGCCGGGCTTTTTCTTTGGACGTAGTGGCTCGGCGACGTGTCCTAGCGTCGACGATCCAGCCAATAGCCAGGGCGTCGCTTCGCGTGCGCCACTGCGATGATTTCGACGGTTGCCGCGTCGATGCCGAAAAACACGACGTATGGGAAGCGCTTGAGAAAGTGCTTTCGATATGGACGATCAGCGCGCCAGACCGGACACGCTTCGGGACTCTCGAGGATGGATTCGAAAGCTCTATCCACAACCGCAACGAACTCGATGCCGAGGCCGGGACGTTTTTCCTCGTACCACATCGCTGCCGACTGAAGCTCGGCTTCCGCTTCTGGCAATACGCGAAGCGTTCGCTTCATCGCGCGAGCTGGCTGAGCACGCGTGCACGGACTTCACTCCATTCAGGTGCAGGTTCGCCCCTGTCACGGGCGGCCTTCACGCGACGATCGAGCTCCGCAAGCCACACAGACTCCCAGTCGCCGTCCGGGGGCCCGTCTACGCTCGCGATGAGCTCCGAGGCGAGCTCCAACCGCTCGTCCTCGGGAAGGGCGCTGGCTGCTTCGAGAAGCTTCTTGGCCGCGTCGGTCATGGACGAGATTCTAGCATGAGCGAGATCATGGTGTGGTTTCGGCCGGGAAGATCTGACCCAGGTTCGAAGATCTGACCCGGCGAGACGAAGATCTGACCCAGGTTGGCGCAGAAGATCCCAAGATCGAAGATCTGACCCAGGTTGGCGCAGAAGATCCCAGGTTGGCGCAGCGAAGATCGACCCAGGTTGGCGGAGTCCTCGCCGTCAGGGAGGGGTATCTGAGGCGGATCTGAGCACCGAAGCCGCAAGGCTCGGCGACGCCCAAGGGTGTTCGGCGACGTTTGTGGCCGATACGGCGACTCTGATGAGCGGTAGGACCTCCGGGCTACGCACGGATGCGCTCGTCGCCTCGTGGGCGGACTTCAACCATGTTTGCTGACTTACGACGCCGGTCGCTACGGCCCGGGACCGCAGGTCGCCCCATGGAAGACTCGCATCCACCAGGTGCCCTCAGGAAAGCAGGCGGCGCGGTCGCCCGCCATCCAGCGCGCAAGTGCATTCTCGTATTGCGCGCGAAAGGCGCGCAGCCGTTTCACAGCTTCAGACGCGACCCCCCGATGTCCCGCAGCCGCGAACCGCGGATTGAGACCCCCAAAGGCTTCGTAGCTTCGTGCTCGCTTGGTCGGAGAGAGCTTGAGGACTCTGCGGGGGCCAACGAACGCGATGCCGGTGCGCTTCGACTCCTGCCATGCGCGGTGCTCGCGCTGGCGGACGCGTTCGGCGACGCGCTCTTGCACAAGCTCGGTACCGTAGTCCGCCGCAAGTGCGGCGGGCATCTGCAGTACAAGTTCGATGACCTCCGGCCAAGCGCGATTTTCGGCGTCGAAGTAGTGTGAAGGACGCCGGACCCGGATGACCCGGGTCCCCAGATCCTTCGGCAGCGTGGTGGCACCCGGCCAGTCTTTGACATAGCGGACAGCGGACGCCTCGACCGGATTCGCGATGAGGTAGGCGAGAGCTTCGAGTGTGGCCTCGGGGGTGAGGAGTGCATGGGCGCCGCTGCTTCGCTTGTTGAAGACTTCTTCAGGCCACCCCCGAAACGCTTTCGTCGTTAGCGCCAGGAGACGGTGAAAGGTCTGAAGAAATCGCGGGAGTTCGCCCCTCAAGTCGGTGACCACCTCGTGAGAGTGGGTCGACATCAGACATCCCGCGTGAACCGCCACACCGTGGGTCATGGCCGCATAGCCCAGACAATACCAGTAGCATTGCTCCATCTGCCGGGACTCGTCCGGGTTGAAAAGGAAGTGGCGCCGCGTGGTGCGCCGAGAGAGCGCCCAGGTCTTGCCAGGCTCTATGATGCGTCGTCGTGTCATGAGTAGTGAACCACGCGAAAGTCATGCCGGGAAGGTACCGATGGAGTCTCGAAGACTAACGGCGCCTTGAGTGGCGGAGCCGCCAGACCCGGCGCCGACCGCCATGCGCGTAATCCTGCGGAAATCGGGACATGCACACACCGTTTCGGCGAACCTCGGTCGGAGAACGGTAGGTCGGAGAACGGTAGCGGAGCCTCCAGAGCCCAGGAGAACGGTTGGACAGCGGGTGCTCAGAAAGAAGGCGACGATGCTCGTGCAAGGTGGCAACGTCGCGTTCATGAGTCGGGCGACCATTCTCTTCAGCTACGCCTTTCGTCCGCTGTTCCTCCTGTGTATCGCCTACGCGTTGGTGGCGGTTCCGGTCTGGGTGCTGGCGTGGGTAGGCTGGGCGCCGACGACTCCTGCCGTCCTCGGCAATCCGGTTTGGTGGCACGCGCACGAGATGCTGTTCGGGTTCGCCGGCGCCGCGGTCGGCGGATTCCTCCTCACGGCTGTGGCGACCTGGACCAACCGTGCGCCGCTTGCTGGAGGCCCGCTTGTCGCGCTCGCCCTCCTGTGGCTCAACGCGCGACTTCTGCTGTCGTTACCATCCGCAGTCTCTGCGGGATGGGTCGTGCCCGCCGCTGCTGCAGCGGACCTTGGGTACGACGTGCTCCTCCTCGTGCTCATGAGTCGCGAAGTGATCGCCGCGCGGAGCCAACGAAACTACAAGGTGTTGGTCTTGCTCGCGCTTCTCGCGGTGGCCAACGCCGCGTTCTACGTGGGTATCGAGAGCAGGTTCCGCTGGGTCGATGCTTCGCTCCTCGGTGGGCTCTGGGTCTTCGTTCTACTGATCGCGGTGGTCGGCGGTCGGGTGATCCCGGCCTTCACCAGAAACTGGCTTCGGCTTCGCGGCGCCGCGGAAGACAATATCCCTTCGTTCGACCGTCTCGATCTGGTGGCGACGGTCGCGCTGCTCGTATTCGCGAGCCTGACCATGGTGCCCGCACCCCCCATCGGGGTGGCCGTCGCGGGCCTGCTTGCCGCTACTCTGCAGCTCCTGCGACTCGGACGGTGGCGGGGCCTGCGCGCGCGCAGGGAGCCCTTGGTCTGGATCCTCCACCTGGCGTTCCTCTGGATCCCGGTCGGCATCTTGCTCTTGTCCGCGGCGGCCCTTGGTTGGTGTCCGAGGAGCGCGGGGATTCACGCGCTGACCGTCGGCGCGATCGCAACCATGATCATGGCGATCGCCGGTCGCGCAGCGCTTGGCCACACAGGACGACCGCTACAAAGCCATCCCGTGCTAACCGCGGCATACGTTCTCATAACGGTTGCAGCGCTGTCGAGAGTCGCGGTCGTCTTCGTTCCCGATGGACGTGCCATGCTTCTGCTCGCGGGAGCATGCTGGGTTCTGGGCTTCGCCTGCTTTGGGTGGCGCTACATCCCGGTCCTGCTTCAAGCGCACGTGGACGAGATGCAACGCGCATGAGAGCCAGTCGCGATTGCCACACTCACTGTGGCCGTGCGGCACACTCGCACTGCGTACCACGCCAACACGCTTAGCAAAATCGAGCGGCATGCGGATTGCACAGCTCTGGAAGGCATGAACCGAACTGGCGTCTCCATGCTCGTCGCGATGCTTGCAGTCGCGGCGCAATCTGCCCTCCCTCAGCCCACGCGTGCGGAGGCGCCCCAAGGGGCGTCTCTCGAGAACACGCGAGGCTCGCTGCAACCGCGTCTGATCCTCGCCTTGCGCTACTCTGACGATCTCACGCTCGGCGCCGAGGCTACACCTGCGATTCAGCGCGTGGCGATACCTGCGCCTCCCGTCCCCCGAGAGTGCACGCCCAGGTACATGGCCGGACCCGCCGTCGGCATGGTGCTTGGGTATGGTGCGATCGGCGGCGGCGCCGCCATGATTTTCGCCAACAGCTTCGGTTTCGCCCTCTCCGAGACCGAGGAGAAGACCAGGCGGGACCGCGGGGTCCAGGCAGGCGGCGCCATCCTGATGACTGCCGGGGTCGGGGCGCTCGCCTATTCGATTGCCAAACTCGTCATCAACCGCCGCGAACGGCGACGCGTTTGCGAGGAACACCCGTAGTGGTTCGGGCGGCCGAGGCATCTCCGAGCGTTGCTGTCGACCGAGTCGAAAGTCGCGACGCTTGCTTTGAAGACCCGCCGCTCGTTACTCTCGACGCACCGTGCCCAAGTCCACGAAGACCTATTGGAACCCCCTGTCTATCGAGCGCCGCGAGGAGTGGCAACCGGTCGAGGGGCTCGAAGGAGTCGCCGAGGAGCTCACCTTGGCGATCGACGAGGTGACCGGGGACTACACGCGGCTCACGCGCTTCTTACCCGGAGCAGACACGACATCTTTCGGCAGCAAGTCGCACGACTATCCAGAGGAGATCATGGTGCTCGAAGGGCGCCTCTACGATGCTGCGTTCGGCCGTTGGCTCTCCAAAGGAGACTACGCGAGTCGGCCGCCTGGAGAAGTGCACGGGCCCTTCCGCACCGAAGAAGGCTGCCTCGTCCTGGAGATGTCGTTTCCGAGTCAGACCGTCCCTCCCGTCGATACCCCGTAGTTCCGCGCGTAAACGCGCGGTTCGCTGCACCCCCGTGGACTCGGCGCGCCACAGGGGGTCGTCTTCATCGCATCTTCATCTCCCGTTCATGCGGGGGTGTTCGCGCAGGTCTACGTTCCATCCATGAACTACGACAATCCGATTCGAGGCCGATTGAACGCATGGTTCTTTCGATTGTTTGACGGCTACATAAACCGCTTGCTGGGCGACCGGAAACGCTCGCTTTTCGCGGAACACCCTCAGGAGATCGTCGAAATAGGTCCCGGTGTCGGCGCGAATTTCCGCTACCTGTCGCCGGGAACGCGTGTCATCGCCCTCGAGCCGAACCCTCAAATGCACGGAGCGCTTCGCGCGATGGCGGCAAAACACGGGGTCTCCCTCAAGCTCGTCGAGCGAAGCGCGACCGACACGGGGCTCCCCGACAACAGCGTTGATTGGGTGGTGAGCACGCTCGTCCTCTGTACCGTGGCCGACCCTGGAGCGACCCTTTCGGAGATTCGCCGCATCTTGCGACCCGGGGGTCAATTCGTGTTCATCGAACACGTGGCCGCGGCCCGAGGGTCGTGGCTGCGCCGGATTCAAGAGCTCGTGCTGCGCCCGTGGCAATGGTTCTTCGAGGGTTGTCATACCCATCGCGACACGCTCGCCGAGATCCGTCTTGCGGGTTTCTCCAACGTGCGCGTCGAACGCAACACCCTCTTGAGCCCCTTCGTTCCCGTAAACTCGCAGATCTCAGGCGTGGCGGTCATCTGACCGCGACGAGGAGCGGGTTAGCTCTTGCGCTTCCAGGCCTCGAATCGATAGCCGTGACCCACTACCGTCTCGATTGAAGGCGCCCAGTCGGTCAGCTTCTTGCGGAGGGTGCGCACGACCGCATCGACGACGTTGCTCCCGGAGAAGTTCTGCTCCCACACACGGTCGATGAGCATGTCCCGCGTCACGACCTGCCCCGCATGACTGACGAAGTACCGAAGCACGCCGAGCTCCAGCGGGGTGAGTGAGATCCGTTCGCCGTCGCGCACGAGCTCTCGGTTTGCTTCGTCGATCCGGCAACCGCCCCCCACCGCCTTTGGGGCGCGCCCGCGCAGCACGTCGGCGATCGGTGCCGCAACGTCACCTCCGTTCCACATCGGATGATTGCGTCCCTCCAACACGACGAGCTCCGCGCCCGGTATCCCTGCGGCAAGTGCCCGCCCGCCGCCGAAGGGGATCGCCCGATCCTCACGTCTGTGTAAGACATGGGTCTTCGCGTCGACGTGTTCGAGCAGGTCTGAAACATCCATCCCGTAGGTGAGCCGTAGAAATCGCTCAGCGCTTACCGAATCGGCAGCATCGCGCTGCAGCGCGCTGAACGCATTGCGTTCCTGCCCAGTCGCGTCGGGAATGAATACGTCTGCCAATGCACGCGACCCCGCGCCCCAGTGCGCCAGGACCAGACTGCACATCGCTTCCCGCAGCTCGGACGACGCGATGTCCTCACCGCGGGCGTACGAGCCGAACAAGATCAACCGGTCAACTCGGCCGGGGTTCGCCACGGTCCAGGCGATGGCGGGTGGTCCACCACAGGAAACGCCGAGAAGGGAGAGCGTCGTGGCATTCAGTTCGGCGATCACCGCGTCGAGCAGGGCGACCTCATCCTCGAGCGACCGCTCTGCGTCGCATGGGTCGCTCAGGCCCACGCCCGGACGGTCGTAGCGAACCACTGTGGCGAGCTCGCCAAGATGCTCAAAGAAGGCTCGGAAGTCCGGCTGGTCCCAGTCCTTCTCGAGATGGCTGACCCACCAGGCTGGACATACCAACAGTGGGCCCCGGCCGTGCGCGGTGTAGGCAACCCGTCGATCCTCTCGATCGCGAATGAAACGGACGACGACGCTAGTACTCATCGCATTCTCACCTCTGCTTCATGCTGGAAGACGCCGCCGGCATCAGGCTCAGGGCATGTCTGCACAAACACTCTGCTCCAAAGTCTCCGATTCGCGCAATGCTGCAGCCAACGCCGTAGAAATCACCGCGCTCGACGGCCTTCCACTCCGCGGTCGGGTTTATGAACCCATGGGCCGGACGCACACGACAATCCTCGCACTGCCGGGAATCGGAGTCGACATCGCGCGGCCGCGGTCGGTAGACGACCTCCTCCAGCGCTTCGGGAGCGCAGACGTCGCCCGAGTGGACGTCACCCCCGAGCCTCTCGGGAGGCAGAGCATGGGGCATGTCGGGCTGTTTCGCCCGACGAACACCGAGAGAGTTTGGAAACAATGGCTGCACTTCACAAAGGAAACGAATCATGACTACTGAAATCAAAGACCCTGAAATTCGCACGCTTCGTAGACGAGCTCTCCAACGCCCTATCCATGGTGGACTTGTCCATCGCGTTTAAAGTCCGGGAATCGATCGCCATGGCCGTCGAGGTCTTGTGGGATGCATTCGCAACCCCGGAGCCAGGCTTCCTCACCTGCGCTTTCAAAGGGATGGCGGTGTGACCCCTTCGATCTCGTTCTGCGATCAGGCATCAAACAGCAGTTGCAGGTAGGTGCGGTAGTGGCGCAGTTGCGCGGAGAAGACTCCCGGCCCCTTCAGGCTACGCGACACGACGAAGGCGCCCTCGAAGAGGACAGTCACCATGTCGGCGAGTGCGTCGAGGTCCACGTCGACACGCGGAGGCGTAGTCTCCGCGGCGGCGCGGAGCTTGTCGCCGACGACCCTGCGCCAGCCGAGCAGGGCCTCCGAGACAACTTCGAGCGTTTCGTCGTCGAACAGCCCATTCTCAAAGCAGTACGTTGCGAAGAGGCATCCGGGTTGGGACATCTCGTCGAGGTCCTCCGCGACCTCCAGGAGAAGACCTATGAAGATCAGCACCTGCTGCACGGGGTCTTCGCTCAGCTTCTCAGCACGCTCCATGCTCGACTGCATGAGTTCCTGGTCGGCTGCGGCGAAGCGTTCGATCAGGGCGCGCGCGAGGTCCTGTTTTGTCTTGAAGTGATAGAAAAATGTTCCTTTGGTGACCCCGGTCTCAGCGATGATCTGGTCGATCGAGGTACCGGCGAAACCTCGCCGGTTGAACAGTTCCTCGGAGCTGCTGAGAAGTTTCTCGCGAGTGGGAATTCCGGATCTAGGGCTCATTCCGAGACTATACCGCCTGGTCGGTCTAATGTCACGGACGGTCTCACCTCGTGTATGGTGACCAAACCAGAAAAAATGTATTGCGGCACTCTTTTAATTATACTAACCGGTCAGTATAGTAGCAGGAAGGAGTCATCATGCCCACCGACGCACAGCAGAGTCTGGGGACCGGTCGCCGCCTGGCGGCCGGGCTAGTCTCGATCCTCGGCACCGTCGTCTGGACCCACGCGCTCGCCGGGCTCTTTCGTTCGATCCTTGGCATTCCAGTGGAGGAGGTCGCACCGGTCGCCGTATGGCTCACGGCTGCAGCGGTAGCGACTGCGGCAGCCGGCATCGTCTGTTCTCGCAGGCCCGGGATTGCCGCTGGGACCGTGGGTGCTGTGGGTGCGGGGGCGATAGGACTCGTTCATCCGGCCGCGTTCCTTCCTGCACTGGCCCTCGTGCCGTCGGGGGCGATCTTTGCGGTGGTCAGTTCGTGGCTTGCGCGACGCTTGCCCAGCGAACTCGACGCCCAGCCATCCGCCCGCCCGCGGCTGACCATCGCCTGGCTGCTTCTCGCGCTGGTCGCGGTCATCCAGGTAGGGCGGCTCTCCACCTACATGACCAACACCGACTCCGATTGGTTCCTGTCCACGCGGGAGCCTTTCTACGCGAAGCACGAGTGTCTGAACGCCTACATCTACGGCGCGGAGCTTGACCGGCGCGGCGAGACCAACGTCTACCTGGCGACTCACTACCCGGGTCTCAACCCGCAGGCGGAGCCGGTGACCGAGTTGGCAGGGATGGCGCCCGAGGATCCGTTCCAGTATGCACCCCAGTTTCTTCTATGGCCGCGCGCGGCGATCGCAATCACCCAGGACTACCAGTCGATCCGATTGGTCTGGTTCGGCATCAACTTCACATTGTGTATGGCTGCGGTGCTGCTGCTCTCCTTGTGGGTCGGCGGTCGCATCGGGAGCGTCAGCGCGTTGCTCTCGCCATTCGTGCTGATCGCGTTTCCGACCCTGCATAACTTCCAATACGGACAGTTTCACTTCGCGACGATCGCGCTTGCCGTGTTGGCGATGCTTGCGTTCGCGCGTCGACGTTCGGCGATTGGCGGGACACTCCTGGCCGTGTCGATCTTGTCAAAGCTTTTCCCGGCATTGCTGCTCGTGCCGCTCGCGCTGCAGCGTCGTTGGCGCGATCTTGGTTGGACCGCCGCTGCTGCGGCAGTGCTCACTATCGTCACGCTCAGGGTGACGGGCACGGCGCCCTTTCTGGCCTTCGCCGACTATCATCTCCCGCGCCTGGCTGACGGCAGCGCGTTCGCGTTCGGGGAGGCCTGGCCCGAGGTGGCGGACCTTCTCATCGCCGGCAACCAGGGTATCCGGGGCATCTTCGACAAGCTCGCGGCGATGGGCGTGCCCGTTGCGACCAGTATGTCGACCACCGCCGGCCGGTTGTACGGGTTCGGGCTCCTGATGGTCGGTGCGTCGATCGGTCTTCGCCGCAGCGCGAGCCGCGCCCAGCAAGCGATCGCCTGGCTCGGTCTGCTCGGACTTGGATCGCTCGCGAGCACCGGGGCATGGGCGGACTATGTTCCACTCACCTGCGTCTGGTTGCTGACGCTGCTCGCACCCTTGACGACTGGGCGGCCGGCGATGCAGCTGGCGCTCGGTCTGTGCGCCGTGTTGCAGCTGTTTCTTCCGGGCACGATGCCGATCGGCGACTGGGTCGCAACGAGCTGGATGTATCCGCTGTCTTTGGTGGGGGCGCTTGCCATGTTGATGACGTTTACAGTCGGCGTCGGACTGCGTGCGCCGGTCCCATCGTCGACTCGCGTTGGAGCGGTCTGAGAGTTCGTGGTAGGGCATCCTCAGGAGGTGACCGATGATCAGCGTGAGAATGGCCTTGACCCTCGTTGCAGCCGTGTTGGCCCTCGGATGCGCAGCGAACCAGTTTGACGCGAAAACGACCTATGACACTTCGGTCGACTTCGCGAGCTTCCGAACCTTTGCGCAGGCTCCCCCGCCCAGCAGCGTTCCAAACATGCCGGGCTACAGCACGATCACCGGGAATCGTATCGAGCAACGCATCGCCTACGACCTGGAGCAAAAAGGCCTCACGCAGGTAAGCTGGGACGAGGCGGATCTCCAGGTCCGCTTCAGCCTAGGTGGCCAAGTCCGCGCGCAGCCCGCGTACTGGGGTGCATGGGGATGGGGGTGGTACGGCCCAGGCCCAGCGCCGGTGACGACCGACTATCTCGCCGGCAGCCTGATCATCGACATCGCGGATCGAGAGAAGAAGCTGCTCATCTGGCACGGCTACGGGACCGAGGACATTTTCTCGACTGACGAGGCAGACGAGCAAACGATCTTCGACGCTGTCGATGCCCTCCTTGCCAAGTACCCGCCCCAGCCGTCGGCCCAATGACGCTGGTTACCGTCTTCGAAGCGATCAACCAGGGCACTGTGACGATCGCTTGAAGCCGGAACCCAACAGGGTTGGGAACCACAATGCGTAGGATACGTGTAGCCAGATGCCCGGGAATCGCCCTGGCCGCAGGAGTTGTCGTCCTTCCGATCTCAGCCGCCGCGCAGCCCGCAGGACCAACGGAGTCCGAGGTCGTGATCACCGAGGCTCCGACGTTTGGGATGGAAGGTGCCTTGGCGCCGCATCTCTACGAGAGCGGGCCACCACCACTGGCACCCGAAGCCGCCCAACAATGGCTGGGAGCGTGGCTCGATGCTGCCGCGAGAAACGCGCGACAGACCCGTCGATTTGTCGGCGTCAACGAAGTGATCGGGAGTTCGGCGGGCATGGGCGTGGGCATCTGGGCGTTTATCGAGTCCGATCGGGGTACGGAGCTCAACAAGGGACTGGGGCTTGCGCTCGTCGCTGTATCTGGTGTCACGTTGGGACTCGGTATCTTTCAGCTTGCGAGGCAGAGCGATGCCGAGAAACGACTCGAACGCTGGCGCAAGGCTGAAGTCGCTGGCGTGACGCCCCAAGAGCTCGCGAGGTTTGAGGGCGAGCTCCGGAGCCAATCCGCGGGACAGGAACGGGCGCTTCTCATGCTGCGCTGGATGAACCTCGGGATCGGGCTAACCGGAGGATTAATCCTCGGTCTTACACCCGCCGCCAATCTTTCGAGTGAAGCCGCAACCGTGAGCTATGTGATCGGTGGCACCACAGCGGGGCTCGGCTTTTTCGGCTTCGTCATGTCCTTCCTCCGGCCGGCTCCGATCGACTACTGGAGCACGTATCAGCAAGGATCGAGTTCGGCTGGTGGCCGTCGGTGGAGCGCCGTCCCCGCCGTGGGACGCCGGTTCGTAGGAGCACAGGTCGTGGGAAGGTTCTAGCCGCCGCGCCGGCTTGCCGCAGACGATTGGCCGCCTAGATGACGGCGATATGGCGGGCGCTGATGCGGCGGTAGACGACCTCGATCGCGATTGAGAGCAAAATCATCCCGACGAGAATCCAGAAATGATTGCGCGTCGCTGGGTCCTTCCACACTTGCGCGCAGAGAATCACGAGCGCACCGGCGGTACTCAGCGCGGCAAGAGCGGACAGCCACCGTTGGCCTCCCGTCTCGTCTGCGAGCCTGACACCTGCGATGTTGACCGCCATGAAGACGATTAGGAAGCCCGCGCTTCCCATCGTGGCGATCGCGTCGAGTGGAACGGCGTTCGCAACGAACAAGGCAACCAACGCGGTAATCAGAGCACCCTCGGAGTGCTCGCCGCGAATTTGGGCGCTCGAGTTCGGCGGGCAGCTCGCCGGTCTTGGCGACGATGTAGGCGAGTCGTCCGGTGCCATAGAGCGTCGCATTGATCGCAGAGCTGGTAGCCATGAGAGCGGCCACCGCGATGCCTATGTAGCCGGGTCTTCCCATGAAACTCTGTGCTGCTGCCGACAAGGCCGAATCGCGGACTTCGTTGACCTCGCGAAAGGACATGTGGCCCACGACCACGGTCACGATCAGCATGTACAGAACCATCACCAGCAAGACGCCGCCGACATACGCTATGGGGAGAGAGCGCTTCGGAGTCGCGACGTCCTTGGCCGCGTTGGCGATCAGCTCGAAGCCCTCGTAGTTGAGAAAGATCAGCATGGCGCCAGCGACCAAAGGGAGGGGCGCCACGTACTGATCGCGAGCGAGGCGGCTCCAATCCATCGGCGTGGCCAACCCGACGACGACGAAGATACCCAACAGCACCATCTTGACGATGTTGAAAAAATTCTCCGATCGAATGACCGAGCTCGCTGCGACGACGTTGATCAACAGCAAGCCAATGATCGACGAGCTGATCAGCACGTGAAGCCAGAAGTCTTGTTCGGTTTTCGGGAAGAAGCTCGCGCCGTAGCTGCCGAATGCATATGCATAGACCGAGAGCAGTACTACGTAGCTCAGGAGCAGGAGAATGTTGAGTGAGCCGGTAGCGACTCCTCCGCCAAACGCCTGATTCAAGAATGCGACCGTGCCGCCCTCGCTCGGAAAGCGAAGCGTCAGCTTCAAGTAGGAATAGCTGGTGAGGAGGGCGACCATTCCCGCGATCAGAAAGGCAACCGGCGCCGCGCCTTCCGTGAGCTCAATGGTGAGGCCGGTCACGGCGAAAATCCCACCTCCGACCATTCCGCCAATTCCGATCGACAGCGTGGAAAACGTCCCGAGTTTGCTTTCAGGACGACCGGTCATCGAAAGACTAATGCTCTCTCTATCGCCTCTCTGGGGATGCGGCGCACAGGGAAAGGGAAGTAGCACCCGGGTTAGATTCCAGCAATGCGCTCGGTCACGGATGGAGCCAGGGGCTGAAGTAGAGCCAGACCAGCCCGACCAACACGACGAGCAGCACCGAGGCCCAGCGATCTTGCCGCCGCCGTCGAGAGGGCGAGGCGTATTCGGACGCGGGCGTGGTCGCGAAGGTAATGCCGTTGAGCTTGGCCGGGTCTGGTGCCCGGGTCAGCAGCGAAACCCCCACCAGCACCACGCTGCAGATCGCAAAGAGGGCGGCCGCGAAGTGGAGGAAGTTCATCTCCGCGTAGGCCAGGATGAAACCCGTTTGCGTGTCCTCGTTGAGCTCAGCGATCAGGCGCAGGGTTCCGAGGACGAATCCGGTGCCAAGCGCGGCCATGGCACCAGCCGCGTTGGCCCGCTGCCAAAGGATGCCGATCAGAAACACGGAAGCGATTGGGGGCGAGATGTAGGCCTGTACGCTCTGGAGGTACTGGTAGAGCTGCCCCGAAATGAACTGCATCATCGGGATCCAAAGCAGGCCAAACCCAACCAGCACGGCGGTCGCCGTCTGACCCACTCGCACCTGTCGCGCCTCCGACGTGTTCGGTCGGAGTTTGAGGTAGATGTCGCGGGTGAACAGGGTCGAGCAGGAATTGAAGACCGATGATAGCGAACTCATCAGTGCGGCGAGCAGGCCAGCGACCACGAGCCCCCGGACGCCGAGAGGCAGCAGCGCGCCGATCAGGGTGGGGAGCGCCTGGTCTGGGCTCTCGAGGGTGATCTGCCCGCGGGATGCGAGCGCGTGAGCCACGACGCCCGGCACGACGAAGATGAAGAGCGGCAAGAGCTTGAGCAGGCCGCCAAAGATCGTTCCCCGCCGGGCGTCGTCCTCGTCTGCCGCCGACAGCACACGCTGAACGATGAACTGATCGGTGCACCAGTACCACACGCCCAGGATCGGAGCCCCGAGGAGGATGCCAGTCCACGGGAACGCCGGATCCGAGAGCGGCTTCCAGACCGACATGAAGCCGGGTCCCACTTCGGTAACCATCGCGCCCCAGCCCCCAAGCTCGCCGAGTCCGATCCACGTAACCGCGACCGCACCGCCGACCAGCACGAACATTTGCAAGAGGTCCGTGTACAGCACCGCCCGGAGCCCACCCAGCACGGTGTAGACGCCCGTCGCGAGGACAACCAGGATCGCGCCGGTCCAGAAGTCGATGCCCATGAGGGACTCGAACACGATTCCCCCAGCCGCGATCGTCACCGAGATCTTCGTCAGCACGTAGCCGACGATCGAGATCACCGCGAGGTACCATCGCGCTGCCGGCGAGTACCGGCGCTCCAGAAACTCGGGCATCGTGAAGACACCGCTCCGGAGGTAGAACGGGACGAAGACCCAGCCGAGCGCCAGCAGCATGAGCGACGCGAGCATCTCGAACTGCCCCACCGCCACGCCGCTCGCGGCGCCCGTGCCGGCAAGCCCTATGAGATGCTCAGAGCCGATGTTTGATGCAAATAGTGAAGCGCCGATGACGAACCAGCCGACGTTGCGACCCGCGAGGAAGTAGTCGGCCGAGTTCGCCTGCTTGCGTCGCTCCGAGATCGTCGCCCACGCTGCGACTCCGAAGACCGCGACGAAATACAGGGCAACGACGACCCAGTCGAGCCCCCCGAGTATATTCACGTGGAGGAGCATATCAGGTCGGAGATGAAGCGAGCCCCGCTTGCACTCCCCTTCAGTCGTGCGTCAGCGGCTTCTTCGTGAAGAGGTAGTCTCTCAGCTCTTTGTCGAGCGTGGTGTCGCGCCGCCGAATCCACTCGAGCAGCATGGCGGCGTGCTCTTTTTCTTCATCGCGGTTATGCGCGAGTATGCCTTTGAGTTCGGGGTCGCTGCACGCGTCGACGCGCTGATTGTACCAGTCCATCGCCTCGAGCTCTTCCATCAGGGAGACGATGGCGCGGTGCATGTCTCGGGTTTCATCGGTCAGCTCTGCAATGGGTTCGTGGTAGCCTTCGTTCGACATAGGCGTGCTCCTTTACGGTGACACTAGCGCAATTCCGACCAAGCGAGGCAGATTCGCGTCGGGACGTTGCACATGGCGCCCTCTGGTACACAACGCTGCCGATGACTCAACGCACCGTCCTCATTACCGGAATCTCCGGCTTCGTCGCCAAGCATTGCGCTATCGCCCTGCTCGACGCTGGCTATCGCGTGCGCGGCACGGTCCGGGACCTCGGTCGCGCGGCCCTGGTCGAGGACACGCTCGCCAAGCACGCCGATGTATCCGCGCTCGAGTTTGTCGAAGCCGACCTGCTCCATGACGCGGGCTGGAGCGAGGCGCTTGCCGGCTGCTGGGGTGTTCTGCACGTTGCATCGCCGTTCCCGGCCACGCAGCCCAAAGACCCGGAGGTGCTGATTCGTCCGGCGGTCGACGGGACTTTGCGGGTGCTGGAGGCGGCCAAAGGGGCAGGGGTCGAGCGATTCGTTCAAACTTCATCTACCGTCGCCGTGCAGTATGGCCATCCCCGCGACCGCACCGCTCCGTACACCGAAGCCGACTGGACGGTGGTCGATGCTCCGGGGGTCACTCCATATGCCCAGTCGAAGACGCTCGCCGAACGTGCCGCGCGCGACTGGATGGAGAGCGAGGCCCCCGGGTTTCACTACTGTTCGGTCAACCCTGGCTTCGTGCTGGGCCCCGTGCTCGCCTCGGACGTCGGCGCGTCGGCGGAGATCATCGCGATGTTTCTTCGCGGTAGGTATCCCGGCACGCCTCGGATGTCGTTCCCATGCGTTGACGTCCGGGACGTCGCAACGATGCATCAGCGTGCGCTCGAAACCGATCTCCCAACGGGTGGTCGCTACCTTGCTGTGGCCGACTGCCTGTGGATGCTCGAGATCGCGCAGGCGATCCGCGCTGACCTCGGCGATTCCGCGAAGAAGGTGCCCTCGCGCGCGCTTCCGAACTTCATGGTGAAACTCGTGGGGGTCTTCGATCCTACGGCGCGACAGCTCCGGCCCGAACTCGGTCGCGAGGTGCGCGTCGACAACCGCGCAACCCGCGAAGCGCTTCAGATGAGCTTCATCCCTGCAAAGCAAGCCGCTGCCGCAATGGCGAGAAGCCTGATCGACCTGGGCGTCGTATAGGGGCTTCTCTCACCTGACTGTCGAGCATCGCAGTTTCAATCGGCGATAGTTCTTGTGGCCTTACTTGCGCTTAGCCTAGAATCCCGTGCGAGAGTTCATAGCCGTGCCCAGATCGATTGTATCCGACCGAAGTCTAAGTGACGCGAGCGCGAGCCATGCCGCTCAGGCGACCCTTCGTGTGCGACAGATGCGTCGCGGCGGCGCGGCGTTTCTTTGGATGCTCTTGGCGTGCTGCTCTCTTGCGCAACCCGCCAAGGCGGACACGGAGAAGCCAGCGTCTTCGTCACCGACGCGGGAGGAACTCGCCAAGGCTACGCAAAACCCTGTCGCGAACCTGATCAGCCTGCCGTTGCAGAACAACATGAACCTCACGGTGGGCGACGGACAAGTACAGAACACCCTCAACGTGCAGCCCGTGATCCCGATCCAAATCGGTCCGGTCAACCTGATCACCCGCACGATCCTTCCCGTCGTTTGGCAGCCTGACGTGTCAGATGGATCTGGAGGTACGTTCGGGCTTGGCGACACGCAGATGTCTCTCTTCGTGTCCCCCGCGAAGAGCGGCAAGTTGATTTGGGGCGCGGGGCCTATTTTCCTGCTCCCAACCCGTACAAACAGCGACCTTGGTGCGGGAAAGTTCGGGATGGGTCCGGCCTTGGTGCTGCTGACCATGCAAGGACGCTGGGTCGTCGGCGCGTTGGCGCAGAACGCATGGGGCTTCGCCGGACGAAACGAGGTGCCCGATACGAACAACTTCCTCCTTCAATACTTCGTGAACTACAACTTCAAGGAGGGTTGGTATCTCACGTCAGCGCCGATCCTCACCGCAAACTGGAACGCTTCATCGGATCAACGCTGGGTCGTCCCGTTCGGAGGCGGGGGAGGCAAGGTGTTCAAGATTGGCAAGCAGGCCATCAACGCCTCGGTTCAGGTGTACGGCAACGCCTGGCGTCCTACGGGCTACGCCCGGGTCACACTGCGGCTCCAAGTTCAGTTTCTTTTTCCCAAGTGATCGCGGGGATTTTCGGAACTAGCTCACCGGGTCACGTTCAATCGTCTGGTTTGCCTCACCGCCTCTACTCATTCTCAAGATGCGCGGAACCATCGCCGGCAGAATGATGAGCGTGAGTAGAGTGCTGGTGACCAAGCCGCCGACGACGACCGTGGCGAGGGGTCGCTGAACCTCGGCGCCGATTCCGGTTGCGAGCATCATCGGCACGAAGCCGAGAGCGGCGACTAGCGCGGTCATCAACACCGGGCGAAGCCGTGACTGCGCGGCGCGCCGGACTGATTCGACGACGTCGACGCCCGACTCGAGTTCAGTCATCAGCGCAGTGACCAAGACCACTCCGTTCAGGACCGCGATGCCGCTGAGCGCGATGAAACCGACGATTGCGGACACCGAGATCGGCAAGCCCCGGACCGAGAGCGCCATGATTCCGCCGACGGCGGCGAAAGGCACGTTGAGCAGGATCAAGATCGCAGGCGCGAGGCGCCGAAAGAGCACCAAGAGCAGTGCAAGGATTAAGAGTAGGACCGCCGGTATGATCAGGTTCAAGCGCCGCTTCGCGCTCTGCAGGCTTTCGTACTGGCCCCCCCAGACGAGGAGCGTCCCTTCGGGAGGCACGAGGTCTGGCTGCGCGAGACGCGCCTCCGCGTCCTCGACTACAGAGCCGAGGTCGCGACCGCGAACGTTCATGCCGACGACGACCCGCCGCTGCGCGTTCTCGCGGTTGACGAGCGCTGGCCCGCGATCACGGGAGACGTTAGCGACGTGATCGAGACGAATGAGCGCTCCTTGTCCCGTCGGCATCAGGAATCTCGGAAAGGACAATGCGTTCGGGCGGTCGCCGAGACGGACGCGAATTGGGATCGGGACAGGACCATCGTAGGTGGTGCCAACTTCGACCCCGGCGTTGGCTGCCTCCACATGATCGAGGACGTCCGCGGGACGAAACCCATAGCGGCTTGCTTCGAGCGGGAGCGGGGTGACTTCGAGCACGCCGACCGAAGGCGGTGCCAGCACCCGGACGTCGGCGGCCCCGACGATCTTCGAAAGCTCCGTCGCAACGTCCTCCGCGTAGGCATGAAGTGCGCCGGGGTCTTGTCCGAAGATGCTCAGCGAGACGTCGGTCACGCTTCCACCGACCAGCTCGTTGAACCTCATTTGAATCGGCTGGGTGAAGCCGACTTCCTTTGCGGGCGCGGAGCTCGCCACCGCAGCGCCGATTTCTGCGATGATCTGCTCCTTGGTCAGCCGGTCTCTCCAGTCCGAACGCGGCGCCAGGTCGACGAAGACGTCGGCCTGCTCGAGACCCATGATGTCAGTGGCTACCTCTGGGCTTCCGATGCGCGAGGCGATGTGACGGACTTCGGGCACGGCCTCGAGGATGGCTCGCTCCATCCGGGTGCTCTCCTCGACTGCAGTTTCGACGCGGATGTCGGCGTCGCGCGTGGTCTGAATCACCAGGTCGCCCTCGTCGAGCTGCGGCACGAATGCAGTGCCTGCAAGCGCGCCCAGTCCAAGACCCACGGCGAGAAGGGTGGCTGCGGAGGCCGCGATGGGCAACGGATGCCGGATCGACCAGTCGAGAAGGGGGAGATACTGGCGCGAGATCCATCGGACTAGCCGGGGAGGCTCCGCGGGGACGTCTTGATCGCGAAGAATGAGTCGCGATATGGCTGGGACCCAAGTGAGGGAAAGAATGAGTGCGGTCCCCAAGGCGAGCAGGACGGTAAGCGCCATGGGTCGAAACATCTTCCCTTCGACGCCCGTCAAACTGAGAATGGGCAGGTAGACGAGCATGATGATCAGGACTCCGAAGAATACGGGCCTAGCCATCTGCGTTGCCGTGCCTTTGATCTGATCCGAGATCTTGCCGCCCCGTTCCTGTGCGGTGTGAAAGACTGCTTCGACCATCACGACCGCGCCGTCGACTAGAAGCCCAAAGTCGAGCGCGCCGAGGCTCATCAGGTTGCCGGGAATCCCGAGGACGACCATTCCGACGACCGCACCGAGCATCGAGAGGGGAATCACGGATGCGACTAGTGCACCGGCACGGAAGCTTCCCAGCAACACGAAGAGGACACCTACGACGAGAAGACCGCCTTCGAGCAGGTTTGTGAAAACCGTGCGGAGGGTAGCGTGGACGAGCTCGCTGCGGTCGTAGACCACCTGGATGGTGACGTCAGCAGGCAGCGCCTCCCGCATCCGAGCCATCTGGGCCTTCACTTGGTCGACGATCTCGAGTGCGTTCGCGTCGATGAGCATCTGCACCATGACGTAGACGGTCTCACCCCGACCATCGGTCGTCGCGGCCCCGATCCGCGGCAACGCACCCCACGCGACTCCGGCGACGTCTCCAATGCGGACGACCATGCCCTCGTCGTCGGAGCCCGCGACGGCTGCTGCAAGCTCGCTCGGCCGCGTCGGCCACGCCACCCCCCGAAGCAGGACGCCCGACTTGCCTGCAGGGAGGGTAGCGCCGGGTGCATAGCCGGTCGCATCGGAAGTGGCTTCGGTGAGATCTCTCAGCGTGATGCGACGCTGCGCCATCCGCGGGGGCTCTCCGATCACGTCCATCGTGCGGCGCTCACCGCCCCAGGAGTTGACCTCGACTACGCCCGGCACTGATCGAAGAATGGGCGTGAGTCGATACCGCACGAGCTCTTGCAGTTCTGCGGCGTCGCGTTCCGGGGAACTTACCGTGAACTGGTAGATCTCGCCGAGCCCGCCCGTGAGCGGTCCAAGCTCCGGGGGGTCGACCCCCTGAGGCATGCTGCCCGTGACGCTCACGAGGCGCTCTTGAACCAGTTGCCTCGCTTCCAGAAGATCGGCGTTCTCTTCGAAGATGACCGTCACGGACGAAATGCCATACCGAGAGATGCTTCTCTGACTCACCGAGTCTCGTAGGCCTCCCACGGCCATCTCGATCGGTCGCGTCACCAGGCGTTCGACCTCCTCGGCGGTAAGGCCGGGCGCGCGGGTGAGGACGAGCACCTGGTTGCCCGTGACGTCAGGTAGCGCGTCGAAGCGTAGACGAAAGCCTGCAGCGAGCCCGAGTAGCGAGCACACCAGAACCAGTGCCCCCACGACGCGAGCGTGCTGCACCGACCATCGAACGAGCGCTTCGATCACTCCGAGCTCCCGATCTCTCGATTCGGAAACGGGTTGGCGACGCGGTCTCCCGCCTCGAGGGCCCCGCGGACCCACGCCGAGGCGCCCGACGCCGCAATGACTTCGACCGAGACCGTTTCGGTCGACGGGCCGCGTTGTCGGACGATTGTCGTCTCGCCGGCCTCTGGATGAATTGCCTCGATCGGAACTTCCCAAACATCGTCCGCCGCTTCGACCCGTGCGGTGCCGAGCAGGCCGTCCGGCAGGTCGACCGGCTCCGCGGGCTCGAACCAGGACCGAGTCGTGCCGTCGGAAGGGACAACCGCGGACGCCACCGGAGCCGGCAAGAGCGCGATCTGGAGGCCGTCGTTCGCGGTGAAGGAAACCGATTTCGCCCTCGGCCAGGGCTCGGCGGTTCGCACCTCGATGCGTCCCGAGGCCTTGCCGGTCACGTGCGCGATGGAGGTGGGCCCAGGCTCGTAGCTTTGACCGACGCGGGCCGAGAGCTCGGTCACGATTCCAGCGACGGGCGCGTCTAGGGTAATCACGCCGCGATCGATCAAGGGCGAGGCCTGCGCGGGGTCGATGCCCGAGGAGCGCAGGATCGCGAGAGACTGCAGCAGACTCGCGCGAAGCTTCGCGGCTACGGCGCGCTCACGAAAGACCTCAGGTCGGCCGACCAAGCCTTCCTTCAGTCGCGCCTCGAGTTCGCCGGCACGCTCCTCGTGCATCCGAAGCTGCGACCTGTCCGAGAGATAGGTGGCCGCCGCATCGAGCAGCGCCGGCGCGTAGACATCGACAATCGGATCTCCAACGGCCACTTCGTCTCCTACCTGTACATGGACGCGCGCGATTCGAAGCGATGCGGGGGCGGTCACCTCGCCGAACGCTCCCGAAGACCCGCGGACGATCGCGGGCGCTTCCAGAATCGAGCCGTCTTCGGGCCGGACGATTGCGACGAATCGCGAAGAGGCGCTTGCGGCGCTTCGCGTTTCTGGTTCAGCGGTAGGTGCGGGGGTAGGCGAAGTGCAGGCGGATAGCGTCGCGCAACACAGAATCCAGTAGGGTGGGCGGCTCATGGGGCGAGCTCCATCTGGCTGAGTTCCGCGAGAAGGAGCCATATGCGCACTCGAGCCCAGGCGTGTGCACCGCGGGCCCGATCGAGCGCCTCCGAGGCGGCGAGTTGCTGATCCTCCGTTGTGAAGATGGCGAAGCGAGACGCTTCACCAAGCGCCGCGGCCCGTGTGCGCTGTTCGACGAGCTGGTTGAGGGCGGGAAGGGTGTCGTGTTCGAGAAGCTCCACGACTGCGGCCGTGTGGACCAGCTCGTGGAGGGCGTCTTCGAGTTCCGCCCGCGCCTCGAGTCTCGCGCTCGAGACGTCGACGCCCGCTCCCGCGGCTTCCGCCTCCGCCGCGGAGGCCCACCGGCGGGTCTGTCCCGGACTCTGAAAGGTGACTCCGGTGAGACCGAACACGACCCAGGTTCCGAAGGTAGTCCGCTCTACTTGTGCGCCGAGCGTGAACACCGGCGCGTAGGCCGCGGAAATTTCCGCAGCGCGGGCGCGCGCGGCGGTTTCGCCGAGTCGTGCGACCACGACGTCTGGCGCGGCATCGACATCCTCTATGAGAAGCTCGATTTCCGCGTCGTCAGGTAGCGGCGGATGGGGCAGATCGCCCACGGTCTCGACCGGGTCCGAACCGACCGGCCTTCCGATCGCGAGGGAGAGTTCGATCGCCGCCGCGAACGCGTCGCCCTCCAGCCTGAGCCGCTGCGCCTTGAGCTGGGCCAGCGCGACCTGGGCAGCGGCCACTTGCTGTGCGGTGCCGACGCCCGTGGCGAGAGCTCGCTCCCGCACGGCGACGAGTTCTTCCATACCTCGGATGCGTCGCTCGATGCGCCCCGAAAGTTGCTCGAGCGTCGCCACGTCGATCCAGCGTCGAGCTGCCGACAGCCGGGCGCGGAGTGCTTTGGCCCTGATGCTGGCCGTGAGTTCGCCGCGCTCGCTGCCGGCGGCTTCGTTTCGGGCGTCGCCAAGCCGGCTGAGGTTCCAGCCCTGCGTGATCGTAGCCTGCATCTCGAACCCCTTGTCCTCTCGGGGCCAAATCAACTGCCCCGGCAGGAAGAGGAGGTTGGTCTGACCGGCAGCCGTGCCGACCTTCTCGTCCCCTGATTCGCGAGATTCCAGTCGTTCCTGGGGCTGCTTGACGGCGGGCGACCTCTGCCCGAGCGCAAGCGCCTCATCGAAGGTGATCTCCTCCGCCCGCGCGACTCCCGTCGATCCCAGCGAACCCACCAACAGAAGGACACAAAGAATTCCGCAACTGGCCCTCGAGCCACGTTCGTCTGGGTAGAGTTCCTCCATCGGTGCTTCGGGTGCGGTCAGCAGCCCAATCTGTCAATCCAACAAGTGTTAGATGCTCGCAGCCCGCAGGAATGTGCTGGCCGGACTCACATTGGATCGACGGGATGCGCGCAATGCTTGCGGCTCAGGCCTGCCTCGGTAATGTCCTAGCGCGCATCTTGCGCGTCTGAGAGGTTCGCACGAGTTGAAGGAATCCACCTTTATACCCGAAGGAAGACTCCTCGCCGGAGTTCTGCTCGCGTTTTTAGCAGTGGCGGCGTTTGCGGGAGTCGACATTCTCGCGGACGTTCACGAAGGTACGACGCTCAAGCACGTGCTCTCCGAAAGCGGCGTACTGGTCGTCGGACTGATCGGCGCGACTTTCGTGGCGCGTCGGATCCTACTCATCCTGCGGCGTGCGCGGGCCGTCGAGCGAGAAGCGGTCGATCTGGCCGACAGGCTTGCGGTGACGGAGGCCGAAGCGCGACGATGGCGCAATGAGGCCCGCGACTTGATGCGCGGGCTTTCCGCAGCACTTAGCCAGCAGTTCGATCGGTGGGGGCTATCGCCTGCCGAAAAAGAGACCGCGTTGCTCCTCCTGAAGGGGTTGAGTCACAAGGAGATTGCCGAGATCCGGTCCGTCGGTGACGCCACGGCTCGGCAGCAAGCGAGGGCTGTCTATAAGAAGGGGGGGCTTTCGGGGCGGCACGACCTCGCGGCCTTCTTTCTGGAGGACCTCATGCTTCCGGCTGAACCGATTGACGACGAAGCTTGAGAGCCGGCTCGCGCACCTATTGGACTTCGAATACGACCTTTTGGACGTTGCCCTCGAACGCAAAAGGACGCCTCAGGTAGTAGATCTTGTTCGGCGAAACGGGAAGGCCGTTGTCCTGACCGATATCGAGGCCGGCGTATCCTGAGAACCTCACGGGCACCGTGTGTTCCATCTTGCCCTCGGCGACCTGGTTGCCGTCGACAAACAGCCGGTGCGTACCGCCGGTCGCCATCTCACCCGGCTTGTCCGCGGTGAACTCGTAGCGCACCTGCACTTGGCCCGTCGGCATGCGCTCCGACGCGATGAGGTCGTCGATCTCCAGTCCGAGGAAGCTGTAGGTGTATCGCAGCTTGCCGCCTTGGACGTAGAGCGAGAACCCACCGAGGAAGCTGCCGTTTGCGACGATGACCCCGTCGGCTCCGTAGCAGAGTGAGAACAAGCACCAGTTTCGACCGATTTCGACGTCGGCCGTGATCGAAAAAGAGCGGTTGTACACCTGGGGGATGGTTCCCTGCGACAGATTTTGGACCCCGGGATAGAAGGTCGTCGTCGTGGGAAACGTTGCGGCCGGTCCCATGCCCCAGAGCATCGCAAGTCCGCCGAAGAGCGGAAGCACATCGTTCTTCTCGGCCTCGGTCCAAAACAAGGCTTCGAGCTCGCGCTTCTTCTCAGGATGCTTTTCGGACAGGTCTTTGCTCTGAGAGAAGTCTTCGTCGAGATTGTAGAGCTCGCAGGGGTCGTCTTCGGGCTTCCACCGGCCCGGTGCGAAGCGTGCAATCGTCTCGGGATCGAGCTTCCACGGGGTGCGGGGCACGCGACAGCTCCAGAGCCAGCCGTCCTCGTACATCGCCCGATTGCCAATCGTTTCGAAGTATTGCCGCGTGTGGTGCTCGGGCGCTCTCGCATCGGTGAAGCTCTTCGCGAAACTCGTGCCCTGCATCGGCCGCTGCGGGGTGCCCTCGACGACCTCTGGCAGGGGAATCCCGGCGACGTCGAGGATGGTGGGTGCGACGTCGATCGCGTGCGTGAACTGGCTGCGGAGCCCGCCCTTGTCTTCGATGCGCGTGGGCCATGCGACGACCATCGGGTTGCGTGTGCCCCCGAGATGCGAGGCGATTTGTTTGCCCCACTGAAACGGGGCGTTGCCTGCCCAGGCCCAGCCCGCCGCGTAGTGCGGTTCGGTGCGTGGTCCGCCCCATACCTCGATGCCCCCGTAGGCCTTGATCGCCTCGAGCTGCTGATCGATCGTGAGTGGAATGCCGTTGAGCACGGTCATCTCGTTGAACGACCCGGACAGGCTTCCTTCTAGGCTCGCGCCGTTGTCGCCGAAGATGTAGATGACGAGGGTGTCGTCGGTCACCCCGAGTTCGTCGAGTGTGCCGAGCACGCGACCGACTTCATGATCGGCGCGCTCCTGAAACCCGGCGTACACCTCCATCTGTCGCGCGAAGAGCTTCTGCTCATCGGTGCTGAGCGAGTCCCAGGCCGGAATCGCGTCGGGGCGCGGCGTGAGCACGGCATCCTCTGGAATCACGCCAAGCGCTTTTTGTCGGACGAAGGTTGCCTCGCGGAGCACATCCCAACCCCCGTCGAACTGTCCCTTGTACCTGTCTGCCCATTCCTTGGGCACATGGTGGGGTGCGTGGCTCGCCCCCGTGGCGAAGTAGAGAAAGAAGGGGCGGTCCGGAGCCATGGTGTGCTGCTCACGCAGCCAGGCGATGGCTTGGTCGGCCATGGCCGTCGTGAGATAGAAGTCTTTGTCGGTGGGCACTCCCAGGGTCGTGTTGTTCTCGACCAGCATCGCGTCGTAGTGGGAGTCTTCCCCGCCGAGGAATCCCCAGAAGTAGTCGAACCCGAGCGCGTTGGGCCACCGGTCGAAGGGGCCCGAAGGGCCTTGCTCGTCGTCGGGCGTCAGGTGCCACTTGCCGATAGCGGCCGTGTTGTAGCCGTTGTCGCGTAGGATCTTGCCGACAGTCGCGGCGTTTTTCGGCCAATGGGCGTCGTAGCCGGGAAAGCCGCTGTGCACCTCGGACACCATCCCAAAGCCCACGCTGTGATGGTTCCGCCCCGAGAGCAGCGCGGCGCGCGTCGGAGAACAGAGGCCCGTGACGTGAAAGCGGTTGTAGCGAAGGCCGCTCTCTGCCAGCGCGTCTAGAGTCGGTGTCCGTGAAGGCCCTCCGAACGTCGCAGGGTTGCCGAAGCCGGCATCGTCGATGAGGACGATGACCACGTTCGGCGCCCCGTCGGGAGGCCGAATCGGAGGCGGATAGTCCGGTTTCGAGCCCTCGAGGGTGCGCTTCATCACCCCGCGGAACGCTGGGTCGGGTAGGGGCAACACCGACTGCGCCGCTGCGGTCGCCGTCCACGAGAGCGCGAGGAACGCTGCGGCGAAGGTCGTGCCGTGTTTGGGAAATGTCATGCGCGCCTCCGAATTAGCAGCGTTTGGAGTCCACGGCCGACAGGGCCTTCTACGTCGTAGAGCTGTGTTTGGGCCAGTCCGCGACCCTCCGAGTCGTAGTCGGTTCGGGCGCCGAGGCCAATCCACTCGCCTTGCGGAACACGGTGGAGTGCCAGGTGCAGGTCGGCGTTGATGAAGGCCTGCCGGCGGAAGTCGCCGCGGAAGCTCAGCCCGTTGCCGCTGTCCGCGAATACGAGCACGCGTTCGAGCGGCGAGGGCGCGCGATCCTCGAGGAGCGGCGCGCGCATCCGCATCCAGGCCATGACGTCGCCGTCTCCGAACTCTCCGCGGCCCAAGCGGAGCTCCGTCGCAGTGGAGTAGCTTGGCCCGTCCGCGAAAAAGGGAAACACCGTCGGCGTCGCGTCCTCGGGCAACGTCTGGTCCATTCGGGGCGGGGGCGGGGGCTCGTCGACTTCGCCGCCCGCAAGCGCGAGGGCCTCGCCGACGAGTACCACTCTGCCGTCCGAGTCGATGATCCTTCCCTCGACCACCTTCACCGTTCGTCCATTGCGTCGCACGGCGCATTCGAGTCGAAGTCGTCCGATGGGTACCGGCCTTGGTAGCTCGACGGCCACGCGCATCACCCGAAACCCATCGCCGGCGAGGTGCTCCATGCGGCCGGCGAGGAGCGCCGACGGTGGGCCTCCGTGTTGATGCATCGGGCTCCAAGGCCCGCGCGTCCATTCGCTCGAATCAAAGAGGTTCGTGTCCACCTGCCGGAAGAAAGGCCTAGGCTTCATCATCGAACTCTCTCACGATCGGCGCGCCCCCGCATCTGCGCTACACTCCGCCGCATGCCCAAGCTCAAACTCACCTATTTCGACATTCACGGAGGTCGGGGCGAGGCCGCGCGCCTCGCGATGTACATCGGCGGGGTCGAGTTCGAGGACAACCGTTTGAGCTTCCCCCAGTTCAGCGGTGCGCGCGCGACGTTTCCGTTCTACCGCGTGCCTATGCTCGAAGTCGACGGAGTCGAGGTGAGTCAGTGCAACGCGATCAACCGCTACGTCGGAAAACTCACGGGGCTTTATCCCACCGACCCGGTCCAGGCGCTGTTCTGCGACGAGGTGATGGACGCCGTGGAGGACATCGTCTCGAAGGTCTCCTCCACATTCGGTATTCGCGATGAGGAGCAACTCAAGCTCGTCCGAAAACGGCTCGCCGAGGGCCCGATGAGCCTCTACCTCAGCCAGCTGGGGAACATCCTCGAATCCCGCGGCGGGGAGTACTTCGCCGACCATCGGCTCACCGTCGCCGATCTCCGAGTCATGGTCTGGGTTCGGAGCCTCCGCACCGGGACGCTCGACCACGTGCCGCCGGAGCTCCCCGACACGCTTGCGCCCCGGCTCGTCGAGCACCTGCAGCGTGTCGAAAGCCACCCAAAAGTGGTGGAATACTACGACGCCGCTTCGTGATTACGGCCTTGGTCGCGTACCGGACGCCGTCGGCTTGTCGAAGCCCGCAGGCGCGTTATAGGCGTGCCGAGCCAACGTATGAAAGACCTCAGTAAATACCGAAACATCGGCATCTTCGCGCATGTAGACGCCGGCAAGACCACCACCACGGAGCGCATCCTCAAGCTCACCGGCAAGATCCACAAGATCGGCGAGGTGCACGATGGGGCGGCGACCACCGACTTCATGGAGCAGGAGCAGGAGCGTGGCATCACGATTCAGTCCGCCGCGACGACCTGTTTCTGGGATGGCCATCAGCTCAACATCATCGATACGCCGGGCCACGTCGATTTCACGATTGAGGTCTATCGGTCGCTCAAGGTGCTCGACGGCGGCGTCGGAGTGTTCTGCGGGTCTGGGGGCGTCGAGCCTCAGTCGGAGACGAACTGGCGTTACGCCAACGACTCCAAAGTCGCTCGACTGATTTTCGTCAACAAGCTCGACCGCCTCGGGGCGGACTTCTACCGAGTGGTCGACCAGATCAAGAACATCCTCGGCGCCAAGCCTCTCGTCATGGTCCTGCCGATTGGAACCGAGGCCGAGTTTGTTGGGGTCGTCGATCTGCTCGAGCGCAAAGCCTACGTGTGGGACGATTCGGGCCAGCCGGAGAACTTTGAGGTACAGGAAGTCCCCGAAGACATGAAGGAGCTGGTCGAAAAGTACCGCTTCGAGCTCATCGAGACCGCGGTCGAGCAAGACGATGCCGCGATGGAGCAGTACCTCGAGGGCACCGAGCCCGACCTGGAGGTTCTCAAGGACTGTGTCCGCAAGGGCACACGTGACCTGGCGTTCTTCCCCACCTACTGTGGTTCGGCCTTCAAGAACAAAGGCATCCAGCAGGTACTCAACGCGGTCGTAGACTACCTGCCCGATCCTACCGAGGTGCCGCCGCAGCCCGAGATTGACCTCGAAGGTAACGAGACGGGCGAGTTTGCCCTCGTCGACCCGGCGAGCCCGGTTCGCGCACTCGCCTTCAAGATCATGGAAGACCGCTTCGGCGCGCTCACCTTCACCCGGATCTACTCGGGCACGATCAATAAGGGCGACACGCTAATCAACACATTCACCGGCAAATCAGAGCGCATCGGCCGCATGGTGGAGATGCACGCCGACGACCGCACCATCGTTGATTCGGCGCAGGCCGGAGACATCGTGGCGATGGTGGGGCTCAAGGACGTCCGCACCGGGCACACGCTTGCCGACCAGAAAAAGCCGGCGACGCTCGAGCCGATGGTATTTCCCGATCCCGTCATTTCCATTGCGGTCAGCACCAAAGACAAGGCCAACAGTGAGAAGCTGGGCACCGCGCTTGGCAAGATGGTGGCCGAAGACCCCTCCTTTCACGTCGAGGTCGACCAGGAGTCGGGCGAGACCATCCTCAAGGGGATGGGCGAGCTTCATCTCGACATCAAAGTCGACATCCTTCGGCGGAGCCACGGGGTCGCCGTCGACGTAGGCGCACCCCAGGTCGCGTATCGCGAAACGGTCACCAAGGCGATCGAAGACAGCTACACCCACAAGAAGCAGACTGGCGGTTCCGGCCAATACGCGAAGATCGACTACTCGATCGAGCCCGCGGAGCCCGGGGAAGGCTTCCTCTTCGAGTCCAAGATCACTGGCGGCAACATCCCAAAGGAGTTCATTCCGTCGGTCGAGAAGGGCTTCAAGACGATGATGCACGAGGGGCCGCTCTGTGGTTTCCCGCTTCTCGACTTCAAGGTCCAGCTGAACGACGGCGGGTTCCACGCGGTCGACTCCTCGCAGATGGCCTTCGAAACGGCGGCCCGTGCAGCGTTCCGCCAGAGCATGCCCAAGGCGGGCCCCCAGTTGCTCGAACCGATCATGAAGGTGGACGTCTTCGTGCCCGACGCCAACGTCGGTGACGTCATCGGCGACCTCAATCGACGCCGCGGCATGGTGAACTCGCAAGAGAAGGGCCACACCAACGTCCGCATCAAGGCCGACGTGCCGCTCAGCGAGATGTTTGGCTACATCGGCGACCTGCGGTCGGCGACCTCAGGGCGCGGCCAGTTCTCCATGGAGTTCAAGAACTACGCGCCCGTGCCCAAGCACATCCTCGAGAAGGTGCAGGCCGAGGTGGCCGAGCGTAAGGCCAAAAAGTAGAACAGCTTGCTGATTCGTCACGCGAATCACCGACAGTGAGAGAAAACGGGGCTCCGGCTTGAAGCCAGGCCCCGGGCTCGTCAGCATGGGAGCCAATGCTTCGTGCGACTGACCCGCGTTCAACACCCGAAGGCAGCGCTTTCATGACCAGGCTCGTCGCGGGGCTGTGCGTAGCGCTTTTCTGCGCGACCGCCTGGTCACAGGCCCGGGCGGTACCCCCAGACGCAGTCGGGGGCGGCTTTACCGATGCGGGAGTGCAGGGAGACTACTTCGCGAACGCCGAACTCGCCGGCAAGCCCGCGTTCCGTCGTCGGGACGTGCGCATCGATTTCGACTGGGGTCAGGTGCTGCCTGTCGGTGGGTCGACGGCACCCACGCTGGCCTCGTTTCCGCGAACTGACTTCTCCGTTCGGTGGACCGGGACACTGATCCCGCGGTTCAGCGAGCCGTATGTATTCACCGGCGTCGCGGACTCGGCGATCAGGCTTAGGGTCCGCAAGGCAGGCACGGACGCTTGGTCGACTCTGGTCGCTCGACGCAAGGCCGCCGGCGAGTTTCGGTCGTCGCCGTTCGAGCTCGAGGCGGGCAAGTCGTACGAGGTCGAAATCGAGTACCGCTCGATCGGCGCAAGGGCACGCTGCGCGTTGCGGTGGGAGAGTCCGAGCGTTCCCAATGAAGTGATCGACCCGGTGGTGCAGCAGGGTCTCAACGTCAACGCATGGGCGTGGCTCCCGTACGTCTTTGCCGACCTGATGCTCACGGCCCGCTATGGGCGCGATGCCGGCGCCCTCGATGCCAACGGCTGGCCCACGACTCCGAGTTTCGAGCTCATCATGAGCGAGGGTGAACCGTTCGACCTCGAAATGGCAGGCACGTACCTCCTTTCGTTTCAAGCCAGGGCCGGCGTCGCGCAGAAGTGCTGCGGAGCCCTAAGCTTTCAGGTGGGGGGCCAGCGCTACGACAAAGCACTGCCCAAGGGCACCGGATACGAATCCGCGGCGAAGGCGACCCGCGCGCTCCTCACTGTTGATGGGTCGCGGACCATGCTGACCTTCGACGGCGGCGAGCGCCCGTCAGGCGGACCTGGCGTTCGTGCGATCTCCTTGATGCGACCTCGAACGATGGGGGGCGGAGATCCGCAAGAACCCGGTACCGTAGCCAACGCCTCGTTCGCCGAAGTGGTTGCGAACCGCTTCACGGTGCTTCGCATCGACGGCAAAGACAACGAGGACCCCGGCACCTGGGCGAGCCGGACTCGCCCCGGCTATGCGTTCTACCTCGGACCCGATGGCGAAGAGAACTGGGAGTACACCGTGATGCTCGCCAACGAAACCGGCCGGGATCTCTACATCACCGTGCCGATTTCCGCGGACGACGAGTACTTCGAAAAGCTTGCCCAGCTCCTGCGGTACGGCTCCGACGGCACCGCGCCATACGCATCGCCGACCGCCAACCCGGTCTACCCGCCACTCAATCCGAATCTTCGCGTCTACGTCGAGCTCGACAACGAGATTTGGAACTGGGCCTTCAAGACGACGCGTCTCGCCAAGGAAAAGAGCATCGCGGAGGAGCGGGCCAACTCGGCAACCTGGAAAGCGATCAACTACGACGGTACCGTGCGCGGAGGGGGCTCGATTCGGGCCATCCGTCGCTGGCACGCGATGCGCACGGTCGCGATGAGCGATGCCTTCCGGCGGGTGTTTGGCGACGCGGCGATGGGTGCGCGGATACGCGTCCTGCTCGAATACCAGTACGACAACTATCAAGACACGGCCCTCGGCTCCCTCGATTTCATCGACGGCTACTTCAACAATCGGACCGATCAACACGTACACAACCCCAAGCCGGTCTCGTACTATGTCTGGGGCGCAGGCGGCGCCGACTACTACGGGCTTCGCAACGCCATGGGCGAGCAGTCGCATACCGTAGTCCTAGACGCAGATTTCAGCAGGCCCGTGGTGCCCAAGAATGCGCTCCGCGTGCGGCCCGAGGGCAGTGCATGGTCATTCAAGGGAGAGTCCGGAATCGTCAGTCTCGGCGGGCAAGAGGGCATCGGTGGCATCTACGGTCTGCCCACACCGAAGGTCCCAACGCAGGCGGCGTTCCTTCGCTCCGGAGGCGCGGTGAGCCAGAAGGTGTCGTTCGCGCGCCCGGGCAGGTATGCAGTCGTGTTTCGAGCGGCGGGTCCTGGAAAGGGATGGCCTCCGTATTTGCCCTTCGACATCTTCGTCGACCAGCGCAAGGTGAGCCCTCGGGGCCAGGCCGACGCGCGGGTGTCGAAGAACCACGCGGAGATTCGCGCATTCGGACGCAAGCTCGACACGCTCGAGTCGACCTTCGGGAGCGCGGTCTTCGAAATCGAGGAGCCCGGCGAGCACGTCATTCGCTTCGTTGCGGAGCGCGGGGAGCCGTATCTGCTTCTCGACGAAGTACGCATCGCGAGCATCGATGCGATGATGAACAGTGGCTTCGCCGAGGGGCAAGCCGAAGGGCAGGTCGCCAACCCGGACTACGCCTATCAGCTCAACTCCCAGGCCAACTACGCGCGCAGCTTCGGGCTGCAGGTGGTTGCGTACGAGGGCGGGTGGTCGCTCGGCGGCGACTTCGAGCAGTTGCCCATGCACCAATGGGCGAAGCTGAAGGACGGGCGCACCGAAGCGATCAACGACGAGGCGATCCGGATCAAGGAAGAGTCGGGCACGTTCATGAACGTCTGGGGAGTCTATCGGTACTGGCCCAGCTACGACTTTGCCGGTGCCGACGCCTACCCCATCGTGAAGAGCTTGAGCAACGCGACTCGGAAGCTCCCAGCCGAGGCGACCCATGGCCGCCCGCTTCCTGCCGTGCTTCGCCTCGACGACGCCGACGTCAGTCGCACCCAGATCGCCCACAACGACTCCTGGTCGCGTCACCTGCCTTGGACCAGCGACGTTCGGGAGGAGTGGTACTCCTGGATGCTCATCGCGTCCTCGACGGGGCAAGTGGGCATCGAAGTTGCGGGCACAGGGGAGGGACGCTTCCTCGTCGAGGTGGACGGCGCCGTCGTCGCCGAACTCGCACGTCTCAACGACGCCCGTCGAGTCCTCGTAAATCTGACAAAGGGGCCGCATGCCCTGAGAATGGTCGCCGTGGGAGAGAAGTTCTCGATTGAAGAAATTCGGGTCAAGCCGATACCCGCGGGAGACGCCCGAAGATGAAGCTCGACTCGATTGTCGAAACCTTGGAGGATCGAGCGCCTCGCCTTGCAGCGGCAGTCGCCGGTGCGGTATTCGTCGCCGGCACGCTCTACTCGCTCAGGCTCGGTTCAGAGCTCCGATACTACGACGAGCGCGACTACCTCGGTCTTGCCCGCGGCCTCTCGGAGTTCGGTTCGCTCACCAAGGACGGGACGACACTCACTGCGCTTCGACCTCCTGGGTACCCGGGTTTCCTCGCGTTTTTCCTCGAACTCGGCGCCAACATCGAGTTTCTGCGCATCGTCAACTACGCCTGCTTCGCCCTCTCGCTTCTGCTTCTCTACATCCTAGGGAAACGCATTGCGGGGCCGCTCGCCGGGCTTCTCGCCACCGTGTTCGCCGCGATGTATCCGGTGTTCTTCTACGCCGCTGGGACCCTTTACCCACAGACCCTGTCGGCGACCCTACTTCTTTCGATTTTGGTCATCGTCACTCGGCCCGATGGCCCACCGAGTATCGGCATGGCCGCACTTGGGGGCCTGCTATTCGGCATGTTGATCCTCTCTGTTCCGACGTTCGTGTTCTCGCTGATCCTCGTGGGTCTATGGCTCCTGGTCGTTTATCGCGGCCAAGCGATCGGGCCGAGCATCGCGGCAATTGCGGTCGTCGTGATGGTTCTTGGCAGTTGGCAGATCAGAAACTACCGCCTGTTCGACTCGTTCGTATTCGTCTCGACCAATAGCGGCGTCAACCTCCTCCTCGGCAACTCGGAGAACGCCACCAGCGACAGCGGCACCAACGCGGACATCACCCGCTACTATGAGGAGTCTGCTGGCTTTGCCGAGGATGAGCGCGATCGGTTCTTTCGAGACTCCGCGCTCGACTGGATGGAAGACAACCCTGGTGAAGCGGCGAAGCTGTACGGCGAGAAGTGGATGCACTACTTCAGCTATCGCGATCAGCTCGCGACGGCCTCGGAATCCAGCGGTGCTCGCGACTTGCTCATGCTCGTGACCTACGGGCCGCTTCTCCTCTGCGTCGTGCTCCGGCTCTTCCTGATTGGGCGGTTCCCCATGGGGCGCACGGAGGCCCTGTTGATCGCTCTATTCTTTCTGAACGCGTTCTTCATGGCGCTTTTCTTCACCCGCATACGATTCCGCATTCCCATGGACCACGTCTTGGTCGTCCTGGCTGCCGCGTTCGTCGCCCGCGTCCTCCAACGCGGGGCGGGCCGCGCCAGCGGCGTCGTTGCTGGCGCCTAGGCGCCTCCTGGATCAGACTCCGCCGGTGCCGGACCCGTTGGCAAGACGTTCTATGTGCTACCGCATTGACCAGATGCTGAACTTCGTCACCAGTCGTCAGGCCAAGGGCGCCGCCGTTCCCATCCGCGCCTGCGAGTCCATCGCGGACCTCGCCACCATCGAATGGCGCCACGTCGAGGCGCGCACATGAGTTCACGCAGGTCGAATTCACGCGCTGAGACTCGCGGTGTCCTCGTTCAGGTACAGAGCGAGTACCTCGAGGAACAGTCGCACCCGGCTTCTCGTCGATTCGTGTTCGCGTATACGATCACCATCACCAACAACGGCACCGATGTAGTTCAGCTTCGTTCCCGCCATTGGATCATCACCGACGGGCTCGGGCACGTCGAAGAGGTCAAGGGTCCGGGAGTCGTCGGCGAGGAACCCGTGCTGCGTCCGGGCGAGAGCTTCCGATATACCAGCGGCGCGGTTCTGCAGACCGAACGGGGATCGATGAAGGGCACGTATCAGATGCACATCTCCGACGGCGACGTGTTCGATGCCGAGGTGGCCGAGTTTCTGCTCGAGCGCCCATACTCGCTCAACTAGCGGGGCGGGAGTCCCAGGCGGTCTTGATTGCCTTGTAGGCGTTGATGCCCGATTCGGTGAGGTCGAGCGCGCCGGCATCGACGAGCCGCTGATGCACTTCCTTCGGAGCGGCACTCCAGCCCTGAGGCACGTCGAGCTTCACGTTGACCGGGACGCCGCCCAAGAGCCCCTGCTCTTCGAGGGTCCACAGCGCCTCCGCGGCGAGAAACTGGCCCGCAATCTTCCGCAGCTCTGGGGCGAGGTGGCTGGCCAGAGGGAACACGTCGTAGAGGCCGACTTGGTCTTCGGGGATCTGCAGCGGGGTTCGCAGCGCCTTGAACACCGCTGGGGCGATTGGTAGCTCGACCAGATCGAGCCCTGCGATCTCCTGGCCTTGGGTCGCCATCATAGAGCGCTCGAGGGCATCACCATGGCTCCGGGTGACGGCCGCCGGGCGGGCCGCCCCATCCAATAGCACCGTGAGCACGAGGTACGGGCGCGGGTCTCGCTCTTGCGTCATCAATCGGGCGTGTAGGTAGCGCATCTGCGTGACGATTTCTAGTCCTTCGTCGCCTTGACCGCATGCACCCCTCTCATTAGCTGCTTCATGCCCATGCGTGTCGAGATTCACCCGACCCACCCACAGCCCCGCCGTATCAAGCAGGTGACCGAAATCCTCGAACGGGGGGGCGTCATCGTCTACCCCACGGGTACGGTCTACGGCCTCGGCTGCGATATTCACCAGAAGCGTGCGGTGGAGCGCATTTATCAGATTCGTCGCCTCAGGAAGGACCATCCCCTCAGTTTCATGTGTCCCGACCTCAGCAACATTGCGCGGTATGCTCACGTGGACGACTTTGCCTACCGCATCATGAAGCGGCTGATCCCGGGCCCCTATACCTTCGTGCTCCAGGCGACGCGCGAGGTTCCCAAGCTGCTTCTGCGCAAGCAGAAGACGGTAGGTATTCGCGTACCCGACCATCCGGTGGCGCAGGCTCTGCTCGCGAGCCTCGGTCGGCCGATTGTATCCTCGTCGGCGATGATCGACGGCGAGGTGCTCAACGATCCCGACGAGCTGCACGCGCGCTTCGGACACGCGGATGCATTAGTCGATGCGGGATGGGGCGGCATCGAGCCCTCGACGGTCATCGAGTTGACGGGCGATCAGGCTGTCGTGCTGCGGGAAGGCGCCGGCCCCGTCGATTCTCTGTGAGCGAGGGTTCTACGCAGAGCGCGGTGGAGCGGCTCTGACTTCTGCGACGATGCTTCGCACGAGGTCGACCCAGTCCTTGTACCGAGGCGCGCGCCGCATCTCATCGACGACGCGCTCCGGGGTCCATTCGTCGCGACCCTTGTACTGCGTGACCGCCGCGAAGTTGGCGAGATGGTAGTCCCACTGGTCCCCGGTCCAGGACCCGACCTCGCCAGTGCGAAAAATGAACAAGTGATCGTCGGCAAGATCGGCGCCCGCGATCCACAGGCCGGAATCTGCGACGAAGGGACCGAGAGTACCGATCACCAGTTCGCGCTCGGCTGCCCGTCCGAGGGGCTCGAGCGCACGGTCGAACTGCTCCCAGCTTCGGGTGAGCGTGCGGACTCTCGCTTCAGAGAATCGGCATGTGAGGCTTGAAGGCGCCGGGGGCGACCCGCGCATCGTGGTCGTCGTAGATGCGCACTCCGTGCTTGTCTTCCGCTGCACGGTAGGCGACCACGGTGTCCTCGCGTGAGATCTGGCCATCCACGCAAGCGAGCAACATTCGTATGAGGGAGGTGCTCACGGCTGGCTCGCCTTAGTTTGGGGCATCGTGTTCCGCCTCCGATGACCGAGGACGCGGCGCGGGCTTCGATAGGCCGAGGGCCCGATCGAGAATCTGGTTCGCGAGAGCGGTCTTGGTCATCTGCGGGAGCGGTATCGCCGACTCCGCATCGACGAGCACCGCCTGATTCGTGTCTTTGCCAAGTCCGTCGGACGCTGCGTTGGCGACGATCAGGTCGGCCTTCTTTCTTACGAGCTTCTGCCGTGCTCCCTGCTCGAGGTTCTCGGTTTCGAGCGCAAAGCCGATGAGCACCGCAGGCCGGTCGACGCGTCGTTGCCCAACGTCGGCGAGGATGTCTGGGTTCCGCATCAGTTCGAGTTGGAGGTTGCCCGCCTTCTTGATCTTGTGAGGCTTGGCCTGCTCCGGCCGGTAGTCAGCCACGGCAGCGGCCATCACCACGACGTCGGCTGAAGCAAAGCGGGCCATGACGGCCTCGTGCATCTCACGGGCGGAACGCACCGCGACGACTGCCGCCCCCTGGGGAGGTGTCAGCGCCACGGGGCCGGTAACCAGCGTGACCTCAGCGCCCCGCCGAAGTGCCTCAGCGGCGAGGGCGTACCCCATGCGCCCAGTTGAGCGGTTGCCGAGGTACCGCACGGGGTCGAGGTCCTCGTGCGTGGGTCCCGCCGTAATCAGTAGACGCATGTCGGCCAGGTCGTTCTGTGTGCCAGCGCGCTGCTCGATCGCATCGACCAGGTCGAGAGGCTCCATCATGCGGCCCTGGCCAATCTCGCCGTTGGCAAGCGGACCTTCGACGGGGCCGAGGATGACGGCACCGCGTTCGGTCAGCCGCGCGACGTTCTCTCGTGTGGCCGGATGGGTCCACATCTGGTGATGCATCGCCGGCGCGAAGAAAACCTCTGCCTTGGTGCATGCCAGTGTCGCCAGAACGATGTCGTCGGCCTGACCTGCGTTCGCACGGGCTAGGAGATTCATCGTGGCCGGAGCAACGACGACGATGTCGGCCCAGGCGCCGAGCTCCACGTGAACCTCCCCCGCGTAGTCCTTGGCCCAGAGGTCGGTCACGGCGGCTTGTCCGGTGAGGCCGGTGAACGTGATCGGCCCGATGAAGTGCTGGGAGGCCTCGGTCATCATCACGCGCACTTCCGCGCCTCGCCGCATGAACTCACGAACGAGTTCGATCGCCTTGAACGCAGCAATGCCGCCGCCGATGCCGACGACGATCCGCTTTCCTCGTAGGAACATCCGAGCGCCAGTCTAGCAGGGGCGAGGGGGTCACGTACATGCGAATACCCCTGAACGTACGCCCCCCGGCTGTGTGCCTGCCGGTCGCCGTCCCGCGAAGGCCGAGCCCTGGGGCGGTCTCAGCGAAGCGGGACGCCAGGAGCTGGGAACTGGTCGCAGAGGTCTTTGATCTCTCCGGCGATTCGCTCGATGACCGCGTCGTTTTCGACGTCTTCGACGACGTCCGCCATCCAGTTGCCGAGCCGCTTCATCTCGTCTGCGCGCATGCCTCGCGTGGTGATCGCTGGGGTCCCGATCCGTACGCCGCTCGGGTCAAACGGCTTGCGTGTGTCGAATGGGACCGAATTGTAGTTGCCCACCATGCCAGCGCGGTCGAGCGCCTGCGCGGCTACTTTGCCGGGCACGTCTTTGCTCGTGAGGTCGATCAGGATCAGATGATTGTCGCTTCCGCCGGTTACGAGATCGAAGCCGCGCGAGGTTAGCGTCTCTGCGAGCACGCGCGAGTTGTCGACGATCGCATGCGCATACTCTTTGAAACCGTCAGTCATCGCCATCTTGGCGGCAACCGCGATGCCAGCGGTCGTGCCATTGTGCGGGCCGCCCTGCAGCCCCGGAAACACCGCGCGGTCGATTGCTTTGCGGTGCTTCTCGTCGCACAGAATCATACCGCCCCGGGGGCCGCGCAGGGTCTTGTGAGTGGTGCTGCTGATGACCTCGGCGGAGCCGACGGGCGACGGGTGGGCCCCACCGGCGACAAGGCCTGAGATGTGCGCGATGTCGGCGACGAGGATCGCCCCGACCTCACGCGCAATCTCGGCGAACTTCGCGAAATCGACGACGCGCGGGTACGCGGTGGCACCGCAGAACAACAGCTTCGGCTTGTGCTCGCGCGCAAGCGAGGCGACCTCGTCGAAGTCGATGCGATGGTCTTCGCGGCGTACTCCGTATTGGATGGCGTTGAAGTACTTGCCGCTAATCGAGACCTTCCAGCCGTGTGTCAGGTGCCCGCCGCTTGGCAGGCCCATGCCCATGATGGTGTCTCCAGGATCGCAGAACGCAAAGTACACGCCCAGGTTGGCGGGCGAGCCGGAGTAGGGCTGCACGTTGGCGTGGTCCACACCGTAGAGCGCCTTCAGACGATCGATTGCCAGCTGTTCGACGCTGTCGATGTTCTGTTGGCCCTCGTAGTACCGGCGACCGGCGTACCCTTCCGAGTACTTGTTGTTGAGGATGCTTCCGCAGGCCTCCATCACCGCGACGCTCGCGTAGTTTTCGCTTGGAATCAGCCTGAGCTTCTCGTGCTGACGCTGAGCTTCCTGAGTGATGCAGTCGGCGATTTCGCGGTCGACTTCGGCGAGGGGGAGGTCCGTGATCATTTGCCCGCCTCTAGCACGAATGTCACCAGGGATCCTCTGGCCGATGTCGAAGACAGTGCGGCACCTTGGCGCACACCCGGGTCGGTGATATCCGAGACCGGTGAGCGAGTATTTCCCCGCCCGGAGTGAGTTCGATACGCTGGCCCGGGATGCGACCGTCGTGCCGGTCTATCGTGAGGTGATCGCCGATCGGCTCACCCCGGTGATGGCGCAGGCGACGCTTGGTGATGGCCCTGGGAGCTATCTTCTCGAGAGCGTGGTCGGCGGCGAGAAATGGGCCCGGTACAGCTTCGTCGGCGCGGAGCCCGATGTGATCGTGCGCGGCGTCGCCGATCGTTTCGAGCGGATCGTCGAAGGGAAGGTGCAGGAGGAACTCGGCGTCGATCCGTGGGAGCGGCTTCGAGAGACCCTTGCCGAGTGGCGTCCTCCCGAGGTCGATTGGCTTCCGCGCTTCTGGGGCGGAGCGGTCGGGTTCGTGAGCTACGATGCCATCCGTACGTTCGAGCCGACCGTGGGCGAGGAGCTAAGCCGCGAGGACGACTGGGAGTTCTGCTTCGCCATCGGCGGTACGCTCCTGATTTTCGACAACGTGCGCGGAACGGTCCGCGTCGTCGTTCCGGCCAGAGTCGACGGCGACCTCGACGAGGCCTATCGCGACGCGACGAGCCGAATCGACGCGGCGCTCGACGCGCTCAATCGTCCGACCCTTCCGCGACGGCTCCATCCTCCTGGGGCCAACACCGACCTCGAGCTCCCGCCCTCGAGCTTCGACCGGACGAGTTTCTGCAAGGCGGTCGAGCAGGCCAAAGACTACATTCGTGCTGGCGATATTTTTCAGGTAGTGCTGTCGCAGCGCTTTCGGGTGCCGCGCGGTGAGACCGACGTGTTCGACGTCTATCGTGCGATGCGCGTGATCAATCCGAGCCCGTACATGTATTTTCTTCGGCTCCCGGACCGCATCGTTGCAGGCGCGAGCCCCGAAACCCTGGTGCGGCTCGAAGACGGAAACGCGTACGTGCGTCCCATCGCAGGGACGCGACATCGCGGTAAGACCGAGCGCGAAGACGACGCGATTGCCGAGGAGCTGCTCGCCGACCCCAAGGAGCGGGCTGAGCACGTGATGCTTGTCGACCTCGGGCGCAACGATGTCGGTCGGATCAGCCAGCCAGGTACCGTCACCGTGACCGACCGCATGCTCATCGAGCGCTACTCGCACGTGATGCACATCGTTTCGAACGTCGTTGGGGAGCTCGCGCCCGGACGGGATGCGCTTGATGTCTTGAGGGCGACGTTCCCAGCGGGCACCCTCAGCGGCGCGCCCAAGGTGCGGGCGATGCAGATTATCGAAGAACTCGAGCCCGAGCGTCGCGGCGTCTACGGCGGGGCGGTCGGGTACATCGGGTTCGACGGCAACATGGACGTTGCCATCGCGATTCGCACGCTGGTCGCGCGGGGCGACGAGATGTGGCTCCAAGCCGGCGCCGGAATCGTCGAAGCGAGCGATCCGGACAAAGAATACGAAGAAACCGTCAACAAGGCGCGGGCCGGGCTGGTCGCGGTCGAGGCCGGCCGCCAGGGCTGAGCCAGGCCTGGCCTTCGGCGTTGCCCTGGTCTTTGACAGCTCCTGGGGGGCAGACTACATAGGCCGTCCCGATGGGCTAGCCCTTGGGGAAATGCGGCGGTAGTTAAGTTGGTTATAACGCCGGCCTGTCACGCCGGAGGCCGCGGGTTCGAGTCCCGTCCGCCGCGCCAAAGCCCAGCCCCCCTCGGGGAGCTGGGCTTTTTCGCGTCCGTCGGTCAACTCACCCGGGGTGTACTCGGCCGCTGAGGCGCGCACTGCGGCTGGACCGGCGCCAGCTCCGCGGACTGGCGTCCACTCGCCGATACGGTTGCGCGGGAGCGCTAGCAGGTGCGGGCTGGCAGCTGCCGTGCGACCATCCCGTGACCAATCATGTCCACCGAAACAATTCATCTCTCCGAGGCGCTTGCCTCGCACCTTCGCACCGCGTCGCTGTTCCGCGAGAGCGACGTGCTTCGGAGGCTTCGCGAAACGACAGCGACGCACCCGCGGGCCATCATGCAGATCTCCCCCGAACAGGGGCAACTGATGGCGTTCTTGGTGCGGGCGCTAGGCGTGGAGCGGGCGCTCGAGATTGGCGTATTCACCGGCTACAGCGCGCTGTGCGTCGCCCAGGCACTTGCGCCGGGCGGACGCCTCGTCGCCTGCGACGTCAGCGAAGAGTACACAGCCATCGCGCGTCCCTTTTGGGACGAAGCGGGGGTGGCCGACCGTATCGACCTTCGGATCGCTCCGGCGTCGGAAACCCTCGATGCCTTGATCGACGCAGGAGAGGCCGGTACCTACGGATTCGCGTTCATCGACGCCGACAAGCTCGGCAACGAAGGATACTATGAGCAGTGTCTCACCCTGCTCCGTCCAGGGGGCGTGATTTCTGTCGACAACATGTTTCTCGAGGGCCGCGTGGTGGACCCAGGCCCAGACGACGAATCCGCGCGCGCTGTGGCGGCGTTCACCGAAAAGGTCGCGAAGGACCCACGCGTCGACGCGTCATTGGTCCCAATCAGCGACGGTTTGATGCTCGCACGGAAGCGCTAGCGTTTCGACGGCATCACCGCTGGCATCAGCTCTAGGCGAGAGTCGGCGCTCGGCGTATCATCGGTGCCAGCCATGACCGATGAGTTTCACGAACGACTGAGCGCACTCGACGCGACCTTCCTCGACGTCGAAAACGACACGGCACCCATGCACGTGGGCGCGGTACTCCTCTTCGATGCCAAGCCGCTCACGATGGACCACGGCGGTCTCGATATCGAACGCATCACCGACTACACGGTGGCGGCCCTCGATTCGATTCCGAGATACCGGCAGCGCCTGGCCTGGGTTCCTGGTCTCAGACACCCGGTCTGGGTCGACGACGACCGCTTCAACATCCAGTACCACCTCCGCCACACGCGGCTTCCGCTGCCGGGCGACGAACGCATGCTCAAGCGACTGGTCGGCCGTTTGTTTTCGCAGAGGCTCGACCGAAGCAGACCCTTGTGGGAGTTCTGGGTCGTCGAAGGCGTTGGCGACGACAGCTTCGCGCTGGTCATCAAGGCACACCACTGCATGGTCGACGGTGTCGCGGGCGTCGGGCTTCTTCAAGCGCTGCTCCAGATGATGCCCACCGGTCAGGTGCGCGAAGCGAAACCCTGGGAGCCTCGGCCCGCCCCGACGACGGTCGAGCTTCTCAAGGGAGAGATCAAGCACCGGGTCGACGGTGTCCGGCAGCTCTCGAAGTTCGCGCCGCGGGTGAGACAGAACTTTGGGGGCCTGGCGCGAGTGCTTGGCTCGGGCATGAAGCCCGCCACGCGAAACGAGTTCGTCGGGGACGACGTGAGTCCCTACCGCCGTTTCGACTGGACTTCGTTCGACCTCGCCGATGTGAAGGCCGTGAAGAACGCCTTCGGGGGCACCATCAACGATGTGGTGCTCGCAACCACCACCGGTGCGGCGCGTCGGTTCCTCAAGGCGCGCGGGACCGATGTCGACCGTGTCCACGACTTCAAGGCTTTCCTGCCCGTGAACACGCAGAAGGAGCGGGGCGGAGCAACTGGGAATCACATTGCGATGCTCTTGGCAGAACTCCCGATTGCAGAGCCCGACCCAATCAAGAGGCTCGAGAAGGTGGTGGCCTGCACGACCAAACTCAAGCAGGAGTCGAACCAAACGGGCGGCGCCGAGCTCATCGAAGACGTGGCCGACCTGACGAGCAAGCGAATCTTGTCCGAACTCTACATCGCGTCGATGAAGCTCCGGACCTACAACGTGGTGGTGACCAACGTGCCGGGCCCTCCGCTGCCGCTGTTCATCCTAGACGCCCCTCTGCGCGCGATCTACCCGCTCGTACCGATCATGCGGAACCAGAATGTCGGCATCGCGCTCTTCAGCTACAACGGTGTGCTTCATTGGGGCTTCAACGCCGATTGGCAGGGGTTCCCGGACGTCCACGAGCTAGTGACCGACCTCGAGGCCGCGTTCGCCGAGTACACGGAGTTGGCCCAGGCACGTGCGTCTGGCATCGCCCCCAGTCCGCAGACCGCGACCAGACAGTCCTAGAACGCAGCGTTCATCGCGGTGATCGGGCGATTTCGTTGCCCTAATGCGTCCTCGGTGCGAAGAAGGCCCGATGAATGCTCGAGTCCTGATGATCGTGCTGGCTTCGTTCGCTGTGGGCTGCGGCGATTCGGGCGCTGACTCCGCGGCCGGAACCGGCGGAGGTGCCACGACGCGACTCGTCTTCGTGACCGATACGACCCAGCAGGCAGACTTCGGCGGACTGATGGGCGCCGATGCGCTCTGCACCGCACAGGCGTCCACGGCGGGCCTCGAGGGTGAGTTCAAGGCCTGGCTGTCGACCATCGAAACGCCGGTCGTCGATCGGCTTGCCCGATCGGAGGTGCCCTACGTGCTCGTCGACGGCACGGTGATCGCCAACGACTGGGCGGACCTCGTCGATGGCTCGATCCAGGCTCCGATCGACCGCGACGCGCGCGGTGTCTCCCGCGGGGGCGACGTGTGGACGGGCACGCTGCCCACGGGAGCCGCGTTCGCGGACGGCGACTGCGAAGGCTTCACGACCAACGATGGCCAACTCCGCGGCCTCTGCGGCAGCACGCGCCGCACCAACACCGAATGGACCGCCGCCGCGACCCCAGATTGTGCGGTCGCGCTTCGACTCTTCTGTATCGAACAGTAGGCGAACGCCTCAGGTGAATCGCGCGATGAGAGACTCTACGTAGTCGCCCATCAAACGCTGCGAGAAGTGACCCTTGGCGTGCTCGCGTGCGTTGTCTCCGAGCCGTGCGATCGTGTCCTCGTCGTCCCACAGCGTCCGAATCGCATGCGCCAGGTCATCGGCGTTTTCGGGCTCGTAGAGCTTTGCCGTAGCGCCGTCGGAGACGTAGTCGGTCATGCACGGGACTGCGGCGACCACGTTGGCTCGTCCGAAGTGCATCGCCTGAGTGAGGCAGGCGTGACCTGAACGAGCGGTTTGGGTCAGAGGCAGCACGTGAAGCCGGCTGTGGTGCTGGATATTCCACAGTGCGCTCTTCGGGACGTTCTCGAGGACAGTCACATTCGAAGGGACGTCGAGGTCGACCAGGTTTTCCGGCCGAACGATAACGACCACACGAATGTCGGGGAGCTCCCTCATCGCGTCAAAGAGGGTTGCGTAGTCGCGCATGCTTGCGCCGACGGCGGAGACGTAAGGGCCGTCGAACATCGGCGGATCCTGCACCTCGACGTCCTCGTAGTACCAGGGCACCACCTCGATCTTCGAGAGCGGCAGGTCGAGCTCCTCGGCGTACACCTGACGTTCGTACTCGCTGTGAACGACCACGAGATTCATGTGAGGTGCGAGCCTGCGGAACACGAAGCGGTCGCGATGGCCGAACTGAAACGGCGCGTGAAACGAAAAGCTCACGAAGAACGGCGTGCCGTAGCCCCGCACCGCACGGTGGAGCGCGCAGGCACGAGAGTCGACGTAGCCGTGGCTGAACAGGAGAGACGCGTCGCTCCGGCGGCTTTCGCGCGCGGCGGTGCGGTAGGCTTCCTTGCCGGGCGGGTAGAAGTTCCAGTCCCAGCCCCTGTCGGAGTTGGAGGCTTCGATCCATCGCCAACCTGCGGGTGCGAAATCGGGAACTATGACGTGGAGGCTGGTCATGGGACTCGGCTCGAATTCTAAGGGCTCGATGAATGGAGAGCGAATAATTCTCCCTGCGGTAGGCGGGAGGTAGCGCAGAGCGAGTGTCGACGGCTCGGTTGGCCGATGCTAGGTCATCGGCGACCCGCCGCTCGGGCGCCCACAGGGCCCCACAGCCGAGGCCAATCGATGACCGAAGTTTCTACTGTCCCCGCGCTGATTCCATCGATTGCGCACTTCGTTTGGTACGGGCCGAAGCTCCCGTATCTGCATGCGCTCGCCATCCGATCTGCCGCAAGCCACGGCGGTTTCGGGGCCGTGCGGCTCCACCATACCGACGCGCTCGACCCGCTTCCGCACGTCGAAGCGCTTCGTACTCTCTCGAAAGTCGAATTCGTGCACCTCGACGATCAGGCTCTTTGCGACGAGGCGTCGGGCTCCGCGCTCGCCGACCTTTGTGGGGCTCTCCAGTCGCCGGTCGCCCGTTCGAACCTCGTGCGCACCGCCTTGGTCTATCGCGACGGCGGCGTCTACCTCGACATGGATACGCTGACGGTACGGTCGTTCGATGCAGTACGGCACACCGCACCCGGCTTCCTCGGGCACGAGCACATCGTGTTCCCCCGCGAGGTTGTCGAGTCCTGGGACCCGCGCGTCAAAGCCAAGGCCTACCTCAAGACCACCGTGCGCGATCTCTATCGCCGTCTGCCATATGGCTATCGCTACTTTCCGGCGATCGAGTCGCATTACCATCGAGCGGTCAACGGCGCGGTGATGGGCGGCGTGGCCGGCCATCGGTTCTGTGCCGCGTATCTCAGCGCGATGACGAAGGTCCCCAAGTCACGCTGGAACCGCCCCCACGCGCTCGGCACCCATCTACTTCAGGCGACGTACGCAGACTATGATGGTGACGACCTTCACGTGTTTGCGCCCCCGGTCTTTTATCCGCTTCCCCCGGAGATCAGCGCGCATTGGTTCCGCAGCTATCGCGAGGGCGTCGACGGGCGCGAAGCGCTCGACCCGACGACGGTCACCGTGCACTGGTACGCCTCGGTGCGCAGCAAGAAGGTGGTCGCGACCATGACCGACGAGACCGTGATTCAGCGGCTTGCCGGTACGCAGCTCTACAGCTCGCTCGCCCAACGCGTGCTCGACGGCGGCTCATTCGGCTGACTGGTCGATGAACTTCCGATACCAGAGCTCGAGCATCATCAGGGCCCAGATCTGATCGCCGCGAGGCTCTCCTCGCTGATGCTGGCGCAGAAGTGCTTCGACTGCCGAGGGGTCGAAGATCCCGCGCTCTCTTGCCGTCTGGTCGAGCAGGAGGTCGCGCGACATGGGCGCGAGGTCCTCGCGCATCCAGCGGTCGACGGGAAGTCCGAAGCCTTGTTTCGGTCGATCCAGAATCGCCTTCGGAAGCAGGTCCTTGGCGACCTGGCGGAGAATCAGCTTGCCGGTGAGTCCTTGGAGCTTGACCGAACCGGGGAGTGAAGCGGCAAACGCCATCACCTCCTGGTCGACCAGAGGGCATCGCACCTCGAGCGAGTGTGCCATCGACGCCACGTCGACTTTGGTGAGGATGTCGTCCGCGAGGTAGGTCTTGATGTCGAGCTCGAGCAGGCGATTGACCGCGTCAACCGTGGTCGCATTCGCGAGCAGCGTGCCGAACCGCTCTGCGACCGGATCCTCCGCGTAGCGCGCGCGCATGCGTGGGCCGTAGAGCGCGAGACGGTCTTCGTGCGGGATGTGAGCTGCCAGTCCGAGGAAACGCACGTACTCGGGTTCCATCAGACGACGCCCGTAGTCGCGCACCTGCTGGGCCGCGGGAATCGGAATCGCTCCAAGGGTGCGGGCGATCAGCTGGGGCAACGGGCTTGGAAGCCTCCTAATGCGCCGGGCGATGCGCGAGTGCATGTAGCGGCGGTACCCTGCAAACGCTTCGTCGCCGCCGTCCCCGCTCAGGGCCACCGTGACGCCAGAGCGGGTGTACTCGCACAGATACCAGGTGGGGAGGGCGGAGCTATCTCCAAACGGCTCGCCATAGTGTTCGACCAGCTTCGGTACCACGGCGGCCATGTCAGGCTCCACGACGACCTCGTGATGGTCCGTGCCGTACTGCTCGGCGACCATTCGTGCGTAGGGAAGCTCGCTGTGGTCCTTGCTGCTGAACCCGACGGAAAAGGTCTTGACCGGCTGGCTCGAGTGCATCGCCATGAATGCGACGATGAGCGACGAGTCGACACCGCCAGAAAGAAAGGCTCCGAGCGGCACGTCGGAGACCAGCCGCGCCTGGACGGCGTCGTCGATCATGTAGCGCAGTTCTGCGGTGAGATCGCTCAGCGAGTCTTGCCGCGGCTGGGCAAACGAGAGCTGGAAGTACGGTTCGGGCTCATGGACGATCCCCGCCTCGCAGATCAGGCGGCTGCCGGCAGGGAGCTTGTGTACGCCCTCGAAGGCCGTGGACGGCGCAGGGACGTACTGGAGTGACAGAAACGAGTCGATGGCGTCGATGTTCGGCGCGCGTTCGAACTGTCCTGAGGCCACCAGCGCGCCGAGCTCCGAGGCAAAGACGAGTCCACGCGGGCCGCGATGGTAGTAGAGCGGCTTCATCCCGAACCGATCGCGCGTCAGGACGAGTCTCCGGCGTGGGCCGTCCCAGAGCGCAATCGCGAACATTCCGCGCAGCGCATCGACGAAGTCGACGCCGCGCTCCTCGTAGAGATGCAGAACGACTTCGGAATCCGACTTCGACCTGAAGTGATGGCCCTTCTGCTCGAGCTCGGCGCGAAGGGCCTGGAAGTTGTAGATTTCCCCGTTGACGACCACGGCGATCGTGTCGTCTTCGTTGGTCATCGGCTGCGCGCCGTCGGGGCTTAGGTCGATGATCGACAAGCGTCGGTGCCCGAGGGCGCAGGGGCCGTCGACGCGGAACCCATGGTCGTCGGGACCGCGATGCACCATCGCGTCACACATGCGCCGAACGGCGTCGCTATCGGGCGCGGCGTCGAGATCGGTCGCCAGCATTCCTGCGATGCCGCACACGTACAGAGGCTCCTTCCATCACGCCCACCTCGGTGGGAGGTGGCGGGCAAGGGTTCACGATGCAGTCTCGTCGGTCAACTGCGGATCGCGGCTCCCGACCCAGGCCCGCAGCCAGATCAGATTCACGAGTAGCGAGATCGCCAGCCCGAGCGCACCCACGGTGCCGAGTCCACGGATCCCCGGGTGATCTGCCGTCATCAGTGCGCCGAAGGCGACCATCGAGGTCAGCGTTGAGGCGGCGACTGCCTTGTAGGTCGCGTAGCGTCGTCGTGGGTCTGAATCGCGCTGGGCCCATCGCACGTGGACGGCGCCGTCGACCGCGAGTCCGATGACCACCGGCACAGCAAGAAGATTGTAGAGATGGAGCTTTAGCCCGAAGAGATCGAGTGCAGCGGCGAAGAAGATCGTCGTCATCGCCGTCGCGAGGAACACATCCCGCGTCACAGCGAACGAACGGCTCGCGATTCCGGTGGCCAAGATGAGCCCGAGGAACACCAGCCCGAGGATTAAGGGCGCATCCCGAATCAACGACGGGGTGACCTCTCCGAGTAGTGCCTCGGCCGACGCGAACGTTACGTTCGGGTTCTCGGCGCGCAGGACGTCGAGCCAGTCGGCAAGACGCTCCATCGCTTCGGCATCGGAGCCTCGAAGCGGAACATAGATTATGCCGCTCTTGCCAACGGAGCCGTCCTTTTCAACGAGGGTGGCGGCTAGCCAGCGCGGAAGGTGTTCTGGGCTCGGCGGGCCTTCGAAGTCGAGCCAGGGCTCGATCTCGTCGATCTCCTCGAGAGCTTCGGGGTCTTCGCGCTCGATCGCCTTCTTGCGTGCCCGCGTCAGTGTGTCGCGGATCTTGTCGAGCAGTTCGGTTTTTTCGTCGGCATCGTCCGGGAAGATCACCTGCGCCGAGACCACCACCGGTTCGACGCCGAGCATCTCGGGCCCAGCTTCGTTCATCGCCGGCCCGTCGAGCGCCCTGGCGACGTCGTCGGCCGACTCACCGAGGTAGAGCGCATTGATGTTGCCGCGAGCGCGCATCACGTTGGCGTTGATCCCGTGGCCCACGACCTTGGGCTGCAGCTCGCCGAGGTTGCGCTCGAAGTCGACTCGCGCCGCGAATGGGATTGAGAGCGCGCACAGCGCGAGCCCGCCAATGGCCACTGCCCGGCTTCCCCCCGGCTTCGACGACCCAAGGCCTCGCGGCTGGTTGCGTCCGGGAATGAGGTAGACGGTGCTCGGGAAAATCGCAATGGTCCAAAGGAGGGTTACGATGATTCCGAGGGAGGCCATCCATCCCATCTGGGAGAAGCCCTGGAAGTCCGTCATCGACAGCGCCGCGAATCCGCATGCAGTCGTGATACCGGCGACGAGAAGCGAGACCCAGAGCTCTTTGACGCTCGCAACCGCGGCACTGCGCACCCCAAGCCCCTCGGCGCGTGCAGACTGGTAGTGCATCAACAGATGGATCCCAAAGTCGATCGCCATGCCAGCGAGGATCGCGAGCGCCGACGCGCTGATGATGTTCAGGTTGGGCTGGATCAAGACGATGAGGCCGATTGCGACCGCGAGCCCGGAAAGCATCGGTACGGCGAGTTGAATCAGCGCCGTCACGTCTCGAAAGAAGATGAGCACGACAAGAAGCGAGCCGACCGCGGCAAGAATCGTCACGAGGCGAAGGTCCTCGAGGATGATCTCGTGCTCGAGCGGGGCCACGCGGTAACGTCCGATGACCCGGATTCGCGTGTCGTCTGGCTGCGCGCGTTCGAGCGGCTCGATGATCGCCTCGGCCCGCGACTTGATCTCCCGGGCGAACTCGAGGTTTCCGGGCGAGCCGTCGAGCATCACCTGCACTGCGCACACCGAGCCGTCATCGTCGCAGAGCGCCGTCGGCGCCCCGTCTTCTTCTGCCTCCGAGGCTCCGGCCTTCTTGGCGGACGTCCCGGTCAGTTGCTGCAGAACCTGTCCAGCCGCCGACGCATCGACCGCCGCGCGCACGTCATCGCTATCGGGAAGCTCGGGCGGGTCTGCGATAGTCACGCAGAGGGGTGATGCCTTGCAAACCTCCCAATCGAGGGCTTCCTCGGCAAGCTCGCTCCAGTCGTAGAGGGTCTCGGTGTCGACGTAGTAGAGTGCGCGTTCAGCAAGCCCGTCGAGCCCATACCCGGTCATGATCCACTGCGTCTCGGGCCACTGTTCGAACGCCTCGCCAAGCTGGGCGGCCAGCGCCTTGTTACTTTCGGCGTCGTCCGAGGCGACGAGGACCGTGAGTGGTTCGTCGATTCCGAGCTTGGCGCGAGTCTTCTCGATCGACAGGACCGAGACCGAATCCGACGGGAGCAGCGACTCGAGGCTTGTGTTGAGCGAGATGTTCCGGGCCGAAAGTGCGCCCAAAACCGCCACGGCAAGCATACCCAGAAGTATTAAAACTGCGCGAATCACGTGGTGTCGGAAACTTGGCCTAGTTTTCGCATTACATTCAAAAGGGATCGCGGAGGCACACGAGGGAGGCTGACCGTCGCTCACTTATCCCCAAAAAGCCAATGCAAACGGGGCGGGTGGTGCGCGGTTCTACTGGGTTGTGGTCGAAACACAACGGATTTCCTCACAGGTGTGAAACCAGGTCACGGTTGACAGTGTCACAAGTGCTGCTTAGGGAGGCCCACAGATGTATTCGCACGAGCGAAAATGGCTGAATCGACTGGCAATATTCAACGACTACGTGCGTATTCCGTACGCCAACGGGTCGTCCTACGCATCGCAGTTCCTCTACCGTGAGATGAGCGCCCGGGGTCACGAGGTCACGGTCGTCGGGCCGGAAGACCCGAACGCCGATCCGAGCGAACTGCCCCCGCGGCACATCTCGCTTCCCGGCATCCCGCTGCGCAATCAGCGAGGGTTATATCTAGCGATGCCCTCTCGCAGCTCGCTCCAGCAGCTCGCCGACGCCAACTTCGACATGCTTCTGGTTCAGAGCCCAAGCGGCTTGCTCTACGCCGGTGGCTGGCTCCGTGAAAAGCACGGGGTGCCGATGGTTTCGGTCAACACCCTCCATATGCCGAGCGTCTACAACGTCGTCCTGCCGGACTCGCTCAACGCGGTCCCGACGGTCAACGAGTTCTTTTCGGACAGCCTGATTCCGTACATCGAGCACAAGACGGCGGACGCATACAACGTGGGCGATGGGCTGGTCTGCCTCAGCCCAGGGCTCAAGCGCTACTGGGAAGACCGCGGGGTCGATGTGCCGATTCACGTCATCCCCCGTGCCATCGAAACGCGCATTTTCGACGTTCGCGACCAGGACGATCCCTTCGACGCAGCGGCAAAGCCAGGGGGCCGGCTCCTCGTTGCCTGTCGCCACGCGCGCGAAAAGGAAGTCGACCGCATTCTTCACATCTTCGCCGAGCACGTGGCTTTCCGTGTAGCCGACGTGACTCTCACGCTAGTCGGAGATGGTCCAGAGCACGAGTCGCTCAAGAACCTCGCGGCCGAGTTGGGGATAGCCGACAGGGTATTCTTCGTGGGCGAGCAAAGCCTTGCGCAGATGCCTGCCTGGTACCGACACGCCGACCTGTTCCTCTACACGTCTCTTTCGGAGACGTACGGCCAGGTCGTGAGCGAAGCGCTCTGGTGCGGGCTTCCCGTGGTCGCAATGAACGACGACATGGGAGTGGCCGGCCAGGTCGCAGACGGCGAAGACGGGTTCCTCATCAATCCCCGCGATGCCGAAGCCAATCGTCAGTTCGCGAGCTACATCGAGCTCCTGCTCACCAAGACCACTCTTCGCAACCAGATGTCCGACCTTGCCGTGCGCAACGCGAAGCGGCGTTCAGACCCCGAGGCCTGTGTGAAGCGCTATCTCGAAGTGTTCGAAGTAGCCCGCGACCACGCGCGTCGCACTCCACAGCGCCCCCACACCATGCACGCCTACGGAAGCCTGATGAACTGGGCTTGGCTGCACGCTACCACGGGTGCGCTCGGCCTGCTGAGGCGCCCCGCGGAACTCAACCGCAACGGTGCGCCAACCGGTAGTTGGACGCTGGCGAACGCGGCCTGAACCAGGGTTGAGATAGTGGGGCTGGGCTACTACTCGCCCGCAACCAACGCTTCGAGGTCGGCATCGGTCGGCATCGAAGGCGGCGGCGGCGGCACGGTCGGCCTGCCGCGGAGTCGAGCCGCCAGGTTCGAGATGTTTCGCTGCGCGTCGTCGAGGATGATGTAGCTGCAGGGGACGATGAACAGCATGATGAACGTCGCCGCGAGCACGCCGAAGCCGAGTGAGACCGCCATCGGCACCAAGAACCTGGCCTGAACCGATTTCTCGAAAATCATCGGCATCAGGCCGAAGAATGTGGTCAGCGAGGTCAGCAGGATTGGTCGGAACCGGCGCGCGCCACCGGCGACGACGGCATCCCACATGCTCATGCCCTCTTGCCTGTACCGGTTTACCGATACGATCAGAATCAGCGAATCGTTGACGACGACGCCCGAGAGCGCCACCAGCCCCATCATGCTCATCAGGCTAAGCGAGAATCCCATGAGGACGTGGCCCCAGACGGCGCCGACCATCCCAAAGGGGATGGCAGACATCACTAAGATCGGCTGTGTGTAGCTCTTGAACACGACCGCGAGCATCGAAAACATGACGATTAGCGCCAGAACGAAGCCGAGCCCGAGGGCGCGCATCGTTTCGGCCTGCCGCTCCTGCTCGCCGCCAAGGCTGTAGGCGAGGCCAGGAATGTCGGCCATCAGCTGCGGAAGCTCACGCTCCACGATCTGCCCGACGATCTCGTTGGCGTTGGCGTCCTCGTCGGCGATGTCTGCGGTGACGCTGATGTTGCGCCGCCCATCGGTCCGGTTGATTACCGTGTAGGCCTGGCCCCGATTCAAGCTAGCCGCCTGCGACAGCGGCATCTCGCCGCCGTTCGGGGTACGGATGACGAGCTCCTCGACGTTGTAGAGCGAGCGCCTCTCTTCGAGCGGCAGCCGGACGTAGACGCGAACTTCGTCTCTGCCGCGCTGCTGACGTACCGCTTCCGAGCCGAAGAACGCCCCACGTACCTGTCGCGCAAGCTCGAACTCGGTGAGCCCAGCAGCGATGGCCGTGTCGGTCAGCCGAAAGTCGAGCTGCTCCTTGCCCTTCGTGACTCCGCTGTCGATGTCGCGCAGACCGCTGTAGGACCCAATTTCCTTCGCAAGGCGCTCGGCAGCCCCTTCGAGCGCCGCCACGTCGTCGTGGATGAGTTCGATGTCGACGGGGCTGCCTGGCTCGACGCCGACCTCGTACGCGAAAGTGAGGGATTCCGCTCCCGGGATTTCGCCTATCTCGTCGCGCCACTGCTGGACGAACTGCTGGGTCGTGAGTTCTCGTCCGGTCGCTTCGGTCAGGTAGACCATCACCGTGGCGAAATGGCTCCCGTCGCCTCCACCGATACTCTCCGGGCTCGCCTCCAGCATGCTCTTCGCGCCGACCTCTTCGTAGACTCCGCGCGAAATCGTCTCGCCCTGGAGTGCGTCGTCTTGTTCATCGATGATGCCCTGGGCAGCCGCGGCGATGCCGTCGGCGATCTGTTCGGTATCGGCCACAGGCGTACCGACCGGCATCTTGAGATGGGCGGTGATCATGTCTCCTTCGACCTTGGGAAGGAAGGTGAACGGCACGCGACCGGCCACGTAGCCGATGGAGAAGAGAAGTGTTGCTACCCCGAGCGCGATCGTGAAGTACCGCCACTGAAGCGACTTGTTGAGTAGCGGAACGTACAGCTTTTGGATGAAGCGCTGCAGCCGTTGAGGCATCTCGAGCTTCGCCACGAGATTCATGAACCAGAGATACGGAGTGAGCACCACGCGAAGCCAGCCGGGCATCGGGTGCGAAAGGTGGGCAGGCAGAATCAGCAGCGATTCGACGAGAGACACCAACAGCACGGCAATGACGACGATGGGTACGACGCGGAAGAATTTCCCCATCGGCCCCGGAACCATCAGCATGGGCGCGAACGCAACGCAGCTGGTGAGGATCGCGAAGATGACGGGCTGGGCGACCTCCTGGGCACCGCCAATCGCAGCTTCGAGCGGCCCCTTGCCGTCGCTCCTCTGCTTGTGGATCGATTCGCCCACGACGATTGCGTCGTCGACGACCATGCCGAGTGTGACGATGAACGCGAAGAGCGAAATCATGTTGATCGAGACGTCGACGGTCGGGAAGAAGAGCAGGGCGCCAGAGAACGAGATTGGGATTCCGAGCGTCACCCAGAACGCGAGTCGGCCCTCCAGAAACAACCCAAGCGTCAACAACACGAGCAGCAGGCCAATGCGCGCATTGTTCATTAGCAGCGAAATGCGCTGTTCGTACATCTCGGCGGTGTCGTACCAAGGAGCGGCGTACAGGCCGTCGGGAAGCGTGTCCTGAAGCTGCTGAACGTACTCCTGGCCGGCTGCTGCGACCGTGAGCGGCGTCTCGCTTCCAACGCGGAACACGTTGATCATCGCGGCGCGCTTGCCGTTGTAGGTCGCCTCTTTGTCGTTCTCCTGAAATCCGTCTTTGACGAGCGCGATGTCTCGCAGACGTACCTGCGAGCCGTCCGGTTGGCTGAGGACAATGATGTCGCCAAACTCGTCTCCGCGGTCCCTGCGCTCGGTAGTTCGCAGGAGGACCTCGCCCGCGTCGGTCTTCACGCCGCCGCCGGGCAGTTCGACCGACGCTGCCTGAACTCGCGCCGACACGTCGTCGAGGGTGAGTCCGTACTTGCGAAGCTGGGCCTGCGGCACCTCGATGCTGATCTCGAGCGGGCGAATGCCCGACAGTTCCACGTACGTCACGCGCGAGTCGCGCAGGAGGTCTCGGCGGCTGTTCTCGGCAACCGCGCGCAGCGTCGCCTCGTCGACGTCACCGTAGAGAACCAGCGAAATCACCTGCCGCCGGTTCGAGAGAAGGCTGATTGTCGGACGCTCCGCGTCCTGCGGGAACGACGTGATGCGGTCGACGCCGCTCTTCACGTCGTTCAGTGCACGGTCCTTGTCGGTTCCGAGCAGAAGCTCGACATTGACCGTCCCGAGGCCTTCGCGAGAAGTCGAACTGACCTTCTTGACCCCGTCCACCCCTCGGACGGCTTCTTCGACGGCCAGGATGACTGCCTGCTCCACTTCCTCCGGGCTCGCACCCGGGTAGGTCACCTGAATGGAAACGATGTCGAGCTCGACCTCGGGGAAGACTTCCTGCTTGATGCCCGAGGCGAGGGTGACCAGGCCGCCGATGATGAGAACCAACATCAGCACGTTCGAGGCCACCGCATTCTTCGCCATCCAGGCGATCGGTCCCTTGGTCGTGTCTGTCTCGAAGCGGGGAGGCGTCATGGGATTGCGGCTGCGGCCGGACCGGTGGGAGCTTCGGGGTTCGTCGGGGCCTCAGGCTGCATGGTGCGCAGAGGCATGTTGGGGATCGGTGTCGGAATGCGGCTGACCACCAACCGGTCTTTGGGTCGAAGCCCGCCGGTGACTAGTACGGCGTCGGGCTCTGCCCAGGCAATCTCGACCTGACGGATCTCGAGCTGGTCTTCGTCATTCATCACGTAGACTTCTCGCCCGTTCCTCAGCGCCGACCGGGGCACGCGGATCGCCTGTTCGAGTGGCACCGCCTCGACATCGACGTTGACGAAAGAACCGAGAAGCAGAGGGAGTGCGTCGTCGTCGCCCAGTGGGTCGACGATGCGGATCAGCACTCGCGCCATCGCGCCACCCGGATCGAGGTCGGGCAGCTTGCGAATCACTTCACCCTGCCTTTCGATCGTTCCCTGACCGAGGCGCTGACTGACCCTCACCGCAGAACCTTCGCGATCGTCGGTTCGAATCCGCATCGAATACAGCGTTTCGACCGGGACCGATGCCTGGACGTGAAACTCGTCCGTGCCAACCAGCGTGGCCACTGTGCTTTGAGGGTTGATGAGCTGCCCGAGATCGACATTTTCGGAAATCACCATCGCGTTGAACGGCGCCCGGACGGTCGTCCGTGCTCGGTCGAGCTCCGCCTTCTTGAGCGAACTCTGCGCGGCCTTGAGTGCAAGCCGTGCAGCCTCGAGCTGCGGCTCGCGCTGGGCGAGCGCGCGCTGGTCCGCGGTCGCATCGATGTCCCCGAACGAGTTCCACTCGCGCTTGGCAACCTCGGCGCGCCGCCCCTCGAGCCGAAGCTCGAGCCGCGCCCGGTTGACCTCGGAGCGGAGCGATTCGACGGCGAGGTCGTAGTCCCGCGGGTCCACTCGGACAATGGGCTGCCCTTCTTGGAATCGACCTCCGGCCACGAGCTCTGGGCTCTGCCAGACGACTCGACCGCCGGCTTCGGCCTGGACCATAACCTTCTGGGCCGCGAGGACCGTGCCCTTCGCGTGGAGGTCGACCTCGTGTCGATCGCTCTCGACCTCGACGACCTCCACCAGTGTGCCTTCGAGGGGCTTTTCGGCCCGGGGCGGCTCCTCCTTGGTAGAAATCAAGACCGAAGCCCCCACAGCCGCAGCACCGAGCACCGCGATTGAGAGCAGCCATTTGAGACGGCGGTCTGTGCGCTTACTCATGTTCAGGCTCTCCGAATTCTTCCGGCCAAGCCCCACCAAGAGCGCGGTACAGCTGGACTCGATACGACACCAGCTGACGCCTCGACGAGACGAGCTGGAGTTCTGAAATCTGGCGAGTCTGAAGGGCGGCTAGGACGGGGAGGAAATCACTGAGGCCCGCGCGGTAGCGGTCGCGGGTGGCGTCTAGGGTGATTCCTGCGAGCCGAAACTCGTCCTGCAGGTACTGGATGCGAAGGCGTTCTTGTCGCTCGAGAACGAGCGCACTCTCCACCTCGTAGAGGCCGTTGAGGATCGTGTCGGAATACTGCTCGAGCACCTGGTCGAGTACCGCCTTCTGCCCTCTGATCTGGGAGACCCCGAGCAGCCCGTCGAAGAGCGGCACCGAGAAGCGCGCGCCGGCGTTCCAGTTGAGGCCAGAGGTAATCGTCGTTGGCGTTTGGAGCTCGCCTTGGCCTTCCTGTGTGATGCTCGCTCGCAGCCAGGTGTATGAGGGCGCGAAGTCGAGGGACACGACCGGCAGCCTTGCTCCGATTGCAGCGGCTACGCGACGGTCCTCGGCCTCTAGACGTTTGTAGGCAGCTCGAATGTCCGGCCGTGCTTCGAGCAGTACCGCCGGGACCTCGATGTCCGGGGTGGGGCCGACCTCGGGAAGGGTCTTTCCGGCAACCGGGAACTCACGCCCGGGCGCTTCACCCAGAAGCACCGAGAGTCGCTGGTCGGTCAGGTCGATTCGCCCCTGGGCCTGCGCGAGTAGCGCGCGCTGGCTTGCTACCCGTTGGCGCTGCTGATGCACGTCGACGGCGGAGTTGAGGCCCTCGCGGTACCGAAGCTCGACGAGTTCGAGGAACTGGAGGTCGGTCTCGAGCTGCTCCTGGACGACCTCGACTTCGATGCGGGCGTTGATCGAATCAAACCAGGCCTCGGCCACCTCCGCAGAGATCGAAATCGCTAGTGCCTCCTGGTCGAGTCTCGCCGCCTCGGCGTCGAGTTTCGCCGCCTGGTGGTCCCGCGCTCGACGCGCAAACAGGTCAACTTCGTACGAGACTGGAATAGAGCCGGTTGCCTGTTGAGAGCGCACCTCACCGAACGCGAGGATGTTCTTTCCGGCCGTGAAATCTCCGTCGAACCCGACGAACGGCATCCGGGCAGCACGCACCTGATTGGCGATGTAGTGCGACTGTCGAACCCGCGCCCAGCCGCCTCGAATGCTGGGATTGCGCCGAAGGGCTTCTTCGATCAGCGCGTTGAGGGTGGGGTCGTCCATCGCCCGCCACCAGCGCGCATCGGGAATGGTTCGCGTCTCGGGTGCCGGGGGCTCGGGGACCTCTCTGCCTTCGCTGTACGCATCCGGCACCTCCACCGGCGGCGGAATGTCGGTTGTCTTCTTGTAGTTGCACCCCGCGACGAGGGCGGACGCGACGATCAGCGATAGAATCAGGGGCTTGGACGACATCAGCACTCCTTGTACGCGAGCGCCCTTACCATGGCGTCCACGTGCAGGCCTACGGTTTGGGCCAGGTCGATGGGGGCCGGGATTCGTTGAGCGAAGCTAGCCTGGTTGAGATCGACGAGAATCACGCCGAGCATGCTTGCCCAGAGCTGGATTGCCTGCGGAAGAGGGTCGACGTCCTTGCGGACCGTGCCGTCCGTTTGACCTCGCTGAATCGCTTCGACGGCGTGCTGAAGCACTTGGCCGACCCGAAGGCGATACTCTTGGAACGCTTCGGTCGAATCATCGAGCTCCGCTCCCGCGCTGAGCCATGCCACCGCAAACCGAAAGTGCTGCGGGTGTTTACGCGTGAAATCGCTATAGCCTTCGAGGACCAGGCGGATGGCGTCGAGTCCGGTGTCCGCCTTGGAGAGGTCCTCTTCCAGAATCGGCAGGAGCTTATCGATGAGCCGCGTCGCGACCCCAGCGCAAAGCGCCTCCTTGTTGGCGAAGTAGAGGTACAGAGTGCCCTTGCTGAGCTCGGCGGCCTCCGCCACCGCATCCATCCTCAGCGCTTCGTAGCCCACCTCGGTGGTGAGCTGCTGCGCTGCGTCCAGAATGGCCTCCCGACGCGCAATCCGCTCCCGTTCTCTTCGCTCGGCTACAGCCATCCGGTTGGGTCTCTAGAGCCATTCTGACTGTTGGTCAGTAGATGACCAAGGGTTATGCCAAGAAATTCTACCTGCGCCCCTGATTTGTCACAGGGCGCGGCCTCCGAGGGCTTCGCGTCCCGGTGCAGGGACCTCGACGAACAGCTATGCCCGAGGCGTATGACGCTTGAGGACTGGGTGACCATCCTGGGGGTTCGAACCGCGCTGAAGCTGCCCGAGGCCTGGGTGCGACGGTGGACCGAGCCCCGCTGGGAGGTGGACGGCGAGACGCTGGACAGATGGTGTCAGCTCTTGTTCATCTTGGCCCAACGCCGGCCGCGGGCGATGTCCCGGATGACACCGGAAGCCGCCCGGAGCTACTACGCTGCGATCACGAAAGGAACCGAGGCGCCGCCACCCAGGGTCGCTTCGACCGAAACCGTCTTGCTCGACCTGCGCTCGGGGCGCCGGGAGGCGCGTATCTATCGACCCGAGCACACGCAACCCGAGCGACCGGCGCCCGCGCTTCTGTATTTCCACGGCGGTGGCCATACGATAGGAAGCCTCGACACGCACGATGGGCTTTGCCGGCGGCTCTGTGCGACCGCGGGCTGTGTAGTCATCGCTTGCGACTACCGGCTCGCTCCCGAGGCGCCGTTCCCAGCGGCCGTAGAGGACTGCGCGGACGCGTTCTTCGAGGTGATGGCGCGCGCGGTCGAGTTTGGGATCGATGCGGCCCGTGTCGCGGTTGGTGGAGATAGCGCAGGGGGCAACCTCGGTGCCGTGGTCGCCGCCATCGCACGCGATCGTGGGGGACCGAAGCCGAGTCTCCAGCTCCTGATCTATCCGGCCGTCGCCGAGCCATGGCACCCCGGCCGAAAGAACGCTGGGCTCCAGACCGGCTTCGGACTCGATGCACCGACAAAGGACTGGTTCACCCGGTCCTATCTCCCAGACGGCGACATCGACGATCCGATGTTCGCCCCCTTGCGACTACCTTCGCACACGGGATTGCCTCCCGCGATCGTCGTCACCGCGCACTTCGACTTGCTGTGCCCCGAGGGCCTGGAGTACGCCTCAACCCTACGGGATGCGGGTGTGAGGGTGACCCATCTGCACTACGCCGACCTGCCGCACGGCTTCGCGACGATGACCGCCGTCCCCCGCGCCTACGACGCGATGAGCGAGATCGGTCAAGCGCTCAGGGCTGGCCTCGACGCCTAGGCGCGAACCGAGTTGCCGCGCTGGGCCTCAGCGAGGCTCGTGTCTTGTCGTCGCCTCGGCCTGGTGGGAGCGCCCAGATTCGAACTGGGGACCATCGCCGTGTAAAGACGCTGCGCTACCGCTGCGCCACGCTCCCGAATGTCTTCGTCGCGCGCTCCGTGTAGCACGCCTCGCCGCTCGCTGCGATCGCGCGGTCCGCGACCCTACTGCCGTGCGCCGGGAGGGTCGACCGTGGGCTCGGGCACTTCTTCCGTTCCCGGCCCCTCGTGCGCAATTCGCTCGCCCTGACGATATTCGAGTGGTCGAACCACGTGTTCCCCGAACAATGCATCCGGGTCGTTCAGTGCGAGTGCTTCTCGGAGCACTTCGTCCATGTGTTCGACCAGCACGATGCGCAGGTCGTTGAGGACGCGTCGCGGAATCTCTTTGAGGTCTTTCTCGTTCTCTTTGGGCACGAGGACCGTCTCGATCTCGATTCGGTGTGCGGCCAATAGTTTCTCTTTGAGGCCACCGATCGGGAGGATGCGTCCGCGCAGCGTGATCTCACCCGTCATCGCGACGTTCTTTCGCACGGGAATCTTCAGCAGAGCGCTCGCGATGCTCGTCGCCATCGTGATGCCCGCGCTCGGACCGTCCTTTGGCACGAAGCTCGGAAAATGAATGTGGACGTCGTAGCGAGAGTGAAAGTCTTCCTCGAGTCCGAGCATCTTCTGCCGCGAGCGCACGTAGCTCATCGCGGCCTGCGCCGACTCTTGCATGCCCTTTTCGAGCAGACCCGTGATGTTAAGCTTGCCCTTGCCGGGAACCATCGCCACTTCGCATTCGAGTATCGACCCGCCGAACGCATTGACCGCAAGACCGTTTGTGAGGCCTACGTGGTCCTTTTCGTTGGTGCGGTCCGGTCGGTATTTGGGAACACCTAGATAATCGGCGATGTCCTTGGCTTCGACGCGGTACGTCTTGGAGCTCGCAGCCTCGCCGTCTTTGAGTACCTTCCGCGCGATCTTTCGGCAGATGCTGCCGATTTCGCGTTCGAGATTCCGGACGCCGCTTTCCATTGTGTAGTAGTGCGTTGCCTGACGAATCGCGTTCTCGGTAATCTCCAGGTCGATCTCGGTGAGTCCGGCGTTCTTTCTCTGTCGTGGCACGAGGTATCGCGTTGCGATATTGAGCTTTTCGAACTCGGTGTATCCACTGAGTTCGATGATCTCCATGCGGTCACGGAGCGGAAGCGGAATGCCACTCAAGGTGTTCGCCGTCGTGATGAACATCACGTCCGAGAGATCGTAGTCGAGGTCGAGGTAGTGATCGGCGAAGCTGTGATTCTGTTCGGGGTCGAGCACCTCGAGAAGCGCAGACGCCGGATCGCCTCGGAAGTCAGCGGACATCTTATCGATTTCGTCGAGCAGAAATACCGGGTTGTTGGTGCCGGCCTTCTTGAGGGACTGCACGAGTCGACCAGGAAGGGCGCCGATGTATGTGCGCCGGTGGCCGCGGATCTCGGCTTCGTCGCGTACACCTCCGAGCGAAAGCCGCACGAACTCGCGTCCGGTGGAGCGGGCGATGCTGCGCGCAAGCGAGGTTTTTCCGACGCCGGGCGGACCGACCAGACAAAGCACGGGCCCCTTGAGCTTCCGCACGAGCGCCTGCACCGCCAGGTACTCGACGATTCGTTCTTTTGGCTTCTTTAGGCCGTAGTGATCTTCGTCGAGAATCGCTTCGGCGGCGTCGATGTCGTAGTTCTCTTCGCTCTTGTGATCCCAGGGCAGGGCGAGGATCCAGTCGATGTAGTTGCGAATCACCGTGGCCTCGGCGCTCATCGGCTGCATCATCTTGAGCTTCTTCAGCTCCTTGCGCGTCTTGAGGTGCGCCTCTTTACTCAGCTTCTTCTCTTTGAGTTGCTGTTCGAGCTCTTGAATCTCGTTCTTGAACTCGTCGCGCTCGCCAAGCTCCTTCTGAATGGCCTGCATCTGCTCATTCAGGTAGTACTCCTTTTGCGTGCGCTCCATTTGCTTCTTCACGCGCGAGCGGATCTTCTTCTCGACTTGAAGAATCTCGATTTCGGCGTTCATTAGCTGGAACAGGCGCTCGAGGCGCTTGGCAGGATCGACCGTTTCGAGAATCTCTTGGCGGTCGGAGAGCTTGATGCTGGTGAGGTGCACCACCACCGTGTCCGCGAGCTTCGACGGGTCGTCGATCGTCTGCACGGTCATGAGCATCTCGGGAGCGATGCGTTTGTTGAGCTTGGCGTAGACGTCGAACGCTGACTGCACGGAGCGAATCAGTGCCTCGATTTCGACGTTGGGCGCGTAGAGTTCTTCGACGGGCTCCGTCGCGCACAGGAAGTAGTCGTCGTGTGCAAGGAAGCGTGTGATACGCGCCCGACGTTTCCCTTCGACAAGCACCTTCACAGTCCCGTCGGGCAGACGGAGAAGTTGAATGATGGTTCCGATGGTTCCCACCTCGAAGATGTCTTCGGGGGTTGGGTCGTTCGTCTTGGCCTTCTTCTGGGCCGCGAGCAGGATCTCTTTGTCCTGACTCATTGCCTGTTCGAGAGCGCTGATCGACTTCTCACGGCCGACGAACAGCGGCACCACCATGTGAGGAAAGACGATGATGTCTCGGAGAGGCAGAAGCGGATAGGAGTCGCCCTCCGTGCCCCCTACGGCTTGATTCGGGTCGTCGCTGTCGTTGCGATGGAAGAACATCGTTCTACACGCACCCGGTGAGTGCGACGAGGGACTGCACGGTTCGCATCAAGCGAGCTCCGCCTCTTCCTTTTCGTAAACGATGAGCGGGGTCTCGCCCGAGCTGATGACCTCTTCGTTTACCACGACCTCTCGGATGTCGGCTTGAGAGGGCACGTCGTACATGATGTCGAGCATCGACTTTTCCATGATGGCGCGAAGACCACGTGCCCCCGCGTTGCGCTTCAACGCCTGGCGGGCGACTGCGTGCAATGCACCGGAGGCAAACTTCAGCTTCACTCCGTCCATCTCGAATAGCTTCTGATACTGCTTCACGAGAGCGTTTTTGGGCTTGGTGAGGATGTCGACGAGGGCGTCTTCATGGAGTTCGTGCAGCGTCGCAATGACGGGGAGCCGGCCGATGAACTCGGGAATGAGTCCGGCCCGTAGAAGGTCTTCGGGCTCGACGCGTTCCAGGAGCGCGCCGATCTTCTTGTCTTTACGGGACGGGATGTCGGCTCCGAACCCGAGGGTTCGCTCTCCGATGCGTCGCTCGATGACGTCGTCCAGCCCGACGAACGCACCGCCACAGATGAACAGAATGTTCGACGTGTCGATCTGCAAGAAGTCTTGCTGGGGGTGCTTGCGTCCTCCCTTGGGAGGCACGTTCGCGACGGTACCTTCGATGATCTTCAGCAGTGCCTGCTGCACGCCTTCACCGCTGACGTCACGCGTGATCGAGGGGTTGTCGCCCTTGCGCGCGACCTTGTCAATTTCATCGATGTATACGATGCCGCGCTGAGCGCGTTCGACGTCGTGGTCGGCGTTCTGCAGAAGCTGCACGATGATGTTCTCGACATCTTCGCCGACGTAGCCTGCTTCAGTGAGCGTGGTGGCATCGGCGATGGCAAACGGCACGTTCAAGATGCGAGCAAGCGTTTGCGCCAGCAGCGTCTTGCCGGAGCCCGTCGGTCCGAGAAGGAGGATGTTCGACTTCTGCAGCTCCACGTCGTTGGTGGTGACCTTCGAGTCGATTCTCTTGTAGTGGTTGTGCACCGCGACGGAGAGGATCTTCTTCGCGCGGTCCTGCCCTATGACGTACTCGTCGAGTATGTCCTTGATCTCGGCGGGCTTCGGAAGCGGCGCCGTCGTGGTGAGCGACTCTTCGCGCTCGACCTCTTCGGCGATGATGTCGTTGCAGAGTCCGATGCACTCGTCACAGATGTAGACGGTCGGACCAGCGATGAGCTTTTTGACTTCTTTCTGGGACTTGCCGCAGAAAGAACATTGAAGATTGCCGTGTCCGTCGTCTCGTCTGCGATCCACCATGATTACTCGCAGAGTCTAGCGTCCTGGTTCCTGTACGGCAAGGACCTAGCGGCGTGCATACGCCGCGTTTTCCAGCCTATTCGTCGGGCTGGGCCGCAATCACGTCGTCGATGAGGCCGTACTCCTTAGCCTCTTCTGCGGATAGGTACCGATCGCGCTCGGTGTCTTCCTTAATACGTTCCGTCGTTTGGCCAGTGTGATTGGCCAAGATCGTGTTCATCTGTTCACGAAGTTTCAGAATCTCTCGGGCGTGAATCTCGATGTCGGTCGCCTGCCCGCGGATCCCGCCGAGCGGCTGATGAATCATGATGCGGCCGTTCGGGAGGCACTTTCGCATGCCGGGTGTCCCCGACGCCAACAACCACGCCGCCATCGAGGCCGCCTGTCCTAGGCAGACGGTGGCCACCGGTGATCGAACGTACTGCATCGTGTCGTAAATCGCGAGCCCGGCTGTAATCGAACCGCCGGGGCTGTTGATATAAAGGGTGATCTCTTTGTCTGGATCGTCGCTTTCGAGAAACAGCATCTGAGCGATGATCCCGTTGGCTACGTCGTCGTTGACCTCGGTGCCGAGGAAGATAATGCGGTCTTTGAGGAGCCGACTAAAGATGTCCCACTGGCGCTCGCCACGGTGCGTCGTCTCGACGACCCAGGGCATGTACATCTGTGCGGTCACGTGCTCGCTCATGGCTGTTCCTTTGGCTCACTCTCGTCGGTGTCGACTTCGGTCTCGGTCGTATCTTCGCTCGCTTCGGCCGTCTCGGCGACTTCTTGTTCCGCTGACTCAGGCACGTCCGCCGCAGGCGGCTCGCCTTCATGGATCTCGGCGCGCTCGGTCAGCAGGGCCATGACCTTTTCTTCGAGGAGCTGAGATTCGAGAGAATCTCTCGCCTCCTGCTGGTAGTCCGCTTTGACCTTCGCGATGTGCTTTCCAGTCTGGTCCGCAATCTCCTGAAACTTCGCATCGAGGTCGGCGTCGGTCACCTCGATGTTCTCCTGGCGAGCGAGGCTTCCGAGGAGGATGCCCGCCTTGACGCGGCGCTCGGCGCGGTCTTCGAGGCCCTGAAAGAAATCTTGGCCCGGCGCGCCTGCTTGGCCTGTCATCTGAAGCAGCTGGGCCATCTCGTACATCATCATCTGTTGCTGCTGCTGTACCATCGACGGCGGCACTTCGATGGCATTCTGGTTGACGAGGCTGTCGACGAGCTGCTCTTTGACCTCGGCGTCGACCCGCTCCTGGGCGGCCGCTTCCAGTCGCTTGCGAATGCCGAGGCGAAGTTCGAGGAGAGTTTCGTAGTCGCCGCAGTCCTTCGCGAATTCGTCGTCTAGTTCAGGCAGGAGCTTTTCGTGGAGCTGCTTGGCCGCGAGCTTGAAGACGGCGGTCTTGCCCTTGAGGTCGGCGTTGGGGTGGTCGTCTTCGAAGTCGATATCGACCGACTTTTCTTCCCCGGGCTGTAGCCCGATCAACGCTTCTTTGAGAGCGGGCAGGAGCTGACCCTCGCCAAGCTCTACCTGACGGTCCGTGGCACCCAGGTCTTCCTTTTCCTCGCCGTCGATGGAGACGGTGTAGTCGATCGTGATGAGGTCGCCGTCGGCGGCCGGACGCATGGGGTCCGGCACCTGAATTTCGGCGTGCTGGTGTTGGAGCCGCTCGACTTCCGCATCGATTTGCTCGTTGGGCACGTCGATAGGTCGCGCCCAGGCTTCGACACCCTTCATCTCCACTGAGTCGACGCGGGGGCGCACCTCAACCTTGGCGGTGAACGTGAGCGGCTCTCCCTGTTTGAGTTCGGGAGCTTCGTCCATTTGTGGCTGTGCCACGATGTGAAGCTCGTGCTCTTGCACGGCCTGCATCAGGCCCTGCTCGACGAGGGTGCCGGTCACCTGCGCCTTCACCTGTTGGCCGTAAACCTGCTTGACGACATTGCGAGGCACCTTGCCAGGACGGAATCCTCTGATTCGCGCCGTCTTCCCGATTTCTCGGTAGCTCTCGTCGAGGTCTTTTTGAATACGGTCCCAGGGGACCTCGATGGTCACCTCGAACAGAACTGGACTGATCTCTCGGATTTCAGACTGCATAAGTGGGCGCCGGTCGTCGACGGCGGTTCGTACTGCCCTGGTTGGAGGGCGTCAAGGTGCTGCCGAGGCCTTGCGCTTTTCGCGATGAAGCTCGACGAGCTCAATGCCGAGCGCTTGGGAAACCTCAAAGATGCGCTCGTCGCGATAGAATTCCTCGAACACGATCCGCTTGATGCCGGAGTTGCAGATCGCCTTGAAGCAATGCCAGCACGGGGAGGCCGTGACGTAGATCGTGGCCTGGTCGATTCGCGCACCGTTCTTGGCGGCCTGAATGATCGCGTTGATCTCGGCGTGGATCGTTCGCACGCAGTGGCCGTCCTCCATCATGTGGCCGGCCTCGTCACAGTGCGGGAGGCCCCGTACTGAGCCGTTGTAGCCGGTCGAGAGGATGTTCTTGTCGCGGACGATGACCGAACCGACGTGCTTGCGCGGACAGGTGGACCGTGCGGCGACGACCAGCGCGATATCCATGAAGTATTCGTCCCAGGATGCTCGTGACACGCCGGACGTCCTACCCCGCGCCTGCGAAGCAGACAAGCTCAAGCACCGATGCGGCCTCGAGGAACGGAACCGCATGCGGTTTCATCGTTCATGAGCGGTCGCTCTCGCGAAGGCCTCGAACGCGTCTCGAACGGGAGGATGAAACCTGGCGGGGAGTCCGCGGACGATAAGGACGGCGCGGCCCGTACGTTCGACGATCGACTTGGTGCCTTTGGGCGTTGCGCGACGGGCAGCGATCTGGGCCTCTTGAGCTTCTCCTTCATCGTCCCAGAGCGTGAACCAAACTGCCGCGGTCGTGTTCCCGCGTCGATAGATCACGACTCGATCGCCCGCCCAGCCCGCTGCGGCCGCCTCGTCGGTGCCCGAAGCTAGCCCTTGACCCAGGTACACGCCGAGTTCGAGCTCGCCCAGCGTATCCTCGTCGATGCGCTCGAACCCCGATGCGTCAACGGCGGGGATCCGCGGGACCGCAACGGGTTCTCCGATTTCACCGGACCGGTACTTGTCTGGATGGAGGATCTGCTCGGTGGTCTTCGGCGCCGCGCGATGCGCGCGGTTGACCGAAGGCCAGCCACCGTCCGAATACACGGCCGCCGCAAACTGGAGGCCGCGGATGTACGGAGCGACGAGGGTGACGCGCACGAGTGCGGGCGCATCGTCGAGCTTCTCACCCTGCACGAACGCGCTGATGTCGAGAAGATTCCCCATCTGTTCGATTCGGCGTGTGGCAGCTGCGAGTGGGATTCCCTGATCGCGGAGGGTATTGGCAAGCATTGCGAGCGTCGCGTCTCCTTCGATGACCGCGCGAAACGCATTGTCTTCATCCGCGGTGCGGTCGAGGCCGTAGGCGTTCCCAAGGCCCAGCCGCTGGTCTTGCAGGGCGTGGACGAGTTCGTGAACCAAGACGAGCCGCGCTTCTTCAGTCTGTGCCGGCCCCTCGGCCCCGAGGAGCCCGTCGATGATGTCTTCGCGAACGACCAACCGCCCCGATTCCGGATCGTAGTAGCCGATGACTTGTTCCCCGAGCACGCCAGAAAACAGCGTGCGGAGGTCTGCGTCCGGGTCGAGGAGCCCAAGCGCTCCGTAGAGGACCGCAGCGCGCTCGATCTCGTCCTGGTCTATCTGGTCGTAGAGGCTGCGGGCGATCGTCTCGCCATCTTCGATTTCGAGAACGACGGGCCGAGCCAAGCGCAGCTGCCGGATCGATTCGGCGGCGCGCGAGAGCTCGTCGATCGCGACGCGCTCCGCAGACGTTGCGGGTCTGACCCCCGTGGAGTCTCGGTCCGCCGTGGCAACAGTGGGCTCCGCGGGTGGATCGGCCGAAGGCACGACGCCGGAAGGTGCGAGCTCTGCGGCAGGTTGTTCCGGCGCGGCGTGTCGGTAGCAGCCGGCAACGCAAACTAAGAAGACGAGGCTTCGACTCGGTCGCCTCACGTGCCCTCGTAGGCCGTCGCCGTGACCAGGGGGCGCCGTCGGTAGCTGTGCATCAAGAACCGCCGGGCGACGTCGGTGGCGACTTCCTCTGCGTCGTCGGATCCGGTGAAACGTCTGCCCAGCATCTTGCCCCGCACCCGCTCGGCGACTTTGCGCGCAAGGACCTCTTCTTCTGACTGCGCGACGACTCCGCGCGACAGAACGCGGATCGACTTGGCGACGAACCCGTTTCGGAGGGAGAGCGTGAGGGCGACCACGCCGCCTGAAGCCATGGCGCGGCGGTCCTCGAGAACCGTTGCGTCGAGGGGTTCCATGCGGTCGATGTAGACGCGGCCGACGGGGATCGAGTCGACGATCGACATCGAGTCCTCACGGACCTCCAACACGGTACCGTTTTCGACCAGTGTCACATCGGCAATCCCCTCTTCCCGAGCGATTTCTGCGTGTCGGCGCAGATGATGATGGGTTCCGTGAACCGGCACGAACGCGTCCGGCTGAACGAGTCTTATCATCGAACGCTGTTCTTCACGACACCCGTGCCCGCTTGCGTGGACGCCGGCGTCTTCTCGCCGGGTGAGGACCTCGATTCCGCGCCGCTCGAACTGATTGATTACCTGGTATACCGGCACCTCGTTGCCGGGGATGATGCGCGAGGACAGAACGACCGTATCGTGTTCATCTAGCTGAAGCCGCGAGTACTCTCCTCGCGAAAGACGCGTGAGGCTGGAGCTGGGCTCACCCTGAGTGCCTCCGGCGAGGACCATCAGCTCATCCCTTGGCAGACTGGCGGCCTCGTCGACCGAGATCAGCACCGATTCGAGTCCGGGTAGCCAGCCGTGTTCGATCGCCGTCTCTACGTGGCGACGCACCGACATTCCGAGCAGGCAGACCTTTCGGCCCTGGGCTTGGGCGATTCGCAGCGCCGACCGCAGTCGGAACACATTCGAGGAGAATGTCGCCACCACGACTCGGGCCTTCGCGTTCGAGACGATGCGATGGAGCGCCTGCTCGGCGTCGCGCTCGAGTCCCGAGCGACCATCGACGTCGGCGCCCGTTGAATCGCTCAGCAGGAGCCGGACGCCGCGCTGTGCGACCTCGCTCAGACGATCGTGGTCAAAGTGCTGTCCGTCGCAAGGTTCGGATTCGATCTTGAAGTCGCCGGTATGGACGAGCGTGCCAACCGGCGTCTCCATAATCAGCCCGGTTGCATCGGCGATCGAATGGTGCACCCCGAATCGCTCGACCGTGAAGGGACCGACCGCGAACCGGCTCCCCGCACCGCCGACCTGAATTTCGATGTCATCGAGCCCATGCTCGGCGAGCCGCGCTTCGATGAGGCTCGCGGCGTAGGGTGGGGCGTAGATTGGCACCCGCTGCCGCTTCAGGAAGTACGGGAGTGCTCCAATGTGGTCTTCGTGCCCGTGGGTGACCACGATTCCCTTTAGGCGGTCGCCCTGGGCGTGGAGCCACGCGAAGTCCGGGTGGACCATGTCGGCCCCGAGCTGGTTCGTGAAGCCCACGCCACAGTCGATCGCCATGAGCCCGTCTCGATGCGCGAGCACCGCGCAGTTCATTCCAACCTCGCAAAGGCCCCCGAGTGGGGTGAAGCGCACGCTCTCGCCGGCAGAACTCACCCAAGCGGAGCTAAAGGTCCTCCGCACCTGGGTCAAGGAGTGAATTGCCTCGTTGACCCGCATGTTTGCGCCGTGCTACGCCCCCGACCGCACGTGCTCATGCGCCGTTTCTTAGTGATTTTTGGGGTAGCTTGCCTCCGCTTCTCCGCTGCGGGGGCGCAGGTCGAGGAGCCGTTGCCGGGCACGGACGTCGAAGTCGTCGTCGACCCCGCGGAAGTCGAGGAATACGTCGACCCCGCCGTCGAAGAGGACGTCGAAGTCGAGGTCGACGTCGACGAGGAGCCGCCCCCCCAGCTCCGAGCCCCTTCGCTACAAGGCCTCGACCTCGACAGTGACGATGCTGAATTCGTTGAAGAATCGGTGGACGCGTCCGACGATTTTGGCTTCGAAGAGGTTGCGGTAGAGGACGTCGACGTGGAGGACTACAACGAGGACGACCTGCCCTCCGAAGAAGAGATGGCCGCCGAGGACGCCGCGCTGCTCGGGATGGCGGAGCCTCCCGCGTCCGATCCGACACTCGCCTCCTGGACCAATCCCCGGCCGGTATTCTCGCTGAGCGGGTACTTCCGGGTCCGCGGGAACATGAACAACAACTTCGCGCTCGGTCGACTCCCTCTCGATCGCCTAAGCGGGCAGCCCTTCGGCCGCTGGATCGGACTCGATGCCGGCGAGGACAATCAGGGCATCCTGCCGGCGGGCGGGTGCAGCGGAGCCCCTTCGTCCCCCGCGACACAAGAGCAGCGGTGCGTCGGAAGCAAGAGCATCCGCTTCGCGAACATGAGGCTGCGCATGCAGCCAACGCTCGCGGTCAGTGACAACATCCGACTCCACATGATGTTCGACGTGTTCGACAACATCGTGCTCGGTTCGACGCCGGAAGTGAAGTCCGTCGACCAGTTCGGACAGGTCATTGGGCGTGCACCGGGCGTTCCCGTCGACAGCCTCACACTCACCCAGGCGCCGCCTGAATCGTTCCGCAATACCGTCGGCGACTATATCGTCGTTCGACGCGCCTGGGGCGAGGTCACCAACAGCACAATCGGGCAGCTGCGGTTCGGGCGCATGGGGCATCAGTGGGGCCTCGGGATGCTGTGGAACGCCGGCGAGGGGACGAACGTCCTCGATACCCAGCTCGACTCGGACTTTCAGAACGAGATCGATCGTATCCAGCTCATCGGGAAGTTCAAAGGGTTCTTCTTTGGGGTCTCCTGGGACTTCGTGAACAAGGGCTTCACGGTTGATTCGCTCGAGGACATTCAAGGGATCCCGCGGGACGGGACTCGTCAGGACGACACTCGCCAATGGAGCTTTTTGTTCGCCCGGCGAATGGATCCGGTCCAGCAACTCAAGCAGCTCGCAAAAGGCAAATGGGTCTTCAACACGGGCGCCTACTACATCTACCGCACTCAGTTCCTATCGAGCTCGACCGCACCGCTGTTCGGCAGTGTCGAAGACATCGAAGCGGTGTTCGTCCGTCGTGACGCTCGTATCAACATTCCGGACGCCTTCGTGGAGATTCTGTGGAAGGACCTCAAGCTGCGGTTCGAGGTTGCTGCGATCCTCGGAAAGATACAGAACATCGCGTCTGGAGAGTTTCCGCCGACCGCGGAGGGTGAGCCGTTCAAGCTCCGCGAATGGGGCTTCGCATTCGAAGGCGAGTATCGCTTTCTCGCCAAAAAGCTCGGCATTTTCCTCAAAGGAGGCGCTGCATCGGGCGATCCCGACGTAGTCGGTCTCTCGCAATACGAGGACCTCGCAACCCAGCCGGTCGGCCAGAAAACGATTTCGACCTTCTCCTTCAACCCGGACTACCGCATCGACCTCATCCTGTTTCGCGAGATTCTCGGTCGCATTTCGGGTGCGTACTACCTGGCTCCCGCGATCAGCTACGACTTAATCCGCACCGACTTCGGGCGCATTTTCGGTGCGAAGGTGGACTTCATCTACAGCCGCGCGATGTACGAGCAGCAGACCTATTCCTCGCAGCCGAATCTCGGCGCCGAGATCGACGTGTCGGTCTACTACCGCACCGAGGACGGTCCAAGCCTCAAGGACGGTTTCTACGCGGCGTTCCAGTACGGCGCGCTCTTCCCGCTCAACGGGCTCAGGGCCCTCGAGGTCAACGGAATTGGCGAACCGGGCAGCGAAACGTTCAACGTCGGCACAGCCCAGGTGTGGCGTATCATTCTCGGCATTCAGTACTGACGGCAGAGCGTCGCGGCGGCACGTAGCGTTTCAGCGATCGAGCAGCGCTTCGGCCTTGGCTGCGACGCGCCACTGACGACAGCCTTCGGCGAGCACGATGCCGCGAAGCTGTGCGAGCGCCTGCTGAAGCTCGTCGTTGACGATCATGTAGTCGAAGAACGGGTAGTGCTCGATCTCTTCGCGTGCCTTTCGGAACCGTCGTCGGCGTGACGCTTCGTCGTCCGACCCACGGCCGTCGAGGCGCCTGCGTAGCTCTTCCATCGAGGGTGGCAGAATGAAGACGCCGACCGCCCTCGGGAACTTCTTCTTGATCTGGCGTGCGCCCTGGTAGTCGACGTCGAACAGCACCCCGTGCTTGCCTTCGTCCCTCGCTCGCTCAATCTCCTGGACCGACGTTCCGTAGAGGTTTCCGTGCACCTCAGCCCATTCCGCGAATGAGTCTTCCGCGACGAGTCGCCTGAACTCTCCCTCGTCGATGAAGTGGTAGTCCTGTCCGTCGACCTCGTTGGCCCGTGCTTCCCGGGTCGTGTGCGAGACGCTGAATCGGAGATCGGGGAACTCCTGCAGAAGGCGCTGCGTGAGGGTCGTCTTCCCAGCCCCCGAAGGTGAGCTGATGATCAGAAGGATCATGTCGGGATCGGTCGTTGCGGCGGTAGTCATGGCTTACCCAGCGGCACGCGAATCGTTTCAGCGAGCAGGACTAAAGCACATTTTGGGCCTGCTCGCGCATTTGTTCGACTGCGGTCTTGAGCGCGATCACGAGGGACGTCACCTCGGTTTCCTGGACCTTGGAGCCTATCGTATTCGCTTCTCGGCTCATCTCCTGGAGCAGAAAGTCCATGCGTTTGCCGATAGCTTGGCGAGAATCTTCGAGGAGTTCGAGCATCTGACCCCGGTGGCTGTCCAAACGCGCCAGCTCTTCGGCCACATCGCTTCGGTCGGCCAACACGGCGATCTCTTGTTCGAGTCGAGAGGGCTGTAGCTCGACCTCGACGTTCTCGAGCAATGCATCGAGCCGTTCGCGTAGCCGGAGCCGGCGGGTCTCGATCATCTGGGGCAGGGCCCGCGTGAGCTTCTCGAGCGTGACTTCCAGATCGCCGAGTCGAACCCCGAACTCTGCCTTCAGCGCCGTGCCTTCGCTCTGACGCATCGCTAGCACGGCGTTGCATGCGTTCGCGGCCGCCTCAGTCAGGGCAGCATCGAGAGCTTCGTCATCGATGGTGCGCGGGGTCGCGAAGAGGTCAGGCACGGACGCCAGAAGAGAAAGCGGGATGGATTGTTCCGGGCTCAACTCGTCGCGCAACTGCTTCAGCGCGTCGAAGGCCCCTCGGGCGCGCTCGAGGTCGAGAGATGGCTGAGGGAGGGTTTGTCCCTCGAGCCGCGAGGTCACGTCGACTCGGCCTCGCTCAAGACGCTGTCGGATCACTTTCTCCACGACGGGGGTTCGCCCCTGCAGTCGGCTAGGCAAACGAACGCGCACGTCGAGGAACCGATGATTTACGGCACGCAAATCGATAACGAGCTCACCTTCGCCGAGTTTGGCGCGGCCGCTTCCGTATCCGGTCATGCTCCGCATGCTGCTGCCTACTCGAGGCCGCGCTTGCGCTTGATCTGGTCCATCACCTTGCCGTACTCGACCTCGAAGGCGTTGGTTCCTTCTTGGAGGTTCTTGATCTTGGACCGCACCTCGGCGTCGAGCCCTGTCTCCACTTCCATATGACGTCGGAGCACCGGCGTGATCTTCTTGCGGAGCGTGACGTCGTCCGCATAGATTTCGACCACGTTGGCGCTGTGAAAGAGCATGTTCAGCAGCTGGTCGACGAGGTAGGGCAATATCTCGTCCTGCTGCGGGAAGCCCATCTCTTTGGCGACACGCTGACGCATCTTCCCCAACTGCGAAAAACCCAAGCCCTCGCGTTCCATGCGATCTTTGGCCTCGTCGCTTACTTGCCGCTCTCGTCGGATGAATTCCTTCAGGACGGCCTCGAGGTCCAGGCGAACTTCGGCTTCCTGTTCGATCTCGACCTCCTCTTGGGCGGTGAGCGTCGGAATCAGTTCATCGACGATAGGACCAATTTTTCCCGAATAAAGACGCATCTTTATGGTGATGAGCCGGTCTCTGACCCCCGTGGTCGAGTGGGGCTACTCCAATCGCGCCGACCGTAGCGAAGCACTGGGGCTTGGTCAACACGGCCGAGGGAGCCCTCTTGGGTGAAATTGTGAAACTACGCCTTGACGGTAATCCTGTGATAATGCACCATACCGTTAAGGCTGTAAGTATGGATTCTAACGCTCCAGCATTCCGAAACGGCTCCGGCGCTCGACGCCTGCGAACCACCGAGGAACGGCGTACGCGCATCTTGATGAGAAGCGCCCTTTTTGGCGCACTTCGCGAGGAGTTGCGCGAACGAGTTCTCGAAGGCAGCGCTCTGGTTGACGCGGATCGACGTGAGTCGCTCTGCATGCCGAGCGACCCGGCGATTTTCATCGTCGGCAGCGGTCGCGTGCGGCGTGTGCGTCGCACTCCGGAGCGGGAGCTGACCCTCGGGTACTACGGACCAGGGGACGTTCTCGGCGAAATGTCCCTTGTCGACCCCGAGGCGCGCCTCGAAACGATCGTACTCGACTATGTCGAAGCGCTTCGAATCCCGCCTCGGCTGGTGAAGCTGGTCATGAGAGAAGACCTAGACTTCGCCGCCGCGATGCATCGACTGATGGGAGAGAGGCGACTCGTCGCCGAACGCCGCATCGATGCCTTGCTCACCCGCAGCGTGGAATCGCGGGTTGCAGAATTTCTGATCGATGCATCCTCACGACATGGGATTCCGGACTCACGGGGCATTCTCATTGGTGTGAAGTTCACTCACCAAGAGATCGCGAGCTATGTGGGCTCGACTCGTGAAACCGTCACCCTGGTTCTCGGCGCCTTCAAAAGGGGAGCGTTGATCGCCACCGATCATCGTCGCGTCGTGATCCGAGACGTCGCAGGATTGCGAAAGAGGGTATAGCGAGGGGGAGTGTTCCAAACGGCGCGGCCTGGGGGGGCCGCCGCCGGGCGGACACTTTTGTCCGCGACCTTGGAAGAGCTACGCGCGTGGCCGTTTAGAGGAGGTCGTCCTCTTCTTCGTTCAGCTTCTTTTCCATGCGCGCGATGAGTCCGTCCCAGCCCTCTTCCTTGATGACCCGTCGGAACTGCCGCCTGTAGTTGTCGACGAGACTAACGTCGTCCGTTGCGATGTCCCAGACCCGCCATTCGGTGCCTTCGGGTCGCATCTTGTAGTCGATCGTCACCGGCGGTTGTCGCTTCTTGATCTGCGAACGGGCCGAGGACTTCACGAGCGCGCTTTCTGGGTCGATCGGCTCGGCTCCTGTCCACGAAACCTTGTACTGGAGCGTGGACTCCATGTTTCTCTGATACTGACGCTCGACGAGCTGACGCAGCAGATCGACGAACTGCTGACGTTCCTTCGGGCTGCGTTTAGTCCATTCGCGGTCGAGCGAGAGCTCCGCAAGCTTGTCGTAGTCGAGGAACTCGCCCAGCAGCGCCGTGAGCTCGTCAGCCCGCTTCGGAGTGTCGGGCCGGCGTAAAACCACGCGTACCTTGTCGTGCTTCGTGCGAATGAACTTTTCGGCGGCCCCGACGTTCACTTCGGTTTTCGCCTCGGTGGCAGGTTGCGCAGTTGCTCCAACTGCCGTCGTGAGGAGCACCAAGGTGCACACAGCACATATCGTAATCTTCGAACGCATAGTATTCCTCGTGACGAACATAGCCGAGATTTTATTCGTCGCAGCCCGGGGTTCGCCAGTCGCCCGGAGCTACGAGGGGGACCCCGCTCGCGCGCTCGAGCGCCGCCACGGCCACGTTATAGTCTGCCACCGCGACCAGCTTCTTGGCCCGCGCATTGAAGTACCCCTCGATCGCATCCTGGAGGTCCTGCGCACTCATCGTGCCAACCTCGTAGCCCTGTCCCGACGAAACGAACCACTTGCGTGTCTCTCGTTCCGCTCGATTCCACGAATCCATGCGACGCTTGGCATCCTGTAGCTGTTCGAACAGCACCGTGACCTCCAGCTCGATGCCTTTGTGCGCTTCCTCGGTCTTGGCTTTCAGCGATTCGATCTCGGCGCGTGCGGCCTTCACGCGTGCCGCCGTGCCCGCGAAGTCGAGCTTCCAGCGGGCAACGAGGCCCGCGAACGCGCCCGAATAGTTGCCCCGGTCGATGATGAATGGGTTGTTGATATCGGTGACCAAGGGAGTGCGGCCGAAGTTGGCGGCGAGGGCGAGAATGATGTCGGGCATGTAGCCTGCGCGTTGAATGACGAGGTTGGCGTCGTTCGCGGACTTGGCTGCCTCGAGCTGGCCCACTTCGGGTCGATTCGAGAGCGCTCGATCGATGTGTTCGCTGAGCTCGAGCACCTCGCTCTTGACGGGTTCGAGCGGGCACTCGGGGACGATGGCAGGGCGGATGCCCGACAGGATCTCGAGCGCGGCTCGCGCCGATGCCTCGAGTTCGAGCGCCTCGGACTCGCGAGATTGGATTTCGGAGAGGACAGACAGGAGCCGCCAGTAGTCGACCTGCTTCACGTCGGGGTCGTCTGCTTCGAGCTGCGCGCTCAGCTTGTCGACCGCGTTGGCGAGCTTGCGGTTGCCGTCGGAGAGCATCGCTTGGAGGTCGAGCGCGAGTTGGGTGCCGAAGTACGCTCGGCGCACGTCGAAGACTACCTCGTCGATGGTGCGCTCACGCTCGAACTCGCTCGCTCGAATCCCAGCCTCCGCGGCCTTCTTGCCCGAGCGGTACTTCCCGAACGTGTAAATGGGAATCCCGCCTCGCACCTCGAGGTCGACGCCGGGGCCCCAGGGGTTGCTCAACGGGAGCTGGCTGTCGGGGCTGAAGACCGGGGTGCCTGTCGCCTTCGGTCGCACGAATGCGGACACGTTGCCTTCGAATTGGAAGAACGGTGACAGCCTGGCCTCCAGCAGTTTCGCCCGCGCCACGTCGATGTCGGCGTCAGCCGCGCGCAGGGACGGATAGTGTTTGACCGCGGCGGCGGTAAACTCGTCTAGATGGAGGGCTTTGGGCGGGCTCGGCGCGGGGACGTCGGCTCGGGCTGGCAGGGAGCCACCGAGCGTCGCGAGTCCGAGCGCGGCGAGGGCACAGAACCGAGCCATCAGGTTTTGTACCTGGAAAGCCGCAGACGGGCTACGAATGCGCGATCTCGAACGGATCGTCGATCATTTCTTGGGCTTCGAGCCGCCCTGCTTCGCCTGCGAGTTGTACTTCTGGATGAGTACGTCGGTGAGATCGAGATTCGAAGGCACCCAGACGACACCTCCCTCGTTCGCCTCAATGATCAGCGTGTAGCCCTCGGTCTGGCCGATTCGCCGCAGAATGCCCTGCATTTTTTCGATGATCTTCCCAGTGAACTCCTGCTCGCGGGTCTGGAGCTCCTTCTGGTAGTCGACGTACTCGTTCTGAAGATCCATCAGGTCCTTCTGGTACTTTTCGACCTTCTTTCGCAGAGCGTCCTCGCTCAGGACGTCCTGCTGGCGCTCGATCGCAGCTTTCTGGGACTTGAGCGACTCCTGAGCCGCGTCGAGCTCTTTCTGGCGCTCCTCGAAGAGCTTGGTCAGCCGCTTCTTGGCTTGCCGACCGTCTTCGGTCTCGTTGATCGCGCGCTGCAAGTCGACGACGCCGATCTTGATTTGTGCGCTTGCGACCGACGCCAGATTGAACAGCATGAATGCTGTGAGGATACCAACTGCAAATCTACGAAAACCCATAAGTGCTTCCTTTCGAGCCCGGCCTAGCTAGCCGTTTGCCGCGGGCCGGTCAAGCCGCAGGGGCTATACGCCCCAGCCCCAGTCCGCATTCTCAGAAAGACTGGCCGATGGTGAATTCGAAGCGAATTGGGGCGTCCTGGGGCCTTCTTCGAATCGGAATGCCCCATTCGAAGCGGAGCGGGCCGAGCGGAGAGAACCAACGAATGCCGAAGCCGACGGAATATCGAAGAAAGCCGTTGATCCCACAGGGTTGCGACGAACGGTCAGCCTCGGGCGCAATAGGCGCCTGGCAGTTGCCGAACTGATCGCGGAATGCGAATAGATTCCAGGCGTTGCCGCCATCCGAGAAAATGACGCCCTTGATTCCGACCTGTTCGACGATCGGGAACTCGAGTTCGATGTTGTAGAAGGCCTGGAAGTCGCCGCCGATCGGACGACCGTCAAAGGCGATGGGAAGATTCGGATCCCCCGCCGATGCCACGCCGGCTTGGGGCCCGACCGACTGGAGTCGGTACCCGCGAATCGTGAAGATGCCGCCCAGGTAGAAGCGCTCAAAGACCGGGACGATCTGTCTCGACGTGATGAGTCCCATCTCGGTATTCACCTTGAAGACGACCGGGCCGAAGACCCTCTTGTAGAAACGCGAAAACGCCGTCTGCCGGACGAACGTGTTGTCCGAACCGAGATACTGGTCCGCGATCTGGACGGCGTAGTTCGCGAAGATGCCGCCAGTCGTGGCGAGGCGGTTGTCTCGGCTGTCCCAGTTGACGGTGAAGCGCAGGGAGCTCGTGATCCCATCGCGGAACGCGTTGGCGATGAAGATATTCGAAAAAGTATTCTGGAGGTCTCCGCCGAGGCCCCCGACGAGGTTGCCTCGGGGCTGCGAGATGACGACGTTCTCAAACTCGTACCGGATGAAGAGGCGTAGGCGGGGGTTGAACAGTGGATGGCCCGTCGTCAGGTTGGCGCCTGTCGAATCCTGGCGGAAGTCGGCGAAATCTCGAATGCGCTTGAAGAATCCAAACCCGAGACTCCACTCGGAGCCGAGGAACCAAGGTTCGACGAAGTTGAGATCGATCTGCTGCCGGATGCCCGATAGCTGTAGATTGAGCCCGAGGCTTTGACCTCGCCCGAAGAGGTTCTGCTGCTGAACCTGCGCGGTGACGATGAAGCTCTCGAGAGACGAGAACCCGGCACCAACCTGGAAGGTGCCCGTGGGCTTCTCGGTGACCTCGACGTTCAGCACGATCTGGTCGTCGGCGCTTCCCTGTTCCTGCGAGATGTCGACTCGCTCGAAGTAGCCGAGCTGGTTGGTCAGTGCGCGGCCATCTTCGATTTTGCTCTGGCTATAGAGGTCGCCTTCGCTGAGCCGAAACTCGCGACGTATCACGGCATCGCGCGTCTTGGTGTTCCCTTGGACGTTGATTCGCTCGATGTAGACCAGGGGGCCGCGCTGAATGTTGATGGTGACGTCGACGAGGTGATTGACCTCGTCGAGGTCCGTGGCGGGTAGCATCTCGACCAGCGCATAGCCCTGGTCGCGATAGGTGCGGCTTATCGCCTCGATGCCTTGGGCGATTTCGCTTCGGCTGAACCAGTCGCCGGACTCGAGCTTGACGTCTTTTCGCAGGAGGTTCTTCGGCGCAATCGTCTCGACTTCGTTGCCGGCGCCATCCATCTCCATGACCAAGACGTCACGAATGCGGAAACGGGGCCCTTCTTCGACCGGAATGGTGATGTCGACGAACTTGCGGTCCGGGGTCATCTCAACCGACGGGCGGCCCGGGCGCATCATCAGATAGCCCTTGTCGTAGTACCAGGCCTGAACTCGGGTGACGTCTTCGTCGAAGGCCTCTTGGTTGAACTTGTTTCGGTCGCTGAGGAACGAGAACATGCCGGTCTCGTTCGTCTGCATGATCTTCAGCAGTTCTTCGGCCGGGAGTTCTTCGTTACCCACGAAGCTGACCCGGCGCACTTCGACCTCCCCGCCCTCGTCGATCTTGAAGACGACGTCCACCTGATTGGCTTGGCCCGTGACGCGACGGAGCTCGTAGCTGACCTCGGCGAGAAAGAACCCGCTCTCCGAGTAGAGGTCGCCAACCTTGGTCGCACTCTGCTCCACTTCTGGCACTTCGAGGATTTGGCCCGACTTGACCGTGATCGCCTCGTCAATCTCATCATCGTCGAGTTCGTCGTTGCCCTCGTAGCTGATTTTGCGGATCGCAGGGCGCTCGACGACCCGCACCGTCAGCTTGATCCCGGAGCCGAGCGGGTCCGATTCGATCACTAGGTCATCGAAGTAGCCCATGTTCCAAAGGCCACGTGCGTCCCGCGCGACCGCAGAGTCGGTGCAGGTGTCGCCCTTCTTGAGCCGCATGGTGGCGCGCACGTCGTCCGGGTCGACGCGGCGCGCGCCCACGACGACAACCCGCCGAATCGTCTTGTCGTGGCAGCTCGTCTTGGGAACGTCGACGTCTGCGTCAGGGTCCTCGACCTGTTCGTACGGATCGGGCTCTGGCAGAGGTTCGGAATCGGGAAGGGGCTCGGACTGGCGCGGTTGCCGATTCGAGCGCGGCTCGAGGATGTTCGCTTGGGCGCCCGCCACGGAAGCGAGCCCCGCAACGAGAGTCAGGGCTGCTATGGCAAGGGCAACAGAGCGCATCTTCAGGCTTGCGATCCGGGCCGCTATAGCCGTGGCCCAGATAGGGGTCAAGTTGGTTTCCCTTGGTTTTCAAGGGTTTGAGCGGTCTCCGTGGGGTCTTCGGTAGCCGCGGGATCGATCCTGCGTTCGTCCGCGTCGATTCGTCCGTCCTTCATCGAGACCCGTCGGGGCATCATCGCGGCGAAATCACGACTGTGGGTCACGATGAGGAAGGTCGTGCCGTGGGAGCGGTTGAGTTCGAAGAACAGATCCTGGACGGCGTCGCTGCTCGCACTGTCGAGGTTGCCCGTCGGTTCGTCCGCCAGGATCAGGCTCGGCTCCATCAGCAGTGCACGGGCAAGTGCGACCCGCTGCTGCTCGCCTCCCGAGAGCTCGCCGGGGCGATGCGTCAGTCGATGGGAGAGGCCGACTTCATCGAGCAGCGCTCGCGCGCGCGTTTCGAGCCGCCGGTTTCCGTGGATCAGGCCCGGCATCATCACATTCTCCACCGCATTGAACTCGGGCAGGAGATGATGAAATTGGAAGACAAACCCAATGGTTCGATTGCGAAACTCGGCCAGCTCTGAGCCTCCGAACGCAGTGACATCCACCCCGTCGTAGAGAATCCGCCCCTCGGTCGGTAGGTCGAGGGTCCCGATGAGATGCAGCAGGGTGCTCTTGCCTGCGCCGGAAGGCCCGACGATCGTTGCCATCTCGCCACGACTGACCTCGAGATCGATACCCTGAAGGACCTCGAGCGATCGACCTTCGTGCTCGAAGGTTTTGGTGACGTTTTCGACGGTGACGAGAGGATCGGGGGTCGAGGCCATAAGTCAGTCGTATCGGAGCGCGTCCACGGGTCGCACGCGACTCGCCTGATACGCAGGAAATAAGGTTGCGGCCAGACATACCACCACGGTTGCAGCGCCGACCAGGGCGAACTCCGTCGGGTCGAGCTTCACCGGCAGTTTGTCTATGTAGTACACCTCTGGATTCATACGGATTCCGAAGTGTTCGGCGGCGAAGGTCATGACGAACCCAAGGCCGAGTCCGAGTAGGCCCCCAGCGGCGCCGATCAGCAGGCCCTCGAGCACGAAGATTCGCACGACCCCCGGGGCCGAGGTGCCCATGGCTTTGAGGATGCCGACTTCACGCCGCTTCTCCTGAACGAGCAGGGTGAGGGTCCCGAACACCGAGAACCCAGCGATCAGGACGGCGATCCCCAGCGTGATGAACATCGCGAGCTTCTCGAGCGCCAGGGCCCCGAAGAGCTGCTGGTTCATCATCTTCCAGTCGCGGATGCGGAGCGTGTCGTCTCCGAGCTCGGATGAGAGCGCCTCCGCCAGTGCGGGGGCTCGTTCGACGTCGGCGACTTTGATTTCGAGTCCGGAGACGGCATTGCCTGCCTTGAGAAAGCGCTGCGCCTCTTCGAGGGAGACGTAGGCGTGCTTCATGTCGTACTCGTACATGCCGCTGTAAAAGATGCCGGCGATTCGGAATGGCCGCGTCCGTGGGATCGGCCCGGTGGGGCCGAGCTCGCCTCGTGGTGACACGACGGTGACCCGGTCCCCGACGACGAGACGAAGAGTCCTCGCGAGTTCCTGGCCGACGACGAGTCCGGGGAGCACGTTCGGGTCGGGATCGGGATCGGGGTCGGCGTTGGTGGTGGCGTCTTCGTCGGTTTCCTTGTCGCCCTCTTCGTCTGCGCCGGGGGGATCGTCGAAGATGCCTAGCGTTCGTGTCTTCTTCCCGTTCGTCGTGGGAGGCCCTTGGAGAATGTTTTCGGGGTGATCGAGATAGTCGAGCTTGCCGTGGGTCATGTTCTTGCCGAGGTCGGTGACCTCGGTGACCGAGCTCGGGTCGATGCCGCGAAGCAGGGCTCCCGCGCGATTCGACAGACTCGACACCATGACCTCGCTCTGGAGGTAAGGGGTTGCGCCGCTCACGCCGTCACGTTCTCGGGTCTGATCGAGCACGGGCTGCCAGTCTTCGATGTCGTCGAAACGACGATCGACGACGATGTGCGCATGGTTGCCGAGGATCTTTTTCGTCAGGTCGGCGCGGAACCCGCCCATCACACTCAGTACCGAAATCAGCATGCACGAGGAGACGGCGACCGCGAGAACGGAAAGCGTGCCGCTCGCTGCGAGGAAGCCTCTCTTCTTGGCTCTGAGATGGCGCGCGGCCACCATCGAGCGAAAGCCCACTCGTTCGAGCGCGCTCAAAATCGGGCCCACCGATCGCAGCGCCAGCCGGATGCCGAAGAGTGTGGTGATCGCCATACGAACCACCGCGCGCAACAGACTCGCATCGTCGCCCTCGATCGGTGAAAGAGGGAGGGTCGCAGTCACCACGAGGAAGGCACCGAGCAGTGCAAGGTCGGCGAACTTCCAGATGCGTTCGCGCTTTTCGTCCGCGACCAGCAGCCAGCAGGCCACGCAAAGGGAAAACACGACGACGGCCGTTACGATCTGAACGGTTGCAGTCGCATCGTAGAGTGTGTGGACCCAGTCGAGATTCCGGTCGGGGTAGGCGAGGTGGGTGAGGCCAAAGAGCAGGCTGGTGATCGAGCCGCCGAGGACATGCCCAATCGAGGCGCGGGCTGCCCACAGAACGATGCCCACCGAAACCGTCGTGAGGATCGCATGCACCGCGGTCACTGCGGAGAGCAGGAGGATCCGTGCACGCCCTCGGTTGCCTCTTTTGAGGATGCGGGCACGCCGCCAGACCTCGAGGCTCAGCACAAACAAGAGGAGCTGCGCCGTGCCCCAGCCAATCGCCAGTCGCAGCCACCTGGTCTCGTCTTCTTGGACGGCCTCGTACCAGCGTGGGCTCGAACTGAGGAGTACGAACACCGCAACCCACTGAAGGAGCGCGGTGCCGCAAAGCAGGGCCGCCCAAAAGCCGAGAGGGCGCTCCTTGGTCATTCCGTTTCCGGTCGGAGCAGTGGAAAGAGGAGCACATCGCGGATCGAAGGCTGATTGCACAGAAGCATCACCAGGCGATCGACACCGAGCCCGAAGCCGGCTGCCGGGGGCATCCCGTGGGACAGGGCGCGGATGTAGTCGGCGTCGAAGTCCATTGCCTCGTCGTCGCCGCGCTCGCGGTTGCGGAGCTGATCTTCGAATCGTGCGGCCTGGTCGTCTGGGTCGTTCAGCTCGCTGAAGGCGTTGCTGATCTCGCGGCCATCGATGAATAGTTCGAACCGGTCGACGAAGTCGGGATCGTCGTCGTTGCGGCGCGCAAGGGGGGAGACCTCGATCGGATACTGGGTGATGAAGACCGGCACCGATTGGCTACCGTCCGCAGTGCGATAGAGCGAGGTGAGGTCGGGCTCGACGAGCAGCTCGTACACCGCAAACAAACGTTCGCCGTGAGTCGTGCAGCCGGAGAGCAGCTTCTGAACCGCGGGCTCGAGGCCGGGGATGGCCGCGGTGCACGCGTTCGCGAATGCCTCGGGGTCGGCGACCGCATCGGGGGAAAGCCAGTTCCGCCAAGGCGTTGGGGGAACCGCGTCAGTTCCGGCTCGCGTGAGGCGTTCTCGAATCGAGTCTCGGAGCGTCACGCGCTTCCATTCGGCGCGAAGGTCGAAGGGCCGATCCTGAGCGAGGTGTGCGAACCGTGACTGCAGGTCGGCGTCGACTGCGCGAAGCATTTCGACGACGAGATCCATCAGGTCCTCGTACGTGGCGTACGCCATGTAGAACTCGAGGATCGTGAACTCCGGGTTGTGCTTGGTGCTGATGCCCTCGTTGCGGAACGCTCTGCCGAGTTCGTAGACGCGATCGAAGCCGCCCACGAGGAGCCGTTTGAGGTAGAGCTCCGGGGCAATCCGCAGGATTAAATCGAGGTCGAGCGCATTGTGATGCGTGTCGAACGGCTTGGCCGTCGCTCCACCGCGGATCGCATGAAGCAGGGGCGTCTCGACCTCGAGAAAGCAGAGCGCGTCGAGGAACCGCCTCAGCGAGTGCACGACGACCGAGCGTGCGCGGAAGACTTCGGCGACCGCAGGATTGGCAAACAGGTCGACGTAGCGCTCGCGGTAGCGCTTCTCGACGTCCTTGAGGCCGTGCCACTTCGCCGGCGGGGGAAGGAGTGCTTTGGACAGGTGTCGATACGCGCGGGCGCTGACCGCCAGTGCTCCTGTCTTCGTGCGGATCGCCGGACCTTCGACAAGTACGTGATCGGCCAGGTCGACGAGCTTGAGAATCCCGGCGTCGCGCTCGCTGAGCTTTTCGGGACGCACGAGCGCCTGCGCATCTCCGTAGGGGGTTCGAACGACGAGGAACGGACCACGCTTGGCGATGACCCTTCCGTAGAGAGGCACGTGCGCGGCGTTCTCGTCGAGCTCATCTTCGAGCGGAAGCTCGGCGCAGGCCGTCTCGTCTTTCGCAAGCGCGACGAGCCGTCGCCGCTGGTCCTCGACCTGCGGACTGACACGCCATCCATTGGGGTAGGGCGCCTCTCCGAGCTCTGCGAGCCGTTCGGATTTGGTGAGACGCGTCTGTCGAAGCTCGTCTTCGGTCGCCATGATCGTCGGTCCTCAGTCTTCCCCTTGAGCGCCGCTCGCCTTCTTGCGTTCCTGCTGCTTGTCCGCGTTCATCAGCAGGTAGGTTTCGATGAACTCGTCGAGCGCGCCGTCGAGGACGGCCTCCGCATTCGTTGCCTTGTGGTCGGTACGCTCGTCTTTGACCATCGTGTAAGGATTCAGCGTGTAGGTGCGTACCTGAGAGCCGAACGCAATGTCCGAACGGTCGCCGAGGAAGGCTTCTTCAAACGCCTCTTCGCGCTCCCGCCTGGCCTTCTCGAAAAGCAACCCTCGAAGCATCTTCATTGCGGTCTCGCGGTTCTGGTGCTGCGACCGCTCCGCCTCGCACCGCACAGTGAACCCGGTAGGAACGTGCTTGATGCGCACGGCCGATTCGGTTCGGTTCACGTGCTGGCCGCCCGCGCCCCCTGAGCGCATCGTGCTTACCTCGAGGTCCTCGTCTCGCATCTCGATCTCGCCCTCGGTCAGCTCGTCGTCGAGGTCGGGCACGACGCTGACGCCTGCGAACGAGGTGTGTCGGCGCTTGTTGGCATCGAACGGGCTGATGCGAATCAGGCGATGGACTCCGTTCTCTGCTCGAAGATAGCCATAGGCGTTGGGACCGCGCGCAATGAACGTCGCGTCCTTGATACCGGCCTCGTCTCCCGGCTGCTTGCTGATCAGCTCGGCCTTGTAACCGCGTCGCTCGCACCACCGAAGGTACATTCGCAGGAGGATCTCGGCCCAGTCCTGCGCCTCGGTGCCGCCAGCGCCCGGGTTGATCGTCACAATCGCATCGGTATCGTCGTCCGAGGTCAGCATGCGCGTCAGCTCAAGCTGACGTACCTGCGTTTCGATCGTCGGGAGCTGCAGCACCAGATCGTCGATCACCGCCTGGTCGTTCTCCTCCGCCGCGAGGTTCAAAAGGTCGAGTAGATCTTTGGTTTCACGTTCAACCTGCTCGAATTCATTGAGTGTTTCTTCGGTAGATGCTCTTTCGCGCATCAGCTTCTGGGCCTGCTGTTGGTCATCCCAGAACCCTTCCGAGAGGCTCAGATTCGTCAGCCGGTCGATCGTGTGACGCAGTCCATCCAGGTCAAAGATACCTCCCCAGCGTTTCCAGGCGCTGTATGAGGTCTTGAAGTTGCTCTCGACATTCCCCGGCGGTCATCGGTGCGGCACTACCCCGACCCCCGACCCGTGTCAAAAGGGCGGGTGGCTCAGGGAGGCCCAAAAGATTGATTTGGCTTGTATTGAGCGTCGTATTCCGGTTCACTTCGCCGCGATGCGACACGCGCCAACCCTCCCGCTGAGTCTGCTGTTTGCGGCGCTTGTGGCCACTTCGGGCTGTGACACTGCCAAGCTTACGGCTGACACCACGTCCGGTATTTTCGTCCGCGCGGCACCCGCGATCGAACAGTACTGGGACTACGAGACGGCGGGCGAAGCGTTTCCCGCCAACATCATTCAGCTCGAAGGGATTATGCGCGTCGTTCCCGAGAACGAAGTCGTCGTCCTGTCGGCGGTGGGAGCGTATGTCGGCTACGGCAACGGCTGGATCGAAGATCGCATCGAAGTCTCCGACGCCGCCGACGAGTGGGAAGAGGCGGAGGAGCTTCGTGCCCGAGCGCTCATCATGTACGAGCGCGCGTGGGACCTGTCGAAGCACGCGCTGCGTCTACGAGACCCCACCTTCGACGAGGCACTCGCTGGAGGTCCGGAGACACTCGATATCTGGCTCGACGAGGTGCTGAATCAGAAAGAGGACGCCGCGATCGCGTTTTGGGCGGGAGCATCACTCGGCGCGCGCATCAACATGGGCATGGAGGACATGGACACCGTGGCCGATCTGCCGCTTGCAAAGACATTGCTATCGCACTCGGTGGAACTCGACCCCGACTTTCTGTACATGACACCCAAGATGACCATGGGCGTTCTCGCGGCCAGCGAGTTTCCGCCCAACATGGAGCAAGCCAAGCAAGTGTTCGACGAAGTCCTTGCCGGGACTGAGCGTCGCAACTTGATGGTTCAGCTGAATATGGCACGCTACTACGCGGTTAACAAAGGAGACTCGAAGCTCTTTCAGGACCTGCTCAACGAGGTCATCGAGGCGGGCGATGTGCTGCCCGAGGCCAGACTGAGCAACGTGATTGCGAAGCGTCGAGCCCAACGGTACCTAGACCAGATCGAATACTTTTTTAGTGACCTCAGCGAGTAGTGCATGCCCCACATGAAGTCCCTGTTCGTAGCCCTGATGGCCGCGAGCGCATTCTTGATTCCTGGTACCGTGTCACCCCCAAATGCGACCGCCGAAGGCGCGACGGTGATTCGCTACGCGTCGCTGGCGCCGTCGGGCTCGTCCTTCATGAAGGTCATGAAGGCATGGAATCGGAGCCTGAAAGACCAGACGCAAAATCGCGTAGAACTACGGTTCTATTCGGGCGGCAGCCAGGGCGACGAGCGCGACTTCATTAGGAAGGTCCGGGCAGGCCAGATGGATGCCGCCGGCGTGACGACCACCGGCCTCGGCATGGTCGCTCGGCCCGTGCTCGTGCTCACGACCCCTGGGCTCATCACGGAGTACGCCCAGCTCGAGCGCGCGCGCAAAGAGCTGAGCGGCCGCTTCGACAAGATGTTCGCCGATGCGGGGTTCAAGCTGCTCGCTTGGGGCGAGGCCGGCAAGAACCGGCTCTTTGCCGTGAACGAGTTCCAGCGACCCGCCGACCTGAAGGCCGGCCGTCCGTGGGCCTGGAAGGACGACCCGGTCTTTGCGGAGTACATGAGCGTCATCGGGGCGAATCCGGTGCGGCTCGGCGTGCCCGAGGTTTATCCGGGCCTCCAGACGCGCATGGTCGACATCGTTCCGGCGTCGGCGATCGGGGCAGTTGCCCTCCAGTGGTACACGCGGCTCAACTACATGGCCAACGACAACTTCGGGATCATCGTCGGGGGCTCGTTGATCAAGCAGGAGCGTTTCGACGAGCTCAGCGAAGCGGACCAAGCCGCGCTTCTCGATACGAGCGAGCGGGCGGCGAGGGCCCTCGATACGCTCTCGCGACGTGATGACGAGCGGGCATACAAGTCCCTGGCCAGCCGAGGCATGGTCGAGGTCGACGTGACTCAGTACAAGCAGGAATGGGATGCGGTGGCCATGAAGACCCGAAAGAGTCTCACCGGGCGCGTCTACAGCAAGAGCCTTCTCGAAGCGGTCGAACAGGTCGTCGACAGGAAGTAACCCCCGGTGCTCGTCGCGCTGAACACGCTGATTTCGGCGATTGTGATCGCCAGTGTTGCGTGGATGTCCCGACGGTATCCGAACACTGCTGGGTTTATCATCGCGCTGCCGCTTGCGACGCTGCTGGTGCTGCCTCTGGCGTACCTACAGCACCGCGATACCCAGAGCGTGTTCGAACTCGCTCGGAGCATCCTCGTGGCGCTCCCGATCACGCTTCTATTCTTCGTGCCGTTCTTGATGAAGGACCGGTTTACCTTCTGGGGCGCCTACGCTCTTGGGTGCGCGCTCCTCCCGTTGGGCTACTGGCTTCATCGTTGGGTGCTGCGCGCTTGGGGCTAAACGCCCGCGTCGCGCGGTCGACGACTAGAGGTAGGCGCCACCGTGGACGTCGATCGTCTCACCGGTGAAGTAGTCGCACTCGAAGATGAACTTCACCGCGCGCCAGATGTCTTCGGGCTTCGCCATGCGGCCGAGCGGAACCGACGCTTTGATCATGTCGAGTGCCTTCTGGTTCATCCCGGCGGTCATCGGGGTTTCGACTGCGCCCGGGGCGACGGAGGCCACGCGGATTCCGAACGGGGAAAACTCTTTCATCCAGGTGCGCGTGTTCGCCGCCAGCGCGGCCTTGGCCGATACGTAGTTGGTCTGCCCGCGGTTGCCGTGCCGCGCCACTGACGAGATGTTGACGATGACGCCCGGCTCGTCGTTCGCGACCATCGAGGCGACCACCTCCTGCACCATCAGGACGGCACCGGTCAGATTGACCGCGATGACCGAGTCCCAGTCTTCGCGTGACATCCTGCGAATCTCGCCCGTTGAGCGGCTCTTGCCAACCCACAGGGCGTCTCGGATGATGCCCGCGTTGTTGATCAAGCCGTTCAGACCGCCCATCTGTTCGGCAGCCCATGGCACGAAGCTCGCGATCTCGTCGGCGTTTGCCACGTTGAGGCGGCGGCGGTGAATGCCTTCGGGCAGCTTGGCCATCGCGTCTTCGTTGACGTCTCCCACGGCGACCTGCGCCCCGGCTTCGAAGAGACGAATGGAAAAATGTTCCCCGAGGCCCGATGCGCCGCCGGTGACGATGACTTTCAGTTGGTCCAAGTTCATGGGCAGCTGTGTTACCCGGTCTCACCCCGGGCGTGCAAGCCGGGGCCTCTCGGGGGCCGCTCAGAACCGCCCGGCCACGCCAATGCCGAAGCTCGTTCGAGAAACCGAAGGCGCAACTTGCCAGGTGACCGTCTTGGTTGCCGCGGTGACTTTGTTCGCTTGATAGGTTTCCCAGGCCTCCTCGCTCGGAGTAGGCCGGAAGGAAAGGCCGAACGCGGTCATGCCGGTTGCGACGAACAGCGAACCGACGACATAGGCCGAGATCTTGTCGGTCCGGCTGTTGCTTGGGATCGGTGCGAACGAAAAGACGAGCACGCCCGCGATCGCATGCGTCAGCCCGTTCCACCGCACAAGCAATCGCTCTCCGCGTCGCATCTCGGAGGCCGCCTGAAGCTCACCTTCGACCCGTGCGAGGTCGAGTTCGTCGATCCCGTCGGCGCGCAGCTTTTCCCAGCGCTCGAGTCGCCTCACCTCGTGGGCAGCTCGAGTCGCCGCAAAGATGCCTGTCGTGAGATCTGCGGCCCCAAGCGTCAGGAACATTACGCCCAGTCCGCGAGAGAACTGGCTTTGGGGCGTGTCTTCGATCAGTCGCCAGGAGCCTAGGCCCAGCAGTATGACGCCGCCGGTAATCCCCGCTGCCGCGGCGAACTTCTGCTCGACGATTGTTTTCTCGGTCGACTCGGTTAGCAGTCGGTCCATCAGCGCCGCGTTCGCCTGTAACACGGAGGGCGAGGAGATGGCTGCACCCTCGCCGGTTCCGGCCTCGCTCGGCGGCATGACTCCGCCTGGGCTCGCAGGCGGGGGCATCCCCTCGAGCTGCATGTCTATCTCGGCATCGACGGAGACTTCTTGCGCGCGTGCCTCTGAGTTCCACGTGAGCGACGAAGCCAAGAAGAGCGCGGGAATACAGGCGAGGAAGAGCCGCATCGAGGCTCTGGCCATAGCAGCGAGACTGCGGTGGGGCCAACTTCACGGCTCGTGCTAGCGTGCTCTTTGCTTGAGACACCTGCTTACACGTCTGCTGCTTGGGTTGTTTGTCGTGTGCGCCGTCGTCGCGCTCTTGCTGTTCTTTCGCTACGGGGGTGGCGAGCCGTATCCAGACCTGACCCGTACTCCCATCCTCAGGGAGCACATGCTCGAGACAGTCGTCACGAGTCCGGAGCCCATCGGGAATGTCGCGGTATCTGCAGACGGCCGCGTGTTCTACACGATCCATCCGGAGAGTCGTCCCGAAGGCGCCAAGCTCCTCGAGTGGACCGCGGACGGGCCTCGCCCGTATCCAAGCGAGTCCGCGCAGTCGCTGTTCGTGACGCCCCTGGGCGTTGCCATCGATCGACAGAATCGACTCTGGACGATCGACCACGGGAATCACGGAACGACGAAGCCGCGACTGCTTGCGTTCGACCTGGCGACCAACGAGGTCGTGCACGATCATGAGTTCGATCGCTCGATTGGAGAGCTCGGCTCGTTTCTTCAGGACCTACAGATCGATTCGACCGGCGAGCATGCGTTCATCGCCGACGTGAGTTTCTGGAGGAAGAACCCAGGGATCGTTGTCTACGACATCGAGACCGGTCGGGCCCGGCGACTGCTCGAGAGCGACGCCTCGGTGTCAGCGCAGGACTGGCTCATTCGCAACCCAACCAAGGACATGGCGTTCTTCGGCGGGCTGGTCGTCCTCAAACCGGGCGTCGATGGAATCGCAATCGATCGGGACGACGCCTGGCTCTACTACGGCGCGATGGCGCACGACACCATGTATCGGGTCCGGGTGAGCGATCTGCTCGACGAAAGCCTTCGACCGGGCGCGCTCAGTGCTCGCATCGAAGCCGTTGGCCCCAAGCCGCTCAACGACGGCCTGAGCACGGACAGCGAAGGAAACCTTCTGATCACCGACGTCGAGCACAACGCGGTCCTCCGTATGACGCCGACCGGTGCGCTCACCACCCTCATCGTGAGCGACAGGATGCGCTGGCCCGACGCGCTCAGCTATGGGCCCGACGGATGGCTCTACGTGGCCGACAGCGCCATTCCCGATCAAATGCTGCAATCGAAGGCGCACATCGAGGCGAATGCACCGTACGAAATCTTTCGCTTCAAGCCTGGCGTCGACGGCATCGCCGGGCAGTGAGCCTCAGCGCTTGGCGTGCCCCTTGAGGTAGCGCTGGTAGTCGTTGCTGAGCTTGTCGTAGAAACGCTGCGGCGAGAGTCTCTTGAGCCGCCATGCGATCTTCCCGTCTCTCATGGGCTCCACGTACAGGCGACCATCTCGAACGGCATCGATCGATTCCTTGGCGACGTCCGCCGCTTGTACCTTCGACGACTCCATCCATTTCAAGATCTGCGCGTCTTCCTTTGGCGTGGTCGAACCGAGTTGGTTCTGAATGATGTTGGTACGGAAGAACGTCGGGCACAGCACCGAGACCCGCACGCCTGACTGTTTGTACTCAGCGTAGAGGGTTTCGCTCAACGAGACGACGCCGGCTTTCGAGACGTTGTACGGCGCCATCGAGGGCGGGTTCAGAAGCCCGGCGGCCGATGCCACGTTGAGCACATAGCCTCGCCCTTGCGCCTTCATCTTCGGAATGGCCGCCTGGCATCCGTAGACCACACCCCACAGATTGACGTCGATGATCGTCCGCCAGTCTTCGATCGAGATCTCGTCGAAAGGCCCCCCAGCACCGAGACCCGCGTTGTTGGCGATGAAGTCGATGCCGCCGAGGCTCGTCTCGGCTTCGTCGACGAGCGCAAACACCGCGTCGCGATCCGTCACGTCGCAGGCGGTCACCTCGACCTGGGTCCCGTGCTTCTTCGCGAGCGATGCCGTCTCTTCCGTGGAGGCTCGGTCGATGTCCGAAAGCAGCAGGGAAGCCCCGCGTGCGGCGAGGTCGAGTGACAGAGCACGGCCAAGGCCGCTTCCGGCTCCGGTGACGACCGCGCGCAGCGGTGTGGAAAAAGACATGGCGACGAGAGAAGCGCCGATCCCTCGCCGCGTCAAGCCGCTTGCCAGCTCCCTGTACAATGAGGGAAGGTCGGCGTCGCATGAACGACAAACGGCAGCGCAGTTTTTGGGGATGGGGATGGGAAGACAAGTTTCCCAACACGGATGCGCGGAAGGCGCTCGGCCAGCACGCCGCGCTGCTCTTGGGCTTCTCGCCCGATCGATGCGACGAGCCCCCTGAACTCGACGAGGTGTCGATTGAACGTTCGCGCATCGAGGTGCCCGACACGATTGCCGCCGTCGTCAGCGATCAGCACGAGACGCGCGTTCGTCACACCTACGGGAAGAACTATCGCGACGTGATGCGTGGGTTCCGCGGAGACTTCAGCTCGGCTCCCGATCTCGTCGCGACGCCGCGCGACGAGGCTGACATCGAGGCCATTCTCGACTGGGCAGGTGGTGCCGATGTCGCCGTCGTTCCCTACGGTGGCGGCACGAGCGTGGTCGGTGGGGTCGAGCTCGAACGAGACGACACCCACCGGGGAGTTCTGAGCCTCGATCTGTCACGGATGGATCGCGTCCTCGAAGTCGAACCGCAGTCGCTTTCGGCCCGTATCCAAGCCGGCGCGACGGGGCCCGAGCTCGAGTCGCAGCTGGCCGAGCACGGCCTCACCCTCCGCCATTTTCCCCAGTCGTTCGAGTTCTCGACGCTTGGAGGCTGGGTAGCGACCCGCGCCGGGGGGCACTTCGCGACGGTCTATACGCACATCGACGATCTCGTGCAGTCGACCCGAATGATCGCTCCGTCCGGCGTGTTCGAGTCACGCCGGTTGCCCGGTTCGGGCGCGGGGCCGAGTCCGGACCGTTGGGTGTTGGGCTCCGAAGGAACGTTTGGCGTGATTACTGAGGCATGGGTGCGGGTTCGGCGGCGTCCGACGTTTCGTGCGACCGCGACAACCCACTTCACAGACTACGCGAAGGCTGTCGCCGCAGTCCGCGCGCTCTCACAGTCGGGGCTTTTTCCAAGCAACTGCCGACTCCTCGACCGGCGTGAGGCGGCACTGAACGGAGTCACCGCCGATTCGACCCACGTGCTGATCGTTGCGTTCGAGTCTGCCGATCATGAGCTCGGCCCCTGGATCACGCGGGCGCTCGAACTCATTGCGGACCACGGGGGCACCTGTCCGAAGGGTGCGGTCATTCGCGAATCGGCCGGCTCCGCTCAGAGCGAGGATGGCGCGAGCGCCTGGCGGCAGGCGTTCATCGATGCGCCGTACATGCTGAACACGATGGCGAGCATGGGCATGGTGGTCGACACCTTCGAGACCGCCTGCACCTGGGACGGATTCGAGAAGCTGCACGCTGGCGTCGTGCGGGACGTACGTCAGGTCATGAAGGAGGTCTGCGGTGGTGGATTCCTGAGCTGTCGCTTCACCCACGTGTACCCCGACGGCCCGGCTCCGTACTTCACCTTCATTGCGCCGGGCCGCTACGGCGACGAGATCGACCAATGGTGGGCGATCAAGCGTGCCGCATCGGAGGCCGTCATCTCGCATGGCGGAACGGTCACGCATCACCATGCGGTGGGCCGGGTGCATCGACCCTGGTACGAACTTCAGCGGCCGGCCTCGTTCGGTGCGGCGCTTGGCGCCGTCAAGCGAACGCTCGACCCGCACGGGATCATGAATCCGGGCGTGCTGATTTCGAGCGACGATTGACCACGAAAAAAGGCGCCCCCGAGGGAGCGCCTTTTCACGGTCTAGCTGAAGTAGGCTACTTCTTCTTCTTCTTCTTCTTCGAAGACTTGCTGCTGCCTGAAGAGGCGCTGCTGCCCGAAGAGGCGCTGCTGCCGCCCTTGGTTTCGTCGTCGACGCTCGGGTCGCTGTCCTGTCCCTGCTTGCTCTTGCCAGGGTTGCTCGAGTCAACGCCGTCGGCGTTGTTGCCGTGGCCGTTGTTGCTCTTGCCGCCGCCCGACGCCTTGCTGCCGTTGGAGGAGCTGCTGCCGCCCGAGGCGCTGCCACCACCCGAGGAGCCGCCCCCAGGCGTCCCGACGTCGCTGCCCGCGCCGGCGCCCGAGGAACCGGTGCCACCCCCGCTGCTGGACGCGCTGCCCGCAGACGCGCCGTCGTTTTCAGCATCTTCGTCCGCCGCAGGTGCCGGAGCGGGCGCTGCCGGGGCGCTGCCGTGCACGGTATTGCCCAGATCGTCGGCCAATACGTACATCGAGAATGGGCTCGCGCCCGCCTGCATCAGCCCCCAACCGCTTACCGAGGCGATCAGGCCCAATCCGAGAATCCAACGTGCTTTATTCATGGCAATACCCTCATTCTTCACTACCTGGTTCCAGTATATAAATACTTTTACAGTCCTCAAGTGGGGTATGTTACGAGTTGTGCGATTTTTCGCCGATCAGCGCGGATTGCTGGCGGCGATGATGTCGCTGAAGGGGTCGCCGTCGATGTTCCCGGTGGCCACGCAGTACCAGGAGCGAGGGCCATCGTCTTGGACCAGACGGTACGTGTAGCGGCCCCCACGGATTTCAGTCGAGGAGATTCGCTCCGAGCCTTCGATCCGGAAACCGAGCGCATCGAAGGTCCCCGAGTACTTGCCGTTCGTGAGCAGGTATTCTCGCTGTGCAGTGGCCAAGGCACGGAACGCCATCACGGCCTCCGGCCGTTTCGCGCGCGCGACGTACTTTTGGTACCGGTTGACGCCAACGCTGGCGAGCACGCCGATGATCAGCACGACGGTCATCACGTCGATCATGGTGAAGCCTTGTCGCGTGCGCCGAGAGCTGCGGTTCGCTGTGGACCTCATTGCTCGCCTCCATGCAAGCTCCCGAACACGGTGAGCTTCTCGTTTCGATATTGGGCGACGATGGCGTCGCCGCGATGCAGGAACCCTTCTTCGGCTCCCCAGTTGCTTCGCGCGGTTTGGAACAGGCGCTCGGCCTCCTGGCGTCGTCTCTCCGCCGAGAGGAGCTCCCATGACTCATCGACCTGTGCGAAAAGTATTGGTGGCTGGGTTTCCGAAAGCGAAGCGCCAAGGACGAAGCTCGATAGCGAGTCCGATTCCGCCGGTGCCAGTGCGACGAGTCCGCTGCGACTCGCCATGAAGTCGGAGATCAAAAATACGATCCCACAGAGCGCGATGGCCAGCCCGACGCCGCGTACGATCCGCGAGAACGCCTGCTCGCTTGCCACTCGGATTTGTCGGCTCTTTGCCCCAGATTCGGCCTGGATATTGGCTTTTTGCGGTTCGGGCGTCGGCTCCGGTTCCGGTGGTGCTTCGGGCACTACGCTGAGCACGCCGGTGTTGCGATCGACAACCTCAGCGTGTGTGAGGCCGACCTTCTTGTGCCTTCGATAGTTGTCGAGGTCCGTCAGGAACTCAGCCACCGACCGGTACCGAAGCTCCGCTTCGAGACAGGTTGCCTTCCGCACGATGCGCACGATCCCTGCAGGGTACTGCCCGAGTTCATCGAGTCGCGGCACCGGGCACGCCTCGCGCTGGGGATCTTCTCCCGTCACCGTGAAGTGGAGCAGCTTTCCAAGCGAGTAGAGGTCCGATCGGAGGTCCAGAATCCGCGAACTTGCCGTCTCAGGGGCGACGTAGGGACCGCTTCGTGGTGCCAGGCGTGGGCCGAGCAAGAAGGGATTGAGCGCGTCGTCGACCGCGACGTAGTCCGGCGAAATCGTTCCTACCGGCTCTTCCTCCTCGTGAAAACGCGCGACGATCTCGGCCACTGCGCGGAACGGCAGAAGTCGCTGATCCAAGTTCCAGGAGTTCCACGGGAGGTCGCGGAAGACGCCCTTCGGCTCCGGCGTGGCGAGGATCACGTGAGCCTCTTGTTTGACGATTTCGATGCCGGAGAGTGGCGCGTATCGAGCGATGTTCTCGAAGCTCAGCCGCTGTCCGTCGGTCGTCACGGCCTGGAGCACGACCACCGCCACCTCGCGGTCTTCCCGGTCGAGCCCTCCGTGCACCACGATGCCCGGGGCACGGAACACGGGTCGTCCCACGAGGACGCCCGCCACGAAGGCGTTCGTTGCCGTTTCCTGCATGAATACAGTATATGTAGGAAAATACTGTATAGCCACATTTACGGGCGATGAGATGAGGGTTCGATGCCGCCGTAACGCCGGAGTAGGCTCCGCTTAAGGTCTGAGCATGCGCGTGGTGATCATCGGCAACGGAGTCGCGGGAATGGAAGCGGCTATCACCGTGCGCCAGCGGGAACCCAGCTGGCCGATCACCATCATTTCGGAGGAGAGCGACCACTTTTTCTCGCGAACGGCGCTGATGTGGGTGTTTAGCGGACAGATGAGCCACCGCGACATCGAGCCGCTCGAGCGCGACGCCTATGAGCGGCTCGACATCACCCGGGTGCGCGCCCGGGCGACCGGCATCGACGTCGCCGAGCGCCAGGTTCGTCTCGCTGGCGGGCTCGCACCGGTCGCGTACGACCGACTCCTGATCGCCTGTGGCTCCCGGCCTCGTCCGGGGCCTTGGCCCGGGAGTCAGACCCGAGGGGTCGGGCACTTCGTCACGCTTCAGGATCTCGCCTGGTATGAGCGCGAAGTGCACGGTGGCCCCAGCACCGGGGGGGGCCCTCCGAACGAGGAGGAGCATCTCGCCGCGACCACCGACGACTCGCCGTACCGGTTTCGCGACGTCGCCGCGGTCGCGCGAGGTTCGGCCGCAACGCGTCCTGCGGTCATCGGCGGCGGCCTCATCGGCATCGAGGCCATCGAGGTGGCGGTTGCTGCGGGCCTACGTCCGTCGTTCTTTATTCGCGAAGAGTGGTTTTGGCCGATCGCGCTCGAGCCGCGGGAGGCTCAATGGATAAGCAGTCGGATGTCGGAGCACGGCGTCGACGTCCACCTCTCGCACGACGTGAAGGAAATCGAGGCCGACGCGAATGGTAACGTCACGGCCGTGCGAACCGACCACGGCCGCTACGAAAGCGACTGCGTCGTCGTCGCAATCGGAGTCATGCCGAACACCGAATGGCTTGGGGAGTCGGAGATCGAGATCGAACCCAGAGGCGGCATACTCATCGACGCGTCGCTGCGCACAAGCGCACCTGGGGTGTGGGCCGCGGGCGACTGTGCTGCCGTTCCATGGTTCGACGGATCGACGCGCCCCGAGCAGCTTTGGTACACGGCGCGCGATCAGGGGCGTATCGCCGGCAGACAGCTTCTCGGGGACACGACTCTGTACGCACGCGGCATCTGGTACAACTCTGCAAAGCTCATGGACATCGAGTACACGACCGTCGGGTTGGTCAACTGGAACGTTGAGCGTGAGCAGAACTGGTTTTTCGAGGAGACGGGCAGGGTTCGAAGCACGACGCGGATCGTGGTTCAGGACGATCGCGTCGTCGGCTTCAATCTGCTCGGTCGCCGTTGGGACCATACGGTCTTAGTGCAGTGGATCGAGGAGCGGCGCAGCCTCGACTGGGTGCTCGCTCATCTGCGGCGCGCCGCGTTCGATACGGAATTCGTGCCTCCGCTCCGCCTTCCAAAGGCGGTGCCGCCGCTCGAGGGCCCGGCATCCAACCCAGCCATTCCAGGACCGACGACGGTTCCCTTCTAGGAGCGAGACAAGTGGACCAGCAGGGACAAAACGGACTCCTGACGACCTATCGCGAGGGCTGGCGAAATCGGAACCCGCTTGGGGTGCTGATATCGGTGTCGCTCATCCTGTTCTACGTCGTGCTCTACTGGGAGCACAAAGTGCAAGAGCACTTCGGTGTGGCGCCACTGACGGCGCTGTCCGAATCTGTGGGCCTGCGCAATCGGTGGTACCTTTACGGCTTCCTCTACACCGTCGCGATAGCGGCGGGTGCGGCGTACTACCTGCGCCGACACGGCAACAGTCGCTACAACCGCATTCGCATCAGCGTGAACGTGGTCATTCAGGTAGCGCTCGGTTTCTCGCTGCCGTTCATCATGCCGCTCTTCGGAGGCAAAGAGGTCTATTTCTCGTACTTCTGGCCGCTCAAGTACGACTACCTCTATCCACAAACGCTTGCCGACCTGCCGTTCTACTTCGCGCTCTACACGATCGTCGGGTCTCTGCTTGCAGCGCCGATCCTCGCCGTGCTCTACGGGAAGCGATGGTACTGCTCGTGGGTCTGTGGCTGCGGCGGCCTCGCCAACACCTTCGGCGACCCGTGGCGGCATCTGACGAGCAAGTCGACCAAGTCGTGGCGATTCGAGCAGGTCACCATTCATGTGGTGCTGTTCGTCGCGATCGCGACGACGTTCCTCATCGGTCTCGATTGGCTCATCGGGAAAGACTACCCAGGCTTCCATCGCTTCGTCGCAGGCAACGACTGGCGTGACTGGTCCGTGAAGAGCTTCTACGGGTTCGCGGTGGGCGCGGTGCTCGCTGGGGTCGTCGGCACGGGCCTTTATCCCCTTCTTGGGCCCCGCGTCTGGTGCCGCAATTTCTGTCCGATGGCCGCGATTCTGGGCTGGGTGCAAAAGGTCGGGCGCTACCGCATCAAGGTGAAGCCCGACATGTGCATCTCGTGCGGAAACTGCAGCACCTACTGCGAGATGGGAATCGATGTTCGTTCGTACGCGCAGAGCAACGAGAGCTTCACGCGGGCCTCGTGCGTCGGATGCGGGATGTGCGCCCACATGTGTCCGCGCGGCGTGCTCAAGCTCGAAAACACCTGGCCTGTCGCCGAGGACAAAGAGCGTCAGAAGCTCTCTGTCGTCGATTTCTGAGGCCTAACGGTACGCGCGTTCCCAAATGTCCATGAGGGCGTCCGAGAACATGACGAAGCGGACCTCGTCGAGCGGCCATTCACGCTCTCTCATAGCCGCGACGGAAACATCTGCCGCGTCCGCGGCCGGGTAGCCGTACACCCCGCACGAGATCGCGGGGAATGCGACGGTGCGTAGTGAGTTGGCGACGGCAAGCTCGAGCGACGAGCGAAAGGCCGATGCGAGGAGCTCCGCGTCTTCGGGACGATTCGAGTAGATTGGTCCGACCGTGTGAATGACGAACTTGGCGGGCAGATCGAAGCCTGGGGTGATCTGGGCCGTCCCCGTCGGGCAGCGGACCCCGGGTGCGACTTCGGGAATCGCGCGGCACGCGTCGAGAAGCTTCGGACCCGCGGCGCGATGAATTGCCCCGTCGACGCCCCCGCCTCCGAGCATCGCTTCGTTGGCCGCATTGACGATGGCGTCTACCGCCTCCTTCGTCAGGTCGCCTCGGGAGATCGAAATTCGCATCGCGCTCTAGTCGTCTTCGGGCGGGGGGCGACCCATGAGGTGCGAATAGGCGCGACTTCCGAGTGAACCCGCGAGCAGGCGGTCGAGTCGGAGCTCGATATCGCGTCGGTTCTCGGCTGAGGCGAAGACGAACTCGATGCCCATTCCAGCCGGCGACTCGGCCGTCGCTTGGTCAGGGCTCGTGACCCAGCGCACGATTCCGTCCAGCCAGAGCTCGCCGAGCTCCGGAGCCCGAATCCGGAAGACCAGCCGACCGCCGACCGCCAGAGGTTGCTCGGTGCGGATGAAAGTGCCCCCGCGGCTGATGTTCTGCGTGTAATCTGACAGAAACGCGTTGAGCCGATCGTACTCGATCGGCAGTTCCGCGGGAGCCCGCCCCGACCCCCGACGCTCTTCGCCACCCTCGGTCATGCTTGCCGCCCGAGAGTAGAGGGAGGGGGCTCGGCGGGCAACACCGCAGTCCCTTGACTGGAAAAGACCCACTGCCTACGCTTCGGGTCTTATCAACCCGGACGTTCCGCCGAGGCGTTGAGCGTCCTTCGCGCGCGAGGAACTGCGCATGACTGAACCCGACACCAAACCGAATGAGACCTCTGCCGAAGAGGCCGCGTCCGGCCCCGAAGCTACGTCCGCAGCGCAAGCGACCGAACAGGCGTCGGCCGACCACCTAGTAGCTGCGGCACCTGCCGAACAGGTATCACCCGACGACAGTTCCGCGGAACCGGCTGAGCAGGCGTCGTCAGAGCAGGGTACCGAGGCAGCCGGCGAGGCGGAGGTCACGAGCTCCGGTGACGCCGAGGCTGCGCAGTCGGGTGAAGGACCGGGAAAGAAGAAGCGTCGGCGACGTCGCAAGAAGAAGGGCGCGCAGCCAAGCGAAGCTCCAGCGGAGGGGAAGGGTGGCCACCACCACGCACCGTTCCTCGCGATGTTTCCTGGAGGCGCCGCGCGCAAGCATGCGTTCTCGGTTGGCGAGGTGGTCGCTGGCCGTGTCGATCGCGTGGACCGGGGCATCGTCTCGGTCGACCTCTTTGGCAAGGCCACGGCGATCGCCGACGTCAACGAACCTCGCGAAATTCCGCTGTTCGTCCAGCCGAGCACGGTACCCGAGCCGGTCGAGTCCGCTCCTGTCGCGCCCGTGACGGCACCCGTCGAGGTGGCGGCGGCCACTGTGACCGGTGACGGCGCCACGGCGCCGCCCACGGAGTCCCAGCCCACGCCAACGCCCGAAACGACCGCGCCGGTCGGGGCGGCAGTGTCCGCGGCTGATGCCGAGAGCTGGGAGTTCCTCGAGACGCAGACCTCAGACATCCCGTATCCCGATCTCGTCGAGGCCGATACGGTCGTTGGCGCCCAGGCCTATGTACCCGACGAAGCTCCTGCTCCTGACGCGGCGCACGCTCCTTCGGCTGAGGGTGTCATTGCCGAGCCCGAGGTCAGCGCTTTGGCGACCACCGAGCCCGGTACCGTGGAAGCCGGGACGACGACTGAAGCCGCGACGAACGAGGCTGGGTCTGACACCAAGGCGGCCGAGGGGCCGGGCCGCGAATCGCAGGCTCCTGCGGCCCCCGAGGACCTCTCCGACGCCGATCTCAGCCTGCTCGAGCCGCTGGCCGAGCTGCCGGCGCCCGAGGTCGGCGCGATTTTCCGCGGTCGAATCGGCGGCGTCGCGGAGAGCGGTCATATCGTCATCGTCAACCGCGACATCAACAAGCCCGAGGTTCGCAAAGCGATTCGCGCCGCACGCGCCAAGCACGACCGCGTCTGGGGCGTGGTCTACGGGTTCAATCGAGGCGGGTTCGACGTGCTGGTCGGGGGTGTCCGCGCCTTCTGCCCTGCAAGTGCGATGTCGCTCAAGCCCATCGAGGACCCGAACGAGCTCGTCGGTCAGCGCTGTGAGTTCTCGCTCCCCCAAGACAAAGGGGGCAGCAAGAAGAGCATCATCGTTAGCCGTCGCAACATCCTCGAAAAGGAGGCGCGCAAGCGCGCGCGCGAGCGCATGGCCGAGCTCCAGGTAGGACAGCGATTGCCTGGGAAGGTACTCGAGGTTCGCGATTACGGTGTGCTCGTCGATCTCGGAGACGGTCTCGATGGTCTCGTGCACCTGAGCGAGGTGTCGTGGAGCCGCGGGGTGCGACCCGCCGATGTCGCTAAGCCCGGGGACGACGTCGAGGTCGCTGTGATCAAAGTGCAGCAGGCGACACGCAAAGACCGCTACGGGCGAGTCTCCTTGTCGATGCGCGCCTGTATGCCCGACCCCTTCGAGGCTGCCGCGGACACGCTGCGCCCAGGCACTCCGATCAAGGGCAAGGTCGTACGGACTACCGACTTCGGTGCATTCGTCGAGGTGGCCGAGAACATCGAGGGACTGCTGCACATCTCCGAGCTCGGCGGCAACAAGGAGCTCACGCACGCCAAGCAGGCGCTTCAAGAGGGCGATGTCATCGATGTCGTGATCGAGCGGGTTGACCGCGAACAGCGTCGAGTCTCTCTTTCCAAGCTTTCCGAGCAAGACGCCAAAGCGATCGAGGCAGGCGAGATCGAGGTCGGCAAGGCGCCGCGCAACCTCAAGCCCGGCACCCACGTGACCGTGGTCATCAAGCGGGTCGAACACGGTGGCGTTCAGGTCCAGGTCGACGGCATGCTGGGCAAGCGCGGCCGCGGCTTCATTCCCCATCGCGAGCTCGAGGGGCTCCAGGGCGAAAAGCGCAAAGGCCCCTCACAGGGCGATCTCATCGAGGTCAAGGTCCTCGGCACCGACCGCGACGGCACCCTGCGATGCTCGGTCCGCGCCAGGCTCATGGACGACGAGCGCAAGGCCGTGCGGGAATACCGCAAAGAGTCCGCCAAGCAGGGGTTCGGGACGTTTGGCGATCTGCTGAAAGCCAAGCTCGACGACTCACCGGACTGAGACGCGGCGTCCCCTAGAAAACCAGAATATTCGACCCTTTCTACGGCATCGCCGTCCGGCGCCCTCGGCCGACTCTCGACCTGAAGGAGCACGCGATCTCTTGGCATTCGGCGCGAGCCGCGCTACACGGTCCGCTCTTCGGGCGCATAACTCAGGGGTAGAGTGGTTTCTTCACACGGAACAAGTCGTTGGTTCAAATCCAACTGCGCCCACCAATGAACCACGCCTCCGTGGGTCCTCTTCGATGGGTCCACGGGGCTGTTCTCATCCCCGAGAGGACGACTCGCGAGTGACCGACTTCTCATCCCTGGTCACGCGGATTCGCAATGCGGAGATGCCGGCGCTCGCTCGCGCTTGTCGACTGATCGACGAGCGCGACCCGCGCGCCTTCGAGCTGCTCAAGCAGCTCTTTTCGAATGACGGCCACGCGTACGTGATCGGTGTCACCGGGACGCCGGGCTCCGGAAAGAGCACGCTGGTCGACGGACTGATTCGCCACTACCGCGATGGGGGGAAGCGTGTCGCAGTGCTCGCAATCGACCCGACGAGTCCGTACTCCGGCGGGGCGATACTTGGGGATCGAATTCGCATGCAGGAGCATTTCACCGATCCGGGGGTGTTCATTCGGTCGATTGCGACGCGCGGCCACATGGGCGGGCTGTCACGGTCGACCGGGGATGTGCTTCACGTGCTACACGCGGCGAAGTTTGACGTCGTGATTCTCGAGACCGTCGGGGTTGGCCAAGACGAGCTCGAGGTGACTCGCCTCGCAGACACCACTCTCGTTGTGATGACGCCCGGACTCGGAGACGACATCCAGGCGATCAAGGCCGGGATTCTCGAAATTGCCGACGTATTCACCGTCAACAAGGCGGACCGCGTCGGCGCAGACGCTGCAATGCAGGACCTTCAGCAGATGCTGTCGCTTCGGCGCGTGCCCATCGGCACCGCGAGCATGCGCGGCCACACCGCAGTGTCGACGCTCGACGAAGCGCCCAAGGCCTTGGCCGGCGAATGGACGCCACCGATTCTGAAGACCGTCGCTCACCGGCGCGAGGGTCTCGACGAGCTGACCGAGGCCTTCGAGCAGCATCGAGAGTTTCTGCGGGACACCGAGGCTGGCAAGGCAGTCCGGGAGCAGCGTCGGATCGAGGAGTTTCGCGCGATTTTGCACCAGGCATTGGTCGAGGAGATCGACGCTCGATTCACGAACCGCATCGCCGAAGGGGTCGACGAGGTGCTCTCCGGGGTGAGTGACCCGTACTCGGTGGCGGTGCGTCTGGTGCAAGAGGCGCTGGGCGGCGAGCCTGAGGCGTAGGCAGCGCTGCGCCGGTGGGCTAGAGTTCTGCCCATGACGACCAGTGTGGAGCTCAGCTCAGAGGGTCCGGTTCGGGTCCTCACCATCAACCGCCCCGAGAAGCTCAACGCGTTGAGTGCCGAGGTGCTCCTCGACCTCGAGCGAGCGATTGCAGACATCGTCGCCGACTCTGACGTGCGTGCCGCGGTGCTCACCGGGGCCGGCAAAGCCTTCGTCGCAGGCGCGGACATCGCCGCGATGCAGCAGATGTCCGTCGAGGAAGCCGAGGAGTTCGCCGCGCTCGGCCATCGCGTGTTCGATTCGATCGAGAGCGCCCGGTTTCCGATCGTGGCCGCGGTCAACGGGTTCGCGCTCGGCGGGGGATGCGAGCTCGCGTTGGCATGTGACTTCATCTACGCCTCGGAGAAGGCGAAGTTCGGCCAGCCCGAGGTGGCGCTCGGAGTCGTCCCCGGGTTCGGCGGGACCCAGCGGCTTCCACGCCGGATAGGCGCCGCAATGGCGCGCGAGCTGATCTACAGCGGCAAGATGATCGGCGCCGAAGAAGCGCTGCGCATCGGGTTGGTCAACGCGGTGTTCCCGGTCGATGGGCTGCTCGAGGCGGCCAACGCGGTTGCGCGCGAAATCGCCAAGAAGGGCCCGGTCGCGGTCTCGAAGGCAAAGCAGGTAATCTCCGAAGGCATGGACGAAGCACTCGCTAGCGCCAACGCCAAAGAGCGGCGCGCGTTTGCGGACTGCTTTGCAACCGAGGACCAGACTGAAGGCATGGTGGCGTTCCTTGCGAAGCGTGCCGCCGAGTTCGCAGGCCGCTGAGACGCGGTCAGGGACCGTAGGTTTCGATGACGCTCGGTCGCTGCGCCTCGGAAAGCGCAGCGCAGAGCCGCACCCGCTCGACGGCGCCTTCGAGGTTGCGCGGGCCGCCGGTCAGCTCCGCTACACGCGGTTCGAAAAAAGCCAGTACCGTGGCGGCTTCGTCGGCGGTGCAAAACGATGCTCCGTACCATGGAGTGCCGCCGAGCTGCCGCTGTCCAAACCGCTCAGAGAGCGCATCGAAGTTTGCGGTCAGCCAGATCCACGAGGCGTCGCGCGTGCGGGGGTTGCCGAACTGAGGGCCGAGTACGCGTGCAACCTCGTTGACACGCGTCGTTGGTGTCAGGCTGAGGTCACGCGCTCTCCGAGCCAGCTCCGGGTCTTCGGCGTGACCGAGCGCACCGAGAATGCGCGTTCGCTCGGTGGCATCGTCGCTCGATTCGAGTTGCGCCACGAGATGATCAAAGAACTCCGGACCGCTTTCCTGTACGGCTGCGGCTAACGCCACATCCGCGAGCTGAGGTTCGACCGCACGTCGTGTCGAGCCGACCGGGTATCCCACTTCGGCACGGCCGAGGCGAGCCGCACGCTTCCGTGCCGCGGGATCTCGGATATCCATCACCATGAAGCGAATCACCGATTCGCGCAGGAGCTTGGTATCGCTCGAGTCCTTCGGGCGCGATCGCCAGCCGAGTGTCTCGTAGCGCGCGCGGTAGAGGCTGCCGGCCCGCGCCTGGACGTCGGGGCGAATGTCGGGCGGTGCGACTTCCTCCATCATGAAGCGAAGTGGTCGCATCGGGGCGGTTGCGATCTCCCGGACACGGCTCTTGGCGAGAACCGGCAGCCAGGGTTCGAGCGATGCAGCATCGACTTTGCCCTGATCGAACGCTGCCAGCAGGCTATCGGCGACGGCCATTTGGCCCCGGGGAGAAAGCTCGGGGAACGCTGTTTCCCGCAGGGCGCTCCAGTCCTGCTCTGAGAGCGCAAACCGAAAGTACCCTGCGCCGTCGTCGTTGAGCATCCACCAGGTTGGGCAGTCGGCGAGACTCACTCGGCCTCGTTCGCTCTCGAGCATGCTGCACGTCGCCCCGGAACTCGTTCTGACGCACAGGGGAATCTGCCAGGTGCAGGCCGCGTCTCCGGGCGAGCCAAGCGGCAAGTAGCGCTCTTGCGCGAGGTCGAGAAAGCCCGGTGCGTCGGGACCGTCTGGGCATTCGAGTGAAGCGTGCAGTAGTGGAACCCCCGGCTGGTTGAGAAAAGATTGAAAGGGTTCGGTCACATCGCGCGGGTCGACCTCGTCGAGCGCGGCGAGCAGGTCTTCGGCCGTGGCCGTGCTCTCCTCGTGAGTGCGCAAGTACAGGCGAATCCCGTCGCGGAACCGTTCGGCGCCCATCCAGCGTTCGAACATCTCGAGCACGGCGCCACCCTTCTGGTACGTGATGGGATCGAATGCGTTCTGGATGTCGTGGTTGTCGACGATCGGTTGGCGAATCTGGCGGGCGCTGGTGAGGCTGTCGAGCTGCATGGCGCGCTGTGCGGAGGCGAGGCTCGATAGTTCCACGCTGTAGTCCGGGTGCAGCTCGGCAACGATCTTGTTGCCCATCCAGGTGGCGAATGCCTCGTTGAGCCAGATGTCGTTCCACCAGGGCATCGTCACGAGGTTGCCGAACCACTGATGGGCCAGTTCGTGCGCCGTGACATACGCGAAGGCGCGCCGCTGGCCTTCGGTGGCGGTCTTCGGGTCGACCAGTAGAAGCCATTCTCGGAACGTGATGAGCCCGACGTTTTCCATCGCGCCCGCGCCAAAGTCTGGGACCGCAACCAGGTCGAGCTTTCGATACGGGTAGGGGATCGCGAAGTACGCTTCGAGGGCCTCCACGTAGGAGCCGGTCCGCTCGAGCGCATAGGAAAGCCCTTCGCCGCGGTCGAACGCCGCGATGCCTCCAAGCGGCACGGGTACCGACCGAATTGCGTTCGGAGGCACGGATGGGCCGGCGGATACATCGAGCGGTCCGACGGCGAGTGCAATCAGGTATGTCGGTAGCGGCGGCGTTTCCATGAAGCGAATCTGCCGAAGGCCGCCCTCGAGGTCAGCGACCTCGTCGACCGGGGTGTTGGCGGCCGCGAAGAGCTCCGTGGGCACGGTGAGCGTCAGCAAGAAGGGCGTCTTGAACCGAGGTTCGTCGAAAGATGGAAACGCCAGCCGCGCGCTGATCGATTCGAACTGCGTGAAGAGATACTGACGGTCGCCCGAGGTGACCTCGTAGATCCCGCGAAGGGGATGATCGGTCCTGCCCTCAAATGCGATGACGAGCGTCGAGGCGCCCGCCGGGACGGCTTCGGCAAACTCGACTCTCGCAACGCCGTCGGAGGTTCGCTGGGTCCAGGTAGCGGGAACGTCGGCGGCCCCATGTCGAACGACGACCGACGAAACATCGAGGTCTTCGCCATGCATCCAGATCCCCGACAGCGGTGCGTCGAGGACGATCTCGATGGTGGCGGTGCCGGCGAAGGTTGGTTCGCCTGGAATGAGGGTGAGGGCGATCTCGTATCGGGTCGGCTGCACGCCCTCGGGGAGCTGTCCCTCGGGAACCGCGTCGGCAGGAGCAGGGGTCGCCGCGGGTGGCTGAGGAATTGGTTTGGCGCACGAGGCGACCAGGGCGAGGGCAACCACAGCGAGGCATGCCGCTCCAGGTGAAGCGTGCGACGTCATCCGCGCGCCCTCGGCCCGGGGTCGTGGCCCAGCGCGAAGAGTCGATTGTAGAGACCCTGACTCAGGCTGCGGCGCGAGGTTCGCGGAACGATGGTGCCGTAGGGCGCAGGCAGATGACGGAGCGCTGCGGCGAGTTCTCGCGCAGAGGGACCGAGTGGGTCGCTCGCTAGATGCGAGACCGGTTGCCGATTCGCCACCCAGGCAGAGCCGAATGCGAAGCCGACCGCGAGGAACGTCAAGGCAACGAGTCGTGCTGGGTCGGTTCCGAAGAGCTGCGCCATGCTGAACGAGACTAGGGTCAACGAGAGTGCGATCGCCCAGCGCCGTACTCGAGCTGCGCGATGCGAGGAGCACATCGCGCTCGCCTCGAAGCGAAGAAGCGCGTCTCGATGCTCCGGTGCAAGTCGATCGACGAGTCCATCGCTCACCCATACCGTACTGAGCCAAGGCGATGCGCCTATGTGTGCAAGTCGCCGCGAGGGGACCGGGATGCGCGCCAGCGTCCATCGACGACCTCCGGCCCAAAGCCGAGAGCGCGACACGGGCCAAACCCCCGCGCGCGTCATGACCGAGGGGGCTCCCACCAGTACGCCCGCGGTCGCGAGCAGCGCCCCAGCGACGACTGCAGCGGGTCGGAACGCAACGAACGCGTTCGCTAGGGCGATGGCAGCCAGCGCGATTCCGCTTGCGGTCACCGGAAGGGCTGCGGTCTGTACTGCGCGTTCGAAGGCGCTCTGGGCGCTGAGGGCGTAGTCGCCGTCGGGTGTCCGATGTCCGAGCGCCAGAGCGATCCAGGCGGTGGTGCCGCACAGGCTTGCCATCAGCCATGCTGCCGCGACCGGTCGTGGGCCGACGAGCTCCGCATCGATCGACAGCGCGCCGACGAGGATGGCCCCGATCACCAAGAGCACGCCAACGGCGAGCGTCGCTCGCTGGTGTCGTGCCAGGGACCGCTCGTCCGCGCCGCCTGGTCGCTCGGCTCGTATTCTCGGCGCAAGGCGTTCGAGCACGAGCGATGAGGTCCACGGGACGAAGGCTGAGGTCAGCAGCGCGATGAGCGAGTTCATTCGAACTCCACCATCACCGGAGCGTGGTCAGAAGGCGACTTTCTGCGGCGCTCTTCGCGGTCGACGATGGCGCCAATTGTGCGCTTGGCCAGTGGTGCGGTCGCGTACACATGGTCGATCCGCAGTCCGTTGTTTCGCTCGAAGCCTCGGCCGCGGTAGTCCCACCACGAAAACAGCCCGCCCTCCGGATGAAACGGACGTACGACGTCGACGAGGCCGAGCGAGGCGAGGTCGTCGAGCGCCTCGCGCACTGGGTCGCATGCCAAGACCGAGTTTCGCCATTGCTCGACGTTGCCCATGTCGTCGTCGAACGGCGCCACGTTGAAGTCTCCGCAGAGCGCGACCGCGTCCTGGTTGGCATCGTACCGTGACTCGAGCAGAGCCTTGAGCCGCGCAATCCACCCGAGCTTGTACTCGAATTTGTCCGAGTCGACCTCGCCGCCGTTCGGGAAGTACGCGCTCAGCACGATGATGCCGTCGACCTCGGCCCCGATCAGCCTCGCCTGCGGGTCGTCGTCTCCGAGTCCCCGGAACACCCGGGTCAAGGGCAGGCGACTCAGGATGGCGACCCCGTTGTATGTCTTCTGGCCGAAGACCTCGGCCTCGTATCCGCACTCCTGGACCTCCGCGAGCGGGAAGTCGGCGTCGGTGACCTTCAGCTCCTGCAGGCAGAGCACGTCGGGCTGCGCGGCGTCGAGCCAGTCGAGCACGTGCTCCTTACGCGCTCGAATCGAGTTCACATTCCACGTAGCGACCTTCATCGCGGTATGCAGTAGCATGGGAACCATGCCGAACGAACCCATCGCGACCAATGCGGCTCCCGCCGCGATCGGGCCCTACTCACAGGCCGTGCGGGCCGGTCCATGGCTCTATTGCTCGGGACAGATTCCGCTCGACCCTGCGACTGGACAACTCGTGGGCGACGGAGACGTGGCGGCCGAAGCGCGCCAGGTCTTGTCGAACCTGGATGCGATTCTCACGGCCGCGGGGGCATCGCGCGCCGATGTGGTGAAGGCGACGATCTTCCTGTGCGATATGGGCGACTTTACCACGGTGAACCAGGTGTACGCCGACTACTTCGCGGGGCTCGTGCCTCCGGCGAGGGCCTGCATCCAAGCGGCAGCACTTCCACGCGGGGTGCAGGTCGAGATCGAGTTCATCGCGCACCTCACTTGATGCGCAGGGCTCGGGTCTCAGTCCCGATCAGGCGTAGAACGGGTCTTTGAGGTCTGCCGTGTGCTCTCGATCGGGGCCGACGCTCACGAGTCCGACGTGGCAGCCCACCTCGTGCTCGATGCGTTCAAGATACTTCTTTGCCGCGTCGGGAAGGTCTCCGCGAGATCGGCAAGAGGCGAGGTCTTCGTCCCATCCTTCGAGTTGCTCGTAGATGGGCCGCACCAAATCGATGCCGTGGTAGGGCGGGTGAAGCAGCCGTTCGCCATCGAGCTCGTAGGCCACGCACACCTCGAGGCTCGGGAGAGCGCTGAGAACGTCGAGTTTGGTGATGGCGATCTCGCTCAACCCGTTCACGGAGACCGCGTGGCGAAGCGCGACGAGATCGAGCCAGCCGCAGCGACGAGGACGACCCGTCGTCGAGCCGTATTCAGCCCCGGCGTCGCGCAGTTGCTGCCCGATGTCGTTGTCGAGCTCCGTCGGAAACGGGCCGCCGCCGACGCGCGTGGTGTAGGCCTTGGCGATGCCGATGGCACGCGTGACCTGGGTCGGTCCCACGCCCGCACCCGCGCATGCGCCTCCGGCAACGGCGTTCGAGCTTGTTACGAACGGGTAGGTCCCATTGTCGATGTCGAGCATGGTGCCCTGGGCACCTTCGAGCAGAATCTTCTTTTCGGACCCGACCGCTTCGCGCACGATGGCCGACGCATCGTCGATGTAGCCGCGCAGAGTCTCGCCGAGTTCTGCGTAGTCCTTCGCCATGGCTGCGGCGTCGGGCACCTCGCCACCAAGGTCGACGATCACCGGACGCCACTCGTCGAGGTTCGCCACGAGCTGCTCTTCGAGCCGATTGCGATCGAGCAGGTCACCCATGCGAATGCCTCGCCGCGCGACCTTGTCCTCGTAGCAGGGGCCGATGCCGCGTTTCGTAGTACCGATCGCGCCGTTGGACTTCGCCTCGCGTAGGGCGTCGATGGTCTTGTGGTGCGGCAAGACCGCGTGCGCCCGCTGACTCACGATGAGCCTTGCGAGCGTCGATATGCCGCGCTCTCCGAGCGCCCGGATTTCTTCGATCAGTGCCGCGGGGTCGATGACTGTTCCCTGACCGACCACGCACTGCGTGCCGTCGTGCAGGATCCCGGACGGAATGAGATGAAGGATGAGCTTCTTTCCCTCGACTACCAGCGTGTGCCCGGCGTTGGCGCCTCCAGCGTAGCGCACGACCAAGTCGGCGTACGGGGCGTAAAGGTCCACGACCTTGCCTTTGCCTTCGTCGCCCCACTGGGCTCCCACTACTACGACTGCGCTCATCATTCGTCCCTGTTCCGTGCCCAAGAGACCAGTCCGGCATCAGGCTCACCGGTCAGTGGACGTGACTCTCCGTCTCGACGACGCGTCACGAGAGCTCCGCGCCCTTGTTGCCAGACAAGTACATCATAGTCCCATGCTTCGGCGTATCGAACCGCCGCCTCGCTCGATTTGGCCGCGTAGGTTCCAACCCTGGCTCCCTGGCTACGCCAGGCCTCCGCGCTCCGACGTCGTGTGGGGTGGGTGCCACCGGCGACCAGGACCCGCACGGGGAGGTGGGTCTCGAGTGAGATCCCCGCGTCGGAGAGGGCCCACAGGACGTTGTCGACCTCGAAGGCGAACCCGGTTGCGGGCGCCGGGGCGTCGTAGCGGCCGAGGAGGTGATCGTATCGGCCTCCGAGACCGAGCGGCTCTCCTGGACCCTCGGCGAGCAGGGTCATGCTGACGCCGGTGTAGTAGCTCTGTCGGCGCAGATCGCTGAGATCGATTCCAATGCGGCTGCCCACGCCCGCGTCTTCGAGGCGGTCCACCACGCGTTCGAGCTCGTCGAGTGCACGGCGGGCCGCAGCGTTGCGAAGACGCCGACGCGCGGTCCCGATCACCGACCGATCGCCATACAGGTCACAGAGCATTCCAAGTCGCCGACGCTCTGCCGACACGACTCCCGCGCTCTTAAGGAGGCGTTCGAGATTCGTCGCGTCTTTGCCCGCAAGGGCGTCTACGACTTCGTCGCGCGCGGTCGCGGGAACGTGCTCGAGCACTTCAGCGCCGATCTTCACCTGCGCGAGCTCGACCAGAAAGTCTTGCAGCCCCACGTCTTCGCAGGCTCGCACGGCGACTTCGATCACCTCGGCATCGCCCTCGGGTCCCTTGAGCCCGACGCATTCGACGCCGCACTGCAAGACCTGCTGCTGCAAACGTGCGCGTCCACGGCGACGTCGGATTACGGTGCCCTCGTACGACAAGCGCCAGGGTGGCGGACGGTCTTGTAGACGCGTGGCGATGATGCGCGCGATCTGCGGGGTGATGTCTGGGCGTAGGAGCGCGACCTCGCCGGACTCGGGTTCGATCAGCCGAACCAGATCGCGCCGATCGACCGTGCCGAGGCCCCGCTCGATCACCTCGGCGTATTCGAACGGCGGCGTGGTGACGCGTTGGTAGCCGTATCGGTCGAAGGTCTCCATCAGCCGCTGCCAGAGCAGAGTCCGCGTCATCGACGCGGGTGGCAGCAGGTCACGCATGCCGCCAGGAGGCGTCATAGGCAGACCAGGGCTCGGCGGTGCGGGGCGCGTGCCGTGCGCCCCCGGTCGCCGTCGCGATGGTGCGGGCATTTCAGAGCCTCAGCGTGTGCACGCTCGCGATGTGTTCCATCGCGCGCAGCTCGTCGAGAACGCCAGACCCCAAGGTCGAATCGACGTTCCACAGGGCAAGAGCCTGGCCGCTCTTTTCGTCGAGTCCGACCTGCATCCGCGAGACGTTGATTCCACGGTCGCCGAGAAGGGTGCCGACCGCGCCGATGACCCCGGGGCGGTTGAGGTTCCGCATGACGACCACGTCTCCCTCCATCACGGCGTCGATTTCGTAGCCCTCGAGGCCGACGAGCCTCGGCTCGCCCTGTCGTCCAGGGGTGCCGGTAGCGGTGTGAATACCCTTTTCGCCGGTGACGGTGACGCGGATCGTCGCCGAGTAGCGGTCGCTGGCTTCCTTGACCTCGGCGAGCTTGATGCCGCGTGCCTCTGCCTCGTAGGGAGCGCTGATGGGATTGACCGGCTCCTCGAGGTGGTGCTGCAAGAACCCAGCGAGCGCAGCGCGCGCAATCGGGGTGACGCCGAGCTCGCCGGCCTCGCCGGTACACGTGACCCGAAGCTCGCGGACGTCGATTGGATCGAGCTGACCGATCAGGCTGCCAAGCGCTTCGGCCACACGCACGTACGGTCGAAGCTGCTCTGCGGTCTCTGCAGGAAGAGCCGGTACGTTGACCGCGTTCTTCACGACATTGTCGCGAAGATACGCAACCGCCTGCTCGGCGATTTCGACCGCCACTCGCTCTTGCGCTTCGGAGGTCGAGGCGCCGAGGTGCGGCGTACACAGAACGTTGTCGAGCTGTAGCAGGGGGCTATCGGAGGCGATGGGCTCTTCGGTGAATACGTCGAGCGCTGCGCCCGCGATCTTCTTTTCGGAGATCGCGCGTGCCAGCGCCTCTTCGTCGACGATGCCGCCTCGCGCCGCGTTGACGAGAAGTGCGCCGCTCTTCATTTTCTCGAATGCCGAGTCGCTGATTAGATTCTTCGTGTCGGGGGTGAGCGGGGCGTGAATCGTGATGAAGTCCGAGCGAGCGAACAGCTCATCGAGCTCTACCAGTTCGATTCCGAGCGCTGCTGCGCGCTCGCTGCTCATCACGGGGTCGACGCCGATGACCTTCATTTTGAGACCCTGCGCCCGGTCCGCCACGATGCGACCGATGTTGCCAAGACCGATGATGCCGAGAGTCTTGAACGCGATCTCACGGCCCTGGAATTTACTCTTCTCCCATTTGCCGCCCCTCATCGACTGCACCGCCTGGGGGATCTTCTCGCAAGCGATGCGAGCAGCGTGAGCGCGTGCTCGGCCGTAGTCACCGAGTTTCCCGTCGGCGTGTTCATCACGACGATGCCGCGACGGCTTGCAGCAGGCAGGTCGACGTTGTCGACCCCGATGCCCGCCCTCCCGATCACCCGGAGCTTGTCGGCGGCTTCGACCACCTTCGGGGTAACCGTGGTTCCCGATCGAATGATCAGGCCGTCGTAGTCTCCGATCACTTCGCAGAGCTCATCCTCGCTCATCCCCGGACGGAACTCGAGCTCGACACCGGTTGCTTCGCGCAGGACGTTGAGACCCGCCTCGGCGAGCTTATCGGACACGAGGACCCGTACGTTGGACATGCTTGCTCCCTTGGAATTCGGCTAAAAAAGCCGGCGGTCAGCTAGCAGCAGGCCCTAGGGGGGTCAAGCTCTGAGCTACATCCAGTCGATTGCGCCAAGCGCCAGGAGGATCGCGATGACGCGGTGTCCCCGCTCCGCATCGGACAGCGGGTCGATGCGCGAGATCTCGCGCTCCAGCTCGTCGACCCGCTGGGGCGTCTTGCAGAGCTGAAGGCCCGCCTGAATGTCATCGGGCAGGTTCGCCGTCGCGACCTTGGTGTCGATTCGGTCTGCCTGAACCACGTATTCGTCCTGTCGTCGACCGAGCAGCTCTTGGCCATCGGTGAGTCGCCGCTTAAGTCCACGATCGAGGATTTCCCAGGCGTCCAGCCGCAGCGGAAAGCCGCTGCTCGGCGGATCGACCCCATCGTAGAAGGTCGCCGTACCGGAGGTCCACGTAAAGAGATCGAGGAGCTTTTCACGGACCTGTTCGGCGATATGCCGGAACAGCTCGAGCGGGTCGACGAGTTCGAGCGCCACCAGGGTATCGCCAAGCTTGCCCTCGAAGCGCGGCATCACGGCAAGCGCCATGTCGAGCTCGCTGCGATTGATGACACGCTTCTTCACCAAGTACTCACCAAGCAGTTCCCCGGCCAGGTTGCTGGTGACGAACGCCGGCACCCCGTCCTTCGTATAGACTTCTTTGCGGACTCCGCCCTGCTCGCAGAGCCAAAGACCCGTGCGCTGGGCCACCAGGGTCCGCGCGAGCGCCTTGATGAACCCTCCGTTTTCCAGGTCGAGGCTGCGGTCGGCCGTCGTCGCATCGGCGATCCGTGTCGTCGTCGGGGTCATGCGGGACGCAGGCAGGTGACGGCGAAGGTCTCGATAGGTCGAAAGCGGCTGAAAATCCCCGCCAGCAACCGAGATGCTGTCTTCGCCCGTGACTTGACCGGTGGCGACCGCTTCGACGACTTTCGCGTACGAGAGTGGACCGACCGCTGCGCCGTTGGGCTTGCGAATCTTGTACTCGAGCGGCGCGACGTTGGTCGTGCTCGGCTGTCCACTGGCCAGCAGGCCGGGCGTGGGCGGGAGCGTCGCTTTCGGGATCTCGTCGGCTGAGTTCTTCCGCGTGCGGCCCTCGATTGCGATCCCCGCGACGAGGTCCGCGAGTTCCGCGCGCAGAACGGCTTCGGGACGACTCTGCCAGGGCTCGAGCGCCGCCCAAAATGCCCGTGCCGTCGTCGGGCGGTCGGCCGGCCGCACCGCCAGCGCACGCAGGACCACCTCACCAAGGCCTTCGGGCAGCTGAGGAAGGAATTCGACGAAGGGGTGCACCTCGGCATCGCGAATCGCCAGGAGTACCGCGAGTTCGCTGCCCCCGGCGAACAGTGGTCTTCGCATGAAGAGCTCCGCTGCGATCACCCCAGCGGAAAAGATGTCTGCCTGTTGGTCGACATCACCCCCGGAAACCTGCTCCGGGGCGAGATAACCGAGCTTGCCGTTTGCGCGCGCGGCAGTGTCGGCGGCGAAGGCATCGGTGTCGGCCCGCGCGATCCCGAAGTCGGCGACTTTCACTTCACCGTGGATCGAGATGAGTACATTCGACGGGCTCACGTCTCGATGGACGATCGTCAGTTCCTTGCCATCCGGGTCGGTGGCGCGATGAACCGCGTCAAGTCCCGCAAGGATCTGCCGTACGACATAGACGACCAGATCGTGCTCGAGGCGTTTGCCGTCGCGGGTGAGCTGACGGTTCAGGCGCCACAGATCGCACCCGGGAACGTATTCGAGCGTCAGGTACGGCTGCCCCTCGATCTCCCCGTGCCCGAGGACGTGAACCACGTTCGGGTGGGTCACCTGACTCGCGAGCCGAGCCTCCTCGGCGAACATCTCGTTGGCGTGTGCCTCGCTGGCGATGTGCGGCAGCATTCTCTTGAGCACCACGACACGAGGTTCCCCCACCGAGCGTGGTTCAAGCGCCCGAAACACTTCGGCCATGCCACCGACGGCGATTCGATCGACGAGGGTATAGGCGCCGAGCGGCGTATTCGGCGGCGGCGCCGGGGGCGGCTGCGAGGGTCTCTCCACCTCTCAGATTCTAACGTCAAGAACGGAAAATATCGATAGTAACGTAACTGCGGGACTCGTTTTGAGTCGGCGAGCCCGATTCGCGTGGAGATTCGGTGTGCCAGCTCACAGAAGCCTCTGCGGAGTCGATGCGAGGAGAAGGAAATTCCAACCTTTTGCCGCTGAGACTTGACGTGCGACGGGACTGCGGGGATATACGGCTCCGCGTCGGGTCTGGGTCTGGGTTGACACTGTGCCGACGCGACCCTAGCGAGCGCCGAGGGAGAGAAGAAGTCACGCACGACGCCCTCGTGCGGAGGTCGTTTTTGCCGTTGTCTGTCGCGAGAGTGACGTTCTGACTTGTCCCGACCCCCTCTGTCGCTTAGAAGGCGGCGCGGTTGTTTCGAAAGCTCTGAGAGAAAACGCAGAATGCAGATTTTCCCCCGTGAGTTGAACTACTTGCCTCTGGCTGTGGCACTTGGTGCAGGTGCCGTTGGAACCGGCATCTTCGTGCTGTTCTGGGTGTGGTTCACTCCGTCCAATCTTCAGGTCGGCTACACCCCCAATCAGCCGGTGGAATACAGCCATCGCCTCCACGCAGGCGAGCTCGGCATGGATTGCCGCTACTGCCATTCGCAGATCGAGCGGTCGCACGAGGCGATGGTGCCGCCAACTCAGACCTGTATGGGCTGCCACGCGGTCGTTCATCCCGAATCGGAGAAGCTGAGCCTCGTCCGGGAGAGCTGGGAAACCGACGAGTCGATTCCTTGGGTCCGCGTCAATCAGATCCCGGACCACGCATACTTCAACCACAGCGTCCACCTCACAGCCGGGGTGGGCTGCGTGTCATGTCACGGCAGGATCGACCAGATGGAGGTCGTCGGTATCGTGGAGCCGCTGGCAATGCAGTGGTGCCTTGAGTGTCACCGCAATCCTGAGCCTCACATCCGACCGCCTGACGAGGTGACCAACATGGCTTGGTCCCCCGACGAAGCATGGCTCGCCCAGCGTCCTGAAGCCGCTGCGCAGCTCAATCCACCGCTCAACTGTTCGGGGTGCCACCGATGACGCGCCGCAAAGCATACGACACCAATCAGGGGAAGGGTCCGTCGATGTGGCGGAGCCTCGAAGACAAAGCGCTCGCGCCCGACAAGCTCAAGAAGCTTGCCGAGACCGAGCAACACGGCGGCTTCGTGGGAGACTTGCTCAGCGCAGGCAGCCTGGTGAAGGCGAATACGATGGTGAGCCGTCGTGCGATGCTGAAGGGCTCCTCGATCGCCGCCCTAGCCGCAAGTCTTCAGGGATGCCTCCGTCGCCCCGAGAGCATCATCTACCCGTACAGCGACGCGCCGGAGAACCTGATTCCGGGCATCCCGTCCCACTTTGCGTCGGTGACGGCACGAGGGCGCGATGCGCTCGGTGTGGTGGTTACCAGCCACGACGGTCGACCCACCAAGATCGAGGGCAATCCCGCGCAGCGGCGAAGTCTCGGAGCGACGGACGTGCGCGGTCAGATTTACGTCTGGGACCTCTACGACCCGGACCGATCCAAGACGCCTGCGCAGCGCAACGGCAATGCGCTGTCCGACGTTTCGCAGGAGCAGTTCGACGACGCGCTCGAGGGCCTGCTCAAGAAGCACGAGGCCGACAAGGGTGCAGGGCTTCGGTTCCTCGCGCCGATCTCGAACAGCCCGAGTTTCGCTCGTATGCGAACCAGCGTGCTCGCGCGCTTTCCGAAAGCCACGTTTCACACGTACAGCGCGATCGACGACGACAACGCCCGACAGGGCGCGACTCTCGCGTTTGGTGAGCCGATTTCGATCGTGCCGAACTACCAGAATACGAGGGTCATCGTGTCGCTCGCCTCGGACTTCCTCGGAACTGAGCCAGGGTCCGTCTCGTCCGCTTCGAGTTTCGCAGCGGCCCGCGCCATCAAGTCGCCCGATACGCCGATGAGCCGTCTCTATGTGCTCGAATCCGGATTCAGCACCACAGGGAGCATGGCGGATCATCGCCGCCGCATCCGTCAGGCCGACGTGCCCGCGTTCACGCAGGCGCTGGTGACTCGACTGGCTGGACAGGGGGTCAAGGCGCTTCAGCCTCTCGTCGAGGCGATGCCGGCCGGTGCGGCCAACACGACCGTCGACGCCGCGTTCGTCAACGCCCTTGCGGACGACCTGATCGCCAACAAGGGCGCGTCGATCGTGGTTGCAGGGCAGAGTCAGCCCCCGCTGGTTCATGCGCTTTCCTACGCGATCAACGAGGCGCTCGGCGCGAACAAGAACGCGCAGACGGTGTTTCCGGCGGCGGAGCCGGATGCGCCTTCGAGTCGAGAGAGTATCGCGGAGCTCGCTGCCAGCGCGGCCGCGACCAGCACGCTCATCATGATCGGCGGGAACCCCGTTTACGACGCTCCGGCAGACCTAAAGTTCGCGGATCTCCTCGGTCGAGAGGGGCTGACGTCGGTGCACGTCGCATCGCATCGCAACGAGACCTCGGAGCGGAGCAGCTGGCATGCGCCGTTGGCGCACGAGCTCGAGTCGTGGGGCGACCAGCGAGCGCTCGACGCGTCGATCTCGGTTCAGCAGCCGCTAATCGCGCCTCTCTACAATGCGAAGAGCGCCATTGAAACCCTCGCCATGATCGCCGGCGAAAAGGAGCTCGCGGGCGACCAGATCGTGCGTGCAACTCAGCAAGAGATACTCGGCAAGCGTACCGAAGGGCTGGCGCAGCTTGGTCTCGCCGCCAATGCGACGGGCGCAGCCCAGACGTGGCGTGGCGCCCTGCATGCGGGCGTGTTCATCCAGCCTCAAGCAATCCGCGACGGCGCGCCGACGGTAAGAGTTGCCGACATCGCGAGCGCCGTTGCAAAGGCGCCCACGTCGAAGCCGGCGGTCGCCGGAGAGTTCGAAGTCAGCTTCGTTCCCGACATCGCGCTCTGGGACGGCGAACACGCCAACAACCTGTGGGCCCTCGAGCTGCCGAGTCCGATGACGAAGCTCGTTTGGGATAACGCCGCGGTGATGTCTCCGGCAACTCGCGACGCGCTCGGGGTCGAGAACGGCCAGATGATTCGCCTCTCGAAGGGCGATGCGTCAGTCGACCTTCCGGTATGGCCGCTGCCTGGTCACGCGGATGGCTGCATCACGCTCGCTCTCGGCTGGGGTCGTACCGCTGCAGGACGCTATGGGAACGGAAAAGGCGTCGACGTCTATCCGCTGCGCTCGAGTGATGGAATGGACTTTGCCGACGGTGTGAAGGTCGAAGTTCTGAGCGAGACCTACAACCTCGTTCAGACCCAGACGCATGACCGCATGGAAGGGCGTCCCATCGCCATCGACGCCACGCTCGACGAGTACAAGAAGGAACCCGAGTTCGCTTCGTACCGCGCCGTCGACCCCGTCAGCACTCCGCCGCTATGGAAGCAAGTCGACTATAGCGAGGGGTACAAGTGGGGCATGACGATCGACCTCGCGTCCTGCACCGGCTGCAATGCCTGCGTGGTCGCCTGCCAGTCTGAGAACACCATCCCATCCGTGGGCAAGATCGAAGTCGAGCGTGGTCGCGAGATGCACTGGCTCCGCATCGACCGCTACTTCGTCGGTGACAACGCAGACGAACCCGAAGTCGCGGTACAGCCCGTAGGCTGTCAGCAGTGCGAAGAAGCGCCGTGCGAAAACGTCTGCCCGGTCAATGCGACCGTACACAGCAGCGAAGGTCTCAACGACATGGTGTACAACCGCTGCGTCGGGACGCGATATTGCGCCAACAACTGCCCCTACAAGGTGCGTCGGTTCAACTATCTCGAGTGGCACAGCCATCTCGATGACAAGTACGCCTGGTACGGAGACCTGCCCGAGTCGCGGAAGCTTCAGTTTAATCCCAACGTCACCGTCCGAATGCGCGGCGTAATGGAGAAGTGCACGTACTGCACTCAACGTATTCAGAAAGCCAAGATCGCGGCGAAAAACGAGCACCGGACCGTTCGCGACGGGGAGATCAAGACCGCGTGCCAGCAGGCCTGTCCTTCTCGCGCCATCACGTTTGGCAACCTCAACGACCCGGAAGCTGCCGTGACGCTCAACTCCAAGCTCAACCGCCAATACAAGCTGCTCTCCGAGATCGGGACGCGGCCTAGGACCACCTACCTGGCGCGGATTCGGAACCCGAACCCCGCGCTCGATGGAAAGGCTGGCTGACACGATGAGCTACGACGCGCCCATCAAAGAGCTCGGCGAGACCTACCTTCTCCCTGAGGGTACGACGCCACACGAAGTGACCGAGACGATCGCAGGGGTCACAGAAACCAAGGCGCCTCGGGGATGGTGGCTCCTATTCCTGATTTCGCTCGGCGGGCTCGGCGCCCTCGGCGGCACGCTTGCGTTTCTAGTCTATCAGGGAGTCGGAGTCTGGGGGAACAATGCCCCGGTCTACTGGGCCTGGGACATCACCAACTTCGTCTGGTGGATTGGTATCGGCCACGCCGGAACGCTCATCTCGGCGATCCTATTCCTGTTCCGTCAAAAGTGGCGAACGAGCATCAACCGCTTTGCCGAGGCGATGACGGTTTTCGCAGTTCTGTGCGCAGCGCTCTTCCCCGCGATCCACACGGGCCGACCGTGGTTCGACTACTACCTCTTCCCGCTGCCAAATCAGATGGACATGTGGCCGAACTTCAAGAGCCCTCTGATGTGGGACGTGTTCGCGGTCAATACCTACCTGCTGATCAGCGTCATCTTCTGGTACATCGGGCTGATTCCCGATTTCGCGACCCTGCGCGATCGGTCGAAGAATCTCGTTCGAAAGCGCGCCTACGGCTTCTTCGCCCTCGGTTGGCGCGGGGCGCACCGACACTGGCAGCACTACGAACGCGCGTATCTGATCTTCGCGGGCATTTCCACGCCGCTGGTTCTTTCGGTGCACTCGGTCGTTTCATTCGACTTTGCGACCTCGGTCATACCGGGTTGGCATACGACGATTTTCCCGCCGTACTTCGTCGCCGGCGCGGTCTTCAGCGGCTTCGCGCTCGTCACGACGCTGATGCTCATCTGCCGCAGCGTATTCAAGCTGCACAAGGTCGTCACCGTCCGTCACCTCGACCTGATGAACAAGTTCATGCTCGGAACCTCACTGCTGGTTGGGTACGCCTATGCGATGGAGTTCTTCATCGCCTGGTATTCCTCCAACCCCTACGAGCAGTGGGTATTCCTTCACAACCGACTCGGTTGGGGCATCCTTGATAGCAACGGCAACTGGGGTCCGCTCTGGTGGGCGTACTACGCGATGGTGTTCTGCAACGTCATCGTGCCGCAGATTTTCTGGTTCAAGCGAGCCCGAACGAGCGTCCCGATCATGTTCATTGCCAGCATCCTCATCAACATTGGCATGTGGTTCGAGCGCTTCGTCATCATCGTTACCTCAACCTACCAGGACTTCCTTCCTTCCTCCTGGGGCATGTTTCACCCTACGGCGATCGACGTCCTGACCTACGTCGGCACATTCGGTCTGTTCTTCACCCTATTCCTCCTCTTCGTTCGGTGGATGCCGATGATCGCCATCGCGGAGGTCAAGGGCAACCTGCCTGGGGCTCACCCGGATCCAGAATTAATCGCACAAACCCAAGTTGACCCCGGAGCGGCCGCCGCCCCGGTTCCGGCGGAGTGAGGCGCACCATGGTGGAAGCAGCGCAAAACCAAACATCCTCGAATCGGCCGGCTCTCTACCTGGCCGAGTACGACACACCCAATGCAATCGCCAAAGCGGCGATGCGCGTCCGAGACGCCGGCTATGAGAAGTGGGACTGCCACACGCCGTACCCGCTGCACGGACTCGACGAGGCGATGGGTCTAAAGCCGACGAAGATCGGCATAATCTCTTTCATCTTCGGCATGCTCGGAGTGGCCACCGCGGTGGTGATGATCAAGTACATGAACGCATGGAACTTTGACTTCCTCGACTTTGGGCACGGCTACCCGCTCATCGTTGGCGGCAAGCCTCCTGGCGCCTTCCCGTCGATGGTCCCGATCATGTTCGAGCTAGGGATTCTGTTCACCGGGTTCGCGACGCTGTTCGGCCTCTTCGGAATCATCAAGCTGCCTCGCCATAATCACCCGGTGTTCGAGTCCGACCGCTTCGAGGCTGCGACCGACGACAAGTACTTCATTTCGATTGAAGCCGAAGACCCCAAGTTCGACCTCGAGCGCACCAAGGCGCTGCTCGATTCGACCGAGGCGACCTACGTCGAGCTCGTCGGGGAGGGCGTATGAAGTACGCATTGCTCATCGTGTTGACACTGGGGTCACTGTCTGGATGCGTTGGCTGGGAAACCGACAAGCCGCCAATCGTCGGCATTCGCAACATGTACAATCAGCCGCGCTACGACACCCAAGAAGAGAAGCCTTTCTTCGCAGACCGTCGGTCGATGCGTCCGGAGATCGAGGGCACCGTCTCGAAGGAGATGGAGCAGATCCTGTCATGGTCGACCGGCCGCGACGCAAGCGACGAATCCTGGTTGATGGAAGTCCCCGAACCCATCGTCAAGAGGGTCGGCGGCCCTGAGGCGATGCTGACACGCGGTCAGGGACGCTACGAAATCTACTGCTCGGTCTGTCATTCCTACTCAGGCACTGGGAAGGGAATGGTCTCGCGGCGAGCTGACCAGCTCGGGTTCTCCGGCTTGGTTGCGCCGAGCTTGCATGACGATCGCCTGCGACACATTCCTGATGGTCAGCTCTACGCCACCATCACGAACGGCGTCCGCAACATGCCTGGATACGCAAGTAACATCCCGAGCGATGACCGCTGGTCGATCGTTCTCTACGTTCGCGCGCTGCAGCTGACGCAGGCGCCCCAGGCCGCCGCAACCCCGACCGAACCAACGGAGCAGACCCCGTGAGTGAAGCCCACCACAGCAATTCCGACTACCGCGTTGGCACGGACGGCTTCTGGGCGCGCGCCTGGGTCGTGCCGCTGGTGCTTGCCGCCGTCGGCGGAGCCCTCGCCCTCTTTACCGGGGGGGTCGAGCGCCTGAGCTACGCGTACCTGTTCGCATTCTTCGCGGTTGTGACATGCATGCTCGGTGGCATGTTTCTCGTTCTGATCCAGTTCATGACGACCGCCGTCTGGGGCGTGACCACGCGGCGCATCGCCGAGGTGTTCATGTCGAGCGCACCGGTTGTCGCCCTCCTCGGCGCTCCGTTCATCATCGGCGTCGCGCTCGGGATCGTGCCCATCTACCAGGAGTGGCAGGACGCCGGGAAACACGGAGACCACGGCGTCGATCATTCGGAAGACCACGCCGACGAGCATGGCGACGAGCACACAATCCTCCAGTTTGGCGCAAGCGCTGCCAAGGCGGAGGCGGCAGACGCGGATCACGGTGCAGATCTCGGTGCAGGAGATCACGCCGCTGAGGGTCATTCGCACACCCCTCAAGAGATCGCGCTTCATCACCAGGTCATCGAAGAGAAGACCGGCTACCTCAACACGCGAGGCTGGACGATACGCGCGTTCGTCTACCTCGGGATTTGGATCTTGATCGCGCTCGCCTACTTTGGCTGGTCTCGCAAGCAGGACGTCGACCACGACGTTCAGCACACGCTGCGGATGCAATCGTTGTCCCCCGCAGCGCTCATGGTCTTCGCCGGTACCCTGACCTTCGCTTCATTCGATTGGTTGATGTCGCTCGAGCCGTCCTGGTTCTCGACGATCTTCGGGGTGGTCATCTTCGCGGGGTCCGTCGTCAGCATCCTCGCGCTCACGATTCTGATCGGCATCAGTCTTTATCGGCGAGGCCTGGTCGGCGACGCGATCAACGAAGAGCACTTTCACGACCTCGCGAAGCTATTGTTCGGCTTCATCTGCTTCTGGACCTACGTCTCCTTCTCCCAATGGATGTTGATTTGGTACGCAGGGATTCCCGAAGAAGCCACCTGGTTTCACAAGCGCTGGGACGGCGGCTGGCAGGGCGTTTCCTACCTGCTGATTTTCGGCCATTTCGTGGCGCCGTTTTTCCTGCTGATTTCGCGAATCCAGAAACGGAATCTGCGCTGGCTTCAGGCGATGTGCGTCTGGGTCATCTTCATGCATCTGGTCGACATCTACTGGTTCGTCCTCCCGCAGGCGGGTGGATTCGGCGTCCAGTTTGCCGACATCGGAGCGCTCCTCTTCGCGGGCGGAATCTTGTTCGCCTACGTCTTCTGGCAGCTCGGACGGGTGCCCTTGCTCCCGGTCGGCGATCCACGGCTGGCACGCAGTCTTCACCACCATCAAACCCACTGAACGACGCACTTGGCATGAGAACGAAGCACCAGATTCTTACGATCGCGACCGCGTTCCTCTTTTTGGCGGGGTGTGGTCAACCTGAGGCGACCGACCCTAGCTGGCCTGATGACGAGTACGCTGTCGTCAAGCGCGCTCAGAAGGAAACCTTGGAAACCGGCCCGATGCCCATCGATAAGGCAATGACCGAAATCGCCACGCGGGGGCGGGGAGAGTTCCCGACCATTCTGGCACGGCCTTCGGACGACCTCTCCGCCGTCAACGGCTGGTCGTTCCAGGGAGACGTCGCCGTCGCGGCGGGCGATGTCACGATGCCACCCGAGTGTGAAGGTGCGCCGGATCCGATGGCCTGTTGGGGCGAACAGCTCGTGGGCGCGAAAGGCTGCGTTGCATGTCACGCAGTCGACGGGGTCCGACAACAGCCCTGTCCCAACTGGAAGGGTCTCTACATGAAGGAGCGTCTCCTCGTCAGCGGCGAAACCGTCGTCGCCAATGATGAGTATCTCGCCAACTCAATCGTCAACTCCTGGGATCAAATCGTCGAGGGATACGGGAAGGTCATGCCCCCCTACAGCCTCCCCGATGAGGAGGTGCAGGCCCTGGTCGCCTACCTGAAGTCGCTCGGAAGTGGCTCATGAGCTTTGTGTGGCGAACTCTTCTGGTCGCGACGACGACGTTCGTACTCGTAGCGTGTCAGGCACGACCAGAGCAGGATTCGATGGCCTACGGCGCCGAGCTGTACGATGGCTGCGTCCAGTGCCACGGCGAGAACGGCCAGGGCAAGCCCGAGGTGGGCGCGCCCGCGATAGCCGGCCTCGACCGCTGGTACATCAAGGCCCAGCTCCGCAAGTTCAAGAACGGATACCGCGGATGGCACTCTGAAGACCTCGCTGGGAAGCGCATGTGGCCCATGGCGCGTGCGCTCGACACCGACGAGAAGGTTGACCTCATTGCGGCGTATGTGTCCGCCATGCCCGTCCAGGAACCCGAGCCGACCCTCGAAGGTGGAAACCCGGAAACCGGCAAGATCTACTTCGCGACCTGCGTCCAGTGCCACGGCGCCAATGCAGGCGGAAACATCGAGGAATACGGTCCACCGCTCAATCAAGCGAGCGACTGGTACCTCTACACTCAGCTTCAGAACTTCAAGGCCGGCCGAAGAGGAACGCACCCCGGCGACGTGACGGGTGCCAAAATGCGCCCGTTCTCAATGACCTTGCCCGATGAACAGGCGATGAAAGACGTCATCGCCTATATCGGGACCTTGCCTAACTCGAACGAAAGTGAACTCGATGGCCGGTAAGACGCGTACGCCCGACGAAGAAGCTGCCTTTTGGTTCACCCGGACGATGGCCGGCGCGACGGTCTTCATCAGCGTCGTCTTCTGGTTCATTTTGAGGTGAGTGGAGAAAGCCCCGCATGCTGAGTTCAGTCTACGACTTCATCAAAAGCATTTTCGCCCCGCTCGGTGACTTTTTCATCGGGTCGCTGGTTCCGGAAGGCTCCTCTTTTGCAGGCGACATCGATGCCCTGATCGCTCTGGTCGGGGTGTTCGTCGGCTTCTGGGGCCTTCTTGCCTACATGGCGTTCTTCTTCCTCATCTTCCGCTTCCGCGAGCGAGAGGGCGTGCGTGGACAGTACGTCACCGGCGAGGAGAAAGACCTCAAGCGCTGGATCACCTGGCCACACGCGGCGATTATCGCCTGCGACTTGGTGATCGTCTTCATGGCGATCATGGTCTGGTACGACGTCAAGCAGCGAATGCCGGAAGCAGACACCACCGTGCGTATCGTCGCTCAGCAGTGGGCTTGGAACTTCATCCATCCGGGTCCCGACGGCGCGCTCGACACAGAAGACGACATCAACACGTTCAACGAGCTCCACGTGCAGGAAGGCCACACCTACCACTACGAGCTGGTCTCGAACGATGTGCTTCACGACTTCTCGGTGCCGGTGTTTCGCTTGAAGCAGGATGCGATTCCGGGACGCGTGATGAGGGGTTGGTTTCGGCCCACCACGACGGGCGAGTATGACATCCAGTGCGCAGAAATGTGCGGCATCGGCCACGGCATCATGGGCGCTCGGATCGTCATCGAGACGCCTGAAGAGCATGCGGCGTGGATTCAAGAAAACGGAACGGGCAAGTTGGCATCGGCCGGCGGCCGATAAGGTAATTGGTGGGAGCAGAGATGGCTGACGCAGGCACAGCAACCCTCGACACACAGAAGGCCCACGAAGGACACGTTGGCGACGCGCACGACGCGCATCACGAGGAGTCGTTCTTCCGCAAGTATCTCTTCTCGACCGATCACAAGATCATCGCGATGCAGTACATGTTCACCGGCATCCTGATGGCGCTGATCGGCGGGTACATGTCCTACGTGTTCCGCATGCAGCTCGCGTTTCCAGGTGAGGCCGTACCTGGCTATGGCACCGTGTCGCAGGGTGAGTACAACGCGCTGATTACCAACCACGGAACCATCATGATCTTCTGGGTCGCGATGCCCGTGCTCATTGCGGCGTTTGGGAACTATCTCATCCCGCTGATGATCGGCGCCGACGACATGGTCTTTCCGAGGATCAACCGGCTCTCCTATCAAATCTTCCTCGTCAGCGCGATCATCCTGATCGCTTCGTTCTTCGTCCCGGGCGGTGGCTTCGGCGGCGCGTGGACCGCGTACCCGCCGCTTTCGGCGAACGCCGAGTACAACCTAACTCCGCTCGGCTCCACGCTGTGGCTCGTCGCGGTGGCGCTCGAGTTCATCGCGTTCCTCCTCGGAGGCATCAACTTCATCACGACGCTGATGAACTCACGCGCACCCGGGATGAAGATGTACGACATCCCGATGGTGCTGTGGATGATCATCATCGCGAGCATCTTGTTCATGGCCTCGGTCGGCCCCCTCATGGCCGGCGCCGTGATGCTCTTGATGGACCAGGTCATTGGCACGGGCTTCTTCGACCCCAATCGCGGCGGCGACCCAATCCTCTGGCAGCATCTGTTCTGGTTCTTCGGCCACCCCGAGGTCTATGTCGTGCTCTTGCCCGCCATGGGCATCGTGGCGGAGATCATCTGCACCTTCGCGCGCAAGAAGCTCTTCAACTACAAGCTCATTCTGTTCACGGCATTCGCGACTGGAATCATCAGCTTCTTCGTCTGGGCACACCATCAGTTCGTTGCGGGAATCGACCCGCGGATGGCGAACGTGTTTACGGTGACGACGCTGATCATCTCGATACCGATTGCCGAAATGCTGTTCCTCTTCATCGCCACGCTCTACGGCGGTTCGATCCGGCTCAAGACACCGATGCTCTGGGCCCTCGCATTCATCGCGGAGTTCCTCATCGGCGGCGTGACGGGCATCTTCCTCGGTGCGAGCGGCGCGGACATTTACTTCCACGACACTTACTTCGTGCTCGCGCATTTCCACTTCACCTTCTTTCCGATTGCGATCATCGGGTTCTTTGCCGGAGTCACGTATTGGTTCCCCAAGATGTTCGGCAAGATGATGAACGAAACCCTCGGCAAGATTCATTTCTGGGGCACGGTCATACCGTTCAACTTCATCTTCATCCCGCTATTCATCCTCGGAGCGGCGGGTCAGAATCGCCGCGTCTACAACTTCCAGAACTATCCGGACCTTGCGGGACTCCAAGATCTGCGCGTCTTCGCGACCACCGCTATGCTGGTGTTGCTGGCATTCCAAGGCGTATTCCTGCTGAACTTCGTCGTGAGCCTCATTAAGGGAAAGAAGGCGGGTAAGAACCCCTGGAAGTCGAGCACCCTCGAATGGACGACCGAGTCGCCGCCTCCGCACGGCAACTGGCCTGAAGGGCTCCCGAACTGCTACCGCGGCCCATACGAGTACAGCGTCCCTGGGCGGGAGGAAGACTACTGGCCCCAGAACGTGCCGCCCGACACGGCGCCGGCGGAGTGATGAGGAATCGATGAGCACGAAACCAATCGCGACGACTCGCAGCGCCACGGGCATCCCAACGGGCAAACTCGCCGTCTGGTGGGTGGTTGGCTCCGAGATAGTGATCTTCGGGGGGCTGCTGGCCTCCTACCTCATGCACAGGCTCGGGCACCCCGAGTGGGCAGAGTACGCCTCGCATACCAACCCCTGGTTCGGTGGCGCCAATACCTTCGTGCTGCTGACCTCGTCTCTATGCGCGGTGCTGGCCCATCACTCTGCGGAGCAGGGCGATGGCAAGAAGGCCGCGCGCTGGCTCCTGGCCACATGCTTCGGAGGCCTGATCTTCCTGTGCATCAAGGCTGTCGAATGGACGACCGAAATTCGGCACGGCTACACCATTACGACGAACGGGTTTTGGCAGTTCTACTACACGGCGGCAGGCCTTCACGCGATGCACGTCATCGCGGGCTGCATCATCATGCTGATCATCGCCAACGATGCGCGCAAAGGTCTAGAACTCCATCGAGTCGAGCTCATTGGTATTTATTGGCACTTCGTCGACATCATTTGGATTTTCCTCTTTCCGCTTCTCTACATCGCGAAGTGACGCTGGGGCGCACGCATGGCTGAACACGAAGAACATACTGAACACGGCGCGTCACACTATGTGAAGATCTGGGCCGTACTCCTGGCGCTGCTGATCGTCAGCATCGTCGGGCCCGTCCTGGCGCCACACATCGAGGCAGCAGCCGCAAACGCTGGGGTGCACTTCATCAAGGGCTGGATGATCGTCCTGATCACGGCCTTCGGGATCGCCATCTACAAGGCCTATCTCGTTGCCTCGCACTTCATGCATCTGAACATCGAAAAGAGATACATCAGCTACATTCTGGCGACGATGCTGATGCTGGTGGTCTTGTTTTTTGCCGGGGTGTCCCCAGATGTCATGAAACACGAAGGGGTGAACTGGACGAACGTGGCTGCTGAAAAAGAAATCGACCGAGCCCTCAAGGTTCAGGAAGAAGAAGCAGCAGCTGGTGGCCATCACGACGGAGCCGAGCACTAACGCTCATCCCGCGTGCTCCAATCACCCCCTGCCTACACCGGACCGACACTAAGAATCCATCATACTACTGAGGAAAGGAGGAACACGACATGCCGGATGATGCACTAGGTCGCCCTTATGAAATACCGGTCAAGAGTGAGCCCCTACTCCCCAATGGCGTGATGGGCATGCTGATCTTCGTCGCCGCGGAGGTCATGTTCTTTTCCGGTCTGATCAGCGCCTTCGTCATCGCCAAAAGCAACGCGATCGGCGGTTGGCCGCCTCCCGATCAGCCGCGGCTCCCAATCGAGGCAACGGCGATCAACACCGCCGCCTTGTTGGCGAGCGGAGTCTGCCTTTTCTTTGCCAATCGGGCGTTCCGTGCGCGCAGCGAGAGCACGAAGAAGTGGCTCCTCGCATCGATTGGCCTCGGCGGGTTCTTCGTCGTGTTTCAGGGCGCGGAGTGGGTAGCGCTGATCCGGGAGGGCCTCACGCTCACCTCGAGCCAGCTCGGTGGCTTCTTCTACCTCATCGTGGGCACCCACGCGCTTCATGTGGCGGCGGGTTTCGCGATTCTCTTGGTGACCTACCGCAAGCTCGTGGCAGGTGACCTCAGCCGGTACGCGTTCTGGCCGGCGCAGATCTTCTGGTACTTCGTCGTCGGTGTCTGGCCAATCCTCTACTGGCAGGTGTACCTTTGATCCGCGGGCTGACAGCGTTGGTTGCGGTGCTGGTCGCCTCGACGGCCCGCATCGCGTCGGCGTGCCCATCCTGCGCATCCCCTCTCGAAGAAAACCGTCAGGCCTTCGTCGACACGACGATTTTCCTGACGGTGGTGCCCTTGATGATGATCGGCGGGTTTATTTGGTGGCTCCGCAAGCGGTCTCGCGAGATGGAGCCGCCGACGCCGATCTCGGTCCCGGATACGCTCCTCCAAGACCTTACCAACTTCCGACGCGACCGCTGAGTCGCGCCGTATCTTGTGGCCTATGCGAGGTCCCTGGACCAAGAGTCGGAGTCAGAGTGCCCGCGCGCTGGGGGTCTCGATTACCTCCCCTGCGCTGAGCGCCAGGGCCCTCGCGGTGCCACCCGGTTGCGAGTGCAGGACGTCGGGCCCGAGGTGAGGTACACCCTGGGGCCATGGAAGAAGCGGTTCCTCACAGACAGTCGATTCGCGAAGACGCGATCAATCTGCCCAACCTCCTCACGATGCTCCGGATCGCCCTGATCCCGGTCGTGCTTTGGCTGCTCGCCGACGGGACCCCGCGCGCGAATTTCTGGGCTGCGATGGTCTACATTGGGACGGCACTGACCGACCTCATCGACGGGTATCTCGCACGGCGCTGGGGTCAGATAAGCGTTCTCGGCAAGTTCCTCGATCCCTTGGCAGACAAGCTCCTGGTGATGTCGACCCTCGTGTTCATGGTGTATCTCGGCCGGCTGCCGTTTCTCGGAGTGGTTGCCGTGATCATCATGTTGGCGCGCGAACTTGCGATTACCGCTCTGCGCACGATTGCGATGAGCGAGGGCTTGGTCATGTCGGCGCAGCGTGCCGGCAAGGACAAGGCTGCGCTGCAGATGGTCGCGATCCTCCTGCTCATCGTACACCATCGCTACTGGATCGACTTTGGGTTCGTGAGAACCCCGTTCGACTTCGGGCTCGCTGGATTGGTCTTGCTCTACATCAGCCTTGCGCTCGCCGTGTATAGCGCCGGGGAATACTTCAAGCTCTTCGTCGCGGCAGTCGACGCGAAGGAAGAGCGGCTCAAAGCGACGTCAGGGTAGGTCGATGACGGTGTGGACGTTCGAGAGTCGGTCGCCCCGGATCCTAGTAGGCCGCGTGGCTCGAGGCCGTGGGCTGCAAGAAGCCCTCGCTGAGATCGCCGATGCGAACCAGCTGACGACCGCATGGATCAGCGCGCTTGGCGCCTTCGAGTGGATCGAGGTGACCGAGTACTGTCAAAAGAAGAAGGAATACGAAGCGGCGAGTCGATTGGAGCGATGTGAGCTTCTCGCGCTGCAGGGCAACCTGTCGATCCGCGACGACGCGCCGTTCTGGCACGTTCACGCGACGCTCTCGAAACGCGATGACGGACAGGACAAGGCCTACGGTGGGCACGTGCTCGACGGAGTGGTGTTCGCGCTCGAGTTTCGAATCGAAGCGCTCGACGACTTGAACCTCACTCGGACCCTTGATGAGGCGACGGGGCTCCAGCTCTGGGGCGATCAGGACGGAGCGTCAGCCGCTGTCGACAGCGCCCAACGACGCGATGTTACGTCTTCCGAAGAGGCCTCCGGCACGGGCGGGGTCACATGGGCGATGGCGGCGCAGGCTTCCGCAAAGACAACCGACGTCCCCGTAGACTATCAGCCTCGCCATGGCGACTGGCTTGACCACCGGAAGTTCGGCCTCTGCAAGATCGAGCGTCTGTCCGGCGATGGGGTCTGCATCATCAGGCTTCCCGACTCACGCCGAAAAAAGATTCAACTCCGAGCGCTTCAGATCCTCGAGCCGCGGCAGGACGGCGATCGCCTCATCTATCCCGTGCAGCCCAAGGCCAAGCACTGAACTCTCAGTCGCCGAGGCGGATTCTCGGATCGAGTGCTGCCACGGCGATATCGGCGAGCAGATTGCCGACCTGAACCGCGACGCCGAACATCAGCACGACGGCCATGATGACCGGGGCATCGAGCGACTCGATGGCTTCGATGGTCAGCAATCCAAGCCCCGGCCAGGCGAAGATCTTTTCCGTGATGATCGCCCCTCCTACGAGAAACGGGAGGCTGAGTCCAATGAGTGTGGCGACGGGGAGAAGCGCATTGCGGATCGCGTGGCGCACCAGGACGCGGCCCGGGCGCATCCCTTTGGCTTTCGCCGTGCGCACGTGATCGTAACGGAGCGTTTCGATGAGTTCGCCCCGCATGACGCGTGCATAGGTGGCGGCACCGGCGATCGCGAGAATCAGCGAAGGAAGCAGTGCGTGGTACACGTGGTCGAGCGCGTTGACTCCGTAGCCTCCGAAGGGGAACCATCCGAGAAGGAACGCGAAGACCAGGAGCGCGATCGGGCCGGTGACGTAGGTCGGCAGACTGATGCCGACGAAAGTGGAAAACATGATCAGCGTATCCGACCAGCTGTTGCGCCTCACGGCGGCAAAGATCCCCGCGGACAGTCCGATTACCAGTTCGAACAGCACGGCCATGGACGCCAGAAGAAGTGTTCGAGGCAGCCGGTACCCGATCACGCTCGCGACCGACTCGTGGTGTGAGTACGACTCGCCAAGGTCGCCTTGCAGAACGCCGCAGTACCCCCGCGTGCCGTCCGCACCTAGGTACTTGGGCGAATCCTTGCGAATGCAAGGCAGCACACCGAGGTAACTCAGGAACTGTTCCGGGACCGGGCGGTCGAGGCCCTTCTTGGCTTTGAAGTCTGCGATCTGGTCGGCGCGCGCCTGTGGTCCGAGGATGGTGACCGCGGGGTCCCCCGCAACGAAGATGAGGAAGAACACGAGGGTGACGACCGAGAAGACGACGAGGACCCCCCAAAGCGTTCGCTTCAAGATGAATTCGATCAAGGTTGGCCTCCCTGGTCGTAGATGTCCTGGCTGACGCGCCTGCGGGGGAGATCCAGCCAGACGTTGCGGTACTCGTTCAGCCAAACCGGGTGGTGCCGAAAGTTCTTCACGTACGGCTGCCAGACGAACATCTCGATGGGATACGACAAGAACACCCAGGGAGCGTCCGACGCGAGAATCGCGTTGGCTTGCGCGTAGAGCTCGAGGCGTTGGGCGCGATCGACCTCGGGACGCGCACGATCGAGGATCGCGTCAAGTTCGGGGTTCCGGTAGAACGAGCGATTCTCCGAGTTCTCAGGATGAATCGAGCGGCTATGGAAGAGGATATCCATGAAGTTCGAGGGATCGGGGAAGTCTTGGTGCCATCCGGTGAACGCAGCCTGGGCGACGCGCGGTCGGCCGGTCTCCTTTAGGTATGTCGCAAACGACACGAGCTTGAGTTCGATATCGATTCCGATGGCCTTCAGGTCCTGCTGAAAAAATTGGGCAAGGCGCGCTTCGCCTTCGCCTCGTACCCACAGAAGCACAGGCTCGGGGAGCCCATCGGGATAGCCGGCCAGCCTCATCTCGTCCTTGGCGCGTTCGAGGTCGTAGGCTTGGGCCTCCGGAAGCTCAGGGTCATGGGGCGGCAGCATCGGCGGCAGAATCTGCGTGGCTCCGATGACAGTGCCGGGGTCAAGGCGCTCGAGCTTGGACCGATCGATCGCGAACGCGATGGCGCGGCGAACGTGTATGTTGTCGAACGGAGGAAGCTCGCAGTTGAGTCCGAGTCCGAACACCGAGGGACTTGGCGCTTCGGTGCGATAGTCCGCCCAGGCCGGAGCGTTCCTCAGAAAAAGCCGGTTGACCTTGCTGGGCCGATAGACGATGTCGAGGTCCCCGTTTCGGAACCGCGCACTCGCGACGTCGGCCGAGATGTTCTCGAGAAACACCATGCGATCCGGCCGAGGTCGAGGATCCCAGTACTCCTCGAACCTTTCGAACTCGACCTGCACGCCGCGCTCCCAGCGTACGAATGAGAACGGCCCCGTCCCAATGGGGTTTCGTCCGGCCGCGGTCTGTCCCTCGGCCTCTTCGAGGGCTTCGACGTGTTCGCGGGGAATCGGATACGCGAATGGCATGGCAAGCGCGTTCAGGAAGGTCTGGTCGGCTTCGTCGAGACGAAACTCGATTGTGTTTGCGTCGATGACGACGATTCCCTCGATACGGTCGGCCTTTCCTTCGTGGTACGCGGGCGCTCCTTCGATCGACTTGAAGAAGGGGTAGCCGGGCGACCCGGTCTCGGCGCTAAGCAAGCGATGCATCGACCACGAGACGTCTTCGGCGGTGAGTTCGCGACCATTGTGAAAGAGGATCCCTTCGCGCAGGGTGAAGCGAAACACGCGCCCCTGATTCGAGACCTCGGGAAGCGCTGCGGCGAGGCTGGGCACCATCTTGCCGTCGTAGTCGTAGTCGAGCAGACCGTCGTAGAGCAGGCGGCATGCGGCGGTCGACAGGGTGTCGTAGGCGAAGTGGGGGTCGAGCGTGTGTATGTTGCTTCCGGCTGAAAACAAAAACGTACCTCCCGAACGGGGCGAGTCGGCTCCGGCGCCGACGTAGCGGGGTCCCACCGGCGCTTTGGGGAAGTGGGTGACGATCCATCCGCCCACGAGCAGAGCCCCAATGGCGGCGAGCGCCCCGGCAACCCAGTGGGCAGGTCTTCGCTTAGTCTTTGGGGTCGAAGGCATCGCGAAGCCCCTCTCCGAAAAGGTTAAACCCAAAGACCGCCATGCTGATCAGCGCCGCCGGGTAGAGGGTTAGTCTCGGCACGCCGAGCAGCAGCGACTGACTGTCGCTGAGCATCGAGCCCCAGCTTGCAGTTGGAGGCCGCACCCCGAGGCCAAGGAACGAAAGAGCGCTCTCGGCGATGATCATTCTGGCAACGAGAATGGTGGCGATGGCAATGATCGGGCCGATGACGTTCGGCAGTACGTGCCGAGCGAGGATCGCGACATGACGCAGTCCGAGTGCGCGGGCTGCTTCAATGTAGTCGAGCTGGCGTGCTTCCATCGTTTTGGCTCGCGTCACGCGGGCGAGGGTGGTCCAGGAGAGAACGCCGAGGACGACGCAGATCGTCCAGAGCCCTGGCGCGTCCCACACCCGCTGCATGACGATTGCGAGAAGAAGGAAGGGCATCGACAGCACCACGTCGACGAACCGCATGAGCGCTGAATCGACACGCCCGCCGACGTAGCCCGCCACGAGTCCCAGCGTGACGCCGATCACGACGGCGATGGCGGTCGCGACATAGGCGACGAGCATCGAGACCCGCGCGCCGCTGAGCAGCCGACTGAGTTCGTCGCGGGCGAGGACGTCCCCACCAAGCCAGTGCCCGGCCACCACCCCCGGCCCCGCAGGCAGGCCGTTATCGAGGAAGAGCACCTCGGTAAACTGGGTCACGGGATCGTAGGGGGCGAGCCAGGGCCCAAACACCCCGAGAAGGGTGACCAGGAGGACCAGGACCAGCCCGGCCAATGCCCCCTTGTTCCGGCGAAACCGGCGAAACGCCCGAGAATCCATGCGCTTTCACGGCGTACTGGGTTCGGGAGGAGGCGTCAATTTGCAACGGCGAAAAGCCGTCCTCGCCTGGCGATCCGCTCGATGGCTCCGGTTATCGATCTCAATCGCGTTCCTTGGATCTTCAAATCACCGGACAGGCAGCATTGCTATTGACATGTCTACTCAATAAATCATTGATTCCATATACTTAGCAATTTCGTTCTTTTCGCGTTGACATGATTATTTTCAATAGAATACATTCGCTATAACTTATTCAAATGAATTTGCCACGACGACAGCAGCGCGCACACCGAGAGCCCGAACAGGGGTGGACCGAGGAAGACCTCGAGGCCCTCGAGCACGCCCATTCGGACGGGATGAACGTCCAGCAGATCGTCGATGTGTTCACCGAGCGCGGCTCCCGCCTCACCGAGGCGACCTTCCGGAAGTACGTACAGCTTGGGCTGTTGCCGCGAAGCGTGCGGGTAGGCCGCAAGGGGAAGCATCGCGGCTCACAGGGGCTCTACCCGGCGACCGCGGTCCGCCAGATCGACCACATCCGTCGGCTCATGCGTCAGGGCTTCACGATGGAGGAAATCCAAAAGGAGTTCCTCTTCGTTCGAGGCGATATCGACGCGCTCCGCCGGCAGCTCGACCGCGTCTACAGGGCGATCGAGACCGCGGTCGTTGAGCAGGAGCGCGAAGGAGCCCACGACCCAGGTGTCGGCGCCGCGCTCGGAGAGGTTCGCGAGCTCGGGAAGGAGCTCGTTCGGAAGCTGGAAGTCATCGAGCAGCGTCTGACGATGAGGGCGCGCATGGCTCGTGCAGCCGTGTGACAGATTTAGAGGGGGAAATCCAATGAAGAACGCAGCAAGCGCAGAAAAAGAAGAAGTCGAGACGACCTCGGAAGAGCCGAAAGAACGGGATGGCGCAGAGCGTGCGTCACTCGCGGACGCTCTCGAGGACGCGGAAACCGAGGAGCCGCGAGGACGACGCAAGCGTCGCTCGAGGGCGCGGGCGCGAACGATTTCGATTCGTCGGCTGAGCAAGTCCGAGCTCAACCGGGGGCGCGAGCTGTACCCCGAGATGGACTACTGGAAGCCGCGATCGCGCTCCGAATGCAAGGATATGGAGCGACCGTGTCCCTTCGTCTCCTGCAAGTACCATCTGTACATCGACGTCCACCCGGTGCGTGGGTCGATCAAGCTCAACTTCCCCGACCTCGAAGTGTGGGAAATGACCGAGACCTGCGCGCTTGATGTGGCGGATCGCGGGGGCATTACCCTCGAAGAGGTGGGCGAGATCATGAACCTGACCCGGGAGCGGGTGCGGCAGGTGGAGACCGCGGGCCTTGGACGCCTCCAGGACTACCGTGGCGTCGAACGCCTCAAGGACTACGTGACCTGAGAGGGCACTCACCGTGAAATGGGGGGAGGGTGCCGCCACGCGCGGCGCCCTTTTTTTATTGCCACACGGGTACTTGTCACTGAGGGCTGCGTTGCGTACGGTTCGCGCCGTCGTGCCTAAGGCGACCTTCATTCTCTTGCTTGTCTTTTCGGTCGCGGGTTCCGCTGGCGCCCAAGACACCGCAGCCCCGTCCTGCCCACCGGGAAATTTGATCGCGGGCGCAACGCCGAGCGCCAAGCAGGGGGTGCGGAGCGTGCAGCGCCTCACCAACGACCTGATGGCCTCGGAAGGGGACCCTTGGGAGAGCGACCTCACGGCGATCTTCAACGATTCCAAGAGCCAAGTCACCTACGATCTCGGCCGGACCACACGCATCACCGCGATCGACCTCCAGGGCGACAACAACGACGACTACATCGTCGAAGTCTCGGACGACGGGCAGACATTCACCCCGCTCTGGACCGGCGATCCCGTTTCAGGCCAAGGCATGCGAAGGCGCGGGGGGCGAGGGCTCGATGGCCTCGGGCGCTACGTGCGCGTGCGGGCTGAAGGGGGCGACGGCTTCTTCAGCCTCAGCGAGGTGCAGGTCTACTGCGAGACACCGGCCAAATGGCCGCCGGAGATCAAGACCAAGTCGACGATGGTCTGGTGGCTCAAGAACGCCCTCAAGAAGCGCAACCACCTGTATCGCTTCGGCCTCGCGTTCGCCGGTCTCCTATTCTTCGTCGCCCTGTTCCGAAGCGAGACCTGGAAGGCAGGGCTACCCGCAGCGGTCGTCATCTCTCTCGGGATGCTGGTTGTCGCGGGCCATCGATTCTACAACCAGAGGCTCGCTGCCTGGTTCGCAGCCTGGGGCGTCTACGTCCTCGGAGCGCTATTGCTCCTGTGGCTCGTGCGCGGGATCTATCGGACCCGTCAAGGGGCGGACATGCGCCTGTGGTGGGAGCGGGGCGCTCTGGTCTGTGTGATGCTCGCCTCGGCAGCGGCCTGGGTGAACTTCGGCGCGTATCACAACTCCCGCGTCGTCCACTACTGGGACACCTTTCACTACTACGTGGGCTCCAAGTACTTCGAAGAGAACGAGTACGATCGGCTCTACGAGTGCGTGCTTGCCGCCGACTACGAAGAGCGGGGCGCCGCCGACCTCAAGAAGCGCAAGATCCGCGACCTAGTCGACAACCGGCTTCACTACCTCAGCGAAGACGACGCGAAACGCTACCAGAAGAGCTGCGCCGAGCATTTTTCGGATGCCCGCTGGGCCGCCTTCAAGCAGGACACGCGCTCCTTCCGTGCGGTCATGGGCAACGCGTGGTGGCGCGACATGCTGATGGACCACGGCTACAACGCGAGCCCCATTTCAAACATGGTCGCGGCCGCGCTTACCAACGTGAACTGGGAGGGCCAGGTTCCCGAGGGAGCCGACGGGAAGAACGACAAGGCCACGATGTCCGCGTTTCGGACGCGTGTGTTCCGATACACGATGATCGACCTCGCGCTCTACGCAGGCGCGTTCGCCATGATTTTCTGGGCATTCGGATGGCGAGCGTGCGCGCTTGCGCTGCTCGTCTGGGGCAATGGCTACCCGTGGGCCTACTTTTGGACCGGCGGAAGCTTTGCGCGGGTGCCCTGGTTCTTCATGGCGGTTTCCTCCGTCTGTCTCCTCAAGAAGGGCTATCCGCTTCTCTCGGGCATTGCCCTCGCGTGGAGTGCGCTTCTGCGCTTGTTCCCGGCCGCCCTTGCAGGAGGGCCCGGAGCCGCCATCGTCGACCGCTTCATTCGTCGAAAGAAGATCGATCGCCCCTGGCTGAGTAGCGAAGACATCCGTTTTATCGGAGGAGGTCTGCTGGCCGTCGTCCTGTTGGGCGCCGCCAGTGTCGCCGTCAACGGCGGCGAGGCGCATACCGAGTTTCTCAACAACACACTCAAGCATGCCGAGACCCCGCTCACCAATCACATGGGGCTCCCGACCTTGCTCTCCTACAGACCAAGCAAGGTAGGTCGCCATACGAAGGACCCGAGCCTCGAAGACCCTTGGGGAAACTGGAAGCAGGCTCGGAAGGACACCAAACACGATCGCCGCTGGCTGCACGTCCTCATTCTCGCCGGGATGTTCGTGCTTCTCGCGCTCGCGGGGAGGCGCATGGCGGCATGGGCGGTCCTTGCAAGCAGTACGATCCTCATCGTCGGATTCTTCGAACTCACTTGCTACTACTACAGCTTCGCCGTCCTATTGGCGCCGATCGCCATCGAGCGCCTGCGGTATACGGGAGTGCTGATTGGGATGGTGATGGCGGGCACGCTGCTTCAGTTCCTGATCGGTTGGTACGACGAGCAGTACGTTGCGGAAACCGTCGTAGTCTTGGTAGCCATGCTCTACATCATCGGGGACATCGTGGTGAATCCGCTGCCTGAGAGCTCGCCCGTCTCAGCTCAATCGTCGGCATGAGCCCGATTCGAACGCGTATCAGCCTGCTGAGCGAAGCCTGAGCAACGCCGATGTTGCGGCTGTCGCCCCCCAGCCTTAGCCTCCGCTAGTTAGATAGGTTCACGCGATCGCTGGTGCGCATCCGCGCACGGGAGGAAAGTCCGAGCTTCACAGGACAGGATGCCAGGTAACGCCTGGTGGGGGTGACCCCGAGGAAAGTGCCACAGAAAGCAAACCGCCCCGCCGCCTAAGGGCCGCAGGGTAAGGGTGAAAGGGTGAGGTAAGAGCTCACCGGGTTGGCGGTAACGTCGACCGCACGGCAAACCCCATCCGGAGCAAGGCGAAATAGGGAGACGTTGAGGGTGGTTCCGCCCAAGTCTCCGGGTAGCGTCGCTCGAGGCCGCCGGCGACGGCGGTCCTAGATGAATGATCGCGACCCGCGGTTCGGTGACGACTGCGGGAACAGAACTCGGCTTATGAACCCTCTATCCACGGCGTCCTGCATTGCGCGGGACGCCGTGCTGTTTTTCGCCGGCCCGACGCTCGATGAGGATTCCTCTCGCTTCGGCCTGCGCCTTGGCTTTCGCCCGGGGCTCTTGGTAGTGGCGCGATCCCAGATACGCGAGCATGCGTTCGCTCGTCGGCACGATGCAGTCCTCGGGAAGCCAGTCGACGGGTGAGCCATCGTCTGCCCAGCGCACACAGCCGTCCTCCATCAGCCAGGCCGCCTCGGTCAAATCAAGCGGAGCCAAGACGGAACGGATTGCCTCGAAGCGTCCCTGGATGGCGGGATCGAGAAAGAAGAACTCGTTTCCTCCCAAGAATGCGATGTGGTAGCGGGACGGGTGGTTCACGACGCCGTCGAGCTCGAGCCTCCGGGCGCCCTGAAAGAGTAGAACCATCGTCTCCTCCCCGACTCCGAGGCCGGGATGGTCCTGCCCCGGCAGCTGAGGATGGCGAAGCGAGAAGTCGTCGCTCGGGTTTTGCAGCATCATCCACTCGATGGAGACCAGTTCCAGCTCGTCCGGCGGTTCTAGCCCCTCGGGCGCGGGTAGGCGGGTCCTGCCTAGGACCAGGTCGACGATCAGTTGTTCGCGACCGTGCTTCTTCGCGTGAATCGTCATGTGCTGACGTTCGGGATCGGTTGGGTCGATCGTGAGGCGCGGCTCGACGAATCCAAGCTGACGCACCTTGTCCATCAGGCCATAGCGCTCGAGCGCGAACTCCAGTCCGTGCTTCGAGTAGTAGTCGAGCATCCGAGTCGACCGGAAAGTGGGCCCTGTGAGGTCGCCGAGGAGGTCGGCCTCGGTGATCGTCCAGTCTTGTTCGGGCCGCTGGAGCTCGTAGGGGTCGAGTTCCTTCGCGATCTGAGCGTAGCGCGTGAACAAGCTTTCGTGGGGCTCTCCTGAGATCAGCATCTCGTCGGTGAGAAGCCAACGAATGAAGTCCGACGAGGAGCGCCAGGCCTCGAGGCTGTAGCCACCGCCGAGCGTGGCCACGACCGGGCAGCCCCGCGACCGGGCTAGGTCCACCACGAAACGGTCTCGCCTCAGGACCCCGGCGCGGGTGAGGGAGAACTCCCCAAGTCTATCGCCGCCGAGCACGTCGGTCCCCGCGATGTAGAACACGAGCGCGGCTTGGTGGCGTTCGAGGGCTTCCGGCAAGGTGGACTCGAGGGTCTTCAAATAGGTCGCGTCGACCGTTCTCGATGGAAGCATGTGCTGTTCGTCGGCAACTGCCTCCGCATGCGACCAGGTTGAGCCGTGGATTGAATAGGTCAGCACGGTCGCATCCGTTGCGAACGTCACCATGTTGCCGTTGCCCTGGTGATAGTCGAGATCGACGATCGCGATCGGGCGGTTGAAGCCCTCGCTCCGAAGTACTGCGATGGCCACGGCAACGTCGTTGTAGACACAGAACCCGCTTCCTTGCTCGGGTTCGGCGTGATGAAACCCGCCTCCGATGTTGAAGCCGACCCGCTCCGGGTCGCGTGCGACCCATCGAGCAGCGTCGACCGTCCCTCCGACTTGTCTCCGCTGTGCGATCAAGATCGAGTCGACCTCGACCATGTCGGGCTCTAGTCCGAAGATTCTGTCCGAGCGCCTCGGGTCTCGAAGTCTTGTCGAGGTAGGAGTCGCTGTGCACCTGTGAGAGGTCGCCGACCGTCGCCAGATGCGCCGCGTGCACGTCCTTCGGACGCACGAGGTTCTCTGCCGCGAGCGAGCCGAGGATACGTTCGCCGCGAGCAACTTCGACCCCCGGGACGCGCGCCGTGTTCGCCAACGGCTCGGCCATGTACTGGGGGTGGTACCAGAGGCCGACCCTATCTTGGAGTCGTAGGTGGGCCCGGAGTTTCTGAAGCCATGCACGCATCCCGGTTACATCGAGATCGAGCCCTTACGGAAATCGGAGCCCCCGAGGTGCACGTTGATCACCACCGGCTTGCCCGAAGCGGCGAGCGCCTTGGCCTCGTCGATCGTCGAATCGATGTTCGCGGGGTCGTCGAGCAGCAGACCAACCGCGCCGTATCCCTCCGCAGCCTTGTGGTAGTCGGTGCGGCGGAGGACGGTACCAATGTCGCTTCCGAGCAGCGGGACCTGCTCGCGGGCTATTTGCGCCCAAGATGCATCGGTCCCGATGACTGCGATGGGTGCAAGACCATGCCGTACATAGGTATCCACCTCGGCGAGGCTGTATGCGCAGGAACCGTCTCCGTAGATGAGCCAGATCTCCTTGCCGGGCTTTGCCTTGCCGGCTCCGACGGCGAACCCACCGCCTACGCCGAGCGTCCCGAACACCCCTGGATCGAGCCAGGAGAGGGGTTTGCGGGGCCGGAGAATATAGGCCGCGGTCGCTACGAAGTCTCCACCATCGACGACGAGTACCGCGTCGCTTGCCATCTTTTCTTCGAGGCGAAGGAAGAAAGCAAGCGGGTTGACGAGCTCCGAACCGGCTTCTGCCTGTGCGCGTATCTCTTCGTCGCGAGCGCTCTCGCGCGCGCGTAGGGAGTCGAACCAGTCCCCCCATGGCCCCAGCCCGCCGCCTACGGTATCGGCGAGCGCACGAATGAACTCCCCGGGGTGCATGTGGGCTGGGATTTCCGGTCGCCGGTTTTTTCTGAGGTCGCGTCCGCTGAGGTTCGCCGCCACGAGGGTAGCCCGACTCGAAATCGCGCGCCCGTAGCCCAGTCGAAAGTCGAACGGGAAGCCCGCCACGATCACTAGGTCGGCTTCCTTCAGCGCCGCGCCGCGCTTGTGTCGAAACTGAATGTTGCTCCGCCGCCCAAGGAGGCCGCGCGCAGTGCCTCCGAGCCACGTGGGCACCCCGAGCGCGCGAATCGCGTCCGCCAGCGGTTCTGGGTTGCGCGTGTTCACGAGTGCCTGACTGCCGACGACCAGCGCAGGACGTTGCGCGGACCGGAGAAGGTCAGCAGCTTTGTCGACGGGGGCGCTCTTCGCGCTCGCACGAGGGGGCAACGATTCGCGAAGGTTCGGAACCACGCTCATATGGGGTTGGTGAAACTGTCGGTAGAGATGGCCGCGCAGATAGAGTTCGAGTGCTTTCGAACTCACGTTCTTCGCATCCTGTACCCCGCTCTCCTTCAGAAACATCTGCCGAACGAGGTCTTCGGCATACAGCAAGTCGATAGGAACTTCGATGAAGACGGGACCTGGGACGCCCTCTTGCGCGACTTCGAGCGCCTTCTCGACGGTCGGGGCGATCCCGTTTACCGTCTTCAGCGAGACGGTCCACTTGGTGACCGACTCCATGAGAGACATCTGGTCGATATCCTGCAGGGCGCCTCTGCCCTTGAGGAGCGTCGCTGCCGCCCCCCCGAAGAGAACGATCGGTGACTGGGCTAGTTGCGCATTCTTCACGGCGGTGACTGTGTTGGTCACGCCCGGGCCTGCGGTGACCGCCGCGATCCCGGGGATTCCGGTCATGCGAGCCACCGCGTCTGCTGCAAACACCGCGGTGACCTCGTCTCGGACATCCACGACGTCGATGCCGTTCGCTTGGGCACCGATCAGAATCGGCGAAATGTGACCTCCACACAAAGTGAATAGCTGACGCACACCGCGGGCAGCCAGCGTCCTCCCAATGATCTCTCCGCCGTCTTTGCTCATCAATCGTCCTCAGCCTTGTCGAGCACGTGGTGCGCGAGCACGAAGCACACGAACACACCCTCGAATACTTTGCTTTCGCGAACCGACGCTTCGACTTGCACCTCGCGCTTGCGTCCAGCGTCGGTCAGAACGCGAGCCGTCGCTACCACGCGCTCTCCGACGACGACCGGACGAAGGAAACGAACATCGGCGCTTCCGAGAACAACGTGGGGGTCGTTGACGGCCAGCATTGCCGCATAGTCCGCGAGACTGAACACGAAGCCACCGTGAACGAGTCCGCGCACGTCGACTGTCATCGCCTGGATCGTCTCGAGCTCCACCACGGCGCGTCCCTCCGCAAGCTCTACGATGTTGCCAGAGAGGGAGGAGTCGGTGCCGAGATGGGTTTGCGGCTCCATTCGCGCAGACATTACACCAGGATGAGTCCTAGAAAAGCTTCAGTTCGCCGATCGCGGCGGCATTACCGCTTGCCGTTTGCGATTTCGGGTGTCTAATACATTCCTGCAGCGAGCGACACGGAGGGTCATGTGAACGAGTTGGCGCGGTACCTCATGGAAAACGCATATATCGACTTCCAAGGTGGGATCACCATCGAGGAAATTCGCAAATTTTTGCGGGAGGAGGATAGCCGCGAATCGCGGGCTTTGCTGTCACGTCTCATCGAAGAGAACGGCCTGGACGATCTGATGGTGACGATTGCCGATTGCTTGAAGGAATACATCCGAACCGGAATCAACGAAGAAATCGTGCGAGCGCAGCTCATCACGTACAGCGACTCCTAGTCTCGGTAGCGCCCCCGGTCATTGGAAAAAATCTCTGCTACGCTTGGACTCCTCATGCGCTTGTTGGCACCGTGCGCTCTGCTGGTTGGCGCAGCCCTTTTCGTAGCCGGATGTGAAGGCTCGTCCGGAGCCGATCCCGGGGCGAAACCCGCGAAGCCCGCCGAGGCAAGCCCCGCGCCCGCCCCGAAGGACGAGGGCAAGCGCGTCGAGAGCCTGCCCGAAGTCGATGTCAGCGCCCTCGATGGCTTCTCGCGCGGCATCTGGATCGACATGGTCAACGAGCTTCTGTCTCCGTGCGGCGACCCGGTCAGCGTGGCGCGGTGCATCGCAGAGAAACGCAAGTGTAGGCCCTGTGTCCCAGCGGCTCGGTACGTCGCGCGACTGGTGGATGACGGGTATTCGCGCGACGAGATCCGCGAACTCTATCGCCTGCGCTACGACCCTGCAGCCAAGGTGCAGCTCACGTCGAAGGGCTCCCCGGTGCTCGGTTCGCCTACAGCGCCGGTCACCATTTACGAGTTCAGTGACTTTCAGTGCCCTCACTGTCGGATGGCTTCGCCTGCCCTGAAGAAGGTCGTCGTAGGATCGGACGGCCAAGCGAAACTCGTCTTCAAGCAGTATCCGTTGCCTGGACACCCAAAAGCGCGAGAAGCAGCGCGAGCGGCCGTCGCCGCGGCGAAGCAGGGAAAATTCTGGGAGATGCACGACCTGATCTTCGAAAATCAAGACCGACTGTCTGCGGTGAGTTTCGACGATTTTGCAAGTCAGCTGGGGCTTGATGTGAAGCGGTTTCGCATCGACATGAAGTCCAAGGAGGTCGAGGCCAAGGTCGACGCGGACAAGGCCGAGGGCAAAAAGGCCGGTGTCGATTCGACGCCGACGATTTTCGTCAACGACCATCGCTACGTCTTTCCTCCCGAGATGCTAACCGAGTATGTGCGCGAAGAATCCACTCCGTAGCGCGCTGCTTGCGGGACTCTTGCTGGCATTCGGATCGAGCGCTGCGGCATTGTCGCCAGGCGACAAGCCCCCGCCGATCGACCTGCCCGATACCAAGACCGGCAAGAAGGTCGATCTCGAGTCCCTTGTTGGGCGCGTCGTGCTCATCGATTTCTGGGCATCGTGGTGCGGTCCCTGCCGGGAAGAAATGCCGGTGCTCGAGTCCTTCCACGAGAAATACGCGGCGGATGGGCTCGTCATCGTCGGGGTCAACATCGACAACAGCAAGAAGAAGATGAACAACTTCTTGAAGGGATCGCCCGTCACCTTTTCGCAGGTGCGGGACGAGAAGCGTGCGGTGGCGTCGCGTTACCAGCCGGCGACCATGCCTTCTTCGTATCTCGTGGGGCGGGACGGCAGGCTTCGGCGGGTCTACGAGGGCTTTCGAAAGTCGGACGCCGCGCTTCTCGAGGCCGACATCAAGAAGCTGCTTGCGGAGCCTCAGCTCCCCACCACGGCGGCTCCATCGAAGTAGCGCGCGACGCTCGCTGGTGAGGGCTAGCCTGCCGCCTTGCGGGCGGCCCCCTGCGCAACGAACTCGCTGAGCTGCTGGGTGATGTAGTCGACGACTTCGCAGTCGCCTTCGTTGAACATCCCTCGTCCAGCGCCGTTCGCGAGTTGAAGAACGCCGAACAGTCGCCCATTATGGATGAGCGGGCGGTAGAGCATCGAGCGGACGTCGAGCCCGGGTACGCCATCGACTTCTTCGCGGAACCGAGGGTCCTTCTTTGCGTGAGACAGAACGAGCACCGCATGCTCGGTCAGGGCGCTTGCAGCTCCCAGCAACCCAGTCGAGGAAGGTAGGCCCGTACCCTGTCGCTCCCGAGCGCCCGCGCCTCGAGCGGCGACCACGCGAAACTCGTCGTTGTTGATGTCCAGCAGAAACGCCGCAGTCGCCTCGCAGGGCACCAGCTCTTCGATGAGGTGCACGGCGAACCCGAGCGCTTCGGCGCGGGTGCGAAGAAAAAGAAGGTCTTTACAGGCGTCGAAGGCGACGGAAAGCCTCTCGCGGGATAGCGGGATCGGTTCGGCGGGAAGCTCGTCGGGGAGTTCGGGAAGCTTTCGCGCCTGGTCCTTGAGTGGAAACTCGATATCGATGCTCTTGCTCCAGTCCTTCCATTCGACCCGGACCATCGGTGGGCGGTCGGGACGCGACTGCCAGACGTGATCGAACACTTCGATTCGGACGAACTTGGCACCGCGTACTCCTTCGAGTTCGCCGCGTACTTGCCGAAGGAGTTTGGTCGCCAGCTTTTCTGCGGCGCTCGCAGCTATCGTGCCGTGGACGGCGTACATCTTCTCACGAAAGTGAAGAGGGCTCGACTGCGAAGGCTCCTGCTCTCGAGTCGCGAGCACGACGAGCTTGCTCTCGGCGGCGACGGGCGGCGGAGGCGCCGACTGGGAGCGTGGCGGCATGCGGCCGCTGGTCCACACTCCGTTGGAGCTCGTCGGGGCCTGAACGTCTGCCGAGGGGTTCTTCGCGCTGGGACTCGGCTCGGGGTCGGCGCTCGGTTCGAGGAGGTACCGTCGCCGAGCCCGCGCGTCTTGGACCGTCACGAGACCGCTGGGTGCCATGTTGCAGCTTGCCCCTGCGGGCAAGCCCCCCTCGTCCCCAATCTCCGCGCGCGCCCGTTGGAGGGCTGCGATCCAGGTGGACGCCTCGACGACGTCGTCATAGAGGGAGCTGGATGCTCCGAGTTCTCGGATTGAGACTTTCCAGTGCTTGGTGGCCACGGCTCCTCGCTGTCGTCCATCATAGCGAGGTTCCGGCGCGACGTCGCATCTCCGGCTGGCATTCGCCGCAAAGCAGGCTAGTCAAAGCCCATGTGGATTCTGGTGGTAGGGCGGGAAGGCATCGAAGAGCGCGATGAAAGCGCTGTCGCCTGTCTCCTCGACCTGGGATGCGAGGTCAAGACCGCCTCCCTCTGGGACCGGCTGGACGAGGACGAGCTTGGCCTCAATCCGCCGGCGGTCGTGCTGATCGAGGCGGGCGAGGAGGCCGACGCAGGTCGCGCCGCGCTGGTCCGCGTGCGCGGCGCTTCTGCACTTGCCGAGGTTCCGGTCATCATCGGCGTGACCCTCAACGCGCTCACGCGGCTCGACGCAGGCGACGGCTTCGACGATTTCGCCCTGATGCCGTACGTGCCGGCGGAACTCTACATGAGGATACGCCGGGTCGAATGGAGCCGAAGCGAGTTCGCTCAGCAGGAGCGCATCAAGATGGGTCCGCTCTGCATCGACCTTGCTGCCCATGAAGTGACCATCGACGGGCGATCCCGTCAGCTCACTCATCAAGAGTTCGCGCTGCTCAGCTTCCTCTGCCAGAACCGCGGTCGCGTATTCTCACGACAGCAGCTCCTCGAGCGCGTCTGGGGCGTGGACTACTACGGCAGCAGTCGTACAGTCGACATCCACGTCCGGCGCCTACGTATGAAGCTCGGCAATTCCGTGAATAACCTCGAGACGGTTCGCGGTGTCGGCTACAAGATGAAAGAACCGTGATGCGTGAACCGTTGGCGATCTCGACCGGGGATCCGGCGGGCGTGGGTCCCGTGGTGACCGCGTCGGCGCTAGCGCAGCACCTAGGGAGCGACCGTGCCGTGGTCTACGGCGACGCTCGTTGGATGGCGCAAGCGTTCGTCGAGTTCGGGTTCGACCGAGCGCGGCTCGTCGAGGATGCCAAGGGCGCCAATCTCGCGGCGGGAGAGGTCGGCCTCGTGCACGTTGCCGACTGGCCCTTGACGATGGTCGAAGCTCGCGATGCAACAATCGCAGGCGGCAAAGTGCAGTGTGCCGCTCTCGACGCCGCGTGCGATGCGACGATCGCGGGCCACACCCGCGCCCTTGTCACCGGGCCGGTCAGCAAGGAGGCCGTGCATCTGTCTGGGATTAGCTTCCGGGGCCAGACCGAACACCTCGCGCGGCGTGCAGGCGTCCACGTCGAGAGGGTCACGATGATGTTCTTGGGGCCGTGCCTTCGGATCGCATTGGTGGGAACCCACTGGTCCATCCGGCGTGTGCCCTCGACAATCACGCAACCGCACATCGATCGTACGGTCCGCCACCTCGCCGAAGCCCTTCGGCGTTGGCTGCCGGGCACCGAGCCAGTCGTCATCGAGGTCTGCGGTCTCAATCCGCACGCCGGAGAAGGCGGACTGCTCGGAACCGAAGAGGAATCGATCATCGGTCCCGCGCTCGATGCGCTTCGTAACGAACCCGAGTTCTCGGGCAACCCGGTGGAGCTGCACGGCCCAACCCCCTCCGAGGCAGCGTTCCGCTACGCGGCCGACGGTCGCGCGCAGGGCGTCGTTGCGATGTTCCACGACCAGGCGACGATCCCGTCGAAGCTCCTCGATTGGGGCCATGCGGTGAACGTGACCTGGGGGCTTCCCTTCGTCCGCACCAGCGTCGATCACGGGGTCGCGTACGATGCCGCCGAGGCGGGAGCCGCCTCGGACAGCGGGATGGCCGCCGCGATCGCCGCCGCTCAGCGATTGACCGGCGGAACCCCAGAATGAGCCGTGATATCGTCATCGTCGGAGCGCGCGAACACAATCTCAAGAATCTCACCCTGACCCTGCCACGAGGGGAGCTCACCGTGGTGACTGGGCCCAGCGGCAGTGGGAAATCGAGCCTGGTTTTCGACACGCTCTACGCTGAGGGCCAACGCCGATATGTCGAATCATTAAGCGGGCATGCGCGTCGAATCTTGACGAAGCTTCCACGTCCCGACGTCGATCTCATCGAAGGGCTCTGCCCGGCGATCGCGGTGCGTGAACGGGCGCCATCCCGAAGCCCCCGCTCGACCGTCGGCACCCTCACTGAGATCTCGGACTATCTGCGGGTGCTCTTCGCGACCCTTGGCCAGGTGTTCTGCCCGGACTGCGGGCAGGCGCTGACGGCGTCGCCGGTGGCCGCGGTCGTTCGAGCAACTCTCGGTGGCCTCGAACCACGCACTCGGTTCTCGGTGTTGGGGCCAATTCGTTCACGCGAGGACGGCCTCCTCGAGGCACTTCGGGGTCAGGGGTTCGTGCGCGTTCGGATCAACGACGCGGCATTCGATCTCGCCGACCTCGAGAGCCTCCCAGACGAGGGCACGCTTGAAGTCGTCGTCGATCGACTCTCGGTCCGCGAAGGGATCGAGTCACGCCTCGCGGAGGCCGTGGAGCTCGCATATCAACTGGGCGACGGCGTTGCGGCGATCCGCCTCGAGGACGGGACACGCCTGCGATACACCGAGCAGTACGCCTGCTTCGAAGGCCACACGTCTCTTCCGCGCGTCACGCCCCAACTGTTTTCGTTCAACACGCCGGTCGGCGCCTGTCCGACCTGCGATGGTCTCGGACGGACTCGGCTGTTTCAGCCGGATCTAGTCATCCCAGATCCAACTCGATCGATTCGTCGCGGTGCCGTCGCGCCCTGGGGCAAGCCGTCTCTCGCGTACCATCGCGCGATGCTCGACAAGGCACGGGAGGCGAAGCTCGACCTCGATGCGCGCGTCGAGGACCTCTCAGATGCAGAGTGCGGGATCCTTCTCGCCGGAGGTCGCGGCTTTGAAGGTGTGCTGCCCGGACTCGAGCGCCGAGCCCGCGAGTACGCGCGGCGCAAGCTTGCCGAAGGCGGTGACGAAGAACGTGTACTCGAGTACTTGGACGACGAGCTCGGTCAGTTCGCCACGATGGAGCGCTGCCCGGACTGTGAGGGAACTCGGCTCAATCCGGGAGCGCGCGCAGTGCGCGTCGGGGACGAGAGCATCGACAGCGTGAGCCGCTACGACATCCTCCGGCTGCGCGCCTGGGTTCGAGAGATCGCGCCTCCCGCGGGTCTCGAAGCCGCCGTGCGACCACTGACGCAGGCGATTGCGGACCGCACCTCGTTCCTCGAGAACGTGGGTCTCGAATACTTGAGTCTCGACCGCGCGACGGCCACGCTTTCCGCGGGCGAAGCCCAACGGGTCCACCTTGCGACGCAGGTCGGTGCTCGACTCTCGGGCGTGCTTTATGTGCTGGACGAGCCCACGGCAGGACTGCATCCCGCCGATGCCTCTCGACTCATCTCGACCATGCGCGAGCTTCGCGACGCCGGAAATACGCTGGTCGTCGTCGAGCACGACGAGCAGAGCATGCGGGCCGCCGACTGCCTGGTCGACATGGGCCCCGGTGCCGGAGATCAGGGCGGGGAGGTGGTCGCTCAGGGGACTCTCGCGGCAGATCCTGGAGGATGAGCATTCCCTGACTGGGAGCTATCTGTCCGGGCGCGCGCGCGTCCCAGTGCCCGCGGCGCCGCGTGCGTCCAAGGGGGACCCGCTTCGGCTTCGAGTGAAGCGACTGCACAACATTTGCGATCTCGAAGTAGAGTTCCCGCGTGGGTCGCTCTGTTGCGTGACCGGTGTGAGCGGTAGCGGCAAGAGCACATTGGTGGTGGAAGCACTCCTCCCGGCGGTGCGAAGCACGCTTGGACTCCTCGCCGAGGTGCCGGTTGGGGTGTCGGTCGAGGGCACCGGGAGTATTGCCCGGGTGTCCTATGTCGACGCGACTCCGATCGGGCGAAGCGCGCGGTCGAACCCCGGTACCTATCTCGGCGTGATGGGCCCGCTGCGAGAGCTCTTCGCGGGGCTGCCCGAGGCCCGTGCGCGGGGCTACCGCGCAAGCCGCTTCAGCTTCAACACCAAGGGCGGACGATGTGAAGCCTGCAAAGGCGAGGGCGTTCAGCGCATCGAGATGCAGCTTCTTCCTGACGCCGAGGTCGAATGCGAGGTCTGTGCGGGAAGACGCTACAACGACGAGACCCTTCAGGTGCGTTATCGCGGGCTCAACATCGCTGAGGTTCTTGCGCTATCCGTCGAAGATGCAAGCCAGATCTTCGAAGCGATTCCAGCGATTCGCACGCGACTCGAAGCGCTGCTGCGCGTCGGACTCGGGTATCTGTCGCTTGGGCGTCGCTCGACGACCCTGAGCGGCGGCGAGGCCCAGCGGGTCAAGCTCGCCCGCGACCTCGCTCAGCCGGCGCGCACGCCAACGCTCTACCTCTTCGACGAGCCAACGCGAGGACTGCATTTCGTCGACATCGCTCAGCTCGTCTCGGTGCTTCACCAGCTGGTGGAAGTGGGGCATACCGTCGTCGTCGTCGAGCATCAGCTCGACGTGATTCGAAACGCCGATCACATCGTCGACTTGGGCCCGGGGTCGGGTCCACACGGCGGACTGGTCGTGGCAACTGGAAGCCCCGCGGCCATCGCCCAGAGCAGCGAGTCGGTGACAGGGCGATTCTTGTAGTTAGCAGGCGCTGCGTTCTAGCCCGCGTGAAGCGAACGGCTAAACGCGTCGCCGACGGTCACGCAGACCTGCCTGAGCTCGAGTTCGCCCCCTACGAGGATTGCGAGCGGGTTCACCTCGACGGAGTCGACCTCATTGCGCCATTGATGCACGAACGCCGCGAGACGGAGCAGCACGTCGCCAATGGCCGAGACCGCCTGCTTTCGCTCGGCGCCGTTGCCCGGCACCAACAGGGCGCTTCCGCGAAGTCGAAGCAGTACCCGCTCGAGGGCCTCGGCCGTAGCGGGCAGCACGGTTTGGGTCGTGTCGCCGGCCGCGCGTCCATGCGGATCGGCGAAACCGATCTCGGTGAGCACCGGCCCACTCCGAAGCGGCTCCATGCGTACGCGGAGCAGCGTGCGGGCCATCGTGGAGGCACTGACCGTCACGCCGAGAAGGCGCGCTTCGCGGCTTCGGGTTTTGCCGAGTGCCATGATCTGACGGTAGGCCTCGCGAGCCTGTGCCGCGGAGAAGGCTTCGGCGACGAGATCCGGGTGGTCCCAGATACGAAGGTCCGGTGACGCGAGAGCAACTCGCACGGGAAATCCGATGCGGGCGGCTTCCGATGCGGTGCGGGAGGGCGTCGCGCACAGCTCTTCGAGCGGCAGCGGGACGTCGTACGGATCCAGCGCTGCCTTGCTGGCTGGATCCGAAAGCGCCCGCCCGGGCCCGAGCAGCGTTTCGAGTACCGCGTCGGCCTCGACGCCGGGCACGACGGGTTCTTTCGGACGTGATGTTCCGTATGAAAAACGCATTGCGCGAAGCGCGGCAGCGACGTCGCGCGGCAGCCCGATGGGACGCGCGCGCGCCTCCTCGTCTTCGTGCGCGATCAGCCCGTCGTCGATGCGCACGAACCGTCCGTCCGACCGATGGCTGACGCTATCTCCGAGACGGACTCGGTCGACGGGAGGCAGGGACTTCGTCGCGGCGGCCCACGGCCGCGACGTCTCGAGTTCGAGCATGGCGGCCGCGGCGACGAGCGCGCCTGTGTCCTGGACCGCAATGAGACCCAAGTCGTGATAGAGGCCGGCGGACTGCAGGTCGATGATCGCCGCAGGTACCTGCGTGCCGTGGGTTCGCGCCGCCTCGGCCACGAAGACTCCGTCGTTCGGCCCCATCGCGTTCTGCAACGCGAGGCCTACGGGGACCCCGCGCGCCATCGCCTCGAGAGCGCGCTCCACCGCCTGCACGTCGACCGTCGGTTCGACCGGTAGGCCGATCCTCGCCGCATCGCGGGCGACGTCGACTGCCAGCTCGGGGCAGTCACAGACGATGTTCCATGGGAGCGCCATCCTCGCCCCCTAGGATACCGCGCGTCCCCCGGATCCGCCCAGTTCCTCAGGTTTCGTGATTTCGGGAATTGAGCTGTAAGAACAAACCCGTGGATCCGAAACATGCAGCACGGTCGAAGTTTTGGTTGCGAGCTCCTTGACGGCTCGGGCGCCCCGACGATAATCGGCTTCAGTCCGTGTAACGTCCCCGATCAACAAGGGGAATTGCGCGATCGGGGGGTTGTTCTGAGGGGAGAAAAGGCATGCGCCTGAAGCTGATTGCGGGCAACGCGATCATCTTGCTGCTGGTCGGACTGGGATCCTACTGGCTGGTCCGATCCCAGCTTGAGCAGGGGCTCTCGAGTGCGCTCGAAGCTCGGGTCGAAGGTGCAGCAGCACTGTTTGGGCGCTCTTGGAGGGCCGACGGGGCGCGGCTCACCGACGACGTATCCGAGCGCGCAGCCAGCAGTCAGGTTCGGCAGGTATTCGAAGCCGCTGGTGAAGACAATCGACGGCGTCGCGCGTTCGACGTGGCGCAGTCGGTTTCGCGGTGGTTCCAGGATCCCGCCCGCGGCCGCGACGGGCCGCCCCACATCGTCGCGCTCGTCGACGAGACTGGTCGGGTGATCGCTCGCGACACCGATCCCAACAGGATGCATCGTCAGTCGCTCCTGAAGAGCGTGCCTGCGGTCGGAAGTGCGTTGAAGACGGGTTCTCCTCGGTATGGCGTTTTCCTCGACCAAGGAAAGCTCGTTCGAGTCGCCGTGGCGCCTGCGCGCAGCGAAGACGGCGGGATCGTGGGAGCGCTGCTAGTCGGCTACGACCTTTCGAACGGGTTCGCGAAACGGGAAGCCGAACTCCTTGGCCAGGACGTGCTTTTCATCACCTCGGACGCTGTGTACAGCACGTCGACTTCCGTCGGGGTGCGGGACGCACTTCAAGATGCTCTGTACGACGCTCCTCTCGAGACCTCGACGCGTGCCGCGCTCGTGGGCAAGCGCTCGGTGCCGTGGCGGGTGTCTCTGCGAGGTGATGACTACGTCGGAGTGACCACGCCCCTGCCCGATGTGTCGGGGCTCGAAGCAGGGTATGTGTTGCTCGCCCATCATGGAGAGAGCACGGCCTTGTCGAAAGTCGCCGACGGGATTCTCTGGCTCACGCTGCTGGGACTCCTCGCGACCGCCCTCTACGGCTTCATGGTTGCCAACGGCGTCATGAGCAGGGTGGAGCGGATGGAGGACGGAATCCTCGCGGTCATCAATGGTCAGGGTGACGTGCGTCTCGAGGAGGAGTCTGCGGACCTCGGGGGTCTCTCGTATCGGGTGAACCAGCTGATCAACCTGCTCATGGGGGTCGCCGAGGAAGACGACGAGGGCCGCGCCGTGACCACGAGCGGCGGATGGGACGCGATCCGCACGACGAGTCCAGAAATCACGGCAGCCATGGGGCCCGCACCGCACATGGAGGATCCCGAGGTCGCCTCGCTGGTCAACGTCCCGGAGGCCGAGTACTTCACGAATCTCTATCGCGAGTACGTCGGCGCGAAGACTGCCCTCGGCGAAGACGTTTCGGACCTGCCAGAGGCCCGCTTCGTCGAACGGATTCGTGGGAACGCCGACCATCTCCTCAAGAAGCACGGCGCGCGGCTGGTCCGGTTCAAGGTCGAGACGATCGGCGACCAGGTAAACCTCAAGCCCATCGTCATTCACTGACTGGAGCCGATTTCGTGGAGTACGCATGTCCCTTTGCACGAAGGGGCGGTTCGGCCTACGCCTTCGGGCGTCATGGGGTTGTTCGATGTGTTCAAAGGCGGCGGTGGCCTCAGCAAGCACGCGCAGCGCGTCGCGAACAAGCGTGCGCAGCAGCACGAACGTTGGGAGTCGATCCAGGCGCTAGCATCCGACGGCTCCGACGAGGCGTTGAGAGCGCTTCTCGTGCGTTTCACCATTCGCGTCGATCCAAGCATTACCGACGGTGAAGAAAAAGAGGCGACGTTCGCCGGCATCGTCAAGCACGGCGATGCCGCGGTGGGGCCCGTCCGCGACTTTCTCGAGAGCAGCGATTCCCTCGGCTGGGCGCTCAAACTGCTCAAGGCCTTGCAAAGCGACGAAGAGGTTACGACGACCCTCCTCGAGCTTCTCGAAAAAATGGATACGGAGTACGAACGAGATCCGCAGAAGAAGATCGACGTGCTCTCGAGCCTCGAGGAGAGGACCGACCCGCGCATCGTCGACGCGACCAAGCGGTTCGTCGGTGACATCAACGAGACCGCGCGCTTTCATGCCGTCAGCGCGATCTTCGCGCAGGACAACGCGGACGAAGCACGAGAGACGCTCGGCGAGGCCGTTCTGCGAGAAGAGAGTGTGCGTGTTCGCATGATGATTCTCGACGGCTTCATCGAGCAAGGCTGGAAGCTCGACCTCCCGAAACAGGAGATCGCCAAGAAGCTCCCCCCTGGGTACTCGATCGGCAAAAAGGGCGAGGTTCGGAAGCGCGGGTAAGGATAAGGGCGAGACTTGTCTCTACTACGCATCGTCTTTAGCCTTTTCTTGCTGCTCGCTCCGCGCGTCGCCTGACCCGCGCTCAGGGCGGAAAGGTCACGGGTTCAGTGTTGCGAACTCCGCAGATTCGCTGTGTGACCCTTGGACTAGGGTTGTCCCGACGTCCGTGCTCGTAGGCCACGATCGTCAGCCCGGGCGCGAATACGTCGAGGAGTTCTCCGGGCTCGAGCAGAAAGTCGGGGTTGCGCGGCCGGCCCAGGTGCTCATGACCCTTGGCAAAGGTTTCGTAGATGAGCACTCCTGAGGGGCGCAGGGATTGCGCCAGCCCCGGCAGGCGAGGCCGATGCAGATAGTTGGTCACGATGATGGCGTCGAAGCGTAGATTCTCGAGGGGCCAAGACTCGGCCTCGAGGTCCGCTGCGAGAACCTCGAGCGAGCCGGGAGCCCGCAGATCGTCTAGCCCGGACACATCGATGTCGACGGCAACCACGCGGTAGCCTCGAGAGAGCAGGTACCGCGTGTGGCGCCCCCGGCCGCAGGCGAGGTCGAGGACCAAGCCACCTCGGGGAATGAGGGTAGCGAACCTGGTCACCCAGGGTGATGGCGTTCCGGGGTTGGCGCGCGCGTCCACGCCACCAGGGTTACTACAACAGCTCACCAACGTCAGGCACGTCTTGTCGGACCTATGGAGTGTGCCCGGAGCTCTCTGTTCTGGCATTATGCGGAAGGGACAGAACCCGATGCTCAAGTATCGCGGCAGACCACTGACGGCCCGGCGCATTCACGGCGCGATTCGCGACCGCGTCGAAGACGTGATTCATCCCCTCAACTCGTTCGTGGGCGTGTTCGACACGTTCGACGAGGCACGCCGGGCTGCGCCGAGCTTCCGTCGCGTCGGGTACGAGCACGCGGTATCCGCCAACTGGTACTTGAAGAAGCTCCAGGGCGTCACCCTCGAGGACTATCCAGTGCTCTTCTGGTTGCGGGCGGCGCTCGAGGAGAGCCGCTCTCTCTACGAGATCGGTGGGCACGTGGGGGTCGCGTACTACGGCTACCAGAGCGTGCTTGCTTATCCGCCCGATCTCGACTGGACCATTTGCGACGTCCCAGACGTGGTCGAGGCGGGTCGCAAGCTCGCAGCCGAGCGTGGTCGAACGAACCTCGAGTTCGTCAGCGGGCCAAACGAGGTAGAGGGGGCGGACATTGTCCTCACAGTGGGTGCGCTCCAGTACGTCGACGCGCCGACTCTTGCCGACACGCTTCACTCCTTCTCGAAGAAACCGCTCCACCTTCTCGTCAGCAACACGCCGACGTGGGACGGCAGTTCGTTCGTCACTCTCCAGAATCTAGGGACGGTCTTCGCCCCGTACCGCATCTTCAATCGGGCCGAGTTTCTGAGCTCTCTTGAAGAGCTCGGATACGAGCTCGTCGACAGCTGGCACAAGATGCGCGAAGTGCGCATTCCGCGTCATCCGGACAAGTTCACCGACCGCTACTCAGGTTTCTATCTTCGTCGCTCGCGATGAGACGGGCCCCGTGCGGCCGGCCTTGCGCGTCGTCCGTTTCGAATTGGCGAACCTGGCTTACTCAGCTCAGTCGGTGGTCTTGATCTTTGGCGGCAGCACGAAGATGAACCCGATGCTCATCATCTGATTGAACTGCCGACGGCGATCGGAGCTGTTGATCGAGTTGTCCGGGAACTCCCCGCTCGAGCCGTTTTCGTCCGTTCCGCTCGTGTTCCACTTGAAGGGGAACGCGCGCCACCGGATTGCGATGCCCATGAAGCGGTGGAAGTACGCCTGAAACGCCGCGCCGAACGAGGGCGCGACCACCACGCGGCTGCTGCGCGCGAGCTGGCTCTGGAGGCAGCCCACGTCGCCGGCGGGCGGATTGCACTCCTGCGTCGCAGGGTCGAACGTCGTGTCTGCGCGCTCGGTGATGCCGATGAACGCCGGTCCGATGAAGAAATCGATGTCGGCGTCGAAGAACACCTTCTGGAACATCGCAAGCTTCCCGCGGAATGGAGTGAAGTGCACGTCCAGGCCGGCCATCCAGTTCATTCGCCCGATCTGCTCGGGGAAGTTCTCTCGGCTCGGGAGACTTAGGCGGTTTCGGTTGGTGGTCACGCCTTTGTCTCGCACCTGACGGGTGAGGTCGGTGTCGAGGTTGACGAAGGATCCGCCGCCCCAAAGGCCGATCCCGAGCCAGTCGAGAAAGCTGTAGCGGGCTTCAGCACCCAGAATCAGCGATCGCGAGTAGTCGTCGCCGAATGTGAACGCGAAGAATGGTTCGAGCTGCAGTCGGCCTTTGCGCCAGATGCGGAGTTTTCGCACCGCGGGTGCGCCGGCCAGAGGCCCGGTGACTTCAACCGACTGCGCGGCGGCCGAAGAAGTCTTGGAAACCAACCCCTCGCCGACCAGAAGGCACAGCGCGAGCGTGGTTCCCATGCTGATTCGCAAAAGCGTTTGTCGTGCGAGATTCATCATTTGGGCAACCGGTACTCGAACTTAATCGGTAGGAAGATGGTGAAGCCGAACTGCACCGTCAGGTTGTTGAAGAAGGTGGAGCTCCCATCGAGCCACGTGGACGGGTCCTCGCGGTTCGCCGGGTCGACGTTTACGTTCTCGAACTGCTCGAGGAACATGTAGTCCCTGAACTCGGTGAAAAACGTCAGGTAGCGCGTCAGGAAGATACGCAGGCCGATACCGACGTTGAATGAGACTCGGAGATTGTAGTCGAACTCCCGGATCTCGGGGTCGAACACTGGAATCGGCTTGGTGCGCATCATGCCGACACCGCCGATGAGATACGAGTCCCACTGGAAGATCTTCTTACGGACCTTGAACTTCCCGTAGAAAGGCACGTACGAAAAGTTCGCCCACAGGCCGAACTGCCACTCGTTGATCGGGACACCCAATCGAAACGAGCGCTGAATCTGCTCAACGAGCGTCGTGCCTCGGTCGAGCGGGTCGCCCCAGTCGTACCAAAGGAAGTTCACGCCGACCGCCAGTACGTTCGTGATCCAGAAGTTGGTCGAAAACCCGAGACCTGGATGCTTCAGGTATGGGTCGTTGACTGTGAATGCCGCCGATGGTGCAAGCTCGAAACGCTTGAGACGAAGCGCGTAGATCTGCTGAACAGCATAGATCTCCTCGACCGTCTCTTCGCGCTGAGGTTCCGGTTCGACCGGTCCCTCGACTGCTTTCTCTGCGGCAAGCTGCTCGATTAGGTCGCCTTCTTGCGCGGCTTCCTTTTCGACCTTCTTCTCCGCAGGGCGGTTTGGCTTCTCTTCCTCGATCTCATCGAGGGAGAACTCCATCTGGGCTGCCACCGAGCCGGGCTGCGCCATCAAAAGCGCCGCCAACAGTAGCGTAATCCCCCCAAATCCTCGCATTGGCCGCTGGCCTTCCCCCTGGAGAGTCCCGGTTCCCCAACCGGTGACAACTCGCTGAAATCACATAGCAACTATCCGATTCCACTCGGACAGCAAGACTATACCATGGCGAATCTCGCACCACCAAATCTGGCGGCGATTTTTCGACTAATTGCCACGTCGTCTCGGAGGCTTAGCTGGCGTTCTGCGCCTGTTCTGCAGGCTCGACGGTCTCTGGAGACTCGAAAAGCGCCTGCACGAACGCGTCCACATCGAAGGGCTTCAGGTCTTCGACCCGCTCGCCGATCCCGATGAATTCGATCGGGACCTGATGCTGGTCGACGATGCCCAGGATCACCCCGCCCTTGGCGGTGCCGTCGAGCTTGGTCAGAACGATTCCGCTGACCGGCAGCGCGTCTTTGAAGAGCTGCGCCTGCTGAATCGCGTTCTGTCCGGTGGTGGCATCGAGAACGAGCAGAATGTGGTCGGCGGGGCGGCCCAGTGCCTTTTCGACTGTGCGTCCAAGCTTCTCGAGCTCGTCCATCAGTGGCGCTTTGGTGTGTAGTCGGCCGGCGGTGTCGGCGATCACCACATCCATGTCCTCATCCTTCGCGCGCTGAATCGCGTCGAAGATCACCGACCCTGGATCCGCGCGGTCCTTGCCTTTGACCACTTCGCAGTTCACCCGGCGGCCCCAGACTTCGAGCTGGGTCACTGCCGCCGCGCGGAACGTATCCCCAGCCGCCAAGAGGATTTTCTTGCCCTGGCGGTCGAAGCGGTTGGCGAGCTTCCCGATCGTCGTCGTCTTGCCGACGCCATTGACGCCGACGATCAGGATCACTGTCGGGGAGTCGTCGAGGGAGAGCCCCCGTCCGTTCGAGGACAGAATCGTCCGCGCCTCTGCGCGAATTGCCTCCCAAGCGTCTTCGGCCGAGGCGAGTGTGCCGCCGGCCATGGCGGTGCGCAGGCTCTCTAGGACGCGATCGGTCGTACGAACACCGACATCCGCGGTGATCAGCACCTCCTCCACCTCGTCGAGGATGGACCCGTCGAGCTCGCGGCCTTTGCGGAAGATGCCGGCGAGCCGCGAGATGAGATTGCCGCGGGTGGATTTCAGGCCGCTGCGGAACGCGACGAGATCGGCAGGCGGGGCAGGCGGAGGGACCGGCGCAGGCTCGAGTTCGGCCTCAGCGTCAACCTCTTGGGGGGGCATGCCGTCAGCGTCCACCTCGTCGAGCTCGATTGGTTGGGTCTCATCGCCGACTCGCCGCGTGTCCTCTGCGGCTTCGACGGGAACGAAGTCGACATCCTCGCTGTCGAACTCGCCCTCTACGCGCTCCGGGGGAGGCGAGGGCGGCAATACGGGCCGCTTGCGGGCCCGCCAAAAACCGATGCCGATTCCGGTAGCGATCAGGGCGGCGACGGCCGCGATGATGACTTCGTTGCTGATGGGCTCCATGGACCTTGATCCCCCGATGGCCGTGTAGACGGGCGCAATATAGGGAGAGGGCCCCCGCGCCGTCAACGCGACCGGCCTCACAGAAACGTTTGCGGGAGGTCCCTCCGGAAAGTGATACTGAAAGCAAGGGGAAGGGCGGGAACGTTTGGGGGAGCAGTTCGTTCGACGTGTTTTGCGGGCACTGGTGCTGCTCTGCGTACTCCTCGCTTCTGGCGTCCACGCGGACGACCAGAAGGACTACCTCATCCGTGTTCTGCGCAGCTCGAGCGCTTTTCGAGTCCGGGCCCAGGCGGCTCTCTCACTCGGGCGGCTCGATCCGACGAATCGGTCGATCTCCGCACTCGAGCGCGCGGCTGACGACAAGCATCCGGCGGTGCGCGTGGCGGCTATTTCTTCGCTTGGACGCCTCGATGCGAAGCAGGCACTTCCTACCCTGGAGATCGCCAAGCGCGACCGCAATGCTGCCGTGAGGCGAGCGGCGACCGACGCCGTAGCCTCGCTCGAGTCCGTGGGGGAGCGAATGCGGGGACCGGGCAAGGCGCGCCACTTGGTCGCCGTTGGCATGCCTGGGGCCACGGCCGAGCGCGTCTCCCGCCAGATGCTCTTCGACGCGCGGATCTTCGTATCAGAGCAGCTCGTTCGGCTCGAGGGAGTCGAACTGGCGCCCGACAACCTGAGTGCGGTCGATGCCAAGCGCGAACTTCAGCGACGCGGTCTCAGCGGCCACTATCTCGAGACTTCCGTGGTCAAGCTTCAGCCCTCGGGCAATGCGGTCCGCGCGGAGGTGTCGGTCATCGTGCTCAGCTATCCCGGTCGCGACATGCGCGCGATGCTACGCGGAGCCGCGGCGGCCTCGGGCCGTTTCGATGCGAGCACGGCCGAGCAGGCGATCCAAGGCGCCTACGTGGGTGCGCTTCGTCGCTTGCCGCAGGTGCTGAGTGCGGTCGACGCCGGAGGAGGACTTTGATCGCCCCAGGGCGGTTCTATCAGTTGAGGAAGCGAGAGAGAGACGATGGGCGAAAGACGACAGCGAAAACTGAGGAACTATCTCCTCGACCGACGCTTCCAGCTCAAATACACGGGCATGGTCGTGTTCGTGACCCTGCTGGTTGCCGGAGTCCTCGGCACGATTGCGTATGAGTTTTCGAGGCAGCAGACCGAAGCGCTCACGGCGCAGATCGCAGCGCAACCCGACCTCGACGCCCAAACGGCGGCGGACCTCGAGCGCTTCGCCGAGGAGGAGGATCGCCAGGTGCGAAACGCGATCATTGCCGGAGTGCTTCTGCTGACCCTCGCGCTTGCGATCACCGGCATCCTGGTGACCCACCGCGTCGTGGGGCCGGCGTACCGCATGAGCCGTCTTTTCGAAGGCGTGGGCGACGGTCGGTTCGTCGTGACCACGCGCATCCGCAAAGGGGACGAGCTGCAGGACCTGTACGCGTCGTTCGCCAACATGGTGGAGTCGCTCCGCGACCAGCGAACCGAAGAGCTCGAGCAGCTCGAGCAGACGCTTGCCAAGCTCGAGAGTGCTGGGATCCAGTCCGACTACACTGTCGAGCTTCGCGCGGTGCTGGCCAAGATTCGCAAGTCGGTCGAGTGAGCCACCGAATCAGTCCCGTTCAGCGGTAGGGATAGGAGACGTTTTCGTAGTACTCGACCTGCGCTTCGCTGCCTTCGAACACCACGGCCGCGGCGTCGATGCGCACCTGCACCTGACCGAGCTTCTGGCCGCGAAGCCAGCCAGCCGTTGCACGACGGATTCGTGCGAGCTTGCGAGCGTCGATTGTCTCCGCGGGAAAGACCGGCCGACCGTTGGTTCGCGACCGGACTTCGCAGGTCACCACGAGGTCGCCTCGACGGGCGATCAAATCGAGCTCGAGTCGACCTACACGAACGTTCCTGCCGAGGATGGCAAAGCCGCACGCCCTGAGGCGTTCGGCGACGATTGCTTCGCCGCGTCGCGCTAGCTCAAGAGCCCGAGTCGATTTCGTCGGTGGCGTTCCGGACGCAGTAGCTTCCGCGCAGTCCGTCGCCGCCGGTCTCGAGGATTTCCTCGCAGCTGAAACCACCGGGGCATGCACAGGTGGGAAGGCTGCTGCCTTCGGGCGCGCCGCATCGGCAGGAGCAGTAGACGTTTCGCTCGATGTCGTTTTCGAACGCGCAGGTCGGCTCGTCCGGGTTGCTTTCGCAGGTGATGTTCGGGTCACCCTCGAGCCCTCGGACTAGACAGACGCGCGTTGCGCACTGGACCGAACTCGTCTCGAGGTAGGTCTCCGACGACAAGAAGCCGCCAGCGGGAACCTGCTCGGGAGTGCACGGATCGCCCACCGAGCTCTCTGCGCAGCCGGCGATACCCAATGTCAGCGCGGCAATCGCCGCAAATCCTGTCAATTCAAGCCATTTTCTAGTCATACCGCCCCCTCGAGAGCACCCGGTCATCCAAGATCATAACGGTGTGAATCTTTCCACCCAAACTTTCCCCACCGCTCAGGGTCAGAAGGAGAAGACCTGGGCCAAGCCACACGCCTCGTATTGAATTTGTCAGGTCTCACGGGAAGTTTCCAGTGCCAATTGCAGTCAGCCCATCAAAAGCTCAATCTGACTATACCTTGACGAGCCCTTCCGCAGCTTTCTATGATGGTACGCAGGCGAGACACAAGGGGTTGGTTTCGTTTGAATTTTGGGGGACAGGGGGGAACTTGGGCAACCAAGGTCCCGCACCAAGGAGCACTTTATGAAGTGGATCCAACTGTGGGCGTTGACGGGGCTGTTGCTGAGTTCGTGGGTCGGTGGGCCCGCTCATGCGCAGGACATGAGCTTCGACCTAGAAGAAACCGGACAGGACAAAGCTCCCGCGAAGCTCGGCAAGCCGTCGACGCAACTCGCCGAAGCGATCGCCGCGTTCGAGTCCAAAAACTACGAGAAAGCCGCGATGGGCTTCGAGCGCGTGGCCGCCGGGAAGTCGAAAGACGGACGGGGCAACAAGCAGCGCGCGGAGTTCTTGCTTGGCCAATCGCTCTATGAGCTCGGCTACTACCAGTCGTCGCTGACCGTCTTCGACGAGATCAGTGCGGCGGGTCCTGGGCATCTGTACTTCGGCGACACGCTCGAGTGGCTGGGACTCTTGTCTACCAAGCTGCCCGAGGCGTCCGGGACGATTGAAAGCGTCGGCCGCTACGGCATCGGCGCACTCGAAGAGTTCAAAGAGTCGGACCCGGCTCTCTACAACCAGCTTCTCTACCTCATGGGGCGTCACCTCTATGCGGAAGGAAACTTTCGCCAGGCGATCGACGTCTTCCAAGAGGTGAATCCGAGCGCACCTCAGTACACGTACGCGAAGTTCTTCGAGGGAATCTCGTTCGTGCGGATGCGCCAGTCGCGTCCGGCAATCGCTTCGTTCCGATCGATTCTCGACGCAGTGGATAGTGGCGAAGCCAAAGACGTAGACGAGGATCGCATGCGCAATCTCGCCTGGATTTCGCTGGCACGGGTGTACTACACCGCGGCGAACCAGGGCACGGACATCGATGGCGTTCTTCTCGGCCAGTCGGTCGAGTCGTGGTCGAAGGTGGAGCAGTCGAGTGAGTACTGGCTCGACGCGCTCTTCGAGTCGTCTTGGGCCTTCTTCCTCGCGGACGAGTACTCGCAATCGCTCGGCAACGTGCACACGCTCTACTCACCGTACTTCGAGGATGCATACTATCCCGAGGCGCTGGTCCTCAAGTCGGTTACGTTCTTCGTGAACTGTCAGGTCGACAACGCCGAGGCGACAGTGGCCCAGTTCCACGACCGCTATGACCCGGTGAAGGCCGAGCTCGACGCGGTGCTCGCGGAGCACCAAGACAACGCCGATTTCTTCGAGTTCCTCAAGGAAGTGCAGTCGGGTGAAGCCGACCTTTCGCCACGTGTTCGACCCATCGTTGCGACGGCTCTCACCGATCGAACGGTTCTGCAGCACGTCGAGTACGTTTCGCTCCTCGATCAAGAGGAAGCGCGGCTCAACAAGGCGAGTCCGGAGTTCCAGAACTCGCCGATCGGCGAGAAGATCCTCGAAGACATTTCGATTGCGAAGGCATTCGCCGTCGATCGAAGCGGGGACCTCGCACGTGGCCGGTACAACCGGCTGATCCGCGAACTCAACGACCTGAGCAACCAGGTCGACACGGTCGAGCTCGAGATCGCGACGTACCGTCGCGGCCAAATCGACCAAGAGCTGCAGCAACAGATGACGCTCGCCAAGGAATCAGAAGGCGGCAACGTGGAAGTGGATGAGGAGCACCAGCTATGGCCATTCGACGGGGAGTATTGGCGCGACGAGCTGGGATTCTATCGACAGCAGGTGACAAACCTATGTACGCGGTAAATCAAACTAAGCATTGGGCTGGCTTCCTCATCGGAACGCTCGTCCTGTTCGTTTCGGGAATCAGCACTCCGGTTCGAGCTGAACAAGCGCCGATGAGCGTGGGGCAAACGTGCATTCCGGAGACCACGCAGCAGGCCGTTGCGGCGTGTCCGGCGGGGGCGCGAAAGCAGGGTGCGAAGGAGAGCGGCAACGTTCCTGCATCCCGGTTCCACGAACCCACCCGAGAGGCGACCGCCCAGGGCGGACCAACAGGTCCGGCGCTTCAGATCGACATGAGCACGCAGCTAGGTCGTGAGAAGACGCGTGCGCGTACCGAAGAGCTCCTCGTGCGCGAGATTCAGATTCTCGAGAGGCTCGTGAGGAACAGTCCGGTCGACGACCCGCGTCGCCCCGAGGTGCTCCTCCGGCTCGCAGAGACCCAGTTTGAAATGCAAATGGCGCAGACCGCGACGGTGCGCTCGTTCGATGATCCCATCTACGAGGCTTGCACCCGAGACAAGGACCAGGCGCGCTGCAAGGCCGCCGTGGACGCTCAGAAGCAGGCTGTCGCGGCGCTCAACGCAACTCGCGACGACAGCATCCGCACCTACGCGACCCTCGTTCGAGACCATCCCAACTTCAACCGGATGGACGAGGTGCTCTTCTCGCTCGCGTTCGCTCTGCAGGAGCAGGACCAGTTCGAAAAAGCGCGCGCCGTCTACCGAAGGCTCATCAAGGACTACCCGCAGAGCCGGTTCGTCCCCAACGCCTACCTTTCGTTCGCCGAGTACTACTTCGCCGACGGCGACATGGACGCGGCCGCGAAGTTCTACGGGAAGGTCATCGAGTTCCCACCGAAGAACAACTCGGTGTACGGCTACGCGCTCTACAAGCTCGCCTGGGTGGAATACAACCGTGAACGCTACCGACAGTCGCTCGAGGGCTTCGTTGCAATTCTCGAGTTCGCACGCAAGAACCAATACGCGACCGACGCGTCGAACCTAGCGCGCCAAGCGCGGCGCGAGATGGTGCTTCCGTATTCCCATTACGGTTCGCCTGGCAAGGCGCTCGAGTTCTTCCGGCGGTACGCCAAGAACGAAGCCGAAGCGCACGAGATGCTCGAGAATCTCGCGGAGCTCTATTACGACACTGGGCAATGGCCCAAGGCGATCACCGTCTACCACAAGCTCATGGCCGACATGCCGAAGAGCGATTCGCTTTGCGATTGGCAGACCAAGGTCACCGACGCGGTGATTTCCTCGCAGGGCAAGGGAGCTCAGATCGTCGAACTCAAGCGTCTCGTAGACATCTATCGGACCTTTGGGAAGACCAGCCGACCCGCGGACAAGGTTGCCGAGTGCAAGGAGCAGACGGCCACGACGGTCTACCGGCTCGCGACGGCATGGCACCGAGAGGCGGTGGGCACCGACGCCTCGCCCGGCACGAAGAACAAGAAGACGATGGCCCAGTCGGCCGTGCTCTACCGCACGCTCCTCAAGGAGTTCCCGGACATGGAGCAGATGACTTTCGAGAACATCGACAAGCGAGACTGGCCAAGCGAGTACAAGATCTCGTACTTCTACGCAGAGCTCCTCTGGAAGATGGAGGAGTGGAGCCAGTGCGGTCCGGCCTTCGACGAGGTGGTTGAGCTGAATCCGCAAGGTGAGTTCACCAGCGACGCCGCCTACGCGGCAGTGCTTTGCTACAACAACCTTTATCAGCAGCAATACGTGCCGCGTGAGACGACCACCAAGTTCGTCAGCAACACCGACCGAAAAGCCAAGAACCGCACCAAGGACGCGCCTTCAGCGAAGTTCGAGACGAAGAAGTTCACGCCTCTTCAGGAAGGCATGCTCGAGGCGTTCAATCGGTACGTCTGCTACGTCGACAACGCCGAAGACCTCGCCACGATCAAGTATCGACGCGCGCGCATCTATTATGAGGCCAACCGCTTCGAAGAGGCCGCCGTCCTTTTCCGCGACATCGCGTTCAACCACAAGGAAAGCGAACTGTCGGAGTACGCGGCGAACCTGTATCTCGATTGCCTCAACATTCTGGGCACGCAGATCGACGATCCACGAATCGCCTGCGTACACGAGCTGAGCGGCTCCATCGATCCGATGGCGGCTTCGTTCTGCGGCTCGGACGAGCTGTCGGACCAGCATCCGGACCTGTGCGAAACCTTGAGCACGCTGCAGTGCCAGGTGCGACGCCAGGAAGCGGAAACCTACGAAAAGACCGAGCAGTACAAGAAGGCCGCCGCCACGTACGTCCGCATCTATCGTCGTCATGCGGAGTGCGGCGAAATGGACGAGATGCTCTACAACGCGGCGATCAACTTCGAGGCCGCACATCTTCTCGGACGTGCGATTCAGGTCCGTAGCGTTCTCATCGACCGCTACCCAGAGAGCCAGCTCTCGAAGAAGGCGATCTACCTCATCGGGCAGAACTTCCAGGCGCTCGCGTACTACGAGCAAGCTGCGAAGTACTACGAACAGTTCGCCCGGAAATTCCCGGGTGAGAACGGTTCGAACTGTAGCGCCGACGACAAGGCGGCCGGCATCTGTCCGAACGCCATCGAAGGCCTCGAGCAGGCCACCTTCTTCCGAATCGGCCTCGGCGACGACGCTGCAGCCATGGAGGATGCGGAGCTCTTTGCCAAGAACTACCGCCGAAAGCTTCCGCGGCAGACCTCGCAGGTGATGTTTTCGATCGGCTCGATCTACGAGCGCCAGAAGCGATACCCGCAGGTCATCGGACACTATCAGGACTACCTGAAGCAGTACTCGAAGGTAGGCCTTCCGCACCAGGTCATCGAAGCCAACACGGCGATCGGCCGAGCCTACTGGGAACTCAACCGCAAGAAGGAAGCAAAGAAGTACTTCCAGGCCGCGGTGAGGGGTTGGAGCTCTGGCGCGCCCAAGCGGATTCGAGGTCTCAACGACACGTCCAAGGAAACCAAGGTGGCGTACATCGGCGATGCGCTCGACGCGGCGGCCGAGGCGCAGTTCTATCTGGCCGAGTACGAGTTCGCCGACTTCGAGAAGGTAGCGTTCCCGAAGTACACCGGCGGCAAGAGCATGGCCAAGGTGAAGAAGTGGTCGGACACCGAGTTTAAGAAGTGGGTCAAGAAGAAGCAGGGCGTACTTCGGAGCGCCGAGGTGGAATACGCCAAAGTCGCGAAGATGTCCGTCGAGGCAGATGGCGTGAAGATGCAGTCGGCGCCTTGGCAAATCGCGGCCGCGTCCCGAACGGGCGAGATGTATCGAAGCTTCGTGGACGAGTTCCGTGACGCCCCGATCCCTCGTGAGATTCGAGAAAGATCCGGGTCTCTACGACATCTACGTAGGCGCGCTCGATGACGTCTCCGAGCCGCTCCAGCGACAGGCGATCGACAAGTTCGAGTTCTGTCTCAAGACCGCGACTCAGGTTCGCTGGTTCAACCAGTGGTCGCGCGCCTGCGAGCACGAGCTCAACGGGCTCAATCCGACCAAGTACCCGGTTGCTGCGGAGCTTCGCGGCGAGCCGAACTACGTTCAACGCACCGTCGGTAAGCCGGGTGCAGTCGACCTCGCCGGAGCCAAGGAAGCACCGCTGATGTCGACCGAGGCCGTTGCCGAAAGGGGGGAGCCGTGATGCAATCTCGAAATCTCGTATTGATGATGAGTCTCGTCGTCGTCGGCTGCGGCGGCTCTGAAGGCGCTCAGTCGTCCTCGACGGTCCCTGCCGGGGATGTAGCGCGCACGGCGGGGGGCGAGACGATCACCACCGCTGACGGAAGCGCGGTCACGCAAAAAGCGCACAACCGTTGGGAGTCGGCGCTCGCCGAGTTCCAGAATAACGAGGAGTCCGGTTGGACCCCAGCCAAGTGCGACGCTTCTTCCAAGGACTTTGCCAAGGCGGCAGACGCACAGAGCGGTGGGTTTGCAGAGGCGCAGTACATGGCAGGCCTGGCGCTCGAGCGCTGCGGCGATGCCGACGCGTTCGGATTCTACGAAGCGGCACTGAAGTCCGACCCGAAGTTTTGCAAGGCACGCGTTGCGCTGGCGCTTCGCGAGTTCGACGCAGGCAAGGTCAACGATGCGCGCGGGGAGTTCGAGCGCGCGATTCAGGACGACCCGCAGTGTACCTCTGGGTACACGAATCTCGCGATCATCCAGCGTTCTCAGGGGCAGGACGAGGAAGCGCTCAAGAACCTTCGCCGAGCGCTCGCGATCGAGTCCGACTACCTGTCGGCGTTCAACCAGATGGCGCTGCTCCACTACGACCGTGGGCGCAGCGGAAAGCCAGCAGAGCTCGATCTCGCGGAGGTCGTATGCCGTCAGGCACAGATGATCGATGAGAACTACGCTCCGATTTACAACACGTGGGGGCTAGTCAAGGTCTACAAAGGCGACGTGATCTCGGCGCTTCGATTCTTTCAGAAGGCGATTACGCTCGACCCGAACCTCTTCGAGGCTCAGATGAACTTCGGCGAGGTAACGATCTCGTTCCGAGGCTACGACGACGCCAGCAAGGCATTCGGAAAAGCTGTCGCGCTCGATCCCACCAACTACGAGGCGATCATCGGACTCGGTACTGCGCTGCGCGGGCTCGAACAGTTCGACCAAGCCGAGGCTCAGTACAAGCAGGCAGCGCAGCTCGATTCGAGCCGACCCGAGGCCTACTTCAACCTCGGCGTGCTCTACCAAGACTACATGTCCGGCTCTGTTGCCGACCTGAAGAAGGCGCAGAACTACTTCAACGAATTCCTTCAGCGAGCAGGAAAGAAGTCGGATTTCGACTCGAGCGTCGCGGACGTGAGCAATCGCTGCGCCCAGCGACCAAGCAAAAAGCGCGGCGCGCCCACATGTAGACCGGGCCGCATGCAGAACATCGAGATCTCAATCGAGGCGATGCAGGTCGCAGGCTAGGGGTTGATAATGACCAAAAATACTTCTCAGTTTGGTTTCCAAGGGCTCGTTTTCGTTGCTGTCTTCGTGATGGGATCGATCTTGATCCCCCCCGGGGCAAGCGCGCAGACCGTGCCCTCACAGGAAACCACGTACGACTTCGAAGACGACCTGGTCACAGGCGACCTCGTCCGACCCGACGGGGAACAGCTCATCGTGCGACGGCGCGGTCGGCGCGCGTCGCTCATTCAGATTCGAGAGCATTTTATTCCCGAGATGCTCAAATCTGTGGAAGATTTGTAGTGGGGGTTTCGGGTGAGTGATTCGAGTCACAGCACGTCCATCGCTTTCACCGTCTACGACGGTGAACAGCTCGTCAGTTCGGAAACGCTGAGCCAAGAGGTCATCAAGATCGGACGGCTCGATACGAGCGACGTCCGGCTCGAAGGCGAGAAGGTGAGTCGCATGCATGCGGTCATCGAGGTCGCCGCGCCCGGGGAGGCGTACATCATCGACCTCGGCTCTGCGGCCGGCACGCTCGTCAACGGCGAGAAGGTCAACAAGCGTCAGCTTCAAACCGGGGATGTCATTCAGATCGGCAGTCGCCGGTTGCACGTCGACATCATCATCGGTCGCGTCGCGCGTGCTTCGAGTCCGCCCGTGGCAATGGCGGCGGGTGCCGAGCGCGACACGCCGCTGTTCGACCAGGGCATGGTCGGAATTGCAGACGAAGAGTCGGAGCCGCGGCAGCGAAGCGAAAGGCCGCCCGAGTCCGAAGCCGACTCCAAGTTCAATCCGTTCGAGGTCGGTGCACGTCGGCTGTCACGCACTCCGTTCGCAAACACCGTGGGCGTCGATGGCGCGGAGTACGGGCTCGTCGCGAGCACCGGTCCAGTGCCTGCGCACGAGATCGAAACCGACGAGCGCGCGATCGAAGTCTCGGTTCTGTGGGGTGACCGCAGCGTGCTCAACGTCGACTATCTCACTCCGGCGCGCGACTACTACGTCGGCGAGCCCGACGGAGAAGAGGTCGATTTCATCATCGGTCGCGACGGCATCGGTGTGGATCGCATGCCTGTCTGTCTTGCTCAGGGAGACGGCGTCATCGCGATCATTCCCGACGGTGCCAAGGGCGAGGCCACGGTTGGCGACCAGACTCGCTCCTTTGATCTCATGCGAGGGCAGGGCGAACTGCAGCCGAGCAGCGCGATGCCGGGTGCGTCCCAGCTCGTCGTTCCCGAGGGGGGCGCGGTTCGGGTCAAGCACAAGGACTTCACCTTCATCGTCAAAGACGTGAAGGCCGGCAAGAAGGTTGCCGGGCATGCCAAGATCGACGTGCGGCCGATGATCTTCGTCGCTGGCGCGGCGCTCTTCGCGAGCCTCGTGCTCACGATGTTCTATTTTCAGCCGCCGCGGCCCCGAGGGCTTTCCTCCGATCTGCTGGCGACTGACTCGAGGCTGATTCAGTTCTTGATGGAGCCAGAGGAGCTCGATGAGCCAGAGCCCGAATGGCTGAACGGCGCGGACTCGTCCGGCGGCGGCACCGGCAAGGCCCATGAGGGCGAGCAGGGCCAAATGGGCGACGAGAAATCCGACAAGAACCGAAACAAGTACGGCATCAAGGGGCCCCAGGACAATCCCGACCCGCAGATGGCTCGGGAACAGGCGGAGGACGAGGCACGCACCGCTGGCATCATCGGGACTCTCCAAGCGATGCAGGGTTCATTCAACGCACCGACCTCGCCATACGGCGCCGACTTCGCGCTTGGCAACGATGCGATGAGTGCGCTTGGCGCGATGACCGGCGACGACATTGGCCAGAACTTCGGCTTTGGCGGCCTCGGACTCAGGGGTACCGGTCGCGGTGGCGGAGGTACGGGCCAGGGCACAATCGGCATGGGTAACTTCGGAACCATTGGTCGCGGTGGCGGTCGAGGGGACGGCGAGGGCGGCTACGGTCGCGGAGCCGGCGGGTTCCGAGGTCGCGCTGCAGGCGTGCCACAGGTCCGCACCGGAGACGCCGAGGTTCGCGGCTCGCTTTCCAAGGAAGTGATCCGACGCGTCGTACGACGCCACATCAACGAAGTGAAGTTCTGCTACGAGCAGCAGCTCAATGCGCGTCCCGACCTGCAGGGTCGTGTCGTCACGAAGTTCGTCATCTCGCCTACGGGCTCGGTGCAGTCGGCGATGGTCGGCGAAACCAGCCTTCGAAACGAGGCGGTCGAAAGCTGTATCGTGCGTGCCGTTCGACGATGGACCTTCCCGGCACCCGATGGTGGCGGGGTGGTGGTCGTGAACTACCCGTTCGTTCTGAACTCCGCAGGGCAGTGAGCCCGGGCGGGCTTTTCGCCAAATCTCCTGGATTTCCAGTCTGGTCCCGCGTTCAGGCCGCGGATACTGGGTACGGTTCTGCCGAAAATGCGAAAACGCCCAAAAAATAGCGTAGTTTAGAGTTGTTGGGGGTCCAATCTATACTGTAGGATTGAAGTGCTTGTGGATTTTCTAGCGTAGGAGGCAGGCATGCGAGCTCACACAATCGGCCTTTTGATGGTCGGTCTCATCCTGATGGGCGGAAACTGCTCACGCGCACGCGTGGAGTCGATGAACGAGATGAACGCGGGGGTCGAACTCGCGCAGCTCAAGCGGTACGGGGAGGCGGCAGCGAGCCTCGAGAAGGCTGCGGTGCTCGACCCGACCAATCACCAGGCGTACTTCAACCTGGCGATCGTCCAGATCGAACAGCGCAACTTCTCGGCGGCGCGCGAAGCGCTCGAGCGTGCGGTGGTGGCAAAGCCCGACATGGCTGGGTACCACGAGAAACTCGGCACCGTGCTGATGGAGCTCGAAGACTGGAAGAGCGCCGAGGCGGCCCTTCAAGAAGCGCTTGCGCTCGATCCCTCGCTCTTCAAGGCCCACTTCAAACTCGGACGCATCTACGAGGAAACCGAAGACCGTCAGAACGCGCTCTACCAGTACACCGATGCGATCAAGACAGGCCCGCGCTTCTTGCCTTCGTATTCGGCGCTCGGCCGTCTGTACGCGGACCTCCGCTATGAAGACAACGCCGCGCAGGTGCTGCGCGAAGCGCTCGTCGTCGCCGTTCCGGGCACCGAAGAAGAAGCCAACATTCACCACCTGCTTGGCACGGTGTATCAGCAGCAGCGCAAGTACGATGACGCTGTGACCGAATTCCAGACCGCGCTCGGGATCATTCCCGGCATGCCAGACGCGCTATTCGCGCTCGGCTGGACCTACTCGCTTCAAAAGAACGACGAGGAAGCGAAACGCTATCTGAACAAGTACGTGATGATGGCCGGCGCCGAAGCGCCAGAGAACTACATCAAGGCTGCGAAGGATCGTCTTGCAGAACTGAGGACCGAATCGCCGTAAGGGGGCTGGGACAGCATGTCGGAAGAACACGAGTCGGGGGATGAGGTTCGCAAGATGACAACGGATCAAGTGGCTGAGCTAGCTAAGCTCGACGACGCAATCGCGAAGTTCGGGGAACAAAAACGATGGTCGGACATGATTCGTTCCATCCTTCAAAAGGCCGATCTCGTCGTCGACGACGACGAGAAGGTCGAACTTCTTCGGGAGGCGGGAACGCTGTTTCTGGAGCGTTCGAGCAATCAGGCGGAGGCGATCAAGTGCTTCGAGCAGGTTCTCGAGATCGCGCCGTACGATACCGACGCGATCGAGCGTCTGAAGCAGATGTACGAGAAGCGTCGCGACTGGGAGAAGCTGATTCGCACGCTGCAGCGTGAGGTGGAGCTCCTTCCCGAAGACGACCAGCTGATCCGCTACGCGGAGATGGCCGATCTCGCGACGCAGCGGCTTCGCAAGCCCGAGGTGTGTATCGAGCTCTGGCAGAGGGTGCTCGAGGGTGACCCGCAAAATCCGAACGCGCTGAGCAACCTTGCGCAGTTGTACGAGCGTGCGCGCCAATGGGAGCCGCTTGCCGCGGTCCTCGAGACTCTCATCGGGAGCGACACGGACGTCGTTCAGATGAAGCAACAGCTGCAGAAGCTCGGAATGATCTACGCCGACAAGATCGGCAACGATGAAGGGGCCATCGGCGCCTTCCGCAAGCTCCTGGAGCTCGATCCTTCGGATCGGCGCGCTCAGGAGCAGCTCAAGCGTCGCTACGTGTCGCTCGGCGCGTGGGACGAACTCGAGACCTTCTACGCTCAGAACGAGAAGTGGGATGAGCTGATTCGCATCGTGGAGCGTCAGGCGGAAGCCGACGAGACACCGGTCGAAGACCGCGTTCCGCTTCTCTTCCGCGCTGCGAGACTCTGGGAAGACAAGAAGGGCAAGGCGGACCGGGCTGCTCGAGTCTACGAGAAGATCATCACGGCGGATCCCGACAACGTGCAGGCCGCCGAAGCACTTACGCCCATCTACGAAGCAGCCCACGATGCGCGCAAGCTCGTGTCGGTTCTCGAGGTTCGATTCGCACACGCGGCGGACACCGAGTCCAAAGTCGACCTTTTGGTCAAGATCGGTCTCGTCTTCGAGGAACGTCTCCGGCAACCCGACGTCGCCTTCGAGCGTTACTTGGAGGCGTTCGCGCTTGCCCCTTCGATGGAAGAGGCCCGCGTGCATGCGCAGCGGCTCGCCGAAGAGATGAATGGCTGGGACCGTCTCGTGTCCGGCTACGAGTCGGCGATCGAGGCTGTCTCTGATCCGTATCAAGCCGTCCCGATTCGGCTCAGCTACGGGCAGACTCTCGCGGCACTCGAGCGAATCGACGATGCGATTGCCCAGTACCGACTCGTCTACGAGCTCGAGAGCGACAACCTCGTTGCGATCGACTCCTTGGGCGATCTGTACGTACGAACCGAGCGGCACGAGGACTTGCTCGGAATCTACGGGCGGCGGATCGAGCTCGAAGAGAACTCCGACATTCGGCTCGTGATGGAGTACCGACGCGCTCAGCTCCTCGCTGATGCGCTCGAAGACGTCGACCGCTCAATCACTTGCTACGAGTCGATCATCGACGAGTTCGGCGTCGAGCAGGTGGAAGCCTGCCGCGAAGTCGAGCAGCTCTATCGTTCGGAGGGTCGATGGGAGAGCCTCGCGCAGCTCCTCGAACGCAGCATCGAAGCGGGCCCGAGCTCCGAAGAAGAACACGCGGCGCTCAAGTTCCGCCTGGGACTCGTATGTCAGAGCGAGCTCGCGGACAAGCCTCGCGCCGTCGGTCTGTACCGACAAGTTCTTTCACTGAGTGCGGAGCACGACGGGGCCAAAGAACAGCTCGAAGCTCTTCTCGTCGACGCCGACGTGGCCGCGGAGGCCTCACGGGTCCTCGAGCCGGTCTACGAGATGGCCGACGACTGGGGCTCGTATATCAACGCGCTCCGCGTCCAGCACCGACACGCGGACGAGCCGCGAACCAAGCTGACCCTGCTGACGCGGGTTGCCGATACGTACTTCCAGCACATCGGAGATGCCGACCGTGGGTTCGCCTCGCTCTGCGACGCGTTTCGAGAGATGCCCTCGGACTCAGCGACGCTCGGACGTCTCGAGATGCTCGCAATGGAGCAGGACCGGTTCGGGGCGGTGGCCGAGCTGACGGGCGACCTCGCCGCATCCGTCGAGGAGCCAGAACTAAGTCGCGGGCTCTGGATCAAGACCGCCGAAATCCACGATACCCAGCTTGGGGACGCCGAAGCCGCGATCTCCGCGTACCGCAAGGTGCTTGCTGTCGATCCCGGTGACTTCGAAGTGCTCGACGCCCTCGACACCGTCTATCGCAGTGCAGAACGTTGGCATGAACTCGTGGGCGTCCTGCGGGCTCGTACCGAGGCGCTGAGCAATCCGGACGAGAAGATTGCGGTCCTCGCAGAGATGGCGCGCATCCACGCCGACCTCATCGATGAAGCTCCGCAGGCGATTGAGATCGAGCACGAAATCCTCGAGCTCGACCCAATCAACCGGCAGGCGCTTGCGGCACTCGACGACCTGCTCGCCAGGGGCGGGAGCTGGACCGAGCTCGCAGACAACATCGAGCGACAGCTCCAGATGACCGACGATGCCGACGAGCAGACGGCGCTCATGTTGCGACTGGCGGAGCTACGCGAGCAGCGCATGAACTCCACGGCTGCGGCGATTGAGATCTATCGTGACGTCCTCGTCGCCGACGGGAGCAATCCCTCCGCGCTCGGGGCTCTGGAGCGTCTCCTCGAGTCGCCGGAACACCAGGCCACGGCAGCTGACATCCTCGAGCCGATCTACAAGGCCTCCGATGCGGCGGGTCGACTGGTCGAGGTGTACGAGATTCAGGCCAACCACGCCACGGCTCCCGAGCGCCGCGTCTCGCTCTTTCACGAGATCGCCAAGCTTCGTGAGTTCTCACTCAGCGACCTTAGCGGCGCATTCGAGAGCTTCGCGCGAGCCTTCCGCGAAGACCCGTCCACACCGCAGTCGCGCGACGCGCTCGAGAGGCTGAGCGGTGCCGTCGGCGGCGCCGACGCCCTTGCAAGCGTCTACGAACAGGTCGTTCGCGACCTCGACGATCCCGAACTCGCCATCGCGTTTCTTCTGCGCGCGGCAGAGATTCGTGAAGACCAACTCGGCGAGATCGACACCGCGGTTCAACACTACCAGCAGGTGCTCGAAATCGACGATGCACATCACGCGTCTGCCGATGCGCTCGAGCGCCTTTTTCAGCAGGCGGAACGCTACGAAGATCTGGCAGCGATCTACCGGCGCAAGGCCGAGATGTTTCCGTCAGCCGCCGAGCAGCGGGAACAGCTCGTCAAAGCCGCCGCCATCTACGAAGACATCCTGGATCGTCCTGCCGAAGCCATTTCGGTGCATCAGCAAGTCCTCGAGGTGGAGCCGGACGACATCGAGTCGCTCGACCGCTTGATTGAGCTTCAGACGCGTCTCGGCAAGTGGGAAGCGCTTCTGGCCACCTATGAGCGCAAGGCAGACATCGTCGCCGATCCGGACATTCGCAAAGACCTGTTCATCGCGATGGGAGGAGTGCATGAGCAGCAGCTCGATGCGCCCGAACCTGCGATCGAGGCCTATCAGCGGGTTCTCGAGATCGATCCCGACGATCGCGATGCCCTGGTGCATCTAGACGTCCTGTTCGACAAGACCGCTCAGTGGCGAGACCTTCTCGGCGTTCTCGAGCGACAGTCGGATCTCACCGAGGACACGGGAACGCGAGTCGGCATTCGATTCCGGATCGGTGAACTGTGGCGACGCCACCTCGATGACCCGTCGCGTGCCATCGAGATCTATAGAGACATCGTTCACGCGGACCCCGGGCACCAGCCAACTCTCGAATCGCTCACCACGATGACGCGAGATGCCGTCGAACCGCTCGCTGCGGCCGAGGTGCTCGAGAACGTGTACCGCGAAGCCGGAGAGTTCACGAAGCTGGCTGACACCCGCGAAGTGCAGGTTCTCCACACCGAGGAGGCGCACGCCAAGGTGGACATGCTGCACCAGCTTGCCGAGATCTATGAGGTGCAGCTCGAGGATCCGCCTGCAGCCTTCGGTGCGTTCGCGCGCGCGCTCCCGCTCGACATTCATCACGAGCTGACGCTCGCGAATCTGGAGCGCCTAGCCGAGCACACCGGCGCGTGGTTGAAGACCGCGGCGCTCTACGATGCCGAAGTAGAACGCCTCCGCGAGGATGCTCCCGCGGACGTCGTGCATCTCGCCAAACGAGCGGCGATGGTCAACGAACTTCACCTCGACGACGTCGATGCGGCAATCGAGCGCTACGAGCTCGTGGCGGAGTTCGATTCACACGATCTGCAAGCCGTCGAGGCGCTCGACCGCCTGTACGAGCAGACCGAACGTTGGGCGGAGCTCGCACGCACGCTTCAACGAGAGGCGACGATCGCAACGACCCCCGAGCAGGTGCTGAACCTTCAGTTCCGAACGGGACAGGTGTTCCAGAATCAGATCGGCAACGTCGACTCGGCCATCGCCCAGTACCGTGAGATCATCGCGGCGGCTCCGGAGTTCAGCCCGGCAGTGTCGGCTCTTGAAGAGCTGTTCGCGGGCGGGGTGAGACCCACTGAAATCGGTGAGGTTCTCGAGCCCCTGTATCGCATGCAAGGGGACTGGACCCGCCTTCTGACCGTTCAAGAGGTTCAGGTCGAACACCAGCACGACCCGATCGAGCGCGTCGTGATGATGCATCGCCTCGCTGAAATCGCAGAGGCCAAGGCCGATGACCATTCCCGCGCATTCCAGTGGATGCAGCGCGCATTGCTCGAGGACCCGAGTCACGACCATTCGCTGCTCGAGGCCGAGCGGCTTTCGGCGATCGTCGACGGGTGGGGCGACCTCGCGAGCACCTACGCCAACGGGATTCAGCACACCGGGGATCCGCTCAGCAAGGCCGAACTGGGTCGGCGGCTCGCACGCGTATACGAGGAACGCCTCGACGACGTGCAGCGTGCAGAGGCGACCTATCGCTTCGTGCTGGGCGTCGACGCCACAAACGAAGACACCTTGGTGGCGCTCGATCGCATCTACACCGAACACGGCGCCCACCCGGCGCTCGTCGAGGTGCTCAAGAAGCGTATCGAAGGCACGAGCAATCAGAACGATCTCATCGAGCTACACTACCGACTCGGCCAGGAGCTCGACACCCGACTCGGGTTCACCGAGGAGGCCATCGAGGTCTTTACCAAACTTCTCGACGAGTACGACGCCGAGCACGCGAAGACGATTCGAGCGCTCGAAGGCATCTTTGCGAAACTCGAGCGCTGGCCAGAGCTCTTCGGCGCATTCGAGAAGGAACTCGGCATCGCCCTCGGTGATTCCCAGCAGGCAGAAGTCTTCTCGAAGATGGCGCGACTTGCGTCCAATCGACTGAGCGATCCACAGCGCGCGATCGAACTGTGGCAACGAGTGCTCGACCTGCGAGGGGAAGACCCCGAGGCGCTCAACGCGCTAGGAGACATCTTTGCGTCGCAGGGCAACTGGAGAGACCTCGTGGACGTGCTCGAGCGCGAGGCCGCCATCGCTGAAGACGATGCGTTTCGTGTTCAGGTTTACTCTGACCTCGCACGCGTCTGGTACGAGAAGCTCGAACGAGAGCGAAACGCGATCGAGAACTGGGAACGAGTCCTCGACGTCGATCCGAGCAATACCTACGCTCTGTTCAGCATTGCGGAGATTCAGCACGCGGGCGGCCAGTCACGGGAGCGGGCCGATACGCTTCATCGCATCATCGAAGTCGGTGCGGCAACGCTCGAAGACGCAGACCTCGTCAACGTCTACATGCAGCTCGGTCACATCTATGGAGTCGAGCTCAAGCAGCCACCGGACGCCATCGAGGCCTACCGCAACGTGCTGGTGGTCGATCCGACTTTCTTCGAGGCGCTCGACTCGCTTGAGCTGATTCACCGTCAGGAAGACGACTGGGAATCGGCAATCTCCGTGATGGAGCAGAGGGCACAGGCTCTCGTCGATCCGCGGGACAAGATTCGCCAGCTTCTGGCCGTAACCGAGCTCTGGGAGACCGAGGTCGGCGACATCGACCGGGCCACCGGTGCCTTCGCGCGCATTCTCGAAGTCGACCCGATGCACGAGTACGCCTTCTCGCAGCTACAGACGCTGCACCGAGAGGCGGAGCGCTGGGATGAACTCATCGACCTCTACGTCACCCGTATCGAAGCGACGGAGGAGAGCTCGGAGCGAATCGAGCTCTTGCGCGCGACCGCAAGGGTTTACGAGGAGAAGCTCGAGGACACCGAGCAGGCCTATCACACGCTTTGCATCGCCTGGAACGAAGACTTCTCGAAGCGAGACACGATCCTCGATCTCGAGCGAGTCACCGCCGCCAGCGACAACTGGAACGCGCTGCTGAGCTCGGCGAATCAGACGCTTCAGGAAGTAGAGGACGCGCAGACGCAGATCGCGATCTGTCTGTGTTGCGCCAAGTGGTACGGCCAAGACCTCGGCCACCCCGAGTACGCGATTCCGTACTACGAGCAGATTCGAGCGCTCGATCCGAGCAACGCGAAGGCGTGGTGGCAGCTCGGGGACCTCTACGAGACGACACAGCAGTGGGACAATCTCGCGCAGGTTCTCGCGAAGCTCGTCGAGCTGACGAACGACGATGAGGTCAAAGCCAACACCTACGTTCGCATGGGTGACCTGGCCGAAGACCGATTTGCGATGCGGCAAGAGGCCGAGGACTACTACCGTCGCGCACTGCATCTCAATGAGAAGCACGTCGGGGCACTCGAGGCCCTCGAGCGAATCTACCGCGAAGACGGCAAGTCCAACAAGCTGCTCAACATACTCGAGCGCAAGGCCAAGGCGGTCGAGGATGTCGACGACGTCGTTGGAGCGCTCCTGCAGGTGGCCCAGGCGTACGAAGAGCGTTTCGACGACGACAAGGCCGCGACCGAGAACTACGAGAAGGCCGCCGGGCTCGCACCATCGGATCTCACCGCCTTGCGCGGCCTCGAGCGTCTGTACGAGAAGGCCGGCAGGTATCCCGAACTGGTCGACATTCTAGAGCGCGAGTACGAGGTCGTTACGACCGAACGGGAGCGTATCGACATCCTGCTTCGCCTTGCGACGATGTGGGAGACCGAGTTCCGGAAGCCAGAGAATGCGGTGGATCGCCTCGAGCAGGTGCTCGACGTCGATCCTCTCCACACCGGTGCACTCGTGAAGCTGGCGGAGTTGTACAGACTCACGCAGCGCTGGGACGATCTCGTGCGCACGTACGACCGTCACGCGAACGCCACGGCCGATCCCCAAGAACGGGTTCGCATCTTCCGGGATCTCGGCGAGGTCTACTCGGTCCACAAGGACGACATCGAGCAGGCGATCGATAGCTACCTGAACGCTCTCAGCCTTGAAGAGCACGACGTGTTGAGCCTCCAGGCCCTCACCAAGCTCTACGAGCGCAAGGAGGACCACTCGGCGGCGCTCGACATGATGGGCCAGTTGGTTCGAATCGTAGGCGACATCGACGAGCAGGTAGCGCTCAAGCACCGCATGGGGCGCATCCTCGATCAAGAACTCGGGGACCGCGTGGCGGCGCTCGAGCACTTCGAGGCGGCGATCGACCTCGACTCGGGCCATCTGCCTTCGCTCGAAGCGATGCGGCACATTCACCTCGACTCTGGGGACTGGGTGGCCGCGGCCAAGGTGCTCGATCTCGAGATCGAGGAGACCGCAAGCGACCGAGTCAAAGCCACGAGGCTGGTCGAACTTGGCCGGATTCGGATGGAACGCCTCGATGACGAGAGCGGCGCCGTGTCGGCCTTCGAGGCCGCGCATGCGGTCGATTCCGACAACGAAGACGCGCTGCTTCCGCTGGTAGATTCCTATGTGGGTCACGGCCGGCACGAAGACGCGTTCCCGCTCCTCGAGGCGCTGGTGCGACGGTCCGATAAGCGTGAGACCGACGAGCAGCATCGCCTGGCTTCGCTTCTCGGCGAGACCGCGACGGAACTCGGCAGAGCCGACGTCGCCGTCACGGCGTACGAGCGAGCTCATCAAATCGATGGCGACGACCCGGCAACGCTCAAGGGCCTCGCTGGTAGCTACTTCCGCGCTGAGCGCTGGGAGGACGCCTTCAAGTACCATCAGGTCTTGCTGGTACAGCATCGCGACGCGCTCGGCCGCGACGAGATCACGGAGATCTTCTATCGTCTCGGCGTCGTCAAGCGCGAGCAGGGCGAGGACAAGAAGGCCCGGAACATGTTCGACAAGGCTCTCGAGGAGGATTCGCACTACGTGCCCGCCCTCGAAGCGATGGTCGCGCTACAGACGCGGGAGAGCGACTGGGAGTCGGTCGTCCAATACAAGAAGCGCATTCTTGACGTCACCGACGAGCCTGCGGTCCGGGCAACGCTCTTGGTCGAGCTCGGCGACCTCTGGCAGGACGAGCTGGACTCGTCTGAGTCGGCCGCCGAGGCCTTCACCGAGGCGCTCGATCTCGAGCCTGACAATCACGTGGTGCTGCACAAACTCCTCGGGACGTACCAGTCGTCAAATCGATGGTCGGAGGCAATCGACGTCATCGACCGGATCGCCGACCTCGAGCCGCGCATCGAGGCCAAAGCGAAGTACGCCTACACGGTGGGTGTCATCCTTCGAGACAAGCTCGAGGACGAGGACGCGGGACTCGAGCGTTTCAACGATGCGCTCGACCTCGACTGCACTCAGCTCAAGCCTTTCGAGGCCGTCAACAGGGTCCTCAACAAGCGCAAGGACTGGAAGGCCCTCGAGCGAGCGTACCGAAAGATGCTTCATCGCATCATCAACTCGGACAAGGGCGGCCACGACGCCGACCTCGAACACAATCTGTGGCACACGCTCGGCATCATCTACCGCGACCGACAGCGGAACTTCGATGCCGCCGCGGAGGCCTTCAAGATGTGTGCGGGCCTCAAGCCCGACGATCCGACTGCGCATCAGATCCTCGCGGAACTGTACGGTACGATGCCCGAGCAGACCTCGGCTGCAATCGAGGAGCACCAGTGGCTGCTCGCGAACGACCCGAACCGCCTCGACTCGTATCGGGCGCTCTACAAGCTCTACTTCGACGCGCGCGCTTACGACAAAGCGTGGTGTGTGTCGCGCACGCTCACCTATTTCGGCAAAGCCGACGAGGAGCAGCAGAAGTTCTACCAGCAGTACAAGCAGGATCGTGAGATTCAGCCGACCGCGCGGGTGAGCAACGAGGCATGGGTCAAAGACCTGATGCACCCGGAGCAGGACATCTACATCTCGAAGATCATGGAAGTCATCGCGCCTGCGGTGCGAGCTTCGATGGCTGCAACGGACAAGAAGCTCAATCTTCACAAGCGCAAGCCCGAGGACTTGGCGAACCCGAGCCTCGCGCTCGCCCGCCAGTTCAAGCTCGCGCAAGACGTGCTCAACATTTCGATTCCGGTGCGCCTCTTCGTTCAGAAGGAACTGTCGGGGGCACTCCGGGACGAGGCGCGAAGCAATCCGCCGGCGATCATCACCGGCTATACGCTTCTGTCGGGCTACCGCCCGATCGACCTCGCGTTTGTCTGCGGCAGGCACCTGGCGTACTACCGCGGCGAGCACTTCATCCGAACGATGTACCACTCCCACACGGAGATCCGAACGCTGCTGATGGCGGCGATGCGGGTCGTAGGCATGGGGCAGCCCGACCCGACGGTCGACGCGACCGCCAAGCAGCTGGCACGCCACATGGACCAGCCGCACATCGACGTCTTGAAGCAGATTGTGCGCAAGTTCGTCGAGGCGGGCGGCAAGGCCGACATCAAGCGTTGGATGCAGACCACCGAGGTGACGGCGCTTCGTGCAGGGCTCCTGCTCTGTGACGACGTCGACACGGCGGTGAAGATGACCCAGCAGATCGCGTCCGAGTCGACGGCAGACCTTCCGCCGCGTGACAAGGTCAAAGAGATCGTGCTTTACAGCGTGTCCGAGAGCTACTTCAGGCTCCGAGAAGCACTCGGCGTCCAGATCAAGGTCTAGGCATTCGGCGGCGCCGAGCTGCGGCCGTCTTTGCCCTGTGACACACCTCGGGGGTGCTGGAGGTGATCGTCGACAACGAGCGAGCCACCCGGAGGCTCGCGGGTGCGCTTGCCGCGGCGCTCCGGCCCGGGGACGTGATCGCGCTCGAGGGTGAGCTCGGAGCGGGCAAGACGGCCTTTGCGCGCGGCGCAATCGAGGGCCTAGGCCTGCCCGAGGGCACGGCGGTTGCGAGTCCCACCTTTGCCCTGGTGCATCAGTATCAAGGGCGGCTCCCCATCGCCCACTCGGATTTCTATAGACTCATCGACGAGATCGAGCTCGAAGAGCTGGGTTTGGAAGAGATCCTCGACGAGGGCGCGGTCCTTTTCATCGAGTGGGGCCGTAAGTTTGCCTGGACCAGGGAGCGGGCGGCCCTGTTCGTAGACCTCGAGTTCGTCTCCGATGAGTCGCGGCGTCTGCGCTTCGCTGCGGCAAGCGAGCGAGGACAAGCGCTGCTCGACACGCTGCGCGAGGCACTCTAGGCGCGTGCTCCATTCGGGGTTGCGGCCCCCGAGCCGCTCTGATAAGTGCGCGCGAACGCCTAGCACCCGACCGATCTTTCATGCCCCGACGCGACGACATCCATAGCATCCTCCTCATCGGGTCGGGGCCGATCGTGATCGGGCAGGCCTGCGAGTTCGATTACTCTGGCACCCAGGGCGCCAAGGCGCTCCGCGAAGAGGGCTATCGGGTCATTCTGGTCAACTCCAATCCGGCGACCATCATGACCGACCCGGAGTTCGCCGACCGAACCTACGTCGAGCCGCTCACCCTCGAAGTTCTCGAAGCGATCATCGAGCGCGAGAAACCTGACGCCGTGCTTCCGACCCTTGGCGGCCAGACCGCGCTGAACCTCGCTCTGGGCCTCGCCGACCGAGGCATTCTCGAGGCCCATGGATGTGAACTCATCGGCGCGCGCGTCGATGCGATTCGCAAGGCAGAGGAACGCGAACTCTTCAAAGCCGCGATGGATAAGATCGGCCTCAACAGCGCGATCGCAGAAGTGGCGCGTACCGTCGAGGAAGCCAACGCAATCGCCGACCGCATCGGCTTCCCCATCGTCTTGAGGCCGTCGCTCACCCTCGGTGGTTCGGGTGGGGGCATCGCGTACAACAGGGCGGAGTTTCAGAAGGCGATCGTGTGGGCCTTCCAGTGCAGCCCGATTCACGAGTGCCTCATCGAAGAGAGTCTCCTCGGTTGGAAGGAGTACGAGCTCGAGGTCATTCGCGACAACGCCGACAACTTCGGCGTCATCTGCACGATCGAGAACCTCGATCCGATGGGCGTGCACACGGGGGATTCGATTACCGTGGCGCCGGCGATGACCTTGACCGACCGCGAGTATCAGCGCCTCCGTGACGCTTCGCGCGCCATCATCACGGAAATCGGCGTCGATACCGGTGGGTCCAACATCCAGTTCTCGGTCAATCCCAAGGATGGCCGCGTCATCGTCATCGAGATGAACCCTCGCGTGTCGCGTTCGAGTGCGCTGGCATCCAAAGCGACGGGGTATCCGATCGCCAAGATCGCGGCCAAACTGGCCGTGGGGTACAGGCTCGACGAGCTTCGCAACGACATCACCGGCACCAGCGCCGCGTTTGAGCCGACCATCGACTACGTCGTGACCAAGATGCCGCGCTTCGCCTTCGAGAAGTTCGAAGGAGCCGATCCCCGCCTCACCACCCAGATGAAGTCGGTCGGCGAGGCGATGGCCATGGGCCGTACGTTCAAGGAGTCTTTGCAGAAGGCTGCCCGGTCGCTCGAGACCGGCCGGGACGGACTGTCGTCGCTCCTGCACAAGGTCGACTATCGAGACTTAGCGGCCCAGATACGGCGCCTTCGCGAGACCGGGGAGTCGATCAATCTCGCAAAGCCCATGCTTCAGGACCTGCCCGATCCGACCGACGACGAGCAGCGAGAGGCGATTTTCGAGGTGATTCAGACGCCGCTTGCCGAGCGGCTTTGGTACATGGGTGATGGCCTGCGCGTGGGGCTCACGCCGGAGCAGCTTCACCAAGCCACCAGCGTCGACCCATGGTTCCTCGAGCAAATGCGCCAGATCCTCGAGCTCGAGGCCGAGTTGAAGGCCACCAAAGGAACCGTGCTCACCGAGGAGATGCTTCGCAAGGCCAAAGAGTTCGGGTTTAGCGACAGCCAAATCGCGAGCTTCCGCGACGAGGCGCCGAGCGACGTGCGCAAGCAGCGATCGGAAAAAGGCATCGAGCCCGTGTACGCGAGGGTTGACACCTGCGCGGCCGAGTTCCCTTCGCTGACCCCGTATATGTATTCCACGTGGGGCCTCGACACCGAGACGCGTACCGACGACGCCAAGAAGGTGATGATTCTTGGCGGCGGCCCGAACCGAATCGGGCAGGGGATCGAGTTCGACTATTGCTGCGTTCACGCTTCGTTCGCGCTCAAGGAGGTCGGCTTCGAGACCGTGATGGTCAACTGCAACCCAGAGACCGTCTCGACCGACTATGATACGTCCGACCGTTTGTACTTCGAGCCCCTGACCTTCGAAGACGTCATGCACATCGTCGAGGTCGAGAAGCCCGTTGGGGTGATCGTACAGCTCGGCGGCCAGACGCCGCTGAAGCTCGCCGTCGCACTATCACGTGCAGGCGTGCCGATTCTCGGCACCTCCGCGGACGCCATCGATCGCGCCGAGGATCGCGAGCGTTTCGACGAACTACTCACCAAGCTCGATTTGAACCGGCCCCGCGGCGGCATCGCCACCGGCACCAAAGATGCATTCGCCGTAGCCGACCGCATTGGCTTTCCGGTGGTCGTGCGACCGAGCTACGTGCTCGGCGGCCGGGCGATGGAAATCGTGCACTCGCCCGAAGAGCTGTCCCGCTACATGACGATCGCTCTCGAAGCGGTCGAAGGCGCGGAGACGCAGACCATTTTGGTCGACGAGTTCTTGAAGGACGCCATCGAAGTCGACGTCGACTGCGTGTCCGACGGCAAGCAGGTCGTGATCGGCGGTCTCCTTCAGCACATCGAAGAGGCTGGTATTCACTCGGGCGATTCGTCCATGGTGCTTCCAGCGCACGCGCTCCCGGCGGATGTCCTCGCGACCCTACGCTCCTCGACCAAAGCGCTCGCGCTCGAACTCGGTGTCGTCGGTCTGATGAACGTGCAGTTCGCGGTGCGCGGCACCGAAGTGTTCGTCATCGAGGTCAACCCGCGCGCGTCGCGCACCGTGCCCTTCATAAGCAAGGCCATCGGTGTGCCGCTTGCGAAGATCGCCGCGAAGGTGATGGCCGGGCACACGCTCGAGGAGCTCGGCTACACCCGCGAGATCGTCACCGATCACGTCGCGGTCAAGGAAAGCGTTTTCCCATTCAGCAAGTTCCCAGGCGTCGACACCCTCCTGTCGCCCGAGATGCGGTCGACTGGCGAGGTGATGGGCATCGCCGACAACTTCGCGGATGCCTTCTACAAGGCGCTGCTTTCCGCGTACTCAGACCTTCCCTCGGAGGGGAAAGTGTTCATCAGCGTCCGCGATGCCGACAAGCACGCTGCGGCTGACCTCGCACGGCGTCTTCGAGAACTCGGTTTCGAGATCATCGCCACCCAGGGGACCCGGGATCGATTGCTCAGCGTGGGCGTCGAGGCGGAGCTGGTGAACAAGGTCGGCGAAGGGCGACCCCACATCGTCGACCGTCTTCAGAACGGAGACATCGCGCTGGTCTTCAACACCACCGAAGGCGCTCGGGCGATTCGTGACAGCCGATCGATGCGGCGACAGACCGTCATGAGCGACGTACCCTACTTCACCACGATTGCCGCAGCGGTTGCGACGGTTGATGCGATGGAAGCGCGACGCCTACGACCGATCTCGGTCTGCTCCTTGCAGGAGTACCACGCGCGTACGAGTGAGCTCGAGAGTCTGCGACCAGGTGCGACGCCACCAACGACCTAAGCTCTCGTTCGGCTTGCCTCGTACGGGCCCGCAGTTTACGAATCGGCGATGGAAAGAGTTCCCATGACCCCGGAGGGGCACGCCGCGCTCCTGACGGAACTCACCGCGCTCAAAGCAGAGCGGCCGAAGATCTCCCAGGAGATCGGCATCGCGCGCGAGCACGGAGACCTCAAAGAAAACGCCGAGTACCACGCCGCGAAAGACAAGCAGGGGATGTGCGAGGCGAAGATCGCCGATATCGAGGACAAGCTCTCTCGCGCCGAGGTGATCGACCCGAGCACGCTCGGCGGTGAACGGGTGAAGTTTGGCGCGTTCGTCGAGCTCGAAGACGTCGACAACGGCACCGTGGTCACCTACCGCTTGGTCGGTCCGGACGAGTCGGACCTGGAGGCGGGCAAAATCTCGATCACGTCGCCTGTGGCGCGTGCACTCGTCGGTCGCGAGGTCGGTGACGAGGTCAAGGTCGTCACCCCCGGGGGCGTCCGCAGCTATGAGGTCAGCGACGTCCGCTGGAGCTGACACCCAGGCCACGCCCGCCGATCGCGTCCGTGTGCCCTCGCTGCTCGACCATCCGATCGAGACCCTGCCGGGGATCGGCCCCAAATCCGCCAAGGCACTCGCCGATCGCGGATACGTCTCGGTCGGCGACCTGCTTTGGCTTTTGCCGAAGGGGTATCTCGACCATCGGCATGACATGCCGTTCGATCGGCTCGAGCCCGGCGCGTATGGGGTGACCTCGGGCCGCGTCGTCGGCCAACGCACCTTCCGGCGCGGAAGCCAGCTCGGCCTCGAAGTCAGGCTCGAGGCCCGTTCGGAGGGCGAGGGGGAGGCGACGGCAGATGGGCAGGAACTCAAGCTGGTCTGGTTCCGGACGGTTCCGGGGATGCGCAAGCGGTTCGAAGTCGGGACGGTCCTGCGTGTCGCCGGCACCGTCGCAGAGTATCGAGGCCTGCTTTCAATAGCCCACCCCGAGGTCCTCGACCCCGAGCAGCCGGGGGCGATCGCCTGTCGGTATCCCGTCATTCCGGGAATTCGCCGCAAAATGCTGCAGCGCGCAGTCCGTGCGGCGGCGGACCGCGCCGTCGAGCAGGTTCCTGACCTCATCCCTGACGCCGTGCGCGTTGACGCGGGCGTCGAGCCCATCGGCAAGGCGCTCCGGTCGATCCACGTGCCCGAAGCCGAACGGTTCGACGAGCTCGAGGAATCGCGGCGTCGGCTGGCGCTCGAGGAGTTGGTCCTTTGGGAGCTCTCGCTCCGGGTTCGGCGCGCCAAGGAACAGACCGGAACCGCCGATCGATTCCCGCCCGAGCCGGCCATCTCCGAGGCGCGCCAGGCGCTCCCCTTCGAACTGACCGACGCCCAGCAGGGCGCAGTAGCTGCCCTGGCCGCCGGGCTAGACGATCCCACCCCGATGCGTCGCCTCCTCCAAGGCGACGTCGGGTGCGGCAAGACCGCCGTCGCCCTGGTCGCCTGCGCGCAGGTCGCACGGGGCGGCGCCCAGTCGGTCTTCCTCGCGCCGACCGAGCTTCTGGCCGATCAGCACGCGGCGACCCTTCGACCGATCGCCGAACGGCTCGGCCTTCGGCTGGGGCTATTCACCGGCGCGCTCTCGAAGGACCGGCGCCGCTCGATGCTCGACTTGATGGCGTCAGGGGGCGTCGACCTGGTCGTCGGGACTCACGCCCTTCTGAGCGGCGGGGTGCGCTTTGCGAACCTAGGGCTGATCGTCGTCGACGAGCAGCATCGCTTCGGCGTCGCCCAGCGTCTTCGACTGAGCGGCCGAGGGCCTGAGCACCAACCGCATCTGCTGGTGATGACCGCCACCCCGATTCCTCGGAGCCTTGCCCTCGTGCTGTACGCCGGCCTCGACCTCACCACCATCGACGAGAAGCCGCCGGGACGGATCCCCGCTGAGACCCGCAAGCTCGTGCGCTCGGCCCGGGCGAAAGTGTTCCGTCACATCGAGCGGGCGCTCGAGGCTGGGGGGCGTGCCTACGTCGTCTGCCCTGCGATCTCCGGCTCGGACGATCTCGTGGGTGTCGACCAGACGGTTGCCGAGCTCGAAGCGCACTTCGGTGCCGGTCGGGTCCACCAGATTCACGGCCGTCTTTCCGCCGAGGCCCGACGCGCGCGCATGCTCGAGTTCGACGAAGGCAGCTGTGAGATTCTCGTCGGCACCACCGTGCTCGAAGTCGGGGTCGACGTGCCGACGGCAAACATCATCGTGATCGAGCAGGCAGAGCGCTTCGGACTCGCGCAGCTTCATCAGCTACGCGGCCGGGTGGGGCGCGCAGGTCAGCGGAGCGCCTGTCTTCTCACCCACGCAGAGCCGCTTTCCGAAGAGGCCGAAGCCCGTCTCGAGGCCCTCTGCAACACGGACGACGGGTTTCAACTCGCCGAGATCGATCTCGCGCTGCGCGGGCCCGGTCATCTTTTCGGGTACCGCCAATCCGGGGCCAGCGGCCTTCAGTTTGCCGACCTTTCGGACCGCGAGCTTCTCGCCCAGGCCGGAGAGCTGGCCGATCGAATCGTCTCCGCTGACCCCCGACTCGAGGCGCCTGAGCACGCCGCTGCGCGGGCGGCCGTCAGCCGCTGGGAGGACTTTGCCGCAGTCCGCGAAGAGTCGGGCTAGTGGCTCCGAGAGCCGCTTGGCCGGCTTCTTGACGCGTTTGGAGCCGACAGGTACTCCAAAACCAATGGCCCTAGTTCACCACGCACAGCGGGAAGTCACGCTCAAGATCGTGTACTACGGTGCCGGACTGAGCGGCAAAACCACCAACCTCGAAGCACTCTACGCGCAGACACGCCCGGAGCATCGCGGCGCGTTCGTCAGCGTCGACACCGAGGCCGAGCGAACCCTCTTCGTCGACTTCCTCCCGATGGATCTCGGTGCGTTTCGCGGCTACCGCGTGCGGCTACATCTCATTTCGGTGCCTGGTCAGATAGCCCAAGACTCGACTCGGCAACTCGCGTTGCGCAACGTCGACGGTGTCGTGTTGGTCATCGACAGCCAAGAAGCTGCCACCGACAGCAACAGCTTCAGCATTCGGAACCTCGACTACAATCTGCGTGCTCATGGGATCGACCCCGAGCGCATCCCGTTCGTCGTGCAGTACAACAAGCGCGACCTTCCGCAGACCCTCGAGGTCGACGATCTACGCGACCAGTTTGGCGTGCCTGACGAGATGCCGGAAGTCGAAGCGTCCGCGCGCGACGGGTGGGGCGTGTTTCCAACGCTCAAGGCAATCGTCCGCGAGTGCATGCGTCAGCTTGGCGATCCGGCGCGTTGCGCCGAGGGCCGCGTCGACTGCCAGCTCGAACGATCGCGCGCGCGTCTGTACCCGCGTGGTCCGGTCTCGATGATTCACGCGCTGCGGCCTGAGGCTGCTCCTGGTGCTCTTGGGGAAGCCTCCTTCGAGGACGGCCGGGAAACCCTGCCTGAGTCTGCTGAGGCCGGCTAGTGGCCGAGGAGGGTGCGTCGGGCGATACGGCGGACCTTTCCCGGGTCGAATCGGTCTCTGCGGCGATTGATCGGCTGGCGGTTCGCACACCAACCCTGCCACCGGCGACCCATACCAACACCTTCCTCGTGGGAACGGGAGATACGGTTCTCGTCGAGCCTGCCACTCCCTACGCCGACGAACAGGACCTGATGGTCGCGTGGGTCGAGAGGGCACGAGCCGAGGGCAAGAACGTCCAAGCAATCATCGCGACGCACCATCATCCCGATCACGTCGGGGGGGCAGGGGTGCTTTGCAAGCGACTTGGCCTCCCGCTCTGGGCGCACCCGATGACGGCGCAGCGCCTCGAGGGCATCGTTTCGATCGACAGGCTTGTCGAAGACGGCGAGCAAATCGAACTCGACGGCCCGACGCCGACGGCGCTCACCGCGGTGCACACCCCCGGGCACGCTCCTGGACATCTATGCTTCGTCGATCGCGACAGTGGGATGATGATCGCAGGCGACATGATCGCCTCGATCGGCACCATCATCGTCGAGCCCTTCGATGGCGACATGGCTCTCTATCTGGAGTCCCTTCGCCACATGGCGTCGTTGTCGCCCACGGCGCTCTTGCCGGCGCACGGCGGTACCATCGACGACCCCCAGGCGATTCTGAGCTTCTACATCGCGCATCGACTGATGCGGGAGGGCAAGGTGTTCGATGCCCTCGAGGCCCACGGCACCGCCGCCCGACCTCAGGACCTGGTCGCAACCGCCTACGACGACACGCCCCAAGCGCTTTGGCCGCTTGCGGTGCGATCCCTCGAGGCACACCTGATCAAGCTCGAGCGCGACGGTCGCATCGCCGTGGACGGCGACCGGTGGTCATCGCTCAGCGCGCCGAGTTGAGAGACCAGTCGTAGCGGTGGTAGTCGAACGCGTAGCCGGCGCCGAACGCTCGTTCGAGCGCGGCACGCTGCGCACCGTCCGCGTGTGCGATTAGAAACCGACACACGCCCTCGGTACCCCCGAAGTCGTCGGCGTAGTAGCGAAACGTGATCGGGATGCGAACCCGTCGCGCCCCGGCATCGACGTCGACGTCTGCCCCGACGTAATTTCGGGATGCGGCCTCGAGCTGCGCGTCGATGCGCTCGGCGTCATAGAACGCGACCGGTGGGCAACTCGTCGAGGCACAGACTAGCGCTGCATGGATGCGCGGATCGACCTTCGATGGGCAGAGCGAGAGCCGCGGGTCGTCGTCGCCAAAGAGGCGACTTCCGGTGACCGGGTGGGGCGCGTTGATGACGAAGAATGCCGTTTTCGATTTCATCCAGCGTGACGATCATCGTACCGACGTCGTACGCGACGGCCCCGAAGAAAGACGGCACCTCCATCACGGACGACTCGATGTCGAGAGCGAGCACGCCGTGGATCGCGAGCACGTTGTAGACGTTGATCCAAAACGCGTTGCGCAGGGCGTCGCTCGACAGGGTCTCCGGGTCGACGGTGCGCAGGAGTCGGGACGTCGTGCGTAGCTGCCGGAACGTCGGCGAACGTCGGAGTAGCGCATAGTCGACCTGGCCGGCTGAATCGATCGACTCGGCGTCGAGCTCATTGCGCAAGGTGCGGAGCGCTTGGGCGACCGCTGACGGGTCGGCGCTCTCCGGCATGGGGCCTTCGGCGTTGAGTACGTGCCGTGTCAGCCATCGCGACGGCACGAGGCCTTTGGTGAGCTCCACGGGCGAGCGGGCTCGTTTGAGCACATCCGCGGCGTCACGGAGACTGCGCATCCAACTGTCTGACATGGGCAAGCAACCTACGCGGCAAATCGCAATCGGTCACTTCGTCACGGTCAGTCGCGCCGCTCGAGCGGCAGCGGGAGCTTCACGTACGCGCCTGGCGACACCTCCTTTGGCCTGACCAATACGGGGGTCTTCGCGGTGCTCTCCCCGGCGCTCGGGTGGCGGGCCGTCACGAACGTCGACCCGGGGGGATCCCTCGCAGGATGAAACGACCGGTCGACCCCGTACGAACCGCGAGGTCCCAGTCGGGAGGAAACCCCACGGTGACCTCCGCCTTGGCAACCAGGTCACCGTACGCGTCCCGTACCTCGCCTTCGATCGTGCCGCCTGGAATGAGCCGCACTTGGTTGAGCTCTTGGGGTCGATCGACGTAGCGGGGGCTCTCGACTTCAATCGTCTCCCCGTAGCTCTCGTAGTCTTCGTGGCGGAAGAGGGCTTCGTAGACGCCCGCGGGTACCCGCCGGAATCCGAATCCGCCGTCGCGACCGCTTTGGGTCGTTCGCTCCACCGGACCTTCGAGTTCGATACGAACACCGCCGACCGGAGACCCGGACCAATCGTCGACGACTCCGCCTCGAATGGTGACCCCGGTGCGCAAGGTCACCTCGAGCGCATCTTCGGTTTCGAGTCGATCGATGCGTGCCGCACTGTATGCCGGGTGCTCGATCCGGAGCATGTATGGAGGCTCAGGAAGAGCAGGCACCGAGAATCCGCCGTCGGACTCGGTCTTCGCGGTCCGCACGACCTCCGGCACCGAGCCAACCGTCTTCGCGGTGACCAAGGCGCCGTCGATGCCGAATCCCCGTTCGTCGACCACTCGGCCGACGAGAGTCAGGAGCTCCCTTGCGAGAACGAGCAGCACGTCGACCCGACCCTCGTCGACCGTCAGGGTCTCGCCGGTAGGCTGCAGGTCATAGGGGATCGCGGTGACTGTCGCTTCGCCGCGCACCCCTCGATAGCCGAACGACCCGTCTTCGCCCGTGACCGTCATGCGCGGAAGCCGCTCTCCGGCGATCTGAAGCTCGACCGGAATCCCGGCGAGCCCCACTCGTCTCGCATCGACGACGCGTCCACGGAGCTCACCCCCGCGCGCCATCACGATGCGTAGATCGGCAACCTCGCCACCGGCCGCGATTTCGACTTCCGCAGACTCGCTGGGCGCGTAGTTGGGGTGGCTGGCGATCGCCGTATAGCGACCGGCCTCGAGGCCCCGAAGATCGAAGGCCCCATCGGCTTCGGTAAGCGCCTGTTCGACGAGGGCGGTGGTCGTCGCGTCGGCAGCCGCCGAGATCGGTGGCACCGGTCCGGTGGTTACGCGGAGGGTGTCGCCCGGACTGGCCGTTCCCGGTTGCGTGTCTTGGTTCCCGAGCAGCCTCACGACCGCCTCCGCGATCGGTCTTCCGCGTGCGTCTACGACGATGCCCGAAATCGCTCCGCCTCGCGCGAGGCGTACTTCGATGGAAGCCTCGCCGCGCGTCACCGCGATGGGCGCCGAAGGCACGTACCGATTGAGATCGACGAAGAGCTGGTGCTCGTCGCCAAACACGCCCGAGAGCTCGAAGCGCCCTTGCGCATCGGTCTGGACGCGCCGTTTGTAGGCACCGAGTGGTCCCGTCGCGAGCTCGACCTCTGCGCCCTCGAGCGGCCCGCCGCTCTGCGAATCGACGACGCGTCCCGACAGCGTCCAGCCCTCCGCGAGTTCGAGCGCGAGCAGGCGCCGACTGCCGGCTTCGAGAATCAGCCCTTCGACCGTGGGTGAGGACAGGCTCCCGAGCGAGGCGCGGAGCTCGTAGATCCCCGGCGGCAGACCATGCCAGTAGAACCGTCCCTCGAGTCCGCTACGCACCGACCGGGGTGGCCAGAACCCACTCCCCGCGAGGGTCACTTCGGCACCTTCGAGGGGCAGTCCAAGGGGCCCGTACACCCGGCCTGCCAGCACTGCGGAGCGAGACCCTGAAGCCGAGTCCGCGGCCGTCGCCGACCTGGTCGGCACACCAGCTTCTGAGCCCGACCGTTGGTTTGGCTCGTAACTCCCTGGAATCACAAACGCCCCGAGCGCTAGGCAGCCAATGATGGGTCCGGCCAGTCGCATTCCCTGTGGTTCTATCTTCGTTTCTCCGAGGGCGCGAGGCCGCGTTGTTGCGGCGATGGGACCTCGATGCTACCACGCGGCTCCCCAGCAGCCGGCGAAGGAACCATGGCAAAGACATGTGATTACTGCGGCAAAGGCCGCCATAAAGCTCACAAGGTGAGTCACTCCAACGTGAAGACGCGGAAGTGGCAGGAGCCGAATCTGCAGTCGCTTCGCGCCCTCATCGACGGGCAAGCGCGCCGCGTGATGGCCTGTACCCGCTGCATTCGCACGGGCAAGGTTGTCAAGGCCGCCTAGACCTGCAAGCCCTGACGGCAACCGAGCGGGCCGACGATCGGTCCATGGCTCGCGCAATCAGTCGCTCAAGCAGGGGCGACCCCGGGTCGCGCTTCCACCCGGCTGCGACCCGACTTCGATCGTGCTCACCTTTCCCGTTGCCCCCGAACACGCCGGGCAGCGCCTCGATAAGTTCATTCAGTCCCGAATCCCGCGGCTTTCGCGAACGCGTGCCCAGGAGATCGTCCGAAGCTGCGCCTACCGCTCCGATGGCACCCTGCGGCGCCCGAGCGAGCGGGTGCGTGCCGGAGAGACTGTGCTTCTCGTGCGGCCTCCGTTCGAGGAGCCTGAGACGCCGCTGTTCTTCGATACGCTGTACGAAGACGACGCGATTCTCGCTCTCGACAAGCCCTCCGGGCTCCCCGTTCATCCGTCCGCGACCTATCACAAGCACACCCTGACCTTTCTGCTCCGGGAGCGATTCGGTGACGATCCGCCCCGGATCGCGCACCGTCTCGACCGCGAAACCAGCGGCTTGATGCTTTGCTCGAAGACCCCAGCGGCGGAGCGCCGCTTGAAGAACGCGTTCGAGACCCGTCGGGTGAGCAAGCGATATCTTGCGATTGTTCGCGGGTCTATCGCCGAAAACGAAGGTCGTATCGAGCTTCCGATGGCTCCGGCCAAAGAGGGGCTTCACATTCTCATGGAAGTCACGGCACCGGGCGTCGGCTCGCCCTGCGCGACGCGGTTTCGTGTCGTCGCGCGGAACGAGGACTCCACCTTGGTCGCGCTGGCGCCCGAGAGCGGACGCCAGCATCAGCTCCGCGTGCATCTAAGCGCCATCGGCTCGCCTATCGTCGGCGACAAGCTCTACGGCCCCGACGGCGTCAGTCCTTTTCTCGAGATTATCGAACAGGGGATGAGCGAGGCTCTGCGCGCGCGCCTCGGGCATGCGCGTCAGGCGCTGCACGCCTACGCGCTCACGTTCGAACACCCGGAGACCGGGGCTCCCACGACCCTGCGAGCGCCCCTGCCCGCAGACCTGTTGGAGCTCTGGGGCCGACCGATTGAACCGGAGCAACTCGACGCCGTCGCTGCGTGCTAGGCTTCGCGCATGACACCGTTCCGTTTCGCCACGCTCACTTTTCTTGCCATCGCTTCGCTGGCGGTCGGATGCGATCGCGGTGCGCCCACACCGAAGGCGGCCGATCACGATCACGAAGGGCACCACGCCCACCACGACGCCGCCAAGCCGGCGGCAGCGGTCGATGCAGGCCCCGCTGGCCCTCGAATCGAGACCGACGCGTTCGCGCTCGAAGTTGCCTCCGTCGATCCTCCCCTCCGGGTGGGGAAAGACGGCTCGGTGGCGATTGCGCTCGAGGGCCGCGGCGATTGGCACGTGAACCAGGAGTTTCCGATCCGCGTGAATATCGCCGCCGACCCGGCGATCGGACTCAAGGCACAGGAACTCGTGAAGGACGACGCCAAGGAGTTCACGGAGGACAAGGTTCGCTTCGTGGCGCTCGTGGAGCCATCGAAGTCGGGCGAGCACGAGGTCTCGTGCGACGTCTCGTTCGCCATGTGTACCGATGACAACTGTGTCCTCGAGAAGCGGACCGTCGCGATGCAGGTGAAGGTGCAGTGAAATGAGCACCGGGGGGTTGAAGACGGCGCTCGAGACGATTCGCGCCGAGGTCAAAGACCGTTTCGACGCCCAGAAGCGCGTGCTCTCCTTCAACGAGTACCTAGACCTCGTTCAAGAAAACCCCCGTCGGCACACGCGCGATGCGGCGCGGTACCTGAAGGACTGCCTCGATTTCTTCGGTCGCTACGAGGTGGAACATCCAGGTGGCACCCTCAGTCGATGGCGGGTGTTCGACCTCGAGTTCGGTCACCCCACCGGAGGGCAACACGCCGAACTCCGCATGCGAGACCGCCTCGCGGGGCACGAAGCGACCCAGCAGGCGCTCTACCGTGTACTCGAGGGTTTCGAGCGAGAAGGGCGGGCCAACCGTCTGCTGTTGATGCACGGCCCCAACGGAAGCGCCAAGTCGACCTTCACGGCCTGTCTCATGCGCGGGCTGGAGGCGTACTCCGAGACCGATGACGGCGCCGCGTACCGGTTTTCCTGGATTTTCCCGCGCGTGCGCGAGGGTGGCGGGATTGGCTTCAGCACGTCGGCTGATGCGCTCGGTCAGGCGGACAGCTTCGCGCATCTGCCCGAAGAGCGAATCATCACCAAGCTGCAAAGCGCGGTGCGAGAGCATCCGCTCCTCCTACTCCCGCGCGAGTTTCGTCAGCGCCTGATATCGGACGCGTACGAGATCGCCGACGTCCACGAAGCGGCGCCCGATTGGGTCTGGACAGGACAGCTCAGCCGCAAGAACCAGCAGATCTTCCAGGCGCTGCTCACCGCCTACCGCGGCGACCTCGAACGCGTGCTCGCGCACATTCAGGTGGAGCGATACTACATCTCGCGCCGCTACCGCGTCGGTGCGGTGACGATCGGCCCCCAGATGTCCGTCGACGCGTCAGAGCGCCAGATCACCGCTGACCGTTCCATCGAGTCGCTGCCCGCATCGCTGAGCGCGATTACTCTCTTCGAGCCCTACGGAGAGCTCGTCGACGCCTCAGGCGGCATCGTCGAATACAGCGATTTGCTCAAGCGGCCTCTCGATGCGTGGAAGTACCTGCTGCTGGCCATCGAGACCGGCGAAATCTCGCTCACCATGTCGAACCTGCCGATCAACGCGGTCATGATGGCAAGCTCAAACGAGCTTCACCTCAGCGCGTTTCGGCAACATCCCGAGTACAACTCGTTTCGCGGGCGCATCGTGCGCGTGCGGATGCCCTATCTCCTCGACGTGCATCGCGAACAGGAAATCTATGACGGCCAGATCGTGCCGCAGATCCCCCGCCACGTTGCGCCGCACACTACGTACGTTGCCGCGCTCTGGGCGGTGATGACGCGTCTGCGCAAACCAGACGCCGATCGATTCGTCGACAGCGATCTCGGCACCGCGGCGGCCTCGCTTTCTCCGCTCGAGAAGGCCGACCTCTTTGCCGACGGCACCGTGCCCGCACGCTTCGAGGCAGAAGAGAGCAAAGTGTTGCGGGGCGGCGTCGCCGAGATCCAGGCCGAGGGAGCGACCGCTGCCGACTACGAAGGCCTGAGCGGCGCGTCTCCGCGAGAGATCCGCATGCTGCTTCTCGAAGCGGCCTCTGACACCACCGACCCGTGCGTCTCGCCAGTGTTGCTATTGAACCGGTTCGAGGAGTTCTGCGAACGCGACGACTACGACTTTCTCAAAGAACAGACCGACGGGCAGTATCGCAACCACCGCGGCTTCGTCGACGACGTCAGGGGGCGCTGGCTCGACATCGTCGAGGGAGAGCTCCGTGGCGCAAGCGGCCTCATCGATGAAGACAGCCATCTAGGCTTGCTCGACCGATACGTGACGCACGTCTCCCACGCCGTGAAACAGGAGCGGGTGCACAACCCGGTCACCGGTCAAGACGAAGAGCCGGACCCCGAGCTGATGAAGAATGTCGAAGAGAAACTCGGCGTCGACGACAGCAAGAGTTTCCGCGACGAGCTGCTCGGGTCGATCGCCGCCTGGGCTATCGACCATCCCGAGCAAGAGGTCGACTACCAGGCCCTCTTTCCGCGCTACATCGGTCAGTTGAGACAGGCCTACTTCGACGAGCATCGACTCCAGATTGGTGAGATCGGGCGCGCGGTGCTGGCCTTGCTCAAAGACGACGACAGCCTCGAAGAAGACCTTCGCGAAACCGCCCTAAGGACGCTGAACGTGCTGACTACGCGCTACGGCTACGACCGGTCGAGCGCGCGGGTCTCGGTGGGTGCTCTCGTCGATGCACGCTACCGCGACTGAGGGCTCGACGCTGTAAGGGCGACGCCGACGCCAGCGCAGCCTCCCGTTTCGGGGCATACTCCTCAGCGTGCAGTGGTTATTTACCCGCGAGGAGTCGCGCGCCGTCGATCGGGATGCGATTGACCGTCTCGGTGTGCTTGGCCTGGTTCTCATGGAGAACGCCGGCCGCGGGGCCTGCGACGCACTGACCGCCCGGTTCGGCGACCGCCTCGATCGGGTGGTGCTGGTCGGTGGCCCGGGCCAGAACGGCGGGGACGCGTGGGTGATTGCGCGGCGGCTCGCGCTTCTCGGCCTCCGTCCGCATGCGGTGCTCCTGGGCGATCCGAGCAGGCTGCGCGGTGACGCCGCCACCAACTGGGAGCTTCTTCCCCGCATCGGGGTCCAGACGACCGCGGTCGCCCCAGAGCGGGGCCACGACATCGCCGCGATGCTCGCCGATGCCAGCCTGATCGTCGACGGGATCTTCGGCACGGGCCTCGATCGTGTCGTCGACGGCGGGTACGCCCACGCGATCGAGGCGATCGAGCGTGCCGCCGCGCCCGTCGTGGCGCTCGATCTGCCAAGCGGGCTCGACGCCGATACCGGGGGCGTTCTTGGCACCGCCGCACACGCGGCGCTCACCGTTACGTTCGCGGGGCTGAAGCGCGGACTTCACCAGTTCCCGGCGGCGGCCTATGCGGGCGAGGTCGTCGTGGCAGACATCGGGATTCCGCTCGGCGCCGAGCCCGGCGCCACCGTCTGGTGGGCACCCGACCTCGCGCAGCTCATTCCACGGCGAGCGGCGGACGCACACAAGGGAACGGCGGGTCATCTCCTCGTCGTCGGCGGTGCACCCGGGACGACCGGCGCCGCGGTCTTGGCGGGGCGAGCTGCCTTTCGCGCCGGTGCGGGGCTCGTCACCATCGGAGCGCGTCCCGACGCCCGCGACGCGCTCGAGCAGAAGGTAATCGAGCTGATGACGGTCGCGCTCCCAGGCGCACCGGATCGCGCGGCGGTAGAAGCGCTTTGCGAAGGCAAGCGCGCCGTCGTGCTCGGGCCCGGGCTCGGACTCGATGCACTCGGGCGCGCCTGGGCCGAAGCGTTTGCTCGGCATGCGCCGGTGCCCACCGTGATCGACGCGGACGCGCTCACGCACCTCGCGGACACCGGACTCGCAGGCCTCGCCAACGCGGCCGCGCCGCGCCTGCTCACACCGCACCCCGGCGAGGCGGCGCGCCTGCTGTCCTCTTCGACCGGGCAGGTCCAGGCCAACCGCTACCAAGCGGCGGAGACGATTGCCGACAAGACCAAACAGGTGGCCGTCCTCAAGGGCGCCCGGACAGTCATCGCCGCCAACGGCCGGATTCGGGTCTGCGCTGAAGGCACGCCGGCGCTCGGCGTGGCGGGGACGGGCGACGTACTCAGCGGGATTGCGGGCGCGCTCCTGATGAACCTCGAACCGTTCGATGCCGCGATCGCCGCGAGCCTTCTCCATGCCTGCGCCGGCCTCGAGGCAGCGACTGCCGATCGCGGGCTCATTGCCTCGGAGGTCGCGGACGCGGTCCCGACCGTGCTCGAACGCTTCGTCGGCGGCACGACAGCTTGACACGACACCGTGTCTCAGATGCGACAAGCTGACTGTGCGTCCAGGCTGCGGGCAGGGAATGCTTGAGTTTTTCGCGATGGCATCGGCGTTGCAATGAAGTTGGTTCGTACCCACCACCAGGGAAACGAACCGATGACACACCACGAGCTGTACACCGAAGAAATCCTCCCCTGCATGCCCGAGCTCTCCCGCACTGCGCTTCGCCTTGCACGCAGCCACGCGCTCGCGGACGACCTGGTCCAAGAGGCCCTCACCCGGGCGTGGCAATCGCGCGCGAGCTTCAAGCCCGGCACCAACGCGCGCGCCTGGATGCACCGCATCCTATTCAACACGTACATCAACCACTACCGAAAGAAGAAGAGAGAGCGCCTCGCGCTCGATCAGATGCGGACCGCCGGACACCGAAGCACGCACCAGGTGCACGACGGTTTCAGCGACGAAGTGGCAGCCGCGCTCGAGTCACTTCAGCCGGAGTTCCGGGAAGCAGTCGAGCTCGTCGACCTCGAAGAACTCTCCTATCGGGCGGCCGCGGCCCGACTCGACTGCCCCGTGGGCACCGTCATGTCGCGCCTGCATCGGGGTCGGAAACGCCTGCGCGGAGCGCTCGAGAACTACGCCCTCGACCAGGGAGTCGTGCGAACCGCAGCCTAGTCAGACCGAGTTCACCCTGATCCGATCCGCCCTCAAATCAGTTCAAGATGAATTCGGTCTACCAAGAGCTTTCGCGAAGTTATACCTGACAAAACCGATGTGAAAACCGTAGGATAGGGCCTAAGCACCCGGGAGCCTTGACGAATCTGGCCGAAGTTCCATATTGCCGGGCATGGCTAAGTCATACGCTGACCTGCTCCAAGAGGTGAAAGGTGCCATCCGGCAGGTTTCTCTCGAGGACCTCAAGGACAGGCTCGAGACCGGCGAGGACCTGATTCTCGTCGACGTCCGTGAGAAAGACGAGTGGCGCCAAGGTCACGTTCCGGGTGCCGTGCACATCCCGCGCGGCTTCCTCGAAATGCAGGCGGGCTCGCGGCTGCCCGACAAGGACGCGAAGATCGTTACCCTGTGTGCGGGCGGCATTCGTTCGGCGTTCGCCGCCAAGGCGCTCCAAGAACTGGGCTACACGCAGGTCGAGTCGGCGAATCCCGGCTTCAATCAGTGGAAAGACCAAGGGTACCCAACGACTCAGCCGTTTGCCTTTACCGACGCCCAGCTCAATCGGTATTCGCGGCATCTTCTTTTACCCGAGGTCGGGGAACAGGGGCAGGCCAAGCTGCTTCAGGGTCGGGTGCTCTTGCTCGGTGCGGGCGGGCTCGGCTCCCCCGCAGCGCTTTACCTGGCCGCTGCGGGCGTGGGCACGCTCGGCCTCGTCGACGGCGACGTGGTCGACGAATCGAACCTCCAGCGACAGGTGCTCCACGGCATCGACCGCGTCGGCGAATCCAAAGTCGAAAGCGGGATGCGCACCATCCAAAACCTCAACCCCGACGTGAACGTGATTCCGTTCAACGAGCGGCTCACCCGCCAGAACGTCGACCGAATCTTCGACCAGGATTGGGACGTCATCGTCGACGGCCTCGACAACTTCGCCACGCGCTACCTCGTCAACGACGCGAGCGTATGGAAGGACATTCCGGTCGTTCACGGCTCGATCTTCCGCTTCGACGGGCAGGTCACCACGTTCTGGCCGCGCCAGGGTCCCTGCTACCGCTGCCTCTACCCGGAACCCCCGCCTCCGCATCTGGCGCCTTCCTGCGCCGAAGCGGGCGTCCTCGGCGTTCTTCCCGGTGCGATCGGCACCCTGCAAGCGACCGAGGCCGTGAAGATCGTGCTCGAGCGCGGCGACCCCCTCGTTGGCCGCCTGCTTCAGTACGATTCCCTCGGGATGACCTTCCGCACCTTCAAGCTTCGACGCAACAAAGACTGCCCGGTCTGCGGTGACCATCCGACGATCACCGAGTACATCGACTACGAGCACTTCTGCTCCGGCGGCTGACTCGTGTAGGCTGCCTCGATGATGCGTTCGATGAGGGTGGCAGCGGCCTCGGCCGTGATGGCTTTGGTGTGGAGTTCGGGGGTATCGGCGCAGACTAGCGACGAAGCGTTCGACGGCTTCGTCGACGCGCTCGAGACGGCGCGGCAGGTCGTCCTCGACCGCACGCCGGAGGACGGCCCGGAGCGTGCCGAAGGCTACCGCCACATCATTCGCATGATCGAGATGCAGAACGCTCCGGCGACCGACGACCACGATCCAGCGCACCCGCACGTCTCGCGCTGCCCGACGATCGTGTGCAAGCTCGGCTTCGACAATCCTGACTTCTCGTACATCAACGTCGCGCCGATCAGCGAGGAGTACAGCTATCGCATCACCGGAACGCGCGGCACCGTGCCCTACATCAGCATGCAGATCTTCGACAACCCGTTCGGAGGAGAGGTGTTCATGACCTCCGAGGATCTTATCATCGAGCGCAACGGGCGGTTCGAGATCATCTTGAGTGCGACCCGACCCGACGATGCCGCCAACTGGATGGAGCTCAAGCCGGGTGCCAATCGCTTCATCCTGCGCAACGGGTTCTACGATTGGGACACCGAGGTCGAAGCGAGCGTGCGCGTTGAAGTCATCGGAGGTCCGGTCAGCGGCCCGGTGCCGCACCTGAGCGTCGAGGAGTTCGTCTCGGACGTCGGGGGGCTGTCGCTTCGGCTCTCGTCGATCCTCGGCGTGATGCAGGACGCGCGCGACGGCTGGCCGCTCAACGATCTGAACGGTCCGGACCCGGACGCCTTTGGCATTGCAGGGGCGGGCGTACCGTCGGCCTACAGCAGCGCCGGCCGCTACGAACTCGAAGAAGGCGAAGCGCTGCTCATCGAAACCCCCGTGCCGAGCGTGGTGCACGGCGGCATTCAGGTCGGCAATCTGTGGATCGAGTCGATCGACTATCAAACCCGTCAAACCTCCCTCAACTGGTTTCAGTCCTACGCAGACGAAGACGGCATCATTCGCTACGTGCTCGCCATGGAAGACCCGGGCGTGCCCAACTGGCTGGACGTCTCGGGGCACCCACGTGGGGGGATCTTCATGCGCTGGCAGAGCCCCGACGAAGACGCGCTTCCCGAGCTCCCGGTGGTCACCCAGGTATCGCTCGCCGAGCTCCGAGATCGTCTTCCGAACGGGCATCCGACGGTCAGCGCCACCGAGCGCGCCGAGACCCTCGCCCGGCGCTACGTCGCGGTCAACAAGCGCCGCAATCCAACCGCCCAGTACGACGAGGTCGCGACGCAAAGGAGCAGCTCGACCGAGAGCAGCGGATGCTCGGCGACACAGTCACGCCCATCGAGCCTCCCAGGGCTCGCGCTGATCATACTCTTGTTGCTTTCTGTCACGAGGCGTCGCCGCCAGGACCCACTGTCTCACTGCGACATGAGCTGAGCCCTAGCTCTCGCAGTGCTCTTTGATGTTCTGTAGGTTCAGGTCCGTCTCGCGCGCGTTGCGCCCGGCGATGAGCTTCTCGGCGAGCTTGCCAAGCACCGGCACCGGAATCTCGTAGTCGATGGTTAGATCGACGTGGGTTCCGGCGTCCTTCGGTGTGAATGCGAATGTGAATGTAGCGTCGATGCCACCGGTGGATTTAGATACGATGCGTTCGTTGCCCACGTACTCAGTTCGCTGGCTTTCGCCGTCGAAAGGGATACCGGCCATCTTGTACGTCCACTCGTAGTGCAGGTTCTTGCGGTCGCCAGACACGTTGCGGACATCAGTCAGGCTGGTCATCCATTCCATCTGCTTGTGTGGGTCTTGAACGTAGGCAAACACGCGGTCTACCGAACTCTTAATGTCGATGCTCTTGTGAATCGTTTCCATCTGTGCCGCCTTTCTAATGCTCCCCGGTACGGCCCCGGCGGATCCCGACTGTCTCTCCGCAGAGCAGGGCGATCAATACGTATTTGTCCTCATACATCCGGACGCCTAGACTGAACTCATGCGATGGGGGATCGCGACGAGTTCGCACGCAGCGCTCTGTGCTCTGACGGCGGTCCTCGTATTGGGATGCGAAGACCGTGCTGCGGTCCGCGAAACAGGACGGCGCATTGAGACCGCCGATCGCGCGCGCGTCGAGGCCCTCATTCAAGAGGACCTCGAAAAGCACCAGGCAGGCGTCGTCAAGGCCGCGCAGAAGCTCGCACCCGGGTTCTCGGTCACCGACCCTGCCGCACGTGAAAAGCAAATGCGGTCGGCGTTGAGAATTCTTCAGCAACCCAAGAAGGGCATTGATGAATTCGTTGCCTCTCCGATGTCCTTTCTGGTCGCGCTCGACGCCGACGGGGTGGCCATCGCGCGCGACCGCGCGCCCGACCCAATGAGGGGGCAGCCGTTCAAAGACCGCTTCGACGTGGTCCAGACCGCCCTCGACGGCAGCGCCGCGACCGGGCTTGGGGAGTTCTTCGCAAGGGACTCTGACGCACCCTCGTCCTGGTCGCTTCTCTTCGTAGCGCCCGTGATCCAGGGCGACGAGGTGGTCGGTGCGGTGATGGCGGGGATCCCGCTCTGGCGCCTGGCACAGCGCTTGAGCCGGCAGCTCAAGGTAGAGCAGGGCGTCGAGGACCCGGTCTGGGTCTACCTCTACAAGGGCGACCGAGTGTTCCACTGGGACACGCCTCCGCAGGTCGACGCGCTGCTCCCGGACACCGCCGCGCGCGTCCAAGGACTCGCCGAATCGATGAACGGCTACCTCGGTGAGGCGCGTCTGCAGGGCGAGCCGCAGGTCTACGGGGTCTTTCCCATGCCTCTCCTCGGCCCCGACCTCGGCACGATCATCGTGCGCTGAGTCACGAACCCGTCGCCAAGCTCTCGCGCCCGCGGCGCTACTTGCCGAGATATTGGAGCGCGTCTCGGCTGTCGAGGGTCAGCTTCCAGGGAGCGCGAAGACTCGGTTCAGCGCTTGCCTCGCGCCACGTGGACAAGAACCGGGCTCTTGGCCACATCGTTGCCCCGAACCGCGCCAGGTGCTCGGTATGCACCTGACAGTCGACCGTGCTGAAGCCCCACATGGCGAGGTGACCGAGGAGGGTGGCAAAGGCCACCTTCGACGCGTCGGGCTCCATCGCGAACATCGACTCGCCCGCGAAGGTCCGGCCGAGCGCAACCCCGTAGAGTCCGCCGACAAGGCGCTGACCGCGCCACGCCTCGATGCTGTGCGCGTAGCCGAGCTCATGAAGCCCAACGTACCCCTCGCGAAGCTCGCGGGTGATCCAGGTCCCGTGTTGATCGGGCCGAGGCGCATCCGCGCAGGCCGCGACCACGTCGGGGAAGGCGGTGTCGGCGGTAATGCGCAGCTCTCCCTTGCGCATGACTTTGCGCAGCGACCGAGACACGTGCGCTTGCTCAGGGACGAGCGCGAAGCGCGGGTCCGGGGAGAACCAGAGCAAAGGATAGCCCTTCGCTGGCCAGGGGAAGATCCCCTGCCGGTAGGCGATGAGAAGCCGCTCCGGAGACACGTCCCCCCCGACGGCGACGATGCCCTCTTCGTTCGCCTCTTCCGGAGGCGGGAACTCCAGCTCTTTGCCGAGTAGGTACACAGGCATGCCGGTCGACGTAGGCTAGCGCATGCGCGCCGCCCGCGGTCGTACAAGTAGTAGCTAGGCCTCGACGATGGGGGTTTTCGTGTCGACGAAGGTCACCTGGAGCTCGTCGTTCGAGACGTCCACCACGGCGGTGCCGCCTTCGTTCAGGTCCCCGAACACAAGCGCTTTCGACAAGGGCTTCTTCACCTTTTGTTCGATGAGCCTCGCCATCGGTCGTGCCCCCATTTGAGGGTCGTACCCGTGCTGGGCGAGCCACTCGCTCGCCTCGTCGGTGAGCTCGATGTTGATCTGCTTGTCGGCGAGCATCTCGCGCAGCAGACCGATCTCTTTGTCGACCACCTTGCGAATCACCTCGAGACGGAGGCCTCGGAAGAACACCACGGCGTCGAGACGGTTCCGAAACTCCGGGGTGAAGGTGCGTTCGAGCGCCTGCTTGGCTCGGCCCGAGGCGAACTGCTTGGGGTCGTCGTCGCCCCCCGCGAACCCGACCACCTTCTCGTTGGCTTCGAACGCGCCTGCGTTGGTGGTCATCACGAGGACGATGTTGCGGAAGTCTGCTTCGCGACCGTTGTTGTCGGTGAGCTTCGCGTGGTCCATCACCTGCAGCAGGATGTTGAACATCTCGTGGTGCGCCTTCTCGATCTCGTCGAGGATGACCACCGCATGCGGGTGTTTGCGTACGGCATCGGTGAGCAGGCCGCCTTGGTCGAAGCCCACGTACCCGGGAGGGGCGCCGATGAGCCGCGAGATCGAATGCCGCTCGCTGTACTCGCTCATGTCGAATCGCAGCAGCTCGACGCCCATCACGCGCGCGAGCTGACGCGCCAGTTCGGTTTTGCCGACGCCCGTGGGCCCAGCGAAGAGAAACGAGCCGATGGGCTTGTGGTCTGCGCGGAGGCCGGCGCGTGCCAGGGTGATCGCACTGACGACTTTGTCGATCGCTTCTTCTTGGCCGAAAATCACTTTGTGAAGCTCGGGGCCGAGCTCTTTGAGCTGGTCGCGCTCGTGCGCGGTGACCGACTCGACCGGCACCCGAGCCATCTTGCTGACGACCCTTTCGATGTCGGTGGTGGTGACGCGGTGGGCGCGTTCCGCTGCGGGGCGCATCCGGTCGTACGACCCGGCTTCGTCGATGACGTCGATCGCCTTGTCCGGCAGGTGACGGTCGACGATGTGCTTGTCGGCGAGGGTCGCGGCCGCTTCGATGGCGTCGTCGTCGTACTTCACCCCGTGGTGTTCTTCGTAGTACGAGCGAAGCCCGCGGAGAATCTCGATCGTGTCTTCGAGGCTGGGCTCGGCAACTTCAATCTTCTGAAACCGGCGGGCGAGGGCGCGATCGCGCTCGAGATGCTTGAAATCGGCGTAAGTCGTCGAGCCAAGGCATCGCAGCTTGCCCGAGGCGAGCGCTGGCTTGAGGATGTTCGACGCATCCATCGAGCTTCCGGTGGTCGCCCCGGCGCCGACGATCGTGTGAATCTCGTCGATGAACAAGATCGCGTTGTCGAGCTCTTGGAGCCGTTTCATCACCGCCTTGAGGCGCTCTTCGAACTGTCCGCGAAACTTGGTTCCGGCGAGAAGCGCGCCCATGTCCAGTGAGAAAATCTGCGCGTCGTGGAGCACCTCGGGGACGGTGCCCTCGTGCACCCGGCGCGCGAGTCCTTCGGCGATGGCGGTCTTGCCGACGCCCGGCTCACCCACGTAGATCGGGTTGTTCTTGCGACGCCTGCAGAGCACCTGCACGGTGCGGTCGAGCTCGGCATCGCGCCCGATGAGCGGATCGATACGCCCTTCGGCAGCCTCGGCCACCAGATCGGTGGCGAATGCTTCGAGCGGATCGCGGCCGCTTTGCGTGTCTTCCTCGTCGTCGTCGAACTCGCCTTCGGAATACGACTCGCCCGCGTCGCCTGGCACGATGTCGGTGCCGACCCCGTGCGCGATATAGCGCTTGAGATCGAGCGAGTTGACGCCCTCTTCTTGAAGCAGGTAGGCCGCGTACGACTCGTCCTCTTTCAGGAGCTGCACCAGCACGTTGCCGCCGTCGATCGTGTTCATCTCCGACGAGATCGCGTGAATGGCGGCCCGCTGCAGAACCCGCTCGACGGCGAGGGTCTGCCGAGGATCGACGTCGACGTTCTCTGGCACGCGGGTGAGGCGTTCCTGGACGAACTCTTCGAGCCTCTTGCGGAGTCTGCGCACGTCGGCGCCGCAGGCCTTGAGCGCCTTCGAGGCTTTGGGGTCTTCGGTGAGCGCCAGCAGGAGGTGCTCGAGGGTCACGTATTCGTGCCTCATGAGCCCCGCGCGATCGAACGCTTTGCGAAGGGTTTCCTGGAGTTCTTTGGCGATGACGGGACCAGCCATAGCTATGCGTCTTCTTCCTCGGGTTCCATGGTCAGGCGAAGCGGAAACTCCTGCTCTCGTGCCATCGCTTCGACCTTTTTGATTTTGGTCTCTGCAACTTCACGCGTGAACACTCCAGCCACGCCGACGCCGTTGTGGTGCACATGCAACATGACACGAATGGCACTCTGCTCATCGAGATGAAAGACGTGGTTCAGCACGAGCACCACGAATTCGCGTGTGGTGTAGTCGTCGTTGTGAAGAAGAACGCGATAGAGGCGAGGCCGCTTGAGCTTTTTCTGCGGCTTGACCTCGGTAATCGTGTCTTCGTCATGTTCGAACCTGTCCGGCATACCCCTGGTTTCAGCGTTTCATCCGTACCCGGTTGGCCGTCTCGGCCACCGTTTGGAGCAATCTAAGGCCGAGGGAGACCGAGCGCTAGGGGCTCATTGCAGGACGAGGCGAAGCGAAAAGTCTTGATTCTGGTCGTTTTTGACGGTGACCGTCGACGCGTCCTGGGCGTTGACGAGGAACACGTTCCCGCTGCCGATCGTGGCTCCTTCACCGTCAGAGCCGAACGCGATGTACCCCACCACCAGCGTCGGGACGCGGCCGAGCGGATGTTCGAAGATGTAGGTGTTGTTCGCGTTGAACGGGAACCAGCGGCAGGCGTCGTCGGTGAGCGGCGGCGGCGGATGCGATTCCCAGAGACCGGGCGTGGGTTCGCTCTCGCAGGGCAGCTCGTCGAGGCTCACCTCGATCGTTTCGCCGCCGGGCATCCCGCAGCCCCAGACCAAGGCGAGGATGGCGAGCAGGCTCGCGAGGGCACAGGCCGAGGCCGATCTACGCATTGGACACGTCGTGGTCATAGTACGCGCGGAGGGTGGCGACCAGCGACTCGATCGTGGCTTCGGGCGAGACGGCGCTGACCGCGAGCCCAAGCGAGGCCGCCGTAGCCGAGGTGACCGGGCCGATCGAGAAGAGGTCAATGCCGGAAAGGCGCGCGGGCGCCTCGTCGCCGAGAAGGGCAACGAGGTTGCGGACCGTCGACGAGGAGGTGAACAGCACGGCGTCGGTCTCGGCGGGATCGACGAGCTGCTTGATGCGTGCCGCTTCGGCAGGGGCTGGGGGCAGGGTGCGATAGGCAGGGATGACCTCGACCTTGGCCCCAGCTGCTCGGAGGGCGTCGGGGACGACTTCGCGCGCGACTTCGGCGCGGGGAATCAACACGCGCGCCTCGTGCGCAACCTGCGGGAGCAGAGTCTCCACCACGCCTTCGGCGCGCGCGTCTTTGGGAACCAGGTCGGCTTCGATCCCTTGGCGGCGTAGCGCGGCCTGGGTCTTGGCCCCGATCGCGCAGATGCGCGCAGCGCCGAACGCCCGAGCATCGAGACCCTGCTCACGCATCGTCTCGAACAGCGCTCCCACCGCGTTGGCACTCGTCAGGACCACCCAGTCGTAGGCATCGAGATGCGCCACGGCCTCGCGAAGCGGCTGCGGGTCGGTCGGAGGCGCGAGACGAATCGTCGGGGCGAGCAGCGGCTGGGCGCCTTCGTCCCGAAGTAGGTCGGCAAGCGAGCCCGCCTGGCGTACCGAACGTGTCACCAGGACGCGTTTTCCGAATAGGGGCTTGGTATCAAACCATCGAAGCGACTCTCTCAGCCGGACGACTTCGCCCACGATCGTGATCGCTGGAAGCCCGAGACCCGCCTCGGCGGCGAGCTTCGCAATGGTCGACACCGTGCCGACGACCGTTCTTTGCCTGGGCAGCGAAGCCCAATGCACCACCGCAGCCGGCGTGTCGGCTGGGCGCCCGTTCGCGACCAGCAGCTCCATTAGGGACTCGAGCTTTCTCATCCCCATGAAGAGCACCAAGGTCTGCGTCGCGGTCGCGAGCTTCGACCAATCGTGCTGCGTTCGGTCTTTGTCGACCGATTCGGTGGCGGTGAGGTAGGCGACGCTCGAGGCAAGCTCGCGGTGGGTCAAGGAGAGGCCGGCGTAGGCGGTCGCTGCGAGCGGCGACGGGACGCCCGGGACGACTTCAAACGGGATACCCTGCTCGGCGAGGAACTCGGCTTCTTCGGAGCCGCGGCCAAAAAGATAGGGATCCCCGCCTTTGAGGCGCACCACGACCTTGCCCGCATGCGCCGCCTCGGCCATCCGAGCCTGAATCTGATGCTGGCGTTCACTCACGCGGCCCGCGCGCTTGCCGACAAAGACGAGCTCGGCGCCGGGCTTGGTCGCGGCGAGCTGGTCCGGATGGACCAGGGCATCGTAAAGCACCACATCGGCGTCACGAAGTCGTCGAAGGCCGCGCGCCGTGATGAGCTCCGGGTCGCCGGGGCCGGCGCCGACGAGATACACTTTGCCGGCTCCGCTCATGGGGTCAGGTCTCGTCGTCGTCGGACGCGCTCTCGTGCTGCTCGTCCTTGCGCGCGTCTTTGCGTCGGGAACGCCTGAACGCGCGCGCTTTGACCTGAGGGCGAACTGCGCCCGCTTCGTTCGGAATGAAGCGGATTTCAGTCTTTACTTCGAACGAAAGCGATGTGAGCGCGCGATAGAACTCGCCTGCGATATCGGTAGCTTCGAGAAAGTCGCGAACCTCCTTCGCTACCCCGCGAACCAGCGCGTTTTTGGTTTCGTCGACCTGGGTGAAGACGTAGCCGATGACTTCTTTGGGAAGCTTTCCGTCTTGGGTGACCCCGCGCACGACGCTGCCACCGCTCCTGAGGGTCCCAACGCCGGCTTCGATGCCTTTTTCGACGGCCTTGCGCACCGCTTCGACCAAGACACCCTCGGACCAGCGCTTGGCGCGCTCCGATTCTCCTTCGGCTTCTTCTTCGGGAGCGTCTTCCGGATCGGTTGACATCAGTGATGAGCTATCGCTCCCCGCTGCTTAGGTCAAGCTCTTGCGCATGCGCACTCCGTTGGCGTGACAATCGTCACATCGCGGCGTCGCCTACCCGGTGACGGGCACGTTCGCGCGACGGCGCGCGTGCATCGTCGGTGGCGTGCATCATGTCCGAGCCTTGCGTTCAAAAATGTCAACGGGTATACCCGCACAGATGCAGCGCGGCTCGAGTACGATCGAAGAGCTGTGGGTCGAGGCCGAAGAGGCGCTCGAGTCGTCGTCGAAAAGAGCGGAGGGACTGCTCACGAAGCTTGCATCGAAAGCCGAAGAGGGTAGCGAAGCATCGCTCTTCGCATATCGGCACCTCGCGGAGATTAACCTCGAACGCAATCCGTGGAAGGCCGCGCTTCAACTGCGCTGCGTGCTTGCGCACTGCGACGACGACGACGTGCTCTACGCGCTGATGGGTTTGTGTCACGCTCTGCTCGGCAACTACCGCGTTGCGGTGCGTGCATACGGTGAGGCCGCACGGCTCTCGCCGATGACACCGTGGTACCACCACAACCTCGGTCATCTGATGGACGTGGCGCTCGGCAAGCCCGACCGCGCCGAGGCGCATCTGCGGCGCGCGTTCGAACTCGAGCCCGACCACGACGAAATCATCGGCTCGCTCGCGCACTGCGTCGCGCGACTGGGCGACCTTCCAACCGCCAAGCAGCTCGCGGAGCTCGCCCTCGAGAAGGGCCCGTGCAACCCCGACCACCGTGCGCTGATTCAATGGATCGACGCCGGAGGCATCGACGCGCCGGTCACGGCCGTCGCGCCCAACTCCACGCTTGGCGACGACACTGCGGCTTCGTCGGCCGACCCGGTCGTCGCCAGCATCCAGGTGAAGATGCGTGAAGCCGGATACACTCGGGAGCAAATCGAGCGGGCCAAGCAGCTCTGGGCCGACATGCAGGACCGCTGTGACCTGCGTGTCACCAAGCCCGAGGTGCTCGCCGCCGCGCTCGAGTATGCGATTGCCGTCGTCGAACGGCGCCCAGGGTGTACCCAGGCCGAAATCGCGCGGCGCTACGGCGTTGCGGCCACATCGGTGTCCACGCGCTTCGTCCAGATTCGCAACGCGCTCGCGCTTCGTCCGGGCGACCCCCGCTACGCTGCCGGCTGACCGCCTCACCTTCCAGTCACCAAACGCGCGGAAAACTGGCCCGCGGTTCCTGCATCTCCTATCGCCGAAGTCATGGATGCCCTTTCGAGCGCCACGACCCTGACTCGCGTGCTGGTGGGTCTCGACCGGTCCGAGGCAACCGGGCTGCTGCGTCTGCGTGGACGCGGCCGCTGTGGCGAGGTGTCGTTTGAAGGGGGCCTGATCGTCGGGGCGAATCTCGACCGACGGATTGCGGGTTCGGAGGAGCATCTGCTTGCGGGGCTGCGACGCGTCTCCGACTGGGATGAGCTTGTGCTTCGGTTCACGCAGGGGACCCCGCCGAACGCTTGGTGGCGACTGCGCCGTCCCGTCGGGGGAGCGCCGATCGCCATGCGCTTCCTCTGCGACGCGGTGGCCGCGATGGACCCGGGCGCGGTGCGCGCCGTCGTCGGAGAGGGTCTATACCGGCTCACCAAGCTCGGACGCGCGCTGGTCGGCGAGCCGGCAGCCCGGGTGCAGGGGGCGCTCGCCCTTTGTCCCGTCGAGCAGATGGCGGTCGAGTCGCTGTGTCGCGGCGTTCCGGTCGATGCGCTCGAGTCGATGCCCGACTGTGGGCTCGACGGCTACCGGTTTGCCTGCGCGCTCACCCTTGTGCGGGCGGTGACTCCCGCTGGGACGGGGTCGTTCCCGCTCCTTCTTCGCAAGCGCCGCGAGCTCCGCGCCTGCGTCTCGCCGCGCGAGCTTCTCGATTTGCCCGAAACCGCCGACGTCTCAGATTCGCGCCAGGCACTCCGACGTCTCGTCCGCGATCTGCATCCCGATCGGTTCGCTTCGAGCAGCAGGCCGGAGCTCGCGCGCGCATCGGGCGAAGTGGTCACCGCGCTCGTCGCTGCGGAAGCAAGCCTCGGCTCGGGCGCCGCCGACTGACGCATCGAGGGGCCCGTCGCGAGGCTATTCGACGCGCTGATGTACGAAGAGCTCTTCGACGGGATGGAGGACCCCGTCGGGTCCAGGCCGCGCGCGCCGCTCGAATCGAGAGAGCACGCCGTCGCCGTCGAGGTCGCCCTCGGCAACGAACAGCACCTCCTCGCTTGGTCCACCGGCGCCGAGCCCGCAGCCGCTCTTGGCGGGCGCGTACTGGTAGCGATAGCGAATCGGTCGGTCGGGCTGAAAGCCGAGCGCCTGCCAGGACTCGGCGCCTACGGCGTCGTCAGCGGCGAAGTCGACGGCCACGGGCTCGACAAGCGCCTGCTCCGGTGCGGGTCCGGCCGCCGCGGGAAGGCAGCGTTCGAGGCCGTTGTCCCATCGGGTGGCGTAGTACGCCGTCGCCCCGTCGTGCATCGATTGCAAGAGCTCGGTCGGTTCGGCGATCTTGTCGGTGCGCAGGCGCGCGGCGAACGTCGGGACGAACACGGCCAGCACCGTACCGGCGATGGAAATTACCAACACCGTTTCGAAGAGGGTGAGTCGCAGTTGGCCTCGGGACACGGCGCGCTGACTCTGCGAGTCGGGGATGCGATTGGCAAGAGATTAGCAGGAGATTAGTCGTCGAGCGCCTCCAGGTCCGACGCGTCGAGCGACACGGTCACCGGGTCGGCGACGAAGAAATAGAGGCCGGGCGGCAGGTAGGGAAACTCTTCTTGGCGCCGCTCTTCGAACTCGGCGTTCGCCGCGCGAAACGCCTCGGCGTAAGCCTCGCTTCGGAGCCGCGAGAGCCGGATCTCGATCTGCGCCTTGACCGCTGGGTCGCGCACGATTGCGTACATCTCCTCGAGGTGCCGCTGCTCGCGCTCGGACTCGCCGAGCTTGCCGAGGAGGGTCGCGTTGTTGAGTACGAGCCACTCGGGGCCTTCGCCGAGTCGCGCGGCAGCCATCATGTGGTCGCTCGCCTCGAACTCGAGCGATTCGCGGTTGGGGTCGTCTTTGTCGATCCGCGGCAGGAGCTCGTACTTGATCGTCGCGCCCGCATCCCAGGCGAGCTTGCCGTTGTCGGGGAAGCGGCGGGTGCCCTCGCGGAGCACGTCCACGGATCGCTGGATGTACTCGAGGGGGCTTTCTTCGGGAGTGTAGACGCCGGCAACGCCCATCCAGCGGTAGACCCGCTCGAAGTCGGGGTCGAGGGCGAGCATCGAGTCGCCGTAGTTGAAGACGTGCTTGACCGCGCCGCGGTTGGCGAACTCGTCGCCGAAGTAGACAAGGGCCCGGAGCCAGATCAGGTCGGCGAGGCCCCGCCGGTACCCGAGGCTCATCGCCTGAAGCCAAGCGGGCGGCGGCAGGTAGTAGATGTCCTCGTAGGTCTGGGTCTCGAGGTACTGCGTCATCGCGCGGTCTCGCAGCGACCAGACCCCGGCGGCGCTCGCGACGAGCAGGCCGAGCGCCACCCCCTTGCTCAGACGACCCACGGCCTGAGTATAGCGAAAATCAAGCCGGCTCTCTGATTCCAAACAAAAAGGCCGCAGCGCAGTGCGCCGCGGCCCTCTTGGTGTCGTTTCCGTATCCCGGGTCGATTACTCGAGGGGATCGGAGTTGAAGATGCCAGGCGCGCGGTAGAGCGCGTTGTCCGGGTTGGTGCCGGCGGCCAGCTCGAAGGTCGACAGGGCACCATCGTTGTCCAAATCACCGTTCGCGGCAAAGATGTAGGTGTCGAGCTCGTTCGCGGGATGGCCGCAGTCGCCGGTGCCGTCCTGTTCGGTCACGTGGTACTCGTAGTAGAGCGGATCGGCGGGCGCGAAGTTCAGGGCCGTGTAGGAATCGGCGTTGGTCTCCGCCTGCCAGTTGATGGTGACCTTGGCGTCGCTGGCGGTCCAGTCCGGGACGGCGCTATCCACCGTGCAGTGCGTTGCGGCCGCAGCGGTTGCGCCCGCGGTCAGCAGGCCCTGCGACCAGTTCTCCTGCTCGTAGTACGCCGCAGCGCCCTGGAAGAGCGACTTCAGGTTGGCGCCAGCTTCCGAGGTCTTCGATCGCTTGACGTAGTTGACGAACGCTGGAATCGCGATCGCGGCGAGAATGCCGATGATGGCGACGACGATCATCAGCTCGATGAGGGTGAAGCCCTCTTTCTTCGAGAGTAGTTTATTCATGTCGTTTGGTTCCTTTCCCCCGGGCCCGTGCCCGTAAAAGTCTTTCGGCTCTGTGGTAATGCAACAGCCGTGCCGAAACTCAGTGTCTGCTCGAAAGCCCCTGAATCCAAGCTGTTACGCGATCAGGGTGGCTGAGGCAGGCCGCAGAAAGACAGTTTTCGTCAGTCGCAGGTGACGAAAACTGTCACTCCCAGCCGCCTTTTCCAGTCTCACTGTTGAAAATGTGATTCGACTGGGAGTAGATCTCGAGGAAGAAGGTGTCGGTGTCCTCATCGAGGTCGCCCTGGGCCCGGGCCGCAAACCAGTGGTCGTCGGTGTCGAGATTGCTGCCCGAAGGAGCGTTCACCCCGGGAAGGCCCGCGACGGTGGCGTACTGAAAGCGAATCGGGCCGTCCGGAGCGGCGCCGAGCTGGTTCCATTCCGCCGTCGAGGTCCAGGCTTCGGGGTCGCTCCCCGGGATCGTCGCAGGGTTGTAGTTCCCCCAATCGTCTCCGTTGACCGCGCAGTACCGGCCGAACTCGTCGCGATACGACTCCTGCTTCTGCTTGATCTCGACGAGGAAGGTCGACGCCTCGGAGACGCGCGAGCGATAGATGTAAGACGTGAACCCGGGGATTGCGATGGCCGCGAGCACGCCGATGATCACCACGGCGATCATCAGCTCTGTGACCGTGAAGCCTTCTTGTCGTTTCATTCGTATCCCCCCGCGCCTGAAGCGCTGTTGTACATCCGCGACGACTGCGAATAGACCTCCATCAAGAAGGTGTTGCCGTCGCCGTCGAGGTCGCCTTGGGCCTGTGCGGCGTACCAGAAGTCACCGGGTTGAAGATTGCTCGAGGCGGGTGGCGTATCGGCGGGCCCGCCGGCGACGGTCGCGTACTGAAAGCGCACAGGGCCCGGCGGCACGACGCCGAGCTGTTCCCAGGCGATGGTCGTCGGCCAGGGCACCGGGTTGACGCCCGGAAGCGTGGCTGGGTTGTAGGCGCCCCAGTCGAGTCCGTTGACCGCGCAGTACTGCCCGTACTTGCTCCGATAGGATTCTTGGCGCTGCTTGATCTCGTTCAGCATCGAGACCGCTTCGCTCACCCGGCTCCGGTACACGTATCCCTGGAATGACGGAATCGCGAGTCCCGCGAGAATGCCGACGATTACTACGCCGATCATGAGTTCGATCAGCGTGAATCCGGCGCGAGGCGTCGTTGCGGGGCGAGACATCATCTCACTATATCAACCGGTTTCCCGGTCGCCCACTTCGGCCGCCTCCGGCGACATGTGCTTGGCGAGCCGATACCGAAACTGACGAAAGCTCATGCCGAGCAGCTCGGCTGCGTGTTTTCGCACCCCGCTGGCCTGATCGAGGGCGCGAAAGAGCATCTCTTTTTCGACCTGCATCAGGTATTCGTCGAGCTCGAACCCGCGGTCGGGGATGCGGGAGACCCCGGGGAGCTTCTTGGCGGGGTGTGCGTCGCCAAGGTCGTCGCGGGTCACCGTGTCGCCGGCGGCGAGAGTCACTCCGCGTTCGATGATGTTCTCGAGCTCGCGCACGTTGCCCGGGAAAGAGAGCTGGGCGAGCCAGCGAATCGCTTCGGGCGACAGCTCGAGCCGACGCTCCTGGAGCGCCGTGTGCTTGCGGAGAAAATAGTCGGCGAGCACCGGGATGTCTTCAGGGCGGTCTCGAAGCGGCGGCACTTCGATGCGAATCACGTTGAGCCGGTAGAAGAGGTCTTCGCGAAATCCGCCGGCGCCGACTTCGGCCTCGACGTCGCGGTTGGTCGCAGCGAGGACGCGGACGTCGACTTCGATTTCGGAGCTTCCGCCGACCGGGCGCACGGTTCGGTCTTGGAGCACGCGAAGCAGCTTCACCTGAAGCGGGGGAGGCAGTTCGCCGATCTCGTCGAGAAACAAGGTGCCGCCGTCAGCCGCGCGAAAGAGTCCTTCCTTGGCCGACGTCGCGCCGGTGAACGAGCCCTTCATATGCCCGAACAGCTCGCTTTCGATCAGGTTCTCCGGAACCGCGCCGCAGTTGAGCACCACGAACGGCGCCTCGGCGCGTGGGCTTTGAAAGTGAAGGGCGCGTGCGACCATTTCTTTGCCGGTGCCGCTCTCGCCGGTGATCAGCACGCTGGTCATCGTACCGGCAACGCGCTTGACCATGTCGCGCAGACGCTCCATCGCCGCGCTCTTGCCGATGAGCTGACCCTCGGTCCAGCGCGACTTCACCTCCGCGCGGAGCGAGACGTTTTCGGCCACGATGGCGCGCTTCTCGAGCGCCTTTTCGAGCGTCGCGAGAAGCTCGTGGTTCTTGAACGGCTTCTGTACGTAGTCGTAGGCACCGCGGCGCATCGCCTCGACTGCCTGCTCGGTGGTGGCATATGCGGTGATCATCAGTGTTTGGGTATCGGGTGCGCGCGCGTGGACTGCGTCGAGCACCTCCATGCCGGTGCCGTCGGGCATGGCCAGATCGGTGATCACGGCGTCGTAGGGGTCGGCGCTCCCGAGGCGCGCGCGGGCCGCCGCGACCCCGTCCACCGTGTCGACGGAGTAGCCTTCGCGCCGAAGCAGGATCTGCAGCATTTCGCGCAGACTCGCTTCGTCGTCACAGACCAGAATACGTGCGGACACCCGTCGACCCCCATTCCATCCTAAGGGATCTCTCGGCCGAAGCCACGAGACTGACAGGCGCCGCGGCCAGGGTTCTGGTCGCAGGGGCCGCGGTTCAGCTGAAGCCGGCGCGGCGGCCGCCGCCACCTGCAGGCGGGCGTACCACCAGACCGTGTAGGCTCTTGTATTCTAGATAGTATGAGGCCGAATGTTCACTCGACTTGAACTCGCAGAAGCGTTCCCGGAGCTCGAGGTCGAGGACCTCGGCCACTTCCATCGCGCGCCCGGGCTTACCGACGTACACCGAGAGCCGGTATCCGTCCGCGACCGTGTAGCGGTCACCGTCGCGGTCGATTCCGGCAGCGCCGGCGAGCATGGCTTCGAGCGTGTCACGTTCCATCGCGGCGCACCTTTGCCTCCGGTGGGCGACTGGTCAAGGCTGAGGCTTCGGGCTACGCCGAGCGGGTGGGGAACGACGAGGAGGAGCTCTGGGAGAGTGAAGTCCTGGTCAGCGATTCGATCGGCCGTCTGATCGAGTTCTGGGGATTCAAGCGCAACATGGGGCGGCTGTGGACGGTGCTCTATCTGTCCGACCGACCGCTGAGTGCGCCCGAGCTGCAGCAGAAACTTCAGCTCAGCAGCGGTGCCGTCTCGATGACGCTGAGCGACCTGATGCGCTGGGGCGTCGTCAAGAAAATCTGGCTCCAAGGTGAGCGACGCGACCACTACGAGGCAGAGGGCAACTTCTGGAAGATGATCTCGCGTGTCTTCAACGAGCGCGAGCGCGTGGAGATTGTCGATGCCATCGACGCGATGCGCGACGCGCTCGACTTCCTCGACGACAAAGCGCGGGGGTCCGGAAATCGCGACCGCGCCGACTTCCAGCGCACCCGCGTGCGCGAACTCCTCGACCTCGCGCAGGTCGGGCGACAGCTTCTCGACGCCCTGGTCAAGGACGCCAAGGTAGATGGGACGCCTTTGATGAAAGTCTTGCTTGGCGGGCGGGATAGGGACTAGACCTCGGGTCATGAACCCGTTGAACCTTCCGCTCATCCTGCGGTGCGGCGCCACGTTGCCCAATCGTCTCGCCAAAGCAGCGATGACCGAAGGCCTGGCCGACTCGAAAGACCACGCCACCGAGGCTCACGAACGGCTCTACGACCGCTGGTCCCAGAGTGGCGCAGGACTGCTCGTCACGGGCAACGTCATGGTCGACCCGCGCTACCTCGAGCGGCCTGGAAACGTCGTCGTCGACGACCGCAGCGGCTTCGATGCCCTCGAGCGGATGGCGCGAGCCGGGACGCGTCACGGCAATCACTGCTGGGTGCAGATCAACCATCCCGGGCGGCAGTGCACCCGCATGTCGAGCGCGCAGCCCGTTTCGGCCTCGGATGTCGAGATGCGCGGGATGCTGGGGCTGGTGGCGTCGCCGCGCGCACTGACCGCCGCGGAAATCCGCGAGGTGATCGCGTCCTTCGCGCGCACCGCCGCCATCTCTCGAGAAGCCGGTTTCACCGGCGTGCAGATTCATTCGGCGCACGGCTACCTCTCGAGCCAGTTTCTGTCGCCGTACACCAACCGACGAACCGACGAGTGGGGTGGCAGCCTCGAGAACCGTGCGCGCTTCGTCCTCGAGACGTATCGGGCGGTACGCCGCGCGGTCGGCGACGGATTCCCCGTCGCGGTGAAGCTCAACTCCTCGGACTTCCAAAAAGGAGGGTTCGACCTCGAAGACTCGGCGCAGGTGGCGCGTTGGCTTTGTGATGAAGGCCTCGACCTTCTCGAGATTTCGGGCGGAACCTACGAGCAGACGGCGCTTTTTGGCCAGTTCGGCCAGGACGGGCCCAAGGGACACAAGAAGGCCGAGAGCACGAAAAAGCGCGAGGCCTACTTCCTCGAGTACGCAGAGACCATTCGCGCGGCGGCTTCGGACGTCGCCCTGATGGTGACCGGAGGCTTTCGGACGGTGGCGCTCATGAAGGAGGCCGTCGAGACCGGCGCAGTCGACGTCGTCGGCCTCGGTCGACCCTTCTGCGTGGTGCCCGACCTCGGTCTGCAAATCGTCGACGGCACGCTCGAGCGTTTGCCCGCGCCCGAGAACGACCGCCGACTTGGCCCCGGGCTGCTCAGCCCGACCAGTCCAAGTCGGGGCGTGCGTACGCTGAACTCACAGGCTGAGGTCGCCTGGTTCTACAGGCAGATCCTTCGGCTTGCTGCAGGCCAAGACCCGGACCCCTCACTCGGCACCTGGCCAGCACTCATCGCGCATTTCACCGACGAAGCGAAGCTCACGCGGCGCCGCGCCAGCGCGCGTCGGCATCAGGCGCTCGCCACGAGTTCTTGATACGGAGCGCGCGGGTGCTTGAGTAGCCGGTCGAAGAACGCAAGCTGCTCGCGCCAGCACCGCCGTGCCTGGCGCCGCCACACGAAGGCGTGGAAGGCATGGACTTCGCCCTCGTAGTATCGAGCCTCGCATTCGACGCCCATCGATCGAAGCGCGCGCTCGAGGCGGCGCGTATCGTCGAGCAAGGGGTCGCGGGTGCCGATCGGCACGAAGAAGGCGGGTAGGGGACGTGCGGGCTCCGCTTTGCGTTCGAAGACCACGAGCGGGTCGACGAGTTCGAGCGCGCGTGCGCTCGGGTTGTCGAGCCCAAGCAGATAGGTGTCGCGCATGCCTTCGAGAATCTGGGTGACGAATCGCGGAAGCTTGCGGCGCCGCGTGAGGCGAGCCGGGTCGGTGACTTGCAGGGGCGCGCAGGCAGGCGCCACCACCGTCGGCACGAGCCCGGTCTTGAAAACCCGCTGTGCGAAGGGTTCCGGGCGTTCGTAGCAGCAGCAGACCGCGAGCGCGGTGCTGAGGTTGCCCCCGGCCGATTCGCCCGCGAATACAAGCCTGCTGAGGTCGCCGCCATACGCTTCGCCGTACTTGGCCACCCACTCGAGCGCGGCACAGACGTCGGAAACCGCGGCGGGGAAGGGGTCCTTCGGCGCGAGCCGGTAGTCGACGTTGAACACCACATACCCAGACCGCGCGAAGGCGAGGGCGAGCAGCCAGTGCGTGTCTTTCGACAGAAGATGAAAGGCGCCGCCATGCACGTAGATGACGATGGGCAGCGGGCCTTTTCGATCGGCAGGTCGATAGACGTCGAGTCGATGGCGGGGATTGCCGGTGCGCTGATACTCGATGTTGCGGATGACCTCGACGCCGTGCTTGGCCGGGTTCGCGTTCGGGTGCAGTCGGCCGACGCGTGAAAGGCCCCCGAAGAACCCTTGGCCGACCACCAGGTTCATCTTGTTGCGCATCTTGCGCCGTACGCTGCGGACGAGGGACCGGTCGCTCATACCTGCGCAGGTGTACCATGACGGGCCGAGCAGCGCTGCCTCTCGGTTCAGTCGTGCGACGCGCTTTTTTGACCGGTGTTGCTCCCGACGCGTATCCATAGAGGATGGGTGGGATTTTCAAGCGTTTCGTGATGGTAGCGCTCGTCGCGGCAACGCTCTGGTCGGCCGGAGCGCCGGTCGTACGGGCGGCCGGAACGTTCGACGCATTCGTCGTGCGTGACCGAATACGGCGAGATCTCCCGCGCATCAACCGCTGCTACGAATCGGCCCGACGCTACCAGCCGGCGCTCGAAGGCAAGGTCTCGGTGCGGTTTGCGGTGGCCCTGAGTGGTGACGTGCAAGGTGTGCGTGTCGTCGAGAACACCACCGGGAACGACTCGGTCGAACGGTGCGTGGCGCGCGTCGTGAGCCAGCTCAATTTTCCGCGGCGCCGTTCGGGCAAGGTCGCGCGCTTTACCTTTCCTTTCGTATTCGCTCCGCAGCGCTAGACCGAGTTCAAGGTGAACTCGCTCCAACCGGCGGAGCGCAGCGAACGACAGCTTCTTGTGACAGCGCGACGACCCATGGGTCTTCCGCAGTCTCGGGCTGCGATTGCAGTCGCGCCAGATGTTCGGAGGCGGCGGCCTGCTCTTCGTAGGAGCCGGCGCGGAGCCCGATCTCGATCCCGACCAGCACGGTGTCTCGCGTTTCGCCAGTAACCCGCGATCGCGCGTGCGCCTCCCGAGCCTGCTCGACGTCGCAGGCGGAGAGGGCGGCCATCGCACGATAGAGTTCGATGGACGCAAAACCCGGATAGGCAGTCGACGGCGCGGCGAGTAGGGCGGCGGCCTCCCGTGCGAGGGCGGCTTCCGGTTCGTCGGCGCTCGGCCGAATGCCCGCCTCGTCTGCCTGGCGTACGAGAGGCCGCAGTCGCTGCAGCCCACGGAGCCACGCGCGGATCGAGGTGCCGTCCGTGCTCGCCGCTTCGAGGCGACGGAGCTCTTCATCGAGGGCCTCGTCCGCGACGCCCGGGTCGAGAACCTTGCCGGTGCGATAGCCGGGTCCGACGAACTCGAGGCCGGCAAGCTCCTCTGCGGCGTCGTTCCGGACGAACAGCGAGTGCCCGTCTTCGACGAACACCAGGCGCCAGGACGGATGCCGAGCGAGCACCTCCGTCGCAGGAAGGTGATCGCCGCGCGTGTGATCGATCGCGACGGTGTTGACGTCGAACTCGGTGAGCACTCCGACGAACGCGTTCGGGTTCGTGAACGCGGCCGCAATCTCCTTCACGAACGCCGGGCCGTAGAAGGGCACCCGGCCGTCGATAAGCACCCGCGCTTCAGGCACGGCGAACAACAAGGCCCAGCTGTCCTGCATGGTGGCGAGGATGCGGGGCGAGTCGATCGAAGCCGCGATGACCTCGGCCGACCCCCAGGGATACTCGCTCCGAGACTCGCCGACGCCGAACCCGAGCTGCGGGCGAAGCTGCGACATCCAAAAGCCACTTACGACGACGGCGCCCAGCACCACCGGTACCAGGCCCGCGCGAAGACTGGCGACGCGCGGCAGGAGCGCGATTCCCGCGGCAATGAACGGCGCGCTGTAAAGGAGCTGATGCGCGACGAACCGCGTCGACCGAAACGCCATCGCGCACAGAACCGCGCAAAACACGGCATAGCCGAGCCCGAACCGACCGGTCCGCGTCACCGGGCGGAGCGCGACCAGCACGAGGATCGCCGCAATCGTCGGTGCAACGAGAAGCTGCATCGGGTCGTTCGGAGTCCAGGCTGACCATTCGACGAGCGCGTCCCGAAACTCCGGCTGCACGAGGTGCGCAAGCGCGTCGCTGACAATCGAGAACCCAAACGGCGTGAGTCCCATCGCGAGGAGCTCGACGCCGAGGAGCGCCGCCATCCACCGAAACGCCTGCGTGCCCCAGGCCACCGCAAGGAAGATCAGGGTGATGAGCAGACCAAGAAGATGCGAGCCGTGCGCGTTGACCCAGACCAGGTGCAGAGCGCCAAGGCCGACAAGTACCGCAAGCTTGCTACGAGTACCGCGTCGCTCCGTATAGAGGACGCTCACACCGAGGAGCAGAACCGCAGGAAACAGGAGTCCAACGATCTGCGGTCGGACGGTGAAGCGAAGCCGCGCAACCGGGAGCGCCAGCAGGATCGCCGACAGCGCGAGTGGCGCCGCGACCGTCACGCGTCCCGCCAGGCGGTATCCGATCAGCACGAGCGCGTAGCCGAGCGCGCCAAGCGCCGCGCACTTGACGAGCACCAGACCGGTCGCGCCGAACGTCTCGTAGATCGACCAGGTCCCGACGTCGTAGAGCCACTCGTAGTTGGTCCACCGCTGGGGTTCGGGTTTCCAGAACGAGAACCGATCGACCCGGGGCACCGAGCCGAGCTCCGCGATTTCGCGACCCTGAGCGAGGTGACCGAAGCCGTCCGCGTTGAAGAACGGAAAGAGCCCGGTCACGAAGCAGCCCAGCGCCGCGCAGAAGGCACTCAGATGGACGACAGCCTTCGGCACGGGCGGAGTCTTCGACGTAGTCCGAGGGGCGTAAAGGCAGATTCAGAGTAGAAAGTTTACATAATATATCTTCTGCGAAATTCGCGTGTAAGCCCCAAGCACTAATGTCCGGTTTCTCCCAAGCATAGATGTCCGGTCCAGGGTTCCATCCGGCCCATGACCGGCGATCTCCTCACCCTGAGCACGCGAGAAATGGACCGACTACAGGTAGTGCTTCGAATCGCCGATCGGCGGCTCACACAGACCGCTGGGGCGAAGATCCTCGGCATCAGTGACCGGCAAATGCGGCGCATCTGCCGGCGTTTCGCTCAAGAAGGGGCAGCCGGCCTCGGGTCCAAGCGGCGCGGAAAAAGCAATCGACGTTTGCCCGTGGAGCTTCGAAACGAAGCGCTGGCACTGGTCCGGGCGCGCTATGCGGACTTTGGACCGACGCTCGCGCAAGAAAAGCTTCTCGAACAGCACGACGTTCGTGTGGCCACCGAGACGCTACGGCAATGGGTGATCGACGACGGCATCTGGCTCACGCGCCGTCAGCGCAAGAAGCGTGTCCAGCAGCCCCGTCACCGTCGCGATTGCACCGGCGAGCTCGTGCAGATCGACGGCTCGGACCATCACTGGTTCGAGGACCGCGGACCCCGGTGTGTACTCCTGGTCTACGTCGATGACGCCACGGGCAAGCTCATGGCGCTGTGGATGTGCGAAACCGAGTCCGTCTTCAGCTACTTCCACGCGACCCGCTCGTATCTGCAGTGTCACGGCAAGCCGGTGGCCTTCTACAGCGACAAAGCCGGGGTCTTCCGCGTCAACGCCAAGAGCCCGAAGGCCGGCGACGGCTTCACGCAGTTTGGCCGCGCCATGAGCGACCTCAATATCGACGTGATTTGCGCCAATACGCCGGCGGCCAAAGGCCGGGTCGAGCGCGCACACCAAACGCTGCAAGACCGACTCGTCAAGGAGCTGCGCTTGCGTGGCATCTCTACGATGCAAGACGCGAATCGGTACTTGCCCGCGTTCATCGACGACTACAATCGGCGCTTCGCTCGAGCGCCGCGAAACGACCACGATGCGCATCGTCCGTTGCTCGAACGCGATTGCCTCGACGACATCTTTACCTGGCAAGAGCAGCGACGCGTGACCGTGACCAGATAGATGGCCGCCAGCGCGAGCCAAGGACCTCCTCCCGCCAGCGCGAGCCAACGGTTCGCCAAATGTTCGGCAGCCCCGGTGACCTCCAACGAAGTGCCGAGTCCGAAGGACGCGCCGATGACCGCCAGGACAGACCAGTCGATGCTCGCGCGTGCCCGCGCGCTCGTCGTGCATCGCGTCGCGACCATCAGCCCCGCTGCGACCAGTGCCGCGACCAGCATGTCGGCGAACGTGGCGGCAGCGATGACCATACCCAACAAGATCGCCGTGGCCAGCAGTGCGCGTTCGTGGCGTGGCGGTGACGCACCTTGAATCTCGCTGACGAGCAGGAAGTCGCGCGAGTGGCGCTGCTGTTCGAGGAACGTCGGACGGGCTTCGATCAGCAGCGTGTCGCCCGGCCTCAATTTGATGTCCCCTACCTTGCCCCGCACGCGTTCGCCGTCGCGCGCAACGGCGATCACAACGGCACCGTAGCGTGAACGAAAACCGCCGTCCCGAATAGTCTGCCCCACCAACGGTGAGACCCGTGAGACGACCGCCTCGAGCAGCCTGCGCTCCGGACGGGGTGTGTCCAGCTTGAACAGCTGATCGGGGGCCGGAGTCAGGCCCTTCAACTTCATGAGATCAACCACGGACCCGACCGCACCCACGAAGACCAATCGATCGAGAGCCCGTAGACGCTCCGTTGGCGCAACCGCCAGAAGTACCGAACCCTCGCGCTCGATCTCCGCCACAAAGGCGCCGGGCAATCGGCGTAGCCCGGCTTCCTCGATCGTCTTTCCGACGATCGGGCTCGTCTCCGCAAGCAGCATTTCGATCGCGTACTCGCGCGCGTTCGAGTTCTCGGTAAGCGGTGGACGTCTCTCTGGCAGGAGGCGTCGGTTCATCAGCAAGATGTAGGCGACGCCGATGATTGCGGCCGGCAACCCCACCTTGGCGATAGAGAACAGGCCCATGGGACCGAGAGTGGTTTGCTCGAGAACCAAGCCGTGGACGACCAGGTTCGTGCTCGTGCCGATGAGTGAGCAGGTGCCGCCGAGTATGGCCGCATAGCTCAGCGGCATCATGAACCTGGAAACCGACATGCCCTGACGCCGGCACCAGTCCTGTAAGACGGGCACGAAGATCGCCACCACGGGGGTGTTGTTCAGAAAAGCGCTAACCGCGATCACTGGGAACATCATCCGAGTTTGCGCCCCAGCCACCGAAGTAGCGTTTCCGAGAAGCCGATTGCTCACTGCGGTGATCGCGCCGGTGTCGACCAAGCCAGCCGCAACGACAAAGAGGACTCCCACGGTCGCCAGGCCAGGATTCGATAGACCCGAGAGCGCCTGACTGGGCGAGAGAATTCGAGCAGCCACCAGTAGCGTCAGCGCTCCGACCAGCACGAAGTCCGGAGCGATGCGCGTACTCGCGAGAAGTACCAGAACCGTCAACACCGTGGCGCAGGCGACCCAACCTTCTATGGACACGCCGGCAGCGATAGCCAGCTTTCCGCCCACTTGCTACCCGCCGGGTCGACACGTCCAGACAGGCGGCTGGCCCCGGCCGCCTACAAGCTTCCCGACACTGGGCTAGAGTCCACAGATGCGCCTCATCGTGGTCTTCGTTGCTGCGGTTTGCTCGATGAGCGCGCCCTCTTCCACGCAAGTCGGCGGCGCTCAGCCGTACGCGTCGTCACCCCCAGAGACTGCCTCCCCGCAAGCGTCGACCGAGGAAACGACCTCGGTCAGCGAGGTTCGTCCCCTCCCCCTCTTCGTCAAGACGGTGCTCGGTCTCGTGATACTCATGGGCCTCGTATGGGCGGGCGCGCACCCGGCGGTTCGACGATTCGAGGAGACCCTCGGAATCCGTCAGGCGATCACCGCGGGCTTTGCGTTCGTTGGTCTTGGCATCGTCGCTCGCCAGCCGGCCGTCGGCATTCTGACGGATGACGTACTCTACGAGCTGACGCCCATGGTCCACTTCGCGCTCGGGTGGCTGGGTCTCATCATCGGGTTCCAGTTCGACGTTCGCGCGCTCGACGACATGCCCCGCGGAACAGCCGCCCAGGTTGCCGTGCGCACGTTGACGCCCTTCGTGCTCGTGGGCGTCATCGGGTCGGCGCTGATGCTTTCGTTCGGCCGCCCGTGGTCAGACGCGACGTTCTTGCGCGACGCTATCGTGCTCGCCACCGCTGGGTCGATTTTCGCAACCGGCCGACAAGTGCGACCGCTTCCGCGTGACTCTGGGCCGGTCGACCTGGCGAAACAGGGCCGTCTCGATTCTCTCGACGAGATCGCCGCGGTGATCGGGCTTGCGGTGCTCGGCGCGTTCTTTCGGCCGCAATGGGTAGGCTTCGAATGGAACATGCCGGGCACGGTGTGGCTTCTGCTCACCATGGGAGTCGGTGTTTCCGTTGGCCTGTTGACCTACGCGATTGTCGCTGGCCGCCAACAGGGGCCAGACTTTCTCGCACTCTGTTTGGGGTCGGTGGCAATGGCGTCGGGAGTCGCCGGATACCTGATGCTCTCCCCGCTGGTGGTTTGCTTCATCGCCGGCGCGATTCTGGTCAATCTGCCCGGAGACCACCGCTTGCCCTTCTGGTCGATTCTCACCCGGTTCGAACGCCCGCTCTACTATCTCTTTCTCACCCTCGCGGGCGCGCTTTGGGACGTCACGGACTGGCGGGGGTGGGCGCTGGTCCCCGCGTTTCTTCTCTGCCGCGTGGGGGGACACCTCATCGCGGATCGCCTCGCCCCCGAGCTCTCGCATGAGGCGACCGATCTTCGACCGGTCGGCCTGGTTCCTCCGGTCAGCATGGTTTCGATCGCGATTGTCATGAGCGCCCAGGCGATCTATCGGGGGCCCGCGATCCCGTGGATCGTGACGGCGGTTCTTGGTGGCGCTCTCATCAGCGAGCTCCTTGCTCGACGTGACCAGGCAGTATGAAGAGTCTGCTGATCTTGGTCGCCCTCGCTCTCCTGCTCAGCGCGGCGCGGAGCCTCTTGCCCGAGGGGGGCGATCTCTACGGCGTCGCTCGCACCGAACTCGCGTTTGGATTCGTGCTGTTGGGAGCTTTCTTCGTGTCCCGCATCGCGGGCCGTTTCGGACTGCCCAAACTCGTTGGCTATATCCTGGCCGGAGTGATCTTCGGGCCGTACGGGCTTGGCCTCGTCCCGACCAAGATGATCGCCGAGCTCGAGCTGGTGAACGGAGTCGCGATTTGCCTCATCGCATTGACCGCCGGTGGCGAGCTCAACTTCCAACGCGTCCGTCCCCTGCTCCGCACGATCGGCGCACTCACGGCGTGGGGCGTCGTCGGAACGGCGATCGTGTTGGCAACCGCCCTCTATGCCGCGTCGTCGACGCTGCCCTTCCTGCGGGACCTCGAGACCCCCGTCTTGATCTCGGCCTGCGTGATGCTCGGGGTCGTGCTCAGCGCCCAGTCCCCCGCCGTCGTCATGGCGCTCCTCAATGAGACTCGAGCCGAAGGCCCGTTGAGTCGCACGATTCTCGGGACGGTCGTCATTGGTGACCTCGTGGTCATCATGCTGTTCGGCTTCGCGTCGTCGGTCGTACACGCGACGATGAGCGGTGACGCGGACATCGGGCGAGCCGCGTTCGGAATTGCAATCGAGGTATTCGGCTCGATCGGAGCGGGCCTCGTGGTTGGCGGTCTGCTCACCGTATATCTGCGAAAGGTCTATCAGGGGGTCGAACCGTTCGTGCTTCTCTTGTGCGTGGTCGTCGCCGAAATCGGCAGTCGAATCCATCTAGACCCGCTCATTGTGATGCTCACTGCAGGCATCGTCGTCGCCAACCTGTCGCCGCGTCAGGCACCTGGCCTCATTCACGATCTCGAGGCGGTCTCACTGCCCGTCTACATCGTCTTCTTCGCGCTCGCAGGCGCCACGCTTCATCTCGAGGTGCTCGCGGATCTCGGGTTCGTTGCTCTTTGCGCCGTGGCGATTCGCGCCGTGCTCCTGTGGTTCTTCGGAAGGCTCGCCACCGCGGCGACCAACGCCCCCGAGGTCGTTCGTACCTGGGCTTGGGCGGGGTTGTTGCCCCAAGCCGGCCTCGCGCTCGCGCTCGCCCTGTTGGTCGAACGAGACTTCGGCGAGTTCGGTCGAGCTGCAAGCACGTTGCTCTTGGGCGTCATCACCATCAACGAACTACTCATGCCGGTCTTGCTCAAACATGCGCTTGTGCGTTCCGGAGAGGCCACGCTAACGGCCGGCGTGCGTCGTCGTCCGCAGCGCGCCTAGCGCTTGTCCCGCCATGATCTCGTCGATCATTGCTGGGCCCTAGTCGCGCTTGCGGATGCCTCGGTAGATCACCCGCCCGACGGCGATCGGGAACAGGAGCCGCTCGACTGCCCAGCGCGGGAAGCGGAAGTTGCCCCCGTCGGGGTTGAACACCCGCAGCCCATCGCTCTGAACCCCGAGAATCGACCCCCAGCGGTATTTCGGCGGCTTGTACGCCTTCATCGCCGACTCTTTGCCTTCGAGCATGGCGCGCACGTTGCTTGCGACCAGACGGTAGCCCCAGTTTCGCGCTGAGCTCCGATTCGGATCGGTCGCAGCGATGTCGCCGACGGCGAACACGTTCGAATACCCGACGACGCGCAGAGTTGGATCGGTGCGCACGAAACCGCGCTCGTCGAGCATGTCCTTTGGGATGAACGCGTTGTTCGGCTTGACCTTGCCCACGGCCCAGAGCGTGAGGTCGGCTTCGAACGGAGCCTGTCCGGTCGACCATTGCACGGGGTCGGTCGTGAAGCGATCGCAGGCAAAGCCTTCGGGGATGACGGCGCGGTGCCCCGGATGCAGGTGCACTCCAATGCGTTCGAGGTGTTCTGCGATCCACCGTCGTGCCTTCGGGTGGTAACCCGGCAGCGGCTCGGCATCGCTGTAGAAAAAATGCGCTTCGGTGTTGGGGTGCTTCTCGCGCACGTTTGCAGCGACGCTCACGCCGGTTGCGCCCCCGCCGACAATCGCGATGCTCTGTGCCACCGCGAGCTGCGCCGCGGCCTGCTCGATGCCTCGTTCGATCGTCGCGAGGTCCTCGACGGCATCGTTGCGCCAGAACCCGTTGGTCACGCCCGAGGAGATTACCAGCGCGTCGTACGGCTCGACCGCGTGCTGCCCGTCCGCCAGCGCCACGGTGACCTGCTGCGCGTCGGTATCGACTTCGGTGATGCGCCCCTGCAGGGTACGCACGCCGTCGAGCCCCTTGTAGCGCCCGAACGACATCAGGTAGTCCTGCCTCCACGCCTCGGGCTGCGTGAGCCGCGTGCCGAGCTCCTGCCCGCTCACCAAACACGGTTTGGTACTGATGCCGACGATCTCGAACCCAGGCCCCAGATGAATCGCGACGAGAAGACCGGTGTCGCCGAGACCCGCGATGACGACGCGTTTGTTCATCGCGGCGGAGTGTAGCCTGCGCCAACTGCCGTCAAGGCTCAGGGGCCGATCTCGCGCCACACCTTGTCGCCGAAGTGGAACCATCGGTCGATGCGTGTGCCGTCGAAGTGGAACCGCAGGTGCGGACCCGAGATCGGACGCTGGACCGCGTTGGGCCGGAACGCCGCGAGACAGGAGCCTCCCTCGTGGCGCACGCTTCGATAGACAATGCCGTTGGTCCCTTCGGCGCGAAGTATGCGCGCGAGCGCCTGGCCCGCCCGGTAGTCGCTGACCTCGTGCACTTCGTCGAAGCCGCCGCGCAGGTCGTGGAAACGCGCATCGATCGCCGCCACCAGCCCGCGCAGCTCCATCGACGACCCGAGCGGCTCCTTCGTGCTCGCGAAAAAGAGCCCGACATGGTGCGCCTTCTCGTAGACCGCGGTGACCAGCGTCCGGGCGCAGTAATAGACGCCCCAGCTCCCGTCGGTAAAGCGCGACGGCCAGCCGACGTGCGTGAACGGCGCCATCAGCCACGAAGCCCCCGGTCCGCTCACGCGCTGCTCGGGCGGCACGAGCGAAATCTCGCCGAGCTCGTCTCGGACGCGCGGGTTGGTCAGCGTCTCGACCGCGATGAGGCTCTCCCAGTCGTCTGGGTCGGCAACTCGTTCGAACAGGTCGATCGGCGGAAAGCGGGAGTTCACCACGCGGTAGCTCTTGGCCCAGCGAATTCTTCGCTTTGGAGGTGCCGTCGCCACCCTAGCCCCGCACGAAGTCGAGGTACTGACGCACCCGAGCCAGATCCATCACCCGTCCCCCGAGCGCGTGATCGAGCGCGGACCGACCCCCGAAGGCCTCGTTGGGTTTTCGGACCCAGGCGTCGGCCTGCTCGGGGTTCGGGAACAGAAGCTGCAGCGCCTTGTAGATGCCGAGCACGTAGCTGACCCGCTCGAGGGTGTCGTGTCCGAGCTTGCCGCCGGTGCCCTTCTTCCAGGCGTAGAACGTGGTGCGGCTCGGCATGCCGAGCAGGACCCGCGCATCGGCATCCCGAACGCCCCAGGCATCGACGATGCGAAAGAACCCCCGCTTCACGGCATCGTGGTCGATCGCGTCGAGGGCCGGTGCGGCCTGAAGGGAAACGTGCCCAGGCATAGTCCGAATGTGAACTAAAACGTATTTTATGTCAACCAGCGTACTCTCCGGTTCAGCCTGCCTCGCTTGGCGGCGCGGGTGCTTCCTCCGCATGACCCGCCTATTTCGCGCTTCGCCGAGCCCGCCGATACGATCGGCCCGAGGACCGATCGGTGAGCGCACCACAAGACGACAACCCCCGCCGATGGATGGGCGCCGTGCTGGGCGCGCTCCTGCTGTTGACGAGCCTGGCGTTCGTGTCCGGGCTGAGCGACGAGTTCGCCTGGGACGATCACGGCCTCATCCGCACCAACGAGAACATCCAGCAGCCCGCGCGCTACCGGGAGGCGCTCACGACGCACTTCTGGAACGTGTCGAAAGACGCCGTCGAAACCAACGAAAACTACGACCAGGTCTACCGACCGCTGGTCACCCTCGCCTACATCGTTCAATTCAAGCTCTTCGGGCATCAGGCGCGCGGCTACCGCGTCGTGAGTCTCGTCCTGCACCTGCTCTGCACCGCCCTTGCGTTCCTCTGGCTCGCGCGACGACTCCCCCGCGGACCACCTGGCATGCGTCTGCTCGCGATCGCGCTCGGCACCGCGGTGTTCGCGCTTCACCCAAGCCGCCCCGAGGTGGTGTCGTGGATCTCGGGCAGCACCGAGCTCTGGATGTGCGCGCTGGTGCTGCTCGCCGCCTGGGCGTTCGACGCGAACCGCGCCTGGGCAGCGGGTGTCCTCCTTGCGATGGCGCTCTTCGCCAAGGAGACCGCCATCGTGGCGGCGCCGCTCCTCCTCGCCGACCGCTTTGTCTGCCACAGCCGCCGCCCGACGGGCGCAGAGGTCGTCGCTCTCGGGGCACCGGTGGCTCTCGCCCTGGCGCTCAGACTCGCCGTGGTCCCGATCAGGCTTTCTGGTCAAGGCGCGGGCATCGTCGATGCAGCCTCCCGTGCCCTGGCCTCGGTCGGCCTCTACGCAACCCAGGTGCTCTCACCCTGGAACCCGACGGCGTTCCCCGGCATGCGCATCTACAGCTGCGACTCGGGCGAGTCCTTGGCGGGCGCGTGGCTCATCGCAGGTAGCCTGTTCGTCGTCGTGTTGGCGGCGGTGGCTTTCGCGGCAGTCCGCCGAGTTGCCTGGCGACCTGCGCTTGGCGACCTGCTCTGGTTTCTGCTCCCCCTTCTGCCGGTCGCCAACCTGTTCGATCTCGGGAGCCGAAACCTCACGGCCGACCGGTTCCTCTATCTTCCCATGCTCGGCGTGGCTTCCCTCGGGGCGCGCGGGCTGCTCCTTCTCTCGGCCCGTCGCCCCGCCTTGGCGAAGGTGGCCGTCGCGGCGATGGCGGTCGTCGTTCTCGGCTTCGCGGTGGTGACCTCGCTCCACGCGCGGGTGTTCGCATCGTCGTCTTCGTTCTGGGAATACGAGGTCGGCCGAAATCCCGACAATCCCTTTGCGCTGCACGCGGTCGGAACCGCGCGGGTGCGCGCCGGGCTTCACCAAAGCGGCCTTGCGGTTCTGACGCGCGCCTTGGCGCTGGCCGACCGCACCTGCGTGCGCGCCGACAAGCTTCGCGCCGCCAAGGACCTCGGCCAAGGCCTTGCGCTGAGTCTCGCGCCGGACGAGGTCGCCGCGCTGACGACCCTTCGCGCCGCCTACCTCGGAGTCCCCGGGTCCGGCGTGTTCGAGCACGACGCGCCGCCGCGCTGGTCGGTCGAGCTGACCGCCGACGAAGCGCGCGCCCTCCTTGCCGACGAACTGCAGTACGCCCTGCCCCTCGCGACCCTCGAAGCCCGCCTCGGCAATCTCGAGGCCGCCACCGCCGTCATCGAAGCCGCCGAATCCCGCGCGCCAGTCGGCGGGCAGCTCGAATCAGTCCGTCTGCGGCTGCTGGCCGTGACAGAGGGCCCCGGCGCCGCGTTGAGCGACGCGACGCTGAGAGAGGCCGCCGACGGGGATGGCCCACGCATCGAGGGTTCGGTCGCCGACTCGCACGGTCTCCGGGCCGTGCTCGGCGTCCTCCAAGAGGCACTTGAAGAGGAACCTCTGCCGCCAGAGGTTCGAGCGACCGTCACCCGCCACGCACTCGGATTCGGACCCCCCCCGAGCGACTTTCCGCAGCTCTCTGACAGGAGCCGCACCCTCGTCGATGCCCTCAGGGCCTATGGCAGCTACTCCCCCGTCGACCTCGAATCGCTTCGCGCCCGCGCCGCGGCATCAGCCGAAGCCCGTCGGTTTCTCGAGCTCGCCGAAGCGCGCGCTGCACTGCTCCGGCTCGACGCCCAGCTTCAGTAGCCCGCCGGCTTGCGCAGCCGCGGTTCTCGTTGTTTTCTATGGCCCATGATTCGAACCACCGCATGCTCTCTACTGCTACTCCTTGCAGCCTGCGCCACCACCGTCGGCGCCGGCGACCTCTCGTCAGTCCCGGACGACGTTGCAAACACCTGCGAGTCCCAGTGCGAGTCCCTCGGACTCGAGCTCGAGGGGGTCTCGATCGGCGACCGCTCGGTCGACTGCCTCTGCGAGCCCGACGACTGAGCTGGCGTTGGGGCGCCTGGCATGCGCCGGATACTACGCTATGCCCGCCGTAGCGCTGCCGATCGGAGGTGATCGGAGCGTAGGGCAAAGGCGGCGTGCGCGGGTCGGGGAACTCGCCCGCGCAGGCACGGCGCTCGGGCGTAGCAACTGGAGGGACCCCAATGATTTCAAACCGATCGATATCGTACTTCATCGTCTGTTTAACTGGCGCGGCGCTTTTCTCGGGCTGCCAGAACGACGATACGGCCGTTGCCGCACTGCAAGAGCTCATTGCACAGCAGACCGACACCGTAGAGAAGCAGAACGCGGCAATCGACGCGGCGACCGAGAGCGTCGAGGACTGCATGACCGACCTCGCGAAGGTCACAGGCGAGGCGGCCGTGATTCGCTCGACGGATCTCGAGTTCACCGCCCCGACGCTTGCCGGCGAGGCCACGGTGGCTTCGCTCGAGGCGCTCAAGACCGCCATCGCGGACACGATCGCAACACAGGAGACCGAGCTCGCGAAGCTCAAGGCCGCGAGCGACGAGTGCCAAGCGGACCTGACCGCTGCCGAAGAAGCTGCTGAAGCTGCGGAAGCCGCTGAGGCTGCAGCCGAGGCGGAGGCCGAAGCAGAGGCCGAAGCCGAACAGGCTGCCGAGGAAGCTGCCGCCAAGGCAGAGGCCGAAGTCGAAGCCAAAAAGAAGGCCGCGGCAAAGCGCAAAGCCGAAGCCGCGAAGAAGGCGGAAGCCGAAAAGAACAAGCCGCCGCGTGCGGTGCGGGAGGCGACCGAAAAGGGTGCGCCAACGACAGGCACTCGTAGCCGCTACTGAGCGGTTCAAGTCAAAGGAGAGAGGGAAACATGAAAAAGATAAACTTGGTGCTCATGCTTGCGACCGTGGTCGCGATTGGTTGCGGCGATGACACGGAAGGTACCGGCGGTACGGGTGGCACGCCCAGCACCACGATCTTCTGGTCGAGTTCGGACTTACGCATCGTTGGCGACGACTGCGACTTCTTCGATGCGAGCGAGCAGTTCGAGTACCGGATGACCATCAGCGGAAGCGACGTCACCCTCGAGGACACCGCCACCACCTTCGAGGTCTCGACCGACGATTACGATCCGGTCGACGACGCCGTTCTGCTGACCAACAGCGTAGACAACGACGACTTCTTTCCATGCGTCGCGCAGCTCGACGATGCGATGGAGCTCGTGCTCGACGACCCGTCGGTAAGTCTCGAGGACAACGACACGGTCGAGGTCTCCTGGACCCATGTCGAAGAGGATGCGAGCGACGTCCCCGGAGAATGCGAGGGCGAATGGTTTGTCGACCTCCCCTGCTCGGGCGAACTCACGATGACCTTGACCCAAGACCTGCAGTAGGCGCCTAGCTGAGCGCACGCACCTCACAACGACCTGCTTGAGCTTGGGCGGGACACCGCCTAAGCTCGCAGTCTCGTTTGTCTCTATAGAGGTGTCTCCATGTCTTCTTCTTTGCTTTCATTCCACCTGCGTGGGCTTTTGCCCGTCGTTACCGCTGCCGTCCTCTTCGCTGCATGCGGCGATTCGAGCGAGCCCGAAACGCCCGTCAATCCCAACCCGTTTCCGCCCATCGAGGGCTGTGCCCAGCCCGCGTTTCCAAGCGAACAGCCCGACCTTGCCCTTCTGCATCCCCCCGTGTTCCCCCTGACCACGCCCGCGGGCATGCAGAACTCAGTGGGTCAGTCGGTGTTTCAACCGGGCGATCTCATCGATGCAGGCTTCGGCGTCGACGGGCAGACGCGGTTCGTTCGGGCCGAGCTCACCAGCAACCGGCTTCCGCCGCAGGTGATCGACACCCAGGAGTTCGAAACCGCGGGTAGCGAAGTGTTCAAGTTCCAGTTCGTCAGCAACGTCAATAACGTTGGCCGCTACTACATGGCGATCACCCTCTGCGCCGACGACTGCAATGCGCAGCAGATTGTCTACGCGCCGCGCGCCTGCACCAGCGACCCCGCTGACACCGAGCCCTGCGGGACCAATGGCACGTACGAGCGCTCAATCGTCGAAGGCGGCGTGGTCGTCCAGCAAGACACTACCTGCTTCGGATTCGGGACTGAACCCAATGTGGGCTCCGGAACTGTTCTAATTCAGTAGTAGTTTTGGGCCTGCTCACCGGCGACGACCGGTTCCAGCGCATGACTGGCCTTTTTCGGACGTGACGACAGCGGAGCGCGCGAAACGCGATTTGCGCATCGCTCGGCGCGTCGCCCCGGCTCCCTGGCGGCAAATGTGCGCAGCCGCACTCCGGAACTCGCACGCGCCCTCGCGGCGCGATGCGCCTTGTGCAGGACAAGCCCTAATTTCCGGTCGCTTCTCCGGATTGGTGCGGAAGGCGTCTTGTATCGAACGGCATCCTTCGGAGCGTGCGGATTCTACTTACAATTGTGCACTAGCCAACACATCGAGCGACAAAACCACGACTTGAATCCAAACGGAAACACAATGTGTTGACTTTGCGAATTGTGCCGCGTTAGGCAGTTGTCCGAACCCGTTGATGAGATGCTCTCGCCTGGCGGAGCGCTCACTCATTTATTCAAGGAGCGACACGAATGACTAAGATGCGATTTACCCCCTGGGTGGCGCTTGCCTGTATCGGGGCCCTCGCCGGTTGTACGACCGACGATGGCCAAGTTGAGGGCAACACCCAACTCAACGTTGTAATCCCCAACGGCACCGGAAACGGCTCGTCGGCTCCGGCCGCGGCTGGCATCGGCGTCGTCGAATACACGATCGTCTGTGACGACGGCATCGACCTCGGACCGTTCCTCGAGAACGGTGCGACAATCGACAACGACGTCACCATCAACGGTGTGCTCGAAGTCCTCAACGCGGACGCGGGCGCCTCGATCGGTGCGGACTTTGGTCCGGACCTGACCGAAGTGTTTGTCTGGCAGGGCTTCATGGACCTGCCCCCGACGCGCGCATGCACCGTGCAGCTTCGTGCCCGCGATGCGGACGGCGAAGTCATTTGTACGGCAACGCAGACGTTCGGCATTGCGGCGGACTCGACCACCAAGGTCAACGTCCTGATGCAGTGCGACGTGAGCTTCCAGGCTCCGGTCGGCATGCTCGACCTCGACGCGGACTTCCAGTTCAACGTCTCGAACTTCTGTCCGAACCTCTACGTCCTCAACTGCGTCGACAGCTTCCCGACCTCGCCGCTTCCCGGCGTCCCGCCGACCACGTACTGTGAGACCCGCTACCAGGACGACGACGGCCAGTGTGGCGCGAGCTGCGACCCGCAGACCTGCGATCCCTCGGCGGACGGCCTGACCTGCACCCCGGGTCCGGACAACGGTGTGTCCACGACCGTCACCTGTGACGCGAACGGCCTCATCGACTGTGAGGGCGACTTCAACTTCGACGGCTCCTGCACCTGGAACGGCGCAGCGACCGGCACGACCGGCGCGGGCGTTCCCGTCCCGGTTCTTCTCGGCGGCCCCGGCCCCGAGGCAGGCGGCTTCTTCGTTGCCTGTAGCCCCGCAGCCCCTCCCGGCTCGGACGTCACCTGCACCGCGGTCACGACAGACGGCGACGTCGACTGCGACAAGAGCAAGACGGTCACCTTCACCTGCCCCGGTCTCAACTTCTGCGACCAGACCACCGCCGGTGACAACCTCACCGACTGTGACGACGGCAACGAGTGCACGACCGACAGCTGCGACCGTGTGGCTGGCGCCTGCGTGAACGACAACGTTCCGGCTGGCGGCGGCAACAACTGCACCACCGCGGGCGGTGGACCTGGCGAGTGTGACGGAGCGGGCTTCTGTGGCTCGTTCGGCTGCACTCAGGACTCCGACTGCGACAACCCCAACACCGAATGTCTCACGGCTCCCGCTGGAGCGTGTGATCTCGGAACGGGCATCTGCGCACCAGAGGTTCCCGGCAACGACGGCGCAAGCTGTGACTCGGGCACCGGCTCGGGCGTCGGCATCTGCAACGGCGGAAGCTGTGACTCCCAGGACGCTTGTAGCGTTCCAGGGGACTGCCCAGGAGCCACCGAGTGTGTGGCTGCTACCTGCACGGGCGCACCGCTCGCTTGCGGCACCCAGAACGAGCCAGCTGGCACCCCCTGCACCTCGGTGCCGAACGGTGCCTGCGACGGCAACGGCGCTTGCGCTGCACCGCCGGTCATCGGCCCAGGCTTGGGCTCGAGCACCGCGCAGGCCATCCCAACCACCGCAACGGGTTGTACGTACGACGCGGTGGAGACGACCTGCACGGGCTGCACCGTCACCGGACCTGAGGTTCCGAACGGTGGTCAGTGTGGTCAGTTCGGCACGCAGATCGTTCGTGGCTGTGAGGTCCCGGGCGGCGTGCTCAACGCGCAGCTCGCGATCGCTGTGGATATCATTTCCACAGTATCTTCGGACGGTGCGGGCAACATCACGCACGGCATCACGATCGACGCGACGAACCCGGCTCTCGGGACCGCTGCAGGCCTCGTGACCGTCGACGCGGCTGACATCTTCACCGATGTCACCTCGGGTAATCCGAGCACGCTGACGAACTCGCTGAACCCAGAATTCGCGGGCCAGGTCCTCGGTGCGTTCACCGGCGGCAGCAACATCCTGCTTCTCGACAACGATGCCGCAACCGGCATCGGCGTAGAGATTCCGGACGTGACGACGGCGGTTGTCCCGACGTCAACCCCGAGCGTCAACATCGGCTTCGGAGGTGACTTCGCCCTGGTGCTCACCATCACCGCGAGCGGCACCGCCCTCAACGTGGACTCGAGCTCCTGTATCTTTGATACGCTCGGCGGCGGCACGAACTTCCCGGTCAACTAACGCCCACCTCATAGAGCCGCCCACGGCGGCATGACTGCAGAGACCCGCGTGCTTCGGCACGCGGGTTTTTGCGCTTTAAGTAGAAGGAGAAAGCCATGCGCCGAAGACCGATATCCTTCGGGATCGCGCTCGCCTGCACGGTGGCTCTCCTCGCCGGTTGTAGTACCGACGATGGCCAAGTTGAGGGCAACACCCAACTCAACGTTGTAATCCCCAACGGCACCGGAAACGGCTCGTCGGCTCCGGCCGCGGCTCAAATCGGCGTCGTCGAATACACGATCCAGTGCGACGATGCCATCGACGCAGGACCGTTCCTCGAGAACGGCGCGACGCTCGACAACGACGTCACCATCAACGGTGTGCTCGAAGTCCTGAACGCGGACGCGGGCGCCTCGATCGGAGCGGACTTCGGTCCGGACCTGACCGAAGTCTTCGTCTGGCAGGGCTTCATGGACCTTCCCCCGACGGCGGGCTGCACCGTGCAGCTTCGTGCGCGCGACGCGGACGGCGAAGTCATTTGTACGGCAACGCAGGCGTTTGACATTACGGCGGACGCCACGACGAAGGTCAACGTACTCATGCAGTGCGACGTGAGCTTCCAGGCTCCGGTCGGCATGCTCGACCTCGACGCGGACTTCCAGTTCAACGTGTCGAACTTCTGTCCGAATCTGTACGTCCTCAACTGCGTGGACAGCTTCCCGCAGGTGCCGCTTCCCGGCGTTCCGCCGACCACGTACTGTGAGACCCGCTTCCAGGACGACGACGGCCAGTGTGGCGCAAGCTGCGACCCGCAGACCTGTGTCGACAACGGCGCCGGCCTCACCTGCACCCCGGGTGCGGACAACGGTGTGTCCACGACCGTCACCTGTGACGCGAACGGCCTCATCGACTGTGAAGGCGACTTCAACTTCGACGGCTCCTGCACCTGGAACGGCGCAGCGACCGGCACGACCGGCGCGGGCGTTCCCGTCCCGGTTCTTCTCGGCGGCCCCGGCCCCGAGGCGGGCGGCTTCTTCGTCGCCTGTAACCCCGCAGCCCCCGGCTCGGACGTGACCTGCACCGCGGTGACGACAGATGGCGACACCGACTGCGACAAGACCAAGACGGTCACCTTCACCTGCCCCAGTGTCCACTTCTGTGATGATCCCCGCGCGGACTGTGACGACGGCAACGAGTGCACGACCGACACCTGCGACCGTGTGGCTGCCGCCTGTGTGAACGACAACGTTCCGGCTGGCGGCGGCAACAACTGCACCTCCGCGGGCGGCGCGCCTGGCGAGTGTGACGGAGCGGGCGTTTGTACGCCGTTCGGCTGTGTGGAGGACGACGTCTGTGACAACCCCAACACCGAGTGTCTCGTGGCTCCTTTTGGAGCGTGTGACCTCGGTACGGGCATCTGCTCACCAGAGGTTCCCGGCAACGAGGGTGCACGCTGTGACTCGGGGGTAAGCTTTGGCGTCGGCGTTTGTGTCGGTGGAAGCTGTGTCCCGCAGGTCGAGGATTGCGTAGGCGACGACGCCTGCGAGAACCCGAACACGGAGTGCCTGGTGGCTCCTGCGGGAGCATGTGATGTCGCTACGGGTCTCTGCGCGTTTGAGATTCCCGGCAACGACGGCGCAAGCTGTGACTCGGGCTCCGGCTCGGGCGCCGGCGTTTGTGGTGGGGGGAGCTGCGTCTCGCTGGACGCGTGCATCGCGCCTTGGGACTGCCCCGGAGCCACCGACTGTGTGGCTGCTACTTGCAGCGGCACGCCGAGCTCCTGCGGCACGCAGAACAGACCTCTTGGCACGACTTGCAACCAAGGCGCCGGTCAGTGTGACGGCGCGGGCGTCTGTGGTCCGCTTCGGTGCACCCAGGACTCCGACTGCGAGGACCCGAGCACCGCGTGTCTCGTGGCTCCGGGCGCAGCCTGCAACTTCAGCACGGGCGTCTGCGCTCCCGAAATTCCCGGAAACGACGGCGTTTCGTGTAGCACGGGAAGTGGCTCCAATCTCGGCATCTGCGGCGGCGGAACCTGCGTCACCCTCGATGAGTGTAACGTCGCGGCAGACTGTCCGGACGACGGCAACGAGTGCACCGACAACAGGTGTTCTGGCTCGCCGCGCGTATGTGGCGACGACAACTCGGCAGCTGGCACGCCCTGCGCGTTCCCGCCAAACCTCTGCGATGGCGCGGGGACCTGCGGATTACCCCCCGACATCGGGGTTGGCGTCGGGCAGACGGTGTGGGCGGCGATCCCGACGACGGCGACGGGCTGCACGTACGACCCTGTCGCCACGGCGTGTACTGGCTGTACCGTCACTGGACCTCCGGTCCCGGGCGGAGGTCAGTGTGGCCAGTTCGGCACGCAGGTGGTTGGAGGCTGTGAGGTCCCGGGCGGCGTGCTCAACGCGCAGCTCGCGATCGATGTGACGATCACACTCGACATCGTGTCGGACGGTGCGGGCAACATCCTCCACGGCATCACGATCCGAGCGGAGAACCCAGCCCTCAGCACCGCAGCGGGTCTCGTCAATGTGTTGGGGTTGGAGGTGCTCAGCGTAGTGACCTCGGGCATTCCGTCGACACTTGTCAACGCGTTGGATCCGGCCTTCGCCAATACGGTCCTCGGTGCGTTCACCGGGGGCAGCAACGTTCTCCTTCTCGACAACGATCCGGCCACGGGTCTCGGCGTCGAGATTCCGACGGTCGTCACCGCCGTTACCCCGACATCGTCACCCAGCGTCAACTTCAACTTCTCAGGCGACTTTCTGCTCGAGCTGATCGTCAACGCATCCGGCACCTCCCTCAACGTAAGCGGGGGGGCCTGTCTCTACGATGCGCCAGGCGACGGTGTGCAGGTCCCCGTGAACTAGCGCCCCAAATGACCGAATTTGTCGGGAATCGAACATGCGCCCCGTGTGTTCGCCATGCTAAGGAGAGTCCATGCGTTTGATTCTGTTGTTGCTGTGCTTGTTCGTCTTCGGCTGCTCCAAAGCGGAGGCTCCTGGCGAAGCGGACACCGTGGCCGACCCCGCTGCCGACACGGAGGCGGAGGCGGAGGCTGCCGATGCCGCCGCAACCCCGAAAGCACCCCCTGCGGAGGCGGAACTCGATCCGGAACCGGCCCCTACCGTCACGCTGGTCTCCGCGGGCAAGGCGCCGCTGCGCGAGCTTCGACGCTCCTTCGCTGAGGGGGGCAAGCAAGCGATGAGCGTCCACGTTTCAGAGACCATCGCCATGGACGGGGGTGGCTGGGACAGCCTCTACAGCCCGCGCGACGTGGTGCAGGTCATCGACCTGGAAACCAAGTCGGTCTCCGACGACGGGATCGCCGAGGTGGAACTCGCCGTCCGAAAAGTCACCGAGCTGAAGAAGTCCGTCGCCAAGCCCAACGCCAAGCAGCTCGACACAACAGGAGTCACGGGCAGCTATCAAATCGACGCGCAGGGTATCGTCACCGAGCTTACCGTCGAACCGCCGCCGCTCGAGGACCAGCAGAATCGCGCCAAGAAGGTGCACAAACCGTTTCTCGATTCGATGCGGGCGCACCTTCGATGGATGGTACCGCCCTTCCCCGAGGAGCCGGTCGGCGTCGGCGCCACCTGGACCGTCGTCACCGGAGTCAACGAGATGCAAACCCGCATCACGGAAGAGGCGACCGTCAAGCTGGTGAAGCGTACCAAAGACGGCGTGGTGCTCCGTGTCGAGGCCAAGGGGAGCGGTTTCGTGAAACACGACTTCGCGGAGAAGCCTCAGGAGATTACCTACACGATCAACACCGACGTGGTCTCCAAGATAGGTCTCGGCGACCTGGTACCGCGTTCGTCGGTCATCAAGACCAAGATCCTGCAGGCGGCGAACGTCCTTGGCGTCGACGGTCCCGAAGGGCAGCTCGACGCCACGACCAAGCGAACCGTTAAGATCAAGCGCGCGAAGTAGCAACAGGTAGCAAGAAGCAGACGGATTCGCGCGGGGTCCCGGGCCGCGCGCCGGCGTCCAGGACGAGTGCGCCCCGGCACCGACTGTGGTATCCCCACCGGCCTTAGGAGGTCCCCATGCAATCCCGTTGGCTGGCTTACTGTGCGCTCCCGTTCGTGCTCGTTGCTCTCTCCTGCAAAGGCGGCGACGACGACACGCCCCCGGACGGCACGTTTCTCGAGATCGAGCAAACCGCGCCCGAACCGGGCAGCGAGCTCGTGCCGGTCACGCAGCGAATCGCGGTGCGTGTGAGCGCGGCGATCGATCCCGCCACGGTCACGAGCGAGACTTTTTTCTTGGTCGACGGGGATGGCACCCGCGTTCCGAGCTCGGTGGAGATTCTCGAAGAAGACCCCAACGCGCCCGCCGATCAGGTGGGGACGGCGGCCGAACTCACGCCCGCCGAGGAACTCGACATTCTCTCAAGCTACACGGTCACGGTCACGACCGGCCTCACCGCAACCAACGGGAGTCGACTCGAAAACGACTTCAGCTGGTCGTTCTCGACCCTCGATGCCGCCTGGGGCGAACAGTCCGAGCTGATCGAGCCCGCGGAACTGCCGACCAACTCGCGCGCCCAAGACATCGCCGTCGATGAGCAGCTTTCGGCGGTGGTCGTCTGGGAGGCGGTCGAAGACTCCGGCGTCACCACGATCCTCGCCAACCGATACACGCGTCGCGACCTCTGGGGAACTCCCGAGCCCATCGACGACGGGAGCGGGGTGGTGTCCTCTCCCAAGGTCGCCCTCGATGCCGATGGCAATGCGTTCGCGGTCTGGGAACGCAACATCGACACGTTCACCCAGAACATCTGGACCAACCGCTACGACGTCGACGCCCTGGCCTGGGGCACGCCCGAGCTCCTGCAGACGGGGGTCCCCGAGGACGCAAGGCTTCCGGCGATTACTGCCGATCGGGACGGGAATGCCACTGCGATCTGGGTCGAACTCGACCCGCTGAGCGGCCGTCAGGTCATCCGTGCCATCCGATACGAGCCCGGTTCGGGCTGGGGTGAAGCAGAGACCATCGCCAGGCCGGTGACGCTCATCGCTGCCGCGCAGACGGCGATCGGCTCCGACGACGCGGGCGCCGTGATCGCGATGTGGGACCCGCCTGCGGGCCCGAGCGGCCAAGGCGGCCGCGTGCTTTGGAGCAATCGGTACGTGCCCGGCACCGGCTGGGGCGAACCGGTCGAGGTTAAGTCCGACTCACTGACGCGTGCAGACGTGTTTCGACTGGCGGTCGGCGCCAACGGGGATGCGTTCGCGGTATGGGAGCAGGACAACGACGACGAGCTCGAACCCCGCCTCGACGTCTGGAGCGCGCGATTCAGCGGCGACGAATGGGGTGCGCCCGAACGCATCGACGCGGCTGACGGCGGCGACACGCGTGCCCCGGAAATCGCCGTCGATGGCTCCGGCACGGCCTACGCGGTCTGGTCGCAGGCAGACCCGGACTTCCTCAACATTTGGGCGGCGGACTACGTTCCTGACTCTGGGTGGGCGGCGCCTGTCTTGGTCGAGCCCCCCAACATGGACCCCACCCTCGATGCCGACGCGACTCGCCCTGCGATTGGAACCAACCGTGCGGGCAACGTGTTCGTCGTCTGGCGCCAGTCCTGGGAGCAATGGGAGAGCATCTGGTCGAACCGGCGCGACCCCGGAACCGACTGGCTCACCGCTGAGCGGCTCGAAAACATCAACTCCAACGCCGACATCCCGGTGGTTGCGGTCGATGAAGGACGCCATGCGCACGCGGTCTGGCAGCAAAATACATCCAGCCGGGTGAAACTCCGGACCAACCGTTTCGAGTAATGCGACGCGGTCGGCACCCGAAGCCTGATGGTTTTGTGAGCTAGCGCACAGACTGAAAAAAAGGCGCCCAAGTTCGATTCTTCGTTCTTGAATAGTCGAATTGATCGGTGGTAGCGTCGCGGCCGTTGAACCTCGGTTCCATTGAACCGTGAGGTTTCTGCAGTTCCTCAACCGCCCCGTAGGAGGCTCCTCATGTCAGGCTATCGTCCACTGCGTCTGCTCTTGCTCATGGTCAGCGGCGCACTGATCACCGCGCTCGGCTGCGCCACGGATTCCGATCCGAACACCGGCTCCCTCGCCCTCGAGCTCACGCTCGACGGCGGTGTAGAAATCGACGAAGTCGACTGGGTCATCACCGGCGGCAGCATGGCCCCGATGATGGGCTCCATCGACGTCACCGCCCCCAGCTCGACGGCCTCCGTCGAAGTGTTCGGGTTGCCCCCAGGCACCGGATACGAAATTGCGATGTCGGCAACTGGAACCGACGGCACCGTCTGTGAAGGGTCCGCTCCCTTCGACATCGAGATCGGTGCCGCGACGGAGGTTCACGTGATGCTCAACTGCATCCGGCCGCCGCAGTTCGGCTCTGTGCGCGCGAACGGCAAGTTCAATGTCTGCGCCGAGCTCAGCAAGGCGATTGCCTCGCCGCTTCAGACCTCGATCGGCAACGACATCACCCTCGTCGCCGAATCGACCGACGTCGAGGGCGACCCAGTCCGCTACATGTGGAGCGCGACCGGCGGCACCATCGCCGACCCGGGTGCGAGCTCGACGACCTACACCTGCGCGTCAGCAGGCGACCAGACAGTCACCATCAAAGTCTCTGACGATGACTTCGAGTTCTGCTCGAGCGACTGGACCATCGCCGTCCGCTGCGTCGACGGTGGCGGCACCGGCGGTAGCGGTGGCGCTGGCGGCATGGGCGGAGCCGGCGGCACTGGTGGAACCGGCGGCATGGGCGGTGCTGGCGGCATGGGCGGTGCTGGCGGCATGGGCGGCACGGGCGCCACCCCTCCCCCCGAGTGCGTCATCAACGATGACTGCGACCAAGGCGAGATTTGTGAAGACGGCATGTGCGTCGAAGCACCGCCCGAGTGCACGACCAACGGCGACTGCGAAGACGGCGACATCTGCGTCGACGGGATGTGTGTCGAAGCACCGCCTGCGTGCGTAGTCGACGCGGACTGCCCCGGCGACGACATCTGCGTCGACGGCATGTGCGTCGAAGCACCGCCCGAGTGCACGACCAACGCTGACTGCCCAGCGGGTGAAATCTGCGTCGACGGCATGTGCGCCGACGAGCCACCCGAGTGCGTAGTCGATGCGGACTGCCCCGGCGACGACATCTGCGTCGACGGCATGTGCGAAGCGCCGGTTGATCCCTGCGACGGCGTTGTCTGTCCGCCCCTTGGCGAGTGCCAGGCCAACACCTGCAATCCGGACGACGGCATCTGCGACGCCTCGAACTTGCCGAACGGCACCGCATGCGGTGACGGCGGCCAGTGCGTCAACGGTAGCTGCGAAGCACCCAGCGATCCGGTCATCGGACCGGGCGTCGGGGGCACCGGCTGGAACGCGCAGCCCAAGGTTGCGACCGGCTGTACCTACGATCCGGAGAACACGGTCTGCACCGGCTGCAACATCAGCAATGAGGGTGTGCCGGGCGGTGGTTCCTGCGGTCCCTTCGGCGCGCAGGTCGTCGGCGGCTGTGAGGTTCCGGGCGGCGTGCTCAACTCGCAGTTGGCGATCGACGTCGTCATCAGCCTGGACGTCACCTCGACCGGCGACGGCAACCTCAGCCACGACATCACCATTGAAGCCCAGTCGGGTTCGGCGCTCGCATTGGCAGCGGGACTCGTGACCGTGGACGGTGCGGATATCTTCAGCACCGTCACCTCGGGTACCCCGTCACAGCTGGTCAACATCCTTGACCCGGCACTCGAAGGGCAGCTGCTCGGTGTGTTCACCGGCGGCGGACCGGTTCTTCTGCTCGACGACGAGATCCTTCCCGCCGTCACTGCGGTGACGCCGACCTCGTCGCCGAACGTCGAGGTGAACTTCTCGGGGAACTTCCTCCTGAGCCTCACCATCGTGGCGAGCGGCACGGCGCTCGACGTCGACTCGGCCGCCTGCACATTCGACAACCCGGCGCCGAACACCGGCGCACCCATCGTCCTTCCCGTTCTGTAAAGCACGCGAAGCGACAGGCGCTTTAGAGCGCAAAACCAAGGAAACCCGCGGGCTTCGGCTCGCGGGTTTTTCCGTTGATTCCGCAACCGAGTTGGGGATACTCTCAGCCGATTGGCGCGGAGCCGATACTGAACGGCTTTTGTTCAGACGATTTGGAGGAGAGACAGATGCTTAAGTCAATGAGGACCCTGATGGGTCTAGTTGCGCTCACCGCTTTGCTGGCAGTTGGCTGCGGAGACGACGAAAACGGCCCCCTTGGTGGCACTGGAGGCGGCGGCACGGGCGCAACCGGCGGTACGGGTGCAACCGGCGGCACGGGCGGCACGGGCGGCGCGGCTGGCATGGGCGGCATGGCTGGCATGGGCGGCATGGCTGGCATGGGCGGCATGGCTGGCATGGGCGGCATGGCTGGCATGGGCGGCATGGCGGGTATGGGCGGCATGGCGGGTATGGGCGGCATGGCGGGTATGGGCGGCATGGCGGGTATGGGCGGCATGGCGGGTATGGGCGGCATGACGAGCGGCATCATCGGCGAGGGCGTGGGCAGCACCGGCTGGAACGCGCAACCGAAGTCCGCGAGCGGCTGTACCTACGATCAGCCGAGCACTACCTGCTCCGGATGCACGATCAGCTCGAGCGGAGTTGTCGGCGGTGGTTCCTGCGGTCCATTCGGCGCCCAGGTAGTTCGCGGATGTGAGGTCCCCGGTGGCGTGCTCAACTCGCAGCTCGCGATCGACGTCTTTATCAGCCTCGACGTCACTTCGACCGGTGACGGCAATCTGAGCCACGACGTGACCATCGTGGCGGAGAACCCGTCACTCGGTCTTGCGGGCGGTCTCGTGACCGTCGACGGCGCGGACATCTTCAGCACCGTGACATCGGGCACGCCCTCAGAGCTCGTGAACAGCCTCGACCCGAGCCTTGCGGGTTCGTTCCTTGGTGACTTCACCGGGGGTGGCAATGTGCTGACTCTTGACGATGAGATTCTCCCAGCGATCACCGCGGTCACCGCGACATCGTCGCCCAACGTGCAGGTGAACTTCTCGGGCGACTTCCTGCTGCAGCTCACCATTGCGTCAAGCGGCACGGCGCTGAACGTCGATTCGGCCACCTGCACATTCGACAACCCGGCCCCGAACACCGGCGCGCCCATCGTCCTTCCAGTGGTGCCGCTCTAAGGTGAAGCAAGCCGCGTCAGGCGGCACAACAAAGAAAACCCGCGGGGCGCACGGCCCTGCGGGTTTTTTGTGCCGCGTCCAGAACGCTGAACGCAGGCGCGGGCCGCTTAGAGTCCCTGTTCGAACGTCGCCTCGACCACGAAGCGCTCCTTGCAGACCAGATCGGGGTCGTCGATTCCGATCAGTGCGTCCCCGTTTCGGCACGTCGCAAGCGTGCCGTCGAGGTCGGGCGGGAAGGTGTTGTCGACCACCGTTGTTTCGATGACGAGCGTTTGGCCGGTCGCGGTGAGCGTGTGCCGATTCACCTCGGCCAGGCACTGGTCGCCAAAGGAGCCGACGTCAGAAATGCCGAAGCCACTCCAGCCGTCCGCATCGCTACCTTCGATGAACACGTAGCCGAACACAGGCTCGGGAGCGTTGGCCGCCGAGGTCTCGCAGTCGGCGATGCTGTTGCAGAACAGGCCCCCGAGCCGCGCGGTGTCTGGGTCCTCGTCCGCGACGAAGCTGTAGAGGACCAAGTAGTTGGCAGCGTTCTCGACGTCTTCGATCTGTTCGCAGACGTCTTCTGCCGTCGAGTCGGGGTCGCTCGCCTGAAAGAGCGTAATCGAGTAGATCCCCGGCAGATCGGAGTCGACCTGGGGAGTCGAGTTGCCGCCGCTGTCGCCGCAGGCTGCTACCAAGGCAAGGGAAGACGATAAGAATATTGTCTTCATCAGGAAACGGGTGCTCTGATTCATTTGCTCGCTCTCATGTAAGAGGGACATCCAACGTCCCGCGCCAAATCCCGCGGGACAACATGATGACGGTGTCATCGGTGTTTTCCCAATTCAAGCCCACATGTGAGCCGTTGGACTACGCCGCATAGCCCACGGGGGGCGCCCCAACCACGGTCCCGCAACCCGCCGGTGTCAGTCGGGCTGATGCTGGCCGCGGGCCTAGTTGATCCGGAGCAACAAGAAGCGGCCGCCGTTCGAGAGGGCCCCCCCGTAGCCGCCAGAAACCGACGGCGTGGCGGAGAAGCCTAGGCCGCCTTCGGCCCGGGCGATTTCGCGTCCGTCCGACAGCGCGAGCGCCAGCAGCGAGCCTAGCGTCTCGCCGTAGAGCACCGTTCCGGTCTCGGTGAGGACGGGGGCGGTCGGTGCGCCTCGTTCGGGCGCCTTTTCCCAGAGGACTTCTCGGGAGCGCAGGTCGAGCATGGTCATGCCGCGGCGCGCCGACGCAATGACCAGCATCCGCCCTGCAATCGCCAGTCCCGTCACGCCCTTGAAGGACTTGTCGCGCCATTCCACGGTGCCGCTGTCGGCGTCGAGCGCGTAGAGCCCCGCGGTGAACGAAGCGACGAAGACGGTGCCATCGTGGATGACCGGCGTGGTATCGACATCGAGGAACCGGGGCACGTTGCCCGGCTGCACCGCAACGTCGAGGGCGGTCTCGAGCTCCCATAAGAGCCGTCCGTCTTGCGGGTTGATGGCAGCGACCGCGCCATCGGTGAAGCCGACGTAGAGGCGGTCATCTTGGAGCAAGAGCCCCGAGTGTCCCGAAATCGTAATCTCGTCCGCCAGTTCCTTTTCGTAGGTCCACAGGACGCGACCATCCTTGCGCGCCATGGCGGTGATGATGTCGTTGTCGCCGACGACATAGACTGCGTCTTCGGTGAGGATCGGCGCGTTGCGAAGCGTCCCTGGGAGCTTGGTCTTCCAACGCAGGTCTCCGTCGAGATCGAGCGCGTGCAGGTATCCATCCATCGACGGCAGGTAGACTTGTCCCGTTCGGGCGTCGATCGCGGGCCGGGCTTCGATCTGCGCGACCGTGTCGTAGATCCACAGCCGACGTCCATCGATGCGGAACGCGAAGAAATCGCCCTTCGACGTACCGATATAGACTCTCTCTCGGCGCGGATCGAACGCGGCGCTCGCCATCTCGACCGGGAGGTAGCGGGCTTCAGTGCGGTCGGTGAGCTGCTCCGACCAACGCACGTTGAAGCCTCCCTCTCCCGGGGGGACGTAGTTGTCTCCGTCTTCCACCCAGCCGAACGTGTCCGCCCGCGTCGCGTCCCCTGAAGAGACGCATCCGGCGAGCAGAAAGAGCAGTCCGGCCATGAGCGCGAGCGACTGCGGCATGGGGTTAAGGAGTGCCGGAGGGGGGCTGTTGCTGCTGCTGTTGGCGCAGCATCATCTCGTTGAGCTGTCGCTGCAGGGCCTCGACGTTGGGAGCGGCTGCCGGCGCCAGGCTTGGGTCGATGCGTGAGAGGCGCGACTGCGCCTGGCTCTGCGTAAACGGCAGGGCAGGCGCATCGGGTTGGCGCAGATCGTTCAACACGCTTTGGAGCTTGAGCTTGGCTTCATCGGAGTTGCCTTGGGCGATCATGAGCCGCGCCTGGTGGTAACTCGCGATGGGGGCAACCTCGGTGCCGATCGCCCGGAGGGCTTCGAGCTTCTCCATGGCGGCATCGTAGTTTTCTTCGGCTTCGTACGTGTAGGCGATGCCCTCGAGCGCGACCCATCGCATCGATTCGTCCTCGCTGCTGGCAAGCGCGCTCTCGTAGGCATCTCGGGCCAAGGTGAACTCACCCTGATCGAAACGGGCGCGGGCCTCCCCGATTTTCGCCCAGGTTGCGGCGACGGTTCCAGCGTGGTTCTGCGCGACGGTGGCGTACGACTCCGCGAGTTCTGCCTCGTCGTAAATGGTGGCGTCGAGAACTGCTGCGAGCTCGGCCCCGGCCTCTTCGCTCTTTTTGTGGGTTACGGCCGACCAGGCGATTCCAACCGTTGCGACCGTCAGCACGCCCGCCGCAGCCAGAGCGAGCGGGCGCAGGTTGTCGGACAGCCAGTCGGTCGCGGCCGCGGCCTGCGAAAGCGCCTTGTCTTCGACCATTTCGGCCTGGCGTCCGCGCGTGGCAGCCTTCCGGGCGGACTTGGCGGCGCGGGCGGCGGCTAGCCTCTCTCCGGGCGTGAGCGTGCTGTCGTTTGGGTCTTCGGCGGAATCGTTCGACAAGGCCACACCTCCTAAGCAGTCGTAAATCCGGGCGAATCGGCAGCGGACTATACACGGGGCGACCTCGCAGTCAACGCAGCCTCGCGTCGCGGCGGAGGCCCGTGCTAGAGCGGTCGAGTTGCGTGCCTGCCGCCCGATTTGCGCTGCCCTTTTGGCCCTGGTCGGCACCGCGGCGCCGGTGACCGCCCGCGCCTACGAAGACACGGCAACTCTCGGCCTCGCCGTCGGCTGGTCGGGCAATCCCAACTCGAACACCCTGCCCCGCAACGGTGTCAGCCTTGCGCTGAGCTCAGGGTTCGGGATCGGCGACGCCTGGGTGGTTCAGGGCGTGGCGACCTACGCCGTGTTCCCGGACGCCGATCCGTTCCAGATGGGCATCGCCGGGCTCGAGACCTTGTATCTTCTCGATCTCGTGCGGTTCGTGCCCTTCGTGGGGGCGGGCCTCGACGGGGTCGTGAGCGGTCGGTCGCGGGGTGCGGTCGGCGATTTCGCCCTCCACGCCCTCGTCGGCGTGGACTTTCTCATCAATCCCCGATGGCTGGTCGGCGCCGACGTCCGCGCCTACTGGATCACCACCAGCGCCCGGAGTCCGCTCGACCCCTTCTTCATCACGGCTACCGCACGGGTCGGCGTTCAGATCGGTACGCGCTAGGCCCGAGCGGCGGATCGCGTCGATGGTCTTCGGTCCGATGCCACGGACCCGCTCGAGGGCTTCGAGGCTTTCGAACGCGCCTCGACGGGTTCGGTCGGCGAGAATGCGAGCCGCGAGCGCCGGACCCACGCCCGGCAGCGTGTCGAGCTCTGCCGCGGTTGCCCTTCGGAGGCAGAACGGCGTTGGCGCCGGTTCTCGGGATGGGTGGTCGCTCGTTCGCGACCGTGGCGCGGGCTGAAGCCGCAGCTCGAGCGGTCGGTGTGACCCGAGCGCGAAGACGCAGAGGATCGCGACGACCGCTGCCGCGCTCTGTACCGGTGCCGCGGGCTCGCTTTCATGCACGCGCGGTCATCGGCCGCGAGCGATCGTGCGTTGTGCGAGGGCGCAAGGCCCCAGCCCGCAGACCTAGGCCAGATCAATCAGGTAGCGCCTTCGGCGAGTGCAAACCCTTCGTGGAGCACGACCACCGCCTGATCGGCGTGCTCTGCGTGGATGAGGCACGAGGTCTTGATTTCACTCGTGCTGATCGCCTGGATGTTGATGTCGTTGTCGGCGAGGAGTCGGAACATGCGTGCTGCAACCCCTGCGTGGTTGCGCATCCCCACCCCGACGATGGACACCTTGGCGACCTCGTTGTCTCGCAGGACGTCTTCTGCATCGACACCGCTCGCGATTTCCCTGGCGATCTCTTCGGCTCGGTCGGCTTCGCCGCGGTTCACCGTGAAGGTCAGGTCGGTGTGTCCGGCTTTCGACACGTTCTGGATGATCATGTCGACCGAAATGTTGGCCTCGGCCAGCGGCTCGAACACGCTTGCGACGACTCCGGGATGATCGGGCAAGGCGCGCACGGTGAGCTTTACGGTTTTCTTGTCTGCCGCTACGCCGGCGACGACGACGCGTTCGAGGAGGTGCTGTTCGTCGGTCACGATCGTCCCTTCGGATTTCGAGAAGCTCGAGCGCACGTGAAGCGGCATTCCGTGCTTCATCGCAAGCTCGACGGAGCGTATCTGTAGCACCTTCGCGCCGAGCGAGGACAGCTCGAGCATCTCCTCGTAGCTTATGCGGTCGATCTTACGGGCACTGGGGCAGACGCTCGGGTCGGTGGTGTACACCCCGTCGACGTCGGTGCAGATCTCGCAAACGTCTGCGCCCACGGCTGCCGCGACGGCGACGGCCGAGGTATCTGAACCGCCGCGGCCGAGCGTGGTGATGTTGCCGTACACGTCGGTGCCTTGAAACCCCGCCACCACGAGCACCTGGCCGGTTTCCAGCGTCGATCGCAGTCCGGCGCCGTCGATGGTTTGGATCCTCGCCTTGGTGTGAACGCTGTCGGTGAGAATGCGGGCCTGATGACCAAGCATCGAACGGGCGGGTACCCCGATTTCGTTGAGCTGAACGGCCAGCAGGGCCGCGCTGACCTGCTCGCCGCTGGCGACGAGTACGTCCATTTCTCGTTCGGCGGGCCGACTGCTGAGCTCGCGCCCGAGCGTGAGCAGACGGTCGGTCTCCCCGGCCATCGCGCTCACCACGACGATGACCTGATGGCCCTCGCGATGGGTTTGGGCGACGCGCTCGGCGACCTTGCGGATGCGCTCGAGGGAGCCGACGCTCGTACCCCCGTACTTCTGGACTACCAGTCCCATGGGCGCCGAAGAATAGCGGCGGGACTGCGCTGGGCAACTACGTTCTTTGGCCGGCCCGGCCCGAGGCAACCGCGCGCTCTCAGTCGTCGAATCGCTCAGTGCCTTCGAGTTCGAGAATCAGGTCCTTGCCGAAGGCCGTCGAGGGGGTCTGAAAGCCCGCCTTGAACTTTCCGTCGGCGATCTTTGCGGCAATTCGCAGCGCCATGGCTGCCGTGAGGGTGTATCCCTCGGGGGTCCGCAGCCGCGATGTCACTGCCTCTCCCTCGGGTCCTTTCGCCTCGCCCCAGAGCTCCATGGTTGCGGCGGCCCGCGTCTCGTCGCTGGGCCCGGCTGGCTGGGCGTCCACTCGTTTCTTCAGGAACGACTGGACGGGGCCGAGGCCCATCAGTGGCATCACCGGCCTCAGCAGCTTGAGGACTTGGGTCGCACGCGGCGGCACCGCCGTATACACGACGATGTTGGGAATGTCGGTGCTCTTGAACGCCGTAATCACGTCACCCCACGGGATCGTCATGCAGTGGACCGGCTTGCCGTCCCCGAAGTCGATCTCTCGAGAGCCCCATGCGGCCGGGACCTGTGTCATGACACCATCGCGGCGAATCGCCCCGCCGTCCGCGAGGTTCTCGACCATGGTGGTTGCGGTCCCGTGCGAGACGCCGCCGCCGCGACCCCGAAACGCGAGTTCGAGATGCGTGGCCGTCGGACATCGCGACTTCAGATGAGCAGCGAGGCAGTCGGACGGCACGACGTCGAACCCGGTGCCTGGCAGCAGCATGACGCCGGCCGACTGGGCGTCCGCGTCCATGCGCCAGAGCCCTTCGAAGACTGCGGCTTCGCCGGTGATATCGGTGTAGTGCGTTCCGGTTTCGAGGCAGGCCTCGGCGACGGCCCGATAGGTGTGGGAAAACGGGCCCGCGCAGTGAATGACGACCGACACGCCGTCGAGCGCGTCGCGAAAGGCGCGCGCATCGTCGAGGTCGGCGACGATCGACTCGAATCCGGTTCGTTCTGCCTGGGCACCAAGCCGGGCGGCGTTCCGGCCCGACAGGACGATATCGATTCCCTGCTCCCGGGCGAACCTCGCGACTAGGTCGCCGGTGTATCCGTACGATCCGTACACCAGAATGCGTGCGCTCATCGGGTGCTCCTATCACACTTTCGATCCCGTCTCCGGGGGACACTTCGCCGAGAGTTCGGTACGCTCAGCCTCGTGCAAGTTCTGGTCGTCTTGATGCTCTGCGCGTTGGGCGCCTGCGCTCCGAGCCGGGCGCCAGAAGCCGATGTTGCGGCCAACGCTGCGCGCGATGAGCCCGAGACGATGAACGCGGTGGCCCGGGAGCGGATGGTGCGCGATCAGATCGCCCCGCGTGGGGTTCGAGATTCCCGGGTGCTCGAAGCGATGCGCAGGGTACCTCGGCATCGCTTCGTGCCTGCATCCGTGCGCTCCGATGCCTACGACGATCGTCCGCTGCCCATCGGGTACCGGCAGACGATCAGCCAGCCGTACATCGTTGCCCTCATGACCGAGCTCGCCGCAATCGAGCCCGGAGACCGTGTGCTCGAGATCGGGACCGGGTCCGGCTACCAGACGGCGGTTCTTGCCGAAGTTGGCGCGGAGGTGTTCTCGATCGAAATCATCGAGCCGCTCGCGAGTCAGGCTCGCTCCACCCTCTCGACCCTAGGCTACGGGCCGCGCGTCACCGTGCGTCACGGAGATGGGTACGCGGGATGGCCGAGCAAGGCCCCTTTCGACGCCATCTTGGTGACCGCAGCTCCCCCAATGATTCCGGAGCCTTTGAAGCAGCAGCTCAGGGAGGGCGGCGTGTTGGTCATCCCGGTCGGGAAGGGATCTCAGGCGCTGATGGTCCTCGTTCGGCGCGGCAGCGGGTTCGAGGAGCGCACTGTCCTCCCGGTGCGGTTCGTCCCGATGACGGGCAAGGCCCAGGGTCGCTAGGCGGGGTCGCTAGTCACGGCGAATTGTGAGCTTTCGCACGAATCTGCGCTTCGCCACGAACCGCGAAAAAAACCGGCTCAGACCAAAACGCCATTGTGATACCGTCATCGTCCAGGTCGCCCCGCTGCCGAGCCCGTTCGGGCAGCAGAGCTCCTACCCCAAGGACACATGATGCGCGCAACTCGTTGTTGGAGTCTCCTCTGCACCCTCATGGCGCTAGCCATGTTCGGTTCTGCCTGTAGCTCGGATACAGGCCCAGCCGGTGCTCTGTCCCTCGAGCTCGTTCTCGAGAACGGCGACCAGATCGACGAAGTCGATTGGCAAGTTACCGGCGGGACCATGGCGCCGATGTCGGGCACCATCGACACGAGCGCGCCTGGAGCGACCGCGTCAGCCGAGATTTTCGGAATCCCTGCCGGCAGTGGATACACGATCGCCCTTTCGGCGACGTCGACCGATGGCTCGACGACCTGCCGCGGGTCCGCGCCCTTCGACATTCGCGTGGACGCCGTGAGCGAGGTCTACGTAATGCTCCGCTGTCAGGGTGGCCCCAACGGCGGAGCCGTCCGCGTCGAAGCCAAGTTCAATTTTTGTGCGCAGCTTACGAAGGTTGTCGTGTCGCCGCTGCAGACATCGGTTGGCAACGACATCGATCTGATGTCCTCGGCGATCGACGAAGACGGCGATACCGTCGCGTATCGCTGGAGCGCGACGGGCGGCACGATCGCGAATCCGAACGCCCAGAACACGACCTACACCTGTCGCGTTCCTGGCGACCAGCACATCACGATTTCGGTCTCGGACGATCACTTCAACGCCTGCATCGAGCGCTGGACCGTGCGCGTGACCTGCGTTGACGGCGGCGGGACGGGCGGTACCGGTGGCACGGGTGGTGTCGGCGGCACGGGTGGCACTGGTGGCACCGGTGGTGTTGGCGGAACCGGTGGCACAGGCGGCGTCGGTGGCACGGGCGGCGTAGGCGGCACGGGTGGCACAGGCGGTACCGGCGGCACGGGTGGTGTCGGCGGCACGGGTGGTACAGGCGGTACCGGCGGCACGGGTGGTACCGGTGGCACGGGCGGCACGGGTGCCGTTGGCGGAACCGGCGGTGTTGGCGGTGTTGGCGGTGTTGGCGGCATGGGCGGCGATGGGCGGCATGGGCGGCATGGGCGGCATGGGTGGTACAGGCGGCGCCTGCATTCCTTCGGGCGATGCGCAGTGGGCCGGCCCGGCCGAGACTCGCTTCTGCGGCGATGGAGCCTGCGAAGCGATGGAGGTCTGCGTCGACGACGCGTGCCAACCTGCGGGCCTCACGTTCGTCAGCAGCACCATCTCCAACGCGGCGCTCGGCGGACCGCGTGGTGCCGACATGACTTGCGCGGATCTCGCCAGGGACGCCGGTCTCGGCGGCTATTGGTTCTCATGGACGAGCGACAGTTGCACCTCGCCCTTCAAGCGGTTCGAGAAGTCTGTGCTTCCCTATCGTCGACTCGACGGCGTCGAGGTGTCGTCGAGTTGGGATCGCCTCACCGCGAACCCGCCGCCGATCGGAGAGGCGAACCTCAGGGACTTCCTCAACGTAAACGAGTACGGCCTCGTGCCCGTCTCGGAAACGGTCTGCGCAAGGTCGGTGAACGCACCCGAGGGCTGCTTCGTCTGGACCAACACCAATGTCGAAGGCAAGGTCGACGCCATTGCAGACAACAACGGCTGCCTGGGGCTCACCACCGGCAACAGCTTGGCTGCCCCGTCGACGGCTGGTTCGATCTGGGCCGACTTCACCGGGTGGACCGACGGCGTCTTCTTTACCTGCGGCATCGACAATCTTCGACTCTTCTGCTTCGAGCAGTCCGAGGCTGACCCGACGCCCTAGGCTCGCTTGCATCGAGAGGGTCGCGGCGAAGGGAACCCCTACTCTTCGTCGGAGTCGTCGCTCGGAGGTTCCGGCTGGGCGACTTCTCCGTATTCGTTCACGAGCTTGCGGGCGAGCTTGTCGAGCAGCATCCGTTCGATGTAGCCAGGCATCGCCGGGATCTGAATCGCGACCCGAACTAGCTCGACGCCGTTCTCCTCGATGCGAATGAGCTCGATGCTGCCCGGATAGCTGCGGCCGTCATCCTGGTAGTCGAAAAGCATGTAGCCGATGCTCTCATCGCGATCGCGAATGGCGTAGCCCTGGTCGACTCGAATCAGTCGTACGGCGGCGCGCCAGACCTGGTCGTAGCTGTGTCCGAAGTTATCGCTCTTCTTCGCCACCGCGAGCGAAGGCCAGGTCAGCAGAGCAACCAGCGCGAGCGCGCCCATACGAGACATGGGCAGGACGCTACCCAAAGCCGGAGCCGGGGCCAACAAAGCGCCCTTGACCTGGCCTGGACGGATGGGACTCGGAGCCGGAGCCAATCTGCGTGACGGTCAGGTTTGGGCTTTTTGCTGGTGCACGAGGGTCTCGACGAGCGGCATGAGGCCGTCGCGCGTGTTTAGAGACGGATCGTCGATGACCCGCTCGAGGAGCTCTCTGAGGACCTGACCGACGATCGGTCCTGCCCTCCCCTCGAGCACGGAGATCACGTCGTCGCCGTTGACGGCCAGATCTCGGGTGGTCAGTGCGCCACCCTGCTCGACTTCGGCGTCGATTCGACTTCGCAGCTCCGCGAGCGCGGCGAGTTCAGCGTCGACCTCCCGGCCCTTCCCGAGCGCGTCCGCCCGCCCAAGCCGCAGGAGCGATTCGACTCGATCGGAGCCGACACGCTTGAGGAATCGACGAACCGCCGCGTCACTCCAGTCGGGGCTGTAACAAATCAAGTGGTTGCGGACGAGGCTCACCACGAGGTCGCGCTCTCGGTTGGAGAACTTGTACTCGCGCAGCCATCGGTCCGCCATGTCCCCGCCGACGCGCTCGTGGTGATAGAAGGTCCAGTCGCCGGTCTTGTCCGAGTGCGCCCGTGTCCGAGGCTTGGCTACATCGTGAAGGAGAGCCGCGATCCGCTCGATGGGACCGCCCTCCGATTCGTCGAGCACGCGCATCGTGTGTCCCCACACATCGTAGGCGTGCCACTTGTTCTGCTCGCAACCGACCTGCTCGAGCAGTTCGGGGTACGTCACTTCGAGGATGCCGGTTCGGCGCATCACCTCGAAGGCCCGAGAGGGCGCTCGGGCCTTCATCGCCTTGAGCCACTCTTCGCGAACGCGCTCAGGGCTCACCTTCTTGAAGGTGTCGAGCGCGCCGCGAAATGCCGCCTCGGTATCCTCCTCGAGGTCGAAATCGAGGGTGGCGACGAAACGCGCGCCGCGGAGGATGCGGAGCCCATCCTCTTGGAAACGTTCGGTCGGGTTTCCGACCGCACGGAGCTTGCGCGCACCCATGTCGTGAAGGCCGTTGAACGGGTCGATCACCCGGCCATCGATCGGGTCGTAGGCGATCGCGTTTACCGTGAAGTCTCGTCGCGCGAGGTCTTGTTCGATGTTGCCGACGAAGACGACCTCGTCTGGCCGTCGGCCGTCGGAGTACGCGCCTTCGCCGCGGAGCGTCGTCACCTCGTAGGCGCCCCCCCGATTCAAGACGGTCACCGTCCCGTGCTCGAGGCCGGTGGGGATCACCCGAGGGAATACCTTCTGCACTTTGCCTGGAAGCGCGGAGGTCGCGACGTCCCAGTCGTTGACGCGCTCCCCGAGCAGGGTGTCCCGGACGCATCCGCCCACGACCCATGCGCGTTCGCCGGCGCGATGGAGCTCTTGGCAAATCTCGAGCACGGGTCGGGCGATTTGCTGCCGGAGAATACGGCTTGGCACGCTGGTTCGATAACCTTAGGTACCCCGAAGTGCAATATTCGTAGGGAAGACAACCCTCGGCAGCGATGTTCAGGATTGACAAGGACCGCGTTGGCCCTGTCCGATAAGGCAGGTACACTCCCCTCCCCCCCCCTCACCTACCTCCCCCCGAAAAACCATGAAAAGATTCTGGAAGCCCCTCCTCGGCATGGTGGTCGTCCTCGCCGCGTTCACCCTCTCGTTCGGCTGGCCGCGTGAGAACGGTCTCCAAATCGACATCGACACCTCGCCGCGTGCGCGGGCGGCGCTCGAACAGACCCCCTGGGACCTCACCAAACTCAAGGTGATGAACCGAGCGATTCTCCAGGTGAACGAAAACTACGTCGACCCTGAGCGCGTCGACCACCAGCGCATGATGCTCGCGGGCCTCAACGAGATTCAGCGCAGCGTCGCTCCGGTGCTGGTGCACTACGAGGAGGGGGCCGAAAGCCTCACCGTTCAGGTCAACGGGGACACGAGCGAGTTCATGGTGTCCGATGTGAACAGCCCTTGGGCGCTGTCGAGCCGCTTTCGCGACGTGTTTGGCTTTCTGCAGACGCACCTGGCTGACGAAGAAGGTCTCGAGCTCGAGGACATCGAATACAGCGCGGTCAACGGCATGCTCAAGACGCTCGACCCGCACACGGTGCTGCTCAATCCCGATACCTTTAAGGATATGCAGACGAGCACGCGCGGCGAGTTCGGGGGGCTCGGCATCGTCATTTCGCTCCGCGAGGGCCATCTGACTGTCATCAAGCCGATCGACAACACGCCCGCCTCGAGAGCCGGGCTCAAGCGCAACGACCGAATCGTGAAAATTGAGGACGAGTCGACACTCAACATGCCGCTCAGCGAGGCGGTCGACCGGCTGCGCGGCGCGCCCGGTTCGAAGGTGACGATCTACATCGCACGGCAGAACAACGCCGGTGCCTGGGGCAAACCTCGACCGGTCGAGCTGACCCGGGCGCGGATCAGCATCGACGCGGTCGAGTCGCGCATGCTGCGAGACGGCGTCGGCTACATCAAGATCAACAGCTTTCAGGGCAACACGGAGCGCGCCCTTCTTCAGGCTCTCGCCAATCTTCACAAAAAGCAGATGACCGGGCTGGTGCTCGACCTGCGCGGCAATCCGGGCGGACTTCTCGACCAGGCGGTCGACGTGGCCGACACGTTCCTCGACGGAGGTCCGATCGTCACCACCTCCTCGCAGGATCCGAACCAGCGCGAAGAGCGTTTCGCCCGCCCCAACAACACCGAACCCGACTATCCCATCGTCGTGCTCATCGATGGTGGCAGCGCGTCTGCGAGCGAGATCGTCGCCGGCGCCCTCAAGAACCACGACCGCGCGCTGATCGTCGGCGAGCAGAGCTTCGGCAAGGGCAGCGTGCAGGTGCTCTATCCAATCCCCGACGGTATGGCCAACGAGGCGGCGCTCAAGCTCACGGTGGCGCAGTACCTCACGCCGGGTGACGTTTCGATCCAAGGGGTCGGCATCGTGCCCGACATCGCGATCAGCCCGATGACGGTCGACAAAGAGGACATGAACCTCGAAGTCGACCAGGCGTTCCTCCGAGAGGCCGACCTGTCGTCGCACCTCACGCATGAGAGCGCGACCGACGGTGAGCGCCCCTCGGTCATGCTCGGCTACTACCTCAGCAGCGACCTTCGACAGAAGCTCCTCGAGGCGGAGCCAAACGAGCAGGAGAACGAGGACGAAGAGAACTTCCTCATCCGCTTCTCAGCGAACCTCATCAGCAACGCGAAGTCGTCCGACCGCACCGAGATGCTTCGTGCCGCGCGCCCGGTCATCGAGCGCCTCCAGAAGCAGGAAGACGAAAAGGTCGCCCGCGATCTGCGCAAGCTCGGAGTCGACTGGACCGTAGGCAAGAACGCAGGGCCAAGTCAGGTCCGCGTTGCGGCGCGCACGACGGGTGGCGACAAGGGCGTCGCCGCAGGAGAGCCGCTCGAGCTCGAAGTCGATGTGACCAACACCGGCACCCATTCGCTCTACCAGCTGCGAGCGATCACGAAGAGCGACAATGGCCTGTTCGACGGGCGTGAGCTGGTGTTCGGCAAGGTCGACCCCGGTGAGACCCGTACCTGGAAGACCACCCTGGGGCGCTGTCGCATGGAAGACGAGGTCCGACAGTGCCGGCTTCCACGCAGCATCTCGGATCGCGCAGACGGGATTACCGTCGAATTTCAGGAATTTTACGATCGGATTCCAGAATCCATCGAGGTTCGAACCGTCATCCACGCCCTGCCCCAGCCCCACTTCGCCTACGGGATTCAAATCGCCGACGACGTGCTTGGCAATGGCGACGGCCGGGTTCAGCGGGGCGAGCAGGTCACCATCTATTTCACCGTCGAAGACATCGGCCCCGGACGCACCTATGAGCTTCAGGCAAACCTTGCCAATCGAAGCGGTCGCGGCGTGCTCTTGAACAACGGGCGTTTCCAAAGCGAATCGCTCGAACCGGGGGAGCAGTGGATGGTCCCCTTCACCTTTCAAGTGCTCGACGACTTCGAGGGGTCCGTGGTGGAAGTGGAAGCCACGGTCTACGATACGGAACTTAACGTTTTCGCTTCCGACAAGCTCGAGATTCCGGTCTACAACGAGGGCGAACCGGTCAAGAAGCTCAGCAGCAAGAAGCTGATCGAGCTTGCTCCGGGGACCGAGCTTCGGCAGTCGCCGTCCGATGCGGCTCCTCTCGTCGGTCGCATCGAGGCGCCGGCGGTGTTGCTCCAGACCGCGACCGGCCCTCGCGACTACGTTCGGATCAACCTCGGCGGTGGCCGCCCCGCATGGGTTCGCGGGAGCGACGTCGGAGCGGGCAAAGGACAGGTCACCAGCGAGCCTGCGGTTGCCTGGGCCCTCGACTACCAGGCGCCCGAGCTTCAGCTCGTCGGACCCGACGCATTCGTGAGTCGAAGCGATACCCTGCGCATTCAGGGGGTCGCCGAAGACAAGGAGCGCGTACGAGACCTCTACATCTTCTCGAGCGGGCGAAAGGTCTTCTACGAGTCGAATCAGGGGAGCCCAACGCCGCAGCAACTCAAGTTCGACGCGGTGATTCCTCTGCAACCCGGTCTGAACAACATTCTGGTGGTCGCGCGCGAGGACAACGACTCGGAGGCGCGCCACTTCTTCACGGTGCGCCGCGACGGCCCCGACGGCGCGCTCCTCGAAACGCCGAAGATCGACGACGTGCTCTTCGGCAACGGACACTAGCGCGCAGGAGCGCGGTGCGATCGGGCGGCCGCGGCGCCGCCCGTGGTTTTCATCGCCGCCGGCTACAGCGGGGCCGGGTCAGGCGATCGAGAAGAACCGAGCGAAACGGCTGGCCCCCTCGGGGAGTACGCCGCCCGCTCGGAGGTAGGGCCACAGAAGCTCGGCGACGGTCTCCGCGACTTCGGGTACTGGAGACGGCGGCTCGGCTCGCAGCTGCAGGTCGCTTCGAGATTCAATCGTGATCTGTTGGACCTCGCTCTGCTTCCAGGAGACGCGCAGGCATTCGACGCCGAAACCGAATCGCCGTTGCACCAAGCAGGCTTCGCCCCCGTCGACGCGGCAGTCGAGGGTTGCGTAGACCTCGTCGTCCCCCCTCGCTTGGAGCGCATCGGCAAGTCTTGTTGCGATCGCGCGGTCTGGCTCGACGGCGAGCATGGCGCCGAGTACTTCGGTCGCCGGTTCTTGCTCCTCGAGCACGGCCTGGATGAGTCGAAGGCGCGATTCGGGCTCGAGGTCGAGGTAGGCGAACGCCAGGGCCTCCCGCGCGCAGGGCACCTCACGGGCCTGTCGGAGCAGTTCGCGAAACGACCGGCGCCCGGTCGCATCGGTCTTGGCAATCCCTGGGGCAACACGCCTCATCAGCCTCGATATACCAGCAGGCGCTGGCTCGGCACAGGCTGAATGCATGTACGAAGATGTATTCCATTTGACTTCGATTAACCCACTAGGGTAATCGAGGAAATAGCCCTTCAGGGTTATGTCGAGGGTTATGAACGATGGCCGGGGGGGAAGGAGAATCCCATGCAGACAGCGGAAGCACTCATCGAAGACCACACGAAGATGGTTCATCACCTGGCTCGCCGGCTTCGGCGCGAACTGTCGCTCCGAGGTGAGATCGACGATCTGGTGGCGTTCGGCTACGGCGGACTGCTCGAGGCGAGAGAGCGGTTCGACGAGAGCCGCGGCGTGCAGTTCCAAACCTTCGCTTACTATCGGGTGCGCGGAGCCATGCTCGACGGTGTCCGAAAGATGGCGCAGCTGCCGCGAAGGGCCCACGAACGCGTCCGCGAGCAGGAAAGCGTGAGCCCAACGGCCATGCCCCAACCGGGCCCGACCCAGCTCGAGCGCGTCTTCGCGCGGGTCAGCGCGGGCCTCACCGCGGCGGGACCCTGCCACGGCGCACTTGTCGGCGATTCCCCGGAAGACTTCATTCTCCGGCAGGAGAGCGTTGAAAGGCTCCTGCAGGCCCTCTCCGGGCTTTCCCATCGGGAGCGGAGCATCGTCCGCGGCTACTACTTCGAAGGCCGCACACTCGACGCCATCGCCAAGGAGCTCGGGATCTCGAAGTCATGGGCCAGCCGGATCCACACCGGCGCCCTTCGAACCCTTCGACACGCACTCGAACCCTGAGTCAAAGTCGGCCGCTGGGCCGAATTCTGCGTGTTCTTCATGAGTTACGTGCGCACGACCCTGCGCGTCTCCGGCGAGGATGCGCAGCGTCGTACGCACCGTGAGCCCCGGTGACGGTGGGCCAGAAACTGTGGCAAAAGGCGCCCATCCCCAGCGATTCGCGGGCTGAAGTTCGCTTCAGATCGCAGTGTTTTGCGAATTTTTTTCAGTGGCATGCATTCTGCATCAGTCTTCCGCCATGGGGGTATCCATGAACCAAAGCCCGAAAGCAGGCGCAGTCGACGCCAGGGGCATTCGGATCATCGCGAAGTCGGTGTACCGGGAGCTTCGCGGCAGCGGCCATAGCCGCTCCGACATCGTTGCGTTCACGAACGCGGTGCTCGAGCTGGTGACTGACGAGCTGCGTGACGCGCAGGAAGCGGCAGAGTAACAAGCTTCTGCCGCGACTGCGTTTCCCTTGAAAAACGCAGACTATTCGCACCCTTGGCTCCTTGACCGTCGAAGGCCTCGACGCTACGTTCCGCGCTCGTCGCGCGTCGGAAATCGCGCCAGGCACGACAGGGAGCACAACAAATGGTCACGAAAGTCGGAATCAACGGCTTCGGTCGGATCGGGCGCTGCGTCGCTCGAATCCTTGCCGAAGACACGTCAGGGGACATCGAGCTCGTTGGAATCAACGACCTGACCAGTGCCGAGATGCTGGCGCATCTGCTGGAGTGGGATTCGGTTCATGGGCACTTTGGCCACTCTGTGAAAGCAGAGGACGGCGCCCTGGTCATCGGGGACAAGCGCATCCCCGTCAGTGCGGAACGCGACCCCGCGAAGCTCAACTGGAAGGCGCTCGGGGCTGAGGTCGTGCTCGAGTGCACGGGTCTTTTCCGGACGCAGGAAACCGCATCGGCGCATCTCAAGGCTGGAGCGAGCCTCGTCATCATCAGCGCTCCCGGCAGCGGCGAGATCGACGGCACCTATTGTGTCGGCATCAACAGCGATCAGTTCGACCCGAAAAAAGACAAGGTCGTCAGTTGCGCATCGTGCACGACCAACTGCTTGGCACCGCTCGTCAAAGTGCTTCACGACAGCTTCGGCATCATCAAGGGGCACATGGTCACGGTGCACTCGTACACCAACGACCAGCGCATTCTCGATCTGCCCCACTCCGACATGCGACGTGCGCGTGCAGCGGCACTTTCGATGATCCCGACTTCGACCGGCGCCGCCAAGGCGATCGGACTCGTCCTTCCGGAACTCAAGGGCAAGCTCGACGGGACGGCGATTCGCGTGCCGACCCCCAACGTGTCGCTCACCTGCCTCACGGCGCACGTGTCCAAGGGCACGAGCCGCGACGAGGTCAACAAGGCGTTGAAGCAGGCTGCAGAAGGTCCGCTCAAGGGCATCCTGCAGTTCGAAGAACGCCCTCTCGTGTCGACCGACTTCATGGGCAACCCGCACTCTTCGATTCTCGATGCCGCACAGACCCAGGTTGTCGGCGACGATCTCGTGGAGGTTCAGAGCTGGTACGACAACGAGTGGGGCTTTTCGAACCGCATGGTCGACCTCGTACGGCTCGCCGCGAGCGCGGGATAACGAAGTGACGGAGGAGATTCGCTCGATCGAGGATTCTGTCGCTCGAGAGCGTAGCGACGTTCATGCGCGTCGACTTCAACGTGCCGCTGAAGAACGGCGCGGTGACGGACGACACGCGCATTCGAGCGGCGCTGCCTTCGATCCAGTACGCCCTCGACCAGGGTGCCCGGTTGGTTCTGGCCTCACACCTCGGGCGACCGAAGGGCAAGGTCGTTCCCCAGCTGTCGATCGAGCCTGTGGGCGCACGTCTCGCCGAACTCCTTGGCAGCCGTGAGGTGCGGCTCACCGACGACTGCGTGGGCGATGGCGCTCGCAAGGTGGTTCAGGACCTTCGCGACGGACAGGTGGCGCTGCTCGAGAATCTTCGATTCAACCCCGGCGAGAAGGCGAACGACGTCGACTTCGCCCGCGAACTCGGCGCCGGATGCGGTGCCTACATCAACGACGCGTTCGGGGCGGCGCACAGGGCTCACGCCTCGGTGAGCGCCCTGCCCCAGCTAATCGAGAACCGCGCGGCGGGGTTCTTGATGCGCCGCGAACTCGAGGTGCTGAGTCGTCTCAAGGACGACGCTCCGCGGCCCTACGTGGCGGTCCTCGGAGGAGCGAAAGTCAGCGACAAGATCGGCGTCATGGAAGCGCTGCTCGGCAAAGTCGATGCGCTACTCGTCGGAGGAGCGATGGCCAACACCTTCCTCGCCGCAAAGGGGTTCGATGTGGCCGACAGTCTCTACGAGCAAGACAAGCTTGCGCTTGCGCGAAGTCTCATGAAAGCGGCGGACGAGCGAGACGTGAAGCTATTGCTGCCGGTCGACGTGCGTACGGGAAGCTCGCTCGAAGCCACCTCTGCCTCGGTGACCGGCGTTCAGAGCATCGCGCAAGGCGACAGGGCTCTCGACATTGGGCCGGAGACCGAAGCGCTCTACCGCGACACGCTGCGCCGCGCGCAGGCGGTGTTCTGGAACGGGCCGATGGGCCTCTTCGAGAACGCGAGCTTCGCCGAAGGTACGCTCGCGATTGCGCGCGCGGTCGCCGATTGTCCCGGGTTTAGCGTGGTCGGAGGCGGGGACAGCGTCGCGGCCGTCATGCAGATGGGCCTGGCGGACCGATACGATCACGTCTCGACTGGCGGCGGCGCGTCGTTGGAGTATCTGGAGGGCCGGCCTCTGCCTGGCGTAGAGGCTCTCCGACCATGAGCACCCGCACCCCACTCATCGCAGGCAACTGGAAGCTGCACAACACCCTGGCCGAATCGAACGCGTTGGCCAGCGCCGTGCGCGCACGCGTGGGCGACGGCGTTGCGTGCGAAGTCGTCGTTGCGCCTGTGGCGACGGCCCTTTCCGAGGTTCGCGGCGTGCTCGAGGGGTCCGGCGTCGGCCTCGCCGCGCAGAACGTGTACTGGGAAGACTCCGGCGCGTTTACCGGTGAGCTGAGCGCGCCCCTCCTGTTCGACGTCGGCTGTAGCCACTGCATCATCGGGCACTCGGAGCGCCGTCAGTATTTCGGGGAAACGGACCTATACGTTCGACGAAAGGCGTCCTCGCTACTCGTGCACGGCATCGTGCCCATCCTCTGTGTAGGCGAGAGCCTCGAGCAGCGCGAAGCCGGCCAGACGCTCGAGGTCGTGCTTGGCCAGGTGGAAGCTGCGACGGAGGGCCTCGACGCCGTTGCGCTCGCGCCCCTCGTCGTCGCGTATGAGCCGATCTGGGCTATCGGAACGGGACGCACCGCCCAGCCCGAGGACGCACAAGAGGTGCATCACGCGATCCGTGCGCACCTCTCAGAGCTCAAGGGCGAATCTTGGGCGATTTCGGTCCGTATTCTGTATGGTGGCAGCGTCAAACCCGCCAACGCCGAAGAGCTTCTCTCGCAGGCCGATGTGGACGGCGCGTTGGTTGGGGGGGCTTCCCTGTCCGCCGAGAACTTCAATCCGATAATCGATGCCGGCGTCCGTCGGGCCGAGAGATAGACCATGTACACGTTCATTTCGATTGTTTATGTCTTCGTTTGCTTGTTCCTGATCCTCGTGGTGCTCCTTCAGTCTGGCAAAGGCGGCGGCCTCGGTTCCGCCTTCGGCGGAGGCGCGAGTCAGCAAATCTTCGGCGGCGCCGGTGCTGGCAATCTTCTCACGCGGCTCACGGCGGCGTTCGCGTTTCTCTTCATGGCGCTTTCGGTTTGGCTCGCGTTCCTGTCGTCGAGCGGTGACCAGGCGCTCGAGCGGGCAGCGCGCGAGCGGGCAGCGGCCGCCGAGACCGCTGCAGAAGCTCCGGACGAAGCGCTCGAAGCCGGCGCGACTGCCGATGACTCGGACGCGCCCGCGGCCTCTGACGAAGCATCCACTGCGGCTCCCGACGCTGCGGCGGCTCCGGACGCTGCCGCGGCTCCGGACGCTTCCGATGTTCCGAGCGCGCCAAACGCTGACGACTCTGACGGCGAGCCCGTAGCTCAGTAGCGTCCAGCTGCCCGCCGGCGCCATTCTTCGCTCTCCTCGAAGCGATGTGCCGCCCCGAAGAGCCGTGCGAGCAGATCGCACAGGGCTGCTGCGCTCTCGTCGCACCCCGCCGCCTCGGCAAAGTCGATGGCTCGAATGAGTGATGGTACCCCTCGCTCGAGGTCGCGCCCATCGACCCAGCGACGTCCCTCCTCGATCTGGCGCGCCAGGGTGAGTTCGACGCTCTCCAACCTGGATGCCCGTCGCAAGGTCGGTGCCCGCGGCGCTGGGCCGGGCTCGATGCGAACCTGCTCGGCGGGTGCGCTGCGCCTGCGCTCGGCTTGCGCGATCCACTCGGCAAGCTCCGCTGGATTGGGGGGACCCCCATGCGTGTGAAGGAGGGCTCGCAGGGAGTCGCGGAGTTCTGACGCCGTGCTGCGATGCTCCGGGTAGCGGGCCTGCGTGCTCCGAAGAATCGCGTCCAGGGTTGGGGGTTGGTCCCCGTCGAGCAGTGGGCGGAGCGCGGCTCCAAGCGCGAACAGGTCTGCTCGTCCGTCAATCGGTTCGCCCCGCGTCTCTTCGGGAGACGGACCGACCGCGCTGGGGTCGTGCGGGACTCGGGTGGCAAAGCCCGTGAGTTTCACTCCCGCGGCCCGGCCCAGGAGAATGCGACCGGCGCCAACCCCTTCGTGCACGACCCCGAGGAGCCGACCCCGGTCGTCGCGAAGCTGATGGGCGTGCTCGAGCGCCTCCGCAACCTCCGCGCCAACGAAGGCGATGAGCTTCCAACAGGCCGGGTCCGCTCCGACGAGGGCAGACAGGCTCAGCCCGGAGACATACTCGGTGGTGAGGTACAGGTCGTCCGCATCGAGTTCGCCGAAATCGAGCACCTGGGCGACGTTCGAGTGTCGGAGGCAGGCTGCTCTGGCGGCTCGTGTAAACCAGGCTTCCCGGGTCTCCGCAGCGGCTCGAATCTTCCAGACCACCGCGGCCTTCTCGAACCCTTCGCTTCCGAGCATGGAGGCGCGGAACGCAATCACCCCGCGGCTTCCGCCCAGAGCCTCGCCGATTCGGTATCCTCGCGCCACCATGCTCCCGTTCGCTCCGAGTCTGCCACAAGCACACCGCCCACCATGAAAATCAGGCGAGGTCGCGCCGTCGGCTATTCGGTGCCGTGAACCGGATGGATGCGCAAGTATCGTCCGAGGTGACGCGCTCCGATGTAGAACGGGAGGGTATCGACGAGCGCAACGGTGAGTTTGAAGCTGTAGCCGGCGGCGATGAAGGTGAATAGCTGCGGCCAGAGGGACCGCTCGGAGTCGATGGGCAGTGCCTTTGCGAGGAAGTGGGTAATCAGAATCACGGCGGTGGTGTCGACGAGCTGACTCACCAAGGTCGAGCCGTTGTTCCGAAGCCACAGGTGGCGCCCATCGGTGAGACGTTTCCAGAAGTGGAACAGATGCACGTCGATGAACTGGGCGGTCAGGTAGGCAATCATTGAGGCGGTCACGGCGCTGAAGGCGAGTCGTCGAAGCTCGAAGAACACGCCTTGTTGCGGAGAGTCGGGAGGCTCGAAGCCCGGGAGTGCGCCGCCGATCCAGAGAATCAGCATGACCCACAGGTTGAGCCCGAGACCGACCCAGACGATCTGGTTGGCTCGGTGTCGTCCGTAGAGTTCGGAGATGAAGTCGGTGCATAGGAACGTGATGGGGTACGGCAGCACGCCGACGGCCAGAGGCATCGGGACGGTGAGACTCGTGCCCGGGATGGTGAAGCTGAGGTCGATGAACCTCGTCACACCCAAAATGTTGAGCATGGCCAGGGTTCCGAGGAAGAAGCCCGAGAGCACGAGGAACACCGTTTGCCGGCGCTCGAAAAGCACGGTCTCCGTCAGCGGAGGAAGATCGTCGAACCGGTACTGTTGAGACGGGAGCGCCTCTTGATCGCTCACGGGCTTGCTTTCCGGCGCAGCACCTTGCTTTCGATCCCTCGCCAGGCCTGGTGCTCTTGCCCTGCGCGCTTCGTTTCGCCGAGCTCCTCGTAGAGCTTGGGCAGCGCGACGGCCGTTCCCGGCGCCGATGCAGCGCTCTCGAACGCTTTTCGGAATTCGGTAAGGTCGTGCCCCGCGCGCAGGACGAGCTTGCCGCGGCCGAAGCCGGGGTCGAACGCCGAGCCGAACGAAGGGCCCTCCGGTGCGATGGGATTCGCGGAGGCTTCGTGCTCGTGCGGGATCCCGGCTTCGCACTCTGCGCACTGGTGTTCGATACGCTCACGCTGCCAGAAGAGGTGGACGTCTTCGGGCATGGTGTTCTCGATGGCGCGCAGCCCGTCTGCGTCCGATGCCATGGCGACGAACGGCCACCGGCGTTCATCCCCGCGCCGCAGGATCTCGAGAAGCGGAAACACTGGTATCGGAGCTGACCCTCCGAGGCGATGCTGAGCGACGGGTGCTCCGTCCCAGAGAACGAGATCCCCGAAGTCGATCGGTGCGTCACGGAACGTCGGCGACTGCACGACTCCATGACAGGGGCTGAGCGGTGCGACCCAGACCAACTCGAAGCCGACTCCCGTCTGCATCGCCGAGGTGCCATCGGTGGCAGAGGGCCGGGATAGAACGCGCACAAGCATTGGCTCGAGCTCGTCGACAAAGGGCATGCCCGTACTGTCGTCGGTGGTTGAATCGACTCCGAGCTTCGACCAGGCCTGCTGAGCGACGGCGCCCTCCCCGACACCCGTCGCGCAGATCGCGAGGTTCCAAAGCGAGGCCCGCTCGGGTCCCTGGTGCGCGAGCGCTCTGTGGTTGGCTTCGACGCCTTCGGCGAAGCGACCGCGCCACTTGTGAAGGAGCCCGAGGTCGAACCACCACCCCCCATGGCCTGGGTCGAGTTCGAGCGCCCTGCCGAACGCGTCCCGCGCAGCTTGGTCCTCTCCGGGTCCGCAGAGTCGCAGCGCGTTGCCCAGACTCGCCTGAAGCGACCCCGCGATTTCGGGGTGGGCGCGCGCCTCGTCGTCGAGCGAACTCCACGCAGCCTGAAGCGCATCGGCCGCCCAGCGTGCCGGAGTGTCCTCGCTGACAATCGGCTCGTCCTGGCCCCGACGCTCCGCCTGTGCCAGTAGTAGCGACGCGATGAGGAGGGTCAGCTCCGCGTCCTCGGACCAGCTCTTTGCGAGGTCTTTGAGGAGGTCGCGCTGCGCCGCCCCGTTTCCCAGTGCCTCGACGAGCCCGAGCGCAAGCTCGGCGAGACGCCGGTCAGTGCGGAGCTGGGTGCCGCGTGCTGAGACCTCCGCCCAGGCCGCTGCGAGGTCTGCGTCGGGCGCTGAACTGTCCGTTGGAGCGGTCATTGGCGGCAGAGCTTAGCAGTCCAAGGAGTGCTGTCAGGCGTGCAAAACCCCAATTTACCGCGCCATTCTTGCTGGTCTTCGTGGTTTTTCGCTAACCTGAGGATCACCGGGCCGGTCAGCGGCCGTCACTGCCAAACGAGGGCGAGTTGCAATACCACAGTGCGGGACTGACCCACGTAGGCCAGCGCCGAAAGCTGAACGAAGATGCCTTCATGATCGACGATGCCCTCGGGCTCTATGTCGTCGCGGACGGTATGGGAGGGCACGCGGCTGGAGAGATCGCAAGCCAGGAGGCCGTGGACACCGTGCACGGGATGGTGGCGCGTGGCCACGGGGCCCTAGACGCCGTTGCGCAGGGCGACACCTCGGAGGACTCGCTGCGTGCGGCGATTCGAGTGGCCGAGAGCGCGGTTCAAGCCGCGACCTACATGGTGTTCGGCCTGGCGCAGCACGATCCCGAACAGCAGGGGATGGGCACCACGGTGTCTGTGCTCGCGATGTGCGGTGACTATGGAATCACGGCGCAGGTGGGCGACAGCCGAATCTACCGCGTCCGCGAAGGTCGCGCCGAGCCCCTCACCGAGGATCACACACTCGTGGCGTGGCAGCTCAAACAGGGCATCATCACGCCTTCCGAGGCCGAGCGTTCGCCGCATCGCAACGTAATCACGCGCGCGGTGGGCAGTCGCGAGTACGTACAGGTCGACACCGGCTTCTTCGAGGTCCGGCCCAAGGACTCGTTCTTGCTCTGCTCCGATGGGCTCCACGGCTATCTGAAAGACGAAGAGATTCCCGGCGTGGTCGAACTCGCCCCCCCAATCGCAGCCGAGAAGTTCGTTCACATGGCGAACTCTCGGGGCGGTCGCGACAACATCACCGCGATCGTCATCAACGTCGCGTGATCAAAGTCGCACGATGCCAGAGGCCGTTCTTCGGCTCAGGCGTCGGTCGGAGTTTCGTCGTTGGAAGGCTCTTCGGCCGTAGCCGTCGCGTCTTCGTCGGTAGCGTCGTCGGAAGTCTGGGAAGCACCCTCTTCTTCGGTCGCGGCGTCACTCGCCGCACTGAGCGAGAGCGCACCGAGCTTGTCCTTGAGCGCGTCGCCGAGCGTCGCTTGGGCCCCGCCGAGGCTCGGACCAATCTTGCGAGGGGCAACACGCTTTTGCGCCTCTGCAGGACGGGCCACCTGGTTGACCTCTTGTCCTTCCGCGGCGCGGAGTGACAGGGTGATGGTGCGGTCGTCGCCATCGAGACGAATGACCTGAGCTTTGACGATGTCGCCAGTCTTGACGATGTCGGTCGGCTCCTGGCTGAGGTCGGCGCTGATCTCGCCTCGAGGGATGATCCCCTCGACGCCACGCTCAAGCTCCACCGGAATGCCGTACTCGTCTGCGCCGATGGCGCGGACCTCGATGACGGTACCCTCGGGGTAGCGCTCAGGCACAAAGCTCCAGGGATCTTCATAGAGCTGCTTGATTCCGAGACTCACCTTCCGATCGTCGTGGTTGATCGACAGGATAATCGCTTCGACTTCGTCGCCCTTGCGGTAGAGATCGGCGGGATTGTTGATGCGCTGCGTCCAGCTCAGGTCCGACTTGTGCACCATGCCGTCGACGCCGTCTTCGATTCCGACGAAGACGCCGTAGTCCGTGATGGACCGTACGCGGCCTTGGATGATGTCGCCCGGATTGTACTTCTGCGTGAAGACGGTCCACGGGTCGGGCTCGAGCTGCTTTAGGCCGAGACTTATGCGCTTGTTCTGAGCATCGAGGTCGAGGACGACGCAGTCGACGTCTTGTCCGACTTCGAGCACCTTCGACGGATGCTTGGGCTTGGCCCAGGTCATTTCGCTGACGTGAATCAGGCCTTCGACGCCCTGCTCGAGCTGCACGAACGCTCCGTAGTCGGTGAGGGAGACGACCTTGCCGGTCACCTTCTTGCCCGCAACGTATACATCGGTAGCCACGTTCCACGGGTCTTCCATGGTCTGCTTGAGACCAAGTGAGACACGCTCGGTGTCCGCGTTGTACTTGAGCACCTTGACGGTGACGTCGTCGCCAACTTCGAACACCTCGGACGGATGATTGACCCGGCCCCAGCTCATGTCGGTGATGTGAAGCAGGCCGTCGATGCCGCCGAGATCGACGAATGCGCCGTACTCGGTGATGTTCTTGATCGTGCCTTGCACGACCTGACCTTCCTCGAGGTTTTCGAGGGTGGCTTCCTTGAGCTGGTCGCGTTCTTTCTCGAGCAGCACACGTCGCGAGAGCACGATGTTGCCCCGCTTCTTGTTAAACTTGATGACCTTGAACTCGAAGGTCTGGCCGATGAGGCGGTCGAGGTTCCGAACCGGCCGGAGATCGACCTGGGAGCCGGGAAGAAACGCCTTCACCCCACCCTTGATGGTGACGGCAAGGCCGCCCTTCACGCGCTGGGTGATCGTGCCCTCGATGAGCTCGTCCCGTTCGCATGCGGCGCTGATCTCGTCCCAGACCTTGAGCTTGTCGGCTTTCTCCTTGGAAAGCATTACGAGCCCGTCGTCGTTCTCTTTCGACTCGATCAGAACGTCGACACTGTCTCCGGCCGTGGCGGAGATGTTGCCTTCCGAGTTGATGAACTCGTGGACCGAGATGACGCCTTCCGACTTGTAGCCGATGTCGACGACGACGGAGTCTTTGCCGACCTTCAGAATCGTTCCGGGAACGATGTCGCCTTCTTTGAGCTGGTCGGAGTGGGTGGCCGAGGCCTCGAACAGCGCGGCGAAGCTTTCGGGGTCGGGTGTGGTGGTGGAGGATTCTATGGTTTCAGTCATTCAATAAACACTGCTCCCGAGTCGTGGATTGCCCAACTGCATCCCGCCGTCGAGTCTCACGTCCCCGGGGGTCAGGGGATGCGTTGCTAGCAGGCGTGTTTGGGGGTGTCAACCGTCGAACAAGCGCAGAAAATAGGCGGATACTGGCCTATCGCTGCGCTGAGTCGACCATGTCGAGGACCTGACGAACCACCGCCTCGAGGTCGAGGGTGGTGCTGTCGAGGAGAACCGCGTCGTCGGCGGGGCGAAGCGGGGCCACAGGACGGGTCGAGTCCGCCTCGTCTCGCGCCTTGATGCCACGCAAGACCTCCTCGTGATTCGCAGTCATTCCGCGCTCTTGGAGATCTTTTACGCGGCGTCGTGCACGTTCCTCCGGCGATGCGGTCAGGAAAAGCTTCACCTTGGCGTCCGGGAAGACCACCGTCCCGATATCCCTCCCCTCGAGGATCACCCCGCCGTCGGCGCCCAGCCGGCGCTGGATGTCGAGCAGCGCATCGCGGACTCCTGGGAAGGCGCTGACCTGGCTCGCGCCGCCGGAGATTTCGGGCGTTCGGATGTCATCGGCGCGATCGACGCCATCGACGAAGAGGCGTGGAAGGCCGTCCGGTCCGCTGACGAACGCGAGCTGCGAATCGCGTGCAACTTCGGAGAGGGCGGCTTCGTCGTCCCATGCGACGCCCCGCTCTTGCGCTGCGAGGGCCACTCCCCGGTAGAGTGCGCCGGTGTCGACCAGGACGTACCCCAGCCGCTGGGCCAGAGTGCGCGCGGTCGTGCTTTTGCCGACGCCCGCTGGCCCATCGATCGCGATCACGGGGCGTGCGCGTGTTTGGTGCGATTCCATCTACACCAGCTCCTCTTCGATCGGCGCTCCGAGTGAACGCATCAATGACACGAACCCCGGAAAGCTCGTATCGACGGCTTCGGCTCCGTCGATGACGGTCTCTGCGTCGGCCACGAGGCCGAGCAGTGCGCTCGCCATCGCGATTCGATGATCGCCGCGACAGTCGACGTGTGCGCCCCGCAGGTTCGCACCCCCTGTGACGATGAGCCCGTCGGGTAGTTCCTCGCAAGGGACCCCGAACGACTGGAGCACCTCCGCCATGGTGGCGATTCGGTCGCTCTCCTTGACGCGAAGCTCGGCGGCGTCGCGCACTTCCGTGACGCCATTGGCCACCGCAGCCAGCGCGCAGACGATTGGGATCTCGTCGATCATGCGGACGATGAGCTCGCCGCCGGCGACGGCGCCCATCAGAGAACCAGAGGCCACGGAGATCTCGGCCATGGGTTCGTCGCCCGCCCCGTGTCCTGACGGGCGGTGCGATACGTTTGCGCCGGTGAGTCGCAGCCAGTCGAAGATGCCGGTTCGCGTTGGGTTTACGCAAACGTCCTCGACGTGAACTTCGCTTCCCGGGACCATCGCCGCCGCGGCAATCGGGAAGGCCGCACCCGAAGGGTCGCCCGGCACAAGCCAGTCGAAAGGTTCCCACCCGCCGCTCCATCGTTCGCTCGGGTCAAACAGCACGGACGAGCCCGCGGTACGTAGCGGCACGCCGAGCGCCAGCATCATTCGTTCGGTGTGATCGCGGGAGAGCATCGGTTCAGTCACGGCGGTGACGCCGTTCGAGTAGAGACCGCTCAAGAGCATGGCGCTCTTCACCTGCGCGCTTGCGACGGGCATCTCGTATTCGATGCCGAGGAGGGACTCTCCATCGACGAGCGGCGCAATCGAGATCGGAGGATAGAGCTCCCCCTCCTTGCTGCCGGAGGTCCCAGCGATGTGTGCTCCACGTGCCCGGAGCGGTTCAATGACGCGGCTCATGGGCCGGCGCGTGAGCGACGCGTCTCCGACCATCCGGGTGCCGAACCGTTGTCCGCTCAAGAGCCCCGCGAAGAGGCGCATAGTCGTCCCAGAGTTGCCGCAGTCGACCACATCCTGCGGCATCCGAAGCCCGCGGAGGCCGACGCCCTGTACTTGGGTCTCGGTTTCTCCGCGCTCGACCTGCACGCCCATCGCTTCGAAGGCGCTGCTGGTGGCGACATTGTCGAGTCCTCCGGACAGGCCTCGGATTCGGCACGCGCCGCGTGCGAGTGCAGCGAAAATCAGGCTACGATGCCCGATCGACTTGTCGCCCGGGACCCGGACCGAACCTCGAAGCGGCCCCGAAGCTCGAACTCTGTAGCGTTTGCCCGCGCCCGACATCGGTCCCTCATAGCACGCGATCGAGAGATGCGAGAAAGCGCTCGTTCTCTTCCGGGAGCCCCACGGTGACCCGAATCCATCGCTCGAGTGGCGGGCCCATCGAGCGCACGATCACTCCCTCCCTGAGGAGGGCTTCATAGACTGCGCGGCCTGACTCCGGCATCTTGGTGAGCACGAAGTTGGCGTGACTCGGCGCGGTCTCGAGTCCGCGGTCCGCGAGGGCCTCGGCCAGGACAGAACGATCCCGAATCGTCGCCGCGACCGAAGCTGCGAGGTGTGTCTGGTCTTCGAGCGCGATCCGGGCCGCCCTCTGCGCGACGGCGTTGACGTTGAAGGGCGCACGCAGTCGGTTGAGGGCCGAGACGAGCCCTGGCGTCCCGAGCAGATAGCCGACGCGCAGCGCGGCGAGCCCGTAGGCCTTCGAGAACGTTCGCAGGACGACGAGACGTTCGCGCGCTCCTCGAAGCTCGGTGGCGGCCGTGAAGTCGGGTGCATCCACGTATTCGACGTAGGCCTCGTCGAGGACCAAGAGCACGTCGTCGGGTGCTTCATCGACGAGTCGGCGGAGGTCCGCTCCTCCGAGCACGCTTCCCGTCGGGTTGTTTGGGTTCGAGACGAAGAGCAGCCTGGTTTGCGGGGTGATTGCGGCGAGGAGCGCGTCTACGTTCCAACGCAAGTCGCCATCGAGCGGCACTGCTGCGTAGTCGAGCTCTTGGGCGATGGCTCCGATCCGATAGCAGGGGAACGAGGGATGGCCGAAGACCGCGTGCTCGCCGCGACTCGCGCAGACCCGGCAGAGCAGATCGATCAGTTCGTTCGACCCATTGCCCAGCAGTACCTCGTCGGAGCTGCACGCGTGATGGGCTCCGAGCGCCTCTCGCAGTTCATAGCCTCGTGGGTCTGGGTACCGATGCAGGTCGCCGAGGTCTACGAGCGCTTCGGCGACCCGCGGCGACGGGCCGTGGGGATTCTCGTTGGAGGCGAGCTTGACGATCGACCCGAGGCCGAGCTCGCGCGCCAGCTCCTCCGCGGGTTTGCCCGGCTCGTAGGCGTTTAGCGCAAGGATGTGAGGAGCAACGGGGTCGGTCATCGGTGTGTGTGCGTGGGTTTCTGTGAACCGAAACCACCTCGGTCGTCAGTCGAGTCTCGGGTAGCTACCGACGACCTTCGCATACCGGGCGATGCGGCGCAGCTCTTCGACTGCAGTCAGCACGTCGCGGTCGGTGATGTGCCCGTCGACCTCGAGAAAAAAGACGTGGCGCCATTGGGTTCCGGTCGATGGGCGAGACTCGATTCGAGTGAGATTGATTTCACGGTCTGCCAGTGGCCGAAGCGCCCGATGAAGTGCACCCGGCTCGTCGCCCGGCGCCATCGCAATGAAGGTGCGGTCCTCGCCGGTGCGCGAGGGCAGCCGGTTTCCGACGATCCCGAAGCGAGTGCGCGCGCTCGAGTCATCCTCGATGCGCGCGTCGATCGGTTGGAGTCCGTGGAGTTCGCGGAGCAGATCGGAGCCGACTGCCGCCGCTTGATCGTCGGCAAGGGCGAAGTGGGCCGCGGCCTCCCCCGATTGCACGTCGACGAAGATCGCGTCTGGGTACCGTGACCGAAGCTGCTGTTCACAGGCCGCAATCGCAGGTGCGGCACCATAGACCCTTACGACTTGCGCGGGGTCGCCCGACTGGGAGAGAAGCTGATACCGAAGCGGTACGCTTCGCTCCGCGCACAGCTTCGCGTCGGTCTCGACGAGGCCCTTGAGCGTTGCGGTAACCGCGCCGTCCGTGGAGGTCTCGATTGGAACCACGCCGAAGGTTGCGTGCCCGTGCAACACCGCATCGAGGACCTCCGCGACCGACGCGGTGGGACGGAAGCTCGGCGCATGGCCGAAGTGCGCGCGAGCCGCGGCGTGCGCCATGCCGCCTGGCGAGCCGTGGTACACGACGAGGTCGGGTGCGATCATCGCGGTGCAGGCCGACAGCACCTCGCGGAACACCGGTTCGATGCTTGCTGCGGGAAACTCGTCTGCGAGCGCTCGCGCGCTCTGCATGATATTGGCCTTCTTGGGCAAACGCAGCGGCTCGTCGCCCGACTCGGTGCGAAGTGCGTTGTACGCGTGGATGGCTTTGGCCCTCGCGTTGAGTGCTGCCACGAGCTGCCGGTCAGCTTCTTCGAGTGATTCGATGACGCGCTGAAGCCCTTCGTTCATACGGGCGAGAGTATCAAGCGGCTGGGCGCACGTATAGCGTCGGTGTCCTCAATCAGCTGTCGCGCTCGGCGAGATCGCGAAGACGGGCAAGCGTGACTAGGGCGTCCACGGGAGTCATGCGTTCCACGTCTAGCGACTGCAGCGTTGCTTCGACCTCCGAGGGCGGAGGCGGCTCGTCAACGAACAGCGCCGCTTGCGCCGAGTCGAGAGGCTCGTCGCGGCCCCGGGCCTCGAGGTGCCGCAGCTTGGCGCCAGCCCGTGCAAGCACGACGGGCGGCACACCAGCAAGCTTCGCGACGGCAAGGCCGTAACTCCTGTTCGACCCTCCTGGGACGAGGCGATGAAGGAAGATCATCTTGTCGCCGTGCTCTTTTGCGGCGACGTTGTAGTTCGCGGCATGCGGCGCCTGTTCCGCAAGCTCACAGAGCTCGTGATAGTGCGTCGCAAACATCGCCCGACATCGCACCACGTCGTGGAGGTGCTCGGCGACAGCCCACGCGATCGCGAGACCGTCGTAGGTACTCGTGCCGCGTCCGATCTCGTCGAGAATGACGAACGAGCGGTCGGTGGCGCCCCGCAGAATCGCCGAGGTCTCGGTCATTTCGACCATGAAGGTGCTCTGGCCCCGGGCGAGCTGATCGCTCGCGCCAACCCGCGTGTAGACCCTGTCGACCACCCCAATCCGGGCCTGAGACGCCGCGACGAAGCTGCCGGCCTGGGCCATGATCACTGCAAGGGCCGCCTGTCGCATGACCGTCGACTTTCCCGACATGTTCGGTCCGGTGAGGACCATGAGCCGGGTCGTCTCTACGTCGAGTTCCACCGTGTTGGGAACGAATCCGGTGTCAGCGGCGAAACGCTCGACGGTGGGATGGCGACTGTCCTCGAGACAGAGCTCGCGGCTGCCGTCAACGCTCGGGCGCACATAGCCCCGAACGTGAGCCACTTCGCCGAGGGCAGCGCTCGTATCGATGTCCGCGATCTGTCGGGCGAGCCGATGGAGTCGCGGCGCATGTTCGCCCACGGTCGCTCGAAGCCCGACGAAGGCGTCGGCTTCGAGGCTTCGAGAGCGTTCGTCCGCGTGGAGGATGCGGTCTTGAAGCTCGGCGAGTTCGGCGGTGATGAACCGCTCGCCGTTGGCGATCGTTTGTTTGCGCACGTAGTCGTCGGGCACCGCGTCCAGGTGGGAGCGGGTCACCTCGATGTAGTAGCCGAAGACCCGCGTGAACCGGATCTTCAACGAGCCAATGCCGGTCCGCTCCCGCTCTCGGCGCTCGAGGCCGAGAATGACGTCCTTGCTTCGCGCCGAAAGGTCCCTCAGCTCGTCCAGTTCGGGCAGGTGCCCTGAGCGAAAGATCCCTCCCTGTCGGTCGATCGTCGGGGGATCGTCGACCAACGCGGCGGTCAGCATCTCGAGGACGTCGCCACAAAGATCGGCCGGCGCCAGCGAGGCGATCACCCCATCAAGCGCGCTGTCTGGGCGTTCCGTCAGAGCCTGGCTCAGCTCCACGGCCGCTCGAAGACTGTCACGAATGACACCAAGGTCGCGGGGCGTCGCCATCTGCACCGCAGCGCGCATCGCCAGCCGCTCGAGGTCTCCAATCGCCTGGAGCGTGGTGCGCGTCTCGTCCCGAAAGCGAGCTTCACCGGCAAACAGTTCGACGGCGTCGTGCCGGCGGCGGATCGCATCGATCTGAGTCAATGGCTGCAGCAGACGGCTGCGCAGACAGCGGCCGCCCATCGCGGTTTTGGTTTCATCGAGCAGTGCGAGGAGTGAGCCCTGTCGCTCCCCGTCCAAGGTTCGGATGAGTTCGAGATTGCGTACGGCCGCCTCGTCCAGCACCAGCGTTTGCCCGGGGGTATACCGGGTCGCATGGTGAACGCGCAGGTCGCTCTGGTGCGCGCGTGCGTATTCGAGAGCCATGGTTCCCGCTCGTCCCGCCCGCTCTTCTTCGAACAGGACGGCACTCTCGTCCGAGGGCAAGAGGTCGGCGGCTCCGTGCGGGTCGGCTTCGGCGTCAAAGTGGCGGATGGCCGCCTGCGGCAGGGTCCTCCGACAAAGAGCCTCGAACGCTTCGTCGCCCGGCTGAATGACGATTTCCGCGGGCGCCAACCGTACGAGCTCTCCGACGATCTCAGGCTCTGTCTCCAGAACGCAGAGCCGCAGGGCGCCGGTCGAGACCTCGAGGGCTGCCAGCCCGCCGTCGCGCGTGACCGCAACGAGGAAGTTTTCGACCTTGGCGTCGAGGGCATCGGGTTCGAGGCAGAGTCCGGGTGTGACGACGCGAACGACTTTTCGCGGCACGACGCCCTTCGTGGTCGATGGCTCACCGATCTGCTCGCAAATCGCGACCTTCTCGCCATGCCTCAAGAGGGTGGCGAGATAGCCCGACGCGGCGTGATGAGGCATGCCCGCCATGGGGATCTTGGTGCCGTCGGGGGCGGTGCCGCGCGAGGTGAGCGCAATCTCGAGAAGCGACGAGGCTCGGATCGCATCCTCATAGAACATCTCGTAAAAATCGCCGAGACGAAAGAACACGATCGCATCTGGGTACTGGGCCTTGGCACGCAGGAATTGCTGCATGACTGGCGTGTGTTCTCGTTTTCGCGCCCTCCCCCGTTGGCCCATCCAGACCAGGTCTACTGAAAAGTCTGCTGGGTGGAAAGCGGATCGAAGATGATCCGACGGACGCCGACCTCGAGGTCGACGAAGAACAGCTGGTCGAAGTTAGGGGAGAACGACATCGATGAGGGCAGCGAACTCAACCCGGCGCTCGTGTCGATCACGAGAAAACCGTAGCCGTTGAAGAGGCTGAAGGTCAGCACCGCAAACGTGGAGTCCGTAATCGGTACCTCCCCGCTGAATGGTTGAATCTCGAAGCTCACGAACGGATTGACGTACTGCACGCCCGGGAACGCCCGCCCGCTCAGCACCGTATCGACGTCCAGGACTCCTCCCGGGGCCTCGATCGGGCGGTTCTCGTCGAGCACGCACTCGTTGGTCATCGGGTCCGGCACCACGCGATTGACGAACCCGTTCAACGTTCCCGTGACCGTGTAGGCATCTTGGGTGTGAATTTGATACTCGGTGAACTCCGGGTAACAGAACGCCACCTCCGCCAACGTGTAGCGCCCGGGGTTAGGCGAAGGGCCAATCTCCAGCTGGTCATTGAACGCGCGCACGATCGGAAACCAGATCGGAAGGTCCTCGATTTCGTCGGGCACGTCCTCGAACTCCAAGCACGCGGGGTCGTCGCGCCGGCTTGCCGGCGGGATTCCGACGATCAGGAGCCGGTCGCCTACGTAGTCGGAGTTTGTGAGGCCGGTGCTCGGGTCGGCGCCTGGCAGCTCAGAGGGGCCGATGACGCCGATCTCGCAGAACGGTACATCCCCGGCCTGGAACCAAAGGCCCGGTTCGCCGGAGAAGGACTCGTCTGCGAAGAGGCCCAGGCCCCCGTTCGAGTTGGGGATGGGGCCCTCCCACAGAGCGTCCCATCGCTGCGAGAAGTTGTTCCAAATCTGAGAAGAGGTGCACACCAACCCGTCGGTCTCGTTGGTCGGAGCGACCCCAAAGATGCTGAACATCGACTCGGGGCAGGCGACGAACTCGAGGCCGGGTCCGTCGGAGTTCGAAGCGGCGCCCGTGTCCGGATTGATTGTTCCCTGCGAGGCGTTGAAGACGAGTGCGGGACTACCTTGCACTTCGATGAAGCTCGTCGGGGTAAGTCCCACGCGACGACGGTGTCTCCGTATGCTCGCCAGTGCGTCGGGCTCGGTGACGTTGTTGCAGCCGGCGCCTCGGCAGGGCGCGTTGAGGTCGTAGATGTCCAGGAAAAACATCGAACCGTTTGCGATGCTCACAGCCAGGAACACACCGCGCATGTTGGAGGCGTTCTGTCCCAGCGCGAGTGCGTTGGACTCGAGCGGATCGCACAGGCTGCTCGGCGGTACGACGAGGTTGCCGCTTGGGTCGGTCGTAAGCTCGTATTCAGGAGTGATGACTTCGATGGCGCGCGCGTTCGAGAACGCCGATCGGATGCGGTTCCGTGACTCGACGTTCTCCTCGTTCGCTCGCGGGTCGACGCCTGCAAGCACGGGAAGCACCGCGCCGAAGCTGTCGGAGTCCGGCGAGTAATCGAATACCAGGATGCTGCCGTCAAATGCGCTGATTGCATATACGTAGCGTTGCGTCGCGGCCTGGTTGTCGAACGACGCCGGCACAAACGGTGTGGTGACGACCTCAGAGGTGGGAGTGAGAGCAACGAGGACATCGAGCGGCTCTGCTCCGTTCTCACTGAGCGAAAACCGATGGACCACGGGCTGATTGGTGTCTGCCACGAGAAGCACGTCGTCAGTGAAGTCGTCGGGGGTGCCTCCATCGTCGACGTGTACAGCGATAGGTCGCGGACCCTCCGCAGGCCCATCGGTACAAGGTGTGGTCGTCTCTATCGTCTTGATGTCGCGAATGAAGGCGCCGGTGTCAGGGCAGATTCGATGATAATCGGCAGAGGTGGATGCAGGCGGTGGCACAGGAGCGACCGTGTCGCAGGTCGCTGTCTCCAGCGGAAGCAGCGTGGCCTCGTCGAGCGTACCGTCTGCGTTTGCACGAACCTGTGCGACGACGCCCTGGTCTGGGAGTGGGGCGAACAGCCAGCGGAACTCGACTTCGCCAGGCACGATGTTGGTGATGAGGCCTTCGCTGTCGCGCTCGATGGTTGACGGCCCCACTCTCTCGTAGAGTTCGAGGTCAGTCGGGCCGGCGTCGAGGATGGTGCGGTCCTGCGTAGGCAGGTCGTCGTCCTGATCGGCGGTGAGAAGAATCTCGGTGGGGTACGCCTGGACGGTTTTGGCGCTGAAGCTCGCGATGTAGGTGACCTCCGGGTTGAACTCGGAGATGCGAATGCCCGTGGGCTGTTCACCGACGCGAAACGCGGTGAACCCTGGCACGGCGGTATTGGTGTCGAAGACGATTCGATTGGTGAAGTTGAGCGCGGCGACCTCACCGCTTTGTACCTGGGTCACCGCGCCGAGACCGTTCGGCGTGAACCCGGAAGCGAGCTCCGACGGCTGTAGCTCGCAGGCGTCGAGTGGCAGCACGGAGCGCAGATCGATGTCGAACGAATTTCGCTGCTCGATGTCGGCGCAGAGTAGTTGAATCTTTCCCGAGCGATCGAGTGCAGGAAGCGCGATCTGAGTGCCACCGCGACTGCAGGCGACCAGGATCATCGAGCAGAGCAGCGCAATCTGCAGTCGGCGGACGGTCATCGGGGGAACTCCGAGACCGGCTGCGGCAGGCCAACGAGCCCGATCAGTTGAGGCGCACATTCGCGAACCTGACGGGTTCCGCCCGTGCCGCCGGCACCGCCTTGTCCACCGTCGCCACCGTCGCCACCCGCGCCACCCGCGCCACCCGCGCCACCCGCGCCGGCCATGCCCCCAACGCCGGCCATACCGCCCGCCCCGGCCATGCCGCCGGCGCCAGCCATGCCGCCGGCGCCGCCCGCGCCGGTGTCAGGGACCTCGAGGCAGTCGAGCAAGGGAGAAATGTCGGCCACCCGGATCACCGACGTGCTGAAGTCGGCGATGTAAATGCGTCGCCGAGGGACGTCCACGACGAATTCGAACGAGCCGCTGATGTTGGTGAGAATGGTAATCGGCTGCAGGAGATCGACATCGACGATAGCGACCATGCGCTGGTCGAAGCAGCTGATGAACGCCGTCAACACCGTGCCTCCTCGGGCCGGAAGCTCCACGAGCTGGAGTCGCGAGGGACCTCTGCAGATCGTAATCTCATCGAGCACGTTGAGGTCGTCACCCCCGACGTCGCGTCGCGCGACCACCAGCGCCTGGGGCGTACGTGACACGAGGTAGGCGAGGTCTACCCCGGGGCGCGGGTCAAATTGGATATCGCGCATGCTGTTGCCGGTATCGATGCCCGTGACGAGGAGCGGCCCGGCGTCGAAGAGGTTGCTCTGAATCGGATCGCCATCGATTCCAATACCAACCCGCACGACCTGATTGCTCAGCGCACTGGTGATCCACGCCGTCTTCGCGGCGGGTTCGTAGGCGAGCGTTACCTGCTCTGGTGCGAGCTCGTCGACGGCGGCAACGATGCGGGGTCGCATCAATCCATCGATGTCCTGGTCCAGAAGGAGGCTGGCCTCGCCTTCGCGGTGAGCGACCACGATGTATTCGCCCTGGTACGCAGGGTCGTCCTCGCGTCCGGGTGGCGCGAAGGCTTCGGCGAGGTCGCCCGCGATGACGTCGACTGGGTCTGGAGGGAACTCGACGAAGAAGTCCGGGTTCGCCTGCGCCGAACCCCCCGTGCGGTAGAACTCCGAGCAGGACTGGTTCTCGACAAAGCCGCTACCGCAATCGAGCAGACCTTGGTCATCGATGTCGACGAATGTGAGATTCGCGTTGCTTCGCACCGGAAGGTAGAGGCGATTTCCTTCCGAAGATAGCGCCATCCCGTCGGCGAATGAGCCGATCTCGGCCTCGGAGAGGAGCAGTCCGGGCGCGACGATGGTCTTGAGGAGTGCGCCCTGATCGCGGAGTCGAAGCTGCTCCGGGATCACTGAGCACCGGTCGGCGGGCACGGGATCGCATTGGGGGCCCGAGGCGATGTCGCAGGTGCACGAAACACACCCAGGCTCGACATCGGGATCGCAGTCGCAGCCGCCGGTCTGTGTTCCGGGTGGAATGCAGGTCTCGAGAATGCCGTTGGTCGCGTCCCGCTGAACGCAAATATCGAGGAAGCCGGAGCCTACACATCCCAAGCCTTCAAAGTTCCCGGTGCTGTCGATCGCATCGTTGAGCACCTGAAGGCTGTACGATTGAAGCGTTCCCGTATTGAACTGAAGCGCGAAGTTCGAGTTGGCCACGAATACGAAGTCCGCGGGCTCTCCCTCGGCCGGCGGCTGTGAGAGCTCGATGGCGATCGGGAACGTCATCAGGCCCGGGGGCAGCGTTTCGCCGTCCCGGTTGACGCAGCTTGCCGCGACCAGTCCTGAAATAAGGAAGAACCCCAGGGAAAAGCGCCCTGCTAGTCCCTGTGGGCCAAATCGCGACCCCATGAGGCGCCACCGTAGCCGTTCGACCTAGGCTGGGCAACTGGCGAATTACGCCGACTATTCCCAGGGATCGAGGATGGCGCCGGGCTCAGACCTGGTCGAGCGGCGTTGCCGGGTTCGGGCGCGCCGCGCCTGGGCCGGTCGGATCGTGGCTCGGCGCGTGGGCTTTGCCTCGGGGGCACCGGAGGACCCGGTCGCTGCGATTGCCGCCGGAGGTGCTGGAGTCGACGGGTTCGCGTCGAGGTCGGCTTCCGGAGCCGGGCCCAATGGGTCTAGCTGCGCGCCGGATCGTGCGCTCGGTGCGGCATCGAGCTCCGATTCGGTCGACTGGCCCGTGATGAAGTGCGTCCCCAGGCCGATCGCGACGAGTGTGAGCGCTCCAGCGACGACGGACCAGAGCGCGCGCGGCTTGCGAGGCAGGCGAACAGGCATCGGACTCATCGTCGTGACGCGAGTCCCTCGGCGGGACGAGTGCGACGCTAGCTCCGCAAGTGCTCTCTCCATCTCGTGCATCGACGGATATCGTTCTTCGGGTTTCTTGGCGAGCGCTCGAAGGATCAGCTGCTCGAGCGCTGGCGAGAGCGCTGGCGTGCGAGTCCGCGGCGGAGTCGCATCCGCATACATTTGCTTCGTCAGGATCCCCATGACCGTGTCCGCATCATGCGGCACATGCCCGGTCACCATCTCGTAGAGCAGTGCGCCCAGCGCGTACACGTCGGCTCGTCGATCGATTTCGCCGCCCGAGCACTGTTCCGGAGCCATGTAGTGCGGCGTGCCGAGCACCTCCCCGTCGCGCGTGATGCGGTGCGGCCGGTTCGCGACCTTGGCGATGCCGAAGTCGAGAACCTTGACGAAGTCTCGGTCGTCTCCGCGCTCCACGAGAAACACGTTCTCGGGCTTGAGGTCTCTGTGGACGATGCCGACTTCGTGCGCGGCGCCGAGCGCCACGCAAATCTGCCGCGCGATATGCACCGCCCGTTCTTCGGAGAGCCGCTCCGATCGATCGAGTTCGTCGACCAGGTCACGACCCTCGAGGCACTCCATGACGAAGTACGCGGAGCCGTCTGGAAGGCTTCCGAAGTCACTGATGTCGACGATGTGCTCGTTCCCAATGTTCGACGCGCTTTCGGCCTCTCGACGGAACCTGGCGATCACCTCCGGGTCTCGGACGTTCTCGCGCCGCAGCACCTTGATCGCGAGGGTCTTCTGAAGCCGGATGTGCGTCGCCCGGTAGACGAGCCCCATGCCCCCCTCGCCGAGCAGTGCTTCGACCCGATACCTGCCGTCGATGAGCGCACCGATCAGCCGGTCCGAGGCTCTCGAAACCCCGGAGTGCCGCGCGCCCGCCTCGGGCTCACTCCAACGTGCAGTATCAGGCATAGAGATCAGGCATACAGTAGCAACGTAATCTTCTATTACATTGGACCACGTCGCTGAGGTGTCAGCAAGGAGAATCTTTGGGCTTCACCGCCGCGCGCGGCGGTTCAGGTGCCGTAGACGAGCCTGGGCGGCGGCGAGACGGGCTCCTGGCAGTTGCGCGAGCGGGCAGCAGACGAAATCGAGCCCAAGCTGCTCACAGACTTCGATCGATTCCGGGGAACCGCCCTGTTCGCCGCAGAGGCCCGCCACCAGGTCCGGTCTGGCGGCGCGTCCACGTGCGAGGGCGATGGCCATGAGTTCGGCGACCCGGTCGTCGAGGTGCGCGAAGGGGTCGCTCGGGATGATCCCAATCTCGTTGATATAGATCGGCAAGAACCGCTTGGCGTCGTCCCGGCTGATCCCGGTCGCGGTCTGGGTGAGATCGTTGCCGCCGAACGAGAAGACTTCGGACACTTGCGCGATGTCGCCCGCGGCGAGACAAGCTCTTGGCAGCTCGATCATGGTCCCGAGCCGACAGGTAACCCCCGAGGGAACCTCCGTGAACACTTCCGCCTCGACCCGGCGCAGAATCGCCGAGAGCTGCTCTACCTCGGAGGCGAATGCAACCATCGGCACGACTACTTCGAGATCGACCGTGATGCCGCGCTGCACGCACTCATCCGCTGCGTAGAGCATCGCCCGAATCTGCATGTCGTAGAGCCCAGGAATCGTTAGGCCGGCCCGGACGCCTCGATGTCCGAAAGCGGGGTTGGTTTCTGCGAAACGGTCGACTGCCCGATGCACTTGAGCGGGCTCGAGGTCCAGCGTCGTGGCGATGGTCTCGACCGACCTCGCGTCGGTCGGCATGAACTCCTGAAGGGCGCGATCCAAGAGGCGAATGGTCACCGGTCGTCCGTGCATCGCGACGAAGAACTCGACGAAGTCGGCTCGCTGCGCGGTTTCGAGCTCATGCAGCCAGGTCGCGCGCTGCGCCTCGTCCACCGCGAGGAGTGCGCACCGCATGGCGAAGAGCCGCTCGGGGGCAAAGAACATGTGCTCGGTTCGGCAGAGCCCGACGCCTTCAGCGCCGTAGCTGAGCGCCGCGCGGGCTGCATGTGGCGTGTCTGCTTCGGCATAGACGCGAAGCCTGCGCACCTGGTCGGCCCAGCTCATCAGCTCTTCGAGCTCGTCGACCGTCGATGAAGCAACCACGTCGAGCACGCCCCCGTACACATTCCCGGTCGAGCCGTCGAGGGTCAGCAGGTCGCCTTCGCGCAGGGGCTGGGTGTCGGGAAGCTGCCCCTGCAGCCGTACCGTGCGACCGCGGACGTCGATGTCGAGGGTTCCGCACCCGACGACGCAACACTTTCCGAGTCCCCGCGCCACGACTGCGGCATGTGACGTCATTCCCCCGGCGCCGGTGACGACTCCCTTGGCGACCCTCATGCCGTGAATGTCGTCGGCGCTGGTTTCCTGGCGAACCAAGAATCACTTCCTGCCCTTCGGCTGCCCAGCGGACCGCCTCGTCCGCGTCGAACACGATTCTCCCGGTGGCGGCGCCGGGGCTCGCCGGAAGCCCCACTGCAAGCGGATGTATTCCGCGGGAGCTGAGCACGCTATCTAGGGGAAGCCGCGCACGAAGAAGCTGCTCGAGCGTGCGTGCGTCGACCCGAAGCAGCGCATCGGACTGGCTCAACACACCCTCGCGGACCATGTCGACCGCCGCCCTCACCGCGGCGCGAGCGGTGCGTTTTGCGCTTCGAGTCTGGAGCAAATACGGCCGTCCGTCTTCCACCGTGAACTCGATGTCCTGGATGTCGCCGAAGTGGCGCTCGAGCTGGGCGCAATAGCCGGCGATGCGTGCGAAGGCCTCGGGCAGCGAGATTTCGAGACTCTGGTCCTCTTTGCCGGGCGGGGCCGCCTTGGCGGTGAGCGCAACCGGCGTTCGGATCCCTGCAACGACGTCCTCTCCTTGGGCGTTGGGAAGGTATTCTCCGTAGAGCTCGCGTTCTCCGTCGGACGGGTTGCGCGTGAAGGCAACCCCCGACCCGCTGCGCGTCCCGGTGTTGCCGAACACCATCGCCTGAATGGTGCAGGCCGTGCCGAGGTCGTCGTCGATTGATTGCATCCGCCGATAGCGAATCGCCCGGGCGTTGTCCCACGACGAGAACACGGCGGCTGCCGAGTCCCAAAGCTGTCGATCGACGTCCTGCGGGAACGGATCGCCCTCCTCGCCAATCAGCCGCTTGTAGGCGTCGACGAGCGTTTGGAGCGCATCCGCAGGCAGCTCCGAGTCCAGCATGCGCGGGTTCCCGAGGTCGGATTTGAGTTCGCCCAGCAGATACTCGAAGCGGTCGGCTCCGATGCCACGTACGACGCTGCCGTACATGTGGAGAAGCCGGCGGTACGCATCGAGCGCGAAACGCAGGTCCGCATGCGCCCGAGCGAGGCCTTCCAGTGTCTCGTCGTTGAGCCCCACGTTGAGCAGCGTGTCCATCATGCCGGGCATCGAGACCGCGGCTCCTGAACGAACCGAGAGCAGAAGTGGACGTTCGGCATCGCCGAACCCCCTTCCAAGCTCAGTCTCGATTGCGGCGATCGATTTGCGGACGGCGCGATCGAGACCGTCGGGCCAAGCACCGTCGAGTCGGAACGCACGACACACGTCGGTGGTCAGCGTGAAGCCGGGTGGCACGGGAATCCCGAGTGACGCCATTTCATAGAGCCCCGATGCTTTGAGCCCAAGGAGCCTCGCCCGGGTCTCCGGATCGAGGTCGGCGTCAAGCGGGTACAGCAGGGTCACGACGCTCCGATCTTGTCGCGAGCTGGTGGAAGTGCGCAACGCCGTTGACCGTGTCGGCAATTTCACCGAGCAGGCGCAGCCGGTTCTCACGCACCTTCGGGTCGTCTACCATCACGAAGACCTCCTCGAAGAAACGATCGATCGGCGCACCAAGCTCCGTTGCGACCGTGCGAAGCGCATCGGCGTAACGTCGCTCTTCGATTGCAGCCCGAATCCCGTCTCGGGCCGTGTCGAATCCGGCCGCCAGCGCCTGCTCGGCCCCGGGCTCGAGGAGCGCGGGGTCGATCGCGCCGCGCGCGCTTTCTTTGGTGATGTTGAACGCCCGTTTGAACGCCACGGCGAGCGCGTCGAACTCCGGTGCGGCGCGCACCTCTGCGACCGCCCCCATTCGGGCGTCGAGATCGCGAATCGAGCCTGCGTTCCATGCTCCAAGACAGGCGTCGACGACGTCTGCCGCGTAGCGTTCTTTGGCGAGGGCTCGGATTCGACCTCGAAAAAACTGCTCTAGCGTGTCGCGTGTCTCGGTAGCCGGGGCGAGTTTCGCGTCGTCGGCATAGGCCTCGTAGGCTTGGTCGATCGCGGTTCGCACATCGACGTCCATCGGGCCTTCGAGCGCGATTCGTATGATGCCGAGCGCCGCGCGCCTCAGTGCGAACGGATCTGCCGATCCGCTGGGGACGAGGCCGATGCCGAAGCAGCCGACCAGCGTATCGAAACGGTCGGCTACGGCGACGACGGCGCCGAGCGCGTGATGTGGAACGACGTCGTCCGCGCCTTGGGGCCGATAGTGGTCGGCGATCGCATCCGCGACCTCCGAGGAAATACCTTCTTGGTGGGCGTACCACCTGCCCATCTCGCCCTGCAGCTCGGGGAACTCGTAGACGATCAGGGTTTCGAGGTCGGCCTTGCTGAGGCGCGCGGCCTCTAAAGCTGCGTCCGAGTCGACGCCCGCGGCCGGCGCCAAGGACCTCGCAAGCCGCTCGATGCGTCGAACCTTCTGCCCCATCGTCCCGAGCTTCGACTGAAAGACGACCGACTCGAGCTTGTCGAGCCGCGAGACGAGCGGCGCCTTGCGATCTTCTTCGACGAAGAAGCGAGCGTCTGCCAAGCGGGCCCGCAGCACCCGATCGTTTCCTTTGCTAATCGTCGCAGGGTCCTCGGCGGTGTTGACGACGTTCAAATATGCGGGGAGCAAAGCCTCTCCGGGCGCGCGGCGGACCGCGAAGTATCTCTGGTGATCGCGCATCACGGCGATGACTACGTCTTCGGGTAGCTCGAGAAACGCTGCGTCGAATTGGCCCGGAACCACGAAGGGCTCCTCGACGAGGGAGACGCACTCGTCGGCGAGAAACGCGTCGGGCTCGAGCACGCCGCCGAGGTCTTTGGCGGAGCGGTCGAGGTCGGTCACCATGCGCTCCTTGCGCGCGTCGAGGTCGACGAGCACGTGCGCGGCAGCAAGTGAAGCGACATAGGCGCCGGCCTCGCGTAGCTCGAACGTCTTGGGCGCGAGGAAACGGTGCCCCCGCGTCGTGCGTCCCGACCGAATTCCGGCAAACTCGAAGGGGACGATCTCGTTCCCGAGCAGTGCGACGATCCAGTGGATCGGCCTCCCGAATGCGACGTCGCCACTGCCCCAGCGCATCGATTTCGGAAATGCGATCTCCCTGCACAGTTCAGGAAGGAGCTCTTCAAGCACCGGCACTGTCGCCCTACCCACCTCATGCACGTCGACGCTGACGTACTCGCCCTTGTCCGTGGATTGCTTGCGGAGCGCGCTAACCTCGACACCGTGCTTTCGCGCGAATCCGGCGGCGGCCTTCTTCGGTGAGCCGTCCTCGTCGAAGGCTGCGTTCCACGGGGGTCCGACCACTGTGTCGTTGCGGTCAGGCTGCGATACGCGAAGCCCCTTCACGCTGAGTGCAAGTCGACGTGCAGTCCCGAGCGGTTGGATCACGCAGGCTTCGGAACCGAGGCGCGCGTCCTTCACCAGCCGCTGGGCGCTCCGCTCCATCGAGGCGAGCGCGTGCCTCACGAAGGACGACGGCAGTTCTTCCGTGCCGATTTCTAGTAGAAATTCAGCGGACATCGAGTGCCGTTGCTACCAGAGGCGATCGGCCCATGCAATCGGGCAGACTCATTCGGCAGCGGCTCGACTCGCGAGAAGTGGAAAGCCGAGGGCCTCACGTTGGGCATACCAAGATTCCGCAACGGCCCGCGCGATGAAGCGGACTCGCCCGATGTACCGCTGCCGCTCGGTGACGCTGATTGCGCCACGCGCGTCGAGCACGTTGAAGTAGTGACTGCACTTGATGACGGCATCGTAGGCGGGCAGCACGAGGCGCTCGAGAGGGGTGCGGTCGAAGACCAGCGCCCCCCCTTTGCCCTTCTTGTCGCTGAGGCCGAGCAGAACACGGGTCTGGCCTTCGTATGAATCGAACAGTTCGTTCTGAAGCGCGACATCTGCCTGTTCGAAGTTGTAGGTGCTCCACTCCCATTCGGCGCGCTTGTAGAGGTCGCCGTAGCGAATGCCCGGCGCCCACTCGAGGTCGTACACGTCGTCGACGTCCTGGAGGTACATCGCGATGCGCTCGAGTCCGTAGGTGAGTTCGCCGCTGACGGGCTTGCAGTCGATGCCTCCGCACTGTTGAAAGTACGTGAACTGGCTGATCTCCAACCCGTCGAGCCAGACCTGCCAACCGAGGCCCCATGCCCCGAGCGTCGGTGACTCCCAATCGTCTTCGATGAACCGGATGTCGTGGCTCTTCGGGTCGGTGCCGAGCGCGCGGAGCGACTCGAGATAGAGATTCTTGAATGTCGAGCGGCGATGGTTTGAGAATCACCTGGTATTGATGGAACTGCTGGAGTCGGTTCGGGTTTTCACCGTACCGACCGTCGGTGGGGCGTCGGCTCGGCTCCACGTAGGCCACGTTCCAGGGTTCAGGGCCAATCGCGCGGAGAAACGTGTGAGGATTGAACGTGCCCGCGCCGACTTCGGAGTTGTAGGGCTGCACGATGAGGCATCCGTGTGCCGCCCAAAAGGCCTCAAGCGCGAGAATGAGTTCTTGAAAGGTCACGCGTCGTCGTCCTCGTGCTCGTCGTCATCCGAGTCGTCGTCGTCCTCGTCCTCGTCGTCATCCGAGTCGTCGTCATCGTCCGAGTCTTCCAGGTCCTCGCCGTCTGCCTCTGCTGCCTGTTCTGCGGCGAGACGTGCAGCATCTTCTTGCTCGCGGAGCTCGCGCTCGGCTTCTTCCATGGCGTCTGCTGCAGCCAACTCCGCGGCCGCGATGTCGATCGATTCGCCGGTCTGCTGCTCGAACAAGGTCTTGTGTTCGTCGGTCAGCTCGCTGAACTCCTGCAGCGTCGGAAGGTCCTGGAGCGTGCTGAGCCCAAAAAACTCGAGGAAGCGCGCAGTCGTTCCGTAGACCAAAGGCCGCCCGGGCTCGTCTTTGCGACCTAGGATCTTCACGAGCCCACGTTCCGCGAGCATCCGCAGTGCCGACGCGGAGTCGACCCCACGGACGTCGTCTACCTCGGGGCGCGTGATGGGCTGCCGGTAGGCGACGATTGCTAGCGTCTCCAGCTGCGCCCGTGTGAGCCTCATCGGTTTGGGCGCAACGAAGCTCTTGACGAACTCCGAGCTGTCGGCGGCCGATCGGAACTGGTAGCCGCCGGCGACGAAGTAGAGACGGACACCCCGATGCTGGTAGTCGGCGACCAACTCGTCGAGCACGGGTTCGACCTCCGCGATTGTTGCATGAGCCGTTCGCGCGAGACGCTTAGCCGACACCGGTCTGTCAGAGACAAAGATCAGGCTCTCGAGGACGCTCTTGAGAAGCGTCTGCGTGGATGCGAACGGAGGCGGATTGGCCTGCTCGTCGACTGCGGCCTCTGCTCTTCCGTTGGTATCGGTCGTGTGGGTCATATCGCTCTTCGGTCTAGTCGTCCTCGACCCAGCCGTACGATTCGGACGTGCCCGCGGGAACGACGATCGAATCGAACGGGGCCGCGCGTTCTTCTTCGTGCTCTGCATCCGAACCGGAGGGCTTGCTGAACGCATCCGAAGAGACGTCGCTGGGCATCTCCTCGAGTGCGATTGGGGCCCCGTCCTCGTCGAGAAGCGTGTACTCGAGATAGATCGGCTCTTCGTGGTCCGTCTGGTAGATGCTGGCCAGGCGCATCTTCGCCATCTCCAGGAGCGCAAGGAAGGTCACCACGAGTTCATAGGAGGTCGAGACCCCCTCGAAGAGTTCGTCGAATCGGCAGCGCCTTCGCGTACGCAGCAGGTCCGCGAGGTCGCCCATCCGCTGCTGAATCGTCATCCGTTCTGCGTCGACCTCGAGCGAGATGTCCGCGTTGATTCGGTCTGCGACCTTCTTCAGCGCATCGAGGAGCTTGAAGACGCTGAACTTGGCGAGCGGTGGGGTCGCGTCCGAACGCGGTGCTGCGGTTCCCCGAGAAAATACGTCCCGTCCTGCGATCGCCCGCGTCCCGAGATCTTCCGCCACCCGTTTGTACTTCTGATACTCGAGCAGACGGCGGATTAGTTCCGCGCGCGGATCGAGTTCTTCGCCTTCTTCGTCGTCCTGATCTTCGGGCGGACGGGGCAGCAGCATCTTGCTCTTGATGTGGGCGAGCGTGGCGGCCATCAGCAGGTACTCCGACGCCACGTCGAGGTTCAGCTGATCCATCAACCCCAAGTATTCTAGATACTTATCTGTGATGAAAGAGATCGGAAGGTCGAGGATGTCCAGCTCGTGCTTGCGGATGAGATGCAGGAGCAGGTCGAGCGGACCTTCGAAGTTCGGAAGCGTGATCCGGAAGTTGGGATCGAGCGCCTCCGGCGTCTCCACTGTGGCTATCGGGCTCACCTCGCTCATCCCAAGGAAACATGCGCTGCAACGCTCCTCGGTGTCAATCGCCCGACCCCGGTGAACTCAGTTCGCTCGCGCCTCGGCGAGCGCCTCGAGCACCTTGTCCACGTGGCCGTTGACCCGGACTTTGGGGAAGTGCTTTACGACTTTGCCGTCGGGTCCGATCAGCACCGTGGAGCGAATCACCCCCATCGACTTCTTGCCGTACATGTTTTTCTCACCCCAAGCGCCGTACTTCTCGAGCACCTTGCCTGTCGGGTCGCTCAGCAAGGGGAACTTGAGCTTGTACTTGTCGATGAAGTTGCAGTGCGACTCGATCGAGTCTTTGCTCACACCGAGCACGACTGCATCCTGAGAGGCGAGCTTGCGGAGAGCCTTGTTGAAATCGTTGGCCTCCGTCGTGCATCCCGGAGTGTTGTCCCGGGGATAGAAGTAGAGAACCACGTACTGGCCAGCGAAGTCTTTGAGCGCGACTTTGCCGCCATCGGAGGACTCGAGAGTGAACGCGGGAGCCTTCTTGCCTTCTTCGATCATCTCGCCGGTTATTGTCTCTTCGCGCACGGTGTCAACGCGGTCCGCGACGCGAACTTGGTTTCTGCGCGCTCAGGTACCAAGATCGGAACATGGGCGTCCGCACCCTGATCGTGGGAGACGTACACGGCTGTCGTGAGGAACTCGAGGATCTGCTCAGCCAGGCGGACTTCGAACCCGGCGACGAGCTAGTCTTCGTTGGAGATTTGGTAGCCAAAGGGCCGGATTCGCAAGGAGTCCTGCAAATGGCACGCCGGCTTGGCGCCAAAGCTGTTCGCGGCAATCACGATCAGCGCTGCCTTCGCTGGTGGGAGGCGCAGGGCGGAAAGAAGCGGTCGCCCACCCTGCGGGAGGATCATCAGGCAGTCGTCGAACAGCTCGGGACACCGGACTGGGAATGGCTTTCGAAGACGCCGCTCTGGCTCGAACTGCCCGACTACGATGCGATTGTCGTACACGGCGGGCTGCTTCCGGGGGTTCGGCTCGAGGACCAGGACCCCAGCGATCTGATGAACATGCGGAGCATTCGCGCCGATGGAACAGCCTCGAAGCGGGTGGACGAGGGCGAGCCTTGGGCTAGCTCGTGGCCGGGCCCGACGCTGGCGGTCTTCGGACACGACGCGATCCGAGGTCTACAGCGACACCCGCATGCCTTCGGTCTCGATACGGGCTGCGTGTACGGTGGATGGCTGACCGGCCTCTGGCTGCCCGACCGCGACCTCGTTTCGGTGCCCGCCCGCGGGACCTACGCCAACCCGGGAGTCAGCTGAGGTGGTCGCCGTGCGCGTGTGCCGGACGGACGCGCTGACCCGTGGCGTCGTCCGGAGCGTCCCGCTCGGGACCGACGAATCCGGACTGCCGATCGTGGCGCTGCTCCTTCGCGACGAAGATGGCCACATCCGGGCCTACCGAAACCTATGCCGCCACCTTCCCGTGCCCCTCGATGGCGGGACCGGTGCGTTTCTGACATCCGACGGAACGCACCTGCTGTGTGGCACCCACGGCGCCACGTATCGTCTCCGGGACGGGCTGTGCATCGATGGGCCCTGCGAGGGCTTGGGGCTACTGCGGCTCCCGTGCGAGGAGCGACACGGCGTGGTCTACGTGAGCTGCTAGCCGGCCTTGCCCTGCTTCGCCGTCCATGCAGCCGTGGCCGAGAGCGGACCGACGTCGGCCCACGGGTTGTCCTCGCTGTGGCGCGCGATCTCGCGCCGTGCGGTCAAGACCTCCACGCCCTCGCGCGTCACGAGAACTGTGTGTTCGAACTGGGCGGAAAGCGACCGGTCCAGGGTTAGCACCGTCCAGTCGTCGTCCATGAGCTCGGTCTGATGGCCTCCGAGGTTGATCATGGGCTCGATCGTGAAGACCATGCCGGCCTTCATGCGTTTGTCTTTGCCGCGTCGACCGAAGTGCGGAATCTGCGGCGGCATGTGGAACTCACGCCCCACGCCGTGCCCGACATAGTCCCGAACGACGGAGCAGCCCTGCGCTTCAGCATGCTCTTGAATGGCCGCGCCGATGTCTCCGATGCGCTTGCCGTGCTTCACCTCGGCGATGCCGAGTTCGATGCAGCGACGTGCGGTCTCGACGACTTTGATTGTTTCGTCACTCGGTTGCCCCACGTAGAACGTCAGACTCGTATCACCGTGGTAGCCATGTTCTTTCGGCAGGTAAGTGGTGACGTCGACGTTGATGATGTCTCCGTCGGCGAGCACCTGCGAACCCGGTATGCCATGGCAGACGCACTCGTTAACGCTCGTGCACACGCTCTTCGGAAAGCCCTTGTAGTTGAGCGGCGACGGATAGGCGTCTCGAGATACGATGTAGTCGTGCACGAAGTCGTTGATCTCGTCGGTCGAAAGACCGGGGGCGATCATCTCGCCGACGGCGGTCAGACAGTCCGCCGCGAGCTGGCAGGATCGACGCATGTCGTCGAGCATGCGGGGAGTCATGAGCTCTATTGCGGACACCGTCAGAACCTCTCGGGGGTGTTACCGGGTCTGGGTCGGTGCCGCAAATCGGAACTGAAAACCCGGGCACGGCAGACTCCGACACGCACAAACCGCGACCCAAGGCCATCTCTTTCGTTGGCCCGTGCGAGGCCGCTTCTGCGACCGACTGGCCAGCGATTTGACTCGCGTCCACGTTGGCACTACCTCTCTCGGCGCCAAATGGCGTGAGGGATTTCGAATGGCGGACACCTACAACAATGTGCCGATGAGTGACCAGATGAACGAGCGGACGGTCAAGGAAGACACGTTCTGGAACGGTCCCAAACTCATCGTTCTCAGCTTCATCACACTCGCCATCGCGTTCGGTCTACTTTGGTCGATGGCCGAAGGCATCATTGGCCCGACTCAGCACGAGGCCGACTACGGCCACGAGGGCCACTTCCTCGAGCCGGGCATCGGGCCCCTCGACTAAGCTGGCTGCGGGTCAGTCGAAATCGAAGTCGAGTTCCTCGGGCTCTTCGTCTTTGCGGAGCGAGTCGTCCTCGCCGGGATCGAACGCAGCTTCGGAATAGAGATCGTCCAGGGACCATCCCGCCTTGTGATGGCGGCGAAGCTCTTCCCGCTCAAACTCGGCTAATGAGAAATAGTTCTTCGGTCCCTTTGGGCGCATCCCTCCCCCTTTTGCAGCAGCCGCACAGACGAACTGGTATGGCGACAAACCACTTTATCCTACACTGCAGCACACCCTACTCTCGGCGATCGAGATGGCAAGAAAAGCGACGATTATTGAAACCGATCGTCGGCGCTGGTAGACGCAAGCCATGAGTTTGGTGTTGGCGGTCGCCAACCAAAAAGGTGGCGTGGGCAAGACCACCACGGCGGTGAACCTCGGGGCGAGCCTTGCCGTCGCTGAGCAGCGCGTGCTGCTCATCGATCTCGATCCGCAAGGGAACGCCTCGACTGGCGTGGGCTGCGACACCTCGGACGAAGAGTTGGCTGGTTCATACGAGTTGCTCCTCGGCGAAGTCGAGGTGGGCGACGTGATCTACGAAACCGAGATGCCCTACCTGCACGTGATCGCGGCGACCCAGGACCTGGTTGGAGCCGAGCGCGACCTCCTCGGAGCCGATGACAGCGCCACTCGCCTGCGAGACGCACTCGTCGCGGTGCGCGACGACTACGATTTCATCGTGATCGACTGCCCGCCGTCGCTCGGGATGCTGACGATCAATGCGCTTACCGCGGCCGACCGCGTCGTCGTTCCCCTTCAATGTGAGTACTACGCGCTCGAAGGGCTTTCACAGCTCGTCGGCACCATCGAGCGCGTCCGCGCTTCGATCAACGAAAGTCTCGAGATCCACGGGGTCCTCCTCACGATGTTCGATTCGCGAAACAACCTGGCGAACGAGGTCGCCGACGAAGTGCGACGCCATTTCCACGTGTACGACACGATCATTCCCCGCAACGTCAGACTCGCCGAGGCACCGTCCCACGGCAAACCGGTGATCCTGTACGATGCTTCGTCGCGCGGGTCCTACACGTATCTCAGCCTCGCGCGCGAACTGCTCGACGATCTCGAGGTCGCAGCCTAGTGGCCAAACGGCGGCTCGGTCGTGGCTTGGATGGTTTGCTCCCGGCGGCACCGGTCCAAGCGCCCGCAGCCGCTGGCGATCGCGCGGCGATCGAAGACCTGCACCCAGGCCTCATGCAGCCGCGCACGCGAATGGACGCAGAGGCCCTGGGCGAGCTCGCGGCATCGATTCGTGAACATGGGGTGCTCGAACCCATTCTCGTGCGCAAGCGCGCCGCGGGCGGCTTCGAGATCATCGCGGGCGAACGTCGGTGGCGAGCGGCGCAGCAGGCGGGGCTCAAAGAAGTGCCGGTCTTCCAACACGAACTCGAAGACGGTCCCGCGTTCGAGGCCGCGCTCGTCGAGAACCTGCAGCGAGAAGACCTCAACCCTCTCGAGATGGCGCGAGCCTTCCAGCGATTGGTCGAGGACTTCGACTACACCCAAGAAGCAATTGCCACGAAGATCGGAAAAGAGCGCTCGACAATCGCCAACTCGCTGCGCCTGCTCAAACTGCCCAAAGACTTGATGAACTTCGTCGAAGAGGGGCAGCTCAGCGAAGGGCACGCCCGTGCGCTGCTGTCAGCTTCCGACGTCGGCACGATGAAGAAGCTTGCCCGAAGCGCTGTCTCGAAAGGGTGGAGCGTACGCGAAACCGAGCGACACGCGCGGAAGCGGCTCGCTGCGGCAAACGGCGCCTCGAAGGCCACGGCGAAGAGCGCCAACGTTCGCGACCTGGAAAGCCGGCTCTCGAAGTCGCTCGGGTCAACCACGGTGATTCAGGAAAGCGCGAAGGGTCGCGGTCAGGTGCGCATCAGCTATGCGAGCCTCGACGAGCTCGATCGGCTGCTCGAGAAGCTCTTGTAGGCGTATGAGGCCTCAGGCCTCTCTCGCTTCGGCGGCGTCGACAGTGTTGCTGAGAAGCATCGCGATCGTCATGGGGCCCACCCCGCCTGGTACTGGCGTAATGTGCGATGCGTTGGCCGAGGCGCCCTCGAAGTCCACGTCGCCGGTCAGCGTCCCGTCGTCGAGTCGGTTGATCCCGACGTCGATGACCACCGCGCCCTCACGAATCCAGTCACCCTTCACGAGATTCGGTCGCCCGACCGCCGCGACGATGATGTCGGCCTCCCGGACGCGAGCGCCGAGGTCCTCGGTGCGCGAGTGCGCGATCGTCACGGTGGCATGGCGTTCGAGCAGCATGAGCGCGATCGGTTTGCCAACCAGCGTGCTGCGGCCGAGGACGAGCGCACGTTTTCCTTTGGGATCGCATCCGACGCTCTCGAGCATGCGCATGCAGCCACTCGGCGTGCATGGACGCAGCCCTTTGCGCCCCACCACCAGCAGCCCCGAGTTGAACGGATGCAAGCCGTCTACGTCCTTGGCCGGGTCGATCGCATCGACGATGGTTTGGTCATCGAGGTGGTCGGGAAGCGGGAGCTGGACGAGGATTCCGTCGATTCCGGGGGCCGCGTTGAGCTCTCCGACCAGAGCGAGAAGATCGGCTTCGGTCGTCTCCGCAGGGAGTCGGTGCACTTCCCCGGCGATGCCTGCCTTGCCCGCCGCACGCTCCTTGTTGCGAACGTAGACCTGCGAGGCAGGATCGTCTCCAACGAGCACGACGTGCAGACCTGGCTGGCGCCCGTGTTTCGCTGCGAACGCTTCTGCGCGGGTCTTCACCTCTGCGCGCACCTCTTGGGCGAGCGCCTTGCCATCGATGATCTCTGCCATGGGCGGGGTCTACCAGCTGCCATTGCTCGACTCAAACCAGCGCGCCGGTGGAATTCGCCGCTTGGCGTGGTATGCCGCGGGGCCATGTTCGAGCCCGTGCCACCCCAGGTGTCTTTTCCTGAGCTCGATGCGACGCAGCTATCGTTCTGGGAACGGGCCCGCATCTTCGACAAGACCCTCGAGGCGAGCGAAGGCAAGACGCCGTTCGTGTTTTACGAGGGTCCTCCGACGGCCAACGGGATGCCTCACCCCGGACACGTGATGACCCGGGTCGTGAAGGACGTTTTTCTTCGGTACAGAACGATGCGCGGCTTCCACGTGCCGCGTCGCGCCGGCTGGGACACGCACGGCCTCCCCGTCGAGGTGGAGGTCGAGAAGGCGCTCGGAATTAGCGGGCGCGGGGCGATCGAGGAGTACGGAGTCGAAGCGTTCAGCCGTCAGTGCATCGACTCGGTGTTCAAGTACATCGACGAATGGCAGAAGATGACCCGCCGCATCGGGTTCTGGGTCGACTTCGACGATGCGTACGTGACGTTCCACAAGAGCTACGTCGAGAGCGTGTGGTGGGCGCTGCGCGAGATGTTCCAAAGCGGCCTGCTCTACCAAGGATACAAAGTCCTCTGGTGGTGGCCCCAGGGTGGTACGGCGCTTTCGGCGGGCGAGGTCGGCCAGGGCTACAAGACCGTGGACGACCCCTCCGTCATGGTGCGCTTTCCCGTCGTCGGCGAGGAACGTACCTCGTTCTTGGCTTGGACGACCACCCCGTGGACCCTGCCCTCGAACATCGCGCTCGCGGTGGGTGCCGAGATGGTCTACGCAACCGTCGAGGTCGAGGGCGGCGAGAAGCTCGTCGTCGCCGATGCGCTCGTTGCAAAGGTTCTCGGCGAGGATGCAACCGTCGTTGAACGTCGGCGAGGCGCCGAGCTCATCGGTCTCGAGTACGAGCCACCGTTTCGCTACGCCGAACCAGAGGGTGGACCCGCCTGGCAGGTTGTCGACGCAGATTTCGTCTCGCTCGATAGCGGCACGGGGCTCGTACACCTCGCTCCCGCATTCGGCGAGGACGACTTTCGAGCCTGCAAGGAAAAGGGGCTTGGCTTCCTTCAGCTGGTCGAGCCCGATGGGACTTTCCCCGCGGCCGTGACTGATTTCGCCGGCCGCTTCTGCAAAGAGGCTGACCGTGACATCATCCGCAACCTCCGAGCGCGCGCGCTCCTGTTCAAAGAAGAGGTCTACCGGCACGACTACCCGTTCTGCTGGCGTGCAATGGACGACCCGCTCATCCAATACGCCAGGCGTTCGTGGTTCATCCGCACGACGAAGGAGATCGAACGCGTCAAAGAGAACAATCGCAACGTTCACTGGGAGCCCGAGCACATCAAGAACGGCCGAATGGGCCAGTTTCTCGAGGGCAACGTGGACTGGGCGCTGTCGAGAGAACGGTTCTGGGGCACGCCGTTGCCGATCTGGGTCAACGACGAGACTGGCGCGATGGAATCGGTCGGCTCGGTGGCCGAGATCCTCGAAAAGAACCCCGACGCGTTCGCCCACTTTGACCGTGCGAAGGAATCGGACCCCACGCTCCAGGACCACCTGATGGTCCATAAGCCCTGGATCGACGAGGTGACCTGGACTGTCGACGGCGAGCCCGGGGTGTACCGTCGCGTGCCCGAGGTAATCGACTGCTGGTTCGATTCGGGCTGCATGCCATTTGCGCAATGGGGCTATCCACATCGCGGCCAGGAAGAGTTCAAGCGGTCGTTCCCGGCTGACTTCATCACCGAAGCCGTCGATCAGACGCGCGGTTGGTTCTATTCGCTGATGACGATCAGTACGCTCATGTTCCCCGACCAGGAGATTCCACACCCGTTCGAGAACTGCGTGGTGATGGGCATCATCACCGACGAGAAGGGCAAGAAGCTCAGCAAACGCGACAAGAACTACACCGACCCCTTGGTCTTGATGGACCGCGTCGGAGCGGATGCGGTGCGCTGGGCGCTCTACGCGGGCACGGTGCCTGGGCAGAACACGCGCTTCTTCGATGAAGCGGCAACCGATGCCGTTCGGGAGTTCCTGCTCAAGATCTGGAACGTTTACAGTTTCTTCGTGACCTACGCGAACATCGATGCATGGGCCCCCTCTGCGGACTGCCCTCCGCTCCAAGCGCGCTCCGACATGGACCGATGGATCGTCGCGGAACTCGACGAAACAGTGCGCGCCGTATGCCGTGAGCTGGACGACTACAAGAGCCACATGGCGGTGCGCCATCTGCTCTCGTTCGTTGACGGGCTGTCCAACTGGTACGTCCGAAGAAGCCGAGCACGATTCTGGGCCGGAGGCGATTCTGCCGACAAGCAGGCGGCGTTCGCGACTCTCTATGAAGTATTGGTGGATCTCACCAAGCTCGCCGCGCCGTTCGTGCCCTTCATGACCGAAACCTTATTCCAGAACCTCGTTCGCAAACACGACGGTACGGCGCCCGAGTCCGTACATCTGGCATCGTTTCCTCAGCCCGATGACGCGAGGCGTGACGACGCGCTCCGCGCCACGGTCGAACGGGTCCGCAATGTCGTCGCTCTGGGCCAGCGGGTTCGTAACGAGAACAAGTTGAAGGTGCGCCAGCCCCTCGCCGAGGCGATCGTGGTCGTGGCCGATGATTCAGAACGGAGCGCAATCGACGCGTTCTCCGCTGCGATTCGCGAGGAGCTCAACGTGCGCAGCCTTGGATTTACCAAGGAGCCGGAGACGTACGTCGAGTTCACGCTGCTCCCAAACTTCCGGGTGCTTGGCCCCAAGCTCGGAAAGCAGGTGCCGGCGTGCAAGAAGGCACTTGCCGAGGCCGATGGGTCAGCGCTCTACGCGGAGATGGAAGCCAACGACAAGATCGTGGTCGAGCTGCCCGACGGTCCCATCGACCTCACGGCGACGGAGGTCGAGGTGCGATTGAGTGCGAAGGCGGACTTCGCCGCTGCATCCGGACAGGGACAGGTCGTCGTGCTCGATACGCGCATCGACGAGAGCCTTCGTCGGGAGGGCGCAGCGCGCGAGGTGATCAACAGGATTCAGCGCGCACGCAAATCGATGGACCTTCCCTATGAAGCTCGCATCGAGGTTCGCTGGCAAGCCACGGGGAATCTCGCCGACGCGATTGCCGAGCACTCAGAGCGCATCGCGCGGGAAACCCTCTCTGAGCGGTTCGAGCCTGGCGACGCCACGGGCACGACGATCGAAGAGACCGAGATCGACGGAGCCTCGCTTCGTTTGGGCATCTCTGCGAGCACTTGAAGCTGGTCGGCTGCGTTCGCCGAAACGGCTACTCGGCGAGCTGGGCGGCCTCTTCGCGCTCTCGTTCGCGGCGGCCTTCGAAGAAGCCGTCGATGAGAATCAGGCCCACGCCGACGCTGATGAACGCATCCGCGAGATTGAACGTGGGGTAGGCCCAGCGGTCGTTGAGATGGAAGCGCACAAAGTCGACTACGTATCCGAGATTGACACGGTCGACGAGGTTGCCGAGCGCACCGGCAACGATGAGCGGCACGCTCCATGCGAACAGCGGGCCGCCGCGCCCGCTGGCGAACATGAACAGAAGCAGCACGACCGCGCCGCTCGCCGCAAGGTAGAACACGGACTTTCGGACTAGCGAAGGCATGTCGCGCATGAAGCCAAAAGCGGCCCCGCAGTTCTCTGCGTACCGAAACTCGAGATAGCCATCGACCAGCACCACCGGGGCCAACTGACGCCGCTGAGGGTCGACGCGGCCTGTGGCGTTGGGCTCGCAGACCGGCTCGGTCGCCAACGGCGAGGGCTCCGAGAGCTTGTCGAGGGCCCATTGCTTCGAGAGTAAGTCCGCGCCGGTGAGGACCACGATGGCCAGGAGACAGAGCATCAGCGCGCGGCGCGATCGAGGTTTTCGAGACACGGCGCCCGACTCTAACAGTCGCGTCCCCCGGGTCAAATCAGCGGGACTCAGCGATCGGAACGCGAGCGTGACACAAAAAATGATACGAATATTATTCAGTAATATCATTTATTTATAATGATTAAAACCCTCGCATCTAGCTTTTGTATCACACGGTGTTACATGTTCCCCGTGACTGAGGATGACGATTCAAAGAGACGCGAGGGCAAGAAGGAACGGGTGCTCCACACCCGGGTTCCGGCAGTCCTCGAGCAAGAGCTCAAGCGCGTGGCGAGCGCCTGGCGGGTTCCGGTGTCGAACGTCGTGCGGGCTTTGCTAGCCGACGCGCTCGATACGATCGACGTCGTCGGTCAGAAGGCCGAAGGGGAGCTTCGCGGCGTCGCCGAGCTGCTCGCCGCCGAGCGCAACCGACTCCGGGCCCAAGTCGACGGTCGGGCGGCAGACCTTACGCCCGCGCCGCGGGCTCAGGCGGCCGACCCGCTCGCTGGCGCGGTCGGCGCCACGCCAATCACCCTGGTGCACGACACGGTCTGCGAGCTCACCGGTGCCCCGCTGCGTGCGGGCTCTCGCGCGCATCTAGTGCTGTTCGAAGCGCCCGGGCGACGGATTGTCGTCGCCGAGAACGCCCTCCCCCAAGTTTTGACCTCTACCAAGGAGACAACACCATGACCGAACCCCATGTCCAGACCGAGACCGAGGCCGTCATCGACGCTGCTGCCGAGCAGCTGAAGGAAATGGCCAACACGTTCACCGACCTTGGCCGCACCGTGGCCGCGCGCTGGCTCGGGGTCACCCGCAGCGCGGTGGAAGCGACCGCAACGACGCTCGAGGCGACCTCCGAGGTGATCGCCTCGGTGTCCGATGCAATGTCGACGCTCATGGACCGCGTCGAGAAGTCTTCTCAGCGCTAGCGCCTGGGGCTCCGCGAGCCCCGCACAAGTCGTCGTCCTTCGCGCAGGTGTCGAAACGTGCTGATGCCCCAGCGCGTTGCGAAATATAGCGGAATGCCCGCAGCGAGCCCAAGCACGAGGCCACCCACCCAGAGCTCGTCGCCGGTGCTGATCAGCAGGCGGCCGGCGTCGGTCCAAAAGTCACGCTCGAGCAGTCTGCCGGGGCCGCTCTCTTTGAGTGCGCGCCCGGTTTCGCCGAGCCATGCCGTGATCGTGTCGCGGGTCACGACTACCCCGCCGTCCTCAGGGTGCAGAATGCGCGCTCCAACCGACCAGGTCGTGTAGTAGAGCGGGACCGCGGTGAACGGGTTGCTGATGAACAGAATCGGAATTCCCGACAACCTGTTTGCGCCGAGAAGCGCCGCCACGGGCAGATAGAACACGATCTGGAGTCCGAGCGTCGGGGTGAACGCAATCAGGGTACCCAAGAACACACCCCACGCGATTCGGTGGGGCGTGTCATCGAGGTGCAAGATGTTATGGAAGACGACCTGTTGGAGGCGTCGCCAGGCCTCGGAGAGTTTCATTCCGGTTTGCCCCAGCCCCCGCCGCCCGGGGTTTCGATCCGCAAGACATCGCCTGGCCCCACGTCAACCGTCACCCGATTCTGAAGCTTCTTGCCGTTGAGCAGATTCATTCCCGCGGCCCCGTCTCCGCCGCCGCGCATACCATAGGGGCGAACGCTCCGCCGCTCAGAGACAATCGAGGCGCGCATCGGTGCCAGGAAGCGAAGCTCTCGCACGAGTCCGTCGCCTCCCGGGTGGGCGCCCTCTCCGCCAGATCCCGATCGGATCGAGAATCGCTCGACCCTCACTGCGAATCGGGTCTCGAGTACCTCTGGGTCGGTGCACTTCGAGTTGGTCATGTGTGTATGCACCGCGCAGGCACCAGCTTGGTGTGGGGTTGCTCCAGCACCTCCGCCCAGGGTTTCATAATATGCCACCTCCGCATCGCCGAAGGTCAGATTGTTCATCGTGCCCTGACTCGCTGCAGCAAGCTCCATCGCGCCGAGGAGTACGTCGACCACGCGCTGCGAGGTCTCCACGTTTCCGGAGGCCACGGCGCGCCAGGGTTCAGGGGCCAAGATCGAGCCCTCTGGAATGCGAATCGTCACCGGACGCAGGCAACCGCTGTTGAGGGGGATCGAGGTGCCGACCAAGACGCGTAATACGTAGAGCACGGCCGCTACGGTGACCGCAGTGGGTGCGTTGAGGTTGTCGTCCTTGGCCGCGTCGGTGCCTTCAAAATCGATCTCCATCCGGCGTCCAGACACGGTGAGCCGCACCGCGATGCGCGTCCCGTCGTCCAGACGGTCCTCGAACGTGTGTACCCCGTCCCGGAGCGCCTGAATCGCCTGCCCCGTGAGATCGGCGGCGTTGTCCTGGATGTGCTGCATGTAGGCGACCACCTGCCCTAACCCGAATCGGTCGAGTAGTTCGGTGAGCAGTTGGACGCCCTTTTCGTTGGCCGCGATCTGAGCCTGAAGATCGGACAGGTTCTCTTCCGGCCGCCTCGCCGGATAGGGGCCGCTCGATAGGACCCGCCGCAGGAGCGCCTCGTCGAGCTGACCCCCAGACACCACGCGGAGGCTCTGGAAGACGATCCCCTCCTCTTCGAGTCGTCGTGAAAACGGGGGCATCGATCCAGGTGTGGTGCCCCCAACATCGGCGTGGTGTCCGCGCGAGGCCACGACGAAACGCAGCTGCCCTTGGTCATCGTGCACGGGAGTCACGACGGTGATGTCCGGAAGGTGGGAGCCGCCGCCCGCCGGGTCGTTGGTCACGAACACTTCGCCGGGCTCGGTGTTCGGGTGGGCCTCGAGCACCGCTCGCACAGATTCCCCCATGGCACCCAGATGAACCGGGATGTGCGGCGCGTTCGCGACGAGCCCCCCATCGCCGTCGAATACCGCGCAGGAGAAGTCGAGCCGGTCTCGAATGTTCGTACTCATCGCGGTCCGCTGCAGCACGATGCCCATCTGCTCGGCGATGGACTTGAACTGATTGTGAAAGACCTCGAGGAGCACCGGGTCCACGCCGTCGACCTGCCCAAGCGAGACTTCCGCCGACGCCGCGGCTTCGAGATGCAGGTAGTCTCGTGCATCGCGGGTTGCAACGAACCCCTCGTCGACGACCACCGTACCCGTAGAGTCGAGCACGAGCGCCGGGCCGAGGACCGCCTGTCCGATTGGGAAATCCTCGCGAAGATAGACAGGAGCTTCCACATGCCTGCCCTGCGACCAGAGTACCGCCGTGCGGCAAGGCCTGCCGGTCCCGGGCTCGACCGCTGGCAGGGGCGGCCGCGACTCGGAAAGTTCGACTCGAAGTCGAAGCGTTGATGCTTCGACCGGATGATGGCTACGGACGTACCCGAACTCCTTCCGGTGTTGGCCTTCGAAGTCTCTTCGCATCGCCTCGTGCGACCCCGCGTCGACCGTGAGCGCGGTTTCGGTGCCTCGGTATCGAAGTGCGACCTGACGGACGAAGCGCCACTGCGCCCCGGGTCCTGCGTCGCCCTGCAATGCGCCGCGGCCCTCTCGCTCAAGCGCAGCGAACTCGGCGTCCCACGACGCGATCGGAGCTGCGTCGAGAGCTACGCGACCCGCGTCTTTCTCCCCGTGCCACTCGAAGTTGGCGACACCCATGCCGATCGCGGACAGCGCACCGGCGTAGGGATGGAACACGAGGCGACGTACTCCGAGGCTGCGGGCGACTTGGCAGGCGTATTGCCCTCCGGCGCCGCCGAACACGACCATGGCGTGGGACCGCACGTCGTGACCCCGGCCGACCGACACCTGACGAATCGCCGAAGCCATGTTTTCTACGGCAACCTGAAGGAACCCGTCGGCAACCTCCTGCGGCTCCTTGTGAACGCCCTGCTGTTCGAGCTGCTCCGCAACCGATTGGAGCGCGCGCAGCGCTCGTGCCTCTTCGAGGTCGAACGGGAACCGGTCGGAGACGACCCTCCCGAGGCACACGGAAACGTCGGTGAGGGTCAGCTGAGTGGCGGACGGGTCTCCGTAGCAAAGCGGACCGGGGCGTGCGCCTGCGCTCGCTGGGCCGACGGTCATTCGTCGTCCAGCGAGGGCGCAGACCGACCCCCCTCCGGCGGCGACCGTATGCAGCTCGATCATGGGAGCGCGGATCCGCACTCCGGCAATCTCGGCTTCATAGACGCGCAGGAGCTCGCCATCATAGCGGCAGACGTCGGTCGAGGTTCCTCCCATGTCGAAGCCGATGACCTCTCCGAGCGCGAGCTCCTCGGCGACCGCGGCCGTGGCGACTACTCCTGCGGCCGGTCCGGACAGAACCGCGTTCCGGCCTATGAAGTGCGCTCCGTCGACGAGGCCTCCGTTGCTCTGCATCATCCGCAGCCGGCACTGCCCGAGGTCGCGTTCCAGGCGTTTCACGTATCGGCTGAGCAGCGGCGTGAGGTAGGCATTGGCAACCGTCGTGTCGGTGCGGCCCAGGAGACCGAGTTCGTTGGACACTTCGTGCGAAACCGAAACGTGCTCAAAGCCGACGTCAGCCGCGATCTCCGCCACCTGCCGTTCGAGGTCACCGTCGAGGTAGGCGTGAATGAGCGCAACCGCCACGGACTGCGCGCCTTCATCCTTTGCCGTGCGCAGGGATGCTCTCAAGCGCTCTCTATCGAGCTTCCCGAGCACCTCCCCTTCGGCGCTCATGCGTGCGTCGATCTCCACGATCCAACTGGCGAGCACCGTCGGCCGCGAAATGTCGAGGGCGAACAGATCGGGTCGCGTCTGGTCTCCGATCTGCGTCAGGTCGGCGAGCCCCCGATCCGAGATCAGCACCGAAGGACAGCCTGTGCGTTCGAGCAACGCGTTGGTCGCGACCGTCGTTCCCATGCGGATGTCCGCAGGCGGTAACTCGGCCTCTGGCCCGAGGCCGAGCAGCTCCCGAATCCCGATGAGCGGAGCCTCATCGGACGACAGCACCTTGGTGACTCCTAGTGCTCCGGTTGCTCGATCGTGATGGATGCAGTCGGTGAAGGTCCCGCCTCGGTCGATCCAGAACTCGTGTCGCGGTAGGCCGGTTCCCATCCAGCGCTGCATCGAAGCACGGCCGTCATGAGGGTCAAGAACAGCAACGAGATCGGCTTCGTTCTCGCCAACGTTAGCCTTTAAGGGCTACCGTCTACCCTGGAAAACTAGGTTATCGGTGAGGAACTGGTGCATTTTTTTGGTTTTCAAACGCTTTTCGTGGACTTATCCAGGCGACCGGGTCAAGAAAGCTTACAGAGCGATGAGCACGGAAGAATTTACTGTTTCGTCCGTGATACCTTCGAGTCCTAACCGCATTTATTCTGCGTGGATGGACGAGCGCCACCACACCGCGTTCACAGGAGCGCGCGCAACGGTGGACCCGTGGGTAGGAGGGCGTGTGGTCGCGCACGATGGTCTCATCGATGCGACCCATGTGCAGCTGGTCACGGGGAGCCGCATAACCCTGACCTGGCGCACGCGGGACTTCCCTCAGGATGCCAAGGACTCCCACGTGGAGATCACCTTCGAGCCGGTCGCTGGCGGGACGCGGCTGGATATCACCCACGCGGGGATTCCCGAGGGCCTCGGCGAGGCCTGTAAACAGATCTGGCGGGCTGAGTACCTCGACCCGATGAAGAAGTACTTTTCGAAGCCGGGAGCGATGCGGGCCGCGTACCGCGCGGCCAAGAAGGCTGGCCACCTGCCGCTCTCGGGGATCAAGGCCAGCCGCCCAGCGCCGAAACGGCCCTACATTCCCCCTCAAATCGGCCTTCCAGCGGAACTGGCCGACGACCTGGACGAGGAGGCGAAGCCCAAGAAGCTCCGGCCCAAGGTCGAGACCAAGACGATCGATTTGAGAGAGCTCGCCAAGGCGCAGGCACAGGCTCGCAAAGAGGCGGCGCAGAAGAAGGCCGCAACCAAGAAGAAGGCGGAGACCGCTCTTAAACAGGCCGAAGCTCTCAAGAAGAAGGCCGAAGCGAAGCAGAAGGCCATCGAGGCCAAGCGTCTTGCGGCGATAAAGCGCGCCGAGGAGATGGCTCGTAAGAAGGTAGCGGCGGAAAAGAAGGCGGCGGCCCTCGCAAAGAAGCGGGAAGCGGCCGAGAAGAAGGCTGCGATCAAGCGCAAGAAGGCGGAAGCCAAGAAGAAGGCGGACGCGATCAAGCGCAAGAAGGCGGAAGCCAAGAAGAAGGCGGACGCGATCAAGCGTAAAAAGGCAGAAGCCAAAAAGGCAGCGGCCAAGAAGAAGGCGGACGCGATCAAGCGCAAGAAGGCGGAAGCCAAGAAGAAGGCGGACGCGATCAAGCGTAAGAAGGCGGCCACCAAGAAGAAGGCCGCTCCGAAGAAGCGAACGGTCACCAAGAAGAAGGCCGCTCCGAAGAAGCGAACGGTCACCAAGAAGAAGGCCGCTCCGAAGAAGCGAACGGCCACCAAGAAGAAGCCGGCTTCGAAGAAGCGAGCCCCGACGAAGAAGAAGTCAGCCTCGAAGAAGCGAGCCGCGCCCAAGAAGCGAGCCGGGGCCAAGAAGCGCTCGACTGCAAAGAAGACAGCTGCGCCGAAGCGGAAGCCTACCCCCAAGAAGAAAACGGCTGCCAAAAAGAAGCCGGCTCCGAAGAAGAAGTCGACGGCCAAGAAGAACAAGAAGAAGCCGCCGCCCAAGAAGCGCCGCCGCTGAAGCTCAGGGCAGCAAGGAAGCTTCGCGGCGCCGAATGCCCTCGAGGACCGACTGCAGCTCCCCCTGCGCGTCGCGGCGATCGATCAGCGTGAGTTCGTCCAGCTCCAACGCTTCTACTGAGAGCCACCGCTGCAGCGCTTCGCTGGGACTGAGTCGGTCGAGGCTTCGGCCTGGCAGCGAGAGTGCAGCGCTCGCGATGCCCGCGTGACGAAGCGTGACGCCGAGCTGTAGGCAGGCTGCCTCGGCGACGGTTGGCGTGAACGCATCGCTGGGGCCGAGACCGAACCAAAGGAGGCGCTCGGCCATCAGGCCCCGCAGCCCAAGCATCCATGTCTGGGCGCCAAAGGTGCCGCTGAGTTCGCCGCTGCGCTGTCGGCGGGATGCACTTCCGCACAGACGCCAGTCGATGAGGCCTGCTGCGGCTTGTAGCGGCCGCTCGTCTTCGAAGAACGGAATCGCGACCGCTTCAGTTTGAAGCGCATCCAACGCTGGCAGCGCACTTGGGATGAAGGCGTATTTGGTCACGGTTTTCCGAGTTCGGTCGCGATGCGGTCGAGTATGCCGTTGACGAACGCGCCGCTCCCCTCTGAGCCGAAGCGCTTCGCAAGCTCGACGGCCTCGTTGAGGGTTACCCGCTTGGGGATGTCTTCGAGGTGCTGCAGCTCGACGACGGCGAGGCGTATCACGTTGCGATCGACGATGGGCATGCGTTCCAGTCGCCAATGATGGCTCGAAGCCCGGATTACTTCGTCTACCTCATCGGCCCGCGCAGCGTAGAGTTCGACGAGGGCGTTCGCGAAGTCCGTATCTTCGCGCGCCTCTCCTGGCTCCGCGAGCATACCCCAGTACGAGCGGATCGCCTGAGTCCCACTAACGCCGGCGACGTCCATGAAATACAGGATCCGGAGAGCCGCTTCACGCCCTTTTCGTCGCGATCCCATCTCTTTGCACCCTACGATCGAAAAGGACCATCTCGACCGCGGTGAGCGCGGCGTCTCGGCCCTTGTTTCCATGGGCTCCACCCGCGCGATCGAGTGCCTGGCGTTCGTCATCGGTCGTGAGCACGCCGAACGCGATCGGAACCTCGCTCTCGAGCATGACGCGCATCAGGCCATGGGTTGCTCCCTCGCAGACGTACTCGAAGTGCGGAGTGCCTCCGCGAATGACCGCACCGAGCGCGATCACCGCATCGAAGCTGCGGCTGTTGGCGAGCTGCTGGGCGGCATGAGGCAGTTCCCAGGCACCAGGGACCTCGGCTACGAGGATGGAGTCTGCATCGACCCCGTGTTCGACGAGGCAGTCCGTGGCTCCGGCGACGAGGCGCTCGACCACGATGCGATTGAAGCGTGACCAGACGATGGCCAAGCGCGCGTCTGCCGGGGCTTCGATGGGTGTCGACGGCGCTGTGCGGTCGTCACTCATCGGCGGTTCTTTCCTGCGGAGCCACCGGCCCAAGCTCGCCTCCCGGCGAGACTCCAAGCCGCTGGACGACGTTGAGACCGTAGGCGTCTAGGCTCGGGATGCGGCGCGGTCGATTGGTGAGCAGGCGCAGCTCGCGGAGGCCGAGGTCGGCGAGAACCTGTGCGCCAAAGCCGTACTCTCGCAGCACGATACCCGGCTCTTCGGGTGGACGTTCGATCGGCTCGTCGAGATAGAATGCGAGGTCGGTATCGGGGTCCGGGTGTCCCGGCAAGAAGAGGATCACGCCGTTGCCTTCGCGCTCGATCGCGGAGACGACGTCGGCGATGTGCACGCGGTCTCGCATGCGGACCTGAAACGCGTCGCCGAGCACGCTTCCCCGATGCACTCGTACCAGAGTTGGTTTCGCGGAGATCGGTCCGTAGCTGAGCGCCATGAACTGATCGTCGGGCCCGACCTCGACCTGATAGACCGACGCTATCCAACTGCTGCCGGTCGGCATCTGCACCGTCGTCTGCCGGATCCTCGTCACGAGCCGCTCTCGCGCGAGGCGGTACTCGATGAGGTCGGCAATGGTGATGAGGCGAAGGTCGTGCTCCTGCGCGAACGTGACGAGGTCGGGATATCGCGCCATCGTACCGTCGTCTTTCATGATCTCGCAGATCACGCCTGCGGGTTTGAGGCCCGCCAAGCGCGCGAGGTCGACCGAACCTTCGGTGTGGCCGGCTCGCTGCAAGACCCCTCCTGGCGCGGCCTTCAGCGGAAAGACGTGCCCCGGGCTGACCAAGTCGACCGGAGCCGCTGCGTCTGCGACGGCGGTGACGATGGTGTGTGCGCGGTCGCCCGCGCTGATGCCGGTCGTGACGCCGTGTCGAGCCTCGACGGAGACTGTGAACGCCGTGCTTCGGGAGGAGCGGTTCTGGTCGACCATCATCGGAAGATCGAGCTGGTGGATCCGGTCTTCGGTGAGGCTCAGGCAGATGAGACCTCGGGCATGTCGCGCCATGAAGTTGATGGTTTCCGCGTTCGCGAGCTCGGCCGCAAGGCAGACGTCACCTTCGTTTTCTCGGTCTTCGTCGTCGACCAAGACGACCATTTTTCCCTGGCGGATGTCGGCGAGTGCCGCGACGACCCGCTCGATCGCGCTTGTCATATCGGCCGGCACCATGGCGCGAAAACGATGCTCATACCAGCGGACCGGAAAAACGGTTCATGTAGGGTCCGAAGGTGCGCCTTCGACCCCTGGCCTGCCCATCAGACTGGCCACGTACTTCGCGAGGATGTCGACTTCGAGATTCACGCGAGCGCCGACGCTCATCGTGCCGAACGTCGTCTCCTCGAGCGTCCAGGGCACGAGCATCACCTCGAAGCGGCTCCCGGTGACGGCGTTGACGGTGAGGCTGACGCCGTTAACGGTGATCGACCCCTTGGGTGCCAGAAATGGCGCGAGCCGGTCAGGCACGACGAAGGCTGCTTCCACGCAGTCGCCGGTCGGGACCTTATCCACGAGCTCCCCGACGCCGTCGATGTGTCCCGTGACGAGGTGTCCTCCGAGCTTGTCGCCAAGACAGAGCGAGCGCTCCAGGTGCACAGCGTCGCCGACTTCATGATCGGCGAGGTTGGTCTTGTCCACGGTTTCTGCCGAGGCGTCGACATCGAAGTGGTCTCGGTCGAACGCTTTCACGGTGAGACACGCGCCGTTGACCGCAATCGATTCCCCCAGCTCAAAGGGGAACAGCGAGCAGGCGATTCGCAGCACTAGGCCCTCCTCGCTCTTTTCGACTTTCTCGATCGTTCCCACTTGCTGTACGAGTCCCGTGAACATTCATCCTCCCTCGCGAAAGTCTCCGGTGATGAGCCAATCCGCTCCGATACGAATGGAGCGCGTGCGGAAAAGCTGGACTGATTCCGCCATGGTTTCGACTGGTCCGCCAGCCACGAACGAAGGTGCGAGCGGGTCGCCGAGAATCCGAGGAGCGACGAAAATCGCCGCGCCGTCCGCGAGCTGCTCAGTGAAGAACGACCCATGGATCTGGCCCCCGCCTTCGACCAGCAACCGCATCACGCCGCGGGCGCCCAGCTCGGTGAGCACCGCGCGCAGGTCGAGACCGCGCGGCGAGCGCGGCACCGAGATCAGCTCGACGTGGGGCGAGTCTCCGAGAGCGCCCGGCACGACCGTAGCGTCGTCGGCATGGAACACCCACGTAGGGGCGCTCGATCGGTGACTGGGATCGAGAATCGACGCGCCGGTGGGGGTGCGGAGGTCGGCGTCGAGGATGACGCGCACCGGGTCGGGACCTTGGACGTGGCGCACCGTGAGACTTGGGTCGTCGGCCAACACGGTGCCGACTCCCACGAGAATCGCATCGGCATCGGAGCGCATGCGATGGACCTGCGCGCGCGCGCGCTCCGAGGTAATCCACCTCGAGTCGCCGGTTCGGGTCGCGATCTTTCCATCGAGAGTGACCGCCGCCTTGAGCGTGACCCAGGGCATCCCGGTGGTCACGTGTTTGGCAAAGTCAGCCACCAACGCGGAGGCCTCCGCTTCGAGAACTCCGAGTTCGACTTCGACTCCGGCCTGCGCGAGCCGATCGACGCCACGCGGCCCGTGCGATGCGGGATCGGCGCAACCGATGACCACCCGCGCAATCCCAGCTGCGATCACGGCCTCGGTGCATGGTCCCGTGCGTCCTTGGTGGTTGCAGGGTTCGAGAGTGACGTAGAGGGTCGCACCGCGAAGATCCTGGTTTGCGTTTCGAATCGCCTCTACTTCTGCGTGCGGCCGTCCGGCAGCGGTGTGATGGCCTTGGGCGACCACCCGGCCATCAGCGACAATCACCGCCCCGACTCGGGGATTTGGGCTCGTGCGGCCACGACGGGCCTCCTCGAGCGCAAGTCGCATGAAGCCGCGTTCCTGTTCGGTCGACACGTCAATCCTTGAGCTGGGTGAGTACGTCGAGAAACTCCCCTACGTCCTGGAAGTCGCGATAGACGCTTGCGAAACGGACGTAGGCGACGGGATCGAGCTCTCGGAGGTCGTGAAGCACCCGTTCCCCGAGCCGAGACGCCGAAATCTCCTGCTCCCCGCTGTCCGCCATCCAGCGCTCCACCTGGCCGAGCAGACGCTCGAGGGCCTCGGTCGAGACCGGTCGCTTTACGCAAGCGCGTCGAAGCCCTGCCATGAGTTTGCTTCGATCGTAAGGCTGTCGGCGTCCATCCTTCTTGATCACCCAAGGCAAGCTTTGTTCGACACGCTCGTAGGTTGTGTAGCGACGTTCGCAGCTCTCGCATTCGCGCCGTCGTCGCGTCACTTCGCCGGCCTGGGAGAGACGGGAGTCGATGACGCGGTTGTCTAGCGTTCCGCAGTACGGGCAGCGCATATCCGCGCTGACGCTAGCGCCACGGTGCGCTCCGGGCAACGTACGCGAGTGAGGCGCGAGGCTCGGGTCACCGAACGAGCCGAACCACGCTTTCGAGATGGGCGGTGTTTGGGAACATATCGAGCGCGAGCTGCCGGTCGATGCGGAAGCCTCGCGCGCACGCGAGCTGGAGGTCTCGCCTCAAACTCGCCGGGTCGCACGATACGTACACGATGCGCTTTGTGCGGCTCCAGACCGCATCGGTTTCGAAGAGCGTGCGAGCGCCCTGGCGCGGAGGATCCAGGACGACGACGTCGTAGCGCCCGTCTGGGGCGCAGTTGGCATCCGCGGTCAAGACCCGTCCGCCAAGGCCGCGCTCTGAGAGGTTTCGTCGACAGATCGCCGCGGCGTCTGCGTCCTGTTCGACCGCAAGCAGACTTTTGGCACCCGATGCGAGGGCGACCGTGAAATTGCCGATGCCGCAGTGGAGCTCGAGCACCCGTTCACCTCGAGGCTCTGCAAGCCGAAGCACTTCCTCGACCAGGAGGCGGTTGACCCCCTCGTTTGCCTGCAGAAACGACGCGCCGGTCGCAAGCAGCGCCAGGCCATCCGCACCGGCCGTCGCCGCGGCCCTGTCGCCCCACAGCGCCGCTGCGGTCATGTCCGCCGTGCGGAGACTGACGCCGACGATGCCCACGGCTTCGGCAAGGTCGGCGCAGGCCGCGAAGGCTTGCGCCGACTGTGGTTCTCGGGACCGCAGGTCGACGAACACGCCATCGATCGTCTCCGATAGTTGGATCTCGCCCTCGCCTACCATCTTCGAACCTATGTGTTTGCGAACGAGGCTCCAGACCGACTCCAGAGATTCGCTCAACACGATGCATCGATCGACCTCTGCCACCTTACGAGAATCGCGCTGACGGTAGCCAAAGTGACCGTGCTTCCACGCCAGTCGAGCCCGTCTTCGATATCCGAACTCGGTGGCTGAATCGAACCACTGAAGCTGGACCTCATCGGCGCCGGGAAGGCCGCGGCAGGCGTCCCGGAGGAACCCTTCTTTGATCTCGCGTTGCAGTGCGGGGGTCGCCAACATGAGCGGACAGCCGCCGCATCGGTCGACGATGGAACACGGCGGGTCCCGCCGACCTTCGGCGGCATCGATCACGCCGAGCAGTCGGCCTCGGGCCACGCCTCGTTTCGATCGGGTCGACTCGAATGTGACTCGCTCTCCTGGAAGCGCTCCAGGGACTAGAACCAGCCCCTCGGAGGTCTCGACTACCGCGTCACCGCCACGCCCGACTGCGCGGACTCGCCCCTCGCTGCGCACCCGCGAGGCCATCAGATTGCACGGGTCCGAGGCCGCGTCAGGCGTTCGGGCACGTCGATGGAGTTGCGGTCCCTCACGACGCGACGGGTTCCCAGGACTGTGACGCAGGCGAGGTCATGCGATGAAGCCCCCACCGATCACCTCATCGCCCCGATAGACCACTGCGGCCTGGCCGGGCGTAATCGCTCTTTGCGGCTCGCTGAACTCGACCTCGAAACCGTTTGCGACAGGGGTCACCTGGCCGGTTGCGCCGCGATGTCGATAGCGAATCTGAACCTCGCCTCGGAACGAGTCCTCGGGTTGCCCGACCACCCAGTGGGCGTCGGTCGCTCGGAGGCTGCGGTGGAACAGGCCCGCCTCGGGGCCAACGACCACCTCGTCCGACTCGGGCACGATCCGCAGCACGTAGCGGGCGCTGCCGCCGCCGAGCCCAAGACCGCGACGCTGCCCAAGCGTGAAATTCGCCACCCCTTCATGCTGACCGAGCACGTCGCCGTCCGGGGTCACGATCGAGCCGGGGCGGTTTGGTTCGCCATGGCGGTCGACGAACTCGCCGACTCTTCCGTCTGGGACGAAGCACAGCTCCTGAGAGTCGGGCTTGTCCGCGTTTGGCACTCCGAGTCGGCGGCCCGCTTCCCGAACCTCGGGTTTGGTGAGCTGTCCGAGCGGGAACACGAGGCGCTCGAGCGTAGATTGCGGGAGCCCGAAGAGAAAGTAGCTCTGGTCCTTGTCCGCATCGCGACCGCGAAGAAGCCGCAGCTGCCCGCCACTGGAGGGCTCGATTCGTGCGTAGTGGCCGGTGGCAATGTGGCTTGCACCGAACCGCTCGGCGACGTCGGCGAGGTATGTGAGCTTGACCGTGCGGTTGCAGTTGACGCATGGGATCGGCGTCCGACCCGAGGCGTAGTCCTCGATGAAGGGGTCGACTACGTGCCGTCGAAATGATTCGCGCTCATCGAGAACGAAGTGCGGGATACCGAGGTGGTCGCAGGTGCGTCGTGCGTCATCGCGGTCCTCGGGCGCGCAGCACCGTCCGACCTGATTCTCGCCCTCCGCGTCCCATAGATGGAGCGTGACCCCGATGAGCTCGTGCCCGGCCTCTCGGAGGAGCGCCGCCGCCACCGAGGAGTCGACGCCCCCGCTCATCGCCACCAGGATTCTAGTTTGCGTCCGCATCACGGTACTGAACGGAACAACCGTGTGTTGTTCCACTTAAAGGAAAGTTGTGTAATTCAAAATGCGTGATCAATAACATGAGTTATTACAGGTATTTGAGGGTCAAAGCTAATGTTAATTTGAATGCTCACGCTCGGAACTTCCAAGACGCTTGAGGTTTACTGGGGCCCGCGCGCGAGCACGCGTCGAAAAGCGAGCAATGCCTGATCGATGTCTTCGTCGGTTGTTTCGATACCTAGACTGATTCGAACGGCCGAGCCAGCCCGCCACTGAGCATCCGGATACGTCGCCAAGAGAATCTCGGAAGGCGCCTGGAGGCCCGAAGAGCAGGCGGCGCCGGCTGAGACGCAGACACCTTCGACGTCGAGGGCTGCGACGAGCACCGCGCCCTTCCAATCCCGAAAGCTGAGATTGCAGACGGTGGCGACTCGTGGCTCCGAGCGATTGGGCACCCCGCCGAGTTCGACGAGCTGGAGTTCGATTCGATCGCGAAGCGCCCCGATCGCCTCTTGGCGCTCGAGTCGATGCGCGGTGAGGGCTGCTGCGGCGCCAAACCCCACGGCGCTCGCGACATCGGGCGTCCCGGGCCGACGGCCTCGCTCTTGGGCGCCGCCCCCCGTCACGAGGCTGAGCTCGACGCCGCGCCGTATCCAGCAGGCCCCCGAGCCGGCCGGGCCCCCGACCTTGTGCGCGGCCAAGGCCACGGCGTCGGCTCCGAGCGACTCCACGTCGATAGAAACCTTCCCCAGCGCTTGCGTCGCGTCCACGAAGAGGCCTGCGCCGTGCTCTTGGCATGCCGTCGCATAGTCTTCTACTGGGAACCGCAGTCCGGTCTCATGGTTTACCCACTGGATGGCGACGAGGGTACTGGGTCCGAGGTGTGACGCGAGCTCTTCGGGCGCAGGCGCCTGGCCGTCCCGGGCGCTCAGTCGAATCGCCTCGAGCCCTCCCGTCCTCTCGAGCTGACGCACGGTTTGGGCCACCGCAGGGTGCTCGACCTCGGTCGTCACGACCCGCGTGCGTCCCTCGGCAAGCCCGCGGATCCCGAGATTGCAGGCCTCGGTACCGCCGCCGGTGATCACGAGGTCGGCAGGTGTTGCACCAATCGCGGCCGCAATCTGGTCCCGAGCCGTCTCGAGGAGGCGGTGTGACGCGCGGCCCGCCTGGTGCACGCTCGACGGATTCGCCCATGCGATCGACGATGCCTCGGACATCGCCTCCTGCACGCCTGGGGGCACGGGCGCGGCAGCGTGGTGGTCGAGATAGATCACGGCGAAGGGGTTTGGTGTCGGTCGGGCTCCCGGTCGACCCGAAGCTCGACCAGGGTGCCGGGAAGCTGTCGCTCGGCCACCTCGCCCGACGGAGGGCTCGAAATCTCGATGCCTCCTCCGAGGGCCTCGGTCACGCGACGCGCAAAGGCAAGGCCGAGGCCGACCCCGCCCTGCTCTCGGGTGACCGAACCGTCGACTTGATAGAAGGGTTCCATGATGCGCGCGATATGCTCGGGACGAACCCCGGGTCCACTGTCGGCTACGCCGAAGAGCAAGGTGTCGTCGCCTTCGGCCCGGACCTCGACCGCGACCTCACCGCCGATCGGAGTGAACTTTGCGGCATTGTCCAACACGTGCACCATCGCGCGGAGCAGTTTGTCGGGGTCGCCTTCCGCAGGGAGCGGGCTATCGGGGATGAGTTCGACGAGACTGACGTCGCGATCCTCGAGACGTGGACGAATCTGCTCGAGCGCACTCAGCGCGACCCGCCGAAAATCGTACGGCCGAGCATAGTAGTGCATCCGTCCGGTCTCGAGAGAACTCACGTCGAGCAAGGTGTCGACCACGGAGCGAAGGCGCTGGGTGGAGGACTCGATCGAGCCGAGGCACTTGCGCTGCAAGTCCGTCAGTGGACCAAGCTCTTCGTTGAGAAGAAGTCGAATGTAGCCGACGACGGGTGTCATCGGCGTCGCGAGTTCGTGGCTCACGTTCTGAAGGAACTCTCGACGAAGCCGCGCGACGTCTTCGAGTCGCTTATTCGATTCCGAGAGTTCCAGAATCTTCTTCTCGAGGTGTTCGACGATTTTCTGGGTTCGCTCGCGGAGAAGCACTTCGCTCTCGTCATCTGCCCACTCGCGGTGTCCAGCGATGAAACGCCCGATCACCTCTGCGAAGTGCGCAGCGTCGATCGGCTTCGCGATGAAGCCGTCGCAGCCGACCGCCAGAGTCGAGTCTCGGTCTGCCTCTGCGGTGATCGCGACGATGGGCACGTCCTTCAGCGCGGGAATCCCTCGCAGCCTCAGCGTTACTTCGTAGCCGTCGAGGTCCGGGATGTTGATGTCGACCAGGACCAAGTCCGGTTGCATCTCACGCGCGAGACGAACCCCCTCGACGCCGCCCTCGGCCTCGATCACCTCGTGTCCCGCCGCCCCCAAGAGCTTTTGGACCAGGCGCCGATTGTTCGGATCGTCCTCGATCTGCAGCACTCTGGCCATTCCGACCGAGCGTATCAGTCTCTCGTGCTTGCCGCACGCGGGCGAGCTGGCTATCGATAGCAGCATGGCGCTTACATGGGTCACGCAGCTCTTCGATGCAGGGCTCATCACGGCGTCCCAAATGCGGTCGAGTGAGGCGGACAAGAGCGACGCCCGTTCCCCTGACGTCATGGGAAAACTCGTCGAAGGAGGGCTCGACGACCGCACGCTTGCTGGCTTCTTCGTTTCGCTTGGGTTCGGGCCGATGCTCCAATCGCGCGAACTCGCCCGCGCGGACGGTGCGCTGCTCGGTCGGCTTCCACCCGAACTCGCGCATCGCTGCTGCGCCGTTCCCCTGCGCTCGAGTCCAGCGGGCGCCGTCGTGGCGATGGCGGACCCCACGGACGAGGCGTCTGTCCGCGAGATCTCCGAAGCACTTGGAGAACGGATCTTACCGACCGCGGCGCGACTCGGAGATCTGCTCGAAGCCCTACGCGTGCGATACCCGCGAACCAAAGAGCACCTCGGCGCACCGGTTCCAAACCCGAGTGCGGTCATGCCGTTGGTTCAGGACAAGCCGCCGTTGGAGAACGCATCGTTGTCCGATGCGTCGTCGGTCGAGCGAACTCAACCCGGGTTCCCTGCGACCGGGAGTCCGGTATGGGATCGCGCGTGGGACCGTTCGGTCCAGGCGACCGCTCACCGCGGGACCGTCCAAGGTGCGCATCGCGGGATGTCTCATCCGGCCCCACAAGCAGCAGCCCGACCGGTCGAGCTCGATCTCAGCTCGCTCCAGAACGTCGGCAGCCGAGACGAGTTGGTGCAGGCCGCCTGCGAGGCGGGGTTAGTCTATGCGCGCGGGGTGGGCTTCGTGACGCTGCGCAAGGGAGTGTTTCGGGGCTGGGGCGGGGCGGGGGAACACCTCACCGAAGCGGGAATCCGCAGCCTCTGGGTTCCGGCGACCAACCCTTCGGCGCTCAACGAGGTGGCGCATAGCGGCGTCGGGTCGCGCGGCTTCTACGGCCAGACGGCAGCCGACCAGCTCCTGCGCACCGCCCTCGGCGGCGAGGGGCGAGAGGTCTTGATTGCGCCGGTCCGTGTTGGCGACCGCATCCTCGGGCTCCTCTGCGCCGACGACCCCGGTCCAGATGCCGAGTCGCTTGACGAGATTGCCAAGGCGATGGGCTATGGGTTCGAGCGGCTCATCGTCGCTCGCAAACTCGACCGCTAGACCGAGTTCACCCTGAACTCGGTCTAGTCGAGGAAGACGCGGGCGAACACCGGGTCCGCGTCTTTGGCGACTCGCAGGAGTTTGCGACGTTCGCGGAGGACACCGGCACTGTAGCCGTTCTTCTTGTCGCACCGGCCCGAATTGTACCAGCTCAGGCCTTGCGCGACGTCTCCGCCGCATCGCTTGGTAGCCCACTTGAAGAGGCCGAGACCGGCTTCGACGACCTCGCGCTGACAGGCGGCGGGACGGCTGGCGCACGCGCTGCGGTACCGCGCATTGTATACGAACGGGACCGTCTTGCCTCGATAGCGTGGGTTCAGCTGCACGATGCCTCGAGCGCCCACCGGACTCTCGGCCAATGGGTTGAGTCCCGACTCGCGGACCGCGATGGCGGCGGTCAGGAAGGGGTCGACGCCGGAGCGGTTGCTCGCTTCGGTCATCATCCGGGAGAGCGCGACGATTCGGGCTCGGCACCCGCCGTCGCTCGTCCGACAGTGCTGGACGTGGATTGGCTTCCCACTCGGGCTTTGACGGACGGTCAGTCGCGCATCGATCGCTCTGGCGAGCGCGATCGACGTTGGATGGTGCCCGACAGCGGCCTTGTAGTTGGGTCGCCCGGCCGTGCCGTCTGATGGAGCGATGGCGGTCGAGGCGTAGAACGACGGTCCGGCGGACGTATGTGACGTCCACGCGGTCGCGAGCAGGGCTCCAGAAATCAGAACTGACGTTCGCATCGACATGACCGTCGCCCAACCTAGGGCACTGACCTAGGTTGCGCCAGTCGTGGGGGCGGCTGCCTAGGCGCTCTCGGCTTCGGTGGTGTCCTCGGACGTTTCGTCTGTGGCTGTTTCGTCTTTGATGTCGGAGGCTTTGTCGGCGTCCGTGGCGGGTTCTTCCGTCGGCTTCTTCCGTCGGCTTCGCGCGCCGCTCTTGGCTTTCGCGGCCGGGGCCGGGGCCGGCTCTGAGTCTGCCTTGCTGGCTGCCGGCGCCTCCGCGTCGTCGCGAGGCTCGGAAACCGTTTGGTCTGCCGCCGCCGGCGCCGTGTCGTCCTCGCGCTCGTCGGCAGCATCGTTCGCGTCTTGCGTCTCTTGCGTCTCCTGCGTATCGCCGTCCCGCGGGGAGCGTCGTCGCCCACGCCGCCGACCGCGCCTTCGCTTTGAGCCGTCGCCGTTGGCCTCTGCAGGCGACTCGGCCGCGGTCGAGGGACCTCCTAGCGCATCGAGTAGCTCGACATCGAGCAGCGCCATCGGCACCGACATCCGCCGAAGTCCTACGCCGACGTCTTCCATCGACTGCGCGAGAGTCTCTGCATCGAAGATGGCGCACGGTGCGGCACCCTCCGCGGTGACCTCGGCCTCAATTCCATCCCGCACCTGTCCGAGCGTGATGATCCAACCGGCCCTGGCATGGTCGAACGTGTGAAGTACGCCCCGCAGCCCGACGATTGACTCTTTGCCGATGGGCTCCTGCCCTCGGTAGATCGAAATCGCGAGCGGCGTCTCTTCGGGGCCGCGGCGCAGCGTGCCGGCAAGACTGAAGTCGCCGCCTTCCGCGCGAACGCCTCGAATCGAATGAACACCAAGGGCATTGAGCCAGGTGGCGATCAGCTCGAGCAGGGCACCGTCAGGGAACTCCCGCATGCGCTTGACGAGGGCGCGGCGCACGCTGATCTGTTGCCGCTCAGCCGCTCGAATCGCGTCTTGTTCGGCACGCACGGCGTCGCTCGGATGGTCCCATTCGACGAGCACCACCGTTCCGTCCGCCTCGCGAAATCGTGTTCGATCGAACGATGCGCGCCGTCGCGCGTTGTCGCCCCGGATCGAGGCGGCCACCGTGGGGGTCAAGTCTGTGGGGCTTCCCGAGAGCCGTCCGGCGCCGATGAGGGCTTCGGCGATCTCCTGCAAGGATTTCGCATCGCGACCTCGACCCCGAAGAGTGTGTTCGATCGCGTCCGCCAGGTCTTTGCCAACCATTTCGCCGGCCGCAGGGGTTCGGGTTGCCGGCTCGACGGCAGGCGTCCTCGTTCTGGGCGTACGGGCCTCGGACGTGCTTCGCGATCGTGCGGACGACCGGCTGCGGCCTTCGTCGCGCGGTCTCGCGTCTTCGCGACGCGGCTCGTCTCGATCGCGTCGCCGACGGCCTCGTCTCCGACGATTGCTCCGTTTGGGATCGCCGCTCTCGTCATCGAGATTGGCCAGGATCAAGTCGTCGTCGTCATCTTCCTCGGGGAAGACATCGGAACCCGGCAGGTTGGGCGACGCGACCTGGTCTTCCTGGTCTTCCTGGTCTGCTTGCTCTTCCTGGTCGTCGCTCCCGTCGTCGTCGCTAACGGTGTCGTCACCCTGCGCCTCGACTTCTCCGTCCTTCGACTTGTCCTCCGTCTTGTCTTTCGTCTCGGCCCCGGCGTTCGACGCGGCGACTGCGTCGCTGCTGTCGTCGGCCGCGTCTCCGGCGTCGGCATCGCGACCAAGCTCCTCCGGGAACTCACGAAGTGCGAAGACTCCTGGCTTGACCTTGACGATGGGAGCGTCGCCGCGGTCCTTCTTGACCATGGTGGCGAGCCTCGAGCTCATCGTTGTTTCTGGGGTCTTGCCGACGTGAGAGAGTAGGTTTTTCTCGATTGCGAGTTCAGTGATCTGTTTGTAGTGGAGAGGCTTTCCGGTAAGGCGAAGCACCTCCACGGCGGCTTCCGTGAATGTCATGATTGTTCCTGTCGATCCGTTGAGCGAGCGCGAATGGCGCTACGGCGGGCATGTCGGGGAGCGAAAAGCTCCACCCGAGCCACTCTGGGACGACCTCGCTGAGCGATGGTTGCCAGAAGTCCCGCCGAATCGTTCGAACTCCGAACGGATGAACGCGTTGATGAATGGGTTTCAGGGTCTGAGGACCCCCTCCTGGCCCCTGCGTTACCACCAGGTCCCGGCCGAAGCAAAGGAATGCTCGGTACTATTGCCATTTTCCGGCTGGGATCGGTCGACGCGTTCCCGGTTGACTCGGGAAGCTCCCGAGAGCATACGCCTCCGCCTGCCAGTAATTGGCTCGCCCCGATCGCCGCTGTTACAGCCAACGCTGGATGGCAGCTTGTGTCAGGTCGGCATCACCGTCGTGGCGAGGCGGACACGGGGCGGTAGCTTCGGTCTTGAATTGAGAGGGCTTTTCACTGGCCTGCTTTTCGCATTGACCGGTTCGAGGAGACTGGAATGAAGGACAAATCGATTGGAATCCTGCTCGGGGGCCTGAGCGCTGAACGTGAGATCTCGATTCGCACGGGCGAGGCGATGTACGAAGCTCTCAGCGAACGAGGCTACCGCGTCCAGAAAGTGTTCGTGGACGCAGACATCGACCGGGTGTTGCGCCAGACGACGATCGACGTGGCCGTCATCGCGTTGCACGGCACCTACGGCGAGGACGGCTGCATCCAAGGGATGCTCGAAGTTCTCGGGATTCCCTATACCGGGTCAGGAGTCCTTGCGAGTGCACTTTGCATGGACAAACTCAAGTCTAAAGAGCTTTTCCGTCTCTACAACGTCCCGACGCCGTCGTACTACGCCCTGCACCGCCGCGACCTCGACGACATCGAGAGGATCCACGGTTCGTTTGGATTCCCGAGCTTCGTCAAGCCTCGCTCCGGTGGTTCGAGCGTGGGCGCCGGTCCCGCGAACGGCCTCTCCGAACTCCGCCAACGGTGCCACGAAGCCGCGCGTTTCGACGAGGCGATTCTCGTCGAACGTCTGATTCGAGGTCGTGAGGTCGCCGTCGGCGTGCTCGATGGCTCGGCTCTCGGTGCCATCGAAATCGAGCCCAAGGGCGGCTTTTACGACTACAAGTCCAAATATCAGCAGGGCGGAAGCCAGTATCACTTCCCGGCCCGGCTTTCACCGGCCCGATATCAGGGGGTTCTCAACCTCGCCGAGCGTGCGGTGCACTGCGTTGGGGCGTCGGGGGCGACCCGAGTCGACCTTCTGGTGACCGCGGACGAGAACGAATACGTGCTCGAGGTGAATACGCTCCCTGGAATGACGCCGACCTCCCTCCTTCCCAAGATCGCGGCAGGGGCTGGCTATGACTTTGGCGACCTCTGCGAGGAGATCCTACGGCGCGCTGGTCTTCAGCACGGTGCCGGGGGCGAGAGCAGCGCGGACTCGAACCTTGGCCACCACGCCGTGAGCGACCCCACACTTCCCGCCGAGTAGGACTGCGAGGTCGCGAGGCGACCGAGAACGCAGCCAAGGCGATTCTTGACAATTCCGATGCAGGAACCTAGATCGCAGGGGTGAAGCTCTCGAACAAGGGTCGGTACGGCGTCCGCGCGATCTTCGACATCGCGTTTCACAGTGGCGGAAAACCCACTCAGATCAAAGACATCTCAAGCCGTCAGGCGATTCCGCCGAGGTTTCTCGAGCAGATATTCCAAGACCTCAAGCGCGCCGGCCTGGTCACCTCGAAGCGGGGTCCTCGCGGTGGGTACGCCCTCGCGATGGGACCCGAAGACATCCGTATCGGCGACATTGTGAGGGCGCTGGAGGGGCCGATTGCACTCACGGGGGCCGACTCGGCCAGCACTGGAGACGAAACGAGTCGGGCAGTCACCGACGACCTGTTTTCCGACCTCTCGAAGAACGTCGAGGCGTGCTTTGATGCGGTGACGATCCAAGATCTATGCGACCGAGGCGACGCGTACGGCGTTCGGCGTGCGCCGCCTCGGCGCTACGTTTATTCGATCTAATGGCCGCACCCGTCGTCGACAGCGTTCTCGATCTCATCGGGGAGACTCCGATGGTACGGCTGCGTCGTCTGTCCCCCGAAGGTGGCGCCACCGTCTGGGGCAAGTGCGAGCATCTCAATCCAGGGGGGTCGGTCAAGGACCGCATCTGCCTTGCCATGATCGAGCAGGCAGAGCGCGACGGCCGCATTCGACCCGGTGACACGATCGTCGAGCCAACTAGCGGAAATACCGGCATCGGGCTCGCGCTCGTCTGCGCACGCAAGGGGTACGAGCTGGTCTTGACGATGCCGTCGAGCATGTCGCTGGAGCGGCGCGCGTTGCTTGAGGCGTACGGCGCGGAGATCGTCTTCACCGAGCCGGACCGCGTCATGGAAGGCGCAATCGAAGCGGCGCGTGCCATCGTCGAAGAGCGCGGCGCGTTCATGCCCCATCAGTTTTCGAATCGAGCCAACCCCGAAGTCCATCGAGAGACGACGGGGCCTGAGATGCTTCGTGCGTTCGAGGGCGAGACGATCGACGCGCTCGTCGTGGCTGTCGGCACCGGCGGCACCGTCAGCGGCGCCGGAGCGGCGCTCAAGGCCCACGATTCCCGTACTCGTGTGATCGCCGTCGAACCCGCTGCGAGCCCCGTGCTCATCGGCGGAGAGCCCGGTCCAACCAAGATTCAGGGCCTGAATGCGGGCTTCATTCCCAAAAACTACGACCCCGAGGTCGTCGACGAAGTGATCGGCGTGTCGGACCGCGACGCATGGGAGACCAAGCTCGCCCTGGCCAAGCACGAAGGGCTGCTCGTCGGAATCAGCGCCGGCGCAAATGCGTGGGCCGCGACCCGTATCGCCCGCGAGCTCGGGCCCGAGCAGAACGTCGTGACGATTCTCTGCGACACCGGGGAGCGCTACTTCAGTCTCGCAGAGTACTTCGAATGACTGTGCGCGAAAACGTCTTGGTGGTGGGTGCTGGTGGTCTTGGCGCGCCCGTCCTTCGAGTTCTCAGTCGCAGTGCGGTCAAGCGACTCACGGTGGTCGACGACGACCGCGTCGAGGAGAGCAACCTGCATCGACAGACCCTCTACACCGAGGCAGACGTCGGGCGACCCAAAGCCGAAGTCGTCGCCGAGTGGCTCGCGACTCACGCGCCGCAGGTCGACGTGCGGGTAGTCGAGGATCGCTTCGTGCCGTCGACGGCCATGACCCTGCTCGAGGGGCAGGAGATCGTGGTCGAAGGCGCGGACAACCTACCCACGAAGTTCTTGGTGGCTGACGCCGGTCGTCTCGCAGGAGTTGCCGTCGTGCAGGCCGGTGCGGTTCGATGGAACGGGTGGGCATTGTCGAGTCTCGACGACTCCGCCTGCCTTCGATGCCTCTTCGAGGATCTCCCCACCGACCGAGTGGAAACCTGCGCCGAGGCCGGGGTGGTGGGCCCTGTGGTCGGCGTGCTCGGCGGTCTCGAAGGGGCGCTTACGGTGCGTTTGCTCCGGGGCGAACGCCCTGGGGGCGAACTCTGGCACTACGACGGACTTCGGGGTGTCTTGCGCACGAGCCGCGTGCGTCGGCGCCCTGGTTGCCCGCTCTGCTCCGGCGCAATCGTCGACCTTCGAGAAGAACGGTATTCCGCGGCTTGCGCCGCATGATTTCGGCCCGCATTCCTAGGGCTCAGAAAGGAACTCACATGGCTGTTACGGTACGCATTCCCACTCCGCTTCGAACCCTCACGGGAGGCCAAGACGAGGTCTCGATCGAAGGCGGCACGGTGGCTGAAGTCATCGACAATCTCGAGACGAGTCACCCCGGGATGAAGGACCGCCTCTGCGACGAAAAGGGAGTGCGGCGCTTCGTCAACATCTACTACAACGATGAGGACATTCGCTTTCTCGACAACCTCGAGACCGAGCTAAAAGAAGGCGACACGCTCAGCATCGTGCCAGCAATCGCCGGCGGAGCCTGAGCTTGAACGAGACGGAACTCGGCACCGAGGCCCGGCGTCGCTACGCGCGTCAACTCTCCCTTCCGGAGATTGGCGAGCGCGGGCAGGCCTTGCTCGATGCGCACGGCTTCCATACCGACCTCGCATCCCAGGGCGCCGAGGTCGCCGCCGACTACCTGCGTCGAGCCGGATGCGCCGAACGTCCCGTCGATGGAGACCTGCTTGCAGCGCCGGACCGGCTTGCCGCCCGGCGCTTCGCTGGTGACGCCGACCTGCTCGAAGCTGCGGCCGTCGTGCTGGGAGCCTATGCCGCGGTCGAACACATCAAGCAGGTCTGCGGCGTGGGCGAGCCGGGGCAGATGAGCCCGTCGATGACGTTGATGACTTTGGGGGGCCCTGCGGCGGAGCGCCGCGCCGACGACGTGGCGGAACGCTGAAGCATGCGTTTTAGAAAGATTGAGTCGATCGTCGAAGCCGTGGGCAACACCCCGATGGTGCGCCTGCGCGCCATCGAAAAAGACAACCCTGGAGTGAAGCTTTATCTCAAGCTCGAGTACGCAAACCCAGGCGGCTCCGTCAAAGACAGGCCGGCTCGTCAGATGATGCTCGATGCGATTGAGGACGGTCGGTTGACGACCGACAAGGTGCTGATCGACGCCACGAGCGGCAACACCGGGGTTGCATACAGCCTCTTCGGCGCAGCCCTCGGGTACCGGGTCGCCCTCGTCATGCCATCCAATGTCTCCAAGGCGCGCAAAGACATCACCCAAGCGTTCGGTACGGAGATCATCTACAGCGACCCAATGGAGGGTTCGGACGGCGCGATTACCAAAGTGCGAGCGCTGGTCGCCGAGAACCCGGAACGCTACTTCTATTCTGACCAGTACTCGAATCCGTCCAACCCCCGCGCCCACTACCTCGGAACCGGCCAAGAGGTCATCGACCAGCTCGGCGACGAGGTCACCCACTTCGTCGCCGGCCTCGGCACGAGCGGCACCAGCATGGGAACGACGCGGCGTCTCCGTGAGCACCCGCGCAAGATCTACTCCATTGCCGTCGAGCCCGCAGAGGCGCTGCATGGACTCGAAGGGCTCAAACACATGGAGAGCTCGATCGTCCCGGAGATCTTCGACCCGAACCTACCCGACGAGATTCTGCCCGTGGGGACCGAGGAGGGCTGGGACATGGCGGATCGGCTCGCCTCGCAGGAGGGCCTCCACGTTGGCCACTCGACCGGCGCGAACGTGGCTGGCGCGGTTAAAATCGCGCAGCGCATCGGAGAGGGGTGCATCGTGGCCATCGCGTGTGACCGAGGCGATCGCTACTTCGCCCCGATGAAATGGGAGAAGCGCTATGAGTGGTGATGCATCACGACCTTGGATCGCAGGCAATCTCGAGATCGACGCTGGCACCATGGCCGAAATCGAGGCCCACGCGCTCCAGGAGTACCCGAGCGAGAGCTGCGGCTTCGTATTTGGCCCCGCCGAGCGCCCCGCCCTCCTCGACTCGATTCAGCGCGAAGAGAACGAAGCGGACAAATACCACAGGCTCGATCCGGAAACGTTTCCGCGAACTTCGAAGATGTATTTCAAAATCAACGAGCTTCGGGCCGCACGTACGTTCGAAAGCGGCGAGCAGACGGGTCGGCCGGTGAAAGTCATTTACCACTCTCACTGCGACGCCGGCGCCTACTTCTCCGAGGAAGACTCGGCGACGTTCGCGATCGACGGGATGTTGATGTGGCCCTGCGCGTACATCGTCGTGAGCGTGATGGACGGCGAGATCGCGGAGCGGCGGCTCTGGGTCCACGTGCGGGGCACCAACGAGTTTGCCGAGTCAAAGCTGACGGTTTGCCCCGCCTGAGGGGACCTGGCGTCAGTCGCGGGTCTGGCGCTGGCGTTCGCGAAGACGCGCCTTCTTTCCGCGTAGGTTGCGGAGGTAGAAGAGGCGAGACTGCCGGACGTGTCCCCGTGCCGTGATTTCGATCTTCTCGATGCGCGGCGAATGCTCTGGGAAAATGCGCTCGACGCCTACGCCGCCAGAGACCTTGCGGACCGTGAAGGTCGCGCCGATGCCGCCGCGTGTCTTGCGGATGACCACACCCTTGAAAATCTGGATGCGCTCTTTCTCACCCTCGCGGATTCGAAAATGAACGTCCACGGTGTCACCCACGCGGAACGCGGGGCGATTGACCATCTGCGATGCTTCGATCGCTGCGATTTCTGGAACGTTGCCACTCATTGCCAAGCCTTATGCCGAAACGGAGCCCGGAGTTAGCACGGGCCCAAAACCCGGTCAAATAGGGTCGTCGATGCCCGACTGACGTCCGAAAAGCCGGTCGAAGGTAATTGCGGCCGCGGCGCGTACCGACAGATGATTGTAGCTCTCGGGGCCCTCGATCGGCGCGATGATGAGATCGGCGCCTGCGACGACTTCAGGACTCAGCCCGTGCCCCGTGCCGAACAGGATCAGCGCCGGGCGCTGACCTTCGGTGAGACGACGTATGACCTCGGGATAGCCTACCCTCCCGGGTCCCTTGCGTGCCGAGGTGACCAGAACTTCGGGGGGTATCCCCTCCTTTGCGCTGATGCGGGCCACGGCCTCTTCGATCGAGGAGGCCACTTCGACCAGAGCAAGCGCTTCGCCCCGCTCCGGAAGCCGTGTCTTGCCCGCCCCGATCCGCCAATGGTCGAGGATCTTCTGCACCACCGGGCGCTGCGCCTCGATCGGGGTGACGACGAAGTACCCCGCGAGACCGTACGTGCGGGCGCTCCGGGCGATGTCGTGCACGTCGAGATTGGTCACTGACGTCGTGACTTCGTCGCCCGTTTTGTCGAGCACCGGGTGATGAACCAGCGCGCAGTATACTCGGCTCACGTGCGATCCTTGGTGAGTTCTTCGAGCAGCTCACGGTCAGTTTCGGAGAGTTCTATCGCGGAAAGCAGATCGGGTCGTCGTTCGAGCGTGCGACGAAGCGACTCCTTGCGGCGCCAACGCGCGATCGCCGCGTGGTTTCCGGAGAGCAGGATGGGCGGGACCCCGTGATCTCGAAAGAGTTCCGGTCGCGTGTACTGTGGATACTCGAGGAGCCCGTCGGCGTGAGACTCGTCGGTCGCCGACTGGGCGTTGCCGAGCACCCCGGGCAGCAGACGAGCCGTCGCCTCGATGACGGCGAGTGCCGCAGTCTCGCCCCCCAAGAGCACGAAGTCACCGATGGAGACCTCTTCGTCGATGAGCGGTCGAATGCGTTCGTCGAAGCCCTCGTACCGCCCGCAGACGAGCGTGATCGAATCGAGTTGTGAAAAGCGTCTCGCATGTGCTTGCACGAAAGGTGCTCCCTGCGGCGTGAGAAGCACCCGATGCGAGGTCTGTCCGCCCCGCGCCACGTCGAGGGACTCGAGTGCCGCTGCCATGGGCTCTGCCATCAACACCATGCCGCTTCCTCCGCCGTAGGGCGCGTCGTCGACGGTTCGGTGGCGGTCGCTCGTGAAGCTACGCGGGGTCGCGCACACGCACTCGATCACGCGCTTTTCTTGCGCCTTCCCGAGGAGCCCGACGTCGAGCACGGAGAAGAACTCTGGAAAGAGAGTGACGATCTCGAACCGCATCATCGAACCTTTTGAACCGGTACGTCGTCGAGGGTTGCAAGGTAGACCCTGCCCGCGTCGAGCTCGATCCGCTCGACCCAGTTCGGGAGCATCGGCACTTCGCGAATCCCCTCCTCGGTTTGCACCTTGAGGCATTCGACGCTGGGGTAGTCGAGCACTTCGACCACCTTTCCGATCGCTTGACCCTGGTGGTAGGCCTCGAGTCCGACCAAGTCCGCGTGGTAGTACTCGCCGTCTTCGAGGTCGGGCAGGAGGGCCCGAGGGACGCACAGGCGGTAGCCACGCAGAGCGTCTGCGTCTTCCAGCGACGCGACCCCCGCGAAACGCATGAGAAGTGCCTTGGGGGCCCGACGTGTCGAGGCGACCTCCACGAGGCTCGGCGGCTCTCCATCATCACCCTGCAGGAACACCTCGCCGAGCTCTTCGAGGAGCTTCGAGTCAGAGTTGAAGACATGAACGCGCACGTCTCCGCCCACACCGTGGGGTCGGGCAATGACGCCGAGCTCGATCCAGTCGGCTCGAGGACCTGGAGGTCTCACTCGAGAATGTCGAGCACGGCGCGCCTATCGAGGCGCGCAGAGGTTGCGGCAAGCAGGGTACGAATCGCCCGAGCGGTCCGGCCTTCTTTGCCGATCACCTTGCCGAGGTCGTCGGGGGCCACCGTCAGTTCGAGAACGACCGCCCGATCTTCTTCGACCACCTGGACGTCAACCGAGTCCGGGTCGTCTACGAGAGAGCTGGCGATGTAGGCGACAAGCTCCTGGAGGCGATCCTCCCCGGTGGGCTCGTCGCTCACGAGACGCTTTGAGCGACGTCGGTCGCCTTCTTGTGCTCTTTGACGACGTCGCGAACGCGATCGCTCACCTGCGCGCCCACTCCGACCCAGTAGTCCAGACGTGGGTAATCCACCGAAGCTTCCGCGATCGGACGGCTTGGGTCGTAGGTTCCAATTTGTTCGATGAAGCGCCCATCGCGGGCGTTCTCTTTATTGGTAACCACGATGTGGTAGTAGGGACGCTTCTTCGCGCCCGCCCGTGACAATCGAACCTTGACCATGAAGTCCTCGTAAGCTGGCAGGACCCGCCTGCCCCGAAAAGGTGCCCGAAGCTAATCAGCCCGCGGCGCTGCGTCAAGTCGCCGGGCCTCGGCCGATTTTACCGCTGACCCCAGCGTTGCTAGAAGTGACTAGAACCATGCGAATGCGTTTCTTTCTTCTGGTCCTCGCGCTCAGTACGTCTGTTGGCTGTAGCAGAACCAAGCGAGAGCCCGATCCCGCGCCGAGCCCCAGCATGCGCATCGCGGTGGTGACCGACCTCAAGGGCTACCTCGAGCCCTGCGGGTGCACGAGTCGGCCTCTAGGGGGGATCGACCGCATGTCTGCCCAGATTCGCGCTCTGCGCGAGGGTTCGACCCCGCTGGTCTTGGTGCTGGCCGGCGATCTCTTCTTCGATACCGATGCCCTCGAGCCCAACCGGGTAGACCAGGCACATCGCAACGCGCGGACGCTCACCCAGGTCCTCGATGACCTGCAGGTCACTGCCGCCCTTCCCGGCCGGCGCGATCGCGCACAACCCGACGAAGTGCTCGGCGAGCTGGCCGCGAAGTCAACGTTTCCCTGGCTCGCGATAATAGCTCCCGTAGAAATCGTGCAGATTCAGTCGGGCGCGCTTCGAGTCGCGATCGTCGGGGTGCAAGCCGAGGCCGCGCCCGAGGCCGTGGCGGAGGCGCTCACAGCGTCAGCGGAGGGGGCCGACGTGACGCTTGCGCTGACCTATGGAAGTCGCCGCCAGGCGAACCGGATCGCGGCTCTCGATGGCGTCGACTTCGTCATCGAAGGCGGGCTCGATCAGGACGAGCCCGTGGCTCCTCGGACCGTTGGGGAGGCGTCGGTTCTGCACGCCGGCCGCCAGGGACAGGGACTGACCGTGGTCGAGCTGACGAAGCGAGCGGACGGCGCCTACCTCGATCGAAGCAGCTGGTCTCGGCAAGCCCAGGCCGGGCAGCTCGACGAGCGAATCGCTGAGCTCTCGGAAAAGATCGCGGCGTGGGAGAAGCAGGGTGACGTGGCCCGAGCGGACATCGAGTCGCAGACCGCACGGCTTGCAAGTCTGAGGGTCGAACGGGAGGGCCTCGACGCTCCGACGCCCGAGGCGATGGAAAACACGTTTGACGCGCGCTGGGTCGAGCTCCCCAACGATGCCCCTACCGATCCTGCCGTTACGGCGCGAATGAAGAAGCACGATGCGGCGGTCAACGAGGCCAATCGACTGGCGTTTGCGGACTTGGAGCCGAAGCCTTTAGGTGCAAACGACGTGGCGTACGTCGGTAGTTCGACCTGCAATGGATGCCATGCAGCGGCGTACGGCTGGTGGCGTACGACTCCACACGGCCGCGCCTACCGAACGCTGCAGGAGCGCAACAAGGAGTACAATCTCGACTGCGTTGGCTGTCACGTGACCGGCTACGATCAGCCCGGGGGGTCGACGGTCTCTCACAACCTCGATGGCATGCTCGTCGACGTGGGGTGCGAAACCTGCCACGGCCCCGGAGGCGCCCACCTCAAGGATCCAACCGTTGCGATGGTTACCGACCCGCCGGAATCCACGTGCGTGCCCTGCCACAACGAAGAGCACAGCGATGCGTTCGACTACGAGACGTATAAGAAGACGATGATCGTCCCCGGCCACGGTCTCCCAGTCACCGAGAATTGAGGCGACACTGGCGTTCGACCATCAGGGTTGACGGAAACGCTGTTCGGGACCCGATGGCGTATAGACCTGGTACGCCGACAGAGGCTGCGTGCCGTCAGGGATGAAGCCATGGACGGTCGCGCGGGGCACGTAGACGAAGGTGCCAGGCGCGATCGGAATCGACCGTTGTCCGAGCAGCATCGTCCCCGACCCGCTCTCGAACCAGAGCACCTCGGCAGAGCGTTCGTGAATGTGCTCGGGGACCTCGAGTTTCGGGCTGCCTTCGAGGGTCCCGAGGCTTGCCCAGGTCGTCTCGGGGGCGTCGAGATGGATCTTGACCTGGAGCGCACCTCCGGCTCGAACGAAGGGGCCTGTCGTTGCCGGGTTGGAGACTTCCACTGCCGTCACCAGAGGGCCACAGGACGGCTCGGTCGCGGCGGTGGCCCAGTCGGGTTCGGCGTCGCCCTCACCGCCCGCGCGGCCCGTCACCACGGCGACTGCAAAGAGCGACACGCCGTCGTCGGACATCGCTTGGACTACCGTCGGTGCGTGAAACCGAGCAGCGTCTCCGGCTTCGAGCCAGGTGAGACTTGCTCGCGCCGTTCCGCGCTCGATCAGCACCATGACTTCCTGACAGGTGCTTGCCGAGAACCGAAAGGTTCCTGTCGCTGGGAGTTCGACCCGCGCCATGCTCACAGTCCCCGCACGCCCGAGCTCGACGAGCCAAGGCGAGACCGACGGTTCGATTCCGTATCGAACGTCTTTGGTGCAGCCGCTACTGGTCGTGACGAGCAGTAGCCCCAGGGTGGCCATGGCAAAGACCTTGCCGATCATGGGCAATCACGCCTGCAGCGAGCGGGGAACGACGTTAGCGTGCACCCACGCGATGATTTCGTCGAGCTGCGCGCCCGGCGTGAAGATGGCGCCGACGCCCCGCTCGTACAGCGCCTTGGCGTCCTGTTCGGGGACGATGCCGCCACCAAACACCACGATGTCCTTGCCGCCCTTCGCTTCGAGGGCCTCGAGCACTGCCGGGAAAAGCGTGTTGTGGGCGCCCGACATGATCGAGAGCCCGACCGCGTCGACGTCTTCCTGTACTGCGGCGACTGCGATCATTTCAGGGGTTTGGTGGAGCCCGGTGTAGACGACCTCGAATCCCGCGTCGCGAAGTGCGCGTGCCACGACCTTCGCACCCCGATCGTGGCCGTCGAGGCCCGGCTTGGCGACTAGAATGCGAATTTTCGGGACGGCCACGGTCGAGGTTCTAATGCAGGCATCGCGTTCGTGCCAGGGGTTGCGGCCCCCGCGCGTTTGTGGTTTCGATTCCGAGTGCTCTGGCCCAAGTCGTCCGTCGTCAGCCTTCGTCGTGAGCCGCCGGACATGCGTTCGGAGGTGGCTGAATGGGCGGCAGCAGAAGGTTTCGCGACGCCTTCCGATGCGCGCGTCGCCGATTTCTATGCTCCGATGGCGCAGTGGCTTTCAGACCACGTCGTCGAAGGGACCGTCGTGGCGGGGCTCTGCGGGGCGCCTGGCAGCGGGAAGTCGGCTCTCGCGCGACTGATGCAGCGACTGATCGGGCAGTTCTATGGACTCCGGGTTGCGACGCTTTCGCTCGACGATCTCTACCTCGGTCGCGCGATGCGCCAGCAGCGGGCCGAAGCCTATCATCCGCTGCTCGTGACCCGCGGCGTGCCCGGTACGCACGATGTCGGCCTCGGCGTGTCGGTGCTGCGTGCGCTTCGCGAAGGCGCCACAATCGCCCTTCCGCGATTCGACAAGGCGACCGACGAGCCATGCCTCCGAGACCAATGGCCCACTTGGACTGGGCACTGCGATATGGTGTTGTTCGAGGGTTGGTGCGTCGGGGCGCGACCTCAGCGTCGCGAGGAGCTCACACAGCCAGTGAACGGGCTCGAGCGACTCGAGGACCCGACCGGTGACTGGCGGTGGTACGTGAACCGACAGCTTGGCGGCGCGTACCAGGAGCTGTTCGCCGAGCTCGATCTTCTGGCACTGCTGCGGCCGGGCGACTTCGACCGCGTGTTCGCCTGGCGCGAGGCGCAGGAGGCGAGGCTCCGAGCGACTGGAGGCCCCAAGGTGATGACCCCGACCGCGGTACGACGCTTCGTCATGCACTTCGAGCGGCTCACTCGCTACGTCTGGGAAGAAATGCCGTCGCGCGCCGATGCGGTCGTTCAGCTCGGCCAGGACCATGAACCGGTCGAGGTGGTCCTCGTCGATGCCTGAAACCGCGCTAGGCGGTCGCGCCACCGCAACTCGACCCGGTGCCCGCAGTACAGCCGAAGCAGTGACGGTTGGTCGCGATTGCGCGCGATTCGATCGCGTTGCGATCGAAGTCTCGAATGTGCCGCGGTGCGCCTTCGGATAGCGGCATCTCCAACATTTGGTTGAAGTCGCAGTCGTAGAGCCGACCGTCCCAGCCGACCGATACCATTGAACGACACATGACGCCGTGAGCCGCCTGGGAGTTGAACGTGGAAACGAGAGTTTGCATGTACTCGTCGAGCTTGTCGTGTGTGACGAGCCACTCGAGATGACGGCTGATCGGCATGTTGGTGATCGTGTATAAAGCGTCGAACACGATTCCGTAACGCGTCCCGAGTTCGCGCTTCCATTCGATTTCGAGCGGCGCCTGCGCCGCGGGCAACACGGCGCCGATCGGGTTGGTGACGAGCACCAGCCGTCGCCCGGAGCGACCGTCGCCATAGCCGAGTCGGTTGAGCCGTCGGAGCGCTGCGATGCTCTTGTCGAACACCCCGTCGCCGCGCTGCGTGTCAGTGCAGGCAGGCTCGTAGTGGGGGAGCGAGCAGATCAGCTCGACCCGATGCTCGGCCAGGAACTCCGCGAGGTCGCGATGAGCGCCAGTCTCGAGAATCGTCAGATTGCACCGATCGATGACGTGGACTCCGAGCGCTGCGCTTTGCTCCACGAGAAAACGGAAGCTCGGGTTCAGTTCCGGTGCGCCGCCGGTAATGTCGAGGGTCGGGATCGAGAATCGTCCAAGGACGTCGACGCAGAGCTCCGCGGTTTCCCGAGTCATGACTTCGGTCCGGTCGGGCCCGGCGTCGACATGACAGTGGCGACAGGTCTGGTTGCAGAGCTTGCCGACGTTGACCTGCAGGACCTCGATGATTTCAGGCCGGAGCGGCGACAGCCCCTCCGTCGCGAGCGCCTCGTCGAAGGACCGCGAGAGCGGGATGCTCTCGAGGGTTGCAAGCTGCTGGTCGCTCGAAGCCAGAGGAAGCCTTCTCGATACCAAGGACCGGATACGCGGCTTTGCGCTCGTCTGGGGGCTAACGGCCATCGAGGGATTGTGGTTTCCGGCGCCGTCGATGCAAGGCCTGCTCCCAGGAAGGCTATACTCGAGCCATGACGCCAGAGGAGATTATTGCCGAGCTTGGACTGCAGCCGCACCCCGAGGGAGGGAGCTATCGAGAGACATGGCGCGACCCGGGCGAAGGCGGCCGCGGTGCCGGAACAGCGATTTATCACTTCCTCCGGCGGGGAGAGTTTTCGCACTGGCATCGCGTGGATGCGACCGAGGTCTGGCATTTCTATGCGGGAGCCCCGATCCGGCTCTCCATTGCCCTCGCCGGTAGCGACCGCGTCGACGACCAGACGCTCGGGCCGGGCATCGCGCAGGGCGAGCGGCCGCAGATCATCGTGCCGCCCCATGCGTGGCAGGCCGCCGTCTCGCTCGGGGACTGGACCCTCGTGGGCTGCACGGTCTCTCCGGCGTTCGAATTCGCAGGCTTCGAGCTTGCCGCGCCTGGCTGGAATCCGGGTTCTACGTCCACATAGGTTTGCGTCGTCGAGGGTAAGCCTGGCAGACTCCGGCTCATGAAACGCGTTGCCTCATGCATCATCGGACTGTGCGGTCTCGTGGCGTGGATCGCGGTGGTGGATACTCCTCGCGGGGCCGACGCTAGCTCTTGCTACGAGATCTACGGAAAGGTTCGGAACGTAGGCACCGGTTGGGCCCACATCGTCTACGTCGAAAACAACTGTGAGGACTGGCTCCAGTGCACCGTCTGGACCGACGTCGACCCGCAGCCACCCGCGATGATGAGCGTCGCTCCAGGCATGACCGAGAACGCGCAGATCGCGATCAAGTCCGAGGGCGACACTTTCAAGTCGTTTGGAACCTGTCGGAATCAGTAGCCACGACCCGGGACGCTAGCGCGAGGGGATGGAACGCCCCAGCTTGCGGATCACGTCCTGCAGATCTTCCCAGACGGGCTTCTTGAACTGAGGGCTCCGCAGCAGGAACGCCGGGTGATACGTCGGCATCACGGGAATGCCACGCCACTCCGCCCAGACGCCGCGCCATTTCCCCGAAGGCGAGACGCACTCGAGGTTCTCCGCAGCGCAGCGCCCAAGCGCGACGATGACCTTGGGCTGCACCGCTTCGATTTGCGGAACGAGAAAACGCGCGCACGCCGCGGCCTCCATGGGAGCCGGAGTTCGGTTCTCTGGTGGGCGGCACTTCACCACGTTGCAAACGTACACTTCGTCGCGGCCGTATCCCATGGCGACGATCATGCGATCAAGGAGCTGTCCCGCACGCCCGACGAAGGGAAGTCCCTGCTGGTCTTCGTGGTAGCCGGGCCCCTCGCCGACGAACACCAGGTCGGTATTCGCCGTGCCGCGAGCGAACACGCTGTGCGTGCGACCTCGGTGCAGCTCGCACGCGCTGCACGTAGCGGCCTCGGCGGCGAGAACCTCGAGACGTTGACGGATCGCTTCGCCCCCGGTCGTCGGAGCGGGCGCATCCGCCGTGTGCGGATCGGGCCGCGCAGGCAGCGGCGCTACTGGCCGGGGAAAACCGACCCCTCCGATCGCATCTTCCCAGCGAAGCAGTTCTTCGGCGCTCGCGATGAGGGATGCAAGTTCGTCTGAGTCGGTGAAATCCAAGGCGCTCGGAGTATAGGCCGGTTTCGTTGACTTGCCCGCGTAGCGCTCGCTAAGCTCTTGCGTCGGAGGGGTTGATACGCATGTCACGGGCTCGAGTTCTCGCGATCGGGAACACGCACATCGGAATGAAGCGCACCCACAACGAGGACAGCTTCATGCTCGCCGACGAGGACAACCTGTACGTGGTGGCTGACGGAATGGGCGGGCACGCCTCCGGTGAGGTCGCCAGCAAGATGGCGATCGATACCCTTCGTGATTTCTTCCGGGCCACGAGCGCCGACCCCGAGGCAACCTGGCCTTACAAGATGGACAAGGCCCGGGGCTACGAAGAGAACCGGCTGATCACCGGAATCAAACTCGCGAATCTGCGCATCTACGAGACCGCCCAGAACGATCCGAAGATGCACAGCATGGGAACGACCCTCGCGGGTATTCTCGTCGTCGAAGACGGAGTCCTCATCGGTCATGTCGGTGACAGTCGAGTCTATCGCATTCGCGAAGGCAAACTCGAGCAGCTGACGAGCGACCACTCTCTTCTCAACGACTACATCAAGATGAAGCGGCTCTCGCCCGATGAGATCGAAAATTTTCCCTTGAAGAACGTCATTGTGCGCGCGCTTGGGATGAAGTCGACGGTGAAGGTCGACACCTTGCTCGACCGTCCCGAGATCGGAGACGTCTACGTGATCTGTAGCGACGGACTCTGCGGTCCGGTCAGCGACGACGACATCCATCGCATCGTGCAAACGCAGCCAGATCTCCAGACCGCGGCGAACAGGCTTATCGAGGCGGCCAACGAGAGCGGCGGTCCCGACAACATTACCGTGGTGCTCGCGAAGGTGATGGGCCTGAGCTGATTCTCATTCCACGGCGATCGTGTCCCAGGGCGTGACGATCGCACCGCGTTGTGGTGTCTCGACGACCGAACCCGGCCAGACCACACATCGGTCTAGAGTTGCTCCGCGGGCGAGCGTCACACCTTCTCCGACGACCGAGTGCGTGATGGAGCTGCGCGCTTCGGGCGCCGTACGGTCGAGCGCGACGAGGTTTCCGTCGATTGGGTCGATTCCGGGCCACTCGAACGAACCGGCGGCAAGTTCCAGGTTCATCCGGTGATAGTCCTGCAGAGTTCCCAGATCCGCCCACGGGGTCTGGTCGACGATTCCGAGCACGGGTGCACCGAGGTCGACCCAGCGCCTGTAGGCGGTCCGGATCACGCAGCCCTCCTCGGGCATCTCATTGAACGCGTCGGCCGAAAGGATGTGTACACCGGTGAACATCAAGGTATCGACCGGAACGTCGGGCGCGCCGAGCAGGCTCTTTACCCAGCCTTCCGGATCGATCCCAATCCCTCCGAACCGGGCTGCATCAGGGTGAGGCCGTAGTATCATAGTTGCGACAGCGCCTCGTTGCAGATGCTCGGCAAGCGCTCTCTCTAGGTTCGGCGCAAATAGGGTGTCCCCGTTCATCACGACGACGGGCGCCCGTGTGTCGGCAAGGTGCGCCCTCGCCGCTCGCAGGCCTCCCCCAGTGCCAAGGAGTGTGGCCTCCCGTGAGAAGGTCAGCTCGGCGCCCTGCGGAAGGTGCGCCCGCAGCGTGTTTTCCACCAACTCGGGCATTGGATGCGTGTTTGCGACGATTGAGGTCACCCCGGCTCGCACGAGGTGCTCCATGGCGAACCCTGCCAGCGGCCGGTTGGCCAGAGGCACGATCGGCTTCGGACGGTGCTCGGTAAGCGGATGTAGGCGGGTTCCGAGCCCGGCCGCTAGCAGCATCGCCTGCACTGCGACATGCTACCGAGTCGTTCGATTCGCACCAAGCATTCGGACCCGCTAGGGTGCGCGCGCCGCAAAGACCCCCTGAGGGTCGCTCGATATGAAAACGATTCTACTCACCGGAGCCGCCGGATTCATCGGAAGTCATGCTGCGGCAGCGTTCCTCGGACGCGGCGACAAGGTCGTCGCGATCGACAACCTCAACGACTACTACGACCCGGCGCGTAAACGCGCGAACTTGCAGGAGGTTCGTGAACAGGGAAGCGACCCTGATCGCCTGGTGTTTCATCACGGCGACATCCGCGATCAGAGCCTCGTCGATGAGCTGCACACGCGCGATCGCATCGACGCCGTCGTTCATCTCGCGGCGATGGCCGGCGTACGCGCCTCCATCGAGGATCCGAGGCTCTACCTCGACGTCAACCTGAATGGGACCCTCAACCTGCTCGAGGCCGGCCGAGAGCACGGTCAGCCTCAGTTCGTTTTCGCGTCGACATCGTCGGCATACGGGCGAACCGAGCTCATTCCGTTCATCGAGACCGATCACGCCGACCGCCCGCTTGCGCCCTATCCCGCCAGCAAGCGCGCCGCCGAACTCCTGGGCTACGCCTATCACCATCTCCATGGGCTCGACTTCACCGCGCTCCGGTTTTTCACCGTGTACGGTCCCCGCGGACGCCCAGACATGATGGCCTACAAGGTCCTCGACAACATCTACCGCGGTACCGAGGTCCCTTTGTACAACGGCGGCCAGATGCATCGAGACTGGACCTACGTCGAAGACATCGTCCAGGGCATCGTCGCGGCCGCCGATCGACCGCTCGGCTACGAGGTGATCAACCTGGGTCGAGGCGAACCAACCCTGCTTTCCGACTTCGTTCGCATGATCGAGACGCTTGCCGGTCAGAAGGCGAAGCTCCTGAGTGAACCCATGCCCGCCGCGGACATCGAGTACACCTACGCGAACATCGACAAGGCGAGGGAGCTGCTGGGATACGACCCGAAGGTGAGCGTGGAGGCAGGTGTTCGGTCTTTTTACGACTGGTATCGGCAAACGGTGCTGGAGGCCGAGGCGAAATGAGCCGCTGGTTTTTATCACGCACGTCGCAGTTTCTGATCGACATTGCCGTGTTGCTCACCGCGTTTCTGTTGGCCGTGGTCGTGCGGTTCGACTGGAACGTGCCGTCCGGAATGCTGCGGTCTCTGCTGATCGTGATGCCCTATGTCGTGCTGCTCCAGTACGCGTCCCTGTCTCTCTTCGGAATCACCCGCTTCTCTTGGCGCTTCATCAGCCTTCGAGACGCAGTGCAGATTCTCGCTGCCATTTCCGTGTCGAGCGCAGTTCTCGTTGCCCTTCGGCTGCTGAGTCCTCGCATTGCAGGCGATCTCCCGCTCGCCCGCTATGGCATCGTCCCGTTCGGGGTCTTGCTCGCTGACTTTATCTTCGCCTTCATTGGACTCTCGGGCGTGCGCGCCCTCCGACGGCTCATCGGGGAGAGAAACGCCTCGCAGAGGCACTCGGACCCCCCGGAGACCCATGCTCGCACCTTGTTGGTAGGGGCAGGACAGGGAGGCGTGCTCGTCGCGCAGGAAATCACACGTCGCCCCGATCTCGGGATCGTCCCCCTCGGCTTCATCGACGATGATCCCGTCAAGCAGGGCGCTCGCATCCATGGCCTCAAGGTGCTCGGGACGTCCAAAGACATCGCGCGGCTCTCGCGCCAACACGGCGCGACCGAGGCGCTGATCACCATCTCGAACGCGCCCGGCACCGTGATTCGGAGCATCACCGAGCGATGCAAAGCAGCTGGGCTGCAGGTCAAAATCGTCCCCGGCACCTATCAAATCGTCGGGGGTCGCGTGAATCTCTCTCGTATCCGCGACGTGGCGATCGAGGATTTGCTCCGGCGGGATCCCGTGAGGCTCGACACCGATTCCGTCGCCGACCTCGTCCGCGGGCGCTCCGTGCTGGTCACCGGAGCCGGCGGAAGCATCGGCTCCGAACTCTGTCGCCAGGTCGCGGCGTATGGTCCTTCGGAGCTGGTCCTCGTCGAACGCTGCGAGAACAACCTGTTCGAGATCCACTCCGAGCTTCGATCGAGATTCCCCAAACTCGATTTCGTGCCCGCAATCGCCGACATCACCGATCGGGTTCGCATGGAGTCGGTATTCACCGACCATCAACCCCGAATCGTGTTCCATGCGGCTGCTCACAAGCACGTTCCCATGATGGAGTGGAACCCCGCGGAGGCCGTGAAGAACAACGTGGTCGGCACGCGCATCGTCGCTGATTTGGCCGACACCCACGGCGTCGAACGCTTCGTGATGATTTCGACCGACAAAGCCGTCAATCCGACTTCGGTCATGGGCGCCACCAAGCGCGCGGCCGAGCTCTACGTTCAGGCGCTCTCGCTCCGAAGCGGGACCTTCTTTGCGACCGTCCGATTCGGCAACGTGCTCGGTTCCGCGGGTAGCGTCATTCCCATCTTTCGGAAGCAGATTCAGCGCGGCGGCCCAATCACAGTCACTCATCCGGAGATGACGCGCTACTTCATGACCATTCCGGAGGCAGTGCAGCTCGTAACGCAGGCAGCGACGTTGAGCCAAGGCGGCGAAATCTTCATCCTCGACATGGGCCGTCCCGTAAAGATCGTCGACCTCGCCCACGATCTGATCCGCCTGAGCGGACTCGAGCCCGACAGGGACATCGAAATTGAGTTCACGGGCATTCGCCCTGGGGAGAAGCTGTTCGAGGAGCTCTCGACGACGAAGGAGAGCGTCGAACGGACTGCGCATCCGAAGATCTTCGTGGGCGCGTACGATGCGCCCACGCTTCCCTGGGTTAGACGCGAAACCGACTCGCTTGCCGACGCCTGTGGTGGTCCTCCGGCGAGCGTACGTCGGTTGCTTTCGCGGCTGGTGCCCGAGTTTGGAACGCCCGAAGACAAGAAGCTTGGGCGCCTGCTGGACAGACCCGAAGAGAGTGAAAGGGAGCAGCTGAGGACGATATGAGAGTACTGGTGACCGGCGGGGCCGGGTTCATTGGCAGTCATGTAGCGGAGGCTGCCGTCGATACGGGCCATGAGGTGATGGTCGTCGACGATCTGAGCACGGGGCGGACCGACAATCTCCCTGAGCGCGCTCAGTTTCATCAGCTCGACATTCGTGACGGGCAGAGTCTCAGCGAGCTCGCACGCACGTTCAAGCCCGATGCGATCAGTCACCACGCGGCGCAGGCAAGCGTATCGGTCAGCGTCCGCGAACCGATCTTCGACGCCGAGGTCAATGTGCTCGGATCGATCAACGTTGCCAGAGCAGCGATGGAGACCGGGAGCCGCATCGTGTTCGCCAGCACCGGCGGCGCGCTTTACGGCGAGGTCGAAGAAGGCACCAAGGCGGATGAACATCGTCCCCCTCGACCGCTGAGCCCGTACGCCTGCAGCAAGGCGAGCTTTGAACTCTACCTTGCCGCGTTTGCCGAGGCGGAGGGTCTTCGGGCCACGATCGTGCGGTATGGCAACGTCTACGGACCTCGCCAGGATCCGCACGGCGAAGCGGGAGTCATCGCCATTTTTCTCCAGCGCCTCCTCGCCGGAGAGCCGATTCAAGTCAACGCCCGCGCGACCGTCGGCGATGAAGGCTGCGTACGAGACTACGTGTTCGTCAAGGACGCGGTCCGCGCCAATCTCGCCGCCTTCGAGGGCACACTCGATGGCCGAACGATCAACGTGGGCACCGGTATCGGGACTTCCACGCGAAGATTGGCCCAGATACTCGCCGAGCTCGTGGGAGGGTCATCGACGATTGGCGACGGTGCGCATCGAGTGGGCGACCTCGAACGCTCGGTGCTCGACCCAAGCCTGATGGTGTCGGTCCTCGGTGAGCCGACGCCTTTGGCTCAAGGTCTCGAGGTGACCACAGACTGGTTCCGTCAGCGGGCCGCCTCGCGATGACCGACCGCGTCGCGGTCGTCGGGCTTGGCTACGTCGGCCTTCCCGTCGCTCTTGCTTTTGCAAGCCGCTTCGAGGGCACCGTCGGCTTCGACATCTCGACTGCTCGAATCGATGCCTTGCGCCGCAGTCACGACTGGACCCACGAGGTCACCGAGGCAGAGCTCGAAGAGTCCAGCCTTCTGCTGACGAGCGACCCGGCGGACCTCGCGTCATGCAGTTTCTACATCGTTGCGGTGCCCACGCCGATTGATGCGTCGCGGCGGCCCGACCTAGCGCCACTGCTCTCGGCGACGAGTCTCGTCGGCAAAGCGATTTCTCCGGGTGATGTAGTCGTCTACGAATCAACCGTCTATCCAGGGGTCACCGAAGACATCTGCGGTCCCGCGTTGGCTAAGGCTTCGGGCCTGCGTCAGTCGATCGACTTCAAGCTCGGCTACTCCCCCGAACGCATCAACCCCGGCGACAAGGAACACACTTTTCAGAAGATCATCAAGGTCGTATCGGGCGAGGACTCGCAGACCCTGGCGCGGGTTGCCGAGGTGTACGGAAGCGTCGTCGACGCCGGGGTCCACCGCGCCACGTCGATCAAGGTCGCGGAGGCGGCGAAGGTCATCGAGAATACCCAGCGGGACCTCAACATCGCGCTCATGAACGAGCTCGCGCTGATCTTCGACAAACTCGACATTCGAACGCAAGACGTCCTGGACGCAGCTGCGACCAAATGGAACTTTCTCAGATTCTCGCCGGGTCTCGTCGGGGGTCACTGCATCGGAGTCGATCCCTACTACCTCACCTCCAAGGCTGAGGAGGTCGGCTACCATCCCGAGGTCATTCTCGCGGGCCGACGAATCAACGACGACATGGGTCGATATGTCGCGACCCGCGTGATCAAGCTTCTTCGCGCCCAAGGCAAGCCGATCGAAGCGCCTCGCGTGGCGGTGCTCGGATTGACCTTCAAGGAAGACGTGCCGGATCTCCGCAACAGCCGGGTGCCCGACATCATCGCCGAACTTCGGGAGTATGGCGTCGAGCCCTTGGTGCATGATCCGATGGCTTCGAAAGAACAAGCCATGAACGAATACGGGATCGCTCTCTCAGCAGACGAGGCGCTCACCGACCTCGATGCGCTGGTCCTCGCCGTACCGCACGCCGCGTATCTTGCCGACCCCGAGTCGCTAGTCCGCGCCGTGCGTCCCAACGGCGTCGTCGTAGACGTAAAGTCCGCGCTCGATCCGAACGCAATGCGGGACGATCTCGCCTACTGGAGTCTCTGACCTGCCATCAGGTCTGCCGTGCTCCGGGAGCGCGGCCCGAGCCACGCACTAGAAAAGACGTTCGGGCACGAAGATGATGTCGCCCGCGGCGACTTCGATGTCCTCCGCCCGCCCTTGTGTGACGAGGTCCACCGGTACACGGTAGCGCACGGTCTGGTCTCCCACGCGTCGAGTCACCAGGGTGCCGTCCCGATCGGCGAGCGACGAGAAACCGCCCGCCATGCTGATCGCTTGAACGACGGTCATCCCGGGCTCGAGGGGGAAGGCGCCCGGATTGGCGACCGCGCCGACGACGCTCAGGCGCTTGGAGACGTACTGCTCGACGTAGACCGACACGTGCGGGTCGCGCATCAAGTCGCGGGTTTGGAGTTCGCTGCGGAGCATGTCGGCGACCTCGGTCGGCTCCATGCCTTTGACCGCCACCGACCCGAGGAGCGGGAAGTCAATCGTGCCGTCGGGGGCGACCTGATGGCTGCCGGAAAGCGACTCTTCCCCAAAGACGCGAACCAGGAAGACGTCTCCCGGTCCGAGCGTGGTGTCGTCGGTCGCTGGGGGCGGGACTTCGGTGACCTGGAGGTTGCGGTTGCTGCACGCCGCGCCATTCACTCCAACGAACGTCACGACGAGAATCAGTAGAAGACGCGAAGTCCGACCCATGCATCGACTTTCTGGTAGCTGCCGGACGGATCCAGCAGCGGCGCAAGCCCGACGTACTGAAAGTCCGTGAAGTCGGCAAGCCAGCCGACCTCCGCAAAGACCGCGATCCAGGAGGCGAAGCGGTACTCGCCCCAGAGGGCGACGCGGGTCCGGATGTCTTGTCGCTGCAGCTCCGTCCCAAGGGGCGAACCGTCTGGGGCGAGCGCCAGGCCAGACTTATCGAACGATACCCAAGCCTGGAGGCCGACCAACAGCGCCCCTGCTGCCACGAAGGTCGCGTTGGCGTAGAGGCGGTTCATGACGGTGAAGTTGCCGATGAAAGAAGGCTGTACGTCTCGAAGATAGCCGCCGTCCAGGGTGATCGTTCCGCGCGGCGACCAGCGCGCCTCAACCCGCGCAAGGACGTCATCGAAATCGTCGAGCTCCTGGTAAAAGCCTGCGGCGTAGCCGATCATCGCGGTAAGCGAGAGGGTGTTACTAAGCGCACCGTTGTAGCCGATCCAGTTTCGTACGCGATTGTTGTCTGATAGCTGGGTTGCAGAGTCGGCAACCAGTTCGGGATTCAAGAACTGCTGATTTGCATACTCGAACTGATAGACGATCGCGGAGGTTGGAAAGAAGTTCCAGGAAAACTCCACCGGGACGCGGTGCGTGACGCTATTACCGTATCGGTAAACCTCGGCGTCGAAGAAGTTGACGGTGTTTCGGTAGCCGACGCGGCCCTGAAGAGTTTGGCTCCGGCTTCGGAACACGAGGTCCAGTTCGGCGTCGTTCGTGTTGTTTCCGTAGCTGATCGTTTCGCCCTCGAGCGTGTTCGGGGCTGCGAACGGTCTGACCGTTCGCACGAAACGGTCCCGGATCTGGAGAGAAAAGACGCGTGATGGATTGTAGGCGAAGTCGAAATGCCCGTCTGCTGAGGCGTTGTCCGGCACCCGCCCGTCGAAGTAGTGAAGGTACGACGCGCCTAGCCCCCCGCGGAACGTGAGCTTCTGAGGCTCGGCCTCGTTGCTTTCCCCATCGCGCTGCCGCTGGGGGCTGAGGGTGCCGAAGTCGAGGTACCCCGTGACGCGGAGGATGAACGAATCTTCGACGTTGGTGTCTTGCAGGAATACATTCGAGTCGTAGCCGCCTTCGACGGCGACTCCTGGATGCAGGACGAACCTACCGGTCTTGAATCCTGGACCTTCACTCGCGGCTCGGTCTTCGAGCAATGCAGACCCCTGGGCGCGCACGAGGCTCGGCATCCACAGCGTCGCCGCTGCCACAATGAGCGCCAATGTCAGACAGCAGCGCATGAACTCGGACTCCCCCCGCACATCGGATGGATGCTTCTCGTTAGTTCACACCGCTAACCGGCGGAGGAATGTAGGGAATGGGCCACTGTGGAACCGGGGCGACCACGGTGGGGTCTGCGTCAGGCGCAAACAGGTCGACCTCCTGCCTGACGCGCGTCTCTCCAGTATCGAAGAGGTCTTGTCCGACGCACTGACTTGCTGCCTGCTGAAGCATGCTGAACTTCTGCGACAGGACCCCAATGACCGCGAACTCGTGGTTTCGGCTCCCGGCGTCGTTCGCCGCGATGGCGTCGCTGAGCGCTTGCCGCCGGCGCTTGAGGGTTTGCAAGTTGGCGTTGCACTGGGCCAGTTTGTCGTCGACGCAGGTTGCTCTGATGATATCGGACTCTTTTTGAGCGGTTTGGAGAGCCTGCGCCTGGGCGTCGCAGGTTGCCGTGGCGTTCGCGACCGCGTCGTCCGCGGCGGCCAGCTGCTCGCTCGGGCTAAGGAGGGCCTGCGGGGCTGCTGCCTGCGTGACCGATTCGACCCGCACCACGTCGACGCTCGAGGAACCCTGCTGCGCGAACGCACCGCCGAGCCCGCTCCCGACCAATAGCAGGCCGAGGCATGCCGCAAACGCAGGCCCAATTCGTGTAAACATCAACGATCCTCTCAACTTGCGCCGAGTATACGCGGCGCGGTTCTCAAGTCAATGCTGGCTCTCTACAGTTAAGCGCAAAAGCTCTCGTCCCGCCAAAGCTAGTTCTGAGGCTGAAAGACGAAGGGATATCGGAAGGTCACGCTGCCTCCTTCGGGCCCCGGGTTGAATCGAAAGCGTCCGATCGTGCGCGTGACGCAGTCGGCGACGGCCGGGCTCCCGGTCGTGTTTTCGGTTGCCTTGGCATCAGTGACGTTGCCTCGCTCCTGAATCGTGAATGTCACCGTCACCTTGCCGCCCAAAGATGGATTCTTTCGGAGTTCTGACTCGTAGCAGCGCGTAATCGACTTGATACGCTGTTTGATCTGTCGCTGCACAAGCGAGGCATCGAACTCGCCCATCCCGCCGATGTCCCCGCCGGTGCTCAGGCCGACGTTCCCGCGAACTTCGCGCTCCTGAATGGCCGGGCCTTCCTTGGCCGCCTTGCCTGCACCTTTGCTGGCCTTGAGGGAGCCAAGCCCCGCCTGCTGCCCGCTTCCGCCGCCCTCACGTGTGCGAAGACTGCCGCTCTGACTCTTGGTGGCGACGCCCACGCCCGACGCCTGCGCAAGCACGTCAGCTGCATTCCCGGTGACTGCGCCGCCCGCAAGCACGTCGCTGAGTGCGCCGCTCTCCGAGCCAAGGGCTCCGAGCAGCATCGCTTCGGCCTGAGCGGCCGCCTCTTTGGCAATTCTGGCAGTCGCTTCGGCGCTGGCCGCCGGGTCGCTTGCCGCTGGTCCTGCGGCGACGGGGCGCACCGGGGCCTGCCGCTCCGCGCGCTCTGGCTTGCTCTCTTCCTCTTCCTCCTCTGGCGCTTCGGCTTCTTCGGCGTCGTCGCCGAGCTCCTCGGCGACCTCGGGAGGCTCGATTGGGGCCTCGAACACGAGCCGCGCAAGGGTCTCGGGTACCTGCTCGGCGCCCTGCTCTACCGCCCAGTCTGCGTTCTCCATGTAGATGATAAACCCGAAGAACATCATGTAGGAGAAGATGACCCAGGTCGTGAAAGTCCAGTCGATGTTCCTCGCGAAGCTTCGCTGGACGGCGGCGGGGAGCTGCGGCTTCGGCGTTATCGGCGGCGCCGCAACGAACTCGAAGAAGACGGTGAACTCCCCGATGCGGATGTTGCCTCGCGAGCTGTCGGCGAGCTTGATCTGGTAGTGCGTTCCGGCGTTGCGCGCGGCGCCGCTCTGTCGAAGGTTCTCGAGCTTCTGTACGCCGCCAGGCAGCGCGACTCGCCCCGTCATTTCGTCGGTGAAGTTGAGGATGTAGTCGTCGCCTACGAGTTGAAACAGCTCGAAACGAGACTCGAGCTTGGGCGGCAGCGTGCCGGAGCGGATGATCAGGTGATTCTTGGCGGCGGTTCCGAGCGAGACGGTCTCTCGCTGTCGGACGATTCGCTCTTCGACGATCTTCTTGTCGCGGAACAGACCGATGCGAAGCACCTTGGGACCGGCCCGTCGCCCTGGGACAGCCTGCATCGCCATCGTCATGGCGCCAGGTTGGCCGGGCGTACTCCGCCCTGCGGGCCGCGCCGGCGGTCTCGATCCTCGTGATCCCCTCGGCACTCTTGGCTCCGTCATCTCGCCTCGCTCCCCACGATTGCCATTGGGCCCCCCCGCTGCTCCATCAGAACGGTTCCTTCTGGACGCTTCGAACGACGTCTCGGAGGAAGGTGGTTCTGAGCTCCAGTACCTCGTAGCCGAGATTGGAACGATTGAGGATGTAGAAGGCGTTGGGCTTCTGCACTCGGCCTTCGATTACGATCTCTTCGAGCTGAATCACGCGCGGCTGCCGACGCTGCCGCTGCTGCGCCGACGAGGTCAGCGGGGCAGCCAGCGCTGCGATCAGCGCGATGCTCGCAAGTGCGCGCGTCATTCGGATGGGCTCCCTTCCACCGCCGGTTCGGCGGTCTCGCGGGCTGCTCGCTCGGCGTCTCGCTTCATACGTCGCCTCGTACGTTGGATCATGCGGTCCAGGTCGCGCAAGTATTGCTCTGACGGATCGTCTCGGGTCAGACGCGGACCCATCTCGTTTCGATAGCTTCTGAACTCTTCAGAGGCTTTCTCGAGCGCGCGGATCTCATCGAGGTCGGGAAAATCGGCTCCTGCCGTCATGTACAGCAGCCCCAGCCCAAAGTGCGCCTCCGGGAGCTTCTGCTGCAGCGCGAGGGCTTGTCGATAGGCAAGCTGCGACTCGCTCCAGGCTTCGGTCGCTCGATAGGCGTCGCCCAGGTTGACGTGCACCGCCGGCACTTCGGGAATGAGCCTTTCGGCGGCCTGAAAGTGGGTGAGTGCACGCGCGTAGTTGCCGCCAGCGAGGAGTTCGAGCCCGAGCGCCATTTGCGCGTCGGCATACTCGGGGTCGAGGCGAACCGCCTCTTCGTATTCTCGAAGCACGTCGGCCAGTTGTCCCGGTTCGCCCTCCAGACGCTTGCCGTTGAGAAAGTGAAGCTCGGCCACGGTCGGGTCGACCGCAAGCGCCTGGGCGAGGATCGAATCTGCAAGCTCGTCACGCCCTTGGGCACGACTCGCCTTGGCAAGGGCGAGGAGAGCCGGTACGAATCGTTCATCGCATCGGAGGGCACGCCGGGCAGCGAGCCAGGCTTCGTCGTAGCGCCGTGCTTCCACGAGCACCTCGGCATAGAGCGCTTGAATCTCGAGGTTGGTTCGGTAGTCCCGGGCGATTGGCTCTACGACCGCGACGGCGCCTTCCACGTTCCCTCGCCGAAGCTCGATTGCCACAAGTCCGCGTGCGGCCGGCTCGTAGTCGGCCAGCGCTGCGAGCGACCGCCGATAGTATTCGACGGCTTGTCAATCGTTGCCCTCTCTGTCGGCAAGGACCCCGAGGTTGTAGAGCGCCGCATAGGCGTTGGAGTCCTTGTCGGCGGCCTTCTCGAACGATTCCCGTGCAATGTCGATCTCATCGTCGCGGAGCGCCTGAACCCCTCTTGTGAACTCCTTTTGCGCCCGGGACTCCATTGGAGTGCGCGGAGGTCGAACGCACTGCTCGGCCTGGGTGGCGCCCCAGGGGCTCTGGGTTGCAGCGTCGAATGCATCGTCGCCGTTGTCGAGGGGCTGTCCGGAAGCCAGGTCTGCTTGGTCACCCGGCCGTGCTTCGCCTCCTGCGGTCGGTTCGGCCGAAGGTGTCTGACTCGCTCCGCCGCAGCCTTGGCTGAGCCAGAGGAGCGCTGCGCCAAGCGGCAACGCGTAGTTCCGCAGACGGTTCATCGCGGCTCCTCCGTGATGGCGGGCGGCGCGACACCGGGCCGCACTTCCATGGGCATTCCTCGGGGTGCGCGGGTGAACTCACCCGGCTCGTATCCCTCGAACGTGGCGTCGCCGGCCTGGGCCTCGGCGATGCACTCGGCGATGCGTTCGTCGCCATAGGCCTGCAACCGATCGATGGCCATTCGCGTGTACTCGTCGTCAAAGCTCCCGGCACGGGCTGCGCGCGCCGCGAGCGCGTATCGCGCAACGGCGAAACACTCGATGGGCCGTGTTCTCTCGTCGAGCACCTGCCGGACAGTATCTTCGACCTGGAGACGAATCTCCTCGCGGTCGTATTCGTCGACCTGGCGAAGCGTCTGGCGCATGTCGACGGGGATGACGAACGGAGCGTTGAGCACCGAGCGCGCCAAGACTTCGTAGGTTCGCCCTTGCTGAACGAATGCGGCGATCGTCCATTGTGGCCGGCGGTACTGCAGCACCGGTTCGTATCCGTCGACGATCGACTGCGCCTCCGCCCCGCCTTTGTCGATACGCGCGGCCAGCGTATTGACGTAGCCCTGCATGGACCGCGGGTTGCCGACGTCGATCTTGAACTCTTCGAAGCCGTCGATGCGCCGATCCGCGAGGATGAACTGTGCTTCGGCGGCATACCCTGCTGCAATCGAACCAGGCCGCTGGCCGCTCCGGTCGTAGGCGCGAATCACGCCGTCGAGTGCTGCCAGGTAGTCTCTCGGTCTGCCGAGGGCCTTCTGAGACTGGGCGATTCGCCAATGAGCCTGAACGACCAGTTCCCCGGCTCGACCATCGTTGCCGTAGACTGAGATGAACTCTTCCATGCCTTGGATGGCGTCCGCGTAGCGCCGCTGGCGGTACGCCATGTCCGCGATTCGGAAGAGCGCGGTCCGCTTCACTTCGGGGTCGTCGACCGTCTCATAGACGCGTCGGTAATAGGCCGTGGCCTCTTGGTAGCGCTGTAACTGCTCGAGCATGATCGCCGAGTTGATCAGCGCGTTGCTTCGTTGCTCTTGCACCTGAGGATCGGTCGATGCGGCGAATCGCTCCGAGTCTGCGAGGACACGGTAGTTTTCGACGGCGCGGTCGAAGTCGAAGTAGCGTGCTGCGCTGTAGCCGAGCTTGAAATGCGCGTTCGCGAGGATCGCGTCGAGCTGCTGCTGCTCGGCCTCGTCGGCCGCCTGGAGCGGGCCCACGTCGTCGATGATGCGCTGGTACAGGGTGCCCGCGGATTCGTATCGGTTGGTCGATTCGAGGGCCAGCGCCGCGTACTCGAGTGCGACCGGTGCCTGCGGATCTCCTGGGTTGGCGTTCACCGCAGCGACGAGCATGGTCGCGGACTGTTCGTAGAGCCTCTGTTGCTCCGTGCCGGTGGCTTGGCCGGCCGCCTTGTACACGTCGAGCGCGTCTTGGTAGACGAGCGCCGTGAGGTCAGCGCCCGCTTGGCAGATGGGTTGCTCGCGATTGCTCGGATCCGCGCAGTCAATCGCGCTGGCTTGGGCCGTGAAGGTGCAGCCTCGTTCCTGGATCTCCGTCGCCAGGCGTCGAATCTCCTCGCTGTCTTGTTCAGCCATGGCCATCGCACGGAGGTTCTCCCACGCGACCTGTCCCGTCGCGTCGGCGCGGTCGCCGGAGCATCCCTCTTCGTAGATGCGGGCGAAGCGCTCTTTGGCCTGCGGCCAGTAGCCGTACCAATACAGAAGGAGCGCATTGTTGTAGTCGTACGCCGGTCGCACCCCTTCGGTGTCGCGCTTGGGGCTGACGCGTCCGAGGTAGATCTCGCGCGCTCGCGCCAAACGTTGGGTCGTCTCCGGCATGGCGACCGGCGCGGCCGTCGGAGGTTGTCCGACGACCGGGGGCGCCTCTGAGCGAACCGCGAGCCTGCCTTCTTCGATGTCGCGGTCGGCGATGCGCTTGAGCGATTCCACCACCCTTCGAGCCGATTCGGCAAGATAGGCGTCGTCGGCATTGGAGTCGCGGACCTCTGCATATTCCGTGGCAGCCTGCTCGTAGTCTTCAGACCAATAGAGCGCGTCGGCGAGATTGTAGTGCAGCTCGTAGGTCTGAGGATTGTTCGGGTACCGCTCTAGGTAGCCGCGGTACGCCTCGGCGGCGAGCGCGTACTCCTGCTGGGCATCCTTGCAGAGCTTCACATTCTGCTCCTCGACGCACTGCTGTCGGGCGCGCTGGGCTCTTGAATGGTGGTGGATCGCAGCCACGATTAGCGCGTTCTCCGCTAGCAGTTCGGCATCGCGCTGTTCGGCGGGGTGCTCCATGTTGGCGTTCCACCAGTCGCTTCCCTGTCCGTAGCCGGTGAGCTCGGTGCGCGCGACGATGGCCAGGTCGAACTCGTTATGCATCTGGTGTGCGATGGCGATGTCGTTCAGGACCTGTGGCGCGCGGTGGTGGTTCGGCCAGTTCGCGAGCGCGAGTCGCCATGCTGCAATGGCCTCCGGGTATTTCGCTTCGTCGAAGTATACCTGGCCGAGCTGGAGATAGACCTCAGGCGTCCAGTCGCCGTCCTGTGGCAACAGCGAAGGGTCCTGAATTCGAGCGAGCCCCGTTCGTCCTCCTTCGAGCTGATCCGCGACCTGGTTCTCGTTCCAGTCGTCGTATGCGAACGCGATTCCGAGATATTCGATCGCTTCGGGTCGAAGCTCGGAGCCCGCACGTCCCGTCGCCCGCTCTTCGTCGTCGGACCACTGGACCAGCTTCGAGAAGTTGCGAATGGCATCGGGATAGCGGCTCGCGCGGTAGTAGGCCCATGCAACTTTGTAGAGCGCCAGATTGTAGTTGCGATCTTCAGGATCTTCGAGAATTCGACCGTACGCCGCGATCGAAAGATCGAGCGCGTTGTCTCCCCCGAAATCGTCGAAGTGGTACTCGCCGATACGGAACCAGGTCTCGCTGACGAATCGCGCGCTGTCCGAGATCGCGGCGCAGTCTCGGTACGGGTCCGAGAACCCCCCCCCGCCGACCGAGGCGCCGAGCGGTCTGCCGTCGAGTGTCAGTGCAGGGTAGCGATCCTGAGCGGAAGCAGAGGCTCCCTCTGGGGGTGGTCGCCACGCCGGATCGTACCGGTACTTGTTGGCACAGACGAGTGCCAGCCAGGCCGCGAGCGCTTCTTCAGGCCTGCCGGTCTCGTTGAGCGTGTAGCCGATGAGGTAGTAGACGCCGTCGTTGCGCTCGTAGTTGGGGAACCGCGCTGCCAGCTCCTGGTAGACGTCGATCGTCGGGGTGAAGTCGGGCGCCGTGGGGAGGTTGTCTTCGGCGGTTAGATCGCCCGCCCCACGGGCCACCTGTGCGTCGTCGTAGAGCTGCTGGAACTCGATGGCGCTCCGCTCGAAGTAGAGTTCCCCCAGTCGAAACATCGCGTCGGGCGTGTACTTGGGATCGTTCGGATAGCGCCGGACGAAATTCTCGAACATCGCGATCGCTTCTTCGCGGGCCGCGTTGAAGGCATCGTCCTCTTCTTGGATTTGCGCGCCGTACCAGCGTTCCCGCTCGCGACGCCGCTGCAGATACTCTCTGCGTACCAAGGAGGTGACCGTGTCCCGGAAGACCGAGCCCGACTTCGTGAACGTGTCGACCTCGCGCTGCAGTTCTTCCAACGCCTCTAGCTGCGCATCCGACGGGGGTGGCCGCTGGTCGACGACCCGCGCCGAGGGGTCCTGAAGAAACGGAGGGAGACTCGTGTCGCTCGCGCCTTCCCACGGGGTGACGTCTTCGACCCGGGGCGCGTCCCGGCCTGGTTCCGAGGGGCTCGGCGCGGAGCCCTCTTGCGCGCGTGCCTTCATGGTCGACGCCATCACGCAGGCGAGCAGCGCAATCGCCCGAACCTGACGGGCGCTCATGGGCTCTCCTCGTATTCGACGTCGTCCATCACTTCGCGGAACTCGTCGTCGAGTGCTTGAATCTCACGGGCGCGCTCGCGTGTGAGTGTATCGATACGCAGCCGGTGATCCTCGCGTTGGGCCCAGGCGACGTCGATTCGTCCGACATTCGCCCGCAGGACCAGTTGGTCGAACCGTTTGAGAATGCGTTCGAAGTTCAGGTACGCGATCGTTCCCACGACTTCTTCAGTTTCGCCCTCGAGCCCGCGGAGCGCCTCCCGGTAACGCCGAAGGTTGACCTTCTCCTCGTTGACCACCGCAGTCATGCGCGAGGCACGCTTGGCGACTGCGGCTTCGATCTCGGCGTCGTGGCGATCAAGTGACGCCTCGACCCGCGCCATCCGCGCATACGCGCTGTCGAATAAAGACCCGGTCAGACCCTCGGCCCGCCGTTGGGCTGCGACCAGTCGGTTGAAGTCGTCCCGCAGCACAGCATCCGCCGCGTAGCGGCTGTCACCGACGCCCGTATGAAGTCGCCCCACCTCGAGGCGGCCTCGGATCGCTTCGAGCTCGGCTTCATACTCGACGATCTGTGCTTCCTGGGCGGCCAGTTCAGCCTCGATCCGCGCCGGATCCACCTTGTCTGGGTCGATCGCGAGCATGCCGGTTTTGGAGGCTACGATCCGCGCCTGGAGCCCGAGAATTTCGACGCGAAGCCCTTGAAGCTCCTGCTCTAGCGCTTGGTACTCGGAGAGCTTGTCGAGATCCCGATCAATGAAGTCCTCGGTCGTCGTCGGCAGCGCGTCCACCTGTCGTTCGAGGGACGCCCGCTGGGACCCCATGTTTTCTGCCTGCTGGGAGACCCGCTCGGGGTTGAGCCCGCGCTCTTCGACGTCGAGATAGTCGCCACGCAGCTGCGCGAGTTGGTTTCGGATTCCGGTCGTGCGCTCGCGCTGCCGGCGCAGGTCCGGAAACACCGCGACCTCATTGGGGCCGCGCAAGGCGTTCTCGATTCGTGCCGCAAGCTCCTCGGTGTCTTCGGTCAGCGCCCTGGCGTCGCTCAGGTCTTGAAGTACCCCGAGGGCGCGCTCGTACTCACCCTCGACGAGGACCCATTTCTGAGCGGTCGGCGGGAGGAAATCGTCGATGTCGAAGCCTTCGAGGTTCTGCGTGACGAGCTGCCGAAAGTAGGCGGCCAGGTCTGTGTGTTCGACGGTGATTCGATCGAGGTCGTCTCGGATCGGCCCAAACTCCTCCAAGACTTCATCGAACACGGCCTCCGCCTCGTTGTACCGAGCAGCTCGCGCCAGAAGTTCTCCGCGGAGAACCTTCCCGTCGGCATTGAGCGGACTGTCGGGCGACGCAACCGAAAGCACCTCGAGCGCGCGCTCGGCCTGCACCGCGTCACCCTTGGCGATGTAGGTCCAAGCGAGTTCGTACAGTGCACGGTCGAACTGCGAGGAGCCTTGCTCGATCGCGCGGTACGCGTCGACCGCCTGGTCGAGTTGAGCCGTCTCGTAGTACACGCGCCCAAGGGCGAGGTGCGCGAGGTCGGTGACCTCAGAGTCGACCTCGTTGATCGGGACTTCCCCCAGCACGGAACGGAATGAGGCAATGGCGTCGTCGTACTCGGTGCGAAGCACGTAAATGGTACCCGCAAAGTAGCGTGCGCGGAGCGAGTAGTCGGTCCCACTCGGAATGCCCAAGAAGCCCTTGCGCGCCTGCTCGAGAAGATCGGGGTCGATACCGACGATGGGCTGATTGGACGGCGCGTTGATGACTTGGGCTATCGGAACCGCACGGTTGTAGAGATACTTGGCGCGAAAGTATGCGGTCGAGACCTGTAGAGATTCCCGTGGGAGCGCTTCGAGAGTTTGGAAGTAGGAATCGATAGCGCGGAAGTCTTGGGTCTCGACGGCGATTTGGATCAGCCGACTGAGCGATCGTTCGACGAACGGCTGGAATCCGGGACTGGCCGCCTGATCGAGAACGGCCTCGTATCGACGACGGGCGCCGAGATTGTCCCCGGCGGCGAAGAGCGATTCGCCGAGAAGAAAGAGAGCCTCCGGGTACGCTCGATGTGACGAGTGATTCTCGACGATGTCGGTGAAGAGAATGGCTGCGCGAAGGTTGTCGTCGAGGCGGAGATAGAGCTCACCGTCGGTCAGACGCTCCTCGACGAAGGTGTCACTTCGCGGCGGCTCGACGCGCACCGGCAGGTTGACCAGACGCTGTGCGTCGCCCTCGAGGTTCGTCAGAGCGCGGTTGAGGTCGGATGCGTTCTGAGCGAAGACGGAGGACGGGCTCCCGAGGGCAGCTGCCAGCGCTGCGCCCGCCAGGAGCGCCGTGAGCCGCCCGATCCGCGCCCCCGGCCCCTCGTAGAGACTCGGTGAGGGCGGCGAGAGAGTCGCCGCACGATGCATCATTACGGGCTGCCCTCGACCGTGGCTTCGGGACGTGCCTGTCGCTCCATGCGCTCGATGAATCGCACGGCGGGGCGCTCCTCGAGCGGTGTGCTCGGGCCGCCCTGCTCGTAGGCCACCACGACCACGGTTGCGACGCGGCCCTCGGGCACCGAGAACGAATAGGTCGACCGCACCTTGAAGCGATAGCCCTGCAGATAGGAGAACACGCCGAAGCCGTGACCTTGGTATTCGAGATTGACCGTCAGGGTGTGCTCCCCCGGAACGATACTGCCGTTGTAGATCTCGAACTCTTTCTGGTCGCTGAGCGTACCTTGCTCGTCGGCCTTGGTGAAGATCGGAGCCCCGTCGAGGGCATACACGATCCGGACGAGCTTGAAGCCATCGGACATTCGGTTCTCGTGCACGATGACCGCCTGCCCTCCGCCGACTACCCCCTCGAGCACAGTCTCCGCCAGCAACGACAGCCGCGCCTTGGAGCGGAAGATCTGCTCCTTGAGTTCGTTGATACGCTGCTCGAGATCCCGAAGCCGCACCGCATAGGTGCCGGCGTCGATTGGCTCGCCCCCGACGGCCACGACCTCGGTGGCCGTCGCGGCGGGTGTGACAACGGATCCTGGATCAGGTGTCTGGGGCGGCTGGGCGACCGACACGACGGCCACCCCCCACATGCACCCCACCAAGACTGAAAGCGCAACTCTCCGGCGCATCGCAATTCCCCTCTAAGTGGTCACCATCTGAAGCGAAATTGCCCTCCGGTCGACCCGGCGCTTATACCAAAGCGTGACGCGCTCGGTCAATCAGGGGAGGCCCTTCGACGACAGCCTGCCGCCCGAGCGTGGAAACAGGCCCCCTTCCCCTTGCCAACCAACCTCGGTAGATCCCCGGGGACAGGTCAAACGTCGATCCCGACGTGCCTTCTCATGCCTCCCATAAACGACTCACAGAGCCGCCTTGCTGGGAGCGAATTCTCAGACGAGGTGTTGATTCGGCGCTATTGTCGCGGCGAAACCGCTGCTTTCGAGGCGTTGCTCAGTCGATACCGACGGCAGCTTTTCACATACTTGCTGCGTTCCGTGGGGGATCGGTCGGATGCGGAGGAACTCTACCAAGATGTCTGGATGCGCGTGATCGGGCGCGCGGAAGCGTTTCGGGAGGAATCCAAGTTCGCGACCTGGCTTTACGCGATCGCGCGGAACCGCTGCGTGGACCATCAGCGCCGGATGCGGCTTCGCACTCATTCTTCGCTCGATTCCCCCAAACCCGGCGATGCAGAACAGGTAGCCCCGCTGGTGGAACGGCTGCCGTCTTTGGGCCCGACCGTCGAAAGCGAGGCGATCGGGCGAGAAGCTCAGAAGCGCATCGTCGAGTCGGTCGAAGCCCTGCCGGCGCCGCAGCGCGAGGTTTTTCTGCTGCGCGAACTTCAAGGCCTCACCTTCGACCAGATCGCGGAGATCGTCGAGGCCTCGCCGAACACCGTCAAGAGCCGAATGCGGTACGCGCTCGAACGTTTGCGCGAGGCGATGGGCGATCTTGAACCAGGGTCCCGTCGATCGGAGTCACAACCCCATGAACTGTGAAGAGTGCAAGGAGAACGTCTTCGACCTGATCGAGCGCGAGGCGACCGAAGGCGAAGAAGTCGCCCGGATTCTCGAACGGTGTCCGGACTGCCGTACGCTCTTCGACGAGATGAAGGCCGCCCTCGTAGCGGTCGATGGTCTGCCTCTCGAAGAGCCCCCTGTCCGAATCGACGCGGAGGTGCTTCGCGCAGCCGCCGAGAGACGTCGGGGAGGCGAGCCTCGCATGGGCACGCGTTTCGGACCGGTACCCTGGGCTGCGGCCGCCGTGGCCTTGCTCGCGGTTGGTCTCGGAGTGTGGGCCCGGCCGAGTATGCCGGACACGCCAGCACGCGTCGCGCAGGCACCTGACGAGTCTGTGCAGGCCGCGGGCGAAACTGTCGCCGGCGTAGCCTCGGAACCGGCCTCGCCCCGGAAGGCGGCCCACGACGAGGCAGCGTACGCCGAGGACGCGGAAGCGCACACCAGGTCACGATCTCGACAGGCCGCCGAGCGACCCGCAGCTGCGGCGGTTTCAGCGAGCGAACCCGTCCCCAAGGCGAAGCGCGAGGGAGGCGCAGCCGAAGGGTTGGCCGCCGACGCCGCGCGCGTGTCAGATGCCGGCGAGAACGCAGACGTTGAAGTCGTTGCCGAGACGAGCGCCGCCGCGATCGAGGCCAAGCCGCAATCGGCGCCGGTGCCGAGCGACTCGGACTGCCGCGCTGCGTTCAGGGCACAACGGTCAGCCAAGAAGCGAGGCGACACCGATCGACTTCGCTCAACCCAGGAGCTGACCCTCGGTCTTTGCTACCTCGATCGCGGCGACGACACGCTCGCCCGGACGTGGCTTGAGCGAGCTGCCGAGCACCCGGAGACACAGGTCCGTGCACGAGATGCCCTCGATCGCCTAGCCCTTGAGGAAAGGGACTCGCCCTCGCCGTAGCAGGCTACGCCAGGCCGCCCGCAGGGATGTGGCCCGGTCGGGGATCAGCGCGCGCGACGCATCGAGTGCCTCCGCGAAATTTTCGGAGATTCTGGCTCTGGTGGATTTCGATCCCCGCATCGGTCATCGCGCTCTGCCATCGCGGGCCCACGCCCGCGAAGAAACAGGCGCCGCCGAGCATGCGCACCACCTCGTCCGCCCGGAACAAGGCGGCCGCGCGTTCGCCGTTTGCTTCTCCGAGCTGCGTCATGTCGACGATGGCAGTCTCGACGTCGGCGTCGAGCATCGCGCGACCCAGTCGGTCAACGAGTTCACCGAGCACACCTGGGTCGTGCACCCCGGACAGAATCAGCGCGAAGGTCTGGTCATCCACGCGAATCGGTTTCGCGTCCGCGATCGCACGTGCGTCGTGGTCCGCGGCCGTTCTCTCCTCTCGACCGAGAACGAACCCTTCCATCACCGCAGCCGTCGCCCTGTCTGCAAAGCCCGCCTCCCATCCCTCGGGCTCGGTCGTCGTCGCTCCGAGGACGGCGCGGGCGACCGCGAGTACGCTCGTTGGCGTCAGGTCGAGCAGAGCCAGGCGCCGACCAAACAGAGTGAGCACCGTGAGGCTCTCGCGAAACGCAAACGACTCGTAGTCTTTGAGCAGGGTGTCGCTGGCCCGGATCTCGCAGAGGAGCGGGAGAATCGGTGCGGCCTCGCCCATGACGTCGTCGACTCCGACTCCTCCGGTGGCAGGTTTCGTTTCGCGCAGGAGGCTGAGTAGACGCTGTTCGGCGACACGAAGGTCCATCGGGCTTCAGGGTATCACTCTTTGCGTTTCCGATCGGACCGCGTGATATACAGCACGGATGGCGGCCACGATCCTCGTCGTCGACGATGAGAAAAACATTCGGCGCGCGCTCCGGATGGTACTCGAGAGTTCCGGCTTCACGGTGCTTGAAGCAGCCTCAGCGGAGGAGTGCCTCGAGACCCTCCGCTCCGGCGACGTAGACCTCGTCATCCTCGACGTTCGGCTACCGAAGATGAGCGGCATCGAGGCACTGTCGAAGATCCGCGGCGAGCCCGAGACACGAAAGCTGCCGGTGCTCATGGTCTCGGGACACGCTTCTCTGGCCGAAGCGGTCCAGGCGATCCAACTCGGGGCGACGGACTTCTTCGAGAAGCCGCTCGATCGAGACCGCGTCCTGGTGACCGTCCGGAACGCGCTCAAGACCTGGCAGCTCGAACGAGAAGTCGAGCAGCTGCGGGCTGGCGTAGAGCACCGATACGAGATGATCGGCGAAAGCCTGGTCATGCGCGAACTCTTCGCCCGCCTCGAAAAAGTCGCACCGACTCACGGTCGTGTGATGATCACCGGCGAGAGCGGCACAGGTAAGGAGCTCATCGCCCGCGCTCTTCACCGGCTTAGTCCGCGGGCCGACGGCCCGTTCATCAAGGTCAACTGCGCGGCGATTCCTGCCGAACTGATTGAGAGCGAGCTGTTCGGCTATGAGCGCGGCGCGTTCACGGGAGCACAGGGTCGCAAGAAGGGCATGTTTGAACTTGCCGACGGCGGCACACTATTCCTCGACGAGATCGGCGACATGAGCGCAAGCGCCCAAGCCAAAGTGCTGCGCGCCCTCCAGAGCGGGGAGATTTCTCGCGTCGGCAGCGAGAAGGCAATCGCAGTCGACGTCAGAGTCGTGGCGGCGACCAATCACGACCTCGAGCTCGAGGTGCAGGAGGAGCGGTTTCGTGAGGACCTCTTCTTTCGCCTCAACGTCGTGCCGATTCACAGTCCTCCGCTTCGTGCTCGCAGAGAAGACATTCCCTTGCTTGCCAAGGGCTTCCTTCGCGAATTTTCCGAGGAGAACGGGCTGCGACAAAAACCGATCGACGAGGACGTGCTTCAAGCGCTCTCGGATCGCCCCTGGCCTGGCAACGTGCGCGAGCTCCGCAACGTGGTGGAACGGATGGCCATTCTCAGCGGTGACCGCATCACCCTCGAAGACCTCCCCGCCGAAGGGCTGCTGAGCGAAGGCCGGCGAGAATCGCGCCCCCCGAGCACGGTGCCTCCGGCGTTCGACAAGGGCGGCGAGCGGTTGACCCTCAGGGACTATCGGAATCGGGTCGAGAAGGACTACATCCTTCAAACCCTTGATGAAGTGGGCTGGAACATCTCCCGCGCGGCGACCGTCCTCGGCGTAGAACGCACCAATCTTCATAAGAAAATGAGGACTTATGGTATCCGTAGGGCTGACGGATGATACGGGGAGCAAGTCGAATGATGTGGCGGGGGGTCGTCCTCGGCTTTTTCGCGTACGCGCTGTTTTTCGCGCGACTCGGGGACCGTACGCCGTTTCAGCATCTGGTCCGTATCATCAATACGGATGAAGCCCAGGAGTTGGGTCATGAGGTCGGCGCCGCCACCAAGCGGATCTCGCAGCGCATCGGCGAGCAAGTCTCCGAGCTTGGCGATGAGGCCGACTCCGCGGGCGACGGCGGCATACCGGCCATCATGAGCGACCCCCTCGAAGGCATCGCCAACGCAGGGGCCGATCGACTCGATGCTGCGGCCGAGCAAGAGCCTCGCTGAGCGACCTTCTTCAGGGTCGGGTCCGAAGACCGTTGCTCAATGCCACTCGAGCTGAAGCCGTTTCATCTTGCGCCACAGGGTCGTCGGGCTGAGCCCCAGCAGGTCGGCTGCCCGCTCCTTGTTGCCTTCAGATGCCCTTAGCGCCCGGACGATTGCGTCTCGCTCCGCGTCGTTCACGACTTCGGAAAGCGACCGGTGTCCGAGATGTGAGCCTCCGTTGCTCGACGTTGGCACCATGTCGCGGAGCTGAATTTGACCGTCGGGCGCGAGCGCGACCCCCTGTTCGACGAGGTTCTCGAGCTCGCGAACGTTGCCTGGGAAATCGTAGCTGAGAAGATAGTCCATCACGCCAGGACCTACGGAAGCGACGCGTCCCATCTTCTCGCCGTACTTCTTTACGAAGCTCTCGACGATGGGTGGGATGTCTTCCTTTCGCTCGCGGAGCGCTGGGAGTTCGAATCGAGCCACGTTGAGTCGGTAGTAGAGGTCCTCGCGAAACTGCTTTTCTTCGATACGTCGACGTAGTTCTTGGTTGGTCGCCGCGATGATTCGCGCGTCGACGTTGATCGGTTTGTTGTCACCGAGCCGTCGTATCTCGCCCTCCTGAATCGCTCTCAGCAGTTTGGCCTGAAGGGAGGGTGGCGTCTCGGCGATCTCGTCGAAGAAGAAGGTGCCGCCGTTGGCCTCTTCGAACAGCCCCTTGCGACTCTGAACGGCCCCGGTGAAGGCGCCGCGGACGTGACCAAAGAGCTCGCTTTCGAGCAGTGTCTCGGTGAGGGCCGCGCAGTTGATCGAGACGAACGGCCGCTCGGCACGAAGTGAGTTCGCGTGGATGGCACGAGCCACCAACTCCTTCCCGGTGCCGCTTTCGCCCGTGATGAGAACCGTCGCGTCGGTGGGTGCGATTCTGACAATCCGTCCGAGGATCTCCCGAATCTCCGCCGAATGCCCGATGATATTCCCGAAGTTGTAGCGTTCGCGGAAGTCGGGGGCCATGCCGCCGAGGTCGTTGGCCCGCTCGCGTGCTCTGGCGGCGCGCGCGACCTTGACGAGGAGCTCCTCGTGCACGAACGGTTTCTGCACGAAGTCATGGGCTCCGGCCCGAATCGCTTCGACTGCATCCTCTATCGTTCCGAAAGCCGTCATCACGATGACGGCAGTCAGCGGAGACAAGTCCCGCGTGCGACGGAGCACTTCGAGTCCGCCCACGTTGCCCATTCGCAGGTCGGTGATCACGAGGTCGTACCCGTTTTGATCGACCATGGCGCAGGCGGTCTGCCCGTCCGTGGCTTGATCGACGACATAGCCCTCGGCTCCGAGCATCTCAACGAGCATGCTCCGGGCGTTGTCTTGGTCGTCGACGATCAGAATTTTTGCCATCGTGCCCCGGCCGGCGGCGACTCATGGACCCCCGAGCCGCCCCGCCGACCCAACCCTACCGCAATCGGGGCCCCCGCGCCCAAGCCCTCAAGACAGGGCGTCGCGGAGAGCAGAGAGAACCTCGCTGCGAAGCTCTGCGGGGAAGATCAGACGAGGACGCTCGATACGCTTGTTTCGGAGCTGCCCGAGCAGGAACGAGGCGTCCCCGAGACGCTGAAGGGGCTGGTGTCGCAGAGCCACCCAGAGCCCATCGGGGCTGCCGTCTGTGGGCTCCCAGTACGGCACGTCGTCCGCGACGTCGAGATATACCGAAAGGTCAGCTCGGTAGCCGTGTGCGGTGACGACTTGTGCCGCGGTTTGGCGAGCGATGTCCCACTGGTCGGGCCGGCGCTCGTCGAGAGGCACGGTCTTCGGTAGCGCGCGGTGTCGAAGGCGTGCGCTCAGGTCGGCAAGCGTTGGGTCCGCGCCGTGCTCCCATGCCGCAAGGCAGCTCAGCAGCTCGGCATCATCCATGCGCAAGTACTCTTCGAGCGATAGCGACTCGCCGAGCGCGGCCGCGCGGAACGCCGACAACAATGGTTCGGGAGGACTGCCGTCGTAAATGAGTTCGCTCACCCGCGTAAAAATTGCACGAACCAGCGCTTCGGCCGCGCGCGTGGCTTTGTGGTGGTAGACCTGCTCGTACATGAAGTGGCGGCCGAGAAAGAAGCTTTCGGCCGGCGGGAGACCTTTGCGTCCCTGAATCGCGAGCACCCATCGTCCGTCGACACAGGCAAACGTCAGCGCCTGTAGCAACCAGTCGAGGTCGTACAGCCCGTAGCGCACGCCGGTCATCATGCTGTCGCGAAGCAGGTAGTCTGCCCGGTCGACATCGAGTGTGCCGGCCACGCTTCGACACAGATAACCGAGTCGATGCTCGCCGTTGAGGATCTGACTCACGCGGCCGGCCATGCCGGCGCTGATGCGCTCGAGGGTCTGATGCACCTCGGTCGCAGGATCGAGAAGGATGTCGCGGGTCCACTGCTCGTGATGCTTGGCGTGCGGAAGTACCTCTTCGAATAGATGCGAGAACGGACCGTGCCCGGCGTCGTGAAGGAGCGCAGCCGCAAGGGCTTCAGCCCGCGCATCATCGTCGAGCCGTTGGTCGGCAGGCAGGTCGTCACTGCACGCGTCGATGCGCTGCAGCAAGGCTTGCATCACGTAGGCCGCGCCAATCGCGTGAGAGAAGCGGGTATGCTCCGCTCCCGGGAACACGAGCGACGCCAGCCCCAGCTGCTTGACGCGTCGTAGCCGCTGCACCTCGGCGGTGTCGAGGAGCGGACGGATGACGCGTTCTGCGGCCCCTTGGAACGCAATCAGACCGTGCACCGGGTCTCGCAGAATCACGCTTCACGGTACCACCGGACGATCAGAACGCCAGCGTTCCGAAGCGTCCGTCTCGGGGCGGATCCACGTCGAGACCCCGTCGGACTACCGCCACGGTGGTTGGCTGCCACAGGGGCACCACGGGCAGATCTCGGGCGAGAATGCGCTGGGCGCGCCCATACGCATCCCGCCTGCGGTTGCGGTCGGTCGTCGTTCGGCCAGCCTCGAAGCTCGCGTCGAGTTGGTCGTTGCGGTAGCGCCACCGGTTCGCGCCCTCGTTGCCCTCGCCCGGAATTCGCGACGAGTCGAAGAACCAGCTCAGAACGTGAGGCTCGAGCACTTCGGGTACCTGCAGCAGCGTGAGTTCGAAGCGCCCCTTGTTGAGATCGGCGATCAGCGTCGCCGTTTCGGAGGGGCGAACGTCGACCTCAATGCCGACGTCACGCAGCATCGCGGCAATCGCGCGTGCCACCGACTGGCGAAAGCGCTCCGAAGTGGTGCGGAGGACGACGCGCATGCGCGGCTCGTTGCCCGGCGGGTCGACGAACCCTGCTTCGTCGAGCAGCGCGCGTGCGCCGTCGGGGTCGAACCGTGGGCCCTCGACGCGTTCGTCGTGCGCCCAATGTCCCCGCGGAATCCAGCTGTCGGCGACCTCCGCGTGCCCCTCGTACTTCGTGGCGACGAGCAACTCGCGATCGATCGCCATCGCAATAGCCCGTCGCACGCGAACGTCGGCCAGATGAGGAGCCTCGGTCTGGAATCCGAGATACATGGTCGAGACTCCAGGGGCTTCGCGGATCTCGAACTCCGGGGCTTCTTCGAACATCGGCAAAAGCAGCGGCGGGATCGCGGCGATCGCCAGGTCCCCCTGCCCTGCGAGCATGCGAAGCGCCCGCGTGTTGTCGTCCCGGATCACCACGAGCTTGAGTCTCTGCGTTTTTGGGGCGCCCCGATGCCAATGGAGGTTGGACTCGAGCTCGAGCACGCCGTGCTCGCGTTTGACGAGTCGATAGGGTCCCGCGCCCACGGGAAAGGGTTCGTCTTCGGTGGCGATTCGCCGCCGAGCGTCTTCTGCGCGCACGATCGGCAGCTCGAGGTCGGTAAGAAAGGTCGCGTGAGGTTCGCTGAGCATGAAGCGAAGCAGGTGTGGAGTGACGACCTCGATCTCCTTGATCCTCCGGTAGTTCTGCGCGTACCGGCTGCCAAGTGCCGGATCGACGACCCCTCGGAACGTTTCTGCCACGTCGCGGGCGGTGAGTGGCGCCCCGTCGCTGAACCGTAGGCCCTTCTTGAGTCGAACCTCGTATTCGGTCGGGGTCTTGGCAACGACGGATTCGGCGAGATCTGGCACGACCTCCAGCGTCCGCGGGTCGATGGTCACGAGAGAGGCAAACAGAAGTCGGGAAACGCGGAGGCCATATGGGTCCGAGACGAACCGGGGGTCGAGCTGCTCGGCATCGCGCGGCAACACCACGACCAGCTCGTCGACGCTCAGAGGTCGAGGCTGATGACACCCTATGCCGATCACTAGGAGCAACGCCAGCGCGCTGCTAGGGTGCGCGCGATGACGCAGTCTGCGCGTCTTTGCCTTCTCTTCGTTGGCCTGCTTTTGTCGAGCGCTGCTGCGCACGCCAAGGCGCCGGAGCCCGTCGAGTCGAAGATCGCTCGACTGGTGCAAGAAGCTGGGCTCGGCGAGCAGATAGGTATTGAAGTCGTTCGGCTCCACGACGGAGCAGTACTCTACCAGAACCAAGCCGATCGACCCCTTAACCCGGCGTCCAACCTCAAGCTGCTGACCGCGGCTGCGGCTCTGTGGAACCTGGGCCCGAGCTTCCGTGCATCGACTCGTGTCGAAGGCAGGCTCGAAGCCGGACGCGTCGAACGACTCATCCTTCGTGCCGCGGGGGACCCGAGCCTCGACTACCGACGGCTTTTCTCGATGGCGCAGGCGTTGAAACTGCGCGGGGTCGATCGGGTGGAACGAGTAGTCATCGACGAAGGGTACTTCGACGCTGAGGTCATTCCGCCCGCGTTCGAACAACAGCCCGACGAGACCGCTGCTTTCCGCGCGCCCGTCGCCGCGTTCTCGGTTGATCGCAACAGCTACACCGTCAACGTCGGTCCCGGACCGGGTCCCGGCGCCCCGGGGCGAGTGCGCGTCCTCGCAGAGGGGTACATCGCTCTCGACAACCAACTCGTCACGAAGGCCAAGGGGCCCCCTAAGGTTTGGATCGATGAAGACCAGACCGAGGAGGGCCTCTTCGCAGTGCGCGTGCGGGGTGAGGTGCCGATGAGTACTCGCACGATCTATTATCGTCGCCGCATGCCCGATCCTCGTTCGCACGCGGCGAGCCTTTGGGTCCGAGCGTTGAAGCAGGCCGGCATCGAAGGTCCGCTCAGGGTCGCGCACGAGCCCGGTGCGTCTCCGGAACCGCTGCTCGCCGACATGCCTTCGGATGAACTGAGCGCGCTTCTCTACTCCGTGGGCAAGTGGAGCGACAACTTCACGGCGGAGATGGTGCTGAAGATCATGGGAGCGGAAGCCGCCAAGCCCGGCAGCAGTGCACGTGGTGTGCAGACGGTGATCGAAGAGCTCGTGTCGAGAGGCGTCAATCTCGACGGCCTCGCGATGGTCAACGGCTCGGGGCTCTTCGACGGCAACCTCGTCGCGCCACATCATCTCACCCAGACCCTCGTGGCGGCCTACCGCGACCCTGCGATTCGCCCGGAGTACGTGGCACAGCTCGCCGTGGGTGGCGTCGACGGGACACTCCAGTCTCGGTTGAGGAACCTCCCGCGCCCGAGAATGGTGCGCGCCAAGACGGGTACTCTGCGCGACTCGATTGCGCTCTCCGGCTACGTCCTCGGCGACCCGGAGCGGTCCGTTGCATTCAGCTTCCTCGCCAACGGTATCGCGGGCAAACAAGGGCGGGCGCGAGCTCTTGCGGACGCGATCGTGTCGTTGCTTGCCGACTACGCAGTCGCCCAGGAGCCTGCCGCAGAGTGACCATTCGAGCGATCCGGGTCGTCGCGGTGCTCTTCGCCGCCATCGTCTTGCCAAGCTGTGCGAGCACCCTCAAGACTGCTGAGGAGCCGATTGACAGCATCATGAAGCCACCGGTGGCGCAAACCCGTCCCCACGAGACGACACACCACGGAGACACTCGGGTCGATCCGTACCACTGGCTTCGCGACAAAGACGCCCCCGAGGTCACCGCCTATCTCGAGGCGGAGAATAGCTACGCCGCCGACTGGATGAAGCCGACCGAGGCGCTTCAGGCCGAACTCTACGAGGAAATCGTCGGGCGTATTCAGGAGACCGATCAGAGCGCGCCCTATAGAATGGGTGCTTTCGAATACTACCGTCGCACCGAAGAGGGCAAACAATACCCGACCTACTGTCGTCGTGTGCCTGGTGAGCCGCAGACAGAGCAGATTCTTCTCGACATGAATGAGCTCGCAGAGAACCGCGATTTTCTCGGTCTGGGAGCCTATGAGGTATCGCCCGACGGTCGCTACCTCGCCTACTCGCTCGATGAAACCGGCTTCCGCGACTACACGCTCCAGGTCAAAGACCTCGAGTCGGGACAGGTGCTTCCAGACAGAATCGAGAAGGTGAAGTCAGTGGCCTGGGCAAACGACAGCCAGACCTTCTTCTACACCGAGGATGACGAGACGAAGCGCGCGTATCGTGTGCGGCGTCATCGCCTCGGCGATTCCGGTGCCGACCTGCTCTCGTTCCAAGAAAACGATGAGCGGTTTCGCGTCGCCGTCTGGCGTTCGAGAAGCGACAAATACGTCTTTCGCGGCAGCTTCAGCCACACCACAAGCGAGATCTCGTTCCTCGAAGCAGACAGCCCTGCGGGCGAGTGGCGACTCGTCGCCGAGCGCCGCCAGGATCACGAATACGACGTCGCCCACAGAGGAGACGTGTTCATCATTCGTACGAACGATCGGGGCCGAAACTTTCGGATCGTCGAGGCGCCCATCGCAGACCCTGCATCGAAACGGTGGAAGGAAGTCGTTCCGCACCGTTCCGACGTCATGCTGGAGTCAATCGACGTCTTCGCGGACTTCTCCGTGCTCTCGGAGCGGGAGCAGGGCCTCCCCCATCTTCGCGTGATCGACCTCCAAGGCAAGGCGCATCGCATCAAGGTCGAAGAACCCGTCTACTCGCTTTCCCCTGGCCAGAATGAAGAGTTCGTCACCTCCTCGTTCCGGTACGGGTACCAGTCCCTCACCATGCCGAGTTCGGTCTTCGACTACGACGTCTCCGCGCGTTCGAACACCTTGATCAAGCAACTCGAGGTTCTCGGCGGCTATGATTCGACGGACTACGCGTCTGAGCGCCGATGGGCCACGGCTGCGGACGGTACGAAGATTCCGGTCTCCGTCGTCTACCGCAAAGACACTCCCCGGGACGGGACCGCGCCAATGCTGCTCGCGGGCTACGGTTCATACGGCTATCCGTACCCAACCGCGTTTTCCCATGCGCGGGTCAGCCTCCTCGACCGCGGGATGATCTTCGGGATCGCCCACATTCGCGGAGGAGGCGAGCTCGGCAAGGCTTGGCACGACGAAGGGCGCATGGAGCGCAAAGAGCAGACGTTCACCGATTTCATCGCAGTGGCCGAGGATCTCGTCGCAGAGGGCTTCACGTCGAGCGATCGGCTGGCGATGATGGGAGGAAGCGCCGGTGGGCTCCTGATGGGCGCGGTTGCGAACATGCGCCCCGATCTGTTTCATGTAGTCGTGTCGCTCGTTCCATTCGTCGACGTGCTGAACACGATGCTCGACGATACGCTGCCGCTCACGGTCGGCGAGTACGAAGAGTGGGGAAATCCCAACGAGGCGGACGCGTACTTTCGCATCAAGAGTTATTGTCCCTACACGAACGTAGGGAAGCACGACTACCCTACGATGCTCGTCCGCACGTCGCTCAACGATAGCCAAGTAATGTACTGGGAGCCGGCCAAGTACGTCGCCAAACTCCGTGCGCTCAAGACCGACGACAATCCTCTGCTCTTCCAGATCAATATGGATGCGGGTCACGGAGGGGCGTCAGGCCGCTACGAGTATCTTCGCGAAACCGCGTTCGACTACGCGTTCATCCTCACCGAGCTCGGTCGCGCCCACTGATGCCTCGCGCAGCGCGGGATCGGTAGCAGAACGTTCGTCAGCCTGAGGTCGCGACGGCTGCGATACTCCAGGCGATGATCAGCTGTGCTGCGTAGTAGAGGGGGAGGCCCCAGGCACGATTGACGAATCCCTCGGATACGAATCGGTCTCGTACTACGGCGATGTCCGAGAGCGTGAACATCACCGCGCCCACGGGGATCATCCAGGGCGCCCCAGCAGCCCCCGCGCCAATGGCAACCGTACACATGGCCGCGATCACGAGCATGTAGACCGCGATCGGGCCTCGCATGTCCATCGCGTGAGGAAACACCCACCGTGCGATGAACGCCATGAGCGCTGCCATGGCAACGGCCGCGAGGAACGCCTGGGGAGCGCTGAGCGGCAGCGTGGAGAACGCACCGACGTATGCCAGATGACCGAGCAGGAAGGCGACCAAACCGCCGATGAAGGCGCCTCGGCCTCGGCCGAGCAGCAACACGTCGCCGAGCGCGCCGAGCACCAGGCCGAGCAGAATGAGCTTCCCGTAACCTGAGTCGAGCGCCCCGAATCCGAGCGCTGCCAGGATGAAGCCGAGCGACGCGATCGGCTTGCTCACCGCGCGCACCCTCGGGTGCTGGCGCCACTCCCCATAGAGGAGACCGCTCAGCCCGAGGGCGGTCATGAGTTCGCCGAGGCCGCTGAGTGACATGCGCGCGGGTGTACCATGACCCGCACGTGCAGGTCATGCCCCGACTCTGAGTTGGCCGGGCTGGCCCTACTCTTTGATCTGTCGTCGGATCTTGCCGAGAGCCTGCTCTTGCAGCTGGCGGATTCGCTCACGCGACAGGTTGTACTTGTCGCCGATCTCTTTGAGCGTCAGCTCGTCCTCGTCGTCGAGGCCGAAGCGCCACCGGAGGATGCGCGCCTCCATCGGCGTGAGGGTGTCGAGCAAGCGGCGTACCTCGTCGCTCCACTTGCGCGAAACGAGCTGCTCGTACGGAGTCGGGACGTTCTCTTCTTCCAGGAAGTCGATGAACTTCCTCCCGTCCTCGTCGTTGACCGGTCGGTCGAGCGAGAAAGGCGTCTCGGCCCAATAGCCTTTGATCTTCTCGAGTTTCTCAGCGGCGATGCCCGTCTCTTTTTCGAGTTCTTCCGGGGTTGGCTGTTTTCCGGTGCGGGTCGCGATTGCCTGCGTCGCCCGGGCCACCCGATTGTAGGTGTCGAGCATGTGCACCGGAATACGGACGGCTCGGCCCTTGTCGGCCAGCGCTCGGCTGATCGCGTGCCGAATCCACCAGGAGGCATAGGTGCTGAAGCGGTAGCCGCGGTTGTGGTCGAAGCGCTCGACGGCCTTCATGAGCCCGATGTTGCCCTCTTGAATCAAATCGATGAGAGGAAGGCGACCTCGGTTGTAGCGACGCGCAATCGAGACGACGAGCCGCAGGTTGGCCGCGACGAAGCGGTTCTTCGCGCGCTGCTGCGCCTTTTGCGCCTCGCGCACCTCTTGCAGGTACTTCTTGAAGCCCGGCGTCATGCGCACGTGGTCGCCCACGATGTCCCGTTCGTCGGCGAAGTCGCCAGCGAGACGGTGGACTGCGCGGTCCGACTCCTGAACGAATAGACGGTCGCTATCGACCTCCCGCATCTTGGTCGAGAGCTGCAGGCAGACGTCGGCCCAGCGTGTCTCCTGCCGCTTGGTGAGCTTCTCAGCCTTGGCGTTTCGGCAGAGCTTGCGCAGCGCGGCGAGCTCGGGGAGCGGCTGTTCCTCGACGCGGAGTTCGATGACGGTCGCGACCGTCTCGAAACATGGCGGGTAGCCGAGGAGCGCTTCCCAGTAAGCGATTTCCAGACGCTCTACGCGCTTGGCCGCCTCGATCTCTTCTTGCGGCGTCAGGACGCGATGCCCAATCATCTCGCGGAAGTAGCGGGTAAGTGTGGAGTCGCCGGCGCCCTGGCGCTCGAACTCCTTGAGCGCCTTCTCACTCTCGACGCGAGCCTTCTCGAGCTGCTCTTTCGAGGGCTCGGCTTCCTGTGGGGCCTGCTTGGCTACTGCGCCTGAAGCGCTCGCGGCAACTCGGGTGCTAGATCGAGTGCTAGACACGTCGGTCGCATTCTTCGCCTCCGCCTCCACCGAGATGGATGGCTTGGCCTGCGCCGTGGTCTTTTTCGCCGATTTGCCGGTCTGTCGTGTCGCTGCCTGTCGTCGCATATTTCCTCTTGCCTTTCGGTGGCGCCCCAGCTGTCCAGTGGCACTCCGGGTGTTGGCTCAACACAAAAGCTGGTCTGAGTGTTCCTCAAACCTCAAAGTTCGTTCTTCTGACCGGTTGCGGATGCACGCGCCGTGCCGAAGATCACACTGACTGCGGTTCCTACCTCGAGCGTGGCGGCGGTCTCGCTTCCGAATCGTGGGCAACCGGGAGTATATGGGTTCGGATGACCCGTTGAGAAGATCCATTCGAGGTGTTTTCTAAGACAAATTACACGGATAGCGTTGCCGGAAGACTCTTACTGGAATCCTTCCGACATAATCGCAGGCTCCTTCTGCTGTCTCTCGCCCTTGTGGGCTGTTCGGCGGCGGCGACGGCAGGCTATGCCTGGCTGGCGGGACCCCTCCTGGCCCAACTGGGCGAGATGGGATTTGATCAGCTTTCTCCCAACGTTGCCCCGCAAAACGGGCGTCTCGCGAATCTTTCTCTTCCTCAGATCGCCATCGCCCTCGTTCTGCTGAGTTTGGTTCGGAGCCTCGCGGAGACGTCCCGCGCATTCATCGGTTCCAAACTACAGCTAACGGTAGTACGTGAAATTAGAGGGAAAGTTCTTGCGCATGTCCTGGCCCTCCCCGCTGCGAGCCTTGCTCGATGGCCGTCCGGAGAGCTTGCTTCGAGGGTGCAGGTCGAGGTCCATGGGGTTCGGTCGCTCCTCAATCTGGGGCTTACCCAGGGCATTCAGGGCGTCGCAGTGGCTACTGCATTAGCCATAGTCGCCCTCCAGGTGGATACTACATTAGCCATCCCGGGTCTCCTGCTGCTCCCGTTGGCTGTCGCGGGGGTGTCCTGGGTCGTCCGACCTGCGCGGCGGCTGTATCGACGGCTTCTCGGCGCCGAATCCACCCTCGTCGCCGAATCGGCGGAAGCGATCGAAGGGGCTGGCGTGCTGCGTGCGTACGATGCCGCGGAGATGCGGCTCCAGCAGATCGACGACTCGGCTGGGCGCGCCGAGCGTCTCGCGGTGCGCGCCGAAACCTGGAGTACCCTCTCAGGTCCCATGGTCGAGCTGGCCGGGGCGCTTGGGATCGCGGGGATGCTCACCGTTGCCTGGGCAACGCGTGCAGAGGTCGACGTCGCGAGCACGGGGTCGGTCCTGGTGGCACTCCTGCTGATGTATCGCCCGCTTCAGTCGATCGCGCGTTCGGCGTTCGGATGGTGGTCTGGGCTCGCCTCCGTACAGCGGCTCGACGAAATCCTCGAGCTTCCCACCGATCGATCGCCGCCCGCCGGAGTACGGAGCTCGTTTCGCTCCATTCGACTCTGCACCCTCGGGTTCGACTACGGTGACGGGCCGATCTGGCGAGAGGCCGAACACGAGCTGCGTGCGGGCGAGTTCGTGGCGGTGACGGGCGAAAGCGGTTCCGGCAAGTCCACCCTCCTTCGTGTTCTCGCCGGGGCACTTCCACCGAGTACAGGTCGACTCGAACTCGACGGAGTCGTGGCCGACGGCGCATCTCTTCGCGCAACCAGTGCGTGGATGGCCCAGCGTCCAGCGGTGTTCAGAGACTCGATCCTCGGCAACATCACGCTCGGTGACCCGAACCCCGATCGGGCGCGCGCGCTCGCGGCCGCGCGCCGCGCCCACGTTGACGATTTCGTCGAAGAGCGTCCGTCCGGGTACGAGGGCATGCTCCGGGAAGGCGGGGCCGATCTCTCCGCAGGCCAGCTCCAGAGGCTCATGCTGGCTCGCGCTCTCTACCGGCAAGCTCCCATTCTATTGCTGGATGAACCGGCGGCGGCCCTCGATGCCCGCCACGAGGCTCTGGTGCTTCAGGTTTGCCGTGAGGCTGCCGATGCGGGTCAGCTGGTCGTCGTTGCCACCCATCGACAAGACTTTCTCCGGAACGCCGACCGCGTGCTAGAGGTTCGGAACTTGACGGTGAACGAGTGGCCAAAGCGTACAGAGCGACTTCATTTGCACTAATCGGCTCGTTCGTCGCCGCTCTCGCCTTTCCGACACGACCTGCCCTCGCCGACGCGGACTATGGCGCGGTGGCTCAAGCGCTCGACGACGACCACGATCGCGCGCTCGAGGCAGCTCGGGCACTTCAGGCCGGCGGCGAACCTGCTGCGGAGGCGCTTCGGGACGGCTGGGATGGCCTGTCGGTCCAGGCGCAGCGCCGTGCGTTCGATCCTCTCTCCAGTCTGGCCATGGATGAAGACGCTGCGGTGGACTGTCTCCTAGCCGCCGCGCGAAACGGCGATTCCGAGACCCAGGAAGCGGCGCTCTTGGCGCTGCGGAGAGCAGGACCGCGGGGTCAGGCTGGCATCGCCTCGCTGCTTGGCGATCCGAAGGTCGGCGAACGTGCCGCAACGACCCTCGCTCGCACCGATCCGGACGCAGCGATCGGACCGCTGCTCGGCGCAATCGAATCCGAAGGCGGGTCGGATGACTCCGGGCTCCGAACCGCACTTGGGACTGCGGTCGATCGGGCGACCGTGGACGCATCGACCTCTGTGGCGGACTGGCTCCGTGGCGGACCCTCGTCGGCAGCCGCCGCAAGCGCCGCGCTTGGGCTCGCGCCGGTCGATGCTCAGCAGTCGTCCGTCACTGCGCTCGTGGAATACGCGATACCCAATGCCCAGGACGACTTCGCGACCGAATGGCGACTCGCGCGCGGTGCGGCCGCAGCCGGGCCAAGCGAGACGATTGATCGATGGCTAATCAACGAGATGAATTCTGCCGAACAGTGGATGCTCCGGAGCGCTGCGATCGAAGCGCTGGCGGCGCGCGACCGATCGACCGACGCGCGCGCGGGCCTCTTCGACTCGTACCCTCGCGTGCGGGCCGAAGCTGCCGGGGTACTCGCGGGGGACGCGCCTTCGATGACCGACCGGGCGACGCTGGCGCGCAGAGACCGATGGCCTTTGGTGCGCGCGCGTGCGGTCCACAGTCTTGCCGGGGAGTCGGATGCCATGCCGGTCGTGGTCGCAGCAGTGAACGATCCAATGTCCGAGGTCCGGGTGGCCGCGATCGACGTGCTGACCCGAACGCAGGGAGACGAAGGGTGGAGTCAGATCGAAACGCGTCTCGCCGATCCCAACGAGTGGCCCTCGGTCACGGCGGCAGCGATCGAGTACGCACAGGCGCACTGCCGAACGGATGCCACCCCGTCGCTCGAGCGTGTGGTGCGGCGCGCGGCCTCCCCCGCCGCGCAGATCGACGACATCAACAACGCGGCTCGGGCGATCACGGCCCTTCGGGCACTCGGTACACCGGAGGCCGATGCAGCGGTCAGCCAGCTTCGGGAAGCGGACGGGGTTCCGCCCACGCTGAAAATGGCCCTCGAAGAACCGCTCGAAAACGGCGCGCGCTGCGTTTCTCCGGCCCGCTGACCCGAGACGGCTTTGTCTCCTCGCGATCGCCCATGCTAGCTTGTGGAGGTTAGATTTCTGGGGGGAATCATGGGAACTCGTATTGCAGGTCTGCTCTTTGCCGCCGTCGTCGTGATGGTTGGTTGTGATCGTGACACCTCGACCAAGGCCGAGGCCAACGTCGAGCAGCTTCCGGAGATCGTGCCCGATCTTCCCGAGGTTCCGGTGCTTCCACCGGCGCCCTTCCCGACGACCTATGCCGACGAGTCGTACTCCGTGTACGGGATGCGCCAGCGGCTTTCACAGCTTCTCGACACCGATCTGGTCGTGAGCGGCTACATCGTCGACATCTACGAGCCTCCGCCCTGCAAGGCGAAGAAGAAAGACGACTGTCCTCGCGTCGATGCGCCGCACATGTTCATCGCTGACAAGCCGGACATCACCGACCGCGCGGATCAGCTGCTCGTCGTCGGGTACGCCGACAATCAGGAGCAGCTCGCCAAGGCGCGCCGAGGTCGAAAGACGACCACGATTTCGGGAACGGTCGTCGTACCGCGCGACCTAGCAATAGGTTCGCGCGTCACGGTCAAGGGACACTTCACGCTCATTTCGTCCGGCGGCTTCAACACGAGCAACGGCCTGGTCGAGTACGTCTCGCACGAGAAGTCCGAAACCGCGCTCGCGCAGAAGTAGCGAGCGCCCGCGCGATCTCAGCGTACGGAGGGTTCAGGGTTCCGCGGGGGCAGCGTCCGCGCCGATGAGAGCGTCGAGATCCGGGTCCACGTCTTCGGGTGCGAGCCGAAAGTGCTCGGCGCCGAGGCCGAAAAGCTCGACGACGCTCGGGGGAACGACGGCGACGCCCGTCTTGCCTTCTACCTGGACGTAGCCGCCCCCGTCGATGGGGTCGCCTGCAGCGAGGGTGACCGTCGTTGTCGCGCGGCCCATTTCGAACGTGACCAAGCTCTTGGGAGCATTGAGACCGAACGCGGTGCGATCCTCGGGGCTCGGGTCCTCGAGCGTGCGCGTCGGCACGGCGAACTCCCAGCTCTGCACGTAGTTCACGACTTCATCGAAGTTCGCCTCGCCCCAGTTTGGCGTTTCGAAGACCCAGGTTTCGTCGAACCCCTCGCCCTCGCGACGCAAGACCACCGCGTCGTTCATACGTATGCGGGTGATGCGCTCGTTGACCAGAGACTCGAGGAGGAACCCGTGACGCGCTTCGATCTCGCTCTGACTCGGCCTGTCGCGTTCGAAGACCAGCGCGTAGACCGCCAGCAGGACGAGCACGGCGGCGAGCACGAGCGGAGCCCGACCGCTCACGACCGCCTCGACCACCAGACTCCGAAGCCCGCGATCAGCGCGGCCATCGGGAGAAGGAATACGACTCGGAACAACACGTTGGCGAGATCCGAGTCGCTCATGATCACCGCCCGCGCCTGGGTTTTGCGGGGAGCGATCTCGATGAGGGCCTCGCGCTGGGTGAGCCAGCCAGCCGTCGCCGACACGAGGTCGATGTTCGAGAGCTGCGGGTTCGAGAGCAGGTCACCTGTCATCCAGTCACTATCGCCGAAGACCAGCACGCGCCCCGGCTCGGGCCCCTCTCGCTCTACCGGCTCGAGGCCCTCGCCAAGTGGCGGCACGTATTCCCAGGCAGCGGCCACCGGCACCACCCGGGCTTCGCTCGGGTCTCGAGGCGTCCCGCCTGCCATCTTTCCGAGGTCCGATTCGACCGCGCCCGCCGCGCTCGTGCGAATCAGTACCTCGGCATTGCTGTTGTCGGCGGCGTCGACCGATCGCGCGACGACGAACACCACGCCGCCACCGCGTTGCCGGATCCCGTCGGTCACGCGGTGCGTGCTCAGATCGGTGGCGAGGAAAAGATCGCCCGGGTTCCCTGGAAGCTGGTGGCTCGGGTCGTTCTCGACGACCAGATCGTTACCCAGAGCGATTCCACGACGACTCAGGCTCGCTTCGAAGCCTGTCGGCTGAAGCTGCTCCTTGCTGAGTACGGGATCGAACGCGAGCAGCAGGTTGCCGCCACGTTCGACGAACGCGTCGACTGCCGCGACTTCTTGTGCATCGAATGGGCGCTGGGGGCTGATGATGAACAGGGCGTTACAGGAGTCGGGGATCTCGGTGTCCCGACGCACTTCGACTGGCTCGACTTCGATCTTCTCCCAGTCGAGCTCTCGGGCGACCGCGTCGAAACTCCGCTCGTCGATTGAGTCCTTCTCCCACTCGCCGTGTCCTCGGCTCAGGCAGACGCGCGTCGGTTCTCCCGTGGTCACTTCCAGGATGGCACCCGTGAGAGAACGCTCAGACTGGAGATCGAGTTTGTGACCGTCGACGTCGTCGAAGCTCTCAAAGTCTTCGACGATCAACTGGTGCCGTTCCACCTTCCATTTGCGGTCGCCACTCGTGACGACGACAGGGACTTGTGAAAGCGTGAGGTCCCCAGCGAGCCAGGTGTCGATGCCGAAGCGATCGGCGAGGACCTGATACCGCCCGCGGTCCCGATCGGGGTCGATCCATTCAACCTCGATCCGAGGCGTCACCGCCTTGTACTCCTCGAGAAGTGTTTCGATGTCCGCGAAGTCTTGTTCGCCTCTCGCGAGAAACACGTAGATCTGGACGTCCTCTTCAAGGGCGTGGAGAGTTTCTTTGCTGCGATCGGAAAGGGTAAAGAGGTTGTCCTGAGTCCAGTCCCACCGTTTGTAGTGGCGGGTCGAGAGGTAGTTGGCGAGCACGACGATCGCGAGACCGAGCAACGCGGTCAGCCATAGGTTGAGTCGGGTTCGTGAGCCGTCGTTCACGCGTGCCTCCGCGCCTTGAGCACGGCGATGCTCATCCCCACCGCAAAGATTGCGAGCGACGCGTCGAACAGCAGATAGCGGGTGTCGATGACGCCTTTCGAGAAGCTCTGCATGTGGCCCCACATGCTCAGGTAACTGCAGATCTCCCGAAGGGCTCCATCGAGAACGAACTCGCCGATGCCCACGATGAACAGAACTCCAAGCGCGACGAACGAGAGCACGGCGGCGATGATCTGCGTTGGCGCTACGGCGCTCATCAGCAGACCAATCGCCATGAAGTAGGCGCCGAGCCAGAAGATCCCAAAGTAACTCGCGGCCACGGCGCCCCAATCGACGCTGCCGTACTGGTTCATGATCCAGCAGTAGATCAGGGTCGGGGCCCAAAGAACCATCCACATGACGAGCGCGGCTCCGTACTTGCCGAGCACGATCGAGGCTTCGGACACGGGTGCGGTCATCAGTGTTTCGAGGGTTCCGGACTGCCGCTCGCCGGCGATGAGCCGCATCGTCAGCACGGGCACGAATACCAGGAGCGGAATGAAAAAGAGGGAGCTGCCGCCGAAGAACCCCGACAGCGGCGTGTCCGCTCCAGACGAGACGGCGTTGCGCGCGTAGAACTCGGTGAGGATCCAAAACGTGATCCCGCTAAAGAGCAGCCACGCGGTGAGCACCACGTACGCGAGCGGCGATGCGAAAAAGGAGGCGAGCTCGCGCTTGAGAACGACCCAGGCCCCCTTCACGCGTCGTCTCCGGTCTCGTTGGCTTGCGGCGGCGACGGCTCGCGCGTCGCATCGGTCAGCCTGGCGAACGTCTCTTCGAGTTCGGGGGTCTCTTCGAGTCTGAGGTCAGCGACCTTCTTGCCTTCGCGGATGATGATCACGCGGTCGCAGGCAGCCTGGACCTCCGACAGCACGTGGGTCGATAGGAAAATCGTCTTGGTTCCGGCGAACCGGCGAACGAGCTCCCGAAACTGCCGAACCTGATTCGGATCGAGCCCTGAGGTCGGCTCGTCGAGGACGAGCAGTGGCGGATCGGCAACCAGCGCGTCTGCGAGGCCTACCCGCTGGCGGTAGCCTTTCGAGAGCTGACCGACGATCCGGTTCTTCACGTCGGCGACGCCTGCAAGTTCGAGCGCGCGATCGACCGCGGACCCGACCGAGTCGACTTCCTTCAAAGCGGCGCGATGCCGGAGGTACTCCGTGACCCTCATCTCTTTGTAGAGCGGTACGCCCTCGGGCATGTATCCGATACGCCGGCGGGCTTCGATCGAGTTGGCGACGGCGTCGACCCCGTCCACGCGAATCGCTCCCGCGGTGGGTGCGAGGAAACCCGTGAGCATTCTCAAGGTGGTGGTCTTCCCGGCACCGTTGGGTCCGAGAAACCCCACGATCTCCCCTCGGTTCACCGAAAACGAAAGCTGATCGACGGCGAGTCGGCTTCCGTAACGTTTACTTAGGGCGTCGACTTCGATCACGTGTGCTCGCTCGGCCAGGTACTCGATACGATCCGAGGAAGCAACTGCAGACCTGTACAGGGGCTGCGGCTTTTTCGCGCTGAGGGTTGTCTCTTCCCTACGATCTCCGGATGTCTCACCATGCGCAGCAGCTCGGCCTGAGCGGTCTGGTGTTGGTCGTCCTCGCGACCGGCGCGCTGATCGGCGCAGCAAGACCAGGGTCGCGGCCTCTTGCAGTAGAACCGTCACCCGAGGCGCAGGCGGTGAGCGTCCAGCCGCTAGCTTCCATATCGGGAGGGCTGCCGGTCGAGGCTCCCGACGCAGAGTTGCTTCATCACGACGAGCCCGGGTCCGGACCGGTCGACTTCACCGGTCATCGGTATCCGCGGGGCCTCACCATCGACGGTGGTTCCAAGCACCGCATTCTCCTTTTTAGCTTCGACGACGGCCCAGCGCGCCGCACCACGCCTGAGCTTCTCGACGTGCTCGACCAGCTCGATGTTCGCGCGATGTTCTTCGTGACGACCGAGAGCTTCGGACCGGGCAACCCATGGGAGCGGGAACATCGGGAGATTGTTCGTGAGATTGTCGATCGCGGGCACATTCTCGGGAACCATACCGAGACGCATCGCCAGCTCCCCCTGCTCAACTCCGAGGAGATCGCCGAGGAGCTGCGTCACAGCGAACGAAAGATCGCGAACGCGATCGGGCTGAGGCCTCGCCTGATTCGACCCCCAGGGGGTGCGCTCTCACGTCGGGTCGAGGCCCTTCTTGCCGAGCACGGGTACAGCAGCGTTTTGTGGAGCATCTACGGCGGCGACCTCGAAGTCGACGATGCCCAAGACGTGGTCCGGACGTTTTTCCGGGTGCTCGATCGTCGCGAAGAGGAGACCGGGAACCGGGGCGGCATCGTCCTGCTTCACGATACGCAGCGCCACAGCGTCGAAGCGATGCCGAGGCTCGTCGACGCCCTCCGTCGACGCAACTGCGATCTGCTCGAGCGCGGCGAGGAGCTGTACGACATCGTCGATGAGCTCGGCTACTTCATCGAGGGCGAGGAACCCGCCGTCTCGATCGAGGAGCGACAGGTGGCCCTTCGTGAACGCACGGCCCGCGACTGTAGCGCGCTGGCCGGCCGCTAGTTGCGCCGAGCGAGAATCCGCCAGACCGGCAGACCGTCTTCGAGCGCGCGCCACTCTCGATTGGATCGCGCCGAGAACGGGTTTTCAGTGACCAGCCCGCGATCGCCGAGGAGCTCGAAGCCATCGACTGCGTCGAGCAGCGCCAGGAACTGCTCTGCGCGGTCCTGGACATCGGTTTGAATGAACAGTTCTCCGCCTTGGCGCATGAGTCGGCGGAGCTCCCCGAGCAGGGTTTCACCGATCACTCGACGCTTCTGGTGCTTCTTCTTCCACCACGGGTCTGGAAAGTGAATCGCGACCTTGTCGAGGCCATCGAGCGTCTCGGCGCGCGCCAAAACCTCACGAGCGTCCCCGCAAAGGACGCAAACATGTTGAACTTCCTGAGCTTTTAGACGTTCGGCGACCTTGTAGACCCACTTGGCCTTCACCTCGATGCCGATGAGGCGACTGCCAGGAGCGGCCGTGGCGCGCTCAAACAGCGATTGGCCCCGTCCGAAGCCGACGTCCAGTTCGAGAGGTCCTGAGCCTGGCAGGAGTGCATCCAGCGAGAAGCGACCCTCAGGTGGTCTCGGCGCCTGCTCGACGTAGCGCCGCCGCAGCGGAGAGTCCGACACCCGGTGCTGCCTACAGGCCAGGCCCGAGATCGTCAACCGAGTCGCGCCGCTTCTTGACCGGGCGGGGATCGATCGCGTATGTCACCGACGATACGAAAACTAGAAGCAGACGGGGCTTGGGGATGAGGATTCTAGTCGTCGAAGACAGCGTGACGATGCGGAAGGTCATGGAAATGACCTTTGCTGGTGAGCAGGCCGAACTGCTCACAGTGGAAAGCGGCGAGCTTGCCCTTCAGCATGGGCCGGAGTTTGGGCCCGACGTCGCGTTCATCGACGCGTCGCTGCCCGGGATGGACGGCTACGAGCTCACGCGCGTCCTGAAGGGCAACCCTCAGCTTGCGGGCACATCCGTGATCCTGATGGCCAGTCAGCATCTTCCCTTCGACGAGGGCCGCGCTTCGGAGGTGGGTGTAGACGACCACCTGCTGAAGCCGTTCGATACCCAGGAAGCGCTCGACAAGGCGTCAGCGCTTGCGGGTGGCATGGATTCACTTTCGGAGGCTCCCTCGATTCCCGTGGCGCGGGCCGTTACCCCACAGCCGACGCCGATCGGCACGCCGGCCTACCGACCGACGCCGCCCCCGCTTCCGGTCAATCCGCCGTCGCTCACAGGGCGTCCCATGTCCCGCACTCCGCTTTCCGGCGCCCCCGTGTCGATGGTTCCGTCATCGCCGCGCACAGCGCCGCCGCCAGCCGCAATGCCTGCGCTCAAGGCTCAGTCTTCGAGGCCGGCTCCGGCCGGTGCCACGCACGCACTCTCGCATTCGGTCGTCGAGCGCCTGGAAGCGCTCGGCCTCACGCCGCAGCAGGTAGAAGGCGTAATGAAGCTATCTGCCGAAGTGGTCGAGCGCGTGGTCTGGGAGGTAGTCCCCGAGCTCGCCGAGGCGATGATCGCGGAAGAACTGCACCGTCTCGTCGGCGACTGAGACTTGACTGAACGTCTATTTCGCCGCACACGGTCCGACGCATGAGCGACGGGCCGGACGAGCTTAGCAAGACCTACTCGCCTGCCGAGGCCGAGTCACGCTGGTACGAGTTCTGGGAGCGCTCCGGGTACTTCGAGGCCTCTGAGGACCCGAACGACCATCGCCCGACCTACACCCTCGCCATTCCGCCCCCCAACGTCACCGGGTCGCTGCACATGGGGCACGCCTGTCGGACGACGTTCGAGGACGTGCTGTGCCGATACAAGCGCATGCAGGGGCACAACACGCTTTGGATTCCTGGCATCGACCACGCTGGGATCGCGACGCAGGTCGTCGTCGAGCGCCAGCTGAAGCGTGAGGGGCTTACGCGCCACGACCTCGGGCGGGAAGCGTTCATCGAGCGCGTCTGGGCCTGGAAAGAGCAATCTGGGGGACGGATTCTCGAGCAGCTTCGCAAAATGGGAGCGTCCTGCGACTGGTCGAGGACGAAGTTCACCATGGACCCCGAGATGGTGCGCGCCGTCCGAGAGGCTTTCGTGCGCCTCTACGAAGAGGGGCTGATCTATCGCGACACCCGACTCGTGAACTGGGACGTCGAGTCGCAGACCGTGCTCTCGGATCTCGAGGTGGAGCAAGAGGAAGGCGTCGAAGGTGAGATGTTCAACTTCGCCTATCCCCTGGCGGATGGCGACGGCGAGGTCGTCGTCTCCACGACCCGGCCCGAGACGATGCTTGGGGACACGGCCGTCGCCATTCACCCGGACGATGCAAGGTACCGGCACCTCCACGGCAAGTACGTTCGCCATCCGTTCGTCGATCGAATGATTCCGGTGGTTCTCGACGCAGAACTCGTCGACCCCGAGTTCGGGACCGGCGTCGTCAAGGTGACCCCGGCCCACGACCCGAACGACTTCGCGACGGGCAAGCGGCATGGTCTCGAAGAAATCAACATCCTGAACCTCGACGGGACTCTCAACGAGAACGCAGGCCGCTTTCAGGGGCTCGACCGCTTTGCTGCAAGGCAAGCAATCAAAGACGAGCTGGTCACTCTCGGTCTGGCACGCGGCGAGAAGAAGCACGTGATGACGCTTCCTCGCTCGCAGCGGTCGGGAACGATCGTCGAACCGCTCATTTCCACCCAATGGTTCGTGAAGATGAAGCCGCTTGCCGACCCGGCGATCGATGCGGTCGAGCAAGGCAGAATCCAGATTCTGCCGGCAGAGTGGACGAAGACCTACTTCCACTGGCTCAGGAACATCCAAGACTGGTGCATCTCGCGACAGCTTTGGTGGGGCCACCCGATTCCGGCGTGGTACTGCGACGCTTGCGGTGGAGTCACCGTGGCGCGCGAGGACCCAGCTGCCTGCAGCTCCTGCAGGGGCACGACGCTTCGTCAGGACGAGGATGTCCTCGATACCTGGTTCAGCTCCGGACTGTGGCCGTTTTCGACCTTGGGTTGGCCTGACGCAACTCCGGCACTCGAGCGTTTTTACCCCACCCAGGACATGGAGACTGGGTACGACATCATCTTCTTCTGGGTCGCTCGGATGATCATGATGGGCCTTCACTTCATGGGCGAAGTGCCGTTCACACGCGTCTTGCTCGCTGGCCTCGTTACCGACGAGCGCGGCGAGAAGATGAGCAAGGTCAAGGGCAATGTCGTCGACCCGCTCGACGTCATCCACGGGGCGAGTCTCGACGAACTCGTCGCCAAAGCCGAGCTCGCGGGGGCATCGCAAGGGGGCATCAAGTACCTCCGGAAGACCTACCCTGACGGGTTTGCTGCCTACGGGGCGGATGCGCTCCGGATGACGCTGCTAAGCTACTCTCCCCAGTCGCGCCGTATTGCATTGTCGATCAAACGCATCGAGGGGTACCGGAACTTTGCCAACAAGCTTTGGAACGCTTCCCGGTACGCGCTCATGCGACTTGGCGAATCGAGCGCCGTTGCCACCCAACGCCACCCGGATCCCAAGTCGCTTGCGAACCGATGGGTCCTGTCGCGCCTCTACGGTGCGATCGATGCGGCGGCAACGGGCCTTGACGCCTATCGCCTCGATGACGCCTCCGGCGCCCTCTACCATTTTGTCTGGGACGAATTCTGCGATTGGTACCTCGAAGTGAGCAAGACGGCGCTGGACCAGGGAGACGCCGCGCTCGTCGAAGAAACCGAGGCCACGCTAGTGCACACGCTGGAAGCGGTTCTACGGGCGCTACACCCGATGATGCCGCACATCACCGAAGAGATTTGGCAGCGAGTTGCCAAGTTTGATGGGGCACCCGCGAGTCTGATGGTCGCTCGCTACCCTTCCCCGCTCGTTGACGGGCGACTCGACCGCGACGCGGAGCGCGATTTCGAGACCATGAAGGCCTTCGTCGGTAGCGTGCGAACCATTCGGGCCGAACACGACATCCCTCGGAGTCGCCCGATCGACATCTACTGCTACGCGGACGATCAGACGAAGCGCGACGTGCTCCAGCGTGAACGCCAAACGATTGAGGCGCTCGGAGGCTGTGTAATCCACATGGAGCCCGACTCGGCTCGGATCGACGATGCAAGCGCGCACTTCGTCAATGCGGCCGTGTTCGTCAATCCAGGTGTTCAGGGCGTCGTCCCCGAGGTGATCGACACCGACAAGGAGCGTGAACGTCTCCAACGAGACCTCGCCAAGATCGACAAGGAGCTCGGGGCGGTCGAAAAGAAGCTCGCTAACCCGAGTTTCGTCGAGCGGGCGCCCTCAGAAGTGGTCGACAAATCTCGCCGCGACGCCGAGGAGCTTCGGACCAAGCGAGAGCAGCTGGAAGTGGCGCTCGCCCGCCTCTGATGGCAGGTTAGATGGGACGTGGATGAGCCGCTTCCCCAGAAACCCGGTGCGATGCGGCCCCTGTGCGTGGACCTCGACGGAACGCTAGTTTCGACCGATACCCTGTGGGAATCGCTCCTCCTCCTTCTGAAGAAGGCACCGTATCGTATCTTTGGGCTGTTCCTCGCCCTTGCAGGGGGACGCCCGAAGCTCAAGCGTCACCTGGCGGCCCTCGCGCCGGTCGACCCGGCAACCCTTCCGTACCGCCAGAGCGTGCTCGATCTTGCGCAGAACGCCCGCGAGACCGGCCGCAGAGTCCTTTTGGTCACCGCCTCGGATCAGGCGACCGCGACTGCGATCGCCGACCACGTCGAGGTGTTCGACGAGGCCGTCGGGAGCGACGGCCACGAGAACCTCAAGGCCGAAAGAAAGGCCGAGTTTCTCACCTCGCGCTTCGGTCGCGGGGGCTTCGACTATGTCGGGGACACCGAGGCCGATATCCCCGTCTGGGAGGCGGCGGGCAGCGCAATTCTGGTCGCCCCGACCGCCAAGACCCGGCGCGGCGCCGAACGCGCGACCGAACACGTGACGGTGTTGGAGGAACGGCCCAGTACCTGGAAGGCGGCGCTCAAGGAACTACGCCCCCACCAGTGGGCCAAGAACGTCCTGCTGTTCGTGCCCCTCTATTTCGCGCACGCCTACAACGATCTCGGCAAAGTGTTCAGCGCGACCATGGCGTTCCTCGCGTTCAGCTTCTGCGCATCTTCAATCTACGTCCTGAACGACCTGGTCGACCTCTCGGTCGATCGGCGCCACCGCAGTAAGAAGAAGCGCCCACTGGCATCGGGAGCGCTCAGCATTCCGCAGGGGCTCGTCTTGATGGTCGTGAGCTTCTGCCTCGCGCTCTTTCTGGCCATTCGCTTCGTCAATCCGGAGTTCGTTTGGGTCATGCTGGGGTACGTCGTGCTCACGACGATCTACAGCTTTTCCCTCAAGCAGAAGCTCATCATCGACGTCTTGACTCTGGCTTCGCTCTTCACCTACCGCGTGCTTGCGGGCGCCGTCGCCGTCAAGGTCGAGCTCTCGTTCTGGCTGCTTGCATTCTCGATCTTTTTCTTCACGAGCCTAGCGTTCGTGAAACGCTACTCGGAGCTTATTCAACTCTCGCAGAACGAAGAGCGAGAACTCCGTGGCCGGGCATACCGTCTCGAGGACATCCCGATCGTCACCTCGGTGGGCCCAGCGTCGGGCCTGCTCGCCGTTCTCGTGTTCGCGCTCTACATCAACAGCCCCGAAATCTCCAAGTACTACTCGACGCCGCAAGCGCTGTGGGGCATCTGCCTCGTCTTGATGTACTGGATCATCCGCATCTGGTTTCTGGCCGCGCGCGATGAAATGCACGACGACCCGGTCCTGTTCGCGGTGCGCGACAAGCTGAGTCTCGCGCTCGGCGCGCTGGCGGTCGCCTGCCTTCTCCTCGCCCGGTTCTGAGTTCAGCTCTCGAAGAGTTCGAGCTGACCGGGCTGGACGATTCCTTCGTGGAAGCGCACTCCCTCGAGCTCCAGCAGGAAGCGCTTGCGGTCGGTTCCGCCGCCGTACCCACCGAGCTGGTGTCCGGCTTCGACGACGCGATGGCACGGGATCACGATGGGGATGGCGTTGACGTGGTTCGCCTGGCCCACGGCTCGCATGGCGCGAGGCGACCCGACCTCGGTTGCGATTCCCCCGTACGTGCGGACCTGTCCCCACGGAATGGCGCGCAGAGCGTGCCACACCCGAACTTGGAAGTCCGTGCCGCGAAGGTCGATGGGGACCTCCAGGAAGTCTTCACGCTGGCCATCGAAATACCGACGAAGTGGCGAGGCGAACGCCTCGGGAAGCTCGCGCTCGACGGCTTCCCCCTGCTTCGGCGGATGAAACGCGAGCGAACGCAGGCCGAGTGCACTCCACGCGAGCCAGAGAGTACCGAACCGTGGTGCATCAAACACCCCAGAGCCCACGATGCGGACGTCTTCGGGGGTCGTCTCGGTGCGGCGTTCCATCGTCATCGCGTCCTCACTGCTCGAGCGATGCGCACGCAGTGCGCCCAGGGAGCGAGCCTACCAGCTTCGCACACGGACGACTATGCGACGGGCGCCGTTGGCTCCGCCCGAGGGGTCAGTGAGCCTGGCCCCAGTTCTCGCCCCATCCTTTCTCGACCGGAAGTGGAACCGAGAGCGGCACGGCTTCTTGCATGCGGGTGACAACTAGGGACTCGAGGCGTGCGTGCTCGTCGGCGGGTGCCTCGAACACCAGCTCGTCGTGGACCGTGAGGACCATCCGGCTTCGAAGGCCCGCGCCATCAATCTCGCGCTGAATTTCGACCATCGCAACCTTCATGATGTCGGCAGCGCTCCCCTGAATCGGAGTGTTCCGCGCGATCCGTTCGGCCCCAGCGCGCAGGTTGTGGTTTCGCGACCGGATATCGGGAAGCGTTCGCCGTCGCCCGAGGAGCGTCGTGACGAAGCCGTTCGCGCGTGCCTCCTCTACCACCCCGTCGAAGAAGGCATTGACCCCCGCGTACTGGTCGAAGAACGCATCGATGTAGCGCTTGGCCTCACTTCGCTCGATCTTCAGGTTCTGCGCGAGCGCAAATTGCGTCTGACCATAGATCACGGCGAAGTTCACGGTCTTGGCCTGTGCGCGCATGTCTTTGGTGACGTCCGCCGGACTCACGCCGAATAGGGCACATGCCGTTTGTGTGTGCACGTCGTCGCCCCTCGAGAAGGCTTCGACGAGAGCCGGGTCGCGACTGAGGTGGGCCAGGACCCTGAGTTCGATCTGCGAGTAGTCTGCAGAGAGCATAGACCAGCCGGCTTGGGGAATGAACGCGTCGCGCACCCGACGACCCATCGGCGTCCGTATCGGAATGTTCTGAAGATTGGGATCGCTCGAAGACAGCCTTCCGGTGGCGGCGACCAGTTGATTGTAGCGCGTATGGATGCGATGCGTCTCAGGATTGACTTCGCGGGGGAGCGCGTCGAGGTAGGTGCTCTTGAGCTTGGACACCGACCGGTACTCGAGGATCGCCGCCGGGAGCGGGTGCAGCAGCGCCAGCTCTTCGAGGACCGTCTGATCGGTCGAACGCGCCGTCTTGGTGCGCTTCACGACGGGCAGCTCCAGTTCGTCGAACAGAATCGTCTCGAGCTGTCGAGGTGACGAAACGTTGAACTCGTGTCCAGCAAGCTCGGTGCAGGTCCGGTGAAGGCGTTCCAGTTCGCTTTCGGCCTCCTTCGAAAGGGCGTCGAGCAACTCGACGTCGACCGCGATTCCATGGAGTTCCATGGTGGCGAGCACGCGCGCAAGCGGCAGCTCGACGTCGTAAAAGAGCGCCTGAAACTCGCCCTCGTGCATCCGCGGAGTGAGCAGCTCGCTGAGCCGAAAAGTGAAGTCCGCTCGTTCGTTGGCGTACTTGGCCACGGGTTCGACTTCAGCTTGGTCCCATGCGAGCGCCTTCTTTCCTTTGCCTCGCGTCGTCTGCTCGTCGACCAGCTGCCCGTCGAGCTCCTGGAGAGCCACATCCTCGATTCGGTGGGCGTGGCGCGCGGGGTCCAACAGGTAGCTGGCCAGAGCCGGGTCAAACTGCACGCCCCGCAACGCGACGCCCTGCCGTGCCCAGAATGCGATTTCGCGTTTCGCGAGCGTCATCTTGGGGATGAGCGAGTTCTCGAGCAGCGGTTTCAGGATGGGTTCGGCCGCCTCCCACGATACCTGGTCCGGCATCCCGACGTATCGATGACCAATCGGAATGTACGCGCTCACACTCTCGAGCCAGCTAAGACCGATGCCGACGAGCTCTCCCCGAATCGGGTCCTCGATGTCCATCACGGTATAGATGGAAAAAGCGCCCGCCTCGCGTATCGCCGAGGCGATACGCCGAAGTCCGACGATGTTGTGAACGGTTTCGTAATGCCCTTCCACGCGGGGTGCCGGGTCGAGCTGGGCGAGAAGCCGCGTGAACTCGAGTTCGTTGAATAGCGCACGGAGCGCCGCAGGTTCGCCACCGGTGTACGGCTCGAAGGCCGTGCCGGTGTCGATCGGGGCATCGTGACGAAGTGTCACGAGGTCCCTCGACATTTCTGCCGCAGCGCGGTGCGTCTCGAGCTTCTCCTTCAACGACTTGCGCTTGATGTCCTGAAGATGCGCGTAGATGCCGTCGAGGCTCCCCCAGTCGCTGAGGAGTGTTGCCGCCGTCTTGGGGCCGACCGACGGGACGCCCGGTACGTTGTCTGAGCTGTCGCCCGTCAGCGCGAGCAGGTCTCGAACCTGATGAGGGCCCACGCCGAATTTCTCATGGGTCGCGTCGGGGCCGAAGACCTTGTCGCGCATCGTGTCGTACATCACGACGTCGTCGCCGACGAGCTGGAGCAGATCCTTGTCGGCGCTGACGATGACCACTTTGCGGCCAAGCTCGCGCGCTTTCGCCACGATGGTTGCGATGATGTCGTCCGCCTCGTAGGTCGGTGCCTCAATGGGAGACATTCCCCACGCGTCGACGACCTCGCGTACACGGCCCATCTGTTGGGTGAGGTCGGGGGGAGCCGGTGGCCGATTGGCCTTGTACGCCTCGTACATGTCCCTTCGGAACGACCCCTCTTTCGAGTCCATCGCGACGACCAGGCTCTTGGGTTCGCGTTCCCGAAGCAGCTTGAGTAGCATCGAGGCGACGCCTGAAACCGCGTGGGTCGGCTCCCCTTTGCTGTTCGAGAGCGGTGGCAGCGCGTGGTACGCCCGAAAGACGTACGAGCTGATGTCGATCACGTAGATCGTGTTCGGGTCCCCTTTGTCGGGCAGCGCGTCGACCATCGGCCGGCACCATCCAACGGGCGCTCCGCATGGTCAAGCAGCGGAGAGCTTGCGCGCGTGCTTCGCTGCATGCTACTCGCCCACCCGATTGTCATCATGTTCGAAACGCTGACCAAAGGCTTCCGCAACGCTCGCAACCGGCTTTCCGGCGTCACCGAGCTGACCGAAGAGAACATCGATCAGGCGCTCAGAGACGTTCGGCTCTCTCTGCTCGAGGCCGATGTCGAGTTCGGGGTGACCAAAGACTTCCTCGCGCGGGTCAAGGACAAGGCTATCGGCCAGGTCGTAGGAACCTCGGCGCAGGCCAAAGGCAAGAAGATCAAGGTCGGCCCCGCTGAGCAGTTCGTGAAGATCTGCCAGGACGAGCTCGAAGCGATGATGTCGTTCGACGGGGATCCCGTCGAGTTCGCCCGCAAACCCAAACCCACCGGAATCATGATGGTGGGGCTTCAGGGGTCGGGTAAGACGACCTCCGCCGCGAAACTCGCGCGACTGCTCGAGACGAGCCAAGCGCGGAAGCCGCTTCTCGTCGCGGCTGACGTCGCCCGGCCTGGGGCCATCGAGCAGCTACAGGTGCTCGGCGAGCAGATCGACGTACCGGTGTTTTCGATTCCCGGCGGACTGCCAGTCGAGATCTGCAAACGCGGGCTCGCCGAAGCCAAACGTCTGAAGTGCGACACGGTCATCTACGACACTGCCGGACGGCTCGCGATCGACGAGCCCCTCATGGAAGAGCTCGCGCAGATTCGATCGTCGGTCGAACCGCAGAACACGTTCCTCGTCGTCGATGCGATGATCGGCCAGGACTCGGTGAAGACGGCCAAGTCGTTCCACGACCGACTTGGGCTCAGCGGAGTCATTCTCACAAAGCTCGACGGTGATGCGCGCGGTGGATCCGCAATCTCCATCAAAGAGGTCACTGGGACGGCGGTGAAGTTCGTCGGTACCGGAGAGACGCTCGATCGACTCGAAGAGTTCCGAGCCGACGGGATGGCGAGCCGGATTCTCGGCATGGGCGACGTCGTCGGCCTGATGAAAGACTTTGAGGAGGTCGTCGACGAGAAGAAGGCCGAAGAGGATGCCAAGCGCATGCTCAAGGGCCAGTTCACACTAGACGACTTTCTCGAGCAGCTGTCGATGCTTCAGAACATGGGGCCGCTACAGGACATGCTCGACAAGGTTCCCTTCTTCGCCGAGAGCGTCCCTGAAGGGTTTCAGGTCGACGAGCGCGAGATCGGCCAGATCAAGGCAATCGTCAGCTCGATGACCCGGCAGGAACGTGAACAGGCCGAGGTCTTTGAGAAACAGCCCACGCGGATCGTTCGAGTGGCCAAGGGTTCGGGAACGACCGAGCAGCAGGTGGCCGAGATCCTCCAGCGCTTCGCGTTCATGCGGCAGATGATGGGTAGCATCGGGTCGCAGGCCGGGCTCCTATCCAAGATCCCCGGGATGAAGCAGCTCGCAGCGGCGAATCGACTCCGCGACGCGGTGCAAACCGGGGGGCTCGAGGGCAATCCCATGATGGCGAACCTGGCCGATAGCCTTCTCCAGGCGGCAGTGGCAGAGCAGGGAGGCGATGCCGGCAGCGCCACGCGACGAACGATCGACAAACCCAAGAAGAAATCCAAGCGCAAGATGCAGAAGAAGTCGCGCCGAAAGTCGCGTAAGTAACGCCTCTTCCCTGTGAGGCCCGGTTTGGGTATCCTCGCGGTCCGACCGAAGGCGTTGGGGATGCCCGTCTTAGAGAACCAAGGGGAGGACAGCGCGTTCATGCGGTCCAATCGCACAACACCGGCACGCAGTCCCGAGGAACTCGGTTATTGCGTCGAGGCACTTGAACCTGAAAGGGCCGCTCACTAGGGTTCTCCCAGTCGGCCTCGCCGCTCACGATGCTCCGAACACGTCTCATCGCCGGTCGCACTTCGGGTTTCATCCTGAGCGCAATCTTCGCGCTCCTCATGACGCTGACCAGCCAGGTCGAGGTCGTCCTATCTCCGCTCCGCGTCAATCCGGTGGAGCCAGCGCCCGTCACCCTCAGGGTCCCGGTTCGCGATCTCCCGATGAGCGCACGTAGTGACAAGGGACGAATCCCAGAGGCGCTGGTGGTCGTCCGCGGCGATACGGTCGACGACCCAGAGGCACGCCGCATCGTTCGCGCCTACGAGCGTGACCGCCGCCCGCCTGCGCGCTCCACGCTCGCTGGAATGTGGGTCAGCTACTTTCTCCTGAGCTACGTCTTCCTCGCATTTCTTCGCGTCTTCACAGGAGGCCGAGGGACGCTGCTGCGCACGCAGGCCGGACTCCTCGGACTCATTGGCGCCTTCTGCCTCGCTGCGAAGGCTCTGCTGCTCTTCACCGGCGTCTCGCCGTATCTGCTCCCCATCGCGACGGTTCCACTGTGGGCGGCGCTCTTTTTCGGGCCGGGCACGGCGCTTGCGTCGGGTCTCATGCTGGCTGTCGTCGTGGCGTCGTTGGCAGGTTTCTCGATGCCGGTGGTCGCGACCTATCTGGCGACCACGCTCGGCGTCGCAATCTTCCTTCATGACCGCAAGCATGCGACCCACATGCTGGTCGCTGGGACAGCGGCAGGACTGTTCGCGTGTCTCGTTCTCATCAGCGTCGTCTTCTCCTCGGGCGACTCGGTCGACGTCATTGGCGATCTCGCACGCCTCCAGCACTCGACGTTCCTCTCTATTTTGCTCGCTGGCGTCATATCAGGAGTCCTCGCACTGCTGCTCCAACGGGTTGCGACTGCGGCGCTCGGCGTGGTGACGCGTGCAAAGCTTCAGGACCTCACCGACGTCGACCACCCTCTTCTCAAAAAGATGTCGCGTGAAGCGCCGGGCTCCTGGCAGCATGCACGCGCAATGGCCAATCTCGCCGAAGGGGCGGCAGCAGCGATCGGCGCCGACGCCCTACTCACTCGCGTCGGCGCCTACTACCACGACCTCGGCAAGACGATTCAACCAAAGTACTTCGTTGAGAATCTATCGCCCGGAGAGCGCTCGCCACACGGCGATCTCGAGGCCGACGTCAGTGCCGACGCGATCATGGCCCACGTGGTCGAAGGTGCGCGCATTCTTCGCGAAGGCGGGGTTCCCGAGCCGGTGGTCGAGTTTGCGTACACGCATCACGGGACGAGCGTCATCGAGTACTTCTGGCACAAGTGCTTAGAGGAAGGGAACCCCAAGGGACTTTCGGATTCGGCCTTTCGCTATCCTGGCATGCGTCCGCGTACCAAGGAGACCGCCATCCTCATGCTGATCGATGCCATCGAAGCTGCGGCTCGCACCGTAGACGATCCGACGCGCGAAAAATTCGAAGCGATCGTGCAGCGGGTGACGAACGTGAAGCTCCGTCAGGGACAGCTCGACGTGTGCGGTCTGAACATGGAAGACCTACGCGTTCTTCAGACGACTCTCACGGACACCCTGTGTAACGCTTACCACAACCGCATCAAGTATCCGTGGCAGGACAAGGAGCAGGGCGAAGAGCAGCTGCCGGTTCCGGGCGTTGCGACCGAACAAGACGTGGCGCGTGAGCGAAGCCGTGAGACTCGATAGGCGCGGTGGACTGCTTCTCCTGCTCCTGATGACGCTCGGAGGCTGCGATCAGCTGGGCAACCCAGAGCAGCTCACGACGGGGCCAACCGTATGGACGCAGGCGGGCCATGAGCTGGTGACGACCACCCATTCGTTTCGCAATCAGAAGACGATTCGACGACTGGTTTCCCAAGGACTTGAAGGCTTCGACTACACCGACCCATCGATTGGCCCCGAGCAGAGCCTCACTCTGGTCAACGTAGCGGCGCGCACGCTTCGACCTGTACGGCCTGACGCGATGCGACTGGTCACTGAGTTCGCGTTCGAAGGTCGGCAACCGATTCGTCGGCAGTGGAGAGCGCCAGCAGGGTCTCGGGAGTGGACCGCGGCGTTTGCTCTTCCCGCGCCACCGCTTGAGGCGACTACCGCCGTGGCGCCATGAGGCCAGACTGGGTCTGAGTGACCTCGGGAAACTCCGCGAGTGACCTGCCGTCCTCCCGAAACGATTCGATCGATTCGATGAACGTTGCCGACATCTCGGGATCGAACTGAGTACCGCCACAGCGATTGATCTCGGAGATGGCGATCTCGTGCGACAGCGCCTTTCGGTACGCCCGGTGGCTGGTCATGGCATCGTACGTGTCCGCAACCGAGATGATCCTCGCAATGAGAGGCACATCGTTGCCCGAGAGGCCTAGCGGATAGCCGTGTCCGTCCCAACGTTCGTGGTGTAAATGCACGCCTGGAATCAACGGGTGCAGGAACTCGATTGGCTCGAGGATGTCGCGGCCGTGCTCCGGGTGTTCCTTGAAGATTTCGTATTCTTGCTGCGAGAGTTTGCCGGGCTTGTTCAGGTTCATCACGCAGCCAATTTTGCCGATATCGTGCATCAAGGCTGCCTGGCGCACGATCTCGATGGCCCCATCGTCGAGGCCGAGCTTGATTGCGAGAATCTGCGCGTAGGCCGCGACGCGCGCCGAGTGCCCGGCGGTGTATCGGTCCATCTTGTCGATCGCGCTCGCGAGCCCTCGAATCGTTTGTTTGAAAGTCGACTGGAGATCTTCGTAGAGCCGCGCGTTCTCGATCGCTGCCGAGGCACGGTCCGCCGTGGCGTGGAGGAGCTTGCGCTGGCCTTCGTCGAAACGTTTGCCGGCCGTGTAACTGACCGCTGCGAGAAACCCGATCGTGTCGCCCCTCGCAGTGAGCCGAGTCACCGCGAGTGACTGGGGTTTGGGTTCGTCGCCGACTTGTTCGAAGAATGGCCAAGACCGATCCCCGTGCTCGAGCAGCGTGGGATGTTGTTCGAAGTGCGTTCCAAGGGCGCTGACGCTGAGTTCGTCGGAGGCGCGCCGGAGCCTGAAAGCCGGTCCGAGCTCGGTCGTGCGTCGGTAGAAGCTCCCGCCGCCGTCGCTGAGCAACACGAACACCATGTCGGAGTCGACCTCATCGATGGCGGCCCTGCTGAGGGTGTGCACGACCTGCTCGAGCGAGAGGCTCGCGGAGATGGCTTCGCTCACCTTGTAGAGCGAGAGAGCCTCCTTCAGGCGGAAGTTTTCGGCCTCGAGACGCTGCTTTTCGAGCGCTCGACGGATCGTGTGAACGACCTCCTCTACCTTGAACGGCTTGAGGACGTAGTCGTAGGCTCCCTGCTTCATCGCCTCGATCGCGGTCTCGACCGTGCCGAAACCCGTCATGATGATGGTCACGACCTGCGGGGTGTGCTTCCGAATGGCACTGAGAAGCTCGAGCCCTCCCATGTTGGGCATCTTGAGGTCGCTCAACACCAGGTCGAACCGTTCGCGGGACAGCTCCACGAGAGCGGTGCCGCCGTCTTCGGCCGTTCGCACGTGGAAGCCCTCCATCGTGAGGAAGTCTGCGAGAATCTCGCGAATCACGACTTCGTCATCGACCACGAGGATCTTCGCTACGTCTTCGCCACGCGGTCCACTCATGCCCGTATGGATCCCGCTACTACTCCGGCCCTGTCCGCCGTGTCAAATGCGTCGCTGCTTCCCATTGCGGCCCCAGCCGCACCTTGATACATCCGGCGCGCGCTTGCCATCTCCCATCAACATGCGGACTCTGTGCGCGATCGTCTATGTGCCTCTTGCTCTGGTGGGGCTTGGCTGGGCGCGCCTCCATGATGGGCGAGACGCGTGGAGTCTCGACGATGCCTGGCTCACCGAGGACTACGGAACGCGGCTCGGCGTCTCACTCAGCCTGGGGCTTGGCCTCGGGGTCCTGGTCGTGGCCTTTACGCGGGTCGCCGTGGCCCGCACCGACTGGGCTCGACGTCTGCAGAACGAACTCTCCCCGCTGATCGGCCAACTCAGTAGGGCGGACGTGGCGATGGTTGCGATCTTTTCCGGGTTCGGCGAGGAACTCTTCTTCCGAGGCGCGATGCAGCCTTCGATCGGATTGTGGTTTACCTCGCTGATTTTTGGAATGGCGCATGTAGGTCCAAGGCGGATCTACTTCGTCTGGGGGCTATGGGCTTTCGTCATGGGGCTCCTTCTCGGCGCGATCTTCGAGGCTACGGGTGTCCTTTGGGGCCCCGTTCTCGCACACGTATGGATCAATGACCGCAACATGCTCGCGATGCAGCGCCATTGACGTGGCCCAGAGCGCTTTCTACCTTGGTCTGAACGGCTTCGCAGTGTTCATGGCCCCTTGCTGCGACCGTCGCCAAACACGTGCTCAAAGAAGTCGAAACCCGGGTTACGTCTCATTCGGACATCCGCTTCAACGCGGAAGGCACACCCGATTGCCTGGTGATCATCTATACGGTCAACTCGCAGGAGCTCGGAAAGCGATTCTCGATCGATGGAAAGCCGCTACGCCTCGGACGCGGCGGCGACAACGGGATTGTGCTCGACAACGACAGCGTTTCGCGACGACATGCATTCGTGGAGACGCGGGATGGCCAACACTTCCTGGTCGACATGAACTCGACGAACGGAACCTACGTCAACGACGAACTCATCGACGTCCATCGTCTTCTGCGCGGCGATCAAATCAAAATCGGAGATACGATCCTCAAGTATCTCAGCGGAAGCGACCTCGAGTCGCAGTACCACGAGACGATTTACCGCATGACGATCATGGACGGGCTGACGGGGATTCACAACAAGCGCTACCTCATGGAGCAGCTCGAACGAGAACTGTCACGTGCCGCGAGACACGAACGTCCGTTGACTCTCGTCATGCTCGACATCGATCACTTCAAGGCGGTCAACGACACGTTCGGCCACCTCGCAGGGGACCAGGTACTCAAGGATCTCGCGCAACTTGTGAGATCCCGACTCCGACCCGATGACCTCATCTCGAGGTACGGTGGCGAGGAGTTCGCCGTGGTGCTTCCCGAGACCACGCTTGCGGGGGGCGTCGAAATCGCAGAACAACTTCGCGCGCTGGTCGAGAGCGAGTCGTTTTGGTTCGAGGATGAAGAGATTCGCACCTCGGTTTCCTGTGGCGTCTGTGAGCTCAAGCCTGAGTGGCTGTGTCGAGACTTCCTCCGCGAAGCCGACCGGATGCTCTACGAGGCCAAGCGCGTCGGTCGCAATTGCGTCTGCGCGTCCTGACCGGACGAAGCCAACGCCCCGCGTGCTAGGCTAGACGCCTATGAAGTCGATCGCAGAGGCGCTTCAGTCGATGCTTCCCGCGTTCTCCACCCTCGGTACCGAGGAGGTGGCGCTCACGGAGGCTGGGGGGCGCTATCTCGCCCAAGACGTCCTGGCGCGCATGGATTTGCCGCCCTTCGACAACAGCGCGATGGATGGCTACGCGGTTCGGTCGGCCGACGTTGCGGGTGCGACCGAGACTGAGCCGGTGCGGCTGCGGGTCCAGGGAGAGAGCCGTGCTGGGGGTGAGCGCCCCGGACAAGTCTCGCCCGGGACCGCCTGTCGCATCTTCACGGGCGCCTCGATGCCTCCTGGAGCCGACGCCGTGGTTATCCAGGAAGACACACGACGGCAGCCAGAGGGTGCGTCGGAGGCGGCCCACGTAGGTGACGCTGTAGATATTCTCGAAGCCTCCGAGTTGGGACGACACGTCCGGGCCCAGGGCAGCGACCTGCGCCGAGGCGAGACGATCGTTCGGCGCGGCGACCGACTGTGGCCCGGCGAGATCGGCATTCTCGCCAGTCAGAACGTCGATCGGGTGACGGTATACCGCCGGCCGCGGGTCGGATTGCTCTCGACCGGCGACGAACTCAAGGCGCTGGGCGAGGACCTGGCCCCCGGCACCATCGTCAACTCCAACGTCTACGTGCTCACCGAGATGCTTCGACAGCTCGGCGCGATTCCCGAACCCCAGCCCGCTGCAGCCGATGAGCTTCCGGAGATCGAGGAGGCGCTGAGGCAGGCGCTCGAGGCCGACGTGGTCATCACGATGGGCGGGGTGTCAGTGGGGGCCTACGACCTCGTCCACGAGGCGTTCCGGCGGGTCGGAATCGATCCGGACTTCTGGAAGGTGCGCATCAAGCCCGGCAAGCCTCTGACCTTTGCGCATCATCAGGGTCGGCCCGTCATCGGGCTTCCGGGGAATCCGATCAGCGCCATGGTCACCTTCGAGATCCTGGTGGCTCCCTGTCTCAGGACGATGCTTGGCGACCGCGAGCCGCATCCTCAGCCGGTCCAGGCGCGCCTCGAGGCCCCGTATCGACGACGACCTGGACGCGTGGAGATCGCGCGCGGGGTTGCGACCCGTCGGGACGGCGAGCTCTACGTGCGCCTCCATGACCGCCAAGGCTCAGGCTCACTGCCCTCGTTCGTCGGCGTCAACGCCCTGGTAATCCTGCCGAGCGACCGGGGGGCGGTCGACGCTGGGGATCAGGTGGACACCCTGCTTTGGGGCGCTGGGCTCCGGGGGGAAGGCTCGTTTTTCGACTCTGTCGCATGACTGGTTTCTCTGTAATTTCGGCGGTGTCAACTGCGGCTTGTTGACTCCGGGCATCCGATCACTAGACTCCGGCTCCCTCAAAGGGGGCCACTACGATGAAGAAGAGCGAGCTCAAGCGTTTCCGGGGTGTTCTCGAAGAAAAGCGAGCGGCCGTCGTTCAACGGGCACAAGAGACCATGGCGCAGGATATGACCCTGGACGCTGCCGAGCTGCCCGACGAGATGGACCTCGCATCGAGCGAATACATGCAGTCATTCACCTTTCGGCTTCGCGGCCGGGAGCGTGTCTTCCTGCAGAAAATCGAAAAAGCGCTGAAGAAGCTCGATGAGGGCGAGTTCGGCATCTGCGAGGACTGCGAAGAGCCGATCAGCATGAAGCGCCTCGAGGCACGCCCCGAGACCGAGCTCTGCATTCGCTGCAAAGAGGACCAAGAGCGGATGGAACGCGACTTCGCCTGAAGTCGTTGCGCTCCCGAGACCAGCCGGGGCACACTGAGGCCATGCCGCAGGAGCAACTACAGCGGGCTCTCACGGAGCTCCACGAGCAACTTGGAACGGCCGAGACGCTCTCCGACCAGGATCGCGCCGCGCTGGTCGGGGCACTCAAGGAGATTCAGGAGGCGCTCGAGCGCACCTCCGATGTGCCCGCTTCGCCTGAGTCTGGTGACGCCGGGCTCCGCGACCGCCTCTACGGTCTCGTCGAGGAACTCGAGAGCGCGCATCCGAAACTCGCCGAGGTGCTCCACAACGTGTCCGAGAGCCTCGCCAACCTCGGCATCTGAGCGACCATTGGCTTCGTTCTATTCGGCCGCGGCGGTGCTCGGATCCTCGGCCGAGACCGGCTGAGGAAGCGTGATCGAGAAGCTCGTGCGCCCGGGCTTGCTGTCGACCGCAACGCTTCCACCATGGTCTTGGATGATGCTCTGGACGATCGCGAGCCCAAGGCCCGTGCCGCCCTGCTTGCCATGGGTGGTGAACGATTCGAACAGACTGCCGCGAATCTCTTCGGAGATGCCCGGACCGTCGTCCGAGAAGGTCAATAGCAGACTCCCGTCTTGCCCCCGGTCGACCTCGAGACGGCATGTGCCCCCATCGGGGCCGATGGCTTCGGCCGCGTTGCGCGCGAGATTGTGAAATACACGCTGGATTTTCTCTTCGTCGAAGTGGGCCACGCCGCGGTCCTTGAGGATGAGCTCGAGGCGGACCGAGCGCTCCGCGAGCGCGGGCTGTAGCTGATCGACAAGCTCCTCGAAGAACGTATGGAGATAAACCCGTCGGATGAGCATGCGGCGCTCGCCTTTGGCAAACGCGAGCGTCTCGCCCATCATCGTCGTAAGCAGCTGGACCTGCTTTTTGACCGATGCAGCGAGCTGGCGTCGGGTCGCTTCGTCGCCTTCTTCGGCGAGTAGCCCTGTGTACCCCGAGATCACCGTGAGGGGTGTCTTGAGGTCGTGAAGCATGCTCGAGAGAAACCGCCCGAGCGTGCTTAGGCGTTCCTGGCGGTCGCGTTCGGCGCGGGACTGCGCCTGCGCGATGGCGGTCGAAACGTGGCCAGCGATCACCGTCACGAGCTTGAGGTCATCGTCGAGAAACGGCGCTTTGCCACCGGCCTTGTTGAGAAGCTGCAGTGCACCCCGTCCATCGTCCCAGCGGAGCGGCACGCACAGAACGGAAGTCGGGTGGTAGCCGACTTCCTCCGAGATGTGCTGCGAGTGGCGAGAATCCGAGGCAACCTCGTTGACGATCTGTGGACGCCCGTGCTGCGCGACCCAGCCGGAGATGCCCTGCCCGGCCTTGATCGTCATGCGCCTGATCCGGTCCGCCTCACCGCCGACCGCCGCGCGGAACATCAGGTCACCGGTGCCTTGGTCTGCGATGAGAATCGAGGCCGCCTCGGCGTCGGTAGCCCGCATGGTCCGGGCAAGCACGCCGGCCAACAGATCGTCTAGTTCGATCGCGCTCGCGGCCACTTGCGTGATCTCGAACAACACGTCGAGTTCACGAATCTTCTTTTCGAGCTGCTCTTTGGTCTCGAGGAGTTCGATGTTCTTGCCCACCACCGACAGAAACAGCCTCGAGTTTTCGATGGAGACCGCCGCGTGGCTCGCCAAGGCCGAGAGGAGAGCCTCGTCCGCCACGGTGAAGTGCCCGTCCTGCTTGTTGAGCACCTGAACCACGCCGATCGTCCGGCCGTGTTGGTTCTTCATCGGAACGCAGAGCGTCGAGCGCGTGCGGTAGCCCGTCCGCCGGTCCCACTCGGCGTCGAAACGTACGTCTTGGTAGGCGTCTTTGATGTTGAGGGGCTTGCCGGTCTTCGCAACCGCCCCGGCCAGCCCTTCCCCCGGCTTGAGGCGAATCTCGAGCACCTCGTCACCCTGAATGACCTTGGACCAGAGTTCGTTGGTGTCTTCGTCGAGAAGGTAGAGCGTGGAGCGATCCGCTTCCATTACCTCCGAGATTCGATCGAGGATCATCTCGAGGAGCTCTCCGAGGTCGAGCGTAGACCCGAGCGCAGCGCTGATGTCCTGCAGCGCTCGCAGCTTGTTTCGCTCACGGTCGACTACGCCCTGAAGCCGAAGCGCTTCGTGGCTGTCGCGTGAATCTCGGTCTCCCTCCGGTGCCATATGCGTCGAGTCTCACCCAAACGGGGTCCAAGACGCAACGCCTAAGGCATCGGAGCTATTCCCCTTTTCGCAGCTCCGCGAAATCACCCATTCGAACGGCTCGCTTCGCGTTCTCCAGCAGGATCGCGGTGGTCGTGGGCTGTACGTTGACCGCACGTCCGACCGCAACGACCTCCCAAGGATAGACCTCCGGAGGGTCTGGCAGCGGCACCGCAGTCTCGATTTCTCGGCCGATCTTGCCCTCTGCGCTCCGTCTCCACTCGTCCCCCTGGCGGACGATATAAAAACGATTGCCTAGCTGTACGCCGTTTTTCTCACCGACGTTGACGAATACGATCTGATTGGTGGACGGCAGCTTTCGCGGATAGAGGCTCGCGACGACGCGCGCTCGCAGCGAGAGACGTGCCGGGACGACGTCAACCCAGTAGAAGTTGCGCTCGAGCGGCGCGATTCGGAAACCGCGTTCGATGGCGTCGAGGGTATTGGTGATGGTCCCTCGTCCGATTTTTCGCTTGATGTCGTAATCGTCGAGCCGAACCTCTCCGGCGATCCGGACCAAGGTCCCGCGTTCGCCGGCCATTCGCTCGAACTCTTCCATCGTCCGGTAGACCGTATAAACGCGCCCGATTTGCGGCGTCGCTCCGTCGGCCAGTCGGACGTACACCTGGTCGGTGTCCGCCATCATCATGTGCTCTTCGTTGGCCCCGATGATGTAGCCTTCTTCCTTGAGCGCGTCGGAATCGAGAAACCCGTAGGCCGCCATGTAGACAGCCTGATCGCTGTTGTCGCGGCCCTCGGCGTAGGTGAATCCGCGCGGCGCGGTTTCGACGTAGCCATCGGTTGGCCGAAGCTGGAGTTTCAAGCCCGGATAGATCCAATGAGGATTGGTGATCTCCGGGTTGTAGGACCATACCTCCGGCCATCGGTACGGATCCCCGTAGAAGGTCTCGGTGATGTCCCACAGCGTATCGCCCTCGCGAACCGAATATACCTTCGGTGTGTCGGAAGGAATCGAGACCTTCTTCTGTGTGCCTTGAGAGGTGATTCCAAGCTCGGTTTCGAGCTCGCGGTCCTCCGGGGTCATCATGACTTCCTGCGCGCTAGCGGTCAGTGCCAGCAGCATGACCACCGTGGTCAAACCAAGCGTCTTCATCATCGGTCCTCCCGGAGCGCCAAGCGCGCTGCCGCGGTATCGGGGAATTCCCGTCGGAGCTTGGCGAAATAGGCGTTCGCCTCTTCGCGATTGCCCTGCCTTGCGTGGATTTGACCCAAGCGATACAGCGCATCGGGCAGCTTGTTTCCGTGTGGGTGCTGCTTCTCGATGGTTTCGAAGGCTCGTCGCGCCTCAGGGTAGCGACCCTGCAAGTAGTGAATCTCACCGCGCCAGAACAACGCGTTGTCCGCGTACGAGTGGTGCGGGTTGTCCTCGAGAAACGAGTCGAGCGCCCGCAGCCCCTCGTCGAAGCGCTGCTCTCGAATCAGCGCGAGCCCTTGGCGATAAGCTTCCACGCTCGTATCGACCGGGGGTGGACTCGCGAGGACCGCCTCGTCGATGAACTCGGGGAGCTCCGGTACGTCGGGTAGGTCTGGCACGTCGGAGGTCGTCGACAAGCGCGCCCCTTCGAACACCTGCAAGACCTCCTCGTTCCCGTCGGCAGTCGAGACGGTGACCGGCTCGGCAAGCCAGGGCGGGACCCGCGGACCTTTGCCCTTGGCCGCGGGGCCGTTGGGGTCGCCACGTTCGCTCGATCTCGGAGCTTCACTACGCACCTCTTGCACTTCCGCGCGTGCAAGAGCGAGCTGCCCACGGAGCAGTCGAATCTCATCGGCCTGGGCTTCGATCTCGGCGCGCAGCTCGACGACGTCTGCGGCGTCCGACGCGCTGCGCACGCCCGCTTGCGGTCCCGCCGCGCCGCAGCCGATCAGCGTCGAAAACCCGACCACCATCAAGAGCCTGTTCACCGAATGTCCCCGCCTTCGATCGTAGGGAACCGGCCACGGTGGCGTCAAAAAAGGCGGGTGTTAACTCCACGCCCCAAGTGCGCGAAATCGCTCGTAACGCTGCTGTACGAGGTCATCGGGGCCGAGTCGGCTTAGCTCCCCGAGCTGATTGGCGAGGGCCTGGCGGAGCGATTCTGCGGCCACCTCAGGGCGCCGATGGGCACCGAGAGGCGGCTCAGGGACGACCGCGTCGATAATCCCGAGCCGTTTCGCGTCGCGCGCAAGGAGCTTGAGCTGATCGGCAGCCTCGGGGGCCTTGGCCCCGTCGCGCCAAAGAATGGAGGCGCAGCCTTCGGGGGTGATCACGCTGTAGGTCGCGTATTCGAACATCAGGACTCGATTGGCCACGCCGATCGCCAGCGCCCCTCCCGAACCGCCCTCCCCGATGACGGTGGCCACGACGGGGACGCGCAGTCCGCTCATCGCGGCGATCGCATGTCCGATCGCCTCGGCCTGTCCGCGCTCCTCTGCGCCGATTCCCGGATAGGCACCTGGGGTATCGATGAATGTGAAGATCGGCCGATTCGCCCTCTCGGCCATCTTCATCACCCGCACGGCCTTCCGATAGCCCTCAGGGTGCGCCATCCCGAAGTTCCGGTGCGCCTTCTGCTTGCTGGTGCGGCCCTTTTGATGGCCGATAATTGCTATGATTTCGGAGCCGAACCTGGCGAACCCAGAGACGATTGCAGGGTCGTCCCCGTAGACCCGGTCGCCGTGCAGCTCGACAAACCCTTCGCAGAGGTGCGGAAGGTAGTCGAGGAGGTACGGTCGCTCCGGGTGGCGGCTGAGCTGCACCTTCTTCCAGACGTCGAGGTCCTCGTAGAGCTGACGCTGCAAGCCCTCGGCCTGGGCGCGCAGGCCCCGAATCTGGGCTTCGATCGCCTTGGCCTCGGGTGTGCCGTCGTCGGCGAGCGACTGCAAGGCTGCGATGCGCTCTTCGAGTTCGACCAGCGGTGCTTCGAAGTCGAGGTAGGCCATCGCTTCGGACTTCGCACATCCCTCTTCGAGGGCAAGCGGCGCCTGCGCTACCAGGGCCAGCTCAGAGGCTCCGCGGCCCGAGCACTTCGAACACCCGAACCGGGCGCGACTTGCCTTTGACTACGGCGACGGGAAGCTCGGCGACCTCGAATTCGTTTCCGAGCGCCTCGAGCGTGGGCTCGGCGATGAGCGTCTGTCCCGGCTTGGCGATCGAACACAGGCGAGAGCCGGTGTTTACCGGGTCTCCGATGACCGTGTATTCCATCGCTTGGCTGCTTCCGATGTATCCGGCGACCACCTCGCCGGTATTGATGCCGATGCCGATTTGAAACGGTGGCAGGCCGTGTGCGACCTGCTGCTGATTGAGCCCGGCCATTGCCTGCTGCATTTCGAGAGCAGCACGGACAGAACGCGCCGGGTCGTCGCGATGAGCGACCGGCGCTCCGAACAGCACCATCATCTCGTCCCCGATGAACTTGTCGAGCGTGCCCTCGTAGCGAAAGACGATCTCGACCATTCGCTCGAAGTACTCGTTCAGCGCTTCGACCACCACCTGCGGCTCCGATGACTCGCTGATGCTGGTGAAACCCCGAATGTCTGCGAACAACATAGTGGTGACGCGAAGCTCTCCGCCCTGCTTGACCTCGACCTGGCCTGAGAGCACCTGCTCGGCGATCGCCGGCGAGAGAAGTCGGCGAAAGCGTTCGCGCGTGATCGCCTCCCGTTCGAGCTTCTTGGCGAGGAGCGTGTTTTGAACCGCGATCGCTGCCTGGCTCGCGACTGTTTCGAACAGCGCGAGGTCCCGTTCAGTGAACGCGTGTGTGGCGAGTCGCGAGTCGAGCATGATCACACCGAGCACGCTGTCGTCGTGCAAGAGCGGCACGCACATCGTCGACCGAATGCCTTGCATGATGACCGACTGGGCACTCTCGAACCGAGAGTCCGCCGATGCATCGTGGGAAAGCACCGCTTCTTTATCCTGGACGGCAGCGTCGAGAACGGTCCGCGACACGATGACCTCTTGAGTCGGGTCGACGTCTTCGCCGGTGCGCACCGCCACCGCTTCGAGCAGGGCCTGCTCGTTGTACAGCAGGATCACGCCGCGGTCCGCGGGTACGAGCCGAAACGCGACTTCGAGGATCTTGTCGCAGAGCGCCGCGATCGTCGTCCCCACTTCGATCGCCTGCGTGACCTCGTAGCTGGCGCGGAGCTTTTCGTAGTCGCGCCGAAGTGCTGCGATGTCTTCCACACCCTCTTCCGGAGTGAAGCTCTTGTCCGAGCGCACGCTGAGCTTTGCTTGGATGAGCGGCCCTGCGCCTCCGTCCCCGATCTTGAAGCGGTTGGTGGCTTCGCTGAGGTCGCCCGTGGCAAGACCGTCAAACGCCAGCAGCCCTGCACGATCGGGCGGGTCGAACAGGATCCGCGTTGAACCAATCGTGATCTCGTCGCCGGGGTTGAGTCGGTGGAGGTCGACGCGTTCGCCGTTGACGAACGTGCCGTTGAGCGAGTCGAGGTCACGAATCACATAGCCGTCGTCGTCCAGCTCGATGTGGCAGTGCTCTTTCGATACCACGCGATCCAACACCTGGTGGGTGTTCCGCGGATGCCGCCCAAGCGAATTGTGGCGGAACAGCTGACGTTCCTGCCGTCCGCTCGGCCCCATAATTGTAATCCGAGCCATCGCCCCACCGTCAGGCTACCGTTGCCGGGCCGGTCAAGCCAAGAGAGATCGACTCAGACCAGTCGAGATCGACCGCGGCTCAGTACGCGTCTTTTTCTTTTGTCTCGATGATGAACTCTTCGACCGCGGACCTCACGGGGCGCGAAAAATACACCTTCTGCGCGGCAATCTCGCGTAGCGCCGAGACGATCGGCTTGTTCTTACTGGGAACGAGTCCCGGTGCGCCTTTGAGAATCTGCCGAGTCCGGCGGGAGGCGAGCACCACGAGGGCGAAACGATTCTCTTCGTGGACCAAGCAGTCTTCAACGGTTACGCGTGCCATGCGGCCGGAGGCTAGCAGGCTTGGCTACCACGGCAATCGTCTCGAAGGGGTCTGTTTGGGGCAAGCCGGAAAAACTCCGGAAACACCGGTTGACTCGCCAACGACCAGCGTTACCTTCGCCCCAATCAGCACTCCCTACCGGCGAGTGCTAAGCAAGTTCACGGGCGGCCTGTAGCTGCCTGAAAACGGAGGAATTACATGGCCATTCGTCCACTGCATGACCGAATTCTGGTCAAGCGTGTCAAGGAAGAAGAAACCACGAAAGGCGGTATCATCATCCCCGATACTGCCAAGGAAAAGCCGATCGAGGCCAAAGTGGTCGCGGTTGGGACCGGGCGCATTCTCGACAGCGGAGAGGTTCGAGCTCTCGCCGTCAAGAAGGGCGACCGCGTTCTGTTCGGCAAATACGGGGGCACCGAGGTGAAGATCGAAGGCGAAGAGCACCTGATCCTTCGCGAAGACGACATCCTCGGGATCATCGAATAGGAGACTCAGAAACATGGCTGCCAAAGAAATCATTTACGATACAGCTGCGCGAGACCGCATTTTGAGAGGGGTCAACGCCCTCGCGAACGCGGTTAAGGTCACACTCGGCCCCAAGGGCCGGAACGTCGTGATCGAGAAGAGCTTCGGTGCACCGACCGTCACGAAAGACGGAGTCACGGTTGCCAAAGAAATCGAGCTGAGCGATCGGTTCGAGAACATGGGCGCCCAGATGGTGCGCGAGGTGGCTTCGAAGACCTCGGACATTGCCGGTGACGGCACCACCACGGCAACGGTGCTTGCGCAGGCGGTTTTCCGCGAGGGAAGCAAGATGGTCGCCGCGGGTCACAACCCGATGGAGATCAAGCGCGGGATCGACGCCGGCGTGGCGCACGTCGTCTCGAAGCTGCAGGGCCTGTCCAAGGCCACCAAAGACCCGAAGGAAATCGCCCAGGTCGGTACGATCAGCGCCAACGGCGATCGTGCGATCGGCGAGATCATCGCAGAAGCGATGGAGAAGGTCGGCAAAGAAGGCGTCATCACTGTGGAAGAGGCCAAGGGTCTCGAGACCGAGCTCGACGTGGTCGAGGGCATGCAGTTCGATCGTGGCTACCTCTCGCCCTACTTCGTCACGGACTCGGAGCGAATGGTCGCCGAGATCGAAGACCCCTACATCCTGATCGTCGAGAAGAAGATCTCGAACATGAAGGACCTTCTGCCGGTGCTCGAGGCCATTGCTCGTCAGCAGAAGCCCCTCGTCATCATCGCAGAGGACGTCGAAGGGGAGGCTCTTGCCACCCTCGTCGTCAACAAGCTCCGAGGTACGCTTCAGACCGCTTCGGTCAAGGCGCCCGGTTTCGGTGACCGACGCAAGGCAATGCTCGAGGACATCGCGATTCTCACCGGCGGCACCGTCGTCAGCGAGGATCTCGGAATCAAGCTCGAGAACGTGACCCTCAACGACCTCGGTCGTGCGAAGCGTGTCTCGATCGACAAGGAAAACACGACGATCGTCGACGGCGCGGGCAAGAAGAAAGACATCACGGGCCGCATCGACGCGATTCGTAAGCAGATCGACGAAACGAGCAGCGACTACGATCGCGAGAAGCTTCAGGAGCGACTCGCGAAGCTCGTCGGCGGCGTGGCGGTCATCAAGGTGGGCGCTGCAACCGAGGTCGAGATGAAAGAGAAGAAGGCTCGCGTCGAGGACGCCCTTCACGCGACCCGTGCGGCGGTCGAGGAAGGCATAGTCCCTGGCGGCGGTGTGGCCCTCATTCGTTCGCAGGAGGGTCTCGAGAAGCTCGACATCAGCGATGAGCAGATGGTGGGCGTGCGCATTCTGCTTCGCTCGATCGAAGAGCCTCTTCGTCAGATCGCTGGGAACGCGGGGCTCGAGGGATCGATCGTAGTCAACGAGGTTCGCAACGGAAAGGGAGCCTTCGGCTTCAACGCTGCGACCGAGAAGTACGAAGACCTCGTGAAGGCCGGCGTCATCGACCCGACCAAGGTCGTGCGCAGCGCGCTTCAGAACGCGGCGTCGGTGGCAGGGCTTATGCTCACCACCGAGGCCCTGGTGGCGGAGCTTCCGAAGGATGACGCTCCCGCGGGTGGCGGCGGACATGATCACGGCGGCGGCATGGGTGGCATGGGCGGCATGGGCTTCTAGTCCTTGCCGCCAGACGTGCGGGCATCAGGCCCGTGCAACCGAGGGAAGCCGGAGCAGCGAACGCTGCCCCGGCTTTCTTCGTTTCGGGGCCAATGGCGATCCGATCCTCGTGTCGGCGTCGAGCCGAGTCCCGTCTTCGCCTCGAGCTGCTACATTTCGCCGGTGACCACAACCACAGCGACCTTGGCCGACTATCGGTCGCGTCTTCGGATGGCCGCCGTGCTGGTCATGGGAGTACGGGTTCTCGTTTCGGCGCTCGCCGTCGGACTCGTCGCTTTCGTACTCATCGCCTGGACCCTCGGGCCTATGACTCCGCTGGTAGGGTTGAGCCTCGGTTGGGCGATCATTTTCGGACTGACCGCCGCGGCAATCGGCTGGTCGCTTGCCCCGCTTCGTGGGCTTCGTGGTCACGGAGCGCTCGGATTGGTTGGGCAGGAAGAACCGGCTCTTCTGTCTCCCCTGCAAACCGCGTTCGAGCTCCAGGACGATACGCGCTTCTCCCCCGATCTGGTTGCGGCCCAACGACAGTCGCTTCTGCGAGATCTCGAGCATCAGCCCGCCCGAAGATTCATTCCTTGGCGTTGGGTGGTGCAACCCGCGTTCGTCACCGCGTTGCTGCTCGGCCTCCTCGCCTGGTGGTCACTCGGTTTCGATCGCGCAGCCGCCGGGCGCTACGCCCTTCTACACGTCGACCGCGGGGGCGATGGCGTTCCGATCCGACAGGTCGTTGCGCGCACAGGCGCAACCCTCACCTACCCAGACTACATGGATCGTCCGAGCGAGCGTCTGAGCGACGCCGATCGACTCTCGGTTCCGCGAGGCACTGGGGTCAAGTACAGTGTGCTTCCCATCGGTGACGCGTCTCGGGTCGTTCTCGAGCTCCCTGGGCGGCACGTGCAGGCGGAAAGAGACGGCGACGGGTTCGTCGCGTCGTTCGTCGCAGACATCGAAGGTCCGATCCAAATCTACGTCGAATCGAGTTCGGGCGAGCGACGGGCCGACTACCGCGCCCGCTCGATCGACGTCTACGGTGATGAGCCGCCACGGGTGCGCATGCGTGCACCCGACGACGACATGATCGTCGAGGCGCGGGACCCCATCGTCATCGGGTACGAAGCAAGCGACGACTACGGGGTGCAAGAGCTCACGCTTCTCATCAAGTTGCCGAGCGGAGAACACCTTCGGCGCCAGGTCTACGGTCCGCCTGAAACCGCGCAGACCGGGCTCGCGGGGGAGATGACGCTATACCTCGACGAGTTCTCCCTCGCGCCTGCCGACGCGGTAACCATCTGGCTCGAGGCCAAAGACTCCAACCGGATCGACGGTCCAGGGCAAGGGCAGTCCGAGGAGCGCACCCTCACCCTCGCCTCCGACATCACGCGCCGTCGCGACCAGATCGTCGAACTCGAACGATTGCTCGACGAGCTCCTGAGTGCGCTCGCCGTTCGGCTCGAGACCCCTCTTCCCAAAGACCCGCGCCTTGCAGACCGACGATTGGCGGCTGTGGCTGGGGAGCAGCAGAAGGTGCTCGACCTCCTCTTCGACGTCGCCGACCATCCGGGCCCACGCACGGTGCCGCTCCTGCTCGACATGCGGAAGAGGCTCGAGCGACTTTCGCGCCGAGAGGCGACCATCTATCGGGGCTACGGAGGGCACGGTCCAAAGAAGCGAGTCGAAGATCTTACCGTGGCGGAGCTCGAGAACGACTCGCTCGTCGTCGCCGATCTAATCAGCGAAGCCCGTCTCCACGATGCCTCGGAGATTGCACGAGAGATGCGCGAACTGAGACGTGAAATCTCCTCGCTCATTTCGGAGCTTCGTCGGGGTCAAACGCCAGAGCTCCAGCGGGCCCTGATGGCCGCACTCGACAGGGCGGAACGCCGCATGCAGTCCCTCAAGCAGCAGTTGGCCGAGGCGATGCAGTACGTCCCGGGCGAGTTCGTGAACCAGCAAAGCCGACAAGCAGACGAATCCACTGACGCGCTCGAGTCCTTGCGCGAAGCGCTCGCCTCGGGGGATCTGGAAGCAGCCGAGGAGGCACTCGAACGGCTCGACCAAACGATCGAGGCGATGGCTCAGGCCCTCTCGCAGACGGAGGACTCGCTGGTTGAAGCTCGCTTTGGCCCTCGTGAGCGTGCCTTGATGGAAGCAATGGATACGATCCGCGACCTCGAGGTCGAACAGCGGCGAATGGCCGAGCAGTCTCGACAGGTCGGTGACCGCGCTGCGCGGAGGGCCGCGGCGAAGTCCGCCGCACTCGGCGCTGAAACGAGAAAGGCGCTTGGTCAGCAGGCCACACGAGTTCGAGACGAGATCGACGGGCTGCCCAAAGGGGCGATGGGACCCTACGAGCGAAGCCTACAGCAGCGCGCCGAGGAACGCCTCGACGACTTCGAGTCTGCGCTCGAGAGCGGCGACCTCGGAGAAGCGCTTTCGATGGCACAGCAGGCTGCACGCGCTGCGGAAGACCTGGCCAAAGACCTCGAGCTATCCGCGATGATGTTCCGAGGACAGGCGGGCAAGACTGCTGAGGCTGCAGCCACGGCACGCCAGGCGGCCGCGGGGGCGCTCGACCTGCGGGATGCGACCAAGGCTGCCATTCCCGACGTGAGGGGTGCGCTGTCTGGGCGCGAGCGAGAGGGATTGCAGCAGCAGGCCGAACGGCAGGCTGCGGCCCAGGAAGCAGCGCACCAGTTGGCGCGGCGACTCCGTGAGGAGGTCGGAGGCGTCCCCGTCTCCGAGCAGGCAGCCGAACAGCTCGAGTCGATCGAGCGACCGATGCAGCGAGCGGGACAAGAACTCGAAGCCGACGATCCACTCGAAGCCAACAAACAGCAGGAGGCGGCAGCCGAACAGCTGAGGCGCCTTCGTCAAGACCTCGAATCGCGGCAACGCAAGACTAGTTCGGGCGACGGTACCGAAGGCACGCGGGGTGCGAAACCCCCGGAGCGCGTGCAGATTCCCGAGTCGCGGTCCAAAGCCGATGAACTCGCCTGGCGTCGTCGGGTTCTCGACGCGCGCAAGGGTGACGCGCCCGACGGCTATGAGCCCGCCGTGCAGGACTACTACGAAAGGCTCCTTCGATGATTCGTTGGATTGCGCTCTTTGCCGCGGTGACGCTCATCGGCGTGCCGCGTCACGCGCCCGCGGAGCCCGTGGGTGAAGCCGAGGTCCTGGCACTGCTCGAGGCCTCGCTGGCTGCGGGTGAAGGAGGGCCGGCGCGGGCCCTTCTCGACCGCTACCTGACCGATCATCCGAAGACGCCGCGAATCCGCGAGCTCGAGATCCTCGTCGACTTCTATTCCGGCGACTACGAAGCAGCCGCCGAACGCGTAGAGCGGCTTCGACGCGAAAACCGTCGCAGCGGAGGCCTAGGCACTCTTGCGGACGTCATCGTCGACACCTACGAGACGACCAAGAACTACGAGACTGTGACACTCGACGGGATCGAAGTTCGCTACGCTCCCGGTCCCGACGAGATCCTCGTGCCCTACGCGATCGACGCACTGCGCGGAGCAGCAGAAGCGATGCGTGCGGAACTCGGCGTCGAGATGGTGAGCCCCATCCGGCTCGAGATCTACCCCGATGCAGAATCGCTTGCGCAAGTCTCGACGCTCTCAGTGGAGTCGATTCGCAATACCGGGACCATTGCCTTGTGCAAATGGGGTCGACTGATGATCGCGTCGCCGCGCGCACTGATGCGCGGCTACCCCTGGCTCGACACCATCGCACACGAGTACGCCCATCTGGTCGTCACCAAGGCGTCGCTCGATCGGGCGCCGGTGTGGCTCCAGGAGGGCCTGGCCAAACTGCTGGAAACACGGTGGAGAAGCCAGAAGCCTTCGCTTCCGTTCGATCCGGCATCGCAGAGGCTTCTCATCGTCGCGGCCGAAGAAGATGAACTGCTCGACTTTGATCGACTGCATCCCTCGATCGCGCTGCTCCCGAGTCAGAAGGCAGCAGCTCTGGCCTTCGCGCAGGTCTCATCATTCATGGAGATGTTCTACGAGCAGCACGGCGCCGCGGGGGTGCAAGAGGCCATTGCTGCCATCGCCACCGGCACCGATGCTCGCAAGGCGCTTGCCGCCGTCGCCGAGCGTCCATGGAAGAAACTCGAGAACCAGTGGAAAGTGAGCCTAGTTGGCCAACCGCCGCCGCCTGAGGTTCGCTTGTTGCCGCGCTATTTGAAGGGAGAGGCAACCGAGCACGACGAGCTTGCTGCGGTCGAAGTCGACACCGCTCGAAAGCATCTTCGGCTCGGAGACCTGCTCTGGAGCCGGTCGCGCCCGAACGCTGCGTCAGTCGAGTACGGCAAAGCGCATGCGGTGGCACCTGGAGACCCGGTGGTTGCGTCGCGCTACGCGCGGTCGGCGCTCGCCGGTGGGCGACCCGCGATTGCGATCAGGCCCCTGCTGAACACGCTCGAACTGTATCCGACCCACGCGCCGGCGCATTCGGGGCTTGCGGCGGCGCGGCTTCGCACCGGCGATCTGGTAGGTGCCGAGGAGTCGGCGAGGCGCGCGATCGCGCTCAATCCGTTCGACCCTCAGCCTCACTGCGTCATCGCTGAGCTCGAAGGCGCCGCAGCCACGAACGAGCGGTCACTGTGTAGCCGTCTCGGTGGAAACCGTGAGTAATCTGGCGCTTCTTCCGAAGAGCGCTACAAGGTCCCGGTGAGCGACCCCGTACGAAGCACGCCTCCTCCGCCTCCAATCGAGACCGCCTCCGATGTCGTTCAGGTCCAGAAGCTCGCAAAGGCTCGCGAAGAGATCGAGACGAGGCTGCGCCAGAGAATCATCGGCCAGGAAGACGTCATCGAGCTTCTGCTGATCGCCCTCTTCGCTCGAGGCCATGGCCTGTTCGTAGGGGTTCCGGGTCTAGCCAAAACCCTCCTCATCACCACCCTCGCCGACGCGCTTTCACTGCACTCGAATCGAATCCAGTTCACGCCGGACCTCATGCCGAGCGATGTGACGGGAACCGACGTGCTCGAAGAAGACAACGCCACCGGCAAGCGGCAGTTCCGTTTCATACCGGGTCCGGTGTTCACCAACATCCTACTCGCTGACGAGATCAACCGGGCCCCACCGAAGACGCAGGCCGCCTTGCTTCAGTCCATGGCCGAAGGTCGCGTCACCGCGAGCGGTCATACCTATGCGCTGGAGCAGCCCTATCTCGTCTTCGCGACTCAGAACCCGATCGAGCAGGAAGGGACCTATCCTCTTCCCGAGGCTCAACTCGACCGGTTCTTGTTTCAGATCGACGTGCGGTATCCAAGCGCGAACGAAGAAATCGACATCGTGAAGCGTACGACCGCACCGATGGCGACGACGATCACACCGGTGCTTTCTTCCGAGCAGATCGTGGCTTTTCAAGACCTGGTGCCGCGCGTTCCAGCTGCAGATCACGTGATTCGTCATGCCGTCGACATCGTTCGTGCGTCACGCCCCGACGACCCGAAGGCGAGCGAGACGGTCAAGCGGCACGTTGCATTCGGGGCGGGTCCGCGCGCAAGCCAGGGCCTGATCCTCGGAGCGAAGGCACGGGCGATCCTTCGGGGCCGATTCGCTGCCGAGCTCGAAGACGTGGCTGCACTCGTGCAACCGACCCTGATGCATCGTCTCGTCATGAACTTTCGCGCTGAGGCCGAGGGGGTTTCTGCCGCCAACGTCATCCAGTCCATCATGCACGACCTCGAACCGTGAGCCGCGTGCTCGACCCAGAGCTCGCGACGCGGCTTGCCGGTCTTACACTCAGAGCCCGCCGAACGGTCGACGGCCTGCTGGCTGGAATGCATCGCAGCCCGCATCGCGGGGCGAGCGCGATCTTCAAAGAGCATCGCGAGTATCGGCCGGGAGACGACCCGCGTCTCATTGACTGGCGCGCCTACGCGCGCTCCGATCGATACGCAATCAAGTACTTCGAGCACGAGACGCAGATGCGCGGCCACTTGGCGCTCGACGTGTCCGCGTCGATGGACTGGGGGAGCGGTGAGACGACGAAGCTCGACTACGCCGCGACGCTCCTTGGCGCCCTCGCCTACGTGCTCACACGCCAGGGCGACGCCGTGTCCTTGGTGACCTTCGACGCGATGATTCGCGACAGACTTCCCCCGCGCTCGGGTGCTGCGCACCTCGACTATTTGATGCGCACTCTGGCGGGTCCGGCGTCGACCAAGGCCAAGACCGGCCTCCACGAGGCGCTCGACAAGCTGATCGAACATGCGGGCCGTCGAAGCCTGGTCGTCGTGGCGAGCGACCTGCTCGACCTCCGCGCCGATGCGCTGAGTCCGGTGGCGCGACTGCAAGCGCGAGGGCATCAGACGATGATCCTTCACATCCTCGACCCGGCCGAGATCGAGCTTCCGTACGAACAGCCTTTGCATTTCGAGGGCCTCGAGGGCGAAGCGGCGCTCGAAGTCGACCCTCAGGGGGTCAGGCGCCGCTACCGCGAAGAGATCGACGCGTTCATCGAGTCCTGTCAGCGGCAGGTCGTTGCGACGGGCGCCCGGTACCAGCTGGCGCGCACCGACGTGCCGCCGGAACACACCCTGATTCAACTACTGCGAGCGAGCTGAGCCATGGGATTCGGTCTTCCTTGGATGCTCCTCGGCCTCATCGGTGTTGGCGCTCCGATCCTGGCGCATCTGCTGCGGCGCCAGAAGCTGCCGAGGCAGACCCTGCCGACGATCGCCTTCCTCCATCGTATTCACTCAACCCGGGCGGCTCGCCTTCGTGTCGTCGACATGTTGCTCTTGGCGACGCGCGTTCTGTTGATCGGGCTCCTTGCACTGGTGGCGGCACAGCCCTTTCGCATCGCCAAGTCGAGTGTGGCGGACCAGCAACATGCGCTGGCGCTCGTGCTCGATGACTCCATGTCAATGTCCGCACTTGACGGCGGTGATACGCGGCTCGGCGCCGCAATCGACGCCGCTCAAGATGCCGTCGCTCAGCTGCCCGAGGGGTCGGAGGTCTCGGTGGTACTCGCCGGCAATCCGCCCCGTGTCTGGGTGCGGCGAAACGGTGATACGACCTTCGTGCGTGACGCGCTTGGAGGTCTTGCCGAACGCTCCATCCGGGGCAACGCGCTGTGTGACGGGGTTCGCACCGCGAGCGACCTGCTTCTCGAGAGCGAGCTCGCCGATCGTAGGCTCGTCGTAGTGTCGGACTTCACGCCGGGGGCGAAGGCCGAGGAGTGCGATTGGCCGAGTCGCGGCATCAGTGTCTCATTCAACCAAATGGGGTCCGCGAAACCGAGCAACCGAAGCATTGCCGACGTCGAGGTCATCGGGGATCGAGAGCCTGGCATGCCCCTGAGCATCGAAGCGACGATCGCGGGCAGCGAGCTCGACCAGCCCATGCGGGTCGCGCTGCGACAACGCGGCCAGCCAATCACGGAGAGTGATGTCGCACGGGTCGGCGATCGCAGCGTCGCGACCCTGACTATCCCGGAAGCTTCGGCAAGTGCGGTCGTGGAACTCACCCTCGAGACGGACGACGCTCTTCTCGAAGACAACGTTCGGGGCGTACTTCTCGGATCGGACACGGTGCACGTGCTGTTGGTCGATGGCGATCCCCACCCCGATCCGAGGAAGCGTGAGACGGCGTTCATCTCGCAAGCGCTCGAGGTAGCGCCGCAGGTAGGCCAGGCGTTCGCCGTCGAGACGCTCGAAGCAGACGATCTGTCCGAGAGTTCGATCATTCGTGCGGATGTCGTCGTCCTCGCCAACGCAGCGCTCGATTCGAAGTGGCTCCCTCTGCTGCGACGCTTCGTCGCCGGTGGAGGAAGCGTGTGGATCACGGCAGGAGACCGCATCACCCCGCGTGCGTACGGCAGTGTGCTCCAGGAGCTCCTTCCGGCTCGATATACCGCGACTCGCACCGATGACGTATCGCTGGGTTTGGAAGCGCCTGGGCTGCCTGAACTTTCGGACGCCACCGTGCGTGGACGCACGCCGATCGATGAAGCCAGCCTGGACGCAACGGTGACGGTCCGCTTCAGCGACGGATCTCCGGCGATGGTCGAACACCGCTATGAGAATGGACGCGTTGCGATGTTTGCGACGACCATCGACGATGCCTGGACGGATCTGCCCTACCAGCCCGCGTTCGTTCCTTTCGTGTTGAAGACACTCTCGCGTCTGGCGGGGCGCACCGAGCACGCCGTGGCCCCTTTCGCTTCGGTCTCGCTGCCTGGATCGACGTCGACACAGCGCGTCCAGGTAGTTACGCCCTCTGGCCGTACGGTCGACCTCCCCGACGGTGACCGTGTCGCGTTCGTCGAGACTGAAGAAATCGGTGCCTATCGGGTCTTGGTCAACGGCGTCGAGGGTCCGAGGTTCGCGTTCGTGGTTGACGCGCCGATCGAAGAAACCGACCTGACCCCGGGCCCCGTCCCCGTGGTCGACTCCTCCCCTGCCATTGGCGCGGCCGCGAACGCAAGCGGCATCGAACAACCACTCACGCCGTTCCTTCTGTTGCTGACTGCTCTCCTGCTGCTCGCGGAGCTATGGCTGCGTCAAGTGCGCCGCAGATGAACGACGCGGGGCACGCGATTGAGGTCGGCATAGGTCTCTCGGTGCTCCCAGTCCGAGCTCTGAGACGCGAGCGCCAACACTGCCTCGGCCTGCCCGATCCCGATTTCGAATAGGAGGTTGGCGTCGGTCTTGGTGACGGTCGCCGCCCGCAAAATCAAGGCGCGGACGACATCTAGCCCTTCCTTCCCCCCGTCGAGAGCCAGCATGGGTTCGTGGTCGCGCACGTCTGCGGACAGGGTTGGGATATCGCCGCTCGGTATATACGGAGGGTTGCTGACGATGAGATCGAACTCCCGAGGCGGGTCTATGAGATCCGCCATCAGCAGATCCACGCGGTCGGCCAGCCCGAGGCGCTCGGCGTTGATCGCGGCGAGACGCAAGGCGTCTTCGGACACATCCGTCGCCGTGATCTGCGTCAGCGGCCGCTCTGCCGCCAGAGTGAGCGCGATTGCCCCGCTTCCGGTGCCGACGTCGAGAACGCGAACCGTTGCTTCCTCGGGGATGCAGCCTAGCGCGCGTTCGACGAGAGTTTCCGTATCAGGCCGTGGAATCAAGACCCCAGGCCCGACCCGAAACCTCCGACCGTAAAAATCGCGGTGTTCGAGGATGTACGCGATGGGCTCACGCTCGCGTCTGCGGCCGACGAGCTCGCGAATCTTGGTTCGTTCTTCCTCCGTGAGTGGCCGGTCGAAATCCAGGTACAGGTTGATTCGGCCGACTTCGAGCGCGTGGGCGACGAGCAGCTCCGCATCGAGACGCGGAGAATCGATGCCCCGCTCTGCGAAGTCGCGGGTCGTCCAATCGAGCACCTCACGGACGGTCCAGGTACGTGACGCCACGCGGGCTCAGCGCGTCCGGACGCGCATCTTCGGCTTTGGCAACGCGCCGCCCCCGGCAAGCACTTGCTTCGCAAGCCGACTGAGCTCGGGGCGCGTTCCACGCTGAACGAACGCGGCAACCATGTTGGGATCGACCTCGAGCAAGCGTTCCATCGCTTCTTTGGCGCGTCCCCTCTTCTTCGTGGCGACGTAGGTGTACACGCGCGCCCGCCACAGCATTCCGGCAACCTGCGCGTACTCGCCGTCGTCGGGGTCATAGGTTTCGAGCAGCTTGCGTGCTTCCTCGGCGTCACCCGTTCGAGCATTGGCCTCCGCCACGACGGCGGCGTACATCGCCTTGGCGCGAGCCTGCGGCTGTCGGTCGAGTCGAATCTCGTCGGCAAGCTCTCGCGCCTCTCGCGCCTTGCCGGTCATCAGATAGAACATCGCGAGGTTTGCGCGCACGTCGTCGTGCACCAGCGCCGGTGCCTTCTTGAGGTCGATGCCTTCGAGGATTCGGATCGCTTCGCTTGGGTCTTCTTGCGCGACGAGCTGTGCCTGGGCGATGGCGTTGAGCGCATCTTTGCCGCCGGGCGCCTGGCGCGCGCGGAGCTGCTCGAGCGCAACCGCACGTCCTTCCTTGTCGGTGGCTCCCCTCAGGATCGTCGCGATGTCTGCCGAACGCCGAGTCAGCCTCCAGACCCAGAACATGAACCCGAGGGCGATGGCGGTGAGCACGCCCGCGATGACGATGCCCACGTACCCGATGTTGGGCATGAGCATGCCTGCGATCACCCAGACCACGGACAGCGCCAGCGCGATGAGGCCAATGACCTTCCAGTTCATCGCGGGCTTCTCGAGCTGTTGAAGCGCCTCGCCGGTATCCCGAGGGGCTGCGGTGATTTGCTTTTTCGGCTTCGCCACGTGGGCGAGCTACCCTGTGTCTCGGGATGCGGCAAGCGGGCGAGCGGCCCAGAACGATGGAAAGCACGCGGGAAATCAGGCCGCCATCCAACCCGCGTGTTGCCGAAAGTGCGCTAGCTCACATACTTCCGGCCGTCTTCAGCGGTCTCTCAGACTTGAGTTTTCCTTAATTGTGTGAATAAATATACTAATGCTGTACCCGCTGGGAAAACAGGATCATGAGTAGGAACCGACTCGGTGAGCTTCTCGTCCGCGAAAAGCGGATCAGCCTCGAACAGCTTCGAGAGGCGCAGAAGCAACAGAAGGACGAGAACATCAGTCTCGGGTATGCGCTTGCGCGGCTCGGTGCGATTTCCGACCAGGAGATCACCGACTTCCTCAGCGAGCAGTACCGCGTTCAATCGATCGACCTCTCCGAGTACGATATCGACCGAGAGATCCTGAAGCTGATCAGCCCGCAGGTGTGCGAGCGACACAAGATCATTCCCGTCTCGCGCGCCGGCAGCTCGCTCATCGTGGCGATGGCCGACCCGTCGAACTTGAACGCCATCGACGATGTGAAGTTCCTCACCGGCTACAACGTCGAGCCGGTGGTCTCGTCGGAGAGTGCGATTCTCGCGGCTCTCGAACGCGCCTACGCGCAGCCAGAGATCTCATACGAAGACATCATGGAGGGCTTCGACGAGTCCGAAATCGAAGTCGCCCTCGATGATGATGACGAGAACCTCCTCGACCTCGAACGAGCCAGTGAAGACGCTCCTGTCATTCGACTGTGCAACGCCATTCTGTTGAATGCGATCAAGCAAGGCGCTTCTGACATCCACGTCGAACCGTATGAACGCGTGCTTCGCGTTCGCTACCGCGTCGACGGCGTGCTTCACGAGGAGATGACTCCGCCGATCAAGCTGAAGAACGCAATCGCTTCGCGCCTCAAGATCATGTCGTCGCTCGACATTGCCGAACGACGTCTTCCGCAGGACGGTCGAATCAAACTCAAGCTCGGCAAGGGCCGCGAGATGGACTACCGAGTCTCGGCGGTCCCGACTCTGTGGGGCGAGAAAATCGTCCTTCGACTTCTCGACAAGTCCAACCTGCAGCTCGATATGACCAAGCTCGGGTTCCAGTCGAAGCCGCTCGCCGATTTCCGCGACGCGATTCATCAGCCGTACGGCATGGTCCTAGTCACCGGCCCCACGGGCTCCGGTAAGACGACCACTCTCTACTCTGCTATGTCGGACCTCAACGACGTCGAGACCAACATCAGCACGGCCGAAGATCCCATCGAGTTCAACCTCATGGGCATCAACCAGGTGCAGATGCATGAGGACATCGGTCTCAACTTCGCGGCGTCACTTCGGTCGTTCCTGCGTCAGGACCCCGACATCATCATGGTCGGCGAGATTCGAGACTTCGAAACTGCGGAGATCGCGGTCAAGGCCGCGTTGACCGGCCACTTGGTGTTGTCGACCCTCCACACAAACGACGCGCCGAGCACGGTCACCCGACTCCTCAACATGGGCGTCGAGCCGTTCTTGGTCACCGCCTCGGTCAATCTCGTGCTTGCCCAGCGTCTCGCGCGGAAAATCTGCGTCGAGTGCAAAGTACAGGTGCCCACCGACGAGCAGGCGCTGCTCGACGTCGGTTTCAAGCCAGACGAGATTCCCAACGTCGTTGCCTACCGCGGTTCAGGCTGCAAGGTCTGCAACGATACCGGGTACAAGGGACGAGTCGCGCTCTACGAGGTCATGCCGTTCGGCGAGCCTCTGCGCGAGATCGTGCTTCAGGGCGGATCGACGGCCGAACTCAAAGAGCAGATGATCCGCGAAGGGGTCTCGACGCTTCGCGTGGCGGGGCTCTCCAAGGTCGTGGATGGCGTCACGACGATCGACGAGGTCGTACGCGTGACCGCCGCCGACTCCTAAGCAGCGCCCGCGGGTTCGGCCGACGCAGCGCCTCCCGACACGACGTCGGGGCCTAGGTTGTCAACCATTCATCGTGGGGAATCGGCTCGGCACGATCGCTGATAGAGCGATTGGCTTTCCTAAAATGCCATGTGTTTCAAAGTATTGGAGCGCAAACCTTCAACTCGTATTGCAGTATGTTGCACTACATCGCTCGTCACGGATTGTCATATAGAGAAGCCGATGGTAGATCCGAACTCATGCGCATCAGCAACAGTTTCTCTGAAGGCGAGATTCAAGTTCTCGAGTTCATCCTCCAAACCCTTCTGCGCGGCGGGGCACCAACCATGGCCACGCGCAACAAAGACTTCGCATCGGTCTATCGCAAAGTGATGTCGATGAAGAAGCGAGTCGAAGAAAAGAAGTCCGAAGCGAAGATCTCGTCTTCGGTCGGTACCGTCGCTGCGGCGGCGGACGACGACGACGACGAGCTGCATCGCAAGGCTGGCTGACCGGTTGACTGGTCTGGGTCCGTCACGTAATGGCGGACGGCTATGCTGATCCTTCGCGGAGGACGCGTCCTCGATCCGTCGTCAGCGCTCGACGAAACCGCGGATGTGCTCATCGAGGCGGGCCGAATCACCGCGGTGGGACGAGACGCCGGTGCCAGCCACCAGCCAAGCGATCGGGTGCGAGTGCTCGACATGCATGGCTCTTGGGTCTGCCCTGGCTTCGTCGACCTTCACGTGCACCTCCGCGAACCCGGTCAGGAGTACAAGGAAGACATCGCCTCCGGGCTCGCTGCGGCCGCCGCTGGCGGATTCACGGCCGTCTGCCCAATGCCGAACACGAAGCCGGCGAACGACAACCGGGCGATCACCGAGATGCTCCTGTCTCGGGCCGCAGAGCATGGCGGCACTCGCCTCCTGCCTTTCGGTGCGGTCACCAAGGGGCAGCGAGGGGCGGAGCTTACCGAGATGGCCGACATGCGGGACGCGGGCGCCATCGGGGTGAGCGACGACGGCTTGTGCGTGATGAACGCCGCCGTGATGCGCCATGCGATGGAGTACGCGCGGACGTTCGACCTGCTGGTGAGTCAACACTGCGAAGACCATCACCTCACGCAGGGCGCGCAGATGCACGAAGGTGCACGTTCGACGCAGCTTGGTCTTCGGGGATGGCCTCGCGCGGCCGAGGACATCATCGTCGCCCGAGACCTCATCCTCGCGGAACTCACCGGGGCCCGTTACCACGTGGCCCACATTTCGAGCCTCGGCGCCGTCAAGCTCATCCGTGAGGCCAAGTCGCGCGGCCTCCGCGTCTCCGCCGAGGTGACGCCGCACCATCTGCTCTTCACCGACGAAGCGCTGCTGAGCTACGATACGTACTGCAAGGTGAATCCTCCGCTGCGTGAGGAGGAGGACCGTCAGGCCCTCCTCGACGCAGTCGCCGATGGCACAATCGATTGCATCGCAACGGACCACGCGCCCCACACCGACCTCGAAAAGGACTGTGAGTTCGAGGCCGCGTCCGTTGGTATCAACGGGCTCGAAAGCGCGGTGGCATCGCTCCTCGGGCTCATGCGCCAGGAAGTGCTTTCGCCGATGCGATTGGTGGAAACGCTATCGACCGCGCCGGCGCGCCTAATCCCCGACTTCGAGGGCGGCTCTCTCCGGGTAGGTTCCCGGGCGGACATCACCGTCGTGGACCCCGAGCTTCGATGGCTTCTCACGCAGGAGGCGCTACGGTCGAAGTCGCACAATACCCCGTGGCTCGACCGCGAAATGGTCGGCCGACCCACGCTCACCCTCGTCGGGGGCGAGGTTGCCTACGAGCTCGAACGAACATGAAAGAAGCACACTTGGTTCTCGCTGACGGTACCCGCTTTCGCGGGACTGCATTTGGGGCCTCCGGCACGGCCGTGGGCGAAGCGGTATTCACCACTGGTATGACCGGCTACGAGGAGGTCCTCACCGATCCCTCGTACTGCGGCCAGATTGTGACCATGACCGCGCCGCAGATCGGCAACACCGGCATCAATCTCGAAGACAGCGAAGCTCGGGCCCCTGCCCTTCGCGGATTTGTGGTGCGCGAAGTGTCGCAGGTCACCAGCAACTGGCGCGCGACGGGCTCGCTCGACGACTACCTCCGCAGGACTGGCATCGTTGGTATCGAAGGAGTCGATACGCGGACACTGACCCGCCATATTCGTGACGCGGGAGCGCAGATGGCCGCGATCGGCACCGAAGACCCAGCGACGCTGCACGACCGCGCCCTCGCCGCTCCACCGATGAGCGGACAGGACCTGACCGGAGAGGTAACGGCCGCGGAGATTTACGAATGGACCGAAGGAAGCGACGTCTGGGCTGAAAGGCGCAAAGACGCGCATCCTTGGCACGTGGTTGCCATCGACTTCGGAGTGAAGCTCAACATCCTGCGGTGTCTCGTCGACGAGGGCTGCAAAGTCACCGTCGTTCCTGCGACCACCAGCGCAGAAGAGATCCTCGCGCTGCGCCCTGACGGCGTGTTCCTCTCGAACGGACCGGGCGACCCGTCCGCCGTCTCCCAAGGCATCGCGACGGTCCAAGGGCTTCTCGGCAAGCAGCCGGTCTTCGGCATTTGCCTCGGACATCAGCTGATGAGCCTTGCGCTCGGCGGTTCGACCTACAAACTCAAGTTCGGCCACCGTGGCCTCAACCAGCCGGTCAAAGACCTCGAGACGGGGCGAATCGAGGTCACCACGCAGAACCACGGCTTCTGCGTCGACGTCGCCTCGCTCGAGAGCAAGTGCAAGATCACGCACCTGCACCTCAACGACGACACCTGCGAAGGCATCGAGCACCCGGAAAGCGGCGCCTTCAGCGTGCAGTACCATCCCGAGGCGGCCGCCGGGCCCCACGACTCGCGCTATCTGTTTCGGCGCTTTACCGATGCCATCGCTCGCGACCGAGGCTGACACCCGCAGGGTGCTCGCGCGCGCCGCCGAAGAATGCGCTGGCCGGGTAGCCTCGTACGGCCCAGGGCTGCCGGAGCGATTGAAGTCCGCCGCCTCCCACGGGCCGGCACACGGGGCCGCATCGATTGCGTTTGTGGAAGTGTCGAAGCTCTCGCCCGATGGTCTCGCGGAGGTGCCCGAGGCAATCGCAACGCTCGGGTTGCCGCTCGTCGGACTTAGCCTCGTCTCGCTCGACGAAGCCTCCGATCTGATCGACGAGAAGCTCCATGACGGGTTGCCGCTCGTCGTGCTGATCTGCTCGTTTGCCGTGTTCGAGTTTCGCTCTGATCGCATGGTCGTTCGCGAAGTCCGGCATGGGCTCACGGCGGCGGACCTGCAGCGACACGTCGGACGTGCTCTGTGGGCCGGCCCCGATCTCAAAGAGCTCGGCGCGCACTAGACAGCAGGGACCACGGCGGACCAGCGTGCCTTCTCAGCTGCGCGGCTGTGCGAGTTCGCGCCGCAGGACCTCGCCCGTGTGGCTTCGCTTCCGCTTTGCGATGGTTTCTGGAGTTCCCTGCGCGACCACTCGACCGCCGGCGGCGCCCCCCTCTGGACCGAGGTCGACAACCCAGTCGGCCGCGAGCATCACGTCCGGGTGGTGCTCGATCACGGCCAGGGTATCGCCCCTGTCGACGAGGCGCTGGAGCACGCCAATCAGCCGCGCGACATCGTCCCGGTGCAAGCCTGTCGTCGGCTCGTCCATCACATAGAGCGTCGGTCCGACGTTGCGCCCTGCGGCGAGTTCTGAAACCAGCTTGATCCGCTGGGCTTCGCCGCCGCTCAATGTGTTCGAGGCCTGCCCGAGGTGCAGGTATCCGAGGCCAAGGTCGACGAGCAGTTCGAGTGGCGCCCGTATCGTGCGCACCGGGGTGAACACGTCGACCGCCTCGGCGATTTCGAGATCGAGAAGCTCCCCCGCATTGAGCCCCTGCCAACGCACCTCGAGGGTTTCGGGCGTGAATCGCATGCCGTTGCAGGTGTCGCAGGGGATGTTGACGTCCGGAAGGAACGCCATCTCCACGTGGATCGAGCCCTGGCCCTTGCAGTCCGGACAGCGCCCCTCTTCGACGTTGAATGAGAAGCGACTCGGTCCGTATCCGCGTGCGCGCGCTTCAGGTGTACCCGCAAGGAGTTTGCGGACGGTGTCCCAGAGGCCGATGTAGGTCGCGGGAACCGACCTCGGCGTTCTGCCGATCGGGCTCTGGTCGATCTCGATCGCACGGGCGAGGGTCTCGAAGCCCTCGATCCCATCGAAGCCACCTGGGGCACGGTCGTTGACCAGGCCAAGCGCATCACGGGTCGCTCGCAGAAGTACTTCTCGCACCAGAGAGCTCTTGCCCGACCCGCTGACGCCGGTTACCGCCACGAGCCGCTCGAGGGGAAAACGAACGTCCACGTTTTGTAGGTTGTGATGGTTCACGCCACGAAGCGCGATCCAGGGCGCTCCGTCGATCTTCCTGCGAGTCTCCGGAACCGTCGGCGGGCGCGCAAGCGCCTTTGCAGTGACTGAACCCTTCATCGTGTCGAGGGTTCCCTGCGCGACCAGGCTGCCGCCGTGCTTACCCCCGCCTGGTCCGACGTCGATCACGTGGTCGGCGGCTCGAATCGTGTCGGCATCGTGTTCGACGACCAACACCGAGTTCCCGCGATCGACCAATCCTCGGAGCGCCCCGAGAAGCTGGTCCGTATCTCGTGGATGCAAGCCGATGGTCGGTTCGTCGAGCACGTACAGGACCCCGGTCAATCCGCTGCCAAGCTGCGCTGCAAGACGCACCCGCTGCATCTCGCCTCCGCTCAGCGTATTCGCTGCTCGACCAAGACCGAGATAGCCAAGCCCCACCTCTTCGAGAAACGTGAGGCGCCGAAGTGCTTCCTGAATCGGCGTGTGCGCGATCGTCTCGTCACGTCCTCGGAGCTTCATCTTGCGAAGCGTTTTGGTGACCTCGCTGACGCTCTGCTCAAACAGATCGGTAATCGGCATTTCGTCGACAGTGACCCCGCGGGCTAGCGGCGAGAGACGAGTTTGGTCGCACACGTCGCAGAGCCGACGCGTCTCGGCCTTCTTCTTGCGTCGTCGTCGCTTCTCGACAATCTCCCCGCGGCCTTCGCATGCCGCGCACTGGCCCTGGCGAGTGTTGAACGAGAAGAACCTCGGATCGAGCTCGGGGTAGCCCCGTCCGCAGTTGGGACAGGCACGTGTGCTCGAAAGCTGCATCGAGTCGTTGCCCGCCACGACCCACGCCGCGCCTCCACCGACCTGAAGCGCCCGGTCGAGCAAGGGCTCGAGCCCTTTTGTGTTGGCCTTGGTGTGCCCGGTCACGAGCTCGATGTCGTGCTCGGTGTAGCGGTCGAGTTTCATTCCGGGGCTTAGCGCTTGAAGCTCGCCGTCGATTCGCGCTTCGGTGAATCCGTCTCGCTGCGCCTTGTCGAGAAGCTCCCGGTGAATGCCCTTGCGGCCGCGGACCACGGGCGCGAGCAGAGTGACGCGCTTCTTGCCGAAGGCTTTGCCGACGTCCCCGACGAGGGCCGCGGCAGAGCGCGCTGCGATCGGCACCTGGCAATCCACACAGTGCAGGGTTCCGATGCGGGCCCATACGAGGCGGAGATAGTGCGAGACCTCGGTCACGGTGGCGACCGTCGAGTTGGCACCCGCTCGAGTCATTCGTTGTTCGAGCGAGACGCTTGGGGGCACTCCAACGACCTGATCGACGGCGGGCCGCGGGAGCTGGGGCATGTACTGCCGGGCATACGGAGACAGCGTCTCGAGATAGCGACGCTGCCCTTCGGCGAAGAGGACGTCGAACGCGAGCGTGCTCTTTCCGCTCCCGCTTGGACCCGTGAGGACCACGAGTTTTTCGCGCGGAATCTGCACCGAAAGGTTCTTGAGGTTGTGCTCCCGAGCACCGTTGATCTCGATGTCGTGGCGTCGCGTGGCGCGTCGCTTCTTCTGGGCGCGCTTCTTCGGCACGGCGCCGCCGGCTCCCTCGAGGGCGCGGGTCAGATACGGCGCGGTCTGGGAGCCCTTCTTCTTGGCTACCGCCTCCGGCGTCCCCGAGGCGATGATCCGACCGCCCTCTTCTCCCGCTCCCGGCCCCATGTCGATGACGTAGTCGGCAAACGCGGCAACCTGCATGTCGTGCTCCACGACCACCACCGTATCGCCCCGATCCACCAGCGTATCGAGGACCTGGAGCAGAGGTTCGATGTCGTTTGCGTGGAGGCCGGCGGTAGGCTCGTCGAATACCAGTAGCGAACCCGGGGTCGCCTGCAGAAGAGCCTCGGCAAGCTTGAGGCGCTGTGCTTCACCACCCGAGAGCGTATTGAGCGGTTGTCCAAGTCGAAGGTATCCAAGGCCTACTTCGAGCAGCGGGTCGAGTGCCCGCACGACGGTCGCATCCTCGCGGTAGTGATTGGACGCCTCTTGGGCGGTTAGCTGCAGGACCTCCGAGACGTTCAAGCCGCCGAACACCACGTCGAGTGCGGGACCGATGAACCGCAGCCCCTTGCATTCGGGACAAGAGAACACCACGTCGGCGAGGAACTGCATCTCCACGGTCTCAGCGCCGTCCCCACGACAGGCTTCGCACCGACCCCCGGGCACGTTGAACGAGAAGAAGCCGGGCTTGTAGCCCCGCTCTTTGGCCAAGGGCTGAGAGGCGAAGCGTTTCCGAAAGAGCTCCCAAATCTTCAGATAGGTTGCCGCGTTGCCGCGTGAGGTGCGCCCGAGTGGGGCCTGGTCTACGCCGACGATGCCGGTGAGCGCATCGACGCCCGTGAACGATGCGTGCGGAAGCGGCCCGTCATCGGACTTCAGGCCCAAGCGACGTCGTGCCGCGGGCAACAAGGTTTCGAAAATGAGGCTGCTCTTTCCGGATCCGCTCACCCCCGTGACGCAGGTCATCGCGCCCGCAGGGAAACGAACGTCGACATTCTCAAGATTGTGGCCGGAGGCTCCTTTGAGTTCGAATCCATCCTTTGGCCTTCCGGCGCGGCCGCGTGACTGACTTGCTTTGTTTTAGGGCTGCGCCTGTGGCCGTGTTGGCGCGACGAAGAGCCGCCGGCGTTCCGTCGAAGACGATTTGTCCACCGCGCTCGCCCGCGCCGGGACCGAGTTCGATGACGCGATCCGCTCCGAGGATCATCTCGGGATCGTGCTCCACGACGATGGCCACGTTGTCGTCTTTGGAGAGCGCTCGCACGACGTCGAGAAGGCGTTCGACGTCGCGCGGGTGCAGACCGACCGTTGGTTCATCGAGGACGAACATCGCGCCGTTCAGCGTGGCACCGAGCGCGCTCGTCAGAGCGACCCGCTGCGTCTCGCCGCCCGACAGCGTCCGCGAGGTCCGGTCGAGCGAAAGGTAGCCGAGGCCGACGTTGCACAGGGCATGAAGTCGACTGAGCGCCTCGCGCCACAGAAGAGCCGCGCCGGCATCTCCCTCGAAGCGCGCTTCCTGCCGTTCGAGAATCGAGAGCGCGTCTCGGGCGGGGAGCTGGTAAAACTCGGGAAGGCTCAGCCGGTCGATTCTCCAGGCCAGCGCATCCGACTTGAGCCGAGTCCCATCGCAGGCCGCACAGGTCTCGTACTTTCGGTAGCGTGAAAGAAACACCCTGACGTGCATCTTGTAGGCGCGGGACTCCATCCACTTGAACCAGCTCCGGATCCCCCACCAGCCTTTGGGATAGCCGACCTCATCGCCGTCGATGAGCCATGCGAGCTGCGCTGCGGAGAAGTCCTGAAGGGGAAGGTCGAGTGGGATGCCGGCCTTCTTGGCTTTCTGCCGCATCTCCTTTCGCTCCCACTGAGTGGCCTTTCCCAGCCAGGCGCGGACGGCTCCTTCACCGAGCGAGAGTGAGTAGTCGGGAATCACCCGTTCGAGATCGATCTCGATGGTTCGCCCAAACCCCCGACAGGCCTCGCAGGCGCCGATGGGGCTGTTGAAGCTGAAGAGCCCCGGAGTGGCTCGGCGAAAAGCGCGGTCGCACGTCGGACAGTGGAGACCTTCGGAGAAGCCGAGTTCGGTGCCCTCCTTCGACCAGACACTTGCGCGTCCGCCCCCCCGTCGCATCGCCACCTCGATGGCTTCGACCAGGCGCGCGCGATCCTGGCTTCGCGCCACGGTTCGATCGGCCACGACGTGCACCACGCTGCTGCGGCCCTTGGTCACGTCGCTCGGACGGACTTCGTCGAGATCGCGAACCTCGCCATCGACGCGAACCCGTCGGTAGCCGTCGCGGACCAGTGTCTCACGGACGCCGACGAAGTGTTCCGCATCGGCGACCGCGACGGGATACGTGACCAACAGTTTCTGACCGGGCAGCTCGCTCATCACCGTCTGCGCGGCGCGGGTGGGAGCATCGCGACTCACTACGGATTGGCAGGTCGGACAGTGGAGCTCAGCTGCGTGGGCCCAAAGGTGTTTCGCGTAGTCCGCGATTTCGGTCATCGTACCGACGGTCGAGCGGCTGGTACGGACCGGAGCCTGACGGTCGACCGCAATTCCTACGGGAACGGGATCGAGTTCGTCTACGGGTGGACGGGAAAGCCGCTCGAGGAACTGCCGCGCATAGGCGCTGAAGCTCTCGACGTATCGGCGCTGTCCCTCGGCGTAGAGAGTCTTGAACGCTAGCGACGACTTGCCGGCGCCGGACGGGCCGACGACGGCGAGGAAGGTGCCAGGTGCGACGTCGAGGTCAATCCCGCGAAGGTTGTGAGTGCGGGCGCCGCGTAGCTTGGTGGGCTGCATGGAGGGCCGCTAGTTCTAGGCTCGGGTCCGGTGATGTCCAGGCCGACTTCGCTCATCGCGCGACAGCGCAAGAACCGGCTTGAATTTCACCGCCGGCCCCAGCGACGCCGCAAGAGCCAGGTTGCGGCGAGAATGAGCCCGGTAAGAAAAAGGAACACCGGATGGAGCAGCGGCTGTTTGGCGATGAGGCCCGTGAGCCTGCGTGTGGTCTTCGCCAGTTCGGCGAGCGGGGGCACCTCGTCGATCGACAAGAACGTGCGGCCGCCGGTGCGATTCGATACGGCTTCGAGCTCTGTCGAAATCACGTCGAGGTTCGCAAGTTCATCCCCGCTCTGCTCGACGAGAAATACCTCTGCTGCGATCTCTTCACCGTCCACGACAGCCTTGACCTCATAGGCTCCAGGGGTCCCTGGCCCTGCCAGGGTGGCGCGCACACGTCCCTCGGGGTCGGTCGTCGCGATCACGCCTTCGGCGTCGCTCGGGTCGAGTTTGAGCGTGACCGGTTGGCTCGCAAGCGCTCGGTAACCCTTGTCGCGCAGACGTCCTGACACGACGATCTCGGAGCCAACCGAATAGCGGTCGCGGTCCGTCGATAGACGGGCGGGTTCGAGAAGGGGGTCGCGCGTCAGCCAACGAACGAGTCGATCCCAAAAGAGCTCATACTCGTCTGCCCCCGTCGTCTGGTCGTCTGCCGCGAAGCGCCACCGCCAAGACGCATCGGCCATCATGGCGGCAACGCGGCCTCGTCCCGACTCGCCGAGCACCAGAATCGGAAGTCGGGTTCCCCCTGGGGATGCCGCCCCTGGGTGCTGCAGCAGCACCTGCGCGCCTTCTTTGACGGTCGAGATGATGTTCGCGCCCTGAAGCGGAGGAAGGGCCCGCCAAGTTCGTCGCGTGAGGGCGGGGTCCGGTCCAAGGGCTACGACGGGATGCCGGATGAGCTCGCGGGTGGGCTGGGGCCTGTAGCTCCCCGGAAGCACGCCCTCACCCTGTCGCAGCGAGACGGGGAGGATGTCCTCGATCGGTGTCCCGGCGTATCCGCCGAGCGAGAAGGAGTGGTCGCCCCCGATCATCATGAAAGAGCCGCCGCGCTTCACGTACTCTCGAATGCGCGGCAAATAGCTTTGCATTTCATAGGGTTCGAAGTCGAAGTTCTGAAAAATCACCACATCGAAGCTTCCGAGATGCTCTCGAAAGAGCTCATCGGTGGGGAATGGAATGAGGGCAAGCTCGTCTGTGGGCGCCGCCGTGAGATCGCTTGGCGCGCGTAGAATGAAGAACGAGATGAGGTCGATCGACCCGTCTCGCTTGATGAAATCCCGCAGGAAGCGAACGTCCCAGCTCGGCCGCCCGGCAACGAGGAGTACGCGGACACGGTCGCGGCCTACCCGCAGGAGCGCAGCCCGGTCGTTGTTCTCCGGGACCCGGTCGTTCGGCTGGACGGGAATTCGGAGGCGGTAGAGAGCGCGCCCAGGGCGCTTGGGGGTGACTTCAAACTCGACCACGCTTCGGCCGTCTGCGTCGAGGGTGACGAGCTTCTCCTGGAGCGGCCGGTCGTCTTTCCAGAGTTGGACGCTGAGATCGGTGGCGCGCAAGGATCCAAGCCCTCGGACCTCGGCACGAATGATCGCAGGAACACCGACGTAGGCCGTGGTGTCCGCCCGGACGGCAACGATTGCCTGATCGTCGAGCGGATCGTCGCCGCCCACGACGACTGAGTGAATCGCTGGAGAACCAACCTCGAGCAGCAGGCTGTCGGCTTGGAACTTCTCATCCGCACCGTCGGTGATCACGACCACCGAGCCCACTTCCTGGTCCACGCTACGACTCATCACAGACGACAGTCCCTCAACGAGATCGGTTTGTTCGTCCGCCGGATCGTACTCCTTGGCGAAGTCCTGCCAGACCGCCGAGCGGGTTTCCGAGCCGAAGCGATATATCCGAGGTTCGACCCGACCGTCTTCCTGCCAGCTGCGTACCAGCGCGCGCACTGCGTCACTGCGTTCACCGGCATCGCCCGAGAGCGTCATGCTCCGTGAGTCATCGACCAGCACCACGGTGCCGCCCGCAACCTCTTCGAAGGATTCGCGAACGAGGGTCACCTGCAGTACAACCGCGTAGAGCGCGAGAATGCCGAGCCCGCCCAGAAGCCCGAGCACGAGTCGCCGAATCGCGTTTCGCTCTCCGCGGATCGACCGAAGCTCGAGGAGCCAGAGGCCCAGGAGAGCGAGCCCGAGGATCCACGCGGTCGTCGCGCCTCCCCAGATGCCAAGCTGCCATTGCCACCCACTCACAGCATCGACCTCATGGGCCCGATCCACGCCGACGCATGATGAACGGCGCGTGGACCTGGTCGTCCTTGTAGTCGGTACACAGGGAATAGAGAACGAGATTGACCGCGAGCCGAATCGCACGCTCGCGCTGTCGTTCTCCCCCGGGTACGACGGCCTGGGTCCAGGAGCCCAGGCGGTCTCGGCGCAGCGCCCCGCCGAGGTCGTGCCGCGAGTAGACCACTGCGATTCGGTCCCCGCGACTCACGCCTTCGAGGAACGCCGGCCCTTCGACACGGCCCACCGGGCGGCCGAGCAGGTAGAACGAGCGGAAGATCGTGTGGTCGTCTGGTATCGGTTTGAGAGGGCTTGCTGGGAAGGCACGCTGGAGTTCTCGTCGGACAGAACGGTCGAAGCCCTCTCCGCCCGCGCTCGCATCGTCGATGATGATGAACCCGCCGCGGTTCACGTAGCGGCGGAGCGCTTCGACTTCCGCTTCGCTGAGTGGCGCGAATTCTGCGTCGCCACGCCAGTAGAGCATTGGACTCCGAAACACGGAGTCGTCCGAGAGGCGTGCCTTGCCGGGTTCGAGCATCGGCTCGACGCTCGTGCGCTTCCGAACTTCCCACGAAAGCCGCCCCGTCACTGAAACCGCGTCCTGATCGTCGGTGTTGCGATCGAGCGATACGATTTCGACGCCCGCCTGGTCGCCGAACGCCGCCGCGCGATCCGGACCAGACAAGAATGAACAGACGGCCAGGCCTGCGACACAGGCAGATCGCACCCCCATCCGTCTCGTCATGCCTCATGGGGTACCAACGCTGGCTCAAAGCGCAAGCCGGGTTGACGCGCGCGCGCTGGCCGTCGACAGTCGGCCCGTGCGGTACGGGTCAGTTCGAGCGATGGCGCCCCTGGCAGCCTTCTGCATCCTCGCGGGCGGATGCGACACGCGCCGCGACGCCCCCATGGCTGGGACGGAAGCAAAGTCCGAAAGACCCGAGGCCCTCGCTCCGCTGCTCACGCACTCCCGTCCGCTGATGAGCACGGTGTTTCGAATCCAGGTCGACGATCCGCCGGCCGCAGCGGAGCAAGCGATCGAGCGAGCATTCACCGAGGTGGAACGAATCGAAGCGGCATTGTCGGAGTGGCGCGACGGCAGCGATATCTCTCGCGTGAATGCGGCTGCCGGCAAGCCTGCAGTGCGCGTCGGCGACGACACACTGCGTGTCATCGACGCGGGAGTCGATGTGTCGAACTGGTCGAGGGGCGCCTTTGATCTTTCGTGGGCGGCCCTTTGGGGGCTCTACGACTTTCGGCCTGAGAGCGTGAAGATTCCCGAGCTTGAAGAGCTCCGGCCGAAGCTTGCGCTCATCGACTACCGGAATATCCGAATCAACAAGGCCACGCACACCGTTCAGCTACGCAAGCGTGGCATGAAGATCGGCACGGGCGGCATCGCCAAAGGATATGCACTCGATCAGGCCGGTGCGATTCTGCGCGGGAGCGGGGTCGACAACTACATGATCTTCGGCGGCGGACAGGTCCAGGTACACGGAACGCGCGCAGGCAGACCATGGCGTGTCGGCATTCAGCACCCAAGAGATCCGGGCAGCTACTTCGCGGCTCTCGAGTCGACCGGAGCCTCGTTCTCGACCTCAGGCGACTACGAGCACGTGGTCTTCGATGAAGACGGCAACCGTTGGCACCACATCATCGATACGAACACCGGTCGGCCCGCCACTCGCTCGCTTTCGGTCACCGTGATGACGGCCGAGGGGATCTACGCCGACGCGCTCAGTACCGCGGCTTTCGTACTCGGCCCGAAGAAAGCGCTCAAGATGTTCGAACGGCTCGCGTATCCAGCAGACGCAGTCATCGTCGGAAGCGACTGCAAAGTCTATACGACCACGCGCATCGAGAAGAGTCTACGGATGATCGTCGACCTCGTCGACGGAGCGCTTCCCGGCTGCAAGCCCTAAGACCGGGCTACTCGCGCTCTTCGATCGGAACGAAGTCTCGGTCAGCCTCGCCCACCCAAATCTGGCCCGGTCGAAAGATTCGATTGTTCTCGAGCTGCTCGAGCAGATGCGCCAGCCACCCTGCGACGCGCGAGATCGCAAAAATCGGAGTGAACAGGTCGGTTTCGATGCCGAGCTTCTGGTAGACGATGCCGCTATAGAAGTCGACGTTCGGGTAGATGCCCTTGCTGCCAACCAGCTCGTTCATCTGAGTTTCGAGTTCGACCGCCAAGCCGTAGTCGGGAGTGGAGCCGTACTTGTCGAAGAGCTGCGCGGCAAGACCCTGCAGAATGTCGGCTCGCGGATCTTTGACCTTGTAGACGCGATGCCCGAACCCCATCACCTTTTCCTTCCGGGCCAGTCGGTCTTCGGCCCACCGCCGGACGGCATGAGGAGTGCGGTCTTCGATGCTCTCGAGCGTCGCGAGGACCTGTTCGTTGGCTCCGCCGTGTAGGGGCCCCGCAAGACTGCCGATGGCCGATGCGACTACTGCGTAAGGGTCGGTGAGCGTCGATCCGGTGACACGCGCAGTGAACGTCGAGGCGTTCATCGAATGCTCCGCATGAAGGATGAGCGCGACGTCGAAGATGCGTTCGGCCAGTCGCGTCGGCAACTCCCCCTCGAGCATGTATAAGAAGTTGGCCGCATGACTCAGGTCGCTGCGCGGCTTGATCGGGTCGTCGCCGCGGCGGATTCGATGCCACGCCGCCACGATGGTCGGGAGTTTCGCAATCAAGCGAATCACGCTGAGGCGACGAAATGCGAGGTCTTCGATGTGGTCGCCCTTGTAGAACATCCCCATCGCCGCCACCGCGGCCGTGAGCGCATCCATCGGATGACCGCTCTCCGGGAGCGTCTTGAGCAAATCGATGATTCTAAATTTGAGGCCGCGCTCCGCAATGAGCTCGTTACGAAATCCTTCGAGCTGGTCGTTCGTCGGGAGCTTGCCGAACAAGAGCAGGTAGGCGACCTCTTCGAAGGTGCCGCGTTCGGAAAGAACCTCGATGGGATAGCCGCGGTACTGAAGCTTTCCCTTTGAACCGTCGATGAGGCAGATGCTGGTGCGTGCTGCGGGGACACCGGCGAGGCCAGGAATGTATTCGGGAGTCTGTGACATCGGTAAAACTCAGGCTTTCGGACGAATTTCGGCACATTAGCCGCTGACTTATCCCGCGCAAGCCGAGTGTCAGGAGCGTTCGAGCACTGCGCGAAGGGCCTCGGCGTCGACGATTGGCGGCGTGCAAGTCCGGTCGCGACATACATAGGCACCGGGGGTGGTGGGGACCGCGCCGAGAAGCGATTCGGCGACGACTTCACCGTGCTTGGCCCCCGTCAGCATTCTGTCGAGGACAAACGTCGTCCGCGCCTGCCGCACCAGTTCGTTCGTCCGATCGGCGGAGCCACCTCCCCCGACGAAGAGCACGTGTGACGCGCCTCGGATCCAGTGGTCGACGACGCCCACCAGATGCCCGTACGCGAACGGCATACTGGCTGCCTGTGCCGCCCGCCGGGCGAGCACGCGATCGGCGACCGCGCGATAGGGCCCGACGCATCCGAGCGCGTCGAGGCGCAGGAGTAGTTGCAGCATGCTCGAGGACCCCGACGGCAGCTCCCCATCGAGGTTGTCCTCATTGCGGACGATGAGGTCTTCACTCGGTCTCGCGAACGAGAGCTGGGCCTCCGACTCATCCCAGAACGCGTCGAGTGCTGCATCCGCGAGGGCCTGCGCCCAGTCCGCCCACTCGCCTTCGAAGGTGGCCTCGTAGAGATCGAGCGCGGCATTCGCGACCGCAGCGTAGTCGATGAGAAACCCTCGACCGCGGGTGACGCCGTCCTTGGCAATTCGCGCAAGGTGCGGCGCGCGCCAGAACTCGGCACGAAGATGCCCGAGGGCCCTGCGCGCTCGATCGACCCACCGGGGCTCGTTGAAAGCAGCGCCTGCCTCCGCGAACGCGCCTGCCATCAGGCCGTTCCAGGAGGCGATAATCTTCTCGTCGCGAAAGGGTTTTGGCCTCAACTCTCTGAATGCAAAGAGCTTTTCGCGTATCTCGTTCAGCCTGCTCGTCGTCTCTTCGAGGCTGCCCCCCGTCTGTTCGGCAAGCGCCTGAATCGACCGCGTGCGGTGCAACACCGTCGTTCCGTTCTCGAAGTTCCCTGCCTCGTCGACCCCCCAGTAGAGTGCCGCAAGCTTCGCGTCGTCGTGTGCGAGCGCCTGTTGGAGCTGTTCGGGAGTCCAGACGAAAAAGGTCCCCTCGTGACCTTCGCTGTCCGCGTCTTGGGTGGCATAGAATCCCCCTTCGGCGGCGGTCATCTCTCGGACAACGTATTCGAGCAACGCCTCGCAGGTCTCGCGATAGATCGGCCTGCGCGTCATGCGCCACAAGTCGACGAACAGCCGCGCAAGCAGCGCGTTGTCGTAGAGCATCTTCTCGAAGTGGGGCACCCGCCATCGCGCGTCGGTGGAGTACCGGTGAAAGCCTCCACCAAGCTGATCGTGAATGCCGCCTTCTAGCATCGCTTGCGCCGACTGTTCGACGATCGAAAGCCATCGGTCGTCACCGCTGCGACGATGGGCGCGAAGCATCACGTCATGGCTCATCGTGTTCGGAAACTTCGGTGCGTCTCCGAATCCGCCGTATCGCTCATCGAATCGAAGCGCGAGCGTTTGTGCAGCGCCGATGGCAATCTCGGGGCTTACCCCCGCGGGATCGGGTGCTGCGTCGAGCGAGCGGAGCGCCTCGACCACTTCACCGGCCATCGACGAGACTTCGTCGGGCTTATCCGCAAACGCCTGGGCCACCGACTCGAGCACCATCGCGAAGCTCGGACTGCCGTGTCGGGGTTCAGGCGGAAAATAGGTGCCGGCATAGAAAGGCTCGAGGTTCGGCGTGAGGAACACCGTGAGCGGCCAGCCCCCGGAGCGACGCGTCATCACCTGGAGGGCAGTCTGGTAGATCTTGTCGAGGTCCGGGCGCTCCTCGCGATCGACTTTAATGTTGACGAATGCCGCGTTCATCGTCTCTGCGATCGCGGGATCGTCGAACGATTCATGCTCCATCACGTGGCACCAGTGGCAGGCGCTGTAGCCAATCGAGAGCAAGATGGGCCTGTTCTCACGCCGACTGCGTTCGAGGGCTTCCGGACCCCATGGGTACCAGTCGACGGGGTTGTGTGCGTGCTGCTGGAGGTAGGGCGAGATCTCCGAACTGAGTCGATTCGCCATCTGCTGGCTATACGGCCGGGCTCAGAGTTCGCCAAGCAAGAGCGGAACGAACCCCTCGGCAAACCGCCGCCTCGCCGAACCCAGTACGAGGTCTGCATCCCCGTAAGGTCGGGTGGCGTCGCCGCGGGTGCGAATGAGGATACGAAATGCCGGAGCGTTGGCTTCGCGAGCCTCTTCGAGGCGTTTAGCCCCCGTGGCGACCATGCAGTCCGCGAGGCGTCTCGCCTCGACGCCGTCGCCGTCATCGAACACGGCGACCGTCCGGTCCCCGACCCCGAGGTAGATGCGAATGCTGGGCGCTCCGACGCCGTGGGCAGGCTCGACGACGAGCTCGAGCGAGCGTTTCACCCCCGCTCGACCTCGAGCCCTTCAGCTTCCCAGTGGAGAAAGCCGCCGGCGAGGAACCCCACCTGCACGCCGTCGCCCTGGAGCTTTTCGCCCCACTCTTTGGCTTCGTCACTACGTCCGTAAAGCACGCGCACCCGTCCATCAAAGGGTTGGAGTTCCTGCACGCGTGAAGCGAGCTCTCCGGCTGGAATGTGAACTGCCCCCGGGATGCGGTAGCGGCCGAAGGAAGCTGCGTCGCGGATGTCGACCGGCGCGGCTTTGCCCTGCGCAATCCAAGTTGCGAGCTCTTGGGGCCGTACCTCGGCGGCCGACCTCGGCATCACGGGTTCGAGCAGTTGCAGTATTCCGGCGTAGTCGAGCACACCGACATGCTGCTGCACCACCCTCCCCTGATGCAGTACTAGGAGCATCGGGATCGATTGTGCGCGAAACGTCTGGGCGACCATCTGGTTTGCGTCGACGTCGACCTTGACCACCTTGATTTTGCCCGCGAGCTCGTTCGCAACCTGTGCAACGAGCGGCGATAGCTGCTTACACGGCTGGCACCAGTCTGCGTAGAGGTCGACGAGCACTGGAAGCTCGGAGCGGATGACCTCTGCTTCGAATGTAGAGTCGGTAACCGAGTGCACTGTCATGTCAATATCCCTCGTCGGCTGGGCCAGAGTCTGTCACGATCGCGGCTCCGGCGCTCGTCCCGAGGCGGGTCGCCCCGGCGGCAAGGAGCCGATCGGCCGTAGCTGCATCGCGAACCCCGCCGGCCGCCTTGACGCCAAAGCCGGGACCAACTGCTGCCCGCAGCAGCCGAACGTCGCTTTCGGTTGCTCCGGCCGAGCCGAACCCCGTCGATGTCTTGACGAACGCTGCGCCAGAGTCTCGAACCCAGAGCGCGCCACGCCGTTTTTCGTCGTCGGAAAGAAGGCAGGTTTCGAGAATCACCTTCACGATCGCCCCGTCGGCGGCATCGACCACGGAGCGCACGTCGTCGACGAACCGCTGCTGATGCCCGGCTTTGAGGTCCCCGATTTGGCACACCATGTCGATCTCGGCGGCTCCATCCGTGCGGGCCTGCCGGGCTTCATATGCTTTGGCCGCGCGGCTGCACGCACCGAGAGGAAACGCGACCGTCGAGACGACGCGCACTGGGCTATCGCCCAACAGTGCGCGGCACTCGATCACATGGGCCGAGTTGACGCACACGGCATGAAGTCGATGATGCTGTGCTTCGTCGCATAGGCGCCGAAAATCAGCCGCGACTGCGTCGGGGCGGAGCAAGGTGTGGTCGATGCGGGACGCAAGGTCTGAACGCATGAACTCCGATTAGACACGTTCCTGCGAACCGAGCAACCCACGACAAACCCAGGCATTGGAGGCTTTCGACATTCGCAAAGCACCAAGCTAGACTCCGGCCGCTGTCTGGGAGCCTATGGACGTCACCTGCGAACGCTGCGGTACTGAGTACGAGTTCGACGAAACGCTGCTCTCGGCGCGCGGAACAAGCGTGAAATGCACGAATTGCGAGCACGTGTTCAAGGTGTACCCGCGTGCCCGCGACGACGCCGATAGGACGACCAGCAATTGGCGCCTCCGGCTGAGCAATGGGGCGGTCGACACGATCGCGTCCCTGCGCGAGCTTCAACGTCGGATCAGCGCGGGTGAGCTGCGGCCGGACGATCAGATCGCCCGCGGCGAGGAGGACTGGAAGACGCTCGGGTCGATTCCCGAGCTCGACACGTTTTTCGAGGCCGCAGCGACCGAGATTCCTCGCGACGCCCAGGGTCCGGCATATCCAGCCGCGTCTCCGTATCATACCAACGCCAACCCGCCCCCGGGCCGGCCGCGCCAACCGACGCTGCTCGGCGTCGCCGCGGTTCCCTCGGGCCAACCCGTCACCAGTCCCGGACCGACGGGCCACGGACCCCTCACGATCGATGCAGAGCTCCCGCCGTCGGGTTCTGCCCCGGATCCCGGGCCTGTAGAGGACGTCGTCCCAGGCTTCGACCCGGTCTTTGCCGAGCCTGCCTATTCGGCCGAGACGCGGGCCGCGGACGCGCCGGTCGATGTATGGGCAACGTCCGCCGCCGCGGACGAGATTGAAGACGCTGAGCTCGAGCCGTTCGTGCCGCCGCGCGGTCGTAGCACGCCCCCACCGGCATATTACGATGACGACGACATGCCTGAGCTCCCGAGTCGCGGCTGGTCCCCGACTCGATGGTTGGCCCTCGTGGTGCTGCTGGGTGCGGTCACGCTCGTCGCAACGCAGTGGGAGCGAGTCGCAGCCTTGCTCGGGATTGGCCCCGCGCCGACCACTGTGGTTGACCAAGTACAGGCGGGAGACGACGCGCTTGCCGAAGGTTACCTCGAAGCCTACCAGCGCGCGGTCGTCTCCTACCAGCAGGCCCTCGACGACGGCGCTGGCGCCAACCTGTTGCTGGCGAAGCTCTCGAACGCCCACGCATTGGCGGCGCAGTCAATCATGGACTCGACGGACGAATCGCGTGGCGGCGGAGCTGCTGCGAGCCAAGCGCATGCCGCAGAGGCGCTGGCCCTTGCACGTCGTGCGCTCGTCGAGGACCCAGACTCGCTCGAAGCGCGGATCGCGGAAGCCGATGCACTGCGACTCGAGGGCGATGCCGTCGGCGCGAGACAGTCGCTCGAGCGCGCGCGCCTCTTGGCGTTCAGCCGATCGGCAGAGTTCTTTCGCGTCGACGCACTCTTGTCCGCCGCCGAATCCCCGGAGGACGCTGAGGCGGGCCTCCGGAGCGCGGTGCAGGCGTCTCAGCTCGAACCGCAGAGCATCCGCTACGCCCTCCTACGAGCGAGGCAAGAGTTGGCCGCGGGAGATCCAAGCGCCGCTCGGGCTGAGGCCAATCGCGTCTTGGCGGTCGTCGCGAATCATCCGGGCGCACTTGCCTTGATTGCCAACCTCGAAGCCGCGCCGCCCGCAGCACCCGAGGACCCTGACGCCGCCGCCTTGGCGGAAGCAGGCGAGGAGCCGGCAGTAGCCGAATCCCCAAGCGCGGAGGCGGAAGAGGCGACACCGGAGCCCAAGACCCCTGCTGAGGAGCCTGACCAGCCCGTGCCAGCGTCGGATGTGACCGAGGCGCCCGCTGAAGCGAAACCTTCCGACGCGGTTGCGGAGGTCGAAGCCCCCGCAGAGCCCGTCGTCGAACCCCCGTCGTCGGAGGAGACCACCAAGCCGGCAGCCAGCGAGCGCAGCCGGCCCAAACGCGGGGTGATCGGGTACGACGACTACGACGAGTACGATCAGCTCGCAGAAGGTGGTGACCCCGATGCGTTTGTCGACGGTCGTCCTCCCGTACGTGAGTACGACTGGTACATGCGTCAGGGAGAAGCCGAACTTGCCGGCGGAAACTATGTGCGCGCCCGAGCGCTGTTCGAGAGCGCGCTCGAGACGCAGCCCGGTTCGGGCGACGCCACCGATGGCCTGGGCCGTGTGGAGTTCGCCGCGCGCAACTACGATACCGCGGCCCGCTACTACCGAACCGCGGCACAGCGCGGTCATCCCGATGGCTACTACAACCTCGGCGTCACCTACGAGCGCCAGGGCATGACGCAAGAAGCGATTTCAGCCTACTACACCTACATCAAGCGGCGACCGTCTGGCCTTCACGTTCCCGACGCACGCGCCTCAATCCAACGACTCGACCCACGCGTGAAGCTTCCCGAGACTCCATGAACAACACCCGCCGTCCCGTCCGTGCGTCTACTGGTTTCGTGCTCGCCGTTTTGGCCTCGCTTCTGCTCGCGGCCTGTGGGCGTGTCGAGAAGCCCCTTGCCGAACCCGAGGTTCGGGAGCTCCGCATTCTTGAACCGTATGCGGACGGAGCCGAGCGCGACCCCTTCGCGAAGCCAAAGCCTACCCTCTACGACATCCTGGAGCAGGTCTGGGACGCCACCAACGATGCCAACGTCCGCGGCCTGCTGCTTCACGTCGGCCCTCTCGGGGGCGCCTGGGGCAGCGTCGGTGACGTCACCGAGGCCCTTGCCGGATTTCGCGAAAGCGGTGATGAAGGGGAAGCCCAAAGGCCGATCCACTGCCACTTCGAAACCGCCGACAACGTCACCTACGTGCTCCTCGCCTCCTCGTGCGACCGCATAAGCATGACGCCGGCGGGCGTGCTCGACCTCGTCGGACCTGCCTCAGTAATGATCTACGCCAAGTCGTTCCTCGACAAGGTCGGAGTCCAGGCCGATATCCTACACATGGGGCGCTACAAGGGCGCGGGCGACGTGTTCATCCGGGACGACATGCCTCCCGAAGCAAAAGAATCGATGGAAGCGGTCCTCGACGACCTCTACGATCTGCTCGTGCAGGCGACGGCGCGTCGCGCCGGGAGCGACGAGAAGGCTCGCGCCGCAATCGATGCGGGACCCTACGTGTCGGCTAAGGCTCGTGAGGCGGGGCTCGTCGACTCGGTCGAGTTTCTGCGCGACGCCCGCACATCCGTCGAGAAGGCCGCCGGCGTCGAGAAGGTGAACCGCGTCCGGATGTCCCCCCAGCCGCGGAAGCTCACCCTCGGCCAGTTCTTCGAGCTCTTCGGCGACCAAGACGAGGAGAAGCCCTCGAAGGGTGAACGCATCGCTCTGGTGTTCCTCAACGGTGCGATCGTCGAATCGAACTCTGTCTCGATGGGCGATGCGCCCTCCGGCCCGTTCATCCATGAGATGGACCGCCTCGCCGAAGACGACGACGTGAAGGCGGTCGTGCTTCGCATCAACTCGCCGGGGGGGTCCGCGCTGGCAAGCGACCGAATGTGGGAAGCCGCCCGCCGAGTCGCTGAAGTCAAACCCCTCATCGCAAGCGTCGGCGACGTCGCGGCGAGCGGCGGCTACTACATCGCGTCGGCCGCGGACGAGATTTTCGCGCACCCAACGAGCATCGTCGGATCGATCGGCGTCGTCGGCGGCAAGTTCAACTTCGAGCCGATGGCCTCGAAGCTCGGCGTCAATACGTACGTTCTTCAGCGCGGGGCTCGGGCCGCATGGTCGACGCCGGTCCGCGGACTGAATCCGACCGAGCGCGACGCCTTCCAGGGGCTGCTCGAGGACACCTACGCGCGATTCATCGACCGCGTTTCGGTGGGTCGGGACATGGACCGCGCCAACGTGCTCGCGGCTGCCGAAGGCCGCGTGCTGACCGCGATCGACGCCAAGGAACTCGGCCTCATCGATGAGATGGCCGGCCTCGGTGACGCGCTCGACAAGGCTCGAGAAACCAGTAGCCTCGGCCCGGATGCGCCCATCGAGGTCTGGCCTTCTACGCAGACGATCATCGACGCGGTCAACGATCTCCTCGGGGGCGACGGTGAGGGCGCGCGAACGCGCGCGGAGACCTGGATGCTCGAACGTGCAGGCCTGTCCGCGCACGCCGACTTGGCGGTCTGGCAGCGCAGCCTGTCGGTCCTTGCAGATGAGCAGATCGCCCTGGTACCGCCGTTCGTATTCAGCGTGCGCTGACGACGAGCCGTCTCACGGTGCCCCCCGCTAGAGGCAGAACTAGAAGCAGCACTAGAGGCAGGACTGAATCGCCTGATTCTGACAGGCGCTTTGCGATGCACCCGACGCGAGGCAGGTGTAGAAGCCTTGAGAGCAGAGCACCTGACGGTCGATTAGGTCGACGCAGACGCCCGTCGTGCACTCGGTTGGAAGCGGGAAGCTGCAATAGAAAAAGGTGTCTTGTCCGGGTGCGCAGGAATTGCGGAGCTCTTCGAGCTGCTCCTCGGTCAAGGTCGCGCCGCTCGCCGGAGTTGGACAGAGGTTGAGGCATCCATCGCAGAGTGTCACCGGCCAGAAGAAAGGCCCCGAGGTCTGGGTGAATCCTCCGGACGTGGTGCCGACCGCATTCATCACGACGATCACCTGGTCGAATCCCGCAGCCACGACGGCGGCGGTTACCGCATCCTGATAGGAGCCTGGAATCGCAACCGACGCCGTGGTGCCGAGGCTCGACGAGTCGGGCTCTGCTGCCGGGAGAATTGTCGTCGCGGTCACGCGGTAGGGGTTCGGGAGGCCGTCACCGAGATCGAGCACGGTTCCGTCCGGCGACTCCAGGGTGATGTCGAGGGCGGTGACCTGTAGATTGTTCGGCTGAGCCGAAATCTCGTTGTCGATGCCGATGATGAAGCTCTCGAGGAGCGGCGTGACGACATACTGCCCTTTGATCGTGAATCCCCCCGCAGCCGATGGGGACACGTCCCATAGCCCGGACGAGCGTCTCAGCTCGCTGGCGGGGTCGATCGAACAATCGTTTTCCCAAGGCAACATCCCGCTGATCTGCAGGCCGTTGTCGGGAAACCGGTCGCAGCCGGCCAATGCCACTGCGAACAACGCTACGAAGATAAATCGATGCATAAATCCCCCCCAGAGGGTGTCTCCATGGTATCGAGGCGCCGTCTAACCCGCCAAATTTCCTGGGTCTATTCCGGACCGAGCGCGCGGCGAACCGAGGCGATATCGAGCAGTTCGATGCCGGTTTTCCCTGGTAGATGGGGAATTATGAAGTGAATTCGATCTCCACGGCGCTTCTTGTCGGATCCGATGAAATGGAGCACCTGCTCGTCGAGTCGTGCGTCGAGGTCCGTCGGGAGCCCGAGGCGCCCCAAGAGCGCGGTCAGGCGCTCGGTGTCCTCCGCTCTCCCATCGGCGAGGCGCGCGGCAACCCGCATGGCCGCGATCATGCCGAGGGCCACACCCTCCCCGTGTCGAAGTCCCTGGTAGTGGCTCGCCGCCTCGAGGGCGTGACAGACGGTGTGTCCGAGGTTCAGGAGCATTCGGCGCCCCGATTCGTGCTCGTCTTCGCGCACGATGCGAGACTTGAGCGCGACCGACATTCGAACCGCGCGAATTGTCGCCGCGGGGTCCCCGGCGAGCAGCGCGTCGGCGTCGCGTTCGAGCATCGCGACCGAATCCTCCGAGTCGAGCCACGCGCTCTTGACCACCTCGGCAAGCCCGGAAATCCGTTCCGCCTTGGGCAGAGTCGAGAGCGTGTCGACGTCGCACAAGACGAACTTTGGCTGATAGAACGTGCCGACGAGGTTCTTCCCCCGAGCGCGATTGAAACCGGTCTTGCCGCCGACCGAGCTATCGACCATCGCGAGCAGAGTCGTCGGAATCTGTCCAAGCGCGACGCCACGGAGCAGCGTCGATGCGGCGAATGCGGTGAGGTCGCCTATCACCCCTCCGCCGACGCCAATCAAGATTGCCTGCCGGTCGACGCCGGCCTCGAGCGCGGTGTCCCAAATTTGCTCGACGCTCGCCACGTTCTTGCTTGCCTCTCGCCCTTCGAGCCGCACCTCGATTGGGGTCTTGTCGTGCGCCGCGAGGTCGTGGCGCGCTTGCCCCGGCCACGGACGAGTCTCGTCGCCGTCATAGACGAGAACGGCCGCTCCAGGTGCATGGAGACTTGCAAGTGCCCCCACCTCGTGCCGAACACCTTGGCCTACGTCCACGCAATAGGTTCGAACACCAAGCGGAACTACGATCGGTGCCCGCTCGGCGACCTCCAGGACCTCGGCGGCAATCTGCTCGACTGCCCGCCCTTCGGTGTTGATCACCGCGTGCGCCTCTGCGTACACCGGTGCCCTGGCTTCGAGGATGCGTGCGAGGTTGCTGGCCGGGCGCTCGCCGAGCAGCGGACGGCCGCTCCCAGCGCCCACGCGGCTGGCAAGCGTCTCGAGTCCAGCGGTCAGGGTGACGAGGATATCGGAGCCCAGGATGGCGTATCGCGTCTCGGCGTCGACGACGGCGCCCCCACCGAGGGCAACCACACCGGTGTCCGGGCCAAGCCCGGCGATTGCCTGCTTCTCGAGCGCACGGAACGCAGGTTCCCCTTGGTCGGCGAACACCTGCGCGATGGACTTGCCCGCCAGCCGCGCGACTTCCTCGTCGAGATCGATGGTCCCGGTCACGAGCCGCGCGCCAAGCGCCTTCGCCACGGTGCTCTTGCCCGCGCCCATCGGTCCTGAGAGAAATATGCGCACGCGCGGAGCATACGGGGACGCGCCCGCCGCGGCCACTCGCAAACCCAGGCGCTGGCCTATTCGGGAAGCGCGAGTGAGCGGTTCACGATGCGAGGCGTGAGGAAGATCAGGAGCTCATTGCGGTCTTCACGGAAACGCCTTCGCTTGAAGAGCACCCCAAGCACCGGGATGTCGCCGAAGAACGGGACCTGGTCGACGTTTCGACCGGTGTTCCGCGTGTAGATGCCGCCGATGACCGCCGTGTCGCCGTCGTCCACGAGAAGCTGTGTCTGGGCCTCGCGCTCGAGAATCGTCGGGTCGCCGTTGGCGCCGGTTCGCCCGAAGTCGGGCTCGTTGCGGGTGATCTTCACATCCATCGCAACCGACCCATCGGCGGTCACGTGGGGTGTGACGTTCAGCTCCAGCTTCGCTTCCTGGAAGGCGGTGTTGACGCCCTGCGCGCTCACCTGGGAGAACGGAATCAACGTGCCCTGAGAGATCGAGGCTTCTTCGTTGTCGAGCGTCAGCACGCGCGGCGAGCTGATGATACGCACGGAGCCTGCGGCTTCGGCAGCACTGAGGCGCACATTGAGATTGACCGCGCCGCTCAGGCTCCCGAGGGCGAGTCCGAGCGCGCCGCCAGAACCAGGACCCGTGACGGCCGGAAGGTTGACCGCGAAGTTCGGATTGGTGACGACCGGATTGAACGGCGAGATGCCTGCGGTGGGTGCATCGCCAACCGGCGAACCGCCTGCAACGCTGACGTTAGATGGGAAGCGAAGCCCCGTCGGGTTGCCCGTCGCGCTGCTCATGGTCGCGGCACCGCCCCACTGAATTCCGATGTCACGCGAGTACGAGCTGCTGGCCTCGACGATGCGGGATTCGATGAGCACCTGCGGAGTCTGCGTATCGAGGTTGCGGACGAGGTCTTCGACGTTGTCGAGCTGTCCGACGATGTCGCGCACGATCAGCATGTTGGTGCGGTTGTCGACCGAAACCGACCCGCGTTCGCTAAGCAGTTCGCGGACACGCGGCTGGAGTTCTTGTGCGTTTGCGTAGCTCACTGGAATCAGACGCGTCTCGAGCGGCGAAAGCTGCTCTTGTTGCTTCTGCCGCGCGATGGCGGCCTCGCGCTCCTGTTCGAGCTGTGCGAGCGGCGCCACGCGGATGAGATTCCCCTGCCGTACCATCCCGAGACCCTTGGCCTGAAGGACGACGTCGAGCGCCTGGTCCCAGGGCACGTCGCGCATCCGAATCGTCACGGTGCCGCCGACGTTGTCGGCAGTCACGACGTTCACCCCGCCAACTTCCGACAGGAGTCGCAAAATATTGTGGATGTCGGCGTCTTTGAAGTCGAGGTCGATGCGTCGCCCCGAGTATCTTCGATCCCCACCGGAAGCGACCTGCATCGGCATCTTGCTCAGGAACCCTGCGACCTCAGGTCCATCGACCTCGGCCGCGTAGTCTTTCTCGCGCGCGATGGTGCGCGTCAAGGGACGCGAGTCTGCGGCAGGAGGCGAGAACATCCAGACGATGCGGTCGCCGGAGCGAATGGCCGTCCCGGCATTCCCATGCGAACCGAACACCTCGAGTACGGCCCGCTGGCCCTTCTGTCGAAGCTCGACCGAACTGAAGCTGCCGCCCGCGGGCGCTTCGAGTCGTCGTTTGGTCTCGGGGCCGAGGTGGGCGTCCAGAACTTCGAGTCGCGGCGCGGCGGTATCGCGCGAGGAGACGCGGAACTCGGCGTCGCCCTTGACCTCGATCACGATCCGATCGCGTCCGCTCTTGTTCTCGAGGTACACCGACTCGACGCTTGCCCCGGTCAAAGCCTTCGACGGCATCGACTCAGCGGCCGGCATCGCGACGCGCCCGCGCTGCAGTTTGATGGTGATACGACCGTCGACCGCACGCGCATGATAGGTCGCCTCGCTCGTCAGCGTGAGATCGATTCGCGCGCCGCGCGCCGTCGTACTTGCCACGCTCCGCGCGACGAGCGCGTTGCTCCCTGTCGTCTCGACGCCGCCAGGTGGCAGCGCCGTATTCTCGACGTCGATGAGGATACGCCGACCACCATCCTGGGCGCGTACGATGTACTGAGGTTCGCCGAACGCCCCCACGATCGAGATCTCCGCTTGGTCTCGTTCGCCCTGGATTCGCACCTGGTCGATTTTGGGTCCATCCGCATGAGCAAAGTTTGCTCCAACGAACGCTGCCCCGAGGGCGATAGCAAGACCCCAATGAATACGCATTCCTGACTCCTCTGCGAGCTCGATCCGATCATCGAACGCCGGTGAGGGCCGGGGCAAGAAAACTACGCTCTTTTACAGTGCTGCGACTCAGGGCATCGTCAACAGCTGCGCCGCAGGGGCGCCTTCGTTCAGTGCCATCACGCGCGTGAGCGGCGGTTTGTCCGGTGAGGACGGATCCTCGCGTGTAAGTACGACAGAACCTTGCCGTATGCGATCCACACGCCAGTTCAGTGTCACAGGCATCCCCTCGGAACCGCCCGTCTGCACGACTTCGGGTCGTCCGATGTAGTCTCCGCGACGCACGACATGTCCGACGGAGGAAGTGTCCGTGAGCATGGCGCGCGGCGTTTCAATCCCGGTGATGATGGCGATGAGCCTCATCTCGTCGAGGCTGGTACCAGGCATCAACACGCGGCGCTGTGCGGGCGCAGCGGCCTGAGCCTTGAAGGCTTTGGCGTACGAACGAAACGGATCGCGATTCTCGATGTCGGTTTCGGAGAAGTCAGAGTCCGAATAGACCGCGGGCATACCAAGTTCGGCGCTGCCCGCCTGGGAGGGCGCGTCAGCCGGTGCAGCTGGCTTCTGTTCGGCGCCCGGACCGAGACCGCGGTAGCTTTGTGTCTCCTCGTCATCGCCGCACCCTGTGCCGAGCACGCAGGCCGACACCAGCGCCGCGAGAAGAACATTCGTATTGAGGCGGACGTTCACAGCGTTGGTCTCCTAGTTCGGCGGCCTGCGATACGTCGTCGCCTGCACGTCGACGTTGATGACCACCTCACCCGACGGCAGTTCCTGCGGTTGGGTCATCCGAATGTTTTCCATGCTGATCGCGCGGTCCAACTTGCTCACGTTGTAAAAGAACTTGCCGAGCTGGTGATACCGGCCGGTCAGCGCGAGGACGACCGGGATCTTCGAATAGAGTTCCTGTCGCTGCTCGGGACGCGGTTCGACCAAGCGAATCGTCAGCCCACTGAGTTCGGCCACCCGGTTCAGGTCCTGCAGGAAGGCCGCGATTTCCGCCTTCTCGGGCAGCACGCGTCGGTTCTGCCGATCGGCAACCTCACGGGTCGAAAGCTCCTGCGTGAGCTCCAAGTATTGTTTCTCGCGACGCTCCGCGTCTCGGATCTGCTCCTCGAGCTGCGTCTTCTGACGCTCCGCGTTCGAGAGCTCGCCGGTGATGTTGCTGTAGACGAGCGCATAGTACGCCGCACCCAGCAGAGCGAGAACTACCAGCAGCAGGAGCCCCTTGGCCCACGCCGGCAGCTCGACGAATCTGTCTTCGATACTCGCCATCAGTAGTTCACCCTGCACGTAATATCGAAGCCGACCATCTGAATGCCAGTTTCTCGATCGGCGACCGCGCGCGTCCGCTGAAGGGTCACATCGTCGTAAATCTCGCTGAGAGTCAGCCTGCGCAGGAACTCCGCGACGTCCTCATTGGAACGCCCTAGGCCCTCGATTTTACACTCTCGCTCTGCTTCCTCGAACCGCGTCAGCCAAAGCCTACGTACATCCCAGGACTCATTGAAGCCGGCCAAGGGGTTGTCCTGGCGCATCCGCTCAAGCTCTTCTGGGTTGATCGTGGGACCGCCTGGGGTGCTCAGGACCTTGGAAAGCTCCATTACCGCACGAGTCGGGCCGCGTCGCGCGCGCTCGAGTTCTTGGACCACCTGCTCGAGGCGCTGACTTTTTTCGAGCCGCGCTTCGACGTCGGCGAGACCTTTGGTCTTGCCCTGCAGCTCATCGCGACGGGCCTGAAGGGTCTTGTTGGCTTCGGCTATCTCGTCGACGTCCGCGCTCTGGACGAAGTACAGCACTCCGAGAAGCGCGAGCCATGCGAGAATCGATCCGCCGTAAATCGCGCCCCATGTTGGAAGGCTGAAATCGGTCGACGACCCCGACATGACCGGCGCAGCGCGTCGCGCCCGCTTCTTCTTGTCGCTCGGGAGTAGATTGATCCGGAGCATCAGTTGCGCTCCCGCTCTTTACGAAGCGCAAGCCCGATGGAGACTGCCGCCTGCGACGCCCGCCCCTGCAGATCCGCCACCACCGACTCTTCAACGTCGGCAACGCGCGTCGGGTCGAGCACTTCGACCGGCACCTGCGCTCGCTGCTCGAGCGCCTGCAGCAGCGCCTGGATGTTCGCTGTGCCACCGGAGACACAGACCCGGGTCAACTCCTGGTCGCCGCTCGTCGCGAGGTAGAAGTCGAGCGAGCGCTGAATCTCGCCCGCAAGCTGCTCCACGGCCTGATTGACGATATCCGGCACTTCCCGCGGAACGATGCCGCGGCCCTCGCCTCCACACTTATACGACTCGGCTTCGTCACGCCCAATCCCGAGCTGACGCTGGATCTCCTCGGTGATCGAGTTCCCGCCGTTGGCGATGTCGCGTGTGAACGCAGTCGTGCCGTCTGACAGGATGTTGACCGTCGTCGTGGACGCCCCGACGTGCACCAGGACGATGGTTTCCTCGGGCTTGGCGGCCCCGTAACCCATCTCGTAGACGTTCTGGACGGTGAAGGCGTCGAGGTCGACCACCATGGGCCGTAGTCGAGCTTCCATCGCTAGGTTCGTGAGATCGGTGATCTCTTCCTTCTTTGCAGCAACGAGCAGCACTTCCATCTGGCCGTGGTCCGCCCGCTCATGGAGGATCTCGTAGTCGACGTGCACTTCCTCGAGGTCGAACGGGATGTGCTGCTCCGCCTCCCAGTTGATCTGCTCTTGAAGCTCGGCCTGCGTCATGAGCGGCATGGTGATCTTTTTGATGATCACGCTGTGGCCGCTCGCGCGAAGCGCTACGTTGCGTCGCTTCGTGCGTGCGAAGAGCTTTTCGAGGCCCTCCACCACCGCACCTGAGTTGATGATGTGTCCGTCGACGATTGTTTCGGCCGGAAGTGGATGAAACCCAAACCGCGTGATGGTTCGAGACCCCCGTCTCCCCTCCGTAATTTCACAAACCTTAATCGAGCTCGAACCGATGTCGACGCCGATGAGGTTCTTCCCCTCCGATGGCATGCGGGCGCATCACTCCTCCTCGCCGAACACGCGTACCCGGTCGGCGAGCCTGAGACCCAAGGCTTCGAGAATCTTCCGTTTTGTGTCCATCCGACATCCGAAACCCTTTTCAACGCGATCGATTGTCAACACCGATAGGTTCGCGCGCCGTGCCAACTCCGCCTTCGACATCATCCGCTCGATGCGTATCTTGCGAACGTTGTTGGGCTTGTTGCCACTCTTCTTACGTGCCTTCGACTCGTCGGTGCCATCCTTGTCGCCCTGAGGCTCAGTCGAAGCGTGTTCAGAGTCTTCCGAGGATGCAGTCCTACCCGCCGTTTCCGGATTTGGCATCGCATCGTGTGCCTCGGGATCGTACGTCATGGTCTCGGCTCTTCAGAGGTCGGAACGAAGGTTACCCGCTTCATTCCACGTTATGACTGAAGCCAATGAGGGTCAAGCAACTTTGGAAAAATACAACTTAACTTATGCTATAATTATGCCTAAATTACGCAAACTCAAGCGTCGAAGTGCAGTACATTGCGATCGTCGCGCACGGGTTGTGCACGACGCGCGAACCTATCGGTTGTCAACGAACGAAAGCGCCCGATCGATGGTCGCAACGCCAGCGTTCAATAGCAAAAAAAGAGGGACTCCCGGTTTCTGGACCGCGGTTCAGCTGCCAGAGGCAACGCCGTTTAGTTGCTCCGCAGACGCTCTCCACAATACTCGCAGGGTCGTGCGCGGGAGGATTGGGGTTCGGCCGTTCATCACGGTCGTGTTGACGGTGTTGCTTACAGTCACGCTTGGGGTGAATGCAGCCGAGGCGCAGCGTCGTCACACGGTCAAGCAGGGGCAGACCCTCGGTGTGATCGCGAAGCGCTACAAGGTGTCGGTGATGAACCTCGCGGCGGCCAATCAGCTCAAGAAGACTGCGAATCTCCGCGTCGGTCAGGTGCTGCGCGTGCCGCCCCCTGGCGTCGTGTTCGTGTATCCCGGACAGACGCTGAGCGGGATCGCGAAGCTCAACAAGGTTTCGATTAAGGCCCTGGCAAAGGAGAATCGTCTCAAACCCGATGCCACACTGAAGCTCTGGCAGCGGCTGCACCTTCCTGGGCACAACAGGCAGCTACAGCAGGAAGAGGAAGACCAGGCCCGGCTGAACGGACTGGTGACGCTCGAACGCCCCGCGACCAAGGAAACCCTGCGCGTCCGCCTCTTCCACAAGGGGGGGCAGCTCGATCCCAAAGCTCGGGAGCGTCTCGCAGAGTTTCTTCGCGACCGCGAAACCGGCGCAAAGCGACGCCCCAACGTGCGACTGATGAAGGTGCTGGCCTATATGTCGGATCGGTTCAACGGGCGGGAGATCATCGTCGTGAGCGCCTACCGCGCCCCGAAAGACAAGGGAAATGCTACGAGTCGTCACGCAACCGGCGAGGCGCTCGACATCCGCATCGACGGGGTGCCGAACGAAGCGGTGCGCGACTTCTGCCTCACCTTGAGTCGGGTCGGAGTCGGGTATTATCCCCGCAGCAGCTTCATTCACGTCGACGTGAGGCGGGAGGCCACCTACTGGGTCGATTGGTCGCGCCCCGGCGAGCCGGCGCTCTACCTGCCCCCGGGCCAGAAGCCCGAGCGATACGAGGAAGGCGCAACCTCCGCAGTGACCCCGCCGTCTCGAAGGGATGCCCGGAATGCGAGCGACGCCTCGGCGTCTGAATCGCTCAGCGGCCCATCAGGTCAATAATGACCACGCCCCGGTTGGGCTCGTCTTCGATTTCGTGCGGCCGAGCGCCTTCGGGACTGTGAATCGGGAGCTGAATCTGAGGCTGCTCGCCCCGACGCTGCTCTTCTTCTTCACGCTGCCTGATTTGGTCGATGATGAAGCCTGGGAGCATTGGATTCCCCTCTACGTTTAACCTAGGTCAAAGCTGGAACCCGACCAATATAATAACGTTCGATCTCCTGACAATGACCCCCCGAGCGCAGCTCTTGGACTCATCGGAATCAAGAGAAACCCCCATGATTCAGAACTGTTGAAGCCATGAATGACCCTAAAGGTCGAAACGCAGACGCCAGGGATCTGCTGCGCCGCTACGACCTGCATCCCAAACGATCGCTTTCCCAAAACTTCCTGGTTCAGCCGGATGCGGCTGCACGCATCGCCAACGCAGCCGCGGAACTCGGACGCGAAGTGGTCGAGATCGGGCCCGGCCTTGGTGCTCTCACCGGCGCGCTCCTCGACCTTGGCTGCGAGGTGACGGCCGTGGAGCTTGATCGAGACATGCTCCACGTGCTCAAGCTTGAGTACCCCGACGAACCCTCGCTGGCCCTGGTGCACGGCGACGCTGCAAAGTACGACCTCGGGGCCCACGCGGAGGCACGGGGCTCGAAACTCGTTGTAACCGGCAACCTGCCCTACCAGGCCACTGGCGCGATTCTCAGACAGTCGATCGAGCAGCGTGCCTACTTGTTTGGCGCGGTGTTCATGGTGCAGCGGGAGGTCCGCGATCGCCTGGCGGCGACCCCTGGAAACAAGGACTACGGCGCGCTCACGGTCTTCACTCAGGCAGCATTCGTGGTTGAGCCACTGTTCCGACTTCGCCCCGGCTCGTTTTATCCGGCACCCAAGGTCGACAGTGCAGTCGTTCGATTCGTGCCGAGGGATACCGAGCTTGCCGCTCAGACCGACGCGTTTGCGGCAGTCGTGAGGGCTGCGTTCCACACGCGCCGCAAGACCCTGCGCAATGCGCTCCGGGCGCTCGGGGATGAAGGTCGCGCCGGGCGCGCGCTCGCACATGCGGAGATCGATCCCTCGAGGCGCGGAGAAACTCTGTCGATCGCCGAGTTCGCATCGCTTGCCGAGCATTGGGAAGCAGAGGGCTGAGCATCGTGGCCAGAGGCGACCAGGACGAGTATCCTCCGCACCGCATGGCGCCCTTGCCCCGTTTGCCTCTCCTCAAACCGTTCGAGAAGGCTCATACCTACTGCACCTTCTGTCCCAAGATGTGTCGTTTCGCGTGCCCGGTTTCGGTCGCGCAGTCGCGCGAAACCACGACGCCCTGGGCGAAGATGACGTCGGCCCATCACGTCGACAGGGGCAACATGGAGCTGAGTGCTCCGATCGCGGAATCCTGGTACGGCTGCACCGGCTGTCTCCGCTGTCGCACCCACTGCACCCACGAAAACGAGGTCGCTGCAACGCTCTACGCGGCTCGCGCCGAAGCCGTGCAGCACGGACTGGCGCCACAGGCTGCGGTTGAGGTCTTGGCCGAGCACGACACGCGTAGCGCGAACGCGGCCGCTGCGGCCTCCGAGCTCTTTGCGGCGAATCGGGCAGACGGTTCGGAGGTGCTCTACTTTCCTGGATGCACCGCGACGACGGTGCGGCCCGACGATGCCGTCGCGGGCCGGCAGGCCGCAGAGGCGCTCTGCCAGGAACCCGTCGAAGTGGTCGCCGACGCTTGCTGCGGCCTGCCGCTGCTCGAGGCAGGAGACCCACGAGGCTTCGCTACTGCCGCGAACGCCTGGTTGGCGAGAATCAATCGGGCGCGGGTCGCGGTCTTCCTCGATCCCGGGTGTCTGCACGCTCTGAAAGTCGAAGGCCCCCGACATGGACTGAAGGTTCCGGCGGACCGGATGCTTCACCTCAGTGAGCTTGCCGCCAGGTACATCGATCGGATCGAACGCGGAACCGCAACCGGGGCGCACCGCTATCACGACCCGTGCCGCCTCGGCCGTGGGCTCGGGGTCTTCGAGTCGCCGCGTCGCGTTCTCGCAAAGATTCTTGGCAAGCCTGTCGAGGAGTTTGCGCAGAACCGACGGGACAGTGTTTGCGCGGGCGGCGGCGGTCAGCTTCCGAGGACCGACCCGAAGGCCTCCGCGCGCATCGCAGAGCGCCGTTCCGAAGAGCACGGTTGGGTAGGCGGCGGGACCCTGGTCACCGCCTGTCCCGGGTCAGCACATCAGCTATCGAAACACGGCGACGCTGCGGTCGTGTCGTTCGCCAGTCTTCTGGCTGCGCACTGCGCGAGGCGACGGTGACCAGGCGCCACGGCTGGTTGCTGATTCTCGTCGCTCTCGCCGCCCTCGGAGGCTGCGCGCCCAAGGGCGTGCAGAGCCCGATCGAGCGCGCGCCACCGAGCGAAATCGCGCAGGCGCGCTCGCTGGTTCAGGCCGGTGAGTCCGACGGCGCAACGCGGGCCTACGAGAATTTCATTGCGGCGCATCCAGGCACGGTCGAGGCTGACCTCGCCGAGCTTGAACTCGGCATTCTCGAAGCGTCCACAGCCGGATGCGCCCAGGCGATGCCCTACTTCGACGAAGCGCGAGCGAGCCCCGACCCCGCGCTGAGCCTGCGTGCCACGCTGCGCGTCGCGTCCTGTGAGCTCGAGCTTCATGACGTGGACCAAGCTTTGACGACGCTGCAGCCCATCGCAGCAGAGCGCTTCACGGCCTCCGACCAGGAGCTCTTGTGGAGAACCGCGGTGGGCGCCTCGGAGCAGACCCTCGACGCTCCGCTCGGCATGGAGGTGATGGACGCGCTCTTCGCCGAGGGCGGCGCCGCGCCCGATCCAGAACGCGCTCTAGCTGCGGTTGATGGGCTCGCGGCAAGGCTCTCGGTAGAGCAGACCGATGCGCTATTTGAAAGCCTGCGGCCCGGCGGCGTGCCCCAGATCGCCGTTGCGAAGCGTTCGCTCGAAGAAGGCCTGTCCGCGCAGGACGCCGATCGCATCGCGAAGTCTACCGAGACACTGCGTCAGAGCAGCGCCATCGACGATCCGGAAGTGCGCGCGATGGTCGCACGCGGCGACGAGTTTCTGCATGGCAACCCCTTCGTCGTCGGGGCACTGCTCCCTCTGAGTGGACGCGGCCGTGAGGTAGGCAGCCAGCTTCTCGAAGGGATGCAGCTCGCCGCGCTCCACGAAGGCGGACCCGAACTCGTCGTCGAAGACACCGGGAGCGATCCTGGGCGAACTGCGACGGCCGCGGCCGCGCTGGTCGGCGATGCCCGCGTAGTCGCAATTCTCGGCCCGGTCGGAACCGGGTCAATCGCTGCCGCCGCAGACGCCGCGCAGCGTTCGGGCACCCCGCTCGTCACGTTCTCGGTCTCTGACGAAGTCACCGAAGGCGGCGAAGAAGTGTTCCGGTTTCTCTACACGCCTCGCGAGGAGGTCCACGCGCTCGTGCGAACCGCCAACCGACGCGGCGCGTCGCGCTACGCGGTGCTCTATCCCGACCAGGGGTACGGTCGTATGATGCGCCGCATCTTCGACGAGGAGGTCCTGGCGATCGGCGGTGAGTCTTGCGAGGGCATCCCCTACCCACCGGGAACTCGCTCCTTCGTCGAATACGTGCAGAAACTGCTCGATCAGGGCTGCGACACCGTGCTGCTCGCCGACGTGCCGGATCGAGTGGCCTCGATCGCGCCGACATTCGCTGCTGAGGGCGCCTGGAGCACCGCAGAAGGCCCCCTTCCCGAGAATGCCGAGCGTCGCATTCGGCTCCTGATTCCGAGTCCTGGCTGGTCCCCCACGCTAATCGCGCAGGCAGGACGCTATCTACAGGGCGCTCTCGTCATCGCGCCGTTTCACCCGGGTTCGCAGCGTCCCGATAACGTCGAGTTCCGTCGAGCATACGAAGAGCGGTACGGGCGCGCGCCAGAGTCCTTCTCGGCTTACGGCTACGACGCCTACCGGCTCGTGTCCGCCACCCTGCGCCAAGGCTATCAGACACGTCGCGACCTCCGAGAGGCGCTTGCGAGCGACCTCGGGTTCTCTTCGATCACCGCGATCGATGGATTCTCCCAGAACCGTTCGCCCGCCCGCGCGCCCATCGTCTACGAACTCCGAGGCCAGTCGCTCGTTCGCGAGAACTAGAGCGAGAACTAGCGCAAGAAAGACGAGAAGAACCAGAGTGCTCCGCCGGTCGAAAGCGCGAGTGCGGTCAGAATCCATGCGGCAGTCGACCGCTTTCGTTCGGGGAGTGGGGGCATGACGTCGTCGTCCGAAGATTCGGTGACGCGTCGTGCGGCCGCCTCGAGCGCGGTCTCGGGCAAGCTCGAGGGTTCATGGGCTGTCACCGGAACGCCGGGGTTGTCCGGCGCGTTGATCCCCGCCTCGACTTCAGCTCGCGGTGCCGACGCCCATCGTTCCACTTCCTTCGAAAGTCCGAAGGATTGCAGCACGGCTTCGGCGAGTTCGTTGGCGCCGAAGAAGCGCCTCGCCTTGTCTTTGCGCAGCGCTCGCTTGATGACGTCGTCGAACGACCAAGGGTAGTCCGGGTTCAGCAGGCTGACCGGCGGTGGCTCGTCCTCGAGAATGCGCTCGAGGATCTCTCCGACGCTCGGTGCGCCGAAGGCGACCTGGCCAGTCGCTGCCTCGTGAAGAATCGCCGCCATTGCGAAGACGTCCGTGCGGCGATCGAGGTCGGTTTCGCCCCGCGCTTGCTCAGGCGACATGTAGCAAGGCGAGCCGACCGTCGTTCCGATCGCAGTGAGCTTGGCGCCCGGCGAGGACTCGAGCTTGACCGAGCCGAAGTCGAGGATGCGAAGCTGATCCCCGTCGTCACTTCGGCACAAGAAGAGATTACCGGGTTTGAGGTCGCGATGGACGACGCCTCGATCGTGAGCAAACTCGAGCGCGAGAGAAACCTGACAGATCAGCCTCACCAAGGATGCGGGGGGCAGCGGACCCTCTCTTTCAATCCGCGCGCCGAGTTCTTCACCCTCGAGGCATTCCATCGTCATGCAGTAGGAGCCGTCTTCGGTCTCGCTGAACTCGAGAACTTCGACGATGGCAGGGTGTTGGAGCGCCTTGGCGGTTTGGTACTCACGGCGAAACCGTTCGACGGCGACTTCGTCGGCTGCCACCCCCGGATGGAGCACCTTGATTGCCACGGTGGCTCCGCTTTGCGCGTGCTCGGCCCGATAGACTCGGCCCATGGCGCCGTCGCCGATCGCTTCGTGGAGCACGTGCAGCCCTAGCTGCTGGCCTCGTCGGTCCTCTTGCATGCGCGAGCGGAGCGTAGTCTGTCGAGACCGGGGCACCAATGCACCCCCGCGCTCAGTCCGCGCCGCGAGGCAGCTCGTGCACCGACAGGACCTGCTCCACCACCCCGTCGCGATAGGTCACCGGCACCTGCTCTTCGAGCTGATTCACCAGCCCGACGAGGGCTTCAAAGCGAGCTTTGGATGCGAGTCCCTCTCGAATGCCCGCCTCGGCTTCCGAGAAGCTCGGAGCCTCCTCGCGCTGGATTTCCGTCACCACGACCGCGTGCCACCCGGCGGAGCTTGGCACTGGGCTGTTGACAACTCCTCGAGTTTCACGTTCGAACACTGCGTCTTTAAACGATTTTTCGTACCGGCCTTTTCGAGTCATCGCCGGCAGCTGCTCCACGACAAATGTCTCGTCGGAGGCCCCTTCGGATCGGTCCCGATACTTCTCGAAGACCGAATCGGCGTCGCTCGCCCGGCGAATTTCCGCGACGATCTGCGCCGCCCGCTCTTTTCCTGCGGAGGAAGTGTCGGGAACCAGGATGTGCCAGGAGGTCCGACGTTCCGCTGCCCGCCGAGCTTCCTTGGACTCGCGATAGGCTGCCTGGACGGATTCCTTCGAGAGGCTTTCGGGCGTGTTCTCGGCCTCGAGCTCGTGAAGGAGGGCCCGCACCATCCGACGATCGAGTTCCCTCTCGAAAGCCGGTGAGAGCGACAGGGTCGACTCTTGCGCCGCGTGCAGCAGCAGCTCTTCGGCCACCAGGTCCTCGAGCGATTCCTCGGCGGAGACACCGGTGAGGATCATCTGACCGCGTAGCGCCTCTGCTCCGATTTCGCGATTGCCAACCCTGGCCACCGCCTCTTTTGCCTCGACCGAGGGTGCTGCGGTGCGGGTCACCTCGGTCTTTGGCCGCTCACACGCGCAGAGCATCGCGCCCGTGCCGAGGACGAGCGAGACGACCATGCTAGCGACCTTCGCGCGGGTCACGCTACTCCGAGCCGATCGAGGCTCAGCCTTCGTTCTGCCGGCTTCGCAGTCGCGCCTGAACCGGCAGCGCTTCGACCCGGAACACGGACCAGACCGACTGCCCTTCTTCGCGGCCTCGTAGTTCGTCGATTTTGATGACCGCATCGGGCGCCCCATCGGCGGCGATCTGGTCGAGCGCCATCAGGGCAGCAAGTCGAACCCCGATGTCCTGGTTGCCGAGCTGGCTGGTCAAAGCCTCGACGGCAGGCTCCTGCCCGTTGCCGTATCGACCGAGCATGTACGCGCCCTTGCGCGCGACCACCGGATCGCTGCTCGTGGCTTTGCCCACCCAACAGGGGACCGAAACATCGCATTCGGCTGCAAGGTCGATCAGCGGCTGGTGCTCCGCGAACTTCTCTCGGTAGCCGCCCGCCTCTGACGGTTTCTCTCTCGCAATGGCCGAGGTGAACTTGGAAGCCTCATCGGCATTCGCAAGGAGCGCGTAGTTCTGCGCCGCGATGAGACGGAGCTCCGGGTTGGCGCGCCTGTCGTCCAGCTCGTCGAGGATGAACGGCATCAGCGCGTCGTCGTAGGTGTGCGCCATCGCTGCCAGGAGCTGTCCACGCATACGGACGCCCTCGTAGCCGCTCGGTAGCGACCCGTAGACTTTCTGGAGCGTGGAGCGGATGCGCGCCTGATCGGCGGCTGCCGGTACCTTGAGCCTCACCAGCGCGATTGCCGCGTTCAGCCTGCGGGCCGTGTCCGAGCTCCCCGCTTCTTTGAGAAGTGGATCAAGCGCCTCTGGGAAGCCGAGCGCACCCAGGGCAAACGAGGCTTCAGCGCCCGTGATTTGCTGCACCGTCATGGTGTTGGCGAGATCGGGTCGAGCGGCTTTGACCGCATCGATGTAGCTCTTGGCAATCGCATTGGCCGTCTTGTCGTCACCCTGCATCACCCCGAGCAGAGGCTTCAGCGACGGACGTCCGATCAGAATCAGTGCCTGTGCGGCAACGTCGTTCATACGGAGGTCGGGACGGTTGGGCGCGAAGAGGAACAGGCATTCGATCAGGGCGGGAATCGCAGCAGGGTCCCTGAGCTCCCCGAGCTGCTGAGCCGCCAATCGATTGATCATGAAGTTCTGGTTCTCGTCCTGCTTGGTGGCGACTGCGGCGAGGATCTCCGTGGCTCCATCGTCATCCATTGAACCGAGCGCACGAATCATCGCCAAGCGCATGTTGTTGTCTTCCGTGCGCGCGCCCGTGACCCGGTCGAGGGAACGTGAGAGCGCTTCGACGATGTTGCCGCGCTGGTTGGACGGCACATCGAGAAGCTGGATCGTTTGCGCCGCACGGATCGCATGGTTTTCGGAAACCTCGGTGCGCCAGTTCAGCGCGTCGAGTAGCGCTGGGAGGCTCCGCGGGTCCTGCATCTCCTGCAGCAGCTCGAGAATCGCAAGCCCGTTGAGCCGGTCTTCCGGATACGCGAGGTACGCATCGGTAAGCGGCATCACGATCACGTCGGCCACGGCTGTCACCTCGGTGGAGCTTCGATCGCCTCCGCTGTTGGCGAGGGATTTGGCGTAGATCTCCTTGAGATTGAAGATCGCATTCTCGCGCCGAACGGGATCCGCAAGCTCGGCGGCCTGTCCCTTCGGATCGTCTTTGGCGGCGTGGCAGCCAAGGCCGAGCACGGCCATCAGGACCGTACCGACCACGAGTCGTTGGCGCATTTTCATACCGATTCCCCCCGAAAGCCCCGTTTCCCCATTTGTTACGGACGCTTACAACGAACAGAGTAGCGACCGCGGTTCCTGGGTGTCAAACCTTCGTCAAGCGGCGGGTCCAACCGCTCGAAAGCTCAGTCGAAACGGGGTGGTGAATCAGGCCGGGCCCATGAAGTCGACCCGGTCGAAGAGCGAGGAGAATCGAACGCCCTGCCCTTCGATCGCGGCCGCGCCGCCCTCGAGACGATCTACCACGGCAACGACGGCGGCAACCACGAAGCCAGCCTCCTGGACGGCATCGATCGCGCGTAGGGTCGAGCCTCCCGTGGTGACGGTGTCCTCGACCACCACCAGGCGCGCGCCCGGGGAGAGCCGGTCGGCGCCTTCGAGCATCTTGCGGGTCCCGTGATCCTTCGTCGCTTTGCGGATGTAGACCGCGTCGAGCGGTGCAAGTTCGTCAGCCGATGCAAAGGCCACGGCCGAGGCGAGCGGACAGCCGCCGAGTTCGACACCGGCGACCGCGACCGCGTCGGGCGCGACCTCGCGTATTCGATCCCGGAGTGCGCCGCCCACCAGCACGTGTCCTCGTGCGAGCAGAACCGCCGGCTTGCAGTCGATGAAGAAGTCGCTCTCCTTGCCGGAGCTCAAGACGAAATGCCCGCGGCGAAAGCCCCGTTCACGAAGTAGCTGTAGAAGCTCATCCACGACTGAGGTTCACCACGTCTGGTGCGCCGACGCAAGCCTTCAGATACGTCACCTCGTCATCAGCCAGGCCGCGGATAGAGCCGGGCCAAAATCGCGTCGTAGGCGGTTGGAAGCGTGCGCTGCAGCACGTCGATGAAGCGCGCGTCCGGTCCTACCAACACCTTGGGCCGCTTGCCCTGGATGCCGGCAATGATCGTCGTGGCCGCCGAGGCAGGGCTGGTGATGAACAGTTTCTCCGCTTCGTCGATCAGCGTCTGACGTTCTTTCTCGGTGCGATGGTTGGTGCGGGCCGCGCGCGCGATATTGGTTTTCACGCCGCCCGGGTGCACGCTGGTGACCGTGACTCCGGTGCCCCGAAGCTCCTGACGCAGCGCCTCTGAGAGACCTCGCACGCCGAACTTGCTGATGTTGTAGGCCGACTGTCCGGGATAGGAAATCAATCCGAACACGCTCGAGATGTTGACGAGGCTTGCTTCGGGGCGCTCCTTGAGGTGCGGCAAGAACTCTTTGCACCCGTGGATGACGCCAAACAGGTTGATCCCGAGCAGCCAGTCGAGATCCTCGTAGCTAAGCTCGTCGAAGTTGCCATCGAGTGCGACTCCGGCGTTGTTGATGACGATGTCGACGGTTCCGAGCGTGGCAATGGCGTCGCGCGCAAACTCTTGCATCGCGCTCCGGTCGGATACATCGACGCGCCAGGTGTGGATCTCGGAACGAGACCCAACGCGTGCCCGTGTTTCCTCGAGCCCGCGTTCGTCGATATCGCTCAGTCCGAGTCGGCAACCCGCCTCCGCCAGCGCGATCGCCAGCGCCTGTCCAATGCCTGAGCCAGCGCCCGTGATCACGGCGGACTTGCCCTGAAGGTTCTTCATCTCTGCGCCCTTTCGTGGTCCAGATGGATTGAGGAGCGCTAGCCTGCGGCGCGCGCCTGGTCCAACGGGGGCTCGGCGCCGAGCTTCCGATGGGTCTGCGTAATCGCCGCTTCGGCCGGAGTGTCCCAGTGGCGGACGAGAAACGCGCCCATCTCACCGATCGCTTCGTCGGCCACATCGAGCAGACCCGCATGAAGCGGGAAGACGTGCCACATGTCGAGGTACGGATTGAGGCTGACCTCGACTCCGGCTTCTTCGAGTCGTGCCGCTAGGCGCTTGGCGTCGTCGAGAAGGACCTCGTCGGTGCCGACGTGGATCGAGACCGGCGGAAGCTCGCGCAAGTCTGCAAAGAGAGGGGAGCAAGATGAATCATCGCTCGCGACCCCCGCGCCGAGGTATGCGCGCGCCGTGTGCCGCATTCCCGCGGGCCGCAGCATCGGATCGACCGCGGCGTTCTTCTCGACCGAGGGAGAGCTGCAGGTGAGGTCTACCCACGGGGAAATCGTAACGATGGACGCGGGCATCGGGAGCCCTTCGTCGCGCGCCGCAAGCGCGGTGGCGAGCGCCAGGCCACCGCCTGCGGAGTCGCCTGCGAACGCGATGCGGTCTGCCGACGTGCCCTGGTCGAGCAGCCACTGATACGCGGCAAGGGCATCTTCGAGGCCGGCTGGAAACGGGTGGCGGGGAGCGAGCCGGTAGTCGAGCGAATACACGGTCGCCTCGGCGGCATCTGCAAGATGGCTGACGATGCCTCGGTGGGTCTCGGGGCTTCCTACGCAATAGCCGCCGCCGTGCAGGTAGAGCACGACGCCTCGTGGGACCGCGTTCTTGGGGCTCGCCCGAAGCGCCGAGAGATGGTGCATCGGGAGGGAGCTCATCAGAGCACCCTCACTCGTGGGATGGATCAGGCTCGCCAGGCGCAGCCAGATCCGCTGGAGCGCGAACGGAAGCGGGGAACCCAGCAGCGGTTTCACGAGGTAGCGCAACAAGTTACGGAGCGAATTGCGTGATGGTCTGAAGTTCATGCGGTCTCTTTCCCACCCAGGGTCGACGGCCCAGGGTAGTCTCCTTTCACCGAAGTCCAAACGCGAAAAGAATCACCCCTGTCGAGGACAGCCCGGCATGATGATTTCACTGCGCGTTTGACTAGAAGCGGAGTCCGAGCGCCTCCCGAAAGGCCGCATCGCCAGGGGCCCGATGGTCCCAGTAATCGTCAATGATCGCGTTCGTCCGAACCGCGGTCGTTCGGTGCGGCCCAATCGCTTCTTCCCAAGCGAGAATCGCATGAGGGAACTCGGCCTGGTGATAGATGGTGAGCGTTCGGCCAAGCGGCGGATACTCGACCACCAGCGCGCTCGCTGGAACTTTGAGCAGGTCGGTGGTCACGGCCTCTTTGCGGCTGACGATCGCGGGATACGCCCGGAGGGCCTTGTGCGTCATCCGAACGTAGTCCAGGGCGGGGATGAGTTCGGTCGGCCCTTCTGCGATCGCACTGGGGTCGATGCGAATCTGTGCCCAGAGCCCGTCTTCGAACCGTGCGTCCGGAAGCGTGAGCTTCTGGTCGCCTTCGTCCTGAAAATACGAATAGAGCACCGTGCGGAGTCCTTCGGGCCGCCGATTGATCTGGGAGAACACCTGTCCGCACCACTCCTGCACGGTGTTGGTGAGTTTGAGGGTCGGTTCGCCGGCGCTCCCAGCGGGTGTGAACGAGGAGGTCATCACGGTGTACGGGTAGATCCCCGTATAGAACCGTCGGTAGGCGTTGAGTTTGAGCACCGAGATCGACTCTTCTTTGTCGCCGTGCTCTTGTTTGACCTGGAGCCCCGGCAGGAACGGTTCGGTAACGAAGATCAGAACGGCCTCGCCTTCGTGCACGTCTCCGTAGCGGTGCTGGCTCAGGGAGTATCGGCTTAGTTCTGCCCTCCCCTGGTACCAGTAGCGGTCGAAGCTCGGATAGTCGCTGGCGAAGTCGTCGGGGGTCGGCACGATGCGCGAGCCGAGCGGGCTCTCGGTCGGCGTCGGTCGTTCCTCCGGGACCGCTTGCGGGGTCGTGCACCCGACGAGCGCCAACGAAACACACAGTGCGGCAATCGGTGCACGATACTTCATGCCTGCGATCCTTGGTCCGGCAGACGGGTGGGTCAATGCAACGCGGCTGCTTGCATGCCAACCGCCCCTGCCACAGACGTGATGTATGGGCCGACTCGTCGCGCTGAACGTCGGAGTTCCTCGCGAGGTCGCGACGCCTCGGGGTCCCGTCACGACCTCGATCTTCAAGTCGTCGACGCGGCATCGACTCCGTGCCGAGCTCCACAATCTCGAGGGCGACCGGCAGGCCGACCTCGAGTCGCACGGAGGAGAGCACAAGGCGGTCTACGGATACCCAGTCGAACACTATGCGCGTTGGGCCGAAGAACTCGGTCGCGACGACTTCGAACACGGACAGTTCGGGGAGAACCTCACGACCGCGGGTTTCCTCGAACGAGACCTCGGCATTGGCGACCGACTCTCGATTGGGTCTGCGGTGCTGCAGGTGACCCAGCCGCGTTCACCCTGCTTCAAGCTCGGCATTCGCATGAGCGACCCGCTCTTCGTCAAAATGTTCCTCCAGAGCGGACGACCGGGTTTCTATTTTCGGGTCGACCGGCCCGGAGAGTTGGGCGCAGGCGACGAGATCAAACGGATCCAAGTCGGTGAGACCGGCCTGACGGTCCACGACGTCTGGACATTGAGCTACGGCGCGGCCGACGATCGCGAGCGACTCGAGACCGCCCTCGAAATACCTACCCTCGGGGAAGAATGGCTCCGTCCGATGCGCGCCAAACTCGCGGGGCGTTAGGCCAACGCCGATGCCGCGTCTGCGGGAACCGGAGCCGGGTGCGCCGCCCACCAGGACGATACCGTCAGGCCCGAGATCAAATGCCAGACGCCCCACCAGGCCGCGATGATCGCCATGCCGCCGAGTCCGTCGAAGAAGCTGAAAATCAGAACCAATGCGAGCGCCGAGTTCTGAATCCCGACTTCGATCGAGATGGCGCGACTGTCGTACTTGGGACTTCCGAGCGCGCGCGCGCTCCAATACCCGAGGGCAAGCGCCATGCCGTTGTGAATCGCTACGACGATTGCGACGCGACCGATGTTCTCGAGGAACTGACTCCAGTTCGCGAGGAGAGCGCCCGCGACGAAAATGCCGAACGCGGTCAGCGAGAATATCTTCATGGGCTTGCGGAGCTTGGTCGCGAGGTCGGGCGAGCGCGCCGCGACCAGCATTCCGAGGACGAGTGGGATCCCGAGGATCATCAGCACGGTCCCAAACAGATCGAGCGGCGACAGGTTGACGTCTCTGAGGATCGCCGCCGTGCCCGGACTTTGGTTGCCCCAGAAGGTGAAGTTGAACGGCGTCATGACGATCGCCAGCGCAGTGGAGATCGCGGTCATCGTGACGCTCATCGCTGAGTTTGCCTTCGCGTGGTGCGCCAAGAAGTTCGAGAAGTTGCCGCCAGGACACGCAGACACCATCAGCATGCCGAGCGCGATCGACGGCGGTGGCTCGATGATTTGAATCAGGAGAAAGGTGAACGCCGGCAGTAGCAGGAACTGTGCGGTGAGGCCGATGAGCGGTCCGCGTGGGTCGCGTGCAATCCGCTTGAAGTCATCGATTCGGATGTCGAGGGCGACTCCGAACATGATGAGCCCGATGAGAACGTTGAGCACCGTCAACGTGGCGGGATTGAAGTTCAGCTGGACCTGATCGATCGTATCCATGAGTCTCGGCGTCGGACTCTCTCACGGTTGACCGGCAATGTCATCGACGGTTCGCTCGCGCTGATCCGAGCGAGCCGCGTGCTGCAAAGCCGCCGTCGCGCTGGGGCGGACAATCGGTGTCCGCTCCCGAACGCGCGGGGCATCGCGCACGAAGGCGTGCCTACTTCACCATCTCTTCGGCAGCGGTCTTGCCGCCTTCCATGCCACCCTCTTTGACGCCGTCTTTGACGCCGCCGGACTCAGCGGCCGACATTCCGGCTTCCGCACCCGACTTTGCACCGGCCTCGGCGCCGGACGTGATCTGCTGGGTCGCGGGAGCGCTGCTCTTGCAGGCAACCGAAAGACTGAGTGCCAGTGCGGCCACGGTGATGAGCGTATAGCGAATGATCTTGGTCATGAGTGTTCCCCTCGTTTAGTCAGGTACTTGAGACGCGTCGATAGCGACACGACAACGCTCGGTACGCGGCACCCAGAGTGCTGTCAAGAGTCCGGCATGTCTCAGGTGCCACAAAGGCACCTGAAGGGTCAGGAATTCTCGCAGATTTCGCGGGTTACCTGATGCCGATACGCGAACAGCCGCTTGAGATTCAGATCGGCGAACCAACCCCCAAATACGCGACCAAGAACCCCCATCGGCAGCTCATATTCGATCTCGTCGCTGAGCAGACACTGGTCCGGACCCTGCGGGGTGATGATGTGCCGATGAAGCCACGCTGAAAACGGGCCCTCGACCATCCGATCGGCGAACATACGACCCGCCTCGTACTCGACGTGCTCGGCCACGATCGTCTGCCAGACCGGTCCGAACTTCGCTCGGAGGACCACACGCGTGCCGACTTCGAGCGACGTTGGAGCTTGGACGATCTCGGTTTCCTGCCACGGGGGTTGAAGCCGCTCGAAGGCGTCGGGAGCTTCGTGAAATGCCCACACCCTCTCGGCGCTCGCCTGGATGACGCTCTGCTTGACGAATCGCATGCTTCATCATGGCTGGCTACGGGCACGTCTCAAGCCGACGCGGTGCAGAGCGAATCGGCGAGCCAGTCATAGACACGACGGATACGACGATTGGTCTTGAGCTCCGCGTGAGAGGTAAGCCAGATCGGAAGACTCGGAAGAGCGAGCTCGTGCAGGACACGCCGGACGCGCGGTTCTGCGTCGCCAACCCGAACCTGCATGAACCCGATGCCCAGCCCTTCGATCACCATCTGCCAGGCGACCACCTGATCATCGGCGCGCACTGGAAAGAAACTCCTGCTCACCTCGACACCGAACGCCTCGAACCCGCGAATCATCGCATCGTCTCTGTCGTAGCCGACTACGTGGTGTTCGAGGAGTGCGTCGGCAGTGGTTGGGCACCCGTGCGTGCGTAGATATCGCTCGGCGGCGTAGACGCCGATGTCCACGTCACCGACGTGTCGACTGATGACGTCTGCCTGAGTGGGCCGATACATGCGCACTGCGATGTCTGCCTCACGCTGGAGCAGATTCTCGGTGGCGTTGGAGGCAACAATCTCGAGCTCGATCTCCGGCTCCGCATCGCGCAGAGCCGCGAGGATCGCAGGCAGCCGATAGGTTGCGACGATCTCGCTTGCGGTAATCCGCACGACGCCCGCCACCGACTCCACGCGACCGGCAGCCGCAAGCGCCAACCGGTCCGCGGCTTCTGACATCGCGCGCGCGTCGTCTAGCAGGGCAAGTGCGGTCTCGGTTAGGATCAGACCCCTCGAGGTTCGCTGGAAGAGCAGTGTGCCCAGCTTCTGTTCGAGGGACTGAATCTGGCGCGACGCCGTCGGTTGGCTCACCCCGAGCGCGCGGGCGGCACCCGAGACAGAGCCCGCGTCGGCGGCGGCAGCGAACACGCGAAGGGCATCCCAGTCGAAGGAGGAACTCATATACAAGAATGTATAGCAAAAGCTCATATTTGGCTCTTTTATATGCTTTCGCCAATGGCTAAAAAGGGTTCGTGGGCAGCCAGCCCAAGGAGGACTCATGAACACAGCACTCATCATCGGCGCCAATGGGCGTCTTGGACGATCGTCGGTCGAGGCCTTTGTCCGGGCCGGCTGGACGGCGCGCGCGTTCGTTCGCCAAGGGAGCGGTGACCGCGTGCCGCATGGAGTCGAGGTCTTCGAGGGTGACGTCTGCGACGCCACGTGCCTGGCTTCCGCCGTTCAGGGCGCCGACGTCATCGTCAACTGTGTGAACCCTCCGTACGAGCGCTGGGAGGCCGAGCTCGGGCCGATCACGCGGAGCGTGCTGTCTGCTGCCAAGCTCAGCGGGGCTACGGTGCTGCTGCCCGGAAACGTCTACAACTACGGTGCGCAGATGCCGTCGCGCCTCTTCGAGGACACTCCCCATGTCCCGAGCACGAACAAAGGCGCGCTTCGCGAGACGATGGAGACGGCGTACCGCGAAGCAGCCGCCGAGGGCGTGCAGACCATCGTGCTTCGCGCCGGCGATTTCCTCGAAGGGGCCAGGACCGGTAACTGGTTCGATACCTACATCGCGCATCGAACCCATTGCGGAACGGTGACCTATCCTGGCCCGGTGGATCGGATGCACGCGTGGGCCTATCTCCCAGACGTCGCAACCGCACTGGTGGGACTTGCGGAGGCGCGACGTTCGCTTGGGCCATTCGAGATCTTCGGCTTCGAGGGGTTCTCGATGACCGGCGCCGAGCTCATCGCTGCGATGGAGGGGGTCCTCGGTCGGCAGCTCCGGTTCAAGAGATTTCCCTGGAGCGTCGTTCGCCTCCTCGGCTTATTCCATCGACCCATGCGGGAGGTCGTCGAGATGCGCTATCTCTGGGAAGTGCCCCACGCCGTCGATGGGAGCAAGCTCGCGCACGCCCTGCCCGCGTTTCAACCAACGCCACTGCGCGAGGCGCTCCAACGCTCTCTCGAAGCACTCACGCAGGACTCGTTCGCTACCGGCGCCCCGGCTACGGTCTAACAAACCCTCGTTGTCCTGACGGGGCCTTGGCGCTACCTGTTCCCCTATGTCGCTAGAGCCAATCGCCCCCAAGGTCTGGTCCGTCCAGGCTCCACTACGCTTCCTCGGTGTTCAGCTAGGGACCCGCATGACGGTGGTGCAGCTCGGAGACGGCACGCTGCTCCTTCACTCGCCGATCAAAATCGACGATCAGCTTCAATCGGAACTCGATGCCCTGGGCCCCGTAGGCTACATCGTGGCGCCCAATCTCTTTCACCATCTCTTCCTCGCCGAGGCCGCATCGCTCTACCCCGAAGCGAAACTGCACGGCGTGCCGGCGCTTGCGCGCAAGCGCTCCGATATCGCCTTCGACAGCCTCCTCGAGGATGGGGCCGACCCGGACTGGGGTGGCGAGCTCCATCCGCTGCGGATCGAGGGATCGATGCTCGAGGAGACCGTGCTCTTCCACGAGCCGAGTCGCACCCTGCTGAGTGCGGACCTCCTCGAGAACTTCGTCACCGCCGACGAATGGTCCACCCGCCTCTACCTCAAGGCCGGAGGCATTCTGGAAAAACCCGGGCTTCACACGCTGCTCCGATTGACCTATCGAGACAAAAAGGCCGCGCGTCGAAGCTTCGACCAGCTTCTCGAGTGGCCGATCGGCCCCGTCGCACTCGCGCACGGCAGCCCGCTGATGACCAACGGCAACGAAGTGCTCCGTCAGACCTATCGCTGGCTTCCCTGATTGCGCGCCAAGGCGGTGCTCGACGACCCTCCGCTCAACCTGGTTCGCTTCCGCCACGTCGCCGAAGACGCGAGGCTGAACACGTCCCCGCCGCGTCCCAGCAAATCGAGCGGGCGGCATGCGGAGAGGCTTCGTGGTAGTGTCCGCAGCCGCTTAGCGGATTCGAGGACTTTTGCCGACGCCTGACGCCCCGGTTCGCAAGTTGGACGACTTGCTCCCCCTCTTTCACGAGGCCGAGAAGCCCTCGGACCGATGGATGATTGGGACGGAGGCTGAACGCATCGCGGTCGTACGCGAGGACGGTTCGCCGCTCCCTTACGCGGGCTCCGTCAGCGTCGTCGCGGTGTTCGATTGGCTCATCGCAGAACATGGCTGGGAGCCCGAGCGCGAGCGCGCAGGCGGACCCGTGATTGCGCTTCGCCGCGAGGGCGCGTCGGTCACGCTCGAACCTGGGTCGCAAATCGAACTCTCGGGCGCGCCGTTTGCATCGGTGATTGCTGGACAGCAAGAGTCCGACGCGCTTTGGCAGAGCCTGATGCCCATCATGGAGGAGCTCGGTCTCGTCTGGCTGGGACTCGGGTGCCATCCGTTCGGACGTGTCGAGGAGCTTGGTTGGGTCCCGAAGCTTCGCTACGGAGTCATGAAGGACTACATGCCGACCCGGGGCCCGATGGCTGCGGACATGATGACCAAGACCGCGACCGTTCAGGCGAACCTCGACTACGCGTCGGAATCCGATGCGATGCGCAAGCTTCGGGTGAGCCTGCGCGCGCAGGCGCTTGTGACGGCGATGTTCGCCAACAGCCCGTGGGCGGAGGGAGTGCAGTCGGGATTCCGCTCGACGCGCTCTTGGATTTGGCAGCACATGGATCGGGACCGCTCGGGCCTGCTTCCGTTCGCCTGGAAGGACCGCTCGACCTACGTCGACTACGCGAACTGGGCGCTCGGCGTGCCGATGTTTCTCATCAAGCGCGGCGATCAGGTCCACGCGAATACCGGGCAGACCTTCCGCGATTTCATGAACGAAGGCTTCGAAGGCGTTCGCGCGACCTACGGCGACTGGGCTATCCACCTCAGCACGATCTTTCCCGAGGTGCGCTTGAAGAGCACGCTCGAGGTGCGGGGCGCCGACGCGCAGAGTCCAGAACTCACCTTCGCGCTCCCCGCCCTGTGGAAAGGGCTTCTCTACGACGACGAGAGCCTTTCGAAACTCGAGGGCCTGGTCGACTCCTGGACGTTCGACGAGGTCGAGAAATACCGCGAGCCACTGGCGCGGCGCGGCGTCCAAGCGCGCTACTTCGGCCGCGACGCGGTCGATTGGGCAGGAGAGATCCTCGACCTTGCCGAGACGGGCCTAGGTCGCCTCGACGCTGGCAGCCCAACGCAGGACGTCGTCCTCTTGGCTCCGCTACGAGCACTGCTCGAGCGCGCGCAATGTCCGGCCGACCCGCTGCTCGAACGCGTTCCCGACCCGAGGCCGTCCAAGGCGGCAGTCATCGATGCAACCGCGATTCGAGACGACGAGGCGCGAGACTAGGTCTGCGCAGACGCTCTGTGAGGTTTCGGTGCGGAGACCTGTCCGCTCCGCCCGCGCTGCATGATCGTGCTCAGCACATTGCGCCGAAGCACGGCCGAGCCGCACAGAACGCCGCCCATCAGCGCGCCCACGACGCCGGCCGAGCAGACATCGGCGCCGGTGAGATACAGGCCACGAATCGGCGTGCGCGGTTGCAACCAGCGTTGTTCGAAACGACTCGGGGTGTGAGCCAAGCCGTAGAGCTCGCCGTTCGGATGGTTGGCGAAATTCCGTGTCGTGAGAGGGGTCGAAAGCTCACAGATGTCGATCTGACCGCGGGTGGCGGGCACCTGACGATGCAGACTCTCGAGGAGACGCGATTCGAGGCTCTGCTTGAGCGCTTCGTAGTCGTCGCCGCGCTTGTTCCACGAGGTACCCTCCCACGGCTTGAACCAGTCGTAGGGTGCAATCGTGATCGCTTCGATCGTCGACCTCCCCGGATACCGACGCGAAAAATCGGGGTCCTTGGCGGACGGGAACGAGAGGTACACAAGCGGGAACGCTGCGTTGCGATCCGCATCGAAGGCGCGGACGTTTTGTTCGTGGTGAGGCGTCGGGTAGAGCCAGAGATTCGTTTTCTCGAGTCCGAGTTCTTCGGTGCTGCGCCTGAGACCGATGTAGGCCGACAGATGCCCGCTCGATGGCGGCACCTTCTCGAGCTTCTCGACGAGCCCGTGCTCTGCGGCAACCTCGGTCGGCAGAAGCTTGCCGTAGGTGTTCGCCACGCCGGCGTCACTGAGCACCATGGGTGCGCGCAGGACGCGTCCGCCCTCGACTTCGACGCCGACCGCTTCGCCGTCTTCGATGACGATCCGGGTCACGTTCGCATTTGTGACGACTTCACCCCCGGCGGCCTCGATCACGGGAAGAATCGTTTCCGCAATGCGCGAGGAGCCGCCAACCGGATAAGCGGCGCCGCTCAAATAGTGGCGAACGACCATCGAGTGGATGAGGAAGCTGCTCTCCGCAGGTACCAGACCGTAGTCACCCCACTGGCCAGTGAGGACGCCGATGAGTTCCTGATTTTGGGTGAGGCTTTCAAGCGCCTCTCGGGTCGTGATCCCGGCTTCCTTCAGAAGCGGGCGCCGCATCAGCCCCCCGAATATCGTGGCGACCGGGCCCGGCACCGCCTTTTCCGCGAAGTAAAGCTGCGCCTTCTTCGATACCGAGTGCACCTTCTCGAGATACGCGTCGATCGCCGCACGCTCAGACGGGAAGTAGCCGTGCATCGTCTCGCGGAAGCGCTCGCGCCCCTTCACGAAGTCGTACTCTCGATCCTCGATGATGATTCGATCGTAGACGTCGCCCATGTCCGCCCATTCGAGTTCCCCGTTGGTGATGAAGTCGAACATGCGCCGCGAAGAAGAACCGGGCTTCGAGACGTCGCCGATGTAGTGCACCCCGACGTCCCACTCGTAGCCGGGTCGGCGAAAAGTGTGGGTGAAGCCGCCTGCGGTGTAGTGGCGCTCGAGCACCAGCACACGCTTGTGCCCCACCTTGGCAAGCACCGCGGCTACGGTCAGCCCACCAATGCCAGACCCGATGACGATGGCGTCCCAGTCGTCCGCGAGACTGCGATGCTGTTTGTACGAGGTTCCGATGCGCATGGGCTTCTCCTGAGTGGACCTACTGGGCCGCTTGTTCGATTTCGAAAATCTCGGGGAGCAGGTCCTCGAGTGAACATCCAAGTCCGAGTTTGCCGGCAAGATGCAGCGAAACGAGTCCGTGCACCTGGGCCCACAGCATGTGGGCGCGGCGAAGCGGATCGCCTTCGATCCGTCCTGCGTCGACCGCGCGTTCGACCGCGGCGTGAAGATACGAGAACGCCCTCGCCTGCTCGGTTTCGAGTTCCGGGTAGGTGCCGGCGGGTGCTTGCTGCAGCTCGAACATGATGTGGTAGGCGCTGTGATTCTCGATGGCGAAGCGCACGTACGCGATCCCCAAGGCAATCAGCGCAGCGTCGGGGTCGTCCGAGGCTGCGACCGCATCGCGCTGGGCGTCCGCAAAGCGTCGAAAGGCGTCTGTGCGGACCATCGCGAACAGGTCTTCCTTGTTCTGGAAGTACCGATAGGGGGTCATCGGGCTAACCTCGAGCACCGCCGCCAACGACCGAAGGGTCACGCCCCGATAGCCGTGCTCTGCAAAAAGGTCGGTTGCGGCCGCCACGGCCCGCGCGCGGAACGCATCGATTTCTTTTCGGGTCAGCGCAGCGCGTGGCACGAAGATTTGTTTACGATGTAAAGTTTACGCCGTCAATCTTTTTATCGGATCTGTTCACAGGGAGCCCAACCAGGCGCCTTGCTCGCAGGGCGAGAATCCGCCGCAGGCGCCCTATTTGAGGGTCACGGAGGCCCAGGCGCGCTTGCCGGCCTTGATCACGTAAGGCCCGCCGCGGCCTAGCTTGGCCTGGGGATCGCTGATGCGGCTGCCGTCGATTTCGACGCCCCCCTGCTGAATGCGGCGTCGACCTTCGCTCGAACTCTTCACCAGCCCCAGATCGCTCAGGAGCTTGGGCAGCCAGACTTCATCTTCGGCCAGCACCAGTTCGCGCGCCGGCATGTCCTGCGGTACCTGCCGATCGGAAAACTGCGCGTGCCAGGCGGCCTCGACTCGGTCGGCCTCGCTCTGACTGTGGTAGCGGCCGACGATCTCTTTGGCGAGCGCGATTTTGGCGTCGCGAGGATTGAGTTCACCTGTCTGGCAAGCCCTCTTGCGCGAGGCGACAGTCCCGGCGTCGTCGTGGGAGAGAAGCTCGTAGTAACGCCACATGAGATCATCCGAGATGCTCATGAGCTTGCCGAACTGCTCCTTGGGTGCCTCGTCGACGCCGACGTAGTTATCGAGCGACTTGCTCATTTTGGCCCCGACGATGGCGCCCTTCTCGACCCGTGCGTTGATCCCCTCGAGGATGGGTGTGGTCATCACGATCTGGGGACGCTGACCCATCTCGCGCATGATCTCGCGACCGACGAGCAGATTGAAAAGCTGATCGGTACCACCGAGCTCGACGTCGCATTCGAGCATCACCGAGTCGTAGGCCTGCGCGAGGGGATAGAGCAGCTCGTGAAGCGAGATGCTTGCATGTTCGGCCCAACGCCGCTTGAAGTCGTCGCGCTCCATCATTCGGGCCAGGGTGTACTTCCCCGCCAGGCGAATCACGTCGTCGAAGGCCATTTTCCCAAGCCATGCGCTGTTGTAGACGATCTGTGTTCGCTCGCTGTCGAGGATCTTGAAGGCCTGTTCGGCGTACGATTTGGCGCCCTGTTCAATCTCGGTTCGCGTTGGCACCGGGCGCGTGCTGCTGCGTCCTGAAGGGTCGCCAATCTGCGCGGTAAAATCACCGACGATGAAGACCACGTCGTGTCCAAGGTCTTGGAACTGCCTCATTTTATTGAGGAGTACCGTGTGCCCGAGATGGAGGTCGGGCCGCGTTGGATCGAAGCCTGCTTTGACCTTCAGGGGCCGCCCTTCGTTAAGTCGGTCGAGAAGATCGGCCTCAACGTGCAGGTCGACGGCGCCGCGCTTGAGCTCGACGAGCTGCGCTTCAGGATTCATCTCGCAACCCTATTCAACGGGCTGGGAAACGCCACTATTGACGAGCTCTTTGAGCTCCTTGCCCACTTTGAAAAACGGGAGGCGCTTCTCGGGGACGGGGACCGGCTTGCCAGTACGCGGATTCCGACCGTTATACGATTTGTATTCGCGCACGGTGAAGCTGCCAAACCCGCGGATCTCGATACCTTCTCCGGTTTCGAGCGCGGAGGTCATCGAGTTGAACACGCAGTTGACGACTTGTTCGGCGCGGCTCTTGGTAATCTTTGTCCGCTGGGCCACCGCGTCGATGAGCTCGGACTTCGTCATCGATTCTTTCCCCATCACCGCCGCAGTATATCGACGGGCCCCGCCAGGTCAATAGCGATTCCGGACACTTGCACGGCGTTCCCAGCCGTCTACAAGTCTGGGGCCACAGTGAGACCGCATTGTTGCAGTTCGGGTTTGTAAGGGCGATTTCAGTCGCCGGGAGGCAGGTCAGCGGGTGACGTCGAGCGCGTGGAGGATGTCTGCCACCAATTCCGAGGTGTCTTCGATGCCCACAGCAAGCCGAACCAGGTTGTTTTTGATGCCGATCGCCTCGCGCTCCTCGGTGCTGAGTTCGAAGTAGCTCATCAGGGCGGGCTGCTCGATCAGGGACTCGACCCCGCCGAGACTCGGGGCGATGCGAGGAATCCGACAGGCGTCGACGAATCGGCTGGTCGCGTCGAGGTCCGCATCGACCTCGAAGGTCACCACGCCGCCGAAACCGCTCATCAGACGCCGCGCCGTCTCGTGATTCGGATGGGATGGGAGCCCGGGATACCAAACCTGCCGTACGCGGGGATGCTTCTCGAGCGCCTCCGCCATGGTGAGCGCGGTGCTGTTCTGCTGCTCGATCCGCAACGCGAGTGTCTTGATGCCCCGATGGACGAGATACGCTGCGTGCGGGTCGAGGGTGGCGCCAAGCACGCTCCGGAGATCTCGAACCAGCGAAACCATGCCCGCGCTTCCGGCTAGCACTCCGCCGAGGACGTCGTTGTGCCCCGCGAGGTACTTGGTGGCGCTGTGGACGACGAGGTCGATTCCGTAGCTTGCAGGTTGAAAGTTCACCGGCGTCGCGAACGTACTGTCGATGAGGGTTTTGACCTTGTGCTCTTTGCAGACCGCTACGAGGTGTTCGAGGTCGGGCACGGTCTGGTAGGGATTGGTCGGGGCCTCGGCGACGACCAGACGGGTGTCGGGACGGATGGCCGCGGCCAGGGCATCGACATCGGCCGGCGGCACCAGCGTGTGTGAGACCCCGAATCGCTCCAAGAACGTGGTGACGAACTGCCTCGTGCGACGATAGCAATCGGCGAAGAGGATCACGTGCGAGCCCGAACGCACGAGCGCCAGGATTGCGGACGTGACCGCCGCCATGCCGCTCGCGAACGCCGCTGCGTCCTCCGTCCCCTCGAGCGCTGCGACCTTCTCCTCGACGAGTCGAACCGACGGATTGCCGTATCGGCCATACTCCTCCCGGTCTTTGCGACCCTCGAAATAGGCGATCAGTTCCGCAGTATCGGCGAACGAGTACGTAGCCGTCTGCGTGATCGGAGCCACCAGCGCGTCGTACGGGTAGGTGCGCGGCTCCCCCCCGTGTACGGCGAGTGTCTTCGCCGAAATGTCGTCCTCATCGGACATAGCTCGCGAGCGTAGGGGAGCGGATCTACGCGCGCAAGCCGGTCGAAAACCGGGCTACGGGCGTCACATCGTCACAGAGGCTCGCAGGTGCCGGCAGCCACGTCGCGAATGCAGTTGGACGTGTTGCCAACATAGACGCGCTCACTCTGCGGGCCTACGAACGACGGCGCCGCCCCGCTCGAGATGACCCCCGCGAACTGGTTGCCGTCGGTGAGAGCACCGGCTCCGACCGTGACCAGTGAACCCGAAAGGAAGTTCAGGTTGCCCGTGTTGGTGACGCTTCCGCCGTACGAGACCGTAAAGCGATCGAGGATCGATCCATCGGAGCCTTGGCCAAAGGCAAGGCCACGCCAGAACACCGGTGTCGTCGAGTCGACTGTGGTGAACACAATCGGGTCGGCTTCGGTACCTTGCGCATCGAGGATGCCGTCGCCGTTCTCACCGACGCGAAGCCGCCGCTCAGAGGCAAACCGGAGCTCGGTGCCTGGAAGCAGGGTCAGCACCGGAATCGGATCGAGCGGCGAACTCTCACGCACGTCGACATTGCCTTGAATGACGTACGGGACGTCGACGAGTGGCCAGGTTGCGCTCACGTCGACACGGTCGTCGACCACCCAGACGCCTTCGTGTCCAAGCGTCGAGGAGGTGTCGTTACCCGCCAACGCGTTGCCATCGCCGAAGCGTCCGATGTAGTTCGCGTGCATTCTGAGAGCCGAGAACCGCGAGCCGACCACCGTGTTGTCGTCGCACAAGCCATTGCAGTGCTCGAGGTCACTGAACGTCATCCCATAGCCGTTGCTGCCGGTGATGGTGGTGTTCGAGATTTGCGGAATCGCCGTGGAGGCGCCGCTCGCCTCCACCCGGAGCGCGGTGCGACCCGGGTCGGCGCCGAGAGCCGGATTGGCGCCCGCGGTATCGAGCACGGCGTAGTTGATTCGCGACGGTCCTGAAGCGTTACCCCCGCGAAGCAAGATTCGGCTCCAGTAGGCCGCACCAGGAGCCGGCGCGAAAACCACGGGATCCGTTTCACTTCCCTCGACGACCAGTTGGCTCTCGAGGATTGCGAGCTGCGCGTTGAGCGGCATCTGCACCTGAGTGCCCTCCCCGATGCGCAAGGATCCGTCGAGCACGGACAGATTGCCAGTTGGGCGAATCGGCTGCGTCGAGGTGTCGCTCGCTTCGGGCTCAACCCAAACCATGTCAATCCCCGTTGTCGATCCCGCGCGAACCTGCAGCGGCGCCTCGTAGACGTTCGAAGCGCCGAGCACGTCGTCGAACCCGGACAGTGGTGCGTCGACGGCGAACCGAGGAACGTCGAGCACATTGTTCTCGAACGAGCTCACTTCGGCGCTGCCGCTCAGATGGATTCCGACGGCATCGGGGGCTGCGCTTTGGATGAGACAGTCTTCGATGATGGGACGGCCAACCGCTCCGCTCACTGGGTTGTCGACGCGAACGCCTCCCGCCTGGGTGCCGCTGAAGTCTTCGACCCGAACGTGTCGCACGACCGTGGCAGGGCCCAGATTGCTGTCGAGCAGCAGTCCGTCCCAGTTCCCCGAGCCTCCGTTGGGCACCATGCGAATCGGAGCTTCGGGTGTGCCCACCGCAACTAGCGTTCCCTCCTCGGAGTTCGTCGAAACCCGTATTCGCTGTCCGAATCCGAACCGAAGCTCGGTGCCAGCAGTCAGTGTCAACCGGCTTCCGTTCTGCACGACGATGCCCTGGTTCAGCAGGAACGGAACTCCGTAGTTGCTCCAGGACGCATCGCTCCGCATGACGGCGCGGGTGCGAACCACGACGCGGTCCTGTCCGTTGCCGCTGAGGTCCAGGTTGTCCCCAAGGGTCGATACCGCGTTGCCGCCGATGCTGATCGGCGCGCGCGCGTTGGCGGTAAGTTGGTTGCCCTGGAACCATTCACTCGCATCGGTGCCTGCGCCGCCTTGCGCGTAGAGACCTACGTTCAGAGCTCTCGCGAACGATCGAATCAACGACGGTTGGCGCCGATCCGCTGAGCACCTCGATCGCGCCCTGGTCCGTCGCAGCGTTGCGTCGGCCTCCGTACTCGACGACCGCGTTTCGAAGCACGTTGTTTGCCGTGATGACGTTCGCGCCGAACCGAAGCCCGCGATAGTACCCGCTCGGTGCGGGGCCGCCGACCTCTTGATAGCGCGTGAACACGACCTGATCGCCCACGCCGGGAACTCCGCCGTCAGCCACGAGCGCGCCCGCGCTGGCCACACCGACGTCGATGCGGAAGTTGGTATTCGGATCGAACATCACGACGGCGCCGGGCTCGAGGGTAACGGTGATGCCACTCTCCACTCTGACGTCTCCGGTCACCCGATACGGACTCTCCGCTACAGTCAAGGTGACGTCTTCGGCGATAGTGCCGACGAGGATAGCGCCCTCCCCCTCGGTCACGGTGAAGCGTTTGGCCAAACGAGCGGCCGACCCCTGGTCGACGAGTACGTCATAGACCCCCGGTGGACGAGACATGTCTACGGGAACCGTGGCGGCCAGCATGGTCTCGCTGACGAACGTCGTTACGAGGGTCTCCGTGTATCCACCAAACTCGAGCACGATCGCCGGACCGGCGCTCTCGACGAACCCGGCTCCACGGACGACGATCGGCACCGCCGACTGCCTGCGTCCGGCCGCCGGGGTAATCGAGTCTACGGTCGGTGGCGCGGCGATGACTTCAATGTTGATCGTGTCTGAGTCCGAACCCTCGGCGTTGGTCGCGACAACATCGAAGCTATAGCTTCCGATGTCTGCGTTGGTCGGCACCGGCTGCGTCGTCGAGGCGAAGAGGAGTCCCGTGAGCGCATCGAACTCGACGAACGGCGGCAGTGTCCCGACCGTCGACAGACTGGGCGTCGGATTCCCGGTCGCACTTGCGGAGGCTCCCGGGAAGCCCTCGCCGACCTCGAGCACGAACGAGGTCGTCGGGGTGATCGTCAGTACCGGTGTTGCAGGCGGCAAGACCGCGTTGACCGAGATGGTGGCCTCGTCGCTCTCGCCCACGGCGTTGGTGACGCGCACGGCGTACTGGTATTGCCGCTCGCCGTTCTCTTCGGTCGCGGTGAAGTTCACTTCGCCGGTTTCGGAGTCGACCGTGATCGCGAGGTCGGTCGGCTCGGTCGAGTTCGGTACCAGGCTCCAAGCCAGGCCCTCGCTCTCGCTCGCCGCAGTGACGTTGACGTCATAGCTGTAAGCCGTCCCGACGAATACTTCTGCAGGAGGAGGGGTGGTGCTGAGATCGATGACCGGAACCGGCGGACGAGGGTCGACGGTCACGGTCGATACCTGCGTGCTCGGGGAACCAACCCCGTTGCGCACCTCGAAAGCGACCGTGTAGTCGCCCGGCGAAACGCCGGTGGTATTCCAGAGGGCAGTGACCGAAGGACCTTCGGCCGGGGTCGTCGTGAACGAGACACCCGTTGCGGGCGTACCGGTACCGGGGTCGACGATGCTCCAGAGGATCGTCGGCGCGCCTGAAGCTGTCGCGTCGTAGGTCCAGGTTTCACCCTGAACGACCCGCAGCGGCGGCGTGGACGTAATGACTGCCGGACCCCCGCTTGCCTCAACCATCACTTCGAATCGCTGCTCGGCAAAGGCACCGCCATCGTTCTCGGCGACGCGAAGCGTGATCGCATTCGGCCCTGTCTGTGACGCGTTAGGAGTCCAGCGTACCGAACCCGTCTCCGAGTCGATGGCCAAGCCCGTGGGCGCGGTGGGCGCAGTCCAGGTAACCGGTCCGTTCGCAACGACTTCGGGGTCGTAGGCGTACTCCGCACCGACACTGGCTTCCTCCGGTGGCGTCGAGATGATTGCCGGTCCCGACGAGACTGACACCATCAGATCAAAGGACTGAGAATCGCTTCCTGCGACGTTGGTGACCGCGACCTCGACCGAGAACGTGCCCTCTTCCGACGGCGTCCAGTCGACGACCCCGGTCTCGGGACCAACCGTCATGCCCGCTGGGCCTTGCACGAGCATGTAGACCAGCGGCGTCATGCCCGCCGACGCGATCGCGTATGTATAGGGAACTCCGACGGTGGCGGTGGTCGACGGAGTCGAGGTGATCCGGGGCGACCGATCGGTTCGGGAGGTGCCGCTGCCGCAGCCTGCTACGCAGAGCGCAGCGGTAAGGACGAATACGCAACGAATCCAGATCGATCGAGCCATGGTTTTCCCTCTACAAGCAATTCCTATAATATCATATTTTTACGCTGTAATAGATATTCAGCCTTGAAACTGAATGCTTTTCAGGTACATCTGTTCAAGCAATCGCCGCCGCCGAGCACGCACTTCGGCAAGCACCCACGCGAAGGGTCGCGCGCTTCTCAGCCCAGGACGCAATCTCGCAGTTGAACGGGGGATCCCGCCCTGCGATAGTGCAGCCATGTTCAACTGGGACGATGTGCGCTACTTCCTCACCCTGCAGCGCCAGAGCACCCTCGCCGCCGCCGGGTCCGAGCTGAAGCTCGACCCCACCACGGTGGGCCGTCGTCTCGTGAAACTCGAAGAAGAGCTCGGCGCGCGGCTCTTTGACCGCACCCCATCAGGATATGTGCTCACCGAGGCCGGTCACCGGCTCTTGCCAAGGGCAGAGAGGATCGAGCGCGAAGCGCTTGGGGTCGAACGCGACGTCGCGGGCGAAGACCAGAAGCTCGAGGGAGTGGTGAAACTCACAGCGACCGAAATGCTGACCACGCGGTTCATCGCCCCCTACCTCAAAAGGTTTCAAGAGACCCATCCCGATATTCAGCTCGACCTCAACTGCACCAACCTCGACGTGAATCTCGCACGGCGTGAAGCGGACATCGCGCTACGTCTGGCACGCCCGACCCAAGAAGACCTGATCATCAAGCGCCTCTCGTTCATCCATCTCGGACTTTATGCGTCTCGGGACTACGTCGATCATATGGGTTCGCCGACCGAATCTCTCGCAGGCCACCAGGTGATGCTCTTCGCCAGCAAGCGTCCGTTTCGACGCGAGAACGAATGGCTCACGGCCCGGATGGATGGCGCGCGGGTTGTCCTGCGTTCGGACAGCGTGTCTTCGATGTATGCGGCAACCCTTGCGGGCACCGGCATCGCACTCTTGCCCTCTCAGGTCGCTGACAACGACCCGGACCTCGTGCGCGTACCTGTCGAAGGAGCACCGGAGCCAAGGCAAATCTGGCAGGCGGTGCACAAGGACCTGCGGGACAGCGCTCGCATCCGCGCGGTGCTCGATTTTCTGGGACGCGTTCTCACGGCGCAGGTGCCAGGCGAGTCGGCGTAGAGGACTCGGGTGCGCTGCAAGCGACGGCGCCGTAGCAGTCGTCGTAGACCCTTGAAAAACCGGGCTAGTGACCCTTTTCTCGGTCGACGCCTGGATGGGTGGAGTCGCCCGGCTCATGGCGTGGGTTCGCCGTGAGATAGGTTCCGTCTTGGCCGGGAATCGAAAGTAGCGTGGCTTTGTCGAAGAGGAAGTGGTCGCGCTGGGTCGACGGCGGCATGTGCATACCGGTGTCCATTCGAATCGCGTCGCACGGACAGGCCTCGACGCAGTACCCGCAGAAAATGCAGCGAAGCTCGTCGATGACGAACACCTCGGGGTAGCGTTCGTAGCCGTATCGTGGGTCGTCGGGCTCGTACTCAGCCGCTTCGATGTGAATGCACTGCGCGGGGCAGGCGGTGCTGCAGCAGAGGCAGGCCACGCAACGGGGTGACCCGTCGGTACGCTGAGTCAGACGGTGAATGCCTCGGAAACGTTCGGGATAGACCCGCTTCTCCTCGGGGTACTTCACCGTGTCGATTTCCTTCTTGTCGGTGGGACCGAAGGTGTTTTTGAAGAAGCGTCCGATCGCCAGGCTCAACCCTTTGGCGGCCTCGGGGACGTACACTTGTTCTGCAAGAGTACGATTGGGTTTCTTGATGACTTTGATTGTCGCGGGCATCGATAAACCTCAAATCTTGTCGAGAAAGGCCACGTATTTGTCGAGACCGCCCGACAAAATGAACATGCCCATTGCGAGGATGGCCGCCAGTGAAATCGGCAGTAATCCCTTCCAGCAGAGCTTCATCAGCTGGTCGTAGCGGAACCGCGGCATCGTCCATCGGATCATGAGCTGAAACCAAATCAGGATGATGATCTTGAAGAGAAAGCCCAGCACCTGAATCACGATTACCAGCCAGTGCACGACCGGCACCTGGAGCCCACTCGACATGAACGGAAGCGAGAACTCGAAGCCATCCCGGTAGAGGAACGGCACATCCCACGCCCCGAGGAAAAGGATGGCCGCGATCGCGGCGAGCGATACGACTTCGACGAACTCGCCCATGAAGAACATTCCGAACTTCATGCCGGAGTACTCAGTGAGGTAGCCGCCGACGAGCTCGCTCTCGCCCTCCGGAAGGTCGAAGGGAATGCGTTTGGTCTCGGCCACCGCGGCGACGAAGAACAGGAGAAACGAGAGTGCGAGAATCGGATTGAACACGCCCCAGCTGTGTTCGTGCTGCCACATCGCCATGTCTTCGAGACGCAGCGAACCGTAGACCATGAACGCGGGAACCAGTGTTAGACCGAGGACGACCTCGTAGCTGACCATCTGGCTCGCGGCTCGAATGCCCCCGAGCAGAGAGTACTTGTTGTCCGATGCGTAGCCCGAGATGGCAGCCCCGATGATGCCGGTGCTCGCGATCGCGAAGATGAAGAGAATACCGACGTTGAGGCTTGCGACCTGCATCGGAACGACCGCGCCGGCAATCTCGCCCGTTCGCGGAAGCACCTCGTTCCAGTGCTCGAGATGCAGCGAACTCGCGAACGGAATGACCGCGAAGGCGGCAATGGCCGGGACCAGGGCGATGATCGGTCCCAGCGAGAACAGGAGCTTATCGGCTTTGGGCGGAACGAAGTCTTCCTTGAAGATGAACTTCACCGCGTCGGCGAGAGGGTGCAGGAGACCGAGCAGCATGATCCGGCCATCGTTTCGCACGATGAGACTGTGCACCGCGTAGCCGACCCGGAGCAGTACAGATGCCGCCCCGAATCCGATGAGGGTCTTGATGAGGGTCGAAGTCTCGAAGGGAAGCGGATTGGTGCCGCGAAACGCGACCCAGCTCAGCGCAACGAGAGCGACGACGGCAACGATTCCGGTGAGTGCGAATCCGCGCCACAGAGGCAAACGCGCCTTGTCGAGAAGGTTGACGACCCCCGCCGGCAACGCGATGGCAGCGCGGCTCGGGCCGAGGCGGTCCTGAATCATCGCGCTTTGTCGACGCTCCGCCCAGATCAGCACCGGGGCGAACACGCCAACCGTCACCAGCAGCACGAACACAATCTTCAGCACCGAAGAAATCACCAGCACGTCGGTGCTCACTGGGCCGCCTCCTCGTCGAAGCCGGTACGCAGCGAAGTAAGGTCGGCGATTCCGAGGTCGTGCCCAAGGGCCTTGCCGAGGGCGGCGATAGTGCGCCACGCAGGGTCGGCACCCGGCAAAGACGGCAGCACCGCGTCGAACGACTGGGTGATGCCCTGTCGATTGACGAAGCTGCCGGCGATCTCGAAGGTGTCGGCCACCGGAATGGCGACCGAGGCCACAGCGGGCAACGCACCCACGTGACTGGCCAACGAGACGACCGCGTCGAGCTCAGTGAGGGGCGCGAGCACCTCGAGAGGCTCTGCCGTGGCCCATCCGAGCGCCACGACGCCCTTGACTTCGCCCGCCTGGACTGCGTCGACGAGCTCGGCGACGGTTCCGAGCGTGAACTCGCCGGCTGCTTGGGTCGCACCCGCGCGGTTCGGGTTGTTGTCGGCGCTCCGAAGGATGTCGTCACCCTCCCAGCCGCCGAGCGCCGCGAGGTACCACTTCGAGGCTCCGAGCGCCTGACCGAGCTTGACCATCGCGAGGTTGTCTTCGGTGGTGTGCTGCGCGCTGAGCACCACCGCGAGCGCGTTGGCGTCGACGGCGGCGAGCTCGGTCTTGGCCTGGCTGAGCGCGTCGGAATCGAGCCGCGGTCGGCGCTCCGCACCTCGCCCGGAGGTTGGGGTCAACAGTCGGTCCTCGTCCTGCCGGGTGTAGGTCATCATCCCGTCATCACACATCCAGAACTTGTTCACGTCGGCATTGTCTCGCGGTCGAAGGCGGTAGACTTTGCCGTTGCGTGGGTCGTAGTCGACGTGGCTGTTGCAGCCGGTGGCGCATCCAGTGCAGACGCCCTCCCCCGATTTCAAGAACCAGACTCTGGCCTTAAAGCGGAAGTCACGGCTCGTGAGCGCACCGACCGGACAGACGTGTTCGGTCATGAGGGTGTACGGGTGGTCGAGTTCGCGGCCAGGCGCCAGAATGATCTCGTTGCGGTTTCCGCGCTCGCGCATGTCGAGAACGTGATCGCCGGCAACCTCGTCGCAAACGCGAATGCATCGTGTGCACATGATGCATCGTTCGGCGTCGTACACGATGGTCGGTCCAAACTGGACACCCTTGGGCTTGTGAACCGGCTCGGTCAGCTTGCGCTTCAGCGTGCCCTGATGCTCGTAGTAGTAGTCTTGCAGCTTGCACTCGCCGGCCTGATCGCAGATCGGGCAATCGACCGGGTGGTTCAGCAGCAGGAACTCCTGTACCGAAGCCTGCGCGGTTTTCACTTCCTCGCTCTCCGAGGCGATCTCCATGTCTTCGGCGGCTGCTAGCTGGCAGGCCGGCTGAAGCTTGGGTTTGGTCGACGGCACGTACTCGCCCTTGCCGGCATCGAACTCGAGCGTCGGAAGCGCCATCTGCCGTCCACTGGTGATGTGAACGAGGCACATGCGGCAGTTGGCTGCGACCGAGAGTCCGGGGTGCCAACAGTAGTGGGGAATCTCGATACCGGATCGCCATGCGGCTTGCATGACCGTCTCACCGGGTTCGAAATCGATTTCGCGTCCGTCTAGCTTGAAAGTAGGCATGGGTTATCGGTCACACTCGCCGCCGATCATGTTGATCGACCCGAAGGTTGGAATAATGTCGGCGATCATTTCGCCTATGAGCATCTCCCGGCAGGCCGCGAGATTGAACCAGCACGGGGGCCGCACTCGGACGCGGTACGGAGTGCCGCTTCCGTCGGAGACGATGTAGAAACCGAGCTCTCCATTGCCGCCTTCGGTGAAGCTGTAAGTCTCCCCGGCCGGCACTCGAAGACCTTCCATGACGAGCTTAAAGTGGGCGATGGTCGCTTCGATCGTCGTGTAGACGTCGTTCTTTTCCGGGAAGACGATGCGGGGGTCGTCGACGTTGATCGGTCCATCGTCCGGCATTTGCTCGATCGCCTGCTCGATGATTCGTACCGACTGTCGGATCTCTTCGAGACGCACCATGAAGCGGTCCCAGTTGTCGCCGTCCTGTCCGATGGGCACTTCGAAATCGAAGCGGTCGTAGACCATGTAGGGGTGGTCTTTGCGCACGTCGTAGTCGACGCCTGAAGCGCGCGCGATGGGTCCGGTGCACCCGTAGGCGAGCGCGTTCTCTTTGGTGAGGATACCGATGCCCTGCATCCGATCGAGGAAGATGCGGTTGCGAAGGAGCATCGTCTCGGCTTCTTTGACGACCTTGTGCACTTCCGGAATCAGCGCGAGCAGGTCCTCTTTGAAGTCGGGAGTCGGCGGCGCCGCCATCCCGCCGATGCGCCCAAAGCTGTGCGTCATCCGTGCGCCGGTCTCTTTTTCGAGGATGTCCCAGATCCAATCGCGCACTTTGAGCAGCCACAGGAAAGGCGTGAAGGCACCGAGCTCCATCGCCGAGGCTCCGTTGCAGGTGAAGTGATCGGCGATGCGAGACAGCTCCCCGAGGATGACCCGGTAGTACTGGCAGCGCTCGGGGACCTCGATCTCCAGCAGCTTCTCGACCGCGAGCGACCACCCCACGTTGTTTAGCATGGGCGACACGTAGTTGAGCCGGTCGGCGTACGGAAACACCTGACTCCAGGTGCCGCGCTCGCAGGACTTTTCGAAACCCCGGTGGAGGTACCCTGGCTGGATGTCGAGGTTGAGGATTGTCTCTCCGTCGAGGTCGAGGACCATCCGGATCGTCCCGTGCATCGCCGGATGCGACGGACCCATGTTGAGTCGCATGGGTTCGGCTGGCAGCTCGAGGGCCGCTTCGGTGTCGAGTAGCTCGTCCGCTGGTTCCATTTATTCCCCCGCGGTCGGTGGCGCAGGCTCGTCAGAACCCTCGGCCGCCCTGTCGTGAGTTGGCTCGTCGGTTTGCGCAGCCGCCTTGGCCGCCGCCAAACGTTCCTGAATCTGTATGGCCGCCTCGGAGTCGCTCAGCGTGCGCCGCTGCCCGACTTGGACGCCGATCGACGGGGAGACCTGGTTGTCTTTGCCCTTTAGACGCGCTTCCCAGTCGATGCGCGCGAACGGCTGCCCCTCCTCGATGCCAAACGGAGGAAGCTTGTCGATTTCTTCGACCGCTCGATACGGCACGAGCGGCTGCGCTCGGTCGATCGGGTAGTCCTTGCGAAGCGGGTGGCCCTCGAACTCCTCGTACATGAGGATTCGCCTGAGGTCAGGATGATCCGAGAACGACACGCCGAACATGTCCCAGATCTCGCGTTCGGCCCAGTTGGCGGCGGGCCAAACCTCGTTGAGCGAGGCGACCGCTTGGCCTTCTTCGACGCGGGTGCGAATGCGGATGCGGCTTCCAGTGCCCGACGACCGCACCATCAACACGAGGTCGTATCGAAGCTTGCCGCGCTCGGGGTGATCGATGGCCGTGAGATCGATGAAATGGTCCATCCCGAGGTCGGTGTCGTCGCGCAGAAGCTGAGCGACTTCCTGCCATTTCCCGGGCTCGACAACGGCTTCGAAGTCGCCGAGTCGGTCACTGGTTTCGAGAACACCGTCGCCGAACGCTATCGCGAGACGGTCGAGCACCGCTTGACTCATGAGTCGCCCTTGAGACTTCCGTCGTTGAGACTTCCGTCGGGCATACCCACCAGCTTGCCCGGTGCCTGATCGGGCACGAGCCTCGGCGGCACGATGACGGGTTCGCGATCGTTCTTCTGGATTTTTTCCTGAAGAAGCATCAACGCGTCCAGCACCGCTTCGGGGCGCGGAGGGCAGCCCGGGATGTAGACATCGACGGGGATCACTTTGTCGACTCCGGGAATCGTCGTGTAGTTGTCGTAGAAACCGCCGCAGGAAGCGCAGGTGCCGAATGCGATCACCCACTTGGGGTCGGCCATCTGACTCCAAATGCGCTTGACGACCGGGCCTTGGCGCTGGCTAATCGTGCCGACGACCCACAGCACGTCCGACTGGCGCGGGCTGAATCGCGGTGCTTCGGCCCCGAAGCGCGCAATGTCGTACCGCGGACCCGCGGTGGCCATGAACTCCATGCCGCAGCAGGCGGTTACGAAAGGGTACTGAAAGAGAGACCACTTGCGGGCCCACTGAAGCAAATCTTCGAAGCGGGTAGATACGGCGACCTCGCCTCCGCCTCCCAGTACCTTCAGCTCTCCCATTCAAGTGCTCCTTTTTTCCATGCGTAGGCGAGAGTTACGCTGAGAACCAAGATAAACAGAAGCATTTCGACGAAGCCGAACCATCCGAGTTCCCGGAACAGACTTGCCCACGGATAGAGAAACACCGCCTCGATGTCGAACACGACGAACAGAATGGCGGTGAGGTAAAACTTGATGCTCAGTCGGATGTGTCGAGCGCCGGTAGTCTCCGAGCCCGATTCGTACGGCAACGCCTTCTCAGGCGTCATCTCGTCGGGACCGAGCACGGTCGTGAGCCCAAAGACGCCGAACGCAACTAGCGCTGCGACGCCGAGCATCATGAACATCGGTAAATAGGCCGAGAACATACGGATATCAGCTCCCACGGGCGAGTGCGCGCGCTTGTATCGTCCTTAGTATCACCCACTAGGGGTGTCAATGAACGCAGGGGCGCTGGGAGAGCCCATGTGTCTTCGACAAAACTGGAGCCCCGGCGGTGCGTGTGACATCTTGGCCTCGGGCATGGGGAAACGCGTGACAGCAGCAGCCGTCTTCGCTGCGTGCGCCTGGCCTGCGGTCGCGCTCGGTCAGGAACCCAAGCGTTCCGGAACCGGCGCGACCCTCGGGGCGCTCAACGAGAGCTTTGGCCGGAACGTCGTGGGCCCGATCGCCAACGTCCTGTTCTTCGATTTGGCTTTCTGGGACAATGGCACGGACGGCGAAATCCAGATTCCGTTCATCGTCCTGTGGCTGATCGCCGGGGCTCTGTTTTTCACGTTCCGCTTTGGATTCATCAACATCCGGGCCTTCCGCCACGCCTGGGCGGTGACGGCAGGCCACTACGACAAACCCGACGACCCTGGCGAGGTGACGCACTTCCAAGCGCTCTCCTCCGCGCTCTCGGCCACGGTCGGGCTCGGGAACATCGCGGGCGTGGCCGTCGCGGTGAGCGTCGGCGGCCCGGGAGCCGTCTTCTGGATGATCCTCGCCGGCTTTCTCGGGATGTCGTCGAAGTTCGCCGAGTGCACGCTCGGTCAGCTCTACCGAGAGACGAGCGAAGACGGCCATATCCTCGGCGGACCGATGCGGTACCTGCAGCGAGGTCTCGCAGAGCTGGGACTCCCTCGGCTCGGGCGCGGGCTTTCGGTCCTGTTCGCGGTCCTCTGCATCGGCGGCAGCCTCGGCGGCGGAAACATGTTTCAGGCGAACCAGAGCTACGCACAGGTCGCGTCGGTGTTGCCGTTCCTCAGCGGAGGCGGCGGGGCGCTCCTGTACGGGGTGCTGCTGGCGGTCCTGGTCGGGCTGGTCATCATCGGTGGGATCCGTCGCATCGGTCGCGTGGCCTCGGTCATCGTGCCCGGAATGGTCGCGATCTACCTCACGGCGGGTCTGTTCATCATCGTGACCAATGCCGATCAAATCGGGCCTGCGTTCGGAAAGATCTTCGGCGAAGCCTTCGAGCCTCAGGCCGGACTGGGCGGATTCATCGGTGTGCTGATGACGGGTTTTCGCCGCGCCGCGTTCTCGAACGAAGCAGGGGTCGGCTCGGCGTCGATCGCCCACTCTGCCGCGGCGACCGATGAACCGGTTCGAGAGGGTATCGTCGCCCTCCTCGAGCCGTTCATCGACACCATTCTCGTCTGCACGATGACGGGGCTCGTCGTCGTCATCACGGGCGCTTATCAGGGAGGCACCGAGGAAGGCGTGCTGATGACCTCGAAGGCGTTCGAGACCGTCCTGCCCTGGTTCCCCAAGGTGTTGAGCTTCGCGGTCTTCCTGTTCGCCTTCTCGACGATGATTTCCTGGAGCTACTACGGCGAGCGGTGCTGGACGTCCTTGTTCGGAGCTCACACCTCGATCCTATACAAAGTGACCTTTCTCGCATGCGTCGTGCTCGGCTCGGTGCTGAAGCTCGGCCACGTGATCGACTTCTCCGACCTGATGATCCTCGGCATGTCGTTTCCGAACATCCTCGGCGGGTACCTGCTGAGCGGCAAAGTCCGGCGCGCGCTCGACGACTACTGGACTCGGTACCGCACCGGCCAGATGCAGCCCGAACGCTAACTGCTAGTCTCGACCAAATGGACGAGTTCGCGCAGAGGCGGAGCCAGCTACTGGAACGGATGGGCGAAGGCGCGGTGGCCCTGTTTCCGTCGGCCCCTTCCGCGATCCGCAACCACGACGTCGAGCACAGCTACCGGCAGGACAGCGATTTCTTCTACCTGACGGGGTTTGACGAGCCGGAGAGTGTTCTCATCCTGAGCAACGCCCACGAAGAGCACCGCGTCGTGATGTTCGTCCGCCCGAAGAAACGGGAGCGCGAAATCTGGGATGGACCGAGAGCGGGCGTCGAGGGTGCCGTCGAGCACTTCGGCGCCGATGTCGCCTTTCCGATCGACGAGCTCGGTACGCGACTCCCCGACTACCTCGGCAACGTCGAGCGTCTCCACTACCGAGTCGCACACATCCCGAGCGCCGACCAGCTGGTGTTCGACTGCCTCGGTCTCCTTCGGCGAGGCGGTCGACGCGGCGTGAGCGCCCCACACACGATCATCGACACGGGGCTCCACGTTCACGAGATGCGCCTTCGCAAAACGGAGCACGAAATCGACACGATGCGGCAGGCGGCCTCGATTACGACTGAGGCTCACCTGCAGGCGATGCGAAGCGCGATGCCGGGCGTGCACGAGTACGAGGTCGACGCCGAGCTTCTCCACGTGTTTCGGAAGCAAGGCAGCGAAAGACCTGCCTACGACAGCATCGTCGGGTCTGGGCCGAACGCGACCATTCTCCACTACCGTGCAGGGAACCGCGTCATGGCGGACGGTGAGCTGCTGCTGATCGATGCAGGCTGCGAGTTTCAGTACTACGCGAGCGACGTCACGCGGACCTTTCCAGTCAATGGGAAGTTCTCGACGGAACAGCGCGCAATCTATGACATCGTGCTGGCGGCTCAAGAGGCGTCCATCCAAACGGTCGAACCCGGTGTGACCCTCGACGACGTTCACGGGGCGGCGGTGCGCACCATCGTCGAAGGGCTCGTCGAAATCGGTCTTCTCGACGGCGAGACGGACGCGCTCATCGAGGAAAAGGCCTACGAGCCATTCTACATGCACCGCACCTCGCATTGGCTTGGAATGGACGTGCACGACGTGGGCGCCTACTTCGTCGACCGGGAGCCTCGGCTCCTCGAAGCGGGCTTCGTCCTGACGGTCGAGCCGGGGATCTACATCGCCGCCGATGCCGACGTAGATCCGCGTTGGCAGGGGATCGGAGTCCGCATCGAGGACGATGTGCTGGTCACCGAATCGGGCTTCGACGTGTTGACCGCGGCGATCCCCAAACAGCCCGACGACGTAGAAGCGGCGTCGGCCTGAGCCGTTGACGGGTCGCCCGCGCCCCGGCCGGTGTGGTATGTCGCGACGATGACCGAAGACCTCCGCCTCTGCTTCATCGGTGCTGGCAACATGGCGGGCGCGCTCATTCGCGGGCTCGTGAGTCAGGGAACGGTATCCGCATCGAATCTCGTCGCGTCGGACCCGGATGCGAAACGTCTCGACCTCCTTGCCAAAGACCTCGGCATTCGGGTGACATCGGACAACGCGTCCGCTGTGAGCGACGCAGATATCGTCGTTCTCGCGACCAAGCCACAGGTCCTCGGCGATGTGCTTCCGGGACTCGCAGACGCGCTCGATCCCAAGGCGTGCATCGTTTCGATCGCGGCGGGGATTTCGACCGCATACATCGAACGCCATCTGGCTGAGGGGGTGCGGGTCGTCCGAACGATGCCCAACACCCCCGCACTGGTTGGCGCCGGCGCGACCGCCATCGCGCCCGGTGCGCATGCGACGGACGAGGACCTGGCAGTCGCCCAACGTCTGTTCGAGAGTGTCGGCACTGTGGTGCGGGTTCCCGAGAGCCAGCTCGACGCGGTGACCGCCCTGAGTGGTTCGGGCCCCGCGTACGTCTTCAGCATGGTCGAAGCGCTCCGCGACGCCGGGATACGCGAAGGCCTCGATTCCGAGCAAGCGCTTCGCCTTGCGGCCCAGACCCTATTCGGCGCGGCCAAGCTTCTGCTCGAAGGTGACGAGAGCCCCGAGGGGCTTCGCAAAAAGGTCACGAGTCCGGGCGGGACGACCGAAGCGGGAATCGAAGCCCTCTCAAAAGGTCGTTTTCACGAAGCCGTCTTCGGAGCGGTGCGGGCAGCGGCACGACGCTCCGCGGAGCTTGGCAGCCTCATCGACGGCTGACCTACGGACGGCGCGATGCGCGCGGTCCGAACACACCGGTTCCGACTCGAACCATGGTGGACCCTTCGCAGACCGCAGCTTCGAGGTCGTGGGTCATCCCCATCGACAGCGTCTCGAGGCCGTGGGCCTCGGCGAGACTTCGCAGCGCAGCAAAGTACGGACGCGTGTCTTCCGGGTCGTCGACGCGAGGCGCAACGGCCATCAGTCCTCGCAGCGACAGCATCGGAAGACCGCGAACACCGTCGACCAGGGGCGCCAGCGCGTCGGGCTTGCACCCCGACTTCTGAGGCTCATCGCCGATATTGACTTGGATCAGCACCTCGACCTCGCGGTCGTGCATGACGGCCCGTGACGACAGCGCCTCGGCGAGTCGCATCGAATCGAGGCCATCGACCGACGCCTGGGCTCGCTCGACGAGCTTGATCTTGTTTCGCTGGAGATGACCGATGAAGCGCCACCGGCAACCCTCGAGGTCCGCGAGCTGTTCGGCCTTGTCTGCAAGCTCCTGGGCGTAGTTCTCGCCGAACACGCGAAGCCCCGCATCGTAGGCCTCGCGAATGCGTTCGACGGGATGGGCCTTCGAGACCGCGAGCAACTCGACTTCGCTCGGGTCGCGCCCCGACTGCGCACAGGCGTTGGCGATCCGGTCACGGACCCGCAGCAGGTTTTCTTGCATGGAAGGATTCGTCATGACGAACCCCGGGTGACAGGCCAATGAGGAATCGCCCCGTGTGCGACGAGCAGCTCGACGACCTCGGACGCGGGAAGCCCCACCACGTTGGTGTACGAGCCTTCAAGGCGACTGACGAAGCCGCTGCCGAGGCCCTGGACGGCATAGGCGCCCGCCTTGTCACTGCTCTCTCCGCTCGCGATGTAGCGTCGGAGCGCTTCGTCGTCGAGCTCGCGGAACCAGACCCGAGTCGCCACGTCGATGGTGCCAAGCGTACCCTCCCCGGTCTTGCCGAGCGACACCCCCGTTCGCACCAGATGATCGCAACCTTGCAGGCTCCGCAGCATTTCGAGCGCGTCCTGGTGGTCGAGCGGCTGACCGAGGCGTTTGCCGTCGACGCACACGATGGTATCCGCGCACAGGACGTAGCGAGCTCCGGCGTCGAGCTGGTCCATCACGTCGTCGAGCTTGGCGCTCGAGAGGGTGCGTACAAACTCCGCGTCGTCCGCGGCCTCGTGCATGCTCTCGTCGATGCGGCTTGGGACGACCTCGAACGCGATCCCGAGGGTGGTTAGGATTTCTGCCCGTCGAGCAGAGCGCGACCCAAGCACGAGAGCAACGCTCGGATCGTTCACGCTTTGACCTCGAAGTGCGCGCGAAACCTCCGCAAATAGCTTTGGCTCACTTGCTGAGGATCCAGCTTGAGGTACTTCGCGAACTCGGTGACGAAGCCGCGCACGTACACCGCCGCGGGAAGGCGTTCGAACGCGTCCTCTTCGATGTACTGCAGATAGTTCGTGCCGACTTTCGTGGTCTCGCTGATCTGGTCGAGTCCGGTCCCCTGAGACTCGCGGACCGCTCGCAGGACGGCCCCAGAGAACTCGGTCTCCGGAGTGATCGGCGGCGGCGGGGGCAGCTCGCCCCGGGGAACCTTCTTGGCCACGGGTTTGTCGAGCACTTCGGGGGAGTCCGGGAAGATCGACAGCTCGTACGGTCGGCGGCGCGCAGGATCGAGCAGGACGTCGTAAGCCTCGTCGATGCGCGCACGCGCCGCGTCGAGCCCAGGCCCATCGAAGAGCCCGAAGGTGACGATGTTGTCGGGATCGAACACCGCAGTCATTCGCTTGTAGGCGCGACGAATCTCCTCGTCGGTCGCACCTCGCTCGACTTCGAGCAGGTCATAGTGCGAGTTGCTCGGCGCGTCTTCCCACGGCGCTCGGCCGCGTCGCGTGTCCGCAGGGGCAAAGAGTCTTCGCGCGATCTTCTCGATGTTGCGGCTCGCGCGACTGCCTGGGCTCTCCAGCAGGAGCGGCCGGCGCTTGCGCGCGCTGGTGCGCACCGCGTCGTCGTACTCGATGTAACCGAGATAACGCAGCGCCATTCCGTATCGACGCCGCACCGCGACCGTAACCTGATCGCCCAGCTCGATGTCGGCACGAAGACGCGCCTGATTCATGATGAAGGGGATCTCGAGCTCCTCCATCCATCGTCGCAGGTGATGTCCGAGCCCGGGGGAGCGCCGATGCACGAGCGACGCGATATCCGCAGGAGCCGGGCTTTGTCCGGCGTTGGCAAAGAGTTGATGAAGCTCGCGCTGATCTTCGGGGTCAGCGGCGGCGTCGAGTGCGGCCTGAGCGAAGGCGCGGCGCACGAGACGATAGAGCCCCGTGATGGCGTTGGGCTCAGGCATGGCGATCACGAGCCGTCGCTCCGCGCGACACCAGAATCGGACCGCCGCGTCGCTGGTGTTGGAACCGAGATTGACCACAGCATAGTCGGCGTCCTGATTGTCGAGCCTGGCCTCGAGTTCCCTGAGGGAGCTACGCCGCCCGCTCCCGTACAAAGGCTCCCCGATGCCGCCATGCAAGAGCGAGAGGCCAGGGATGGGTCCCGTCTCGGGGTCGCGGTGCGGGAGGATATTGACCATCTCGGGGTCGAGTTCGGTACCCGCGAAGAGGCTGCCGTACTCCTCGACGAAGCTCGGCGTGGGGGCGACGTAGGGCGCGACCCTCGGACCGACGCCGAGACTCGGGTGCAGGTCCGAGCCGTTGAGGTCCGCGTCGACCGCCAAGACCCGCTTGCCGATCGTGGCGAGATACACTGCTAGGTTCGCCGCGACGAGGGACACGCCGACGCCGCCTTTGGACCCGAGGATGGCGATCGTGACCGGGCGCATCCTGCGCTCTTACCAATCGCTAGATCTCGGCGCAACGGGAGCGGAGACGCCGGTTCAGTCGTTGCGGTCGGCGGAGGGTCTCGGCGCAAACGGATAGTACGTGGGGAGCGTCGAGGGGCGCTCGGCGTCCTCGGTCTCGTGGGACGCGATCGGCTGGTCGGCAGACACCCAACGGTCGCCGCTCGCTGTCTTTCGCTGGCCGGATTGAAGCTGCACCCTTGCGATCGGTGCGCTGATTTTGGGCTGCGTCGCCATGTCACGGGTGGCCGATAGGACCGCTGTTAACACTAACGGATGATGGGACCTGCCGCATAACGCGGGAGCGCGATTCGGTGAATACTGGTAGATTCTCGCGACGTCGTGGGGTCAGAGAGCCGGGAAGAAGTGATCGAGGGCGTCGTCGAAGACGTCCTTTTTCGTAGTGATGACGGGCGGTTCACCGTGATTCGCCTGGCCCCCGAAGACGGGCCATCGCAGACGGCCGTCGGAGATTTGGGACTGATCGCGCCCGGGGAGAACCTGCGGCTCGTCGGGCGCTGGACCGAACATGCGGTCTACGGGCCCCGGTTTCGGGTCACCTCATTCACCCCGACGATTCCCTCCACCGAGCAGGGGCTCGTCCGCTACCTGGGTTCGGGGCTAATTCCAGGCATCGGTCCTGCGCTTGCGGGGCGGCTGGTCGAACGATTCGGCCGCCAGACGCTCGACGTGATCGCGACCCAGTCGGCGAGGCTTCGCGAGGTACCTGGGATCGGGCGTCAAAGAGCCGAGTCGATCGCGCAGGCGGTACGAGAGCGACGTGCGGAAGCCGAGACGATGGGCTTCCTGCACGCACTTGGGATCGGCCCAGCTACCGCACGCGAGATCGTCCGCAAGTACGGAATGGACGCCCCTCGCGTCGTGCGTGACGATCCGTATCTCGTCGCGGAGCAGATTCGAGGTGTCGGCTTTCGGACCGCGGACCGTATCGCCGAAGCGCTCGGCATCGCTGGCGACGATATCCGCCGGGTTCAAGGCGCCGCGCTCCACGTGGTGGGAAAGGCGGTCGATGAAGGCCACGTGTTTGCGACCCGGGAGCAGCTCGAACTCGGACTCGAGCAGTTGGACGTTCCGTCTGAGTCCCTCGGTGAGGCGCTGCGTACGCTTGCTTCACGCGACCTCGTCGTGGTGGAGCGCGACGCGGTCTACCCGCCGCCGCTTCATCGCGCCGAACGTCTGGTCGCGCAGGCGCTTGCCGAACTCGTAAACCGCCCTCCTCTCAAGCGTCCTCTAAAGACGCGCGACGAAGCGCTCAGCGAGACGCAGCGCTCAGCCGTCGAAGCCTCGCTGCAGACGCACTTGCTGGTACTTACAGGCGGGCCGGGCACCGGGAAGACCACCACGGTGCGCGCGATCGTGCACGCCCACCAGGCGCTCGAACGACGCGTTGCGCTCTGCGCGCCCACGGGACGGGCGGCCAAGCGGCTGTCCGATGCCGCGGGTGTCGAAGCCAAGACGATTCATCGCCTCCTCGAATGGAAGCCCGCCACGGGTGGCTTCAGCCGCGACCAGAATCACCCGATCGAAGCCGAGCTGATTCTCGTCGACGAGGCGTCGATGCTCGACATCCGTCTGGCCTCACAGCTTCTCGCTGCGGTCCCGCCCTCCGCGACACTCGTGCTCGTCGGGGACGTCGACCAGCTACCCCCCGTCGGGCCTGGGCAACCGCTGCGTGACCTCATCGAGTCGCGCATCTGCAGGACCGTACGGCTTCACGAGGTGTTTCGACAGGCCCAGCAGAGCGCGATCGTGCGCGGGGCCCACACCGTCCTTCACGGCACGATTCCTGAACCCACCCCGACCGGGACTCGCGGCCAAGGCGATTTGTTCCTCGTCCCTGCCACCGACCCGGAGACGGTCACCGAGCGCCTGATCCAAACGATGAAGCGCATCACGGCAGCGTACGGCTTCGACCCGCTGCGCGACGTCCAGGTGATGACCCCGATGCGTCGTGGCCCGCTTGGTACCCATCGCCTCAACGAGGTGCTGCAGTCCGTCCTGAATCCAGCACCTGAATCGAGCCAAGCGACCGCGTTTCGAGTGGGCGACAAGGTGATGCAGCTCCGCAACGACTACGAGCGCGAGGTGTACAACGGTGACCTCGGGGAAGTGGCGCGCATCGATGGCGGGGTGACCTTCGTGCACTTCGACGGCCGCGAAGTGCAGTACAGGGGAGACGAACTCGACGCCGTCACGCTCGCGTACGCCTGCACGATACACAAGGTCCAGGGAAGTGAGTTTCCCGTCGCCGTGATCGTGCTTCACAACACGCACTTCGTGCTCCTCAACCGGGCGCTGCTCTACACGGCCCTCACCAGGGCGAAGAACCTCGTCGTCCTCATCGGCGACCCGAGGGCGATCGGCCGCGCCGCGCGCAACGCCATGAGCTACGAGACCAATTCGCGGTTGCGAGAACGGTTACAAGCGCTCGTCGGGTAGTGCGTCGCCATCGAACGCGCCGATCACCGCGTCTTGAAAGGCAGGGCGGAACGAGCGGATGGCGGCATTGTCGTCGGAGACTGCAACGCGGTTGGTGAGCAGCACCGTGACGAGCTGGCGATGCGGATCGCACCAGACCGACGTACCAGTGAACCCGAGATGCCCGAACGCGTCCGGGTGAATGCAAGACCCCGCCGCACTGCCTTCTTCAGATACGCCGTCCCAGCCGAGTCGATGCGAGCCCCCTTTGCGCCGCGCGGTCGCATGCGCCACGAGCTCTTCGTCGAGAGCGCCAAGGCGCCCCGCGAGCGCGCTGATCTGCGCGGCTCCGAACCGAGCGACCGCGCGTGCTTCACCGAACAGACCTGCATGGCCACAAACGCCTCCAAGCAGAGAACAGTTGTCGTCGTTCACTTCCCCGATGAGTTCGCGATCGCGCCACGAGGACCACCCGGTGGTGGCGCAGCGAGCTTTCCAGGAAGTCTCCGAGCGTGCCGCCCCGAAGAACACCTGGTCATCGATCCCGAGCGGTGAACAGACCTCACGTGTCACCAGTTCTGCAAGTCCGAGACCCGCAACCCGTTCGAGCGCGACGCCCGCAAGAATGTAGCCGAGGTCGCTGTAGACGGGCACGCCGACCTGCTCGGGTCGAAACCGGCCGAGTAGGTCTGCGAGGACCCAGGCCTGCAGTTCGGTTGAATCGAACGGATCGGGGATGCAATCGAAGAAAGGGATCCAAGCCTCGAAGCCGGCACGATGACTCAGCGCCTCTTCCCAGGTTCTATCGCCGACGGGCAGGTCGCGCGCCTCGGAGACCGCCGCCGCGATGGGGTCGTCGATATGAAACTCGCCGCGCTGGTGAAGCCGAAGCGCTGTGGTGGCGACCCACGGTTTGGTCAGCGAGGCCAGGTCGTAGACAGACTCGAATGTGACCGGCCCCTGCCCCGAACCGAGAGACCCGGCGGCCGCCTCGACGTACGTCCAGCTCGACCCCGCGAAGAAGCCGACGCAGGCGCATGCACCTGGGAAGATGCCCTCGCGAACCCCTCGCTCGAGCTCCGACCGAAGCAGCGGATCCATTCGGTGCGCGATCGACGCTGCCATCACCGCGATCTACCCAAGCGGCCGCAGATGGTCTAGAGAAATCCCGGTCTGATGACGCTCCCCTACCTCACCCCGGACGTTCCACCCGTGCGCGCGCAGTTTCGAGTCGAACTCGACGACTTCGACGTCGAGGAGCAAGCCGCGTACGAGCCGTCGGGCACCGGTGATCATACGTTCGTATTTCTCGAAAAGCGGGACGTCTCCACCCCCGAGGCGGTCAAGCGGCTCTGCGCCGCGCTCGGACTGGACGCGCGCGATGCGGGCTGGGCTGGACTGAAAGATCGCCGAGCGGTCACGCGACAGTGGGTCAGTCTTTTCGGCGTGGAGGATGCACAGCTCAAAGAGCTCGAGCTCGAAGGCCTGCGCATCCTCGAGTTTGCGCGCCACCCGCACAAGCTTCGAACGGGGCATCTGAAGGGCAATCGTTTTCGCATCCGGCTTCGCGACATCGAACCGTCGGGAATCGACCGGGTCCGGTCGGTGTTGTCTCATATCGAGAAGGTCGGGTTGCCCAACTACTACGGCGAACAGCGATTCGGTCGCTCCGGCGACAACGCCGAGCGCGCCCTGGCCTGGGTTACCGGCGAGCGCTCCCCGCCGCGGAAACCGTTCGAACGCAAGCTCGGGATGTCGGCACTGCAGTCTGAACTCTTCAATCGATGCGTGGCCGACCGAGTGTCACACGGCGCCCTCGACCATGTCTTTCATGGCGACGTCATGAAGCGCCGAGAAACCGGCGGTCTTTTCGTCGCGGACGACCAGGACGAGGCACAGAGTCGGACCGACTCAGGAGAAATCGGGCCGACCGGGCCGATCTTCGGCGCCAAGATGAAATGGCCGGAGCACGAAGCGAAGCAGAGGGAAGAAGCACTCCTTCGAGACTCTGGATTGACCCTCGAGCACCTCGGTCGATGGAAACGCATCGCCCCGGGAACCCGTCGCTTCGTGCGCGTTTTGGTCCCTGAAATCGGCGTCACGGTAAGGGAGAACACCGCGAGTCTCGATTTCAGCCTTCCCGCGGGCTCATACGCCACCATAGTGATTCGCGAGATTCTCAAGGGGGATGCGTCTTCCCCGAAGACCAGCTAAGAAGCGCGCTCCCAAGCGAGGAAACTTATGATCGACATTCAAGAAAGACTCACAGCCTTCGCCATGCTCGGCGCCACGTGGGTCATGTGGCTCTTGATCTTTCTCTCCATCATCGGAGTCGCCATCATCTTCGAACGGGTCTACTACTTCTTTTCGACGCGTGACGACGTTCGAAAGCTCCAAGAAGACCTCCGACTCCTTCTGGCAAAGAATGACCTCAATGGCGTCCGGGAACGCCTGGCCTCATCGAACTCTTTTCAGGCGAAGATCGTCTACTCCGGTGTCGAAGTCGCCGAAGACGGACCCGAAGCGGCAGCAGAACGCATCGCGGGCGCGACCTCGGTGGCACGCACCCAGATGGAGCGAAATCTCGGATTCCTCGGCACGGTCGGCAACAACGCGCCGTTCGTGGGTCTGCTTGGTACGGTCATCGGCGTCATTCGAGCATTCCACGCGCTCGACGAGAGTGCCGGCAAGGTGACGAGCGGCCTGATGGCTGAAGTCGGCGAAGCGCTCGTCGCGACGGCAATCGGCCTCCTCGTCGCGCTACCAGCCGTCGCCTTCTTCAACTTCTTCCAGCGCCTGATTCGGTACCGGCTGACTTGGGCGGATGCGCTTGGCCGTGACCTGCTCGCATATCTCCACGGTGTCGAGCATCGGGAAAAGGACTGATCATGGCGGGTGGCGCAAGTTCCGGGAACGACGACGAACTGATTACAGACATCAATGTGACGCCGCTCGTCGACGTCGTGTTGGTGCTACTGATCATCCTCATGGTAACCGCGACCGCAATCGTCTCGAAGACGATTCCGATGGAGTTGCCCAAGGCCGCCACCGGAGAGCAGACCCCTGCCACGCTGGCCGTCTCGATCGACAGCAAGGGCCAGGTTTATCTCGATACGATCGCAGTCGATTCGGAAGAACTGCGCACGCGAGTCCGTGCGGCCCGCGAAGCCGACGAAGACCTTCGTGCCGTCATTGCAGCCGACGGACGCATCGCGCACGCCAACGTCGTGCAGGTCATCGATATTTTGCGTCAGGAGCGCGTCACCAAGTTCGCGATCAACGTCCGCCCCGAGGAGCTTGCGCAGTAAGACCGCGACGCGATGACCGTGGCAGCGACCACAGGGTTCGGGGGCACCACGAACTGGGCTTTCGAGGCGCTTTGGGTGGTGCTGGCCATTGCAGTACACGCCGCCCTCCTCGGCGGGATGCCTGATCCAAGCGACCCCGCCGTCGTCTCCATCCCCAATACGGTTGACGTCTCGTTCATCGAGGAGACGCTCGTCGAGCCTGAGCCCGAAGTCGAGCCAGAGCCGGTCGCTGAGGAAGAGCCCGAGCCCGTCGCGCCTCCTCCGAAACCCAAGACGTTCAAGGCACCGAAAGCGCCCCCTCCGCCGCCGGAGGAGCCGCCCGCTGCTGCGAAGGAGACCCCGATCGCCTTCGACAACGTTGTTCTCACGAATGAGACCGAGGACGACTCGTCCTGGGCCACCGAGCAGGCCTCGGGCAAGAGCGTTGAGGGGCCGATCGGGAGTCCAGACGCGGCAGTGACGGGCCGGAGCAGAAGCGGGATCGTCGGAGGGGTGATCGACGGAGTGGGAACCGGCATCGTCGTCGATGTGGGGGACCTTTCGAAGGCTCCCGTTCCGCCAGGTTTGAAGGAGAAGCTCGAGCGGCTCTACCCCACGAAGGCCCGCGCCGAGGGCATCGAAGGAGAGGCAGTCGTTCGGCTGCAAATCAACCCCGAAGGTCTCCCAACCAACATTCGTATCATCTCCGAGAACCCCAAAGGCTACGGGTTGGGGCAGGCTTGCGTGAAGACCCTTCGCGGAGAAGCCTGGAGGCCGCCGGTCGACAAGAGCGGCACGCGGGTCACGACCCGAGTCACCTACCGCTGCGGATTCGAGATTCGTTACTGAGGCAGTGCGGGACCGTTTCTTTGACGTGGGCGGCGACCCAGGGATAGGTCTGACTCCATGTCTTGGATGCACGGCGTGCTTTTCCTCGCGATTTGCCCTCTTGCTGCCTGCTTCCTACCTCAGGGCGACGAAGAGGCGCCTGGCGAACTCGTCGCCTACTTCGATGCCGCGGGCACGATCATCGAACAGAGCTGCGGGGCCGGCGTACCCGCCCAAGACCCCCTGGACCTCACCTTCGAAGTCCGACTCGAGGAAAGCGGGCGTGCGTACTGGATCGAGTCGAGCGGCGCGAGCTTTACCGGCACCGGTTCGAACGACGAGTACACTTTTCAAGTGAGTCAGAGCTTCATGCTCATACCTCCCGATTCCTTTCGAGGATACGCGGGATGTTCGGTAACCCAGCGGGACCTGATGACACTCACCATCGAAGAGCGCGAGGACGTGAGCGGCGCCGAGGGCGACGATCCCGCGGACCCTGAGGACTTCACCCGTCTTCGTGTGACGGGGTCGCAGGTCACGGAGGTCATGCCGCTTCAGGGCTCCGACTGCCGTGCCGCAACGCTTGCCTTCGGCGGCAACTTCCTATCGATGCCCTGCCGGATCGAGTATCTGATCACCGGCCAAGGGATCTGACCGAGCCTCCGGGATTCTCGTTGAGACTCAACGAGGTTGCCCGCATGCTACGGCCCGCGAGGAAGCAAAGGCTCCACCATGCTCAACACCTGGAACATCATTGTGATTGCCGCCGCGATCACACTCGTTGGTTGCCAAGCCGGCTCTAGCTCGAAGGACGCGGCGTCCGGTCCGTCCGCTGCGACGGAAACCGAGGCGACCGAAGCCGGCGGCGGGCAGACTGAGGAGAACACCATGGACGGCGAAAACGACGGCCTGGGGTCTGAAACCCTCAACATCCGCGTCGTGTACCGCGAGCGGATGATGATTCCTCCGACTTCCGAAATCGAAGTTGTGCTCGAGGATCAGGGGAAAATGGACGTCGCGGCCGAACGAATCGCCGAGACCCGGACTCAGGCCAAGGGTTCGCCGCCCTATCCCATAACGCTCGCGTACGACCCAGCCCGTCTGACGGCGCAAGGCACCTACGCGGTGCGAGCGCGGATTGAAAACGCGGGGCAACTGATGTTCACGAGCACCACCTTCATTCCCGCATTCGGCGTCGATGGGCGAACGGGCTCCGAGGTCAACGACCCGATCGAGATCCTGGTGGAACGGGTAGCTCGTCAGCCCAAGCCGACCGGCGCCGCGAGCCTCACGGGGACCACCTGGACTCTCATCGAGCTCGGCGGGAAGCCAGCGAGCAAGGGTGCCGGCGGAAAGGCCCCGAACATCACGCTGCAGGGTTCTGAGAGCCGGATCTCGGGCTTCGGTGGATGCAATCGACTGATGGGGGGCTATCAACTCGAAGGAAATGAGATCGCGTTTCCGCAACTCGCGATGACGATGATGGCCTGCGTCGACGGGATGGAGCTCGAACGAAGCTTCTCGAAAGCCCTCGGCGAGACCACCCGCTATGAGATCGAGGGCAGCACCCTCACGCTCTTCGCAGCCGATGGCACCGCTCTTGCCAAGTTCGAGGCCGAAGGCTGAGCGCCCGATTGGGCCTACGGCAGCTCGTCCGGCGGGAACTCGCTGAGCGCACCCTTGGGCACGGGCGGCGGAGTCGGAATCCCTTCGCCGGTGAACGCGCCAGGGAGACGCTCGGCACGAACGATCATCTTGGGTGAGTGCGCCCCAAAGAACACGCCGGGGGTTGCTTCGCGTCCGCTTACCTCGTCGCAGCGAAACCCATTCCGCTCGAGCATCGCCCGCAGCTCATGGAGCGCGTAGAGACGTATCGAATAGACGCGATCCCGTTCCTTGCCGTCGTGGCTGGCCACGCGACGCTTAACCCGCAGTCTCGAGGTTTCGTAGTCGAAGTCGGTCTCCTCCATGCAGACCGCGCCCTCGACTTCGAACCAGACCTGATTCGGCTGCAACCCGATGATGAAGTCGCGGTTCACGACTTCGAGCAAGAGCACACCCCCTGGCTTGATCGATTGATGAAACCGGCGAAGAGCGAGTTCGTTGTCGTCGTCGCTGAAGTATCCGAGCGTCGTGCCCCAACACACGATCCCGTCGAACGGCTCTTCGAAAGCCGTGTAGCGCATGTCGCCGCGCACGAAGTCGATGCGGAGACCCCGATCGACGGCTTCGTCATTGGCTCTCGAGATCATGGTCTCCGAGATGTCGAGCCCCGTGATCGGATACCCGCGGGCCGCGAGCTCGACCGCATGCATTCCAAGGCCGCATCCCACGTCGAGCAGGCTTGACGTTGCGGGTAGGTGGAGCGCTCGTTCGATGACGTCGCATTCGAGCGCAACTTCTTTCGGGGTTGGAGTGCGAACCGTTCGCAGGTAGTGCTGTCCGAAGAACGTCTCGTACCACGGGTCGTCGAGGTCTTCTCCCGCAGGGGCTCCCGGTCCGTCCTCAGTACCGACAGGCGGCGGGGGCGGCTTCGGAATCGGAATCATAACCCCAGTGCCATCGTCGAGCGGCGGCGCGATGTCGCTCCGCGAGAGTACTTCCGCATCGTCGAGGTGGAGCTCCTCGGGTGGTTCGCTCAGACCGGCCGCTGGCCGTACCGAGACGGGAGGCTCGGACGGGAGTTCAGGCATCTCGAACGCGATCGCGATCGCCGGCTCCGCGTTCGCTCTTTCGCTCTCGGGCGGGGTTTCGGGCTCGCGCTGGGGCCGAGGCTCTGGCTCATCGCTGAACACAACGTCGATCGCTGGCTCGATCTCCCCGACCCAAGAGGATCCAGAGGGTCGGGCTCGAGCCGCAAGGACGGTTCGGTGGGATCGCAGTCGTCATCGACCGCGTGCATGATCCCCGAGGAACGATCCCAGTCGACGTGGACCTCGAGTTCGTCGTCTGGTTCCGGCTCGGGCGCGGGTGCTACCGACGACGAGGATTCGGGCGGTGCCAGCGAACGGGCTTGGTCGTAAAGACTCGCATGTGAGATCTCGTCGATGGGTACGCGGAGCGGGCGGCGCCCTCGCGCTGCGAACGAATGGCGCGGCGGCACGCCATCAGACGGGCGGTCAGCCGAGTTACCGCCCACCGGTGCCTCCAACGGCGATGGCTTGGCCCATGCGAACCGTGGCACCCGCCTCGACGACGAGATCTAGCGCGCATTCGGTTGGTGTCATCACAATCGCCGTCGACCCCATGTGGAACACGCCGAGCTCTTCGCCGCGCCGACGAGGGATCGGCGTACCGGCGTAGCTACGAAGGCCAGGTGCATCGCCCCGGTTGGTCTGGAGGTCGTCGAAACTCAAGCCGATGCGACCGACTCCGATCGCACCCACCATGATTGTCGTCACCCTCCCGTGGACCGAGCTCTGCTGGACGATCGAGAGTCGCTCGTTGCGCGCGAACAGCTGCGGGATGTGCTCGACACCGATTCGGTTGACGGGAAACAGGGTTCCTGGAACGTAGCGAACCGAGGAGACGTTCCCCTCGGCCGGCGCATGCACGCGGTGATAATCCCGCGGAGACAGGTAGACGATGAAGTAGTGTCCACCTTCGTAGAAATCTGCCGCCGCAGGGTCTCCGAGCAGATCGGCAGCCGAGTAGCGTTGGCCCTTGACCCAGAGTTCAGACGACGCGTTGAGTCGTCCGAGGTCTTCGAGCCTGCCGTCGGCTGGGGAAACCAGAGCCTGCGGGTTCGGATCGACCGCGCGAGCGCCCTCGACCAACCGTCGCGTGAAAAACTCATCGAACGTACGAAAGCCGGCCTCGGGCATCGCCACCTCGGAGAGATCGACTCCGTAGGCCCGGACGAACGCAGACACCGCCGCGTTCACGATCGGCTGCGGGGCGCGAGACGCAGAAAGACGGCCGAGCGCCCTGCTCAGACGCTTACGTGGCAGAGCGCGCATCGCCTGCGCGGCCAATCCTGAAGCACTGGTCCCCATGTCCCCCGTGGCAAGCTTCAGGGTATCTGAGGGAGCCCGTCGGCGTCAAACCGTTGAACAGTGACAACTCTTTGGAATCCCTTTGATTTTGGGAGTCCAACGCGAGAGGCAGACAAGAACGCCCCGTCGTGACGTGCGACGGGGCGTTCAACACCGCGAAAGGTCGTTCTCAGACCGCCGCTTCGCCGCGCTCACCCGTTCGGATTCGCACGGACTCTTCAATCGCGGACACGAAAATCTTGCCGTCGCCAATGCGCCCTGTCTTTGCCGCGTTTTCTACGGCTTCAATGACAGAAACGACGAGCGAATCCGGGACCACGACCTCGACCTTCACTTTCGGGACGAAATCCACCACATACGCGGACCCTCGATAAACCTCTCGCTTACCGCCCGTACGGCCGAACCCTTTGACTTCCGTCACGGTCATGCCTTTGATGCCGACCTCATTGAGGGCATCCTTCACCTCATCGAGCTTGAAAGGCTTGATTATGGCTTCCACCTTCTTCATGGGACCTCCGAACTTCGGGCAGCCCAACCGGAACCGCCTGTGCGAGTTGGTGTAGCCCCCGATTATTTCTGGATTGTTTCGCCGCCGTAAATACGGAAACGGCGTCTGTCGCGGCCGCCAAAAGAACTGGAGTTTCGATGAGTCGACCTCTTGCCCTCGCCCTCCTCCTTCCAAGCTCGCCCAGCTCGAAAAGATGCCCCAGCACAAGCTCATGAGGCAGGACCACGGCGGGCAGCCCGTCTTTCTCTACGCGGGCTCCCAGTCCGCGTATCGCAGCTTCCAGAAGCAAGTCGCCGAGCAGGACGTGGCAGACGAGAAGATCGACGCTGCGGATACGATGCAGCTTTCGACGGATCCAGATTGGTTGAACGTCGACAGCTTTGGCGATGGCGACGGGGCGCCCTGGTGGTAGCGGACCAATCCCGGGTCAGACGAGCCGGGAGAGCTCCGGCGCTGCCCTCCCTGTGACGAGCGGCAGGTCGAGATAGCTCACGATACCCGGACTCGCCGCGCACACGTACGGGATCGCACTGACGCAGTGGACGGCGGTTGCGACGATGCCGGGGTTGCGCTTGAGGCCCTCCTCGATCGACGGCGGATGCCAGCCGTGGAATGTGGTCTTGATCGTCGGGTCGCCGGTCACCTCGACTTCGAACCGTTCGCCTTCGGGCCCGAAGCTCCATGCGGGGTCGAGATCGTGCTCACCCATGAACCAATTGGTGCGGGCGCGAACGACGGGAGTGCCCCCGACCAAGCCCTCCCAGGTGAATCGCTGCGCGGCCACGAGACCGGGCTCGATAGTGCCGATGGGCGAATCGATCGGCGCGGTTGCGACCGAGACCTCATGGGTGCTCCGAATCTCCGGCTCGAGCGCGAAACCCAATGCGTCGGCGATCATCTCGATCGACTGTGAGAACCCTTCGGTGAGCAAGATCAGCATCGGGCTCTGGCGCGCCTGTTCAGGCGGCTTCCCGAACTGCATGATGTTGGTGACGACATCCTTCGCCGCGTAGCTGCGAATGTCCGAGAACTCTTCGGCTCGCACATGAGTGACGGCACGACTGAGGGCGGCGATCGTGAGGGGGAGCCGCTCGGTCACTCCGCCCGGATGAATCCCCGTCCCGTGAAGCGTCGCGCCACCCCGTTCGCAGGCTGCCCGCAGATCGGCCACATCGCGCTTGCCGGGGTAGAACCAATTGAGCGGCGTGACGACATTGGCACCCGACTCGAGGATGCGAATCACTTCGTCACGGTTCGGAAAGAGTGGCGAGTAGAGGACGCAGTCCGCGCCGAGGGCGAGCAGTGCATCCACGTCCCGTGTCGCTTTCACGCCGATCGGCCCGAGTCCGCAAAGCTCACCCGCGTCCTTGCCCTCCTTGTCTGCGCCGTGAACCCAGACTCCCACGAGTTCGAGTTCCGGATGCGAGACGATGCCTTCGATCGCCGCACGCCCCACGTTCCCCGTTGCCCACTGAATCACCCGTCTCTTCATCGTTCCTCCGACGCGCAGGGTTATACACCATCGTGCGGGCCACCCTGGGGCGCTCAGAAGCCGCGCATGGACCGGCCGATGAACATCCCGAAGAACCCAGCGACAAGACAGCCAAGGGCGGTAAAGGCCATGTAGACGGCCGCTCGGCCCCAGGCGCCCGACTCCATCATCGTGAGACTCTCGAGATTGAACGCGGAATAGGTTGTGAACCCGCCCATGATTCCAGTCCCGAAGAACAGCCGGAGATCGGTCCCGAGCAGGCTGCGCCCCTCGAACGCGACGAAGCCCACGCCCAGACCGAACGAGCCGAGTAAGTTCGCGGTCAAGGTAGCAAATGGGAACGCCTCGACGAGCGGCGCTGCTGCGAACAGCAACGACAGTCCGTACCGTAGGCAGGAGCCCAACGCCCCCCCGATCGCGACCCAGACGAAGCCCACGGACTGGTTGTAGTGCAAATCTACGACCGCGCCCAAAAGGCGGACGACGATGCAGCGTGCTAAGTTCGCCACGTGATCAGCGACAACTTCGCCTTCCTTGGCTTCGACGAACTGACCTGGAACCGTCTTGTCGGGCTTCTCCTCGCAGAGCGCGAGGATGGACCGTCGAAGCCTAGAGGCGTCTTGGTCGTGGTCGTCGACGGTTCGGGTGTTCCCGTCGCCTCCTTTCACACGGCTCAGGGAGGCCTCGACCCGCAGACGCTTCCGCCGCTCGACGATCTTGCAGCCTTCTGCGACGCGACGGCCGCCGGTGCCTGCGTGGTGATGCGCGAACGCACGATGAGCGTCGCCACCGAGTCGCTCGGTGAGCCGCTCGGAGGCGACGAGGACTTCGTCGTCCGCGTGATGCGCTTCGTTCAGCTCCTTCGCGCTCTCGGCGGCGGCGACCTCCTGCAGGTGTGGCCGAATCCGGTCCCCGAGCTGCTTGCCACCGCGGCGCGACCCGCCGGCCAGGCGCTCCTGCCCGACGACCGCGCGATCGTCCTCGCGGTATTCGAGGACGGAGCGCTCTTCACGGCCGCCGCCCTACGGCGCCGAGAAGGGGAGTTCGATCTGCTCGCTGGGCCGAAGACCATCCTCGATTGGACCGGCCCCATCGGAGGCGACTGGCGCCGGGACCAGCGGGCGATCAGGCAGGCGGTAGAGCGGGAACTCGGCCCGATCCATGCAGGCCTCTTCACCGATCTCGAGACGGCACGCGAAGTCTTCATCGAAGGCACCCCTGGCGCCTGGGCGCTGGGCTTTGCTGCCCGAAGCCTGATTGTCGACCCTTTTCCAGGTGTTGCAGCAGCCGCGCTCGGCGCCAACGGCCTGATTGGGGTCGCGCACCACGCCCTTCGCGTCGTCGAGGAGATGGACCCCGACGAGGTGGCCCGGATTGCTCAGGGGTTCTGGCGGGGGCTCACCGACGGCAAGGGAATCGCGGGCATACTCGGCTTCTCCCCGACCGAGGCGTTCTCCGAAGCCTTCCGAGGCACCCTCGACGCCGTTCGCGAGACACGCAGGCCACGGCCGAGCGCGACACCCGATCCCCACGGCGATGCCGACGACCCGACGTCGAACGACGAGGGATCGTCGGCTCCCGAAGACTGAATTCGCTGCAAGCGCTGGCGATCGCCTGTTCTTTGACAAGATAGGCGACAATCTGTACCTTTATCCCACCTGACCAATATATCAGGGGACATCTGTGCAGCCACTCCGGTGGCGCACGACATCGCGGGGGAAGGCAATGCAGCAGCTAACGCAGCGTCAGAAGGCAGTACTCGAATACATCTCGGACTCGATTCACTCGAGGGGCTATCCGCCCACGCTTCGTGAAATCGGGAATCATCTGGGGATTCGAAGCACCAACGGCGTGAACGACCACCTGCGCGCCCTAGAGCGCAAAGGATACCTCACGCGCGAGGACATGAAGTCGCGGACCCTGCGCCTCATGCGCACCCCGGACGGGCAGCCAACCAGCCGCCCGCCGGCGGCCAACGACAATCTCATCGAGATCCCCATCGTCGGTCGCGTCGCTGCTGGCGCGCTCTCCGAGGCGATCGAGCATCCCGAAGACACGGTCCAGATCGACCGCATGCTCATCGGCGGCCAGAAAGACGTCTTCGGCCTGAAGATCTCCGGCGAATCGATGATCGAGGCCGGCATCTTCGACGGCGACTTCGTGTTCGTCCGCAAGCAGATCACCGCCAATCGCGGCGACGTCATCATTGCCCTCGTCGGCGACGAAGCGACCTGCAAGTACTTCTTCCCGGAGCGGGAACATGTTCGGCTCGAGCCCGCCAACAAGGACATGGCACCCATCCTGATCCCAAAGAACGACTGGCGGAGCACCCAGGTGCTTGGTGTGGTCGTCGGCATCTACCGCCGGCTCAACTAGCACCGGTCGCATTTGCTATCGTAGGCGCATGAAGCCACCGAGCCGCGTGTTGATGGGCCCTGGGCCCTCGGATGTCCCCCCACGCGTGCTCGAAGCACTCGGCCAAGCGACCGTGGGCCATCTGGACCCGTACTTTCTGCAGCTCCTCGACGAGACGCAGTCGATGCTGCGGGAGGTCTTCGGCACCGCCAATGCGATGACGCTACCGATCTCAGCAACCGGGTCGGCCGGCATGGAGGCCTGTTTCGTGAACCTGCTCGAGCCGGGCAACCGTGCGCTCGTTTGCCGGAACGGAGTCTTCGGTGGGCGCATGGGAGAGGTTGCATCGCGCTGCGGGGCAGAGGTGACCTTCGTCGACGCGCCATGGGGACGCACGGTCGACCCCGACGACGTACGGCGGGCCGCGAACGGCATGCGCTTCGACGTACTAGCGTTGGTGCATGCTGAAACGTCGACCGGCGTACTGCAAGACCTGTCTCCGTATCGCGCGATCGCGGACGAGTGCGGCGCACTACTCGTCGTCGACGCGGTCACCTCTCTGGCCGGCGTTCCCGTCGAGGTCGACGCCATGGGCATCGACGCGATCTACTCGGGGACACAGAAATGCCTGTCCTGCCCTCCCGGGCTCTCCCCTGTGTCGTTCTCGGAACGCGCGCGTGGTCGGATCGAGCGGCGCACCGTGAAGGTCCAAAGCTGGTACCTCGATCTCACTCTGATCGGGAGATACTTCGGCAGCGACCGGCTCTATCACCACACCGCGCCCGTCAATATGGTCTACGCCCTGTACGAGGCGCTGCGTCTCGTACTCGAAGAAGGGCTCGACGCGCGGTACCAGCGTCATCGACGCAATGCCGAAGCGCTCTGGGAAGGCCTCGAACGGCTCGGGCTCGCCCTGCCCGTCGACGTCTCGGACCGACTGCCACCGTTGACCTTGGCCCAGATTCCGACGGGGGTGAGCGACCGTGAAGTCCGAGCAAGGCTCTTGTCCGAGCATGGACTTGAAATCGGCGGCGGCCTTGGAGACTTTGCGGGCAAAGCGTGGCGAATCGGACTGATGGGAGCCTCTTCGACGTCCCGCCACGTCGAGCTCTGCCTCGGCGCGCTCGAAGAAGCGCTCGGCGCATGACCCCCCTCCCCGGCGCTGTGTTAGCCTAATCGGGGTGAGCCAGGCAGTCCTGGGTGAATACGAGCTCGTCCGCCGGCTTGGCGTCGGAGGCATGGCCGAAGCCTTCCTCGCCGTGCGACGGGGCGCAGGTGGCTTCGAGCAGCAGGTCTGCCTGAAACGGATCCTCCCGACGCTCCAGAACGATCAGGAGTTCGTCCGCATGTTCTTGCGGGAAGCGAGGCTCTCGGCGCTGCTCCACCACGCACACATCGCGAGGGTGCTCGACTTCGGCATCATCGAGGGCGACCACTATCTGACACTCGAGTTCGTCGAGGGAACCGACCTACGAGGTCTGCTGCGTTCGGCCAAAGAGCGCGACGAGACCCTTGGCCCCACACTCACCGCGTGCTTCGCCCACGCACTCGGGGCAGCCCTCGATTTTGCGCATACCGCCGACGACCGAGGGGTCCCCGCCGGCATCGTGCATCGCGATATCTCTCCGTCGAACGTACTCGTGAGCATGGCGGGGGAAATCAAGCTGGCCGACTTTGGGATCGCCAAGGCGGCCGGAAGCCTCCAGAGCAAGGCACTCAAGGGCAAGGTCCCTTACATGGCTCCCGAGTACGCGATGGGTCATCGCTGCGATGCACGTACCGACCTCTTCGCCCTTGGCGTGGTGCTCTATGAGTGCATGGCGGGCAGGCGTCCCTTCGACGGGCAGAACGAGAATCGAAACGCTGCAACATGCGCGACGAGGTGACCACGTTTCACTCGCCGAGCTCGCACCCGATGCACCCAACGCGCTCACATCGGCGATCGAGTCGCTCCTCGCGAGCGACCCCGACCTTCGACCTGCCAACGCGGGAGAGTTTCTGGACCGTCTCGCCCCGCTGCCGGCGGCACCTTCTGCCCGACGTCGTATCGGCCAGCTCGCACGTGAGGGTGGCCGGCGCGAACCGGCCCCCCACGAGCTTGCTTCTACCGAGGCGGCCCCTACTCGGCGTCCGCGGGAACGCCTTCGCTCTCGTCACTGAGCCGGCCGACCGTATTGCCCTGCTGCTCCTGAAGGAGGCTGAGGCCAATGCCCATCGCCTTGCGAACTCGTTCGAGGATTGCCTCGTCGGTCGCGATCTTCTGCATTGCGTCTGAGAGCTTCGATTCGAGCTGCGACTTGACCTCCTCGAGCGAGCCCACACGCGACTCGAGGTCCCGCTTGTCTCCTTCGAGGTCCGCGATCATCGCAACCTTGGTGTCGAGGTCGAGCTTGAACCCATCGCGTGCGACCTGTGTCTCTGCGAGTTCGCCCTGCAGCCAATCTCGGCTCTGTTCGGTCTCCATGAGCTTCGTCGTCGTCGTCGCCAGCGCGCCTTCGACGTCGTTGACCTTGGTATCGAGCTCGGTGATGCGCTCGAGGTTGATTTCCTCGCGCTCCCGCGCTCCTGAAAGCTCAGTCTCGGCGTCCGCAAGCTTGCGCCCGAGGGTCGCGAGCTGTTTCGAGTGCTCGCCCTCGAGAGTTTGGACGGCAAGTTCCCGGTCGCCTTCGAGCTCAGCCTCGCGCTCTGCGAGCCTTCGCTTCCAGGCCGACTCGACCTCGGCGACCTGAGCCGCAGAGACCTGTTCGAGCTGTTCCTGCTGAGCCGCAAGGGCAGCCTGCTGCGCGGCTTCCGCTTCAGCATTCGCCTGTGCGAGCACCGCGGAGCGCTCGTCTGTTAGCTCCGAGCGCAGCGTTTCGAGGGCGCTGTCCTTGTCGCTGGCCGCCGCCTGTAGTGCCGCCTCACGGTCCTCGTGTTCTTTGGCGAGCGCTGCGGCGGATTCGGCCTTCAGCAGATGAATCGCTTCTTCGTGGGTCGTCGTCGCGGTCGCGAGTTGAGCCTCGTGTGTGCTCTTCAACGCGGCTACGTCGGCAGCGCGGCCTTCCCGCTCGGACGAGAGCGATTCTTCGAGGTCCTGAGCCTTGGCGTGCTCTCTCTCGAATCGTGCCTTGAAGTCCTCGAAGCGCTTGTTGGCGCCCTCTTTGTCCTGAGTGAGGCTGGCGATGCTCTCTTGCGCCTTCGCTAGCTCACGCTCGAGCTCGGCGGTCTTTTCGTGAAAGTCGGCGCGCGCACGTTCCAGCGCAATCGCCTGATCTTTGAGTTCGATGACCTCTTTGTCCCGAAGACCGACTGCATCCCGAAGGTCGAGAATCTCTTTGTCCTTGGAGTTGAGCGTCTCGCGCAGGTCCAAGAACTGACGGCTCGACACGCCGCCCGAGCTCTCGGCAAGCTTCGCCTTGAGTTCGGAGATTTCGGACTTGAGGCGTGCAACTTGCACCACGCCCGTTCCCGGCTCGTCCGGTTCCGGCGGAAGAATCGACTGATGCGGAGGCGGGTCGGACCCAACCGCCGGGGCTTCCGACGGTGCCTCGGTCACCATGATCACGTCGTCCAACTCGACGTCTTCGTACTCCCCTGTCGCCGGTTCAGCGACTTCGGGCTCGAGGACCTCGTCTTGAACCACGCTGTCTGGCGCGGCTACCGCAGCGGTCTCGCGATTGGGCTCACCTTCGACCATGAGCGCATCAAACGCATTGTCGGCAAACGCGTCGATTTCATCGTCGATGTCGGGGGGCGCCCCAACCGTCGTCGGTGCATCACTCTCCATCTCATCGGACATATCGTTTTCCCCTTTGGTTTCCCCAAGTGCCGCCGCGACCGGTTCGAGAGGCAATAGCTCTCGAATCTTCCCCACGAGCGTCTCAACGCTCACCGGACGACGCACATAGCCTTCGGCCTTCGATTTCGTCTTTTGGTGCTCTTCGAACAGACTATCAGCGTTTTCATCGCTGCAAAGAATGATCATCGGGACTGAGGCGAGGCTCCTGCGGCGCTTGAGCTTCCGACCGACGAGAAAGCCGTTGTCGTCCGTCAACTCCACGGCGAGCAGGATGAGATCCGGTTGTTCTCGCTTCGCAGCTGCATGGCCCGATGCGCCGTCTTCGGCGATCTCGATGGCTGCATCGTACGCGCTCAGAGACGCGACGAGCTCCTCGGCGAGCCCAGGCTCGCTGTCGATCACCAATATCCGGTGCACCTGATCCCCCGCTGTGCGCTGGAAAGTTCCGTTAGCGACACAACAAAAGAATAAGTGTCTGGGGGTCGTCCTGTCAACGGCCCGTGAGTGGAGGGGTTCGCGCCGCGCGCGCGGACAGGGGCACGCGAGCAGCCTAAGGACTAGTCGGTGACGTGCGCCGACGCTGCGACCTGGAAGAGCTTCGGACGCTCAAGATCGCCGAAGAAAGCGTAGTTCAGGCCGTTGTGGCGACGGATCGTCACTACCTGCCTGCCTACGTTGTAATAGTAGAGTTCACGTCCGCCTACACGGGTTCGCTGCGCGGTATCGACCAAGGTCGAATCTTGAAAAACCAGCAGCGTCACGCGACGGTCGCCGTGGGTGTAATAGAGCGCGGCCGCCGGCTTGTCGCCGACACGGACATATCGGGCTCCGGTCAAACGCATCGGCTGGCCCCCGAACTCGGCGGGCCGAACCGGAAACGGAGTCTTGCCCTGAAAGTACTGGGCAACCTGCTGCGGTTCATTCGAGGGGACGTCCGCGGGAAGCCCAGTGGCATGCAGGCTCACCACGTCTTGGAGCGCCCCCATGCTGGCACCGCGATAGGTGTCGGTCTCCGGAAGCCCTACGACGCCCCCAAGGACGAGGAGCGCGGCCGCTGCAGCGGCAAACGGCCAGGCCTGCCGCCACTTCATCGGTCGAGGGTGGGCAACGGTCTCATGCTCCATCAATCGCGCGGCATCGATGTCGTCGAGCCGGTGCATCGTTCGCTCCCAGAGCCCCTCTGGCGCGGCCAGACCCGCGAGCGCGTTGCGCGTCTGCTCGCGCATCGACGCCTCGAACGCAAGGTGCTCTTGGCATCCAACGCATGTCTCGAGATGACGTTCAAACTCGATCTGCGTTGCAGGATCGAGCTCTTGATCGACCAGCGCACCGAGGTGGCGGCGAACGAGCTTGCAGCTCACGACTTCACCGCCTTTCGCGAACGAAACGCATCGAGGGACAGCGGCTCTTCGTCGGCTTGTTCGTCGGCTTGCGGATCGATGATCCCGAGCTGCTCGGCCTGTGCCTGCAACGAGATCTGAAGCTGCTTGCGGGCGCGGTGCAGCCTGGACATCACCGTGCCGATCGGACACCCCACCACGTCTGCAATCTCGCGGTAGGACAGCTCTTCGACATCCGCGAGAAGCACCATCGCGCGGGACTCCTCGGGCAGCGCGTCGAACGCACGGGTGATCTCCTTGCCGATCAGGCTGCGCTGGGCTTCGCCAACCGGATCGGTCAACGCTCGCATCGACGAACGGCTCACCGAGCTCTCGCCCACGGGTGTCGCCATTGGTCCGTCGAACACGTTCCGCTCGCGCTGCTGTCGGCGGTATCGATTCACGAAGGTGTTCATTTGAATCCGGAGCAGCCAAGCCTTGAAATTGGTGCCGGCTTCGAAGCGGTCGTAAAAACGATACGCTCGAACCAGCGAGTCCTGCACCAGGTCTTCGGCATCTGACGGTGAGCGCGTCAGCCGAAGGGCAGCCGCATAGACCGTGTCGAGATGCGGCTTGACCTCGGCCTCGAACGACTTGCGTTCCTGCCCAATTCTCGTGCCGGTACGCGCCATCTACTGAGGAACCCCTACCCCGGGAGTTTATTCCACCGAGTCGCCAGAATCCTGCGGGGGCGCCTTTCGTTCGGCGTTGGGCCGGACTTTGCCCTCGAGCTCTTCGATTCGGGCCTGCAGGCGGGCCACTTCGCCTTGGAGCTGCTTGACGTGCGCGGCGGCCGCCTCGAGGATCCCGCGAACGCGGTCGTCAGCGGCCCCCTTGACCTCGGCGCCGATTTCCTCGGCGCGCCCCACCAGCTTCCCCACGGGCCCTTCCATGAGCGAAGTCACGAACTTCTGTCGGCCGCTTTGGATGAAGTCTCGGAGACTGCTCACCGACCAGGCCGTCGCCTGCCCGCTCTTCTGCTCTTCGTAGATGATCTGAGCGAGCGTGATCTTGGTCAGGTCCTGCTTGGACCGGTTGTCGATCACCTTGATGTGTTCGCCATTGCGCACGAACGCGGCGATCTTGTCGAGAGTCACATACCGGCTCTCTTGCGTGTCATAGAGCTTCCGGTTCGCGTACCGCTTGATTACGCGGAGCTCTTCTGTGTGCGCCATCGGGCTGCAAACTAGCGGAGCGACGCATCGCGTCAAGGTGGCGTCCCGCAGCAGCGTCGCTACCCTCGAAGGGTCGTGGATCAACTCCTCTCGACAGCAGAGCAGTTCAAGCGCTGGGCACGCGTCGCTCAGATCGAGCTGCGTGCGGGACTCGTCGGCGAGCAGTTTCTTCACGCTCGGGATCTAGTAGATGCCGTGGCTCTGGTGGACGAGGCTCATCAACGGGCTGCGCTTCGGGACCCAGACGCGCAGGCGGTCCTGTTGGCCGTCGGCTGGGCGCTCCAGAATGAACGCCTTGCCGCGCGACGCGTCGAGCTCGGCGCCGAGGCGCGACGACTTGGCCTCCATCCGATTGACGACATCCTGGATCCGACGCGTGCAGACGAACCACAAGACCTCAAGCGTAGGATTCCCGACTTCGGTAGAGGCCGACGGCTGACGCTGGGTGAGCGAAAGTCACTCGCGCGCACTCACGATACAACCTTGATTCAGCGGGTCGTTCGCGACCCGCATCCGGACGTCGTGCGTATCCTTCTCGGCAACCCGGTGCTTCGCGAAGAAGACGTCGTGCGACTCTGCGCCATACGCCCCAACGATCCTGAAGTGCTTCGCGCGGTGTACTCCCACCGCCGATGGGTCGTCCGCTATCGGCCTCGCAACGCGATCATGAGGAACCCGGACTGCCCGCTCGACGTCGCCCTCCTGCTGACCCCCCTGCTCCGTTCGAGCGAATTACGGGAAGCGGCGCACGCGTCAGGGCTGGCTCCCGCGCTGCGACTCAGCTGCCGTACCATCCTGTCGGCCCGTGCTGGTCACGGTGGTGACAGCCCAGACGAACCAGACGAACCAGACGAACCAGACGAACAGCCCGTGCCTTAGAGCTTGGTCTCGGCCTTCCGCTCAACGACTTCTGCGTCATCCACCCGCGAAGCGGAAGTCTCGGAGACCTGCTTCTCGGTCGGAGTGATATCGATGTCGTCGTCGGTGGTAAGGCCGCGCTTGAGGTTGCGAATTGCCTTGCCGAGGCCCTCGCCGATTTGGGGCAGGCGACCTGCTCCGAAAATCAGCATCACGATCAGCAGGACGATGACAAGCTCGCCGAATCCTAGATTGGGCACGGTTTCCCTCCTGAGGACACGGTACGCCCCCCTGACGGGCTCCGCAAGTCTAGGGCTGTGGTATGGAAGGCATGCTCTCATGAAGCACTACAAAGAGCTCGATTCTACTGGAGTTCGAGGCCTGGTCTTCGACATCGACGACACGGTGACCCGCGACGGCGTGCTCGAGTCGGAGGCCTTCGGTGCGATGCATCGCCTTCATCGGGCCGGACTGATTCTCGTCGCCGTCACCGGACGCCCTCTGGGGTGGACCGACGTCCTCGCGCGCCAGTGGCCCGTCGACCTGGCGATCGGGGAAAACGGCGCCGGATGGGCCTGGACCTCCGAAGGGCGGTCGCACCAAGGCTACTATTCGACGCCGGAGGAGCGCGCCGCACAGCGGGTCACACTCGACGCAATCAAGGCCGAGGTCGCAGCGACACTCCCCGAGGTTCAACTCGCAAACGACCGGGGGGCACGACGATGCGACCTCGCGTTCGACATCGGCGAAGAGGCGCATGTCCCCGCGGACGACATCGACTTGCTGGTCCGGATCATCGAAGGGCACGGAGCGACCAGCGCGGTATCCACCGTGCACGCACACGCCGCCCCCGGCGACTGGCACAAAGCGGTCGGCGTCCGGCGTGCGGTCAAAGAAGTGCTCGGGATCGACATCGATGCGGAGCTCGACCGATGGGTCTTCGTCGGAGACAGCGGCAACGACGCCGCGGCCTTCGCAGCCTTTCCACTCTCGGTCGGCGTCGCCAACGTACGCGACCACCTTGACCGACTCCCCGTGCATCCTCGATACGTGACAGATGCCAATCGGGGTCTCGGATTCGCGGAGCTCGCCGCGCACCTCCTCTCCCACCGTGACTGACGCCAACACTCCACATCGTCGCGGCGCAACCGCACACTACGAAGACGGCCGGTACTACGACCAGACCTATCGTCTTCGTCGTCACGACGTTCGCTACTACGCCGACCTCGCCGAAGAGATTGGTGGACCGGTGCTCGAGCTCGGTTCGGGGACGGGCCGAGTTGCGCTTGCAATCGCCGAACGGGGAATCGATGTCGTCGCCGTCGAGTCGATGGCTCCGATGCTTGCCAGGTGCCGCGAGCGACTCTCACGGCTCCCGAAGAAGACCTCGGCGCATCTGATCCTCAAGCAAGGCGATCTCAGAGGGCTAAGGCTGCGTCGTCGCTTCCCCCTCGTGCTCGCCCCGTTCAACGTCTGGAACCACCTTTACGAACGACGCGACCTCGAGCGTGCCTTCCGCACGGTGCACGTCCATCTTCGACGCGGCGGACTCTTTGCGTTCGACGTGCTGCTCCCGGACCCAGGGAGCCTGGCGAGGCCGCCCAACCGGCGGTACCGCGGTGGCCATGTGCGGCACCCCAAAGACGGGGTCCGCTACCGCTACAGCGAGTACTTCACGTACGATCCGCTGACGCAGGTTCAGACAGTTATGCTGGACTTCGAGCATCCCGAGGATGCGAGTCGATCGTTCTGCACCCCACTCACCCAAAGGCAGTTCTTCCCTGCCGAGATCGAGGCGCTTCTCGCCTACAACGGCTTCACGGTCGAGCGGCACGAGGGAGACTTCGACGGCGATCCGCTCACGGCACAGAGCGAGTCTCAGGTGATTTTGGCCCGCAAGCGTGGTCGCTGAATGAAAAGTGGGGGTCGATCTCGTCCTAGTCCCGGAGAAGCACGTCGCAGTAGTACTTGAGACGTTTCACGACTTTCCCGTGAGGACGCCGATGAATGTCTTTCTTGAGCGCGAGCATCACCTTGCGCTGAAAGGTGTAGGCGTTTCGCTTCCGCGCTGACGGAGCGCTCGTCCCGGCTGCCTCCACCGGAGCCCAAAGCGCATCGGGAAGCCATCCCCAGGTCGCGAGGTCCTCGGGAGCGATCCGTTCGAGCATGCGCATGGCGAGCTCGCGTTTCTGCGGGTCCGTTGCCACCTCGGCGGCCCACGCGTCGATCGAATCGGTGACGGGACGCTCCTGCCGGTCGACCGTGATCGGATCGCCCATGCCCTTCTTCAACGGCAGAGCCTTCCCGTAATCGACAGCCTCCGGCGCGTTCTCGAGCCCAAGGAAGGCAAAAACGCGTTCGAGCTCGTTTTCCGGACGGGCCACGAGTTCTTCGTAACGCAGGTGAATCAGCGGCACCGGGCGCTCTCGGACGAAACTGGCGATCGCAGGCACGTACCGCTCGAGGATTGGATTGAACGCGTGTGCCGTCTCCCAATCTCCTTCGAAGAAGCTGTTGGCGTACGAGCTGAAGACCGCGAGCGGGTGGCGAGTCAAGACCACGTAGTTCGCGTCTGGATACAATCGCGACAGAAACGGCAGAACCAGGGCGTTAGCAGGCGTCTTGTCGAGGAACAGGCTTCCGTCGCCCGTCGACAGCATGCGGCCGTATAGGGTGTCTGCGTACGCGCGGAGAGCGTCGAGATAGTCTTGCTCTCCGGCAGGCAGCTCCTCGATGAACCCGCGCATCGCTTCGGCCGCGTTGATGTGGTCGTATGGTGCCTTGTCGACGTTGTCGTAAACCCCGAGATGCGCGATCGGGGAAATCAGGTGCGGTTCGGGATGGGTGAATATCTCCGGATGGGCCCCGAGCATGCGCTGCAGAAGCGTCGACCCCGCCCGGGGAGGCGAGATCACGAATACCAGCGACATCGCGACCTCTCCGTGCTCTTCACCGAGCTACGACGCCCCGTGTTCCTTGGCCGCAAGCTGGCGAAGCACGTACTGCAGGATGCCGCCGTGCAGATAGTACTCGACCTCCTGTGGGGTATCGAGCCGTGCGGTCACCTCGAACGGGGCGCCCGTGTCGCGCTTCACCGTGAGCTTCTTGCCCGCGCTCAGCTCACCCGAGATCCCGTCGATTGAGAAGGTCTCCTCGCCGGTGAGTCCGAGGCTTTCGCGCCCCTGCCCTGGCGCAAACTCCAGAGGAAGTACGCCCATCCCAATGAGATTCGAACGATGGATGCGCTCGTAGCTCTCGGCGATTACCGCCCGAACCCCGAGCAGCAGCGTGCCCTTGGCGGCCCAGTCGCGCGAGGAACCGGTCCCGTACTCTTGTCCGGCGATGACCAGCAGCGGGGTCCCATCGTCACGATACCGCATCGCCGCATCGAAGATGCTCATTTGCTCGCCCGTCGGGAGATACCGGGTCACCCCGCCCTCGGTTCCGGGTGCCAAGAGATTGCGCAAACGGATGTTGGCGAAGGTGCCGCGCATCATCACCTCGTGATTGCCGCGTCGGCTTCCGAAACTGTTGAAGTCGCGGGGCGAGACGCCGTTCTCTTGGAGGTAGCGTGCGGCGGGGCCGTCGAGCGCAATGGCGCCAGCAGGTGAGATGTGGTCGGTCGTGACCGAATCTCCCAGCAGACAAAGGAGGCGAGCGCCTTCGACGTTCTCGGGAGGGCTCGGGTGCCCTGCCTGCACGCCCTCGAAGAACGGAGGCAAGCGAACGTAGGTTGACTTCGGATCCCACTGGTAGCGGTCGGTCTGCTCGAAGGTGACGTCCTGCCATTCTGGAGGCCCATCGAGCACGACGGCATACCGGTCGAGGAACTGCTGCTTCTTCACCGAGCTTCGAAGCATGGCGGTGATCTCTTCGTGCGAGGGCCAGATATCTCGCAGAAACACATCGTTGCCGTCGGTGTCGGTGCCAAGCGGATCGGCCTCGAAGTCGATATCCATCGTGCCGGCGAGTGCGTAGGCCACGACGAGCGGGGGCGATGCGAGGTAGTTGGCCCGCGTCAGCGGATTGACTCGTCCTTCGAAGTTGCGGTTGCCGCTGAGCGCCGAGGTGACGATCAGATCGTGGTCTTTGACCGCCTGCGCAATCTCCGGGTCGAGCGGACCAGAGTTTCCGATGCAGGTGGTGCATCCGTATCCGACGAGATTGAATCGAAGCACCTCGAGGTCGGTCATGAGCCCGGATTCCTCGAGATACTCGGTGACGACCTGGGAGCCTGGCGCGAGACTGGTCTTGACCCAGGGCTTGGTCCGAAGCCCCTTTTCGACAGCCTTCTTGGCGACGAGCCCAGCAGCAAGCATCACCGAAGGGTTCGACGTATTCGTACAGCTCGTGATCGCGGCAATCACGACCGCGCCGTTTTGGACGGGGAAGGTCTCATCGCCGCGGGTGACCTCGACCGAGGTGTCGGCAGAGGCTTCGTAGCCTCGAAGCACCTCCTGCCAGGATTTCTTGGAATCGGTCAGCGCGATACGGTCTTGGGGTCGCTTGGGTCCGGCAATCGAAGGCACGACGTCGTGCAGGTCCAGCTCGAGCGTGTCGGTGAAGCGTGGGTCCGGCGCGCTCGAGGTGTGGAAAAGCCCCTGCTCCTTGAGCACGCTTTCGACCAGGGCCACGTGCTCTTCGGTGCGCCCCGTGAATCGAAGGTACGCGAGTGTCTCTTTGTCGACCGGGAAGAACCCCATCGTCGCTCCGTACTCTGGCGCCATGTTGGCGATGGTCGCGCGGTCCGGCAGCGACAGGGACTCCATGCCCTCTCCGAAAAACTCGACGAACTTCCCGACGACCCCCTTGCTTCGGAGCATCTCGGTGACGGTGAGCACGGCGTCGGTGGCGGTCGCGCCTTCGCGAAGCGCGCCCTTGAGCCTGAACCCGACTACCTGCGGCAGGAGCATGCTGATCGGCTGCCCAAGCATCGCAGCTTCTGCTTCGATGCCGCCAACTCCCCAGCCGAGCACGCCGAGTCCGTTGATCATGGTCGTGTGCGAATCGGTCCCGACGAGGCTGTCTGGATAGGCGGTCAGGACACCGTCTTCGTCCCGCGTGAATACGACGCGCGCGAGATGCTCGAGATTGACCTGATGCACGATCCCGGTACCAGGCGGGACGACGCTCATGTTCTTGAATGCCTTCTGCCCCCACTTCAGAAACTGGTAGCGCTCGAGGTTCCGCTCGAACTCGCGCCGAACGTTGTCTTCGAAGGAGCGAAGAAGCCCATAGCTGTCGACCTGGACCGAATGGTCGATGACGAGGTCGGCGGGCTGCAGAGGGTTGATCCGCGCGGGGTCGCCGCCCATCTCGGCGAACTGATCGCGCATGGCCGCGAGGTCGACCACGGCGGGTACCCCCGTGAAGTCCTGCAGCAACACCCGCGCCGGTCGGAACGCGATTTCGGTGGTGGGCTTGGCGTGGGGATCCCACCCGGCCACTGACTCGATATCACTCCGGGTGACGGTCTTGCCGTCCTCGTACCGGAGCAGGTTTTCGAGGAGGACCCGCACCGAGTACGGCAGAGTATCGATTCCGTCGAAGCCCGCGCGAGTCAGCGCGTCCAAGCGATGAATCTGCACCTGACGCCCACCCGCATGGATCGTCACTCGGCTCTCGAAGGAGTCCTGTGATGTCATGTGAGACTGCGTACCACGCGCCCGGCTGTATGCCAGTCACGCTGCGGCCGGGCTTACACGATACGTGACAAGCGCTCGAATCAGAGCTACACAGCGAGTCCGTCGGCGCCGTAGCCAAGTGGTAAGGCAGAGGTTTGCAAAACCTCCATTCGTCAGTTCGATCCTGACCGGCGCCTCCAACGCGCACGCCCCGACCCCTCGCCATCTGGTCATCGCCTGCGGATATCCTGGCGATGAGGTCGGTTTTATTTGGGCAGTTTCGGCTGGTCGAGCTGATTCGGGCAGTCGAGCGCCCCGAGGAACGCGACGATGGCGTCGAGCTCTTCGTCGGTGAGTCCGCGGTCCAGAAGCAGCGCGGTCTTGTTCTTGTTGTCGACCCCGCCCGAACTCATCAGGTACACCGCCTCGCGTAGAGTTTCGACCGAACCGTCGTGAAAGTACGGTGCGCTCTTCGATACGTTGCGGAGAGAGGGAACTTTGAAGGCCGCCCAATCAGCGTCTTGCTCCGTGACGGCAGCTCGACCGATGTCGACCTCGTCTTCGGGTACCCCTTCGGTCCCTATCCCGACGTTGTAGTAGACACCCCCCGGAACACCCATCGCACTCGAGAAGAGCGGTGGTGCATGGCAGACGGCGCACTGCCCCTTGCCCATGAAGAGGAGCCAGCCTCGCTTCTGGGTGTCGGTCAGCGCATCCGCATCGCCCTTGGCGAAGCGGTCGTACGCCGTGTCGTTGCAGATGAGCGTGCGCTCGTACGCAGAGAGCGCTTGGGCGACCGTTTCTGGAGTCATCCCCTCCTTGGGAAACGCCTCTCGAAAAAGCTTCTTGTACCCCTTGATCTGGGAGAGCTTCTTGGTCTTCTTCGCCAGGTTCTCCTTGCCGACACCCATGTTGCCGCCGCCCCAGGCCCCTAACGCCTGGGCTTCGAGCGAGTCGGCACGACCGTCCCAGTAGAACTCGTCGTAGTACGCGACGTTCCAGATCACGGGACTGTGGCGCGTGAGCTGCTTGCCTTTGGCGCCGACGGCAAGCGGGGTCTCACCACCGTTGCCGTGTTCGTTCTGGTGACAGGAATAGCAGGACCGCGTGCCATCAACGCTGAGCCGAGGGTCGAAGAATAGAATGTGTCCAAGAGCGACCTTGGCGTCGGTCTGCGGATTGTCGTCGGGGATCTGCAGGGCCGGGAACTCGGAGGGCGCAGCGCCGCTAGGCACTGCAGCCGCCGGTCGCTCTGCGACCGCTTTGGGAGCTGCATCGACGGTCGCGTCATCCGCGGCGTCTTTCTTGGAGCACGACGCGACGAGGAGCGTCGCCATGAGGGAGAGTGCGACCACGGGCCGCGGGTAGAACTGGTTCGGCATGCGCCGAGCGTACCACGTCGCCGTCGAGGCCAAAGCGCCTCTGGGTAGACCCCCGATTCTATGTGAGGTAGCGTCTGCAGCGTGGGCGCCGGACGTTTCTTCTCTCTGGTATTAATCGCCGGGATCGCGCTGGTCGGATGCGACGATGGATCCCTTGCGAACTGCGATGATTGCGCGATTACCGAGCTAATCCCAGCTTGCCAGGAAGCTTCTGGCGACTGCGACCAGTTCTCAGGCGATACCCAAACGCAGTGTCTTGCCCAAGCGCGTGCCCTCTGCGCGACGGAACCAGCCTCGGTCCAACGCGAACGTTAGTTCTCGTCCAAGTTCTCGTCCACGAAGCCGCGGACGATTCGAATCCGGTCGTCTTCGCGGCGCCCGAGCGCCACGACCTCCCCCGAAGGGGCAAACAGAGCGAGCGTCTCCTCGGGCGGCGCCTCGCGCCAGGCGTCCTCGTGGACTGACGATGCGTCGATCCGGCGTCCGTGCCTGGCATCGCGCACCCCTTCCGCATCGAGTGCAACCCGACGAAGGACGCGACAGGCCTCGGCCAGGGGAAGCAGAGCAGCAGCCACCGCTTCTGCGTCGATCGCGGAGCCGTCCACAGCCCCTTCGAGGGTGAAGCTGCCGCTCGCCGTCCGACGCAGTCGCGCGACGTGCCCCAGGGTGCCGAGGGCACGAGCGAGGTCCCGCGCCAGAGAGCGCACGTAGAACCCCTTGCCGCAATGAAGACGAAGCACGATCTCGGCAGCGCCAACCGAAACGACCTCGGCCTGGTGAAGCACAACCTCTCGGACCGGCGCGTCGACGGTCTCCCCGCGACGAACGCGCCTGTGCAGCGGAGCGCCGTCCACCTTGATTGCGCTGAGGCGCGGGGCTTCTTGTGGAAGCGTCCCGACGAACTTCTGGAGCGCGGCATCGACCCCCAGTCGATCGAGTTCAGGCACCGGCGCCTCGTCCGTGACGGCGCCGTCGGCGTCCAAAGAGTCGGTCTCCGTGCCGAGCGCGATGGTGACTTCGTACTCCTTGGACTGCGCCTGCAGATAGGAGACGAGCTTTGTGCCCTCCCCCAGCGCGATCACCAGCACCCCGGTCGCAAGCGGATCGAGGGTCCCCGCGTGGCCGACCGAACGTTGGCCCACCGCGCGCCGAATCCTCTGTACGACGTCGTGCGATGTGCAGCCGGTTGGCTTGTCGACGACGACGACCCCGTTCATTCGAAGTGCTCGGCGAGGACGTCCCGTAGCCGTTGGCTGGCGTCCTCGATCGACAGATCGATCTGCGTCGCGGCCGCTGCACGGTGCCCGCCGCCACCGAGTTCTTGCGCGATCTGCGACACATCCGTGGTCCCGCTGGAACGAAGACTGATTTTGGTCTCGATTCGTTCCCCGTCAGCGTCGTTTACGACCCATTCCCAAAGCAACGCTCCTACCTCGACGTCATCGACGCTGCGGGCGTAGTTGACCATGCCCTCGACCATGTCGTCGTCTGCACCGCATTCGGCAAGCGTCGCTCGAGTCACCCGCATGATCGCGACACGGCCATCGAACGCGAGCTCCAGCGTCGACACGACCTCGGCCAAGAGTCTCAGCCGTGCCGGCGCAAAGCGCTCAAAGAGCTCCCGTGCAACCTGCCATGGGTCTGCACCAGCCTCGATGAGCTTGGCGCCGAGCCGCAGGGTTTCGGGGCGCGTCGACGCGTATCGGAAACCTCCGGTGTCCGACACGATCGCCGCGTAGAGCGGCGTCGCAGAACCCGGAGGGAGTTCATCGAGCCCCGCGGCCTCCATCAGGCGCACCACGACTTCGCCCGTCGCGGCCGCGTTGGTATCTCGCAGCACCACATCACCGACGTCGTCGTGGGCGTGGTGGTGATCGACGATGATGATTGGGCCGGTGACCTCGGGTCCGGGGAGACCCGGCGGCAGCAGCTTCTTCGCCGCGATGTCCATGATCCATGTGGCGTCGAAGGTCACTCCCGCGGGCACGGTCGAGATCCCGTCCTGGGCACCCGGCAGGAAGTGCAGCGAATCGGGCACCTGCTCCGCCATGAACAGGGTGGCCTCTTTGCCGAGGGCTTTCAGCATGGCGATGAGTCCGAGCGCAGAACCAAGCGAATCCGCATCAGGCCTACGGTGGCAGGCCACCAAGAAGCGGTCTCCGCGTTTGATGACCTGCAGGACGGGCTCGAGGCTCACGGCGATTCCTCCGGTTCCTCGTTCCGCAGGTCGTCGAGGATCGACTCGATGCGCAGGGCCGAGTCGATGACCTCGTCCCAGTAGAACTCGAGCGCAGGAACGTGACGGAGCCGGAGCCGTTGCCCAAGTTCGCGCCTGATGAACCCCTTCGCACGGCCGAGGGCAGCCACGACCGCCTCTTGGACGTCCGGACTCGCCTCCGCGAGGAGCCGCACGTAGATCCGGGCGATGCCGAGGTCGTCGGTCATGCGCACTGCGGAGACCACGATGTCGGTCACCGCCGGGTCGTGAATGCTGCCTCGAAGCAGCATATCCATGAGCTCGCTTCGAAGCTGCTCTGCGACGCGATCGGCCCGCCGATATGCTTTCTTCTGCGGCATCAGTCAGTCCACCGTCCGAGTTCGCCCAACGAGATGAGCTCGGTCGACACATCGTCGACCACGGCTTCCGTCGAGCCCTCGACGAATGCACCGATGGAAGCGAGCATCGAGCTTGCGTGGCGTCGATCCTCGGAGACGACGGCAAACCCGAGAACCGCGCGCCGGTGCACGTCCTGCGAGTCGACTTCGGCTACCGCCACGTTGAAGCGGTTCGCCGTTCGGTCCAGCACCTTCCGAACCACGGAACGCTTGGCCTTCAACGAATTGACGCCTGGCAGAGAGAGTGAAATTCGGCAGACGCCAACGACCATCGCAAGGCTCTGGGTTCGAGCTCACTCGAGGGTCGCTTCGACCTGCGTCTCTTCGAAGCATTCGATGACGTCGTTCTCTTTGACGTCGTTGTAGCCCTGGAGGCCGATGCCGCACTCCATCCCAGCCTGGACCTCGCGCACGTCCTCTTTGAAGCGACGCAGGGACGCCATCGCGCCTTCCCAGACCACGATTCCGTCCCGCACAAGGCGAAGCGGCGCGCCTCGCATGATTTTGCCCTCTTGCACCATGCATCCTGCGATCGTGCCGATCTTCGGAATCCCGAACGTCTGACGAACCTGGGCCTTGCCGAGCTCGGTCTGGACGACCTTAGGCGCTAGAAGTCCGACCATCGCGGCCTTGACGTCGTCAAGGGCCTCGTAGATCACGTTGTAGCTTCGGATCTCGACGCCTTCTTTCTTGGCAGTCGAGGATGCCTTGCCCTGTGGTCGTACATTGAAGCCGAGCACGATGGCCTGCGACGCGCTTGCCAGCATGACATCGTTCTCGGTGATGGCGCCGACCCCGGTATGGATGACGTTGACTTTGACCTTCTCGGTGCCGAGGTCCGAAAGCGAGCTCTGCAGGGCTTCCACCGAGCCCTGCACGTCCGCCTTGACCACCAGGCGCAGCTCCTGGACGTCGCCGCTCTGCATGAGTGCCTGAAACTGATCGAGCCCCCGAAGCCCGCCTGCAGGAATCGGGGTGGACGTTCCAGGCTTCTTTCGCGCTCCGGCTACCTGTTGCGCCTTACGCTGGTCGGTCACCTGGTAGAACCGGTCGCCGGCGGCGGGAAGCTCGGCAAGTCCGAGCACCTCCACGGGAGTGGCCGGACCCGCCCTGTTGACAGCGCTGCCACGATCGTCGGTCATGGCGCGAACGCGCCCCCACGCACCGCCAGCCACCACGTAGTCGCCAGCTTCGAGACTTCCATCTCGAATCAACACGTTGGCGACCGGACCTCGACCGCGGTCGAGGTATGCCTCGAGCACGATTCCCTCGGCAGGGATGTTCTCGTTCGCGGTCAGCTCGAGAAGCTCCGCCTGCAGAAGAACGTTCTCGAGGAGCGAGTCGATGCCCTCGCCGCTGATCGCGGAACTAGGAATGAACATCGTGTCCCCGCCCCATGCCTCGGGCTGAAGCCCTAGCGCGGCCAGTTCGTTCATCACCTTTTCGGGGTTGGCTTCGGGTTTGTCGATCTTGTTGACCGCGACAACGATGGGAACCTTGGCGGCCTGCGCGTGGTTCACCGCTTCTCGTGTCTGGGGCATCACGCCGTCGTCTGCGGCGACGACGAGGATGACGATGTCGGTCGCCTGGGCGCCGCGCGCGCGCATGGCGGTGAATGCCTCATGGCCAGGGGTGTCGAGGAATACGACCGTCCCTCGGTCGGTATCGACTCGGTAGGCGCCGATATGCTGTGTGATTCCGCCAGCCTCGCCCGCAACCACGTCGCTCTCTCGAATTTTGTCGAGAAGGGAGGTTTTTCCGTGGTCGACGTGGCCCATGACCGTGACGACCGGATGTCGGTGGGCGCGGTCGGTGTCGAGATCGATGAACTGTCCGCGCGCGTCGCCGACGATTTCGTCTTCGCTTCGTGCGACATTCTCGACTTCGTAGTTGAACTCGTTCGCGAGCACGGACGCCGTGTCGGCATCGAGCGTGCTGTTGATGTGCACGCCCGAGACGCCGAGCTCCATGAGCTTCATCAAGACGTCGGTCGCCTTGAGGCTCATCTTCTGCGCGAGTGTCTGCAGCTGGATGTTGTCGTCGACGCGAATGAGCCGCTTTTGTGCGCTCGGTACCGTGATCTCGGTCTGCTTGGGCTTCTTGCCCGGCTGTAGGCGCTTCTTGCCGGGGCGACCCTGCGGCCGACCCGTGGGCCCGATCGAAGAGCGTCCTCGAATTTCGCGACGCCGCGGAGCCTGCTGCTCACGCTGCGCGGCGTGCTCGGCCACGATGCGTCGACGCGCACCCTCGGAGAGCGGCGTCGCACTGGGGGCTTTGGCTTTGCCTCGGCGCATCACGCCGGGAGGAAGTGGATCGTGAGAGAATCTGCCCCGCTCTTCTGCCGGTGCTGCGGGGGCCGCAGGGGCTGCGGCGGCCGGAGCCGGTGCTGGCGTTGGAATGGGTTGGGCGGGCGCGTCGACGGCAGGCGGTTCGACGGCGGGCGGAGCCTGTTCCTCAGGCGCGGCGGCCGCCGGTTCGGCAGCGACCTCCGCCGACTCGGCAGGAACGGAAGCTTCGGCTGGCGGCGCGCTCTGAGGCGGCACCTCGGCAGGCGGTGGTTCGGCAGCTCGCGATTCCAACGCTTCCGGCGCCGTCGGCGCCTGCGCCTCGATCGGCTCTTGTTCAGCCGGGGCTGGTTCTTTCTTGCGCCGCTTTCGTCGAACGACGGTCGGCCGAATGCGCTCTTCGACGAGTGTTTCGCTCCGGTCTTTGCCGAGCGCGCGCTTGACGCGGTCCACCTCTGCGGGGTCCAGCACGCTCATGTGGTTGCGTACCTGGATCCCGAGGGTCGCCATTCGCTGAATGAGGTCGCGATTTTCGACCCCCAGCTCACGGGCGACCTCGTAGACTCGAACCTTATTCATTCACCCTCCGCTGATGCCTCTAGCGCCTCGACCTGCTCGATGCACTCGAGCACGGCCCTTGCGATTCCCCGCTCCGTAATCAGGAGGACCGCGAGTTCATCGCGCCCCAGCCAGGAGCCGAGAGTGGGCTTTGTCCCCCAACTCACCGTGGCGCAACCGATCGCCCTTGCGGCGCTCTTGAGTTCGTCGGCGCGGCCCCTCGCGTCGCCAGCGACAACGAGAAGGTCGCCCTTCCCGTTGAGCAGCGCAGATCGCACCGCGTCACTTCCAAGCTCGATGCGGCGCGCTCTCAGCGCTGAGCTGAGCAGTCCGACGATTCGCTGGGACTGCTGCTGGACGATCATCTGAGCGACCGTCTCGGTTTTTACGGACGAGAGCCCGCGCAGCGCCCGCGAAAGACTCCCTCGTTTAAGCGCCTGGGAGATGCAAACGCGCCGCGGATGTACTGAAACGCCCCGGCCTCCGAGTTTGCGACCCAGGTCGACCGCGACGTACGGAGCGGACGGGCCCACCACGAGACGCACCAGCGCCTCGGGCTCTTCCCGTCCTCCGCAGCCCGCACACATGCGCTGCGATTGCCGCTCTGTCGGCTTGTCTGTCACTTCGACCTGCATCGCGCGCTCACTATCCCTGCGGGCTGCTTTCTGTTTCGTCGGATCCGGACGGAGAGGCCGGGGCACCTTCTACCCCTGGAGTCGCCTCCGCTGCAGCCGCCTCCGCTGCGGCGGTCTCCGCCTCGGCTGCCTCGCGGGCGGCCTGTGCCTCGGCTTCGAGTCGGGCCGCTTCTGCCTGAGCCGCGGCAACCGATGCTTGAAGCCTACCCTCGACGCCTGGCCACTCGTTCGAGATGAACGCTGCGGCTGCTTTCTGAATTGCGCGGGCCCGCTGCGAGCCAAGCCCGGTCTTGATCGCGAGCTTGTCCGCGTCGGTTTCGTCGGCGACTGCAACGACCGACGTGTAGCCGCCCTGCTCGAGCTGATCGGCTGCTTTCGCGTTCACGCCCCCGACGAGGAGAAGCTTGTCTCGCTCGCTGGGCATTTCGGTCAACGTCGCCATGGCCTCGAGCCGTTCCTTGCGGAGCGCTTCCAACCCCTCGGCGGCCGCTAGTCGAAGCGCGGCCACGGTTTCTTCGGAGACCCCAGGAACAGACGCGAGTTCGGCTTCGCTCGCATCGACGACCTCGTCGAGACTCCGGAAACCCATCCTGTAGAGAGATTGCGACAGCTCTTCGTCGGTGCTCACTCGGGAGAGAGCCTCCATCGCTTCTTCCTCGATCTGCTTGAAGCGAGACTCGCTCACGATGTCGAGGCGCCAGCCGGTCAGCTGCGAAGCAAGGCGAACGTTCTGTCCCCGCCTGCCAATCGCCAACGAGAGTTTCGAGTCGGGCACGACGAGCTCCATGTTGGAGTTCCCCTCGTCGATGACGACCCGCACTACCTCGGCCGGGGCAATCGCGTTGCAGACGAAACGAGCTGGGTCGCGGTCCCACGGCACGATGTCGATTTTCTCTCCGCGAAGCTCCTGTACGACGGCCTGGACGCGGGATCCTTTCATCCCAACGCATGCGCCAACGGGATCGACGTCCGAGTCACGGCTGCTGACCGCGATCTTCGAACGCGCGCCGGGCTCTCGAGCTGCCGCGACGATCCGAACGATGCCTTCGTAGATTTCCGGCACCTCCATTTCGAAGAGCTTGATGAGAAGACCCACGTCGGTACGCGAAAGTATGATCTGAGGTCCGCGCGCTTCCCGATCGATGTCTTTGAGGTAGGCGACGATGCGATCGCCCGGCCTGTAGCTCTCACGCGGAGTCTGCTCGCGCGGCGGAAGCACGGCCTCGACTCCCCTTCCAAGGTCGACGATGATGTTGGATCCACGTTCGAAACGCCGGACCACGCCGGTGATAATTTCGCCCTGGCGGTTCTTGTACTCGGTGTACACCCTCTCGCGTTCGGCGTCGCGGACACGCTGGATGATCACCTGCTTGGCGGTCTGGGCGGCGATTCGCCCGAAACGGCTGCGCGCCTGGTCGAGGCTCAGAAGTTCTCCGAACTGCTTGTCCTGCTCGCGAGCCTTGTCGCGATCCTCTGGGAGATAGAAGATCTGAAAGCCGAGTTCTTCACCGACCTCGGCTTCGAGCCCATGGCTCTCGGCTTCCTCCACCGAGATCTCCTGCTCGCTGTTCTCCACCGCGCGAACGACCGTCATGTACTGAAACAAGTCGACTGCACCGGTCTGTTCGTTGAACTTCGCCTCGAGCTCTCGCTCAAGTCCGAAGGTGCGTTTGGCAGCGGTCAAGATCGCCTGCTCGGTCGCCTCGACGAGGATCTTCGGATCGATGCCCTTCTCTTGGCTGACCTGTTCGATCACGTGCTGCAGCGAGAGTGCGCTTTGTTGCGTCGACATCTACTCACCTATTTCGAGAATCGGTACACGAGATTCGCCTGCGCGATATCCTCGTGTGGAATTGTCATTAACGTGCCGTCCTGATCGAGCTCGATCGTATGGTCGACGACACCGCGAAGTACGCCCTGGAACCGTCGCCTCTTGTCGATCGGGGTCCGCGTGCGAAGTTTGATCTCCCGTCCAGCGAATCGCTGGAAGTCTGAGAGCTTCACCAGAGGCCGTTCGAGGCCCGGTGAGCTGACTTCTAGGCGATACCCGCCCGCCGGAAGCCGTTCCTCGTGCAGGTCGAGCGCCGTCGAGACGTCCCGGCTCACCGAGGTGCAATCGTCCAGCGACACACGACTCCCGTCGGTCGGAGCCTCGGATTCCCGGTCGAGAACGACCCGAATGACCGCGCCGCCCGGTTCCCGCTGGTAGCGGACGTCGACGAGCTCCAACCGATGCGCAAGGCATATCGGTTCGATCAGCTCGACGAGAGTCTGTGCTAACTGCTCGGTTGTGCGGGTCAATTTGTACTGGAGCTCCCCAAACGAAAAACGGGCGGGCCCGGCAGGCCCACCCAGGTTAGGTAAACCAAATTTTCGAGCGGCATCTACCACAGGGGTTTTCCTGTCGCAAGCGAACCAGAGCCCGTTCTTGCCGGATAGTGCGGCTATCGTTGACATCGGGAAACCCCTCTTGGTATGCCCGCCCTTACCGTTGCCGTCTCGGCCGGAAATCAGGAGGAAAGCAATGACGAGTTCCGTGAAGATGGGGCACTGGAGTGCCCTTGCATGCATCGCGACACTGATCGTGGGGTGCGGCTCAACTCGCGAAGGCGCTTGGGAGACCAGCGCTGACGCCGTCGTACTGGACGAATCGGCCAAGGCACAGGAAGCCGACGCGCTTGCAGCCGCGGAAGCCGCTTGGCTCCAGCGCGACAACCAAGCGCAGGCACTTGCTGCGGTCAACAGCTGGAAGAGAGCTGCTGAGATCAACCCGGGGAACGCCGAAGCGTGGACGAATCTGTCTCACGCCCTCTATTTCTACGGAGACTGTCACCTGCGTTTCGATGAGAGCAACGCCGAAACCTACAAGAACACGCACGAAGAAGGTACCAAGGCCGCCGAGCGCGCCTTGGCGGCCATGTCGCCCGAGTTCCGCGAGAAGATGACGAATGGCGCGCGCATCGAGAACGCAATCGAGGTCCTCGGTCCGTCCGCGGTGCCGGCGCTCTACTGGCGCTCGTCGAACCTTGGCCGCTGGGCGACGCTCGAGAGCTTCGCCACGCTGCTTTCGTACAAAGATGAAGTTCGGACGATCATGGAGTTCTGTCTGAACAACGATCCCGAGTACTGGTACCAGGGTCCGGATCGCTACTTCGGCGTCTTCTTCGCGAAGGCCCCCGGTTTTTCGGGCGGTGACATGGAGAAGAGCCTAGAGCACTTCGAGGCTTCGCTCGCCGTGTGGCCGAACTACTTCGGCACGCATACCTACATCGCAGAGGAGTGGGCGGTGAAACAGGCCAACCGGCCTGTGTTCGACGAACAGCTCGACTTCGTGCTGAATTCGGACCCGAACATCATTCCTGAAATCACTCCAGAGAACCTCTGCGAGCAGCGCAAGGCCAGGAACCTGATGGCGCAGGCGGACGACCTGTTCTGAGTCGCACCCCATTCTGAATCGCAAGCGACGGAACTCCGTCGAATCGCCACATTACATTGTAGAGGAGAGTCCAATGCGTAGCTCTGTGTTCGCCGGGATCGTGCTGTCCCTATCCCTTTTGTTTTCAGCCGTAAGCCCCGCCTCCGCGCAGGAATACGTATTGGAGCTCGGAAGCGTGGTGCCCCCAGGGAGCCCCTGGGCGCTGCAGCTAAAGAAGCTCAAGGAGTACGTTCAAGAAGAGACCGAAGGTCGCGTGAAGGTCAAGCTTCGCCTCGGTCAATCAAACGAGCGCTCGCTGACGCGAAGAGTCGCCTCCGGAAGCATGCAAGGTTTTGCAGGCTCCGTTGGCGGGCTCAGCTCGATCGTCCGTGAGGTGAACGTGCTCGAGGCTCCGTACGTGTTCGACACCGTGCAGGAAGCCGACAAGGCGCTCGACAACCCAGAGGTGCTTGCTCAGGTTCGCAAGATCTTGAACAACCGGAAGCTCGTCTTCGCGCTCTGGGGTGAAAACGGGTTCCGTTCGTACTTCAGCAGACGCCCGATTCGAACCCCCGAGGATATGAAGGGCGTCCGGTTCCGATCGCAGGAAGCGGTTGCTCACGTCGAGGCGTACAAGGCCATTGGCGCGAGCCCGGTGACCATCGACGTCGCCAATACGATGACGAGCTTGCAGACAGGCGTCGTCGACGGGTTCGACAATACGGCGCTCTTCGCCATGGCAACGACCTGGTACCAGGGGCTCGACGATGGAGAGCGAAATCTATTTCTCTCCGCGCACTCCTATCAGCCAGGCATCGTCGTCTACTCGAAGAAGTGGTTCGATACCCTCCCCAAGGACATTCAGGAGATCCTGATGAACGTCCCCTATGACCTCACGACCTGGGGTCGCGAACAGGTGCGCTTGATGGAGCCCGTGCTCCTCAAGAACCTGACCCGGTACGGCTACGAGATTCACGAGCCGACGGCCGCCGAACGCGCCGCATTCAAGGCCAAGGAAAAGGGCATCCCCGAGAAGATTGCCAAGGAGACGGGTCCCGACGGGGTGGCTCTGCTCAACGCAGTCAACAAGGCTCTGAAATAAACAGTCGGCTCACGGCGTTTCGCCGTGAACGAATACCCAGACCCCTGGGTTCTGATCGGTCGCGTAGCCCCCGTGCCAGCTCACGGGGAGCTGCGGATCGGCCCACTCGAAGAGCCACTTCGCGTCGACCGGCGCCATATTGATGCATCCGTGGCTGCGGGGCCGACCGAAGTGGTCGTGCCAGAAGGCGCTGTGGAATGCGTACGCGCCTCGGAAATACATCACGTAGGGCACATCTTCGAGAGAGTACGGGGGCTCGCCCGGCTCATCGCTGTCCATGGTTGCCGTGAGGTGCTTCGCGCGCACGCGGAAGGTTCCGCGGGGGGTCAGGTAGTCGATTTCGGGGCTCGGCGATCGCCGTCGCCCGCTTGAAATCAAGGTAACATAGCGAGGGTTCTGACCGTCGTATGCGACCAACGACTGCTGCGTGAGGTCGAGATCAATCCAAGGCTCCCCTTCGGCCACATCCGGGGGCGCCTCGCGAGCGCCGATGATTCGAACGTTCTCCTCTCGAACCAGGCGCCCATCGCCGACCACCAGATACGTCTGTGCGTCGATTTGACGTCGACCGCGGACCGGGAGCCAGGTTCGTGGCTCGAGCGCTTCTCGGGTCGTTTTGAGCCTTCCTCGTGCATTGATTCGATAGACCGGAGTCGCTCCTCGCCGGGTGACCGCCACCGGGAGGCTCCAGTTGGCATCGTCGAGCGCCCTGCCATGAAACTCACTCCAAGGCTTCATGCGGAGCGCAGCCTCTTCGACGAAGCCGTTCTGCTGAGTACGCCAAAACACCCGGCCGTCGCGCTCGAAGGTGCGATCGAGACTGACGTAGAAACCAGGCTGGAGAACGCGTTCGACCAGAGGATGCTCAAAGGGCGGCAGCTCGGCGACCGCGGCTTGCTGATCGCCCTCGGGATCGAGTGATCCGACAGCTTCTGTTTCTGGTTCAGGGAGTTCCACCATTTCATCGACCGCAGGAATCCGGCGGTAGAGCGGTGTCCTTCGGCGAACCGTCGCGTACTCGTACGGCATCGGGGCCTCGCGGTCTGGTTGCCGCCCGCGCAGCTCGGGAAGTCGTTCCCCATCGAAGATCGTCACGTCTCTGCCTGAGCAAACGAATCCGCCCGATTCGAGTTCGTACCAGCCGTCTGGGCACCCGGCAGTTCCGAGGGGCAGTGTCGTCGTCGATCGAAGCAGTGCCCCCGCCCGCAGATACCCGAGGCTACGCGCCTCGGGGTCAGGTTCCGCGCGAACCATCGCGACGAAACGCTTGGCGAAAACCCGCCTCGGAGGACCGAGATCAACGGGCTTGCTCGGCACCCTGGGCTCGGGGTTCATCGCCTGGCTTAGGCGCTCGACAGCGTCCTCGGTGTCGCACCCTGTTGTGAGCGCGAGTCCACAAAGCGCAGAAAAAACGAGAAAGGGGACTGGTCGTGTGCGAGGCACGGCGGGCGTCTGCTACGACCTGTCATCAGGATGCGCGCCGGTCAACAACTCGAAGCGCGAGCGATCGCGGTGGCGCTTTTCGGCTCCCTGGTCCTGCACACGCTGATGCTGGCCTACCTGGCGAGCAAGACGGCGCAGTACAATTTCGATTTCGAGCTCACGCTGCCTGCCGAAGTCGAGTTCGGGATCGCGGAGGGAATGACGGAGGTCCTCGCGGTCGGACCGGCGGTGACGGACTTGGACACCGACCCGTCTTCCGACGAAGCGCAATCCGCGGGACCTGCGGATCCCGAAGAGCAAGCACCTGAGCCCCCCGCAAATGACGAAGCGGAGGAAAAGCCCGAGGATCCGACGCAGCCGATCCCGGTCGGGCCCCCCGCGGTCACCGGTCCCTCGCGCCTCCCTCCCGGCGCACAGCTCGCGCTGCGAATCGACATGGAGCGGATTCGGAACTCTCCGCTCGGGCCGGATGTCACCGCGTTCCTGATGGCGGTCCCCGACTGGCAGCTCCTGCTATCGGGTTCGGGGATCGATCCGGTCGAGGACCTGGATCGCCTGCTCATCGCGTCGCCGAACCTCGAGCGCTCGAAACTCGTGCTGGCGGGGCGCCATCGACGCGGCGAGGACTTCACGACGGCGAGCGTGTCTCAGCTCGCCAAATCGCGTGGAAAGCGCGCGCCGTGGAAGGCACAGCTCGGCGTTCGGGTTGCCCCCTGGCACAATCTCGATTCGACGCGTCGCACGATCGCCGAACTCAGTCCGGTACACTTCTCGATCACGCGACCGCAGGACCTCCGGCGGGTGCTGGCTTTGGCCGCCGCACGCGAACTGCGCAATCCCGAAGAAGAAGACGTACTGCTCGCAAAAGGGCCCGACGCCCTGCTCTCGATGGGGCCCGACGAAGCCCTCTCGGTCGAGATCGAAGGCGTGCCTCGCTTCGTCCGCGGCAATTTAGAGGCGATCCCGGAGCGCCTTCGCGTCGCGGTGCGAGAGACCGACGCCGACGAGGCCACCGTCCTCGTCTTGGCAACGTTCGCCTCTGAGGAGAGCGCTGAAAAGGCTGCCGCGTACTGGTCTCGCGTGGCCGACTTTTATTCCGAGCAGCTGGTCGTCACGCTCGCCGGGTTCGGCAAGACGCTCCGACTTTTGAAGCTCGAGCCGTCGGGTCAACGGATCCGCTTCTCGTTCACGCTGAACGCCGACCAGATCCGATTCATCCTCAGCTATCTGGAAGGACGACTGGGAGCGGCCGGTGCGACCTCGCGACCCCCGCGACCGTCCGGCACTCCCGAGGCGCGGCCGAACGACAGTCGGGACGCAGGCAGCACAACGAAAAAGGGGCCCTGAGGGGCCCCTTCTTCCGTCGTTACTTCTCGTGGTGCTCAGAGAACCAGGTCTTTGAGCTTCTTGAGTGGGGTCGCTCGAATCTTCTTCGAGGCCGGTTTGGGCGGAAGCATCATCTCCTCGCCTGTGGCCGGGTTGCGCCCCATTCGTGCCGGCTTCGCCGGGATCTTGCGAACCTTGAGCTTGATCATGTCAGGAATGACAAACTCCCCAGGACCGCGACGGCCGAGCTCTTTCTTCACCAGGTCCCTGAGTGAATCAAAGACCGTAGCCACCTCTTTTTTCGTCAGGCCGCTCTTGTCGGCCAGCTCGCTCATGATCTGGGCCTTCGTCATTCGCTTGCCTGCTACCATAGTTCCCTCCTAACTCCGCGACCTGCCCCTTGGTGCGAAAAGCCCCCGAAAAGGGCCCTGGACAGGCACGGCGCCATCTATGCCTAACGTTTTCCGCGCTGACAAGGGGGTTTGTGCGCTTTGGCAAAGATATTTTCAGCGTTTCGCGGCTCGAGACGATTCGAATACCGTCGATCGTTCTGCGCGGAGGTGGTGTTCCAGGGGGCAAACCACAGCTCATCCCCAGGTTCCCGACTCCGCCGGTGCGGGTTTAGAGCAGATCGATTGCTTCCCCGAAAACGTTATGATTCCAGGGGACAAAACCCCGAACCTCGTGTGCTCTGAGAGATACGCGGATCCGCAATCGCTTCTCAAAGAGGGGTTTTCCACAGGCCTCGACTAGCGCATGCGGGCGGCTTCCACCGCCCCGACCAGAGCCTCGGTCTGCGCGCTCATCTCCTGCTCCTCCGCGTCGGTTCCATGATCGTAGCCGACTAGATGAAGCAGTCCGTGGGCGAGTAGAAAGGTGACCTCGTCGATGATCGCACGGCCGCGAGCCCGGGCTTGGCGGGTCGCGGTCGGCACCGAGATCACCACGTCGCCGAGCAGAACCCCGGGCAACTCGGGCCCGGGACCCTCCCGCATCGAGAACGCGAGCACGTCCGTGGGGCGATTCCGGTTCCGATAACGGCGGTTGAGCTTCTGGATCGTGCCGTCGTCGCACAGCAGCACCGAGAGCTCACTTTCCTCGAGACCTAGAGCCTCGAGCATTGCCTCGGCGCGCCAGGCAAGCTCGGCATGGCGAACCGAACGACGCTCGAGGCGCCTGGACCGCAACGAGACCGGCATGATCCGTGGGTGGCGCCGGGCCGCGAGACAGTCAAGCGGGAACCTGAGGGCCAGAGGGTGCCCAGTCGGGTGGGCTTGCTATGCTCGGCGGATGTTCAAGACGGTACTCATCCTGCGTCGAGGAGAAGCGGCGACCCGTGTGGCCCGAAGCTGTCGGCGGATGGGCATCGCATCGGTCATCGTCACCTCCCAGGAAGAGGCCGCGAGTCGGCACGTGGACGCCGCGGACCGATTCCTCGAGGTCGCGCTCGATGAGAGCGGAGCGATCCCAACTGCCGAGCTCGAGCGGGTGCTGGCCGAGTCCGAAGCCGATGCGGTCCACCTAGGATACCAGGGGCAGCCTCACATGTGGGAGCTTGCAAGCGCCGCGGAGCGCGCCGACCTCGCTGTGATCGGAACCGATCTCGACGTGCTCGGTGCCCTCGCCGACTCATCGACCGTTCACGCTGCGGCTGAGCGGGCCCATGTGCGGGTCGCACACGATGCACCGGCCCTGGTACTCCCCCGGCAAGTTGGCGTGCTGGTTGCTGCAGACTCCGAAGGCGAGACCGCTGCGATCGGCGAGTGCGAACGTACCCTTTCTCACGGCGATCACTGCCTGATCCACGAGAGCCCTTCGCCCGAACTCGTGTTTCGTTCCGACGGCGAGGCGTTCCGCCTGGCGCTTTTCGAGAGCGCACGTCGCGTAGCAAGCGAGCTGCGGTATGCAGGCTTGCTCGAGATCGAATTCCTCCTCGATGCCGACGGGCTCGCGTGGGTGAACGGGGTGACGATCGGACTTCCGCGGCAACACACGCTCATCGAAATGACCACCCGTGTCGATCTGGTGAATCTCCAGATTCGTATCGCTGCCGGCGAGGGGATTCCCGACGATCTGCATGGAGTCGAGGCCCGCGGCCATGCGCTGGCGGCGTCGATACTCGCGACCGAGAATGCCGATGCCCCGGTCGGCTCGTTCTTCATCGCTCCGGCCCCTCAAGGCCGCGTGCGCGCAGACTCCTCGGCCACCGTCGGGATGGCCCTTCCCGCCGACGACCGGCCCCTGATCGCGAAGGTGACGACCTACGAACCGGTTCGACATCGCGCGATGCTGACCATGGACCGACTGCTAGCTGAACTCCGGACCGAGCCGTTCGAAACGAACGTCGGTCCACTCCGCCGCATCCTGGCAGACTACGCGTTCCGAGCCGGCCAGTACGATTCCAGCGCGAATGAACGCTTCAGCGCGGCCTGACCAAAGCTTCGGCGTCTGAAGGAGCTTCAGCCTCGGAAGGTCGAGCGCCCGGCGTACACCGCACCATCTCCGAGCTGTTCTTCAATCCGCAGCAGCTGATTGTACTTCGCGATACGCTCCGACCGCGACGCCGATCCGGTCTTGATCTGGCCTACACCGGTGGCAACCGCTAGGTCGGCAATGAAGGTGTCCTCGGTTTCCCCGCTCCGGTGAGAGATGATCGACGAGTACCCGTGGATGGCTCCGAGGCGAATCGTATCGAGTGTCTCGGTCACCGTTCCGATTTGATTGACCTTCACCAAGATGGAGTTCGCGACCCCTTGGTCGATGCCCATCTGCACTCGGGCGGTGTTGGTGACGAACAGATCGTCTCCGACGAGCTGCACCGACGAGCCGAGCCGCTCCGTCAAAAGCTTCCAGCCTGCCCAGTCGTTCTCGTCCATGCCGTCTTCAATGCTGACGATTGGATACTTGGAGCAGTACTGCGCGTAGGTTTCCACCAGAGCGGCCGCGTCCACGGGCTTCTTGTCGAAAGTGTAGCCGCTTGAATCCTTGTTGTAGAACTCGCTTGCCGCAGCATCGAGTGCGATCCCGATCTGTTCGCCGGGGCGATACCCGGCCGCCTCGATCGCGCGGGCAACGAACGAAAGCGCGTCCTCGTTGGTTTCCAGATGCGGGGCGAACCCCCCCTCGTCGCCTACGCCGGTGGACTGACCCGCCTCTTTGAGCAACCGCTTGAGGTGATGGAAGGTTTCCGCGCCGGCGCGAAGCGCTTCAGCGAAACTATCGAAGCCGAGGGGAACGACCATGAACTCTTGAATCTCGAGCCCGCTATCGGCGTGCGCGCCGCCGTTGACGATGTTCATCAGGGGCGTCGGAAGGACCCGCGCCTGCGAGCCGCCTAGGTATCGCCACAGTGGGAGACCGACGGCGTTCGCCGCGGCGCGAGCCACGGCCATCGATACTCCGAGGATCGCGTTGGCACCGAGCTTCGACTTCGAGTCCGTGCCGTCGCACTCGAGCATCACGCCGTCGACCTCAGCCTGGTCGAGCGCATCGAGACCTACGATCTGAGGCGCGATCTCGTTGACCACGTTATCGAGGGCCTTCAGCACGCCCTTTCCCAGATATCGCGTCTCATCTCCATCGCGAAGCTCGATCGCCTCGTGCTCGCCAGTTGAGGCGCCCGACGGAACCGCGGCGCGTCCCGTGGCGCCGCTCATCAGTTCCACGTCGACCTCGACGGTCGGATTGCCGCGCGAATCGAGAATTTCTCGTGCTGCAACTGCGATGATCTCGGTCATGTTTTCACCTCGACTGGGCCTTAGCGCCCCTTAGCGGCGATGCAAGGTCGTAGCTGCTAGGGTCCCGCCGCATGTCGACACTGTTGTTCATCCCGTGGTTTCGCCTCGAGCCCTGGAACATCCCACTCCCTTTCAGTTTGCCCGTCATCGGCGATTCGATCGCGATCCAACCGTTCGGCGTCCTGGTCGCTACTGGCGTCCTCCTTGGCGCCTGGGTGGCTGGCCGCTTCGCACGGCGCAACGGACTTGATGAGACCCTCACCGGCGACCTCGTAACGTACGCGGTGGTGACGGGCTTCATCGCCGGCTACTTCCTGAACGGGCTCTTCTACGAGCGCGAGGCACTGATGCAGGTGCTGCGGCATCCGTCCGAGTTCTTCACGACCTGGCTGGGACTCTCGAGCTACGGCGGGTTCTTCGGCGGCATCCTGGGATGCTTCATCTGGCGATGGAGAACCAAGCAAACGCTCTTGCCCTATGCCAACGCGATAGCGTTCGGTCTCCCGTTCGGGTGGCTGTTCGGACGCCTCGGCTGCTTCGTCGTGCACGACCACGCCGGCAAAGTCACCGACTTTCCGCTGGCGGTCGCCGACTACCGGTTCGGGGTGCCGCCCTTCCAGCCTCGCCACGACCTCGGACTCTACGAGGTCTTCTTCGCGCTCGCGATCATCGGCGTGTTCCTCTTCTTAGAAAGCCGGCAGCGGCGCGTCACTGGGTTCTACTGCGCCCTTCTCCCGATTCTGTACGCACCCGTGAGGTTCTTTCTCGACTTTCTGCGGGCTGCGCCAATCGAAGGCGGAGACATTCGCTACGCCGGCATGACGCCCGCGCAGTGGTCTTCACTCGTCATGATGAGTATCGGTCTCGCGGTCTGGCGCTACATCTCGCGCCACGAGCCGAGCTCGGCGAAAGCCCCACAGACGAGCAGCTGACTCACTTCGACTGTTTGATTGCGCGAAGGTCGGACACGTCGACCCAAAGCTTCATCATTCCTGCCGACACGCGGACCTTCCCACGGGTCGCCGGCTCGACGACTTCTGCAGAGCTCCTTAGACGCTGCACCCAGACGCGGTCCCCCACGTTGATGCGGTCCGGGTCGAGTTCCACGGTCTCAATTGGTTCCGGCTCGAGCTGCAGCCGACGCTCGTCGAGCTCGCCAAGCAGCTCACTCCCTGCGCGAGCAACCTCACGTGCCTCGTCGAGCGTCGCAGGTGCGGGCATCTCCCGGAGCGCACGCTTGGCCTCGTCCAGTCGACGCTGCAGGTCGCGGACGCCCTCGATCAAACGGAGCGACTCGTTGCCCAGTGCCTTAGACTCGCGTGCCCTGAGCGCGGTCTTTCGCTGCTCGAGCTGAGTCTGCGTCTCGAGAAGCTTCGCGCGCTCCTCGGAAAGAGCGTCCTTTTCTTCGATCACGCTTCGGGTGGCGGCATCGAGGTTTGCAACGAGAGTTTCGAAGCTGCGCGAGTGCTCCGGCAGTAGTCGCCGTGCCGATTCGACGACCTCGTCCGGAATCCCATACCGACGCGCCACTTCGAGAGCGTTTGAGCTCCCTGCGACGCCCGAGCGCAGCATGAACGTCGGCGCCATACGGTCGAAGTCGAAGCCCACTGAGGCATTGGTCATGTCTTGGCGTTCGGCAGCCAGTGCCTTGAGAGCCTCGTAGTGGGTCGTCACGGCAACCGCCGTCCCCGACTCCACCAACCGAATCACGATCGCACACGCGAGCGCGGCCCCTGCCTCGGGGTCCGTCGCCCCTGCGAGCTCGTCGAGCAGCACCATCACCCGTTCACCCGAACCTTCGAGCACTGAGCGGAGAGTCACCAGGTGTGCGGAGAACGTCGACAGGCTTCGCTCTATGCTCTGCGCGTCGCCGACCGCCGCCATGACGGGCCCGAAAAACCCACAGACGCTGCCCTCGGCACAGGGAAAGGGAAGCCCCGCGCGGGTCATCAGCGCAGCAAGCCCGAGCATCTTCAGAGCGACGGTCTTACCGCCAGCATTCGGGCCTGAAATCACCAGAGCCTGACCACCACGAAGTTCGATGTCGTTCGGGACGACGCCTTCGGCGTGCAGCGCCAACACCGGATGCCGCGCGCTTCGAAGCCGAACCTCTGGAGACTCACAGAGTTCGACGAAAACTCCATCGAGGTCGACGGCGAGTCGGGCGCTCGCGGCACGAAGGTCGGCGTGGTCGAGTGCCTCCGCGGCCGCGCGCAGCTGGGGGACCTGCTGTCGAACCAGATCCGAGACCGCAGCGAGGATCCGCCGTTCCTCTCGCTCGAGCTCCGCCTGGGCCATCTTGAGACGATTGCCCCGTTCGACGAGCTCGCGCGGTTCGACGAAGACCGTCGCTCCGCTGGCGCTCGAACCATGCACGATTCCGTGAAAGCGCTCGTGCGCATCGGCGCGGACCGGCAGCACGTAGCGGCCCTCGCGCACGGTGTAGAACGAGTCCTGCAGGATCGTGCTGCGCTTCAGGATCAAGTCTTCGAGCTTGCGGACGATGCGCGCTCGCAGATTCGATACCTCCTCGCGCAGGTGAGCGAGTTCGAGGCTCGCCGTGTCGAGAATCGTGCCGTCGTCTCCGATTGAGAGCCCGATTTCTTCCTCGAGTTGATCGAGTGTCGGATCAACGCTGCACACGTGGGAGAGATACGGCGCAGCTTCCTTTCTCGAGGCGAGAAACTGTCTCAGCCTAGACGCCGCACGCATGCATTTCTTGAGGTCGCGAAGAGCGACTGCTTCGAGCACGCCTTCGCGCTCGAGATGCTGGAGCGAGGGCTCGATCTCCGAAATCCCCTCGAGGGGAAGCGGTTCACCCCGTCGAAGCAGACTCCATGCTTCTCTGCCCTCCGCGAGCGCGCGCGCGGTGGCTTCGAACGTTTCCGACGGAATGATCTCCAATCGCTCCCGCAGAGGTCCGACGCAGCGGTCGGCAACCGCCTGTTCCACCTGCCACCATTCGAGATCCGTGAGTGCCTTCGCTTCGGCTTCGTTCACCGAGCCCTGGATCTGCGCGTGGGACATACTCTCATGGTGTGACTGCGAGCACCCCGGCTCGCAATTCACGGTAGCATCGGGCCTTTACGAGGGCCAACGTCGAGCCTGCCATTGCGGATTGGCGAGAGCTTTGATACGCGCAGGGCCGTGCACGGAACCGTCCAAAAGCTCGATGAAACCTTGATCGACCAAATTGCGGCCGGCGAGGTTGTCGAACGTCCCGCCAACGTGGTCAAGGAGCTAATCGAGAATGCGATCGATGCAGGAGCGAGCGCCATTACGGTCGCGGTGGTCGACGGGGGCCAAGCGCTCATCCGGGTGAGTGACGATGGGACGGGGATGTCCGCGGCGGACGCGTCCCTGTGCATCGAGCGGCACGCGACCAGCAAGATCGCCTCGTTCGAGGATCTACTCCGTGTGAAGAGCCTCGGCTTTCGGGGCGAAGCCTTGCCCTCGATTGGGGCGGTCTCTCGCCTCACGATTCGGACGCGCCGTCACGACGACCTCGAGGGGACCGAGGTGTGCGTCGTCGGCGGAAGGGTCGAGTCGGTGCGACCTCACGGCGGCCCGGCCGGGACGACGGTCGAAGTCGAGGACCTCTTCTTCAACGTGCCCGCGCGACGGAAGTTCCTGCGAGCGCGGCAGACCGAAACTTCGAAAGTTTTCGAGATTTGCCAGAGAACCGCTCTGATCCTGCCGTCCTTGAGCATGACGGTGCTCTCTGAGGGGCGAACGGCACGACGCTACCCGACGGCGCGCACCCCGGTGGAGCGCGCGTATCAGGTGCTTGGAGAGATGCCTCTCGAATCGATCGAAGCGCGGCGAGACGGAATGGCGCTCCACGCGCTTCTCGCACCACCAAGCCTCGCGCGTCCCGGAGCGCGCCACCTGTTCCTCTACGCAAACGGGCGACCAATCGTCGACCGCCGCCTCGCACGCGCAGTAGCGTTCGCTTTCGGAGACCGACTCCCACCCGGCCACTACCCGCGAGGACTGGTGGCGCTTACCGTGCCCACCGACGAGATCGACGTCAACGCCCACCCTCAGAAGACCGAGGTGCGTTTTCGGCGCCCGGCCCACGTGTTCGATCAGGTGACCCGCATCCTCGGCACCCGGGTCGGGCCCGACCGCAGGGCGCAGGGCTACTGGGAAAACCGCCTCGCCTCGGATCCGCCGTCGCGCGCCCTTCCCCGCGACGACTCGGGAATCTTGCCGATCGGCTCGATGCTTGCCGAAGCCACGCGCGACTACGGCGCGCCCCCGTCGGGAGGCGTCCGGCTCCTCGGTGAACTCCGACAGCGATACCTTCTATGCGAGGGTGCCGATCGGCTGTATCTCCTCGACCGCGGCAAGCTCCAGGTGGCACTCGGCTATGCCCGACTAACAGCTGCTGCCGCGTCGGCGCCGCTACGGCCCCAAGAGCTCCTGTTTCCTGACCGCCTCGAGCTCGAGAGCGCCGAGCGCAGCACGCTCGAGTCGCATGCAGAACTGCTGGCGACGCTCGGGTTCGACTGCTCGCCCATCGGCGACCGTAGCTATGCGGTCCGTGCCATTCCGAGCGAGGCTGGCCGCGCCTCCGCGGCGCAGGTAGTCGGTCACACTCTGGCCGCAATCGCCCACTCCCCGAGCGATCCCAAGCGAGCTGCTCTCATCGCGATCGCCGAGTCTGCGGTCACCCCACCCACGGAGTCCCTCGACCCCGCGCATGCTGCGGCGCTGGTGGCGAAACTGTCCGTCGACGACGAGGCGTTTCGCGCGGCGCTGATCTCCGAGCTTCGCCTCCCGCTCGGTCCTGACGCGCAAGAGCGGGTACCCGACCGATGAAGGACTCGCCGGTGATCGTCATCGCTGGCCCCACCGGCACGGGCAAGACTGCGGCGGCCGTGGCCTTGGCTGCACGCCTCGACGGCGAGCTAGTGGGCGCCGACAGCGTGCAGGTGTACCGAGGATTCGACATCGGGTCGGCGAAGCCTCGTGCCGACGAGTTGGGTACGGTCCCGCACCATTTGATCGACGTGGTCGACCCGGACCAGGAGATCGACGCCGCACGCTACGCCTCTCTCGCGGATCGCGCGATCGCCGACATCCAGGAGCGAGGCCGCGTTCCTATCGTCGTCGGCGGGACCGGCTTGTGGATCCGCGCCCTCCTCCGTGGGCTCGTCGAGGTGCCGCCGGTCGATGCCGAGATCCGCGAACGGCTGGAGAATGAAGGTCGCGCGGAAGGTTCGCAGGCGCTGCACGCTCGACTTCGAACGGTAGACCCCCGCACGGCCGACACCGTGCACCCCAACGACCTGCTTCGCATCGTTCGCGCTCTCGAAGTGTTCGAGCAGACCGGCACCCCGATGGGAGAGCTCCGCCGGCATCACGCCCTTGGACAGCCGCGCTACCGCGCGCTCTTTGTGGGGCTGGACATGGAGCGCGAGGCCCATGATGCGGTGCTCTCCGCCCGGATTGACCTGATGCTCGACCGTGGCTGGGTCGACGAAGTGAAGGAGCTTCGCGCACGGTGGGGAGATTCGGTCCGGCCCTTCGGCAGCGTCGGCTACCGGGAAGTCCTCGAGCACGTGCGAGACGGCCTTGCGCTCGACGAGACGCGACGCCGCATTCGAAAATCGACGCGGACCTACGCCCGTCGACAAAGGACCTGGTTTCGTGGCGAACCGGGAGTACGCTGGGCAAGCTCGGCTACGGAACTCACCGAGGAGAGCGACCGCATCGCTGTGGAGACTGGGCGTTGAACTTCTTCGGACACGCGGTCGTGGCGGGATGGGCCGAAGCCCCGCCGCCGACCATCCTGGGAAGCATGCTTCCCGACTTTGAGAGCATGACCCGCGTGCAACTACTGGAAGTTCGAGATCCGGCGATTCAAAAAGGCGTCGCGCTCCACCACGCGACCGACGACGCCTTTCACTCCGCGCCGGAGTTCGTTTCTCTGTGCTCTCGAGCACTTCGACAGCTCACGAGCCTCGACGTGCGCCGAGGCACTGCGCGAGCGGTGGCCCACATCGGCACCGAACTCTTCCTGGACGGGTGGCTCGCCAGAACCGATGGGCACTGCGGACCGTATCTCCTCGCGCTCAGCCCCGAAGCCAACCAGGGACTTGCCTGGGCCGATCGCGGCGCGCGCTTTGCGCGATTGCGCCAGCGTCTGACACACTGGGGTCCGCCGCATGACTACCGAGACCCCGACTTCGTCCTGGGCCGCCTTACCGACGCCCTGCGCGGGCGTCCTCGGCTCTCCGTCCTCGACGACCAGCGTCAGACCCTCCAGAGGTTTCTCCCTGACCTTCAGCAAAACGTCGTCGCGGCTGCCCCGAAACTCCTCGCACATGTTCGAGACGGACTAGGCTTGGCGCCCTGACATGACGGAGGAAGCCGGAGCGCCGCAGGCGCGCCCCAATCGACGGCGCCAGTACTTTCGGTGGACCCGAATCGCCGTCACCGTCGGTGCCGTCGCGTATCTCGCAAGCCGCGTCGACCCTGGCGAAGTGCTTTCTGCCTGGCAGCGTCTCTCCCCGACGGCGGCCCTGACCGCGCTCCTGGTCGTCGTCCTGGGGCTCGGCCTCGGTGTGCTCCGCTGGGGGCTACTGCTCCGGGCGTACGGAGCGATCGACATTCCTTCGCGTTGGCGTCTCGGCCACCTCTATCTCGTGGGGCACTTCTACAACACCTACGCACCCGGCGGAGTTGGAGGCGACGTCTTGCGCGGCGTTGCGAGTCGCAAAGCATTTGGCTCCTTGGGGCTTTCCAGCGCAACGGCGGGCGTCGCAGTCGTGTTCATCGAACGAGTCCTGGGAGTCTCCGCCCTTCTGGCGCTCGCCGCAGTCGCCTACCTCATCCGGCCCCTACCCGGACTCGAAGATGTAGAACTTTGGGCGGGGCTCGGCTTGGCGATCGGACTCGGGGCTCTCACGGCAATCACCGTCGCCCCGCGGCTCGTTCCGTGGCTGCCACAAAGGCTTGCCGATCCCGTGCGCGCCCTGCCGCGACTCCGCAGCTGGGGTCCGTTCCTGCTCGCGCTCCTGGCCTCGCTCGCCATTCACTTCCTGAACGTCGTGGCTGGGCACGCGATTATGGAATCACTCGATCCCAAGGTGACCTTTGCCGATTCTGCGGTCGCCATGCCGCTGGTTAGCGCCTCCGCGTTCTTTCCCTTCACGGTTGGCGGCGCCGGCGTCCGCGAGGCAGCCTTCGCGGTGCTCTATGGCCCGGTGGGCGTGTCCGAGGCGACGGCCTATGCCGGGTCTTTGAGCTTCTGGGCCTGCCAACTGATCACGGCCGGAATCGGGGGCGTCCTCAATCTGTTCGTGCCGATTTCGGGCGGATCGGACGACCCCTGAGCCCCGTGGCGACCCGCCGAACTTTGCAGTCTTGGGAACCTCTGCTGATACCCTTTGCCTGATGAGGCACCGCACTCACGGAGACGGTCGGTTCTCCACCGAAGACTTTGCACGCTGTGGTGCTGACTGCGTATTCGAGTCGGGGGTCCTCGTGTTTCACCCCGAGCGCATCGAGCTCGGGACCAACGTCTACGTCGGGCACAACGCCATTCTCAAAGGCTACTTCGACGAGACGATGTGCATCGGCGACCACACGTGGATCGGACAACAGGCATTTTTGCACAGCGCTGGGGGTATCGACATCGGCGCTCGAGTCGGGATCGGTCCCTCGGTGCGCATCATCACCTCGACGCATCGAGAAGCAGGCCGCGCCATTCCGATCCTCGACTCGCCGATCGAGACTGCACCCGTGGTGCTCGAAGACGACTGCGACCTCGGCGTTGGCGCCATCGTGATGCCCGGTGTGCGCATCGGTCGCGGTGCACAGATCGGCGCGGGGGCGGTGGTGACCGAGGACATCCCGCCCTACTCGGTTGCGCTCGGCGTTCCCGCACGCGTCGTGCGGGAGAGGCCTCGATGACACGACCCGATCTCAGCGTTGTCGTCTTCGCATTCAACGAAGCCGAAAACATCGCCCCGGTGCTAAAGGAGCTCCGCGGTTGGCTCGCGGTTCACCAGGCATCCGCTGAGGTAATTTTTGTCGATGATGGGTCGACCGACGAGACGGCCGCGGCAGCCGAGTCGGCACTCGCGGGCATGCAGCACGAAGTGCTTCGACATTCCTGCAACCAAGGGATTGGCGCCGCACTCAAATCGGGCGTACTCGCTGCACGGGGATCCTGGGTGACCTTCCTGCCCGCGGACGGACAGATCGCGCCCGCGGCTATCGCGACGCTCATGGAGGCGGCGGCCCGAGAGCAGGCCGACGTGGTATTCAGCGTCTACGACCACCGGGACGACGGGCTGCACCGAAAAGTCCTCTCTGCCGGAGTGCGTACCCTCATCCGCCTCGTGCACGGTGTGCGCATGCAAAGCGACGGTCCGTATCTGTTTCGACGCGAGCTCTTCGACGCCGAGCGCCTGGTGCCAGACAGCTTTTTCCTGAACTTCGAGTTTCCGATACGGATGTTGGCCCAAGGAACCCGCACCGCCTGCGTCACGATCGCCTGCCGTCCGCGTCGCGCCGGCACGTCCAAGTCCACGGGACTCAAGCGAATCGCTCAGGTCGCTCGCGACCTGGTCGAACTCCGAGGTCGCCTCAGAGAAGAGTCGACGATGGGCCCGCAGCAGCGGGCTCGCTGACACTCAAGCGGTCGCGAAGAGTCGAACGCGGGACTCCAAGCGCACGGGCCGCGGCCGACAGATTTCCTCCATGCTCGGCGACCGTACGGCGAAGCACTTTCGCCGAAGGACCCGCCCCAACGTCGGCCCACAGCCGAAGGATGCGGTCGAGGTCGGTGCCTTCGATGCGGCCCTTCGCCGCATTCACCGCGGCGAGCTCGAGCGCGTTCCGCAGCTCACGCACGTTGCCTGGCCACCGGTGGGCGCGCAGCCGACACAAAGCTTCGGCGGAGAGCTCCCGGTGGCCGAGCTCCCGAGCGATCCCCTCCGAGCAGGTGCATCGCAAGCGGCTCGATGTCGTCGGGACGATGACGAAGCGGGGGGATCTCGATGACCAGCCGATGAATGCGATAATAGAGGTCCGCTCGAAAGCGACCTTCTTTGACGAGCGCGGGTAGGTTCTGGTGCGTCGCGCAGACCAGACGGACGTCGACGGGTCGAGCGGTCTCGCTGCCCACCCGCTGGACGCTCCAGGTCTCGAGCACGCGGAGCAACCGCGTCTGCAGGTCCGCTGGAAGCTCGGCAACCTCGTCGATGAAAAGCGTGCCTCCGTGGGCCTGTTCGAACGCGCCGCGATGCGCCTGATGCGCGCCAGTGAAGGCACCTCGCTCGTGACCGAAGAGCTCGCTCTCGATGAGTTCCCGCGTGAGTCCTCCACCGTTGATGGCCACGAACGGTCCGGCCGCCCGTGGACTTCGGTCGTGCAGAGCGCGTGCGACTAGCTCTTTGCCCACTCCGGTCTCGCCGACGATAAGCGTGGGCCACGTGAGGCTCGAGAATCGGTCGACGTCCGCCACGACCGCAAGCATGGCGCCCGAGGCGGCTACCAGCGCCGTCTGCGTTTCGCGATCGGACGGTCCCCCGGCGACTCGGAAGGAAGTGCGCCCGACGCGAAGCAGCGCTCCGGGGCGAAGGTCGCTCCTCCGAATCCTCGCGCCATCGACCCAGGTACCGTTGGTGCTGTCGAGGTCGCGCACGACGATGCCACACTCGGCGGGTTCGATACGGCAGTGAAAGCGGCTGACGCTTCGATCGGAGAGAGCGACGTAGTTCGCCTTGTCGGTTCCGAGAGACACCGGTCGATCGACGATCCGAAACGCACGCGCTTCCCGGCCGCGTCCCTGGACCAACGCGGTCGCGCGCAGTGCAAGGCTCTCCCCAGGCAGAGGTTCCGTGTGGATGGGACTTGGCTCCAGGCGAAGTTTGCGACGCACCAACCCGTACCCGGCTCCAAGAGACACGGGCACGTCGATCGGCAGCACCTTGCGGCGCGCGAGTCCCGGATCGTGTTCGAGGTCGTAGATCCAGACCGTTCCGCCGCCCGGAACGATGAGCAAGGCGCGCGAAGCGACGCCCGGGCAGTAGACCGTAATGTCGCAACGGGGATGGGAGCCGACCTCCCATGCGCGCTCCCCGAGCGGGAACGAGCCTGCGCAGGCACCGTCGTGATCGAGCACCAGAACGTTGGAAAGCGTCATGGCGCCGGTATCGACCGCCCCAGGCCCGAGGTTTCGCCGGCCGCCAATCGCTCGCTTGAACCCCTGGCCGGTCATCTCTAAGCTCCGCGCATCTTGAGCGAAGCACTGCGTGAAACGGTCCTCGTCGACGAGCATGAGCGACTCGGCGGGAGACTCGTCCCGTTCGCCGGCTGGCGCATGCCTGTCCAGTACAGCGGCATCAAGAGCGAGCACTTCGCGGTCCGGCAGAAGGCCGGACTCTTCGACGTCTCCCACATGGGTGAGCTGTTGGTCGAGGGCCCCGACGCAGTCCAAGCGGTCGACAGGCTGGTTACCAACGACGTCCGCCGCCTCGAGCCCGGGCGCGCGCTTTACAGCGTTTGCTGCAACGAAGCGGGGATGATTTTGGACGATCTCATCGTCTACCGCCTTGCTCCCGAACGAGTGCTCGTGGTCTGCAACGCGTCGAATCGAGAGAAAGTCGCGAGCCACTTTCGCTCACAGATCGGAAACGCCGCACGCTTCGAAGACGCATCCGAGCGCTTCGCCCTCATCGCGCTCCAGGGGCCGGCCGCTGAAGCGATTTTTCGTGCGGCGGGCGCCCCTGACTCGCTCGCAGGGCTCGACCCTTTCCATGTTGCCGAGGGGCGTCTTGGGAACATGGACCTATGGGCGGCCCGCACCGGGTACACGGGCGAGGACGGGTTCGAACTCTTCTGTGCGACTGGCGACGCCGTCGCCGTCTGGCGGACGCTCCTCGAAGCAGGGGAACCCCACGGCCTGCTCCCCGCCGGGCTCGGGGCGCGAGACACGCTGCGACTCGAAGCCCGGCTCATGCTGTACGGCAACGAGTTAAGCGAGGAGACCCACCCTCTCGAGGCACGACTCGGATGGGTCGTCAAGCTCGATGGTGACGACTTCCTCGGACGCGACGCGCTCGTGGCGATCAAGAAGGCCGGCTACCCGCGTCGCCTGGTCGGCATCGAAATGACCGGACGCGGGATCGCCCGGCATGGGTACCCGATCGTCCACGACGGAAAACGAGTCGGAACCGTCACGAGCGGCTCACCGGGCCCGACGGTTGGAAAGAATATCGGTCTCGGCTATGTGCCCCGAGCCCTGAGCAAAACAGGCACAGACTTGGGCATCGAGGTCCGTGGCAAGGTGGTCGACGCCGTGGTAGTGACGACCCCGTTCTACAAGAGGTAATGATGGCGACGTTTCCACAGGACTTACAGTACACGCGCGAGCACGAGTGGGCGCGGGTCGAGGGCGACGTGATCCGGGTGGGGATTACCGCGTATGCCGTCGAGCAGCTTGGGGACGTCACCTTGGTCGACATGCCCGCTCCGGGCTCCGATGTGCAGGCCAATGAGCGATTTGGCGACATCGAGTCCGTCAAGACCGTGAGTGAGCTCTTCGCGCCCGTCAGTGGAGAGATTGTCGAGGTCAACGCGGCACTCGAGTCGAGCCCCGAGCTCGTCAACGAGGGTCCGTACGAAGGCGGATGGCTCATCACGATTCGTCCCTCGGACGACAACGAGCTTTCCGGACTGATGGACGCGGCAAAATACGAAGAATACCTGGGCGGACTCGACGGCTGAACCCAGAGACAGACTATCGCTGCACGGAGCCTCCAGCCGATGCCAGCCTAGCCAAGACCAGTCACGAGGGGCCTGTGAGATATCTTCCGCACACCGAGCAAGAGATCGAAGCCATGTTGGAGCGGATCGGTGTCCAAGACATCGATGCGCTGTTCGCAGACATTCCGGAAGCCGTTCGCGTCGAAGGTGGACTGAACCTCGAGCCTGCCCTCGACGAGCCCAGGTTGATGCAGCACCTCACCGCGCTTTCCCAGGAGAACGCGGCAACGGGCATGCTCTCGTTCCTCGGCGCGGGGATGTATCGGCACCACGTGCCTCCCGCGGTGGACCAGTTGCTCCAGCGCAGCGAGTTCTACACGGCCTATACCCCGTATCAGGCCGAGCTGTCTCAGGGCACGCTGCAGGCGATTTTCGAGTTCCAGACGATCGTCTGCGAGCTGTTCGGCGTCGACGTCGCCAACGCCTCGATGTACGACGGGGCGAGCGCGACCGCCGAAGCAGTTCTGATGGCGCGCCGCATCACTCGACGTGAACAGGTCGTGGTGAGCGAGGGAATCCACCCCGAGTACCTGGCAACCGTTCGAACCTATCTGCAGGGACTCGGGGGTGATTCGACCATCGTGGTCGCCCCGCTCGCGGCGGACGGGCGCACCAACTGGGCAGGAGTATCCGATGTCATAGGCGGCAAAACCGCGGCACTCATCGCTGGATACCCGAATTTCCTCGGCTGCGTCGAAGACTTGGGCGAGGCGAAGACAATCGCCGACCAGGCGGGCGCGCTCCTGGTGACAGCCACCAGCGAACCCTACGCGCTCTCGGTGCTCGAAGCGCCGGGCCGGCTCGGAGCCGACATCGCCGTCGGCGAGGGACAGGCGCTCGCGGTGCCTCCTCAGTTCGGAGGCCCCGGCGTCGGCCTGTTCGGCACCTCACAGCGATTCGTGAGGCAGATGCCTGGACGCCTGGTGGGCGGCACCGTCGATGCCGACGGCGAACCGGGCTACGTGCTCACCTTGTCGACCCGCGAGCAGCATATCCGACGGGAAAAGGCGACCTCGAACATCTGCACCAACCACGGGCTGATTGCGCTCGCGATGGGGATTCGCACTGCGATGCTCGGAAAGCAGGGGTTTTCGCGGGCAGGTCGCCGATGCTTGAACGCCGCCCACTATCTCCGAGACCGGGTCGCAGAGATCGACGGCGTCGGCGTCGCCTACGACACACCGGTCTTCAACGAGCAGGTGCTTCGCTTCGAAAACGAAACTGCCGCTGCCGTCGTCGCGCGCTTGAGCGAGCAAGACATCCTGGCCGGCGTCGATCTCGGCCGCTTCCGGCCGGACTGGCGGCACGATCTCCTGCTCGCGGTGACAGAGCTACACACGCGAGAAGACCTCGACCGGCTACTGAGCGCCCTCCGTCCCTGAAAATGGACTCAGACACGGGCCGCTCGCATTTTCGTGGGGTGTAAGAATCTGCCGCAGCCCGACGAAACCGGCTCTGAGCATGGCCGATACCCGGACTCAACATATTGTTATTGCATGGTAAATTCAGTTCAGCCTTGACCAGGAGCGCCGCGATGTCCAACCCTTTAATCACCTTGCACGAAGCGCGGACGACAAGGAAACTCGCGGCGCTTTGTGAGATTCGGCCCGGTGGGAGCGAGTCTTCGAGGGTACTGTGATGCAAGAAGCCCGTCGTAACTCATTCATCAAGCTGCGGTCACATCGGGAGTCCGATGCGATGGCTTGGGAAGACATCTGTCGCGAGTCCTCGTGGCAGGGCCGCTGGGTCGCGCTCGACGCGTGCGCGTACGATGCTGCCGGCAAGGCCACCGGCGGCCTCGTGGTCGACTTCGACGACAATCTGTCGGACCTCTGCGCTCGCCTCAGCGCAAGACGGCGCAAGCGCTGCTCGATCGTCTTCTGCCCGCCGGCAGAATCCGCCGCCTAGTCGAGCCCCGGCTCGCGACTGCAGGCCGGTCTAGTCCTCTTCGTCCCAAGGATGGGCCGCTTCGACGCCGACGGGAGCGTTTGCGGCGGCGCCGTCACAGCGATCGGGCTGGCCACGGCGCAGCTTGACCGCGTTCCAGGGCCCTCCGCCGCTGAAGGCCTCGTCGAGGCCCCATTCGCCGCTGATGTACTGGTCGCCGTCTTCGCCGATGGCGATGCGAAAGTATCCATGGCCTCGGCGGGTGGTGGGTCGACCGGCGATCATCTCCCGTTGGTCTTCCCATTGGAAGGTCAGCAAGTCGCCCTCGATGCTGCCTTGAATCCGTCCAGAGCGCTCGTGCTTGGCGTAGTCGCCGATCACGCTGTCGCCGTTCTGACAGAGGTGCATGTTCCCGTACTGCGGGGACTGCCATACCCCGTAGAACGTGGCGCCAGCCGGCATCGACTGCGGTTTGGGCATCTGCGGACCCCCGCACCCTAGCAATACCGCCGTACACAACCCCAGAATCGTCTGCTTCGCGAACATCGCGGGCCTCCCGCCTTCACGATAAACGACACCCGAGCGAAAGCGTAATTCCCGCCGTTCAGCGAATTCTCGGGACCGAACCTGCGTGATAGAGAACGCTGCCATCCTCAGACAGGAGCAAGCTGAGGTCCCGCAGGCCGCCGAGGACCGACTCCTCGAGCCAACGCGCCGCTGGGGGCGGCGGCTCGAGCTTGTAGTGCGCCACGATCTGCGGCTCGAGGGCCATGCGGACGGAGGCCGCCACCGGGATGCGTTCCTTGAGGTTGTCGAGCGCTAGGTCCATCCCGCCGAGCTCGTCCACGAGACCGAGTCGATGAGCAGCTTCGCCGAGCCAGACGCGGCCGCGCGCCAGCGGCTCGATCTCCTCGACCGGCCTTCCCCGCCCCTCGGCGACCAGGCCGACGAACGCCTCATAGAACGCGTCGAGCTCGCGGTTGATCAGCGCCCGCTCGGGGTCGGTGAGCTCTCGATGCGGGGAAAAGAGGTCGGCGTGCGGTCCCGTGCGGAGGACTTCGGTTCGAACACCGATGCGCTCGAGGAGATCCTTCGCCAGAAGCCGCCCCGACACCACGCCGATCGAACCTGTGATCGTCAGCGGCTGGGCGACAATCGCATCCGCGTGTGTCGCCACATAGTAGCCGCCGCTGGCTGCCACTTCGCCGAAATACGCAACCACGGGCTTCTTGTCTTTGACCCGCACCACTTCGCGGTGGATTAGATCGGAAGCCTCCGCCGAGCCTCCGGGTGAGTCGACCCAAAGCAGGACACCGAGGGCTCGACGGTCGCGCCGCGCCTTGCGAAGCGCGCCGACCAACGACGAACGACGCCCACCAGGAGAGCCCGACTCCGAAATCGCACCCTTGAGAGCGACGACCGCGATGTACGGTTTGCGGCGCAACGGCCGAAAGAAACGCCGAAGGTGGTACCCCAGGTATCGGCTGCCTGTCGTCGGAGGATGCTTGTCATCGCAGCCGAGCAGCGCAGTAAGCTCGTCTTCGTAGGCGGCGCCGTCGATCAGGCCTGCAGCCTTCGCGTCGTCTGCGCGGAACACGCCTATATCGAACAGCGCACGAAGATCGTCGGCGGTTTGGCCGGTGCGGGTGGAGAGCGCATCGAGCAGGTGCGCGGTATAGCCATCGAGAATCGCCTGGAGCTGCTCGCGCTGTGGCTCGCTCATGGTGTCCCGGGACACCCGCTCGGCCGCGGTCTTGTAGTCCTTGCGCGCGAAGGGCTCGACCTCGACGCCTACGCGATCGAGTAGCGGCTTCACGTACCGCGCGGTCGCCGAGAGCCCGAGGAGGGTTATGGTCGATTGCGGTGCAATGTAGATGCGCTCGGCTGCCGACGCGACGAAGAGTTCTCGGTGACCGGCGCCACGGGGAAGAAGCACGAGAGTGGATTTGCCCTGATCGCGAAGCCGGAGGAGCTGCGCCCGAAGGCCCTCACAGACGGCCCACCCCGCCTCGAGCTTCGGGATGACGAACGCCACACCCTCCACCGAGGAATCCCTGATCGCATAGTCAGCCAGCCGTCTCAGAGCCGAAAGCGAGCTCGTGCGTGCGATCGCGCTCGCCTCGAGGATTCGGCGCAGCCAGGGCAATGGTTGTTGTGCCTCGACGATGCGTGTTTTCAGCCGAACCACGATCCAAGGGGATTTGGGACGTCCGAACCAACGGCCGATCGCCCAAAATGGCAGGAAGGGCAGCCGGACGAGGTTCCAGATTAAACGCGCGATGAGTCGCAGCACCATTTCCCCTATACAGACCGCTTGTTATGCTTGGAAGTGGTGGGGCCGCAAATCTTTACCGGGGGTGGCCCCTCTGCTAGGAACACGAGGCACCGTTCGCGGTGGAGGAACCCGGCTGAGGAACGATGGCCAACCCCCAGATGGTGATGTACGAGGAGGAGTTTGCCCAGGTCCAGGCCGTGACCGACAGGCTCGTCCAGGACGCGAACGCCCGCGTGGTCTTCGTGATCGACAAGAACGGTCAGCTGATCGCTGCATCGGGCGACGTGAGCGACATCGACACGACATCGCTTGCCTCGCTGGCGGCAGGGAACATCGCAGCAACCGGGGGCATCGCGAATCTGCTTCGAGAGCAGGAGTTCGCCACCCAGTACCACGAGGGCGTTCGCCAGAATGTCCACATCCAAGTGGTGAGTGGTCGCGTGATTCTTGTCGTGATCTTCGACAATCGGACAAGCTTAGGTCTGGTGCGGCTGCGCGTGAAGCGCGCGACTGAGCATCTGACTCGTATCTTCGAGGTCGTGATGGCCAAGACTCACGATCCGTTTCAAAACTCGCCGTTCGCAGAAATAACCGATGACGACATCGATAACTTGTTCAATGATTGAGTGAGAGGGGCCCGGGGGGATGTCTTTCATCAACTACTTGTCGCGTGAGATCAACTGCAAGATCGTGTACTACGGTCCGGGTCTCTGCGGAAAAACGACCAACCTGCAGTACATCTACAATCGCACCAATCCGGATGCGAAGGGGAAGATGATCTCGCTCGCGACCGAAACGGAGCGAACGCTGTTTTTCGATTTCCTGCCTCTCGAGATCGGCGAGATTCGCGGCTTCAAGACGCGTTTCCATCTCTACACGGTGCCGGGACAGGTGTTCTACGACGCGAGCCGCAAACTGATCCTGAAAGGGGTCGATGGCGTGGTCTTCGTGGCCGATTCCCAGATGCTACGCATGGAAGCGAACATCGAATCTATGGACAATCTGCGCACCAACCTAGGCGAGCAGGGCTACAACCTCGATTCCCTTCCCTACGTAGTTCAGTACAACAAGCGCGATATGCCCGCGGTGTCGTCACTCGAAGAACTCAGTCGTGAGCTCAATCCTCACCGGGTGCCCGAGTACTCAGCCGTGGCAACCACCGGTGAAGGCGTCTTCGAGACCTTGAAGTCCGTCGCGAAGCTCGTCTTGACGGAACTCAAGCGCGGCGCCGCCTGAACTCTACGCGGTCGTCACTGCGCGTTCCACCAGGCGGGCAGGTCCGCGACCGAAGCGAGCACGGCATCCGGGGTCACGTCGCCCTTGAGGTCGCGGGGTCGAAACTTGCCTGTAAGCACCTGTACGCCCACGAGGCCGGCTTTCTGCGCGCCGTCGACGTCTCCGAAAATGTCGTCCCCGATCATCGCGGTCTGTTCCCGCGGGGCCTGAAGCTCGGACACCGCTGCCTCGAAGAACTCGGCCGCCGGCTTTCCCATCACGACGGGCGCGACACCCGAGGCGTACTCCAAGGCTTTGACGAATGGCCCAACGTCGAGGACTAAGCCGCCAGGCCCCCGCGCATAGCGAGACATGCCGAGCGCAATGAGCACCGGACTGGGCTCATCCATCAGAAGCCGGAACGCGCGGTTGAGGGTCGCGAAAGTCCACCCCTCCCCGATGTCGCCGATGACGACGCTGCGCGCCCCTTCATCGACATGGCCGTCGAGCCTCTGCAACCCCTCGAAGTCTTCGAGCGTCTGCTCGCGGACGAAGAGCGCAGCGGGAGCACCGCCATGGGTCGATAGATGGCGCATGGCTGCGACGGGGGGCGTAAAGATCTGCTCAGCGGTAACCGCAATGCCGAAACCACGGAGACGCTTGACCAGCGCGCGACGAGGCCGCGACGTGGTGTTGGTCACGAACAAGTGCGGAATCCGTTCGGTCCGGCACCAGTCGAGGGTTTCGAGAGCCCCGTCGATGAGACGGTCGCCCTGGTACAGCACCCCGTCCAGGTCGAAGAGAAGCGCCTGCATGGTGTCTCCATCCCCGGTGTACCGGCTAACTCTAGCTCCCGCCTGGCAAATGTGGAGTCCCCCAACGCGAAAACCGCGCAGCGGCGCCGCAAACCAGGACAACGAGCGGGCTCAGGCGATGAGATTGAGAATTTTGCCGGGAACCCAGATCGTTTTCCGAATCTCTTTGCCCTCGAGCAGGCTCGCCACGTTGGCGATCCCGAGTGCTGCGGCGACCGCCTGCTCCTCGTTTACGCTGTTGGGGAGCGTCACGCGTCCGCGCACCTTGCCGTTGACCTGAACTGGAACCTCAACCTCGTCTTCCTCGCAGAGGCTCGGGTCGAACTCCGGCCAGGCAACGGCTTGAATGCTCGGCGGGTGCCCGAGCTGCTCCCAGAGCTCTTCGGCCAGGTGCGGGGCAAATGGATGCAGTAGGAGGGTGAGGGTTTCGGCGGCCTCGCTCGGGACTGCCTCCAGGCGATTGAGTTCGTTGGAGAGAACCATCATCGCGCTGATAGCCGTGTTGAAGCGCATCGCTTCGATGTCCTCCGTCACCTTGCGAATCGTGCGGTGCAGGAGCCTGGTCGTCGAATCGTCGAGCGTCGCGGTTGTCTCGGCGCGTCGCGCTACCGTGTTGGCGCGCTCGAGGAAACGTCGCACTCCGGAGATCGAACCCGTGTTCCAGGGTTTGGTCGCTTCGAGCGGCCCCATGAACATCTCGTAGACCCGCATCGCATCGGCGCCGAACTCGCTGACGATGTCGTCCGGATTGACGACGTTGCCTCGAGACTTGCTCATCTTCTGGCCGCCCTCGCCGAGGATCATTCCCTGATGCACGAGCTTCGCGAACGGCTCTTTCTCACCGACCACACCCGCGTCGAAGAGGACCTTGTGCCAGAACCGGGCGTAGAGCAGATGCAGCACGGCATGCTCGGCGCCTCCGACGTAGAGGTCTACGGGCAGCCATCGTGCGGCGGCGTCTGCGTCGCAAAGGGCCTCTTCATTGTCCGGATCGATGAAGCGAAGGTAGTACCAGCATGAGCCCGCCCACTGGGGCATCGTGTTTGTCTCGCGCGCATACCAGCGTCCGTCTCGCTCGAAGAAGCGCCAGTCGGTTGCACGCGCCAGAACCCCCGCCGGATCCTCTCCGGGCCGGTAGTCGTCGAGGTCGGGAAGCTGCAGCGGGAGCTTGCTCTTTTCGACCGCAATCGGCTGATCGTACTGAATCTCGAATGCGGCGCCCCGCCGAGGGTCGCCGTCGGTTTCCACCGGGAAGTAGATCGGGATGGGTTCGCCCCAGTACCGCTGACGGGAGAACACCCAGTCTCGAAGCTTGTATTCGACGCGGGCTTTCCCACGCCCAGCGGCCTCGAGGTCGGCCGTGATTTTCTTCTTGAACTCAGCCGTCGGCAGACCGTCGTAGTCCCCCGAGTTCACCGCAAGGCCCTCGGCGACCATGGCCTCTTCGATCGGCAATTCGTTCGCAGTGCCCGTCTTGCTGACCACCTCGATGATGGGAATGCCGTGCGCCGTAGCGAACTCGAAGTCGCGCTCGTCGTGCGCCGGCACCGCCATGATGGCGCCGGTTCCGTAGCCCCAGAGGACGTAGTCCGCGATGTACACCGGCACCTGCGCGTCGTTCACCGGATTGATCGCGAAGCCGCCGGTGAACACACCGGTCTTGTCTTTGCTCGACTGCCGATCGCGCTCGCTCTTGTGACGCGCCTCCTCGACGTACTGGTCGACCGCCGCTCGCTGCGCATCGGTGGTCAGCTGGGACACCAAGGGATGCTCGGGCGCCAGCACCATGAAGGTGGCTCCGAACAGCGTGTCGGGACGCGTCGTGAAGACCTCGATGGCCGCATCGTGCCCCGCGATGCCAAAGGTAACCTCCGCTCCCTCGGAACGGCCGATCCACTCCTGCTGCATGATCTGCGTGCTGTTGGGCCAATCCACCAGATCGAGATCCTCGAGAAGGCGGTCGGCGTAGGCGGTGATCTTCAGCACCCACTGCCGCAGCGGGACGCGCTCGACCGGATGCCCTCCGCGCTCGCTCAGTCCGTTCACGACCTCTTCGTTGGCAAGCACGGTGCCGAGAGCCGGACACCAGTTGACCGGAACCTCGTTTTGGTACGCGAGTCCCTGCTCGAAGAGGGTCAGGAAGATCCACTGGGTCCAGCGCACGTAGTTCGGCGAGGTCGTGTCGATCTCGCGCGTCCAGTCATAGCTGAAACCGAGCATCTTCAGCTGGCGCTTGAAGGTCTCGATGTTCTTGACGGTGGTCGAGCGCGGGTGCGTACCGGTGAGAATCGCGTGCTGCTCGGCGGGCAGGCCAAAAGCATCCCAGCCCATGGGATGAAGCACGTCGAAGCCGCGCGCCCGGCGATAGCGCGCGACGATGTCAGTCGCCGTGTACCCCTCGGGATGCCCCACGTGCAGACCCGAACCTGACGGATACGGAAACATATCGAGGATGTAGCTCTTGGGAAGCGCGGGATCGTCAGTCGTCCGAAACGTTTCGTGTCGTTCCCAGTAGGCTTGCCATTTGGGTTCGATTGCAGCCGGGTCGTAGCGCGTCATCGCCGCGGACATAGCACGCGCCCCTATGCGATCGAGTACCCGCCATCGACACGGAGCGTCTGTCCGGTGATGAAGCGCGCGCCTTCGCTCGCCAAGAACAGCACCGGTGAGGCGATCTCGTCAGGAACGCCCCAGCGACCAAGCGGGGTGCGATCGAGGAACGGGCGTTCAAGCGCGGAGACGCCCTTCATCATGGCGGTCATCCCCGTCTCGATGAGACCAGGCGCAACGGCGTTGACGCGAATCCCATCGCCCGCCCAGGTCGCCGCCAGATTCTTGGTCATTTGGACGGTGGCTGCCTTGGCTGCCGAATACCCGGGAACGATGGGCACCGCGAAGAACGACGCCATCGAGGCGAGATTCACCACGCTTGCCCCGCCCGGAAGCTCGCTTGCTGCAAGCAGGGGCCTGCAGTGCACCGCGAGGCGATAGTGCCCGAACAGGTTGTTTGCGACCGACTCCTCGAACACGTCTGGATCGGCTTCGGGCCGGCCGCCGGGGAAGTTCCCGCCGGCGTTGTTTACCAGGACGTCCAAACCTTCGAGGGACGCAGCGAGCGCGGCCAGTGCGGCGCCGTCGGAAAGTTCGAGTCGATGATAGGCGTACCGTGAAAGGTCGGCGTCGTAGTCCTCCGAAGAAGCTCGGGTTCCCGTGATGGTCACCGTGGCGCCCGCGTCTGCGAACGCGGCAGCAATCGCTTCTCCGATGCCGCGGCTTCCCCCAGTCACCAGCACCCGCGCCCCGGTGAAGTCGTAGCGTGCTTGGTTCACGACGAGTGCTCCGACGTCACCTCGACCATCACCTTGCCGCCCCGCTGGGGGTCATTGGCAACCTCGAGTGCCTGCTCGAAATCTTCGAGCGGGAATCGATGGGTGATCATCGGTGAGAGATCCCATCGTGTGAGAAGCGAGAGCGTTTTGGCATAGTCGGCCGGATACTCCATCGCGCCCTGGATTGTGAGCTGTTTCATCATCACCAAGAGGAAACTCACCTCGACCGAACGCTCGTGGAGAGCGACCACGGTCAGCCGGGCCTCCGGCTTGGCCTGCTGAAGCACCTCGGTGATGACCTTGGGCGCGCCGGTTGCTTCAATGAAGACGTCCGAGCCGAGGACGGGCATCCCCATCAGCGAAGCCTCGCCGTGAAGCCGCCGCAGCTCGGGCCACGGGTCGTGTTCCGAAGCATCGATGGTCGCCCGTGCGCCGAGTTCCGTGGCAAGTTCGAGCCGTTTCGGCGACAGGTCGACGGCAACGACGTCGGAGACGCCGCGGTCACGCAAACTCGCAATGGCCGCCAGCCCAATCGGTCCGGCACCGAAGACCACCACCTTGTCGTGAGGTTCCGCTCGACTTCGCTCCACCGCATTCATCCCGACGCCGAGCGGCTCTGCCAAGGCGCCGATCTCCATCGGCATCTGCTCGGGCATCTCGAAGAGACACCCTCCGTCGGCCGCGTTCCGGACGACCAGGAGCGGGGCGAACCCTCCTTCGTCGCCCCCGTTGCCAATCATGTTCCCAAGCGCAGTGGGGTGAAGCACTACGCGCATGCCGGGCCGAAGCGCGGTCACTTCATCACCCACCTGCTCGATGGTACCGGCCAGCTCGTGGCCGATCGCCATCGAGCGTCGCAGGCCCCCCATTCGGACGTAGCGTACGTCGGTGCCGCAGATGCCGCAGGCCCCAACCCGGACCAAGGCATCCCGGGACCCGACGTGCGGCGCGTCGACCTCCTCGATGCCGACTTTGCCCGGCCCTTCGACAATCACTCGTTTCATCGTTCGACCTGGACGCCAAACCGCTCGTAGTAGAAAGCGAAGCGTTCCTCAAGCGCACGGGGGTCGACGCCGAAGTCGCCCTCCAAGTCGTAGGCGATGCGACCGTGCTTGCCGCGCGGATTCTCGTCGAGGTAGTGCTCGAGCGAGACCCGCGCTGCGTCGGTCATGTCGAGGCCAGCCACTTCGTAGAGTCTCGCCACCATGCCGACATCGTCTGCCATGAACTCGTGGAAACGTACGTCGTGGCTCTTGGCCTCGGGGACCAGCTCACGGTCTCTGACGCAGGCCCGCAGCAGATGCTCCACCCGATCGATCCAGTACGCCGCGACGGCCTCTGGGTCGACGCGCGTGCGCCGCATTCGGTCTCCGTAGGTCAGCATGGTGATCGCCGAGGCAATCACCGCCACCGGATCTCGGTGCGTGATCGCGACCGTGGCATCTGGAAACGTCTCGATGAGAGGCCCAAGCTGCTCCATGTGCTGAGGCGCCTTGAGGATCCAACGATCGGGCCCTCGCAGCCATTGAAGCGCCTTGAGCACGTTCTTCATGTAGGCGTAGTGCGGGCGCTGGTCGTGCGCGTAGTAGTAGTCTCGCCAGCGCGGCACCGTGGCCAACCACTCGGGAAGGTAGCTTGAAAAGTCGAGCGCTTGGAGCTCGATCTCTTCGTGTACGTGACCTGGGGTCATGTCGTGCATGTTCTTCAGCAGCGGCGCGATCTGGGCGAACATCTGATACTCGGAGGATGCCTTCTGGTAGCGGGGGTCTTCGTCGATGGGACAGGGCGCTTGATCGCGATCAGGAATCGGTTGCAGGCTCTCCCAGTAGGGAAGCGAGCGCAATCGACTGTCGGCCGCGATGAGATTCACCAGATGTGTCGTCCCGGAACGCGGAAGCCCTCCGATGATGATCGGCGCGCGGATCTCGACCTCGAGGACCTCCGGATGACGGTTGAGCAGGTCCTGGAAACGAAGACGGTTCGCGGCGTACCGAACGATGTCGCCGAACAGGCGAGCTCGGCCCATCGGCCCGAGCTCCTGGTCCTCGTCGGCGGACTGCAACCATACTGCGAGGCGCGCGCGAAAATCATCGGGACCGAAGTCCGACAGCCCGGCGCGCAACTTCGCTTCCGAAAGCACTTCGCTCTCTGTGAAACGGACCGTCGTCGTGGCGAATCCGTCGATGATCATTCGTTGCATGGAGGTGAGTCTGGGCGCCCGGAGATCGTCAATGCGAATCGGCTCGACCTCGATGCTCACGAGTCTGCCTCAGACGAAGCGCGCTCTGCCGCGGCAAGCCGCGCGCGAAACAGGCCGAGCTCCTTCTGCAACCAACGGGTCAGCCAGAAGTTTCCGCTCTCGGCTTCTAGGCGTTCGTGGGCGGAAACCATCACGGACAGCGCCCCGACGTGGTCCGGCTCCGCGGTGAGAGCCACCTCGGCGAGGTGCACGGCAGCTATCGGCTCTTCCGATTCCAGACGTTGACGTGCTCGGTCGGAGAGCGCATCGGCGCCACCCGCAAGCTCGACGAGGTCGTGGTGAATCACGGACGCCGGCTCAGAATAGAGCTCGGTGGTCGAGCGATGATGGAACCAGCCCGCGTACTGCTCCCAGATCGCACGCACGCTCCACGACACCTTGCCGTACCCCTCGCCAACCTCGAGGTGCGGGGGAAGCACGACCTCGCGCATCAGCGTATGAACGTCGGTCCCATGGTTCATCCCTCGGACCGTCGCCTCGTGAACGTACTCGACCGCATCGTGAAGCCGCGTGAGCTCGGCTTCGATGAGGGGCCGCCCGCGTATCGGAGCGTGATGCCCCGTCAGCAGAATCTCGGGTTGCAGTTGCCGCACCCGATCGAGCGACGCCATGAACGCCGGCGCATCGCGGTACCGGTCTCCGCGAATCGTGACGAGGTTGGGGAAATGCCCGAAGAGCGCGCTGAAGAGATTGCCGCAGAGGCAGATTCGGTGCTCGGGAAGCCAGACCACCATCGAGTCGGTAGTCTCGCCGCCAGGAGTGGCAAGAAGCTCGAGCCGCAGTCCGCCGAGTTCGAGCTCCATGCGGTCCTCGAAGGTGATGTCCGGCTCCGGTCTCGATTGCGCGATACCTCGCGCGCCGGCGTGCTCCTGGATGTGCTTCCAGGCCATCGCGATTGCATCGGCAAACGCGAACGCGCTTCGCTTTGCGCGAAACGAGGCGATCCGGGCGTCGTCTCGTTGATGCGCTTGGTTCCGAGACTGCGCAACGACCTCGGTGCCCGAGTCGCGGAAGAGGTCGACGCCGCCTACGTGGTCGACATGACCCTGCGTGAGCAGAATGTATCGCGTAAGACTCGCATCGACCGAATCGAAGTTTCGCTTGTGGATGGGAGCCTCGAACCCCATGCCGGTATTGACGACGATCCGCCCTTCCCGCGTGGTCAGCAGATACGTGTTCGAAAGACCTTCGGAGAGATACACCGACTCCGCGACCTGCGTCGGGGCGGCCTGCGAGGCCGGGCGGATGTCAAAACCCGTCGGGCGGGTGCGGTAAAGAGGTGTTTCGGTCATCTGAATCCCGTGCGGAGCATACCCCTTTCCACTCGGCCTTCGCAGCGCTACAGTCGTGGTCCGCTCGGGGCGCCCATCACGGGCTGAGATGCACCCGTCGAACCTGATCCGGTTTGCACCGGCGTAGGGAAGCGAGTTTCGGCTCCTTCCCCGCGAGCGAGGAGTCCGATGACCGACATCACGATCCCAACACGAGGCGCGAACAATCCCTCCAGCACGGGCGCGGGCACCACGCCTGGCTCATTCGCCAACGGGGCGGATGTCGGAGGACCCCGCGCGTTTTCTTCCCCCGACACCCCGGGAATGCCCGGCCCGAGCGACAAGACCGCTTGGGACTTCATGCCGGACGATTGGCACTTTGCTGAGGGTCGTTGGCATGCACCCGAAGGTTTCGAACCCATCACACAGCTCGAGCACGCGCGACTGGGCACAGTCACCCCAGCGATGAAGCGCGTCGCCGAGCGCGAGACGCACCTCACCGCCGAGCAGGTGCGCGACGAGGTCGCCGCAGGGCGCATGATCATTCCGGCCAACCTCGTGCACCTTCGGCATCAACTCGACCCGATGTGCATCGGTCGGGCGGGTCTCACCAAGATCAACGCGAACATGGGTGCTTCGCCGGTGTCGTCCGGAACGCACGAAGAGGTCGAAAAGCTTCAATGGGCCGAGCGGTGGGGCGCGGACACCGTCATGGATCTGTCGACCGGAGGCGACCTCGACGCCACGCGACAGGCGATCATCGAGAACGCGCAGGTGCCTATCGGCACGGTACCGATCTACTCGATGATCATCGGACGCTCGATCGAAGAGCTCGATCTCACGCTGATCCTCGAGACTCTGGAGCATCAAGCCAAGCAGGGCGTCGACTACTTCACGATTCATGCTGGGGTCGCGCGAGAGCACCTGCCCCACATTCGCAAGCGCCTAATCGGAATCGTCTCACGAGGCGGCTCCCTGCTGGCCAAGTGGATGCTGCACCACCAAGCCGAGAACCCGATGTACACCCACTTCGAGGCGATCTGCGACGTGATGCGTCGGTATGACGTGTCGTTCTCGCTAGGCGACGGGCTCCGTCCGGGCGGGCTGGCCGATGCCACCGACGAGGCGCAGCTCGGCGAACTCAGCCGCCTCGGAGAACTAACCGAGCGCGCCTGGCGACAGGGATGTCAGGTGATGGTCGAAGGACCGGGGCACGTTCCCCTCGACCAGATCGAATACAACATGAAACTGCAGCGCCAGCTCTGTCACGGCGCGCCTTTCTACGTTCTCGGACCGCTCGTCACGGACGTGTTTCCTGGGTACGACCACATCACGAGCGCCATCGGGGCGACCTCGGCCGGGTTCCATGGCGCTTCGATGCTCTGCTACGTGACCCCCAAAGAGCATCTTGGCCTTCCGAAGAAGGACGACGTGAAGCAGGGCTGTATCGCCTACAAAATCGCCGCCCACGCGGCCGACGTGGCCCTCGGCATTCCCGGTGCCCGCGACTGGGACGATGACCTCACCCGCGCCCGTGCCGCTCTCAACTGGGACCGGCACTTCGAGCTGGCGTTCGACACCGACACGGCGCGGGCCCTCCACGACGAGGACCTGGATGTCGATACCGACTTCTGCGCCATGTGCGGGCACGACTGGTGTTCTGTTAGAATCTCGAAAGAAATCATAGAGTTTGAATCCGGCAAGGCCGAGGGCTTCGTGCGTGAACGCGTCGTGAAGTCCCCTGCGCTCACCCCGGAGCAGCAGGCGGTGCTCGAGGCCCGCGGACACCTCTCACCCCAAGAGATCCACCAGCTCGCGCACAAGACCCGCGAGGCGGTGAGCGGGGCGCCCAAGGCTTCCTGCCACAGCGACGTCGCCGAAGAGGAAACCCATGCGTTTCGGGTTCAGCGCGAGGAGCTGCTACAGTTGGGCCGAAAGCGAAAAGAAGGAGCCCGACCGAGATAGTCGGCTCCGTTTCTGGGGGGAAATCGCACATGAGGAAGATTGGTATCTTGGCAGTGGCCGCGGGGATGATTGCAATCGCGACAGCCTGTGGCGGAAGCTCGGGCGGCGGGTCGACGACTGCACTCGACGTGGTGGATTACGAGTACGCGATGGTCTCGAGCGATGCGGACGCCGGCGAGCTGGTCTACGCGACCTTCTGCGAAGGCTGCCATCCGGGCGGCGCGGAAGGTGACGGTCCTTCGATGATCGGTGAAATGCTGAGCCCGGCGCAGATGCGTTGGCGCGTACGCCATGGCGGCGACGACATGCCGGCGTTCGATCACACCAAAATCAGCAAGCGCGAGCTGGACGATCTGCTCGCGTACACGGCGACCTTCCAAGGCGTGCAGCTCAACTAGCAGCCGGTTCGCAATGAAGATGGGGGCGCCCTACCCGGGCGTCCCGGTCTGCGACAGACGCAAGGAAAGCGCGCCTAGAGCCCGAGCCAGTCGCGAGCCTCGAGGCTCTTGGTCCCGCGCCGCACCTCGAAGAAGAGAATCGGTTCGCTCTGGGCATTGTCGAGCGTCCCGACACGGGTCCCCATTCCAACCCAGTCGCCGACCTGTACGTCGCTTCGTCCAAGACCACCGTAGACCGTGTAGAAGCTGTTGCCGTGGTCGAGGATGACCATGAGCCCGTACGAACCGTACGTCTGCGAGAATGCGACGCGTCCATCCGCTGCCGCGTACGCCGCAGCGCCGGACCGCCCGTAGAACTCGAGCCCGGGAGCGCCCTCGCGCTGAGCGTCACCGATTCGGTTCGCACCTTGGACTGGCAGCGCCAGCTCGCCTCGTAGCCGCGAGAACGCGTCTCCAAGGTCGCCCATCTCCCCGGAGACCCGCAGGCGTCCATAGGACATCGGTTGTTCCGGAGCCGGCGCTTTGCGTTGCCCTTCGAGAGTCTGCTGAAAGAGGGAGGCGCTCTTCTGGCTCTGGGTGAGCTCCGTCTTTCGTGCTTCGAGTGCCTCGATCGAAACCTTCGCGAGTGCGAGCTCACTGCCGAGATCCTCTTTCTCCAGTCGAAGCGCTGCACCCCGCTCCTCGAGGAAGGTCATCGTGTCGAGATCGGCTTTGACCATCCGCGAGAGCCGCTGAACGCGCGCCAGATGTCGCATGAGCGCATCGAATCCTCCAGCCACGGGCAGCATCCCTGCGCGTCGCACGCGATAGAGCGCCCGTGCCCTGCCGTGGAGTCTGAGCTCGGCCGCGCTTCTCTCGTTCTGTAGGCCTGCAATCTCGGTGTCGATCTGCGCCCTGCGCGTCGCCCCGTGCTCGATGCGTGTCTGGTTCTCCGCGATGGCCAGCTCGATCTCGTCGACTTTGGTGATCGCGTCGATCGCCGGGTCGGGCGCGGCCACCGCAGGGCCGGCCGCGAGAGCCAAGATCGCCAAAACCCAGAATCCGCGTGAAGTTTTCATTCTACACCGACAGGTAGCGTCGCACCGAGAGTGCGCTTCCAATGGCGCCGATCAGAGCGCCGCCAGCCAAAAGGGCGACCATCGTCCAGGCGCCGAGAAACACCACACGGCTTCCCGTGAGCGCGGCAAGCGTCGAGTCGACCGATTCGTGGAGCGCCAGATAGCCGGCGAGCAGCGCGAGCACCGCGAGGAGCGCTGAGGCAAAGCCCTGGAACATGCCCTCGAGCACGAAGGGGCCGCGAACAAAGCCGTTGGTCGCTCCGCAGAGCTTCATGACTTCGATCTCCTGACGCCTACGCGCCACTGCGAGACGAATGGTGTTGGCGATGACGGCGACCACGCAGAACACGACGAGTACCGCAAGGCCGAGGGCGAGCATCCGCGCACCCCAGAGCAGATGGTCGAGCTTCTCAAACCAGCTTCGGTAGCTCTCGACGTCGCTGATGGCTCGAAACTGTCCGAGCCTCGATGCGATCGATTCGCTGCGCTCACGGCTCACTCCGTTCTCGAGCATCACTTCGAGCGAGGCGGGAAATACCTCTTTGGGCAAACTACCGAGATCGGCGCCTACGTCCGCGTCTTCGAGGAACGATGAGCGCGCCTCGGCCGGAGTGACGTGGACGACTTCGCTCACGTCGCGGAGACCCTCGAGCACGACGCGAAGCTGCGCAATGTCCTGTGGATCCGCGTCGTCCTTGAGGAACAGGGTAATGCGTCCGCTCTGACCCCAGCGGTCTGCAGCCGCGTCGAGATTGGTCACCCCGAGAAGCGTCGCGCCTAGGCAGAGAAAGGCAACCGCCAAACTCGAGACTGCAACGATGTAGAGGCGACGCTCCTCACGAAGACCTCGCCTAGCTCGAACGACCGCGCTCTTGACCTCCATGAGTTCACCCCACCAGTGTATGAATGCCGCTGCCCGGCCACTGCTTGAGCCCGTGACGAGCTTCGACCACCCGGCCTTCGTCAATTGCGACGAGCCTGTGGTCGCGCTTCGAGATCAGCGAGTGGTCGTGCGTTGCAAACAAGACCGTCGTCCCGGTTGCGTTGATCTCTTCGAAGAGCGTCAGAATGTCGATCGCCAGATGGGGGTCGAGATTTCCGGTCGGCTCGTCGGCAAGGATGAGCGCAGGCTCGGGGACGATCGCGCGGGCTACCGCAACGCGCTGCTTCTCCCCGCCAGATAGGTTGCTGGTCGGTTCGTCTCCGCGGCCGTTGAGGCCGACGCGTTCGAGCGCCTCGGCGACTCGAGAACGGATGAGCCGCTTGGGCATGGAGAGGATCTCGAGCGCCACGGCGACGTTCTCGAACACCGTCCAGTGGTCGATGATGCGGAAGTCCTGGAACACGATTCCGAGATTGCGACGGAGGAATGGGACCGAGGTGTCGGTGAGACGGGCGACGTCGCGCCCACAGAAAAGGACGCGGCCCTCGTCGACGACCAGCTCGCGATAAATCAGCTTGAGCAAGGTGCTCTTGCCGGCGCCGCTCGGCCCCGTGATGAAGGCGAATTCACCGCGCTCGACCGAGAGATCGACCCCGCGCAGCGTCGGCTGGTCGGGTCGGAAGTATTTGAAGACCCCTTCGAGGACGAGAATCGGCTTGGCGAGCTGTGGCTGGCTCGCCTGAACCCCGGCCCGGAAGAACGGAAACGGGCGGACGACCTTGCTTCCCTGCATGCAATCCCGCTAACCCGCTAGAGCGGCGCTGGGCAAGAAATCGGCGATGACAGGCGCGGTTGCCGCCGCCCGGACGCCCGCTAGAGTCTCGCTTGATGGCCGAGCGGGCAGTCCAATACCAATCGGCGGACCGGATAGGGGTATTGACCCTCAACCGGCCCGAACAGCGAAACGCCATGACCCCGGAGCTGCTGGACACCTTCGCCGAGCAGATCGAGGTGGCTCGCCAGGACGCATCGATTCGTTCCCTTGTCCTGACCGGGACGGGCCGCTGTTTCAGCGCTGGAGCCGATCTGCGCACCTCGCTCCAGCGCGACGACCAGGCGGCGCCGGGCCCGGATGCCTCCTATGCGATGTATGAGCCATTCTTGAGGGTTCTCGACGTTCCTGTCCCGGTCGTCGCGGCCCTCAACGGCCACACCGTCGGAGGCGGCTTCGGCCTCGCCCTGCTCGCCGACATTCGGGTCGCGAATCGCGAGGCAAAATACGGTGCGAATTTCGCGCGCTTGGGGATCCATTCTGGACTGGGAATCAGCTACGTCCTCCCGAAGCTCGTCGGTCCCGCGCATGCCTCGGAGCTCCTCTTCAGCGGCTCGCTCATTCTCGGGGACGAGGCCGAGCGGATCGGGCTGGTGAGTCACGCGGTCGCTCCGGATCGGGTGCTCGACAAGGCGCTCGAGATCGCACGCGCGATCGCCGGCTCGGCCCCTGCGGCCGTCCAAGCGATGAAGGCTTCGATCCGCCTCGGGCTCGGGTGGGAGATTCGGAAGGCCGCGCGGGCCGAGGCTAAGCTCCAGGCCGAGAGCCTCCAAAGCGAAGACGCCAAAGAAGGGATCCGCGCGATCCTCGACAAACGCGAACCGGAGTTCCAGGGCCGCTGACGGGCGACACTAGGCAAGCCCCCATGAGCGACGAAACCACAGCGATACCAATTCCGATGGACCAGATTCCCGAGAGTCTGCGTCGGTTCGCCGATCCGAATGCGCCGGTCTCCGCCCGGATGATGGCGGCCAAGGGGATGGTCCCCGTCCGCGGCGCCGACCTGGTGATTCTCGTCGTGCAGCTGGCTGCCGATCAGGACCGGACGGTCGTAGAGGCGGCCGTCGAAACCCTCGGCGGGCTTCCGGACAACGTGCTGCTCCCGGCCTGCGAGACGAGGCTCCCGGCTCCGGTGCTCCACGAAGTCGCGGTTCGGTTTTCGAAACGCGACGACGTTCTCGAGCGCATCGTCTCGAACCTCGGCGTCGCCGACTCGACGGTAGCCCGGATCGCCTCTTCCTGCGCTGAACGCATAAGCGAGATCATCGCGGTCAACCAGCAGCGGCTTCTCGGAGCACCGCGCATCATCGAGGCGCTCTACAAGAACAAGAACACCAGGATGTCGACTGCCGAACGTCTGGTCGAGCTCGCGGCCCGACACGACGTGGAGCTCACCGGCATCCCGATGTTTGAGGAGCTCAAGAAGGCGATTCAGGGTCAGCTGATCCCCGAGCCGAGTGACGAACCGCTCCCAAGCGATTCTCTGTTCAGCAAAGCCCTCGAGGAAGATGGCGACGAAGACGCGCTCTCGCTCGACGCCGACGAGGGAACCGAAGAAACGAAGGACGAGTTCATGCCGCTGCAGTCCAAGATTCGTGCAATGAGCGTTGGGGAAAAGATGCGCCTCGCCCTGCTCGGCAACGCGGCCGCGCGCTCGATCCTCGTACGAGACCCGAACCGCATCGTGGCGCTCTCGGCAATCTCGTCGCCCACTGCCACAGAGACGGAGGCGAAGAACGCGGCCCAGAGTCGCGAGGTCTCCGAGGATGTGCTCCGATTCATCGGCAAGAGGCGCGAATGGCTGCGAAGCTACGAGCTCAAGCGCTCGCTCTGCAACAATCCCAAAACCCCCCTTGCCCTGTCGATGGGTTTTCTCAACCATCTACGGCGCAACGACCTGCGTGCGCTGGCACGGAGTCGAGGAGTCCCTGGACCTCTCAAACAGGCGGCGAAGCAACGTTCGAAGCAGTTTGGCTGACCGTGGGAATTTTCAAGAAGCTATTCACGGCCGACCCGGTCGCGCTCGAGCACAAGGCCGACGAGCTCTTCGAAGCAGGTGACTTCGGCTCTGCGAAATTGACGTACGACAGGGCTCTGGCCGCCCTTCCCGATCCAAAGCCCGCCGCGCTGCTCGACAAGCGTGCCCGGTGTACCGATGCCATCGCCAAGGGCCGGATCGCCGAGGCTACCTCCTATCTGCAAGACGGGGCGCTCGAGCTCGCCGAGCAGGAACTCGAGGGCGCGCTCGAGGTGGCGGCAAGCCCTGCGATCGTCGAAGAGGCCCAGCGGCTTCTCGACGGCCTCGAGGCACGGGACGCGCAACAACAATCCGTGGCGCACGAGACGACCGACGAAGAGCGGTTGGCCCTGCTCGCCGGTCAGTGGCAGGACGCCCAGGCGGATGAATACGAAGCGCTCGGCCAGCCTCTCTTCGACGCGCTGGTAGCCATGCAGACCGACCGGGTCGACGAGGCGGCCGCAGCCCTCGAACGCATGGTCAAGGAGGCAGACGAGCCACGCTACGTCTGGCTCGAACTTGGGCGTGCAAGACTGCTCGGCGAGGACCTCCCGGGCGGCAAGGAAGCGCTCGAGCACTTCGTCAGCTCGCTTGGCGCCGACGAGGGCGGCGAGACGCGGCTCATCGCGCAGCTGTCGCTCGCACGACTGTCGGACGAGGCGGGTGACTTCGAAGAGGCGATGCGACACTTCGAGCAAGCGGTCCAGGCGATGCCCGAGGACTATCGGCCGTATCTCGCGATGGGCGCCTTCCTTCGTGAGAAGAACCATCTACCCGAAGCGCTCGACGTCCTCGATACCGCACTCGAGCTCAGCCTGACCGCCGGCCCCGATTGGCGCCTATTCGAGGAACTCGGCCTCACGCACGAGGCCGCCGGCAAACCCGAGGAAGCCCAGAGGTATCTCGAGCAAGTGGTGGACCTCTTTACTCGGAGGCAGGCCGCCGACCTGCCGCAGCAATCGGTGACTACCCTGGCACGACTGCACGAGAACGCGGGACGCCTGGATCGCGCCGCCGATCTCTACAGGGCTCTGACCCAGGGTGAAGACCGAGCCAACCACGGCCGCTACTACTTCGAGGCGGGGAGGCTCCTCCAGGAGCTTGGGCTCCGAGAGGATGCGCGGCGAATGCTGACCCGCGCCGAGGCGCTGGCCCCCGAGGATCCAGAACTAGCGGAGCTCATCGCTGCGCGGTTGCAGGCTTTGTAGGCAACCCTTCGTTTTCGCCCGAGTTTTCCACCCAATGACGTCGGGGGATTCGGTGCTACATTAATTGAGCGCAGCGGCGTGGACCGGGAATCGACTCGGCCGCGACTCAAGCCAACCCAATCGATGACCTCATCCAATCGAGGAGGCAGTTCGTCGAAACGACCGGTCACCGTACCGACGCTTCGGCGAATGAAACGCGATTCGGAACCGATCACCATGGTGACGGCCTACGATGCAACCTTTGCGAGGCTGTTCGACGAGGCAGGCATTGACGTGCTCCTGGTCGGCGACTCCCTCGGAATGGTGGTACAGGGTCAGGATTCGACGCTGCCGGTAACGGTCGACGAGGTGATCTATCACTGCCGAGCCGTCGCGCGCGGGAACCGTCGTGCCCACATCGTCGGCGACATGCCGTTCATGAGCTGGCAGGTCAGCCCCGACGAAGCGCTCCGAAACGCGGCGCGCTTCTTGGCAGAGGGCGGAGCCCAGGCGGTCAAACTCGAGGGCGGCGTCGACGCGGCTCCGACGATCGAACGAATCGTCCACGCGGGGATTCCTGTGATGGGCCACGTCGGACTCACACCGCAGAGCGTTCATGCGATGGGCGGATTTCGGGTCCAAGGAAAGACCAAAGAAGCAGCCGAGCGCGTATTCGACGATGCCGTCGCGGTGGCAGACGCAGGCGCCTACGCGATCGTGCTCGAAGGCATCCCAAGCGACCTCGCCGCGCGCATCACCGCAGCAGTCGACATCCCGACCATCGGGATCGGGGCCGGCCCGGACTGCGACGGGCAGGTGCTCGTCTGCTACGACCTCCTCGGCCTCACCCCGGACTTGAAGCCAAAGTTCGTCAAACGCTACGCAGAGTTCTTCGCGGACGGGGTCGCGGCGGCCCACAAGTACCGCGACGAGGTCCGCGCGCGCGTGTTCCCAAGCGCCGAGTTTGCATTCGGCAACGTGCGCACGTCAGCCAAGCCAGCCAAGCCCGACCTGACACTGCTCCCAGAGGTCAAGACCGGCTACGGCCCTCAGGGATGACCTGAGGCCAACGTCGGGATGATGCGGCAATGACCGTGGTGGTCCGAGAGCCCGCTGCGTTTCGCGAGGCTTGCGAGGCCGCGCGGCGCGCCGGCAAGCGGGTTGGCCTGATTCCGACGATGGGTGCCCTCCATCGCGGCCACTACTCGCTCGTCGAGGCCGCTCGAACGCGGGCGGACTTCCTCGCACTGACGATTTTCGTGAATCCGCTCCAGTTCGGTGAAGGCGAAGACCTCGACCGGTACCCGAGGACCTTCGAGGCAGACCTGGCGGGCTGCCGCGAACATGGGGTCGACCTGGTGTTCGCTCCGGGCGCGGGCGTGATGTACCCGGAGGGATTCCAAACCGAGGTAATCCTGTCGGAGTTGACCCGCCCCCTGGAGGGCGCGTTTCGGCCCGGCCACTTCGCGGGCGTCACCACCGTCGTGGCGAAGCTCTTTGGACTCGCCGGGCGATGCACTGCAACGTTCGGCCGCAAGGACTACCAGCAGTGGAAGCTCCTCGAACGGATGGCGCGTGACCTCGACATGCCCGTCGATCTGATCGGGTGCCCCATCGTCCGCGAGCCAGACGGGTTGGCGCTCTCATCCCGTAACCGCTACCTCAGCGAAGAGGACCGCCTGCGTGCAGTCGGCATCGTGAAAGGCCTTCGCGCGGCGCACGACGCGTGGAACGGCGGGGAGCGACGGCCCGACGTATTGCAGGCCGTGACCGAAGCTCCCGTAATCGAGCGCTTCGGTCGGATCGACTACGTGGCGGCCGTCGATGCGGACACGCTGCTACCGACAGCAGAGGCAAGCGATCGTCTGCTCATGGCCGTTGCCGCGCACCTCGGCACGACCCGACTCATCGACAACTCCGTGCTCGGTGAAGAATCACGCCCGTAGACCGAAGTCACGGGACCGAATCGCAGGAAGCCCGCCAGTCCGATGAGTGTCGCGACGACGAATGCCGCCGTCACTGCCCATGCCATCACTGGACTCTCGGGCGTCTTAGGCGCCCACCGGCCGGCTTCCGTCGTCTCACCGCTGCGTGGCGCGTCGCGAAACAGGGGCGCCGGGGGAACCGACAGGCGACCGCGCGTTGGAGGTAGCGCGGGCTCAAGAGGGGCTTTTTCGGCATCTTGCGCTCGTTGCACCAGAGCCCCAAGGGCCGTGCCGCGGTCCCGCCAGAGCACAGGGGTCGGCAGCGATTGAGCGAGCGCCGTCGCGAAGGCTCCGGCATCGCGAAACCGCGCCGACCGGTCGATCGCCGTGGCGCGGGCAATGACTGCGTCGAGCGCTGGGGGCACCTCGGGACGCAGCGCCGACGGAGCAGGAATCCGGGGGCAACGAACCGCCTCGAGCAGGAGCGGCAGAGGCTGCGGCGCATGCAGCCGTCGCCCGGCGAGCAATTCCCACAAGACGACGCCGAGGGAGAACAGAATCGCTCCGCGCATCGAGGGCTTCGCCGCACGCCTGCTCGGGCGACATGTAGAGGTGTTTGCCCTTGATCACGCCCGCATCGGGGTCGCTCACGCGCGTACGGGTCCTCGCGATTCCGAAGTCCGCGAGCTTCACTTCGCCGGCCTGACTCACCAGGACGTTTTGCGGTGAGACGTCTCGATGAACGAGCCCCAGCGGAACGCCCTGCTCATCGGTGAGCGCGTGTGCGTACTCGAGGGCGCGACAGGCTCGTTCGGCCACTCGAACCGCGAGATCGATCGGGAACGAGACCTGATGCTGCCAAAGGCGTTCGGTCAACCGTCCGAGGTCGAGTCCTTGGACGTACTCCATCACCAGAATGAGGGTGTCATCGACCCGGTCGAGATCGAAGGTTTGGACGATGTTTCGATGGTCGAGTCGCGCCGAGAGCTTTGCCTCGGCGATCAGCGTTGCCGACAAGGCAGGGTCGGCGGCGATGTCTGGGTGCACCCGTTTGAGGGCCACTGGCTTTAGGAAACGGCCGGCCCGCTCGATGGTACCGACGTGAACCTCCGCCATGCCGCCGACTCCCAAACGACGAATCAAGGTGTAGGGTCCGAAAGAGGTGGGCTCGGTGGCTGCGCGCATTGGTCTTCCAGGCGATTCCATGACGTACACGAACCCTTGGCGTATGATCAAAGTATGAGTAAGCCGCCGACACCTAGCCTCAACGCCGACCACCTGGCCAGCATCGGGCTATTTGGTGGCCTCAGCCGGGAAACCCTGCAGGCGCTCGCCGAATCCCTCCCCACCAGCCGGGTTGAGGCCGGGCAGATGGTGGTCGAGGAAGGGGACCTTTCGACGCAGATGTTCGTGGTCGTCGCCGGCGAGCTCGAAGTGATCAAGAAAGGCACCACCGGAGGCGATGTCCGAGTCGCCGTGCTTGGACCGAGTGACTGGTTCGGCGAAATGGCGATCATCGACGTTCAGCCCCGCTCCGCCTCGGTTCGGGCCGTCGCTCCGACGCTCGTTCTCTCGATTACGGCCGACCACGTGGACAGTCTGCTCTATCGCCGCGACGTGAAAGACTACGCGCTCTTCATCATGAACATCGCGCGTGAGCTGAGCCGACGACTCCGTGTCGCAGACGGCATTCTCGCGCAGTTCTATGCAGCGCTGTCCCAGCAGTACGCCCCCGGCGAACGCCACTGAGCCCGGCCGGTTCGTCGCACCGCTAGAACACTTGAGGCGGCGGTCGGGTGAGGCCCAGGAGGTCCTCTCGCTCCTTCAGCGTCTCGAGGATGATGGTGGCCGTTTCTTCGATCGCACAGTTGGTGACATCGACGATCATCCATTCAGGGTGTCCTCGAAAGATTGCGTGCGCGTACTCGAGCTCAGCTTTGACGTGATCGCGCAATCCATAGTTGGCATCGGGAGGCATTCCGAGCTGTTGTAGACGCTGTCGTCGAATGTCCATGAGCTGGTCGACACCAATCGTCAGCCCTACGACGCGGTAGTCCGGAAGCGCGTGCAGCTCAGGCGGCGGCTCGACGCCGAGCACGAGCGGCACGTTTGCGATTTTGAGCCCGCGTCCAGCGAGATAGGTCGACAGCGGCGTCTTGCTCGTGCGGCTCACCCCGACGAGGACGAGGTCTGCCTTGTCGAGGTTGCGTGGCTCTTTGCCGTCGTCGCTCTTGACCGCGAACTCGATCGCTTCGACGCGACGGAAGTATTCCTGCGACAGGGGCATGTCCGCGGTCGGTATGTTGATCGGATCGGCACCTAGATACTGCCCTACCGTGTGCAGGAGCGCGCCGATCACGTCGACGTACCGGACGCCGTACTGGTGGGCCAGCTCGTGAAAGTCCTCGCGAAGCTCGGGTCGGACCAAGGTGAACACCACCATGGCCTCTTGTTTGCTGGCTTTTTCGAGAACCCGTTCAAGCCCGCGACGGTCTCGGATGCGTCGCTCGAGCCGTAGTCTGACCTGGTGGCCCGGAAACTGTTGGAGCGTGGCGCGTGCGACGCGCTCGGCCGTCTCTCCGGTCGAATCGCTGACGACGTAGATGACCTTCGCGTCCATCAGCTCCTACTAGAGGCGTTTGCCGAGCTTTCGTCCGTGCATGCCGTTCACGCGGCGTCGGTTCTTGGCTTTGCGTTTTGCCTTGAGTCGCGCGGACTTACGCCTGTTGCGAGGTCGGTCCTTGTTCGAAAGATGAAGATACATGCGGTGCTCCTAGGGCGGTGTGTACGAGAAGCTGCTCCCCTTCGCAAGCGACGGCCCCATCCAAGGGCGTAGTAGGCTTTTCTCGCCGGAGACGCCTCAGGAACGGCGTCGAAGTGAACCTTGGCCGTGTTTTGGTAGAGGCGCGTCGCAGTCGCATGCTCGGACCGATGACCTGTATCCGAGGTTGAGCCACGGCGTTGGGCGACACGTCTTGGACCGTCTTGCCGAACACCCTGTGAAACACGAGAAGGTCGCTATGGTTTCCTCGAAAGAAGCCGACTCGAGGCTGGGGTTCCTCGAATGCAAGGGCTAGCAACCTCCGCACCGAGAGTGGTATGAGCAACGCGTGGACGCGCGCCGGGAACGCAGATCGATGGTGGAGCAGCAGCTTCAGCGGCGGGGCATCACCGACACGCGGGTGCTCGCGGCGATGGGCGAGGTTCCACGAGAACTGTTCGTTCCGGATGCCCACCGCGGCGATGCCTACGCAGACAGCGCGCTGCCGCTCAGCCACGGACAGACGATCTCGCAGCCACTGATGGTCGCGATGTCCCTCGAGGCGCTGGCACTCGATGGGCACGAGAACGTGCTCGACGTCGGCTCGGGCTCAGGATACCAGTCGGCGGTGCTTGCCCGCCTGGCGCAAACCGTGCACGCGGTCGAGATCGTCCCAGATCTCGTCGACGCCGCGCAAGTACGGCTCGATCTACTTGGAATCGACAACGTGGAGCTTCACTTAGGCGACGGGCGGCTCGGCTGGAAGGACGCCGCCCCCTACGACGCGATAGTCGTCGCAGCAGCAGCCGAAACCACACCGTTGGCCCTGATCGAGCAGCTCGTCGACGGTGGCAGGCTCGTGATCCCGGTCGGCGAACGTCGAGGACAAACCCTGACGCTCTTCCGCAAACACGAAGATCGCGTCGAGTCCGAAGAACTGTGTCGCTGCGTCTTTGTGCCGCTGGTCTACGGCGAGTAAGCTCCCGCCGCGAAGGACAACTCTCATGAGCATCACTCTATTTCGGTATCTTCATTTTTTCGGAATCGTCTTCTGGGTGGGTAGCGTTGTGAGCATCGCCTACATCGCGACTGCACCGAGCCAACCTGGCGGCGGGCTCCCGGCGTCGCTGCGTCGCGTCTTACGCCGCGTGACCGTGCCGTCGATGGTCATCGCATTCGCCGGAGGCCTCGGGATGCTGATCCCGAACTTCACGAGCGTCTACGCGAAGGCGGGCTGGATGCACGGCAAGCTGCTCTTGCTTCTGCTGTTGGCGGGAGCCACTGGCGTGTTGTCTGCCAAGCTTCGCAAGTGGGCAGAAGGCCAAGAGGTGCCTCACAAGACCTTCGGTCGCATCGCACTCCTCACGTTTGTCTTGGCGACCGTCATCGTCACGCTCGCGGTCTACCGGCCCGGCTCCTGAGATCGATGGACGTCTACGGGTACACGCATCCCGACTTCCGATCGCTGCGGGACACTGTGAAGTGGTGCGTGCCCCGTGGCTCGGGTGGCGCTGCGATCGCGGTGTACCATCGAGGCGAGCTGGTCGCCGAGGTGTCCGCGGGAACGCGGGACCGTCGCGGAACGCCCTTCGAACCGGAGACACTCTCGCTCTGCATGTCCACTGGCAAGGGTGTGATGGCCACTCTCCTGCATGTGCTTGTCGACCGCGGCGACGTCGAGCTCGACGTTCCGGTAGCCGCGTACTGGCCTGAGTTCGCAAAGAACGGCAAGGAGTCGATCACCGTTCGGCAGGCCGCCTCTCATCGCGCAGGCCTCTACTCGATCGGGCGGCTCATTCGGTCATCCGAAGAAATGTTTGACTGGGACCACATGGTGCGGCTTGTCGAAAACATGGCGCCGGTTCACACGCCGGATCGTGACTTCGGTTATCACGCCTGGACTGGCGGCTGGGTCATCGGGGAACTGTTGCAGCGGATTACCGGCGAGAAATTTCCGGCGCTCATCAAGAAGCACCTCGCAGACCCACTCGGGGTCGACGGCCTGTACATGGGCCTGCCGCCGAGCGAACTCCCGCGGGTCGCGGAGTTTCTGGTTCCGAAGATTCCTAGAAAGATCCTCGGCGGCCGCCCGCGGGGGGTACGCGCCACGGTGCGCAAGACGGCATCGACAACGGTGCGGGCAACCTCCGTTCTCCGGGATGCAGTCGAGGCGATGATTCCCCCCGGCCTTGGCAACGTCCTGGGCGATCCGCGCTGGCTCACCTCGATCATTCCGTCAGGGAACGGGGTGTTCAACGCGCGCTCACTCGCGAGGCTCTACGGAGCACTGAGTCTCGGAGGCACGATCGATGGCGTGCGGCTCCTGTCGGCAGAGACCCTCGCCGACGCGATCGTCGATCAGAACGCGCGCATCGGGCGGGTCATCCCCTTCCCTCTTCGCTTCAAAGTCGGCTACATGCGCCCTGTCTCGCTCGGGCTGCGGCTTCGCTACGGGACTGGCGTCTTGGACGTCGGTGCGCCGAGCCCGCACGCGTTCGGCCACTTCGGCTTTGGTGGCTCTGGCGCCTGGGCCGACCCAGAGCGCGAACTCGGAGTCGCGTTGGTCACGAACGGCTTCATCGCGCCGATCCCGGGCGACCTTCGCACGGTAGCCGTGGCGACGGCGGCTGCTGCGGCCGCGGACCGAGTACGCCGCTAGCGGGGATCGATCCGACGACGCTGCTCGCTGTACACCAGATCCTGCACCTGATCGAGTCGCAGGAAGTCGTGAGGAAAGCCCAGGCTGATGCGACTGGCCTCGGCGAGGCTCGCCAACTGGGCTTCCGAGAGCTCGACCTCGCAGCTCCCCAGGGTGTCGACGATTTGCGAAACCTTGCGGGCTCCAACAATCGGGATGAAGCGATTCCCTTGTGCCTGCACCCAGGCTGTCGCCACCTGCGCTGAGGACGCGCCGATCTCGTCGGCGACCGCATCGACTGCCCGTGCCACCGCAAGACTCGCCTCGGAGGTTCGGCCGCGCTGCTCGTTGCTCGCGGCGCGGAGCGAGTCGTTGTCGGCGTCGCCGCGCGTGTACTTGCCCGTCAGGACGCCCGCGCCGAGCGGGGCCCAGGCGAGCACCGACTGGCCGAACTGTTCGGCCATCGGCAGAAGGTCTCGCTCGGGGGTTCGCTGCAGAAGGCTGTATTCGATCTGTAGGCCGACGTACGCGCTCCAACCCCGGAGCTCGGCAAGCACGTTCGAAGCCGAAACCACCCACGCCGGCGTATCGCTCACGCCAACATAGAGTGCCTTGCCGGAACGGACGACATCATCGAGCGCCCGCATCGTTTCTTGATACGGCGTGAACGCATCCCAGGCATGAACCCAGAGCAGGTCGATGTAATCCGTACCCAGCCGCTCGAGGCTTGCTTCGACAGACCGCATCAAGTTCTTTCGATGGTTGCCCGCGGTGTTCGGGTCGTCGTGATCCATCGCCAAGGTGTACTTGGTCGCCACTACGAACTTGCCGCGACGGCCTCTGAGCCATTGACCGACGATCTCTTCGGTCTGGCCTCCGTGGTACTTGTTCGCGGTATCGAGAAAATTGCCTCCCGCTTCGGCATAGGTGTCGAGCACCTTGTGACTCGTCGCTTCGTCGGCTCCGAAACCCCATTGATCCCCAAAGCTCATGGTGCCGAGGCAGAGTTCGGAGACGCGTAGGCCGGAAGGTCCAAGAAGTCGGTAGCGCAGCATCGATAGGCTCCTCTCGCCGGACGCTGATCCTGCGCGGACGCCCAACGATGTCAAGAGCGACTCTGGCGCCGCAGCTTGGACCCGAGGCTCGCGGCAAACGCGCCGAGCGTCACGGTGGCGATGATGTACAGACCGCCATGATCGAAGAGACGGTTGTGCACCTGGAAGAGCGCGAGACTCAACCCGGCGGCGATCAGATAGACGACCCAAGGCTGCTCACGCCAACGTATGCGCTGTCTCTTCGTCGCGATCGCAAAGAAGGGCAAGAACGAGGTCGAGGCGGCGTAGGCGCGGTACGGCTCGCCCAGCTCTGCGGCGAGACGGCGATCCTGATGCCACGCGCCCCCGATGGCGAGTAGCACGAAGCCCAAGAAGAACACGAACGTCGACGGATGAGACGCAAGCAGCAGGTGCGCGCCGGCCCAGACGGTGAGTCCCGAGAAAAATGGGTGACGGGTGAACTGGAAAATCCCGCGCACCGGAACGACGCGGTGGCGAAACACGGCCATGGGAGCACGCGGGTAGAGGATCACTCCAGCAACCAAGAGAGAGAAACCGAAGACCGACAGAGCGACGAGCGCGCCCTGAATCGGCGGAATCGTCGACCAGAGGAAGGGCTGCGCTGCACCGGCACGATGCTCGGCGACGTAGTGCACCAGTCCTGCGAAGGTGACCACGGCAACAAACGAGTAGAGAAAGATGAAGCCGTTGAGGCCGAGTCGAGCGACGAGTCGGCTGCGAATCGGCTTCGCGCTCAGCGCCAGGTGGGTTCCGCCGAAGAGCGTCCACCACAGGGCCGTGCTCCATCCGTGTACCGCTGCGTCCTCCATCGTGCCTTTCGGGGCCACGGTCTGGCCCGGGGCTCTTATACCAAAGGATGGGCCCCAAGAACCGTCCTGACTCCGTGCTATGCTTCGCGCCGCGTGCGAGAAGAACGATTCGGTGGACTGACGGTGCGCCTCGTAGGGGGCAGTGATCGCGAAGGCGGCGGAGACGGTCCGCTCGTGGTGTTGATGCACGGATTTGGGGCGCCCGGAACGGACCTGGTGGGCCTGTGGCGGGTGCTTGCCGTTCCGCAAGAGGTCCGCTTTGCCTTCCCCGAGGCACCCCACGAGATTCCCGGGATGTTTGGAGCGCGTGCTTGGTGGATGCTCGACATGGCCCGCGCCGAGCAAGCGATGGCCGAAGGCCCCCGTAGCTATGCCGACGAGATTCCACCCGGTATGGAAGACGCGACCGACCGCGTCGTCGAGATGGTCGAAGCACTCCAGCGCGAACTCGGTGTCGCAGACGAGAAACTTGTCCTCGGCGGATTCTCGCAAGGATCGATGGCGGCGTGCAACGCAGTCTTTACCCGAACCGCTTCGGCACCGAACCTCGTCATTCTCTCGGGCACGCCAGTCAACCTCGAAGCCTGGGCGCAGGGCATGACAGAAGGCGCGCGGCCCGCGGTCTTCCAAAGTCACGGTACCCAAGACCCACTGCTCTCTTTCGACGCCGCCGAGACCCTGCGGGACACGATGACTGAGGCTGGGCTCGACGTGCAATGGGTACCCTTTCGCGGTGGACACGAGCTTCCGAGGCCGGTTCTCGAAGGGCTTGGGGCGTTCTTGACCGAGGTGGCGGGAGTCGAGAGTTGAATCTCGAAACCAGGGTACGAAACCGCATCGTGCTGGTGACCGGAGCCTCGAGTGGCATCGGCGAAGCGCTCGCGCGTCGTCTCGGCGCCGCGGGTGCCCGGCTCGTGTTGGTCGCCCGCTCCGAGGACAAACTCGAGGCCCTTCGGCAAGAGATTGAACGGGCTGGCGGAACGGCAAGCGCAATTACGTGCGACCTTTCGAACGCGGAGAACACGCAGCGCCTCATCGATACGGTCCTGAGCGACTACGGTCACGTCGACGTCCTCGTAAACAACGCCGGGATGTCTATTCGCCGGAGCGTCGCCAAGTCGTACACTCGAGTTCACGACTTCGAACGAACGATCGCGCTCAATTTCCTCGGCTCGGTCCGGCTCATCATGGGCTTCTTGCCCGGCATGCGAGCCAACAAACGAGGACACATTCTCAACGTGTCGACGATCGCCGTACAGGTGAATGTACCGCGCTATGGGGCCTATGTGGCAAGCAAGGCGGCGCTCGATGCGTTTAGTCGTGTCGTCGCCGTCGAAGCGCTGAGCGACGGGGTGAAGGTCACGACGATTTACATGCCGCTGGTCAAGACGCCGATGATGGAGAAGACGACCATCTACGATTCGATTCCGATGCGAACCGCGGACGAAGCCGCCGCGCTCATCATCGACGGAATCGTGCGGCAGCCGAAGCAGATCGCAACCCCAGTGGGAAGCTTCTTTCAGCTTGCCTCAGGGGTGGTTCCCGGCGCTGTCGATCGACTCCTGCATGCAGGGCACCGTCTGTTTCCCGAGTCGGGAGACAAGCGCGACATGGATGAAAAGCTCAGCGGTCGTGACGCGATGCTTCGACGACTGTTTGATCTGATTGGGCACGGCGGAGGCCGGCGCCAATGAGCGAGGAACCTACGATGAAGACACAGCGCCTCTACGATGGCACCGAGATGCCCGCATTTGGGCTCGGCACCTGGAAATCCGAACCCGACGCAGTGTACCGGGCTATCCGCGCCGCGCTCGAGGCAGGCTATCGGCACATCGACTGCGCCGCGATCTATCAGAACGAAGAAGACGTGGGGCGGGCCCTGTCGGACGCGTTTCAGGCGGGGGACGTGAACCGTCAGCACGTATGGATCACGAGCAAGCTCTGGAACGACTCGCATGCCCCCAAGGACGTCCGGCCCGCGTTGGAACAGACCCTTCGACATCTCCAACTCGACTATCTCGATCTGTACTTGATGCACTGGCCGGTCGCCCTGCGCCCGGGTGTGCTCCTGCCCCGGAGCGCAGACGATTTCCTCAGCCTCGAGGAGGCGCCGCTCGAGTCTACCTGGGAGGCGATGCTTCAAATCGCCGGGCAGGGGCTGGCGCATCAGGTTGGCGTCTCGAATTTCAATATCCCAAAAATTCAACAGATTCATGAGGCTACGGGGAAAATCCCCGCGGTGAATCAGATTGAGCTCCATCCTTATCTCCAACAGACGACCCTCGTTCAAGCCTGTGCGGAGCTCGGCGTGTCTGTTACTGCCTATTCGCCGCTCGGCTCACCGGACTCGGCGGCGATGATGGGACGGAACGATGCCGTCCCGCTCACAGTGAACCCCGCCATCGTCGAAATCGCGGACGCGCACGGGGCGACGCCGGGTCAGGTGCTCATCGCCTGGGCGCTCTGCCGCGGCACGAGCGTGATTCCCAAGTCCGTCAACCCGAGCCGCATCGCAGAGAACCTCGCGGCCTGCGAGCTCACCCTCTCCGACGCCGACATGGCCTCGATCGCCGCGCTCGACACCGGGCAGCGCATGGTCGACGGAAAGTTCTGGTTTCTTGGCGAGGGGTACACGGCAACGTCGCTCTGGGATACCTGACCCGCGCCGGTCTGAGAAACGCTGGCATACCATGGGAAAACTGGTACGCCTTGCGGCATGACCAACCCGACAGCGACATTTGAAACGTCCCTCGGCAACGTGGAGATTGAGCTCTTCACCGACCTGATGCCCAAGACCGCAGGCAACTTCATCGAGCTTGCCAAGAGCGGCTTCTACGACGGCCTGCACTTTCATCGGGTCATCGACGGGTTCATGATCCAGTTCGGCTGCCCGAACAGCAGCGATCCGAACAGCCCTCGGGCTGGAACGGGCAACGCCCCACATGGCACCATCGAAGACGAGCATCCCGACGATGCCAAGCTATCAAACGAGCCGGGCACCCTCTCGATGGCAAACACCGGCCGGCCCAACAGCGGCAGCAGTCAGTTCTTCATCAACGTAGCCCACAACAAGTACCTCGACTGGTTCAGCCCAGGCGCGTCGAAGCACCCTGTCTTCGGCAAGGTCGTCGACGGGATGGACGTGATCAAGAAGATCGAAACTACGCCGACCGGCGCTGGCGACCGGCCCGTCACCCCGGTCAAAATGATCAAGGTAACGGTTCACGAGTAGCCATGGGCCCGCGCAGAACGTGGGCCTGTCTCGACTCGGCCATATGAACCGTGTGCTTGGCGCCGCAGTCGCCTACTTCGCGATCGTCTTCGCGGCCGGTTTCGTGCTTGGTGCAGTGCGTGTGCTCCTCCTCGAACCCACCGTGGGTGAGCTCGGGGCTACGCTACTCGAAGTCCCCGTGATTCTCCTGCTGAGCTGGGTCGCCTGTGGTTGGATCCTGGACCGACTCGGGGTTCCCCCGGCACGCTCGAGCCGACTGCTGATGGGTGGGGTCGCGTTCGGTCTGTTGATGGGGGCTGAAGTTGCGCTCTCGGTCTTACTCTTCGACCGAACGGGAACTCAGATGCTCGAAGGGTGGCAATCGACTGTGGGTGCGGTGGGGCTCGCGGGACAACTCGCCTTCGCGCTGATGCCGGTGCTGCGCCGCTAGCCGGCTTTGCGGCCGCGCCGCCTGCGTCGTATGGAGCCGAGGCCCCCCCGCGGGGCGGAGGAGTCACGTACGATGGTCGTCAGTTTCGAAGCACGAGATCACGTCGCAATCATTACCCTCGACCGCCCGGAGGCGCGCAATGCGGTCAACGGCGAAGTCGCGACCGGACTCGAGGCCGCGCTCGACCGCTACGAATCGGATGAACAGCTCTGGGCGGCCGTGCTCGCAGCCAACGGGCCGGTCTTCTGCGCCGGGGCCGATCTGAAGGAGATCGCGGCTGGCAACGCCGATGGCCTCGCCACCAGCAAAGGCGGGTTTGGCGGCATCGTTCAACGCGAGCGAACGAAACCGCTCATCGCTGCAGTGCACGGGCCCGCGCTTGCCGGCGGATGCGAGGTTGCCCTCGCCTGTGACATGATCGTGGCATCCGAGGACACGTTCTTTGGGCTCCCCGAGGTCAAGCGCTCCCTGCTCGCGGTCGCGGGCGCGCTCTTTCGTCTACCCCGCGCCATCGGCATGGCGAACGCGATGGAGGTCATCCTCACCGGCGAGCCACTCCCGACGCGTCGTGCGTACGAGCTCGGAATGGTGAACCGCCTGGTGCCCGCAGACCGCGTACTCGACGAAGCCTTCGCGCTCGCTTCAACCGTGGCGGCAAACGCGCCCCTTGCCGTGCAGGCCAGCCGGAACCTAGCTGCCAGAGCGTTCATCGACGAGGAAGCGGCCCTGTGGAAAGCGGGCTTCAGCCAGTTCGAGAAGACCCTTCAGACCGAAGACGCCAAAGAAGGCCCGCGCGCGTTCATCGAAAAGCGCCCTCCCGTTTGGAAAGCCAAGTAAGCACGGCGAACCGCGACCGTGACTCCGGTTCACGCACCTGTGGTCTCGATCCATCGGCCCCGAGAGCGGGACGCGCCTGCTTCGCAGGGAATTCAGATGGCCCGCATCTTGCTTAGTCTCCATGCAGGAGGTTCCTATGCCACCCCTTTCCTTTGTCCGTCGTCACGTCGTGCTTTTTGCCTTGGGCCTGTCCGGCTGCTTCAGCTTCGGCTTCGGAGACGCCGAGCCAATTAGCTGATCCGGATGTCGCACGGGTCCTCTCGTTGACCAAAGAGTCTGTGCGAATCGGGTTCGTAGGCGAAGGCACCGCAACCTTCACATACACCGACGAGCACGAGAGCGTGCAGTATACGGTCGAGGTGGTTCCCCACGCCACCTTCTCGATCGTCGTCTCGCCCATGCCCGGGACGCGGGCGATCCCGATCGACGAAAAGGCAGTCGCGCAAAGGGAGTTTCGGGTGGCCTATGCCGACTCCGCCGGACAACCGCTGTTCGGACAAGGACTCGCAACCGCGACGATCGGAGAGCTCTGCAGCACGACCTTGGATCTGTTCTGTCTCGACCAAGCGGAAGGCCCCGAGTACCAAGTCGAAGTGGACGTCGGCGGAACGCAGGCGCGCGCGGACTTCGAGTTCGTGCCAGAGAACGAGCTCGTCGGGGTCGACATCGTCCAGACCCCACTCGGAGACGAACTCATTCGTGTCGATGGAGTCGGACTGACGGCAGACGGCCTGCGCGTATGGGGTGTTCCAGTGTACTTCGAGCTGGAGGGAACCAGTTCCTTTTGGCGCGGGTTCGACTATCGCGTGAACCTCAACGCTCCGCCCCAGCGTCTCCTCGTACGGAGCTTCTGGCTCCCCCCGGGTCAGACGGCAGAGATCGACCTCTACGGGACGCCGGTGGACGGCGTCGACCTTCTCGACTAACGCCGGGCGTCCACCCGCCTGTGGGCGCGGGCTCGTTACGACCGCTCTGCGTCGACAGGAGCGTCCTCGGGCTCCTCGCGCAGTTTCTGGAGCACGGATGCGAACACCGAAGCGTCCTGCGCACCGGGGATCAGATAGCGTTCGTCGAACACGAAGGAAGGAACCGCGCTAATGCCGCGCTGGAGCCACAGGCGCTCTTCTTGGCGCACCGCATCAGCATAGCGGCCGTCGCTCAGGATCTCTGTCGCTTCTGCGGGGTCGAGTCCGGCGCGGGCCGCCGTCGCGACGAGTGCTTCGGGGTCGTCTACGTTTTCCTGCAGCGTGAAGTAGCTGTGGAATAACTCCCGCGTCAACGCGGTTTCCGCTCCCTGCTCCCCGGCCCAGTGCAGGAGCTGATGTGCGCGGAAGGTATTTCGAATACGCATGCCCTCATGGAACCGAAACTCGAACCCGAGCGATTCACCGAGCGCGGTGAGACGCGACCGGGCGGCGTCGCTATCGGCGCGGGACGATCCGTACTTTTCCGCGATGTGTTCTCGAAGGTCTTGACCCTCCGGCGGCATCTGCGGATTGAGTTCGAAGGGGTGCCAGTGGACCTCGGCGATCACTTCGCCCTCGAGTGAGGCCAGCGCCTTTTCGAGCTGTTTCAGCCCGACGATACACCAGGGACAGACTACGTCGGAGACGATGTCGATTCGGATGGTAGTGGCGGCAGTAGTCATGGCTGTCCTACGTGTTCAGCGGGTCGAGGTTTCGGTCGTCAAGCGAGGTCCCGCCGAAAAGGTCGAGACAGGCGCTCGCCAGCGTCTCGCTGGCCGTGACCTCGTCGGCAATCACCAGGGTCGCTCCCAGCTGCTCGAATCCCTCCTGATCCGATTGATACTGCGTCCGAACCAAGAGCCTCGCCGCGGGGGCCAGGTCCCGAACGGTTCGGGCTGCAAGCGCCGTCGCGCGTGGATCGTTGATACTGAGCACGACGAGGCGAGCATCGGCCACGCCTAACTCTTCGAGGACCTCCCGCTGCGTGACGTCCCCAAGCACCACGCGGTCGCCTGCGCGCTTGGCGGTCCGAACGTTCTCGGGGTTCACATCCACCGCGACATAGGGCACTCGGGCGGTGCGAAGCGCTTGGCAAATCACATGACCCGCGAGACCGTACCCGGCGACGATCACGTGATCGCTGTGAGGCTCGTCGGCGTCGACGCCGGGCGGATCGGCTCCGAGCAGTCTGTTGAACCAAGGCACCCGTCCGGCGTTGCTGGCAAGGTGCGGGCCCATGGCGATCGCGAGCGGCGTCAGCAGCATCGACAGGATGATCGCGACCAAGAGATTATGGGACAGCTCCGGTCCGAGGAGGCTCGTGTCTGAGGCCGCATCGATGAGGACGAACGAGAACTCACCAACCTGAGACAGCGCGGCGGCCGACAGAATCGCGACGCGCAATGGGAAACGGAGCGCGAGCGAGGTGAAGAGGATGATCGCGAATTTGCCGAGCACGATGGCGACGAGAAGCCCCGCTGTCTCCATCCAGTGCGAGAGAAGCGACGAGACGTCGAGCAGCATCCCGACCGAAACGAAGAAGAGGCTCGCGAACACTTCGCGCGTGGGAATCAGATCCGAAAGCGCCTGATGCCGAAACTCACTGCCGGCCACGACCAGCCCGGCGAGGAACGCTCCAAGAGCGAGTGAGACCCCGGCCAGCGATACGACCCAGGCCGTGCCGAGGCAGATGAGAAACACCGCGAGCACGAAGAGGTCGCGCTGTCGGGTCTCCGCGATGAACGCCAGGAAGCGCGGGACGACCACGCTTGCCGCCACGAGCACACCCGCGAGAATTGCGACGGCTTTGGCGGCGGTGATGAGCACTTCTCGGGTCGAGCCGCCCTCTCCGGCGAGGAACGGCACCGCGAGAATCATCGGCACAACGCATAGGTCTTGGAACACAAGGATTCCAACCGCCAGACGCCCGTGCGGCGCGTTGAGTTCGCCGCGCGCCGCAAGGCCCCGAAGCACCACCGCAGTGCTCGATACGGCGATCACGCAGCCGAGAAACACCGCCGAGGTCCAAGGCAGGTCGAACACCATGGCAACGATGGTCGTGAGAATTACCGTGGCAGACACCTGCAGCCCGCCGCCGAGCACGATCACCTTCCAGAGCCGGCGCAGCCGCGATAGCGACAGCTCGAGACCGATCCCGAAAAGCAGGAGGACGACGCCAACCTCGGCAAGCACTCTCACCTGCTCGGTGTCGTCCACCAGGCCGAGCGCGCCCGGGCCAATCAGCGCTCCCGTGACGATGAACCCTGCAATCGAGGGCACGCCGAGCTTGCGGAGCACCGCGACCACGGCGACTGCCGCAGCCAGGATGACGACCAAGTCTTTGAGAACCTCCGCTCCGTGCATGATGCTGGCCTCCGGCCCGCGTCGAAGCGCGCGAAAGCCCGGCTAGCTTCGCGCGTTCAGCCGTGGTGTCCAGTCAGTCACTCGGAGGCAGCGGCGGTCGAGGTCCCCGCCTGACCCTGGGCAAGCGAGTATCCTGGAACACCGTCGGTCTCGCGGAGCCATTCGGCGCCGCACAGCGGGAACCGCCCGGCAACGACGGCCATGGTCGCGAGCAGAATCTCCTGAGCGACTGCTGCAGGACTCTCGAAGCGGACTCGGTAGTGATTGACGCAGTCGGTGAAGACCGATCCGGTAGGCCACACCTGGGTCCCGCGATTGGATATCATCGTCATCGGGATGGGGCACTCGAGTCCCAGGAGGCTCTCGGCGAATGCCATTGGCGGCATCGACGACTCCACGAATATGTCGACCCCCTTCAACACGGTTTCGGCCGTCGTCGCGGTTTCGCGCATCTTGGGTTCTACCCTCGGGGCGATGAGCAGCGTGGGCGTTTCGCCTTCAGGGAGAGTCAGGCGCGCTAGTTCGCTGTGCATCTTCTCGACGAAGACCGAGGTCCGAAACACGGGAACTGGCTCTCCCAGATCGGGCCGGCGATGCATGTCCAGCAGAGTCCGCTCGAGGGCCTTGTCGATGACCGAGGCGTGCTTGATGAGACCAACGTGTCTCAACATCATTGCGCCACTCATGAGAAGCGCACTCGGATTCGCCAGGTCTTGCCCTACGAGCTTGGGCGCCGTGCCGTGTGCTTCTTCGAAGATGCAAATCCCGTCGCCAATGTTCGCCGAGGGGGCGTAGGCCAGACCTCCGACCAGAGCCGCCGCGACGTCTGCCAAGATATCGCCCGGCAGGTTGGGCAACACGATGACGTCGAACTCGGACGCATCGAGGACCAGACGCATCGCCATCGAGTCGATGAGCATGTCGTCTGCTTCGAGATGCGGGAACTCCTTAGCAACCGCGTAGAAGGTCTCTAGGAAAAGACCGTCCGTCAGCTTCATGATGCTGGCCTTGTGACCGCAGGTGACGCGCTTTGCCCCTTTTCGCTGCGCCATTTGGAAGGTGTAGCGATGTACCTGCTCACTTCCGGGCCTGCTGATGAAGCGCCGACATTGGGCCATGTCGTACGTCTGCATGTGCTCGACTGAACCGTAGGTATCCTCGACGTTCTCACGCACCATCGTGAGGTCGAATCGGCGAATCCCGAACGGGACTGGCACGCCAGGCAGCGACCGGTACACCCGCTTGTTGGCGAACGTGCCCCACAGCTTGCGCGCGGTCATGTCTACGCTCTTGTAACCGCCACCGGTAGGGGTCTCCATCGGTCCCTTGAAAAGGAGGCCGGTAGACTCGACGGATGCACGTGCCTCGGGGCTGATTCCGGAACGATCGCCGGACAGCGCTACCTCCTTGCCCATTTCGACGATATCGAAATCGAGCGGAACCTTGGCCGCGCGAAAAATGTCGAGGACCGCCCCCATGATCTCGGGGCCAATGCCATCTCCTGCTGCCACGGTGATTCTCATGGATGCTCCTGGTGACCAGCGCGCTCCGGGTTCAGCTGAGCCTTCGACCTCGAGTCTCTGCCGGTCGACCCGCCGCGCTCGAGACCCTCGAGCAAGTTCTCGCTGGTCTGCAGCGCTCTGTCGGCGTCGTCGTCGAGGACGAGCACGTGACCCATCTTGCGCGCGGGCCGCGCGTCGCCCTTGCCATAGAGGTGAAGCGAGGCCGCAGGACAAGCGAACACTACAGACCAGTCTGGCTCACCGTCTTGCCAAAGGTCGCCCAGGAGGTTCACCATCGCTGCCGGTCGCGGAAGCGTGGTGTCGGCGAGCGGCAGATCGAAGACTGCGCGCACGTGCTGTTCAAACTGAGAGGTGACGCAGGCGCCGAAGGTGTAGTGGCCACTGTTGTGTGGACGCGGCGCGATTTCGTTGACGAGTAGGGATGAACCTTCGACGACGAACATCTCTACGGCCATCATCCCCACGTGGTCGAGCGCGTTCACGATGCGCGCCGCCAGTTCGAGCGCCTCGCGCTCAACCAGTCGACTGATGGGCGCCGGGGCCACGGTCGTGTGCAGGATGTGATTGCGGTGTGCGTTCAAGGCGACGGGATAGAAGCGGATCTCACCTCGAGGATTGCGCGCGAGGAGCGCGGAGATTTCGCAATCGAACGTGACGAACTCTTCGAGGACAGCAGGTTGGCGGCCGATGGTTTCCCACGCGGCTTCGATGCCCTGCTCGTCGTAGATCCGAGCTTGACCCTTCCCGTCGTATCCCGAGCGCGCGCTCTTCAGCACGCAGGGGAACCCCACGGCCGAGGCGGCTTCGCGAAGCTCGTTGAGGCTTGTGACTGGCCGGCAGAGCGGCTGCGGAGCTTGGATCTCGGTAAGAAACTGTCGCTGAAGGCGGCGATCTTGAATCGTCTGCATCACCGATGCCGACGGGCGAACCGGCGTCGTCAGCTCGAGGTCGCTCAAAATCGATGCCGGCACATGTTCGGTGTCGACGGTGATGACATCCGAAACGCGCGCGAGCTCCTTGGCCGCCTCGGCATCGTCGGGCGAACCGGCAACCCAACTGTCCGATACAGCCGCCGCCGGCGTGTCGGGGCCTTCTGCCAGAACGCAGGTGCGGTAGCCCATTCGACGGGCTTCGAAAATCATCATGCGCGCAAGTTGTCCACCGCCGATGATTCCGAGGGTGGCCCCTGGCATCCACGCGGTCATAGCTTCGTCTCCAATACGCGCTGAGTCTGCGCTGCACGATAGGCCCTCAGTCGCTCCCGTAGACGCTCGTCGCCGCACGCCAGGAACGCTGCCGCAAGCAGAGCTGCATTGGCCGCTCCACTTTCGCCGATGGCCAGCGTTCCGACCGGCACACCCTTGGGCATCTGTACGATCGAAAGCAGCGAGTCGACACCTTGGAGGGCACGGCTTTTCACCGGGACCCCAAGAACCGGCAGTATCGTCTTGGCAGCAGCCATCCCCGGAAGATGAGCCGCGCCCCCGGCGCCGGCGATGATCACCTCGAGGCCGCGCGCCTCTGCACCCTCGCAGAACTCGAACAGGAGATCTGGGGTGCGATGCGCCGACACCACCCTGGCCTCGAAAGGCACCTCGAGCTCCTCGAGGATCTCGGCCGCGTGCCGCATCGTGGGCCAGTCGCTGTCGCTTCCCATGATGATGGCCACACGAGGGCTCCGCGACGACTCCGACTCACCCTGCATACGACATCCGACTCATGAAACACATTTCTGGTATTGTCTATCGCCTTCCTCAGCGAACGCAACCCCATGCGAAATGCGACAGGTGACGTTCCTGCATCGGGCCGTTGAACTGGGAGGCAAAATCGCTAGCGTACCCCTACGGACTCTTTGTTGGGTTCCTGGCCCCGACCTTGTGACGAAATCAACTAACACAGAACCAGCAGGGCACGCGAGCTGGACGTTTCTGACCAACCACGCCCATGTTCTGCTCTGCCTGGCGGCAGACCCCGAAGCGCGGATGCGCGACGTAGCGGACCGTGTCGGGATTACAGAACGCGCCGTGCAGCGGATCATAGCCGATCTCGAGGCTGCCGGGTACCTGCTCCGCAGCCGTGAAGGTCGACGTAACCGCTACGAAGTAAAGGGCGATCTGCCACTTCGGCATGCAGTGGAAGGCCACCGAGATCTCTCGGCGCTGATCGACGTCATCCTCGGGACCCAAACTGCTGCCTCCACAAAAGCAGACGAAGCCTGAGTGCGAAGACGCCGCTACACGTCGTAGCGGTAAATCTCTTCGATGTTGTCCACGCTCGAGGTGGACACGCCGAGGTCTCGCAAATATCCGTCTGCGAGATCGTACGCCCAACCATGAATCACAGGCCCGCCGCGATGCGCCCACGCCTCCTGCACGACCGGCATCTTCGACAAGCTGCGGATGCCAGCGATTACGTTGAGTTCGACCAGGCGGCGTTCGACGGCGGCTTTGTCTGTATACACCGACAGCTCCTCGAAATGAGTCTGGTAGACATCCTTCACGTGCCGAAGCCATTGGCTGATGACGCCCATGTTGTCGTGTCCGAGCGCGGCCTTGATGCCACCACAGCCGTAGTGCCCACAAACGATCACGTGCTGGACCCCGAGCACCGCGACGGCGTACTGGACCACGGAACCCAAATTGAAGTCCTCAGGCACGACGATGTTCGCAACATTGCGGTGCACGAAGATATCGCCGGCCACGGTGCCGGTCAGCTGATTGACCGGAACCCGACTGTCGGCGCAGCCTATCCAGAGGCAGTGCGGCTGCTGCCCCTGCGCGCGTCGCTCGAAAAACTGCCGGTCGAGTGCGAGGTTGTCGGCGACCCATGACCGATTGCGCTCGAGCAACGCGCGAACGTCGAAAGGTGGATCGTGCGATTCGGCCATGCCGGGAGGATAGCCGAAAACCCTATGACCAGAAGAATGCGATAAGAAAATCTGAGTCTTGGCTGGCGCTCGAGACTCGCCCCGCTCCTACCAGGGCAGTGTATCCCCATTCTGATGCATGAACGTCCCCGACGTTTCGAGGCTCAGTTCATCGATCCGTGCAATGAGTCCCTCAGCCGAGGTCGCGGCATCGATCAAGCCGCTGCCGCCGGTCATCGCGGTCTTCACCCACCCCGGATGCAGAATCCCAACCGCGACTCCGCGGGGCGCCAGGTCTAGACCAAGCGAGCGCCCTGCGCTGTTGAGCGCTGCCTTCGACATCCTGTAGGCGTAGCTTCCACCCGAGGTGTTGTCGGTCATCGAACCCATGCGGCTCGACAACAGCGCGACCTTGCCCCCGTCACGCAAGCACGGCAGTAGGGTGACGGTCGTCGTCAGCGTTCCAAGAGCGTTAACCTCGAAATGCCTCCGCACCACCTCAGGGTCATACTCGGCCAGACCCATCGGCGAGAGGATGCCCGCAACGAGGACCAGGAGATCGATAGACTCAACCCCAAGCTTCTGTGCGAGCATGCGGACGGAGGCGGCATCGGTGACGTCGATCGCCTCGTGAATCTCGATTCCCCGAATGGCCTCGAGCTCCGAACCCGACTTGCGACAGGTCGCCACGACAGAATCGCCGCGAGCGCTGAGCTGACGACACAGTTCGAGACCGATTCCTCGATTGGCGCCAACGATGAGCGAGCGTGTCATCTGGGTCTGGCCCTAGGTCTGCGTATTGCGCTGAGGTTCCAACGGCGCCGGAATCGTGGCAGCGTCCTCATTCATCATCTCCCGCAGGTCGATTTCGATCCCTCGCGCTATCGTCGTGATCGGCACGTCGTTCGGCGTTCCCTCGAAAGGGTTCTCGGTGACCCTGCCACTCCCCTCCGTGGTAGCACACTCGTCTACGCTCACGAGCCAATGAGGCCGGGGAACCTGGGACGGGCATTTTGGTGAGTTACCTCACGGACGGACCGAGCGGTGGCTGGCTACCCTGAGGTCATCATGGGGGAACGATATTCTCACGCGGCCTTGGTCGGTACGCTACTGACGGCGTTGTTCGTTGCAGCGTGCGGCGACAGCGGCACCGAGGGGGAAGACGGAGCGGGCCCGCGAGCTGGCTGCGTCCAAGCCTGCCAGCAGTGCGGCCTCAGCGAGTACGGTGAGTGTCTCGATGCATGCGAGGTCGAGGGACCGACGAGTTCGGAGCTGCCCGACTGCTCGGTGGAGCCGGGGCCCATCGACCCGATCGATCCAGTCGATCCGACACAGATTCAAGACTGTCTCAGCGCCTGCAATGCCTGCGATGAAGTGCCGTCTGAGGCTCCGTTCACGAGCAGCTGCATCTTCGCCTGTCAAAGGGGCACTCAGAAAGCAGAGGACGTGGCGTGTCCCATCGCGATTCCGGCTCCCTGCTGGAACGGCTTCCAGGCCAATCAAACCTGCTGGGACGGCAAGGTCAGGCGCCAGTCTGCGGTCGACGGTTTCGACTACTGGTGGACCCTCGAGGAACCTGTCGTGTTTGACCCGCAAACCGACCGCGTCGAGCTCTGCACGAGCTTGGAGGTGCGCGGCGGTCAGATCGCGCAAACTCTCTCCGGCTGTACGGCGGTCGACCCGGCGTCCTACCAGGTCTCTCAAGACTCGACCCTCCGGGCCGTTCGGGTGGGGTCCTACGATGCGGCGCTCGACGGCGACTGGCACGAGTGGCTCTACGTCCACGGACGCTGAGGGCGAAGATCCTCGCCGCGCGCCATAATCCCGGCCGCGCGCCACGAAACCGATCTGGCGGCAGCCGCGGCGAACGGTCGATCTCCACCGGTGAGCCGTCGATCTCGCCATCTGAACCGATCTGAGCCCCGCTGTTTAACAAACCGTTTAGTTAGATCACATCTAACTAAATGATTTTACGGGTTTTTTCGGCTTTCGAATCGTGTTATCCGCCCCCGACCAATCAAAAGGGGTGTCATGCAGGAACAAGCCGTCAGCCGATTCTACGTCGATCAGGAGAGCCGTGGCCGCGTGCGCGGAGCCATTAGCGAGTACTTGGGATTCTTCGACGAACAACGGGGGGGCGACATCGAGACGCGTAAGAGCGGCTACACGACGATGATCAACCACTACTACGATCTCGTCACCGACTTCTATGAGCACGGATGGTCGAAATCGTTTCACTTCGCGCCGCGGTTCGACGGCGAGTCGTTCGATTCCTCACTCGCCCGGTCGGAGCACTACTTCGCGCTTAGGCTAGGCCTCGCGCCAGGCATGAAGGTGCTCGACGTGGGATGCGGGGTCGGCGGGCCGATGCGTGCGATCGCGCGCTTCTCGGGGGCGAGCATCGAAGGCGTCAACAACAACGACTACCAGCTAGAGAAAGTGCGCGAGTACAACGATGCCGCCGGCCTCGCCCAGCTGTGCTCCGGTTTCAAGGGTGACTTCATGAATCTGGATGTGCCGGCGCAGAGCTACGATGCGGCGTACGCGTTCGAAGCGACCTGCCATGCCCCCGACAAGGCGAAGGTCTACCGAGAGATCTATGATGCGCTCAAGCCGGGCGCTTCGTTCGCCGCGTACGAATGGTGCATGACGTCCGGCTACGATCCGAACAACCTCGAGCATCGGAGAATCAAGCACGGCATTGCCGAAGGCGACAGCCTTCCCGATATCTCCACCGTGCCTGAGACCCTTGGAGCGCTCGAGGAGGCAGGCTTTGAGGTCATCGATGCGTACGACGCGTCGAGCACGTCCGACCCTGAGACGCCTTGGTATCTGCCCCTCGTCGGCGAGACGAGCAGTCTGCTGGCAATTCGCCGCGGACGTGTGGGCCGCTTTCTCGCGCGACGAACGATTCGCACGCTCGAAGCCCTGCGCATCGCACCCGAGGGCTCGGCCGATGTCAGCCGAATGCTCGGCGCCGCAGCCGAGTCGCTCATTGCGGGGGGCGAGCAGCGCATCTTCACCCCGAACTACTTCCTGTTGGTACGACGCCCCGCCAAGTGAGACTTCCGCTAGGTAACATCCCGGTTCCGTTCAGGATGGCAACGTCTGGGACGCGCCGCTGGCATGAGGCACAGTCCGCCGCCGCGGTCGAGCAGTCGCGCGCCGCGACCTACCCGCCTCCCTACCCGGAGGCGTGGTACGTCATCGGTCGGTCGCAAGACTTCGGCGACGGCCCGACGTTCGTCCGCGCAGTCGGCAAAGAATGGGTAGTGTTTCGCGATCGATCGGGTCGCCCGCAGACGGTCGACGCCTACTGCCCCCACCTCGGTGCAAACTTAGCGGACGGGACCCGCGTGGGCGACGCAGTCGAGTGTCCATTCCACGGCTGGCGAATTCGGGGCGACGGTGGAGCATCGCCGCGCTCGGGCAGTGCCAGTGCCGGGGGACGTCGCTGCACGACGGCCTGGAGCACCGATGAACTCCATGGGTGGGTCGTGGTCTACCATCGCTCCGACCCGGAGCCAGGCCCGCCCCCCGAACCTCCTTACCGCCTGCAGCGGTGTTCGGGCATCGACAAAGGCGAACTCGTCTATCGGGGCGAGCACGACGCCGGCCTCGTCGGGATGCATCTGCTCGAGTTCGTGGAGAACAGCGTCGACTTTCAGCACTTCGCCCCGATTCACGGAAAGCTGCGTCTGCCTTGGACTGGGATTCCGGTGCCTAAAATGACGATAGAGCACGAAGCGAGTTGGCGGCGAGACCCCGACGAGTCGCATGTCTGCTGGTTTCGCAACGAGGCGACGCTCGCCTTCGACGGGAACCGAATCGACGGCTCTGGTGCCAACGCGGATGTGCGCCTCGAGGGGCCAGGCAGCATCGTGCGTTTTGAGTTCACGCTCAGCCGCGGAGATGGACGGGTGGTTCTGTACCAAAGCCACACCCCGGTTGGGCCCCTCAGCCAGCACGTACGCTTCCGATGGTTCAGCGATCGAAGTGTCCCCAGGCCCCTCGCCTGGTTCATCGTCGGAAACTGGGTCGCACAGTGGCGCCGCGACATCGGGATCTGGGAACGCAAGATCTACCGCGACGCACCGCTGCTCAGCCGCGACGACGGCCCCGTCCATCCGCTTCGACGCTGGTACGCGCAGTTCTACCCCTCCCCTTGACGAGTCCCCCCCTGACCCACGGAGATGACCACGATGACGCTACTCGAGACCTTGCAAAAGACTGACATCGCGCAGCGCGCAGGACGGTGGATGACCGATCATCGCGGCCTGGTTGTCGCAGCGACCGCGCTGCCGGCAAGCTTCGTCTTCGAGCGTGCGCGCACCACGCGCGATCTCCTCTACGCCCGGTTCGGTGCCTCTCCGGAGAAGCACGATGAGCGCGTGCGGCACGTCCAGGCCCAGGTTCGAGAGTGGCGCGCATCCGGATCGGACCAGCGCATGTGCACGGCGCGGCCTCCTTGGCTTACAGTGTCGACGCGAACCTCCAGCTACAAGAAGGACTGCAACCAGATCGAAATCGACCTGCGCGACATCTTGCACCTCGACGCGGGTAGGCGCGTCGTGCGCGTCGAGCCGCTCGTCAACATGGGGCAACTTACCCGCTACCTCGTTCCCCGAGGCTTCGCGCTGAAGGTCATGGTCGAAATGGAAGACCTCACCGCTGGCGGCCTGGCGATGGGTCTTGGGATGGAGACCACGAGCCACCGCTACGGTCTGTTCCAGGAGACGATCGTGGCCTATGAAATCGTAACGGCCGATGGCGAACTGCAGCGGGTGACCCGCGAAAGCGATCCTGAACTCTTCTACGCCCTTCCCTGGTCGCACGGCACCCTGGGTTTTCTCGTTGCGCTCGAGCTCGAGGTGGAACCGGTAAAGCCGTATCTGCGAATGCAGTACATCCCGTGCCACAGCATGAAGGAGCTCTGCGACAAAACCTACGAGCTCTCGGTGGCCAACGACGCCCCTGAGTTCGTCGAAGCGACCATCTATTCAAGAGAGACCGGCGTGATTCAATGCGGTTGGTACGACGATGCGCCTGCCGACCGATCGAGAATCAACCGAATCAACCGATGGCATAAGCCGTTCTTCTTTCGGCACGTGGCGACCGCGCTCGAACGGGGCGTGTTCGCGGAATGGATTCCGCTGCGTGACTACTACCATCGTCACACGCGATCGATCTTCTGGGAGATCGAGGAGCTCATGCCGTTCTCCGGGAAGGCGTGGTGGCGATGGGGCTTCGGCTGGTTGGGGGCGCCGAAGATTTCGCTGCTCAAGGGCACCATGACCGAAGGTGTCCGGTGGAAGCTTGTCCACAAGCACGTCGTCCAAGATGTGGTGGTTCCGCTCAAAGACCTCGAGGCAGCCGTCGAAGAGTTTCATCGACGTTTCGAGGTCTATCCGCTGCTGGTCTTTCCAATCCGGATGTACGATCACGGCCCGTATCACGGGCTGCAGCCCCGTCCGCGCAACAAAGTCCCAGGCAAAGACTGGGAGATGTTCGTCGACCTCGGTGCGTACGGAATTCCGCCAGCCGTCAAGAGAGGCGAAGCGTGGGACGCCGAAGAACACGTGGCAGCAACCGAGCGCTTCACGCACGAGCTCGGTGGATTCGTGCCGCTCTACCAAGACGTCTGGATGAACAAAGAGGCCTTCGAGGCGATGTTCGACCACAAACACTATCGACACATGCGAAAGAAGCTGGGTGCAGAGCGCGCTTTCCCCGAGGTCTGGGACAAGGTGCAGCTGCAGCCAGAGTTCCGCATGCAGTCAGCCGAGCCGGATCCTGCGGAGCGCGACGAAGCACCCGTTCTCGAAACAGTTCTGCAACACGGTAGACCGCTGCGGCGCTGAGCAGAGCCGTTTCGCGGCCCCAATGAGCCTGTGTGCACAAATTACGTACGTGATTCGCACGATTTGCGTATAGAGAGATTTGATCGGCATCCGTATTCTGATCCTCGTAGCCGTAGTCACCACGGCCACTCAGGGAGGTTCAAATGCAATGCAACTCATGGTCACTCGCACTCCTCGTCGCCGCAGTCGGCGTCGGATGTTCCGGAGTCGGAATCCAGACGGAGGCCACCCTTGGCAGCCAAGTGCTGCAGGAACCCGAGCTTGCCAGCCTCTGGGGGACTGACGACGTTCTGACGACGAAAGAGATGTCGCCCTCAGACGAAGTCACGCAGCAAAGCTTCGCGGATGCCTGGATGGGTCCGGATGGAGCCCGCCCCTCGAACAGCGGTGCGGAATTGGACGCCGAGACGCCGCGCGCCGAGAGGTTCCTCGAGCGCACGATGTATATCGACGAGGTCGCCAGCCAGCGTAGAGACACCGCGATGCGCTCCGGCCTCACCAACGGATTCTAGAGCCAGAATCACGGTCGACCGGGCGCTGGGGCACTCCATCTTGGGGCCCATCTGCCCCGGTCGGACGCTACCGAATCGGCAGGCAGACTCGGTCTCGCGCCACCCCTTCGCAGCCGAACCCGGCGGCGATATCGCAGTCCAAGTCGATTTCACACCGTTCGACGCAGACGCCAGAGGCGATGGGGCCTCCAAGGTATCCGTGATCGACACAGGCACCGGGTAGTCCGTTGAACGCCGAGACCGGGCAGTCGAGCCAGTCGAAGCAGCCACCCGTGCAGATGGCACCGACGGCCAGCGTCGCCGGACCGATTGGGACCGCGAGTTCTTCGCAGCGGTGCGCGCCTGCCCCCCCCGCGCACTCGAAGTCTGCGTAGCAAACCTCGTACGCAATTAGTCGATCGACGGGACCGTGCTTGTCGTCGTACTCGCCGAGAAAAATACAGCCTGAAAGCCCGAGCGCCGAGACGAGACCGGACACGAGAAAAAACAAAGCTCTACGTCGCATGGGATGATCTCTCCTTGCGAACGTAGACGCGCCGGCTTCGCCACCGATTCACTTCGGGCGATTTGACGCTCGTTTCGTTCGGTCCAGGCCCAGACCGAAGCTAGAAGACCTCGGGAACGAAGGTCTGGTCGTCCATCGGGGGGCGGACGTACGAGGTGTTGACCTGGCGCGGCGGGAGCTCGATCTTCTTCGGCGTGAGGTCCTGGTAGGGGACCTGACCGAGCAGATGCGTGATGCAGTTGAGCCGCGCGCGCTTCTTGTTGTCGGCATCGACCACGTACCAGGGCGCCTGCTTGATGTCGGTGTAGCTAAACATCTGATCTTTGGCCTTCGAGTACTCCACCCAGCGTCTACGCGACTCGAGGTCCATCGGGCTGAGCTTCCATCGCCGTGTCGGATCGTCGATCCTCGACTGAAAGCGACGCTCCTGTTCTTCGTTGCTTACGCTGAACCAGTATTTCACGAGAATGATCCCACTGCGCACGATCATCCGCTCGAACTCGGGGCAGCTTCGCAAGAACTCGCGGTACTCGGCCTCCGTACAGAAGTTCATCACGCGTTCGACGCCCGCGCGATTGTACCAACTGCGATCGAAGAGCACCATCTCGCCAGCCGCCGGGAGATGCGGGACGTACCGCTGGAAATACCACTGTGTCTTCTCGCGTTCGGTGGGCGTACCGAGCGCTACGACGCGGCAAACTCGCGGGCTTAGACATTCGGTGATGCGTTTGATCGTGCCGCCTTTACCGGCAGCGTCGCGACCTTCGAAGACGACGACGACCTTGAGCTTCTCGTGGCGAATCCATTCTTGAAGCTTCACGAGCTCGATATGAAGCTTGCTGAGCTCCTTCTCATAGGCCCGCTTGGATAGCTGCTTGCTGGTCTCGCAGTGCGGTACTTCAGCCGGGGTCCAGATCCCTGAGCCGTCCTGCCCCCCCGTCCCGTTCGTGCCCTTGGGCTTGTTCTTTTTCTTTCCGCTCTTGCTCACGAGTAATCCTTCAGCTGCAGTGTGTATGTCTCTCTACGATGCCCCTCCCGTGGCGGCAGGTCAAAGCCGAGCAGCGCACGAAGTCTCACCAAGCCTGCATCTGCGCGCTTTTTTACCATAGGGAAACACGGAGGCCTGCAGACGCGCTATGAAGCAACGGTGGCAGACCCCGGCTCTTCCTATCCTCCTGCTGAGCTCGACCAAGCGCTCCGCGTGGACGTCCGCGTCCTCGGAGACCTTCTCGGCCAGGTCCTGCGACATCAGGCCTCGCCCGAAGTGTTCGAGACGGTCGAACGGATCCGAGCTCAGGGCAAGTCCCTCCGGGAACCCGAGGACGACCTCCAAGAGCCGGCCTTGGAGGAACTCTACGAGATCGTCGGCGCGCTTTCCCCGGACCGAGTCGGAGAGGTAGTTCGCGCGTTCTCTCTGTTTCTCACGCTCAGCAACATCGCCGAGCAGCGACACAAGGTGCGCGAACGGAGAGACGCCCAGATGTCGGCCGCTCGCGGCGACCCAGACGAGTCCCGACCCGATTCCTGCCAAGACACGTTCCGCCGGCTGATCGCCGCAGGCGTATCGCAGGCGGAGCTGTACGAGGCAGCAAGCACCCAACAAGTCGAGTTCGTATTGACGGCGCATCCGACCCAGGTGGTACGGCGAACTCTCCTGCAACGATATAACGGAATCGCGAACTCACTCCGTGATGGCGACAACGAAGACCTAACCCCGGATGAGCAAGGCGCCGTGCGTACGCAATTGCATAGGGAGATCTCGACGGTGTGGCACACCGACGAGCTTCACCGGAGCCGACCCACTCCGGAAGACGAAGTGCGCGGGGGCCTGGCGGTGCTTGAGCAATCACTCTGGGCGGCGCAACCCCGCTTCCTTCGCCGGCTCGACCGCGCCATGAAGTCCGAAACTGGACGCAGCCTGCCAATCGACGCTCGACCGGTCCGTTTCGCGTCGTGGATCGGCGGCGATCGCGACGGGAACCCGAACGTCACCGCCGACGTCACCAGCGAAGCGGTGCTACTCAATCGCTGGACCGCTGCCAAGCTCTTTCACGACGAGTTCGACAAGCTCTGCCAAGAGCTGTCGATGGAAACGGCGAGTCCTGAGCTGCGCGAAGCGGCCCAGGGCGATCGCGAACCCTATCGCGCAGTGCTTCGCGCGGAGCGCGCGCGTCTGGCGGATTTGCTCGGGCGAATCGAAGCCGCGCTCGACGAGGAATCGCCGAAGTGCAGCCGGCTCTCCGCCACAGAGCCCGGCCTGCCCACCTCGAGCAGTCTCCTCGCCACACTGATGATGGTCCGGCGCTCGCTCCTCGAAACGAGACAGGAGATCATCGCCGAAGGCCGCCTCCTCGATCTTATCCGACGGCTGCACTGCTTTGGGCTCCACATGGCCCGTCTCGACATCCGTCAGGAAGCTGGGCGCCACACGGCCGTTCTCGACGAAGTGACCCGGCATCTGGGACTGGGCGCGTACGCCGACTGGGACGAACAGACCAGACAGCGATTCCTGATCGAGGAGCTTGGTTCGAAGAGACCCCTGGTCCCCCGAACGCTCCTCGCGTCCGCGCCCGTCGCTGAGGCGCTGGCCACATTCCGGATGCTCGCCACCGTTCCCAGCGATTCGCTCGGCGCCTATGTGATCTCGATGGCCTCTGGTCCGAGTGACGTCCTTGCGGTCGAGCTTCTACAGAGGGAAGCAGGGGTGAATCCCCCGCTACGGGTGGTGCCGCTCTTCGAAACGATCAACGACCTCCGCGCCTCCGACGAAATCGTGCGGGAGCTCCTCGAGTCTGAGGGGTATCGCGAACGCATCGGGGGACGCATCGAAGTGATGATCGGGTACTCGGACTCGGCCAAAGATGGAGGAAGGCTCGCAGCCTCATGGGAACTCTATCAGGCTCAGGAGCGGCTGGTGGCCCTCTGCGCCGCCCAAGGCATCCACCTGACCTTATTCCACGGTCGCGGCGGCAGCATCGGCCGAGGGGGCGGTCCGACTCACATCGCCATCCGGTCCCAGCCTGCGGGCTCGGTGAACGGAACGCTGCGCGTGACCGAGCAGGGCGAGATGATCCAATGGAAGTTCGGAACGCCCGACATCGCCGAACGGAGTCTCGAACTCTACTCCACGGCAACCGTGGAAGCGACGCTCACGCCGCCCGCGGCGCCGAGCGAATCATTTCGCGCACGGATGGACGCCCTTGCGAGCCGATCGATGGACGCCTATCGCGAAGTCACGCGAGACGAGCGCTTCGTTCCGTACTTCCGTGTTGCAACCCCAGGGATCGAGCTCGGCTCGCTTCAAATCGGCTCTCGGCCTGCCCGTCGTAAGGCGGGGGATGGTTTGGCAGGTCTTCGTGCAATTCCCTGGATCTTCGCGTGGGCCCAGACGAGGCTTCTTCTGCCGGCCTGGCTTGGGATCGAAACGGCTCTCGAAAAAGCAATCGAGGACGGGGGGCTTCCCGAGCTTCGCGCGATGGCGTCGGAGTGGCCGTTCTTTCAGTCGACGATGTCCTTGGTCGAACTCGCTCTGGCCAAGTCCGATGAGCGGATTGCCGGCCGCTACGATGCCCTGCTTACGCCGCCCGACCTCTCCGACATCGGAGTCGACCTTCGGATGCGCCTTACCAGGGTCCAGGCTGCGCTGCTCCAGGTGCTAGACCGGGATGCGTTGCTCGAGGACGCACCGACGCTACAGCGATCGCTGCAGCTCCGGCGGGCCTATCTCGACCCGATTAATCTCATTCAGGCCGAGCTACTCCGACGGCAACGAGTCGCCGACGACACGCAGCTTCAGGACGCTCTGCTCGCGACGGTCAACGGTATCGCTGCGGGTCTCAAGAACACTGGGTAAATCGAGACCCCTGCCGACGCCGCGTCGCTCCAGAAGCATTGGACAATCCTAGGACCGCTGCGGTACTTCCAAGCCATGAATGCGCACCCGGGTTGGACCCCACCACCGCGGCCGGCGTGGGTGGAGCACCTCAACGCGATGGGGCGCGGCCTGGGCGACCCCGCGGCGCTGGTCTCGCTCGATGCCGACGAAATGCTCGCAGCGGCCCGGAGAAGCACCGGCCTTTCGGACTTCGGCCATGGATCTTGGGAGCCGAACTACCGCATTCTCGTCGATGCGATCGCGGGCGAAGCCAAACTACACGTTGCGGGCCGCGTTCTCACGCGTTCCGAGATCATGCGCAGCCTCCGAAACCGACTCTTCGTCGAGGCCTATCTCGAAGCGCACCCCGACGCCCTAGACCAGCCGGTCGACTCACCGCTCATCGTCTGTGGATACGGACGCAGCGGCACGTCCATCACACAGGAGCTCCTGGCGCTCGATCCCAATCATCGCGCGCCGCTTGCCTGGGAGCTGTTTAACTTGTCGCCGCTCTCCTCGGATGCTCCGAGCGACGTCGCTCCGCGCATCTCGTTCGCCGAGGGTGAGCAGCTGTTCTACGAGGACGTCGTGCCCGAGTATCGCACCATGCACGAGAACGGCGCCGAGCTACCTGATGCACACGATGGCGGCCGATCGCACCGACGCGTATCGCTACGAGTACCGCATGCTCCAGGTGATGCAGCATCAGTTGCCGGGCCGTCGGTGGGTGCTCAAGGGCCCGACACATCAAGAACGCTTGGAGGTGCTCTTCAACGTCTTTCCGGACGCATGTCTCGTCCACCTCCATCGGGACCCACGCAAGATGATCCCTTCGACATTCTCGCTGATGGGTGCACTCCGATGGATGAGGAGTGACACGGTGGATCTCTCGGCGCTCGGGTTCATGCCGAGGAGCATGCAGAGTACCCTCGAAAAAGGCATCGAGCAGCGCAACGAAGGAGCGATTCCGACCGCTCAGGTGCATGAGCTTCTCTATGCCGACCTCGTCCGAGACCCGGTCGGCTCGCTTGTAGACTGCTACGCCCACCATCGACTGCCATACGACCAGCGAATCGGAGCGGCGGCGCGCGCGTATCTCGATGCCAAACCACGCGGCAAGCACGGCGCGCACGAGTACACCGTCGAACAGTTCGGGCTCGAACCAATCAGTCTCGGCAAGATGTTCGAACGCTACCGAGCTCACTACGGCGTCCCCGAGGAGGTCGACCGATGAAAGACCCGCAGGAGACGACTCCTTCAGGCAACCCTGCCCCCGGCTGGGCGGCTTTCTGCGATCGCATGAAGGCCCTGGGAGAGAAAATAGCCCGGGACGACTTCCCGCAGTCTCCACGAGCCCGGGCCGAAGGCGTCCGGCATTTGGCACGGATGGTATCTCTCGGACTCACACTGCATCTCGAGTACGACGACCCGGCGTTTCCACGGTTCCTGCGCCACAACGACGACGTGTCGCAGTGGGGTGGGAACAATCCGGACAACACCTACTTGTTCGCGCGTATCGACGCGGAGAGCTCCTATCGAATCTGCGGCAACACGAGTAACACGGCGGGGTTCATCGTCTCCGTGCGCGACGGATTCATGCATCACGGTCGCGAAGCCGTAAACGACCTCGCGTCGGCGGCGATGGACATTGCGGCAGACGGCAGCTTCGAGATGATCGTCAGCCCTGACAAACACGAAGGCAACTGGCTTCAGACCATTCCGGGGGCGACGCAGCTTGGCGTTCGCATCTACTTCGACGATTGGGAGCGCCAGACGCTTCCGACTCTGTACATCGAGCGCCTAGGATCCGAAGGACAGGAACCTCCGCCGCTCACGTCAGGGAGGGTAGCCGCCGGACTCGACGCCGCCGGGGACTGGATCGAGACCTGTGTCGTTTATTGGAACGACTTTCTTCGCCAGCGCATGCCGTTCCTGCCGCTCAATCAGCTCTCACCACCGATGCAGGTCCCAGGCGGCTCCAACGAGGTGATCACTTACGCGGGCGGTAGGCTCGATCTCGACGCGGGGCAGGCGCTCGTTCTCACCATCGAGCCCCTGCGCGCAGACTATCTGGGGCTCGTCTACTACTCGGAAGGCTGGTTCGAGACCGGGGATCTCGCGAACCGCCTTACTAGTCTCAACCACAAGCAGCTGCATGCTGACCGAGATGGTCGCACTCGCGTCGTCATATGCGCCTCAGACCCAGGCACGCCCAACTGGATCGACACCGAAGACCGCCGCAACGCGCTGCTCACGATGCGAACCCTCAACGCCGCCGTGCCCCCTGAGGTTACTGGGGTGGTCGTCTCCATCGATTCTCTATCCGAAGCCCTCCCGACCGACACCAAGTGGATGAGCGCGTCGGCGCGTCGCGCGCAAATCGCCGCACGTCGGCAACACCTGGCTATGCGGTTCCATCGCTAGCGACTCGTGGACCGATGATGTTGACAGTGCAGCGCAGCGGTCCTCGTCAACGAGGGAATGTGCAACGATGAGACGCCGGCGACCTGCGAGGTGTCCGGTTGAGGCATCGACCCAGAGGGGGCCTGCGAGTGCTCGAGTGATCGCCTGGACGCCCGGCCGGTCCCAGGCGTAGTCCAAGATCAGGGCAGTAGGTCGTCGCTATCGCACGGACCGTTGCATGGATTCTCGACGACGCCTGTATCGTAGAAAGTACGAAGCACCGGGCCGAGCCCTTCGAGTTCTACCGCGCGTCCGTGCGGATCGGGCATCATGTCGTCCCAAGGCGGGTAGCTGCCGATCGGAGCCTCGGGATTGCCGAAGTCGACTTCGATCATCCCGGACCCGACGTGAGAGCCTTCGACCACGGGAAGTCCGTAGACGGGGCGAATCAACGGCGCGAGATTGACCACGCCGCCGATCGTTCGCGCCATGATGTGCGCCCCGAGATTGGTTACCTGGTGGTCGCTCTTGGAGACCTGAATGACAACCTCGTGAGCTGGAGTATTGGGCAATAGATCGGTACGAATGTATTTGGAGTACCCCGTCGGCTCGGCTCGATCCCAGAGCCCCTGAATCAGCGCGAGATTCATCTGGACCTCGAGCCCGTTCCAGTCGTAGGGCTGCCAGATTCCCGGTGAGAACTGGTCGAGATTCACGCTTCGCGTCAAGAGCAGATTGTACGACTGCCCAGGAACGGCCAAGAGTGCACGCTCGATGTCGGTCGAGATCGCCACGAGACTGGCTCCGAGAATGCCTCCCTGACTGCCGCCAAAGTAGTATCTCTTGCTGCCATCGAGAGTCGCGCCGCCGCACTCGGTGGCGAGCATTTGGTTGAGAAGCGTCGTCGGCCCCCCGTCGGCCTCGCGGGAGATCGTCCGCATCGCCATCAGGAAGTTGATGTATCCCTGATGCATGCGTTCCGGAACCGCGCGGAACGTCGACCAGTCGCCGCCGGTCAGGGTTGCGATGATCGTAGCCGTATCGTCGGATGCGAACCCTTTCCAATCAAGGGCGAAGGTCGCCAGATTGAGCTGCGCGGCGATCGGCTGGAAGCCGAGGACCTGCTCCTTGGCACCGAGCTGACCGTGACCGAACGCCACGAGCGGTGCGGGTTCGGCCTGCGCGGCCTCGGGTACGATCATGGCCGCCGAATACACGAACGTTCCGTTTTGTTCGGGCAGCCCATCGGCTCCCAGATTGAGAAGCTCGCCCGTTTCGCCCCCGGTCATGTAGAGAGGCATGTCGAACGCGATTTCCAGTCGACAGGCAATCCCCTCGCCTACACGGTCCTCGATGACGTCGATCGTGTAGGGGACGCCGTCCGGATATGTCTCAAGGGCATCGTCTCGGGCCGCAACCATCCAACGGGTGTTGTTGTTTTTGCTTGCCGTGGTGAAGCTCCACGCGAGCTGAAGATCATCACGCTCAACCCCCGCGGTTTCGAGGCTCTCGAAGATTTCCTCGAAGTCGGGTCGTCTCGAGTCAAGAAGAGCGTCTTCGATCGGCGAATCGTCGCGAAGCGCCGCAAAGCTCTCAGACGGCGGAAGCGGCATCCCGTCTGCGTCGAGCACGCCTCGAAGCGCGACGATGTATCGGGTGGAATCGTCGAGACGGATGGCGGGTCGAATCATCAAGGCCTGCTCTTCCTGAAGCGCTTCGGCATCACGCGTGATGTCGAAGGTCGGTCGAGAGGCTCCAGCATCAACCCGAAGCTTGGCTTCCACGACGTAGTCGTCGAGTTCGGCCCAGTGGGCGATTCGTTCGCCAGTCTCTGCGTTGAGCAATACCGTTGGCGAATCCGGGTCGAGCGAGTCTTCAATGGATACCGAGTCAGGCAACCCGGTGATCGTCGCCCCGGGCATGTGGGTGAGCGCCGCTATGCCGGGGGAAAAGCCATCGGCCTCATTGAACGCGCCCGGATCGGACGCGACGCCTACGCGATTGACCGGCATGATCTCGGCAGGCAACGCGAGCCGTTTGCCCGTGGGCGAGCTGCTGTCCTCTTCGGTCCAATAGTCGTTGGGAAACGGGAACCCGCAGAAACTCGGTGTGAGTGGATCGCAGCCACGCGGAACGGGTACCGGCTCGCCGCCTACCCCACCTCCGCCACCGGTGCCGGGAATCATCCCCGTACCGCCCTCTCCACCGGTGCCCGCAGTGCCCGCCGTGTCGTCCGAACAGCCAACCGCGACGAAGGCAACCATCGCCGCCACTGCAGCGGCCCAACTCCATGTACGCATGGCGGCGATACTACAGGCGCATCGAGTGATTTCCTAGACCCTCGTCTGGTTGTGGACAGCGTCGGAAACGCTGCCGAATCCCTGGAAAGCCGTCGCACGAAGCGGTTCACGTGGTAGAGATCGCCCCTCGTGGACGACTTCGAGAAGCTTGGCGCGTTCTATCTAGGGCGCGCTCCTGGCACAGACGACGAGGTGGCCGAAGCCGAACCGCTGCTCTACGACGCACGGGATCTGACGACCCACGCGGTGATCGTCGGAATGACGGGCAGCGGGAAGACCGGCCTCGGCATCGGCCTGATCGAAGAGGCCGCACTCGATCAGGTGCCGGTCATCGCCATCGATCCCAAAGGCGACCTCGGCAACCTCTTGCTCACCTTTCCAGAGCTCGACCCGAACGATTTCTTGCCATGGGTGGACCCGCGAGCCGCCGCAGCCAAGGGGGTCACCGCCGAAGCGCTCGCAGGACAGGAGGCGACGAGGTGGCGGGAAGGACTGGCTGCCTGGGGTCAGGCTCCCGCTCGAATCACGCGACTACGCAACGCATGCGACATGCGAATCTACACCCCGGGGAGTCGTGCCGGCGAACCGATCTCCGTGCTCGGAGAGTTCACTCCGCCAACGGCCGAGGTCGCCGCCGACCCGGACCTCTATGGAGAGCGCCTGCAGACCACCGTCACTGGGCTGCTGACCCTGCTCGACATCGACGCCGACCCGCTGACCAGCCCTGAACACATCCTTCTCTCGAATATCCTCGATGACCGCTGGCGCCGGGGTCAACGCATGGACTTGGCGGGGCTCATCGGCGCAGTACAGGAACCGGGCATCGCGAAGGTCGGCGTGATCGATCTCGAGGTCTTCTACCCCAAGAAGAAGCGGCTCGCGCTCGCGATGCGGCTCAACCACCTTCTGGCGGCGCCTGGCTTCGAAGCCTGGACGACCGGAGACTCGCTCGACGCGGCGCGGCTGCTTCACGGGGCGGACGGCAAGCCCCAGGTGTCCGTCATCTCGATTGCGCATCTTTCCGAAACCGAGCGAATGTTCTTCGTCACGATGCTTCTGGGAGAAATCATCTCCTGGATGCGTTCGCAGCCCGGCTCGGGTTCCCTTCGGGCGATTCTCTACATGGACGAAGTGTTTGGCTACATGCCGCCCGTGGAGAACCCTCCATCGAAGAAACTGCTGCTGACTCTGCTCAAGCAGGCCCGGGCCTATGGGCTTGGCCTCGTCCTGTCGACGCAGAATCCAGTCGACCTCGACTACAAAGGGCTTTCGAACGCCGGCACCTGGTTCATCGGCAGACTCCAGACGGAGCGCGATCGTGACCGACTCCTCGACGGGCTCATGCGGACCGACGGTAGCGCCACGCTCGAAGCAGCCACGGTGAACGAGACCTTGGCAGGGCTCTCGACCCGCCACTTTCTCTTGCACAACGTTCACGAACAGCGTCCGGTGCTCTTCGAAACACGCTGGGTCATGTCCTATCTTGCGGGTCCGCTTACTCGGCAGCAGCTTCAGAAGCTCAGCACCTCTGACGAAGAGACTCCGGCGGAAGACGCAACGGCGCTTCGACCCGTGACCGACGGCGCGATGCCGATGTCGAGGGGCGAACCTCGCACGACGGCCACCGCCCCGACGGTCGCCAAGGATCTCGGACCGCTATGGGTGCAGTACGCCCCGCAAACGGTCGAGGATGGGGCCTTGGTCTACCTCCCGCGAAGCTTTGGCGAGGGGACGGTCCACTACCACAACGCACGGCTCGCGGTAGATGAGCCACGCAGATTCGCCCTCGTGGCCCCCATCGAAGACGACCGGGGCACTCCGAACTGGGACCTTGCCGAATCTCTCGAGCCAGATTCTTGGAAGCGGGGCTCGGCACCCGAAGGCAAAGCCGAGTTCGAGCCGGCGCCTTCTTCAGTCGTTCAGGCGGGTGCTGCCGCCAAATGGGAACGTGAGCTCGCGAGCTGGGTTCGCAAGAACCGTCCCCTCACCGTCTACCGAAGCGCGGCCCTCAAGGTCACCTCGACCCCCGACGAGGACGAACGCGCTTTCCGCATCCGGCTGCAGCGACTTGGGCGTGAAGACCGGGATGGAAAAGTCGATGCACTGCGCGCCCGATACGCGAAGAAACTCGAGGCCATAGAAGCGAAACTTCGACGCGCGGAAAAGGCCTTCGTCAAGGAGAGCGACCAGTCGCGCGCGCGCACCTTCGACGCTGCGGTGTCTCTTGGCAGCACGCTTCTAGGAGCCCTGTTCGGTCGCAAACGCGCTTCGGGCTCTCAGGTCTCGAAAGCGGAAAGCGTATTGCGCGAAGCAGGTCGCGTGAGCCAAGAGCGACGTGACGTGACTCGGGCGGAACAAGAAGTAGAAGACGCGCAGCACGAATTGGCCGAACTCGAGGCAGAACTCGAGCGCGAGGTCGCGGCCGTTGGCGCCGCATATGACGCGATGAGCGATCCTCTCGAGGAGCGGGCCATTCAGGCCCGCGCAAAAGACATCGATGTGGAGGAGGTTGCCCTCGCGTGGTTGCCGTACGTGAGGCTGCGCGACGGCTCCCTCCTCCCTGCCTTCTCAAGAGGCTCGACGCGCTTTACCAGCGGCTGAACGAACCTCGATTGTCATTGGATCGCTCGTTCGCGCGGTCGACTCGAATCTCGCGCCCGTCAATGGTGCTGCCGTTGAGCTGCTCGATCGCGTTGGTTGCGGACTGCTCGTCGCGGTAGGTGACGAAGCCGAAGCCTCGTGATCGGCCGGTGTCACGATCCGTGATGACTTTGGCCTCGACGACCTCGCCGCAGGCTGCGAACGCCGACTGCAGCTCTTCGCTGGTGGTGTTCCAGCTCAGGCTGCCTATGAATAGCTTATTGCTCATGTATTCTCTCGTTTCCGTTTCAGATGGTCTCGGAGAGAGACCGTGATTGCACAGACGGGTCGATCGCAAAGCGGCCGTGCCACTTGTTATCGGCGACATCAGTCGTCGATTTCGGCCCGGCAAGCGACAATCGTCGCGTGCCCTTTATCGCGTTCGGTGAGTCGTTTGCTCCCAAATACGACCCGCAGTGCGACGAGAGGATAGCAGTCACCCAATCCTTGTCGAACGAACCCCGAAACGACGAACGCCACCCCGACCCGTAAAGGTGGGATGGCGTTCCCGTCGACCAAGACTAAGTCCTAGGTCGTTCGCTACTTGCGGACTCGAACCTGCACTTGCTGCTGGTCCTTGACGATCTCATCGCCCCGCACCTCAGCCGCTTCGACCGGCCCGGTAATCTTGATTCGCTCCGCCGGAACTCCTGACGTCACGAGGGCGTCTCGAACGCCTCTGGCGCGCTGGGCGGTGAGAGCCAAGTTTGCAGCTGAATCCCCCGAATCGAACGGCGTAGGAGAGATGTAGGCGGTTGCGGTGGGGTTCTTCTCCATCGCTCGAACCACTGGAAGGAGGTATCCCTTGGTGTTGAGCGGGAGCGTCGCGGAGTCCGGATCGAAGTAAACCACGGCGGTCGGTCGGCCTCGTGTGACGCGTGCTCCTGCGTCGTCGGCGACGTCGACCTCTTCGACCTCGGCGACGAGAACCTCGTCCGCCGCATCGTCGGCCTTCTCCTCCGCTCGGCGTTCGCGGAATGAGTCGTCATCATCTTCGACATCTTCGACGACCGCGACCGCCCTCTCTTGAACCTCTTCAACGACGATACGGTCGGGCTCGGCCTCGATGACTTCGACCGTCTCCTCTTCAACGACCACCGGGGCGGACACGACCTCGGGTTCATCGTCGCCACCGAATAGGTTCGATAGAAGCCAGAGGGCGATCAGCCCGAGCAGGAGCGGAAGGAGCCAGCGCCAGATGCTAGACTTCTTCCCTTCGACGACGGGCGCCGGCCGCGGGCGTACCGGAGCCGCCGCTGGGGCCACGGCCGCCGCGGCTGGAAGATACTTGCTCAACGAAAAGCCGCTCGGGAGCGCGGACCGCGCATCGTCTCCCGCCCCGATGAGCATCTTGGCGAGAGCTCCGATGTTGAGATTGCCGGAGCGGACGAACTTCCCGAGCACGCCGAGCAGCAGGGGCGATGCAAGGCCCATGAGCGACTTCGCGCCCTTTCCACTGAGGCCCGCGAATCCAGCTAGATCCGCCGTGAGCTCTTCGGTCTTGTTGCCGAATACCGAACTCAGAAGCTTGCCGCCCAGCGCCATCATCGGAAGACCCGCCGCTGCAGACCCGAGAAGACTGGACGGCTTGTCGAGAAGACCGGGGTCGTTGTCGGGAGACGTCACCATGCCGAAGAGGGTCTGCATGAAGCTCGGCTCGGCCGCACGTGTTCCCAGGCTACCGAGGAGCGCTGGTATCGCTGCCGACATTCCTTTCGACACGGCTCCCTCGGGTTCGCCAAACGAGGCTGCGGCCCCTTTGAGAAAGTCGGGCGTCAGAATTTCGCTGAGCGCACTTTGAATTGCGTTGGACATGCGTTACCTCCGTTGGGACCCTCGAGCCTTCGGCCGAGTCAGTTCTGCGAAGCGTTTACCACTCCAGGAACCCGAATGGAATGGCGGCAGCGGTGGGAAAACGCGGAACGTTCGACGGCACGTCATGGACAGCGAGACCCCTGTCGGCCCATTTCTCGAGTTCGTAGCCCTTCAGGCGTGAACGCGAGACAAGCAGGCGCGTCGTTCTAGTCTTTTCGTGTCATCCGTCTGAGCACGCGCTCAGTGCGCTCCCCGAATGGCGGAACCATGCCCGCGAGCCGCTGCAGGTTTACCCGCCCCTGCCGATACACCGAACGCGCATGGCTGAAGGTGCGAAAGCCGTCGAGCCCGCGGTAGTGACCCATCCCCGAGGGGCCCACCCCGCCAAACGGGAGCTGCTCTAAGCTCGCGTGAACCATGACATCGTTGATGCAGACGCCGCCCGACTGCGTTTCGTCAAGCACCTTTCTCTGTGTCGCAGTGCTTCGACTGAAAAGGTAGAGGCCGAGGGGACGCGGGCGTGCATTCACGTACTCGATGCAGTCATCGAGCTGGTCGTAGGTCTTGATGACGAGGACTGGACCGAAGATTTCTTCCTGCGCTACAGAAAGGTCGTCGTCCGGATCGACGATCAAGGTAAGCGGCATTCTGTACGGCCCGGTCTGCTCAGCGAAGCCTTCATTTGCGGGATTGACCTCGTGCACCGAGGCGCCGTGAGCGCGAGCTTCATCGACGTATCCGCATAGCCGACGGTAGTGACGCTCGTTGATCACTGCGCAGTAGTCTGGGTTGTCGAGTACGGTCGGAAACATCCGCTCGGTCCAACTCGTTGCGAAACCTACGAAGGCGCCGAGTTGCTTCCGGGCCACCATCACATAGTCCGGCCCGAGACATGCCTGCCCCGAGTTGAGCGCCTTGCCGGTCATGATGCGAATCGCCGCGTCTTCGAGGTTGGCATCTGGCGCAATGATGACGGGAGACTTGCCCCCGAGCTCCAGCGTGACGGGAGTCAGATTGGCTGCCGCCGCACGCATCACCTGCTTGCCAATCCGAGTCGATCCGGTGAAGCACAAATGATCGAAGGGCAGCGCCGAGAATGCCGCCCCCACCTCTGGACCTCCGGTGACACAAGCGAGTTCGACGGGGTCGAAGCGGCTGGCGATGAGTTGCTCGAGGAGTGCTGCGGTCGCAGGAGCAAGCTCCGAGCACTTGACCATCGCTCGATTGCCCGCGGCGAACACCCCAGCAAGCGGAGAGAAGATGAGATTCACCGGGAAGTTCCAAGTCCCGAGCACGCCGACGACGCCTTTGGGCTGATACTCCACGTGCCCGCGCCCACCGAACAGCGACAAAGGCAACCCGACGGTCCGCTTCTCACCTTTCATCCACGTCCGCACGTGCTTCTTGGCGTACTTCAGGCTCTCCATCGTCGCGTAGACATCCGACATCAAGGTCTGATGTCGCGAACGGTTGCCGAAGTCCGACTCGAGTGACGCAACCAAGTCGGTCTGATGGTCGTGAATGAGCGAGAGCGCGCGGTCCAAACGCCCAATGCGGACCTCGGCGCTGACGAAACCGTCGCGCGCAAAGGAGGCTCGCTGCTGGTCGAGAAGATCGCGCATCGCTTGCACGATTAGGTCGTTGGCTCGGGGTTGGTGCGGGACAGAATGCTCTCGGTACGCGTGCGGAGGCGTTGATCACTCTTTCCTTCCTCCGAAAGAATCCAGAACTGACCTCGGCGAACCCCGTCGAGCGCCATCGTGGCAACATCCTCGGGCTCGGTCAGTGCGAACTCGACGCCCGCGCTCTCGGCCAGTGCTTTCATGTCGACGTAGGAGGCGGGTTCTTGCCCTTCGAGTCGAAAGACATCCGGACGCACGCGGTCGGAGTTGAGAATGTTGGTGTTGACCAGGTGCGGCCCGGGAAAAAGGAGATGGGCGTGGAGCTTGGCGCCTTCTCGAAGAAACTGAAAGTGCAGCACCTCGGTCAGGCTCGTCACCGCGGCCTTCGAGGAAGCGTAGACCGGCGTCGTGGGCAACGACGCGATGCCACCGTTGCCTGAGGAGGTATTGATCACGTGCCCCTCCTCCCCCCGCTCCAGCATGGTCGGCACGAACGCCCGAATGCCGTTGGTCACGCCGAGAACGTTGACGGCGTAAGTCCACTGCCAGTCTTGGTCGGGAATGGTCCAAATGGGACGCTTGGCTTCCTTCACGCCCACTCCGGCGTTGTTGAACAAGAGGTGCAAGTTTCCGAACTTGGCGAAAACGCTGCTGGCGAGCGCATCCACCGATTCGGCCCGAGTCACGTCGACCGAGATGGGATCCACGACCAGCCCTTCGGCACCAAGCGATTCCTGAGCCTGACGAAGCGCCTCATCGTCGACGTCCGCAATCACCACACGCGCGCCCTCGCCGGCAAGCTGACGCGCGATCGCCTTCCCGACGCCGCTCGCTCCGCCCGTGACTACGGCGACTCGTCCTGCGAATTCCTGCATCTCTACGTGCGGCCCTCAGACGCAAGAGTGACATCGACGCCTTCCTGGGGATCGTCGTAACGCTGAACGAGAAAAGGACGAAGCCATTCGCCGGGCACTGAGCGAAGCACCCGCCCACTGGTCTTCGATGAGCCGACCGCGAACTCCATTCCGAGCAGTCGTTTGACCGGCACGTCGACGAGCGGGTCGTGCGCTGACTCGCGAAGAATGATTTGCGCGTCGTCTACTCGGGTACGAGACGCGTAGTCACGCTCCCAAGTGAGCTCGGTCAGCAAGACGTCGCCGTCAAATCCGCCGTTGTCGTTCGACTCCGGCGTGGCGGCCGGCATGGCCTTGAAGCAGAAAAAATGCTCTGTGAACTTCAGCGGCGCATCGGAGAGTTCCCCGAGACGGCCGTCCAGTTCGAGGAAGGTGACCCCGTGCCGCGCGACCTTCGCGTTCACGTGTCCGTCGACGTGAGAAAAGGACGTTTGGGCGATTTTCTTGGGTTCGCCGTATTTTTCGCGTCCTCCGATGACGACGAACTCGCCCTCCATCGGCATCGCGAGCACGTAGTAGCCTTGCCTGTCCTCGTACCGGCAAGCGACGCCAACAGTCGCCGCGCCAATCTCGACGGTTCGTGTCTCTGTCAGATGCATCGCGACGTTCGCAAACTGGACGAAGATTTCGGCGCCGACCTCTGCCTCGAGCGGCCGCGGAAGAAGCGCCTGGGCGATCTCGGGCTCGGTCTCGTAGCGAGCCCGCAGCGACTGCACGGTATGACGGATCGAGCTTCGCGCCCCCGAAGCCTGCCCGCCGTTCGAGTTGCCATTGACGTAGCGAAGACGCGCCATCGAATCTGACTCCTAGCTTTCCTCTGCAACGAAAAGAGACTTTTGGGGACCGACGCGCGCGGCGATTGTCATCAGCGCCGATTCGTCGAGGTCGTAACACGCCACCGCGTTCGAGCCGAGCATCTTCGTGAGCTCGTCTTCTGGAATGCCCTTCATGTAGCGCAGCATCTTCTCTTGCGTGTGCGGCCAGCTTCCCTCTGGATGCGGGAAATCCGTGCCCCACATGATGTTGTCGATGCCGATCTCGTGTCGCACCGCGGTGCTGCCCTCGTCGAAAAGCGCAGACGCTCCGAGCCAGCAGTTGCGATGGAAGTACTCACTGGGCTTCATCGTCAGATGGGATCGAAAATCGCCCAGCTTGCCGCTCGTGTGCTTGACGGAAGCGCGGACGTCCATGGTTTCGAGCATGGACGGCACCCAGAACTCGCTGACCTCGGTGAGACAGTATTTGAGCTTCGGGAACCGTTCGAAGACCCCACCGAAGATCATGTGCCATAGCGGCCTCGCGGCCCACCAAGCGAACTCGACGAGGAAAATGCCCATCGCCCCCGGAAGCTGAAAGTCGTAGTCGGGTGCGGGGCCCGAATGATTGTGCACCACGAGCCCGCGCTCTTCGCAGACGCGCCAGACCGGGTCGTACTTTGGGTGATTGTACGGCGCGTAGTCGCCCATCAGTGCCGGAATCAAGATGCCTCGAAGCCCGTTGTCAGAGGCCCACTCGGCCTCGCGAACCGCGGTGTCGACGTCGTAGAGCATCGGGACGACGGCAAGTCCGATTCGTCGGAGCGGCTGAAGCCGGCAGAACTCGGCTATCCAACGGTTGTGAGCACGCGCGCCGGCCCACTGGAGCACTGGGTCCACGCCCCATGGCTTGAGACCAAGCCCCGCGCCGAAGGGAGGCGCGTTTCGTTCTGTGATTCCGTCCGGGAACAGCACTTCGGCCGCAACGCCGTCGCCATCGATCACCTCGACCCGAAGGCCGGAATCCCACGCGGCCGCGAGTTTGGACTGATTGCCAGTTCGCCACTTGTCGTTGAACTCCTGAATCAAGAAGTCTTTCTCGCGCTCCGCACGCATGGCGGCCTCGGCCTCCACCTGCTCGTCGAACTGCTTGCGATAGGCGGGGTCGACGTAGTCGCGGTACTTTTCGGGCAAGAGCCCGGCGTGCCCATCCGTGGAGACGATTAGATAGCGGTCGGTGCCGGGGTTGGTCATGGCGCTAGGGCGTCGTGTCGACAAAGAAGGAATCGTACCACTTGCGGACCTCGCCGATGGGCCCGTCCCCGTCGGCGAAGATTGGCTGGTCACGCCAACGCTTGTTTTCCCAAATCGCCACGTCTTCGAAGTAGCCGTCGCGCGCCGCAGCAATATGCGCTTCGAGAACTGCTGGAGGCAGGGTCACGCCCTCGCCTGCCTTCAGGACGACGCCGAAACGGAGCAGAAGGCGGTCCTCGTCGACAGGGATGTGGGCGTTGATGAGGACCATGTCGTAAGCCCACTCGAGCCTCGTGAACTGAACCGCGGGACCGTGGTACGTGGCTGTCGACACGACCGGAATCCGCTCCCCCTCGAGGTCGCGTCCACGGCCAACTGAGCGCTGTGTGGCTCGCGGTCCGTCAAAGATGACCTCGAAGTCGTCGATGCGGGTGTTGTGTACCGGCAAGAAGTGCGCGGAGTCGGCGATGTTCTCGATCACCTCGCGAGGTCGGGTGGCGATCTCCATGTGGGCGCATTCGAGCGGGCTCCATGCGGAGTGCCCGATCTCGTCGATCACGGGCACCTCGTAGTCGGGCTCGGCACCCTTGGGGCCAAAATAGGCAAGGATCATCCCGCTGTGCTCCTGCACCGGGTACGCGCGTACCGCAGCCCGCGGCGGAATGCGCGACGCATACGGAACCTCGGTGCAGCGTCCGTCGCTTCCGAAACGCCACGCGTGGAATGGACACACGATATCGCTGCCCTGGACTCTACCGCCATATCCGAGGTGGGCGCCGAGATGCGGGCAGTGCGCATCGAAAAGCCTGGCTTGACCGTCTTCGCCTCGAAAGAGCACGTAGTGCTTTCCGAAGTACGCGAGCGGTTTGACCTCGCCCGCGGCCAGGGCCGCGGTCCAATCAACGAGGTACCAGCCTCGGGCGAAACTTGGCCTCTTCGCGTGGATATCCTGGCCAGCAGCGGTCATGACGAGATCGTAGAGCCCATGCATGGGTCTCACCCATTGGGATTCGCTATTTAACCATTCGCGTTACTTATGTCCAACACGAGAATTCACGAAGCGCTTCGCGACGCCATCCAGTCGTTCGAACAGCGCGATACCCCAGGCGGGAAGGTGAATGCCAGTGGCACGATGCGCTTCGCCTCCGCACTCGAAGGACCTCCGGGAAGGCTGCACGGGGGTCACCACGCGTTCGTCCGAACCCTTCCCATCCTCGGGCGACTCGAGGCCCATCGCGGTGCGCGGACGTTTCCTTGCGCCGTCGATGTCGCGATGCTGCAAGGGCTCCCGCTCGACGAACCGGTCGAGTTCGAGGCCACCTATCGACAACACCGCGATGCGTGGGCGCTACGGACGCGATTCGCGCAGAGTGAGCGGCTCGTGGCCTACGCACGCTCGCTCCCGGAAGAACCGCTGCTCGACCCCGAAGAACTTGCGCACTGGCGAAGTCTCTACGACGCGATCTCGCCCGACGACGAGAGTTTCGAGATGTTCGGGTTCGCGGTCCACATCGGGAAAGACCTCGTATGGCTCGCGTCGCAGGACCCGCTACGCAACCTGCCAAAGAGTCAGCACGCCGCTCTCGTCGAACCCGACGGGACGCTCGGCCCGGCGTTCGCGTGTACCCAACTCGACGCCGTGGGCGCCGCGGCACGCGGCACCGTGATGCGCCACCCCCACTTCACCAAGCGTGTCCAGATTCACTTCGCCTCCGAACGGGTTCCCGCAGAAACGCATCTCATATGCCTCGCCGACCGGACTCGAATCCAAGACGACGCTCTTTCGAAAACCGCACCGGTGACCGTCGGTGAGGAGCAGTACGGAACGGTGAGAGTGCCGGTCGCGATGGTCGATGCGCGGTTCGAGCGCGTGTTCGCCACCGGCATCGTGACAGTCCATCCCGTCGATCCCGAGAAGTTCGAGGCCCTGCGGCGCATGCGCCAGCTGCGGAAGGACCGCTGATCTCGGCGCCAAACGGTTGACGGAGCAACCATTCGCCTAGATTATGAAGGGTCGTGGAACCGACCCGTCTCAGCGGCCTCAACCTCAACGCGCTCGTGGCCCTCGACGCGCTGCTCGCCGAACGCAACGTCACGCGTGCCGCGCGGCGGGTCGGAATCACCCAGCCGGCGATGAGCCAAGCGCTCGCGCGCCTCCGGAATCTCTTTGGCGATCCTCTGCTGGTCCGGAAGGGACGCTCGATGGTGCTTACTCCGCGCGCCGAGGCGATGCTGCTGCCGCTGTCCGACTCGTTGGTGTCTGTCGAACGGGCCGTTCAGCTCGGCATGGGATTCGAACCGTCCACGTCCACCCGTATCTTCAAGGTCGCCCTGACCGACCTCGGAGTCACGATGGTCTTGCCGTCCGTGCTGCACGCGATCGACAAGCGCGCGCCGGGCGTCCGCATCCAGGTCGAACCGTTGTCCGACGCGCGGCTCTCCGACAAGCTCTCATCGGGGGAAGTCGACCTCGTCATCGCGGTCTATCTCGGATCCGCGGGGGGACTGCGTGCTGAAATCCTGCTCGAAGAAGACTACGTTTGCCTCGTCCGACGGGGGCATCCGCTGGCACGCCGGACGCGGCTTCGGATCAGAGACTACGACAAGCACGGACACGTGACCTACACCCCGGTGGGATTCGTACCGCGTCCGATGTTGCAGGTGCTCCCCGGGTTGGCATCAGCGTCCGCAATCCGCGTGTCGGTCCCGTATCTGCTCGCACTTCCTGACGTGGTGCGACGAACCGACTTGGTGGCAACGGTCCCGAGGAGTCTGTTGGGAGCCCCCATCGACCTCGACGGAATCGTGCCGGTGGAAGCCCCGGTAGAGCTTCCTGCAGTCGAGCATTCCCAATGGTGGCACCCTCGCTTCGACGCCGACCCAGGCCACCAGTGGCTCCGCCGTCACGTCCTAGACGCCGTGAAGTCCGCTTGAAGCGGTCGGCGCCCCCCTCACGCGGGCAGCCACGCCGGCTGTGCATGAAAGGGACTTGAATAATTACGTATGGACCGAAGCCAGCTCCGGGAGGACGATGCGAGAGACGCACGAGTCGCGCGGGTATCACGCGACGTCTCGACCTCCGTTGGACTCCCTGATGAAACCACCGGCAGAAGCCGCAATCTCGCTGACCGAAGCGGCCTACGATCTTCGAGTCGAAGAAGGCGCGTGGTTCCCTCGAGTCATGGAGGCCGCGGCGACCATGATTGACCACGGATTGGGCGTCGCGGGCCTGGTCGGAACGCGGCCGATGACCCCTGGCCCGGTCGACGTCGAGGAGCTCCACGTCGCCTCGGGACCGGACGACTTTCCCCTCCGGCTCATGCGCGCGATGGGAGAGCTGCCTTCAGAGGGCGTCCATCAGCAGTCTCACTCCGGCATCGGGGTGCTGTCAGAACTCGCCGAACCGTTCGTCGACGCCTGGGCGCGCCACATCGACTATGCCAAAGACGCGATCGGTATCACCGCGATCGACCCCAACGGGCGGGGTGTGCATGTGATCGCACCCGCTCGCAAGCGGCTCAAGCTGACCAGGGCTGAACGCAACCGCTGGCAGATGCTCGCGGCCCACTTGAGTTCCGGCCTGCGGCTCCGCGGAACCCTCAACAGCGCCCCCGAAGACGGCTTGCCCTGCGGTGCCGAAGCAATCCTCGATGCCAACAGCTTCAAAGTCACATCGGCGCGCAACGACGCACAGAAACGCTCTTCGCTCGAGGCCCTCCAGCAAACGGCCGTCCGGATCGACCAGGCGCGCGGAAAACTCCGGCATGAGGATCCCAACGAGGCGCTCAAGCTTTGGTGGGCCTTGCTGCGCGGTCAGTGGTCGATGGTCGAGTGGTTCGACACCGACGATCGCCGCTACATGCTGGCGGTGCCCAACCCCCCGACCATCATAGACCCGCGAGGACTCACGACGCGCGAGAGCCAGGTCGTCGCCTACGCTGCGCTCGGTGAGCCCCACAAGCTCATCTCGTACCGGCTGGGCATTTCAACCTCACGTACGAGCGCGGCATTGAAGTCCGCCATGCGCAAACTCGACGTTCAGACGCAGCCCCAGCTCGTCGCGAAACTCCACGCGCTCATCGCCGAACGATCAGCGGAAGGATCTCCGCCAGAAGAGCTCCCTGCGGCCTAACGTCTGGTTGATTTCGACGTCACTTCACCCGAAACATGCGTTCGAACAATCGCTCCTGCGCGGTTTTCGAAGCCCAGCGATTGAGGGCAGGCAGAATCCAGGCCTGAGGCCCGACGATGTAGCGAGGCTTGAGTCGTTTGGCGCAGACGACGTGGGGGTACACCTTCTCGGCGAACTCCTCCGGACTCCACATGCGGGCAGACTGCAAGACGTCCCCTGGATACTTGAATACCCTTTGGTAGTCGGGCAGAAGCGACTTGGGGAACGAGTCCCAGAGGGCTTCCTTTTCTTCCGGAGCAAACGAGGTCATGGGCGTCTTCACGCCGTTGGGTTCGAGCGACGTGACCTGGATGCCAAACGGCTTGAGCTCGATCCGTAGTGCTTCGGTGAGCTTCGCAAGCGCGACCTTGCTGATAGGGTACTGAGCACCGAGCGGAATGGTGAGATACTGGGACGGCGACCCAACGTTGATGATCCGCGGGTCGTCGCTCGTCTTCAGAAGCGGCAGAAGCGCCTGGGTGAGCCGAAGTGCACCCCAAAAGTTCACCTCGAACAGATGATGAAACGCATCGATGTCTACGCTTTCCATTGCGCCGCCACCGTGAGTCGTCGTGGCGGCATTGTTGACCAAGAGGTCGAGAGGCGTTCCGCCGAGGGCGTTCTCGAGACTAGCCACGGCCTGCGCGATGCTATCAGGATCGCTGATCGTGCAAGGTAAGGGCTGGAGCAGCGAGCTGCAGGCACTGACGAGAGCATCCGGGGGCGTCCGGTTGTACCCGGCAAACACCGTCCAGCCCTCGCGGTCGAGCTTCTCGGTGAGTCCTTTCCCAATGCCTGTGGCTGCGCCAGTGATGAAGGCCGTCCGCCGGGTCATTCGTCCATCCTTTCTGCTCTGCACCCGGTCCAGGGTGTCGGGGACTGGGATGGCGGTGCAAGGAGGAATCGCCCGGACGCAGTCAATGGATTGCGCGTTGCCGCCCAAATTGAGCCTAAAATCGAGGGGCTCCAGGCACTTCTTAACCGAGAGTTGAACATCGATCGGCCGCTCGAGGTGTTCACTGTCGATGCCGAACAAGCAGCCACGCCCCCCCGATGTGCCATGAGCACAATGGAATTCCACGGCGGCAGGCCGCGGAGTACGCTAGGTTTTTAATTCGTCGGGCGCATCCAGTGGAACGTGTGCGTCTGCGGACAGAGGATTGCGAGCGGTTGGAGAAACTTAGGTCAGTTAGCTCCGGCGAAAGCCGAGATGCAACCTCCGTCACCAAGGGGTCTGCGCCGGAAGGCGACCAACCGAGGGCGCCTTTCAAAGGGGAGTACCCCCCTCTACGCGAGGAGACTTCTTGGTCCGACTCCAAGCGATGGGTCAAACACGGAGCAGGATGGGCGATCGCCCGCGCTGGACTACACCAGCGGCTCCTGAAAGACCGCGCCGTCATCGTTCTTTTCCACCGTGTGGACGACCGACTCGGTCCGGACGGCCTTACCTGCAGTCGCCGCGAGTTCCGAACTTGGTGCGAGTTCTTCCAGCAGCACATGACCGTCGTGTCGCTCACCGAGCTTCTCGAAAAAGTTCGTCGTGGCCAAGACATCAGTTGTCACGCGGCGATCACGTTCGACGATGGCTATCGCGACAACGCGCGAAACGCCGCTCCCATCCTCAAGGAGTTCGGTCTTCCGGCCAGCTTCTTCGTCTCCACCAACTTCATCGACTCGAACGTTGTCCCCTGGTGGGACGAAAAACTCCCGATCCGCTCAGAATGGATGAACTGGGACGACGTGCGCGCCCTCGCGGACCAGGGTTTCGAGATCGGGGCTCACACCATGAACCATGTCGATCTCGGCCTTGCCGACACGGACCTAGCGAACCGAGAGATCAAGGGTTCCCTCGAGCGCCTAGAACGGGAACTCGAGCGACCGGTGCCGCACTTCACCTATCCGTACGGGCGCCGTGAGCAGATCACTTCGGCGAATCTCGAGCTTGTGAAGCAGGCAGGGTTCGTTTCATGCTCTTCCTCTTATGGAGGCCTGGTGCGGCCTGGCGACGACTTGCACCGGATCAAGCGAACGCCGATTTCAGAATGGTTCCTGTCGCCCTACCAGTTTCTGTTCGAGATCATCGCACTCGCCGACACCCCGTGATGGTCCCTGCCCCTAGGCAGGGATTTGCGCCGCGCGAAGGGCACCAACAGCGCTAGACCAGGGTGAACTCGGTCTAGGCCTTCGGAGGCGTCCCGTTAGCTGCCGCGACCGCCTTCCGCAGCAGCGCGTCTACGGCGACACGAAGCTCCGCCTTTACCTTCGGCGACACATCCCGATACGACTTGCGAATCTTTGCGAAGATCTTATTCAGCGTGCGCCCTTCGGCCGTGCTCAACGATTTCAAGACGCTCGGGGCCTCCGCCGTCGCCGGCGGGAGCTCCTTGCGTGCATGCGCCCATGCGAACACCCGCTCAGTGTGGTCGAGGGAACGCCCGAGGAGCACGAAAGGAAAGTTCACCGAGGGATGTGGACCAACCCGAATCCGCTCCCCGTCCTTCGGTCGTTTGAGCACGTTTTTCGCCTGCTCGCCGAGATTGCTGGCGCTCGCGAATCGTCTCGTGAGTTCGTAGATGCCGACGCCCAGGCCACTGAGGCCGCCCAGGACGGCGCCGGTTAAGAAACTCGCCATCCCCACCGCCGCGTCGATCGCCCCACCCGCCACCGCTCCGGTCGCAGTGGTAATCGCCAGCAAGGTTCTCGGAGGGAGTCCCATCACCTCCCACGCCTCTTTGGAGAACAGATCATCGTGGCGATCGATCTCCATCGGGTGCTCCGGCATCCAGCCGTCGAGCTTGTGAAGATAGACCTCTGCAATGTCTCGGTGAGCTTCCGCTTCCTTCTTGCGGAGTTCGTCGTGGTATCGGGTTTCGAGCTTCTCGCGCTCGAAGCGCAGGGCCGTGCTGGACGGCAGCGTGACGACGAGGTGGAAAGTGAGGGAGTCGACAAGCAAATCGGTGATGATGTTGGCGACCTCGTGCATGCGCCGCTCTTGCTCCGTGTTGAGCACACCAAGGGCATGTTCGAGAGGTTCTTCCCATTGAGGCTCGAGGACTTGGAACGCCTCGAGTAGCCGACGCCTCTCGCGCCAAGTGACCTCGTGTGCATCGAACGAGCGGACGAGCTTGAAGTACTGATTGAGCGCGTTGCGCCAGTCATCGACGTAGGCTCCGTCCTCGCTCCAGTTGATCAAGGCCATCGCCGGCTGTCCGGTGTATCGCAAAATCTCCATCTCGGCTTCGTAGTTCGCACGGTAGGGCTCCTCCCCGTTCACGACGTAGAGAATCGCGGCTCCGTCCAAAATCGGTTCGAGGAGCCTGCGCTCTTGTTCGAACTCATCGGTGCCGGAAAACTCGTCGACGAAGGACCTCACGAGTTCGATCCGGTTCGCGGCGGTGGATTCGCGCTCCTGTAGCCAGTGGAGAGCTCTGGGTGCGTCCTCGAACCCAGGGGTGTCGATCACCGAGAAGAGGACCTCTCCGTCTTCCTCGACGTCGTACCGAACGCACTCGGTGGTCGTACCCGGGCGAGGCGAGATCTTCACCGCGTCGTTCTCGATCAAGCTTGCGATGACGCTCGACTTGCCCTTGTTGACCCTACCGACGACGGCGAACGCCGGCGGCAACGCTGCGACGCGTTCGGTCAAAGGGCCTCCGGCGTGCGGATACTCGTGCGGTCGAGTGCCAGGTATGGGTCGGCCATTTCGGAGAGGTAGCCCGTCCAGATCGCGACGTCATTCGGATTCCCCCGTTCGGTGAAGACGACGTTGATTGGTCGAGTCTCATCTACTCGCTCCCGTACGCCCGCCACGAACCTCCGAAAGGAACGGTCGGGGTGGCTCCACGGTTCGACGATCGTAAAGACCGGAAGCGAACTCGTCTCGGTTCGCCCGAGAAACACCAAATCGGCGTCGTAGTCGTGCCCCCCGGACTCGCCGATCTCGCCGTCGATCCCAAGGCCGTACCGTGCGCCGAGGAACGACTCCAACGTGGGACGCTCGATCACCGCCTCACGCCATCGCGTGCACAGGGCATCGTCGGCTGAGTATTCGCGCTGCGGCTCCCCGATGCGATCGTAGCCGGCACCGAGGGGCGCGGTCGTCCCAGGGTCGGCGCGATGCCTCGGTCGCACGGAGGTCGACCCGATGCGTTGGAGAAGTCGTTGCACTTCCGGGGTCTCTGGGGGAAGCGCGGCGAGCTGTCTCCCGAGACTCCAGCGGCCAAGCATCGAGAGTATGACCCGTGGCAACAGCCCATAGGCGACGATGCATGCAACGACGAACCGCCACCACTGGCCGTACATCATAGGGCTTGTGGCCTCCACGCTTCTTGCGGCTTGGACATAGGTGCCCTCGAGTCGCGAATACTGTGTGGCTTCAACGAGGGCCATGTCGACGGTCGCCGATGGAAGCCAGGAGGCCCAAGGCGCGGCCAGCGCTGCGCACAGCGCATGCAACTGTTGAGCGCCAATGCTCAAGGTCGTGCCCCATCCGAACGCAAGGTCTGAGAAAGTAACGGCTACGAGGAACGCGAGCAGAACCCCCAGGTTGAACGCAATCGCGCCTCTCTGGAGCAAGACGAACACCAAGTGTCGCTCGAGGCTAGAATAGAGAGACCGACGACCACGCACCCAGCCGAGCATCTCTCGATGCTTCTGGCCGGAGGAGAGTTTGCGACTTGCACGCTGCCAGAGCCAGGACACCGCGCTTCGGACGAGAACCACGAGAGGGAGGTTCTCGAAGAGTCCTGGCGCCCACGATGCAACTGCGAAGAACAACACCGTGATGAGTAGCGTCAGTAGCTGAGCGAACACGAACACGCCGAGGACGACCAGGACGTTGATAGGATGCTCTCCGGTGAAGCGCAGCACCGCGGCGGCCGAACCAGCCCCGAAGAGAAAGAGGATCAAGCAAACCAGCCAGGTCGTCTGTCGGTAGGCATCTTCCACGGCCCGACCCGGGAGCGCCCCGTCTGCCCGGGCGCGCATCGACGCAAGCCATGCGCGGAGCATTGAGCGGGCCGAACCGCGTTCGTCCCGGATCGATACGCCAATTGCAGAATCCCTCTCCTGCAGGTCTCCGTTGCCGCCGACTCGATCCGCCAGGAGCTGGGCCTCGAGGTCGACGACCTCCGCGATGCCCCATTGTGTTCCATCGTACGGACTCGGTGTGGCTGTGGGCATGCGCGGCGTAGCCTACGACGCCCAAAACCGGCGCGTCAAAGCTCGAGCGGCGGCGGAGCTATCGAGGAACTGGGGAATACTTTGGGATCTCTCGCGTTGCGCAGGTACACTCCAAGAGGCTTAATTGAAAGGTGATTCGTCGGCTGTGCCGTGAACGCGAGGCCCGTGTAGGATGATGTCGTTAGCGATACCGGGGATGGTTCAAGGACGATCGGTGCTCCTCCAAGGAGACTGCAACCAATGACTCCGTGTTTCTTCGGCTCTCGAGACCGAATGCTCTTCGGCGTTTACGAGCGCGCGGCAGGAGATCGGCAACGACGTGGCGTGGTGATTTGCCCACCTCTCATGGACGAGTACCTGTGGTCTCACCGAACATGCAGACTCCTGGCTGACAAGATCACCCAGAATGGCTTGGACGTGCTCCGCTTCGACTACTTCGGCAGCGGCGACTCTGCCGGAGAGTCCACCGAAGTAAGCATCGCCGGCGCGGTCGAAGACACCCTCGCGGCCATCGCAGAGCTTCGCGACCTTGCACGCGTTCGCCACGTCACCCTCATTGGACTTAGGCTCGGAGCGGCGGTTGCCGCTCTTGCCTCACATCGCTCGAAGCAGGTCGACCAACTCGTGCTGTGGGATCCCGTGTCTGACGGACCGGAGCTAGCAAGCAGGCTCCGCTCGATCGCGACGCCAGTATTGACTGCAGCGGGAGGACTCGAAGTCAAAGGGTTCCCCTTCCCGGAAGCCCTCCAGCGCGATCTCGAAACGCTGGATCTACAGGCCTTCGAATCCCCTCCGCCTCGCATCTTCATGATCGTATCGGAAGACCGCGCGGCGCATCGGACGCTGGCTCAGTCTCTTTCATCCACCGGCGCAGAGCTGCAGCTTTCCACCCTCGAGAACCCACCCTGCTGGAGCGAGCAAGGAGATCTCGGAGTCGGCGCGATTCCAGCGGATGTTGTGCAAGCCATCGCAGGATGGACGTCATGACCCAGCACTACCAAGAACGCGCAGTGTTGTTCGGTCGCGACCGATCGCTCGTCGGCGTGACGTGCCGCCCCATGCAATCACATGGGGAAAAGCCGGTCATCATCTTTCTCAATTCGGGGATCACCCATCGGATCGGCACCAATCGGATCCACGTCATGCTCGCACGCGAGCTCGCACGCACCGGTTCCATCAGCTTTCGCTTCGACATGGCTGGTATTGGCGACTCGATTATCCTGCCGACTTCCCCTGTCATGTCTGCGCAGGAACGGACCGCCATCGACATCGACGATGCCCTCGCCTTCGCCGCTGATGAACTGGGAGCCCGGCGCTTCATCATGGTCGGACTCTGCTCTGGTGCGGACAACGCCCTGCGCACCATGGGGCGCGACGAGCGCGTCGTTGGAGGCACGCTCCTCGACCTGAACGTATATCGCACGCCCGGCTACTACGTCCGCCACTTCTCCGACAGACTGTTGACGTTCCAGGCTTGGGCCAACGTTCTAAGCGGAAAGCATCAGCTCGTACAAAGGGCACTGGGCGGCCTGCGTGCGCCGCCCGAATCAGGCACCGAGTCAGGAGACGCGGTGGTCACGAAGCGGGCTTCGATCTCCCCGGCGGCCTTCCTGCCGCCCGATCTGATGCGCGATCACTTCGAGCGCATCGTCGCGCGCAACGGAAAGATCCTCGCGATTTTCACCGGCGGAATGGAAGCGCAGTTCAACTCGCGAAAACAGTTCTTCGAGATGTTCCCAGGTCTCGACTTTGGTGATGCTCTCGCGCTCGAATACCTCGAAGACTTCGACCATACGTTTCGACTCCAGCATTTTCAGAGCCATCTCCGGAAGATAGTGCTGGAATGGGTACAGACTGCAGACTTCGAATCGGCGACCCCTTGGACCGGGGAGCAGGCGGTTTCGGGCGAAGGTTGAGTCTCAGCGGCCAGATCGAAACCTTCTTTCCCGAAGGCGTGGCCGTGAGCACCCATCATGATCTAGGCGACGCACCCCCAGCGTCGATGGGCAACGAGCGATCCGCTATCGAGCGCGCAGTCCCCGGTCGCCAAGCCGAGTTCCGGCGAGGCCGCGGATGCGCGCGAGTGGCGCTCGCGCGTCTTGGCTTGCCGGCAAACGAAATCCCCGTTGGCCCGTCCCGAGAGCCAGTATGGCCTGATGGCTACGTCGGTTCGATCACCCACTGTGATGGATTCGTAGGGGCTGTCGCCGCACCCGCCACTGTCTGCGCCGCGATCGGTCTGGATGCAGAGCCCCTGCGTCCGCTTCCGGAGACGATTCGGCGGATGGTGCTCAACGACCGCGAGTGGGAACTCGTCCAGGAGAACGGCGCAGACGGCTTGCTTGGACTCGTGTTCTTTTCCGCCAAGGAATCGATCCACAAAGCGCTCTTCCCCGCGAGTCGTGTCTGGATGGATTTCCTCGACGTCGAGCTGCGGTTGGGCGACGAATCGGGCGTGATGATCGCGGCCGCTGTCGGCGAGGTAGCCCCGCGCCTCGAGGATCTCGTCATTCGAGGGTGTCAGACGCAGGGGTTCGTCATGACGGGCGCGTTCCTGCCTCCGAGGTAGCCAAGGCAGTCGTCCGGTGTTCGAGCGACGATGCCAGCTGACCCAGCGACTGGAAGAAGAAGAGTCGCGGCTCCACCCGAGCGCCAGTTTCTTTGTTCATCATCGCGACCGCCTGGATCGCCAGGAGCGAGTTGCCGCCGAGCTCAAAAAAGTTGTCGTGGATGCTCAGGCGATCGATCCCGAGCAGTTGCTGCCACACGTGAGCGAGGCATTGCTCGAGCTCGGTGCTCGGGGGGACGAACTCGCGCCGCGCGGCTGCCTCGATGGGGTCCGGCAGCAACTTCCGGTCAACCTGCCCGTTTGGTGTCCGCGGGATGTCGCGGAGTTCCATGATGAGCCCCGGCACCATGTACCCGGGAAACCGCTCTCTCAGATAAGCACGAAGCTCACTGCCCAAGACACTCGCACCGTCTCCCGCGGTTACGTACCCGATGAGGCGCGTCTCCTCTTCGTCCTGAAAAACGGCCACGGCAGCCTCACCAACGGTGGGGTGTTCCATGAGAGCGCGTTCCACCTTCTCTAAGCCAAACGGTGAGTCGATCTCCGCGCCGCGGTACTCGACCAAGCCGCCAGGGCCTAGGCGCGCTTTCGCGCTCGAGACAAACGCTTTGCCCTTGCCATGGAACTCCAGCATCCCGACTGCGCCCTCGGGAACGACGTTGCCACGACGGTCGACCAGTCGGAGCGCGAGGCCCGGAGCAACCCCCGCGAGATACAGCCGTCCCTCGTCATCGGTAGACCACCGCGCGGCGGGCGCCCCGGTCTCCGGAAGCAGCGTAAGCGCCTCAACCCTGACGCCGCGGCGCGAAAGCATCGCAAGCGTTTCGAAGGTAAGAGCCTCGGCAGGCAAGAAATAACGTGGGGGGTCTCCCGCTTCGAGGGAGGACTCCAGTGCGAGGACCAAAGGAAGGCTCGCGACCACGAGCGGGTCGGAGGCGCGTTCGATCGCCTCGGCCAGACCGAACTCATCCTCGCGTTCCGCCGCGCCCGGGACGAAGACGGTGTGGCCGTTGAGCAGCCCTCCGACAACCGCGGTCCACCAGAGTGCCCCCCCGTCCGGCGGCAAGAACAGCGTTCCTCCCGCGGGGAGTCCTTCGAATGCCCACCGGGACAGAGCCAGAGAGTCGACGTTGACCGGGCAGTCGTCAAACGGGCCACCGTCACCGGTGGCGATCGCGGCCAAGAGCCCCGTCACAGACGCAACCGCGTCGTCCCCGATGGTCCTCGAGGCGTCTTCAAGACGCCGTTCGGGCGACGAAGGCCGCTCCACCGCGTCGCGCACACGCCCCCTGAGCGCTCCTGCCCCGATCGACTGCCCTTCGACGATGAGCGCGGCTCGCCCGTCGTCTACTGCAGACAGCCAGTCGGAGACCTGCGCCCCGAGGGCGTCTGAATCCGAGCGAGTTGGCTCTCGCTCCGGGCCTACGAGGACCTCCGGCGGCGAGTCCAGTTCGAGCCCACGAACGGGCACCTCAGGCTTGGCCAGACCAAGCTCCAAGAGTCGCTCGAACTGATCCAGGAAATAGCGCACCGTCTCCGCGCGGTAGAGCGCGGTGCGGAAGTCCACGGCACCACTGAGCCCGCCGTCTTTGTGACTGAGAACCCAGCAGCTGAGCTCCGAATGCGTCGTATGAAAGTCGTGGGGGGGGCCAGGGTTCACCTGGAGGTCACCCCACTTGCGGACGCGTTCGCCGGTATCTTGGTAGGAAAAGTCTAGTTGGAAGAGGCTGCTCGTACCGGTCGTGACTTCGAGCGACTCGAGCAGCTTGTCGAACAGCACGCCTTGATTCGATACGGCATCGGCAACGACCGTTCGCACTCGAGAGACCACCTCTCCGAATCCGGGTTCGCCTCGGAAGTCGAACGCGAGGAAAAGACTGTTGGTGAACGGACCGATGATGTCCTCGAGGCCTGGCTGGTCCCGGTTGCGTACCGGCGTGGTGATCAATACGTGGTCGACGTCCGCGAGTCGCGCAGCGACCGAGGCGAACCCTGCCAGCACGAGCATGTTGGGCGTGACCCCGCGTGCACGCGCCTCCTCGCGGACCTTCTTCGCAAGCTCGGGAGGGAAACGAAAATTCAAGCGAGCGCCCTGGTGGTCGTTTGATTCGTCGAGCGGAAAGTCCGTTGGCATCGGAACGCGCTCGAGCGCGCCGTACAAACGTCGAAGCGTTTGCTCCCGCTGAAACACCAGTGCTTTGGACTCTTGCGTGTTGCGCTGCCAGACCGCGAAATCTTCGTAGCGAAGACTCAGCTGAGGGAGCTCGGGAGCTCGCCCTTCCCGCTGCGCAACGTAAAGTTCGCCGAGGTCGCGGAGCATGATGTCGTAACACCATGCATCCCAGATGATTCCGTGCACCGCGACACAAAGGAGCACCTCCTCGTCGGTCTGCCGAAGCACGTAGAGCTGAAAGACCCCCTCGGAGAGGTCTCGCGGTCGTGCGGTCGTCTCGTCTGCCCATGCGACTATCTCTGCTTGAGTGGTCCCTTCGAACGAAACGAAGCTGAGCGGTAGTCGCTGCGGCATGCTGGTTTCGAGCTTCACACCCGCGGGCGATTCGAAGAACCGCGCGCGCAGGAGCGGATGTCGTTCGAGGAGCTGACGAAAAGCCGAAGTGAACGCTTCCTCGTCGAGACGACCAGAGAGCGCCCAGAGCCCAGCGAGATTGAAAGCCGCTGCCTTGGGGTTCATTCGGTCGAGCGCGTAGATGCGGTCCTGTGCGAGCGAGAGCACTCCGGTATTCGCCTCACTCGACTCGATCCTCGCGACCGACTCCGTGGCCAACTCCCGTACCGCCTCGAGCAGGGCCTGCTTGTGCTCGCGGATTCTCGACGCAAGCTCGGCCGTAATGGCGCCCTTCGGCGCGTCAACGAGAAGCTGGTCTCCATCTGCCCTCAGACCCGCGCCGAGCGCGGCCAGCTCCCTCAGAATGCTGGATGCGCTCAAAAGCTGAACTCCTCACGATCACCATCGGCCTGCTGCGCCGCGGCGTCGCGAATCGCGAGAAGCGCACCCAGGTGGTCGGCCAGCACACCGAGGACCGGGTTTGCGAAGAGGCGGCGAAGAGGCAGGTCGACGCCAGTCTGCTCCTTGACCCGCGCGATGACTCTCGTCGCGAGGATCGAGTGGCCCCCAAGCGCAAAGAAGTCGTCCTGGGTTCCCACCTGCTCGATCCCGAGCACGTCCGCCCAAACCCGGGCCATCAGGGTTTCCGCTTCGGTGGTCGGAGCAGCGTACTCGACCTGAGAGCCACCCACCGGGTCGGGGAGCGCCGCACGGTTCACCTTGAGGTTGGGCGTGAGCGGCACCGAGTCGATCCGCACGATGTGCTGCGGCACCATGTACGCGGGGAGCCTCGCAGCGAGATGCTGGCGAAGCGAGTCTGGATCCACTGTGTCATCGTCCGCGACGAAGTAGGCCACTAGTCGAGTGTCGCCATCGCTCGGCTGGTACACCTTCGCGACACTGCTCGATACGTGCGGATGCGCTTCGAGCGTCTGTTCGATTTCTCCGAGTTCGACGCGGAAGCCCCGAACCTTGACCTGGGTGTCGATCCGGCGAACGAACTGGAGCGTCCCGTCCGATCCGCGGCGAACCAAGTCGCCCGTCCGATAGACGCGCTGCCGGTTTTCGTCGCTCTGGGACGGCCACCAGACGAAGCGTTCGGCCGTGAGCTCGGGCCGATTGAGGTACCCGAGCGCCAGTCCCTTGCCGCCGATCAGCAGCTCGCCCATCACGCCCTCGGGGACAAGCCGCATGTCCGAATCGACTACGCAGAGGGAAGTCCCATGAATCCGCGTGCCAATGGTGACCGGCGCATTGCCCGGAGTCACCTGGGCCACGAGCGACCAGATCGCGGTCTCGGTTGGCCCGTACATGTTGTAGACACGGTCGGAGACGGCGGTGAGCGCCGAGGCGAGCTTCCGCGGCAGGGCCTCGCCACCGCAGAGAACCTTGAATGTTCTCGGAGGCTTCCAGCCTGAATCAAGAAGCATTTGCCAGGTTGACGGCGTCGCCTGCATGACGGTCGCCTCGGAACTCTCGAGGAGTGCGCGCAACGCGACCGGGTCGCGTGTCTGATCGTAGTCGGCAATCACGACCGTGGCTCCGGTCACCAACGGGAGCAACAGCTCCAAGACGGCGATGTCGAACGAGAGAGTCGTGACCGCCACCAGGACGTCGGTTTCGGCGAGGCCGGGCCGTACCCGCATGCTCTGAAGGAAGTTGCTGATCGCCTCAAGGGGTAGTTCGACGCCCTTGGGCTTGCCCGTCGAGCCTGAGGTGTAGATGACGTAGGCACGCGTCGCGCCTTTGCCGAGGGACGGGTCGACGGTCGATTCGGCCATCGGATCATCGAGAAACACCGTGCGTGCGACTTCAGGGAGCTCCTCGGCGATCTCGTGGGTGGCGACCAAGCAGTCCATCGCCGCATCGGCCACCATGAACTCCAAGCGGCTGCTCGGAAACTCCGGATCGAGGGGGACATAGCAGGCCCCCGCTTTCCAGATCCCCAGGATGCCAACCAGAAGGTTCGCATCCCGACGCGCGGACAGTCCGACTCGCGCGTCGGGGCGCACCCCCTGCGCAACCAGGGCACCGGCCAGCCGATCGCTAGCGCGGTCGAGTTCTGCGAAGCTGAGCGTGCCCCCTGACGACGTGACGGCAGCCTTATGGGGAACGCGCGCCACCGTGGCGGCGAATAGTTCAAGAGGACTCGCCTCGGAGCCGGCCGGAGGGTCAGACACCGTCGCCAACGTGCTGCACACCGAAGCTGCAGCCTCGTCGAGAACCGGGACGTCCGAGAGCTGCCATTCGTTTGGACCGCTGACGGCGTCGAGGATGCGTACGTAGACGTCGAGCCAGGCCTCAATCGTGGCCCGGTCGAACAGCTGCGTATTGTATTGGCACTCCATGGCCAAGCCATCGGCGTGCTCCGCCAGATTCAGGAAAATCTCGAAGTTCTCGAAGGTGCGCGGATTGGAGCTGAACGACGCTTCGAGGCCCCCGAAGGTAAGCGCGGACAAGTCGAGTGGCGGATCGAGGTTGAACTGCACCGAGACGATCGGAATTCGCCCTGGGTCTCGCGGCACCCGGAGCCGTCGGACCAAACGTCCGAACGTGAACTCCTGATGATCGAGCGCGTCGTAGAGATTGCTTTGGACTTCGCGCGCAAACTCTGAGAACCCTGCGTCTTCCGTCTGTTGCCGCACAGGAAGCAGATTCACGCAGTGACCGACGAGGGTCTGCATACCAGAGGCATTCTGCCCGGATGCCGGCACCCCGCATACGATGTCACTGAGCCCGGTGAGCCGCCTCAGACAGGTAAACCAGCCGGCGAACATCCAGCCGAAGAGACCTACCCCGTTCTTTGCAGCCGCGGCCTTCAGGGCTTCGAGCTTCTCTTTGGGCAGGGTTCGATCGACGCGAGCAGAATCGAAACTGCGCATGAGCGGGCGCGGACGGTCCGGTGGCAGGTCGAGCACGGGCGGCAGCGTCTCGTATCGCTCGATCCAGTGCGCCTCGGTCGCAGCGGCGTCGAGCGTGGTGAGTCGATGTGCGTAGTCTGAGAACGCGGGGGCCGGCGGCAGGGGTTCGCCCGTCCCAAGCGCCTCCTCGTAGAGACGGGAGAGATCTTCGAGCAAGACGAGGATCGACCAGCCGTCACACACGATATGGTGAAGGGTGAGAATCAACACATGCCGGTCTGCTCTCAGCTTGATGAGCGAGAACCGGGCGAGCGGGCCCTGAACGAGGTCGAACGGGGTACCGACCTGGGCCTGCGCAAGCTCCCGAATGCGCCCTGCCGACGTCGTTTCGTCGTCGGAGGAGAAGTCATGGTGATTTACCGGGACCTCCAACGCGCCGAGCACGAGAGCGAGCTCTCCATCGTCACTGAAGGTCGTTCGAAGCGCTTGGTGCCGCGCGCAAAGGTTCGACAGGGCTAGCTCGAGCTTCGCAACGTCCAACGCCCCGCGAAGCTCGAGGGAAACCGACTCGTTGAAAGCACAGTTCGCGTCCTCGCCGAGGGCCGCCGACGTCCAAATCTCGCGCTGGGACTCCGTCGGCACGAACGTAACCTCGACATCGCCGCCCGCGAACGGGTCGAACGACTCAGCCGGAGCGTCGCTTTGGGGGTTCCCAGTCACCGTGACACCTCTACCTGTACGAACTTCTTCGGGTCATTCTCGTCTGCCACGAACCATGCGGGGCGCCCGCGACAATCGCGTCCGAGACGCGCGCCGGGCACCGGAGGCTTGGTCGCATCGAACGCACTTGCCCCGATGTCGCGGTTCAAAGACCGGGCCTTGGGCAGCAGCTTTGCCTCGAGCATCTCGTCGAGACTCGTGACGAACGCCTCTTTGGCCTCGGCGAGCACCGCGTCCGTGTGCGCTTCGGTCATATAGGATGGAAAGCCCTCCAGCATGAACAAGCCGTGGTGCCTCAGGTAGTACCAGAGGAGCGATCCGAGATCGGTCCAGTCGCGGTTGCGCAGGTACATGACGGACGCGAAGTGCGGCAGCTCGAACGGAAGGTCGCGCTCTTGGAAGACGGCGTTGATCTGGCCGGCGAACGCCGAGGTCCGCGCAGCGAGTCGCTCCTGGAGCGCAGGCCCCTCCTCTTTGAGAATCGAGAGCATCTCGTAGCACGCCGCGATCGCCAGTGGGTGGCGGGCAAAGGTTCCGGCGAAGAACGTCACCGCCGCTTCCGGCCCCGAGTCGTCACCGTAGCGCCAATCCCCACCATCGAAGGTGTCCATGACCTCACGACGACCCGCCACGATGCCAATCGGCAGATTCCCCGCAACCACTTTGCCGTAGGTCGCAATGTCCGCCTTCACGCCGAAGACCGCCTGGGCGCCCCCTGGATGACAGCGGAACCCCGTGACCACCTCATCGAAGATCAGCTGCGCGCCAGATTCGTCGCAGATAGTCCGGACTTCATGAAGAAAATCACGAGGCTGAAACTCCGGACGACGGCTCTGGACCGGTTCGACCATCACGCCCGCGACCAGGTGTTGGATCTCTCTGAGCACCTCGAGACTGCTTGGATTGCCATACTCGAGTTCGATGATGTCGTTCACGTTCGACTTCGGAATGCCAGGAGCCGAGGGGCGCGTTCGCAAGAAGCCTTTCCCGTTCACCCCCCGAACGAGGACCTCATCGAAGTTGCCGTGGTAGTCGCCTCGAAAAAGGACGATTTTATCTCTGCGCGTGAACGTCCGGACGCAGCGCATCGCCGCTTGCACGGCCTCCGAACCGGTGCAGACGAAGCTAGCCCGATCCATCTTGGTCAGTTCGCAGACCAGCTCCGCCGTGGCTCCGGCCAGATGGGACTGTGGGCCAATCTCGATGCCCTCCTGAAGCTGCTTCGCCACGGCGGCCATCACTCGGGGATGGGCGTGGCCGAGCATATTCGGACCGAACCCGCTCAGCAGGTCGATGTATCGATTGCCGTCGAGGTCCCAGAGATGGGGCCCTGAGGACCGATTGCAGACCAACGGATAGACGATCTCTTTCCAGATCTTGTTGTAGCCGGCCGCGGTCCTGGGGTCGGCGTGAGCCCCACGGTACCGTTGCGTGTGCAGCTTCGATTGTTGTGTCTTCTCGCAATGTTCCTCGATGAACCTCCGGAGCGACTCAGCACGCGAAGCTCCGAGGTCGTCCCAGCTCTCGAGCGACGCCGGTCGGTCGTCCGAGGGCCGTGCTTCGCGCTCGATACTGCGTTTCATGGACTCGACCAGCGTGGTGACCGCCAGGCCCGCTGCAGACGCTGGGCTCGGAACCCCGGGCGACGTGCCGCTCGATGATGGCCCTGGCTCCGGGTCGCTTCCGTGCTCCTCGACGTAGGCAGTCAGGGTGCCGAGGGAGGAGAGTGTCTCGCCGAGCTGCCGAAAGCTGATTTCGACCCGGAACGTGTCTTCGATCGCGATTGCGACCTGGGTCAGCGAGAGCGAGTCCAGGCCGAGCTCGGAGAACGAACGATCGGCTTCTGCTTCACCGAGGTCGACGCCGGTGGTCTCCGAAAACAGCGCGACGAGGCGATCGCGTGCCGAGGTCTGCGCGCCTTGGGCCGGCGCCGAGAGGTCGGTCGACCCATGGGATGAGGCTTCGTCGGCGACGGTCTCTCGAGTCGCGTCAGGGTCAATCCAGCACGCCCTGCGGTCGAAGGCATATGTCGGCAGGTCCGCTAGCTTTGCGCCGTCGAGATCCATGAGCGCATCCCAGGGCACCACCAGCCCATCGACCCAGAGGCGAGCCACAGTCTCCGCGACAGGGTACGCTCGCGGCTGCTTGGCCGTGCCGAGACTGCTCACGAAGGCGTGTCGCGGGTCGGCCTGCATCATGGCGAGTGCCGACAACGTGTTGCCAGGGCCGAGTTCGAGCATGCAGGTCGGCGCGTCGAGAAGGGTTGTCAGCGCGTCGGAGAACCGGACGGGTTCTCGGATCTGATCGCTCCAATACTCCGGCGAGATCGCCTCTTCATCCCCTAGCCAGGACCCGGTCTTGGTGGACGCGATGGGTATCTTCGGCGCCGAGAGTTTCACCTGTCGCACTGCGTCCCGAAACTCGGCAAGCGCACCCTCCATCATCGCCGAATGAAATGCATGGGAGGTCTTCAGCGGCGTGACTTTCAGCCCGCGGTCGGCAAGCACGCGTTGGACCTCGGCAAGTTCGCCCGTCGGGCCAGTCAGCACGCACGACTCGGGCGCGTTGATGGCCGCCAGCTCAACGACTCCCGAAAGACACGGCGCGAGACTCTCGGGGTCGCTCGACACTGCCAACATCGAGCCCGGCGGCTGGGCCTGCATCAGCCGGCCTCGCTCGACGACCAGACCCACCGCGTCTTCTAGCGACATCACGCCCGCGAGCGCGGCGGCCACGTACTCGCCGATGCTGTGACCGATGAGCGCAGCGGGCTCGAGACCCATCGCGAGGAACTGTTGCGCAAGCGAATACCCGACGGCGAAGAGCGCCGGCTGCGCAAGCCGCGTCTGCGCGAGCGTGGCGCCCATCTGCTTGGTAGGCGTCTCGGTCAACAGCAGCCCCCGCAGGTCTTCGTTCACCAGGTCCTGCGCGATCGTCATGCAGACATCGAAGGCCTCGCGAAACGAGATTGATTCGCGGTGTGCGTGGGCGGCCATCCCAGGGAACTGTGCGCCCTGCCCTGGGAACGCGAACACCAGACGCTCGAACTCTCTGGCCTTACCCCACACGACCGCATCGGCCCGCTCAGACTTCAGCAGTTCGACGGCGTGCGTTCGGTCGCCGGCCACGCAGGCCATGCGGTGCTCGAACGCCGCCCGTCGCACGGTGAGCGTGTAAGCGGTGTCGCGCAGGGACGTATCGGTGGACTCGAGCGTAGTGCCGAGGCTCTTCCTAGCCGAGATGAGGGCGCTGCGACTCTTCGCGGACAAAGGGAGGACGCTCGGTCCGATCGCGTCGGGACGCGGCGTCGCAGCGAGCGCCCGGTACTGTTCGAGCACGACGTGGGCGTTCGTGCCACCGACACCAAACGAGCTCACCGAGGCGCGACGGACTCCTGCCTGCGGCCAGCCCACGGGCGCGGCGTTGACTTCGAAGCGGCTCTGCTCGAGTCCGAGCGTTGGGTTGAGCTTCTCGAAGAACAGCGTCGGCGGGATTTGACCCGATTCGAGTGCGAGGGAGGCCTTGATGAGCCCGGTGGCCCCCGCCGCGTGAACCGAATGGCCGATGTTGCTCTTGACCGACCCGAGGATACATCGCGGACCCTCGGCATCGTCGCCGTACGCCATCCTGATCGCCTCGACCTCGATCGGGTCTCCAAGGGGCGTCGCCGTACCGTGGGTCTCGATGAAGCCTACGGTCTGCGGATCGATGTCGGCGTCGGCGATCGCAAGCTCGAGCGCGGCTCGCTGCCCCTGGACGCTGGGCGCGGTGTAGCTGACCTTGTCGGAGCCGTCGTTGTTGATGCCTGTGCCGCGAATGAGCGCGTAGATGCGGTCGTTGGCCTGGATTGCATCGTCGAGCCGCTTGAGCACGACCATGGCCAGCCCGTCGTTGAAAGTCGTGCCGGTCGCCGAGGCGTCGAACGGTCGACAGTGGCCGTCCTTTGAGAGCATCCCACCTTTTTGATGAAGGTAGCCGACGCGATTGGGCACGCTGACCGACACACCCCCCGCAAGCGCCGCATCACATTCGTAGTTGCGGAGCGACCGCACCGCCTCGATGACGGCAACCAAAGACGTCGAGCACGCCGTATTGACTGTGACGCTTGGGCCTTTGAGATTGAGCTTGTACGAGATGCGGCTGGCTGGAAAGTCGTTCTCGTTCGCCAGTCTCGCGTTGAACTCGCCGTATCGCTGAAGCGTTTTTTCGTTTCGAAGCACGTTGGAAGTGAAATAGGTGTTCCAGTTGGTGCCGACCCACACGCCGATCAGGTCTTCTGAAGTGTCAGGTACGATGCCTGCATCCTCGAGTGCGTTCCAGGCTGCTTCGAGCAGAAGCCTCTGCTGGGGGTCCATGATGCTGGCCTCGAGCGGCGACATGCCGAAAAACGCGGGGTCGAACTGCTCGATGTCGGCGAGAATCCCCCGCGCGTGGACGTAACCTGGGTTCGCGCGAAGTTTGGCTGGGACGCTGGGGTCGAGTTCGCCCTCCTCGAAGAAGGTCAGGCCCTCTCGCCCTGCCATGAGACTCGCCCACAGCTCGCTCACGGTCGGCGAGCCGGGAAAGCGGCCTGTCATCCCTACGATGGCGACTGCGTTTTCAACATCTTGAGAGGTTTCGTTCATCGGTGACTTTTCGAGGTAACTCCCCATGGGCACGCTAGCGGGACGTCCTTCGCTTCGCCATGGACGCCCTGCGTTTTTGGGCGCGACTCCTCGCCGCGACCTCGGGAGATTCCGCGCTTTGTTCCAAAAATTTCGCGAGAGCCCTGACCGTTGGGAACTCGAATGCCTTGACCGCCGAGATCTCCCGACCGACGAGCCGCTCGCATTCCTTCACGACCTCGAGGGCATCGAGGGAGCTCCCACCCACGTCGAAGAAATTGTCGTCGTGCCCGAACTCCGCAATACCGACGACGGCGCGGCGCCAGATCGCAGCCACCTCGTCGGTGAGGCTCAGCGAGGTCGCAGGCCGCAGAGCCGGCTTGGCTTCAAAGGGATTCGGCAGTCGGTCGAGATCGAGCTTGTGATTGGCGTTGAACGGAAGCTCCGGCACCGAAACTAGGCGCGCCGGCAGCATGAAGTCGGGGAGCGAAACCCGCAGGCCGGTCCGGAGCTCCAACTCGGAACAGCTGCCCACATAGTAGCCGACCAGTCGCTTCTGACCGTCGGCAACCCGCAGGACCGTGCGCATTTGGCGCACCCCGTCGATCCCGAGCGCGACCGCATCGATTTCACCGGGCTCGATCCTATGCCCGTTGATTTTCACCTGCTGGTCGAGTCGACCGAGAAACTCGAGCAGGCCGTCCTCGCGCCGCCGCACCAGGTCCCCGGTTCGATATGCGACGAGACGCGATGGCTCCTCGGGATCGGAAACGAACCGCGCCGCCGTCTCTTCGGGCCGACGGAGATAACCGAGCGCCAGCCCCTTGCCTCCTGCGATGAGTTCCCCCGTCGCATCGGCGTGCGCTTCGCCTTCAACCGGTTCGACGCGGACCGAGGTTCCTCGAATCGGTGTTCCGATCGGGACTGAGCTGGCATCAGCCGGGAACTCCTTCGGAATCCGGTAGCAGCAGGTAAAGGTCGTGTTCTCGGTGGGACCGTAGCCGTTGATGAGCTGGGTGTTCGGCAACAGCCGATTCGCCTTCACCACATGGGGCACGGAAAGGGCTTCGCCACCGCTCAGCAGAACCGAGAGCGGTCGCAGCATCTCGGCCGATTCATCGATGATGAAGTTGAACAGCGAGGCGGTCAGCCACATCGCGTTTACCCCGTGGCCATCGATGGCTTTCCGAACGAGGTCCAGGTCTGGGATTTCGCGCTGCGGTACCATCACACAGCACCCTCCGTTGAGAAGCGGCCCCCAAATCTCCAAAGTCGCGGCGTCGAAGGTTTGCGCCGCCAACTGAGCAAAACGGGTATTCGCGTCGAACTGCATGAAGTCCGTATCGACGACGAGGCGCAGGATGGCGCGATTGGGCACGACAGCGCCCTTGGGTGTCCCCGTCGAGCCGGACGTGTACATGATGTACGCGGGCGCCTCGATGTCGGGCGCAGGCATGGGCAGCTCCTCTGCGTCGACTTCCGTGCGTACGTCCAGGACCTCGAGGTCACGGCGAATGATGGCCGGTAACGGTTCGCCGAAGTCGGCGGCGAGCCGCGCCCCCGAGTCTGCGACGATTCGCTCAAGCCTTGCTGCTGGCCAAGTCAAGCTGACCGGGACGTACGCGGCCCCGAGCGCCGAGCAGGCGAGATACGTCGCCGGCACGTCAGCGGAGGCCATCGACGGCACGAGGAGTCGGTCTCCCGGCCCCAGCCCGCCCTGCCTCAACGCCTCGCCAATCGACTCGACTCGCGAGCGGAGTGACCCGTACGTGTGGGTCTTGGCAACGCCTTCGGCGGCCAGGCATACCACCGCCTCACGGTCTGGGTTCGCCGAAGCGACCGCGAGGAACCGCGAAAAAATCGAGGCGTCGGCCTGGGAGTTTGAGAGGATGTCTTGTCTCCGATGAGTCTTTGGCTAGGTCTTGGGCGTTCACCGCTACGGGACAGCTAAGAGCCCCTTGGTCAGAGCATCTCGTAGAGCGTGAATCGATCCAATTTAGCTGACGAAACGGGCGAAACAAAGACCTGCGGGAGGGTTCTCGAGGTAGTTTCGTCACAGATTCTAGGTCGACTAGACGGGGGTCACGATCGCCGCACCTGGGCCGAGCCCTCTCGGGCGTCGTGCGCTAGCCTCCCGTGCCGTGAAATCACCCGTCGTCACCCCATCCTGTCGTATCAGCCTCGTCGACCAGGCGGCGTTCTCGCCCTATCGATTTGGGCCGATTCGACACGATTTCGGACGGCACCCCCTGATGCAGCTCGACGCGCTCGAGGCGCTCGCGCATCGGATCTCGCCGATCGGTGGGTGTCGGTTCGTCAATCCGGGCATCCGGCCGGACTCGCCGTTCTCGCACGGGGACCATCCGACCGACGGCCGCTCGCTTGGCGAGGTCTTCGCCGACATCGACAGGCCCGGTTCGTGGATCGCGCTCTACAACGTGCAGCGGGACCCCACCTACGACCGGTTCTTGCGCGAGGTGCAGGAGAACCTCCAGCAGCTTCTCGGTCGTACCGAACGCATCCACTACGTGAGAGGCTTCGTTTTTATTTCCGCGCCGCCGGCCGTCGTCCCCTTTCATATCGATCGGGAGAACAACTTCTGGCTCCAGATCCGCGGCCACAAGTCGATCTACGTCTGGGATCGCCATGACACCACCGTGGTCGGAAGCGCAACGGTCGAAAGCTTCATCATCGACGGCGGGCTCGAGAGCGTGCGGATGGTTGAAGGCACGTTGGAGAAGAGCACTCGGTTTGACTGCGGGCCGAACGAAGGCGTGTATTTTCCCAGCACCACCCCTCACATGACCCGCAGCGAACCCGACTGGGTTGCGCCGGGAGACGGCGTCTCCGTCTCGATTGGCATGGTCTTCTACACTGATTTGACGCGTCGACATGCACGCGTTCACGCGCTCAACCGCGCGTTGAGGCGGCTTCATATCTCCCCGAAGCCGCCAGGACGATCGGCCCTCCTCGATAAGGTGAAGGCGCCTCTCGGACAGACGGTCGTATCCTTGCGGAAGCGGTTTCGAGGCTACGCCCCTCCGCCAAGCTACTTCTAGGGTTGCCTCGGTCCGCGCGCGACCTCGGCCTCGATGGCAGCATCGAGCCGCGCACCAACCGTTCGCGTGATCCGCTCGAAACTCCGCGCATCAGCGGGGCTCACACCGTCCATCATGAGGTGAACCACCTCTCCTTGGGCGCGCGACCCCTTGCGGACGAGGCTCCGGCCCGCCTTCGTGAGGGTCACGCAGTGCCCTCGAGCATCGTCTGGATCGGCATGACGCTCGACGAGTCCGCGCTCCTCGAGACGCTGCAGCAGCACCGTAATGTTGCTCTTCGCAACAAGCAGGCGCTCAGCCAAACGCTTCTGGGAAAGCCCTTCTTCCCTCATGATCGCCAGAAGAACCTCGTACCTCGCAATGCTGAGGTCGAGCGCGCCTAGCCTGTTGGTGAGTAGGCGCTGACATTTGGTGTACGTTTTCACGACTTCCAGCCAGGAGCTGTAGCCGGGGATTTCCTCAAGCTCGTGAATGGGTGTTTTTTTGGTCATCATACATATTGGTTCACTTGCGAACCGTCTCGCGTTGCCCTAGGTTAGTTCGCATCAGAACCATTTTCAAGGATCGACCATGCCTTTCAACACACAATCCACGGGGGACACCCCCATAGGCAGACAGGCTCAGTTTCGGCTACGGCCTCCGAAGCCCTCGCTGAAGTACCTCGAGGCACGCGCCATTCTAGAGGCGGCGTCACTCCTTCCAAGAGCGCCGAGCCTGCGCTCGCTGCCGAAGGGCGACGGTCGCCCGGTGGTGCTCCTTCCTGGTTTTTTCGCGGACGACCGCTCGACCTGGGCACTGCAAAAATTCCTTCGCTACCTCGACTATGATGCGTCGGGATGGGGACTCGGTCGCAACGACGGCGATCCGGAGTACGAAGCCGAGCGGTTCATCAAACGTCTGGATGCAACCGCTGACCCAAGCGCCCCCGTGACGCTGATCGGCTGGAGCCTCGGCGGCGTCATCGCCCGTATCACCGCGATGCAGCGGCCGGAGTTAGTGCAGGAAATCATCACGATGGGCACGCCCGTCGAGGGAGGCCCCAAGTACACAAGCGCCGGTTCGTTCTATGCGCGACGGCGCGGAATGGACCTCGACGAGTTCGAGCAGCACGTGCACGAGATGAATGAGGCGGGCGTTCGGTCGCCACTCACGGTCATCTATAGTCGGAGTGACGCCGTCGTAGGCTGGCGGGCCGCGCTCGACCGCTACAATCCCCAGGCGAAGCACGTGGAAGTGTCCGGTTCGCATCTCGGGCTTGGCTTCAACCCCAGAGTCTGGAGAATCGTGGCCGAAACCCTCAACGCGTCCGCTGGAGCCCCGACCCCGCAATAAGTCAGGGCTTTGGGAAGGACGCCCGGCCTGGTACCATCCCGCCTCGTGCACGCGCTCATCACCGTTCTCATCGGCTACGTGATCGTTTTTCACCTCTGGGCGATGGTCCTCGAGATGTTCCTTTGGACCAAACCTCTTGGTCGAAAAACATTCGGGCTATCGCGAGAAGACGCGGAAACGTCGAAGACCCTCGCTGCCAATCAAGGGCTCTACAACGGCTTTCTCGCTGCCGGTCTCATTCTCAGTCTGCTGGTCTCGAACCCCGAGACGGCTTACACGCTCCAAGTGTTCTTGCTCGCCTGTGTGGCAGTGGCCGGACTCTACGGCGCCTTCACAGCAAAGATGTCGATTCTGTTCATCCAGGGCGTGCCCGCGATGGTGGCCCTCGCGCTTCTGGTCTTCAGTCGAAGCTGAGTGACTTACGCAGAGGGTGGCGGGCCAACGCGGCGCGCCCAACTCGCTGAATCCCGAGAGCAAAGGCCGCCGTTCGGAGGTCGATCGACTTGTGGTTGGCGAGGTCGCGAATGGCGGCGTACGCGCGAACCATGGTCTTTTCGAGCTCCGAGTTGACGCGATCGAGTTCCCACCGGAACTGCTGAATGTTCTGCGCCCACTCGAAATAGCTTACCGTCACGCCTCCTGCGTTCGCAAGAATGTCCGGCACCGTCACCACGCCTCGCTCGCGGAGAATCTCGTCGGCCTGCGGAGTCGTCGGCCCGTTAGCTCCTTCGACGATCACTGTCGCGCGGACCTGGGGCGCCTGCTCTTCGGTGATTGCGTCTTCGAGCGCCGCCGGAATCAGCACATCCGCGTTCCAGGTGATCACCTCGGGCCCATCGAACGCTGCGCCCCCGGGGAAACCCTTCACCGTACGGTGCTCCCGCGCCCATTCGACGAGCGCCGGGACGTCGAGCCCTGCCGCGTTCTCGACTGCACCCAGGTGGTCGGCAACCGCCACGACCGTCCCTCCTTGCTCGGCGATCAGCCGTGCAGCATGGCTGCCGACGTTCCCAAAGCCCTGAAGTGCCACCGTGACATCCGCGATGCTCTTGTTCTGGTCCTTGAGCGCTTCGCGCAGGGTGTACATCACGCCTCTTCCCGTTGCCTCCCCCCGGCCAAGCGAGCCGAACAAGTGCACGGGCTTCCCGGTAACCACGCCGGGCGCAAACCCGTAGTGGCTCGAGTACTCGTCCATGATCCATCCCATCACCTCGGCGTTCGTGTTCACATCGGGGGCGGGGATATCGAGGGTTGGTCCGATCGTTTCCTTGATTCGTTCGACGAATGCGCGGGTAACGCGATTGAGTTCGGTCTTGGTCAACCTGCTGGGGTCGCAGTTGAGGCCACCCTTCGCGCCTCCGAACGGCACGTCGGCAATCGCCGTCTTCCAAGTCATCAGATTCGCAAGCGCTGACGCATGGTCCTCGTCCATCGACGGGTGGTAGCGGAGCCCTCCCTTGTAGGGACCACGCGCGTTGTTGTGTTGCGTCCGGAATCCCACGAAGTGCAAGAGTTCACCGTCGTCGTCCTCAGTCACGACCTCGACTTTGACGACGCGATGCGGGGTGATGAGGATCTCACGGACCTGGTCGCTGAGACCAAGAACATCCGCGGCCTGGTGAAAATACTTGTGGCTGGCTTCGAGCATCGCGCGGCAGCCTATCCGATCGGTCACGCGAGCGCGAGGCCTTCGGTCTTGATCATTCCCTCACCTCAGCGCAGAACGATGACGATGGCGAGAAAGAAAAAGCCGCCTCCTGAGGCTACGCCTCGAGACACCCCGTTCAACCCAGCCTTCGCGGCACTCGACGCGCTGCGCACCGAACTCCCCGTGGGATCGGAGGTAGAGCCCGGCCCCGGGGACAACGACGATGCAGGGACACTGGGCAGCTCGCCGCCCGTCACACTCGTGCTGCAACGAGAGAAAAAGGGGCGCGCGGGCAAGACCGCAACGCGGGTTCGCGGACTGTCAACCGCGAAGGAGCGCACCCACTGGGCCAGTACACTCAAGAAGCAACTCGGCTGCGGGGCCGTCGTCGATGGAGACGACCTCATCCTGCTCGGTGATGTCGGCAAGCGCGCCAAGGCCAAGCTCGAAGCCGCCGGCTTCCACCGCGTCGTGCTGGGCAACTAGGCCTACGCGGCGTGCGCGCCCACCGCGGCAAGGAAAGGCTCACCGTAGTTGGCTATGCGCGCCGGCCCCATCCCGTGAATGCCGGCGAGCGCGTCGATCGTCTCAGGTTTCTGGGACGCGATCTCGAGCAGCGTCCGATCGTGGCAAATCACGTATGCTGGGACCCCTTTGTCCCGCGCGAGCTGCTGGCGGGTTTCTCGGAGTCTCTCGAAGAGCGTCGAGTCCACGTCCTCGGGTAGTTCGCGCGTGCTGCGGCGCTTCTCACCGGCGCTGACGCGCGGACGCCCCGCATTGGGCGGTGGAAGAAGCACCCGAACCGGTTCCTCGCCCTTCATCACCGACACCCCCGCCCGCGTCAGAAACGGAATCGGAAACTCCGTGGCCGTGATGTCGATGAGGTTCGCAGTGATGAGTCGCCGCAGAAGCGCCAGCACCCAGCCCTTCGAATGGTCATGGAGCAATCCGTGGGTACTGAGTTCGGTGAGGCCCAGGCGGCGCAATCGCTCGTTGTCGGCTCCGTGCAGCATCTCCGCCACCGCGGTGAGCCCCGCACGCTGCTGATTCCGCGCCACGCCGGACAGAGCCTTGCGCACGACAAGCGCGTGTTCCTCGTTTGCATTCCCAGCGGCGCCGTCATCGCTGGCGTTCTCGAGCCGCTCGCAGACATCACAGTGACCGCAGCCGCCGAGGGTCTCCTGCTCGTCGCCAAAGTAGCGAAGGATGAAGTCGTGGCGGCAGCTCCCGGCCTCGACGTAGCGCATCAGATCGAGAAAGAGACGCCACTGCTGCTGCACGTGCGCGGAATCGCCCTCGCCCTCCCCGCTGAAGCCGATGAGTCGACGACGAAGCCCGAGGTCGCCCGAACTCGTCAAGAGCAGACCGTGCGCAGGCTGGCCATCGCGACCAGCTCGACCGACCTCTTGGTAGTAGGCCTCGACAGACCCCGGAGCCTGCACGTGAACCACCGTACGAATATCCGAGCGATCGATTCCCATGCCGAACGCGTTCGTCGCGACCACGACGTCGAGCTTCCCGTGCGCGAACCGACGGTTGACCTTCTCGCGGACCGACGGCGAGAGACCTGCGTGATACGCCGCTGCGCGCCAGCCGGCCTTCGAGACGACCTCGGCGAACTTCTCGGTGTTTCGGCGCGTCGCGGCGTACACGATAGCGCCACCGCGCGGCAGTCCGGGTTCGCCAAGCGCGTCCTTCAGCGCACCGAGCATGAGCTTGCGGCGATCCCCCGAGCTGTCGGTCTCGATTGCGGCAAGATGAAGGTTCGGCCGCGAAAACCCTCTGAGGATGAGCGCGCTGTCGTCGGGCCCAAGGCCCAGACGCGTTTGAATCTCGGCGCGGACGATCGGGGTCGCCGTGGCGGTACACGCGAGGACGCGGCGAGCCTCGAGCCGTTGAAGCACTTCGGCAAGCCGAAGATACGACGGACGGAAGTCGTGCCCCCAGTGCGAGATGCAGTGCGCCTCGTCGATCGCCACCAGCGGCGGGCGAAGCTTGGCGAGCTTGTCCACCAGCCACGGCGACTCCAAGCGTTCGGGGGCGACGTAGACAAGCTGGTATCGACCCTCCGAGATCGCCTGCTCTCGTCGCCGAAGCTCGTCGGGATCGAGCGTCGAGGCGAGATAGGTCGCCTCGATGCCGCGGGCCGTGAGCGCGCGCACCTGGTCCTCCATGAGCGCGATCAGCGGCGAAATCACGACAGACGTTCCCTCGAGGACGGCAGCCGGGAGCTGATAGCAGAGCGACTTGCCTCCACCGGTGGGCGCGATCACCAAAACCCGCCCTCGTCCTTCGAGAAGCTCCTCAATTGCCTCTCGCTGCCAAGAGTGAAACTGAGCGAGCCCAAACTGCTCGCGGAGCGCGGTGTCGATATCAGTCACGACATCACGATTCGCTGAATCAGGCCAAACAACCAAACCAGCGCCGTCACGTAAATCAGCTCTACTCGCCGCGTCACGGCGATGGCGAAACAGAGCACCACCGCGACGACACGCGTGTAGCTGAACGGCGCCGACCAGCCGAGTCCGGCCAGCATGTGGGTAAGGACGAAGAGCGCCATCAGCCCGTACACGAGAGACATGCGGCTCTTGAAGTAGGCCTCGGTATCGGTGTCGTCCGACTCCGGGGTGAGCGCGCTTACCGTCAGCAAGAAGAGCATTGGCTGAAGCAGGAAGCCCCAGTACTGGGCGTACCCCACGTGCTCGAGCGACATGACGACTTCGAGGTAGCCAAACACGTTCCAGACGGCGATCTCGGTGAAGACGATCGTCGTCAGAAAATAGGGCAGATATCGGTAGTCCTTGTCGAAAAAGCGCCGCCACTGTCCCAGCAGGTCAGCAAGGGCGATGCCGTAGAACAGCAGCGGAATAAACGCGAGGTATTCTCCAGAGTCCATGTAGCGTCTCTTCGCCTCTACGGAACGGAGGTTGTCCCCACTGCCGTCCCCACGATGCGGTCAGAACAGAACACCGTTCGCCGGACGGCGCAAGGCGAGTCCAGAGTTTCGAAGTGCAGGTCCATGTGTTGCGAGGACACTGCGAGAAAACTGTACGTCGCGGCCTCACCGCTTCTCAGCGACGATTCTCCAGTTCAGATCGGCAAGCTTCGCCTTCTCGGCGTCGGTCCAAGCCTGGCCACCGCTTTGAAGCAGGTCGAGAGACTCTTCGACCCAGGAAGGCAGGATGCGCACCGCCTCGAGACCCCGGATGACCTTGCGTCCGGCGAGAATCAGATCTCGCTTCTGTTCACAGATCGGCCACGCCGGACTCTTGGACGGCGCCGAAAGAACGATCGAGAAGCCTGCCCGCTCCAGCGCGGCGCAGACATCGGCTGGATACATCGACTGCGTGGCGGCAAGCGTTGGCAAGAACGCCCTGTGCAGCCGTACGTGCTCCTCGTTGTTCCAATCGAAATGCGGCGTCAGCAGATACTCCGAGCACGCGTATCGCGCCCCCGGCTTCAGGACGCGGTACATCTCCTGCGCGTGCGCATCAAGCTCCTCTTTCTTGAAGAACGGCCACACCGCTTGAAAGGAAAAACACCCATCGAACGTTTCGGAGTCGTACGCAAGTGGGTCGTGGTGGTTGCCGACCTTGAAGTGGAGTCGGTCGGTCATCCCGCACTCAGCCGCCCAATCGATTGCGTTCTCGATCTGATTCGGGTCGATATTGTAGCCCGACACTTGCCCACCCGTAATCGTTGCGAAGTGGTGTGAGATTCTTCCGCGGCCGCATCCCATGTCCAACAGATGCGACTGTGCTGGAGCGCTCAGATTCAACTGCGCGACCACCTCCTGCTCGCACAAGAGCTGATTTCCGTACAGCCCTTGCGACTCGTCGAGCTGCGGAGGGATGTAGAGTTTCTCGAGGTCGAACACCGAGAGCAGGTTGTTCAAGACTTTGTAGTAGTCGGCGACCGCCTTGGTTTCTTCGGCAGTTTCCGTCTTCTCTCCGTGCTGCATTCTCTGGAAGAACTTGTACGCGTCGATGCACGCTTGCTTGTCTTCATCCGTGAGCTCAGCCAATCGCTTGAGCCCGACCAGGGCAGTCCTGATTCGGTACCGATTCATCTAGGTGTTCTCCAAGGGCGTGGCTCGCGATTGCTTCTGAACCGTAAGGTAGAAAACGCGCGTCTGGTTGTCGAGGACACCATCCGGTCTGCTCGGACGGTCCTTCTCCGACGCTCGACCGATCGAATTGGTGTACGCTCGCGTGAGGACGCCGGCGCCGACGGAGCGATCGGTTACTCAGAAAGAGCGTTCGTGCGCACATCGATCCTTTGGCTTCATCTGATAGTGACCACCGCCGCGCTTGCGAGCGGCTGCACTCGACGCGAGTGGTGACGGCGGCACGGGCGCGCAGGGCGCCGCCGGCACGTCAGGAATGGCGGGTAGCGGCACCGGGGGTACCGGAGGCATCGCGGGCGCCGCCGGCATGGCAGGCATGGCAGGCATGGCAGGCACTCCGCGCTCGGGCTGTGCTCCTGAGGAGGCATGCGACGCCGGCGAGCTCTGCGATTTCGGCCTCGGCCTTTGCGTGTCATGCCTGGCAGACACCGACTGTCGCGACGAGGCCAAAGCCTGCATCGACGGAGCCTGCGTCGACAGACCCTGCGACACCAACGACGACTGCTCCGACGATACCCCGCAATGCACTTCAACGAGGTGTGCCGCGTGCGAGGGAACCGTCGTCAACGAGGACAGCACTGAAGAAGGGAGCTGTTTTGACGCTCGTGGCCCCGTCGGCGAATCGCCTTTCGACTCGGATGGCTGCAGCGCCGACATGTTCATCGATGTCTTGCGAGACGTGGGCTACGACATTGCCGAAAATGAAGAGCAGGCCGTCAAAGACGACCCTTTGAGACGCGTCACCGAAGGCGCCTGCAGCGCGCCCTTCGGAAACGACGGAGCCGTGCGCGGTCCGTGCGAGCTTCACGACTACTGCTACTCGACCTGCGGCGCCAGTCGCTCCCGCTGCGACTTCGAGTTCGGCGAGAACCTGCTCGAGACCTGTCGGGCCCACTATGTCGCCGGGCTCTGTCTCAGCGCCTGCAGCACGCTCGCCGCGGTCTACACGGGAGCGGTGGCCGCGAACAACGCTACTTCCTACCTACAAAATCAAGGGAGAGTCTGCGGCTGCTGCCCGGACACGACGACCTGCGGGGACGACTCCTGCGACCCGGAGATCGGCGAAGCCAGTCAGAACTGCGGCGACTGCACGGGCGGCCTTGCGGACGGCGCCGAGTGCGTCTTCGACGGTGACTGCGACTCGAACCACTGCAGCCTCCATGGAGAATGCACGCCATCCCAGTGTGTAACCAACGACGACTGCCCGTCTGATATTTGCAACTGGGGGGTTTGTCTTGCCCGTGGCCTTGGAGTCGGCGCCACGTGCGCGACCAACCGGGCCTGTGCGAGCGGCGCCTGCGCGGCCGGCGTATGCGCCGAATGCAACCAAGACTCCGGATGCCCGGCCGACGAACACTGCAACTTCTTCGGCGCATGTGTCGCCGATCTCGGAAACAATGCCGTGTGCACGTCGAACGGCGAGTGCCGCTCGGACATCTGCTCGGCCGGCCTCTGTGCCGAGTGCGTTCGCGACAGCCAGTGCGACTCAGACGAGCACTGTGACTTCTTCGGCGACTGCAAGAACGACCTCGGGAACAACGCGGTCTGCACGGCAAACGGCGAGTGCCTCTCGAACATCTGCTCAGCCGGGCTGTGTGCAGAGTGCGTTCGCGACAGCCAGTGCGACTCCGACAAGCACTGTGACTTCTTCGGCGACTGCAAGAACGACCTCGGGATTGGAGGCGTCTGCACAGCCAACGGGGAGTGCCGCTCCGGCCGTTGTCGTGGCATTTGCGTGCCCTAGCGGGCGCAGTCGGCGACAAGTCCCCGAAGCAAAAATGGGACATACGGCCACTGCCGCGAAGCCGATAAACGAGGGTGACACGACAACCGGGATTCGATACTTTCTCGCGCATGAAACGATCGACGACGCTAGCCCGGAGCCAATGGCTGCTCCTTTGCGGCCTTACGATGACCATGGCGTGTGCACATTCGGCGCCCGCGCAAGCCGGCGGAACACCGAAGCGGGCGACGCTCGAGCGTCTCGTAAACGAAGCGCACCTGAAGTTCAAAGGCGTGCAGGACGGCGCGAACGCCGACTACATTCCGATCCTCGCGAGCGTCGACCCAAACCTGTTCGGAGTGGCGATCGTCACCGTGAGCGGTGACGTCATCACTGCTGGCGACGTCGAGCATGCCTTTTCGATCCAATCGGTGTCCAAGCCGTTCACGATGGCGCTGGTCATGGAAGACCAAGGCGTCGATGCCATCCGCGACAAGATCGGCGTCGAGCCCACCGGGATGCCCTTCAACTCGATCGTAGCGATAGAGCTTCACGAGGCGCGTTCCATCAATCCCCTCGTCAACGCTGGCGCGATCGCGGCCGTCAGCATGGTGGACGCGACCACCGCTGAACAGCGATGGGCGACCATCCTCAATGGATACTCGGACTTTGCCGGGGAGCCTCTCTCGCTGATCGATCAGGTCTACGTCTCCGAGGCCGAAACCAACTATCGCAATCGCGCGATCGCGAACCTGCTCTACAACTATGGCCGGCTTTACAGCGAGCCGATGGAGGCGGTCGACGTGTACACCAAGCAGTGCTCGGTCGGTGTCAACGCGCGTCAGCTCGCACAGATGGGAGCCACCCTTGCCAACGGCGGGGTCAACCCGCTCACCAAGAAGCGGGTCGTTCGCAACGACTATGTCGATGAGGTGCTGGCGGTCATGCTCATGGCCGGGTTCTACGACGAGGTCGGCATGTGGGCCTACACGGCAGGGCTCCCCGCCAAAACCGGGGTTGGCGGCGGGATCGTCGCCGTGGTGCCCGGGCAGATGGCCATCGTCGCGTTCTCGCCACGCCTCAACGAGGCAGGCAACAGCGTCCGATCGCTGCTTGCGATTCAGTATATCTCTGAGCAACTCGGGCTCAGTGTCTTCCGAGACCACGGTAAGCGGAAGTGAAGTTGCCAACCGCGCGTTGCCTCGGGCGCCTGTGCGCCTGCGCCCTGCTCTTTCATTCGTCGTCCGTCCTCGCGCAAGAAGCTCCACAGCCGCCTGCGTCGACCGAGGGAGACAGCTCGTCGGCGAGCGACACGACATTGGCCGGAGAGCTTGCTGCAAAAGAAGCTCCGCCCTTCGACTGGCGCCGCGCCACCGTGGCCAATCCGCCCGGATTCGTCGACACGCGCGTTGGCTCGGTCGTGATCACACCCCGAGAGCCAGACCAGCCGGTGGCGGGATACGAGCCAAGCCCCGTCAACGGTTTTTTCGTTCAGAGCACCGACGGCCAGTTTCGACTCCAGATTGGTGCCTACACCCAGGTTCGTTGGAACGGCAACTGGCGATCCGCGCCGGACGAGGTGGATGGCGAGCCTGATGGCCAGAATTTCACCCGTGGCTTCTCACTCAACCGGACACGAATCTTCTTTGAAGGCGCGTTTACCGACCGTGTCGCCTACCACTTCCGCCTCAACATCAACGCGTCGTTCGACTTCGAGCTCTTGAACGCCTGGGCTCAGATCAAGCTCGGCAAGCGCTGGAACGCACGTTTCGGAAAGCTGTTCATACCGCTTTCTCGTGAAGATTGGATGTTCGCCCAAGATCTCCTCACGACCGAGTATTCACCGAACGACTTCACTTTCGCCATCGGAACGTCCCTTGGAGGGTTCGTGCAGTACGCGGGCGAAGAGCACCGGCTCTGGATCTCGTTGCACAACGGATCGTTCGGGGGGGTCGAGGTCTTTCCGCCTCCCGAGTCGCCAGACATTGCTACGACCGTCCGTTGGGAGTGGCAGGCCAGCGGCAAAGACTGGAGCGTCTGGGACGACATGGTGGGTCGACGAGGCCGCTCGCAGGGGATACTGCTCGGGGTCAGCGGCGCGTTCCAGGCACGCCCTGGGAGCGATGCGACCGGCAATAGAATGGGAGGACAGGCAAACTTCGATCTCAGCTTCAACGGGGATGGCTATCAGGCCGTGCTCGCTGGTTCTGCGACGATACTGCGGCCAATCGGAGGCGACCCCTATGCTCTCTACGGCCTCCTCGCGCAGGTTGGGTATTTCGTGATCGCACCCCTTCAGATCTACACCCAGTACAACTTCCTGTCTCCGGGCAGTGCGCCTGGCGACCTCGACAACTTCAACTCCCTCGCGGTCGGGCTAAACTACTTCCCCTTCCTGTGGACCAATCGATGGAAGTTCAGCCTCGAAGGCGGAATGCTTTTCAATGCACTCAGCCGCACCATCGTGGCACCGTCGGGCGCGCTAGACCTCTTCGCGAGCAACGAGGCGCCTCAAGGCTACGTCCGCGTTCAGGCGCAGTTCGGATTCTAGACGGTGATCGTAGAACTCACGACGCCGCGCGTTCTCGTCATCAGCACGTTTGCACTTTGGCTGGGCGCGGTCTTGAACAAGCGTATCCCGCTGCTCGGCAGACTGAGCATACCGGCACCTGTCACTGGGGGAATCCCGGTTGCGATCCTCCTCACGGCAGTGGGCGCGACGTTCGGGGCCGAGTTCCAATGGGACCTCGCACTTCGTGACGCTCTATTGTTGGTATTTTTTAGCGCTGTCGGTCTTTCGGCGAAGCTGAGCCGGCTCAAGCAGGGCGGGTCGCTGTTCTTCAAGCTCGCACTGCTGGTGATCGTGTTTCTGTTCTTGCAGAACCTCATCGGTGTCGGGGTCGCGATCGCGCTTGGGCGCAACCCGGCGTACGGCCTCATCGCGGGCAGCATCGCGTTCTCTGGCGGTCACGGTACCGCGATCACGTGGGGCCTCATCGCCCAGAAGATGGGCTACGAGATCGCGTTGCCGCACGGACTTGCGTTTGCGACCTTGGGGCTCATCGCAGGAGCAACCTTCGGCGGGCCACTCGCGTCTTGGCTCGTGAAGCGTCATGGACTGGCCGAGCCGGTCAACCTCGACGGGCTCCGCGGAGTGGAACCCGAGACGCCGGAAGAGAGCGGCGCGCCGATCACGAGTCGGTCGATTCTGCTTACCATTCTGCTCCTATCCCTGAGCGCCGCGACGGGCGCCGAAATCAACGGACTCGTGAGCGAGGCCGGACTCGTTCTCCCAGGCTTCGTTACCGCGATGCTTGCCGGCGTCCTTCTCACCAACCTCGTCGACGTGGCGGGGCTTCCGCTCTACGAAAACGCGATCCACTTGATCCAGGACGTGAGCCTGAGCCTGTTCCTGGCCATGACTCTGGTCGCCCTCGATCTGGCGCAGCTCGCCACCGCCATCGTACCTCTCGGGCTTGGCGTCACGGCGCAGGTCTGCCTGGCGGCCGCCTTTGCGGCGTTCGTAGTTTTTCGCGTTTGCGGGAAGGATTACGACGCTGCCGTTCTATCGGCCGGGTTCGTGGGCATTGGACTCGGTGCAACGCCTGTCGGCATGGCCAACATGGAGGCGGTCACGAAGCGCTTCGGCCCCTCACCGCGCGCCCTTCTGGTGCTGCCGCTCATCGGTGCAGGGGTTCTCGATCTTGCGAACGCTGCGGCGATAGAAACCTTCGTCCGACTCCTGCTCTAACTCCCTCCGAGGATTCCCTCTCCAGATGCAACACGGGTGCCCAATATCGGGTTCACCCTTGCGAGAAAGACAAGATGTGCCCTTCGTTGGGCGCGCACTTGCCCGATACGACCTTCGCGTAGGCGCGCGCTATCGCGTCTTTCCCGTGGTGGCGGACGACCTCGAGCCAGTCGTCACTGGATTCGCACGAAAGGGATCCAGGCCTGACCGATGCGCTGCATCAACCCTGCGGGACCCCAATCTGCCGAGCGCTTCTTGATCTGGGTTGGGGCAAAGAAGAACTGCGGCTTGGCTCCCGGCAGGTCTTCCTCTCGCCCTCCGCGTTCCCAGTGCGTCGTCCCGATAATGCAGTCGTACTTCATCTCGTCTTCGAAATGCTGATGCAAGCGTCTGATGACTTCTCGGTTGCCCGCCATGTCGACCATCACGACGGGCGAGCGCGCATCGAGCGTCTCGAGATCGGCGTAGCTCGAGACTTGGTCGTAGAACCCGACCCCTTCGACGAATGACACGTTGCGCTCCGAAGTGAGCCCAATCACGCGCACACCTGGTCGTTGCTTGAGCTGGAACGCCAGCGCGAGCGAGGTCTTGCTCGAGGCACTCGTCAGGATGATCGGACTCTGCGCCGAAGAACTCATTCTCGGAGAGGAAATCGTCCACGAGCCAGGATGTCGTGAAGAGCGGCTGCATGAGCATCTGTGCGTCTTCGTACCGCTCGTCGTGGAGCCGATCCGAACTCGTCTTGGTGTAACGATTGTACACCGGAGGGAGCTGACGGCGATGCTCCGTGGCATCGACGAGACTCTCGGACTTCACGCGGTCCGGGACGACCCGCAAATGGGTCGACATCGGGAAGTACCCGAAGTACCGCGCCCCCACCGGCACCTCCGGGTGGGCGGACTGCTCGACGTCCGCGAAGGCAAAGCAAGGGAGCCTTCCCCACCCTTCTGCCGCTGGGAAGAACTTCCAATAGCCCAAGGCATCCCCTTGCACGGCGTACGAGATATTGTTGGCGGTCAGTGCATATCGATCGACCCGAAACAGGACCTCGCCGTCAGCCAGTGGAGCAATCGTCCGCGAAAAGAACTCGGCCTTGGTCCAGTCGTCTCGTCGAACGGCGAAATCGTGAACGGTAATCGCCTCTTCGGTCATCGTTGTCCTTCTGCCCTCCAGGACCCGAGGTCGCTTTCGATTTTCGCCCCATAGCGTAAGGGCCTCGGCAAGTATTGCGGAAATTCGGTAACCTAGAAACACCAATCTGCGACGTGATGAAGCAGCCCTGAACTTCGGACACATCCCGAAGCGCGAGTTCGCCTATAGTGCGCCGAACTCTGAGGAAGGACCGGGGATGGAACAAGCAGTAATCAATCAGGCCGATACGGCGTGGGTCATGGTGTCGTGCGCCCTCGTCTTGCTGATGACGCCAGGGCTTGCCTTGTTCTACGGCGGGATGGTCGGCGAAAAGAACGTGCTGTCGACCGCAATGCACAGCTTCATCGCGCTTGGTGTGATCACCCTCCAATGGGTCATCATCGGCTACTCGTTGGCATTCGGCGCCGATGTCGGCGGCGGCTGGATTGGGGGCACCGAGTTTGCCTTTCTCCGGGGCGTGGGGCTCGAGCCGCAAGAGGGGTCGACGATACCCCATCTCCTCTTCATGGCCTTTCAAATGATGTTCGCGATCATCACGCCAGCACTGATTTCCGGCGCGATCGCAGAGCGAATGAAGTTCTCGGCCTATCTCTTGTTCATCGTGCTGTGGGCCACGCTGGTCTACGATCCGATTTGTCATTGGGTCTGGGGCCCGGATGGGTGGCTCGGGGCGCGCGGGGCCCTCGACTTCGCCGGTGGGACCGTCGTCCACCTGTCGTCGGGGACGGCTGCGCTCGTTTGTGCGATCGTGATCGGCAGGCGACACCGACCGGGTCCGCCGCACAACCTCACCTTGACGCTGATCGGCGCGGGCCTCCTCTGGTTCGGATGGTTCGGATTCAACGCAGGTAGTGCGCTCGGGGCCAACGAGACGGCAGCACTTGCACTCGTCAACACACATCTGGCCGCCGGCGCTGCGGCGTTTGCCTGGGCCATCGCGGAGTGGCTCAAGCAGGGCAAGCCAACCGCGCTCGGCGTGGCATCGGGTCTCGTGGCGGGACTCGTCTGCATCACCCCGGCGGCCGGCTTCGTCGGCCCGATTGCGTCAGTATTCATGGGGCTTGCGGCCGGGGTCGTCTGCTACGGCGCAGTCCTCGCGAAGAACAGACTCGGCTACGACGACGCGCTCGATGCCTTCGGGATCCACGGTGTGGGCGGCGCGCTCGGCGCCATCCTGACGGGAGTCCTCGCAGTAGAAGTCTGGGGCGGCGCCGACGGGCTCCTCGCGGGGAACAGCTCTCTCTTCGTCGAGAACATCCTCGGGGTCGTGGTTGCAGGCGCGTATTCCGTTGTCGTGACCTTCGTGCTTCTCAAGGCCATCGACGTCACGATTGGCCTTCGAGTCGATGACGAGGCAGAGGACGAGGGCCTCGACGTGACGCAGCACGGCGAAGAGGGCTATCACTTGGGTCGTTCGGGCGCGCTTGTCGAGTGACTGCCCGGATCCAACTGGAGGATGAGAGATGAAGACGCCGACCTTCAAGCTTTATCACTTCCCGGCGACACGAAGCGCACGGGTCAAATGGATGCTCCACGAGGTGCTCGAGGACGACTTCGAGGTGGAGCTCGTGAACCTCTACGCCGGCGAGCAGCACGATCCCGAGTACGTCCGCAAGAACCTCAACCACTGCGTCCCGACCCTCGATGTCACCATGGAGGACGGCACCACGATGCACATGATCGAAAGCGGCGCGATGGTGACCTTTCTTGCGGACACGTTCCCCGAAAAGGGTCTAGCGCCACCGCCCCTACCATCATCGCTCGCTCGCGCCGACTATCTGCAGATGCTCTACTTTGGCGCGTCGTGGATGGACATGATGCTCTGGCAGATTCGCGTACACGAACACTTGCTCGGCGAGGAGCAGAAAGGACCCGCGCACGATTCAACGGTACCGCAACAAGTTCATCAAGGAGGTCGAACCTCAATTGCGCGCACGCTTTGAACGCCATCCTTACGTGTGCGGGGATACGTTCTTGGCAGCCGACTGCCTCATCGGACACAACGTCACCTGGGCGCGGGGATACGGATTGTGCCAGGACGAGATCTTCCGCGCATATCTTTCCAGAGTCTCGAAGCGTCCTGCCTTCGTGAAGGCGTTCGCCGATGCGCGTCAGTTCAGCCGAGAAGCCCCCGAAGGAGCGAAGGGGCGACAGAAATTCTCCGGCTAGCGTCGTCGGCTCGCCTTCCACGAAGACTTTGCGCCAAAGCTCCGGACGCAATTATTGCACCGTCCGATCGCGCTTCTCGCCGATACCTTCGGCGAGCATTCTGATACCGTCTGTCTTCGGTGATGGATATGAAGCTGCGTCGCACAACCGACGAGGCTGCAGATGGTTCCGACGTTGTCGGCAAGCTGAGCCTCTTGCTTCGCACGGAAGCCGAGCTCGAGCGGATGTTGGCAGAGGCGCGCCTCGAAGCGGAGCAACGGGTCGAGGCTGCACGGCAAGCAGGCGCCGAGAAGGTTGCCCGTTTCGAGCGAGACATCGAAGCTGAACTCATGGCGTTGCGCAGTCGTGTGGAGCGCGACCTCGCAGCCTCCGTCGAGGAGATTCGAAAGCGCGCTGAGGCTGAGACCGCGTCTCTCGACGCGATCGACGACACCACGGTAGAGCGGCTTGCGCACGAACTGCTGTACTGGCTCACCCACAACCCCGACGAGAAGGAGGCGCGGTGATCCTGAGAATGTCGAGAGTCCGCATCCTCGGGCCTCGGGAAGCACTCCCCGAGGTGCTCGAGGCGGTGCAAGACATCGGCCTGATGCACGTCACCGAATCTGCCGAGAGCTCCCAGCTCCTTCGACGCTCGCCAGACACACGAGAGCAGCGCCAGCTTCGCCAGTCCAGCGGATCGTCGACAACGTCGAGACCGCGGGAAGACTCCTTGGAGAGCGGCCGGAAGGGACTCGCCCTACACAGCCGATGTCGCTTCCGGACGCAGCATTGTTTGCCGGCCGTACCCGCCGGGCCGTCGAGGCGCTCGAAGAGCGTCGACAGCGACTCGAAGAGGAGCGCGCCCTCATCCTGAAGTTTCGACCTTTCTTCCCCGTGTTCGACGAAATCGTCAGCTCCGGGCTCGACCTGCAAGGGGTTCGAATCTTTTACCTCCTGCTCCGAGGCGACGGCGAACACGAAGTGCCGAGGGTTCGCAAGGCTCTTCGGGCCTCTCTCGGCGAGGAGTTCCAGCTGTTCATGCAGCCGGCCGCGTCGGGACCGGCAGCGATGATCCTCGTGGTCTCGGCGTCAGCCGGTAAACGAGTGGAGGCACTTCTGACCGAAGCCGGTGTCGATCCTCTTTCGTTGCCGGAAGAATTCGAAGGAACGGGAGCCACGGGGACCATTCGCCAGATGCAGTCTCGGCACCGCGAGATACCGGCCGAGTTCGATCGAATCGAGTCGGAGCGAAGACGCATCGCGAGAGAGCGCGGCGGAGCTCTTCATGGCGTCGAGGCATCGCTCAGGGACCACCTCGCGGTGCTCAGCGCTATGAACAAGGCTGCCGTCACGCCTCGCGCGTTCGTCTTGGAGGGCTGGACACCTCGAACCGCGAGACCAGACCTCGAAAATGGACTCGCACGGACATTCGGCGATGTGGTTCAAGTCGAGGAGATTGCCTCTGAGGATTGGGAGGGCGAGCCCACCCCGGTTGTGTTGCGCAACCCGAGGCTCTTTCGCCCTTTCGAAGCGATCACGACGATGATGCCCCTGCCGCACTACGGAAGCATCGATCCAACGCCCTTCGTCGCCGTCTTCTTCCCGATGTTCTTCGGCGTCGCACTGGGGGACATCGGGTACGGCATCATGCTCGCCGTCGTGTCTTCGGTGATTCGGTTCCGGTCGAAGCCCGACGGCAAGCTCCGGGCGGTCTCCGAGATCGGCCTTGCATGCAGCCTGTTTACGATGATCTTCGGCTTTCTCTACGGCGAGTTTTTCGGCGACCTGGGCCATCGCTTTGGCCTTCATCCGATCATCTTCAGCCGCGAAGAAGCCGTCATTCCGTTTCTCGGCTTCGCGCTCGCGCTCGGATTGGTGCACATCGTCGTGGGCCTCTGCCTGGGCGCGGTCAAGATGTTTCAGGGCGACCGAAAGGCTGCCGTCGGCCGAGTGATGGCAGCGGTGATGGTGATCCTGATTGCGCTTACGCTCCTTGCAGCATTCGAACTCTTGCCCAGTCGGTTCTTTACGCCTCTCGTCATCGCGGTCCTCGTTGCCTTTCCCATCCTGGTCATCGCAGAGGGGATTCTGGCGCCAATCGAGTTCATCTCAACCCTGGGCAACGTTCTGTCGTACGCCCGCATCATGGCAGTTGGAACGGCTTCCGTGATGATGGCGGTCGTCGCCAATCGCATGGCCGGTGCGTTTGGCGGGGTCGTCGTGGGCGTCCTCTTCGCCCTGCTCTTCCACCTGATTAATTTCGTAATCGGAGTGTTCAGCCCCACGATTCACATGCTGAGGCTCCACTACGTGGAGTTCTTCGGAAAGTTCTTCAGTCCAGGCGGCATCGAATACGAGCCGTTTCGCCATTGGGCGCCCCGGGAAGGCGCCGTTTAACGCAAGAGGAGTCGAGCATGGAAAGCATTTGGGTGTACTTGAGCGCTGCGCTTGCGGTTGGGATTCCAGCTCTCGCAACGGGTTGGGCGCAGTCCCGGATTGGGCCCGCTGCAGCCGCAACACTTGCCGAAAAGCCGGAGCTGACGGTCACTGTCGTCCTGTTGATCGCGATCCCCGAAACCGTCGCCATCTTGGGCTTCGTAGTCTCCGTTCTCATTCTGCTCCAGGGAGGTGGTTGACCCAGGATGCCCGGCGACGATCTCACAAACGAGCTTCGGCGGCGCGCCGAGGAGACCGCGGCAACGATCCTCGACGCGGCTCGGGCGCGCGTTGCCGAAATCGAAGCGGCAACTGTCCGCGAAGTTGCCAAGATGCGCGCTGACTCGCTCGGGCATACGGAGTCCACGCTGCGCGCTGCCGCCCGCTCCAACGTCGCCGAGGCCAAACAGAGCGCTCTGCGCGCCCTCCTGCTGTCCCGGAACCAACTCGTCGACCGCGTGATCGCTAAAGCAATCGAACTGCTACCGGAGTTCTCAGACAGCGAAGCCTTCGTCGCATCGGTCGAGGCAGACGTCGCGGATTGCCTAGAGTTTCTCGGACCCGGAGACGCCACGGTTCGATGCTCGCCCAGCATCCTCGCGGCGACGCGGCAAGCGGTCAAGGGACACGACGGTCTCACGGTTCGACCGGACGAGACAATCCAAGCTGGCTTCGTCATCGAAAGCACAGATGGAGCAGTGTCGATCGACCACAGCCTCGAGACACGTCTCGCACGGAACCGTGGTCCGGTGGCGACTCAGGTCTTTCGAAGCCTGCAAGGGGGTTGAGCCATGGCTGTCTTCTTCGGGGATGTGAACACGCGGGCCCGAGGTCTCGGCACGAGGCTCCTCGACACGAGCACCTTGGACCGACTGGCCAACGCACCCAGCCTCTTTGCGCTGCACGAGCAGATGGGAGCCCTCGGGTTCTCGAAACCCGACGCGATGCCGACGACGGCATCACTCGAGCACGCGGTGCGGCGGCACGCTGCGGATCAGATGGCGGTGCTGGAACGATGGAGCGACGGGAGACGACGTCTGGCGCTGGGGGTGCTGTTCGAGGAAGAAGACCACCGTTCGACTCAAGCGATGCTCCGAGGCGCCGAACAGGGCGCGCCCGCCGAGGCACGCTTGTCGGGCCTCATGCCCACGCGCAGTCTGCCGGAGCGCGCCTTGAGGGCGCTCGCCGCCCAACCGACGGTCAAAGACGTCGTTCGCTTGTTAGCACTGTGGAAGCATCCTTTGGCGCCGGCTCTCATCAAGACGGCCAAGCAGCCAAACCCGTCCCTCCTCCAGTTGGAGTTGGAGCTGCATCGTGGCTTTGCTGGGCAAGCGCGGAAGAACGCCCGCAAGGGCGACGCTCATCTACGTGCCCACGTCGCCATGACGGTCGACATCATGAACGCGTGGACTCTGTTGCTGCACGACCGCGAAGACGACCCCGAGTTCATGAGCCAGGCGTACATCGAGGGAGGCGCGACCTTGGTTCACGGACGCTTCTCCGAGTTGCTTCGGCTCGACGGGCGCGAACCGCTACAGCAGAGGCTAGCTTCGGAGTTCGCCCACACGCCTCTCGGCGAAGCCTTTGCCACAGTCGGAGACGACCTTCCGAGCCTCGCTCCCGCTCTTCTGCGCGCCCAAATCGTCTGGCATCAAATAACGCGGTTGCGCAATCCAGCAAGCACCGCGGCCGTGCTCGAGTTCGCCGGGCGCCTTCGCGCCCAGGGGTTGTCGCTCGGACGGATCGTGTGGGGAATCGCCCTCGACGCACCACCGTCGTTGATTAAGGAGGCGTCTGCTCCATGACCGAGAAGCGCATGTTGGTGATCGCGAGGCCACCGGTGAGCGCGGGCTTTCACCTCGCGGGAGCGACCGTCGTATCCGAGGTCGATGGTGCCGGAACCGCAGAACGGCTGCAGCAGCTTGCCTCCGATGCCGACGTGGGAATCGTCCTGGTCGAAGAGACTCTCTACCGCGCCCTTCCCGAGGATTTCGCGAGAACACTCCTGCAGTGGGTTTCCCCAATCGTCATCCCCGTTCCCGGACCAAGCTGGTCATCGGAATCGGGTGCCGCCGACTACATCGTTCATATTCTTCAGCGAGCGATTGGCTATCGCGTGAGGCTCCAATGACCGGGCCCAAGGTCGTGCGCGTGGCGGGCGCGATTGCGGAGGCCAAGCCCCTCGAGCATGCCGCGCTCTACGAACTGGTGGAAGTAGGACACCGCAAGCTGCTCGGCGAGGTCATTCGCCTCAACGGCGACGTTGCGACGATTCAGGTCTTCGAAGAGACCAGTGGACTCGGGCTCGACGAGCCGGTGCGCCCGACCGGCAGTTCGCTCAGGCTGACGCTCGGGCCCGGTCTGCTTGGGTCGATCTTGGACGGAGTCGGGCGACCACTTGTTCGAATTGCAGAGGCATCTGGTGCGTTCATTGCGCCAGGCACGTCGGCGCCCACGCTCGAATCCGGACGCACGATGGGCGTTCTCGCCGGTCGCGAGCGCTGGACAAGAAGTGAGCTCCGGGGATGTCTTAGGCAACGTCGAGGAACGCCCCGGGCTCGTTCACCGCATAATGGTTCCGCCGTCCATCCGCGGGCGCCTCGCCGATATTCGCCCTGGGACCTACACGATAGACGAGCCCATCGCCACGATGGAAGACGGCACACCCCTTTGCCTCTCCCACGCGTGGCCGATACGAGAGCGGCGCCCGATCCTGAAGCGACTCGGCTCCGAACGTCCCTTCGTGACCGGGCAAAGGGTGTTCGATTTTCTGTTTCCAGTCGCCGAAGGAGGATCGGTCGCCGTCCCCGGAGGATTCGGCACCGGGAAGACAGTCATCGAACAGTCGTTGGCAAAGTTCGCCGAAGCCGACGTGATGATCTACATCGGATGCGGTGAGCGCGGCAATGAGATGGCCGAAGTGCTCCACGACTTCGGTCGGCTCACGGACCCACGTACTGGACGTTCAATCATGGACCGAACGGTCCTGATCGTGAACACGTCGAACATGCCGGTGGCCGCGCGCGACTCGTCGGTCTATCTCGGCATGACAATCGCCGAGTACTACCGCGACATGGGCTATCGCGTCGCCGTCCTTGCAGACTCGCTCTCGCGGTGGGCGGAAGCCCTCAGGGAAATCGCAGGTCGGCTCCAGGAGATGCCCGGCGAGGAGGGATACCCGACCTACCTCGCCAACCGCATGAGCCGCCTCTTCGAACGGGCAGGTCGAGTGGACACGCTGGGCTCGCCTTCTCGGACCGGCGCCGTAACCTTCATCAGCGCCGTGTCCCCTCCCGGCGGCGACTTCGCTGAGCCGGTGACGCAGGCCTGTCTGCGGGTCGTGGGTGCGCTCTGGGCACTCGACCCCGCACTCGCCCACCAGCGTCAGTTCCCTGCCGTGGACTGGGAGACTAGCTACAGCCTATACGTCGAATCGACGTCAGATTGGTTCGGAGAACAGGCAAGTCACGACTGGGCTTCCCTTCGAGCGCGTACGATGTCCCTCCTGCAAAGAGACCGGGAGCTGCGCGAGATCGCGGGTCTGGTAGGCGTCGACGCTCTCGAAGACGACGACCGGCTAGTTCTCGAAGGAGCCAGAATCGCTCGCGAGTTCTTGATTGGGCAGAACGCGTTTCACCCCCACGATGGATTCTCCTCCATTCGCAAGACACACGAACTGGCCCGACTTCTATGGCAGTTCATGGATCGAGGCGCCGCTGCGCTCGAGCGCGGCGTGCCGTTCGAAAAGATCGACCTCGCGCGGACGCGCATGGCCTTCGGAGACCTCAAGGTGGCTGCCACCGAAGACCTCGAATCTGCGGCATCGGAGGTCGAGGCCGCAATCGAGACGATGGAGGCCTAACGATGCAACGCGGCCCGATAGCAAGAACCTACTCCGGGGCAGCATCCGCCGCAGGCCCCCTGCTCTACGTAGAGCGGACCCACGGCGCGCGACTTGGCGAGTGGGTCGACATCAAGATGGACGGGCAGCCCGACCGTCGCGGCCAAATCATCGACGTCGGCACGGAGGTGACGGTGATCCAGGTGTTCGAAGACGTCTTGGGTCTGAGACCGAGTGCCGCTTCAATCACCTTGTCGGGCGACACGGCGACCACTGTCGTCGGCACAGGCGTACTGGGACGAGTCCTAAGCGGCACGGGCGCCCCACTCGACGATCTTCCTCCACCGATCGGGGAGGCGAACCCGCCGATTTGGGGCGCACCGATCAACCCCGTCCAGCGCCGTCACCCTTCCGAGTTCATCGAGACCGGCGTGTCCGCAATCGATGGACTCAACACGCTGGTTCGTGGACAGAAGCTTCCGGTGTTTTCGGCGCCAGGGCTTCCTGGAATTGAGATCGCAGCCGACATCGTGGAGAACGCACGTCCCGCCACGGACGAACCGTTCGTGGTGGTGTTCGCGGCGATCGGAATCACGGAGAGAGAGACTCAGCTCTTCGTGTCGCGATTCCGCGAGAGCGAAGTGATGGAGCGCACCGTCCTCTATCTGAATCAGGCGAGCGACCCTGCAATCGAGCGCCTCCTGACTCCTCGGGTCGCACTGACTGCGGCCGAGCATCTCGCGTTCGTGCACGGATTTCACGTACTGGTCGTGATGGCCGACATTACCCACTACGCCGAAGCACTCAGAGAAGTGGCAGCCGCCCGCGAGGAGATCCCCGGACGCCGTGGATACCCAGGCTACATGTACACCGACCTCGCCTCTCTCTTCGAAAGGGCTGGGATTCTGGAAAGCGGGTCGGGCTCGGTCACCCAGCTTCCGGTCGTCACGCTCCCCGACGGAGACATGACGCATCCGGTTCCCGATCTCACCGGCTACATCACGGAGGGCCAGATCGTCTTGAATCGAGAGCTTCATCAGCGAGGGGTGTATCCACCGATCGACGTCCTGCCCTCGCTCTCGAGGCTAATGAACGCCGGCATCGGCACAGGAAAGACCGCCGTCGAGCATCGCGAGTGGGCAGACCAGCTCTACGCAGTGTATGCAAAGGGCCGCGAGTCGAAGCTGATGGCCGCCATCGTGGGGCGCGAAGGTCTTTCGCCGACGGATCGCAACGCGCTCGATTTCACCGAGCGCTTCGAACGCGAGTTTCTCCATCAGGCGGGCCACCGACGCTCCATCGAAGAAACCCTTTCCATCGGTTGGTCGCTCCTTGAATCGCTCCCGAAGGAAGACCTCACGAGGCTCTCCAAGAAGAGCTGGGAGTCTCGGGCCAGACGACGTGAAGCCGAGGAGCCGACGTGACCGGCAAGAGCATCACCCCGACGCGCTCGGGTTTGCTCCGCGCCAGCGCACGCCTGGACCGGGTTCAGAAGGGCCGAGCGCTCCTCAATCGCAAGCGTGAGGCGCTCATCCGCGAACTCTTCCGAAGCGCCCGGCCTGCGATGGAAGCGCGCCGAGAAGTCGAAGACCGCGCGGGCGAAGCCTACGCCGCGCTCCTCGAAGCACTTGCGGAACGGGGCTCGGCCGCACTTCGTACCTACGGCTGGCCCACCCGGCAGATCGTCGTGGACCTGAACGACCGCCAGGTGTGGGGAATTCCTGTCCCCACGGTCGCGGGTCACAGTCGCATCAGCCGTACGCTCGCGGGTCGAAGCACGACCGCGGTCTCTGTCGGGCCGGCCGCCGCGGTGGCAGCCACCCATTTCGAACAACTCCTCGAGCTCGTTCTCGCCTCGCTCCCGAAGGAGCAGCTCGTCCGACGCCTCGGAACCGCCCTCAGCAAGACCACGCGGCAGGTCAACACGCTTCAGCTCCAGGTCGAGCCCAAGCTCTCGACCGAGTTGCGGCAGGTTCGCGCAATGCTCGAAGAGCGCGAGCGGGACGAGCGGTCGCGTCTACGGCATATCTTTCGACGCATGCGTGAGTCTCAGAAGAGCGAGGAGCGAGCCCGAGAATCCTCGAGGGCGTTCTGAACCATGTCGAACGTTGATTGCAGCGACGCCCCTTGGGCCGAAGCCCCAGCGGAGGTCTTGACACGCTTGGACGTCGACTCGGCCAAGGGGCTCACCCACCAAGAGGCCGAGGCTCGACGAACACGATTCGGCGCAAATGTCCTCCGCGAGTTCCGTCCTGCGTTCTGGCCAACGATTCTATGGCGGCAAGTACGTAGCTTCGTGGTGCTCTTGCTGGTGGCAGGCGCGGCGCTTTCGTTCGCTCTGGGCGACCATCTCGAAGGCGGAGCGATCGTCGCGGTAATCGTCATCAACACCTTGATTGGGTTCGTTACCGAACTTCGGGCCGTGCGCTCCACCGAGGCCCTTCGCGAGCTAGGCAGCACGGAGACGACCGTCCGAAGAGCCGGCGTCGTCCAGCGATTGGCCGCTCAGCTACTCGTGCCGGGCGACATCGTCGTGCTCGAAGCAGGCGACGTCGTGACCGCCGACTCCCGGATCCTGACCGCCTCCCGACTCGCGATCGACGAGTCGACGCTCACCGGCGAGTCAGTGCCAGTCGACAAGACCTCCGCGCTGCTCCCCGAGGACACAGCCCTCGCCGACCGGACCAACATGCTCTTCAAGGGAACTTCCGTTGCCAAGGGCAGCGCAGAAGCGACGGTCATCTCGACGGGTATGGCGACGGAGCTCGGTCGAATCACGGCACTGGTGCAAACCTCCGACGATCGACGAACGCCGCTCGAAGAGCGCATCGATGCTCTCGGCAAAATCATGGGGTGGTTGGCCATCGTGTCCGTGACGATTGTCGGAATCCTGGGCGCTGTCGGCGGGAAGGAGACCAGCGAGGTGATCAAGACGGCAATTGCCCTTGCGGTCGCCACGGTACCCGAAGGCCTTCCGATCGTTGCGACGCTCGCGTTGGCGCGGGGGGTCCTGCGAATGGCCCGGCGCAACGCCCTTGTGGAGCAACTCTCCGCGGTGGAGACGTTGGGTTCGACCAGCGTGGTCTTGAGCGACAAGACCGGGACACTCACCGAGAACCGCATGACAACGACGCATGTCGTGCTTGGGGCCGCGGAGGGGCGGGCGTGCGCGATCGCGATCGGCGACGTGTCGGGCCTCGATGACCTCGAGAAGGGCGGCGCGAATCTGCTCGAGTGCGCGGCGCTGTGCAGCGACGCGTCGATCGACGAGGACGACGCTGGTCGAGAGCTTTGCGTCGGAGACCCGATGGAGTTGGCGTTGCTCCGAGTGCTTGACCAACTGGGGCTCGATCGCACGAAGGTGCTTGGTTCCCAGCCTAGACTCTCCGAAGAGGCATTCGACCCCGACCTCAAGATGATGGCCTCGCTACACGAGAGCCAAGTCGGGAGACGCTGGATAGTCAAAGGAGCGCCCGAGGCGGTCTTTGCCGTGTGTCGGTGCGTCCGCGGCGATTTCGGCGACGTCGAAATGGACGCTCCACTGCTCGAGGACTGGCGGAGAGCCAACCAATCCCTGGCTTCGGACGGGCTGCGAGTTCTGGCGGTCGCGGAACGGGAGACCGTCTCGGCTGAAAGGCCCTATCGCGATCTGACTTTGGTCGGCCTGGTCGCGCTCTCAGACCCACCGCGAGCGGATGTCGTGGACGCGGTCGAGAGTTGCCATGCCGCCGGCATCAAGGTGCTCATGGTCACCGGAGACCAGGGCCCAACGGCCGATCACATCGCTGCCGCCGTCAAACTCATCGACGCAGGCGACAAAGGCCATGCCATCCGGGGCGACGAGCTTGCTACCCTCCTCGCCGGCGGGCCTGAATCCCAAGAACGACTGCTTTCGGCGCGGGTCTTCGCCCGAATGGACCCAGAGCAGAAGCTCCAACTGCTCACCTACTTTCAAGAAGCGGGCGCAGTCGTGGCGATGATCGGCGACGGGGTCAACGATGCGCCCGCACTCAAGCAGGCGGACATCGGCGTCGCGATGGGGCAGCGCGGCACGCAAGTCGCTAGGCAAGCTGCAGACATGATCTTGCAGGATGACCGCTTTGCGACGATCGTGGTCGCGATCCGACAGGGGAGAATCATCTTCGGCAACATCCGCCGCTTCGTCTTCTATCTACTTTCCTGCAACTTGAGCGAGGTCATCACGGTAGGGCTGGCGGCGGCCGTGAACGCACCCCTTCCAATCCTTCCCATGCAGATCCTATTTCTCAACCTCGTCACCGACGTGTTCCCGGCGCTTGCGCTCGGCGTCGGAGAAGGAGGTTCCGCGATCATGACGCGGCCGCCTCGTCCCAAGAGCGCCGCACTTCTCACCGGCAGGCACTGGGTGCGTCTCGTGGGCTACGGCCTCGTCATGAGCGCTGCCGTTCTCTCGGGATTTGGGATCGCATTGCTGGTCTTCGAAATGGACGTGGACCGCGCGGTCACGGTGTCGTTCTTGATCTTGGCGGGCGGGCAGCTGGGACATGTATTCAACATGGTGTCGTCGCGCTCGGGATTGATCTTCAATGAAGTCACTCGGAATCCCTGGGTCTGGGGAGCCGTCGCCCTCTGCATCGGACTGTTGGCAGCCGCGGTATACGTACCCATGCTCGCGCAGGTCCTCGGGACGGTCGAACCTGGGCGCGAGGGGTGGATGCTGGTGTTCGCCCTGAGCCTAGCGCCGCTCGCACTCGGGCAGGCGCTGCGAACCGCCTCGCGCCTGTTTCGGCGCCGCTGAAGGTCAGCTTTGGTCTGCCCCGACGGGGCGACGAGGCGCGGGCTTGAGCCAGAGCTCGATCAGCAGCCCCACGGCCAGCAGCAGGTTCAGGAACAGATAGAGGCGCGGTTCGAAGAGGAAGAGCAGCTCGAGAGCATAGAGCAGGAACGAATAGGTAGTCGCAGCCCTCAGCGGGAAACGGAGGACGAGGAGCCAGACCAGAGCGAACATCCACGTCGCTTTGGCGAAGTAAACCCTCTGCGCGATCTGCATAGCGTCGCTGTCGCTTGCCTCCGCGTACTTTCCAAAGATTGCTTCGCCGTCGGCGAACCAGAAGCTATACTCGAACAGCAGATGCGTCGCGGTGTAGCTAAGCAGGAATAGCGCAAAGATCGGGTAGCGCCTGGCGGACCGCCCGATCGTCCGAGCGACCTCGGCCATCAGCGCGCGCGCTCGACGGCGATTGCGGTGAACGAGTGAGGCGGCAAGGTCACGCGAACGCGTTCGCCCGTTTGCTCAAATGGAACGGAAACCACCTCTGCGGCGAACTCCAGGGTGTCGATCCAAACATCATCGGGGGCAACCCCGCGAACCCCGGCGACCCGGTCGCCTTCTCGGACGACGATCTCCACCGTCTGCGCGTCCTCGAGGTCTCGGTTGAGGAGCATCACGCTTCCGTGCGCCTCGTCCTCGGAGACGAACGCGACTGAGCGCACGAGGTCATACTCGTATCCCGAGTCGCCCAAGCGCTGGTACTCCGTGGGGCTCTCGACCGGAACGATGTTCACGACGTCGTGCCAAAGATGCTCGGCGAATAGCTTGGTGATTTCTAAGGCGGGCCGATTCAGGACGGCGCCTTCGCGATTGAAAAACGGCTTATGCCAGTCCCGCACAATCGGGTCGGCCGCCGGGTCTTCGGCGAGTGTCATGTGTTCGAGGGCGACGTCCACGCCCACCTCTGCATAGAGCATCAGCATGTCGGACACCGAAAGGTCCGCGGCGTACACGCTCCCCATCGGATCGAGGGCAGCGCCGAGGTACTCCGTGACCGTGAGCTCGAGCGGCTCTGCGCGATCGAGCGCATCGAGCATCGGCCGAAGCTCTATGAACAGCGGTCGGTAGAAGTCGCCGCTGCTCAGCAACCATGCGTCCTCTGCCTTCTTCCATCCGTGTGCGGTCTGTCCGTCGTCGATGATGTACTGGTGCACGACGACCCCGACGACCTCCGGGCGTTCTAGAAGCGGAGCCAGCATGGGCAGGGATTGCTCCGGACCGCCCCACCCGGTCCAGGTCGACTGGGTGAGCGGGATGTAGAACCGGGCACTAGGCTGCGCCGCGAGCACGCGGTCGATGTACTCCGACGCCCGGTCTGCGTAGTTCTGTGCGGAAGAAGCCGGTTTGCCGAACCATGGAGGGTCGCCTCCGTTCGCAGCGTCCGGGTTGGCGTAGCTGTAGGTGCCCAACGCCAAGTACCCGGTGTTGAAAGGCTCGTAGATCTCGTTTGCGATTTCGTAGAGAGTCACCGGCCACGGCGCGTCGCGACCCCAGAACCTGCGGGCGGCCACAAACGGGTCCGCCTCGTCGGTGCCGACGAGGTGACGCACGTACGCGCGTGCTTCCATGGCCGTGCCTGAGCCGAAGTTGAACATGATCAGCGGATCGGCATCGACTTCGTCGATCATCGCCATGTACTCGAAAGGCGCGACGTTGTCGCTGTCCATCGGTTCGCTTTCAGGATCGGCGAAGTCGAAGAAATGATATCCGTCGAGCCCGATCGCGCCGTCGATTTGCAACCCGCTAAACCGTACTATCGGTCGGTCGCCGTTCGCCGGTCGAACCTCCGACAGCCGTCGCAGGGATTCGCGCGTCTCCTCGGTGCGCCATTCGGGGTGACGCTGACCATCTGGAGGCGAGTATCGACTGCCGGCCCCGATGTTCCAGCCGATCAGCTTGCCAACGCGGTGACTGCGATCGTCGAAATCGACGTCGAGCACGACATCGGCATCAGGCACAGTAGGGGCATCGGGTTCTCCCGAGCCGCTGCTACAGGCGGCGACTAGGCCGACAGCACAGAGCGGCAGCGATCTCAACTTCATCCGCCGAACCTACCAGGTCCGGGCAGCGCTGGCCTACGATCGGCCCAAACCTTCCAGGTCAGTTGCCGGTCCAGACCGTCTTGTAGAGGTCGAATCGCCGGTCACGGAGATTCTGCACCGTTCCCTGCGCGCGCGCCCACGCCAAGTCGGTCAGGTCAAGGTCGGCAATGGTGACCGTCTCTACGTTTTCGGTCGCTTCAGCGGCGATGCCGTCACGGGCAAACGGGAAATCACAAGGGGTCAGGATCGCCGACTGAGCGTAATGGATGTCCATGTTCTCGACGTTGGGCAGGTTCCCCACATTGCCGGACAAGACGACGTAGAGCTGGTTCTCGATCGCGCGGGCATGAGAGCAGTATCTGACCCGGAGATAGCCCTGACGATTGTCGGTGCAGAACGGAACAAAGAGGATGCGCGCGCCCTCGTCAGCCAGACGCCTCGACAGTTCGGGAAACTCACTGTCGTAACAGATGAGCACCCCGATGGGTCCGCAGTCCGTCAGAATGATCGAGACATCCTCCCCGCCCTGAATGCCCCACCAATGGCGTTCGTTTGGCGTTGGGTGAATCTTCTCCCGCGGGTGAACGGAACCGTCTCTCAGAAACACATACGCGACGTTCTGGATCTCGCCGTCCTCGGTGCGGGTCGGATGGGACCCTCCGATGATGTTGATGTTGTAGCTAATGGCCATCTGACGCAGCGCCTCGACGAATCGGGGCGTGTAGCGCGTCAGCGCTTCGATCGATTCGGCGGGGCTGAGGCGATTTTTCTCTAGCGCCAGCAACTGGAGAGTGAAGAGCTCCGGGAAAACGCAGAAATCACTCCGATAGTCCGCGCAGACATCCACGAAATACTCGACGTTGTGAATGAACTCTTCGAAGCTGTTGATCATCCGCTGCTGGAACTGGACCGTGGCGACACGCACTGCCTCTTTTTGCCCATGCGCAAGGGCACTTCGAGTATTCACCTCTTCGGCATACGGGTTCCGCCAGATCATGTGCGTGGCACACCCCGCCGACGCCTTGTCCGATGGCAGGTAGTTCTCGAGGACACCGATCGGCTCGAAGCCCGCCCGGAGGTGGAAGTTCACGATCGGGTCGATAACCTTCCTCTCCCGAACCGCCTGCACGTACTCGAGAGGATCGGGGTAGTCCTTGCGACGTTTCGCCCAGTTCGGCATCCGTCCGCCAAAGACGATTCCTTTCAGCGCCTCGCCTTCGCAGAGCTGCCGGCGCGCATCATAAAGACGCTGCCCAATACGTAGGCGTCGCCGGGCAGGATCCACGCAGACCTCCATGCCGTACAGCCAGTCCCCGAGAGGATCGTGCCGCGCCGCATAGCCCGACCCCGTAATGTCCGACCAAGTATGCGGACGCATCACGTGGTGCTCGGCGATTCGGAACGACGCGGCGTACCCTACGACTTCGTCGTCGTATAGGACCACGAACTGACCTTCCGGATAGTTCGTGATCTGGCCGAGTAGCATGCTGGTATCGTACGGGGCGACATCGGGATAGGTTCGCGCTGACAGCGCGATGATATGCGGAATGTCCGATGGCTCGGCGTTCCGAACCGCCAGGGCATGGGAGCGCGTATGCTTACTCATGGTCCGGCAAATGTGACCGTGCACCGATGACGTCAAGCAGAATCAGTCCGGCGCGGGCGTCACGTCTGACGCCTTCGTTTAGACCGAGAGGAATGCGGCCTCCACCGGTCCCGGTCATGGGAATTCGGAAGTGAGCTCTTCCAGGAGGGTCCAAACAGCCTTGACGCGAGGCAGGTTGCGGAGGGCGCGGTGCCCAACGAGCCAGACCGGAATCTCCGGAAGGGGTGGCAGGCCCTCGATCGCTTCGAGCTCTGGGTAACGCTCCGCAAGCGGCCGCGCTAGGACGGATACTCCGAGCCCACCGAGGGTCGCGCGCATCCTCACCGCCAAGCTCGTGGTACGCAGTACGGGTTCGACTCGAGGGAACACGGATTGCAGCCAGGCTGCGTCCGGCAGGTGTGCCTTCGTCGTATCCCAATCGAGCCATGCAAGCTCTTCTGGCGACTCGCCACGGTGCGCGCGTAGGTACTGCTTCGAGCCGAAGACCCCAAAGCGCAAAGTGGCAACACGCCGAACGACCAGGTCGCCACTCTCCGGTCGCACGAACCGCAGCGCTAGATCCGCCTCGCGCCTCGTGAGGTCTACGATCACGTCGCCCGCGATGAGCTCCACACGCAGCCCGGGGCACTCGCGCAGAAAGTCAGGGAGAGAGGGAACGACTAGCTCGGTCGCGATCATCTCCGGCAAGGCGACCCGTACTACGCCGGCCAACCGAGTGTCGACTTCTTCGACGGCGTACATCAGCTCGGCGGCGGTTGCCTCGAAGAGCTCGGCGCGGGGAACGATCTCTTCCCCGGCTGCGGTTGGCACGAGGCCTTCGGGTAGCCGGTCGAAGAGCCGAACGCCAAGGTCCCGCTCGAGCGCGCCGATCCGCCGGCTGACGGTGCTCTGATTGACCCCAAGCCGTGCACCCGCAGCCGCACAGCTTCCCTCCCGGAAAGCGGCCAGAAACACGCGCAGGTCGTCCCATCGTTCCATCGCCCCATCCTTGCATACTTGCAACGCCTGTGTGCATAAAAGCTGATTTCAATGCTCTGTCGCATGGACCACGCTGAGCAGACTCCGACACGATCGGAGCCGAAACCAAAGGAATGGAAGATGAAATATATCGACAAGCAAAGCTCGGCCCCGCGACTCGCGAACGGCGTTTTGATCGCGGCCACCTTCTCGATCGTGACGCTTGCGGCGTGTGGCTCACCGGTGCGCCAGGTACGAACCGCCACACCAGAGGCCGTGGCGGTCAATTCGGCCGACGCGGCCATTCCCGCCGGGACCCAGATCCCTGTTGTGACGGTTCTCGAAGTCGCATCGCGAGAGGGTGTTTCCAATCAACCCACGACAACCGGACAGCAGCCCTACTTCGCGGTCATGCAGAACGTGACGAATCGTGAAGGGACGGTTGTCGTAAACGAGGGTACGCGAGTGATGGCGAGCGTCACCCGCCGAAAGAACCCGCGGATGGGGCGGCCCGGCTGGATTGAGGTGTCCTTCAAGAGCACGGTCGGTGCTGACGGAGCGGTCCTGCACCTTGACGATTCGCCACAGCGCCTAGAGGGTAAGAGCCGCGTCAAGGGTTCGATCACCCTGGCGGTTCTGACGTATGGATTGGGCCTTCTTCGCACCGGTGGTGATGTCGCGTTGCCGGAAGGGAGCGCGCTCGTCGCCCGCGTCGTAGATTGACCCATGCGAGCATGCGTCGGGCGGCCCTCAGCCGCCGCCGTCGGTCGTTCGGAGGATCACACCATTAATGCCTGGATCTTGGAACGGGATGGTGAAGCCTCCCACGGCGGTTCCCGTGTCGGCGTCGGTGAGAGACACCCCAAAGAGGACGAAAGGGGTCCCGCTGTCTTGCCTGACCCAGGTGTCTCCCCCGTCGGTCGTCCTCAGGATCAGCCCACCGGTCGGCGAGAAGCCGAAGCCCACCGCCGTTCCGGTGTTGGCGTCGGCGAACGCAACCGAATAGAGCGAGCCCGGAACGGGGCTGTCCTGCAAGACCCAGGTCTGTCCGCCGTCGGTCGTGTGGAAGATCGTCCCCGCGTCACCAACCACGCTTCTCGTGCGCGCGTCCGGGCAAGATACGCCCCGGAGCTCTTCCAAGAAGCCGTTGCCGGAGACGACCGTCTGCAAGTCCCAGGTTTCGCCCCCGTCGGTCGTCGTCAAAATCGTTCCGCGGGCTCCGACTATGGTCCCCGCGTTGGCGTCGCTGAAGCAGACGTCCCAGAGAAAGCCGCCAGCTCCCTGTGGCGCGTCCTGCTTTCGCCAGGTCGTCCCGCCATCCGTGGTACGGAGTATGGTTGCACTGACACCAACGGCGGTTCCAGTGTTCGCGTCGCTGAAAAACACGCTGCGGAGCGGCGCGGTGGTGCCGCTATCCTGCTTCATCCAGGTCTGTCCACCATCGGTCGTGCGGAGGATGACTGCCTCGCGTTCGAACTGAGGGCGAAAGGGATTCGGATTCCCGTCGCCGACCGCGGTCCCGGTATTTGCGTCGGTGAACGCAACGCCTCGGAGCTCCTCGGTGGTTCCGCTGACCTGCGCCACCCAGGTCTGTCCGCCGTCGGTGGTTCGCACGATCGCCCCGAAGTCGCCGACGGCCGTTCCGTTGCGTGCGTCGGTAAATGAGACCGCCCGAAGGGTCCGGACTCGGTTCGCCGGCGAGGACCAGGTCGCTCCGCCGTCGGCGGTTCGATAGATCGCCCTGCTCGAGCCGACGACGATGGTGGTCAGCGGATTGGGCGTCGAGACTCCCAGAAGGTCTTCCCCCTGCTGTGTGAACCCGTCGGGCGCACCGGGGCCGCTGACCTTGGTCCAGTTCCGACCGCCGTCCTCCGTCTGGTAGATCTTGCCGAAGGGCCCGACCGCGGTCCCGGTGAGCGCGTTGGCGAACGAGACCGCGAAGAGAGCGCCGGCGCCGCTCACCTGCTGAACCCAGGTTTGCCCACCGTCGGTCGTACGCAGGGTGATGTCACCGACCACCGTCCCCGTGTTGGCGTCGGTGAACGAAACGCTCCGCAGAGCACTCGTGGTGCCAGTCTGCTGCGCGACCCAAGTCTGGCCGCCGTCGGTCGTGCGCAGGATCGTCCCACCATCGCCGACCGCCGTTCCGGTGCTGGCGTCGGTGAACGAGACCCCGTTGAGCGCATCGGTGGTGCCAGTCTGCTGTGCCACCCAGGTTTCACCGCCGTCGATCGTGCGCAGGATCGTCCCACCATCGCCGACCGCCGTTCCGGTGCTGGCGCCGGTGAACGAGACTCCGCGCAGGCTCTGCCCTGTTCCGCTGACCTGCGCGATCCAAGTCTGTCCGCCGTCGGTCGTGCGCAGGATCGTCCCACCATCGCCGACCGCTGTCCCGGTGTCGGCGTCGGGAGACGATACCCCGTTGAGCCCATTGGTGGTGCCGCTCTCCTGCACGGTCCAGATAGCCCCGCCGTCGGTCGTGCGCAGGATAATGCCTCCGCTGCTCACGGCGGTTCCGGTGTTGACGTCACTGAACGAAACGTCGCGGAGCGAGCCTCCGGGTAGCGGTATCTGCACGACCCATCCCGCGCTCTCCGTTTCACAGGCCCCGTCGACGCATGTGCCTCCGCTACACGGCGTGCCGTCCTCGACGGGCTCGTTCTCACAGACTCCCGTCGATGCCTCGCAGATATCGTCGGTGCACGCATTGCCGTCGTTGCAGTCGACACCCTGACAGAGGTCGCCTCCGCCCTGCGCGCAGCGTACGTCGACGCTCCAGCCGTCGATGCAAGCCCCGAAATCGTCATCCGAGATCTGAACTGTGACCGTTTCCTCGAGGACATCGCCGCAGGTGAAGGTGGTCTCGGGGCTGCTCGGGTCGGCGAAGGCGCCACCCTCTGAGGTCCATCTGAAGGCCGCCGAATCGCCTTCCTGGTCGGTTGCCTCTGCCTGGACGTCAATGGAAGACCCCGCGCTTGCCTCAAGCGACGAGACAACCACGTTGGTGAGCTGTGCGCAGAAGTTGAAGGTGCCGTCGGCGCGCACGCTTCCGCGGTTCGCTTCGCCCTGGCACCGCAGCATCACGTAGACCTCGGTCACTTCGCCTGCGACGATGTCGAACGGCGCGTCGCCTTCGCAGGTCACGGCCTCTTCCTGGGAGGTCGCCGAGAGCACAATAACGTAGCCCTCGCCTGCCGGAATCCCGAAGACCTCGACCGACGCGGTCGACCCGGGCGCAGTCGTGTCGATGGTGCCCTCCATCGCCGGCATCGCGTTGCCCGTGATGGTGTACGTCACTTCGTCGACGACGAGGTCGCTTGCGACAGCGACGTCAAGCGCGAGCGAACCCGACGCGGAGGACGAGACATCGGACGTCGTCTCCGTGCCGCAGCCTCCCAGCACGAGCACGGCTCCGAGCACAGAAGCGAGACAAACCTTCAAGACCAAGCGGGGCATTTACGACTCCTTCGACGAGCGATACAAATACTGACTACGACGGCACAACAGAGAAAAGCAACGACAAACGCCTCAAAACACCCACGAGAGAGCATGCTCCTCGCAATCGCACCCGGCCGTCGTGCAACGGGTGCGTCTGAGCCGAACACGCGCACCACGTGCACTCGGCGAGGGCCGCGCGACACCGCGCCCAACATGAGCCTAGTGGACGCGGCCGCAGCTCCCGTCGCGGACTTCGAAGCCGGCATCGAGCCGTCGGTCGGAAGTGTCGGCGATTCGTGCGACAACGCCATGGCCGAATCGGTCATCGGCCTCTACACGACCGAAGTCATTCGGCGCGAAGGCCCCTGGCGCAGCATCGAGGCGGTCGAATACGAAACGCTGCAATGGGTGGACTGTTTTAATCAACGGCGCCTGCTCGAACCGACCGGATACGTTCCCCCACTCAAACTCGCGTCGGGGTACTATGAACACAAACCGAGCCCAGTCATGGTGTCTGAACTCATGGTCCGGAATTCAAGAAGCCAGCCTTATGCTGAATGGCGCACCTCCCCTCAGAACACGAGACGCGCAGCTTTTGCTTGCTCGCGCCGAACACGACCCCACTCACTACCATCCCTACGACTCCGGCGACCAGGATCAGGCCCCGGCGAAAACTAGGCCAAGTCCTGTGAAGTCTTGGTCGAAGCCCTGCGATGGTTGCTGTCGCCGATTGTAGGTTACGCCAGACGCCGGCAACTTGTACGCCGAACTCGGGCTCGAACGTGCTCCAAGCGGACTCGCTCAAGGAAAGCACTTTGTCGACATGCTCTGTTCGGTAGAGCTCGAAGCTGTGGACATAGAACCCCGGCCCGCTTATCAGCGGTACGGCGCCGCGCAAGCTTGCCTCCCAGAGCGATGTCTCAACCGCACTCGCGTCAGCGAGCCATTCAAGCTCCATGGCGAGCAGCTCGGTATCAACCTGAGCCCATGAGAGCATCACGACGATCTCACCAGTCTTCCATGGGCGTGCTGTCGGACATCCAGCTCCACTCCACGTCGGTCATGAACCAGGTGTAGGCCTCCAGGTCGCTGACGCCCCAGTCTTTGAAGAGCCGGACCCGCTCGAACAGTGCGGTGGCACGATCGCCAGATGGCTCATTTAGCAACTCGTTGAAGCAGGCCATGAGGTCGTCAGGCTTGTCGGGAAGTGATTCGAGGACCCTCGGCAGCCACTTGTGATACGGGAAGAGCCGTCGGTTGTGCGCGAGCATCAGCCGGCCCGTGAAGAGCGCGAGCTGACTGGCGGCTCGTGTAAGCGTGTAGCGGTTGCCGTGGCGTTCCGCCTCATGGGCCAGCCAGTGCTGAATGAACGCCATGCTGTAGAACGCTTTGACGCGCTCATCGTGCCCGGCGTCGGGATAGACCGGGATGCGTCGCACAAGGGCCTCCAGGCTGGAGACGTGTGAGTAGGCAACGAAGGCTCCCTCGAAGGCTGCGCGGGAAGGTTCGTTCCCCTTCTCTGCCACGTCGTTGAGGTACCCGAGGTTGATGATCTTGCCGTCGACGTAGCCGCCGTCGTAGTCGCAGAGGTCCTTGCGATTGATGAACAGATCCCGGACAGCCCGGCGCCGCTCGAACTCCTCATCCGTTGCAATGATGAGGAAGTCCACATCCGAATCCTCGCGGGCATAGCCCTTGGCGACAGAGCCGCCGATGACTAGACCGCGGAAGCAGGGGTCGTCGCTGTATGCGTCGGCCAGGCGGTCGATGGTTCGCCGGTGGTGATCGCGGATTGCCACAGCCGCAGTATATCGATCATGGACGGACGAAGCGGAGATAGTAGTTCTCCTCGAGGAGCACGACTTCGGACTCGAAGACGAAGCCCGCCTGCTCCACCTCTTCGATCACGGTCTCTTTGGGAGCGCGAACGTGTCTGAGGACCGCAGGGCTGGCTTGGCTTTCGGGGCGCTCCATGTCGATCAGCACCAAGGTGGCCCCCGGCCGCAAGGTCCGGAAGAGCGAGTTCATGTAGGTCTGAGGGTATTCAATGTGATGATAGGTGTCGCACATGAACCCCAGGTCGAGCGAGGCAGGTGCCAATCCGGTGGACCTCTCTTCGCCTCGAACGACGGTGACATTGCTGAGCCCCTCCGCGGTCACGCGCTCCCGAACTCGCTCGAGAAAGGCCGGTACGATGTCGACCGAAAACACGTGGCCCCGCTTCCCCACCTGCTTCGCGATCTCGGCGGTAAACAGACCGGTGCCCGCTCCGATGTCGGCCACGATCATCCCTTCTTCGAGGCCGATGGCGTTTACGATGTCGGCGCGCCGCCGAACGATCTCACGAGTTTCGGCCTCTAGAATACGCGCGTACCTATCGAGCGCGTTGGACTGGAAGTAGGGGTCGTTGATGCCTGGCTTGACGCTCGCCTCCTCCACGCCGGCAGACGAATCAGACAGCGCTGGTTCGCCAGGTTCGAGCGCCATGGCGGGTGCGTCGTTCACTCCCTCGGAAGGCGCAGGGGTCGCCAGCCCAGCAGCGCAGCCAAAGACGCTGTTCGCCGCAAACCAAAACAACCAGACAGTCACGGAAGGTAAGCGCATGAAGAGCAGTGTACGATGGCGCGACGAGAAGCTGTATCGAAGCAGTGGGCCGACCTGGCCAATACGTCTTGACTAGCAGCCCTTCGCCGCACGTCGTTTCCGGTACCTTCGCGGACTTCGCCGCGATCCGCCACTCAGCTCAACCGGGGTGGGGCCGTTTTTGGTGGCGCTCCTTGTCACGTATCTCCTCGAGACGTGTCACGTCGACCAAATCCCGGGGGACGCCCCGCGGCGCGCTTGGCGACCAGGAGATCCTCGAAGCCGATCACGTTGACCTCGACCCCTTCGATTGGCACGCACTCGCGTCGCGCGTAGCCACCCTCGAAGTCCCCCACGCTTGGCATGTGTTGCAACAAATCGATCCGCTGAGGAGGATGCCCGAGGAATACGAACTCGTCTTTTGATGCGGACGTGAGGCTTCGAACGATGCTCTCCGGCGCGCCAAACGCTCGGAGTGCGTGAATCACGGCTTCGCGGTTGGCTGCATCGTCGCCCGAGAGTGGCCATGCAAGCCCACTGCATGCCCGCCGATGACCAGATCTTTGCTTTCGCCTCATTAAGAGCGTCGAGGACATCGAGAAGATCCGGTAGCTGACGAAGCGTTACCGCGCCGCCTGCCTCCGTCATTCGGCCTCGGTCTCGAATCGCAGAACGCCAACCGGCCACGCGTCGCGGGGAGTCGAACCACGGCCGGCCAGTTGTCCCGAGAGCGCTCGCGACCGCCCGATCGAGCCTGGGGGTCGCGGCGCGAGCTCGCCGTGGGAAACCTCGCGTTGCGAAAGTAGCGAGCAGCGCGCCGTCAGTATCGGGCGTTGGTCGAACATGTTGGCGAACAGGTGGACGCGAGGCGGTCGAGTGACGGAACCGATCTCTTCACGCGCCTCTGCCAAACCAACGAGAAGGTGGATTGGCTCGACGATGAGGGCCTCGCGCGGGTGCTCATCGGCGTGATGACCGCCGCGTTCGACACGACGTCGGCTGCGGTGACCAGCATGGCGTACATGCTCGCAACGCACCGGGAGTGGCGGCGCAGTTCGCCGTGACATTCGTCTGTCCAGAGTCGACGGAACGTGGGAGGCTGCAGCATGGAGTCCGCGAATCGTATCCGTCTGCTTGCCGGATCTTGCCCTGCGCCCTGGCGGTTGGTCGGACTGCTGGCGGCAGCCCTGGCGATTGCCTCGCTTCCGGCCTGCGTCACCAACATGGAGACCCCGGTTTCCAACCCCGACCCGACGAACGACGATCCGATCGGCATCGACGACCCGGTCGACGACCCGGACGTCACGGATCTCGTCGCCGAGATCAGAAACGAGGTCGATCCAGCGTTCGTGTACGAGTATGAGCAGACCAAGTTCGTGCCGCCCGCGGGCAAGACGCTGCTAGTCCTGGGACAGACGTTGGACGCCATCAACGAGCTGACCGCGGACTTCCCCGACAGGGCCCAGCCCGGCGGATGGGCGGCCTATTGGGGGATCCCGAGCATCGACGGACTCGCCAATACGTTCACCACAGGGAGCGGCGATCGACAGAGCCATCAGGAGCTCGTGGACCGTTTTCCCAATTCGGTGCTGCAGAGCGCGCTATGGATGGTCGGCACCTGGGGCGTCGCGAAGGACACCGGGATGGGCGTTTACGACCACGTCATACGCGGGTTCTCCGCCTGGGCCAAGACGGTAAACCGACCCATCTACCTGCGGATCGGCTACGAGTTCGACGGCCCGCACAACGAGTTGGAGCCGACCGAGTACGTGGATGCGTATCGGCGGTTCGTCGACATCACCCGTGAAGAGGGGGTCAACAACGTTGCGTTCGTCTGGCACTCCTACGCATCGGCGCCCTACAAGGGTTACCCGCTTGCGTCCTGGTACCCCGGCGACGACTACGTCGACTGGGTCGCTGTGTCACTCTTCGGCCAGTCGTACAATCCCGACCCGGGCCCTGATGCCAACGCCGTGTTTGACTTCGCGCAAGCCCACAAGAAGCCAGTGATGGTCGCCGAAGCCAGCCCCGTGCAAGGAATCTTCGACGGCGATCTGAGGTCCTGGTATGCATGGTTCGTCAACTACTTCTCGCTGGCCCACGAAAAGAACATCAAGGCGATCAGCTTCATCAACGCGGACTGGACCGAGTTCGAGGCTGTTGCACCTCTGAACTGGCAAGATGCGCGACTACAAAACAACGCAATCATCGCCGACGCGTGGTTTGCGGAAACCGCCAAGGATCGCTACCTCAAGCAGTCACCGGAGTTGTTCGAACAACTCGGCTTCGCGCCATGATCTGCTAGGGTCGGGTGCTTGAATATCGATGGAGATACTGATGCGATCGATTCTTCTCTTGCTACTGGCGCTCGTCGCGATCCTCGAAGCCACGCCGGAAGTTGGCCGTGCCCAAAAACCGGCGGCGCGACCGAACATCTTGTTGGTCGTCGGCGACGACATCGGCTTTGGGGATCTCGGCATCAGTGGGTCGGTCACGAGAACGCCGAACCTGGTACGCCTCGCCGAAGAGGGCGTGACGCTCACGAACTTCCACGCGTCGCCCGTCTGCTCGGTGACGAGAGGAATGCTGCTCACCGGCAACGACTCGATCGACATCGGGCTGGGGGCATTCGACTATGCACTTTACCCACCCGCGAAGGGCCAACCTGGGTATGAGTCCTACTTGACGCGCACGACTGTAACTGTAGCGGAGCTCCTACGAGACGCCGGTTATCGGACGTACATGGTCGGCAAGTGGCACCTGGGCGGCGCCGAGCATGGTGGGCAAGGTCCACACGAATGGGGTTTTGACCGCAGCTATGCGATCTACACGGGTGGCTCGAACCACTGGAACCAGGGCGTGTTCCACGTGAACCTCGACGACCCCGAAGTCGCCGCACAGGTCAAAGCGGGCATCATACCGACAGAGCCGTTCTACGAGGACGGACAAGAGGTCGAGCGCCCAACAGGGATCTACTCGGACGACCTTTATACGTCCAAGATGCTCGAATACCTGGAGCAAGGACGGAAGTCGGGCGAGCCTTTCTTCGCCTACCTCGCCTACACGACGGCCCACGCACCACTGCAGGCGCCCGACTTCTTGATCAACAAGTATTTCGATCACTACCTCGAGCTCGGCTACGAAGGCCTGAAGCGCGCTCGATTCGAATCACAAAAGGCGCACGGGATCATTCCCAAGGATGCCCCCTACCCGTCCACGGCCGACAACGACCTGCTTCGCCCTTGGTCGGATCTGAGCGATCAGGAAAAGCGTCGCGAAGCGCGCATCATGGCTACTTATTCGGCCATGATGGAATCCCAGGACTACCACCTCGGCATCCTGTTGAACTACCTGGAGGAGACCGGTCAGCGGGACAACACCCTCGTGATCTACATGTCGGACAACGGACCCGAGGGCATGAGCGACCACGGCGAGATCAGCAATCCTGAGTTCGCCAAATGGATGGAGCAGAGCTTCAGCCAGGACTACGCCGACATCGGCCGGGGCAATGCGTTTGCCTTCATCGGCACCGATTGGGCCTCCGCCTCCACGGGCGGCCTGCAATGGTGGAAGTGGTTCATCGGTGAGGGGGGCGTCCGTGTTCCGATCATCATCAGTCCGCCCAAAGGACGCCCTTTTGCCCACCCAGCGCAAAAGACCAACGAGGTGGCGAGCGTCAAAGACGTGCCGATGACGATCCTCGACTACGCCGGCGTGCAGCGTCCGAACTCCCGCTACGAGGGCCGCGACATCGCACCACCATCTGGCATCTCCATGCGCGGCTTCCTCGAAGGTCGGGCACCCACTCCTCGCACGGAACAGCAGTGGTTTGCCTTCGAGCTCTTCGGCAACAGCTTCATCGTGGCCGGCGATTACAAGGCCATCCGTGTGCGGACCGGCATGTACGGCGATGGAAAGTGGCACCTGTACAACATCAAGAAGGATCCCGGGGAGACTCGTCCGCTCGATGCCGAGCAAGGAAGGCGCCTGAAGCGATTGATCCGTACTTATGACAAGTATTCGAAAAACAAAGACATCGTCCCGGTCGCCGAGGCATGGAATCCATGGCACGGCTTCCCCGAAGACCCGCAGAAGAACTAACATCCAGATGACTTCAACGGAGCGTTTCGCCACATGACCTCGACCCCAGATCCAATCGGCTTTTTCGGCAAGCTCAACGCCGGCGTTCTGCTTGCCGTCACCCCCGAATACCGAGACCTCAAAGCCGTACACCGGCCTGGCGCCGGGCGCGCCGAAGCCCGAGATGCGCATTTCGCAATGCAGCCCGAGTATCGCGACATCGGCGGCGTCAAGGTGCGTTGCGCCGAAGGAGGCAAGCAGGACGGACCCATCGTGCTGCTCCTGTCGCCACTTCCCCAAAGCATCCTCTGCTACGACCCGATCTGGACCAAGCTAGCGGAACACTGCCGCCTGATTGCGCTCGACCTTCCGGGTTTCGGGCGAAGCGAAGGCGGCCTCGAGTTCATGAGCTTTGAAGCCCAAGGCCGCTTCCTTCATGATTTCATCGAAACGATGAGCCTGAAGCAAGTGCATCTCGTCGGACCGGATGTTGGCATGGCCGCTGCGCTTCACTACGTGATCCATCAGGATCATGCTGCAGCCAGCCTGCTGATCGGCGACGGTCCCGGCATCGTGCCCTCGGCGAACGGCAGCATCATAAACAAAGCAGTCGATTCGGGGTTCTGGCGCATGATGTTCCAGGTCACCGGCGCCAAAGCATTCGTCGAGGGTGGGTATCGACTTGCCTGCATCAACTACGTGCCAAGCGCCGACGAGGTGGCCGACTACGTGGCCTCGTATGACGGACGCATCGGCTCGATCACCCACTGGTTCAAGACCTATCCCGAGAACCTTGCGACGGTGGACCCGCACCTCGCCGCCCTCGACCTGCCCGTCCAGCTCTTCTGGGGCGATCTCGACGTGTTCTTGCTGCCAGACAACGCCCATCGCCTCCATGGCCGCCTCCCCCGCAGTCAGCTTCGAGTGTTCGAGCGTTGTGGTCACTTCTCCTACCAGGATCAGCCCGATCAGTTTGCGCAAATGATCCTTGGCTGGGTCGGCGGCGGATACAAGGCCGTGTGAGCGAATGTCAGAAACGGCGAGGTATTGCGCGGTTTCAAGGGGTCGTCGCAACACGTCCTTGTTGGAAAGAGAGTAGCAGTTCGTTGAAAGCTTCAGCTGGATTTTCCAGTTGAGGGTCTTTCGAGGTCGGCCATTGAGTGTGGTTGCCACCGAAGCAAGATCGCGCGCGCTGTGCCTGCACAGATCGGTGCCCTTCGGAAAGTACTGGCGAAGCAGACCATTGGTGTTCTCGTTGGTGCCCCGCTGCCACGGACTTCGTGACGGCCGCCCGTCCAGGGACCTGCTTTCGGGCCGGGGACGGCGCTCCGGTCCTCCGTCATGACCGCGCCTGCGAGCCGCTGCTGCACGTAGCTTCTGAGCCGGTCGTTCACGGCGAGCTTGGCCTTCTTCGGCCGTTTGGCACGCCGATCACTGTGCCATTGCGCAGTGGACGCGCGGTACTCGAAACCGCCACCTCGCGTCGCTGCATTGCGACGCAGCTCTCGTGAGACGGTCGACGGGGCTCTGCCGAGGCGACGGGCGATGTCGCGTACGCCGGCACCTCGCGCCTTGAGAATCGCGATCTCTTCTCGCTCCGCAAAAGACAGATAACGATCGGACCGAGGCGCCAAGCCCACCGGCGCCATGCCGCCTCCTTGTCGAAACCAACGACCTCCGACTGGCGGGGATACGCCACATGACACAGCGGCATCTTCGCTCGAAAGCCCCAAGGCGATTGCCTTCCAGAACTCCTGACGCTCTTCACGCCGCGCTACTGAGGGTCGACGAGGCGAATGCAGCGCGGGTCTGCCCGCTCGATCCGACTTTCTCCGTTTTCGTTTCTGCATCGCAGCACCTCATCATCGAGGTGTTGCGACGACCAATTGAATTCACCTCGTTAGTCCCAGCCGATGTGGTGTAATGAGCCTGGACGGCGTTCGAGGATCCAAACGCCCTTCCCGCTTCTCGTGTAGCAGGATGCGTCGCTACTGCTGCACTTCAAACGCGCCAACGTCGCACATCGCGCCGCCGGTCTCGGGACGTGGCGCGCCGCGCTGGTCGGTCTCGACCTCGCAGGCCGCCTCGGGGATCTGTTCGATCGCGACGCTTCCCGGCAGAAGCGCGCAGGTTTGGGTCGGTCCGCCGTTGTCGGCGAGGGAGTCGAGGCGCAGAGCCTCCGCGGTGACGTTCACCTGATCGGTCGGCTGGTCGAGGCCGCAGGTGTCGCCCTCGGACTCGATGTTGTGGCCGTTGGAGATGGTTGCAACCGTGCGGCATTCGTCATCGAGGATGCTGTTTTCGAGCCTCAGCGTTCCCCCATCCAGGCGAATGCCGTTGGGATCGCCGCGGTTTTCTGAAACCGTGCTCTGGATCAACGTCAGCTCTCCGCGGGCGGAGATGCCGCCGCCGTTCGTGAGGCCAACACACGTGCTCTCGGAGTTCCCGAACACCGTCGTATTGATGAGCGTCGCAGTCCCGCTGCTGTCGATGCCGCCGCCGGTGTAGACGACACACGGGCGAGGGTCGAACCGCGGGTCCGTATTGTACGAGACGGTACTGTCGATGAGCGTCAGTTCGCCCGAGCTGCGAATGCCTGCGGCGAGACTACCCTCTCCCCCGCTTTCGTTGTCTGTGACCGTGCTTTCGGTCACCAAAAGCGTGCCGCTGCTCAGTATGCCGCTTTGTTCGTTCCGCGAGATGACGGTCTCGTCGAGGGTCAGAGCACCCTCGCTACTGATGCCCGTCTCTCCGTGGGTGACCGTAAGCTGCCTCAGCTCTGTGGCAATGCCCGGATTCACCGAGAACACGCGATGGTCGCCCCTTCCGTCGACCACAAGGTTGTTTTCGCCGTCGCGAATGAGGTCTTTGTCGATCACGAGTTCGGCTTCGGTGACGACCCGGGTCGGACCGTCGCAGGCAAAGACCTGGGGCCCGCCGCCTTCGGCGATTGCCTCGCGAATCCCTTGCTCGGTGCAAGAGAACGCTCCAGCTGGAGCGCAGACGCGGTCGAGGCAGGCGCCCTCGCTGCAGGCGGTTCCGTCGCCAAGGGCCGTGTTCACGCAGGCGCCCCCGATGCACGCGTCCTCGGTGCACTCGTTGTCGTCGTTGCAGTCTTGTGGGCCCTGGCAGGTGGACTGCACCTCGAAGGCACCCACGTCGCAGCGCGTGCCGCTCGGACGTCGCTCCCCGCGCTGGTCGGTCTCGGTGGCGCACATCGATGCGCGGACCGCATCGATCGCGACGCTGCCGGGAAGAAGCGCGTGGGTCCTCGTCGGTCCGCCGTTGTCGGCAAGCGGGCCGAGTGCGAGACTCGCGGGCGAGACGTTCACCTGGTCGCTTGCCATGTCGAAGAAACAGGTGTCGCCCCGGCTTTCCAGGTCGTAGCCAAGCGATGCGATGGAGTGGACGTATAGGAGTCCAGACTGTTCGAAGCTACACCGCCCTTCGATGAGGGTGTTCTCGGTCACAATCCAATACTGGCTGACGAACGGAAAGAACGGGGACCCGGCGACGACAAATCCGGAGATCGTGCTGTCGGTCATCGTCAGACTCCCGTTCCAGAGGCGGATCGAATCGCTCGATACCGTGCTCTTGGTCAGCGTGAGGCTCCCTTCGACGACGATGCCGCTTCCTTCGTTGTTGGTGACGGTGCTCTCGTCGACCGTCATCGTTCCGCCGTTGAAGATGCCCGCCGGGTAATCCGTGGATGACGAGGGAGAGGTCGAGTTGTCGGCAACCTCAATCCGAATGATGCTCAGCGTGGCGTCGTTGTAGATGCCGCCCCCGAAATGGTGCTGTCGCTGACGGTCATCGTCCCCTCGTTGTAGATGCCGCCTCCAACTCTGGGACCTTCGACCGTGTTCCCAGAGATGACACTGGCGCTCGCGGTCATGGTTCCACGGTTGTACACACCACCTCCTACTCCTCGAAGCGTCGTCCGATTGCGGCCGGCGTTTCCAAACAGGCGGCTCTGGCTCAAATGGAGCGCACCGCGATTATTGATCGCACCGCCGCCTGCGCTCTGTGCGAGACCGTTGGTCACAGCGATTCTTCGTAGCTCCGCCGTGACGCCGCTGGAGATTGAGAACACGCTGATGCGGCCGTCGCCGTCGACAGTGAGGTTGCCCTACCCGTCGAGGATCACATTGTTGGCAACAAAGAAAACTCTTGAGGTGACGACGGTCGTCGGGCCGTCGCAGGCGAAGGTATGCGGCCCGCCGCCGAACGTAAGGGCATCGCGTATGCCATCCTCAGTGCACGGAAACCTGCCGTCCGGACCCGGGCAACGCACGTTTGGAAGTCCCGAGCAGCGGTAGTACGCGCCGTAGCAGTCGTTCTCACACAGACACGTATTGCAGGCCGCCGAGCCCGTGGATCTCGCGCAGACGTCGGCGCAGCTCACGGCGCCGCAGGCGGTGAGCTGCTCGGTGCACCCGATGCAGCCGTCCGAAAGCCCCGGCGGCGCGATCTCTGCGGTCGCTTCCTGCGTGCAGTCCGCGACGCACAGGGCCCCCTCGTCGATGACTTCCTCGGGACACCCGGGCTCGAAGCAGGCAAGCACGGCCAAGGTCTCCTCCGGACAGCCCTCGATCGGCGGCCTCGCGGTCGGCGCCCCGAACAGACACTCGGTGCTGATTTCAAACGACGCGCTTGGACCGAAGAAAGGCTGCCCGTGACCGCCGCAACGCGGGGTTTGTCCATCCCCTTGAGCATCGTCACAGCTCCTGACCGCATGTGGTGTCGAGAACTGCGAGAACCAACCGACAGGCAAGTCAAAGCACCGCCGGACGCCGCGACGAGCATCCAGCCCAAGACGCCGCCAAAGGTTCCAAGGTCTTCCAAGCCCTCCGAGTAGCCGAAGATCAAAACGTGGAGCGCGCATCCGACCAGGAGACGGGACCGCCTCGTCGATGCCACACCCTCGATTGGACCGACGGTCGGATCTTCTTGAGCTCGGAAGCTGAATCGGTATCCTCCGCCAATGGAACAGCCGCGGGAACGGGCTGCACTAATCGCGATTGTGACGGCGATCCCCATGATCGCGCAACTCATCGCCGGGCGTGCGGTACGGGACGCTCTATTTCTGACGGAGTACGATGCCGAGTATCTGCCGCGAGTGATGCTTGGAGCTGCCGCGATTTCGTTGGGAGCCGCGTTCATCGTCGGACGCGTGATGCCGCTCTGGGGGCCACGCGCAATAGCCCTTGGACTCGCGCTCCTCAACGGATTCATCTTCGTCCTCGAGGCTGCGCTTCTCGACGTCGCGCCGAAGAATGTCGCTGTGCTCACGTACCTTCACGTGAGCACATTGGGCGCGCTCGTGGTCAGCGCGTTTTCCTCGATCGTCAACGAACGCTTCGATCCGCTCTTCGCGAAAACAGTCGTAGCTCGCGTCGGGGTCGGTGCCACGGCAGGCGGCATCTTGGGCGGCGTCCTGGCGCTCGTTCTGTCTGATAGATCCAACTTGGCCACCATGCTCTACGGTCTCGGCGCACTTAGCATCCTCGTCGCGCTTGGCGCTTGGAACGTCGGAAGATCGATTCAAGCTCACAAGCGTCCGGACGAGGCGACAGAGTTTGGTGCTCGCACGATCGTCAAAGACCACTACTTGAGGAAAGTCGCGCTGACCGTCGTGCTGCTGGGAGCGGTCGGTGTCTTCGTCGACTACGCGATGAAGGCCGAGGCGGGTGCGCGATTCACGGATTCTGCCGGGCTTCTCTCCTTCTTCGCCCTCTTCTACATGGTCACCGCACTGCTGACCTTCGTGATGCAGGCAGGTGTCGCGAAGCAGCTGCTAGGAAAACTTGGCTTAGGGGGGACCATGATGATTCTCCCCGTGACGGTGGCGCTGGCCGCCGCCTTTGGCGCAACCTGGCCCAGGCTGTGGACAGCCGTCCTGGCGCGCGGTTCGCAGACCGTCATGTCGAGCTCACTTTTTCGGTCAGGCTACGAGCTGCTTTACACGCCCGTGCCTCCGATGAAGAAGCGCGCGACGAAGGCACTCATCGACGTTGCCTGCAATCGAATCGGGTACGGAATTGGCAGCCTTGTTATGATGGCTGTCGTGGCGCTCGTTGCCAACGCCGCGACGTCTTGGGTGCTGTGGCTGGCGGTCATCGGGGCCCTCATCTCGGCGTGGATGATCAGACAGTTGCACGATGGATACGTCCACGAGCTCGCGAAGAGCCTACGTGCGGGTGCCGTCGTGCTCGAGTCGAACGACGTCTTCGATGCGACGACGCTGCATACGCTCGCCAAGACGGGAGCAATCCTCAACCGACGCGACATCTTGGACAGTGTCGATCGACTAGAGCGCATCAAAGTCGCAGAGCGCCAATCGCCCCGTCGCGACGTTCGGACCGAGCAACTGTCGGGACTGACATCGGACGAACCCGAGCACGTCCTGAACGTTCTGTTCGACGAGTCGCTAAATGAGCACTTCGCCGCTTACGTCATAGACCTGCTCGGGAAGGACATCTACGCGCGACCTGCCTATGCCGCCCTCGAGAGAATGACCCCACGAATCACCGGGCAATTGGTCGACGCGATGCTCCGCCGGGACAATCCGGTCGCGGTCCGCCGCCGGATTCCACGCCTACTGCGGAAGGTGGAAGCCCCGCTCGCCATCCAGGGGTTGGTCGAAGGGCTCAGCGACGAAGAGTTCGAGGTTCGCTATCGATGTGGGCATGCGCTCGCCGAGCTTCAGCGGGCGCGTCGGGACCTCGGGCTGCCCGAGCGTCAGATCATGGACGCGGTGACGCGCGAGGTGGCGGAAGATCCGGAGCATTGGCAGCATCGACGACTCGACGAAGACGTTGAACCAGACCTACGCAGCGAGATCCGCGCGCTCCTCGAGACACGGGAAGATCGCAATCTCGAGCACGTCTTCACGCTCTTGAGCCTGGCACTCGACCGCGACGCAATTATTCTCTCTCTTCGCGCGCTCTCGAGCAGCAGCGAGAACCTTCGCGGCACCGCGCTGGAGTATCTGCACAACATCCTGCCTGAAGCAGTGCGCGACGCCCTATGGCCGCGGCTTTCCGAGCGCTCGGACCGCATACGTGAACGGGCTTCGTCGAGCTCTCCCGAAGATCTCCTCCAATCAATGCGCTCGCTCATGCCCGACCCGGACCAGCCCCTGAGCCCATCGGGATCGAGCTGAGCCAAGGCAGACATGGCAGGACGGCGCACTCGGGTGGTGGGGGTGGACGCTGAGCGAGTCGGGCTGGCGGTGGCTCACTGCGGCCGCGATGGTGATGCTCGCCGCGGTCGTGTCGATCCAGTGCGCGCGAGTCGCGTGGTTCGAGGCCGTTGCACCTCTGAACTGGCAAGATGCCCCTGCGTGTTGAAATACTTCACCAGCTCAATGCTCGGGAACGTCCACCAGCCGTCCAGGATTTCCCTCCGGGGCTGATACATGCGGATCGCGTAATTCCAGCCCTCGGTGATGGGCAGGTAGTTCTCGCTCTTGGGATCCCCGCCGAAACGGATCGTGTAGGAGCCGTCCTCGTTGGGCTTGGCGGAAGAGTTGTTGAAGCTGTTGCGGCCAAGTTCGTTCTTTTCAAGATATCCGTCGGCGTTGTAGACGGTGATGGACCAAAACGCGTCCACCGGCACGTCCCTGACGGTCACGGTGTAGGCTGCCGCCGCGCCGTCGATGTTCGCCACCGCGTCCGGTTCGAACTGCTTACCAGGCTCGACGCCGAGTGGTCTTAGATTCTCTAGCAAGGCGCTATCTAGTTCGTCCTTCGGGTCGAAAGTCGTGTGGTCTACTACGAACTGCATGACCCCGAAAAAGCGGTTCTCGAAGATCTCGAAATCCGATCGGAATTTCGGAAAGCGGGCCAAGTCCTCTTGGAGGTCCAGGTTTTTGCCACCACCTTCTTTCTGGCCGAGAAACTCGGACAACGGCTCGAGTTTCACAGTGTGCATCGCGGCGCGGTTCGCCTCGAGGCGACCGGGCTCCGCCGCGTGGGGCATCACACGGAGCACAGCACTGACGAAGTCGCCCGTCACTTCGAACACCTTGTCCACGCCCTTTACCGGTTCGCCATCGTAGTCCGGCGTGCGCTCGCTATAGAACAAGATCGCCGAAGGTTTGCCGAAGTCACCACGCCCTGTCGACATCGGGATGTTCACGTAGTGGTCCTGACTCGCCGCCATCGCAGTGATCACACTCGGGCTCGCCACCGTCTGGTGGCATACGAGGCGCCGCTGACCCGAAGCGCGAAGACCGAGTTCCGCCTGCACAACGCGTGAGCACATCGCGATGCCGATTTCGTCACGATGATGGCCGGTTCCCGAAGCCCTCAGCAACGGCTCTAGTACGTCTACAACTTCCTCGGGATACGAAGATCGATAGTGACAGCGCCGGGGCACTTCGTTAGTTTCCCCGCCATGCGGGAAACCATGATGCTATTGCGAAGTCACTGGGCGTTGACCTGTCTTCTGACGTTCATGATGGGATGCGCGCGCTCGGCACAGACTGGCGGGAAACTACCGGAGGACCCCGCGGGCGTCGTCTATTGCGGAGGCGGTGAGATCAAGCGCCAGATCGAGTACGCGATCCTGGAAAATGCTGACGATCAATGGGATGCCCGGGTCACGGTCAACGGCGAGACGCTTCGTGCCATGACCTCCTATTCGTTCTTCGGATCAGCGGAATCCCCTGCGGGATTTGTCGTCGCGCTTCTTGGCGAGGATCGATCGGAGTTTCTGGTCTTCCGCAATGGCGGACAGGACTGGCTGGAGTTCGGCGACTATCGGTACGAAAAGTGCCATTGACGTTCTGGCGTGAACCGCAAGAGCACGGCCTGTCGCCCGACATCGCCAGGGGGAATGGGGCGCTGTTGCTCGCGTTGATCTGAACGGAGACCCCTACCACCATTCACCCGGGACAAGGAGAAGGAAAGATGGCGGACGACAGGCGCGGAGTGGGAACAACCGGCGTGACCTGTCTGTTGTCTGTTCAGTCTGCCAGCGATACCTGAGCTGGCGCGAAAGGCAGCACGACAATGACGAAACTCACACTGCTTTCTCTGGCTCTGCTGACCACGGGTTTGGTGTTGTGGGCTGGGTATGCGGCCCAGGGGTCATATGTCGATGAAAACGGCATCGTGCAGGAGCCCTTCCCTTTGCTGGCTCTTGGCTGGCTTTTCGTTCTGGCCGGAGGCGCCACGCTGACAGGCGCAGTTGGCGTCAGAATCATCAAGCATTTCAGGGGTGCATAATGCAGCTTCTTTCATGTGTCGCGACGGCAACCGGTTGCAGGGATCCGGCGCCCGCCGGCGGCTGTACCCATGAGGCCCAGGCAGCCGGCTCTCAGCCGAAAGGAGAGAGAGGCTGGTTCCAAATCGAGGAAGGAGCTCGTCAGCGACGCAATCCAGGTCCGAGTCGGGCATACTACTCGAGCAAGCTGCGCAGCATCCATGCTGTCTTCTCGTGAACCTGCATCCGCTGCGTGAGCAGATCGCACGTCGGCTGGTCGTTCGCCGCCTCGGCAACCTCGAACACACCCCGCGAGGTACGGGCCGTAGTCTCGTGCCCCTCCACGAGAAGGCGAATCATGTCTTCGGCTTTGGGAACGCCGTCGTCCTCTTTGATCGCCGAGAGCTCCGCGAACTGCTTGTAGCTGCCTGGCGCCGCCACACCGAGAGCACGGATGCGTTCCGCGATCAGATCGACGGCGAGGGCGAGCTCGTTGTAGTGCGTCTCGAACATGAGGTGCAGCGTCTGGAACATCGGGCCGGTGACGTTCCAGTGGAAGTTGTGGGTCTTGAGATAGAGCGTGTACGAGTCCGCGAGGACGTGCGACAGCCCAGCTGCGATTTCCTGGCGCTTGCTTTCTTCGATACCGATGTCGATGTTCATGGTCGTCTCCCTACTGTGTTCTACGCCCGGCGTAGAGCCCGGTACACGCGCGAAGGGTCGAGTTGGACCCAAAGACCAAGGCGACGCCCGTGGCGGTCCTTTTTACCTCGCCCGTACTCTGGTTGCCGACTCCATATAGTCAATCCCCCCCCGAGGGCACCCAGCGGTAGCTCGTGTCGTTTTCATGGACAGCTTCGAACGCGCCGTTGGGGTATACCTGAAGAGCCGACCGCGCACGTGATGTTCGGCAATGCTGGCGTCTCGCAGTTGGTGCCTCGCTGTGCAGGACATGCGTGCTGGCCGGCCGACTTCGCATCAAACCCTGGACACACGGTCGTAGCGCGCAATAGAGAGGCGATGAACCGAACGAGAATCACCCACGGCCACAGGGGAACCTGATGAAACGCGTTCTGGTCACTGGCGCGACTGGGTTCATTGGATTCGAGGTGGCGCATCAGCTCGCCGCGCTGGGGTACCGGCCCAGGCTGATGGTCCGACGCCCATCGCGAAGTGCTCTGTTCGCGACTGTCGATGCTCAACTGGTGCAGGGCGACCTATCTAGGCCATCGACTCTGAGTCGGGCGCTCGAGGGCGTGGACACGGTGTTGCACCTCGGAGCTCGGGCGACTTTCGAGTCCTATGCGCGGCTGGCTCCCACCAACGTGGATGGCACGGAGCGCCTTATGGAAGCCGCCACGGAAGCCGGAGTCGAGCGATTCGTCTTCGCAAGCAGCATGTTCGTCCACGGCAGTGAGGACGAGCCGATCTCCGCCACAACGGTACCCGTGCCAGTTCTCGATTACGGCAAGGCGAAGCTCGAGGCCGAGCAGCTTCTCGCAGACATCGCAGAGTCGCACGGCATCAAGCTCGCCGTCATTCGGCTTCCCCATGTATACGGCGCACAGTCGATCCTCTTTCACCAGATCCGAAGCGGTCTCGCGATCTTCCCCGGGACGATGCGGAACCAGTTTGCACATCTTCACGTCGAGGACGCCGCGCGCGTACTGATTGCAGTAGCTCAGCAAGGGTGGACCGGCACAAGTGCGGTGGCGGATGACGTCTCCACTGATTGGATCGAATTTTTCGGGGTGCTCCGCGCATTCTATCCACGCTTCCATTTGCTTCGAATACCCCAGTGGCTTGGTCACCTGGGCGCAATCGCGGCTTCGCCTTTCGTTCGATTGCGCGGAGGGCCGACCATGTACACTCGCGGCACGGTGACGGGCTTCAACCTCAACCTGCCTGTCGAGCCGGGTCTCCTATGGTCTGATCTCGGGATCGAGCCCCGCTACAAGTCGATCCACGAAGGAATTCCCGCGGCACTCGATGGGAGCCTCCACTTTCGATGGCGGCACCCGGTGTTCGACCGCGAGAAGGCCACGCAAAGCCACGATTTGCTGAACTCGCTGCCGACTCGAGCCTGAGGGCGACGCCTGGGTCCAAGACTGTCAAGAGCGCGAAGGGCCAATGATCTCTAGATTTCGTTGGACCGAAGAGAAGTTGGGCTCGATACAAAAGCACTACATCGAGTGCACCTTGGATAAGGCATTAACACCAACACACCAGCGCGCCCTTCAGGCACACATGGAGTTTACCGCTGTTCTAAGGCTCGAATCCGACCATTCCCCCTTCCTATCGGGTGTGAGCTAGTCGCCGGGCACTCCCGCGAGCGCGCGGACCTCTTCGACGAGCGACCGGGTCACGGCGTTGCGATGCTGCACTGTCCAAAAGTTCTTCAGTGGGTCGACATCCATGACGGGACTCGCGTGGTCGCCAAGCTTGAGCTCGCGATGAATGGCGCCCGGAAGCGCCGTGCTGTCGCGCGGAACGAGGCCGTCATTGGGAACTCCAAGGATGGTGTTCATATAGGTGTTGGTCAGGTCCATGAGGCCGATCGTTGCAACTGCCGCGTCGAGGGCGCTGGCCACTCGCTGTCGAATGAGGCCTACGGCGGCGGTGCTCGAGCGGCTGATCACACCAGGGATGTCGAGTGGGGAGTCCCAGTAATTATCGATGACGATCTGGCTGATTTCGGAGATCATGGCGGCGTTGAGAACGCTGCTGGCAAAGGCAGTCGCGAAGCCGGTCACGGCCCCGCTCGCTTCGTAGGTGGTGTACGCGGAGATGACCGGAATGGCCGTAGTGAGATCCCCGGTATCCGTTGCAGTCGGGTGGTCGACAGCGCGAGCCGCCATGTAGGTCGCGCGCGCTGATGTCTTGAGATCGTCGAGCGATTCACCGTTTCCGTTGAAGACGCCGAGCAGCACGGCGTTGATGCTGGACGGCGCCGGGTCCGCGACGGGCGAGCCGTAGAATGGCGCCTGAAGGGCCACCCAACCGATGACCGTGTCGCCCAGGAGGTCGCTGGCCGCGGGACGAAGAAGCGCTTCGAGTGTGTCCAACCCGCCCTTGCTGTGCGAGACGATCGTGATCTGCTTTCGTTGGGTCCGCGCGTCGAGAAGGTACTCGAGAATGGCGCTGGCGTTGCTCTCGACGCTTTCGATGCTGTTGAAGTTGGCAGACTCGTCAGAGATGTTCGTCGCCTCATCTCCGAAGTCTATCTCTTGCGTGTGGAACGAAACGAAGCCGCCCGGCTCAATGATCGACACACTTGGGAGAGCGTCCGCGATGGCGTTCCCGATGGGGATGTTGATACTCTGGTTCAGCGGAAGATCGATGCGCACGTTCAAACTCCGTGCTCTCTGTTGAAGCGCAGCGTCGAGCTCATCTTGGACATAGAGACTCAGCGATTCATAGAGCTCCGACATGAAGCCACCGACGAACAGCACTTCCTGCGTTCTCGGTGGAGAGACGATACCGCCCGTTCCACCAAAAGCGCCTGTGCCGGCATCTCCTCCGTCTCCGCCTGTCCCAGCTTCGCCACCGACGCCACCCGCAGCCGCGGCACCGCCGTTGCCGCCAGGGCCCACGCCACCCGCGCCACCTGAGGGATCAGTCGAATCGCCGCAGCCCAACAGGCCTACGGCGAGGAGCACGGCCAGCGGCAAACGAATACACTTGAGTGGCGTAGTGCAAGCCATCGTGGACCTCGGTGAGAGGCAGGCGAAGCGCGAGGTTCTCATCAAGACGACCGCAGCTTCGCCATCTTGGCAAACAAGGCGAGGACGTCCGGCTTCTCTGCGGTTGAACCACTGAAGTCGCGATACAGCGTGTGAACGTTGACGTAGATGCGCTCCGAGTCGAGCCAGCCCCGGAACTCGTCCAATGATAAATCCCGAACCGCATCATCCACGCTCATGCCCGCATCGTACCGTCGCCGTGCATGTTCACTCAGCACCTCGAGATAGTGCAGGATCTCGCGAAGCCCCGTCTTGTCGGTCAAAGGACCGTGTCCGGGTACTACAGTTTCGACGTCCATCGCGAGCAACCGGTGCAGAGCCGCAATCCAGTTTGAGACGGGCCCCTCCCAAATAATCGGATGTGCGTCCTTGAACAGAAGGTCTCCCGTGAAGAGGATCTTGTCGTCTGGGATCCAGACGACCGCATCACCGCGCGTATGTGCCGGGCCGAGCTCGATCAGAAGCACTTTCTTGTCGCCCACTCGAAACTCGAGCTCCCCTTCGAATGTGCGCGTCGGTAAGGTGGGTTCTATGTCGGAGAAATCGAAGTCGCCAAACGCGGGAAGTGCAAGGCTCGCCGCGTCCGCAAGATGGCTGAGCTGATCGATCCCCAGCGCGGCGAGCACCTTGCCGAGTATGCGTCCGCCGGCACCCAGGGAGTGAACGATTCGGCCTGCACGCATCAGCAAGGCGTTTTGACTCGCCGGCGACTCCTCGAGGTCCTCGACACAGCCCGGGGTTCCAATGATCTCTGCATCGGAGAGGAGCGCATTGCCATAGCAATGATCGCCGTTCCCGTGCGTATTGACGACGGTTTCTATTTGCGCCGCCGCCGCAGTGGCACGGCACATCGTATCGAGCATCTCCTTGGTGATCCTCAGGTCGAAAAGAGTATCGACGAGAAGACTCTGACCGCTGTTCGTGATCAGGCCGGCATTGCTCCAGCCCCAGGAGCCCGGGAGTTGGGTGTACGCATACGTTTCGCCACCCAGATCGTGTAGCGTCTTCTTGATCGCAGCACCCATATCTTGCTTATCTCAAGGAGCGGAAGAATTGGGAAGCACTGCCGGCGGCACGAAAGCTCGCCGCGACGATGTGGCCCTCCACGTAGCTCCCTGCGATGGGCAGGCTAAGGTTCCCGCGTGAGAGCGACCGTCGAGCATCGTGATGCGTTGAAGCTCTGGCTTCGGAACCGCCTGACGGAGGGAGAGCGCCCCCGCGAAGAGTGGCGCGCCCTCTGGGAGGCTACCTGGGAAGAGCTGCTGGCCACACCGGTGCTCGATTTGGTTGACACCGACGCAGCGCACGAGCTCGCTGAGCGATTGGTGGATGCCGAGCTCGTAACCGAGATCTCGAAACCGATCGTGGCGGCAGTGGCAGGGGTGGTCATCACGGAGCTGCTTGAGGACGAGGAGCCGATTGGCCGCTTTCTCCCGGCGGAGGCCAAGGTGAAGCTGCACGCGGCCCTGGCAAGACCCGGGCTCGTCCACCCGGACTGGGTGCGCACCATGTTTCGCGGGGAAGCCGTCGAGGCGGTGCTCAACGACGCGCTCTACCGTGCGTTGAAGGATTTCTCCACGCTCTTGCCGCGCCTCCTGGTGAAGGCCTCCCCGACGGGGCGACTCGGTATACTGGGCAGCGCTGGTGCATTCGCCGAGAAAATGGTCGATGAGCTCGAGAGGCGCATCGAGCCCGAGATCAAGTCTTTTCTCGCCGAGAGCACCGAGCGCGTGCTCGAGCGCGCCGCCGAGTTCGCCATCGCGAGAATCGACAATCCAGCCTCGATCGAGTTCCGCACCACCTTCGTCGAGTTCATGCTGTCGAAGTCGCCAGCCTTCTTCCTGGAAGCCGCGGACGACGAGTTCATCGCCGACATGGGCGCGGTCGTGGAGCTCACCGCACGCCATCTGGCGGACTCCCCTGAGACGCGCGCCGGCATTCGGGAGTGGATTGAGCGAGGGCTCGCGTACGCCGCGAGCAAGACCCTCGGCGAAGTCTTGCAACTCGAAAAGACAAAGGTCCGTCCACCGATCGACGCCCTCGCGAACGCGACCTGGCCCGCGTTCACCACGGTAGTCGAGAGCCCACAGGCCCAGGAGTGGATCGACACGCTCGTCGACGAGCTCATCGGCGAGTACGACCGTTTGAGCGCATGAAAAGGCCGTCGAGTTGAGCTGAGAGGCCAAGTTGCCTCCCAGTAGCCGCGGCATTGCTCTTCCCAGTTCTCTGGGACGCTCTCCCGCCATTTCGTCCAGCTGGAGTCGTCTCCCTCGTTTAAATTGCAGGGTAACCTGCATACCGCAGCGACGCCTTGAGCGTCCCTGGAATTCGCCAGAAGGTATTCCCGGTCATCGGCTGACGACTTTAGGCAAAACTCTGCATCGAGAACTCACTCAGAAGTTGCATGGTGCAGGGTCCCGATCGTCCTACCGCGCCAGCCTGGACGAGTACGCGTACGACGCAGTGGATGCCAGACTTCTGAACCGCGTGTGGGTTCGTGCTAGAGGAGGCTTGGCGTGGGGCGTGCGTGAAGCCGATTATTATTCAATAGTAGGCTCCCAACCCCAGGCACATCGAGAAGCTACTGCGAGAGCTCTCACTCTGGGACAAGAGAGACACCAAGATCATCGAGCTCTCTGGGGGGATGAAGCGGCGGGTGATGATTGCCAAGGCGCTCTCGCACGAACCGGTGGTGCTGTTCCTCGACGAGCCGACCGCTGGCGTCGACGTCGAGCTTCGGCGGGACATGTGGGAGATGGTCCGCGGGCTTCGACAGAGCGGCGTGACCATCATACTGACGACGCACTACATCGAGGAAGCCGAGGAGATGGCGGACCGGATCGGAGTGATGAGCAAGGGGCGCATCATCTTGGTCGAGGAAAAGGACACGCTGATGCGGAAGCTCGGCAAGAAGCAGCTATTGCTTCACTTGCAGCGCCCGCTCGGACGGGTTCCGGACGGGCTGGTCGGATATCCACTCGAGCTTTCTGACGATGGGCGCACGCTGGTGTACACGTTCGATGCGCAAGGGCAGCACACGGGCATCGCTGCGCTCTTGCAGAAGCTGAACGACCACGGGGTGCACTACCAGGACATTGAGTCGGCGGAGAGCTCGCTCGAAGAGATCTTCGTGAGCTTGGTGAACGAGGAGCGATGAACTTCCGTTCGGTTCGAGCGATTTACGGGTTCGAGATGGCGCGCACACGGCGCACGCTCATGCAGAGCATTGTCGCGCCGGTGCTTTCGACCTCGCTCTACTTCATCGTATTCGGATCGGCGATCGGGTCGCGGATGGTCGAGATCGACGGGGTCAGCTACGGGGCGTTCATCGTCCCGGGGCTGACGATGCTGTCGCTGCTGAACCAGAGCGTCTCGAACGCTTCGTTTGGCATCTACATGCCCAAGTTCTCGGGAACGATCTACGAGGTATTGTCTGCGCCGATTTCGTACGTCGAGATTGTGCTCGGCTACGTCGGAGCGGCGGCGACGAAGTCGACAGTGCTCGGGGTGCTGATCTTGGTGACCGCGCGGTTCTTCGTCGACTACGAGATCGCCCATCCGTTTTGGATGGTGGGATTTCTGGTCCTGACGGCAGTGACGTTCAGTTTGTTTGGGTTCATTCTCGGCGTCTGGGCCGATGGGTTCGAGAAGCTCCAGGTGGTGCCGATGATGATCATCACGCCGCTCACGTTTCTCGGGGGGAGCTTTTACTCGATCGACATGCTGCCGCCGTTTTGGCAGAAGGTGACGTTGCTCAACCCAGTAGTGTACTTGATCAGCGCGTTCCGATGGAGCTTCTACGGACTTGCCGATGTGAGCGTGGCGCTGAGCGCGGGGATGATCCTACTCTTCCTCGGCGTGTGCCTAGTGGTCGTGCGCTGGATCTTCAAGACGGGGTACCGACTCCGACCCTAGTCTCGGACGGCATTCCTGGCTGGGTGCTTCGAGCTCCTCCCACACAGCACCTTCCCACTTGCCTAGAACCTTCGTACCGAGGGCGACCTTGCGCCCATTGTCGCCGAGTGGCTTGCCGACATGAACGGCCGCGACAAGACGCACGTCACGCGCGCCGAAGTGCTCGCTATTCTCGACAGGCTCCCCGAGCGCAGTCGGGCGGGACATCCCGTCAAAGCGTTCGTCACCCTTGCTGCCGAGCTAGGCATCCGGCGCGAGACGATGGACAAGCTCGAAGTCCCGAAGCACTGCGAACCGGGCGACGATTTTGTCCCGGAATTTGCGGCAGACACGGCAGGATTCGAACCTGCGACCTCTCCCTCCGGAGGGCATGGGACGAAATCGCGAAAGCGAGATTATCCTGCATTTTCCGGTGCAAACTCGCTCCGGCGAAGTGCCGCAAGGGGCCCTGAGACACCTCGAAACCCCCTCAGACCCGGCACCGTGCCGTGTTCATCGCGATGGGGCGGAGGCCTTGGTCGTCGCGCTCTGGCGCGTGATGAGAGTCGTCTGAGCGCGGCGGCGATCTTCGGGCCACGAGATTGTGCGGACCTGGAACGAAACCGCAGAACGCACTGACCCACACGGTCGGTCCGGAGGCGAAAGCGACAGTACGGGTTATCAATTGCGTCCGCGGCTCGCAAGAGCACGAGATCACGGACCGAGTCCACCAATTCCGAACCTCGTAGTCCCTCGGTAAAGAGCGCATCCGTGGTAAGCTCCCTCGGTTGTTCTGCGAAAGGTTAGCCGTTGAGCAAGGCGTCGAGCATCGCAATCGATCTGGTGGAGAGTGCATACAACCAAGAGCTGTCCGATGCCGACTGGCTACCGGAGCTGGTCCGGATCGGTGCTCCCATGTTGAATCTTGGCTCGTCGTTCGGAGGTGCAATTTGGAGTGGGTTGTCCGAAGACGGCGCACCGATCTTGACTCAGTTGAGCATCGGGTCAGGCCCACCCGACCTCCCGCTTCGGTATGGACTCGCGGCACAGGAAGTAGGCCCCGAGGGGGTACGCGACAACACGGCCGAAGCGATCGGTACCGTGCGCGTCATCTCGGAGCTTCGGGAACGCTGGCCTCGGGTCTACACCGCGATGACCAAACACTTCGAATGCAAAGACGTACTCGAGCTGTTTGCGGTCGATCCTGACGGAAGGGGAGTCGTGTTGACCATGCTCGCGGCGCAACCTCTGTCGCTGAGTGCAGCCGCAAGGCAACGCTGGCATATGCTCATGGTACATCTGGCGGCCGGTCATCGCCTACGGAGAGGAACCTCAGACAGCGATAAGAAGCCCGGAGCGCCTCTCACGGACCTTCCGCACGACGCAGAGGCATTGCTTGACCCGAAGCGTTTCGTCGTCTCGGCAGCCGCGGCCGGGGCTAAGGACAAGGAGGCATCAGAAAGGATTCGGCAAGCAGCGGTTCAAATCGACAAGGCCCGAGGGAGGCTTCGGACAATCAACCTGAAGAAGCCCTCGAGATCTCGGCAAGGACTGGTCCGCGGCCGGTGGTCGCTGGTCGATTGGTTCGATACCGACGGCCGCCGATTCGTGCTCGCCAGGCCGAACGTTCCCAACATCGTTGACCCCCGGGGTCTCACTGAACGTGAAGCGCTGTTGGCCACCTATGCGGTCCAAGGCGAGTCGAACAAGATGATTGCATACCGCTTCGGGGTATCCGCGGCACGCGTCTCTGGGCTCCTCCGGTCCGCAAGACACAAGCTCGGTTGCAAGACCCACGCACAACTCGTTGAGAAGATGCGCGGACTTCCCATGAGCCCCGCGGACGTCAGGGCTCGCTAGTCGTTCGCGCTCACCCCGCGTGAGAAGAGCTTGATCTGACGAAAGTCGATGAACCCGGTGTCGCCTCCAAGGGAGCCGTCGTTGATTACCTCGACTCGTAGGTAGCGGGCCACCTGAGGTCCGGTTTGAAGGATCGTGGGGTCTCCCACCAAGGTCCCATCCCCCGACAGATCGGTTCCCGGCCCGACCAACTGCGGATCGAAGACCGCAAGCCACCCGTCGTCGTGCCAGCTTGGGGCTGTGCCATTGCGTGACTCGTGCACCGACAGACGTATGTGAGTGATCTTTCCGTAGGCAAATGTCTGAAACACCCAGGCCTCGTTGAAGTCCACCGCGTCGCACGATCCGTCGTGACACGCGTCCACCACGAACACCCCTCGTACGCGTCCGCGGTAGTTGCCCCAGCTAGGCCCGCTGAACGGATTGACGCGGGCACTCACCTCGCGGGAGTCGCTCTCGTCGCAGAGCGCTGCTTGTGCAGCGTAGTATTCAACGCAGCCCGCGTTTAGATCGCGGCTATAGACGAGCCGCTCGACGACGACTCCATCAAAGGTTGCGGTAATTTCAACGATTCTGGCTGACCCGCCGGTACGAGCCGCTGCGAATTTGTTCCACGCGGATCCGTCTGGGGTGGGGTCTTCAGAATCGACGATCGCATCGCCGTCTCGGTCCAGAGAATTCTCGTGCGCCGGACCATCGTCGTCTGTCCGCTGGGTCTGGATCCCCGTATCGTCACCCGGGCTCGAAGCCTCGCCACAGGCGGCGAGAGCGAGCAGCGCAAATGTGCTTGTCACCGTCGAGGCCAAGCGAGTCGACCTCAATCGTGTTTGTGTGCACCGCATGTTCTGCTCCTTTCCGTCGTCCCACTCGAACATCGTGAAACCAGGAAACGCTAGAGCGCGGTCCTTCGTCCATACGTAATAGTTAACGACTCCCACCGAGTACCGCATTCGCTGCAGCCGGCGTTGGCGATACGTGCGCGTACGTAATTGTTTACGGGGCACTGGCTTACGAGCGCGGACCCCTGCTACGTCCACAGACATTCGCAACACCCGTGTTCGTAACTGCGACTGATCTGCCCCCAAAGTTCGTCCACCTATGAAGTGAGTCCCTGGGCGAATTCGTTTGGGGTTTGACCTCCGAGCGAACTGTGAGGCCGCTCGTCGTTGTAGAACCGTCTCCATTGTTCGAGGGTGGTTTGCGCCTCCTGCACGTTCGAGAACACGTGCTCGTTGAGGCACTCGTCGCGAAGCCGGGCATTGAAGCTCTCGATGAATGCGTTCTGCGTCGGCTTGCCCGGCTCGATGAAGTGAAGCTCGATGTCTTGCTCTTTGCCCCGGCGCTGCATCGCGCCGCTCGTGAACTCAGGGCCGTTCTCGACCACGATGCGTTCGGGAAGCCCATGAGCTTGCGCCGCCTGCTCAAGGATTCGAATCACGCGCTCAGACGGCATCGAACGCGCGGCCGCCATCGCCGGTGCCTGCCGCGTGCACAGGTCGAGCACGCTCAGCGTGCGAAGCGGTCCGGTCATCGTCCGGTCGTGCGCGAAGTCCATCGACCAACATTCGTTTCGGCGACTCGGAATGGCCATCGGTCGCCGTGGCATGCGTTTGAGGTGGCGCCGTCGTCGGACGGGCACCCGCAGCCCGTGTTCTCGGTACAATCGATGCACCCGTTTGTGATTCACGGCGCCAAGACGCCGCCGAAGCATACGCGTTAGCTGCCGGTACCCGAAGCGCCGATGCTTTGTCGCGAGCGACTGCAGCGCCTTGAGCACGGCCTCGTTGTCGCGGGGACGCGGTCGATACCGCATCGAGGAGCGCGGCGTTCCGAGCAGCCGCCGCCACTCGTCGCTGCCATACTGCGTCCCTTGGTCGGAGTGCACGATGACGTGCTGCCGAGGCTTGCGCTGCCAGACCGCCATCAAGAGCGCATCGAGCACGAGCTCGCGGTGTAGCGACGACTTCATCGACCACCCGACGACGCGGCGTGAGTAAAGGTCGATGACGACCGCCAAGTAAAGCCACCCTTGCCACGTGCGAAGGTAGGTGATGTCGGTCACCCAGGCTTGATTGCCTCGGCCATCCTGGAGGATCAACGCGCCAGCGAGCGCGAGGTCAGGCTCGCTCATTGGTTGCTTGTGAGCACCCTGATCGCGCCCGTTGAGGGTTGAAGAAATCGGGGTCAGGTGACTTCGTGTTCATGACGCCGGGACGAAAGCCGACCTGGTTGCAGGGTAGAGCCCAGCCTCTTGTCGATGTCGGTCACGCGGCATACACTAAGAGCGTGACAGAACAGGCGCGCAAGATTCTCGAACAGGCGCTCGCGATGCCGGAAGGCGACCGCCAGCGCTTGGCAGAAGCACTGCTCGATAGCATCCCAGCAGAGGTCGCCGAGGAGCTGGAGAGGGTTTGGAATGCTGAGGCGCTTCGCCGTGCAGAAGCCTTCGAGCGTGGAGAAGCACAGGCCATCGACGGTGACAAGGCCATGAGCGAGCTGCGTGCGAAGTTCGCCACCTCCCGAGACGCGTGACTCGCTTCCGGTTTCTACCGGAGGCTCTCACCGACTTGGAAGAGGCCGCCGCATGGCATGAGGACCAGCGGCCTGGTCTTGGCGCCGAGCTGTTCGACGAGTTCGATTCGTGCATCGCGGGTGCCATCGAGTCGCTGGGCGCGGGCTCACTCTCGGGCACCACCGCCAACGGCAACGAGATCCGGCGCTATCGGCTCCGCCGATTTCGACGATATGCCATCCTCATGGCGGTGATTGACGAGATTCCAACCGTGATCGCCTTTGAGCATTCGAGCCGTCGTCCGCGCTACTGGCGAAATCGCGTGAAGTAGGTTGGTCGCTCTCGTTCTCCACTGCTGCGTCCGCGGACATTCACATGATCCATGTTTCACGACTGCGACACGCCGGTTAGCAAAGATGAAATCGCCCTGCCCTGCACTCCGAGCTCGCTCGGCGAATGCTGGACCACGTCATCATCCTCGGAGAGCAGCACCTGAGACGCGTCCTACGGAGATACTTCGAGTACTATCACGGCTCCCGATCGCACCTCGCGCTCGACAAGGATGAAGAAGGCACGTGGAGCTCTGCCCACCGTGGGGATGGGACGAAGTCGCGAAGATGAGGTTATCCAGCGTTTTCCGGGGCGAAGTGGAATCGGGGAGGTGCCGCTAGACGCAGTTGGATGCACCGAAACGCCGCTAAACCCGGCACCGTGCCGGGTTGATCCTCACGCCCTCGAGCTACTCCTCACTCTGTGGCGCGTGATCAAGGTCGTGTGAGCCGGTATCCTCGCACCAACCGTGCAGCTCGCTCACGCGGTCGAGCGCGATGAGGACCCATGAGATACTTAGTTTTCGTTCTGGCGCTTTGGCATGTGGGATGCGCCGAGAATGACATCGCCGTCGAGGGGTGCGGCATCACGCCTGGAGGCTGTTGCGAGGTCGACGAGGACTGCACCGTATTGGGCGAAGTTCAGACCTGCACGGTGGATGAATGCATCTGCAACACGCCGACCGGCGAATGCGACAGCTGCGTGACTGATGCAGACTGCGTGAGGGAAGGCTTCATGTGCTTGGCGAGCACCGAAGGGCTCTTCCGCTGTATCGACACGTCCTCCGAGGAGTGCATCGGTGGATCGCTGGCGGACTACTGCAACGGGCCATGCCGATCGTTCGAGGAGGCTCTGGCAGCCGCCAACGACCTCGAGGAGCAGGAAGTGCCCTACTGCGACGATGGGACGCTTTTGCGTTGGTACAGCGGCTTCGGGACGTGCGATGACTTCCGCTGGGTCATGTTGCGGCCCTCCTTGGACAGTCAGATCGAGTACTTTGACGCGGCGGGCACGATGGTGGCAGCGGAGTACTGGACCGATTGCGACTGCTTTTGCGACGACACCTCCTTCTCCAAGTCGTACGGTCCGGTCCCCAACTGCGAGCGCCTGCAGACCGACGAGCCTTGCGAAGTCATCCCGTTTAGCCTCGGCCGTTCACCTCTCGGCTGCGCAGAGACCAACAACACCACCCTGCTCTTCGACGACACTTTTGCCGAAGAGGATTGGACCACCGAGGTCGTTCTATACGAAGCCAACGGCGAACCGAGCGACTTCGGTCATAGCAGCGAACAGGTTCAATCCACGATCGAAGCGAATACCTTCCGATTGACCCGGCACACGATCGACACGGGAAGCTGCTCCGCCGAACCCTGCGGATACAGCATGAAGGGTGTGAATCGGCGCGTCGGTTGGACGTACGACCCGCAAACGAGCGGCGAGATCGACCACATCCACTACACGGAGTCGCAAAGAGTACGACTGGATCAGGGATCGATTCCACGGACAGCACTGGAATGGACGTTCGTCGTGTTCCAAGAAAGCGGCTCCGGCGAACAGGTTCGCTACGAGGTCATCCGTGGCGATCAAGAAATCGCTTCTTCGTCTTGGCGAGACAAGGGACATTGCACGCTCAGCCCGGACGATTTCACACCAACCGGACTCGACTTTGGCGGCCCGCCGCTCTCGTTTGCATATGCGCGGCGCACGACCGCGGACAGCCGAGGAACGCGAATGACCCTCGAGCACTCCATCGATCACTTCAGGATCGCCATCGTCCCGAGATAGGCTGCCGCCGACCCCGGGCCAGTTCATGGAGAGTCGGTTGTTGCCGGGCGGATGCGAATGCGGCCGGGCTCGACCGTCACGATTGCGCCGGCGGTCAGCTCTTCCCGGTAGCGATCGAGGATGTCGACGCATATCGCGCCCTGCTCGCGCGCGGACAGCCCCACGAGGCGGACCAGACCCGAATGCGGTCGGCCAAAGGCCACCGCGAGCTCGCCGAAATCCTTGTCGAGCGTCACCAACACGCGGCTCTGTTCATGCGCGAGTCGGAGGATTTCCTCGTCGCCGGGGTCGCGGTCCCAGTCCCCAGCCCACTCCGTATCGTGGCCGGCGCGGGAAAGCTCCTCCTTGGCCCTCCCCCAGACGCAGGTGTCGAGGAGAACCTTCACGAACCGGTTTGGCGCTCGAGGGGCTCGATGCGCTCATGGCCAACGACCCTTTTTGCGTAGACGAGGCAGGCCTGGATGTCTTCCCGCTCGAGCCATGGGTATCCCTCGAGGATCGTCTCCGCGGTATCGCCCGCCGCCAGCATGCTGAGAACATGCTCCACCGCCAGCCGTCGTCCCCGAATGATCGGCTTCCCGCCGAAGATCTCGGGATTGACGGTGATCCGGGTGAGCAGCTTTTGTTCATCAACCATGGCCAGCCTTCATTGTGCTCCAATTTGGGAGCCGACACCACACCTCGCGTAGCGGCGCGTTCTGTCTCGGGATCCGAGCCAGTTACGTGCGAATAAGCCGGAGGCGTTGAGCGCGGGAGTCACGGCTGAGCTCGGGACGAAGACCCGAAGCGAGGACGCTGCAGTTTTGGTGTCTGCCAAAACTATCCCTTGCCCGAACAGAGTCTGCTCTCTTTTGACGCACAACGAACAACTTTGGAGCGTACTGCGCAAGTCTGAAACAAAGTGAATCCTCTTGCCTCGTAATGACGCAACCTGCGGCATCGTGAGTCAGATCGAACCACTCTTGCGCAAAACGATTCAGAGTTATCCAGAAAAGAGCAGGACGAGCCACTATGCACCAAGACGCGTCACCAGGATGGCGAGCGGCTCGCGCAACTTTTCGAGGGGCAAAACCGATAACAGAGATCGGGATGGCCACGACGGATCACAATCGATTCGAAGGAACGGTCGCTCGCGAGCCGAGCTCGCTGCGGGACCTTCCTCTGCTTGTGCGTCGAGCGGACGCCGCCGCGATCTTGGGACTCTCTTTGCGCGCGTTCGATAGGCACGTGCGACCGGCGTTGAACGCGCGGCGAATCGGGCGCATCGTCATGTTCGAAAAAGGGGAAATCGTTCGATGGGCGAAGGGAAAGGAAAGCGCGGAGGGTTCCATCTCCGCAAGGATCCACGAAACGGCATCTACGTATGCCGTTTCTACGTCCGCGGGCTCGAGAAGAAGCTCTCGACGCGAACGCGAGATCCTCGAGAGGCTAAGGTCCGAGCGGCGCGGCTCTAGGCCGAAGCCGTGACGGGCCGGCGAGCGGCAGACCCGGCGCAGTGCGGCGACCTTGCCCCCATTGTCGCCGAGTGGCTTGCCGACATGGAAGGAACCGTCAGCGATGGCTATTGGAACGGATGCGAGGGTACGTGGCGCGTTCACTTGCTGCCGCGCTTTCCGCGGATTGAGCTCTTGACTGAGGCGTCCTGCGAGAACTACTACCGTGCACGGTTGCGGAAAGTCTCTCGTGCGACCGTACAAAAGGAGCGCGGGACCCTCGTACGCTTCGTGCGCTGGGCGAGTATGCGCGGTCGGGGGTATCTCGCACCGATGAACATTCCGGCGCTGCCGAAGAAAGCCAAGGGCACCAAGGCGCTGGAAGGCCGCGACAAGACGCACGTCACGCGCGCCGAAGTGCTCGCTATTCTCGACAGGCTCCCCGAGCGCAGTCGGGCGGGACATCCCGTCAAAGCGTTCGTCACCCTTGCTGCCGAGCTAGGCATCCGGCGCGAGACCATGGACAAGCTCGAAGTCCCGAAGCACTACGAACCGGGCGACGATTTCGTTCGCCTCTCAGGCGACATCGACAAGGAAGGCAACGGCCGCCCACTGTGGCTTTCTCCTCGGGCCCGCGCGGCCCTCGAGGCCGTCGTCCCAGCTCGCGGCCGCATCTTCTCGGGCTTCCACTACCTCAAGACCTTCCGAGCGGTTGCGCGCACCGTCATCGGCGAAGAACGCGCCCGTCATCTCACACTGCGCGATCTGCGGCATCGGTGCCTCACCGACATCGCCGAACGCGAGGGGCTGGCCGCCGCGGCGTACGTCGGCGGCCATAGCTCGACGGAGATGGCGGGTCGGGTCTACGTAAGCCCACAGGCCGACTCGGCCGAGGCCGCGTTGCGGGCTCGGGCGAGAGAAGATCGCTTCAAACCCGGCACAGAACCCGGCACAGAACCTGACCCGGACCTCTGGGTGACGATTTTAGCCCGGAATTTGCGGCAGACACGGCAGGATTCGAACCTGCGACCTCTCCCTCCGGAGGGGAGCGCTCTATCCAGCTGAGCTACGCGTCCATCCCGGTTTTTCCGGGGTACGATAATTTCAGCCGACCATCCGGTTGGCTCTGTTCCAGTTCCCGCTCGAGATAGCGTGGCAGCTATCGCCCGGATTTCAAGTTGCTGGTCCGCCGCGGTGCGCGCTCTGAGCGCAGCGGTAGCCGCGCGCTCTCGAGCGTTGAAGTATCGACTCCTGGTCCGGAGATCCCGATGACCGGCCACGGCTGCCACAGGCCCGACACTCTGTCTGTATCGCTACCGGTCGCGAGCCGCACGAGAGTACGCGACCGCCGCAATCGCGGCGAAGAGCCAGGCGACGCGCGTCGCGGCGCGTCGGCGCAGGCTCTGGTTCTCCGCGCGCCACGAGGCTCTACTTCTTGACAGTCACGGGCTGAGTCAGCTTGAACTCCAGCAGCGAGCCCGCGGGGATCACGACGGCTCCTCTCTGCAAGATCACGCCGGTCGAGTTCTGCGAGTAACTGCTCGTTTGAATCGGGTACATCGTGCCCTCGATGTTTATCTGTGTAAGGCCGAGCACGAGATCTGCGTGTTGCACGACGATCCCTCTCCCGACTTTGCCTGACTTGAGCACCTGCCCGTAGACCTGTGAACCCTGCTTCGCGACGACCTCGTCGCCGGACATGAGATTCGCTTCGAGCGTGGCGCTGAAGTTGCTCCCCGCTTTGCTCTCTGAAGAGATCTTGGTGCCTGTCTTGACCATCATCGGCGTGCCCGGGGCTACGGTGATCGCCTTCTTCTCTTGCTTCGGAGGAGCTTCCTTCGACGGGGTTTCGTCGAGAGGCGTCGACTCCGCACGAGTCGACGGCGAAATCGCGAACGACGTGAGTAAGGCGCAGGCTGCTGCGAGCCAGAACAATGAGCGTGCTTTGCGTGAAACGGACATAAAAGACCTCCTACTACCTGATCAGTATTTCGCTATCGCTGTAGCTCGAACGCGCCCACGTCGCACCTCGTTCCTCCGGGCTCGGGACGGGGTGGAGGCAGCGCCAAACGATACCTACGACGGCAGCGCAGGGAAAAGCCAGCGTTGAAGTCGCACCCTGCCGCGAGAGTGTTCCCGAGCGCAGGAATCGCGTCTAACGCCTTTCCTGTGCGCGCAGGGTGTGGTTTAGTCGGGTATGTTCCGAAGTCGGCCGATGCTGCTGATTATCTGCGCCTGCGCGGCGTTGGCCCAGTTGGCTGGCTGCGGGCAGGTCGGTTTGACCTGTCCGACGTCGGGCTCCACCGAGGGGTGTGCCGACGGGCTCGTGTGCACCTTCGTGCTCATCGATGGCGAGATAGGCGATCCAGACCGCTTGCCGCCGGTCAAGGTCTGCCTTCAGCAGTGCGAAACCTCCAAAGACTGCGCCGAGGGCGAGGTTTGTCGCGTCGTCTTCTGCACCGACGATTTCAAGAGCTGTCAGACGGGAGCCCAACCGGACTTCCCCAGTGACCTCTGCGACACGAGGTCTGCTGAGGATGCGGCAGCAGACCCAGGATGACACTCACTCCGAGAACAGCTGACTGGTTCTCAGGACGAGTTCGACCTTGCGTACGCGTCCATCGCGACGGAACAGGTGGGAACTGAGCTCGGGTGGAACCGTCAGCCCGTCGATGGTCGTACGACTATCGTCGTCGAAGAACAGGGTGGCCGTGGGTTCCGCCGTGTCGTCTAGGCGATACAGCATGGGCACTTGGCACCAGGTGAACGCAAGGCCGCCGCTTTCAACCGTCCACTCTTGCCAGTGCCCGTCGACGTCGACGAAGCGAAATGGCCTCGGACTGGTGAGAAACTCTCGAGCGCGCAGCAGCCCAGTCTCGAACTTCACGGCACCGCCGTCAATCCGTAGGCCGAGTTCGCCGAAGCGAGTCAGGACCTCTTCCTTGACTTGGCCCGTCATGCCCGGCTGTTGGGCACCGGCGTGCTTCGGCGTGTGCGAATACGGATCGAGAGGGAAGGCGCCGTATTCGGCGGGGCTCTTGTTGAATCCTATCCCAGCACGGATGCGATAGTAGAGTTGGCCGAGTCGATGACAGGTTTCCTCGTCGTCACCGCCGGCCCGAGCAGCGAAGAACGCCTCCTGAGTCGCGAGCAAGAGCTTCGCGACCATGTGCCAATACACAGACCCCAAGCCTTCAAAACCGAACATGGTCCCCGACCGCCCGGTGAACGCTCGGTGGTTGAACACCTGCTCGTAGAGAGCTCCAAGCGGCTCTCGCGCCTGACGCGCTTCGTCACCGTACGCCGGCACCACTTCTGCCAGCCGATCGACCAAATCGCCCGCGTTCTGAATGTCGGCGTTGAAGCGGTAGCAGCCGTCCACGTCGCGCAGCAGGATGCGTTCGTCGCCGTTGTCGAGCATCTGGTTGAGCAGCGGGATCGCGGTGACGCCCTCCTCAGGGACGCGGTTCTTGTCGAGGAACCCCGGAAGCTGTCGGTCGGGGTACAGCATGAGGCTGTCGACATCGGGTCGATACATCGCGCTCTCGAAGAGGGTGTCGAGGAGGTCCGCGGCCTCTCTTGGCGGTATGGCACCCGAGCTGAGAGCGGCCACCTGCCCCTCCAGCATGACGTACAGGGGTTCGATCTCGACGGCACCGGGTTCGAGATCGAGCAAGTTGTACGCGTGGTACATCCCGTCCGCCCGTCGGTTCTGTTCGATGCTCCGATCGATGATCGCAAGGCTGTCGCTCAACAGATCTTTTACCGAGGCCATCGGATGCTCGACGACGCCGGAAAACGACTCCTGTTCGTAGAGCTTCATCCGGTAGCGGGACGCCGCCTCTCCGAGACCGGCAAGCGTTTCGTATCGTTCTTCAGGCGTCGCAGCCCGGGTACCCGCTCCGGACCTCAAGCTCGCCTCTCGAAGCACACTTGCGGTGTCGGTCAGCCACTCACTGACCTCGCGCGAGATGCGTACCGAGCCTGGCACAGCTTCTAGAAGACCCATCAAGAACGCGACGTATCGACGCATGTAGTAGAGCGTCACCATGGAGAGCCCATGGCCCACCAGAGCATTGTTGGCGTCGTTCCACTCTGGTCGCTGCGTGTTGAGCCAAATGCCCCCGTCGACGACGAAGTTGCCAAGCTTGGCAAGCAGCGTGACGAGCAGCTTCTCGAGCAGACCGACTTGGTGGACTTCACCGTCGGCATCACAAATGAGCTTCCCATCGGCGCCGTTGTCCGCCACACGTCGTGCAATCCGCTCGACCGCATCCTCGTCGTAGACGACGGTGTTCTTCGCATCCTCGAGCAGCTTCTCGAATGGCTTGATCCGATACGGCACGTGGAGGTAGCCAAAGACAGGCCGGCTCAACAAGGTCGACAAACGATCGGGATGAAACTGCTGCGAAAGCTCGAGGAGCTTCAGGAGGTAGATGATCTGATGGTCGCCCCAGTAGCCGATGTAGCTCCACGGGTCGTCCGGGTCTTCGACTTCCCAGTCGGCTCCTTCTTTGCTGATGCGGTAGGGGTTGTAGCCGTCAACGGTCGTGGCATTGACGAATTTGGCGATGACGCTCTCGATGAACTCCGGAAAACTGAATGTCAGTGCTTCCCAGTTCTGAAAAATATCGCGCCAGTTGCCCTGATACGAAAGCAGCTTGCGGCCTTCCGCGTCTTTGAGCTCGATGGCAAACTGGTTCCACGGTCGGCTCGGGTCACCGTGACGCCGACCAAAGCTAATCGGCAAATACTCGCGCGTGAGCCGCTCGAGCTGCCGGTCACCAATCGACTCAACGCGTGACAGCAGGTCCCCGTATTCGAGTTCTTCGGGCAACGCATCCAGAGCAATCTGATTTCGCCGCAGGACCTCGCGGTTGAAGAGCCCCACGGTGCGCCGATAGTCTCTGGCGGTCACACGGTACTGGTCGTCGAAGGTGCCCCCGCGGAGGATGTTGAACAGCACATTCGCATAGTGGTGCGCGGTGACGTTCTCCTCGGCGGTGGTTTGGAACGCATCTCCACCGGCCAGGATGCGCCCGAGGGCATCAGAGCCCTGGTCGACCGAGCTTTGGACCGCTTCGGCAACCGCGCTGGCGTCTGTAAGCTCGTGGAGAAGTCGTACGACTTCTGCTTGGCTGCGCTCGACATCCGCGACGAACTCCCAACCAGTCGACGTGCCGGCCGCGAGCGCAAATGCACTGTGCGCCAGATACGCTCCGCGCACGCCTCGGGTATTCGCCTCCTCGGTCAGCGGCAAGCCGCGCCGGAACCGATCGAGCTGGGTCGAGGACAATAGCACTTGGCGATCGCGAAGGCCGAGGCAGAACACCGTCGTCGCTTTGAGGGACTCGCAGGGTTCGGCTCTGTCGGTGATTCCGGCGTAGAGCGTGAACACCGCCAAGCCCTCGTCTCCGACGAGTTCTGACCACTTGTAGGCATTGACGAGATTGCTCGTGTTCGTTTGTGCGTGCAGGGGCGTTCCTGCCGGAAGGATGTTCTGTAGGCCGTCTATCAGTTCTACGTCGTAAGCGTGCTCGCCGAGACTCTTCAACTCGCAGCGGCGGACGAAGCCGTAGGCGTCGCTCGTAAGCCAGCAATAGCGGAAGGCGAGCTCGAGGTCGTGGTTGATCTCCTCGAAGCACAGCTTGTTGCCGAGGACGTTCTTGTAGAGGTTTCGCGTGGTCGAGTAGCGATGATCCTGTGCGCGGTTGAAGGGCTCCCAGAGCCGTGACGTGCCGTTCGCGATCGCACGGATGAGCGTCTTGCTCCCGGTGTTCGGACTATCGTCGCGAATCTTGTCGACCGTGACGTATGGAAACAGCGCCGTCTCCGGCGACACCCGCCCCGCGGTCAGCCCGCCTGCCGAGCTGACGAAGAGCCAATGGTCGGAGCTCGACACGACGCTCATGAAGAATGGAGGCGTCTCGTCGACGTTCCGGACGACGTAGTAGCGCTCTCCTGCGAGAGTCAGAAACTCGCCGGACACTTCATCGTGGGCCACAGGAGGTCGATTCATCGCAGAAACACAGGCGCCGGCGGCTCATTGAGAGCCGCCGGCTAGCCTACTTCAAAGGGGGTACTAGGGAGCCCCGACGACAAGCAGGTTGTCGTAGAACACACCCGAGGGTTCGAAGTCTCTTGCGGTTGCTTCAAAACCGAACTGCAGCAACTGCCCGACCAACTCGTTGGTGATGGGCAATTCAATCTCGTAGCGCATCCAGTTCTCCGAAATCTCGGTCGTATCGAACTGAATGAAGTTCGTTGTGTCGAAATTGGAGTCTGGATCGATCGTCTTGATGAAGGCGAGCGCCGTACTGCTGCACGGACAAAGCGGATCGGCAGGGTCGTTGATGTTGCCACGCTTCGCATCGAAGCTGAACGTGATGGTATTGCCGACGTCTTCGGCTTCGAGGGGGCGTTCGCGGAACGTACTTGCGGTGACGTCGCCCGCGTCCTGCTGCACGTTGTTGTAGTCGCTAATGATCACGAGCTGCTGTTCGCCTTGGGTCGGACCACCCTGGCCCAACACGACCCCAGAAAAGCCGCCCGTGTTGTTCGGCGCAGGGAACGGACCGTAGCTGCCCACGACGTCAGCCCCAAAGATGATCCAGCCGACGCCCCAAGGCTCAACGGGGTCATCACCCAGCGCGGTGGGGCTCATCTGATCGAGATTCTCAAAGTCTTGGGCATACTCCAAGCCCGGAATGGAGCCTCCAGCACCGCCCATGCCGCCCATGCCGCCCATGCCGGCTGCACCGCCCGTGCCGGCTGTGCCGCCCGTGCCCCCGGTTCCGGCGGTGCCGCCCGTGCCGCCCGTGCCGCCCGTGCCCCCGCTTCCGCCGCTGCCACCCGTGCCGGAAGACCCGCCATCATCACTGCACCCGCTCAGCGCGAGCGTGGTGAATAACATTGCAATTAGTAGCTTGTTCATCTGTCTCTCCTATTTTCGTTTCTCAAAAAATCCGAACCCCGCAGGCCGTACTCGGCCTCGTTCAAATTCAGTCATCCGTGAAGTACAGGTTGTCGATCAACAGTTGGTCTCCAGCGTTGCCACCCGGTGAAGCAACGATGAAGGGCGAGCGGACCATGCTCGGATCGAACCCCAAGTCGATTGCATCCTGCAGCGGAATCGTGAGGAAGTGCCAATCGCCATCGTTGGTGTAGCCGTAGGTCGTAGGCGAGAGTGTCACACCGGCCGGAGGGCTCCCGGGGCCCGACTGCAAAGTGAGCTCGAACGTCGCGAACGACGGATCGCTCGACTTGAAGCCCACATACATCGTGGTCCAGTCGGAAAGGTCGATCGGCTCATTCCAAATGATACCGCCACCCCAAAACGGAGTTCCGTTGAGGGTGATCCGATCCGAGGTCTGTCCTTCGAGCCGGTCCAGTGAGGTGCTCTGTTGATATGATTCTTCGAAAATGAAGTAGTTCGTCGACACTCCGTTGATCGGAATCGTTTCTGAACGACCGCCCTCGTAGAACAAGCCCACCGCGAGCCGTGCGTCCCCAGGTTGGAAGGGGTCCGGCTCAGGGACTGGAGTTGGATCGATTGGAGGCACGATCCCAATGCTGTCTGAGTAGTCGGGAGGAACCCCAGGATCGGGGAGACACCCTCCGACGAATCCGAAGATAGACATCAAGGCGGCTTGAGCGATCGTAGAGAATCGAGCCATCAGTCGAGCTCCCGTGGAATCTCGGTACTGCGCACCGCTACTGGGTTGCCGCCTTCGTCCACGACCAGCACCCAGTCCCCTTCGGGGGTCCCATTCAACGCCACGATCTCTTGGTAGGCGGGGGTCGCAAGCCGGAACGACTGCGTGCCAGTAGCGTCGAACAGCCGTGATGCGGGGAAGTTGTTGAGCACCGACTGAAACCCGGCGATCGCCATCTCACGAACGCGCTGACGGTCTGCACTGTCGAGTCCGTCGGACAGGTAGATATCGCGCAGGCTCGTCGCGGCGAAGAACTGATTCTCGCCGATGGGCTCGTTGGCAAGAACCGTTGCCCACGCGTAGAAGGCCGCGGCATTGTTCGCGCCGTCTTGGATGGCAAACTTCGTAACGGCACCGATGCTGAACTCGGCGAAGGGGTTGTTAGGATTGTTTAGGACCACCGTCGAGGGATAGATCCCCTCCGACAGGTCGAAGAACTCGAACTGGACTTCGTTGAGCTCGAGGCCAACACGGTATTCGGGCGCCTCGCCGCACGCCCAGACGAGCATCAGCAAACCGATAGCAGCGCGCTTAGTAAGTGAATTGCACATAAGTTTTGATTTCCCATTCGCGACCTTTCCGGCCCGGGTCGGCCGGATCGTATAAGTATCGATTGGAGAAGCGATTCAAGTTGCGGAACTGACCCGCCACCCCGAACCGCGTCGCCGCAGGCGCGTAGAGCGCGGGCGGCATATAGGCATACGATAGATCGATGAGCACTTGTAGCGGATAGGTGAGGTTGAAGTCCTTGTGGTAGTCGTAGGGACCCCAGTCGTTGAACTTGAGGAAGTAGTTCGCGGTGAACGAGCCGAGCGAGTACCAGCCATAGGTGCCGAATCGGGAGACGGTACGGGGGTTGTCGCCATTGGCCTGCCCCTGCCCCGCGTAGACCCAGTTCACCAGGCGCATGTTGTAGGTGAAATTCACAATCGTGCGTGCGCTGAGGTCCCAGAGGTTTCGCGCAGGAGCCGACGACGGAAACGCGAAGAGGAAGTCGGGGCCCACTCCGGTGTCGGGCACTCCGATTGCAACCGCCGCGTCCTGGGCCGTTGGAAGAATCCTGTACACGAAGTCGAGCGCGACCGACACGTCCGCATCTTCGCGCTGGGCATTGTCCCAAGCGTACAGAGGCGTCTCAGGTGTGGGGTCCCAGCCGACGAGCAACTCGAAGCCGTAGGTCTCTCGATTGGAGCGAACCCAGAACGGGTCAGAGAGCTGGTTCCGCGCTTGCACCCCGGGAAAGTAGAGGCCGGTGTTCGGGTCGAAGGCGTCTGGGATGAATGGGAGCGGACCTTCGAGTGGCCGCTGCGCCAGGAAGTTTGGCGCAAGGATCACCTTGCCCAGGTAGTAGCCAATGCCGGATGAGACCGCCCAGTGATTGCCCTGGCCGCTCTCTTTGAGCGACCACCCGGTGATGGTCATCGTATTGTCGACGCCGCCGTCGCTGACGAGCCCGCGCATTCCTCCTTGCACGTACCAGAAGAACGGCGCCGCGTTATAGGTGAGCTTCACCTTGCCGCCGAGGGTATCGGCGAACCGAACCTTGCCGTCGAGGATGATGTATCCCGAGTCGAGATACGAAGGGCCGTCGGTCTGCCGGGCAGTCTCGTACGACTCGCCGATGAAGTTCGAGCGGCCCGAGATCACCCCAGCCTCGAGCTTGACTCGCTTCGCGGTGTAGCCGAAGAACAGCGTGCTCTTGCGGCTTCTCGGCTGGGGAATCACGGAGCTCGCGAACGTGTCCGGCAGTCGCTGGGCAAAGTCCTCTTGATGTATGACCGCGAACGCAAAGTCGCCGAACTCACGGTAATACTTGCCCAGAATCGTCGGGTTGGCGCCCCACCACAGCTCAGGGCCGAACGCAATGGTAAGGCCCTTGATCTTGTCCTTGCCCGTGAAGGTGAGCCCGATCGGCGCGTTGGCATTGTAGGTATCGATGTCGAACTGCTGATGGACCTCGGGATAGAGGCCAAAGAAGTCCCCCTCGTACCCCCAGTGGTAGTGTCCCGGACCTCGGAAGAAGCTTTCCAACAGGAAGTACTTGTTGTCCCAGTCAAAGGCTGCCTCGTAAATCTGGAAGCGCTCGCTCAGGGCTACGACGTTGCCTTCGACATCTTCGAAGCCAACCGGCTGTCCTCGGTCTTCGTAGAAGATCTCGTTGATCGGGTTGAGGGCGACGTTGCCAAGCCCGTTGATCACGACCTTGGCCCGAACCCCCTGCGTGGGCCGGACTTCCATCCCGAGGTAGATCGACTCGGTATCGCCGAACCGCGTGCTGTCTCGGTCGGGGTCGTTCAGCTGCCGGCCGCCCGTGGTGAAGGTCTCGAAGTCGACGCGCACGATCGGTGTAAACTTCTCGAGCTTGGCTAGCTTGCTCTGGGTATCCGCTGAGGAGCGTGGACCAATCCGCCCGAAGTGCTGTCGAATCACTTCGATGTCAGTGCCAGGCGCGTACGGGTCGAGTTCGAACGCATCCTGAAGGACGTAATAGGCTTCTCGCGGATAGACGCTGTAGATACCACGTGAGTTCGCACGCCCCTTGGACGTGATCCCGAACCACTCCTCGTTCATGTTGTTCTCGCCTTCGACATAGTCGAATCGATAGGCGTCGTTGCCCCATGACGCCGTATTGTCGTGCACGTCCAGGTTGACTTCCTGGTCGTACTTCCACCAGCCGTCGCTCCACTGGAAGATCATGCCGCCGATGGCGTTCTGCACCCTGCCCTTCCCGTAGCTCTGCTCGTAGATCTCCTGCCAAAGAGACTGCAGGTAGAGTGCTTGTGCGACCGGGTCTTCGATGCCGCGCTTTGCGTCGTACGCATCGGAGCCAAACTCGGCGTACATGAGCGGCACCCCGAGCTCGCTCTCAACGCGCTCGAAGAGGTCTCGCGACGAGGCGCCTCGATAGACGTTCGTGCCGAAGATATCGATGTTTGGACTCTCTTCTTTGATCACCTCGAGAAAGCCCAAATCCCCATTGACGATCGCCACGGGGTGGTTGGAGTCCATCGCGTGGATTTGCTCCGTGATCTCCCCGAAGAGTGAGTAGAGAAAGACCGCCCTCGCGTCGCCCTGTTCTGCTTCGGGCAAGTCTTCGATCTCGTTCGACTTCCAGTAGAGGCCGTAGTTGTTCTCATTGCCGAGCATCCACATCAGCAGGCCCGGCGTGTCTTTGTACTCCGCAACGAGTTCGGCAATTTCCTGCTTCACGAGCTCTCGGAAATGCTCATCGGAGTAATCCACGGGGCTCACCCAGACACCGTCGATCGTCATCCCGTAACGACCCACCGCATGATTCAACGCGGTGTAGATCCCGTACTTCTCGTAGATGTAGTTGATCCATCTGGCCGGAACGCCAACGTACTGCCGAACGACATTGACCCCCATCTCTTGGAGGAGCCGCATGTCGCCTTCGAGCGCTTCAACGATGATTTCGTCGGGCTTATTCCAAAAGTTGTAGGTGTAGTTCTGCCCAATCGGCATGTATCCCCAGTTCATACCGAAGACCATTGTGGGCTTTCCGTCGACCAGCAGCTGATAGCCCCGCTCGTCCTTGTAGACCTCGACGGAGTTCGGGCCGTCGGTCTTGATCGGCGCGACCCTGGTGGACCCGGGCGGAGGTGCCGGCGGCCGCGTCGAGGCCGACCCGGACACACTCGGGTCGTCGGGGGCCACGGGGCTTGGCGCCTGCGTGGGCGGCGCGGGATCGATCGCCCGTGGCGCGTCAGTTCCGGGCTCTTCAGGAGGAAACTCAGACTCGCCGGGTGGAGGAATCGCATTGGGACCGGACGGAGCGCCCGAAGGCGTCGGCGCCCGCGTCTCTTCTCCGAACTGCTGTGCGGCCGCCGTTGCCGACCAGAATGTGAAGAGGATCACAAGAGCGACTCTCATGCCGCATGCTCGCCCGTCAGCGTGGTGCGTCTCGCGATCCGACTGTGCATTGGTCCGGAATCTCCCGCTCAAACAGGCGGCGAAGCTGCCCGGTCGTCGAGTTTGTTCGAAGAGCGAACCAACTATCAATTCATCTTCGAAATGTCAACAGCGTCCGCTATTTACCCGATGTTACTCAGTCTTCTCAAACCTCGGAGTCGCTTGACATTTTTGGGGCGCCAGAATAGTTGGTTCGGACTGCGAACGAAGCAGAGCGAGCGGCATCCGAATGAAAGGCATCCATCAGACCCAAAGCTCCGCGGCTGCTCCTGCTTGCCTTGGACGAGCGGCGTCCGCCTACTGCAACGCGCCTCGCGCCCGAGGCCAGTGATGTTGCGTTCGAGCCGCGCCACGGGTGAAGTCCTCGACGCGTCAGCAGTTCGAGCTCAGCACAGCCGACTAATTCTGAATCTGCTCTGGGCAGAACGTGAGATTTCACGGGCGGAATTGGCACGACGCACAAGCCTCAGCCGCTCGACGGTATCGGCGATCGTGAGCGATCTCCTGGACACGGGCCTCGTCGAAGAGGCACGCACGGGGGTCTCGAACGGCGGTCGGCGCCCGATCATGCTCGGCTTCCAAGACCAATCGAGCTTCATCGTGGGGATCGAGCTGGGCGCTACACACGTCTCATGCGTGCTCACAGACCTACGGTGCAACGTGAGAGCCTCCTGGTCTGCACCCGCCCCGGTTCGCGATAATCCTCAGGTCGCGTTGGAGAAGCTCACACTGGGAGTACGCGCCGTGCTGGCGGGGGATGAAATCGAACCGTCGCAGCTCCTCGGCTTCGGTGTGGCTGTCCCAAGCCCCGTGGACGATGCGCACCCAGGCGAGCTATTGCCCCTCGTTCTCCCGAAATGGGTGGGCTACAACATCACCGAGCATCTCCGGAAGAGCTTCGAACGGCCCGTGTTCGTCGACAACGATGCGAACCTCGGCGCCTTGGCCGAGCTGTGGTGGGGCGCCGGCTCCGAAGGCAACGACCTCGCGTACATCAAGGTGGCAACCGGAATCGGTGCTGGCCTGATCATCAACGGCCGCATTTTTCGCGGGACTGGCGGCATCGCGGGAGAGATCGGACACATGTCGATCGACCCGAACGGCGCCCAGTGCATTTGCGGGCTCAAAGGATGCCTCACGACCTTTATCGGTACGCCTGCCTTACTGGAGCGCGCCGCACAAGCGTCGCGATCGAACGGCTCCGGGAGCCGCCCACCGCGAACCATCGACGAGTTGGTCGACTCGGCCTTGGCCGGCGACCCAGCATCCGTGGAGCTGATTCGCTACGCCAGCGAGAAGCTCGGGGTCGGCGTCGCCAATATGCTCAATCTTCTCAACCCGAAGACGGTAGTGCTCGGAGGTGGCATCGCGCGCGCGGGCGACCTCGTTCTCGAGACGGTCAACCGGACGATTCGCGGACTGTCTCTCCCCGCCTCGATCTCGAAGACCGAGATTCGGACCACCGGCCTCAACGAGTGGGGCATCGCGGTTGGGGGTGCGACCCTGGTTCTGCAGAACGCGCTCGAAGCTCCGGCTCTCTTTCCCACTTTGGTGCGAGAAGTCGGTTGACCATCTCCCGCAGGGTAGCCGGCTTGCCGAACCTCGAGCGTGCGCGGTGAGCGGTTCTGGTTCGCAGCCGGCGCACTACGAAACGGCTCCAGAAGACCGAATCTCTTTTGCGCACAAGCTGATCTACGGCCTCGGCGGGCTCGTGAACAATCTCCTCGCCGCCGCGATCGGTGGCATGGTCATCGTATTGAACCTCGGGCTCGGCATGAGTCCTTGGCTCGTCGGCATGCTTGGCGCTCTGCCCCGGCTGACTGACGCCTTCACCGACCCGCTGATGGGCTACATCTCGGACCACACGCGTTCGAGATGGGGCCGGAGACGCCCGTACATCTTCGTGGGTGCCATTGCCGCAGGCCTCATCTATGCCCTGCTTTGGCAGCTACCCGAAGGACGCAGCGAGAGCTTCTACTTCTGGTTCTTCCTCGCCGGATCGCTCGTCTTCTACTTGGCGTACACGGTGTTCGCGACGCCATGGGTCGCCCTCGGCTACGAGCTCACCCCCGACTATCACGAGCGCACCCGATTGATGGGCGTCCAGAACTTCTTCAGTCAGCTGGCCTACGTGATCTCCCCCTGGTTCTTGCTGGTGATGCAGTACGAGCCGTACTTCGACAACATGGTGACTGGCGCTGCGGGCCTGGCCATTGCGATCGGCTTGCTCACCGCGGTGGTGGGCGTCTTGCCCGCGATCTTTCTGAAAGAACCGTTCAACCCTGAAGCAATTGCCGAGCTCGACCAACACGACAGCGCCCTTGCCACCGGACCAGCCGACAAGATGTCCCTCGTGGACAGCATGCGCGACTTCTTCAAAGGCTTCGCCGCGACGCTTCGCTTTCGGCCCTTCCTCAAGCTGTGCGCGGCAACCTTCCTGGTGTTCAACGGCTTCATGCTGATCTCGTCGTTTCAGTTCTACGTGATCATCTACTACGTGTTCGGCGGCGATAAGGTCGCCGGGGCCGAGTACGTTGGCTACTCGGGTACCATCTCGGCCGTCGCTACGTTCTTCGTCATCGTGTTCATCACATGGCTCGCAACCAGGGTCGGCAAGCGACGCGCGTTCTTCGTGGCGACCGGTGTTTCGGTGATTGGCTACGGACTCAAGTGGTTTTGCTACGACCCTGAGACGCCCTGGCTGCTCCTCTTGCCTGCGCCGTTGATGGCGTTTGGCTTGGGAGGTCTGTTCACCTTGATGGGCTCGATGATCGCCGACGTGGTCGACCTCGATGAGCTCAAGACCAACGAGCGCCGAGAAGGCATGTTTGGGTCCATCTATTGGTGGGTCGTGAAGCTCGGGATGGCCGCGGCGCTCGCCGGCGGCGGCATCCTTCTCGAAACGACCGGCTTCGACGTTGCACTCGAGGGAGCCCAGACCGACGCAACCCTCCTGTGGATGCGTCTGTTCGACATCCTGGTGCCGATGATCTCATCGCTCGCGGCCATCTGGATCGTCGCCTCCTACGGACTCACCGAGGCCAAGGCCCACGAGGTTCGGGAGGAACTCGAGCGCCGACGCGGCGCCGTCCAAGCGGCTCAGTGACCTCCGGCGAATCGCCCTAGCGCGGCAACAGATGAGCCCGGCCGGGCGTCCTGGTCAGCCAAAACCCCAAGAGTCTCGGGCCTGAACCCGCGTTTAGTCCCCGCCGCTCAGCGGGAGCCCGTAGCCCGTGGAGAATCAGGGGATTCGCGGAAATCTCGCCGCAATAAATTCTTCTTGATCTTTTCTCGGGACTTGGGCACTCAGTAGCCTCCCTGGACCTTTGTTCAAGACCCGAACAAATCCCCCAGCCACTTCTGGCTTTGTGAATACGCAAGACGAACAGATGGAGATGTTTCGATGAAGTTTATATCAGCTCACCTGGTAGCCGCGCTGGTCGCGGTTGCCGCACTCGCAGGATGTGCGAGTGACACCACAAGCTCCGATGCTTCGGGCAGCGTGGCGGTCAGCCTCATCGTCGGAAACACCGACGTGAAGGCGGTCTCGTTCGACGTGACCTGCGACTCGGGGACCAACCTGAGCGGACAGTTCAACGTCAACGACGAGCAAGATCCGCCGATCTGGTCGACGATCATGGACCTGCCCCCGGGCGATTGCAGCATCACGCTCACCGCGTCCGACGCGCAGGGCGAAGTCCTCTGCACCGGCTCCGAAGACTTCACGGTCATCGCAGACGAGACCGTCAAGGTGAACGTCGTTCTACTGTGCCCGGGTGAGGGCGAAGACCCGCTCGGCAACGTCGAGATCGATGCGACCTTCGAAATCGTCGAAGGCAACCTCTGCCCGCGACTCAACTTCTTCAACGCGGTTCCGGACGAAGTGCCGGCCGAAGGCTCCGACGTGACCGTTCTCGCGAGCGACCCCGATGGCGGCATGCTCTCGATCCTGCTCAGCGCGACGGGCGGCAGCTACGCGGACCCAACCGCAGCATCGACCACCTACACCTGTGATGGTGCCGCTGGCACGCAGACACTCTCCGTCACAGTCAGCGACGGCGACGCGGCATGCGACAAGAGCAAGAGCTTCGACGTCACCTGCCCCGGCGAGAACCTTTGCGACAACGTCGTCTGTGAAGACGATGGAAACGTTTGCACCGACATCGCCTGCAATCCGGCGAACGGCGAGTGCGAGGCCACGAACAACACCAACGAGTGCAACACGGGTGGCGGCGGCGACATCGCCATCAACGGCGGATTCGAAACCGGTGCGTTCAACGACGGCAGTCCTGATGCGAGCTGGCAGCAGTTCCCGAACGGCGGCACCCAGGCGATCACGACCGACAACCCGTCCGAAGGCACCTTCGCGGCCAACCTCATCGTACCGGTCCGCACGCAGGGCGCCCCGCCTGTCGACAACCTCATCAAGAACGCCAACCTGCAGGCTGGAAACCTCACGCCTGGACAGGCGATCACAGTCACTTGGGACATGCGCGGTGAGCTCATCGGCGCGGGTGGCGTCGTATTCGTCGAGCTCTTTTCGGAGTTCGCGGGCGGAGGCGCGACCGGAGAGATCTACACCGGCGGCCCGATCTTCCCGAACGCAGACTGGGAGTCCTTTACCTGGAACACCAACCTCGGCGCTGACGTCGCCGGCGGCGTGACCCTCCAGCTCAAGGTCTCGTGCGGACCGGTCGAAGGCTGTGGCGCGAACGTCTTCTTCGACAACGTAACGATCGTCATCGAAGGCGGACCCGGCGAGCCCGGCACCTGCAGCGAAGGCATCTGCGTTCCGAACGCGGAATGCACCACCGCCGCAGACTGTCCGGACACCGGCAACGAGTGTGTGGACGCTGTGTGCAACGCGGGGACCTGCGGGATCTCCAACAACACCAACGTGTGTGACGGCGGAGCCGGCACCTGCGACGGGCAGGGCAACTGTGTGCCCGACGCAGAGTGCACCACCGGGGCGGACTGCCCGGACGACGGCAACGAGTGCACCGACGCGGTGTGCAACGCGGGGACCTGCGGGACCTCGAACAACAGCAACGTGTGCGACGGCGGTACCGGCATTTGCGAAGCAGGAGCCTGTGAGCCCATCGCTGAAGTCGTTTACTCGCAGGACTTCAACTCGCTCGATGCGGCCAACGGCGGCGCCCTAGGCGGCGACGGCTGGTTGGTCTTCGGCAACGTGTTCACCGGCGCCGGTGTCTTCAAGTTCGGCTTCGGACCGTTCTCGGCACCCAACGGCGGCCCAGGGTTCTCGGCAATCGTCGACGACCAGGGCGGCCCTGAGCAGGAACCACAGCAGCTCAGCGTGTACAACGACTACAACTGCTGCCAGTCGACCAACGAGGGCCACTTCAACGGCACCGACCTGGTCGAGGCCATTGTCCTGCAGGAGCCACGCCCGCTGGGCGCTCCCATCACGGCGTCCGACATCGGCAAGACGTTCACGTTCAGCTTCGATGCCAAGAACGGCGACATCCAGCCGCCCACCACGGCACGAGCGTTCATCCAGACGCTCATTCCTCCGTCGTTCGGCCAGACCAACTTCGTCGAAGTTGACATGACCAACATCGGAACCGACTGGAACCGCTACGAGATCTCGTTGGACCTCACGGACCCGGCCCTCCAAGGCCAGATCCTGCAGTTCGGCTTCTCGAGCAACGCGTCGGACTTCAACAACTCGCAGAACGTCTACGACAACGTCCTCGTGACCTTGTCGGCACCCTAGCCAATCGGGGTTCTCACAGTGAGGACCCGGCCTGTGCACCCCTCCAGGATCCAGGCCGGGTCGACTCACTCATGACACGGCGTCAAGTGACGCATGCTGCAGCAGCAGTTCCATCAGGGACTCCAACGAAGCAGCCTTACTGAGCGTAGACACGGTGGCGGGGGCAAACGAGCCCACCGCCATCGTGTTTGCCTGATCTTGGGGGAAGTGACTCGCATCTCTCGAATTTCATGAATTACTCATTCCTTTTTCTGTCTGCCGCCACGCTCCTACTCGCGACCACGCTTGTCGGCTGCGCCGACGATGCTCCGAGCGAAGAGACCTTCCGCGGCGTTCGAATCGACCTAGTCATTGGGGATGTCGACGTGCCCGCGCTGACTTTTGATGTCATCTGCGAGGATGGCTTCGAGCTGAGCGGACAGTTCAACGTGAACGACGACCTCGATCCGCCCGTCTGGTCCGCGCTCATGGACCTGCCCGTTGGCGACTGCAGCATCACGCTCACGGCGCCCGACGACGAGGGCATCCCTATCTGTTCCGGCTCTTCCGATTTCACGGTGCGCCTCAACGAGACGGCGAAGGTCAACGTCGTGCTGACGTGCTTCGTCAACTCGCACGACGAAGGCGAGCCTGAGTGCGTCACCCTCCCCGACTGCGAGCTGGTCTGGGCCGACGAGTTCAATGGCGATGCCGTGGACCTGACGAAGTGGGAGTTCCAACTCGGCGACGGAACTCAGTTCGGCATCCCGCGCTGGGGCAACCAAGAGCTCCAGTGGTACATGTCGAGAAACGCCACCGTGGCAGACGGCGTCTTGACCATCCAGGCACGAGAAGAACGTATTGGACGCTTCAACTACACCTCATCGCGTCTTCGCTCTCTCGGCAAAGGTGACTGGACGTACGGTCGCTTCGAGATGCGCGCGAAGCTGCCGGTAGGGCAAGGCATGTGGCCCGCGTTTTGGATGCTGTCGAGCGACCCCTCAATTTACGGCGAGTGGGCCGCAAGCGGCGAGATCGACATCATGGAATCAACCGGCGACGACCCGGACAGAATCCTCGCCACGATTCACTACGGCCGCACGGCACCCGAAAACGAGTCTTCTAGCTCCAGCACACGGCTCCCCGAAGGGGGCGCGAGCGAGTTTCACGAGTACGCCATCGAGTGGAAGGCCGGCCAAATCGACTGGTACCTCGACGGTGAACTCTATGCCACGCGCACTAGCTGGTACTCGAGCGGCGGGCCCTATCCTGCGCCTTTCGACGTCGACTTTCATCTCCTTCTCAACCTCGCCGTAGGCGGCAATCTGCCGGGCGACCCGGACGCAACAACCGTCTTTCCGCAGGACTTCGTCATCGACTACGTGCGGGTCTACCAATAGAGATGATGCGACCAATGCCTCTCGCCGCAATCGCGGTCACTGTCGCCGGGTGCCACTCGGCACCCGACGAGACGCGCACCACTATCGATGCATCACGTGAGCAAGCACCCAACGGATTGTTGGCCGGAGAAGTCATGGCAGTTGCGTATTCGGGCTTTCGCGAGGGCCAGTACCCAGATCGAGGCGACGGTGCGGTGAACCCGAGCCCGGAAGAAATCCTCGAGGACCTCGAGCTCCTCGTCGCTCACGGGTTCAGGCTCATCCGCTTGTACGATTCGGGCGACAACTCGTCATTGACCCTGGAGCTCATCAGGAAACACCGACTCCCGATCAAGGTGCTCCTTGGGATCTGGCTCGAGGCGGAGGTCAGCAACCACGAAGGCTGTCCGTGGCTTCACGAGCCGATTCCCGAAGAGGCGCTGGAGGCCAACACCTGGGCGAACGCGGCCGAGCTTCGACGCGGGATCGCGCTCGCGCGGCAATTCGAGGACGTCGTGGTCTCGGTGAATGTGGGAAACGAAGCCTTGGTCGATTGGAACGATCATATGGTGCCGGTCAAGAAGGTGATAGCCTACGTTCGCCTCGTGAAAGCCGCTGTCGAGCAACCCGTCACGGTGGCTGAGAACTACGCCTGGTGGATACGCGACGGTGCTGCACTGGCAGCCGAAGTGGATTTCCTGGGTGTGCATACGTACCCAGAGTGGGAGGGCAAGACCATCGATGAGGCCCTCCCCTATACCCTCGAAAACATCGAAGGTGTTCGGCAGGCGCTACCCGACAAACAGATTGCGATCCTCGAGGCGGGCTGGGCAACCACGGCAGTCGAGTTCGGTGACCGGGCCAACGAGGCGAACCAGGCGCGCTACTATCTCGAACTCGAGGAATGGGCCCGGAGCACGAACACGACCGTGTTCTTCTTCGAGGCATTCGACGAGCCGTGGAAAGGCGAGGCGAACGCCCCGCTCGGCGCCGAGAAACACTGGGGACTCTTCAACGTCGATCGAACGCCCAAAGAGTTCCTTCGCACGCGGTCGAACGCAGACGCCGAAGCACGCTGAGCGCGAGCACTCTCGAATGATTCATTCGACCAACACGACCGAGCCGAACAGGCCCGCGTCGATCCAGCCGCGGTCCTTCTTGTCCCCGGGCGCCGACTCAGAGCCAACGAAGTTCTCGCGGAGCTCGCTGCCGTCGTTGTCGCAGTAGGCAAGCATCAGGCCTATCACTTTGCCAGGCACCAGCTTGACGGGTTCGTTCTTGTCGGAACCGTCGACGTAGTCGTCTGCGTAGATGTCGATTGCGACCTCCCAGACGATCTTGTTGCCGTACTGCCGCCAGCGGCTCTGAACGTGATGCGAGTAGCTGTGGGGCGCCTTGTCGGTACCGATGTCGATGGCCTGGTTGTCGAGCGACACGTGATAGGCGAACGCGTTGTGGTTGTATTGGTGATCGCCGCCAGAGTAGTCCTCGTCGACGAAGACCTCGAGACAGTCGTCATCCCAGTACTGGACGAGCGGGTCACGGTGGCTGTCGAACAAGATGTCGTCGACGAACTCGCCGAGAATGTAGATGCGCTCCGAAGTCCAGACCACCTTGAAGCGGCCCTGAAAATCGGTCTTCGAGTACTCCGGGCCGAGCCAACGGTGCGTGAGCGCCTGCCAGCGAGCGCGCTTCCACACGGCCTCGTCCGCCACGCCATCGACCGTGGGCGCCTGCCGGGCGCGAGGCGCGCGATACTCGGTGCGCCCCGGGTAATGAGTGGAACCCTTCGCGAAAGCGAGAGGTGTGGCACACAGCCCAAGCGCCGCAAGCGCAACGCACAACATGGCGCCCACACGAAGCATGCCTCGACCTAGGTGCTCCGTCCGCTCCGCTCGACGGCGTCAGACAAACTTCGGCTCGCCTTCCTCGTTCCAGAGTCCCCAGTAGGCTCCGACATCACCCTCATCGCTGGTCTTCCAGGTTTCGTCGAAGGCCGAGAAATAGAACACCTCAATGCCGTCGGCGTTGGCCCATTGATAGGTCCTGATGAAGTACTCGAGCGCAGCGTCGTAGGACGGCACGGCGGCACCGAAAGCGGACCCCGAAGTAGGCCAGCCCGTTTCACTGATGATGACTGGTTTTCCATCGGCTACGTTTTGCGCGCGTCGATACATCTCTTTCATATACAGCAGGGCATATTCCGCAGGACAGCTCTCCCAGAACGGATAACAGTTGACCAGCAGCGTGTCGCAGGCCGCAGACACGCGGGGGTGGTTCTCGAAGAGGAAGTAGGCATCGACGGTCCCCACGGGAACACCGGGGACCGAAGCCTTCGCGCGTTCGATGTACTGGATGAGCTGCGTTTCGGTGAGGTCTTCGCGAAGCATGACTTCGTTGCCGACCGCGAGAATGTCGGCGTGCCCCGCCCGGGCAACCTCGATGCCATTGCGTAGCTCGACTTCGTTCGCGTCCAAATCGCCCGACAGGCTGATTCCCACCATCGTCCGAAGCCCGAACTCACGCGCGATACGAGCCGTTTCCTGCTGTCCGTCGATGCATGAGAAACTCCGGACCCACCGCGTGTACGGCGCGATGATGCTCATCCGTCCGCGTATCTGGTCGGCGCCGATATCACGCCCAGGAGCCTGTCCCGGCAAATACGGGCTGAAGGACATGCCATGGATCTTGTGACGCAGGATCGTCTGAAGGAGCGCCACCTTCTTCGCACGCGACATCTGTGAGAAATCGGTACCGAGAAGCCCCGGAAACCCCGGCAGCTTATAGCCGGAACGTCGGAACGCCACGGCAGCGCTCGACAGGGAGCTGACTGAGAACTCTTTGTGGTTGACTCCGGACACGATTCTCGCGTGGTGCACACCACGCCCCAGCGCCGGACATTAGCACGCCGGTTCGCCTGATTGAACCGTGAAACTTCGCGCGTTCAGTCTGACGGGTCGACCCGCCTATAGACCCTGACGTAGTCCACAAGCATCGTCTGGGGATAGGTCTCGGTGCCCGTGGGCGGTTGGTTGTTGCTGCCCAGTGTCCCGCCCATCGCGACGTTGAAGATCATGTAGAACTCTTCGAGGAACTCGCTCATCGTCTCTGGATTGATCGACTTGACAAAGTAAGTAATCCCGTCGATTTTGCCGACGATCTTGCTCTCGTCCCATTCGGCCCCGAAGAGGTGAAAGTCATCGCCAAGTGAGGTGTCGAAGGACTTGTTGGCGCTGACGAAGACCCGCCCTTCAGGAAACGAACAGGTCTCCGGAGCCTGGATCGACTCGTCGCACCAGTGGATCGTGAAATGCGTCGTTCTCTCGTTTGAGAACGCGTTGTGAAGCTCCATGAAGTCGATTTCGCCCGAGCGTGGCCACCCCACGGTCGGGAAGTTCGCTCCGAGTGCCCAGAACGCGGGCCACGCGGCCCTCCCAACGGGGGCCTTGATCCGGGCCTCTACTTTGCCGAACTTGAAATTGACCTTGTTGAGGGAATTGATCTTTCCTGATGTAATCGTTCCATCGCGGACACCGCAGGGCGGCGCAGGACACAACGCGGAGAGCACCAGGTTGCCATCTTCGACGCGCACGTTGTCTGGCGACTCCGTATAGAGCTGCCACTCGTTGTTGCCCCATCCTTCGTTGCCGTATCCGGTCTCGATGGTCCAGTTGGTCGGATTCGGAGCCGTTCCCGAATCAAAGCCATCCTCGAAAACCAGCTCGTACTCGACATCGCTTGGCGGGCAGCCGTCTGACTGCGTGATCCCGTCGTAGTAGAATGTCCAGTCATCCGGATCGTTGCCCGCATCGCCGGTGACTCCCAGGTCAAAGATGACCGTGATTGCCGTAGCTTCGTCCCCGTCGGTGCCATCCGCGAAGTCGAAACATAGCTCTTCCCAGGCACCGCTCCCGCCATGCGCGGCCGGTCGCTCTTGCTCCAACCCCTCGAGCTTGAACAGTACGTCTGCGGGACGTGTGGACCAGACCTTCATCGTGAAGGCCGTGCCCGACCCCCAATCGACCGAATCGTCGAGCATGAGCGTGCTTCCGCCAAACACCTCGCCGGGGAATTTCTGCATTCTTGCAGCCTTGGGCGTCGCGTTGATTCCGCTCGGATCGGGATTGTCGACCACTCTCGACACGCCCCCGCCGAAATCAACGAAGGTGAACGGACCGCACGCGTCCTCGAACTCGACCGCGTCTGCGCAGTTCGCTGGTGGGGGTTCAGGGCGCTCAGGGCGCTCAGGCTCCTCGGTGGAGCCGACGCTTTCGTTGCTACAGCCGACCAAGCCGGCAATCAGCAAGAGAGAAACGCACACGCGCGGAAGCGGCGAGCGGTGTTTGGTGTACATGAAAAAACTCCAAGGAAACGTGCAGCCAAGAGCATAGTTCTATTGCCCGGTCGGGGTAGCCCCACGGCCACCCTTTTCCAAGCAAACTCAGGCTTTTTAGGCCAAATCCACAGTACGAGAGATGGGCCGCGTCGTACAGGACGCCGTGCTAGGCAGTAGCCGATGGGGCGCGTGAGGAAACATGACTGGGCCGCTACGTTGCGCGTGGTCGCGCGCGCGCTCGTACTCTCGTGCGCCTGCCTGGCCTTGTGGCCATCCGCCGGTGCGGCAGAGCCCATCCCCGTCGAGCTACGTCGCACAGAGGAAGGCTGGCAGCTACTGCGGGGCGGCAAGCCGTATTTCATTCGCGGCGCGGGCGGCGACGCTTCCCTCGAGCAACTTGCAGCCGCCGGCGCCAACTCTGTGCGCACCTGGGGATCGGACGACCTCGAAGCGAGTCTCGACGCGGCCCACGCGCTTGGCCTGTCGGTGACCGTTGGCATCTGGCTTGGCCACGAACGCCATGGGTTCGACTACGGCGAAGAGGCCCAGGTGCGCGAGCAGCTCGAACGCGCCCGCAAGACGGTGCTCCGCTACAAAGACCATCCGGCGGTTCTTCTCTGGGGCATCGGCAACGAGATGGAGGGCTTCGACTCGGGTGACAACCCAGCCATCTGGCGTGCAGTCAACGACATTGCCAGTATGGTCAAGAAGCTCGACCCGCACCATCCGACCATGACCGTCACCGCCGAGCTTGGGGGCGGACGGATCGAAGGCGTTCACAAGCACTGCCCGGCGATCGACATTCACGGCATCAACTCCTACGGCGGTGCGACCAGCGTCGCCGAACGCTACCGCGCCGCCGGAGCAACCAAGCCGTACATACTCACGGAGTTCGGGCCACCTGGCGTCTGGGAAACCCCGAAGACCGATTGGGGCGCACCCCTCGAGCCAACGAGTTCAGAGAAGGCGGCGTTCTACCGACGCAGCTATCAGCGTGGCATCCTCGACGCCCGGGGCCTTGCGCTCGGTTCGTACGTCTTTACCTGGGGCTCCAAGATGGAGGCAACCCCGACCTGGTACGGCATGTTTCTCGATGACGGCGCTCCACTTGGAGCAGTCGACGTCATGACCGAGCTCTGGTCGGGCACCCCCCCGAAAAACCTCGCGCCCACGATAGACCCCCTGGTGATAGACGCTCAACCAGAGCTCGACGCAGGCCAGGAGCTGCGCGTGCGGGCCGTGGTCACCGATCCAGAACGTTCGGCGCTCCGTGCGCGCTGGGTGCTGCGGCGCGAGCCCGGCGAATACTCGACCGGGGGCGACGCCCGGCCCGTGCCACCGGAGGTGACAGGCGCGATCCTCGAGGCGCGCACCGACGGAGCGCGCGTGCGCATGCCGAACGAGCCGGGCCCCTATCGGCTGTTCCTGACTGCCTACGACGCCGAAGGTAAAGCCGCCACGGCGAACGTGCCGCTCCGCGTGAAGGGCCAAGTGCGCACACCGATGCCTTTCTACGTGTACCAAAACGGTTTCGAGGGCATGCCCTGGACGCCCTCGGGCTGGATGGGTTCGACCGAATCGTTGACTCTCGATGGCAGCCATACCGTCAACCCGTACGATGGTGACGCCTGCATCGAGGTTCGCTTCGAGGGCGACATCGGAACCTGGGTCAGCGTCGCCTGGCAGCACCCTCCCAACAACTGGGGAGATCAGGAAGGTGGCTACGACCTCACGGGGGCGGGTTACCTCGAGTTCTGGGCTCGAGGCAAGTTCGGTCCGGAACAGATCAGCATCGGTGTCGGACTCCTTGGCGCCGACAAGGCACACCCCGATTCAGCGAAGACTACGGTCGACGATATGCGGCTGACGCACGAGTGGAAGCGGTACCGCGTTCGTCTCAAGCGACTCGACCTCTCCAGCATCAAGACGGGCTTTGTCGTGACGCTCACCGGGCAAGGCTCGCCTGTGACGGTCTACCTCGACAGCATTCGCTTCGTCGCCAGGTGACGGCCAGCAGAAAGACACATGGGAACCCGTCCTTCGCCGGCCGAAGCCCTGCCGGGCTAGGGTGTTGGCGCCGAGGTAAGCACGAGGTTGTCGTAGAACACCCCGGACGGCTGGTTGTTCGTCGTCGTCGCCGAGAATCCAAACTGAAGAATTTGGCCTACGAGCGCTGGGACGATTGGGAGTGAGATGGAGTAGGTGTTCCAGTCTGTCGAAATGCTGGTCGTATCGACCGTCACCAAGTTGGTTTGGTCGAAGGCGGGCGGGGCCAGCGTTTTGATGAACGCATACGCCTCGCTTGTGCCCGAGATGTCGCCACGTTTCGCCTGGAACTCGAACGTGAGCGTATTCCCCACATCGGTCCCTGCGATCGTGAATTCCTGGAACGTAAGCCCCTCGACGTTGTTGCCAGCGGTCTGATTGGCCTGGTTCTGGTAGTCGCTGATGATGACCAGCTGCTGAGCACCCTGCTCAGGACCACCTTCCCCCGCTGCGATGAGCGAGAAGGCAGCCTGCGGTGGGTTGTTTGGCGCAGGAAACGTTCCGTAGAAGGCGATGACCGTATCCGTCATGCCCTCGAACACGTTGCCGAACACCAGGAATCCGACATCACCCAACGCGGTCAGGCTCGCTTGGTTGAGCGATTCGAAGTTCTGCGAGTAGACGACCTCAGCATTCGGCTCACAGACCCCAGCGCTGCAGGTGCCCGTGCCGCCCTCGCACGAATCGGTGTTGTTCGAGGTTCCGCAGTTCCCTGCGTTGCACACCGCGTCCACACACTCGTTGCCTGTGTCAGGGCAGTCCGCGTTCACCGTGCATTCCGGGTCCGGTACGCAAAGGCCTCCGTCGCAGGTACCGTTCCCGCCGTCGCACACGTTCGTGTTGTTCGAGGTCCCGCAGGTCCCCGCGTTGCACACTGCGTCCACACACTCGTTGCCGGTGTCCGGACAGTCCGCGTTCACCGTGCATTCCGAGTCCGGTACGCAAACGCCTCCTTCGCAGGTGCCGTTCCCGCCGTCACACACGTTGGTGTTGTTCGAGGTTCCGCAGGTCCCCGCGTTGCACACCGCGTCCACACACTCGTTGCCCGTGTCCGGGCAGTCCGCCGCGGTGCTGCATTCCGCGTCGGAGACGCAGTTGCCCTGCCCATCGCAGGTTCCGTTGCCGCCGTCGCAGACGTTGGTGTTGTTGGAGGTCTCGCAGGTCCCCGCGTTGCACACCGCGTCCACACACTCGTTGCCCGTGTCCGGGCAGTCCGCCGCGGTGCTGCATTCTGGCGGCGCTTCGATACACATCCCGTCAACGCAGGTCTCGCCCGCATCGCAGTCGTCATCGACCGTGCACTCGGGAGGGGCTCCCCCGACGCCTGCCATGCCGCCCGCGCCGCCGGTTCCGCCGGTTCCGCCGGTTCCGCCGGTTCCGCCGGTTCCGCCACCATCGACGCAGCGCACTGCGACTGTCCATCCGCTTACGCAGACGTCGAAGTCGTCATCAGACACCTTGATCGTCACTGACTGATCGCCCGCCGTTCCGCAGGTGTATGTGGTCGAGCTTGCGCCCGGGTCGGCAATCGTGCCGCCGGTCGCGCTCCACATGTACCGGCTCGCGTCGCCTTCCGCATCGACGGCGGTTGCCATGAGATCGATGTCGTTTCCGACCGAGGTCTGTAGTGGAGAGACGACCACTTTGGTCAGCTCGGCGCAGATGTTGAGCTTCCCGTTTACGCGAACCGAACCGAACTGCGGAGGCCGAGTGCAGCGAAGCATCACGTGCACCTCGGTCGCAGCGCCGACCTCGACTCCGAACGGAGCCGATCCTCGGCAGACTGTGCCGTCCGCCGCCGCCGCAGCCATCTCGATTTCGTAGTCGTCGCAGGCCGGTAGCCCGAACACCTCGACCGAGGCTGTCGCCTCCGGAGCGCTGACATCGATGGTGCCGACCATGGACGGCATGTCGCAGCCGCTGATCTCCCAATCGACCTCCGCGATCTCGACTCCGTCGGCAAGGGTGAGGTTCAGCGCAAGCGACCCTGTGTCCGGGTCGGCATCGGTCGAGCAAGCACCGACCCCCATGAGACTGGCTACACCGAAAACGAGAGCGAACGTGGAGCGGTTCATAAAGGCCTCCCAAAGACCGACGAGGATCGAAAAACGTGAGCGACGCTACCATTCTCGGACCCTCGTTTGCAACGGTCATCGAGGAGGCCTCGGGGCTCAATCTTTGTGAGTTTCCTCACAAAACGAAGGCCACGGGCCACCCGCGTCGGAAGAGTGCGTCTACTTTCCCTCGCAGGCCGCGATGTCGTCCTGAGTGACTCCCGAGATCCGCTGCGGCCGCTTTGAGCTCCTGGGCAGTCGCGTCCGCGCTCTGTGCCTCGTTTACCGCCTCGCCGACCTCCGCGACCCCCGCCCGCCCCGCGCTCTTCGACGCGACGCTGAGAAGTCGTCCAAGACCCCTCTTCCGCTTCTTCGCGGCCTCGGCGGCAGCCATTCGCTCTTTCAGGCAGGCCTCTTGTGCTGGCGTCATCGAGCTCGACGCGCCGGCTGAGGGTGCTGCCCCGGCAGGGGTTGCCGAACGCTGGCTGTCCGAAACGGCGGCCGGCACCTTGGCCGCAGGGGGTCCGCCGTTGCACCGAATGCTGATGATACGGGACTCGATCTCCATCCCGCCGCCTGCGGCAAGGCTCTCGAGCATCTTTCGCTGCGGTCCCATCTGATTCATGACCATCTCACGCTGCTCGGGCGGCATCGAGGCCATCTGCTTGTCGAAATCTGCGAGCTTGGCTCGGGCCTCCTCAAGCTGGGCTTTGTCTTCAGCGTTCAGCATGCCGGACATCTTCATCACGGAGACGAAGGGTTCGTACATGCCGCCGCAGCCGGGGACCTCTCGATAGTCCCTGTCGTTCCGCTCGAGGACGATCGGGCGCGTCTCGGTACCCTGGCGCATCGTGCCTTCGATTCTCATTCGCACCGGTACGTACCGCTTCGCGTCGACCCACATCCGTACACGATCCACTTCAAACTCGCCCTCGTCGACGCGTTGCTTCGTCCCCTCACCCTTTGACTCGACAACGATCGTCTTCTTGCCATCAACGGTCTCCCGACCGACGACCTTCGACCGCGCCTTCATCCTCTGAAGGTCTTTCGACAACTGTTTTGAATCCGCCTTGGCGTCGGCGGAGCGCTGACGCTCGCCCTCGGCCGCGCCGCCGAGCATCGTCGCGTACATGCCGGTCATGTCGCTCGGGTTCGCCGAAAGCCAGGGCTCGTCCTCATTCGACGCGATCAGCATGTCGCCCACGCCTGGTGGCAGCCCTGCGGACTGCATCTCCTGGTGCATCCCCTGTTCCATCTGCGCCCCTGCCCCAGGCATCGCCGCTGCGGCGCGATCGAGGTCCCCGGCGGTCGCACCGGTGGTTGAGGATCCGCTCACCGGAACGCTCCGCATCACGTACGCGGTTTGTCCGTTGCTCAGCCGCACCTGCGCCTCCTTTTCGAAGTACGAGAGCGTCTCAACCCCCATCACCTCGACTTGCATCACGTAATTGTCGATGCCCTCGAGGGCTTCGTTGTCGGCGCGGATCATCTTGTCGATTACCTGCTCGGCCGACTGCCCGTGGGCCGACCCAGAGGCCGCAACAACGGCAAAAAGCGACGCTGCGACGGCTACAAGGTTCCGAGCTGTTCGCATGGTCAGGTCCTCCAGCTACGCTCGACGCTGCTCTGGTTGCGCCGCAGTGTCAATACCGGGGCTCGGGACACCAGAGTCGCCCCAAAGGCGAGGCAGCCCTCGAGCCATGTGTTTACTGGGCTTTTGGACAGAGCTGATAGGGCGTGGCGATGTTGCGACTGGCGCATTCATGCTACACGCCGCTCGGGAAACAATTCCTTAGGGAAAGGGAAATCAATGATGAAGAGTTCAAGTCTACGAATCGGGGCCACACTTGCGCTGTGCTCCGGGCTGCTGCTGTCGACCGGATGTGTGAAGAAGTCCGAGTACAACGCGCTCATGGACCAGTACAACGAAGCAGTCGCCAAGCAGGAGAAGCTTACCGGAGTCGTCGTGGAGCAGGACGCAGAGCTCGCCTCGCTTGAAAGCGACTACAACCGACTGGCAACCCTGTTTGCGGCGGAAATCGCAGCGCAGGAGCTTCAGGTCGAGCAACTGGTAGACGGCATCGAGGTCGAGATTCCTTCTGACGTCATGTACGCGTCCGGGTCGGCGACCGCGACGGTCGGCAGCGACGGGCTCGAGTACGCCGAGAAGCTCGCCGGTTTCCTCGCCGACACCGACTACATCGTCAGCGTGATCGGTCACACGGACAATCAGAAAATCTCGAAGGCTCTCGCGCAGAAGTACCCGACGAACTGGGAGCTGGCCGGGGCCCGGGCCGCGAACGCCGCGCGCTTCTTGGTCTCGAAGGGCGTCGACCCGGAGAACGTGCTCGCCGTCTCACGCGGACAGTTCGATCCGGTTGCCTCGAACAAGACCGCCGAGGGCCGAGCGCAGAACCGCCGCATCGAGATCGTTCTTCGTAACCTTCCCTAGGCAGCGAGGGGTGGGGAGGCAGCCGTTGGCGCTGCCTCCTCGTCCGGAATCTCCTATGATTCCGCGCCCCGATTCGCCCTCACACCGGCCCGAGACCAGGAATCGCACCCGCGCGAGTGAAGCCTCGTACTTGCGTCGATGTCACGGCTCTGACAGCGGGTTTTTGACACCGCCTGCCTGCCTTGTTTTGGTGTAACCATGGCGCCGAGTTCCCCTTCCTCACGACCGTATTGGACAGTCAGGCTTCTGACATGTCTCGCGGTGGCTCTTTGTGGCGTCGTGGCCACAGAGGGAGCGGTTCGCGCGGACCGTGCAATCGGTGGACCTTGGATTCTCATCGATACCCAGGCGCGAAGCCTCTCTGTGTACGACGGGGACGCCCTGCTGGACCGATTCGAGAACATCGCCATTGGCCGCAACGGATTCGCCGAGGATCGAGTACGGGGCGACGGAACAACGCCGCTCGGAACCTTCCACATCAATCGTATTCGACGCAGTTCGCGGTTCTTGAAGTTTTTTCGAATCGACTACCCGCTCCCCGAGCACGCCGAACGGGCCCTCGAAACCGGTCGCATCAGCACCGCCGACTACGAGCGCATCGTCCGGGCCTTCGAGGAGAACCGACCTCCGCCTCAGAATACCCCCCTTGGGGGCCAGCTCGGATTGCACGGCGTCGGTGGCGGGGACCCACGGATTCACGAGGCCTTCGACTGGACCAAGGGCTGCGTCGCTCTGACGAACGCCCAGGTCGAGAGGCTCTCCCAGTGGATGTATCTCGGGATGCCGGTCCAGATTCGCTGACCGCTCGATCTCGCATGCTCGCCTAAACGGCTGTTGTCTCGGTCTCGTCGCTGGATATACTCGCCCGGCTGCGGGCAGCTCTCGCGGCCCAAGCAGGAGAGGAACAAGTGATGACGAGGAAAGCACTGAACTGTCTCATGGCAGCAACCCTACTTACCGCTTCGGCGTCGTTGGTGGGATGCGCTTCATCAGACATCGATCAGCTCCGCTCGGAGCTGGCAGACGTCCGGACGCTCGCCAACCAGGCGAACACGACCGCGGACCAGGCGCTTCAAGAAGCGCGCGCCGCAAACACGACCGCCGGCGAGGCCAAAGCGTCGGCCGATCGAGCCAGCGCTGCGGCGGCTCAGGCGCAATCGGCGTCGGCGGCTACCAATGAGAAGCTCGACGCGATGTTCGAAAAGAAGATGCGCAAGTAGTACGCGCCCTCTTCGGTCGATACGGGGCCGACACCCGTCAGGGCGCTGCAACCGCTTTTACTGCCGTTGCTTGTGCGATGGGTGTCGGTATTCCCGTCCTCCGTTCGACGGCGCGCTTCAGCGCGTTCGCATTGAGTTCGAACGGTCGGCGCCGCGACTCAGCTTCAATCACCAGACGTGCGCGCTCCTGCAACGCCGCCAAGCTTTCGGTCTGGCCGGCGACAGCATGTACCTCGATGTACAGCAGGTCGTTTAGCCAACCGATCTTGATCGGCTGATCGACAATCGCAACGCGCGTTCCGACGGACACCAATCCGTATAGCTGCTCGATATCGTCTGGATACATTCGAACGCAGCCGTGAGTCACACTCATGCCGATCCCCGAAGGCCGGTTGGTCCCGTGAATGAGGTATCCCGGCAACCCAAGCCGGATGGCGAACTTGCCGAGCGGGTTGTCCGGGCCCGGAGGAACGACCTGCGGCAGCTCGTCCCCGTCGTTGGCATGTTCCTCGATGATCGACTCCGGCGGCCGCCAGCTCGGGTCTTCGGTCTTGCGGACCACCGCGGTTTCCCCAAGCGGCGTGGCCCAGTCCATGCGGCCGATGCTCACGGCGTACGTATGCACGATGTTTGGCAGACCGGGTACGGGCGGAGGGTAGTAGTAAAGCCTCATCTCCGGAACGTTGAGCACGAGGCCCCTGCGTTCGCTGCGCGGAAGGATGTACGCAGTAGGTAGCGTAATCCTCGCACCGTCATCGACGAGCCATCGATCGACCGAAGGGTTTGCGAAGACGAGTTCGTCCTGGCCGACCTTGTGCTGTACAGCAATGTCGACGAGCGTTTCGTCCGGCGCCGCAGAGACGACGAAAAGTGCACCGACGACTTCGGCCGGCGCGGCGGGGACGGTCAGGCGCTGGGCGAGCGCCGGCGCCACGGAGGCCAAAATCAAGAGGGTGGCGACGCACAGCCCTGCACTTCGTATCGTCGTCCCCGTAGCTCGTCGCATCGCGAACGCACCATGGCGCGATTCCCGAACGACGACCAGTATTCGATCGCATCAGTAGACTCTGGTCGTCGAAAAGAACGTGGCGCTCACGTCGAACGTCGGTGGCGGCCGCCGACCTGCGAGGCGGCCCGCCGAAAGCCCCAGAATGGAATTCCGAGGGGGTAGCATCGACCCCGAGCCGGCATGGCCTTTGCTCACTACACGCCGTGCTCGTCTGGATCGCTTGCGCCTGGGTCTTGGGACTGTTCGTTCGAGTCTACGGTTCGGGCGGACACGCCGAAGCGCTTGCCGGGGTCGGTCTCGTGCTTGCGCTGTTCTTGTTCCGGCATGGGCGACAGCTCCGCGCTCAGCTCTGGGCTGCCCCCATGGCCGTCCTGGCTCTGCTCGGTGCGCTTGGGACGGCCCGTCCCGACGCGCCTGCATGCCCAGGGAGGGGCACCCTCCATGCTGACGCCCAAGTCACCCGCGTGCGCTTCGGAGCAGAAGAAACCCGTGTCCGCCTGGCAGTCATCAGGGGTAGATGGCAGCCGGGGAACCAGCGAGTCCCGCCGGGCCTCGCAGTCGACGTCAGTGTGCCGCTCGCTGAAGCCCCGGCCAATGGAAGTGTCGTGCGGTTCGAAGGCCTGGTTCGACCGCGCGCAGCCCTTCGTAATCCATCTCTTCAGCCCCCGAATGACGTCGCCACTGGCGGCTGTTGGGGCCGGCTCGTCGACCGTTCGACGCTCCGTCCGATTCGAGTCACCGGAACGCAGCAGGCAACCCTCGACGTTCGACAACACGTTCGCGCGCGTCTGGTCGAGGGTCTCCCTGCAGAGGTCTCAGCCGTGGCGCGCGCGCTGGTTCTCGGAGACGGCAGCGCCCTACCCAACGACCTTCGCCGCAGGATCGCCGACGTGGGCCTTGCGCACCTATTCGCAGTTTCGGGACTTCACATCGCGCTGGTGAGCGGCACCCTGGTACGGCTGCTTCGGTGGTTCCTATGCGGACTGCTGGTCCGTGCCGACCCGTCGCGAGTCGCAGCGGCGCTTGGGGTTCCGATCACCCTGCTGCACGCGGTCCTCGCAGGCGGCGCGCCAAGCGCGTGGCGCGCCGCGATGACCGCGGCGATCACGTGGACCATCGTCGTCTTCAATCGACGCCCTTCTGCTGCGGCGGTCACCGGGGCGGCGGCCCTCCTTCTCTCGGCACCCGACCCGACGATGGCGACCCGGCCTGCGTTCCTGCTCTCGATCGTCTCCACCTCGGCAATTCTGGCATCGCCGACAGTCCGCTCGGGTCGTCTTCGTTGGCTTCGGTCCGCATCGACGATCAGCGCCCGCACGTTGGTTGCCACTACGCCGATGGTCTGGTGGTGGTTCGGCTCCGTGCCGCTGATCGGCTGGGTGACCAACATCATCGTTCTCCCATTTGGGAGTCTCGTCGTCATTCCGCTCGCACACCTGTTCGCGATCTTCGGAAGTACGCCGTCCGTTGGTACGGCTCTCGGGCTGCTGCTCACGGGCGCCACGCAGTTCTTGCTCCAAGTCTGTGCCGCGTTCGCGCCGCTGGCGCTCTCAAACCGTCTCCCTCCGCTAGACGCGGCGCAGGGGCTCATCGTCCTCTGCGCCTGCACACTCCTGCTCGTCGTACGCAGGTGGCGCGCGCGGGTAGCGGTGCTGAGCGTCGCGGCCTTCCTGTGGCTTGCAGCCGAACGTCGCATCGTGGCCCGTGAACAACCGAGCGGCCTGGTACGCGCCACCTTTGTCGACGTGGGCCAGGGGGATGCAGCGCTGCTGGACTTTCCGGACGGGAGCCTCACCCTGATCGACACGGGCCAAGGCGGCAGTCATCCGGCGGGCCGCGCAGTAACGCGTTTGCTCCGCGAGCGCCGGCGCGGCCGTATCGATCGGGTAATCATCACTCACGGCCACCCGGACCACTTCGGCGCACTTCCGCAACTACTTAGCGAAGTGCGAATCACCGAACTCTGGCTCAACGGACAGCTTCTCGCTGAAGAGGACGATGCGACCATGCGTAGTCTCGTCGAAGAAGCGCGCCGCCGCGGAACCCGCGTGCGGTTCGCGCCGGAACTCTGCGGGACTCACGACATCGGAGGCGCCTTCCTCGACGTGCTCTGGCCTTGCCCGCGCTACGACCCGACGCTGGACCTCAACGACAATTCGATTGTGGTGCGGCTGCGGTTCGGCCGCCACAGGTTCGTATTCACCGGCGACCTCGAAGCCGAAGGCGAAACGCGCCTGGTGCACGCCACCGACGTGGGTCGAGCCGACGTCCTCAAGGTGCCGCACCACGGATCCAAGACCTCGAGCACGGCGCTACTCGTCGACGCGCTCGAACCTGGAGTGGCGGTGGTCAGCCTGGGTGCCGCGAACTCGTACGGGCATCCGAGCGACGCGGTCATCGATCGGCTGCGCTCCTCGGGGGCGCTGGTTCTTCGCACCGACGACCAGGGCGCCATCATCGTCGAGACCGATGGCGAGCGGATGCAGGTCCGCACCGCCGTCGGACCGGTGCGTTTGCGCTAGTCGCCGATCGGCTTTTCGTAGATGCGGTAGACCTTGTCGACCTCCGCGCCCATGCCACGAATGCCCGCGTTGATGAGACGATTGTCTTCGAGGGTCCAGCCTAGTTCGGCCCATTCGTAGCCTGCCGCGAGGCCGCGTTTGGAAACTTCGGCGAACAGAGCCGTCGACAGGGGTGCGTAGCGACGGGAGCCCCGGTACTTCTTTCGAATCCCCAGCAGCATCAAGCGGGCCGACTTCACGCCGCGGACCTTCAGGCGCCAAACGAGCTTGGTCGCGGTCACCGGGTTGAGCTTGCCGTTGAAGTCGTAGGTGGCCTCGTTGACGTTCGGGAGGCAGATGCACATCGCAGCGGGCTCTCCGTCGATGTCTGCGAAAAACGAAATCCGTTTGTCGATGATCATCGACAGGTCCTTCGCCATCTTCACCGCCTCTGCGTCGGTCGATGGCACGAAGCCCCAGTTCTCATGCCAGGCGTCGTTGAAGATGCCGAGCAGCTCGTCGATCTCGGTCTTGAGGTCCTTGGGTCGGATCGAGCGAAACCGGACTTCCGGCATCTCCATAATGGCCTCCCAGGCCCTCTGCGGTCGGGGCGGGGGCGGCGCGACCTCGTACCTCCATCCCCAAAGGTCCTTCACCTTGGAGAGCCCCGCCCCTTCGGCCAGTGCGCCCTGATACGGCCGGTGGTGAGGGTTCATGAGACAGGGCGGCCGGTGGAAGCCGTCGACGAGAAGACCCGACTCTTCGTTGATCGAGAGCGAAAACGGCCCCCGCATCACGCTCATCCCGCGCTGTGCGAGCCACTGCTCCGCGGCAGCCACGAGGGCGCCAGCAACCTCGGGGTCGTCCATCGTGTCGAAGAACCCGAAGAACCCGGCCTCGTCTTGATGGATGCGTAGATGCTCGTGATCGACCTGCGCAGAGATTCTCCCGACCAGTTCTCCGTCGCGACGCGCCGTGAAGAGCGCGGCCTCAGCATGGTCGAAGAAAGGGTTCTTCTTTGGGTTCAGGCGCTCGCGGAGTTCCATCTCGAGCGGCGCGATCCACTGGGGATCATCGCGATAGACTCGATAGGCAACCTCGAGGAAGTCGTCGACGTGCTCGCCTGGCCTATGCTCCTCGACCTCGATAGTCATGCCTTGAGGGGTCCCACCATCTCTTCGGGCTTGATCGCCGCGTCGAACTGCTCCCCCGTCAAGAGCCCGAGCTCGATCGCGGCCTCGCGCAGCGTCGTATTGTTCTTGTACGCGTGCTTGGCCACCTTCGCCGCGTTGTCGTAGCCGATACTGGGATTGAGGGCGGTGACGAGCATCAACGAACGGTGGAGTTTCTCGTCGATCGTGTCGACGTTCGGCTCGATCCCGATCGCACAGTGGTCGTTGAAACTCTTCGACGCGTCCCCGAGCAGGCGCACCGACTGCAGCAGGTTGTAGGCCATGACGGGCTTGTAGACGTTGAGCTCGAAGTTGCCCTGCGATCCCGCAACGCCGATCGTGACGTCGTTTCCGAACACCTGCGTACAGGCCATCGTGAGTGCTTCGCACTGCGTCGGGTTGACCTTACCCGGCATGATCGAGCTACCCGGTTCGTTTTCGGGAATTCGAATCTCCCCAATGCCCGAGCGCGGCCCTGAGGCGAGCCACCGCACGTCGTTCGCGACCTTCATCAGCGCTGCAGCCAACTGCTTGAGCGCGCCGCTCGTCCCAACCATCGCATCGTGCCCCGCAAGAGCCGCGAACTTGTTGGGCGCTGTGACGAACTCCGTCCCAGAGAGCTCGGCGATTTTCTCGGCGACGAGCGTTGCGTAGCGAGGGTGCGTGTTGAGACCCGTACCAACTGCCGTACCTCCGAGCGCAAGCTCGCGCAGCTGCGGAAGCGTCGCCTCAATCGCGGCAAGAGCATGGTCGAGCTGCGAGGCCCAACCGCTCACCTCCTGGCCGAGGGTCAACGGAGTCGCATCCTGTAGATGCGTACGGCCGATCTTGACGATGTGGGCAAAGTCTTCGGACTTGTTCGCGAGGGTGTCGCGCAGCTCGCGCACCTTTGGAAGCAGCTGCCGCTCAATGTCGACCACTGCCGCGATGTGCATCGCGGTCGGAAACGTATCGTTCGAAGACTGGGAGCGATTGACGTGGTCGTTCGGGTGCACCGGTTTTTTGGAACCCATCTCGCCACCCGCCATTTCGATGGCGCGATTCGAGATGACCTCGTTCACGTTCATGTTCGACTGCGTGCCGGACCCCGTCTGCCAGACCACGAGAGGAAACTGATCGTCGAGTTTCCCCGCAATCACCTCGTCTGCCGCCTTTACGATCAAGTCGCAGATCTCAGCCTCGAGATTGTCGAGATCTCGATTGGTAAGCGCAGCTGCCTTCTTCAGGATGCCGAACGCCCGGATGACCCCGATTGGCATCAGCTCGCCACCGATCTTGAAATTCATGCGCGACCGCATGGTCTGGGCGCCGTAGTATTTGTCCGCGGGCACTTGGATCTCGCCCATCGAATCGGTCTCTACACGCGTGTTCATCTCGCCTCCGGGCGGGAGCTTTACCCCGTCCTTGACCCGATGTCGATTCCTCGTACGTGCTGAGAATGCGGCCGGAACGCCCTCAGATTCGTGCGCGCCCATGCCCCGCATGCGGGGGCGACGTGGATCCGATCCGCGCTCCCCGCGTGCTCTGGCTCGACGACGGCGTGCGTTTTCTCTGTGGAGACGCCTGTCGCGACCGATTCCTTCACGGGGACCGCGATCACGACCTACCGCATGATGACGTCCAGGCTGACCCCGAGCAGGGCGATGATGGCGAGGAACGCCCTTCGCTCCCCGACCTGGTCCGAGAGGCGACCCATACCCACCAAGGCGACGAAGTACCCAAGCGAGACCGGTCGGAACACGCCCGATACGATTTCTGGGCGGCGGTCGCTCTTTCGTGCGCCACCGTGGCCTTCGGTGCCGCGAGCGAACGAATGCAGACCGGTTGGGTCGCCGGGATCTTCGCGATAGGGGCCGCCTGGGCCATCGCGCGCAACCCTCTGCCGACCGTCGGCGCGCGGCGTCTGGTCCAATGGGTTGCGCCCGTGGGCCTCGCGTTGGCAGGGCTTGCAGCGGTTTCGATGCCGATCGAATCGGTTTCATCATGGGAGCTCATGGGTCTTGGCGGCGCCGCGTTGGTCCTTTCCCTCCGCCACCTCCTGCATGACGCGATCCTTGCTCCCATCGAGACCAACGCACTTCGACTGTCGCGCACGCTTCCGACACACGTCCGAGTCCCATCACCGGCAAGCGTTCCCTCGACCCGCCCCAACGAACCTACCGCGTCGTTCGAAGAGGTCCCGCTCTCGGACGTGGGTCCGGGAGAACTCATCGGCGCACTCGAGGGAGAACTCATCGGCGCCGACGGAGTGGTCGAGAGTGGACGCGCAGTGGGGCTCCACTACCCGGGCGCCGCTCTGAGTCGAACCTACGAGGAAGGCGATTTCATTCTCGCAGGCACTCGCGTGCTCGAAGGTGCGCTCACCATTCGCGTACGGCGCACGGGCCGAGAGCGGAGCGTCGCCCGCACCCTGAGCCTCGGCGCGCATCGAGGGGAAGCCTGGAGCAGCGCACCGTTTCGTCTGCCGTGGGTGCTCAACTATTGGAGCTGGGCTGCGCTGTTGCCCCTCACCATGGTTGCCGGCGTCATCGGAGGACTCGATGCCGCGGGCACATTCCTTCTCGGTGTCCCTGTCATCGCAGCGCTGGGAGCATTCGACACTCCTCTGCGCGCGGCGGCCTTGGCTTTGGTGCGGCGCGGAATGCTGTTCGGAAGCACCAAGACGCTTCGCGACGCAGGGCGGGTGACGAGCACGGCGATTCTCTTGCGGGGGGCGCTGAGTGCTGGGCATCCGAGCGTGCAACAGGTCCATCGATTCGGTCGTCTCGACCCCGACGCGGTGCTCCGCGCGGCAGCGGCGGCAGAGCGTAGCGCTGGAGATCATCCAGTCGCCATCGCAATCCGAGGGTATGCCGCCGCGCGCCACCAGGGGGACGACTCGGTTCGTCGGGCAAGCGTGCATCCGGGCCTTGGCGTGACCGCCGTCGACCAGGACGGCTCCGCACTCGTCATCGGGCGCCGGCAGATGCTCCTCGACGAAGGCATCAGCGTCGCAGCCGCCGATGCCGATGCAGCGCTCATCGAAAACGCCGGACTGACACCGGTCTTTATCGCGGTCGACCGCCAACTCGAGGCCCTCGTCGCCGTCGACGACCCTACCCACGTAGGGGCCCCCGACGCCGTGCGCCGTATCGCCGAACTCCCGAGCGAAGTGCTGATTCTCTCAGGGGACGATCGCCGCACCGTCGAACGCGTCGCGGAGCGGCTCGGCGCAGGCCAGGTCAAGGCGCCCCTCCTCCCGGGGGAACGCATCGATGAGGTGCGTGCGCTTCGTGAGACCGGAGGCATCGTCGCCGCCGTTGGGCGCGGAGGAGACGACGATGACGTGCTCGCGGCAGCCGACGTCCCGATCAGCGTTAGGCTGGTCGGTTCCGCGCTGGAAGACCGGGGAGTGGCGATCGCGAGCCAGGACATCCGGGACGCCGCGGGCGCACTCTGGATCGCGCGAGCCACGCACCGCACGACGCTTCGCGCCGTCATCGCCGTCTTCCTCGCGGCGCTCGTCGCGTTCTTCGGAGCCGTGTTCGGCTGGACCACCCCCGTCACGGCCGCGTTGCTGAGCCTCGCCGCAGACGCCTGGGCCCTCAGGGCTGGCTCCCGACTCCTTCGGCGTGTAGACCTCCGAGTGCCAGTGCAGGAGTAGCGGAGAAGACCACGATGAGCGACAAGGCATGGGGCGGGAGATTCGAAGAAGAACTCGACGCCATTGCGGCGAGATTCAGCGCGAGCGTCGACGTCGACAAGCGCCTGTGGCCTCAAGACATTGAAGGCTCGATCGCACACGTGCGAATGCTCGCGGACCAGGAAATCGTCTCGGAGGAAGATGCTCAGGCGATCGTCGCGGGCCTCGAAGCCATTCGCGGCCAGATAGAGCGCGACGAGTTCTCCTGGGACGCGGCCAAGGAAGACGTTCACATGAACATCGAGTCCGCTCTCACCAAGGCCATCGGCGAGGCGGGCGGTCGATTGCACACTGCCAGGAGCCGCAACGACCAGGTGGCTACCGACATGCGGCTTTGGACGCGCACCGCTTGTACGTCGGTTGCGGCGGACATCGACGCCCTGCTCCTCGTGCTCGCCAAGAAGGCCGACACACACATCGATCATCTCATGCCGGGCTACACCCATCTGCAGCGGGCGCAGCCCACCCGCTTGGCGCACCACCTGCTGGCGTGGTCCGAGATGCTCGAGCGCGATCGCTCCAGAGTCGTCGACGCGGCACGACGCATGAATCAGAGCCCTCTTGGAAGCGCTGCCCTCGCGGGCACGACTTTCCCGATCGATCGACAGGCCACCGCCGCGGCCTTGGGCTTCGACGGAGCGATGACCAATTCACTCGACGCGGTGAGCTCACGCGACTTCTTGCTCGAAGCAGTCAGCGCGCTTGCGATCTGCGCCGTGAACCTGTCTCGTATCGCGGAGGAACTGGTTCTCTGGTCTAGCCAAGAGTTTGGGTTCGTTCAGATGAGCGATGCCTTCACCACCGGCTCGTCGATCATGCCGCAGAAGAAGAACCCGGACATGCCCGAATTGGTGCGCGGCAAGACGGGGCGCGTCGTCGGCTCACTGATGAACCTGATGATGATGCTCAAGGGTCTTCCCCTGGCGTACAATCGCGACCTCCAAGAAGACAAAGCTCCGGTGTTCGAAGCTTTCGACACGGTGCGAGATAGCCTCGCCGTTCTCACGGGAGCGATCGAGAGCGCCTCCTTCAATCGAGACGCCATGGCGGACGCGCTGCGGTCCGGATTTCTGGACGCGACCGAGGTCGCCGATTGGCTCGCTGCGCGAGGCGTACCCTTTCGGGACGCGCACCACGTGGCCGGCTCACTGGTGAAGCGCGCAAGCGAACTCGGGAAAACGCTTGGGGAGCTTCCTCTCGAGGCCTACCAAGAGGCCCACGCTTCGTTTGACGCATCGGTATTCGATGCGCTCGACATGGAAACCGCCATCGAACGCCGCAACGTGCTCGGGGGTCCCTCGCGACAGCGCGTCGCCGAGGCAATCGCCGAGCTCCACGGTCGACTCGCGGGGCGACAAGACGCATAACGGTCGGCGCATGTCCACTCCACACATCCCAGAGTCCCCGTGGTTCTCCTACCGAGACGGCATGCTCTGCTGCGAAGGTGTCCCGCTCTCGAGCGTCGCCGCAGAGGTCGACACGCCTACCTTCGTGTATTCGGGCGGCGCAATCGACGAAGCGTATCGGGAGATCGACGCAGCATTGAGCTTCGCGCCCCACATGATCGCCTACGCCGTGAAGGCCAACGGCAACCTCTCGATTTTGGCGCGTCTCGCGAGTCAGGGCTCGGGTGCCGACATCGTGTCCATTGGCGAGATGCAGCGCGCTCTCAAGGCAGGATTCCCTCCAGACCGAATCGTGTACACGGGGGTTGGCAAGCGGCGCGAAGAAATCGTCGCCGCAGCGCAGGCCGGAGTGCGCGCCATCCACGTCGAAAACCTCCAAGAGATCGACGTCATCGAGAGCGTCGCCCGTGAGCTCGGCCGGCCTTTGGCCATTGGGCTGAGGGTCAACCCGGACGTGGACGCGAAGACACACCCGTACATCGCCACGGGACTCCGCGAGTCGAAGTTCGGCCTATCCATTCCGACCGCAGAGGCGCTGGTGCCACGCATCCTCGAGAGCTCTCACCTCGAGCTGGAGGCGGTTGCCTGTCACATCGGGTCGCAGCTCGGCTCCCCGGAGCCACTGCGAGAGGCCATCGAGATCCTCGGCATCTTCGCCAAGCAGTGCCTCGATCGCGGCGCGCGTCTCCGTGCGATCGACGTCGGCGGCGGATGGCCAATGCACTACGGACGCGAAGACGCCCCCTACCCGCCGGCCGCGCGATTCGGCGAAGCGATCCGCGGGGGCCTCGAGGCGGCGGGAGTGCTCCGGCCAGACATCGAGATCGTAACCGAACCGGGCCGGGCGATCGTCGGGGATGCCGGCGTGCTTCTAACCCGTGTGCTCTATACGAAGCACCAAGGAGAGCGGCGCTTCGTGATCGTCGATGCGGCGATGACCGAGCTGATCCGGCCTGCTCTGTACGGTGCGTATCATGCGATCGTGCCTGTCCAAGACCCAGGACCCGACGCGATTGCAGCTGCCGTGGACGTGGTCGGGCCGGTTTGCGAGTCCGGAGACTTCGTTGCGCAAGACCGCCCTCTGCCGCCTCTGGTGCCGGGCGACCTGCTTGCGATCCGCGGAGCAGGCGCTTACGGACGAGAGATGCAGAGCATGTACAACGCGCGACCTCTGCCGCCGGAGGTTCTCGTCGACGGAACACGCTCCCGAGTGGTTCGACGACGCAGCGGACCCGAAGCGCTCTGGCAAGGGGAGGTCCTCGCTTGAACGGGATCGCGATCGTCGGGACCGGCCACTTCGTTCCTGGCGAACCCGTCACGAACGACGCGCTGGCGAAGGTCATGGAGACGAGCGACGAGTGGATCGCGAAACGAACGGGAATCCGTCAGCGGCACTACGCAGTCGACGGACAAGGGGCGAGCGACCTTGCGGTCGAGGCGAGCCGGCGGGCCGTAGCCGATGCCGGGCTCGCACTCGGGGACATCGACTACATCATCTTCTGCACGATGACGCCCGACTATTTTTTTCCGGGGTCTGGGCCTCTGCTGGGGGCGAAGCTTGGCATTCCGGGAGTTCCCGCACTCGACATTCGCCAACAGTGCGCCGCGATTCCGTATGCCCTGCAGCTAGCCAACGGCCTCGTCGCCACCAACGCGGCGACGACGATCCTTCTTGTGGGGGCCGAAGCTCACGCTGGCTTCATGCCATGGTCCGACTGGGACGTGGTGCGGTCGTCGGTCGAGCGCGAGGTGCCCACCGAGGACTTCGCGCGTGCCACGAAGCACCGCGGTCTCGCCGTGATTTTCGGCGACGGTGCAGGAGCGATGGTACTGCGCAAGAGCACGCAACCCGACCAGGGCTTCATTGGCGCCGAGCTTCACAGCGACGGGAACGCCTACGATCACCTGTTCGTCGACGGGGTTGGCTTCCGCCAGGTGCCCTACGTCACCTCGGAGCGCGTCGCGCAGGACCTCCACCTACCGCAGCTGCGGGGGCAAGCTCTCCTCAAAAAGGCGGTCCGCACCTTGACGGCGACCGTGCGCTCTATTTGCGAGAACTACGACATCGCTCAAGACGACATCGACTGCTTCATCGCTCACCAGGCCAACGACCGCATCAACAATGCCGTCCGTCGATCGCTGAACATCGACCCCGCAAAGATCCCGTCAAACATCGCACGCTACGGAAACACCTCGGCAGCGACGATCGGGATTCTCACCGACGAACTCCGCAAGGAAGGAAAGATCGTCGAAGGGGACCTCCTTTGCTTCCTCGCCCTCGGGGCCGGCCTCAACTGGGGCGCCGCTCTCCTGCGGCTCTAGCAGGATCGCACGCCACGCGCGGCGATGCATTCAGCCCCGAAGCACGTCCGGCCGTTCGCCGATCTTCGGATGCACGACCCCGCGCTCGGTGTAAATCGAATCGACCAAGGCCGCAGGAGTGATGTCAAACGCGGGGTGCCGGCAATGGATGCCGTCGGGAACGAGGCTGCGCCCGGCCATCGTAGCGACTTCCTCGTGCGAGCGCTCCTCGATGGGGATATCGGCCCCCGAACCCATTCTGAGGTCCACGGTGCTCCAGGGTGCGGCGACCGTGAAAGGAACCGCGTGGTGGTTTGCCAGCACCGCAACCGGGTACGTGCCGATCTTGTTGGCGACATCGGCATTGGCCGCAATACGGTCGCTGCCGACGACGACGAACTGAATCTCGCCGCGCTGAAAGAAGTGGCCGGCCATGTTGTCGGTTATCACCTCGACGGGAACCCCGTCCTGGTGGAGTTCCCAGGCGGTCAGTCGGGCGCCCTGAAGGTACGGTCGGGTCTCGTCGGCAAGCACGCGGATGCCTTTGCCCTGTGCGTGCGCCGCCCGAATGACGCCGAGAGCGGTGCCATAGCCGCCGGTCGCGAGCGCCCCCGCATTGCAATGCGTCAACACCACCGCGCCCTCGGGAACATCGGCTGCGCCAAGCTCGCCCATCCTGCGACAGGCCGCGACGTCTTCGCGGTGGATGTCTTCGGCCTCTGCAAGCATCGCAGCGAAACGGGAGGCGGGAGCCTGCTCCGCGACTTGCCCGGCTCTGCGGGACATGCGTGCGATCGCCCAGCCGAGGTTGACCGCGGTCGGCCGGGTTTCGTTGAGAATCCTTCCGGCCATCCCGTTGGCGACCAAGAAGATCCGGGCGTCGCCCTCTTCTCCTCGCGCCAGGAGCGCCAGTCCGTAGGCGGCGGCAATGCCAATCGCGGGCGCGCCTCGAACGACCATGGATCGGATCGCATTCGCGACTTCGTCCGGCGTTCGATATCGGTGGTAGACGACGGCTTCGGGAAGCTGCCGCTGGTCGAGCATCACGACCTCGTCGGTCGCAGGATCGTATTCGACGGCGAACCAGTCGGCGCCGCTCAATGGGTCCCGGCCGAGACGATGGGTCATGGGGTGTTCAAGAGCCGCCGAAGAATTTCGTTCACGATCCTCGGGTTCGCTGAGCCTTGGGTAGCTTTCATCACCTGGCCAACGAAAAAGCCGAGCACGCTGGTCTTGCCGCCGCGGTACTGATCCACCTGCCCTGGGTTCGCCTCGAGGATCTCCCGCACGGTTTGCTCGATTGCACCCTCGTCGGTGACCTGCGCAAGGCCCTGCTCCTCGATGATGGTACTCGCGGACCGGCCGCTCTCGACCATCGAGGCGAAGACCTTCTTAGCGATCTTCCCGTTGATGGTCCCATCCTCGACCGCAGTGAGAAGCTCACCAATCGCTTCTGGCGAGATGGGAAAGCTCGCGGACAGCCCGTCGGTTTCCACGTGACGCATCACTTCAGACTGAATGAAGTTCGCGGCCTTCTTGCCCGCCTGCGCGGCACCAAGGGCAGACGACAGGTCGAGAGCATGGACGGCCCGCTCGAAGTAATCAGCAATCGCCGGGTGGGCGCTCAATACGCCCGCGTCGTAGTCCGTCAGGCCGAGTTCGCTCTGCCAACGAGTTCGCTTGGCCTCCGGCAGCTCGGGCAATGCATCACGAAGTGCTCGTATTCGCGCCTCATCGACCACGATCGGCGGCAGATCGGGGTCGGGGAAATAGCGGTAGTCGTGCGCTTCTTCCTTGCTCCGCATGGACACCGTCTTGCCCTGCTCCTCGAGCCAGGTTCGGGTCTCCTGCACCACCGTACCGCCCCCCTGGAGCACCGCCTCTTGGCGCGCGATCTCGTGGTCGATGGCCTTCTTCACGAATCGAAAAGAGTTGATGTTCTTGAGTTCGGCGCGGGTGCCGAGTTCTTCTTGTCCGACCGGCCGGATCGACACGTTGGCATCACATCGAAACGAGCCCTCTTCGAGGTTGCCGTCGTTGACGCCGATGAACATCAGAATGTCGCGAAGCTTCTTCAGATAGGCTTCCGCCTCGTCGGCGCTTCGGAGATCGGGCTCGCTGACGATCTCGATGAGCGGCGTACCGGCGCGATTGAAATCGACGAGCGTGGCGTCCGTGCTCGCTCCGCCGTGAATGTTCTTGGCGGCATCTTCTTCGACGTGGATCCGCGTAATCCCAATGGACCGCGTCTCGCCGTCGACTTCGATGTCGAGCCGACCCGCCTCGTTCAACGGCAGCGCGAATTGCGAAATCTGATAACCCTTTGCGAGATCCGGATAGAAGTAGTTCTTGCGGGCGAAGCGACTCATCTGCGCCACCTCGCAGCCAAGAGCGAGTCCGGCCTGGACTGCAAACTCGATCGCGGCACGGTTCGTCACGGGAAGCGACCCCGGGAGGCCCAAGCATACTGGACAAGTGTGCTCGTTCGGCGGGGCTCCGTAGTCTGCAGGGCAACCGCAGAAGAGCTTCGTTCGCGAGCGCATCTGCGCGTGTACTTCGAGCCCAATCACGGCCTCATAGGCGGTCATGCGTGCGGGTTATAGCGCACCCCGGACGGATGGCCACGACGTGTAACGGGCGAGATCGATTGGCAATCTACGATGGCATTACCCAATATGAAGGGGGGTGGATATACCTGCTGCAGAGTACGAGCGGAGTAGCACCGCGCCCGAACGGTTTCGGGCGCTGGTGGTGGACGACAGTCCGACGATCCGAAAGCTCGTCGTCGGCAAGCTCACTGAGCTCGATCTCGACGTGACCGAGGCAGGCTCCGGCGAAGAAGCACTCCAGGCGACTCTCGACCAAACGTTCGACCTCGTGGTGAGCGACATCGAGATGGGCGCGATCACTGGAGTCCAGCTCTGCCGAGTGCTGCGTCGAGACCCGGTGATGGCGGACGTAGCCTTCATCTTGCTGACCGCAGCCAAGGAAGCGAAGACCCGCTTCTGGGGTCGCAACGCGGGGGCGGACGCCTACCTTGCGAAGGAACACATGAGCACCGATTTGGTGCCTGCGGTGCGCGGCCTGCTCGAAGGGCGCAGACCGCGCAAGAGCGCGCGCCCGGAGTTCACCGGCACCCCGATTGAGCGCGTGAGCGCGGTTCTCGACGATCACCTCTTCGATGTCGTCGTGGCTTCCGAGGTCCGAAAGCTGATGGACCACGTCCACGATCGCATCGAGTTCGGTGCCAAGACGCTCCAGCTCGCTGCAGAGGTGATCGGTTGCCCCTACCTCGTCCTCAAGCTCCACGGACCCGGTGGGCCCAGCTACTCGGTGCTGGCGCGAGGCCCGTGGCCCGAGGACGAGTCCACCGCGGGATTGGCAGCGCTCGCCATCCCAGAGACCTCGATCCCCGCAACACATACCGTGGTCGCGCGTGAGCCGCGCTTCGGCGACGGCATTCACGCCGTGGCAGGGAAGGCACAGGTCTGCGACATCCGGGTCGGCGACGAAGTGCTCGGGAGTCTGCAGCTCTTTTCGGGACCGACTGAATGCGCACCGGCTGACGTGCAGAGCGCCACCTTGGTTGCAAGCGCGCTCGGCATCGTCGTGAAATCCCTCTTCCTCATCGAAGAAACGCAGCTTTTGGCGCTCACCGACGGGCTCACGGGGCTCTACAATCGTCGACACGCGACGAAGAGACTCGGAGAAGAGATCGCACGCGCACGCAGAAACGGCACGGGGCTTTGCGTGGCCATGTGCGACGTCGACCACTTCAAGGCGATCAACGACGAGTTTGGACACGGCGCCGGAGACCGGGTGCTTCAGCAGATCGCCGCCTCTCTGACGGAGTACGTGCGTCGAAACGACGTCGTGGCGCGCTGGGGCGGCGAGGAGTTCTTGGTGATCTTCTCCGAGATCAAGCTCACTGCAGCGCGCATCGTGGCCGAGCGACTCCGAGGACGGCTTGCCAACACCCCGAAGGTCGAAGGCGGGCCAGATCAGATCACCGTGAGCGTCGGGCTCTCGATGCTCGATTCCGACACCGATGCGGAGACGCTGATCGAGCAAGCGGATCAGGCCCTCTATCGCGCGAAGGCGCGAGGTCGCAACCGCGTCGAGATCGCCGGCGAAGAGCGCCGGACGGAGTCGGGCGTCATGCAAACGCAGGCGGACGGGACGTGACGAGCCCGCAGGCGTCCTCGACGACCTGCGCTGCGCTGCACATACGCTCTTCCTCGAACGCAGGCGCGGTAATCTGAACCCCGATGGGAAGCCCGTCGGAAGAAAGCCCACACGGCGTGCTCAGCGCTGGCAGGCCAGCGAGGCTCGCCGGGAGCGTGAAGACATCGGCAAGGTACATCTCGAGCGGATCGCTCTTCTTTTCACCGAGCGCGAAGGCGGGCGTCGGCGTGGTCGGACTGCAAATGACGTCGCAGGACTCGAACGCGGTCTGGAAGTCTTCGCGTATCAGGGTCCTCGCGCGCTGCGCTCGCAGATAGAACGCGTCGTAGTACCCCGCCGACAGCGCGTAGGTGCCCAGCATGATGCGGCGACGAACCTCAGGCCCGAAGCCTTCGGCACGCGTTGCCGTATAGGTTTCGGTGAGATCGGAGCCCGATACGCGGAGGCCATACCGCATGCCGTCGAAACGAGCGAGGTTGCTCGACGCCTCGGCGGGCGCGATCAGATAGTAGACCGACACCGCGTGCTTGGCGCGAGGGAGGGTCACATCGACGAGGGAGGCGCCCTCCTGCTCGAGCGCCGCGAGTGCCTTTTCGATCGCCTGACGAACCTCAGCGTCCTGGAGCCCATCGATCTGATCGCGTACGACGCCGACACGCATCCCTTGGATCTCTCTGCCGCACGACGCTTCATAGGACGAAACCGGTCGGTCGGAGGAGGTTGCGTCGCGAGGATCGTGTCCGGCAACGACTTCGAGCAGCAGCGCGGCCTCTCGGACCGTACGCGCCATCGGGCCAACCTGATCGAGCGAAGACGCGAAGGCGATGAGGCCGTAGCGTGAAACGCGACCATAGGTCGGCTTCATCGCGGTCAAGCCGCAGAACGCGCCGGGCTGGCGAACCGAGCCGCCGGTATCGCTCCCAAGGGAAAGCACGGCGAGACCGGCTGCCGTCGCGGCCGCCGATCCCCCTGACGACCCACCCGGAGCACGGTCGAGGTTCCACGGATTGTGGACGTCTCCGAACGCGGAGTTTTCGTTCGACGAACCCATGGCGAACTCGTCGAGGTTGGTCTTGCCAAGAATCACCGCACCCGCTTGGCGCAGTCTTTCGACGACGTGCGCGTCGTAGGGAGGCACATATCCAGCCAGAATCTTCGAGGCACAGGTCGTCGGGACGCCGCGCGTGCAGAGGTTGTCTTTGACCGCGATCGGCACTCCCGCGAGTGGACCCAGGTCGCGGCCCGCTTCACGCTCCCGATCGACTTGCGCTGCGGCCGCGAGCGCGCCCTCGTGGTCGACGTAGAGGAACGAGCCGAGTTGCGGGTTCAGCGCCTCGATGCGATCGAGGTAGGCTCGCGTGGTTTCGACGGCGCTGACCGTGCCGTGCGCGACGTCCTCACGAATCTCGAACGCCGTTTGCCAGCCGATATTCATCCGTCGACCTCGAGCACGCGCGGGACCGCGAAGCCTCCCGCCTCCGACTCCGGCGCTTCGGCGAGGATCTCCTGGCGGTCGGTGCAGGGTACCGGCACGTCGGGTCTCAACGTCGCGCCGGTGTCGACGGCATGCAGAGTCGGCTCAGCGCCGGTGCAGTCGAGGGCATCGAGTTCGGCGATGTATCCGAGGATCGCATCGAGCTGCGCCTGCATCTGACCGGCTTCCTCGGCCGAGAGCTGGAGGCGCGCTAGCTTGGCGACGCGAAGCACCTCGTCCACACTGATTTTTGGGTCGGCCACGGCGGCCGAAAGTAGCAGATCCGCCCTGGGGCGCGAGGACTGCGCCATGGCTCACGAAAAGCGCCCTTTTGATTGACGAAGCTACTTGGTCCGTCGTACGTTTTCATTGAAACGGACGTTTGCGGTGACATTAGAACTAATTCGTTGGCTGGCTCACCAACTCCATCTCGCGCTTCTCGAGGAGAGCCGCGATGGACAGCTCAGCGCCAACGTCGACGCGCTCGACCGACTCGGCAAGCCGCAGCTGGAAGAGATCGGGCGCGACCTTGCCACCTTGGTCGATCTCGACGACCCGGGAGAGCTGCTCGAAGCGCTCGCCGACGCGCGTGCCGGGCAGCAGGTAGCCTTCGAGGTACGTCCGGGGGTCGAGCTGCTCGCCATGCCCACCGAGGGCGGGGGGCTCGCGGTCTTGGTGCCCCCGAGCAAAGCCGCTGCGGGGGCGATGCAGGCCAAGGCGGCAGCCGCCGATCTCGCCGCAGGGGTCTCGCACGAGGTGGCAAACGCACTCAGCGCGATCGTCGGTTGGGCACAGGTTGCGCGGGAGCGCCCGGACAAGGCGTCGCCCGAAGAAGCCCTGAGCCTCATCGAGAAGAGCGCACAGGTTGCCCGTGATGCAACGCAGGACCTCTTGCGGATGGTACGCAATACCAACCACGAAAAAAGCCGCGCGGATCTCGCCACCGTTCTCAACGACGTAGCGCGCCTTCTCCGGCCCGAAGCGCAGCAAAAGCGAGTCACCGTGCATGCCAACTCCGACGAGGCCTGCTGGGTGGATGCGAAGCGGTCTCAGCTCTTTTCGATCGTTTGGAACCTCGCACACAACGCCGTGCAAATGGTGCCGTCTGGGGGTCAGGTGCGTCTCGAAGTGCGCCATCGTGGGGACCTCGTTGAACTCGAGGTCCAGGACGACGGCCCCGGAATGTCGACCGCCCAGCGGGACAAGGTGTTTGAGCCCTACTACACGACGCGCGCCGAAGGCACGGGACTCGGACTTGCGATCGTACGCGGAACGGTCGAGTCGCTCGGAGGTCGCATTCGGCTCGATAGCTCTCCGGGACAGGGAGCCACGTTTCGGATCCAACTTCCGGCGGTCGGCGCCCGGCGAGAATCTGAGCTCATCCAGCGAACCCCCCGCATCAGCCGCGTGATGAGACCCGAAGAGGCCGAGCGCGTGCACATGCTCGTCGTCGAAGACGACGAAGGGGTACGCGGATTGATCTCGACGGCGCTGGCGCTCGGGGGAGTGACCTCGACCTGTGTCGCGTCCGCGGACAAGGCGCTCGAACGCAAGGAAAGGTTCTCCGCAGCGCTGATCGATCTCACTTTGCCCGATTCACGAGGCGACATCCTGCTCGCTGCCCTCCGGGCAAACGGTACGGTCTCGACCGCGGCGATCATGAGCGGCGCGCCTCCCCCGGACGACACCGATCCGGGCGGGCAGCCCGATCGCTGGCTTCGAAAGCCGTTCGACCCGTCGGACCTGATGGTCTGCGTGCGCGAGCTGACCGAACTAGACCTGAAGAACGCCGCCAACTCCTGAGCCCCACCGCGCGGCGAGGGTACGGATGTGTTGCGGCCCAGTCCCGCAGCACCCGCCGACGACCGTGGCACCGAGGTCGACCCATCGTTCCGCGAGAATCGGCGTATCGGCGGGCAGCCTCCTCTGCTGGAGCGTCCCAGCCCAAACCCTCGTCGGGACTCCCCGCGTTGGCGTAGACCCCGATCGGAGCGCCGACCGATGCGAGTGCGTCGACGAACGGAGCGGTGCGCGTCGCTGCGATGCAGTTGACGAGCAGACGCCCGGCACCGAGCCGCATCGCTCGCTCACCAATGCGCGCGAAGTCTTTGGGTTCGAGCAAGTCACCCCGGGGGCCCGCAGTCATCGCGAGCCACACCGGACGTCGGGCATCGACCGCCGCGCGCACTGCAGCCAACGCCTCGGCCTCGTGAGCGAACGTCTCGCAGAGCAGGATGTCCGCCCCGGCGTCGACGAGCGCATGAGCGACCTCCGCGTGCTCGGCATACGCGGCATCGCCGGGGCTGAGGTCCGGTCGATAGCAGTCTGCCAGCGGCGCAATGCTGCCAAGCACCCGATCGTCCCTGCCGATCGACGCGCGGGCGATCCGCACAGCCGCGTGAAGATCATCTCGCCACGTCGACCCGAGAACGGGACGTTGAGTCCGAAAGGTGTTGGCAGTGTGCAGCGTGGCGCCGGCCGCCGCATAGTCGGCGTGAACTTGAGCCAGGGTCTTAGGCGCATTCCGAATCGCCTCCGCGCTCCAGGCGGGCGGCTCGAGCGCAACGCCGCGAAGGCCGAGCTGAGTTCCAAGGGCGCCGTCGAGAATCTGCATCACTGGTGTCTCTCAGTCTGGGTGTACTGCACCCACTGACCCGCTGGAAGAGAGCTGTTAGGCTCCGCCGGTGGACGCAAGAACTCAGACGTCGTTCATCGCGGCGCTCCTATGCCTCGCGCTCGCAGCGAGCGTTCTCCTGCGTCCGGAGCGCCGACGGGCCCACTGGCTGTTCGGCATCCTCGCGATCAACATGGGGCTCTGGTACCTGAGCACCTTCATGGTGGGGGTCAGCGGCAACCTTCCGTTTTGGAGGCGCGCGAATCTCATCTGCGCGGTGCTTCTGCCGCTATCCGCGGTCCGTTTCTTCGGCGTCATGGCGCCATCGGAAAGCCACCGCACCCGCCTGGTGGGGCGCGCGGCCGTGGTGGGCGCAGTCGTTCTGCTCGGAGCCATGCTCACCCCGTTCTACGATCACACGATCGTGGTCGCGGGACTCTTGCTCTACGTCATCGTGTTCCTGACCCTCGCCCTCCTCTATCTCTTTCAGCTCGGATTCGAGGCCAGCTCTCGCGCGGAGGGTGCTCGCCTTCGCTACATCGCACTCGTCGGCGGGCTCGGCGGCGTGTTCACCCTGATCGAATATCTGCCGTATTTCGGACTCGATATCCCGCCGGTGGGCACCGTGCTCATCCTGGTGTTCCTCTATGCCCTGTCGCAGTCGATCATGCTGTATCGTCTGATCGATCTCTACGAGGTGGCGGGACGCCTTGGTGTCCTGACCGCGCTTGCGTTCATGCTTGCCGTGCTTCTGTGGCTGATGCGCCTCGTGTCCGGCGAGCAGCTTTTCTTGCATGTCGTCGTGTCGGCGTTCGTGGTGCTCATTTTGTTCGACCCGGTCCGCGCGCGAGTGCAGCAGTGGATTTCGCAAGTGTTCTTCCACGAACGCTTCGAGCTCGAGCGCTCCGTAGGCGCTCTTCGGCGGTCTCTCACGCACATTCTCGACGTCGACGAGCTCGGAGGGGCGCTGATGAAGGGCCTGTCTGACTCACCCCGCTTCACTCAGGGCGCGCTCTACCTAATCGCTCCCGACGGGCTGCATTTCGCAACGCACAGCTCCTTTGGCCCAAAGGCCCCCGAGCGAGTCGAGATGGCGCCCGTTCGCCCGCTGCTCGACCGTCTTGGCAGTAGCGGCGTGGCCGTGCTCGAGAGTCTGGAACGGGAACTCGAGGACAGCAGGCTCGCGGGGGAGGACCGTGAGGCCGAAACCGCACACGACGTCGCGGTCATCCTTCGCGCGCTTCAGGCCTCCGTTTGCCTTGGCATCAGGGGCGAAGGCGGCGATGTCTACGGACTGCTAACCGTCCGCGACGATCGGCTGCGCGATGCGTTCTCTAGCGAGGAGATTCAGCTCTTGGCGGGACTCGCAGCGCAGGTTGCGGTGACCGTGGAGAACTCCGAGCTCTACCGGCAGATGAAGGACAAGGACCGCCTCGCAGCGCTCGGCGAGATGGCCGCAGGACTCGCCCACGAGATTCGAAACCCGCTCGGATCGATCAAGGCTAGCGCCCAGTTCCTGGGCGAGACAGACCGCGACTTCGAGCAGGCCCGAGAGTTTCTCGACATCATCGTAGACGAGGTCGACCGGCTGAATCGGGTCGTCGGCTCGTTCCTCGACTACGCGCGCCCTGCCGGCACGAATCCAGAAGCCATCTACGTGAACTCCGCCGTGCAGCGGACGCTTCAGCTACTGCGGCCCGAGTGCGACGCCGCCTCGGTCGCATTGCACATCACGCTCGATCACGACTTGCCCAAGGTCCGCATCGAAATCGAATACCTGCGGCAGGTGCTAATCAACCTGGTTCAGAACGCAGTGCAAGCAATGGACACCGGGGGGGATATCTATGTCGAGACGCGCACACAGGATCGGTTTCGCATCGGTGGCGGCGCCGATCGCTGGGTCCAGATCAGCGTCCGCGATACCGGCCCCGGCATCGCCCCAGCACTGCTCACGAACTTGTTCGTGCCATTCGTGACGACCAAACAGCAGGGAACGGGGCTCGGCCTCGCCATCTCTCAACGCATCGTCAGCGAAGCGGGCGGTCGAATCGACGTTCGGAGTCGACAGGGCTACGGCACCACGTTCGTCGTACTCCTGCCCTCAGAAGAGCCGGAACCCACCTTCGACTCGCTTGCACCGGACGGAGCCGCGGAGTCCGCCGGCGATGCCGACAATCCGTCCGCTCGACTCGAAGCGGTCGAACCGTAGTCGACGGCAATCGTCTGCATTCTGAACCGGTAGAGCCGCAGGTCGTTTCGTTCGAAGCTCTCTTCGGGCAGATCGTTCTGTCTAAACAGGAGTCGATAGGCTGCGGTCGGGCTTTCCTGCAGATGGGTCGTGACCGGCAGTAAATAGCGCCATCTCGATGGCTGCTCATACGCCACGCCGTGCGCTGGCTGCACGAACGGGTCGATGAGAGAGGTTGCCGCCGGATCGAAGGTCCCGTCGTCGAACAAGAGTGCGACCTCCACATCCAATCCCGCGAGCCGTTCATCGAGTGCGCCTCCCATCGACGTAGAGCGCTCTTCCCATCGTTTCCGCGCGGCCAGCGCGGCCGTGTTCAGCCCTTCGGCGATCGACTCCGCCCGCGCAGATCGCCAGAGCCGCAGCCCCTGCGGGCCGCGAAGCAGCACGAGGACCTCCACGGGCTGCCGCCGCGCGAGCCCCTCTGGATAGGCGTCGATCGGTGGAGGCTCCCCGCCGTCGAGAATCTGGCGGGCCACGCGCCCGAGCGCTTCGTTTCCAAGCGCTTCAGGCCACTCTGTTTGCTCGGGGACGTATAGAATGCCCCGCACGCTTAGATAGCGACCGCGAAAACCTCGAACGACCATGCCCGCCGAAAGTCGTTCCCCGACCGAGCGCTCCGGTCCAGCGCCGGCGTCCGGCGTCGCGGGAACCCACACCCCTTCGAGGTCGGCACCCCGAAGCGCTGCCGCGACCGCATCGGGATCCGTGCCGGCAAGCGCTTCGGCAATTTCCGGCACCTCGGCAGCCTGCACCCAGTCCACGCCGCCTGGCGCCGGGGCGACCGCGACGATCCGGGTCGCAGTCGCCAGGGCGGGCGGCGTAGGCAGGGGTCGGCCGAAGCGGAAGAACCCCACTGCCACCAGCCCCGCCACTGCAATCAGAAACGCGATCCGCTTTGCCACCTTGGTAGGCTGTATCGTAAGAACGTCCATGCCCCAAGGCCTCAAGCTACGTGCACCCGCGCTCGAGCCACCATTTCACGTCGTCCTGGTGGAGCCCGAGATCCCGCCGAACACCGGGGCGGTGGCGAGGACATGCGCGGCCACGCAGTGCCCCCTGCATCTGGTGGGACCCCTCGGCTTCTCGATCGATGAGCGCGCGGTGCGCCGAGCGGGCGTCGACTACTGGCATCTGGTGGACCTGCATCGCCACGAATCGTTTGAAGCCTTCGAGGAAAACCACTCAGACACTCGGATTCATTTGTTTTCCGCTACCGCAACAAACTCCTATCTCGACGCGGATTTCCAGCCCGGCGATGCACTTGTGTTCGGATGCGAGTCCGTTGGACTGCCCCCGAAACTGCTCGAAGGTCGCGAACGGGTCTGGGGCATCCCGACTTTGGGCCCGGTCCGGAGCCTGAATCTCAGCAATGCGGCGGCGATCGTCGTCTACGAAGCCCTGCGTCGCGCGGGCGCTCTCGATACGACCTTTCTGGGCTGAGACGACCCGGAGGGAGGCGCGCAGCCCTCGAACGCGCACCGCGCGGCCGCTGACCATGAATACCGGTGCCCGAGGGTCCGTCCCAGCACCATGGTCACCCGACAAATCCTTTGGCTGGTCCCGACGATGATCCTGCTCGTCGGATGCCCGATCTACGGCTCGGACAGCGAGGGGCAACGCCCCCCCGTGCCGCTCGGCGGCTGCGTCGACGACTTCGACTGCTCCCAAGACGCCTTCTGTGATCGATCAACGGGAGTCTGCGAAGCCTTCGACTACGGGGGCATCTGTCTGACCGACGGAGACTGCTCGCGCGGCAGCTACTGCGAACGCGCGGACGGCACCTGCTGGATCCCGAACCTGTCCGAGTGTCGGCAAGACGTCGACTGCAGCTTTGGGTTCGAATGCGACTTCCGCGGCGGATGCAGACCCGAGGTCGAGGGCAACTGCAGTTTGGATTCGGACTGCAGGGTGGACGAACTATGCATCGAGAACGAATGCCTCGCCGTGAGCGCAACCTGCCAGTTCGACTTCCAGTGCGCGGCGGGCTTCACCTGCGCAAACAATCGGTGTCGGCTCATCTGCGCGAGCAACACCCGATGCCCAAGCGGGACCACGTGCAGCGGAGGGCTTTGCGAACCGCGAACCGGCGAGTGCATCGACAGCAGCGATTGCGTGGACCTCGACACCAACTGCGTCGAAGGAATCTGCCTCAGACGATGCGAGGTGGGTTGCGCCGAGTCGACCGAGCAATGCGACGGCGAAGGCTTTTGCCGCCCGCGAAGCACCCCAGACCCGAACGCTCCCAGCCCGACGTGCCGTGTCGATGGAGACTGCACTGGGAGCCTCTGCGTCGAAGGAATCTGTCGGGCTACGTGCGACTCGAGCCTGCCACACCCAGACACGATGTGCGCCTCGTTCGACGGGCAAGTGCCGATCTGCGGCCACGACGACCTTTGCTACGCCGAGAGTGAAGCGCTCAGCGACTGCCAGACGCGGACCGATTGCGCCGAAGGTCAGAGCTGCATCGACGGGCGATGCCGATGAGCGTCTGTGTTCAGACCGTATACCGCAAGCGGCGCACGTCGCGCACGATCCGGTCGATCGAATAGGCCGGCTGATAGTCGAGCTCTTCACGCGCCTTGGTGTCGTCGACCATGCACACGTAGCGCAGATGGTCGAGCTCCTCCGCAGGAAAGCTGCTGAGTCGAAGCCGCCAAAGCTGGTCGAGAGTGAGCTTGGCGACTGTCGACGGCAGCACGCGTGGTCGACCGCCAGCCCGTCGCACGAGGTGCGAAAGCGGCATCTCACCGGGACCGCGGATGTTGAAGATACCGCGGGCGCCCGGACGGAGCGCGAGCTGAATCGCGCGCACGACGTCCCTCTCGTGAACGACCTGGATCATCGGATCAAACCCGAGAATCATGACGGGCCGATCGAGCCGGAGATAGTTGCTTGCCGCGTTGTGGACCCGACCCACGATGTGACAGGGGCGAAGAACGACCGTTTCAGTTGCGGGATGCTTCCAGAAAAAGCTCTGAGCCAGCATGTCGAGTTCGACGAGGTCGCGCATCTGCCCGTAGTGCTGGGCGCCGAGGAGCGGGGCATCCTCTCCGAGAAACTGAGGGTTGTTGGACTGGGGCCCGTACACGTTGGCGCCTGAAAGTACAATGAGCTTCGGCACCTCGTACTGGCTCATGTACTCGAGCAGCTTCTGGAACGCGACGATGTTCCAGGAGTGGCGCTCTCGGGGGCTCTGCCGCGGGTCGTGAAGCACCCCGAGGTGAATCACCGCCTTGATGTCGCGGCTCCGGAAGATGTCTTTCATCTTCTTGCGGCGCATGTCGATGCGGTGATGGATGATGTCTTTGGGCCGTCCCTCGAACGCCCGCCGGTCGACGCCAACCACGGGATCGCTTCGATGAAGCTCGCGTGCGAGAAGTTGCCCGAGCCGGCCACAGATACCGGTGATGAGCACGCCGCCATCGGGCATCGCGCCGGTCTTCGGGATGACCCCGCTCTTCCGGGTCTCGCCGGAAGCTTGGGGCTGCTGCGCCTGAATATTGCCGAACACGCCGCGGGCGACGGGCGCGCGGGCGGCAGGCGCGCGGGCGGCAGGCGCCGAGTCGTCCGAGACGCGCTTTCGGCGCGCCTTGGGTTTGTACCGTTCGTGGGACTCGGGGCCGGCCATGGGGTTCACCATTAGATGAAGACGCCCTTCCGTTCGCGCAAGCCGCGGTTGACCATGCTTTGAATCGTGCTCTTCACGAGCCAGACCTTTTCTTCTATCGCCGAGTCGTCGTCGTCCGGATCGCCGTCGAAGAGGAAGGGCTCGCCGAAGTAGAGTCGATACTTGGTTGGCAGCGGCGCGACCATGCCGAAGAAAACCTGCGGTACGACCGGAAATGCCGGCATTCCAAGGAGCTTTGCGAGCGGCTTGAGGTCGGCGATCGAAGGGTACTGTTCCTCGCCGCCGATCACGGCGACCGGTACGATTGGGGTTTGGGTCTCGAGGGCCAGGCGGACGAACCCGAGCCCGAAGTCTGCCAGCTGATACCGCTGGTCGAAGGTTTTGCTGATGCCGCGCGCGCCCTCGGGAAAGACGATGAGGGATTCTTCCTGGCGAAGGAGTCGGCGAGCGTTCTCGGGCGAGCCGACGACCTGCCCGAGCCGTGGGTAGAGGGTCGAGATGAAGGGAAGCTCGGCGGTCCAGGTCTCGACCATGCTTCGCGGAAACCGAGGTGGATCGGCATCCAGCATGAGGGCGCTAGCGATGAGAACCGCGTCGATCGGAAGCTGGCCCGAGTGATTGGGTACGATGAGCACACGGCCTCGCGGAATGCGATCGATGCCGAAGACCTGAGTCCGGAAGTACCGGCGATGCAAGAGACCTGCGAGGGCGAGCGCATAGCGGCTGGTCCCCGGATCGAACCCGAACGGGTCGTGACCCACCTCGTTGGGGTGCGTCTTGATCCCTGCGATCCGCGCATCGATGTCCTGGCCGACAACCTCTTCTGCGATGCGGACCACGCGATCGCCGACGGAGCGGAGTGTTGCTCTCCAACCCGAATCACCACGCATCTTGGGCCGCCGCCAGCCGGCGAACGGCACGATCGACCCCCCCCTGGAAGACATGAGCCCATCGTGAGCAAGAAGCCTGTGGAGGTCAATGCAAAAGCGGGGTGAAGAGCGACCGATTCGCGCTACCGGGAAACGCGAGGAGCGGTCATCCTTGTGCGATGGCAGACCCATTTGACGTAGATCGGATCGGCGGTGCGCAAGCGCTCGCAGACTTGACGCAGACCGTCGTTCGCGCCGGAGACACGGCACGGGAACGTTTTCATGCTGGGATCTCGATCGAAACGAAGCCCGATCGCAGCCCTGTCACTGCGGCAGATCGGGAGGTCGAAGACGTGGTGCGCGCCTACGTTTGCGGTAGATATCCCGACGCCGAGTTCTTCGGAGAGGAGACCGGCCGTCACGGAGACAACCCGGCGCTACGGTTCATCGTCGATCCGATCGACGGCACCCGCGCATTCATTCGCGGGCTGCCAACCTGGTCTGTGCTGCTGGCGATCGAGGTCGACGACGATCCGGTTGTCGGTATTGCCTACATGCCCGCCGCAGACGATCTCTTCGTCGGGGTGCGTGGGGAAGGAGCGACCCACAACGGAACGCCGGTACGGGTCTCGAAGGTGCAATCCCTCGCAGACGCGACGGTCATGCACGGGAGCCTCCAGCAGTTCACGGAGTCCGGCGTGGAGGAAGCCCTTGGCGCCTTGGCACGAAGCTGCGATTCGGCGCGTGGCTATCCCGACTTCGATGGCTACCGCCAGGTGCTCCTCGGACGCGCGGACGCGATGGTCGACCCCGGGGTCAAGCCCTACGACGTAGGTGCCGCAGCAGTCCTGGTCCGCGAGGCTGGCGGACGCTTCAGCGCGATGAATGGTGAGCCGACGATCTACGGAGGCAGCTTCGTCGCAAGCAACGGCGCGATCCACGACAGCCTGATCGCCGCACTCGCCCCAACATCTAAGGGTTAATCGTCCTCGGACGTAACGACTTGCGATCGGGGCCGTCTTGCGGAAGGTTCCCCCGCCCCAGCAAGAGCAGAAGCAGGAGAGAGGTATGACGAAACCAGTACGGCGAGCAGGCGTAATCGGAGCGGGTGTGATGGGAAGCGGCATCATGGCGCACTTTGCGAACGCCGGCATCGAGGTCGTGATGCTCGACATCGTGCCACCTGGCTTGAGCGAGGATGACAAGAAGGACCGCTCGAAGCGGAACGCCTTCGCGGCAGGGGGGCTCAAGGCCGCGCTCAAGGCAAAGCCGGCCGCGTTCTTCTATCCGAAGTACGCCAATCGGATCACCGTCGGGAACCTCGAAGACGACATCGGGCTGCTCAAGGGCTGCGACCTAGTCATCGAAGCGATTATCGAGAACCTCGATATCAAGCGGAACCTGCTCGAGAAGCTCGAGCAGACCGTCGACGAAGATACCGTCATCGCGTCGAACACCTCAGGCCTGCGAATCCAAGACATGCTCGAGGGCCGAGCGGATTGGTTCCGAAAGAACTTCCTGGTGATGCACTTCTTCAACCCGGTGCGGTACATGAAGCTCCTCGAGCTCGTCGCCGGCGAAGAAACCGACCCTGCGGTCATGCAGCGCATAGCGACCTTCGGCGAGAACCAGCTCGGCAAGGGCATTGTCGTCGGAAAAGACACCCCCAACTTCGTGGGAAATCGCATCGGGACGTACTCGATGTCGCTCGGCATGCATCAGATGCTCGAGGACAAGCTCACGCCCGAGGACGTCGACGCGATCACCGGCCCCCCGATGGGTCATCCGAAGAGTGCAAGCTTCCGAACCGCCGATATCGTCGGCCTCGATACGATGAGCCACGTGGCGCAGAACTGCTACGAGGCGCTCCCCGACGATCCGGAGCGCGACGTCTTCAAGCTGCCGCCGTTCATCACCCAGATGGTCGAGCAGAAACTCCTGGGAAACAAGACCAAGGGCGGCTTCTACAAGAAGACCAAAGAGGGCATACAGACCTTCGACCCATACACGAGCGAGTACCGCCCCAAGGGCGGCAGCGACGAGATCAAGAAGTTCTGCAAGAGCCTCAAGGGCTCGGCTGCCGAGCGCGTCAAAGCACTCGTCGCGAACGACGGGCCGGCCGGCCAGTTCGCCTGGAAGGTACTCTCAAAGACCCTCGCCTACTCTGCCAACAAGATCCCGGAGATCACCGACGACGTCGAAGCGATCGATAACGCGATGAAGTGGGGCTACAACTGGGACCTCGGCCCCTTCGAGACCTGGGACGCAATCGGTTTCAAGACGGCATACGACCGCATGAAGGCCGACGGACTCCCGATCCCTGCTTCGGTCGACGCGATGGTCGCATCGGGGGCGGAAAGCTTTTACACCGACGACGGTCGAGTCTTTAGTCTCGTCACAGGCGAGTATCAGGCGCGGGACATCGATCCACGCGACGCGACGCTCTCGGTGCTGCGACAGGGTGAAGCCCCTGTGTTCAGCAATCGCGGCGCCGAGGCGTGGGACCTCGGGGATGGCGTGCTCGGGCTGACCTTCACCACCAAAGCCAACAGCATCGACGACCAGGTGATCGCCGCGCTCGGCGAGGCCGTGACGATCGCCGAACGCGATTTCCGCGGACTGCTCATCTTCAACGAGGGCGACCACTTCTGCGTCGGCGCGAATCTCTTCGCCGTCGTGATGGCGGCCCAGCAGAAGGCGTGGGACCAGATCGGGGACATGATCAGCGGGCTGCACAACTCCGTGCAGCGCATGAAGTACTCCACGATTCCAGTCGTCGCCGCGCCGTTCGGCATGTCGGTTGGCGGTGGACTCGAAGTCTGCCTCGGATCGAATTCGGTGCAGGCGGGCGCCGAGACCTACGCCGGCCTCGTCGAGGTGGGCGTCGGCCTGCTTCCCGGAGGCGGCGGCAACATGAACATGCTCTGGCGGGCCCTCGAAGGCATTCCGGACGGCACCGACGTCGATCTGCTGCCCTTCGTCTCTCGTACCTTCCAGAACATCGCGATGGCACGGGTCGCTACGAGCGCCGCCGAAGCCCAAGAGTTCGGCTACTTCCGAAAGAGCGACGGCATCTCGTTCGACAAGGCGCGACTCCTGACAGAGGCCAAGGGCCGCGTGATCGGCATGGCGGAGTCGGGCTACCATCCGCCCGCGCCAAGAGCGTACCGACTCCCGGGCGAAAGCGGAATCGCGACACTCGACATGATGATCGACACGCTCCAGGCGGGCGGCTACGCGAGCGACCACGATGCGCTGATCGCGCGGAAGGTGGCCCACGTCCTGTGCGGCGGGCCCTCGGGCAACGCGCACGAGGTCACCGAACAGCAGATGCTCGACCTCGAGAAGGAAGCGTTCATCAGCCTTTGCGGCGAGCCCAAGAGCCAGGAACGCATGCAGCACATGCTCACCACCAACAAGCCTCTTCGTAACTAGACCCCTTCTGCCGGATCCAGGAGAAAACAATGACCGATATCGTAGTCGTAGATGCCGTTCGCAGCGCCGTCGGGCGCGCCAAGAAGGGGTCGCTTGCCAACCGTCGTCCGGACGAACTCGCCGGAGAGGTCGTTCGCAACCTGCTCGCGCGAAACCCCGGTGTGAAGCCTGAGCTCGTCGAAGACTTCATTCTTGGGTGCGCGTTTCCGGAGGGCGAGCAAGGCATGAACGTCGCACGCATGGTCGGCATGCTCGGCGGGTTGCCTGAAGAAACCTCCGCCATGACGATCAACCGCTTTTGTTCGAGCGGCCTTCAGGCGATCGCGCTCGGAGCCGGGTCGATTGCCGCTGGCTACAACGACGTCGTCATCGCTGGAGGGGTCGAGTCCATGACGATGGTCCCGATGACCGGGAACAAACCAAGTGCCTCGCCCGAGGTGATGGCAGAGTACCCGGATGCCTACACGCCGATGGGCATCACCGCTGAGAACGTCGCCAACAAGTTCGGCATCAGTCGTGACCAGCAGGATGCGTTTGCCGCGCGTAGCCACGAGCGAGCGCTTGCGGCAATCGAGAACGGCGCCTTCGTCGACGAGATAGTACCGGTTCACGGCGTTCGCTTCGACTCGAAGGGCGAGCGCGAACTGTTCGAGTTCAAGGTTGACGAAATGCCGAGGCCGGGCACCACCGTCGAAGCGCTCGCCAAGCTTCGACCGGTGTTCGCAATGAAGGGCAGCGTCACCGCCGGCAACTCTTCGCCACTCTCGGACGGCGCCGCCGCGGCGATCATCATGAGCGCGGACAAGGCCGAGGAGCTCGGCGTCACCCCCCTCGCCTACTTCCGCTCTTTCGCGACGGCCGGCGTAGATCCGTCGATCATGGGCATCGGGCCGATTCCCGCGGTTCGGAAACTGCTCGCCAAGAACAAGCTCACCATCGACGACATCGACGTCATCGAGCTCAACGAGGCCTTTGGAAGCCAAGCAGTGTACGTGGCGAAGGAGCTCGGCCTCCAGGAGGACAAGCTCAACGTCAACGGAGGTGCCATTGCGCTTGGCCATCCTCTTGGTTGCACCGGAGCCAAGCTGACCGCGACCGCGCTCAACGAACTCAAGCGACGCGGTGGCAAACGGGCCATCGTCACCATGTGCATTGGCGGCGGCATGGGTGCTGCGGGCCTCTTCGAGGCAATCGGCTAGGTCCGACGGGCACCGCTCCTCGGAGCGCCGCGCCTACCAGGTTCCGGTGTTCGGCATCGACGCCCAAGGTTCCTTCGGCGCCAGCGCCTCGCCCCGCTGCAGTAGTTCGACGGAAATCTCGTCGGGTGACCGCACGAACGCCATTCTGCCGTCTCGCGGCGGACGAAGAATCGTCACTCCCCCGTCCGTCAAGCGCTGGCACAGCGCGTAGATGTCTTCGGTCTCGAAGGCGAGGTGTCCAAAGTTCCGGCCACCTTCGTAGTCCTCGGGGTCCCAGTTGTAGGTGAGCTCGACCAGGGGCGACGCGTCGGCTTCGGCACGACCACGATCGTCGGGTGCGGTCAGAAACACTAGCGTGAAGCGACCCTTGTCGCTCTCGCGGCGCCGGTGCTCGACGAGTCCGAGCTTGTTGCAGTAGAAGTCGAGCGAGGCCTCGAGATCGCTCACCCGTACCATCGTGTGGAGGTATCGCATGGTTGCCGGACCCTAGCACCGTCGGGCGATTCGTCCGTCCCGACCCCGATTGACGCCCGCCCGGCTCGCCACCAGACTCCCGTGCGATGGCCAAAGAATACGAAGCGATTGTGATTGGTGGGGGTCCCGGCGGCTACGTGGCCGCGATTCGTCTGGCGCAGCTGGGGGTCAAGACCCTCTGTGTCGAAGAAGAGGCGATGGGTGGCGTCTGCCTCAACTGGGGCTGCATCCCATCCAAGGCGCTCATCGCGGCAGCGAATCTCGCCAACAAGGTGCGCAATGCGCAGCACATGGGCATCACCGTCAAAGACCTCGAGGTCGACGTCTCGAAGATGCAGGAATGGAAAGAGGGCATCGTCAAGAAGCTCACGAGCGGCGTGGCGAGTCTAGTCAAAGGCAACGGCGGCGACATCGCGATGGGCAGAGCGACCCTTCTCGACCCGAATACGGTCGAAGTCACCGACGCAGCAGGCAAGAAAGAAGCCTACACGGCCACCAAAGGCATCATCGTCGCGACGGGCACGCAGATGATTCAGATCCCGGGCTTTGAGCCGGATGGCGAGATCGTCATCACGGCTCGTGAAGCCGTGAGTCTACAGGAAGCGCCGAAGAGCATGGTGCTGATCGGCGGCGGCGTCATCGGACTCGAGCTGGGCATGGTGTACCAAAAGCTCGGGACCAAGATCACCGTCGTCGAACTGATGGACCAACTGCTGCCTGGGACGGACCGCGACCTGGTCCGTGTGGTCGAGAAGCATCTCAAGAAGGGCGAGCCAGCAGCGGAGGTGCATCTCGAGAGCAAGGCGATCAAGCTCGACAAGACCGGACCGCTCGTCCAGGTGACCATCGAAACCAAGGGCAAACAGCAGGTCGTCGAAGCCGAGAAAGTACTGGTCGCCGTCGGGTTCCGGCCCAACTCCGCGGGCCTCGGTCTCGAGAAGCTCGGTGTCGCGCTCGACGAGCGAGGCCACATCAAGACCGATGACCAGTTCCGGACCAATGTGCCGACCGTCTTCGCGATCGGAGACGTCGCGGGTGCGCCCTACCTGGCGCACAAAGCCTCGAAAGAGGGAGAGGTCGCCGCCGAGGTCATCGCAGGCCATAAGACCGTACGCGATTGGCGCGGGATGCCGGCGGCTATCTTCACCGACCCGGAAATCGCCACGGTCGGTCTCACCGAAAACGAGGCCAAGGCGCAGGGCAAGAAGATCAAGATCGGGAAGTTCCCATTCGCGGCCTCGGGTCGCGCGATGGCGGTCAGCGAAACCGACGGATTCGTCAAGACGATCATCGACGCCGACGACAACCAACTCCTCGGGGTCGCAATCGTCGGGCCCGAAGCGAGCGATCTGATCAGCGAGTCGACCTTGGCGCTCGAGATGAGCGCCTTTGCCGAGGACGTGGCGCTCACTGTGCATCCGCATCCGACGCTCGGCGAGAGCGTCATGGAAGCCTTCAAGAGCTCGCTTGGCGAAGCGATTCACATCATGAACCGCTAGGCCACGATCGTGCTGTTCTGCAAGCTCGGAACCGTCGACTACGGAACCGCACACGACCTACAGCAGCGCCTGCAACGGCTGCGCATCGCGGGCGAGATTCCGGACACGGTGCTTCTGCTCGAACACGAACCCGTCATCACACTCGGCCGATCCGCACACGAGCAGAACATGCTCGTTCCACAAGACGCACTTCGGGCACAGGGCATCGGAGTCTACGAGGTCGGACGCGGCGGCGACGTGACCTATCACGGACCCGGCCAACTGGTTGCCTATCCGATCCTCGACCTCAGCCCCGACCGGCGAGACGTCCGCAAGTACGTCTGGTCGCTCGAAGAAGCGATGATTCGCACCTGCAACACCTTCAGCGTCACGGCTTCGCGTATCCATGGCCTCAACGGTGCATGGGTGGAGGACCGCAAGATCGGAGCCGTCGGCGTTCGCATCAGCCGCTGGGTGACGATGCACGGTCTCGCCTTGAACGTCAGCACCGACCTCTCCGCCTTCGATCTCATCGTTCCGTGCGGCATCGTCGACAAGGAGGTCACCTCCCTAACGCGGGAACACGCAGCCCCCGTGGAAGTGGAGGCCGTGTTCGAGCCGCTCGCCGGACATCTTGCATCTCTCTTCGAAGCCCCGGTCGAATGGCAGGACGGGCCGCCCGCCTAGTAGGCCGAGTTCACCCTGAACTCGGTCCAGTCCGCAAGAAGTACTGCACGGCACTCTGCCCCATCGCCGTGGTCCCGGCTCCGGCGACGCCCGCAGAGATGGCGTTACCCGCCCCCGGAATGAACTTTGCGACAGTCTGTGCGGCGAATCTCAGGCCCATTCCCATGCCGCCTACGATCCCGAGACCCGCGATCCACTCGGCTACCGTCCGCGGCCCGAGTGTCCGGCCACTGAGATACGCAAGCGCACTCACCATCATCGCCTGCAGCGGGCCGAGCACCACCATGTCGGAAAACGGAATCGGGGTGACGCCGATGGTGACCGAGATCGCCGTGCAGGTCTGGACGATCTCGTTCCCGATTCGAATGCGCGCCTGCTTGGCACGGGTAAGCGCCCGCGCCGTTTCGATCTGCGCCTCGTCCGGGAGCGCCGAGACGATCGCCTCCGAAAGCCCCGTGAGTCCGTGCTCGGAGATCGCCGAGACCGTACGCGGCGGATCGGCCTGGATCGACGAGGCGCGAATGGCGCTTGCCAACTGTCGCCGGGCGCTCTCGATGTCGCCCTCGTCGGTACCGATCAGGTCGCAGTGGGTGAGCAACGGGAAAATCCGCGTCTTCGACTCCCCCGGTGGGAGGCTCCGAAGCAGGGGTCTACAGCGGTCGAGGATCTCCGATGCCCGCGGCAGCTTCGACGGCTCCACCATCAGTAGTACCAGATCGGGGGTGTGTTGATCGAGGGCCGCCTCCCATCGTGCCTGGACGTCGGGCGCATCGACGTCGACTTCCATCCAGTCGATCTTCGCGCCGACGTGCTCGATATGGACCCATTGCCCATGTTCGGCGTGGAGCGCGTCTTGGGCCGCACCGCGCTGGACGAGCGAGCGCAGCAGGGATGACCGACCGCTACTTGGAAGGCCCAACGCGACGATGCGCGGCGGGCGACGATCGTAGAGTAGCGAGCGAAGGCGGGTGAGGTCGTTCTTGATACTGGATACGATCGGAACTCGGTCGAGCACCTTGACGAGCTGATCGAGCGCGAACCTCTTGAGCGTGCGTGCCATAGGGGCCAATTGATTCGTCGTACGCGCTAGGCGCGCAACCCGAGTCGTGTTAATCTCGCCGGCGGGGGCAAGGGTGAGCTGGGTCGAGGCTTTGAAGAAGGTCGGGGGGCGTCTCGTCGAGGGCGCGAGCGAGTTCGTGCGCTGGCAGGCTCTCGATTCACCGGAAGCGGGCCCCTCGGGCGTTCGATGGCTCGCCGAACGAATTGATTGGTTTCTCGAACAGGAGCCCGACGACGAGGTCGACGGCCGCTTTGTCGAGGGTGCCGGGGCGTTCCTCGGGGTTCTGCTGATCGACCATCTGGGCGGCCGTGCCCAGATTCACGAGGGGGCCCACCGCGTTCAGCTCGGTCGATACGGCTGGTTCGATCCTTTCCACGCGATCGAGCAGGCGCTGGACGCCGAAAACCCACGGCAGAGCCTCTCGGAGTCCCTGGTCGCTGCGGAGCGCGAGGCGACCGGAACCGGCGACATCTCTCGGGTGGTTTCGCTATTCGCGAAGGTACTCGCCGACGAGCGTCCGGGGGTCGAAATCGAGTCTCAGGTCGGTCTCGCGGTCGACCTGAGCAACGGTGCGACAGTCGATTCTCGCAAGGCTCGAGAAGGTCTCCCAGGCGGGAGAGGCCCACGTCGCCGTCGAGGCGGCAAGACGTATCGTGAGTATGATGCCAGGCGCATCCGGACCCGAGGAGACCGATTGGTCGGAAGCACGGCTGCGCATCCTTCCGCGATTGGTGTCTCAGAGCTTCCTCGGCACGATCCCCCACGAAGAGGGTCTCTTTCGTCAGGCCCTCGGACACGATGTCCACATCACCCTGCAGCTTCGCTACGGAACACGCGCGCGCTATGTGCGACGCGCCGAGGTCGAGCACTGGGGACTTGGCGAAGGCGCGATCGGACATGCGGTACTCAACCTTGCCGAACGCACCCGAGAACTCCGCGTCGAGCCCGTCGAAGACGGCCTCCTGCGCGTGCGCCAGGGCGACGGGCTGGACGGGTCGCGACTGATCCTCCCCGATCTCGCTGCGCGACTCCAAACCCTCGGTGGCGGGGACTGGCTGGCCGCCGCGCCCCATCGCGACGTTCTGCTCCTCGCCCGTGCAGAGCAACTCCCGACGCTCGCTGCGCGCGCGCAGGACGCGTCTGAGCGCGCACCGCACCCAATCTCAGCAGCGGTTTTCGCCGTGCGCGAAAACCAGCTTCGTCCGGTCACTGCTTGAGGCAGCTACGGGTTACCGGGCTCCGCGCGCCGCAGCGTGTGCATCGAACCGAGAACGGGTCACACTACCGGCTGTGGCCGAAATCGTCTCCCTGCGCGACCACCCGTACGCGCCTTTCGTCGACCGGGTGCGCAAACCTGCGCAGTACCTAGGCGGCGAGCAGGGCGAGGTCCGAAAAGACTGGGACGCGGTGGACTGCCGTCTCTGTCTCGCGTTTCCCGACCTCTACGAGATCGGCATGAGCCATCTCGGCTACAAGATCCTCTACGACGTCGTCAATCGCGACCCGAGATTCACCGCAGAGCGAGCCTACGCAGCATGGCCGGACATGGAAGCCGAACTCCGCGCTCATAGGCAGCCGCTGTGCTCCCTCGAGAGCGCACACGCCCTCCGTGAGTTCGATATCGTGGGCTTCTCCCTGCAGTACGAACTCACCTATACCAACGTCCTGCAGATCCTCGACCTCGGACAGATCCCCCTTCTTGGAAGCGACCGCACCGAAGGCGACCCGCTGATTGTCGCGGGCGGTCCGACGGCGACTCACGCCGAGCCCATGGCGCCGTTCATCGACGCGTTTCTCATCGGCGACGGGGAGAAAAAGCTGCCTGAACTGATGGAAGCCTGGGCAACGATGCGCGACCAAGGACTCACTCGGCACGAGCGATTGGTGCGCATCGCCTCACTTGACGCCTTCTACGTCCCCTCGCTCTACCGGACCGAACGTTGTCCCGAAACTCAGGTGGACGTAGTGGTTGCCGATCATCCCGACGCACCCTTCCCGGTTCGACGGGAAATCCTCGAAAGCCTCGATGACCACCCCTTCCCCGTCGACGGGCCGGTCCCGCACTGTGACACCGTCTTCGACCGTGCCTCAGTCGAGATTGCGCGCGGGTGTACCGAAGGATGTCGCTTCTGCCAGGCGGGGATGATCTATCGACCCGTTCGTGAGAGGTCGCCCACGGCAATCGTCGATGCGATGGTCGAAACCGTCTCGGAAGCAGGCTATGACGAAGCCTCTCTCACGTCGCTCTCGACCGCAGACTACAGCGCCATTGCTCCGCTTGTACGGCGGGCGGTCGAAGCGCTGGGGCCTAAGCAGGTCTCTCTCAGCGTTTCTTCACTTCGAGCCTACGGACTCGGCGAGGAAGTGCTCGACGACCTCAAGAGCCAGCGCGCCGGAGGCCTGACGTTCGCGCCCGAAGCGGGCAGTCAACGGATGCGGGACGTCATCAATAAGAACGTCACCGACGCCCAGCTCATGGAGACCGCCGAACGCGTGTTTTCTCGTGGCTGGAGCAAGATGAAGCTCTACTTCATGATCGGCCTTCCGACCGAAGAAGACGAGGACGTCGCGGCAATCGTCGATTCGGGGGCACGCGCACTCGGGGTCGCCCGCCGGGTTCAGGGGAACCGCCGCGCCAAGGTCACGGTGAGCGTATCGACTCACGTCCCAAAACCGCACACCCCCTTCCAATGGTGTGCGATGGACACTCACGACGAGATCCTCCGCAAGCAGGCGCTCCTGACCGCCCAGGCGACGAGCACCGGGGTGAGGCTCAGGATGCACAGCTCCCGGGGGTCTTGGCTCGAAGGAATGCTCGCCCGGGGCGACCGACGTCTCGCGCCGGCGATTGCGTCTGCCTTTCGACACGGCGCGCGCTTCGACTCGTGGGACGAACACCTCAATCTCGACGCCTGGAACGAAGCGATTCGCGAGACCAAGGTGCGGCCGGATCTCTACCTCGGAACCATTCCAGTGACGGCGAGGCTCCCCTGGGATCACATCGACGTCGGTCTCGCGCCGGGCTTTCTCGCGCGTGAATACCGCAAGGCCCTTCGCAACCGGCTAAGTCCTCCCTGCGGCAAGACATTCGGCAGCTTCGTGCACGCCACCAACATCGAAGACGCACGGGCCGACGCGCGGCCTCTGGTTTGCTACCAATGCGGCGTCGCCTGCGACCTTTCGCAGATGCGTGAAGAGCGCGTCGACTTTCTTCGCGACATGGAGGCGCTGACTCCGCGGACGCGGCTCCCGCTGGCCGAGCAGCACGACCACGCGCTCGAGGTCGACCGACGACCGTTCCGCAACGTCAATCAGGGTCCTGCGGTGAGACTCCGTCTCGGGTACACCAAGCTAGGGCGCGCTGCATACGGGTCCCACCTCGATATGGTGCGGAACTTTCCCCGTATGTTGCGTCGGGTGGGCCTGCCACTCTACTACAGCGAAGGGTTTCGTCCGCTCCCGAAAATGACGTTCGGTCCCGCCCTGCCCGTCGGTACGTCGAGTCTTGCAGAGCACGTCGACATTCGACTCCGGGGCGACGAACTCGGTGACATCGAGCAACTCACTGAGCGCCTGAATGCCGTGGCTCTGTCGGGGCTCGAGTTCTTCGGGCACGCCTTCCTGGGAACGCGCGACCGTGCCCTCAACCGGGTCATTGACGAAATCGAATATATCGTGGGCCTTTCCCCGAACGAGCTCCACCAGCTTGGCGCCGAGAACGCCGCCGAGCTGTCGACGCGGCTCGCCGTCACCCCGCAACCCCTCAGCGTGTGGAGGGACCTCAACGGCCTCGGCAAGCGCATCGACGTGGGGGCCGCACTGGCCGAGATCGCCGTGGGCGAAGGAGGCCGGGAACTCTCTGCTGCCGGGCTTCGGGGCGACCTGACTCCGGTACGCATACTGCTTCGTCTCGGCGGCGCAACGACGCCCCGCCCACGGGAAGTCCTCACTGCGCTCACCGGGGTCGACGACATTTTTCCCCGCGTGGTGCGGACCGCCTTCTACAGCCGCCAGGACGCACGGCGCGTCTCCCCCCTCGACCTCCAGGGTTTGCGGCAACCGCGAGCAGAGCAGGAGGCGACGCCGTGAGCGATCGGCTCAACGTGCTTCGCAGCCTCCTCCGGGGCGCCGCCGATCGGGTGCTCGATCGAGCCGGCGACACACGGATCGCGCGAGCAACCCGTGACGTGCTCGAGCGCATGACCCAACAGCGCTGGCGCCTGAGCGACGATGCGCTGACGACTGCCGCCGCGCACGCCGAGGGCGTCGATTCGGCCATGGTGATTTGTCGAAGCGGACGGATTTTCGTCGACGCTTCGCTTGCTACCGGTCGCGACGTGCAGTTCAGTCTCGGGCCACTGCCGGTTCGGTTCGCACCCCGAGGCGCGAAAGAAATCTCGTTTGACGTAGAGCCGCCCGGCGCGATGGATGGATCGATCGTGGGCGCTCTTGGCGCATGCATCGCGCGCGCGACCTGGCCGATGATCATGCCTCCCGACACCCGCGACGTGGGATGCGCCATCGTGGAACGTGAAGCACCGGACCGCGTGCGAATCGATCTGCGAACGGTCCCAGCCGTGCGGCGCTTCGCATCGAGCGGTCCAGCATCGATGATTTTCGACGTGCTCGAGCTCGAGTCGATTCAGGTGGAGACCGGCAGCCTCACTCTCAAACTGAAGCTTCCGCAGATGGCGCCATGACGGCAGCGCTCGATTCGCCGCGCCACCGTCGAGACAGGGCGACCTCGGCGCGATAGTCCGCGATCGACCTCTCTTTTTCGGCCCCACTCCACCCGATGAGCACTGCCATTCGGTCGGCCACGCGATCGACGGCACCGAGACCCTGATCGACGTCACGATAGAACAGCTGGGTGCGGCGCACCATGACGTCGGACACGTTGGCGGCGAACTCTTCTTCGACGCCCCAATCAACCTGGGCCATGATTTCAGGCCGGCCGCGTACGATTGGCTCGCAAAGCGACTGGTCCTGCGCACAGCGCGTCGCGATCTCCAACGCACGCATGCCGTAGGTCTCGGCCAAATGCAGACACACCCGGTCTTCGAGTCGTCCCTGCGAAAGGGTCGCGACCTCTCCCGCGACCTTCGCCTTGGCGTCTTCCTCAGGCCAGCCGACGCCCCCCGGAAGAGGGAATTTGAAGGTCTGGGCGGAGTGGAGGTCGGCAGGCAGCTCGTCGCAGAGCTTTAGAAGCTGGACCGCCGTATCCACCGCCTCTTTGGCCATCTTGCGGTACGTCGTGAGCTTGCCGCCGGCAATCGTGATCAACCCGTCCTCTCCGACGACGATCCGGTGCTCGCGGCTGATCTTCGATTCGGCGACGTCGCCGATCTCGGGCGATGGAGCGATGAGCGGCCGGAGCCCGGCCCACGTGGATATCACGTCTTCGGGCCCGATGGGGTTGTCCGGGAAGTGATGGTTCGCGGCAGCGATGAGATAGTCGACGTCTCGTTGCGTCGCATGGACTTCCGAAGGCGACGCGTCGTCATCGGTGTCGGTCGTTCCAATGTAGGCACGATCGCCCCAAGGGAGCGCGAACAGCACTCGACGGTCCTCTGGGTGGAAAAGCACGACGACGTGCTGCACTGGGAGCCGCTTGGCGTCGACCACGATGTGTACGCCCTTGGTCGGTCGCAGGAGGCGCCCGGAGCGGGGTCCGCTCATCCCAAGCACTTCGTCCGTCCAGGGGCCGGTCGCGTTGATGACCGCGCTGGCCGCGACTTCCACGACCTGACCGGTGCGGTGGTCGTTCACCACCACTCCCGACACGCGACCGCGATCGTCTTTGCGGATCGCGTCGACGCGCGCCCAGCTAACGATGCTGGCGCCTTGCGCGGCGGCGTCGAGCGCCGTTTCGAGCGTCAGACGGGCATCATCCGTCGAGCAGTCGTAGTAGATCGGCGCGCCCTGCAGCCCCTCCTGTTTGAGCATCGGCTCCTTTTTTGCCACCTCCGCTGGCTTCAGCGTCTTGTGTTTGTGCGAGGAGCCAAAGCGCGAGAGTCCGTCGTAGAGCCACATCCCCGCGTTGATCATCCAGAGATTGCGACCCTCCCCTTCGTATACGGGGAACATGAAGCCAAGTGGATTCACCAAATGGGGTGCGAGCTCCATGACGACGCGTCGCTCGCTGATCGACTCGAACACCAGGCTGAACTCGTAGCTTTCAAGATAGCGGAGACCGCCGTGGACCAGCTTGCTCGATCGGGAGCTCGTCCCAAACGCGATGTCATTCTGCTCGAACAGCGCGACCCGAAGCCCTCGACGGGCGGCATCGCGAGCGATTCCCGCCCCCGTGATCCCGCCGCCGATCACCACGAGGTCGACCTCGCTCGGCATAGTGTCCCACATGTGCCGTCGAGAAGGCATCAGCTTCGCTCGAGGATGCCCTGCGCTTTGAGATACTGCACGACGGCATCTGCAGCTTCGTCGACAGTGAGCTCTACCGTCCGCAGATGAATCTCAGGGTCGACTGGAGTTTCGTAGGGTGCATCGAGACCGGTGAAGTTGGAGATCTCGCCGGCCCGAGCCTTTTTGTAGAGCCCCTTTGGATCCCTCGCCTCGCAGATCTCGAGCGGCGTATCGACGAACACCTCCACGAATGCGCCGTCAGGCAATAGCCCGCGAACCGAGTCTCGATCTCGCCGATACGGTGAAATGAATGCGCTCACCGTCACGGCGCCCGCATCCGCGAACAGGCGCGCGACCTCGCCGACGCGCCGGATGTTCTCTTCGCGGTCCTCTGCGGTGAAGCCCAGGTCGCCGTTGAGCCCGTGCCGAACGTTGTCGCCGTCGAGCACATACGCGAAGACACCCTGCTCGATGAGGCGTCTTTCGACCCGATGCGCAATCGTGCTCTTGCCCGAGCCGGACAGCCCGGTGAACCAAAGCACCGCTCCCCGGTGTCCGTGCGCCGCCGATCGCGCCTCGGTGTCGACTTCGCCGACGTGCCAGGTGATGTTGTCGGCCTTGGGTGAAGCCATCGACCGCAACATAGCGGCGGCCCACACGCGATCAAGCTACCGGGCGAGAAGCTCAGCGAGGGCGCGCACCGTCAGAGGCGAAGAGCCCTCGGCCTTGTTGTTGACCAGCACATAGGCTTCCATCCCCTCCCCCAGGCCGCGCTCGACCAATTCGACCAACTCGCGCCGCATGGCGGGCTGAGGCGCGACCAGACGATCGAACGGCGCGTAGGCCTCCTTGAGGTCGCTGTAGCGCCCCCCCGGCGGCAGAAGGAGCCGCACGACGAGCAGGGAGCCGTGCAAGAGCCCTTCGCGGCGCATCTGCTCCCCGAGGCCTGGCATCCGAGACCAGTAGTTGAACACATGCACGGCGCCGTGCTCACGAAGCACACGGACGTACTCGGGCACGAGGAGACGTCGATCGCGCAGTTCGATGGCAAACGGGAAGTCGCGGGGTGCGTGGTGAAGGAACTCACCGAGGCGCTGACAGAACCAGCTTGGATCGATCGGCCGCGGAGTTGGTGCCACCTCGAGGATCCACGGACCCATCGCCGAGGCGAAGGTCTGCCGGAAAGGCGCCCCGAGCTCCCGCTCGAACAGCTCGACGTCGAGAAAGCTCGGGTTGGGCTTGCCCGCATCGGCGCCGTAGCGCGGATGCTGTGGATAAATCGGCATCGCGATCTGCTGCCACACCTTCACGGCGCAGCGGAAATCCGCGGGCAGCTGCGCAGCATAGGAGGCGAGATCCTCTGTAGGAATCGGCGCGTAGTACCCCCGGTCGACGCCGACCGTACGCATCAGAGGATGCGCGGCGTACTCGCACAGCGACTCGCGCAGGAATGCCTTCTGACTCGGGTAGCGCCGCCGGTAGACAAGGCCTGCCCACCCCGGAAACGTCCAGCTCGAGGTTCCGAAGCGGAGTCCGGCAGGCAGTCGATTGCGTATCGCCTGGAGCCGAGCCTGGTCCTGCTCTGCATCCGCCTGGCCAGCGTCGTCAGTTGGATCGCGCTCGATGGCGTCGAAGAGGCTCAGCTGTGGCTCGTCGGGGCCGATCAGCGGGTGGCGCGGCTTGCGGCTCATCGCTGCGAGTGTTTGCGGACCGCCACGTTGTGCTGACGGAGCGTCTTGCTGAACTGGTGGCGACCGTGTCCGCGTGCGACGAAGTAGTAGTAGCTGTGATCTTCTGGGTCGATGACCGCGACGAGCGCGGCCTTTCCCGGGTTGCTGATTGGGCCTGGCGGCAAGCCCGAGTGGCGGTACGTGTTGTAGGGATTGTCGGTGTCTTCGAGCATCGCCCTCGTGATGCTGCCGTCATAGCCCTCGCAGGAGGGGATCTCCGTGGGCATGGCGATGCAGCCGTACTGCACGGTGGGGTCGGCCTGCAAGCGACGTCGAGGCAGAAATTTCATGGAACTCAGACGGTTACGGAATACGCCCGCGATGCGGGCACGCTCGGCGTCGACCACGGCCTCTTTTTCGACGATGGACGCCAAGGTCACGATCTCTTGGGTAGACCATTTCTGGTCGAGCGCGGCGAGCTCGTCCGCGTATTCGACCTCGATCTCTTCGTACCTTCGAGTCCAGTTGGCGAGCATGCGCTCTACGACCCGTCGGGGCTTGGTTTGGTCGTCGAAGTCGTAGGTGTCGGGGAACAGGTAGCCTTCGGCGTCGTCCGCATCGATCCCGTAGCTGGCGAGAATCGACGGGTCCTCGGTGGCCTCGAGGAAGTCTTCTCCCGGGCAGACACCGAACTCCTCGAGTCGTTGCGCCACGTCGAACCGGTTGAAGCCCTCAGGAATCGTGATCCGCACCTGGATTCGCCCGAGCCCCGTCGTCGTATACCGTGCGACTTCCTCGGGCGTCATCGGCGTCTGGAGGCGAATCTTTCCCTGCCTCAAGTGCCGGTCGAGCCCCTTGATTCGCATGTACGCCACCCAAACGTCGACGCGGTCGATCACCTTGCCTGCGGCGAGTTCGTCGGCGAGCTCACGAAGGCTCGTTCCTTCGGTCACGTCGATGATGAGTTCCGACTGACTGCTCACCGGTCCATCGGAGTCCGGGTAGATCACGAACAGCCAACCGAGCGCCAACAGTACACCGGCCGCGCCGAGCAGAGCGACGATACCCAAGAGACGCGCAAGGCTTACACCCACTCCGCCATCGAGGCTGATTCTCGTTATTCGTGGGGGTCTATCCACGCTCCCCCCTTTTTGGCGTCCAAGTAGCTTTGGAGCAAGATCGTCGCTGCAGACTCATCGACGACCTCGCGCTGCTTGGCCCCGCGGCGCCCCATTTCGCGCAGGGAGCGCTCCGCAGACACGGTTGTCATTCGCTCGTCCCAGTAGACGACCTCGATACCCAGCCGGGTCCGCATGGCCTCCCCGAACACTCGGGCGCGTCGGGCCGATTCGCCCTCGGTGCCGTTGAGGCGCAGCGGCAGCCCGACCACTGCAGCGGCGACGGCATCATCTGCGATCGCGTCCGCAATTCGCTCAGCGGTCTGGTCGAGGCTGCCCTTGGCCGAGATGCTTTCCCTCGGAAAGGCGATGGTGCGATCCTCGTCCGAAATCGCAAGTCCGATGCGCGCACCTCCCGGGTCGAGCCCTACGATCCGCGACACGTCATCCCCCGCCGGCACTTGCCTGCGGAGGCGGCTCCGAGGGCGCCGGTGGGCGCGCAGACTGAATGCGTTTGGTCATCAGCGGTAGGATGTAGGGGAAGCCGATCTGCATCTGGTCGAGGTCTGGCGCGATCTGCCCGACCAGCCAGAACATCATCACCGACGCGCGCTCGACGTAGAACCACCCTTCGGGATATCTCACCGAGCGCATCAACGAGCGGAGTTCTCGCTTCGCGACCTCCGGCTGAGCCAGGGCCTCGAGTTCTCGCGCATTGGCGTTCATCAGCATTGCGGGAGTCCGCTCGAGCTGGAGCAACTTCTGGAAGTACTTCTTGACAGTGTGCTCGAGGAGCTCGCGGTCGCCGGTCTCCGATACGAAGCCGATCGCCTCGATGCCCTCGAGCACGAGCTGATCGTTCTGCTCGAAGAAGCCGCGGAGGATGTCGAGCATTCCGTCGACGGTCTGCTGCGGGACTTCGCTGATCGCACCGAAATCGAGGACGACGATTTTCGGGTCGTCTGAGCCCTCGACGGGTTGCACGAGGAAGTTCCCCGGATGCGGATCCGCGTGGAAGAAGCGATCGACGAAGACCTGCCGATAGAAGCTCTTGACCAATCGCTCCGCAAGCTTCCGCCGGTCGACGCCCTGCGCGACGAGCTCGTCGAATCGGGTGATCTTGAGCCCCTCCATGTACGTCATCGTCAGTACGTCGGTGGTCGTCACCTCTTCGATCACCTCAGGAAACAAAATGTGATCGTCGTCTGCGAAGTTAGCGGCCATCTTGCGCATGCACTCGGCCTCGTGGAGGCAATCGGTTTCCCGCCGCAACAGGTCGACGAGCGAATCGTGGATGACCTCGATGTTCTCGACCGGGAAGAACCACTTGTAGACGCGGATCATGAGCTTCACGACGCGCAGGTCGGTTCTCACGATGTCGCGGATCCCCGGGTGGAGGACTTTCACGGCGACTTTTCGCCCGTCTGGCATGTAGGCGACATGCACCTGCCCCAACGAAGCCGCAGCCACCGGGGTCGGGTCGATACGCTCGAAGAAGCTTTCCGGCGATGCCCCAAGGCTGTCGACGAACGCCTGCTCGATCTCGTCGAAGGGATGCGGAGGGACATCGTCTTGAAGCGACTCGAGCTCCTTGCTGTAGACGGCCGGAAGGAAGCCTCCCATGACCGAAAGAACCTGCCCGAGTTTGATGTATACCCCCCGAAGGCTGAGCATCGCGGCCAGAAGTCGCTTCGAGTTCTTCTCGTCGAGCTTGCGCTGGCGGCGCGTCAGCCAAGCGGGCATGATGCGCTCGTCACGCTCGGTGTCGGGGTCGAGCTCCCACCGCCGAAACAGCTTCACCAGTACCCACTGCATCAGGTAGCTAAGGAAAATGAGTCCGAACGCGAATACCGCTCGGACGAGGCGAATGAAAAGGCTCATGCGTTTCTTGGTTCGGGAGAACGTAGCAGTGAAACCAATAGGCCCCACTGGTGTGACCCCCTGCGGACGAGGTATAGAGTTGTTTCGACGTGGCCGGTAGTCGCAGCCGAAAGCTCCGTGAAGAGCTGCAAAAGGCGCTTCGCAGAGAGCGTCACGAGGATGCGCTCGGCATCTATGAGGCTCTCGAGCGCGTCGAACCGAAAGAAGCGCGCTGGCCGCACCGTCGCGGCGACCTGTTGAAACGTCTAGGACAGCAGCATGAAGCCGTCGAGGCATACGAGACCGCGGTGGATCTCTACGCCAAGCTTGGTTTCGTCGCACGTGCAGCGGCGATGGCCAAGGTCATCACCGGGATTGACCCAGAGCGCTCGGATGTCCTTGGTCGGCTCACCGTCGATGAGAGCGAGGAGCCAGATACGACCACCTGGGACAAACCAGCGGAGGCCGAGGGGCCCACGATTGAACTGACCCTCTCACCGGCCGACGTGCGCGTGCGTCCCCTCGTCACGGACAGTCTCCTGAGCGACTGGCCGACGCCGGAGGAGTTCGCGCTCTTTCCTTCGACCTCACTCTTCGCCGACCTACCGAAAGCGATTCTCGAGCAGCTCGTAGGAGAGTCCCGTCTGGTCGACCTCGACGACGGCGAACGGATGATCGAGCGCGGCACGACCGCCGATGCCGTCTACGCAATCGTCGAGGGCACCGTCTTCATGGAGCATAGCGCCGATGCTGCGCCAGCCGCCTTCTCCGAAGGAGATGTCGTCGGCATCTCGGCCATCCTCGGCCATCCGAGCTACAGCGCGGCAGTGACGTCGCACGGCCAGTCTCGTGCGCTGCGCATCAGCAAGCTTCTTCTCGACCGGCTGGTCGAGGTGCATCCCCCGCTCGAAACTCTCCTGCTCGAAGTCGTTGGGCGCAGGCTGGTCTCGACGCTGGTGCAAACCTCGCCGCTGTTCTCCGAACTGGACGATGACGGCCGTCTCGAGTTCGCGAACACGTTCGAGGTCCACCGCGCGGCCCAAGGGACTGTTCTTCTGCGATCCGGGCTGACTTCCGACGGACTCTACATGCCTATGCACGGACACGTCGTCGCGCGCGATGAACACGATCAGACCCTTGGCACGCTGAAACTCGGCCGAGTCCTGGGGCAAGAGTCGGTCCTGACGCGGGCGCCCTCCCCGATTACAGTCGAAGCGATCACCGACGTGCTCGTGCTTCGAATGACTTTGGAGCGCTTCGACGAGACGGCCGCTCGGCACCCGACGATGGTGGCGCTCATCGAATCACTCGCCACGAGGCCGCTCTCGACCAAGCTCGCCACCAAAAACCTCTCGCTGATGCCAGATCCCGCCACGAAGTCGCGGGCTGCCGGCCACACCGACGCTCTCGACGAGGAAGCCTGAGCCCCGGAGGCCTGCCACGCGGTGCAATCGACGAGGTGCACCCCTTGACGGAGCGCCTATACTCGGAGGTGCATGAGTTACAGCGCATCTTTTGGCTGCATCGCAGGGTGCCCCGGCAGCTACCCGCTCGATCAGGTGATCTACAACTGCCCGAACTGCGGTCATTTGCTGGAGGTACAGCACGATTTGGAAGCCCTTCGCGATCGGAGCGGCTCCTCCTGGATCAAGCTCTTCGACCAGCGCTGGATGACCCGAGACTGGCCCTACGGGAGCGGCGTGTGGGGCAAAAAAGAGTGGGTCCAACCGATGCTTCGGGAGGAACACATCGTGTCCACCGCAGAGGGAGGCAGCAACCTGTTCTGGGCCGAGCGATACGGCAAAACCCTCGGTCTCGACGACGTCTGGATCAAGAACTGCGGCAACAGCCACACCGGCTCCTTCAAGGACCTCGGAATGACGGTGCTGGTCAGCACGGTCAAACAGATGATCACCGACGGGAAACCGATTCGTGCCATCGCCTGCGCCTCAACCGGCGACACCTCCGCCGCTCTTGCGGCCTATTGCGCGTCTGCAGGCATTCCTGCGATCGTGCTTCTGCCCAAGGGCAAGGTCACCACGGCCCAGCTCGTTCAGCCGCTGGCCAACGGTGCGCTCGTCTGCGCGATCGACACCGACTTCGACGGGTGCATGGCGATCGTCCAGCGGCTGTCGGAGGAAGCGGGCATCTATCTCGCGAACTCGAAGAACTCGCTGCGACTCGAGGGTCAGAAGACCGTGGGCATCGAGATCGTTCAGCAGTTCGACTGGCAGGTGCCCGACTGGATCATCATTCCAGGCGGCAATCTCGGAAACGTCGCAGCCCTCGCAGCCGGTTTCGACATGATGCACGAACTCGGCGTGGTCTCGAAGCGCCCCCGCATCTGCCTGGCCCAGGCCGAGCGCGCCAATCCGCTGTTCCGTGCCTACCAAAAAGGCTGGGACAGCTTCGAACCGATCGTGGCCGGCGAAACCGAAGCAAGCGCAATCCGAATCGGCAACCCAGTCAGCGTCCATCGAGCCATTCGCGCGCTCAAAGCGTTTGACGGCGTGGTGGAGCAGGCGACGGAGACCGAACTCGCCGAAGCATCGGCCGCGGCGGACCGCGCCGGAAGCTATACCTGCCCGCATACCGGGGTTGCCCTTGCTGCCCTAGAGAAGCTTCGGGCGCGGGGTGAAATCGAACCCGGACAGCGGGTGGTCGTGATCTCGACGGCCAACGGCCTCAAATTCACCCAGTTCAAGATCCGGTACCACGAAGACACGATCCCCGGCGTCGAAAGCAGGCACCCCAACAAGCCGATCGAGGTAGCAAACGACTTCGAGTCGGTGAAGCAATCGGTCTTCAACGCGCTCGACAAGCGCAGCTAGCGCGGGGCGGCCTCGGGCGCTTCGTGAACTGCCGCCAGAGCCTCACGGTCGCGGCGCGTTAGGTTCACGAACCGCATTCGAACCAGGAACCCGTCTGCCGTCCGCCTCGACCCGAGCGAACGGCCTTCGAAGGAGCGCGTCTCGGTGTCGAGCATCGCGACGAACCGAATTGGAGCACCTGGGGCGAAGGCGCGTGGACCGACGAAGCTTAGATTGGCGCCGTCGAAGGACTCGGTATTGGCGGACTCGCCGCCTTCGAGGGTGATGGCGGTCATCGCATCGTCACCGCTTGTAGCGCTGCACCGCAGCCCGTGCCTCTTTCAGGTCTTCCTGGCGACGAATCTCCTCACGATCGTCACCCTTCTTTTTGCCGCGCCCAAGACCGAGCTGCACCTTGGCGACGCCGTTCTTGAAGTAGACCTGAAGTGGGAAGAGCGCGTAGCCCCGTGTCGTGAGCCGGCCTTGAAGTTTGTCGATTTCGTGGCCGTGCAGCAGCAGCTTGCGGCGACGCTGGGGCTCGTGTCCCGAATGCCCAGCCTGGTCGTAGGGCGCAATGTGCATGCTGTAGAGGAACGGTTCGCCAGCGTCGATACGGGCATACGCCCCTTCGAGGTTGGCGCGACGCGCACGCAGGCTCTTCACCTCGGACCCGTAAAGCACCAGGCCCGCCTCAACGCGGTCCTCGATCTCGTAGCGCTGCGCTGCTTTCGGATTCCGGCAGACCAGCAGCTCCATGCCGGGCACGCCCTTGTCAACGCGCTTATTGGCCATTCCCGCCCGGCTCTAGCACGGGCACGCCGAGCGGCACAGTCTCGTCGGTCGGCCCTGCTTCTGGAAGGAGCTCGTCCATCCAGCGGAGTTCGGCCCGCAGTCGGTCCGCCTGGCGCGTCCTTCCGCTCGCTTCGGCCTGCACCAATGCGTCTCGACGCCGCTGTCGGCTCGCCTCCCAGCGCGCAATCGCCCCAGGTGTCTCATCGATCTCCCACCCGCGGGCATCGGCATGAATGGGAACTCGTACCCTCGCCTCCAGCGCCGACTCACCGGGCACGCTCACCTCGAGGAGGAGCTGCGGCCATGTGTCGTGGATCTGGAGGACGCAGGGAGAGTCGCCCCAGGTCGGTTCGGGGCGAAACACCGGCGTCACGAAACCTGCGTCGTCGACCTCCGCCCAGAAGAGGCAGCTCCGATCGCGTTCACGAACTGCGATTACCGGATCGCGCCGTCCATCCGCGTTGAAGTCAGGACGCACGCCCCGATGCAGCGCCACTTGGAGCCGCTCGGGAGCACGAACGTCCGGAGTCTCGATCGAAAGCGCGGTGCCACGTTCAGTCATGACGCGAACGAGAGTCTCGACGCCGCTGGTCGCATCGAAAGCGACGTAGCCGGACTCTTGGATCTCGGTGCCGATGCGATATCCGTGGCGCGTCAAGTCCTTCATCACTGCGGCGGCCTCCGCCCGAGGGTCGACGCCGATCTGCAGATAGTCGAGAGGATTCTGAACCGGATCGGGCGTCTTGCACCCAAGGGCCCAGCACGAGGACAGCGACAACCCGAGGACCAACCAACGCACCGGCGAACTCTACGTGGTCACGCCGAGAACGCGAGCGGCCAGCACCCAGGGCACGACCTCCGAGGCGCCCGCCTCCCGCAGCGCGTTGGACGCAGCGCGGATCGTAGCGCCCGTGGTCTTCACGTCGTCGATCAGCAGAACGCGGAGGTTCGCCACGCGAGGCCGAGCTCGAAACGCCCCCCGTACGTTGTTGAGGCGCTCGCTGCGTGGGAGCTCAGCCTGCCGCGGGGTGTCTCTGACGCGTTGAAGCGCCGTGTAGAGCACGGGTCGTTCGAGCGCCCTGCCGACCGGTCGGCAGAGCAGCGCGGCCTGATCGTAGCCGCGTGAACGTCGACGCCTCCAGTGAAGCGGGACCGGGACGACCGCATCGATCTGAGGCGCCGCATCGACGACATCCGCCGCCAAGCGCGAGCCGAGCCTGATGCCGAGGTCGCTGCGAGCTTGGTACTTGAAGCACCGGATCGCGTCCGATACGGCCCCCGCATAGTGGAAGACCGCACCCGGACCGTCGAAGCCCTCCGCGGAGACGTCGCAGGGTCGACAGAACAACCCGTCGACGAGCGCTACAGGCCAATCGCAGGCCGCGCACCGTTGGGGGGCGAGGAGTTCGAGGGCGCCACGAAGCACGAGATGCACCCAGGCCTATCGGCCGGCACCCCATTGCCGTGACCATCCAAGATGGCAGTACCCTCAGTGATCGTAAGGCTCACCGCGCAAAATCGAGAAACCACGGTAGATTTGCTCTGCAAGAATGAGGCGCGCCAGTCGATGAGGAAACGTCATGGAGGAGAGTGACAGCCGCAGGTCCGCGGCCGCCGACACCTCGTTCGGAAGTCCGTCGGCTCCGCCAATGATGAAGACGAGGGTCTGAATCGAGTCGTTCTCCGCCCTGCCGATCCAGCTCGCGAGTTCACGACTGCTGAGTGGTCGACCGTCGATCTCGAGCGCCACGACTCTCGACCGGTCCGGGATGGAGCGGCTGACCTTGGTGCTTAGCTCATCGGCCGGGGCGTCTTTGATCTCGATCTCTTCGAGCCTGCCGTAGTGGCCAATCCGCCCGTAGTAGTCGCTCAGGAGCGCGCGGAGGCTGCGATCCTTGGCCTTGCCAACGGCGATGATGCGGATCCGCACGCCCTGGCTCCGTCAGGGAAACGCGAAACCGTCGTCGCTCGCCTGTCCCTCGAACTCGACTCGGTCAGCATCGAGCCAAAGAGCCTCGAGGTCGTAGAAGCCGCGCATCTCGTGATGAAACACGTGTGCGACGACATCGCCAAAATCGAGAAGCACCCAGTTGCCCTGAGGTAACCCTTCGACTCCGGTGCAGCGAACGCCGTGCTCGCGCTTGACGTCTTCTTCGATGCCGCGTGCGATCGCGGCGACCTGACGGTCGCTCCGCCCGCTCATGACGATGACGTAGTCGGTGTAATCGACCTTGCCGCGCACGTCGATGATCTCCACCCTGCTCGCCTTCTTGTCGAGCGATGCCTCGGCGACGGCAATCGCCAACTCGCGGCCTTCGATCGGTGCTTCATTCGAAACCGAACTCGATTCGGACTGAACTTCAGCACCCTCTGATTGTTTTCCCAACTAGAATACCTTTCTTCTACTGACGAACTTGGCCCTGTCCTTGGCCGACCCATTTCAGGGTGCAGAGCTCCGCGAGACCCATTGGTCCGTACGCGTGCAGCTTGGTGGTGGAGATGCCGATCTCAGCGCCGAGGCCGAGGGCGAAACCGTCGTTGAACCTAGTCGACGCATTGACCAATACGAGGCTCGCATCGACCTCTCGAACCCACCTCTTGGCGTGTTCGTCGTCGTTGGTGACAATCGCCTCGGTGTGATTCGACCCGTGCTGAGCCACATGCTCGAGAGCTCCGTCGATTCCGTCGACGACGCCAACGTTGAGGATGAGGTCGAGGTACTCGGTGTCCCAGTCTTCGTCGGTCGCCCGCTTGACGCCGTCGAGGTGGGCGGCGGCGCGCGAGTCGACATGGAGTTCTACTCCGTGTGACTTCATCGCATCGCCGAGCGTCGGCAGGAAGCTCGGCGCCAGGCTCGCATCAACGAGGAGCGTCTCCATCGAGTTGCAGACTCCGGGCCGCTGGACTTTGGCGTTGAGCGCGATGTCGAGAGCCATCTCGGGGTCGGCGCTCGAGTCGACGAAGACGTGGCACACACCTTTGTAGTGCTGGATGACCGGGACCTTCGCGTGCTCAGCGACGAAGCGTATCAATCCTTCTCCACCTCTCGGGATGACCATATCGACGATACCATCAAGACCGATCATCACCAAGGTCGCTTCGCGATCGGTCGTAGGCAGAAGCGTGACCGTTTCGCGAGGAAGGCCTTCGGCCTCGAGCGCATCAGCGAATATCCTCGCGATCGCATGGTTGCTTTCGAACGCTTCTTTGCCGCCTCGAAGGAGCACCGCGTTGCCGCTCTTGAGGCAGAGCGAAGCTGCGTCCGCGGTGACGTTCGGTCGAGATTCGTAAATGATTCCGATCAGACCGAGCGGAATTCTCATCTTGGCGACACGAAGGCCATTGTCGAGCGTGCGCTCGCCTACCTGCTCGCCAACCGGGTCGGGCAGCTCCGCAACCTGATCGACCCCGTCCGCTACCGCGTCGAGGCGCGGCCGATCGAGACGGAGGCGATCGAGCATGGCCGGGGCCAGATCCATTCGCGCCGCAACGTCCATGTCGCGCTCGTTGGCCTGGAGCACCTGGTCACCGGCTTCGGAGCGCAGCGCGGCGGCAGCGCGCTTAAGCACTGCATTCTTTTGCTCCGTGCTCGCCTTCGCAATCGTCCTCGACGCCTGCTTGGCGCCTTGCGCCAGCGCGGTGACGGCCGCTTTCAAGTCCTCGCTCATAGCCCGCGACCGTAGCAGTTTTCTAGAGGGACGGGAGCCCAGCGGTCGGCGCGCGCTTCAGTCCTCGGCTCCGGTCAGGACCATATCGTCGCGATGCACGATTTCGTCGCCTGCATGGTTGCCGATTAGCTCTGCGATCTGTGCACTTTGGCCCCCAGCGAGCTGGCGCACTTCATCGGCCGCATAGCGCGCCAGTCCACGTGCCAGCTCCGAGCCGTCCGGCGTGACGATCGAGACGGCGTCGTCGACATCGAAGGCGCCTTCGACCGATACCACGCCGGCCGGGAGCAGGCTCGAGTTGCGGTCGGTGAGCGCCAGCGCGGCCCCCGCATCCACCACGATCGTGCCTTGCGGTTTGAGCGTGTACGCGATCCAGTGTTTGCGGCTCGGCAGCGGCGAACCGTGCGGCAGCAGCAGGGTGCCGACGTCGAGACCGTTCATCAGGTCACGCAAGAAGTCGGCAGACGCCGCCGGGCCAATCACCACCGGCAATCCGTGCAGCGTCGCTCGGCGCGCAGCCTCGACCTTCGACTGCATGCCGCCGAGCCCGACGTCGTCCTCGGGCGGCCGAATGAACGGCTCGATCTCCGAAACGTCGGACACCAGCGATACGCGTTGGTCCCTGTCATCGAGAACGCCCTCGACGTCGCTGAGCAGGACCAGGATGTCTGCTCCAACGAGCGTACAGACCATTGCTGCAAGCTGATCGTTGTCGCCGAAGCGCAGCTCCTCGACCGAGACGGTGTCGTTCTCGTTGATGATCGGAACGACCCCGAGTTTGAGAAGCTCGTTGATGGCGCGGCGCGCATGCAAATAGCGGCGGCGGTCACTCACCGCATCGTGGGTAAGCAGCACCTGGGCGACCCGAATTCCAAGCGGCTCGAATGCGTCTTCGTAGGTGCGCATCAAGAGCGACTGGCCGGCTGCTGCTGCCGCTTGCAGAAGCGCGATGCTTTTTGGTCGCTCGGTCAGCCCAAGGCGCTCTCGACCAAGAGCAACCGCACCGGACGAGACCAGGACGACCTGCCGCCCCGCGCGAACCTGATCGGCGACCAGGCCCGCAACCAGCGCATGTCGGCCGCCCTCGGCGCAAAGCGCTCGGCTGCCAATCTTGACGACCATTCGGCGACAGTCACCGAGGGCCGCGCGCGTCTCGCTCCCGTTCATCTTGGCCCTGGATCGCACCCTCTCCCCGATCCTGCAACCAGCAGCCACGGCTGCAAAGAACCCGACGCCACCGTTCGCCGCTGCTAGCATCGCCGCATGCTCGCGTCCGAGGTGCCACGCTGGTTCGTCTGGTTGGCTTCGTTTGCGTGGGGTGCGGCCTGGGGCAGCTTCTTCAACGTGGCGATCTATCGCTGGCCCCGCGGCATGTCGGTGGTCACCCCGCCGAGCCATTGCCCCGGCTGCGGCGAACCGATTCGCGCTTGGCAGAACGTCCCGATCTTCGGCTGGCTCGCCCTCCGAGGCAAGGCAGCCTGCTGCGGGACCCCAATCGCGGCGCGCTATCCGATCGTCGAGCTGCTCTCCGCGCTCCTCTGCGTGGCCATCGCCGAGCTCTGGATCGTTCGCGCCCTACCCGACGCGACCCTGCTGCACGCCACAATCGAGGCACTGCTCTTGTTCGTGTTCGCCGGCGGACTGCTGATCGCGACCTTCGTCGACCTCGAATGGATGGAGATCCCCGACGAAGTCTCGCTGCCGTGCGCCGCGCTCGGGCTCGCGACGGCGCCCCTTAGAACCGAGCCGGGAGTCTGGTCGGCCGCGGTCGGCGCGGGGGTTGGTTACCTGGTGATCCAGCTCGTATTCGTCTGGGGCTACGAACGCATCGCTGGACGCCGCGGGATGGGCGAAGGCGACGCGAAACTCATGCTGATGATCGGCGCCTTCCTCGGATGGAAAGGCGCGCTGTTCAGCATCGTCGCAGGCTCGATGCAGGGTCTCGTGTTCGCGGCGATCGCCTTGCTCGCAGGGCGACGCCTGACACCGACCGTCGAAGAGCGCGTCATTGACGGCGAGCTCATCGACGGATCGGATGACGGCGAAGAGGCATCTCGGTTCGGGCTGCTCAAACTGCCCTTCGGACCGTTCCTCGCCCTCGGGGCGTTCGAATACCTTCTCGCGGGAGACGCGATCCTCAGCTGGTACTTCGAGTTGCTGCGCTAGACGCTAGCGTCGGTAGCCGCCGCCGCCGCCACCACCGCCGCCGCCTTGACGCTCTTGCGCCACGTCGACCCGAATGGTGCGGCCGCCGAGCGTGGCGCCGTCCATCGATTCTCGCGCGGTTGCCGCAGCTTCATCGGTCGAAAACGTCACGAACCCGAAGCCGCGGGATCGTCCCGTCTCTCTATCGCTGACCACCTTCGCGTCGACAATCTCGCCAAACGGCTCGAACGCTTCTTGGAGGTCTTCAGTGGTGGTGGCCCATGCCAGCCCGCCGCAGAACAGTCTGTTTCCCATGTTGCAATACCTTTGCTAGCGCGTCGGCTCGAGGCCGAGACCGCGTCAGTCCTATTCCTTTGCCGGAGCTCCAAAGGCTCAGGCGCCGAGAGCTTGGAATCTATCCCACAACGCCGGCGTTGTCTCCTCGGCAAGGCTTGCCTTGAAGTCTTCGTCTTTGGGGCGCCCGGCGCGACTGGCGATCTCGCTGATGAGTTTGTCGCGGGACCCCACCTCCTTGGCGATCTTCGTGAAGACCTCCTCGAGGTGAAGGAGCTTGCTTGTCGAGACGTGGCCGAGCCCCTTGGCTTCGCTGACCCGGTCGAGCCACAGGTCTTTGCCGGCCGCTTTTTGCACCGCGGCCACGAGCTGCTCTTTGGCCTTTTTGGGGTCGTCGCCGAAGCGCTCTTTGAGGATGGACAGTGGGGACTTACTCATCGGTGACACCTTGGGCAAAAGCCTTGACTTTTCAGGCCTTGGGAGCGGAGCGAGTTAGCATGGGGCCCAACCCACGCAAGCCGCAGCGGGCCGGCCCGGCAATTTCCAGAACAAATCTCCGGAACGGCGGAGTCCGAGTGGATTCCAGTAGTCGCGCACTGTAGAGTCCCGCCGTCCATGTCGGCTGAGTTCGTTCATCTCCACGTTCACAGCGAGTTTTCGATGCTGGACGGGGCGATCCGGATTCCGCAGCTCGTCGAACAGGTCCACCAGATGGGCATGCCGGCGGTCGCGCTCACCGACAATGGCAACATGTTCGGCGCCGTGCAGCACGTACGGGCGTGCGAGGCGCAGGGCATCAAGCCGATCCTCGGCTGCGAGGTCAACTTCACCTCGGGCGACCGAACCGATCCCAACAACCACGAGCACGCGCACCTGCTCCTGCTCGCGCGCTCTCAGGAGGGCTACCAAAACCTGATTCGGATGGTGAGCGCCGGCTGGGTCGACGGGATGACCGCGGGCGATCAGCCGCGCATCGACTTCGACGTGCTTCGGCGCCACCGGGCGGGGGTCGTCGGGTTGAGCGCATGCATGGGCGGCTTTCTCGCACAGGAGATCCTGCTCAAGGGCCCGACCGCCGGACGCGAGGCGATGGCTTCCCTCCGAGACTCCTTCGAACCCGACCACTTTTTCGTCGAGCTTCAGGACCATGGTTTTCCGGAGAACCGCCCGCTCAACCAAGTGCTGGCCTCGCTCGCCGGAGACCTCGCGCTCCCGATGGTCGCCACCAACGACTGCCACTACCTCGAACGACAGACCGCCCACGCACAGCTCGTCCTCCAGTGCATTGGGGCCGGGAGAAGCGTCCGCGAGATGGAGGCGGTGCACCATCACTCCTCGGAGCTCTACCTCAAGACCCCCGAGCAGATGCACAGCCTCTTCGCGCAGTTTCCCGAGGCGGTGAAGAACACCCTGCGCGTTGCCGAAATGTGCGCAGGGAGTGCGACACCGCTTGCATCGCCGAACCTGCCGCGTTTCGCGGTCCCGGGCGGCGCCTCCGAAGAAGACTATCTTCGCGCTTTATCAGTGGCGGGGCTCGCACGGCGGCTGAAGGAGATGTCGCATCGGGGCGACACCTACGACGAGAGCGCCTATCACCAACGGTTAGACCATGAACTCGACGTGATCCTCAAGATGGGGTTCGCGGGGTACTTCCTGATCGTCCAGGACTTCATCAACTGGGCCAAAGACAGCGGGGTGCCCGTCGGCCCGGGCCGCGGCTCAGGCGCGGGGTCGCTCGCTGCATGGGCGCTACGCATCACCGACCTCAACCCAATTACGCACGGACTTCTCTTCGAGCGGTTCTTGAACCCGGAACGCGTGTCGATGCCCGACTTCGACATCGACTTCTGCATGGACCAGCGCGATCGGGTCATCCAGTACGTCAAAGACAAATACGGCGCGCACAGCGTCGGGCAGATTGCCACCTTTCATCAACTCAAGAGCCGCAGCGTGGTACGGGACGTCGGGCGCGTGATGGGCATGACGCCTGGCGAAGCCGGACTGATTGCCACGATGATTCCGGAGCCTGTGCAGGGCAAGAGCGTGCCGATCGAAACCGCCCTCGCGCAAGAAGCAAGGCTCAAGTCGGCGTACGAAAAGGACGAGCAGGCCCGCGACCTACTCGACACGGCGCTGCAGCTCGAGAACCTCACCCGACACGCGGGGATGCATGCAGCAGGCGTGGTGATCAGCGAAGGCCCGATCTGGGACCACGTACCGGTGTTTTGCCCCGAGCCGAACGTCTACGTCACCCAGTACCACAAGGACGACGTCGAGGCGGCGGGCCTGGTGAAGTTCGACTTCCTTGGACTGCGCACGCTGACGGTGATCGACGTCGCGACGCGACTGATCGACCGGCGGCCAGACCGCGAGGGAGACCCGTTCGTCATCGAAGATCTCCCGATGGACGACCCGGCGACCTATGCGCTGCTGCAGTCCGGTGAAACCACCAACGTGTTCCAGCTCGAATCGAGCGGCATGCAGAGTCTGTTCAAGCAGCTTCGCCCCGATCAGTTCGACGACATCGTGGCTGCCGTCGCGCTCTACCGCCCAGGCCCGATGGGCGCCGCGATGGACAAAGACTTCGTCCACCGAAAGCACGGCCGCCAGCAGGTCGCCTACCCCGACCCTTCGCTCGAACACATCCTTTCAGAGACGCGCGGCGTCATCGTCTACCAGGAACAGGTGATGCAGATCGCCCAGGAGATGGCGGGCTACTCGCTCGGTGGCGCCGATCTGCTCCGCCGCGCGATGGGCAAGAAGAAGGCCTCGGAGATGGAGAAGCAGAAGGCGATCTTCATTGAAGGCGCCGTCGCGCGAGGCCACACGAACGAAAAGGCTGAGGAAGTCTTCGATCTCATGGCGTACTTTGCGGGGTACGGCTTCAACAAGAGCCACTCGGCCGCCTACGCCCTCATCACCTATCAAACCGCGTATCTCAAGACCCACTACCCGGTTGAGTTCACCTGCGCGACGCTGACCGCCGACAAGGAGAAGATCGACAAGGTCGTCCGAACGGTCGCCGAAGCGCGTTCGATGGCGATCACGGTCCTTCCCCCGGACGTCAACGAATCGAATATCGAGTTCTCGGTCGTCTACAACCCTGACGATGCCAAAGACGTCACCCGGCTGCACCACAAGCCGGTGTGTCATGACGGCGCAGTCCACGACCCGATGGGTCCAAAAATTCGCTTCGGCCTCGGCGCGATCAAGGGCGTCGGCACCTCCGCGCTGGACGCGATACTCGAGTCGCGGCAAGCGGAACACGAGGACGACAGCGCCCCGCAGACGTCCCAAGACGAGCACGCGGCCCTCGAACGCCCCTTCATCGACCTGTTCGATTTCTGCGCACGGGTCGACCTCCGGCGCGTAAACAAGAGCGTGATCGAAGCGCTGGTGCAGTGCGGCGCCTTCGATACCGTGCACGATGCGATCGGCGTGCACCGAGCCCAGGCATTCATCGCGATCGAGCAGGCGATCGAGCGCGGCAAACGCATCCAAGCCGAGCGGTCGAGCGGCCAGGAAAGTCTCTTTGGGCTGATGGGAAGCGACGAAGAGGCACAGGCCTACGAGCACCCGGGCGGCAGTTTCCCCGTGCTCGATCCGTGGGACTCACGCGAGACCCTCTCACGCGAGAAAGGAACGCTCGGATTTTACGTCTCGGGACACCCGCTCGACCGCTACCAGAGCGAGCTGCTTCGCTTCTGCAACGCGACCACCGAGGCAATCTCCAACCTCAAGGAATCGCGACAGGTCACGCTCGGAGGCACCGTCGAGGGCTACCGAGAACGCCGAACCAAGATGGGCCACACGATGGCATTCTTCGACGTCGAGGACGCCTACGGCAGGATCGAAGTCATCGTGCGACCGAAGCCACTCGAGCGAGAGGGTCTGCGCGAAGCCCTCAAGTCCGGCGAACCCGTGCTGCTCTCGGGGCGCGTGAAGCACGAACAGGACCGCAACGACGATAGCGCGCCCGCCCAGCCCAAGCTCTTGCTCGACGAAGCCACGCCGCTGAGCCAGGCCCTTCAGGAACGCACTACCTCGGTCACGGTCAAACTCGCGGTCGACGCACTCGATCGCACCAAGCTCGACTCGCTGCGGTCGATGCTCGAGCAGTACCCGGGCCCCTGCCCCGTGGCGCTCGAACTCGCGTCGACCGTCGGCTGGAAGGTGAACCTCGCCGAGACTGGGATGTACGTCGACCCGAGCGATGCGCTGCTCACAGCGCTCGAGCGCATGTTCGGCGGCAAGGTCTGCGAGCTTCACTGATGACAGACGGGGCAGTCCCCGAGGTTCCCGGGGCGGAACCGAAGTCGGAGCACGAGCTTCTGCAGCGCGTCCGTGAGCTCAGCGGCCACACGCTCGGCGAGCTCGGCGAAGCGCTCGAGGTGAAGGTGCCGGAGCTGGGCAAACACGCCAAAGGCCTTGCCGGTCAGCTCGTCGAGCGAATGCTCGGCGCCACGGCGGGAAGTCGTGCCGAACCCGACTTCACCGAGCTGGGCATCGAGCTCAAGACGATCCCGCTCGATGCGGCCGGCAAGCCTCGCGAGAGCACGTTCGTGTGCTCGATTGCGCTCTCGGCGATGGCCGACACCAACTGGGAACAGAGCCTGCTCTGGAAGAAGCTCTCGAAGGTGCTGTTCGTGTCGGTCGAGGCTGCGTCCGAGACCCCGCTTTGGGCTCGCCGCGTAGGACGCGCATTCCTCTGGGTGCCTAACGAGGACGAACAGGCGCAGCTTCGCACAGACTGGGAGCGGCTCGCAGACATGATCGCCCAGGGCGAGGTAGCACGCATCACCGGCCACCTCGGCAAGGTGCTGCAGGTTCGCCCCAAGGCACCCACCGGCAAGAGCCGACGCCGCGCGCCAGACGAAGAAGGCGCCGTGCAGTGGACGATGCCGCGAGGCTTCTATCTGCGGCCTTCATTCACACACGAGGTGCTCAGGCGCCTCTCGGACTCGGCAAGACTGCCCGCATGAGACCCGACCCACGCCGTCGTAGTACCACGCCGAAATCGTATTCAACGGTACACTGCGCTCCAATTCCGTAGTCTCACGCCATGACGCCTCGTAGTTGGTCCCTGGGTCTCGCGGTCACCTTCGCCTGGATGTCGACGTTGTCGGCCTGCGCGCACCGCGACGTCGGCGCCGGGGAGGCATCGTCGCTCATCGGTGCAGACGCCGCTGACCTGCAGCGAGCGACGCTCGATACGATCTTCTACCGCGGCAACCCGCTTCCACCTCAACCGGATGCCGACGGAGTCAAGGACTACCGCATCAGCGATTACTACGGTCGATTTCTCGAAGGAGACACGGACGTTGACGGCGACAACCAACCCAACGTGCGGGACCTCGAGCCCTACCAACCGGACCGAGAAGCCGTCGGAGCCGCTGGGGCACGATCGGTTCCCGACCACCTGAGCTGGCGCCTCGCGGGGAAACCTTCCCAGGTGGTCGCGATCCAAGAGCGACTCTTCCGCGAGTACGGTGTCTTGCTCGTCGAGCGCACGGCGGAGTTCACCCCCGAGCTGGCCGTGGCGGTCTCGGATGCTCTAGAGCTCGTCCATCGCGCGGCCCTCGGACCGGAGGGCCTCCCGACGCTGCGGGTCGTTGCAACGGTCGAATCCTCGGTCCTCTTCGCCGACGCCGAGGAGGGTGCCGGCGACTTTGCCCAGATGTTCCCCGCGACGGGGACGATGGAGGTCTATCGACGAGGCATCGACGCGCCGCCGCTCGTGCAGCTCGGCTTCCTCTCGCACGAGGTCTCCCACGCGGTGCAGTATGCACTCGACTTTGATGCAACGCGCCGTCGCGAGATCGTGCTCCACAACGAAGTGAAGGCGCCCAAGTTTCATGCGCTCGTGGCCAAGTACGGCTGGAGTCGCCAGGCGCTCGAGGACAATCCCACTGCCCACTACTCGCTCTTTCGACCGCAGTACATCTCGCCCGACGCCTACGAGTATCTCTATCGCGAAGAAGGCCTCGCGGCCTGGGAAGACTGGCTGACTTCCATTTACGACGAGGTCGGCGAAGCGAACTATCTCACCGACCCGCGCATTACCGAGCTCCATATCCTCGGCGACTACTCCATTTCGGGGCCGTGGGAGTGGTGTAGCGACCACGTCATCGCCCACGCCTACATGGCGATGTTCGATTCGCTCCGCTCAGGCTGCAGCAAAGCCGAAGTCGCGGAGCTCCTCGCTGCTACACAGACCCAGGTTCTCAGCCCGCAGTGGCCCTACTTTCGCTTTGAAAACGCCCGCGGTGCGCCGTTCCAGGACCAACTCCAGGCGGTTCAACCCATCCAACCCTCCGACGCCAAAGAGCTGGCTCGCCGCTACATCGCGGGGGCCGACCGCTGCCTCGACTGAGGGCACACCGGCCGGTGAGGCGGTTGCCTAGAGCAGGCCGGGGTTGGCGAGCGTCACTTCGAAGAGGCTCTCTTGCGCGGTGATGAAGAGGCGCCGCGCGTCCGCGCCCCCGAAGGTGCAGTTAGCCGGACTGCTGCCGTCGGGCATTTCGATCGTTCCCCAGAGTTGGCCCTCCGGGTCATAGACGCGAACGCCGTCGGCTGCCGCAACGAAGAGGTTTCCGGCGGCGTCAATCGCCATCCCGTCGGCCCCCGGCACCTCGGCGACCAAGGTGCGTTCCGTGGAGAGTTCCCCCCGTTCGGCGACGTCGAATGCCATGATACCCGCGCTCGTATCGGCGACGTAGAGAACGCTTTCGTCGGGCGATAGGACGAGACCGTTCGGTCGGGTCGCTTCCGCGCCCTCCCATTCCGCTGTGATGCTGTTGTCGCCGTCGACGCGGAACACACCGTTGAAGCCGATCTCCCTGTCTTCGGGCTCGAGCACGAAAGGCGGGTCGGTGAAATAGATCGTTCCGTCGCTCCGTACGACAATGTCGTTCGGCGAATGAAATCGATCGCCCATGTAGTCGCTCACGAGGTCGACGACAGTGCCGTCCTCGAGCGTGCGCGACACCCGCCTGCTGAGGGTCTCGGCGGTGATGAGGAGCCCGTCGGCATCAGACGCGAGACCGTTCGCAAGAGAGCTGTTCTCGCGGAACACCGAGACTGAGTCGGGCGGCGTCAACTCGTAGATCGTGTTTCCGAAGAGGTCCGAGAAGAGCAGCGTCTCCGTCGCGGCGCGCCATGTGGGGCCCTCGGTGAAGTTGAACCCATCGGCGACTAGCTCGACTTCGCCAATGTCGTCCAACGGATTGACGTTCCCGGGCCCACCGCCGGCGTTCGAGTCCCCGTCGCTGCCGCATCCGGCGAACACGAGGCTAAGACTCACTACTAGGATCGACAGACGCATCGCGGGTTCTCCAGTCTCAAGGGAGGTCGGTCGTAGACCGCGCCCCTCCAAACGCAAGTCCGCAGGGGTCAGCGCAGCACTAGACGGAAGAGTCGGGTGCATCCTTGGCGGTCACCCGGCAACGAGCGGCTTGACCCCGAAGACCTGAAGTCCCTAGATAGGCGGAATCTTGGGGACGCCGCGACCGATGATCGGGCCCGAAAGAGTGGACATTTAGGCGGTTTGGCGTCTATGGCCGGCCACACCGATGAGCACACCACGAGTCGGTACATCCACCCGCAAATCGATGATGCACGAGAGGTACTGAACAAACGATTTCCTTCTAATGGCACGCCGACCAACGGAAGCGAAGGAAGTCAATGAGAATACCAATGGGATTTCGGGGCACTTGGGCTGTTAGCTCAGTTGGTAGAGCAGCGGACTTTTAATCCGCAGCAATGGGCTCCCATCGCAGACTTGTTCAATCGTTTTGGGCAAGAGCGCAGCCAGTAGCGGCCCTACAGCGCCACCGAATGACGCTTTCGGCACACGGTGTGCCAGTCGGCGCCAGCCGCGCCGCGAACCACGCGATGCGCAACCCCCCAATGGGCCAACAGAGCCCCTCCCGAGCCGTCCGCTAGGACACACATGGCGCCCGCAAGACCCGCTCTGGCGCCTTCCCGATGTGGACGACACGGTCCGTCCATTAGAGGAAAGGCACTTCATGCATCATGCGCTCATGACCCACGATTCCCCAGCAACGATCACCATCGCGACCCGATTCTGCGGGCCCCCGACCTCGGGCAACGGCGGTTACACTTGCGGTCTCCTCGCGAACGCGATCGACGGCGTTGCCGAGATAACGCTGCTCCGTCCCCCGCCACTCGCCCGAGTGATGCGCATCGAGCACAACGTCGAAGGCGCAGCCTTGCTCCACCGTGACGAAATCATAGCAAGAGCGCGACCCGCCCTCGTCGAGCTCGACGCACCGGTGCCGCCGAGCCTCGAGCATGCCCAGAGTCTGGCAGCACGATACAGCGGATACCACACCCACGCGTTTCCAACGTGCTTCGTATGCGGACCCGAGCGCGTCGAAGGAGACGGGCTCTGCATCTTCCCGGTTAGAGAGACCCCCACGTCGCCCGCGGTTGCTGCGTGGACGCCAAGGGCCACGGTGTGCGACGACGCTGGTGTGGTGCTGACAGAGATAGTCTGGGCGGCGCTAGATTGTCCGGGCTACTTCGGCGTCGCGGAGCTCGGAGAAACCGCAGTCCTAGGTCGGATGACGGGCGCCATTTACACGCGCCCTCACCAGGACGAGCACTGCGTCGTCCTCGGGTGGGCGATCGGGACTGACGGCAGAAAGCTTCACGCCGGGACGGCTCTGTATAGCGCAGACGGCGACCTATGCGCAGTCTCAAAGCAGACGTGGATTAGGCTTCCGAGCTAGGTCTTCGGGTCGAACCTTCGGATCCTGAGACGCTTTCAGGCATGCGCCTTGGCTCGCATTGTTGAAAACCCGCGCGACGGCTACTGTTGCGGCGTGCCCAACATCCGTTTTTGCCAGGCCACCGAAGGAGAGCGCCTCGCCTACGCCACTGATGGCGAGGGGCCGGCGATCCTGTTTCCGGCATGGTGGATCAGTCATGTGGAGAAAGACTGGGAACACGACGCATTTCGTGAATTCTTCAGCGCATTGGCCCAACACCACCTCGTGGTTCGCTACGATCGAGTGGGTGTAGGGCTCAGCGACCGAACACGTGACGCGCACAGCTTCACGGTCGAGCGCGAGGTCAGCGATTTGAAGTGTGTCATCGACCACCTGGGGCTCGAAGAGGTCACGCTGTTCGCCGTGTCCTGCGGCGGACCAACGGCGGTCACGTACACGGCTCAGCACCCGACCAGGGTTCGGAACATCATTCTGCACGGCTCGTATCTTCGGGGCTGCAGCATCGGCAATCCGGAGACGCGCGCAGCCATGCTGGGCCTCGTTAGGGCGAGCTGGGGACTTGGCTCGAAGACGCTCGCCTCGATCTTCACGCCAGACCTCTCACCCGAGCAAATCCGGCGCACGACCAGAATGCAGCGCGGCGCAGCGGACAGCGAAACCGCGGCGCAGCTGCTAGCGCTCACCTACTCTGGCGATGTCGCGTCGATCGCACCTCGACTTCAGGTGCCCTGCCTCGTGCTGCACCGATATCATGACAGCGCCATTCCATTCGACTCTGGTCGCGAGCTCGCTGCGAACCTCCCGAACGCGTCTTTCGCACCGCTCGAGGGCACGGCGCATCCACCGTGGGAGGGCGACACCGCTCCGGTACTCGACGCTATCTTCGCTTTCCTCGGTAGGGGCGAAAAAGCTCAAACCGTCGCGCACGCCAATGGCGCCGCGCAGAATACCCTTCTTCGCCGAGGCGACATCTGGACGCTCACCTTTGACGCCATTCAGGCACATCTCAAGCACAGCAAGGGACTTGCCGACCTTGCCGCCCTTCTGACGGCCCCGGGACGAGAGATCGCAGCAGTGGCGCTCATGCAGGGGTTCGAACAGTCAGCGCCGCCGAGCGGCAGCGACGAGGTTCTGGATGAACGTGCACGGAACGAGTACCGCGCACGTTTGCAGGCCATCGATGAAGACCTCGAAGAGGCAAAGTCGTTCAACGACCTCGGCCGAATCCAGCGTCTCGTGCAGGAGCGCGATGCGATCTTCGCTGAGCTTCGTGCGGCCACCGGGCTTGGCGGCCGAAGTCGCAAGCTCAAGGATCCAGGCGAGCGTGCGCGCAAGGCGGTGACTGCACGAATCCGTGAGGGCATCGAGCGCATCGCTGAGGCTCACCCGGCCGCCGGCGAGCACTTCGCAGGGGCGGTACGCACGGGCGCGTTCTGCTGCTACGAGCCAAAAACAGCGATCGATTGGCAGCTCTGACTGCGCTAGGGGCGATCTAGCGGGCTGCGCGACGAGCCCTGGCGCCCTTTGGGCAAGGACGATGACCGTCCGAGCGACCAAGGAGCACGCCATGAAGCGCATTGACCAGTCCGAGCCAGCCCACCAGGCCACCCCGCTCTCGACGCCCGTCCGCTGGACGATATTGCTCTATGGGACCGCCTGCTATCTGGGGTTCCATGCCGTCTTTCTCTGGATGGTGATGTTCCTCAACGACATTCCGCTTCTTCCCTCGGTCAACTCCGGCACGCCGCATCACTGGGTCGCTGCCATCGCAAGCAACCTCGGCCTCGTCCTGCTCTTCGGCGTGCAGCACAGCGTCATGGCACGGCGCTCATTCAAGAGCGCCTGGACGAAGATCATTCCGGAGCCCGCTGAGCGAGCGACATACGTCCTCGCAACGGTCGTGTGTCTCGCCGTTGTCTTCGCGTTCTGGTCGCCGATGACGGCGACTCTCTGGCGCCTCGAGCAGCCGGTCTTCGTCTACGTCGTTCTGGGCGTCCAAGCCGTCGGCTGGACCACCCTCGTCTGGTCGACGTTCGCGCTCGGCCACTTTCACTTGTTCGGTCTGACACAGGCGTGGAGCGCTTTCCGCGGCCGATCGCTTCCCGATTTGGAGTTCCGCACCCCACCCATCTATCGCCTGGTCCGGCACCCGATCCAACTAGGCATCTTGATCGGAATCTGGGCAGCGCCTGTGATGACCGTCGGGCACTGCGTGTTCGCAACGGCGATGTCGTTCTACGTTTTCATCGGCCTCCTTTTCGAAGAGCGCGACCTCGTACGCCAGTTCGGCCAACGCTATCTTGCATATCGTCAGAGTGTCCCGAAGGTGATCCCGCGCCTCTGGCCATCTGCCTCGCCCCTCAAACAGAGCAACGCCTCACGGGACGAGATCCGACCGACATCGTGAAAACGCGCGGCGGTCAGAGCCGGTCGAAGGGAGCGCTTCTCGTGTTACACTCCCACGGTGCGCGCATTTGAGCAGGACACCTCCCCCGAAGCACGTCACGTCATGGTCGCGGCGCTGCGTCAAATGACGCCAGCCCAAAAACTGGCTCGTCTGGAGGCGCTGAATCGTTCTGTTGAAGAGCTAGCCCGAACAGGGATCCGCATGCGCTATCCGAACGCTTGCGAAGAGGAAATTCGATATCGACTCGCCTCCATGCGGCTCGATCGCGAAACGATGCGAAAGGTATTCGACTGGGATCCCGACCAGTGACCCAATGGACGTTCAGCGAGTCGCTCGCCGTCGCCGACCGAATCGCACGGGTCTTCGAGAGCCTGGAGATCCCCTACGCGATTGGCGGGTCGGTAGCCTCCTCGCTACATGGCTTCCCGCGATCGACGATGGATATCGACCTCGTCGCTGAGCTCAGCCTCAAAGACCTCGATGCGTTCGTGGCGGCCATCGAGCGGGACTTTTATGTGGATCGCGACAGAGTCAGGCAGTCGATCGAACGGGAGGACTCGTAAGCTGGCCATCGGTTCGTGGTCGCCGCACCAGAGGACGTCGTACTTCAGAAGCTAGACTGGTATCGCCGCGGCGGAGGTATTTCCGAGCGTCAGTGGGGAGACTTGCTCGGAGTCTTGGAAGTGCAGCAGGGGCGGCTCGACATGGACTACCTGCATCAATGGGCAGCTCAGCTTCAGCTCGAGGAGCTACTAGCCAAGGCTTTGAGTGAGGCATCAGGCGCGTAGTCAGGCGTTTGGCGAAACGTAGCGCCCGATGGATCCCTGTTTCGGGCCGTCGGACCAGGTGTACGCTGCTCCAGGGGGACGAGGTCGAGAGGACGGCTCGAGCTGTGAACATGGGGGCTCTCGAAAGTCCTTGGATATCCGGGATTTTCGCCACGCTGCCTCCGGCGATGTTCCCTGAAAGAGTGGACATTTGAGCGGTTTGGCGTATATGGCCGGCCGAACCGTCGCGCACCGCGCGAGTCGGAACATCACCCGCCGATCGACAACGCACACCAGGCAATGAACGAGCGATTTCCTCCATTCAGCACACGAAGTGGCACACGGGCCACGGAGAGCAATGGGGAATCAATGAAAATACGGAAGGGATTTCGGGTGCTTGGGCTGTTAGCTCAGTTGGTAGAGCAGCGGACTTTTAATCCGACGGTCCAGGGTTCGAATCCCTGACGGCCCACCGCGGAAGCACAGCGCTTCAAAGAAACATCGTCCCCATCGTCTAGTGGCCAAGGACCCTGGCCTTTCACGCCAGTAACCCGGGTTCAAATCCCGGTGGGGACGCCAAAAAGCCCGAGCGGAAGCTCGGGCTTTTTTTTGGGGCCGTGTGCGCTTGTCCGCCAGTCGAGTCACCTGGTTGCATGACGATCCGACTTTCTGCTCAACCTTGGTCGGATCTCATGGCGCGGGCGACGGGCGACGAATCAGGCCGCGCTCGGCATTCGGTCCGAGCGGTATGAGGCGCGATTCAGGGCTGGCGTTGGCCGGGCTTCTTTCCTATCAAGCCGCGGCTCCCAAATCGAGCCTCGCTCTTGTCGGTCAACTCGGCCATCAGCCGGACGGCCAGCGCAAGCTTCGCCGGCGGGGACAAAAAGGGCGTTCGCGTCTACCATGGGCCCACCATGTACACCAAACTCATCAAGTGGTTCGCACAAACGCGCGTGGGCGGCTGGATGTTCCTCAACGTGTTCGACAGAATCGACAAGCCGTTGATGAGGCTCACGAACGCGCGTCTAGAACGCGATCCTGCTGAGTTGCACCGGCGCCAAGTCCGGAGTCGAGCGTGACGTAGCGTTGCTTTGTACCCCCAGCGGCGATGACATCGTGCTGGTTGCGTCGCGGGCCGGCCACGCCAAAAACCCCGCCTGGTACCACAATCTCAAGGCCCATCCGGAGTGTGTGGTGCGCTTTCGGGGCAAGAAGTTTGCCTGCGTCGCAAACGAAGCCAAGGGTGCTCAGCGCGAAGAGCTTTGGAAGCTCGCAACCGAGCAGTACCCGGGCTATGCGGTGTATGCGACGCGGACGGAGCGAGTGATTCCAGTGATGTTGTTGGTGGCGGCGCCCTGAGGGGACTCGCAACCCCTCCCAAGCTGTTTGATATCGGCACTTAGCGCGGACTAGCGAGCCTGGCCCAGAATCAGGGATGCCGCGCGCTCGCCGACCATCATGCAGGGCGCGTTGGTGTTGCCGCCTGGCGCTGTAGGCATGATGGACGCGTCGGCGACGCGAAGTCCCTCGACGCCGTGAACCCTTAGGCTTGGGTCGACGACGGCCATCGGGTCGACGCCCATCTTGCACGTGCCGACCGGGTGATACCCCGTGCACCCGCGGAGCTTGATTTCCTCGACGAGCTCTCGATCGCTCGCACGCGCGGCCCCCGGACTCAGCTCTTCAGCTATGTGCTTCGACATCGTGGGGTGCGTGCAGAATCTCTCGAGTCTTTCGAATAGCCCGCATCATCAACTTCATGTCTTTGGGGTCGGCGAGGAACGCCGGGTCGATGTGCGGCTCCTGGTCCGGCCGGTCGGAGCTCAAGCGGAGCTCACCGCGACTGTGCGGGTAGATCAGCGTCACGAGAATGGAAAGACAGTGCCCCTTGTCGAGGTCCGGTGTTCCGGGGCCGTCTTGATTCGGCGTGAAGTAGCCCCACGGCATCGTGTGGAGTTGCACGTCAGGGATGGGAGCGCTCTGTGCGCTCTTGATGAAGGCACCCGCTTCGAAGTTCATGCGTCCGAACCAACCGCCGCCGACGAGGTACTCCTGAATCATCCCTCCGAGGAAATGAAGCGCCGTTCCGCGATGACGCGAGCTTGGCGAGCGATACGTAATCGGCACGAAGAGGTGGTCGTGCAGGTTCTGCCCTACCCCTGGCAGGTCGACTTCGACCTTGATTCCGTGTTCGCGCAGGTGTTCAGCCGGCCCAATGCCCGAGAGCATGAGTATCTGCGGCGAGCCAATCGCGCCGCCGGACACGATGACCTCCCGCGTTGCCCGCGCCAACTGCGTGCTTCCCCCGCGCATGTACTCGACGCCGGAGGCGCGCCCATGGTCGGCCACCACGCGCCGCACCAGAGCCCCCGTTTCGACGGTGAAGTTCGTGCGCTCGGTCGCCGGCGCCACGTAGCATTCCCCGACGCTGGAGCGAACGCCGTCCGCCGCCGACATGTGAAACATGCTCGCGCAATGCTGATTCTCGGCGTTGAAGTCGTCCCCGATGGGAATCCCGCACACCTCAGAAGCTGCTTCCAAAAAAGCGCTCGAAACGGGGCTCACCTGATCGGCCGGGTGACGGGTCACTCGAATCGGGCCGCTAGCGCCATGATACGGGGTCGCGCCATCTTCATGGCTCTCAAGCTTCTTGAAATAGGGAAGCACCTCGTGGTAGCTCCACCCCTCACAGCCGTCGGCCGCCCAATCGTCGTAGTTCTGCCGGTGACCGCGGAGATAGAGCATCCCGTTGATCGAGCTCGAATCCGCCGAGCACCCTCCCGCGCGTGTAGGGAAGGCGCCGGTCGTTCATGTGCGCTTGCGGAATCGTGCGGAAGCCCCAGTCGAGCCTCTTCTTGAGGGGCTTCACCATGTGCACCACGCCGCCCATCCCCGGCTTTCGAATCAGCGCCGTCCGGTCGCTCCCTCCGGCCTCGAGAAGAAGCACGCGTACCGTCGGGTCCTCCGACAGGCGACTCGCCACCACGCCGCCCGACGATCCAGAACCAATCACGATGTAGTCGTACTCTGCGCTCACGGGCCCGAGCATAGCGCCTACGGCAGCAAGCAACCGTGCATCGCTTCGGACTTCGAGTTTCCCTAGCGGAGCCAGACGAGGTCAGAACGACAGTGCGCTATCGACCTCGCCAAAGGAATCCCCCTGATACCCAGCGGCCTGCATCGCGCGAATCAGTACGCGTGCGGGATGGGCGCGGGCTCCGTCGATGTGTTCACCCGGGGTTAGACCGCCGGCGCGCCCCGCGACGAGGAGCACCATGTTTTCGACTGAGTGCGTCTGGTTCTGCGTGGAACCGTCGTTGAGCTGTCGACCGTGGCCCGCCTCGGCGGTGAAGACGAGCACGCTGTTGTCGAGGACGTTCCCTCCGCCCTCGGGGGTACTGCGCAGCTTGTCGATCAGATACGCGTAGTGCGAAACGTGCCATGAAAGGAGCCCAGCGGAAGGGATCTGTCCGCGATTGTCGGGGTCGCCGTTGTGACCTACCTCATGGAGGTCGCCGCCCACGGACGCCCAACGCGCAGGGCGCGTCGTGCCGGGCAACGTTCCAAGCCCGTCTGCTATCGGTCGCGCGTTCATGTGAGACTGAAACGCAGTGATCTGGAGCGAGGCGGCTCGGGTGAGGTCGCAGACGAACGCCATATGGATCAGGTCTGCGAAGATGCGCGAGCGACTGTGCTCGTCGCTGTACCCCGAGCCGGGGACCACCGATCCGCTGCCGCCACCGTCGTGGTCCCCACCGATCGGCGGGTCCGCTCCAGGGTCGGGAGGCACGCTACAGGCGCCACTCGCAACCGGGGGCAGCGCGGCTAGTCGGTTCTCGAGGTCTCTTATCTCGTCGAAGTGACGCTCGAGCCGTTCCTGGTCGACGCGGCCCACCGAACCGACGAGCTTGGCTCGTCGATCGAGCACGAGGTCGAGCACACTTCGACGACCGCGGAGCTCGAAGTCGAACCTCGCAGCGTCGCCGTCGTCGTCGTCGGGGACGAAACCCTGGAACAACGACCGGAATGCGACCTGTGGACTCGCCTGCGCTTCGATGCGTGCGGCGTTACCGCCGCCCGGGCCGTAGGAAATGTACTGTCGCCCGGAGAAGCCGTAGCCGCTGACATAGAAGCCCGGTTGGGAGCGAAGCACGAGCGACTTGTGTACCGTCTGCCCAGAGTTGAGCTCTGCGATCACCTGGTCCGACGTGATTCCGTTGGAGGTGAAGCCCGACGAGGTCGAGCGCGTGCCCGACAGGAGCGGGCTGGCGCCGCCGCCATGGAAATCACGATACGCTCCGCCGACCGGAACGGCGCTTCCATCGGTCGAGTTCGCATTGAAAGGAATCGCCAAGTTCGAGATCATCGTGAACTCGTCTTCCATTCCCGACAGCGGCATGAGCGCTGTAGTAAGTGGAAAGCCAGTCCCATAGGCGGTGTCGGCGATGTAGTGGCCACCCTCCGACACATTCTGTCCCCCGACGCGGCTCGAATTCTTCGCGTAGCCGTCGCCGCCTAGCGCCTGCCCTGCGAAGAGAATCGCGTACCGCTTTGGGACGCTCTGAGCTTTTGCCGGAGACATGCACTCGAGCCAAGGAAGCGCGAGTGTGGCTCCGGCGAGACCCCGAAGCACGGTGCGTCGATGAATCTTCATCGGCATGTCAGAACCTCTCCTCGGCGCGGCGGACGAAACGGTCCGACGCGATGAAGGACACGACGAACTCCCGGAAGTCGTGGCCACCATCTCGGAAAGAACCGACCAGTTCCTCCGTGAGTTCGCCTTCGTAGATCGTCGGCTCACGCCCCCACGCATACGAAAGGAACTGTCGGACAGCGCAGGCGTCGAGGTACGCGTTGTCGACGAGAAGTCGAGAAAGCTCGGCGGGACTCGAAAACTGCCCCAGTCCGACAATCTCGCCCTCACCCGCAATCGTGCACTCTGGGAGCCCCTCGTCGTGCTCGCGATATCGACCCGATACATCGAAATTCTCGAGTCCGAACCCAATGGGGTCGACGAGGCTGTGGCAGCCTGCGCAGCTCGAAGACTGGTCCCGATGCTCCGCGTACCGGTCGTACTTGCAGACTGCGTCCATCGCCCCCTGGGGAGGCTGATCGACATCGACGTTTGGCGGCGGGCGTGGCACGGACTCGCACATCAAGCGCGTCCGAATCAGAATCCCGCGCTGCGTAGGGCTCGTATCTTCGAACTTGCTGAAGGCGGCGAGAAGGCTTCCATGTCCTAGAATCCCAGCGCGGCCCGTGCCCTCGTACGAGACCCACCCTGCGCCGCCGGTCGGGCGGGGCAGGCCATAGTGGTCGGCCAGGACCTCGTCCACATAGGTTTCGTCCATCGTAAAAAGCCGCAGATAGCTCCCTGGCTCATCGAGGATCACACGATCGATCAGCGCAGAGGTCTCTTCATTCAGGCGCTCGACCAGTGATGCTTCGAGGGGAATCGATCGGTAGCCGAGCCACATCGCATGAAATCGATGAAGCTGCGTCCGCGCGCGCGGATCTTCGAGCATCCGCATCGCCTGCACGCGACGCCCCTCGGAGGCATTGAGGGCTCCCTCGGCTGCAGCGGCGAACAGTGCGTCGTCTGGCATCGTTGCCCACAGCAGATAGGACATACGGCTTGCGACTTCGTAGCCGTCGAGTTCGACGAGGTCTTGTCCTGAGGTCGACCCGCGTTCGACGCGATACAGAAACTCGGGGTCCTGAATCACCGCCTCGATAGCGAGTCGGACCGACGTATAGAATCCGTTGTCGACAGTAGGCGCGTCTTCGGTGGCGAATGCGAGAAGGCCTTTGAAAGCCTCGATGTCTTCTGACGTGGCAGGGCGCCTGAACGCACGGGAAAGAAACCGCTCCAGAAAAGAGGAAAAGCAGTCCACATCAGCGTCGCCCGTCGGTGTGCAGGGCACGAGGGCTTCTCTGCGATTCACATCAGCCACGGTGCTGCTAGCCACCTCTTCGGCGAGCGCCTCGATAGATGCGATCAAGGCCTGCGACGCCTGCTGAACGGTGTAGTCGTTGTCGAACGGCCGGAACTCATCTTCGTTCAAAAGACGCGCGGCGGGAGCAGTGGTGTCGCCCAGCAGGTCCCGAAGCGTGTTGTCGAGTTCGTTCTGGGACAGCCGTCGGAGCCCTGTTTCCACTGCGAGCACGGGGTCCACCACCGGGGGCCCAGCCGGGCCTGGTCCACGCGGCTCGTCCGTCGTGCCAATCTGCGCGCTGCATCCCGCCAACAAAAGCAGGATCGACAGGGATGGGGCCGACTTCACCACGGTTCACTATCGAGAATCGTGGTTCTCAAGTCGAGATTTAATGACCCTTAGGTGTTATTTCTTTCAAATCGGGGGCTCTGTCAGCGAGTAATATCGGGCCAGCCTCCGTCCGATAGTGCGCGAGGTCTGGCTTCTTCGTTCGCTGCCGATACTCGTCATGAGAACCGGGCCAGTTGTTCGTGATGCGCCCCTTGTCGTTTACGTACCAGCTGGTGCAGCCTGCCCATGCGGTGCCGCGGAGTCGCTCTTCGAGCTCCTCGTTGAACGACTGCTGCACGTCTCGTCGGACCTCGAGCTGCGCGGCGCAGTCGGTGGCGAGGAGCTCCACCGCCTGCCCGACGTACTCGGCTTGGGCCTCGAGCGCATCGACGATCGACCCGGTGCCGTGATTGGTGTTCGGCCCGTAGAGCATGAAGAGATTCGGGAAGCCATGAACCGTGATGCCCAGAAAGGCCTCGGCCCCGTCTCTCCACGCATCGTGGATCGACCACCCGTCGCGGCCCGTCACGTCCATCGGGGCCAAGAACTCGGTCGATGCAAAGCCGGTTCCGAACACGAGGATGTCGGCGTCGTGATGGGTTCCATCCTCGGTGACCACCCCGGCATTCGTCACCTCTCTGATCGGGGAACTGCTCAACGCAACGTTGCCTCGTCGGAGGGCGGGGTACCAGTCCGAGGTGAGAAGGACGCGCTTGCAGCCGAGGGGAGTTTCAGGCGTCGTCGCCGTCATCAAGGATCGCTCGCCGCGAAGCTGCACGAATCGGTAAAGCCAGAGCAGTCGGCGAAAGACCGCCTCGATGAGCCGTGCGCGGAGCGGCGGCTGGCGCGTGAAGATCGGGCCGAGACCTTCAAACTGCACCTGCCAGAGCCAGCGTGCCAGCCGCTGCACCCCGGGAACGTGTTGGCAGAGCCAGTGTGTGACGCGCCCGTACGCAGCGTCGGGCTTGGGAAGTACCCAAGGTGCCGAGCGCTGGAATATCGTCACGCTCTCGGCGATCGGCGCGATAGCGGGGACAAACTGGATAGCGCTCGCCCCGGTTCCGATCGCCGCAACCCGCTGGCCCTCGACCCTGAGTTGCTCGGGCCACTCGGCGGAATGAAACCAGCGTCCGCCAAAGGCATCGAGGCCGGGAAGGTTCGGAACTACCGGGCGGGTGAGTTGTCCGCACGCCGTGATCAGGACCTCGGCGTCTAGGACATCGCCTCCCTCGAGTTCGACGCGCCAACGCCCCGCGCGCTCGTCGAAGGTCGCGCGACTGACCTCTGCATCGACACGAAGGTGCCGCTCGAGGTCGAAGCGACGCATGACGTCGCAGAGGTAGCGTTGAATCTCAGAACCAGGGGAAAAGCGCCGGCTCCAGCCCGGGTTGGGCGCGAACGAGAACGAGTACAAATTGGAGGCGACATCGCAGGCGACCCCCGGATAGCGGTTGGCACGCCAGACCCCGCCCGGACGATCTCCGCGTTCCAGAATCACGAAGTCCTGCTGGCCGCGCTCTCTGAGGGCATGCGCCGCCGCGATTCCTCCAAACCCGGCGCCGATGATGACGGTCTGAACCTGCCGACCCATGCGCGGAGGCTACCCGCAACTCCTGCGCTCGCCTACCGGCAACGCCGCGGGCCCCGTCGTGGTGGATCGCGCCCGGCGTTTCTGCCGCAGTGTATCGCTGACGCCACATGTGCTGTGGCTCTGGTTCACACTCTGTGAGCAGAGCAAGACAACCGGGCTCTCAAAGCGGGTCGAAAACCTCGATCCACGTTCGGCACAGCTCTTGCTTTACATCGAAGCATGTCACGGCATTCCCCCCGACAGCACTCCTTGGCGATGGTGTTCCGCGAACGCCTCCTGCTCTGGATGTGGAAGCACGGCTGGGTCTCCCGCCCGCTCTAGGCTTCGAACTCCGCACCCGACCCGGCGACTAAATCGGACGAACGCGGGTGCCGGCCGCTTCGGCGGCGCAGACGTTTTCGTACACGACGCCATCGCAGCCCGTCACGATAGGATCCTCGGGCATGCATCCGGACGCGGGAACCTGACAGCTGCCCGGTCCGGCACAGACCAGACCGCTGCAGAACTCCCCGGCCGCGCAGTCCTCGTTGACCTCGCAGTCGCAGGGCCCCTCGGCGGACACCCGCGCGCCCGCCTCGGCCGCCACGCAGGAGTTGTCGTAGGTCTGACCGTCGCAGCCACAAACCACTGGCGGTTCAGGGATGCACTCCGGATCGGCGCGAGGTTCACAGCCCCCTACGTTGGTGCAGCTGTCGGCCAAGGCGCAGTACTGGTCGCCAACGCAGTCGTCGTTGGTGGCGCAGTTGCAGGAGCCCTCCTGGGCGAGCCGAATGCCGTTGAGCGAGGCGCTGCAGGTGTTGGGATAGGTGCGCCCGTCGCAGCCGCAGACGGTACTGATCGCTTCGTCCTCACAGGTCGTCGGACGGGCTTCGCATTCGCCTAAGCCATCCTCGCAGACCCCGGTGGCGCAGAGCTCGGTGGCGGCGCAGTCGGAGTTGGTGCGGCAGGCGGTGTCGATGCGGCCTGCGCCGTCGTCGCAGCCGCCGAGCAGCAGGGGAAGCAGCATCGCGAACGAGAATGGGTGCCAGGCCTTCATCAGGCGGAACGCTAGCCCAGGAAACCTTTTGCGACCAGTGACTTCGGCCTCTGATCCACCGTGATCGTTCAGGAATTGTTGCAAGGACGTCACGTGGACACCCGGGGCCAATCTGAAGGCGCAGCCACGAGTCTCCTTGACACAGCCGCAGGTTTTGCGCGACGAAGGCCCGACGGTCTTCGATGTCCGCGAACGGGCACCGAAGGACGAGGGAAGGCATCGTCGAGTGGTCGAGATCGCGAAGGACAACGCAGGATACGTCGAGTGCTGGAACCAGATCCTCACACCCAAGTGGATGCGCTTTCGGCATATCCTCTCAGGCAACGGGGAACGGTTTAGCGAGGCCGCCGACCCGCTGTTTGGCATCTCCCGCGGGGACCGCGTGCTCGATGTCGCCTGCGGCTTCGGAGAGACCTCGCTTGCGCTCGGCAGGCTCGTCGGTCCTGAAGGTGAAGTGCTGGGGATCGACTGCACGAGCCAGTTTCTGTCGATCGCGGAGGAAGAGCGCCTCGCCGAGGGCGCCGACAACGTCCGGTACGAACTCTGCGATGCGATGATCGCCGAGCTGCCTCAGGACTATTTCGACATCGCCTACGTGCGGTTCGGGATGATGTTCTTCGAAAGCCCCGTCGGGGCGATGCGCAACATCCGCCGTGCGCTCAAGCCGGGGGGCAAGCTCTGCATGATCGTGTGGCGCTCGCTCGCCGACAACTATTGCTGGCGAATCGGAAAGGAAGTCGCTCTCCGCTACCTGCCCCCACCCCCCGAGACCGGAGCGACCTGCGGCCCCGGGCCGTTTTCTATGGCAAGCGAAGAGACGGACCGAGCGATGCTGAGCGCTGCGGGCTTCGACCAAGTCGATGTCTTCGAGCAAATCGACATTCCGATTCCCATGGGGCGGAGCCTCGAGGAGGCGATCGACTTTCAAATCCTGGTGGGCCCTTCGGGCGAGATCATCCGAGAGGCCAAGGAACTTGGCCAGGAGAAGCTCCCGGAGATCCGGGCCGCGCTTGGTGAAGCCCTGGGCGACTACCTTGGAGAGAACGGCGTGGCCATGCCCTCGAGCTCGTGGGCGATCATGGCGACGAAGCCCCTTGGCTGACGCCCGCAGCTAGAGACGCTTCACGCGCGACTGTTCGGCGCGCTGCGCGTCGGAGAGCTGGCCGGTCTGAGCATACTCGAGGTAGTCGTTCCACTTCTGCACGGCGAGCTTGTTGAACCGGTTCACCGCGGGGTTCGGCTCGGGGATCGGCTTGTCGCCATAGCGCAGGTACGCGGTCTGCTCTTCTTCGACCGTGAACCCGTCCTGCCGAAACACTTCCTTCACGTATGGGCGAAGCAGCGGCATGACCATTTGCGCCATCTTGCGCGGAAACAGTCGTCCACGTCCGAGGGGGATCTTGGCCGGTTTCCACTGCTGGAGCGAGAAGACCTTCGTGTGTGTGTCGTCGAGCGGCAGCATGAAGTTGTTCGAGCGAACCCTGCCGTTGCTTACAGCGCTCTGGTAGGGATAGTCGTAGGTCATGAAGGTGTCGCTCTGCGCACCTCCGTCTTTGCCGAAAACGCGGCGGGTGAGCGGGTACTGGTAGTCGCGCCGAAGCTGATGCACCCAGGTGAGCGTAATCTTGTCGCCTTCGAGCGTATGATCGGCAAGCACGGTCTCCTCGTAGGGAATCCACTTCCCGTGCACCCACAGATGCGTGAGGTTGCAGAGGTTATCGATGACCATCGAATGGTGCGCGCCCCAGCTATAAGCGAATGTGAGCGACGCCCAGGCGTCCTTGCCCTCGGCGTTCGGGATCTCCGGGAGCGGGGTAAACTCGCTCAAGCTGGCGTCGCCGGGAAAGAACCAGACGATGCCGTATCGTTCGCGGGTCGGGTACGCGCGAACGCGCGCGGCCGGTAGCTTCTTGCCGAAGTCCTCGTGCTTGGTGCCGACGAGCCCTCCTTCGCGGTCGAAAGTCCAGCCGTGATAGCTGCAGACGAGGTTGCAACCCTCGACGCTGCCGTGGCTCAGCTTGATATGGCGATGAGGACATCGGTTCTCGAGGACCTGTGCCACCCCGTCCCGACCCCGGAACACTGCGATATCATCGCCGGAAAACTGGGTCTCGATGACCTGTTCACGCTTGACCTCGTGACCAAAGGCGGCCGGATACCAGTGGTTCGGACTCATTCCGGCCTGGCGCGCCTTGTGTGCAAGGCCCGGACGAGAGCGCTTCTGAGGTGCCCGAAGTTCGACGAGGGTACTCGACTGCATAGGTCGAGCTTTAACGGCTCCGATCGACGGACGCAAAGTATCGACGCAGGCGCTAACTATTCTGGATCGCTGGCGATCCGGGCGAGGTGACACCGGGGGCAGAGGTCACCGCTCAGGCTCCAGGACCGACCGGTCATGGGCCGGAATCAACCGCTCGGCGTCTCGATGTGACAGAAGGCGCCTGAGTGATACCCGGGCGGTGGAATGCCAGCAGAGAACGGCAAACGGATGGAGCCGCGCACGAGATCTCGCCGGGAGGCGGGGTGGCGATGCCCAACCCCCTGCCCTATGCCTCGGCGATGACCACTGCACGCACCCGCGACCGCTCCCGCGACTTCGACATCGTTCTGTGGGGAGCCACCGGCTTCACGGGCAAGCTCGTCGCCGAATACCTGGTGAGCCACTACCTCCAAAAAGATGGCAACCGGACGGGTCTGCGGCTCGCACTCGCAGGCAGAAACAAGCAGAAGCTGGCCCGGGTCGCCGCGGACGTCGGAGCGCCCGACCTCCCGCTCCTGCTCGGCGACAGTTTCGATCCGGTCTCACTCGATGCGATCGCCGCGCGCGCCGAGGTGATCATCAGCGCCGTTGGACCCTACGCCAAGTACGGCGCCGAGCTCGTCGCCGCCTGCGTGCGTCATCAGACCGACTACTGCGACCTCACGGGCGAGCCGCCGTTCGTGCGCGCAATGATCGACGAGCACCACGAATCGGCCAAGGCGAACGGCACGCGCATCGTGAACTGCTGCGGCTACGACTCGATCCCCTCGGATCTCGGCACTCTGATGGTGCAAGAGGCCACCAAGGAGAAGACCGGCCGATACGCGAATGAGGTGAAGATGGCGGCCGGCCAGTCGAAGGGTGGAGCCAGCGGCGGCACGATCGCAAGCATGCTCAACATCTTCGACGAGATTCGAAAGAACCCGAAGCTGCGAAAGGTGCTCGGCAACCCATACGGACTCAACCCCGAGGGAGTGCGCGGCCCCGACAAGGGCGACCAGAATGGCATCCGATACGACGATGACTTCGAGATGTGGACCGCCCCGTTCGTGATGGCGGCGATCAACACGCGCATCGTGCGAAGAAGCCACGCGCTGATGGGGCTCCCGTGGGGCGAAGACTTCCGCTACTCCGAAGTCATGACCACCGGCAAGGGCCCTCGGGGCATATCCCGCGCGCTTGCGATCACCGGAGGCGTGGCAGGCTTCGTGGCGCTGGCGGCGCTGCCGGCAACCCGACCGATTATCGAAAAGCGTGTCCCGGCGCCCGGCGAGGGGCCTAGCCGTGAGGCCCGTGAGAGCGGGTTCTTCAAGACTCACTTGCTTGCGCTGCAGGAGGGCACGACGGTGCGCGGAATCGTCGAAGGCTATCGAGACCCAGGCTACGGTGCGACGGCGATCATGCTGGGCGAGGCGGCGCTTTGCCTCGCGCTCGACGGGGACTCGCTCGGAACCCACGGTGGCGTCATTACGCCCACGACGGCGATGGGGATGCGTCTGGTCGACCGCCTTCGAGACGCTGGGATGCGGTTCGAAGTCTTGAGCTGAGGCCTTGGACCTAGAGGCCTCGCCAATGAACACGTATCTCTTCGACCTCGATGGGACGCTGCTCGACTCGATCGAGCTCATCCTCACGTCGTTTCACCACACCTCGCGAACGCACCTCGATCGCGAGTTCTCGGACGAGTACTGGCTTGCTGGCGTCGGTACCCCGCTCCGAGACCAGCTGCTCACAATTGCGGGGTCGGTCGAGGAGCGCGACGCGATGCTGGACACGTACCGCGACTTCAACCTCGGGCGCCACGACGAGATGGCCAAGCCCTACCCCGGAGTCGTCGACGTGGTGCACGAACTCCACCGTCGCAGCGCAAGGCTCGCCCTGGTCACCAGCAAGATGAGCGTGGGCGCGAATCGAGGGCTCGCCCTTCTCGGGCTCGAAGCAGCGTTCCCGGTGCGGGTGTGCGCCGACGACGTCGTCCACGGCAAGCCCGACCCAGAACCCGTCCTCAAAGCGCTCGAGGCGCTCGGCTCCCCTGCGGCCGACGCGGTTTTCATCGGGGACTCCGAGCACGACATCGAGGCGGGTCGTCGTGCGGGTGTCACCACCGCTGCCGTCACCTGGGGCCCATTTCCACGTGAAACGCTGGAAGCGGCCGGTCCGGACCTGTGGATCGCGCGCCCCGAGGATCTGCTGAAACTCTGACACGGGTTGCCTTCTTGGCCCCGATTCGCCGTATGACTCGGGCCGATGAAGAAACTCGGCACCGCCCTCGCGCTCCTGGTGACGATCCTGTTCGCCGGCACGCTGTTCTACTTCATGCCGCGAGCCGCGAAAGTGACCATCACCGGCACCGACGTGAAGCGATTGGACGTCGAGATTCGAAAACCCGACGAGAGTAAGACTCGCGACGTTCGCTACATCTACGCGGCCGACATCGAGGGTGGCAAAGCGCGCGCGTTCCGCAACGAGGACAACGCCTGGTACTTCAAGTTCGACTCCGGGGACCTGGCTGCCCAAGCAATGTCGATGGCACAGCAGGAGACGGCCGACATCGCCGAGGGCCAAAAAGACGTAGTTCTCATCAAGTACTACGGGGTACGCATTCCGATTCTGCACATGTACCCGAATCTCATTTCGATGAAGAAGGTCGCCGCGGACTACGTACACATTCCGATCTTCAACATCTTGTTCCTCTTGGCACTTCTGCTCGGCTTTCTCTGGCTCGGAAACAAGCTTCGAAAGCTTTTCGGTCGGGGCAACTCCAAGCACGAAGCCACTGCTCAAAGTTGACCGCGTCGCCTACAGGTCGAACCGGTCGCAGTACGAACCGAGCCGCTCGCGGACTCGAGGCGCGGACAAGCCGAAGCCTTCCGGGCTGTGGATGTGAACGTCTCTCGGCTTCCGCGCCTCGTCGTCGAGCATCGACTGCATCCCCGCTCGGGCCGAAGGACTGAGTTCGATCCCCAGAGCCTGATACGCACGCTCCATGGTCCCGATCGGATCTCGGCGAACGTCGATGTGTCGAACGTGGGCCACCCGCCCTTCGGGCAGAGCGTCGGCAGTCTGAAGCGCCCGCTCGAAGGTCGGAATAAGGTAGCTGTCGAGCAACTCGGGGCCGATGCTCAGCGGGTCGACCTCATGGCTAAAAATCGCCCGGGAGTACGCGTAGAGGCTTGCCATTGAGCTGAAAGTCGTCGACGGCTCGCGGTGGGTGAACACAAAACGTGCGTCCGGGAAGAGTTCGACGATCGTGTCGATGAAGACGCTGTGGGTCGGGTCTTTGAGCACGAAGCGCTGTCCATGCGGCCGATGAAACTGAACCAGCCTGAGCTGTCTCTCGTACTGTCGATAGGCGATTTTCGGGTCTTGCTGCTGAAGCCAGCCGACATAGCCTGGGACACGATACTGAACGTTGTACTGAAGCGTGCGGAACACGTTGGTGAACAGCGCCACGCACTCTTCGGGTGCGTCCGCGCTCATCGGGTGAATGGCCTGGTAGTTCGGCGAAATGGCCTCGAGCTGCCCGAGCACCTTGGTCAACTGCGCGGGACGATCGTCACTGCCTTGCCCGCTCCCCGGCGGCACCGGATACATGCTCTCCCAGTACGGCATGAAGCGCGAGTCGGGATCGCATGAGAGCAGTCGATGGACGAAGGTGGTTCCCGTCCGCATCCAACCGACGAGAAAAATCGGCGGGGGGATCTGGGTATCGAGGATCTCGGGCTGGGTTCGGATCGCCTCGTCGATTTGAAGGTGTTGCGCAGCCATGCGCACCGAGTCCATCCCCGCTGCAATGCGACCGGAGAAACTCAGCGCGGCGTCATCGATGAGAGACGCCACCAAGGCTTCGAACGCTTCCACGGTCTCTGGGGCCGGATCGCTCGCCGCGGGATGCTCTTTGCGAGCCTGGGACAACCATCGCGAAGCCGACGGGCGATAGAGGCCAGGCATGAGAGTGCCCAGGCCGTTCACGGCCCTGAGCCACCAAGGAACAATCGCCGACGGGCGCGTGAACTGTTCGGCGCGACGAGGCCCCAAGCGCTTCGCTGACATCGCCGGGAGTGTAGTGTTCCCTGGACGGGGCGACCAAGCCCCTCTACAAGCTGCGAGATGACTGGGTTCAAGCTCGTGGCGCTTTGGGTGCTCGCCACCTCGATGATCGCGATCGGCATCGCGCACTTCGTCCGGCCCAAGCCATTCGTTCGAATCGTTCCGAAGTACCTGCCCGCGCCGCTCGCGCTGGTCTACATCAGCGGGCTCTTCGAGATTCTGGGCGGCGTCGGTCTGCTCGTCCCTTCGACCCGGGTCGCGGCAGCCTGGGGGCTGATCGCTCTTTACATCGCCGTGTTTCCAGCGAACCTCTACATGCTCACCGACAACGTCTCGCTCGATCCTCGCAAGCCGATTCCCCGTTGGGCTCTCTGGGCGCGACTGCCGATGCAGCTGGTGTTCATCGCCTGGGCATACTGGTTTACCCTACCCTAGGGGGGCCGGCTCGAAGCGATCGATGCGTTCGAGAGCCGTCTTCGCGGCGTGATAGCCGCACATGCCGTGCACCCCGCCCCCGGGCGGAGTGGAAGCCGAGCAAATGTAGAGCCGAGGATTGGGCGTGGTGTACGGGTTGAGCCGCGCCACTGGCCGCGTAAAGAGTTGAGAGGCGTCGGCGACGCCACCGGTGATGGCACCACCGACGTAGTTGAGATTGTACTGTGCGAAATCATGCGCTCCCATGACGTGGCGCGCGAGGATTCGGTCCTTGAAGCCCGGCGCAAAGCGCTCGACCTGATTCTCGATCCGCGCCGTCATATCGAAGGTCGATCCGCCCGGCACATGACAGTAGGCATAGCCCGTGTGCTTTCCCTCGGGCGCACGCGTCGGGTCGAACTGACTCTGCTGACAGAGCAAGACGTAGGGCCGCTCGGGATGCTCGCCTCGATACATCCTACGCTCCGAGTCCGCGATTTCCTCGAGCGTACCTCCGACGTGCACGGTCGACGCCTCCAGGCAGGTCGGGTCCTTCCAGGGAATCGGGCCGTCGAGCGCCCAGTCGAGCTTGAACGCCCCTGGACCGTATCGGTAGCGACGAAGACGGCGCAGATAGCCCTGGGGCAGCGCAGGCTCTCCGATCGTTGCGAGCTGATCCGGGCTCGTATCGAAGAGCACGACGCGCGTCGCTGGGATATCGCCGAGCGAGCGGACCCGTACTCCGGTGCGTATCTCGCCACCAAGCTCCTCGAGCAGGCTCGCCAGCGCACGCGGGATCGTCGCCGAACCCTCGGCAGCGATCGGCCAGGGCCGCACGTGTCCGGCGATTGCGAATATCAGTCCGAGCGCCGCGGTGAACGGACTGCTGAGTGGCAGAATGCTGTGCGCAGCGCATCCGGCGAACAGGGCCTTGGCGCGCTCATGGTGAAACCGCGTGTTGGCAAACCAAGTGGCCGGCCACATCGCACGGCTGCCGAAGCGGAGGAACAGCGATGGGTTGCTTGGCCATCCGAGCGGGCCAAAGACGTCGGCGAAGAACGAGTGGGGGTCACGGAGGAAGGGCTCGTAGAGCCGCCGATAGCAGAGGCCGTCGACGCCGAGGCCTTTGGCGGTCTCCTCGATCGAATGCCACATAATCACCGCGGGGCCGTCGTCGAGCGGGTGTGCGACCGATGCGGGCGGTTCGACCCAGCGCAGGCCATGCGGTTCGAGAGGCAGGGTTCGAAAGAATGGCGAAAGAATCCCCGTGGTGTGCACCGCGGAGCAGACGTCGTGAGCGAAACCGTCGAGAGTGAGCGCGGCGGTTCGGGTTCCGCCGCCGATCTCTTCGGCCGCCTCGAGCACCAGCACCGACGCCCCGCCCTGCGCCAAAGCCACCGCCGCGCTCAGCCCGTTGGGGCCCGAGCCGACCACCACCGCATCGAAAGACTCGCTCACCCTCTGAGCATAGTGCCGCCCGGACGGCTCAACCCCTCGAAAACCGAGCCGCGACCCGTTTCGAGATGAAGTCGGGTAGCGCCTCCTCGCGCCGGAGGCGGCGGTAGAGCTGGACGGACAGGTCGTCCCCGGCCACTTCCTTGAGCTGGTTGAGCAATCCCGGCGTCATGGCGTCGAGGCAGCTCTCCTTGTTCGGAAACGCCACCAGCGCCGTCTGCGCAAAGCGAAGAGGATTGGTGTTGGCCGGATGCGCTCGCTTCGCGAGCCGAATCTCGGAGGTCTCGACGCTCCTGTACACGAGCCTGCCGCCGACCGACTGCGCCACGCGTTCGATCGCGGCGAACGTGTCCGCGGGATGATGGTGTACCGCCACCAGCCAATGGCTTTGGCTGAGCGGCCCGAGGGAGTCAGGCGAGTGGGTGAACGAAGCTTGAAACGCCCTCACCGCCTTGAGGCGCTGGGGATTGGCGACGATCATGTAGTACGGGTTGAGGGCCAGCCCGAGGAATCGCCTCTGCGTCGGATAGCGGACCACGCCGAGTTCTTCGGCCTGCGACTCCCCCAAGAAGCTCCCCTCGTGCACGCCAAACCATCCGACGTCGGCGCCCACCAGCTTGAGGAGCGGAAGCACCATGATGCCGTACCACCGGTACGCATCCGCGTTCTTGAACTGGATCAGGTTGAGCACATCGACGGGCGTTGGAAGGTCGGTGCCAGCGATCTCCCGCACCCAGTCGATATCGAGCTGCTCGGTCAGCTTCACTCGAGTCTCGTCGTATTCGTCATGCGGATATCAAACGCCTCGGTGACGTTGACCTTCTCGCTCCGGTCGCCGCTCGAAACGGTGAGTTTGTCGTTCGACTCGCCCGAAGCGACGGCGTCGGACTCGAGCGCGTTCAGGTTGAGAATGATTTGGCCCTTGGCATTGGAACTCATCGACTCGACCGCGATCGTGACGTCGTCATCGGGGAAGGCAACAGACTGCGGAAGCGCGGTCTGCGTGACGGTCACGTTGAGCTTGATCTCGTCGCCAATCATGTCGACCAGCGTGTAAGTATCGACCTGTTCGATGGCGAACCCGTACAGGACGAGCTGCTTGCGCGACTCCCAGCGGGCACCGATGCCGACCGGTTCTGCCGGAAGCATGACGCGAGACAGCGTGGTGCGTGCGTTGACGAGCATCATCAGCATCCGTACCGGGAGGTCCGGGTTCTTCGCGCGCTCGTTGAGTTCGGTCGACTGAATGAGCCCTCGGTTGGAAATCTGCACCCTGCCCCCAACGTCGTCGAGCACTTCAGCACTGCTGCGAAGGTCGGCGGCAACCTCCGGATCGAGCCCCTCGGGCACGGCTGCCTCGGCCTTGTCGATGTTCACCGAGAACTGGATGCCCTCGTCGGTGCGCCTCGAGGGGCCAGACACGATGTTCAAGCGCACGCCAGGAACGACCGACATCGCGGCGCCCTCCCTCGTCTCTGCGAGAGTCGCCAGACGAAACTCCATGATCGATCGCGTGATGGTGCCGTCGGTGATCTTGTAGCGAAGCTCGGTGCGCGGCTCCTGACCGGCTTCGAGGAGCGCGACTGGGTCGGGCGCCGCAACTTTGGCCGCCGTCGTGGCAGAGCCCCCGTCCTTGTTGCACGCGCTGACGGCAACGAGCATGGAGGCGGCGATGAGTGCGATGATTGGTAGTCTCGTATTCATGATGATTCTCCCCGGAAATGGCGTCTCGTGACGCGCGACAGCGCTGTAGTCGGAGGCCAAGAGGCGGTCAAGAGCGAACATCGGGGCATCACCCCTGCCTCCGCACCGCGTCAGACGCCGAATCGCTCGTTGTAGACGGCCAGTTCGTGCCGCACTCGCTCGTCGGTGAGCCCAAAGTCCTCGATGCGATACTCGTGCTCGCCCTCTTGCGCTGTGGGCTTGTCGGAGATGCGTTCGGCGAAGCGCTCGACGAGGTCGTCGGTGTAGCCCATCTCGAAATGACGGTAGAGCGCCTCGAGGGTGTTGAGCGGGTTGGCCATCATGTCCCGAAGACGAATGTCGAAGAGCTGCGCATCGGGAATGTTTGCGCGCGCCGCCATACCCCGGTCGAGGCCGACCTTCGCGTACTGCAGCCAAAACTCCCCGAGTTCGTGGAGGTCGAGGCTTCGCCGCAGCTTCGAGGCCATGATGGCAGAGAGGCTGCAGTGTGATGCAAGCGCCTTGGTGATGTCGCGGTGTGTGAACACCACACGCGCGTCCGGATAGACTGCCATCAGCGCATCCATGTTCCAGATGTGCCAAGGACACTTGAGAACCCAGCGCCGAGCCGAACGCTGCGCGTCGAGCATTTTCAACTGGAGCTTGTGAAACTGATACGGCTCGAGCATGTCCCAGTCGAGCATGTCCATCGCGTAGGCGTACGCCGCGAAGCCGACCCAAAAACTGAGCACGGCCATGTCGTTCTCGAGCAAGAAGAAGCATTCTTCGTAGGAGTCGGGGGTCACATGATGGGCGACGCCCTGGTCGGGAATCGCCTGCTGGTTGAACCCAAACGTGAACTTCGCCATCGCGCGGCGCCATGCCACGTCGCCGAGCGGATCTCCTTGCCTTCCCAAAGGAAAGGAAAGCTCCCACGCCTGTGCAACGCGGTTGTCCGGGTCGGCCGCGAGCACGTTGTGCAGGAAGGTCGTGCCGGTCCGAAAAAAACCTGTGACGACAAGCGGGCGGAGAATATCGACGTCGTCGAGTTCTGGATGCCTTTTGGCGAAGTCGATGACCCGTAGCCGGTTTGTGAGATGCCAGTTGAGTTCGTAGCGTGCAGCAAGCAGACCCGTCGTGTTGAGATTCGCCTCGTTCAGCCCTGCTACCGAACAGTCGAGACGAGAACGGAACCCGCCATTCCCGAAGTCCTTGAGTCCGGTGACCCGCTGGGCAAGCTTCAGGGCGCCGTCGGCGTCGATCGGGATGAGCTTCTGACTCATACCGTCGAGTAGGTTCACCAAAGAGAAAGGAAAACCAGGCTTCAGATCGTCCGGGGTATCACTCATCGCTTGCTAGTAGACTTGCACGACGACCTGCTGTCAAAAGGCGGTCGGCGAAACCTGCGACGCGCTAGCCACAGAATCATCATCGGAAGGAACCATTCGGCGCCCCCACGGCCTGCGATCGCGATTTCGCAGCCACCGCTCGAATCGAGGGCAGATGCAGGCGGTGGCTCCGATGGAAGCTCAGGGAGCGGCTCGGTCGGCGCTGGCATCGGCCGGTCGGGGTCTCCCGGGTCGGGGAGCGGAGAGTCGTCGTCGATTCTCGGCGGCTCCGGATCGGGCATCGGCAGATCGATCGCAGGATCGGGCCCGGGACCGAGAGCGCACTGCGGGTCACACTCGTCCCCTGCACGAAGGTTTCCGTCGTCGCAGAGTTCGTCGCCAGCAACGAACCCGTCTCCACAGGCAACCACAGAGTAGCCGAGGTCCGCCACCGCCTGGACTTCCCAGTCGGCCCACTCGCGGCGCGCATCGCCCTGCGCAAGTGCCGGCAACATCACCGCCTCCTCGCCCACCACCGGATCCCAGTGCGAGATGCTCGTTCCGTCGATGAACACACGCGGCGTGAACATCGGGGGCAGCCCGAGAAACGCTTCGTCGGTCCGCTCGCCGCGAAAAACGAGATCGCGGCTGGTGAGGTCGTCCGCCTCCGCGACCGACACGGCGTCGTCGTTCACAAGTCGGCTTCCCTCAGAGCCCCGGAGGAGCCGCGCGTCGACCAGAGAAAACACTCCAATGTCGCCCACGTTGAGCAGCTCGCTCCGCCCGTCCGGGCCGAGCAGCGAGAAGAATCCCAATGCATGCGTTACCTCGTGCAGAAGCGCCGTGTGCAGGTCGCGCTCGAACGGCAGGGGCGCATCACCGTCGCTGTTCCAGTCGTAGCCAAAGTCTACCGACACCGTTCCGTCCGGAGAATCCGCGGCAGAATCAACTCCCGTGGTCAGATGGTCGAATACGAAGCCGCCTTGAAACCCCGGCGTCGGAATCAATAGCGGACCCGCCGCTGCAAGCGGTCCGCGGCCATCGGTCTGCGAGGCGAAGACCCACAGGTCAGCGGCACCCGGCACGTCGAGCACCGCGCTTATGTACTCGAGCACGTTCGCAAGGGTCTGGACGCGCTCCTCCCCCAATTCCGGATCGTCGAATCCCACGCCGGTCTGCAGCACCCGATCTTCGAACGTCACCTCGAAGAGGCCCATCTGCAGAACGGCGTCGCCGTCCTTCGGGAAGGATTGAGCCGCCAGTAGGCGATCGGTCCAGCGCCAAATGCCATCGCCGTCGAGCACGGCATGGGGCTGGGCATCGGCATCGGTCGCCCACGTCGCACCAAGCACGGCGAACGCGAACGCCAGACGGAAACCGAAGGTCGAACAGGGAGGAGCCACGAGCGGCTTCACTCTGTGTGCAACGGGGACGAAACGCCAGCCTCGCCGGGCTACTTCGATGCCGGCGGCCGCCGAGCACCTGCTCCCTAGAATGACACTTTGACTGCAAAGTTGAGTGAAATCTCGTTTATGCGTCCGCTTACGCCAAGCCTCGTAATCGCCTCGGGGTCGTAGCTCGCCGGAACCTGAATGCCCAGGAGGTCGCCACGACCATGCGCGTAGCGAACCCCGACAGCGATTGCGAAGCCTGCCTTGTCGTCTTCGGCGTCGGGGTCGACTCGATCAGGATGGACCTCGTGGGTCGAAAACAAGAACCCAAGGTGAACGCCGTAGAAGTCAACGTCGGTCGTTGCCAACGGAGCGGCCTGCAGCTGGTCGGTCTGACTGCGATCGGTAAAGAGGCCGAGCCCCAGCTTGACGAATTTGGTGAGCCGAAAACTCGTTCCGATCCGGCCGTTGACGATCGCTTTGAGGTTGAGGTCCAGGTCGGGTGTCCGTAGCCGCCAGCCGACGACCAGATCGCCCTCGAACCACCCCCAATCTGCAACATAGGCGATGCCAAATCGAAAGTTGCCCGGCTCGACGCCCCACCAGCCGCCACGGCTGCTGCGAGTCTGGGTTCCACCAGACGCCTGCGCATTGGGATCGTCGACCGGCAGCGCAGTACCTCTCGGTGGGGCCTGACCGAAAGTCGTTGCCGAACGCTCGAGCAGCAGGAATGTGTACGTCGGCGAGGCGACGGAGAACCCAAAGCGAAGCTTGGGGATCGGCACCCACTGAATGCCCGCCTTGAGCTGAAGACCAAACCCCGTCTGCGTCATGACTTCGCCGTCGGTGGAAAAGCCTGCAGCTCCTCCGTCGTAGAAGACGGAGAGGGTCCCGTCGGCGCGACTGTTCGCCACGACGAAATCGACAGCACCCCCAAACAGCACCCTCTGCTTCTTGCCGAACTCGCCAGCGAGGCCGGTGCTGACGTGAAAGAAGTCGAGTTTGGTGCTCTGACCGCCTGCCGCCGCAGCCTGGGGCGAAGTGCCCGGCGCGGACGCGACTTCCTCGGTGAAAAAGGCGCGACGGATGGCCGAGTTGAACAAGCCGACTCCGAGCTTAAGGTTCTCTCGCAGGCCAATCGTGAAGGTGAGCGCTTCGGGGATCACCGCAAAGTTCACGGTCTTGCCTTCACTCGTGGCGTCGCCCGCGATGCCGAGTATCCCGGGTGCGTTGACGATCTGGACCTGCATGGTCACTCCGGTGAGCGCGAGAGAAGGCGTGGTCGTGCGTGCAATTCCGGCTGGGTTATACCAAAGCGCAGCGCCGGTGTAGACCGTGGCCACGACGGCTCCCCCGGTCAACGTCACATCGAGGCCGGCATTCACTTCGTCGCTGTTGCCTGCGCGCGCAGTCGCAGGCACACACAATGCAGCGAGCACGGCGACAAGCAATACCCTCCTCACGGGCGCGACCCTACTGCAGAAACACGCGGCGACGCAAAAGGCGTTTGCCAGTCGACGCGTGCGTACGGTAGGAGGAGGCAGACGATGATGGACCCGCGACTGCGACTTCTCTTGCTCAGTGCCTTTGGACTCGTCCTGATGAGCTGCTCGATCACCCGGGTCAAGTGGCGCGTCAAGTGGGACAAGGAGATGGAGGGGCAGAAGGCTGCCTATCTCGAGGATCCTGCGCAGCCAACAGCGCAAATCACCACGGACCCAACGCAGACCGCGGAACCGGTGGCGGCGGCTTCGGCACGCCGCCCGAACATCATCATTCTGCTCGCCGACGATCTCGGAAAGTACGAGGTCTCGGCTTATGGGGCAGAGCACATCTCGACGCCCAACATCGATCAAATCGGCGAGGAAGGTGTGATCTTCGAGGAGGGCTACACGACGGCGCCGACCTGCGCTCCGTCGCGCGCGGGCATCATGACCGGACGGGTCCAGAACCGCTACGGGTTCGAGACCCAGGTCATGGAGTTCTACCCATCCAACTACGTCGAGTACATCTCGGGTCGTTGGCTGGTGGACACCGGCGAGTTCGTGGTGAAAGCGAAGCCATCGTTTCCGTCAGCATGGCAGGTGCACAAGCAGGGGGTGCCTCCCTCCGAGCTGATGATCTCCGAGGCCCTGAAGAAGTACGGGTACACCAACGGTCTCATCGGCAAGTGGCATCTCGGCGTCCATCGCGATCAGGTCCCAATGGCCCGCGGCTTCGACTATCAGTACGGCTTCTACGGTGCCTTTTCCCTCTACACACCCCAGAAAAACTGGTCGGGCGTCATCAACCACGAGCACCAGTCGTTTAGCGCCCAACATCAGTGGAAGACCGGCCGCAAAGAGCAGTCGGCGATGATGCGCAACGGCAAAGAGATCATCGTTGACGAATACCTCACTTTCGCGTTCCGCGACGAGACGATCAATTTCATCGAAGAACACAAAGACGAGCCGTTTTTCATCTACAGCGCATTCTCGGCACCGCACGTCCCGTTTCAGGCGCCTGTCGATTACTACTCGATGTACCAGCACGTCGAGGACGACAACAAGCGCGTCTACTATTCGATGATCTCTGCGCTCGACGACGCAATCGGCGCGATCCACCAGAAAATCAAAGACCTCGGCCTCGAAGACAACACCTTGATCTTTCTGCTGAGCGACAACGGCGGCGCGTCGTACACCCACGCCACCGACAACGGACCGCTCAAAGGCGGCAAGCTCACGCAGTTCGAAGGCGGCATCAACGTTCCCTTCATGATGAAGTGGCCCGCCCGCATTCCGGCAGGTACGCGCTACGAGTACCCGGTGTCGAGCGCGGACATCTTCGTAACCTCGATCGCGGCCGCGGGCGGTACTCTGCCGACCGACCGCGAATACGACGGGGTCGACCTGGTGCCGTATGTGACCGGACAGCGCGACGATCGACCGCATCAAGCCCTGTTTTGGAGAGCAGACCACATCTGGGCGATCCGCGACGGTGACTACAAGCTCATTCTAAGCGCGCGCGACGGCTGGGCCGAGGTCTACAATCTCGTCACGGACAAATCGGAGAAGATCAACCTCCGCAAGCAGATGCCGGAACTCTACGAGAAGCTCAAGCGGGAGCACGAGCAGTGGCAGAGAGACAAGCTGAAGGTCAAGCCGATGTGGCCGCGTATCATGGACAAGAAGTTCGTCCTCGACGGTGTCGAATACCTATTCCCGGCATGAGGATCAGCATGGGCACGTCGACGGAAAGTTGGAGAGGTTCTCGATGACGAGGTCCGCGAGCTCGGTGCTATGCGCGGTTGCCATCCTGGTCGCGGCCTGGATGCCGCCCTCGACCGCCTCGGCCGTTCCCAAACTGGACATCAAGGTCTTCCTCGGCGTCGGCACGACCAGGCTGGTGCCACGCATTCCGTCCTTCCAACTCGATAGCGGCACGGAGGTCGGCGGCCGAAACCCCGCCAACTTCTTCAATTGGCAGGGCGGTCTCGCGGCGCGTGTCCGCGCGGGTAAGCTGTTTGGCGAAATCGGTCTCGTGTTCGGCCGCTTCAACTTCACGGTGAGCGAGACCCTTGCTGAGATTGCCATTGAAGAGGGCAATCCGCTCGACCCTGCGATCATCGGCGCAAGAGCGAAGATGAACTCGCTCGACCTGCCGATCACCGCCGGATACATCCCGTACCAGAACCCGTATTTCAAGCTCTTCCTCTACGGAGGCCTGGTCAACAAGTTCAATATCCGGGGCTTCGTCGAAACCGGCGGTCGCGGTCGCGGCATACAGTTTCGACCCAAAGACATTCCGGGCTTCCCCCTGGTGGTCTATCAGGCGGGGGCTCGGTTCGGCGTCGCCTTCGACCTTGGACCGGTGAACTTCGATTTCAACTACACTATTGGCATGAACAGCATCACCAAGACCGACTTCCGCACCAACAGCCAGGTGTTTCAGTTCAACCTCGGCTGGCTGTTCTAGCGAACGCTCGCCCTATCGCTCGGCAGTCTTGGTCGCGCCCTTGGCGTCCACCATTCCGAGGAACCGATTGAGCTTGCCGTGCAGCTCATGCAGATGATCGCTCGCATGGCGTTTTTGCTGTGGCGTCATCAGGCCGTACACATGGGTCAGGGTCTTCCGATTGCTAGCGCGCCGCTCGGCTGCGGAGCGCGCGTTCGGGCCCCAGTCTTCGCGTTCGGTCCAGGCTTTCCACAGAGCCTCGCGAACCGCGGGCGTCCCCGGATGGGTTCGAAGCACCGCCTCGATCTCGGCAACGCGGCCCTGATCGGCTGCCAGCTGAGTCGCCCCTTCCGCGGGAAGCGTCGCGACATACTCCCGAAGTGCCCTCTCCTGCGAGTCCGAAAGCGGCCCCGTCCAGTCCTCGACCGCCTCGACGAACCTGTCCTGCCGCGCTTTGAGCCGATCGTGCGGAGACTTGTCGAGCTTCTCACGCACCTCGTCGAATCGCTCGTCGAATCGCGCTTCCGCATGGTCGATCTGCGCATCACTGAGGGACGCTAGAATGGGCGACGCTTCGTCGATGATGTGACCCGCCACCTCGTCCGCCAGCGCGTCGACCTGGCGCTCGAGTCCTACGAGCTCCTGCTCGGTCAGTCCCGTCGCGATTGCACGGTCGGCGTTGGCGACGATCAGGTTCACCGGTTCGCCGAGGACCTCGGGGGCCGTTGCGATGATGCGGTCGACCGCTACACGCGCTTGCTCCGACTGCGCGTCATCGAGGTCGAACTCCGCCGAGAGTTGGCGGGTGACCCATCGGGCGCCGATGTTTTGCATCAGGCCCGAGCAGCCTGAAACTACCAATACGACAAGCAGAAACGAAGCACGGCGCATCAGACGATTGTGGAGCTTACGGCGCTGAACGGCAATCGCCCTATTCGCGCTCCCGCGTCGCGCTCGAGCTCGCCTAGCTCTGGGACGGCACGTCCAGATTCAGCCTGATGACGACTTTGTCGCGAATCAGATCGTCGGGCATGCCTGGGTATACGATCCCGAAGTCCTTACGATCGATGGCGAACTCGCTCGTCGCGGTCACGCCCCCGTCAGGGCGGGCGGAGACGGTCGCAGGAAACGAGATGGTCTTCGTCTGCCCGTGCAGAGTCAGGTTGCCGGTAATCGTGTGACCCTGGGCAGTCTTCTCGATCTTCGTCGACTTGAACGTCGCAGACGGGAACTTCGCGACATCGAAGAAGTCGGGAGACTTCAAATGCTTCTGCAGCTTCGGGTCGTCAGCGAAGAGAGACGCGGTCTCGATTTCGATCTGAACGATGCTCGCCTCGATCGGCTCTCGCACGTCGATGGTGCCCGCGAACTTGCTGAAACCACCCTCGTGGCTCTGCGTGACTTTCGCGCCCACAAACCCAACTTTGCTGTTCTCCGGGGTGATCGGCAGCTGCGGCCCGGCCTTCGCGTCACCCGTGTCGGCGTCGGGGGTCGGGGTCTCGGTCGCCTGCCCGCTAGGAGCCTCGACGGTCGCGCTCTCTACTTTCGCGCCGGGGTTTTCGCAGCCGAGCAGCAGACTCAATGCGCACGTGAAAAGCATGATTCGCATAGACGCTCATTTGGGGATGTGGTGTCTCGGGTCAAGGGCGCGGCGGCGTGCGTCATGGAGGGGCCGAACAGCACGAGCCGGCTACGCAAAGCTCGAGTCGTTTCGGATATAAAGCGCCATATACATAGAATTGCAATGGAATACGCGCGTTCAGCGTGTCGAAATTTCGCGCATATATTCACTAGCAAGCTGGTCAATTGTCGCCTAAGGTTGGCCCCACTTCGGGGAAGGAGCAGCTGGAAATGAGAGCCATTAGTGTATTTGTTCTGACGCTTGCGATTGCGAGCCCGGCCTTCGCGGGGCCCGAAAACTCCGTGATCGGCGGCAAGAAGCTCGAGAGCGAGATGGTCCACAACGCGGGCGTAGGATACCCGAGCGTGTTCTACGAATGGTGGAACCGAGGCAAAGGAAGCCTCGACTGGGGAATCGCCGGAGAGCTGGTCTACGGCGATTGGACGGCGGCGAACGTCCTGAGCGGCGGCCGCTTCATCAAGATCGGCTTTGCCGTCGACGGCATCCTTCGTTTCCACTTGGTGGAGAAGCAAAAGACCAAGGTGACCAACGACGTCGCGCTCCTCATCAAGCCTGGCGTTCTTCTCGCCGGCAACCGCGGCAGCAGCTTCACGTTCGGCATCCGCGGCGAGGTGGGCGCTCCCGTCTCGATCGACTTCAACGATCGCTTTTCGCTCGTGACCGGCGGCTTCGTCCCGATCACCTGGTTCATCAACTCGGATGGCGTCCCCGACTACGGTTGGATTCCTTTGCTCATTCGTCTCGGAGCCGAGTTCAAGACGCCGAAGAACCTGGCCCCCTGGGTCTATTTCGACCTCGGTCCGGGCATCGCGATCAACACCCCCGGAAACGCGGCCCAGTTCGCCTGGCGCATCGCGGCTGGCACCACTTTCTGGGGTGTTCGCGGCAAAAAGAACAAGTCGAAGGACGTCAAGGTCGAGCGCAACAAGATCGAGCCGATCCTGCGCGACCCCGAAGAGACCACGGTCATCGAAGTCGTCGAGTAGCGATTTCGTACGTACCGACGGAAGGGCTGTTCTCGAAAGAGAGCAGCCCTTTTTCGTGGTCGACACCTTGCGAGATCGCCAGAGCACGTCCTAGACGCAGCGCGGCAAACGCATGGACGAAGCGTAGCCAAGCGTGCATGATGTCCGTCAGAAAAAGGAGGCGCCCGTGGTCGACAAAGAAACTACAAGCTTCATGCGCTCGCTGTGCATGGGTCGAATCGAACAGGACGTCATCTGCCCCTTCCCGGCTCTGCCGGAAGCCCAGCGCGAGACGCTGAAAGACATCGCCGGAGCGCTCGAAGGCCTGCTCGGCACCCGCGCCGAAGACTTCGCGAAGTGGGATGTCGAAGCCGAGCTGCCGGCCGAGTTCATCGAGGAGCTTCGCGAGTTCGGAATGTTCGGGCTCGTGATATCGGAGGACCACGGCGGCATGGGGCTTGGAAACATGGCCTACTCGCGAACCCTCCAAGAGGTAGCCAAGTACGACGCCTCGATCGCGGTCACGATCGGCGCGCACAGCTCGATCGGCATGCGCGGCCTCCTCTTGTTCGGCAACGACGAGCAGAAGGCACGGTACATGCCGAAGCTCGCGACCGGCGAGATGATCGCCGCCTACTGCCTCACTGAACCCGGGGCCGGTTCCGATGCGGCCGCCTTGCAGACGAGCGCCGTCAAAGAAGGCGACGACTGGGTGCTCAACGGCAACAAGCTCTGGATCACGAACGGCGGCATCGCCGATTTCTTCACGGTGTTCGCGAAGACCCCCGAAGAAGGCGGCCGCGGCAAGATGACCGCGTTCATCGTCACCAAAGACATGGAGGGTGTCAGCATCGGGCCGCACGAAGACAAGATGGGACTCCGTTCCAGCTCGACGACGACCGTCCATCTCGACGGCGTCCGGGTGCCCGCAAACAACGTCCTCGGCGAAGTGGGTCAGGGTTTCAAGGTTGCGATGAGCATCCTCAATAGCGGACGCACCGGGCTCGGCGGGGGTTCGGTCGGCGCGATGAAGCACCTCATCGAGATGGCCACCAAGCAAGCCAACGAGCGCAAGACCTTTGGGCAGCCGATTTCGAGCTACGGCCTGATGAAGAAGAAGGTCGGTCAGATGGTGATCGACTGCTACACCAGCGAGGCAGTAGTCACCATGGTCGGCGGGCTCATCGACGCTGGGTACCAGGAGTATCAGGTGGAAGCGGCTATCTCGAAGGTCTACGCGACCGAGGCCCTTTGGCGAACCGCCGACGAGGCGCTGCAAATTGCCGGCGGCAACGGGTACATGAAGGAGTACCCGTACGAACGGATCGTGCGTGACTGCCGGATCAACCGCATCTTCGAGGGTACCAACGAGATTCTCAGACTGCTCATCGCGCTTACCGCGATGAACGACGTCGCGAGTCAGCTCAAAGAGCTCTCGTCGACGATGAAGGACATCTTCAACAACCCGATCAAGGGTTTCGGGGTGCTGTCGGACTACGCCCGCAAGCACGCATCGCTGCGCACGGGTATCGGCGGAGAGTCCACGCTCTCGGTACACGAGGCTATCCAACACGAGGCCAAGGTCTTCGAAGAGGAGACTCGCTACCTTGCCCAGGCCACGGACAAGATCCTTCGCAAGCATGGCAAGGGCATCATCGGCAAGCAGTTCGCGAGTCACCGTCTCGCGGAAATCATGATCGACCTCTTCGTCATGGCGTGCACGCTCAGCCGTGTTCAGTCATCTATCGATGCCAAGGGCGTCGAAGGTGCCGCCACCGAGATCGACATCTTGAAGGTGTACACCGACGCCGCGAAAGTGCGCATCAAGCGCAACTTCCGTCGCATCGACAGCAACGAAGACGAAGTCATGAAGTCGCTCGCGGACGACGCGTTCACGGCCGAAGGCTTTCGCTGGGATACCATCTAGTCGAAATCGAATGACCCTTGCGCCGCGGGCGCGATGCAGTCTGGGTCATCGTGGTCGATCCGATTGACCCGCAGAGACACTCGCGTGCGCGTGAGTCCCGGCGCCCCGGCAAGCTCGCCTTCCGACAGCCAGTGCTTCGCCTCCCCCGGCTCGAGGAGCACCGGCATACGATGGTGAATCTCCGCAACGTCACCGGTGGCCTCGCGAGTCAGCACGACGTAGCGCCCGCCCTCGTGGAGCCCTGCCATCAGCAGGAGGGCGCCGTCCGTTCGACGGAAGAGATAGGGTTGCCTGACGCCGCCTTCAGTCCGCCACTCGAAGAACCCGTCCGCGGGGACTAGGCAGCGACCCTGTCGAAACGCATCGCGAAACATTCTCGCCCCAGCAGCGGTTTCCGCGCGCGCGTTGATCGTCTGCCGTCCGCCAGCAAAGTCGAAGCCCCACCTCGCATCGCGCAGCACCGGGGCGCCGTCGACGATATGCGCTATCGGACTGTTCTGTCCGGGTGCGATGTTGTACCGCGGACGAAAGTCGATGCGGACCTGACTGAAGGTGTCGAACGGCAGTCCGGCGGTGAGCGCCGCTCGATCGGGGCAGGCAAGCGTGTAGCGCCCGCACATCGCGCGTCAGGCGGCGCCGACCTGCACGCCCACGCCCGAGTAGTCGAAGCCGTGCTCCGAAAGACGGTAGGTGACCCAGATGTTGCGCCCATCGACGATAGTCGGCGTGCGCATGAGGCCCTTGATTCGGTCGAAGTCTGGGTACTGGTACTCTCGCCATTCGGTGAGGAGCAGCAGCGCGTCGGCGCCCTCGACCGCGTCGTACGCATCGTCGACGAGCCTCACCTGATCGCCGAACATTTCCCGAATGTTCTCCATGGCTTCTGGGTCGTGGGCAACGACATCGCAGCCTTCGTTTAACAGGAACTCGATCGTCGTGAGCGACGGCGCTTCGCGTATGTCGTCGGTCGCAGGCTTGAAGGCAAGACCCCAGAGCGCGATCCGCTTGCCCCGAAGGTCTCCGTCGAACTGGCGCTTCAGCTTTCGAACGACATGGCTCCGATGCCGGACGTTGACCCGATTGGTGGCGTCGGCGAGCTCGAGCTCGATGCCGTAGCGGCGCGCGGTTGCGACAAGCGCTTTGACGTCCTTCGGAAAACACGAGCCACCGTATCCGGGCCCCGCGTGAAGGAACTGCTTGCCGATGCGAGGGTCACTGCCGACGCCTCGTCGAACGCTCTGGACGTCGGCCCCGACCTCCTCGCAAAGTACTGCGAGCTCGTTCATAAAGGAGATTCGCATGGCGAGCATCGTGTTCGCAGCGTACTTCGTGACCTCCGCGCTCTCGGGGTTCATCCAGACAATCTTCGTGTTGGACAGATTGAGTGGATGGTAGACCCTCTCCATCAAACGGCGGGCGCGGTCGTGGTTGTCGCGAACCCCGATGACGATGCGATCCGGGTACATGAAGTCTTGGATTGCGCCGCCCTCTTTGAGGAACTCGGGGTTCGATACCACCTGCATGTCGAACTTGGAGTCGGCCACGAGCCGCTGCACCTGACCATTGGTGCCAACGGGCACGGTGCTCTTGTTCACGATGACAAGGTCTTGGGTCGCGTGCTCGGCTAGCTCCTTTGCGACGGAGAACACCGCGCTCAGGTCCGCCTCTCCATCAAGTGTCGGCGGCGTGCCCACCGCGATGAATGCGATATCGGCGTCCTTTATGGAGTCCGCGAGATTGGTCGAAAACGTCAGGCGTCCCGCCCTGGCGTTCTCCTGCACCATCTCCTCGAGCCCGGGCTCGTAGATTGGAATCTCGTAGGCCTTCAGACGCTCGATCTTCGAGGCATCTTTGTCGACGCAGACGACGCTTTGCCCAGTGGCCGCAAAGCACGTTCCGGTGACGAGACCCACATACCCGGTACCGACTACGCAGAGTTTCACCGCGGAGCCATAGCACTGATCGTCCGATGTCGAAAGATGGGACCGCTGCGCGGTTGCTGCTACATCTCGGGCACGGAGGTGGGGATGATTCTGACCAACATCGATAGTGTCCCCGGGCGCATAGTTACCGAGCACTTCGGGCTCGTGCAGGGAAGTACGATTCGGGCGAAGCATCTCGGCAAAGACTTCGCCGCAGGGCTCAAGAACATCGTTGGCGGCGAGCTCAAGGGGTACACCGAGCTCCTTCAAGAGAGCCGCGCGCAGGCAACGAGCCGAATGGTCGAGGAGGCGCAGGCTCTCGGCGCCAACGCCGTGATCAACGTGCGCTTCACGACTTCCTCAGTCGCCCAGGGGGCGTCGGAGATCCTCGCCTACGGGACCGCCGTCCGTGTCGAGTGATCACGCCGTCTGGTTCGAGCTCGGGTTCGCGCTCGGGATCCCTCTGCTCCTGATCGTGGTCGGCCGCTTCGTCGGAGCCGGGATCGAACGCCGACACTTCGAGAGCCTCCTCGAGAGGGAGCAACGCTATGCCTCGAAGTTAGCATCCTCGACCAAGACGGCGCCCGGGCCGGTTGCACGCGCCGAACTAGCGATCGGGTCCGTCGTGGTGTCGGTCGACTACTTCAAGCGGTTCACCAGCGGCATTCGCATGTTGTTTGGCGGCGAAGTTCGGGCGTACTCGTCGCTCATCGAACGCGCCCGACGCGAAGCGCTGCTGCGCATGAAGGAATCGCAGCCCGAGGCGGACGCATACATCAACACTCGAATCGAGACCTCCACGATTTCGACCAGCTCACGCGAAGAAAGCCGAGGCACCATCGAAGTCGTCGCCTATGGCACTGCGGTGACGCTCCGACGCTCTGCGTAACTACGCCTTGCGGCTCTGGAAGAAGTCGAGGAATCTGCGTGACCATGACGGACTCGACTCCCCGCATCGTGACTGAACGTCACGGTCACGTCCTTTCGGTCATCCTCGACCGAGCCGACAAGATGAACGCCTTCGACGTTCAGATGCTTCGCGAGCTCGGTGAAGCGATGACGGAATACGAGGCGGACCCTGAGCTTCGCTGTGCCCTCCTGGCGGCGAACGGCGAACACTTCACCGCCGGCCTCGACCTCGCGGAGGTGGGGCCCGCCGTACGCAGCGGAGAGGCCCTGTTTCCAAAGGGAACGGTCGACCCTCTCAGCCTGCACGAGCCGCGACGTAAGAAGCCTCTGGTGATGGCGGTCCAGGGCTGGTGCCTCACGATCGGAATCGAGCTGCTCCTCGCCGCCGACATTCGGCTCGCCGCCGAAGGTGCCAGGTTCGGCCAAATCGAGATCAATCGCGGCATCTTTCCGTTCGGCGGGGCGACCGTCCGCCTGCCTGCTGTGGCGGGCTGGGGCAACGCCATGCGATGGTTGCTCACGGGCGACAAGTTCGACGCCGCCGAGGCCCTGCGAATCGGTTTGGTGCAGGAGGTCGCACCCGTCGACGACCTGCGCGACCAGGCCATGGAGATCGCGCAGACAGTGGCCAAGCGGGCTCCGCTCGGGGTCTATGCGACCATTCGTTCTGCCCGAACGGCCGAGCTCGAGGGCATGCAGGCAGCCATCGACGAGCTGCTCCCGATCGCCCGCGAACTCATGGACACGGACGATGCTGCCGAGGGGGTGCGATCGTTCGTGGAGCGACGCGAGGGCGAATTCAAAGGTCGCTAGCCCACGAGTCCGCGGCGCATGCTGCGACAGCTCGAACACTTCACGAAGTGTTTCGATGACGGCGGTCCGATGCACGTCCCAAGAACGCCTGCACGGCGCGGGCGTTTTCTTCGGATCCGTACAGGCCCGAAAGCACTTCATTCTCCTGGGCGAACGCCTCCTCGAGACTGCTGGCTTCGCCGAGCTTCAGCAGCCGCTTGGATGCCTGAACGGCACCGGTAGGCAGCGCCGCAACGTCGGCAGCGATTTCGAGCAGCGACGTCTCGAAGTCAGCGTCCGGAAACACTCGCGTCACCAGCCCCCAGTCCTCGGCTGTCGCGGCGGAAATCGGTTTGCCCCGTAGTACGAGCTCGTTGGCTCGCTGCCGCCCGATCAGGCGCGGAAGCGTGTAGGAGCTCGCGTACTCGACGACGAGGCCCAGCTCCGCAAAGGGAACGAGGAACGTCGCCCGCTCGCCTGCATACACCAGATCGAAGTGCGGAAGGAGGGTGACTCCCATGCCTACTGCCACGCCCTGAACGCCAGCGATGAGCGGTTTATGGATGGCGCGCAGGGACTCGTGGATGCCGGCGAGTGCGGGCGGCGCTTGGCCGCTTGCTCCGATCTCGAGAAACACCCGCACGTCGACCCCCGCGCAGAATACGTCTCGCCCTCCCCCGACGACCATCACATGGACGCTCGGGTCTCGATCTGCCGCGTTCAGCGCATCGACGAGCTCAGCGGCCAAGGCCTCACTGAGGGCATTCTTCTTGTCGGGACGATTCAGGGTCAGGAGCCGAACGGCGCCATGGTCTTCGATGAGGAGCTGAGACATGTTGGACTGCCCGCTAAGCGCGGCGTTTGGCGGTTGGAATCGTCTTCTTGAAACGAATGGGCCGATCGTCTCCAATCGCTTTGCGGAGCGCGCGTTCAATGATGTCGCTCCGTACGTACTCTGCCCCCGCCCCGAAAGCCGCCTTGCCCGACACGCGTACAACGACCTCGTCGTCGTCGACGCGCAGCAGCTCCATGCTGCTCTCGTCGGACTTCAGAAGAGGGTTCAACACCTCGTCAATCAGGCACTGAAGAGCGTCATTCACGGCCCACAGGATGCGGTTTTGTTTGACGAAACGCAAATCCTCGGAATGCTACGCGCGTGTCGTCGGCGCGAGTCACCTGCCCCTTGGTCGCATGCGCGCTGCTCCTGTGGAGCTGTCATGGCACCCGGCCATCGCCCGCCGCACCCGAACAGCTTCCGGAGGCGACGTCCCCGGTCGACCGAACCGAGCCCGAAATCCAAGAACCCAGCCTCGACTGGGAAACGTTGACCTCGACCTCTCTCCGCAATCCGAACGACGGAACGCTGACCGGAGGCGTCGCGCTTCCGCTCGTCGCGCCTGGCCTGCGGTTCAATCCGAGTCGGGACCCGAACGCACGCTACGGCACCACCGAGGTCGTCAGGGCGCTGCTGGGCGCGGGCCTCAGCGTCCACGAACTGCATGGAGGTCTACCTGCGCGAATCAACGATCTCAGCCTTCGCGGCGGCGGCCCGATCCCGCGGCACGGCTCACATCAGAGCGGGCGAGACGTGGATGTCCTTTTCTACCAGCTCGGGCCCGACGGCGCGCCGATCGAGCCGGTGGGTGCTTTCTTCGACCCGGAAGGCAACGGGGTGGATTTCCGCGATTCTCGCGAACCCCAAAGACGACGTACCGCTTCGAATCGACCTGCCGCGGACCTGGACCTTCGTTCGCGCCCTCATCGAAGACCCCGAGGCTGCGCTTCAGTCGATCTATGTCGCCGAGCACCTTCGGCGATTGCTCCTCGACCATGCGCGGAACGACGGCGCACCCGAAGCGACCTGGAAGCGCTTCGCACAGATGACCTGCCAGCCGAGCTACCCACACGACGATCATTTTCATTTCCGATTCTATTGCTCCGCCGAGGACATTGCCCTCGGCTGCCGCGACTCGCACCCGCTTCACGCGTGGCGGCGCGCGGAACTGGCAGCGCTGGGTGTCACCTCGAAGCCGTTGCTTCCCAAACGCCCGATGGCAGCGACCGTCACGGTGAGTCACGAAGAGGCGCGAAGAGCGGCCGGCACCCTTGCTCCGGAGGTCGAGGATTGGCTCTTGCGCCGAAAGGTCTGGCTCGAAAAGCCTCACCCTGGACGTCCGTACTGTCCGTGAGAGAGCCGACGGGGTCGATGCGCTAAGGTAGCCCCATGGATGGCTTTGACTGGATTGCCGATGACTCCGCGCTCGACGTGATGATCGAGGAACTGATTGCGACCGAGGCGTACGCCCTCGACACCGAGTTCCATCGAGAGCGCACGTACTACCCAACCCTTGCCCTGGTGCAGATAGGCACACCACAGCGCCTCGCTCTCGTGGATCCTCTGGCGGTTGACGTAGGGCCCCTTCGACGGGTGTTCGCGAGCGACGCGCTCTGCGTGATGCACGCAGGATCGCAGGACCTCGAGATTCTCGAGGACGCCTGCGGACAGGTTCCAGCCCACATCTTCGACACCCAACTCGCCGCGCTCTTCGCCGGCTACCGAACCACCTCGCTCGGCAACCTGGTCACAGACCTTCTTGGGGTCACGCTCGACAAGAGTTCCCAGCTTACCGACTGGACGCAACGCCCGTTGCCCGACGCCGACCAGCGCTACGCCGCTGCCGATGTCGCGCACCTCTTGGCACTCAAAGACGTGCTCACGGAGCGACTCGAGGAGACAGGCCGTCTAGGCTGGGCCGAAGAAGAGATCGAGAGACTGCGAGCGAAAGACCGGTCGGCCCCCGACCCCGCGACCCTCTGGTGGAAGCTGCGCGGAAAATCCAAGCTCACGGGGCGAGCGCGCGGCGTGGCGCAGGAACTCGCGGCGTGGCGCAACGAGCGTGGACGGGACGCGAACCGGCCACCACGCACCGTGCTTTCGGACATGGCCGTCTTGGCCCTCGCCCAACGGCCGGCGAAGTCGGAGGGCGACCTTCGCCGAGTCCGCAATCTGGACCTGCGGCGCTTCAAACACACCGAAGAACTGCTCGCGGCGATTAGGCGCGGGGTGGGTCTCGCTCGAGACGACCTTCGCCTCCCCCCCGAAAGCCAGACGGCCTTCCCGCCGTCGACGCCATCGTCGCTCTATGCGTTGCCTGGCTTTCGCAGCGGGCGCGAGACGAGGGTATCGATCCGAGCATGTTGGGCACGCGTGACGACGTGGCGGCCCTCGTCCTCGGCCAGCCGTCCCGATTGACCGAAGGTTGGCGGCACCAACTCGTCGGCAAGCAGCTTCAAGCGATCACCGACGGCTCGTCGACGCTCCGGGTCGACGGCACAGACCTGGCGCTCGAGCCGAGGCTCACACAGGGCGGCGAACGGGAATAGCTCGCTCAGCCGGGGCCCAGCGCTTCGCTGGCGCGCTCTGCGAAGGTTCTAAGCACTTGGTGGGCCGCTGCGCTGGGCGCCGTCTGACCGGACCCAACGGCCCGCTCGAGGCGTTCGAGCAGGGATCGGAGGGTAGGATCCGAGCGCAGCGCCACCCGAAGCCCCTCTTCGACCATGTCCCACATCCAGCGCACCTGTTGGTCTTGCCTCTTGCGCTGAAACGCTCCGGTCGACTCGAGTTCGCTCTTGCGCTCGACCGCGGTTTCCCAAAGCGCATCGAGGCCGGTTTTTTCGAGCGCACTGCAGGTGAAGACGGGCGGCTCACTGCCTGGTCGCATCAAGCGTAGCGCGCTCCGGTAGGAGGCCTGAGCCGCTTCCGCGCGCAGGCGGTTGTCGCCATCGGCCTTGTTGATGGCGATCATATCGGCGACTTCGAGGATGCCTCGCTTGATGCCCTGTAGCTCGTCACCCGCTCCGGCAATCAGGAGCACCATGAAGAGGTCGACCATACCGGCGACGATCGTCTCCGACTGCCCAACACCCACCGTCTCGACGAGCACCACGTCGAAGCCCGCGGCTTCGCACACGAGAATGGATTCTCGCGTCTTGCGGGTCACCCCACCAAGGGTGCCGCTCGTGGGCGACGGACGGATGAACGCGTTGGGATCGGCGCTGAGACCGGCCATACGCGTCTTGTCTCCGAGAATGCTGCCCCCGCTCACCGTGCTGGTCGGATCGACCGCCAACACCGCAACCCGATGACCTCGTCCCGTAAGCATTTGGCCGAGCGCATCGATAAACGTGCTCTTACCGGCACCAGGAACGCCACTGATGCCAACTCGATAGGAACCGCCGGTGGCTGGCATCAGCACGTCGAGCATGGTGCGAGCGGCTTCTGCGTGCGCGGGGCTCTCGCTCTCGACCAGTGTAATCGCGCGGGCTAGAACGGCACGGTCTCCGGCCCGAACTCCGTCCGCGTACGCCTGCGGATCTACGGTCGGCCTCACGGCGCCTCGAGCTGCGCCTCGAGGTCGTCGAGCAGCTCGAGGGCGGCGTCGGCAATGACCGTCCCTGGCCCAAAGATCGCGACGGCCCCCGCTTCGCGGAGCGCTTCATAGTCTTCGGGAGGGATGACTCCGCCGACGACCACCAGAATGTCGTCACGGCCGAGATCGCGCAGCGCGTTCTTGAGCGCAGGCACCAGCGTCAGATGACCGGCCGCCAAGGAGCTCGCCCCGATGATGTGCACGTCGTTCTCGATCGCTTGTTTGGCGCTTTCCTCCGGAGTCTGGAACAGAGGGCCGATATCGACGTCGAAGCCGAGGTCGGCGAACGCAGTCGCGATGACTTTCTGACCCCGGTCGTGCCCGTCCTGCCCCATCTTCGCGACGAGAATCCGCGGGCGTCGCCCGTACTTGTCGAGAAACGCATCGCTTCGAACTCGGACACGATTCACGCCCTCTACGTCGTCGCCTACTTCACTTCGATACACGCCTTGGATACTCCGAATCGTCGCCTGGTAACGGCCGTACACTTTCTCCAACGCATCGCTGATCTCACCCACGGTCGCGCGATGCCTCGCCGCGTCGATCGCGAGCGCCAGCAGATTGCCCTCGCCGGTCTCTGCAGAGTTGGTAAGCGCGTCGAGCTTGGTTCGCAAGACGGCATCGTCCCGCTCGCTCCGCAGCTCTTCGAGGCGTCGAATTTGTGCCTCGCGCACGGCCGTGTTGTCGACCTTGAGCACCTCGATGGGGTCTTCCTGGTCGAGCTTGTAGCGATTGATACCGACGATGGTCTGCTGAGAAGAGTCGATTCGGGCCTGGGTGCGGGCCGCTGCCTCTTCGATGCGAAGCTTAGGCAGCCCGGCTTCGATCGCCTTGGTCATTCCGCCTAGGCCCTCGACTTCTTTGATGTGTTCCCAGGCTTTCAGCGCAAGCTCGTGGGTCAGTCGCTCGACGTAGTAGCTGCCGCCCCAGGGGTCGATCACGTCCGTGGTTCCGCTCTCGAGCTGGAGATAGAGCTGCGTGTTGCGCGCGATCCGGGCGCTAAAATCGGTGGGCAGCGCAATGGCTTCATCGAGCGAATTGGTGTGGAGGCTTTGCGTGTGTCCCTGTGTGGCGGCCATCGCCTCGATACATGTGCGGACGACGTTGTTGTACACGTCTTGCGCGGTGAGGCTCCATCCCGAGGTCTGGCAATGCGTCCGCAGCGCCAGGCTCTTTGGGTTCTCCGGACCGAACTGCTCGATGAGCTTGGCCCAAAGCAGGCGTCCGGCGCGAAGCTTCGCGATCTCCATGAAGTAGTTCGTCCCGATCGCCCAGAAAAAACTGATTCGGGGCGCGAACTGATCGATCGTGAGCCCTGTTTCGAGGCCAGTGCGGACGTACTCGAGGCCATCGGCGAGCGTGTAGCCAAGCTCTAGATCCTGCGTCGCCCCGGCCTCCTGCATGTGATAACCGCTCACGCTGATGCTGTTGAAGCGCGGCATCTCTGCTGCGGTGTACTTGAAGATGTCGGCAATGATCCGCATCGAGGGGGTCGGCGGATAGATGTACGTGTTCCGAACCATGAACTCCTTCAGAATGTCGTTCTGAATGGTTCCGGTCAGCTCCTTCGGGGACACGCCCTGCTCTTCTGCCGCAACGACATAGAGCGCCAACACCGGCAACACTGCCCCGTTCATCGTCATGGAGACGCTCATCTGGTCGAGCGGAATCCCGTCGAACAAGATGCGCATGTCTTTGATCGAGTCGATCGCCACGCCCGCCATTCCGACGTCCCCCGTCACGCGCGGGTGGTCCGAGTCGTAGCCTCGGTGAGTCGCGAGATCGAAGGCGATCGACAGGCCTTTTTGCCCTGCTGCAAGGTTGCGCCGGTAGAAGGCGTTGCTCGCCTCTGCGGTCGAAAAGCCCGAGTACTGACGTACGGTCCAGGGACGCTTGACGTACATCGTCGAATACGGCCCTCGAAGGAACGGCGGGAGCCCGGGCATCGTCTCCAGGTGCGACACGTCGGCAAGGTCAGCTTCCGTGTAGACCGGCTTGACCTCGATTCCCTCGGGGGTGAGCCAGCTGTCTCCGCCGCCGTCGGCGACCTGCGGCTGCCCGCTCGATGGGTGGACGCTCGAATCCGGCAGCGCGTCGTCGAAGCCGATTGTCGCGAAGTCGGGAAGCTTGGTCATCGTTCTACCCCGATTGCATCGATGAGCTTGCGCATCACCTCGAGCACGTCGGCCCCGACGAAGATGAAGTCGTGGACTCCGGTCTCTCGCAGCGTGCCCTCTCGTTCCCCCGGCCGCCCTGCGACGACAACGATCGGCCACCCCGCGGCTTTGAGCGACGCCACCGCGGGCTCCAGCATCGTCTCGTAGTCGGCGTCGCTCCCGCAGATGACCGCCATGCTCGCCGACGAGGGGTCGAAGGCGTCAGCAACTGCGGCGGGATCGCCGAATCCGTCGTTCGACACGGAAGCGATGCCGGCGGCGGAAAGAAGGTTCCGAGCCCAGGCCGATCGCGCCTTGTGGGCGGGGATGGAACCGAGATTCGCCAGGAAGGCGGTTGGCCGGCGTCCGTGATGTTCGAGGTGACGGTCGCTGCGATCTCGCAGGCGCTCCCACCCTTCGGCCTGGCGCCACTCGGATACCGGATCGAGATGAAAGTCCGGCTGACCGTGCCGCAGGACCGTTCCCACGCTGTAGAGGTCGGCGCCCGCCATCGCTGCGCTCACGCATACGTCGGTGAGTTCCCCGGGTTTGCGACCCGTGGATTTGACCACCCGCGCAATCGCAATGAGTTTGGCCTGGTGAGTGGCCGCATCGATCGACTGCAGCGCGGCTCGGAAACGTTGGTCGAGCTCCTCGGCCGCTGGCGCGTCGCACTCGACCTTCTCTTCATCGAGGTTTGGAAACTCGCTCACGCCGACAATCGGGGTTTTTCGGCTCGCAACCCGACCCCGCGCCGCTTCAGCAAGGCGCCCGATCGATACATTCAGCCGCCCCGAAGAGAGCTCTTCGAGGATCCCGCCCTTCCCTTCGATCGTCTGAAACTCGGCCCAGGCCGCGCGGGCGAGCTTGGCCGTGAGCGCCTCGACGTACCAGCTGCCGCCGGCGGGGTCTGCAACCGAGCCAAGATGCGACTCTTCGCGCAGCACGATCTGGGTATTTCGAGCCACGCGCTCCGACAGCTCGCTCGGTGGGCCGATCGCCGAGTCGAAAGGAAGGGTGCTCACGCTCTGCGCACCACCGAGAACCGCCGCAGTGCACTCTGCGGTCGCGCGAAGCATGTTCACCCACGGGTCACGCTGCGTCTTCGTGAAGGCCGAGGTCCGCGCGTGAAGCTGCATGCTCGAGGCACTCGGATCGGCTCCCGACAGAACCAGCGCCTTGGCCCAGAGCCAGCGCGCGGCCCGGAGTTTCGCGATCTCGGTGAAGAAGTTGCTGCCAACGGAAAACGCGAACCAGAGTTGGCGGGCGGCGTCATCGATCGAGAGCCCAGCCCCGATTAACTGACGAAGGTATTCGACCCCGGTGGCGAGGCCGATCGCAAGCTCCCCGACCGGGCCTGCTGCGGCCTGGTGGAACGGGTGAGTCGAAACGCAAACCGCGCGGAGCGAGGGGCCGTGCGCTGTCGTCCATGCGGCGAGGTCGCGAAGCTCGGCGAATCGCGCCTGAAGGCCGCCCTCGATGCCGCCGGATGACGCCAACAGTCCAATGGGATCGAGGCCGAAGCATCCGTCGAGCCGATCGGCCCCCACGCCGCGGCGCTCCGCGACTGCGATCATCGCCGCGGCAACCGGCATCGCGTCTGCCCCAGCGTCGAGACAGATGGAGGTCGCGCCGAGGTCGACCGACGCGAGGAGCTGGTCGAGATCGTCCACGGTGACGACGCGACATCCGTGGCGCGTACCGAGGCGAATCCAAAGAGCCTCGACTCCTCGCGCCTGGTCGCGCGCGATGCGTTGCGCGCAGTTCTCTAGCAACGGTCCGTCATACTCTTGGCGAATCGTCCACGCGCCGACCGCCTTGGAGCCGCGCACGTAGGGGAACTGACCGGGCCCTCCCAGTCGGACCGATTCGTCGACGTCTTGGGCGGTATAGAGGGGCTCAACTTCGAGGCCCCCAGGAATCGTGGAACGCAGCCCTTCGAGCGAGCCACCCTTGAGGTCGGCTTCAACCTTGGCGATCCACGCATCCTTCGTCAGAGGAGCAAAGACGTTGAGACGATCGGCAGCGTCGGTCACAGCCAACGCTAGATAGACTAGAGCAGTTCGCGCCGCAAACGCCGGTCAGCGGGTGCGGCCGCGCACCGGCTCCGGCTGGCTTGGACCGCCCCAGAACTCCTCGACCTCACCCACACGGTCCTCGAGGTCGACGTACTCGTCCCTCAGATTGACGAGCACGTAGCCCACGCCTTGTTCTCGGCCGAGACGCGTCCGGATTCGGCTCAGATCCACCACGTTCATTCCGGAAGAAACGACCACGACGACCCGATGGGCCAGCCGCGCAGCACGGCGCAGCACCGGCCCGCTCAAAGGCCCGTTCCACGCGAGCGCAATCGCGGATGTCGAACTCGACCCGTAGGCGCCGGCACGCGGCGGTTCCGAACGCATGAACCTCGCGCTGTCGTCATCGCCGTTGCCGAGCAGACGAACCGCGGCACGCATCACCGCACGCGAGCCTGTAGGTTCGTCCCCACGGTCGCTCGGTCGTGCGCCCAAGCCACGCCCCATGGTGACGGGCCGCGCCAACAAGAACGCCTCGGTGCGCTCGTCGGTCCCCGTACTCCGTGCATCGCTTTGTTCCCGCGCGGTCTCATCGGGGTGAATGAGGATTCGGAGGGTGGCCTTGGCCACACCCCGTGCTGGCTGAACCACCTCGGCTGTCTCAGAGGCCGTCGGGGACGACTCTCCCTCGACTGCTGGGAGCCCAACGATGGTTTGCTTTCGCGCTGGCCTGGGTGCCTGCTGCGCCGGCGGGGTGATGACCGGGCCGCCCATGCCGCCAATAGGCGTGTGACGTCGGCCCGAGCCGGCTGGGTCCGACCCCAAGTCGGCCGTGAGGCGTCGGGCCGGGGCCTCCGGAGGCGGTGTCTTGATGGTGACGCCGCCTCGCGCGTACGGGGTGACCAGTGGAAACGCTTCGGTCGTGGCAGACCGCGTGATGAGCGGTGAAGGGCGTCGCGGAACCTCTTCGACGTCCAGGATGGCTGCGGCGAGCCACGGCGCTTGTGAAAGACGCACCGCGAACTCGCAGGCGACATCGCGCTCCGCCTCGCTTGCCGGCACCACCAGGGTGCGACCCGCGCCGTGCACGCCGTGGTCTTCGAACTCGTCGACGAAGCTCGCTAGCGCTGCAGGATCTCGAGGCCATACGCTGGTACCGAGCACGGGGCCGCGCCCCCACCAAGCGACTTCCCGCGGGGCCTCGATGTCGAGGCTCCGGAGTCGATTCGCAATGAGGTAGACCGCCGTCGCGAGAGCGACCAGAAGAGGAAGCAGCAAGAGCAGCAGCACCGCAAGAGGCGAGGCTTTGGCATCGTCTGGAACGACGGGATAAGAGAGCACGCGAAGTCCGGTGGTCTCGGTGACGCTCGCGTCTTGAAGCTTCCTGACCTTGGCTGTGAGATCTTCGACGCGTTCATCCGCGGCGGTGAGCGCAGCGGATACGCGACGTGCTTCACCCTCCGCCGGCGCGAGAAGCTCTGCCTCGCCGCGCACGGATTCGATGAGTGTGCGGAGCGCAGCCTCACGTTCGGTGGCGGCCGCAAACGCGGCGCGCGTAGTCGCCAGGTCTCGTTCTACCTGGTCGCGGGCAGGGTTTGCCACGATGGTCTGACCCCCGCGCTGGACAGTCTCGCCCTGGCGCTGACGCTGCAGACTGTTGACTCGTTCTTGAAGCGCACGGACTCGTGGATGCTCTTCACTGAGGGTGCCGCGCGCCGTCGCAAGCTCTGCACGCGCTTCGGCCAAGGGCTCGTCCACGGGCCTGCCAACGGTCGCGGTCGACACCACCTCCCGAGGAAGCTCATCTCGGGTCCTTTGGAGCTCGCCCATCCGCGCTTGCTGGGCGGCGACATCGACGCGCGCCTCATCGGCACGTGCACGCAGGTCTGTCATGCGTTCGCGGAGCTGGGCCTGCTGCTCGAGGACATCGGTGTTGCCGCTCTCACGGCGGAACGTGTCGAACGACGCCATCGCTTGATTGCGTTCCGCCTTCGCACGCTCGAGCGCAAGCTCCGTATCCTTGCGGAGGGCGTCCGTGCGCTCCGCGTTGTAGCTGGCTTGCTGTGCGAGAAAGACGTCGAGTGCGGTTTGCGCGAGCGCACGAGCATCTTCGCCGCTGTCGGCTTTGGCTTCGATCCGAATCGCCGTGACGCCTTCGAGCGACACATCCAGTCGTTCCTTGAGCTCGGTCAGGGAGGTGCTCCAGCCGAGCTTTTCGCGAACTTCCCGGAGACGACTCGGCGACAGGGTCGAGTCGGCGAATGCAGTGACGTCGTCGGACGGTTTGTCCCCGTCGAGCAGGGGCACCCCCTCGTAGATCATGTACGCGGAGGATTTGTAGGTCCGTGGCAAGAAGAACGACGCAAGCAGGGACAGCGCCACCGCGCTTCCCACCGCCCATAGGAGCTTCCGCCGCTCTTCGTTGAGAATGCGGAGAAGCCGCCGCGGCTCGATCGGCAGGCCGGGTCGAGCGGTCTTCGGAGGGGCTTCCTCTTCTTCCAACTCGTAAAGTTCGTCTTCGAAGCTCACGTTCCTACAAGAGCATGCAGGGCGATGGCCGCCCGGGGCAAGTAGACATCAGATGTCGGACTGCTACCGTCGCCGCCGTGGAGCGTGGTCCTTGGGAAAAGATCATCGCAACCTGGGGGATTGCCTGGGTTTCGCTGCTTCTAGGACAGGCGATCTGGCGTCTCACCCCCCTGGCACTCGAGCCCTGGACCCACGGCCTCATGACAACCGGGCAACAAGGGATTTACGTAGGCTGGCTCGCATCGAACGCATACCTCGAAGGCTATCGAGGTTTTCAGCTTCGGTTCTCACCGCGAGTCGTGTCGCGCGCCGTCCACCTTGGACGGAATCCGCGCCCGCTGTGGGTGCTGCTGGCCCTCCCGTTCTGCATGAGTCTCTTTCATTCTACCCGCCGACAGATGACGGTGAGCTGGACGTTCATCGGCGTACTGGGTCTTCTCATTTGGTTCGTTCGCGGTCTGCCGCAGCCCTGGCGCGGCATCATCGACGGGGGCGTGGTGCTCGGCCTGGTCTGGGGATTGGTCGTGATCGCCTGGCTATTCGTCCGCTATTTGTTCGGCGCCACTGTCGCCCCTCCGGGTGATTTGCCGGAGGATGTTGCGAGCGAACGTGAGCCTGCCGTCGGATGAAACCCTACGGAAATCTCTTTTTTGCGATAAAGCGCCCGAGCGGTGCTAACAAAAGACCAGGAAGTCCAGGCTGAACGCCCTGACAGCTCTGGCACGCGAACTTTTCAAAGGGCAAACTGGCAATCAGGGGGATTCGCGGCACACTGCGCGGCGCGAAAACGATGGGCAACGAAGGATTGAATAGGGTGAGGGGCGCAAGACTCGTTCCGGGAATCTGTGCGCTGTTGGCAATGTCACTGACGTGGCTCTCGGGCACCTTTGCGCTCGCCGAGCTGCCGATGACAGGTGACCCGGTCCTGCGAGAAGCGCAGCACGCCGAGGCGCATGCGGAACCGACCGATGAAGACCTCGAGCGGATTTCGCGGATGCCGAGAAGGATTTCGCCGTCGGACCTCGAGCCCAACCCAAGTATTTCGGTCGGCTACCCGAACCGCGGACTGCTTCGCTTCGGTACGGCGGTCAACGACGAGAAAGACCTCCTGGTCAAGGTCGGGTCTCGGAACACGCGGCACGGCACCGGTGAACTCGTTCGTGTGATCGAGTACGCCGCTCACGAGGTCGCGTTTCGATACCCGCGCTCGCGGCTGACCGTCGGTGATTTGTCGCGTGCTGGCGGCGGACGCTTCCAGCCCCACAAGTCTCACCAGAGCGGACGCGACGTCGACCTCGGCTTCTACATGCTCGACCGCCAGGCGACGCCAGTGAACAACCACGTTTTCGTGCCGTTCAACAACAAGCGCGTCGCCTACCAATGGGGCAACGTCTACAAGTTCGACGCAGCTCGCAACTGGGCGTTGATGGAAGCGCTGCTGAGCCACCCGACTGTCGACGTTCAGCACATCTTCGTGATGAACTCCGCCAAGCGCGCACTGCTCAACCAGGCGATCAAGGAGCGAGCGAACCCTGAGGTGATCCTCAAGGCCAAGCGCGTCATCTCCCAGCCGAGAAACGGCGCGCCGCACCGAAGCCATTTTCACGTCCGCATCTTCTGCTCTGACGACGACCGTCCGGTCTGCAAGGATCGCCCTCCCTTCTACGCTTGGCATCAGCAGCCAAGCCCGATCGCATCCGTGCAGAAGACGCAGCCCAACGATTCATGAACCTCCTGGGTCACTTCTGGACCCTGGCTCCGTTTCTCCGCTACTCGATCGCACCGCCCAGACCGCCCGCCTCGATCGAGTGGAAGGCGATGCTCGATGACCAGGTCGTGGGTACGCTGAGCCTGACGGGGAGGCTGTCGCACAGGAATTCCCGCACGATCGTGGTCATTGTCCACGGACTAGGCGGAAGCGCGAGCAGCTACTACGCGCTCCGAGCAGCACAAGCCGCCGCACGGGCTGGACTCGACAGCCTGCGCCTGAACCTCCGGGGCGCAGATCGCAGCGGGGCTGACTACTATCACGCGGGGCTTACCGAAGATCTGGCGGCCGCGTTGAGCAGCCGTCCCCTCGAGGCCTACGACCGAATTCTGCTCCTCGGATACTCGCTCGGGGGGAACATGGCTCTCCGCTACCTTGCCGCCAACCCGGATCCTCGGATCACAGCCGCAGCCGCGGTCTGCTCACCGATCGATCTGGCCACGAGTGCGCGATCGATCGACCAGCCGCGGGGCGCTCACTATCGGCGCCACGTCCTCCGCGCACTGAAGGACATCTACCACAATGTCGCCAAGCGCCGGGACGTGCCGCTGGCGATCGACGATGCCATGCGCATCGACACGATGGAGCACTGGGACGACGAAGTGATCTCGCCGAGGTACGGATTTAGGGGTGCCGAGGACTACTGGACTCGGACCAGCGCCTGCTTCGTCCTTGGCGACATTGATGTGCCGACGCTGTTCGTCGCAGCGGAACGCGACCCGATGGTGCTGGTCGAATCCGTCCGACCTTGGCTCGAAAGCGCCGACCACCTGAGGCGTGTTATCACTCCGCAGGGGGGCCATGTTGGCTTCCCGGAAAGTGCAAATCTCGGCCTCGGCACCCGGGGGACGGTCGAGGACCAGGTGATTCGATGGATGCTCGAGCCCGCATGAGACCCACGGCTGCCTTCACGGTGGCGCTGGTGCTCGCGATCGGCTGCTCGAGACCGCGTGTGGCTGAGCCCCACGTCGTGAGAGACGCAAACTGCCCTGAGGTGCGTCGTGTCGAGACACCGCTGAAGAACGTCTCGGCCGAGCACGAAACCCTCGACTACTGGCTCGACCGGGCGCAGCGGTACGGCCCGCTCGACGAGCCACTGCTCGATCCCGCGGAAGTCACGCGGCACAACCGCGCGCTTGCCGTTTCCCAAGATGGAGAAGCGCTTGGCCAGGTCGATCTCATGGCACCCCTCGACGCGTCGGTGCTGGGCTCTCAGGTGGAGGAACGGCTCGACTACATGCGAGAGCGCCTCGAGGAAGGCGCACTCGTCGACAGCGACGGCAACGCGCTCGACGCCAAGGCACTGGCGGCATTCACCGCGCCTCCGGGCCTGACCTTCGATTCGAGTTGGCGAACGGTCGAACGCCTAGTGCCGATTCGCTGTGGTCCGGCTGCGCGCGGACTCTTCCATCCCCCGGTGGACGCCGAGTTTGATCGAAACCGATGCAGCACGATGAGACCGGGTGAGGTTGTCCAGCTCCTCGCCGATTGGGGCGGCGGACTCTACCTCGCACGGACTCCGTACGCGCTTGGCTGGGTGACCCTGGACGATCTTTCGGAACCCCTGTCGGCGGACGCCGCTGCCGCGATCTCGGTCGCGCCCGCGAAGGCCCTGACGCGTCGAGCACTCTTGACCGAAGCCTTCTCGCTTCAGGGAGCGCCATACGGTTGGGGCGGCAAGGCCGGCGGCTACGATTGCTCCCGGTTCCTGATGGAGCTGTTCGCTCGCTTCGGTCTGAAGCTGCCGCGACATAGCGCTCGCCAGGCCGAGGCAGGCACCTTCGCGATCGACGTCTCCGACATGACCGACCTCAACGAGAAGCGCCTCCTCCTCGATGCCGCAGCGGAACGAGGCATCGTCCTTCTTCAGTTTCCCGGTCACATCATGCTCTACCTCGGGAGCACGGACGCGGGGGTCCCGATGGCGATCCACGCGTTTTCCGAATACGTGACCCCTTGCGAGGGCACGGAGCTCGAGACCGTGAATCGCATCGACCGCATCGCCGTGAGCGACCTCTCGCTCGGAGCCGGCAGCTCACGAGGCGACTTCCTCGAACGAATCACGCAGGTCAGCGTGATCGGGAGGACGCCGGGCGAGGGCCTGAGGGCGAACGCCGTCGTGCGCCCGGCCGCACCGGTGTCGGTGCCAACTGGCGCCTGCCGCGACTCGCGCCGTGACGCGCTTCTCATCGCACCGCGCAAACCCAATACGTCCCAGCCTTTGCGCGTCGTCGCGACCAGCGAGCGCGACCCCGGTGTCGCAACCCTCACACTCTTCGATCCAAGCGGAAGCCAGGCCAGTGCGACCGAACTCGAACTCGACGGGCCGCCGTTTGGGCGCGTTGCCTCGCTGCCGAGCCCCGCTGCCGGAAAGTGGACCGCCGTGCTCGGCGACGGCGAGCGAATCCTCGCCTGTCGAAGGTTCAGAGTCGCTACCTCGGAACCGCAAAGCAAACCGCGAGGCGCGATGGAACCGGCGTGGCCTACCGAGCAACGATGGTCGGTTCGCACGGAAAATCAATACGCTGCGTTCGTCGAGAACCTGTTCCGCGAGCCCGTCGACGAAGACGTCACCTGGCCTACCCTGCAAGAGGTCATCGGCGATCCAGAGCGGAACCTCCTCTACGACTACAACCTTCCCGGAGAAGACGCGCGACTAACCCTCGAGCCGGACTGCGCTGACCTCCCCTACTTCCTGCGCGCCTACTTCGCCTGGAAGCTGCGGCTTCCGTTCGCCTATCGCGGCTGTAGCCGCGGACGCAAAGACAAACCCCCTGCCTGTGAGCTTGGCTTCTTCAGCAATCTCGAACCTATCAAGGCGGCTACCGACACCGGCGCGTTTCGACGCTTCATTCGCGGCGTCGCCAACGTCGTCCACTCCTCCAGTCCACGCACGCTGCCCAACGACGACGCAACCGACTTCTATCCCGTCGGGTTGAGCCGCGATGCGCTGCGGCCGGGCACCGTGTTCGCCGACCCCTACGGCCACGTGCTCGTCGTCGCTCGTTGGAAGCCCCAGGGGTTGACTGACTACGGCGTACTCATCGGAGCCGACGCTCAGCCGGATGGAACCGTCGGTCGACGAAGGTTTTGGCGAGGCTCCTTTCTGTTTACCCCCGACACCGATGCGGTTGGTGCCGGCTTCAAGGCATGGCGGCCGGTGGTCGTCGATCCGAGTGGCAATGGCGTCGACGACGGCCCGGCGATCATCGCAGCAAGCAACTCCGACCTCGACAAACCACGGCTCTCGCGCGCATGGTCAGACGAGCAGTACCGGGGCACCAGCGACGATTTCTATTCAGCGATGGAAGGCCTGATCAACCCACGCCCGCTCGACCCGGTTCGTATGCAGGTAAGCCTGGTCGACGCTCTCGAAGAATCCACTCAGCGCAGACTGAGCTCGGTCGACAACGGCGAAGTCTTCATGAAGGAGACCGGGTTCGAGACGGTGCCGATGCCGCGCGGGTCGTCGCTCTTTCTGACCTCTGGACCATGGGAAGACTACTCCACCCCGTCGCGCGACATGCGTCTGTTGATCAGCATCGACGCGGTAACCTCGTTTCCAAGTCAAGTGGCCAGTCACCCGGAACGATTCGGAGTCCGCGACACGGACCGAGATCAGGTCGTTGCCGAAGTGACGCGCGCACTCGACGAAACGCTTCGCGCCCGAACGTTCGAGTATACGCGGTCGGACGGAAGCCCTTGGCAGCTAACGCTCGGCGACCTCGTCGACCGCGCCGAACAGATGGAGGTCGCCTACAATCCCAACGACTGCGTCGAAGTGCGGTGGGGCGCCGCCGAGGGCTCGGATGAACGTTCGACCTGCGCGCGCCACGCCCCGACAGAACAGCACCAACGAATGCAGAAGGTCCGCGCGTGGTTCGCTGCGCGGAAGCGGCCTCAGTAGGAGCGGGCGGCTGGCCGTGTTCGACGCGCATTTTCACATTGTCAGCCCTGACTTTCCGCTCGTAGCCAACGACGGCTATCTGCCGCCGCCCTTCTCCGTCAGAGACTACCTCGTGGCCGTCGAAGGCCTTGGCGCAAGCGGCGGCGCCCTGGTCTCGGGCTCGTTCCAGGGCTTCGACCAAGCGTATCTGGAGGAGGCGCTCGGTACGCTAGGCCCTCGGTACGTCGGTGTGACCCAGCTTCCGGAGCACACTCCGGACTCCGAGATCCTGCGACTGGACGGGCTGGGTGTCCGCGCCGTGCGCGTCAACCTGCGGCGTGGCGGGTCGGCGGGCCTCTCTTCGATCGCGACCTTCGGCCGACGGGTGCACGAGGTCGCTGGTTGGCACACCGAACTCTACGTCGATGCCAAAGAGCTGCCGTCGATCGCGCCCGCTCTCGGCGACCTTCCTAGACTCGGCATCGACCATCTCGGACTATCAGCCGGCGGCCTGCCGCACCTGGTACGCTTCGTCGAGGCTGGTGGCTTCGTCAAGGCCAGCGGTTTCGGGCGCCTTGATTTCGACCCGATCACCGCGATTCGTTCGCTGCTGTCGATCAATCCGGAAGCGGTGATGTTCGGAACCGATCTGCCTTCGACTCGGTCCCCGCGCCCTTTCGCCAGGAGTGACGCGCAACGCATCCTCGAAAGCCTCGATTCCGTGGACGCGCAGCGGGTGCTGGAAGACAACGCGCGCCGGATCTATCGCATCGACGGCTAGCCTCGCGCTTCGGGAGGGTCCTCCGTGAGGGTTCCGCGAACGGTCGTGACGCAGGTCCCCTTCAGCTTGACCCGGTCGCCCGCGAGCTCGACTTCGAACGAACCTCCGCGCGCAGAGATCTGGGCTGCTGCCATCGACGAACGATCCAGTCGCTCAGCCCAAAACGGTGTCAACGCGCAATGGGCCGATCCGGTGGCAGGGTCTTCGTCGATGCCCACCCGTGGCGCAAAGAAGCGCGACACGAAGTCGATCCTCTCTTTGTCGCTCACCGCCGTCACGATGACGCCGCGCGTCTCGACGCGACGAAGCGATGCGAAGTCCGGAGAACAATTCTGTACGTCGCTCTCGGACTCGACGAGAACGAGGTAGTCGTCGTCGTCGCGGCCGACCCAAAGCGGGGTGACCCCGAGACCGTCCGCCAACCCTTGCGGGGCTTCGCACTCGGTCGGAGGTCGCGACGGAAAATCGAGTTCGAATCTGACGACCCAGCGGAGCAGCGATCAGATTCCCGCTTTGCGTGCTGAAGCGCGCCGAATCGCGTGGTGCGAGTCGGCCCTCCTCCCAGAGGGTGTGCGCCGTCGCGAGCGTTGCATGCCCGCACAAAGCAACCTCGCAGGCAGGGGTGAACCACCGGAGCTCGAACTGGCCGTCGCGCAGGGGGACACAGAAGGCGGTCTCCGATTGGCCCATCTCCCGCGCAACCGACTGCATCCACGCTTCCGTGGTCGGATGGCCGAGCACGCAGACTGCTGCGGGGTTGCCTGAAAACGGTGACGCCGTGAAGGCGTCGACAATCGTAACTCTCTGACCCATTCCGTACTCAATCCCACCGCTGGGCGTTCTCGTCCACCTGGTAGCCATCGATTGCGCGCGGCTTGGGACCGACGACCGGTTTGCCCTGAGGGCCGTTCGGGTCGCGCGGCTTGGGACCGGCAATCTCCCTCGACGTCGGGGGGTCTATCGGAATTCCGGAAGGCGCAACCTCCACTCGCTTGGGCAGCGGATCGCGCACGTTGCGGAGGTCGGCTTCGGCTTCGGCTTCGGACCGGATCACCACGGGCGGCTCGTAGACGGCTTCGAGCACGGTTGAGATCTTTTCGGAAGCGTCGCCTTCGAGCGGCGCGAGGTTCACGGTGGCGATTCGGTTGGCCACGCAGTCCCTTGCATTGATCGACAGTCCCACGCCGCTTACCGAGGGCTCCATCACCCGGCCCGTAGGCCGAACCGTGGCGCTGACCGGAATCCGAATTGTCGTCGCCGACTCGGATTCGAAATCGCGGAGGCAGTCCACCGGACTGCCAATCGCGGCGTTCAGTTCGGCGCCGAGATCGCGCTTGGGCTCATCGGCCGTCGAGCCGTCGAGTTCGAGTTCGGTGGCACCCCAGGGCATGTCCGGCGGGAGCGGCGTATTGACGAATCCGCGGCGCGGCGCCTCGGCGACCGGCGCGGAAGCTCCCGGGGACTCCGCGAACGCACCCCGAGGAGGCTCCTTGCCGCTGTGACAGCCGGCCAGCAGCGCGAGGAACAGCGCGATCGATGCCCACCTCATCGTGCCAAGCTTACCCGGCCTGGCGTCAATCCGTCCAACGGTCGGCGTCGTCGTCGACTTAGTACCCTTCGATGGGTACCGGTCTGGGGCCCTCGATCGGGACGCCCTGCGGACCCTCGATCGGTACCCCGCTCGGTCCGTCAATCCGGTCGCCCGAAGGGCCCTCAATCGGTACCCCGCTCGGGGCAATCGGCGCCTTCTTCGGCAAAGGCTCAACCACGTCCTTCAGCTTCGGCGCAGGCCCCCCCACATCGTACTCCTCGACGGCCTCGGGCTCGTACGGGATGGCAATGCGAAACGCGACGTTCTGCGAGAGGCCCGAGGGAAGTGGCGTCAGCACCACTTGGCCAACGCGCTGCTCGATACAGCGCTGGTCGTTCGCGGAGAGCCCACGTCCCGTCGCGCTCGGCTCGATGACGAGGCCGCTTGGCCGGATGACCGCCTGCACGTCGACCTCGATCGTCATCGCGGAACTCGGGCGATAGTCCTGGATGCAATCGGCCGGCACGCCCACTGCCTGCTGAAGCTCCGCTGAAGGGTCACGCGGCGGCACGACGGTAGGTTCCGCTGCATCGGGTTCCGCGGCCTCAGAGCCGTCACTCGGCTGCGCAGGAGCCCCCGCGGCGACCGGTGCCACCGGCGACGCCGTCCCAGCGGCGTCTGTCTCCGAGGCCACCTGGACCGGTGGAAGGTCCGTAGGAAGGGTGTCAGGTGGGAGCGCTTCGGTCGGCGGTGCGGGCTGTGCAGGCTCGGAACCACCTCGACAGCCCCAACACCCAAAACACCCAAGCAGCAAGAGCCCCACGAGCGGGATGAGTCGACTCATGTGCGAAGAGTACCCCCTCGAGCGTCGACTGAAAACTGCGAGGGCTCGTTCAGTACCGCCAGGCTGCGCCGATTGAAAGCGTCCAGTACTGGTCCAAGGCACCACCCGCCACGTACGGCGGGTCCGGCGGCACGGGGTTCAAGTCGAAACCGTAGCGTCGATAGTCGCCCGAGACACGAACCTCGAAGCCTAACGGAAGCGCGTATCCGAGCATCAGCATTGCGTCGAGCCCGTTGACTTTTGCATCGGGAAACCAGACGGAGCTTTGGATGCCGCCTGCGTTGAACACGCCGCGGAACGCTGCGTTGGCAGCAATGATGAAGCTCTCCTTCTTGCCGATGCCGACGCGGAAGCCCGCACCAAGGCGCACGAACTGGTACCGTACACCCGGTATGCCCGGCGGTACGGTCGGGTCGCTCGACACGCCGAACTCGAACTTCTGCATGCCGTACCCGGCAAAGATGCTTGGCTCCCAGCGCCCTACGGGGTAACGCCACCGAAGCCCGACCAAGAACTGCTGCGCTTCGGTCGGGAAACTCAAGCCATCGTCGCGGGTGGAGTCGAAGTTGAACAGTCGCTGCCACTCGAAGTCGACGCCGAACTGCGCGCCGACCCCGCTGGTGAAGTGTGCGCCCGGGTAGTACTGAAACTTGGTTTGGACGCCGGGTCCGAACCCTAGCGTGTAGTCGCGCAGGTTTCCGAGCTGGTCGTCGTTCCAGGTGAGGCTTCGATGCACGAACACGAAGTCGAATTCGATGTCGACGGCGGCAGGCCGGTCCCTATCTCGTTCTCTCGACTTCTCTTCTTTCGGCTTCTTGTCCTTGGATTTCTTTTCCTTTTCGGGCTCGACATCCTCGTACGCGATCTCGACCTCCGGGGTGGCCTCGGCGACATCGACGGCCACCGGCCCGATCGCAATCGCAGGCGCCGCTACCGAGGTGCCGCCCTTGGGCGTGAGTTTCTTCACGTCCTTGCGGAAATCGTCCCAGGCTTCCTGCTGAACGGCCCTCGAGAGCTCCTTATACGTATCGCCCTCGTAGTAGTGCTGACTGATCACGTCGTCGCTCGATGCGTCGAGCAGCCGGACGTAGGCGGACCAGATCCCGTCTTCTCGAACGACATCACCATCAACGAGAGCGCTGATGCCGAGAGCTTCGGACGGAGGCACATGGCCACCCTCGGCGCGTGGATCGACGCCAAGGCTTCGAGCCTTGTCGACGAACACTTTGTTGGGCACGAGTTTGACCGGCTCGTCCCGAAAACTGCGTATCACCGCGACACGAACCTTGCTCGCTTGAGGACCGTTGAACGGCCGCACCACGATGCGGGGCACGTCGAGGACCGGCGGCGGCGGGTCGGGCTCGACGAAGCTCGCCGCGGCCGGAGCAGGTTCGACGAACGCAGCGCCGTCGTCATCATCCGACATGGGCATGCGGCCCGTGTCGATCAGTTGAATGACGATGCGGTTGACCAGACGCTGCATGGTCGAGGCCGAAGTTCGAAACTTCTCGACCCGCGCACCCTTTTGGTTCCGGACGCCCATGTCGGCAATCCAGTTGCCATTGGAACGACGGATCTTGCCACCGACGAGAACGCTGGCGTCGAGGCGGCTGGCGCGCGACGCGTTGTTCTTCGTCTTCTTCGCGACTGAGCTGACCTTTTTGAGAGGGATCAGCTCCACCCCTTCCTCGCGAAGGCCCGTCTGGACGCTCTGACGGATCTTCGAGGCCGAGGTCCCCTGCAGAGGCAAGAGCGCCGCGGCGCCCTCCTGCGCATCCGCCGTGGTGGTCCATAGGCCAGCGCCGAGTAGCAATGTCAGTGCGCCAACGCGCAGTCCCCCCATGTCTCTCTCCCCCGTTTCGAGTGCGGTCTGCCCCTAGTCGAACACGGACGCGGACGTGTCGTCCAAATCGAGGATCCAGCGCTCGATGGCGGCGGTGTCATCGACACTGAGGGAGATACCAGGAGGCATGGCCAGACCGCAGATATCCGGGGTGTCGTTGACCTTCTTCAGGAGGTAGCTCTCGTCCGGATCCCCGGGAATCACGAGGAGCTGGTCGCTACAGCTCGGATTGGTCGACACGACGTCGACGAGGCGACCCTCGAGGTTGGGCGACACCAGATCGAGGCCGCCCGCTGGCGCCTGGGCCGAATGGCAGCCCACGTTCCCGCAGCTTTCCTCCATGACCTCCTCGATTGTAGGCCCCACGAAGCCTGAGCCACCGGTCCCCCCGGTACCCCCGGTTCCTCCGAACCCTTCGAAGCCTGAGAAGGCCTCGGGATTGTCTAGGTTCCCGGCACAGCCGGTACCCAGAGCCATGCAGAAACCAAGCAAAGCGAGTCGTTTCATCTCGTCTCTTCTCCCCAAAATGATGCCTAGAGCTTACTAAGCTTTTCGGGTGGAAGTCGAGTTTTACCGTATATATGTAACCTGGCCCTGTAGCCTAGCCGGGGTCGAGCTGGTTGAGCGCCCAGTCATAGGGTTGGAACGCGACCGCATACCCAGCGCCGCGTGCCCTCACGAGGGCGGCCCCGACGGCGGGCTCGGCGAACGCGGCGATGAATCCTTCGATCGTGGGTTCCACGCCCAGGCGTCGCGCGTGCTCCTCGAAATCGACCCGGTACCAGTCGAAAATCGCCGAAAGCTGGATCTCTTCCGCGGCGTCGTCAATTCGGACATGTTGCGGATTCGAACAGAAGGCGCGTGTGACCCGGTCGAGCTGCTGCGCGAGCTGCCCCGGCTCGAATGCCTCCGGCGCGAGGGCCGGGCAGGAGATCGACGCGCAGTTGATCGCCGCGTGGATCCGCGCGTCTTTGAACCCGCGAATCAGCACGTTCTCGAGCTCGTAGAGGTTCGTCTGACCCCCGTCGAATGGGAAACGAAGCCCGTAGAAGAACCCAAAGCCGGCGCGCGGTTCGAGCCAGCCGCGAACGTCCTGAACGCTCGCGATCGGCCAGTTGTCGACGACACCGACCAAGGTGAGCGCGTTGTACGCATTGATGTAGTAGGCGAGCTGCTCGTCGCCGGTTTGGAAACGCTCTGGAGTCGTCACGGGCCCGACGTCGGCGAGCGTTGCGGCAAACCGGTAGAGATCGGCATCCCCCTCGACCACGGCATCGTAGTCCACGCGCCCGTCGTGAACCCAGCGCCCGAGGGCAGCGTTCCACCAGGTGAGGTCGAATCCGTTGGATGGCTGACTGAAGGGCTCGGCGTCGACGGAGACCGAACGCAGCCCGAGCGCGCGGACGACCAGGAGTCCAGTGACCAGCAGCACGGAGGCGAGAAGGAGGAGGACTGCCCACCATCGCCCGTACCAGTGATTCCGCGGGTCCATCGGCGGACTATGGCACTTGTCGCCTCGAGGTTGAACCCGCAAAGCCCGGACGTTGAATACGCTGCACTGCGTTAGGGCACGAGCGCAGCCGATCCCAAGATCGTCTCGACGATCGCCTCGTCTAGCAAGCTGTCTACCACGTGATCGGCACCCGCTGCTTCCAGGTTCTCCCGCCGGTAGCTCCCGGTGCAAACTGCAATGCTCAACGCGCCGGTGGCGCGTGCCGCCGAGACATCATGCGGCGTATCGCCGACGACCACCCGTCTCGGTGTGGGCACGGTCGTGTGTGCACGCCCCCGTGAAAACCCTACGCGCAGCAGTTCGGCGCGGTCTGCATGATCGGAGCCGAACCCGCCGAAGGAGAAGAACCCGTGAAGGCCGCCTCGTCGGAGCTTTGCATAGGCCGCGGCTTCAGCGTTGCCGGTCCCTACCCCGAGGACCACGTCGTCCCGCGCGGCAAGGGTCTCAACCAACGCGTGGGCGCCGGGGAGCACGCAAAACCCGTCGGCGCGTTCGAGCTCCACCGGCAGCCGCTCGACATACCGTGCGAGCAGCTCCGTCACGACCTCGGCCTCGACCGCGAGCCCGATTGAAGCGAGGATCTGCTCGAGGATCCAGGGGTCTGTGCGGCCGGCGAAATCGATGTGGGCAACGCTTGGTGCGCTCGGAAGCTCTTCGATGTGTTCGGCAAGCACGTGCTCGATCGCCCGCCTTCCCGCCCCGTCCGCGCTGAGCAGCGTCCCGTCGATGTCGAAAAGGACGATGCACTTGCCCATGGGGCGAATGTAGCAGCGATCGGTTTTCGTAGTAGGCTCCCGCTCGATGTCGGACGATGAACGTCATCTAAGTTGGAAGTACGTCCGCGAAGACAGCCAGGTCGACTTTCGGATCTTCGTCGCCCGCAACCAGATCGCGACGCACCCTGTGACCCAGGCGGAGCATCAATTCACCGTCCTCGACGGTGCCGATTGGACAAACATCGTTGCGCTCACCGACGACGACCAAGTGGTCTTGATTCGGCAGTACCGCCACGGCACTGCCGCGATCACCCTCGAGATTCCCGGCGGCGCCGTCGATCCCGGAGAGACCCACCGCGCTGCCGCAGCCAGAGAACTCGCCGAGGAGACCGGGTTCGCCGCGGAGAGCTGGACGAAGCTGGGTGAAGTGCATCCAAACCCGGCCCTCCAGAACAATTCGTGTTCGACCTGGCTTGCTCGCGGTGCGCACCGTGTGGCGACGCCAACCCCCGACGCCGGCGAGGCGATCGACGTCACCACCGTCCCTCTCACCGAGATCCGAGGCCTGATCGCCGGAGGCCAGATTACGCACGCACTGGTGATCGCGGCCTTCTATTTTCTCTTCGACGAGGCAAGCGGCTAGTCCTGGCCAAGCAAACGATGGAACTCGACCTTCTCGCCAAGCTTCCTCTGTGGCTCGCAGCCTTCCTACTCTCGCTCACCTGTCACGAGGCCGCGCATGCGCTCGTAGGCAAACTCGGCGGTGATAAGACCGCCGAAGCGCAGGTTACCCTGGACCCTCTTCCGCACATCCAGCGCGAGCCTTTCGGCACCCTCGTCGTGCCGATACTCTCGTTCTTCCTTCAGGGCGGAGGCTGGATGATCGGCTGGGCGAGTGCCCCGTACGACCCAGCCTGGGCGAATCAGCACCCTCGCCGCGCAGCGGCCATGGCCGCTGCAGGACCCGCTGCCAACTTCCTGCTCGTGCTCATCGCTGCTGGGGCGATTCGGCTCGGCATCGCGACGGGGTATTTTTCGGTCCCGACGAGTGGACTCAGTCTCGAGACGCTTGCCGTGGGGCCCGCGGGCGCGGCGCAGGGTCTCGCGCTGTTCGCGAGTGTGCTCTTTTCGATCAACCTCATCCTCGGCTGCTTCAACCTCATCCCACTTCCTCCGCTCGATGGATACGCCATCGTGCCGATCGCTCTGTCAGAACGGATGCGGGAAAAATGGTTTGGAATGTTTGCCGGCGGCGGGGCGCTGATGGGCCTAATCATCGCATGGGTGGTGTTCGACCGCGTCATGCCGCCAGTCTTTCGGACCGCGATCGGCTGGCTCTACAGCGGCGTCTAGAGCGACTGCTTCGCGCCCCTGCGGCCCAGGTCTCCGAGCAACAGCTGGGCGGCGTTGTATCCCGCGGCGCCGACTACCGAGCCCGCCGGATGACAACCCGCGCCGCACGCGTAGAGCCCTTCGACCGAGAGCCCGTAGGGCAGCCGATCTGCGAACCCGAACGAATTGTCGACGTGGTGGATGTGCCCGCCGGTGATGCCGAAATGGGATTCGATTTTCGGGGGAGTGAGGGTGAAAGTATCAACGACGCTCTGTGACGTACCCGGCGCGAATCGATCGCAGATGGCCAGAAGCCGGGCTACGTACCGGTCTTCTTCGATGTCCCAAGAGCCTTCCGAAAGCGCGTAGGGAACCCACTGCACGAAGAGCGCCGCACTGTGTCGACCGGCCGAGTCGCGAAGCGACGGATCGAGCGCCGTGTGAATATACCACTCGATCGTCGGCGTCTCGGGAAGCCGACCCTCGCGACAGTCCGCGAAGGACCGCTCGAGCTCTGCGCGCACATCGGTCTGCGGCAGCAGATGGATGGTCGCCTGATGCTGGCCCGCGTCTCTTGGCAAACAGGAGAACTCGGGCAGCCGGTCCAGGCAGAGATTGACCTTCATGCTTGCGCCCGGGCGGCGATAGGATTCGATCCGCGCATCGAGTTCCGGAGGACACGCGGCGCCGAGCATCGCGCGCATCCGGAATGGGTCGGCGTTGATGACCACCGCCTCGGCATCGTATCGGTCACCCTTGCAACTAACGACCCCCGTTGCGATCCCTCGGTCGGTCTCGATACGCTCGACCTCCTCGCCGAGCCGAATCGTTGCTCCAGCCTCTCGAGCAACCCGCGCGAGCTCGCCCGTTACGGTGCCCATGCCGCCCCGTACGACCATCCAGGTCCCCGCCGAGCCGGGCAGCCGGCACATGTTGTGGGCGAGAAAGTTCATCCCGCTGCCGGGCGTATCCCAGCTCCCGTAGAGCCCCGTGAATCCGTCGGTGACCGCATACATCGCTTGAAGCAGCTCACTTCGGAACCCGAACCGCGCCAGGTAGTCCCCGACCGAGCCCCGGCACAGAGCCACGAACGCCGCCCTCCGCGACGGCCGGATGAACCTCTCCGCAGTCTCCTCGACAGAACTGGGCGCAGTGAGCCACGCAGGCGCGAGAATCGGCCCGAATCTCGGCGAGCTCGCTCTGAAGCGCGGTGTCGGCCGCAGCGTCGTGCTCCGAGAACATTCGAACGAGGCTCTCGCGGTTGGTCGCGGCATTGGCACCGAGAAGCAGATGGCGGTCTCCCGACGTCGGAAGAAAGTAGTGGGGGTCGCGACGGATGAGGGGCAGCTCCATCCCGAGCTCGGCGATGAGCTCCGGAGGCATCAGTCCCAACAGGTAGGCACCGGTCGACTGTCCTACGTCGGGCGCCCGCGCGAAAGGGTACTCGGTGCGACAGGCGCCGCCGACGACCCCCTCGGCTTCGAGAACCGTCACCGAGAAGCCCGCACGGGCGAGGAGTGTCGCTGCGACGAGGCCGTTGTGGCCCGCCCCAACGACGATGATGTCGCTAGAGCTCACGCGCCGGTCGCCGAGAACGGCATACCGCTCAGCCGATGGTTGCTTTGACGATGGGCCCGGCGACCTTGAACTTCTCGAGGAAGTCGCGTCGCGCCGAGTTCATCTGGGCGACCCAGGCTCGATACTCCTCGAGGCGCCCGGCGTTTTCGAAGAACCGTCGCGGCTCGAGGATCTCCGGGGGAACCTTCTCGAGAAGCAGGGCGTTCTCCGGAGCGTCACAGTCGACAATCTCGTAGTCGAAATCCGGGTCACGCTTCCACTTCACAGCGTCACTCAGCAGCGCCTCAAGCATCGCGCTCGAATGGCGAATCTTCACCTTGAGCGCAGCGTTGGTCTTGACGTCGTTGTCGTCGCCGCCGATGTAGCCTGTGTTCATCAGCCACATCGTGACGTGGGGCATGGTGGCGGCGAGTTCGGCGAAGCGCTTGGCCTGCAGCCCGTGCTTGGCCGGAAAGAACGGCTGCGTGAACGGCGAACGAGTCTTGCCGCGCTCTTTGCCCGCTGCGCTCGTCTTCGAGGTCTCGCCGAGCATGAAATACCCGGCTGCCTGAGCTGGGGATGTGAAACGCAAGATCCCCGGCATGGCCGCGTCCGACCCCTCATCGCGGTTGAGGATGCCCATCGACTCGACCTGTGGAATCCGGTGGAGGTCCGCAGCGCCCGGAATCGAGCTCATCGGCACGATCGAGCGACCGTTTTGAGTCCATTTGACGAAGTCCCAGCCGTCGGCCGGGATGCCGAGCGCATCGACCACGTCGTCGGCCTTCACCTCGCCGGAAATGTACTTGTCGACGTTGGTATCGTCGGCCCCTGTCTGGATGAGGATGTCACGGAGACGAGTGACGTCTTCGACGGTGAGAATCCCCTTGCTGAAGTCGAACGATCCGTCGGCTTCGAGGAATGCGTTTTCGAGCCAGGCCTCGGGACTCACGGTCGCGTGATAAATGATCGGTTCGGACTTGGCCGTGAGACCGTCGATCTTCGCGAAGCATCCGTTCTCGGTGAGCGACAGTGCACCGTGGGGCCACAGCGAAACCATGTCGTCCTGAATCGGCTCAGTAAGGTCGCCCTGCTTCGAAAACGTGGTCGTTGTTTTGCCCGTTCCCGAGAGCCCCATGACCGTCATCGTGATGCGGGAGCCGTCGGTGCGCGTGACGGCCTTGGCGCCGGCGTGAAGCACCAGCCCGCCCTCCTGGTAGACGTAGTGGTTGAGCATCCGCAGAACGCCCTTCTTCGACTCGCCAAAGTAGTCCGGGCCCATCACGTGGGTGGTCCAGTTCTCCATGTCGACGACGATCGCCTGCCTTCCGGGCATGTCGTCGAGCATGAGGTCCGGCGTGTAGAATAGTCGGAAAGTCGGCTTGAACGGCTCGGCGAGCTGGGCCTCGTCCTCTACTGCGGATCGCGGAAAGGCTAGAATCTGCTGCATTCCCGCGATGTTCGCGCCCTCGGGCGTGAAAAGCCAGGTTGCTCCGAACGCACGCGGGCCGAGGCCCACGTAGCCGTCGATGGCGATGAGCTTGCCTTTGTCCGCGATGTACTTCGCCTGGCGCGCAATGAGCTCCTGAGCCTTCTCAGGCGCGATGATCTGGTGGCTCCATCGATCTTCGGTGTCGATGATGTAGGTGTAGGGAGCCATCCGCGCCTTGTTGCGCGACACTTTGTTGATGCTTCCCGCGTTGCTTCGCTGAACGCAGGGCGTGTGAGCGACGGCGAGCTCACGAAGCTCCGCTTGCGAAGGGTTGTCGATGTACTCAACTTCGAATGGGCGAGGGTTTGCTGCGGTAACCATGACCTTCTTACCTTTTTCCTACGCGCTGGGACACCAGGGGCGGAACGCGTCAGAGCCAGGCATATGACAATGTTTTCCGAGCATGTCCAGAGGCTAAAACCCTTGCCGTATGCGCACCTGCAAGTAAGCTCGCCGTGTGCCCGCACCGCCGCCAGATTTGCGCGATGCTGCGCGATGTACGACAGCGCACCAATGGCAGGATTGGCGATGGCAGGCACAACACGCAATCACTGACGTTGCCGGACTCGAAGCCGCGCTCACGCTGACAGAGTCCGAGCGCCTCGGCGCAACGCGAGCGACTGCGGCTGGCCTCCCGATCTCAATCACGCCGTATTATTTGAGCCTGTGCGATCCCATGGATCCGACGTGCCCTATCCGTACGCAGTGTGTGCCCCGCGCGAACGAAGCGGTCGCCACGATCGGCGATCTGGCGGACCCGCTCGGTGAAGAAGCCCACGAAGTCGCTCCGCATCTCATCCAGCGATATCCGGATCGAGTCCTTCTCATCGCCACCGATCGGTGCGGCGTGTACTGCAGATTCTGCACCCGATCCCGAATCGTCGGTGACGGAGGCGGCGCCCGATCGCTCAGGCTGCTCGAGCCTGCCTTTCGATGGCTCGAGGAACACCATGAAGTGAAAGACGTCATCATCTCCGGGGGTGACCCCTGCCTGATGTCCACGAACCGGGTCGCCGCGATTCTCAGTCGACTGCGGACGATCGATCACGTCCAGTACATCCGTCTCGCGACCCGTACGCCGGTCACCCTCCCCCAGCGCATCACGGACGAGCTGTGTCAGGCGATTCGACAAAGCCACGAAGCCACCTGGGTCATGACCCACTTCAATCACCCGAAGGAGCTCACCGACGACGCGCGCGCCGCCTGCGGCCGGCTCGCCGACTCGGGAATCCCCGTCATGAACCAAACCGTACTCTTGCGCGGTGTCAATGACACCGCGGCAACCCTCGAGGCGCTGTTCCGAGGCCTGGTTCGAGCACGAGTCCGACCCTACTACCTACTCCAGATGGACCCCGTACGAGGCACCGGCCACCTTCGAACGCCCCTGCGCCGTGGCGTAGAGCTCATGGCGGCCCTCCAAGGGCGGGTGAGCGGGATCGCCCTGCCGAAGTTCATCGTCGACACCCCGGGGGGCCTCGGCAAAGTGCCTCTTGGCCCTAGGTATGAGGTAAGCAGCGAGCGCGGGGTCACCGTGCTCGAGACGTTCCGAGGAGACCTGGTGGAGTACTACGATCCCCCAGAGCTATGAGGTTTGAAGACATGCTCGATGCTTGCCGGTGGCGGTGGCGCCCCGCCGGATGTATGCATCGCCCGACAAAAGCTGAGGAGAAGTCATGCAACGAGCCCTAACTCTGTACCAAACCGCCATCGGAAAGAAGTTCGTGATGGCCCTGTCGGGTGGGGTGATCGTCGGCTTCGTCATCGGTCACTTCCTCGGGAACCTCAACCTCTATCTCGGCCCCGAGGCCCTCAACGGGTACGCGGCGAAGCTCCACAGCATGCCGGCGCTGGTCTGGGGAACGCGAATCATTCTGCTCTTCGCGTTCGGCGCGCACATCGTCTCCGCGTATCAGCTCTGGCGGCGCAACGCGTCCGCGCGCGAGACCAGATACAAGCGCCAGGATGTGGTCTCCGACTACGCGGCACGAACGATGTACTGGAGCGGCCCCATCCTGCTCCTATACCTCATCTACCATCTGCTCGAGTTCACCATCATTCCGGCGCATCCGGGCGACGTGTATCGCAACGTCGTCGAAGCCTTTCAAAACCCTTGGATCGCAGCGTTCTACATTGCCGGAAACCTCGCGCTCGGACTCCACCTCTTCCATGGGATCGCGAGCGCGTTCCAGTCGATCGGCGCCAACCATCCTCGCTACAACGACTACCGGCGCGACATCGCGATCGCCATCGCGGCGCTCATCACCCTCGGCAACATCTCGTTTCCAATTTCCGTCCTCACGGGCGTCGTTACTCTCTAAGGACCCTCTATGGAACTTCGATCCCACGAACCGACCGGACCCATCGAAAAGCGCTGGGCGACGCACAAGGAGCACAGCAAGCTCGTCGCACCGTCGAACCGTCGCAAGTATACGGTCATCGTCGTTGGCAGCGGCTTGGCTGGTGGCGCGGCCGCCGCCTCGCTCGGCGAGATGGGCTACAACGTCAAGTGCTTCTGCTATCAGGACAGCCCGCGACGAGCGCACAGCATCGCGGCGCAGGGCGGCATCAACGCCGCCAAGAACTATCAGAACGACGGCGATAGCGTGTACCGGCTGTTCTACGACACCGTCAAAGGGGGTGACTTCCGCTCCCGCGAGTCGAACGTGTATCGCCTCTCCGAGCTGAGCGTGCAGATCATCGACCAAGCGGTTGCGCAGGGCGTCCCTTTCGCTCGCGAGTACGGTGGCCTACTGGCGAACCGCTCCTTCGGCGGCGCTCAGGTATCGCGCACATTCTATGCGCGCGGCCAGACCGGCCAACAGCTCCTGCTCGGCGCCTACCAGGCACTAAGCCGACAGATCGAGGCCGGCACGGTCGAGATGTTCTCTCGCCACGAAATGCTCGAGGTCATCCTCCACGACGGTCGGGCCCGCGGCATCATCACGCGCTGTCTCAAGACCGGAAAACTCACCCCCCACATCGCCGATATGGTCGTTCTGTGCACCGGCGGGTACGGAAACGTTTTCTACCTCTCCACCAACGCCAAGGGATGCAACGTGACGGCGACCTGGCGTGCCCATCGCAAGGGCGCTGCCTTCGCCAACCCCTGCTACACGCAGATTCACCCGACGTGCATCCCCCAGGCGGGGGCGTATCAGTCCAAGCTCACTTTGATGAGTGAGTCGCTGCGAAACGATGGTCGCGTTTGGGTGCCTCGAAACCGCGAAGACGTCATGAAGCGCCCCGAGGACATTCCCGAAAAGGACCGCTACTACTACCTCGAAGAACGCTACCCGGCGTTTGGCAATCTCGTGCCGCGCGACGTCGCATCGCGCAACGCACTCTATGTGACCAACGATGGTCTCGGCGTCGGCCCGGAAGTCGAAGGCGAACGGCGCGGCGTCTACCTCGATTTCGCCGACGCGATCTCACGCCTTGGGGAAAACACGATTCGCGAACGCTACGGGAACCTGTTCGAGATGTACGAGCGGATCACGGGCGAAGACCCGTACAAGACTCCGATGCGCATCTATCCGGCGACCCACTACACGATGGGAGGCCTGTGGGTGGACTACAACCTCCAGACCAGCATTCCCGGACTGTTTGCAGGCGGCGAAGCCAACTTCTCCGACCACGGTTCGAACCGTCTCGGTGCCTCGGCGCTGATGCAGGGGCTCGCAGACGGGTACTTCGTCCTGCCGTTCACGGTTGGCAACTACCTGGGCGAGATCCGCAATCTCCCCGATCTCTCCGAAGATCACTCCGACGTGAAGGCCGCCATTGGCGAGGTCGAAGCGCGCATTCACAAGCTGATGAACGCTCCGGACCCGAAGCACCCACCGGAGCACTTCCACCGCCTGCTCGGCAAGATCATCTGGCACCAGTGTGGAATGTCGCGGACTGAAGAAGGCTTGAAAAAGGCTCTCGAGGAAATCCCCAAGCTCCGCGACCAGTTCTGGCGTGAGGTGAAGATCACGGGTTCGGGCGAAGATCTGAACCAAACGCTGGAGCGTGCTGGGCGCGTCGCCGACTTCTTCGAGCTCGGCGAGCTCATGTGCATCGACGCCTTGCAGCGCAACGAAAGCTGCGGCGGCCACTTCCGCGAAGAGTATCAGGAGAACGGCGAGGCCCTTCGCGACGACGAGAACTACTGCTACGTCTCGGCGTGGGAATGGACCGGGAACTCCGCCGAACCTCGTCTCAACAAAGAGCCGCTCACGTTCGACTACGTGAAGCCGACCAAGCGAAGCTACAAGTAAGGGACACCATGAGCGACGAGCTGATCAACCTCACATTGCACGTTTGGCGCCAGAAGGGTCCGAACCAGCCGGGCCGGTTCGAAACGTACCAGGCCAACGACATCACAACCCACATGTCGTTCCTCGAAATGCTCGATGTCGTGAACGAAGAGCTCATCGAGAAGGGCGACGAGCCCATCGTGTTCGACCACGATTGCCGAGAGGGGATCTGCGGCTCCTGCGGCGTCGTCGTCAACGGCGAAGCTCACGGCCCGCAGCGGCGCACGACGAGCTGCCAGGTGCACATGCGCCAGTTCAAAGACGGCCAAGAGATATGGATCGAACCTTGGCGCGCCAAGGCGTTCCCGATCATCAAGGACCTGATGGTCGATCGACGATCGTTCGATCGAATCATCCAGGCGGGTGGCTACGTATCGATTCGAACGGGAAGCGCGCCGGAAGCGAACGAGCTCCCCGTCGCCAAGGAAACCGCTGACAACGCGATGGATGCAGCCGCTTGCATCGGATGCGGTGCCTGCGTTGCGGCCTGCCCCAACGCGTCCGCGAGCCTCTTCACCGCCGCCAAGATAGCCCACCTCTCGCTCCTGCCTCAGGGCGAAGCCGAGCGTGACGACCGTGCGCGCAAGATGGTGGCGCAGATGGACGCCGAAGGCTTCGGCGGCTGCACCAATCACGGGGTGTGCGCAACGGTCTGTCCGAAAGGCATTGGCCTCGAGTGGATCGCGAGGATGAACCGCGAAGTAGTTCGCGCTCTCGTGAGTTCCGAAAAGCCCGTGATGACCCGCACCGTGCCAAGCGAGACCTAGTCACTCGGCGCGACGCGCCCGCAGAAATCGAAATATCAAGAACGCGCCGAGCAGCGCGATCACTACGAGCGTTGCGGCAGTATAGCGCTCGGTCCACATCTTCATCGCGTCCCAGTTGTGCTCGAGCGCGTAGCCAAGCCCAAGCAGCATCGCGTTCCACACCGCGGCGGAGAGGCCGCCGAAGACGAGCACCGGCACGACGCTCATCCGGGAAAGCCCTGCTCCGACGAAAAAAAAGGCTCGGAGCGCAGGGACGAACCGATTGGCGGCAAGGTACGCAGCGCCGTACTGCGCGTACCCGTGACGCACGGCCGCGAGTGCCTTCTGCGTGCGCGGACGTCGCAAGAGGTCCGGCCACTGGTCTTCGTGACTCGCAAGCCAGCGGCCAACCCCCCATGCGGCGACGCCTCCAAGAGTCGCGCCCACGGTCATCAGCGCGTAAACACCAAGCCAGTCGAGTTCGGCTCGCGCCGCAAGCACCACCGCGAACAACACCACCGTATCGCCAGGGAACGGCGGGAATACGTACTCGACCGCTGAGGCAGCCGCCACCAGGGCGTAGGCCCAGTGCTGAGGTCCATGCTCGAGCGTGTGCAGAAATTCGTCAAGCAAAGGAGCGACCGCCTACGCTTGTGGTGACGAAGGTCTAGCACACTGCTCGGCTCGACATCAGGCAACGATGAGTCACCCTGGACAGGCGTAGGAGATAATCTTGGCAAGCGGAGATCCGTTGGTGTCGATGTTGGAGCGGCCGAACGTTCACGTAGAAGACGTGGCCATACTGCTCGCGCGCGAAGCCAACCCGATGCTGGACGAGCACGCACTGCGCAGAGCTTTGGACGGACTCGGTGCCGAAGCACTTATTCGTCGTGGTCTTCACTCCACGGCGGATGTCGACGGACGCATCCTCGCCGACCTGCTGTTCGTCGAGTTCGGCTTCGAGGGCGATCGCGAAGACTACTACAACCCGCAGAACAGCTACCTCGACAAGGTGATGGTCCGTCGCAAAGGCATTCCCATCTCGTTGTCCGTTCTCGCAATGGCGGTCGGCCAACGCGCCGGCATGGATGTCGTCGGCGTGGGGTTTCCCGGGCACTTCCTCGTACGCGTCGGTGGCCCCGGCGGCGTCTATCAAGACCCTTTCAACGAAGGTGCTCTTCTCGATGGCGCTGGGCTCCGAAGGCTCGCAGCGCAGCACCTCGGCGCAGAGATGGCGATTCACCCGAGCTATCTCGAACCGGTGGATTGCCTGACGATTGCGATTCGCATGCTCGCGAACTTGAAGGCCGCTCACCGGCGCCAAGGCGACTACGCGCGGGCGATGCTCGCATGCGACCACTTAGTAGAGCTCACGCAGGCTCCCGAACATCGACGCGATCGCGGGCTTCTCGCTCATACGCTTCGCACCTACGGCGCCGCCACCGAAGACCTCGCGGCGTATCTCGAAGCACGTCCCAACGCCAAAGACGCCGCAGCGATTAGCGTCGCGCTCAAGGAAGCCCGCGAGCAGGCAAATACCGTCCTTCACTGAATCTCCGAAGAGCGGCGCCTTTACAGACGGCCCGAGCGTGCCAAGACTCCGGCGCGGCGTGAGCGATGACCGTCAAGCCCCTGAAAACTCTGTTCCGCACCGAGCTCGAGGAGCTGTCGGCCTACCGGGTGCCGGCGGAACCCCCGGCGGTGAAGCTGGATGCCAACGAGAGTCCGTGGCCGCTTTCTGGCGATGCCAAGGAGCAGATTCTACGTGCGATCGGTGGGATTGCGATGAACCGCTATCCCGATGGACGGGCAACCCTTCTGCGGGAGGCGCTGAGTGCACGTCTGGGAGGGCAGCCCGAACAGTACCTAGTGGGTGCCGGCTCCGACGAGGTGATCGCCCTACTTGCCACCGCCCTCTCGCGCCCACGTCCGGGTCGCGACCGCCCGACGGTGCTCTTCCCTACCCCGACGTTCGTGATGTACGGGGTGACGAACCGCGGGCATGGCTGGAGTCCGATCGGCGTGCCTCTCGATGCGGATTGGGACCTCGACGTCGATACGATGAGCGTGGCTCTCGAACGCGAGGCGCCCAACGTCGCGTACTACGCCACCCCGAACAATCCCACGGGCAACCAGTTCACTCGAACCCGTCTTGAAGCGATCGTCGACGCGTTTCCCGACACGCTGCACGTCATCGATGAGGCGTACGTCGCATTCGCGCCCTCTTCGCTATCTGATTGGTGTGCTTCGCGCCCGCATTGCGCACTGCTCGGGACACTATCGAAGGTCGGCTTCGCCGCGATTCGACTCGGCTGGGTCCGAATGCACCAAGAGCTCACTGAGGAGCTCGACAAGGTGCGGCAACCGTTCAACGTGAACGGGCTCTCCCAGGCGGTCGCGACGCTCGCTCTCACGGAACTCGCCCCTGCCCTGCACGCGCAGGCGGCCGCGATCGTTCGTGAGCGCGCGGCGCTCGCCGCATCAATCGACGCCTTGCCCGCGCTCCGCTCCTTCCCGAGCGCGGCCAACTTCCTGCTCGTCGAGAGCCAAGTCGATGCCGTCGGGCTATGCGAATCGCTTCTTCAACATGGAGTCGCCGTAAGACGTTTCGCAAGCGAGCCTCGGCTTTCATCCTGTATACGAATTACCATCGGAACTCCGGAGGAAAATCAGCACCTGCTCGGTGCACTCGAGCAAATCCTATGACCCACGAAGCCACTTCAATAGACACGCACCGTGCGTTGACGGCTCTTGCGTGGGCCGCAGACGTCGCAGACGCACCCGAGTTGCTGGACGCACTGCCCGAACGCCCTACTCCGGCGGAGTGGCGCGCCCTGAGCATCGACGAACTGCGCCCTCATCTCGACCGCCTACTCCTGGGGAAGCACCCGGAACCGGGCCTCGACGCCCTCGAAGCGGTGGGATGCCTCGACCCATGGATGCCCGAGGTGGCCGCGATGGTCGGATTCGGTGACAACGAGTGGCGTCACAAGGACGTCTGGAAGCATACCAAGCAGGTGGTCAAGCAGTCGGTCCCGCGGCTTGAAGTCCGCTGGGGCGCTCTGCTCCACGACATCGGCAAGCCGAAGACCCGCCGCATCGACGAGCGAGGGAACGTGACGTTCCACGGGCACAGCGAGGTGGGCGCTGCAATGTTCCGCAAGCGTGTTGGCGATCGCCTCGGCTTCGAGGCCGACCTGTGGGAACGGATCCACTTCTTGATCCTGCACCACCTGCGCGCGAGCCAATACGACGAGTCGTGGACTGACGCCGCCGTACGCCGCTTCTACCGACAGATGGGGGACGGGCTTCGCGACCTCCTCGATCTGAGTCGTGCCGACATCACCACCAAGCGACCCGAGAAGCGGCGGCGCGGAGTTCATCAGATCAGTCTCCTTGCAAAGCGCATCCGAGATTTGAAAGAGCAGGACGAGAAGGTCCCGGCGCTGCCGAAAGGACTCGGAAGCGAGATCATCGCGGCGTTTGACATCCCTCCGTCCAAGCAGCTCGGCGACCTGATGCACCGGCTTCGCGCCGCGGTCGACGCCGGTGAGCTCGAGGCCCAGCAACCGCTGAGCTACTATCTCGAACACCTCGCCGCGAACCGCGCCGACTACGGTCTGCCCGACTGAGTCGTCGCCTACGAGAAGCGATCGGCGCGGCTTGGGTGAGCTAGCTCACCAGGAGGGCAAGTAACGCCTTCAGGGTGTTAGAGAAAGGGTTTGACTACACCCTAAAGGCTATAAGATTAGGCCTTATGGCCCTGTCTCGTCCTGCCCTCATGCTCGTCCTCGCGACGACGATCGGATGCAACGGAATCATCGGCGGAGCCGACGGCACCAATGGCGGAGGTCCGTTTGGCGGCCCCGGGGGCGGCGGACCCAACGTGGCGGGCGCCGTCGCTCCCAACGTGATGCATCGCCTGAACCGTGAGGAGTACAGCAACACGGTCCGCGACCTTCTACAGACCAACCTCGATCCTGCCGCCGACTTCCCCGCCGACGACGTCAGCCTCGGGTTCGACAACATCGCGCAAGTCCTGAGTGTCTCCCCCCTGCAGTTCGAGCTCTACGAGCAGGCTGCCGAAGCGCTGGCTCAAGAGGTGGTCTCGGGCCCCGCGCGAGGCGCGGTCGTGTTCTGCGACGCGGAAGAGTCCGCCTGCCGCGACGAGGTTCTACGCACGCTTGCGCGACGCGCGTGGCGCCGGCCGGTCACAGACGCGGAGGTGGCGCGACTCCAACAGCTCGTCGACGTCGCGCTCGCCGAAGGTGAGTCGGTGGACCGGGGACTCAACCTCGCGATCCGCGGCGTTCTCCTGTCGCCCCATTTCGTTTACCGCCCTGAGCTCGACGATGCCTCGAGCGCGTCCACACCAAGACTCTTGAACGACTACGAGCTTGCCTCGCGACTCTCGTACTTTCTGTGGAGCAGCATGCCCGACGAGGCCCTATTCGAGGCGGCCGCAGCGGGACGTCTGCGCGACGACGGTGGAATTGCAGCCGAAGTGGACCGCATGCTAGCCGACCCCAAAGCAGACGCCCTGCTGGACAACTTCGCCGGTCAGTGGCTGCGAATTCGTTCGCTCGACGACCACTCCCCGGACTACGCGACCTTCCCGACTTGGAACGACGGCCTTCGGAACGCGATGCGCGAAGAAGCCCGACTCTTCTTCCGTGAGTTCCTCCGTGGGGACATGCCGATGGATGAGCTGCTCGTGGCGGACTTCACGTACGTCAACGACGCGCTTGCCGCGCACTACGGCCTCGACGTGGCGGTGGGCCCGGAACTCGAACGTGTCGCTCTCGGCCCGATGGATACCCGATTCGGGCTTCTTACCCTGGGCTCTCTGCTGACCGTGACATCGACTCCGACTCGTACGTCACCGGTGAAACGGGGGGTCTGGATTCTCGAGCAGCTCCTTTGCTCGGAGCCCGAGCCGCCGCCCCCCGGGGTCGAGGGATTCCCTGAGGACGACATGACCACCCAATCGCTTCGCGAACAGCTCGAAGCCCATCGGGCCAATCCGACCTGCGCGTCCTGCCACAACGTGATGGATCCGCTGGGCCTTGGCCTGGAGGCGTACGACGCGATCGGGACGTTCCGCACCGAGGATCGCGGTTTCCCGATCGACGCCAGCAGCGAGCTGGTCACGGGCGAGGCGTTTGACGACGCGCGCGGGATGGCGGACCTGGTCCAGTCGGACCCCAGGTTCGGACACTGCGTCGCCGAGCAGCTCTTCACCTACGCGCTTGGGCGACCGGCAGGCAGCGACGAAGGGCCTTTCCTCGATGAGATCACCGAGCGGTTCAACGCTGCTGGAGCGTCGTTCCCCGAGCTCATCAAGCTCATCGCGACCAGCGAACCGTTCCGCAGCCGTCGCGGCATCATGGAGGCATCACAGTGAAGGGTTCCAAGTTCTCTAGGCGCGCGATGCTCGGCGGCGCGGGCGCAGTATTGACGCTGCCGGTATTCGAATCGCTCGTCGGCCCAGTTGCGCATGCCGACGATTCGTTCCCGGCCAGGCTCATCTGCTACTACGTTCCCAACGGCATTCACATGCCCGCTTGGACACCGAACGAGACGGGCGCGAACTACCAGCTGCCACCGATTCTCGAACCACTCTCGCCGGTTAAAAGCCAGGTCCTCGTGCTGAGCGGCCTTGCGAACGAGCCAGCGAATCCCGACGGCCCCGGCGACCATGCGGGCGGCACCTCTGGATTTCTCACGTCGGCGCATGCGAACAAGAGCGAAACCGACATCCGTCTCGGCATCTCGATGGACCAGGTGATTGCGCAAGAAATCTCGAGCGCAACACGCATCGCTTCGATGCAACTCGGCATCGACGGGGGCGGCAACACGGGCGGATGTGATTCGGGGTACAGCTGCGCCTACGCGCGCAACATCTCATGGGCGTCGGAGACCCAGCCGCTCTCGAAGGCAACCAATCCGAGCGTGGTCTTCAACCAGATTTTCGAGGGAACCGACCCCAACGCGAGCCTCGAGGAGCAGGCGCGACGAAAGCTCTACCGAACGAGTGTGCTCGACTACGTCAACGAACAGCGACAGTCCCTCGAGAGAAGCTTGAGCTACGGCGACAAGCAGAAGCTCGACCAGTATGCGACGGGAATCTTCGAACTCGAGCAGCGGCTCGCCAAGGCGAGTTTGGTCTGCGGGGCCACCGACGATCCGGGCAATCCGAACGATATCGTCGAGAAGGTGAAGATCATGAACGACCTCATGGTTCTCGCACTGCAGTGCGACGCCACTCGGGTCATCACCTTCATGCTCGGCAACGCGGGTAGCAACCGTAGCTACCCGTTCCTCGGCGCAAGCGGCGGGCACCACAACTACTCTCACCACCAAGGTAACGCGTCCAACCACGCCGCGCTTCAGGCAATCGACACCTGGGAGATCGAGCAGCTCTCATACCTGTTGCAACGCATGAACGAGATCCCCGAAGGCAGCGGAACGATGCTTCAGCATTCGCAGGTCTTCTTCTCGAGCGAGATCGAGGACGGCGATGCACACCGACACCGCAACCTGCCGGTGATTCTCGCTGGCGAGTGCCACGGTGCGTATACGACTGGGCGGCACGTCGACTACGAGCCAAACAAGAACGCGAACGGCCCGCCGATCGCGAACTTGTTCTTGAGCATGATGTCTGCGATGGGCGTCGAGAGAAACCGGTTCGGCGACAGCACCGGCAGACTCGGTCAGCTCTAGCAGGTCGTTCGAGCGGTTCAGCTACACGCTAACGCGTGGAGAGACCGCGAGACGATTTGCTCCCTTGCCAAAGTCAGCGTCGGTAACAGATTTGAACGAGCCCGCCGCCGAATCGGGATTGGAGGCGCAGCTGGACTTTCTCAGGCCCAGGTGTGTGGCGATTCAGGTCCACACCGAAACGGGCCAGTTTGTCGACTCGTCGCACCAAGTCTCGGATGTCACGGGAGATCGTAAAGCGCCGAGACGCAGGGTTTGCGAACGCCGCGCGGAGCACATACGGATTGCTGACGCCGAGCACCGTGGCAGGAACGACGAAGGAGGTGGTCTTCACCGCAGCGACCGGCGCGTCCGCCTCGACGCGGCTCGGCGCGATGAGCAGGCCCATGAGCGCCATCAAGCAGCAGCACAGACCCACCTTGGCGCATGCTCGTTCCAACCCCTGCTTCAACCTCAACCTCACAGTCAACTCGTTCAGTATGCCGAAAACAATGTTCTTAGTCTAGAGGGGTGAACCCCGGGCACCCTTCTGCCCTGACAGTGGGACGAAGCTACCTTGTTTCCCGGCCGCTGAAAAGGCAGCTGCCGCAGAAGTTGCCCTCTGGTCACGAGGCGCTCTTGCCTGAGCATTCAGTCCCGGTCTAGACCCCGGGCAAGCGAAAGCCCGACCGAGGCCGGGCCTGAAGCTAAGTCTATGAAATAACTCGTTCGCTAGTCGCGCCTGGATTCGCCGCGTCGCAGATACGCGGGAATGTCCAGGACGGCTTCGTCATGAAGCGCTGAGGCGCCAAACGCTCGGGTTCCTGCGGTCTGGGGCACGGTCGCCGGAACTCCGTCCACCGTCGTGCTCAGATCCTCGGCCCTGGGCGCCGCGGCGCGGATCGCCCGCGCGGATGAAGCCGTCTGCGACCCGTAGCCATAGGCGGGCTGATGCATTCCGAGCGGAATCGGCGCATGTGACACCTCATCGAAGCCGGTGGCGATGACCGTGACCTTCACGGTGTCGGTGAGCTCGGTGTCGGTGACGACGCCGAAGATGATCTCGGCGTCTTCATGAGCCGCCTGCTGCACCAGCCCAGCCGCCTCGTTGATCTCGCGGAGCCTGATGTCCGGGCCCGCGGTGAAGTTGATGAGGATACCCGTGGCGCCGTGCACGGAGATCTCGTCGAGAAGAGGCGAGTTGATCGCCATCTCCGCAGCTTCGAGCGCGCGTCGGTCACCCTTGGCGATACCGGTTCCCATGAGGGCGCGGCCGTTGCTGCTCATGATCGTCTTCACATCCGCGAAGTCGACGTTGATCATGCCGGCGTTGATGATGAGGTCGCTGATGCCTTGAACTGCCTGGAGCAGGACGTCGTCCGCTTTGCCGAAAGCGTCGAGCATGGTGATGTCGTCGTCGCCCAGTGCGAGCAGACGCTGATTCGGAATCGTGATGATGCTGTCGATCGAATCGATGAGCTCGGTGATACCGCGCTCGGCGTTCTTCGAGCGCTTGCGGCCCTCGAACAAGAAGGGCTTGGTGACCACCCCGACCGTCAGTGCGCCGAGGTCTTTAGCGACCTGCGAGATGATGGGGCCCGCACCGGTACCGGTGCCGCCTCCCATTCCCGCGGTGATGAACACCATATCGGCGCCCTCGAGCACCTCAGAGATCCGCTGCACGTCTTCGAGCGCAGCCTTGCGGCCCACGTCCGGACTGCCTCCGGCACCGAGCCCGCGCGTGAGCTGAGGCCCTAGCTGGATCTTCACCGGCGCCAGGCTGCGGTCGAGCGCCTGTGCGTCCGTGTTCGCGGCGATGAATTCGACACCGTCGAGTCCCTCGCGAATCATCGTGTTTAGTGCGTTGCCGCCGCTTCCGCCGACTCCAACGACTTTGATTCGTGCCTGGAGCTCGGCGTCATCCGCGAACTCGATCGAGATAGCCATCGATTCCTCCTCAGAAAACTTCTTTGAACCACGCGCCGATCTTTCGGCCGAAACTGCTTCTGACAGCAACGTCGACCGTTCGCTCAGGCGTAGTCGTACCCATTAGTTGTTCCGCACCATGCTTCACCAGTCCCACGCCCGTGGCGTAGGACGGGCTCTTCACGACATCGATGAGTCCACCGATGCCTGTCGGCGCCCCGCGCCGGACCGGTAGTCCAAGAACTTCTTCTGCAAGCTCGGGTAGTCCATCCAAGATAGTCGTGCCGCCGGTCACGATGGCACCCGACGCAAGCATGTCGGTGTAACCAGTCTCGGCGATCACGTGGCGGCATGCGGCGAAGATTTCTTCGACACGCGGCTCGATGATGTCGCACAGTACGCGTCGAGGAAGCGACCTCGGCGGGCGACCACCGACAGATGGAACTTCGATGGTTTCGTCGTCATCGACCATGCGAGAGAGCGCGCATCCGTACTTGATCTTGATGCGTTCGGCTTCCGCCATCGGCGTCCGCAGCCCGGTAGCGACGTCGCTCGTGAGATTGAGACCGCCGATGGGAATCGAGCTGGTGTGTACGACCGCACCGTCGACGTAGATGATGATGTCCGACGTTCCGCCGCCAATGTCGATCAGGACTCCGCCGATCTCTCGCTCGTCACCGCTGAGAACCGCATGCGCGCTCGCAAGCGGTTGCAGCACGACTTCCTCGACGAACAGCCCGCAACGTTCTGCACACTTGGTGACGTTGGCGACGCTGGTCGATGCGGCGGTGACCATGTGGACGCGCGCTTCGAGCCGAACCCCCGCCATCCCGATCGGCTCCTTGATGCCGTCTTGCTCGTCGACGATGTACTCCTGCGGAAGAACGTGGAGTACCTGCCGATCGCCGGGGAGTGGAATCGCCTTGGCCTGCTCGAGCACCCGCAAGACATCCTCGGCGGCAACCTCACGGTTCGCGATAGCCGCGACGCCGTCCTGATTCATCCCGCGTACGTGGCTTCCTGCGATCCCTGCGTAGACGGAGTTAATCTCGACGCCCGCCATGGTCTCGGCCTGCTCGACCGCCGCGCGGATCGCTTGCACCGTCGACTCGATGTTGACGACGACGCCTTTCTTCAAACCCTTCGAAGGAACGGAGCCTATCCCGATGATGTCTAGACCTTCTTCGGTCTGCTCGGCGACTATGGCGCAGACCTTCGTCGAACCCAGATCCAACCCCGCAATTATCTCGTTGTCCGCCATCCCTCGCCTCTCCCTGTCCCATACACAACCGCGATTTGGCGGCACAAGTTTCGTGCAGAAAAAAAAGGGATAAAACGCGCTTTCGAGAGCCGCGCATTTGGCGCAGCGCTACTGCAGCCGGACGGTGACGCGCTCAGGACTTCGAGTGTTGTCGAGATATACGTATTCGGGTCGTGCGTTTTCCGCCCGCAGACGGGCCAAAACCTGTCGCAGACGACGAAGCTTCTGTCGGTGGTGGGCGACACCGAGCCGCACCCGCACCCCGTCTTCACCGACGTAGAGCTCGACACCGTGCGCGCCGTCAAAGTGAATTTCAGAGACCGGTTCAGAGCCTGCGAGACCCGCACCTTCGTAGTCGTGCAGCAGCGCCATCGAACGCAAGAGCACCGCGGTACGATAGTCGAGGTCGTCGTAGAACCGTTCGGAGGCAATCCCGGTAATCACGGGAAGATCTGCGGGATCGTCGACCCCAAGGCGCTTGAAGAGCACACCCTCTTCGCTGACGAGATAGAGCTGATCCAGCGCTACGATCGCAACCGGGACCCGTTCCACGACGGCGATACGCATTCGGTTAGGCAGCTTGCGCACCACCGTAGCGTCTTTAATCCAAGGATGTTGAAGCAAATGATTCCGAGCATCTTCTGTCGAAACTTCGAAAGCGTTTGAACCTAACTGCAGCCCCGAAGCCCTGCGCACGTCGAGCTCGCCGAGCCGGGTGTTTCCCTCGATGAAGACTTCCTTCACAGCAAACGCATCCGCCGTACGTGCGTAATGGACGGTCTGACGCCCCACCAAGACCACCGCACCCACGCAGAGCACGAGGAGCGCGACGGCGCGAGCCTGCCGTCTCAAGTTCGGACGGCCATTCCACCACGCGCGCATCCGCGAGGGAATGGCCAGGAGTCGCTCGCGCCAGGGCGTCGGGGCTGAGACTCGGGGCTTCCTGGCCGGTTTGCGGCGGTTTCGGGATGATGCCTTCGCTTTTGCGCGCGCCTCAGCCGCCTTCGCGCGCGCGGTTGGCTTCGCCTTGGCCGTGGGTTTGACCTTCGATTTGCCCTGAGCCTGTGTCTTCGGTTTGGCTTTTCGCGTTGCTCGCTTCGGGGGCGCCTTGTTCGTGGCCGCACGCGCGCCGGGTGCCCGCCGCTTGGGGACTTTGCGCCGTCCGCTGCTGGAGGACGAGGTACGAAGGTTCATCAGCTCAACGCCTCGACGAGCTCTGGCCCGGTACGGGTGATATCGCCCGCGCCGAGGGTCAGCACGACGTCGCCAGGGCGCAGTCGACCCCGGATCGCCTCAGCCAACTCGCTTCGGTCCTTTACCAGCGTCACGTCGCGATGCCCGTGTGCGCGGATCGCCTCTGCCAGGTGATGCGCATCTGCCCCCTCGATGGGGATTTCACCCGCTGCGTAGACGTCGGTCAAGAATAGAACGTCGGCCCGATTGAACGCGCGCGTGAGTTCGTCGAACAGATCGCGAGTGCGCGTGTAGCGATGTGGCTGAAAGGCAACCACGATTCGCGCTCCAAAGGCGCGCTGAGCTGCTTCGAGGGTGACTTCGACTTCCGCCGGGTGGTGTCCGTAGTCGTCGATGATCGTCACACCGCCAACTTCGCCGACGATGGAGAAACGCCTCTGCACGCCCTCGAAAGTGCGGAGAGCAGCGCGAACCTGGTCACGGTCCACTCTGAGTTCGTCGGCGACCGCGATGGTCGCAAGCGCATTGAGCACATTGTGGTTGCCGGGCATACGCACCTCGAACTGGCCGAGGCTCTGCCCGCGATGTTCGACGTCGAAGCCGACCGAGAGCCCGGAGAAGACTGGATTGCGTGCGCGATAGTCTGCCTGCGCAGAAAACCCATAGGTCACCATTCGCTTGTCGATGCGCGGCAGGATGTCCTGCACGTTCGGGTGATCGAGGCAGGTGACTACGACCCCATAGAAAGGAACGCGATTGGCGAATCCAACGAACGCGTCCTTGACGCCGTCGAGGGTGCCGTAGTGATCGAGGTGTTCTGGGTCGATGTTGGTGATCACGGCCACGGCCGGGATGAGGTGGAGAAAGGAGCCGTCCGACTCGTCGGCCTCGGCAACGAGCAGATCGCCCGCCCCCATCGCGGCGCCCGACCCGAGCGCGTTGAGCTTGCCCCCGATGACGACGGTGGGGTCGAGCCCCGCAGCGCGCAGCACGGTGGCCACCAAGGAGGTCGTGGTCGTTTTTCCATGAGACCCGGCGATCGCGATGCCGTCTTTGAGCCTCATCAGCTCCCCAAGCATCTCTGCGCGGGGGATGACCGGAACCCCGCGGCGATGTGCAGCGACAAGCTCCGGATTGGTGGCTGGGACGGCCGAGGAGAACACCACGACGTCCGCATCGTCGACTTGTGCGGCGTCGTGTCCCACGAAGAGCCGGGCCCCCTTGTCAGTGAGGCGTCGCGTGTATTCGTTCTGACGGAGGTCGGAGCCCGTGACTTCGAAGCCCGAGTCGAGGAGCACCTCGGCGATGCCACTCATCCCGACCCCGCCGACCCCGACGAAATGAATGGAGCGAATGCGTCCGCGAAACACTCGAGACTACTCCCACACTGCGCCGTCAACCACAACGGGCCGCCGGGCTCGAGGGCTGGGCGCCCGAAACGCGACGCCGGCATACCCGAGCTGAAGTCCTGCCGCATGCGCGAACGCGCTCGATCCGTCTCCAGACCCACCTCGACGCGCGGGCGCCGGGACGGGGTCTGATGCCGTGGTGGCGACACCGAGCCAATCGACTAGGTCGTCAACGATCGTTGCTGCGGCATCGGGGCGACCGTGTCGACGCGCGGCCGAGGCCATTGTCCGTCGCGCATTTGGATCGTCCAAGAGCTCCGCTACCTTGGCACCAAAGGCGTCTGCATCGAGCTCGCCCTCTCGAATGCACAGAGCCGCGCCCTGCTCTTGGAGCGCGAGCGCGTTCTTGGCCTGATGGTCGTCCGCGGCGAAAGGAAACGGCACCAGAATCGACGGGCGGCCAATCGCGCACAGCTCGGCAAGCGTCGTGGCGCCGGCTCGCGCGATGACCAGCGCGGAGTTCGCGTAGGCCTTGGCCATCTCGTCGATGAACGTGACGACCTCCGCATCGATTCCGAGGGCCGCATAGGTCTCGCGAACCGATTCACGCATCGCTTCGCCGGTCTGGTGCACCACCCTGAGCTTTCGGTCGGCGACGCCCGCCCGGGCCAATGCGAGCGGCACTTGTTCATTGAGCCCCCGCGCGCCCTGCGAGCCTCCGAGAACCAAGATCGACGTGGCGCGCGCCTCGAACCCTTCGGGGTCGGCGATGGCGCGGCGAGCTTGCCCGACGAACTCGCGCCGGACCGGGTTGCCAGTCAATCGCGATTTGTCCGACCCGAACACATCTTCTGTCTCCTCGAAGGTGATGTACGCGCGGTCGACGAACCGGGACAGAAGCCGATTGGTCAGGCCCACCTGGGCATTCTGCTCGAGGACGGCGGTCTGCCGCCCGGCAAGGGAGGCTGCAAGAAGCACCGGTCCTGAGGCGTAGCCGCCTACCCCAAGCACGAGATCCGGGTCAAACGCTCGGATTCGCGCGGAAGCCTCGCGCATCGCTCCGGGAATCTTGGCCATGCTCCCAAAGCGTGCGCCGAAGCCCTGCCCTTTGAGGGGTCGGATCTCGAGCAGATCGAGCGCCTCGCCCCTCTCGGGAAGGATCCGCGCTTCGATACCCCGAGCGGTGCCCACGAACCGGACCTCGAGATCGTCGACGCGTCGCCGTAGTTCTTCGACGACGGCCAACCCCGGGAAGAGATGACCCCCGGTACCGCCCCCAGCAACCATGATCCGCCGAATCATCGCGCACCTCCACCTGCGGTTCGAAGCCGCCGCTTGATCGGCACCCGTTGGGGGCCTTTGGTCTTTTCTTCGGCGAGCGGCTTCACCGCGAACCGAGAGACATTCAAAACGAGCCCTGCCGCAGCCACATTGACCAGCAGCGACGAGCCTCCGTAACTGACGAAGGGAAGCGCGAGCCCCTTCGTGGGCAGCAAACCCATCGCGACCGCGAGGTTCGTGAAGGCTTGGAGTCCGATGAAGAGCGTCATTCCGGCGGCGAGGTAGCCCGCGTACTCGTCCTGGGTACGCCACGCTGCACGCAGACCGCGAAAGACGATCCACGCGAATGCAAGCGCGAGCGCAAAGACCCCGAGGAACCCCAACTCTTCGCCGACGATGGCGCTGATGAAGTCGGTGTGGGCCTCCGGAAGAAACAGCAGTTTCTGTCGACCATCGCCAAGTCCGACTCCGGTCCAGCCCCCCGAGCCGAAACCCATCAGCGACTCGGTGATCTGGTAGCCAGCTCCCTGCCGATGCTCGAACGGTTCGAGGAAGGCCTTGATGCGTCGCATCCGGTAGGGGGACGAGGCAATCGCGGCGTAGCCGATCGGCAGCGCAATCATGACTCCGCCGAGGAGATACCCAGCACGCGCCCCTGCCGCGAACAGGACCACGAACGTCAGCAACGCGATCATGACCGCGCTACCGAAATCAGGCTGCGCCAGGCACAGGATCATCAACAAGCCCATGACGATGACGTGTGGGAGAAACCCGATCGAGAACGATCGGACCCGGTTGGCCTTCTTCGCGAGGGAGTGGGCAAGCCATAGAATCATGGCGAGCTTCGCGAGTTCGGCTGGCTGTACGTTGACTGGACCCAGTCGTAGCCAGCGCGTTGCTCCACCAGCGCTCTTTCCGAGTCCAAGAGCGACCGCGATCATCATGATCACGGACACCAGCAGAATCGGGTAGGTGAACTTGCGGAGCACGTCGAGATCGACGCGCGTGCAAACGACCAGTACCACCAGCGCGACCACGGTAAAAACCGTCTGCCGAATCAAGAAGTGGGCGCTGTCTCCGTACATGCGCGCCGCGTACACCGCGCTTGCGCTGTAGACCATGACAACGCCAAACGCGATGAGCGCGATCAACGTAGCGGCGAGCGAGACGTCTATTGGACCGGGTTCCATCTGCGGAGGCGACGACGGCGTTCTCATTTCATTCCTCCCAGCGCGGCAACCGCGTGCTGAAACGCTTCCCCTCGTTCCGCATACGAACGGAACATGTCGAAACTCGAACACGCCGGAGCAAGGAGCACGATGTCTCCGGGCTCGGCGTGACCGGAAGCTTGGTGGACCGCGTCCCCCATCGTGTCGGCGCGACTGAACGGAACCGCTGAACCTTGGAGAGACTCCTCGATTAGCGGCGCGGCCTCTCCAAGGACCACGACGGCCCTTCCTGAAGACTCCATTCGGTCGCGCAAGGGCCGATAGCTCCCACCTTTGTCGACCCCCCCAGCGATGAGCACCACCTTGCCCCCGCGGAGCGTGAGCCCTTCGATGGAAGCGACGGCGGCGCCCACGTTGGTCGCCTTGGAGTCGTCGATGTAGTCGACGCCGTCCGCCGTACCGACGTACTGCATACGATGGGGCAGGCCTTCGAACTCGCGCAAGGTCTTGGCGATCGCGCTCGGAGTGACGCCGATGATTCGTGCAACGAGCGCCGCGGCGCAGGCGTTCTCGAGATTGTGGGTGCCGCGCAGGCGAAGGTCGCTTGCTAGAACACGGAGCCCTGTCTCAGGATCGCAGATCGCGCCGCCTTCGAGGCGAACCGCGCCCGTCTCGGCGCCGAACTCGAGGACTGCACCCTGCCCTGAGATGAGCGCGCGGAGCGCTGGATCCGCGGCAGAAACTACCGCGTAGTCTCCCCCGTCCTGACGTTCGAAGATTCTCGCCTTGGCGGCGGCATAGTCGGCGAAAGACCCGTAACGATCGAGATGATCGTCACTGATGTTGAGCAACACGGCGACGTGCACCTTGAGCGTGGACACGCGCTCGAGCTGAAAGCTCGACAGCTCGGCGACGACGAGCCCATCGGGCCTTGCCGCATCGGTCTCGGCGACTTCGATGAGAGGCTGTCCGAGGTTCCCGCCGACGAAGGTCGGTCGGCCGAGATGGCGCGCGAGATCGCCAATGAGCGTGGTGACAGTGCTCTTTCCGTTGGTCCCCGTGACCGCGACGATGGGAGCCTCGATAAAGCGTGCGGCAAGTTCGATCTCGCCGATGGTTTCGACCCCCGATGCCTCGGCGGCTGCGATTGCGTCGAGCGGTGGAACGCCCGGAGAGACGACGATCAGATCCGCCTCTCGAAACGTGGCGGCCGGATGCCCGCCAAGAACCAGCTCGGCGCCCGTCTGCTCAGCCTCGATGGCTGCAGCGCCGAGGGAGGCGCGGTCCCGCGAATCGTTGGCGACCAGGCGCGCGCCTTTGCGGCCCAAGAAGCGCAGAGCTGCCAAGCCCGATTTCCCGAGGCCGACGACGATCACCTTCTTGCCGGAAAGCTCCACCTCTACCTCAGCTTCAACGTGGCCAGGCTCGCCGCGGCGAGCATGATCGAGATGATCCAGAATCGGACGATGACTCGGGGCTCGGGCCAACCCTTCTTCTCGTAGTGATGATGGATCGGCGCCATCAAGAAGATGCGCCTACGGGTCAACCGAAAGTACCCAACCTGGAGGATTACGCTGACGGCCTCGACGACGAAGATGCCGCACAAGATGATCGACAAGAGCTCGTTCTTGGTGAGCACCGCAAGAGCCCCAAGCCCACCCCCGAGCGCCAGCGAACCGACATCCCCCATGAAGACTTGAGCAGGATAGGTGTTGTACCAAAGGAAGCCGAACCCGACGCCGACCATCGATGCGGCGAAGATACTGAGTTCGCCTGCGCTCTCGATGTGAGGGATGTCGAGGTAGTTCGCGACGATGTTGCCGAACAAGGTGAGACCCGCCAGGTAGGCGAGGATGCCGTAGGTGCCCGCCGCCGTCATGACCGGGCCGATCGCGAGCCCATCGAGCCCGTCGGTGAGATTGACGGCGTTGGAGGTACCGACGATCACCACCGACGCGAACAGCACATAGAGCCAAGGAGGAAGCTCGAAGTGATACTTCGAGAACGCGAAAAACGGCGCCGCCAATCGGTAGCGGATCTCGAGCCAGTCGCTGGGGAGCCCGGCCTCTCCGTAGAAGAGCCACCCGCAGACTGCGATCGCCGTCGCAAACTGGAGCAGAAGCTTGTAGCGGCCGGCGAGACCGCCGGTCGAACGCGTGCGGATCTTCGATGCGTCGTCGATGTAGCCAACGACGCCGTAGGCGACAGTGATCAACGTCACCACCCAAACCATCGAATTCGATGGGTCCGCCCACAGGACCGTGGAAAGCACCAGCGCCAGAAGCATCAGGGCGCCGCCCATCGTCGGGGTACCGGCCTTGGAGAAATGAGTCTCGGGGCCGTCGGCACGAATCACCTGACCGATCTGCCGACGCTGAAGCCGCCGAATGAACCACGGATAGAGTCCGAAAGTGAGCAACAGCGCTGTCATCGTCGCGGCGAGAAAACGAAAGGGCAAATAGCGAAGGACGTTCAGAAACGAGAGCGAGTCGTGCGTGTGAAGCGGGTAGAGGAGATAGTAGATCACGGCGAGGGCTCCTCGAGCAGCGGTTCGAGGACGCGCTCCATCGCCATCGAGCGGGAGCCTTTGACGAGGACGACGGCATTGAGCGGAAGGCGGTCGGCCAGCTCGCCACAGTCAGAGGAGTCTTCGAACCACAGGGTGTCGGCGCCCTCCGCGCTCGCCACGTCGACCGCGGCGTGCATCTCAGAGCCGCACCCGACGAACAGGAAGGCCCCGCTCGCGGCTACTTGGCTGCCGATTCGCTTGTGCGCGCGCTCGCTGTGGTCGCCGAGCTCTTTCATGTCGCCCAACGCGACCACCAGCGGAGCCTGACGGAGTTCCGCCACCTGTTTTGCGGTTTCGAGCGCCAGCTCGACCGACGCCGGGCTTGCGTTGTAGCTGTCATCGATGAGGACACGGTCGTCGCGGCCGCGTCGCCAGTGCAGTCGTCCTGCCGACGGCGTGACGCCAGACATGCCCTTGGCTGCCTTGTGGGGGTCGAGATCGAGCCCGAATACGACCGCGAGCGAAGCGGCAGCGGCCAACACCGCACCCTCACCAAGCATGACCAGTCGTAGCTCGATCGCGTCGCCTCGAACCTGAACGGTCGCGCGGGTGCCGCCCTCGACTACTTCGCGATCGAGGACTCGAACGTCGTTCTCAGATGCACGTCCGTAGAACAGCTTGCGCCGGGCCCGAACCATCGCCGCGCGCTTGCGGAGTGCCCCGTCGTCACCGTAGGTCACGGCCACGCCTTCAGCGGTAAGCGCCCCGTGAAGTGACATCTTTTCGTCGGCGACGGCCTCCACGGAGCCGAGCCCTTGCGTGTGCGCCATCGAGGCATACGTGACGACCGTCACGTCCGGCGCGGTGATGGCCGCGAGTCGTGGAATCTCCCCAGCCTGGCTGGTACCCATCTCGATCACCGCAGTGTTGAACCGGGGCTCGAGCCGGAACAACGTCATCGGAACCCCAATGCGGTTGTTGAGGTTGCCCTGGGTCTTGAGGACGGCGCACCCGTTTGCCTCGAGCGCAGCGGCGAGGAGATCCTTGGTCGTCGTCTTGCCGACGGACCCGGTAATGCCCACCAGCGTACCTGCCCAGGCCTTGCGGTACGCGTGCGCAAGGTCTCCCAGGGCCTCGAGGGTATCGTCGACGACGACCGCAGGCAGACCATCGCTTGGCGTTGCCTGTCGATCGATCAGCACCGCATGGGCGCCGGCTTCAATCGCCTGGTCGATGAACGCGTGCCCGTCGAAGCGCTCGCCTCGAAGCGCGACGAACAGATTCCCGGGCTCGACGGCGCGAGAGTTCGTCGTCACGCCCGTGACTGACTCCCAGTCGCCGCGAAACTCGCCTCCGGTCGCCGAGACGACCTCTTCGGCAGTGAAGGTCGCCGCGTTCTTTGGGATCGGCGTCGCCATCAGGAAACCCCTCCGCGCTCCGCAATGGCGCGACGCGCCTCGTCGCGGTCGTCGAAGTCCAACCGATCGGTGCCGATCAGCTGATAGGTTTCGTGCCCTTTGCCCGCGATCAGAACGGTGTCTCCGGGCCTCGCAGAACCGATTGCCAGCGCAATCGCGGCGCGCCGATCGGCTTCTCGAACGTATCCGCGGGTCGCAGCGCGAAGCGCGCCGGGATCGACCGGAACGAGCCCCGCCTCTTCCGCTCCCGCGACGATCTGGTCGAGGATCGCCTCGGGGTCTTCCGTCCTGGGGTTGTCACTGGTGATGACGGCAAGGTCCGCGGATCCCGCCACTGCGCCCATCTGAGGACGCTTGCCCCGATCGCGGTCTCCGCCCGCACCAAATACGACGAGAAGCCGCCCCGGTGTGACGGCGCGCATCGTATCGAGCACGCGTGCCAACGCGTCGGGGGTGTGCGCGTAGTCGACGAGGACAGCGACGTCTCCGGGGTGCTCGATTCGCTCGAGTCGTCCCGGGCTCCCGGTCGTCGTGCGCCAAACGTCGGCCGCTTGGTCGAGGTCGTAGCCGAGCGCGTAGAGACAGCCGAGCGCAACCAGGAGGTTTTCGAGATTGTGCTCACCCAGCATTGGGCTTCGAATCTCGACGGTACCGGCAGGGGTCCGCACCGAGGCGGAGATGCCTTCGCGTGTCATCGCGGCTTCGGTCGCGACGATCTCGGCGCCGCTGTCCGCACGGCGCGAACACCGGATGAGCCCCGCCCCACAACGCTTGGCGAGCTCTGCGCCGAATGGGTCGTCGATATGAACGACCGCGTGTCGTGGCGAGAGGTCGGTAAACAGTCGTGCCTTGGCTTCGCCGTATGCTTCGAAGCTCCCGTGAAAGTCGAGGTGATCTCTCGAGAGATTCGTGAACGCGGCGACCTCAAAGGTGATCGCGTCGACCCGTCGAAGGGCAAGCCCGTGACTCGACACCTCGATGACGAGGTGACGCGAACCCGAATCAATCGCGCGGCGCGCGAACCGCGAGATGTCGTCGCCCTCGGGGGTCGTATGGGCGGACTCGACCATAGTCTCGCCGATGGCGAGGCCGGTTGTCCCGATCATCGCAACCGGCCCCTCGAATGGTTCGAGCGCGGCTTTGACGAGCGACGCCGTCGTGGTCTTTCCGTTGGTTCCCGTAATCCCAACCGTGCGCAGCGCGGCCGTGGGTCGTCCGCATACGAGTTCCGCTGCAAGAGCCAGTCCGAGCCGCGCATCCTCGACGACGAGCTGCGGCAAGTCGGTCTCGACTTCCCGTTCTGCCATGACCGCTACGGCTCCTCGCGCCAACGCGTCGTCGACGAAGCGCAGTCCGTCTGCGCGGTGTCCCGGAATCGCCACGAAGAGATCGCCTTCGGTGACACGCCGTGAATCGTGTTGCACTCCAGTGACCAACTGGGTGGCCGCGCCCAGGATCCTCCCGCGAACTCCGGCCTGCTGGAGGTCAGCGATCGTCATGGTCGCGTTCTGGTCAGCGTGCATCGGCGCTCCGCGAACCGGCGGCCGCGACCGCAGCCTTGCCGCCGTCGACGCGGGCCTCCTGATCGAGACGACGGGGTCCGAGTTCGATATGCACGATCGATCCGTGTGGAACGACGGTGCCTGGCGCCGGGTCTTGCCGCCTCACCAGGCCCGAGCCTTCCACCGAAGGCACGAGAGACTCGGAGTGCAGGGCGACGACGGCGGTCCGCAGGGGCAAACCCTCGAGGTCCGGAACGCCGCTACGCCCTACTTCGGTGCGAACGTCTGCCTTTGCTGGCGGCGCCTCCTGCGCTGCGCTCGGTTCTGGGTCTGCCTTGGGTGTGAGTCTCGCGACCGAGGCACCGGCGCGATCGGGCGCAATGCCGACGTGCCGCAGGGTCGCTTCGGCGATGCGCCGAAACACGGGACCGGCGACGGTTCCCCCGTAGTGCGCGATGACCGGCTCATCGATCACGACCGAGATGACCACCGCCGGCTTGTCGGCGGGCGCGAAGCCGATGAAGGAAGCGAGCCATTTGTCTTTCGCGTAGCCGCCGTTGACGTAATCCGCCTTCTGCGCGGTGCCGGTCTTTCCTGCGACGAGGTAGCCATCGACCGCCGCCTCCATTGCCGTCCCCCCGGGCTCGGTGACTGCCGTCAGCATCTCGCCGACGAGGTTCGCCACCTTGCGGGGAACCACCTGGCGCCGAACTTCGGGCTTGGCCTCCTGTACCATCACACCGTCGCCGTCGTTGATCTGGCGAATGAGAGTCGGCCGCATGAGGCGCCCGCCGTTGGCGATGACGCTCATCGCCGCAGCGAGCTGCACGTTGGTTACGCTCATCCCCTGGCCGAAAGACACGGCGGCCGCGTCGATCTCGTACCAGCGACGGTAGTGATGAAGAATCCCCGCTGTCTCACCAGGGAGTCCAAGACCCGTGGGCTCTCCGAACCCAAAACGTCGAAAGGCACGGTACAGGTCGCGCTTGCCGAGCTCGAGAGCGATCTTCGCGGTACCGATGTTGCTCGAGTGCGCGAGAATTTGCGTCGGCGTGAGCCACTCGTAGGGATGCGCATCGTGAAGTCGGCGCCCGCCGATTCGCGTGACGCCGTTTTCGCAGTTCACCAACTCGTCTGGTTCGACAGTTCCTGCCGCAAGCGCCGCAGACATCGTGAACGGCTTGACGGTCGAGCCGGGCTCGAACCGATCGACAAGCGCACGGTTGCGACGATGCGCGATGGGATGCTTGGAGGGCTCGTTCGGATTGAAAGGCGGGTAATTCGCGAGCGCCAGGATCTCGCCGTTGCTCGGATCCATGACCACAACGCTACCCCCCCGAGCTTCGAACGTTCGCACCCCGAGTGCGAGCTCCCGCTCGGCCACGTGTTGAATGGCTTTGTCGATCGTGAGGACGACGCTCTGCCCCTGGTTGGAGACGTCGTCGATCATCTCGTCTGCGAAGATCACCTTTCCTCGCCGATCTCGAATGGCCTCGACTTTGCGGTCCGATCCTCGGAGCTCGCTTTCATACGCGAGCTCGATCCCCTCGATGCCGCGCCCGTCGATATCGGCAAACCCGAGAAGGTGCGCGGCCAAGTGACGGTTGGGATAGAACCGACGCGCCTCGGTCGTGAGACTGATGCCTGGGATATCGAGCTTCTCGACGGCCTCTGCTTCGTGCGGGGTGATGTGCCGATCGATCCAGACGAAGTATCGGTTGCTGTCGAGACGTTTGACGAGCGTCTCCGGGTTGACATCGAGCACCCGCGCAAGGCGTTGGGCAGTGGCCGCGAGATCCTGATCCATCGCTTTCAAGCGACGGGGGTTCGCGTAGACGCTGTCGACGTCGACGCTCACGGCAAGCTCTGCCCCGTTGCGGTCATAGATCGCACCGCGCCGTGGTGACACGCTGAGTTTCCTCAAATGCTGCCCTTCGGCCATTTCGCGAAGGCGGTCGCCGCCGAGCACCTGCAGCTGAAACGCGCGCGCGACGACGAGCAGCGCCACGCACAGCACGCCAAGGCCAAGCAGGGCAAGGCGGGCGCGAAACCACTTGTGACGCCGATTGGAGCGGCCCTTCATCGCACCCTCCCCGACGGCCGTGGCTGTCCCTCGTCTTCCATCGTGATAATCCGGGTCGGCTTTGGGACCTCCATGCCGAGCGTTCCTCGCGCGATCGTCTCGATGCGACCGGTCTGCCGAAGGGTGGCCGCCTCAACCGAAAGCAAGCGACGGTCCTGGAGGAGTTGACGCTGGCGCGCGCGCTCTTCGCCGACCTCGTAGCCGAGTCGCACGGTTTCGAAACGGATCGCGAGGTGCACGATGAAGGCCGTCGCGGTCGCCACGACCGCCGCACACCAGAGCGCGAGGAAGCGCCGCTTCATTCCGGGACCTCCGTCCGCCTAGCGGCGCGGAGCTTTGCGCTGCGGGAGCGCGGATTGCTTGCCCGCTCTTCGTCCGTGGCGATGACCGGCCTCTTTGTGAGTGGGATGAGCTCCGGGTTCTCACGAAAACCGTGCTTGACGAGCCGATCCTCGAGCGAGTGAAAGCTGATCACGGCGGCGACGCCGCCAACCCGGAGGACCGCCGGCAATTGTTCGAGCAAGGATTCGAGTTCTGCAAGCTCTTCGTTGACCGCGATCCGGAGAGCCTGAAAGGTCTTGGTCGACGGATTGATACGCCCGCGTCGAGCCCCAACGGCCCGATGCACGGCCTGCCGGAGGTCGAGCGTCGTGTGAAGCCTGTCGTCCTCGTATGCTTGTCGGATCGATCGTGCGATTCGACGAGATCGGTGCTCCTCACCATACTCATAGAGCACGTCGGCCAGTTCATCGGCGTTCATGCGGCCAATGAGCTCGAGAGCAGTTTCGCCCTCACTCGGGTCCATCCGCATGTCGATTGGCCCTTCATTGGCAAGCGAGAATCCTCGCTCCGCCTCGTCGAGCTGGACCGAGCTGACGCCGAGGTCCGCAACCAAGCCGTCGACCCCGTTGATTCCAAGCGAGTCGAGCACGGACGAAAGATCGCGGATGCGAGCCTTGCGCAGAGTCACCCGGTCACCGTACGCACCTAGCGCCTCTGCCGATGCCGCGACGGCTCTCGGGTCACGGTCGGTTCCGACGAGGCGTCCATCGGGCGCACTCCGCTCGAGTAGTGCGCCGGCATGTCCGCCGCCGCCCAGGGTGACGTCCGCGTATACTCCCCCATCGACAGGCCCAATGAGGGTGAGCACTTCGTCGAGGAGCACCGGCGTGTGGTCGAACGAGGTCACAGGCCGAGTTCCGATAAACGTTTGGCGATCTCGAGGCGCCGCGCGTCGTCCGCGAGCACCTCCTTGCGAAGCCCTTCGAAAGTTTCTTTCGACCAGAGCTCGATGTGGCGGCCCATCCCAGCCCACAGCGCGTCCCGCTTGAGTCGAGCGTGCTTGCGCAGACCCGACGGAATCAGGAGCCGACCCACCTTGTCGACGTCGCATTCCACCGCGCCGGACACGTAGATGCGTTTGAGGGTCACGACGTCCGGATCGAACTGCGAGAGGTCGGCGAGCCGTTCCTCGAACGCAATCCACTCGGCCATCGGGTAAGCCACGAGGCAGGTGTCGAGCCCGGTGGTCAGAACGAGCTTCGAATCCCCCAAGGCGCTCATCACCTCACGGAAACGCGAAGGAACCGAGGTTCGGCCCTTCGTATCGATGCTGTGCTCGTAGCGTCCTCGGAACAACGTCGTTTCACGCGCCTATCTAGGGGTCACCGGGGGTGTTGGCACTTGATCCCACTGATTCCCACTAGGGCCGGAAACTACGGGCGCGGGCCCCCTGATGTCAACTTCTTTCTTCGATCCAAGTTGTCGAATCCAATACGTTTTTTCGCAGGATGTAGGGGGGTGTCCCCCAGCTGGACCAGGTGGGAAGAACTTCCGCCCACTGAGAGAACCAATCAGAGACCTCGAGGCCTTCCCCAACTGACCGGATTGCGCGTAATTGGCCTATTTAGTTGCCAATTATGCCATTTTTGTCGCGCTGGGTCTGCTATTCTCGGTAGAAGGTGGATCCACTCGACGAGGCGTGGGCACGCGTGGAGGCTCAGTGGGGGGACGACGAAGCGCATCGGCGCTTCATCGGCATGTGTATGGCCCTCGATCGGCTCCCCGAAGCGGGGCGGCGCTACAAAGCGGTGCGGGACGAGGGCTCGGCACGTAGCCCGCAGGCAGAGGCGCGGATGGAAACGCTCATCGCGCTTGCCACCCAGCAACTCCAGGACACCCGAGTGGAGCCGGTCGTGAGCGAGCATAAGAGGACGCTTCAGTGGATCGCGTTCGCGATCATGATGGGCTTCATGGGGGTGGGCGCATGGCTGATGCTCGGCGGCTGAAGGCAAACCATACCTCGGAGCGCGCTCGGTCATGCAGCTAGACCTCGGCGCGCGCGAAATCACCCTCACGCTCGTCTACTACGGGCCGGCGCAGAGCGGAAAGACGACGAACCTTCGCGCAGTTCACTGGCTCAGCGCACCGAGGACGCGCGGTGACCTGATGACGCTGGGCTCTTCGAACGACCGAACGATCCTTTTCGACATGCTTGCGCTGGTGATACCCGCGCGCCCTCCGTGCCGACTCCGTCTGAAGCTGATTGCGGTACCCGGCCTCCAAGCGCACGGCACCACCCGACGGCTCCTACTCGATGGTGCCGATGGCGTGGTATTCGTGGCCGATGCGCGCCCGTCGGCTCGACACGACAACCGTGAGTCTCTCCGCTCGCTGAAAGAGAACATGCGTTTGCTCGGACGCGATCCCGCGGACTTTCCGACCGTCGTCCAACTCAACAAGACCGATCTCGAGGCCATCGCGGGCGAACGAGCGGAAGGCGACTGGGGCTGTCGGCAACCCGAAATCACGTATCGTGCAACCGCGCTGCGCGGCCACGGGGTTGTCCCTACCCTCCTTGGATTGCTACGACGGACTGCAGCCCGACTCGAAGAGACGCATGGGTTCGAAGAGCTAGGAATCGACGGCGCGGGTCTGGTCGCAGCGACCGAGTCGAACTTCCAGACCGTCTTGGAAGAGAAAGCGGGATGAGGCACCGAGTCGAAGACAACGTTGGAGGGCCGCTCGCCGATCCGGCGAACCTCGAGTCGGTATTGAGCCGGGAAGCGGCCCAGAAGATCTCCGACTCGGTTGGAAGACTCTTCGGCCTTTCCGTGCGCGTGCTGTCACGCGAGGGATCGGTACTCGGCGAGCACAGCTTGACGCGGGCACTGTGCGACATCGTCAACGAGACACTCGAGGGACAAAAAGCGTGCGCGTCCACGTTCGATGCCGCACTGACGGTCCAGCCCGACGATGGCGTTCTCGTTCACCCGTGCTTTACCGGCGCAGTCTACCGAATCGCGCCACTCGACTATCAGGGCCATGCGCTTGGGCGCATCATCCTGGGTCCTTACGTTCCGGCCGAGACCGAAGCGGCTCCGGAATCGCTATTCACTGCCGCCCACCCCACGCCCAGCGCTCAGACCCAGGCGGGGTTCGACGCCCTTCCGCGCATGCGCGCGGACATTGCGAAGAACCTAACAGAGCACCTTTCGGTCGTCTTCGAGCGCCTGATCTTCGAGGGACACCGGGCACAGCTCGCGACGGACATCCAGGCGGCGAGCGTGCGGGAGAACCACCGCGAGCTGACCGAGAAGAATGAACGACTGAGGGCCGCGTTGGACGAGCTCGAAGAGCTCGGCAAGCTCAAGTCGAGTTTTCTTGCGACCGTCAGCCACGAGCTCCGCACGCCGCTCACCTCGATCATCGGCTACTCGGAGATGCTCGAAGGAGGCGCCGCAGGCCTGCTCAGCGACGACCAGGCTGAGTTCCTCCATACGATTCGCATCAAAGCAGAGCAGCTGCTCGAACTGATCGGAAGCCTCCTGGACCTTGGTCGCCTCGAGGCAGGGACGATGACGCTCAACAAGCAGCGGATCGATGCGGGAGCCCTCTTGTCGGACATCGCATCGACCATCGTGCCCGTGGTCAATCAAGCCAGTATCAGCCTCGCGATTCACGTCGACGAAGCGACCCCCAAACTCGACGGCGATCCAACGCGCCTTCGGCAGATCGTCCTCAATCTCACCGACAATGCTGTGAAGTTCACTCCTCCGGGTGGCAAGGTTGAACTCCGCGCGCACGCAGGCACGCTCGATGACCGTCCGGGTGACGACGAGGATGCCCTGTTCGAGAAGAGCCGGCCCGCGGTGGTGCTCGAAGTGAGGGATACAGGCCGAGGCATCGAACCCGACAAGCGCGCGCGGATCTTCGATGCCTTCTATCAGATCGACAGTGGCACGACACGCGAGGTCGGCGGCGCAGGCCTTGGACTCTCGATCGTGAAACAGCTCGTGGATTCCCATGGGGGCACGATTGAGGTGACCAGCGAGGTTGGAGCGGGCACAGTGTTCGTCGTAACGCTCCCTGCGGCTCTCGACGATGCGTGACGAATTCGACAGAATCGACTGGCTTCAAAGCCGCTTCGACAAGCCCGATGCGACCCCGGGGTTCGAGACCCTAATCGGCATCGGCGACGACGCGGCGGTCGCGAACTTCGGCGCGAACCCGGTGGTAGTAACCGTGGACGCGCAGATCGAGGGCGTCCACTTCCGTCGAGACCTTCTCTCTTGCTCGGAGCTTGGCGCGAGGGCGATGGTCGCGGCCACGAGTGACGTGTGGGCGATGGGCTCGAACCCGGCGAGCGCGGTCGTGGCGCTCACGCTTCCCCCGGATCTGACTGACTCTGACTTTCGCGATCTCATCAATGGACTCGAACACGCGGCGACGCGCGTCGGCCTGAACATCGTCGGCGGCAACCTGAGTGGCGGGGCGTGTCTTTCCATCACGACGACGGTCCTCGGGCTGTCGGCGAGAGCACCGGTTGCGCGCTCTGGCGCTCGCCCAGGCGACCGCGTCTACGTGACCGGGGAACTCGGCTCGGCGGCGCTTGGACTGGCCCTCCTCGAACGATGCCAAGCGCTCGACGCTACGACCGAGGCTTTCGTGCATCGGTGGCGATGCCCTCCGATGCATAGTCAGACCGCGCCGAAACTCGCAGGTGTCGCGACCGCGGCAATCGACGTGTCGGATGGCTTGCTTCAGGATCTCGGACACCTGTGTGCGGCATCTGGCGTGGGCGCACAAGTGCGCGCACCGGACGTTCCGACTGGCAACGACTTCGCAACGACTTGCGCGGCACTCGGACTCGATCCCCTGCTGCTCCCGTTGACCGGAGGCGAAGACTACGAACTACTCTTCACCTTGCCTCCAGACGCCAGGCCGCCAATCGAAGCGACGGAAATCGGCGAGATCGACCGAAGCAGTGAGGTCGTCGCGCGAGACGGCGACGGGACTCTGATCCAACCAGGACGCCTGGGCTACCGTCACTTCGGGTAAAGAAGCGCAGCCTCGCGCGTCTGCTGAAATACGTGTGCGCTCTGGGCCCCAAGGCCGTCCAGTTCAGCAAGCGCCCCACCCGCATCCACCAAGTCTCGAAACTCAGGTCCGCCGGTGAGAAGATCGATCGCAGGCCGATCGGTGACGTACTCGTAGACCTCGGTGCGCCACCGCGAGTCGGCCGCAACGGCGGGCAGCACCGCGGCGAGCATCTGCTGATACGCCTCGTAGGGTTCGAACAGGCGGGGGTCGGTGATGTGTACCTGAACGCCGCGACACGGTTTGCCTCCGTGCTTCTGGAACGTCGGCCTGAACTCGATCGGGCGAAGCCGTGCTCCTCGCAGCTCGAGACCCCCGAGGACGCTGACGTCGAGGTCCGGTCCGCCCCAAAGCTCAAACGGTCTCGTCGTTCCCCGGCCTTCCGAAAGCAGAGTGCCCTCGATGAGGCACCCCCCCGGGTACACCCGCGCGGTGTCGAGCGTCGGCATGTTGGGAGACGGCATCACCCACGGAAGGCCTGTCTCTTCCCACGACATCCCGCGATGCCATCCCTCCATCTGCAGCACTTGCAGTGCCTCGGGGGGGATGCCTTCACGCTGCTGCACCCAACGCAACAGTTCGCCGATGGTCATGCCGTGCCTCACGGCGACTGGGTAGAGGCCCACGAACGAGAGATACCCCTCGCGCTGGGGCGGGCCCTCGACCGTGAGGCCGCCGAGGGGATTGGGTCGATCGAGCACCAGGACTTCGACTCCGGCCTCCGCGGCCGCACGAAGCATCAGCGCGGCGGTCCAGACATAGGTGTAGTAGCGCGACCCGACGTCCTGCATGTCGATGACGATCCGGTCGAGGCCCTCGAGCCACTCGGCTCTCGGAAAGAGATCCTCTTCGCGATCCCCGTAGAGCGAGTACACCGGGAGGCCCGCCCCGCCCTCGGTCTCGACGCCTATCATGTCCTGGGCCGCGCCCGAGAATCCATGCTCGGGACCGAACAGCGCCTCGAGCGTCGCCCCGGCCTGACGCAAGACGGACATCGCTGGTTGGAGCCTTCGATCGACACTCGCCGCGTGCGCGAGCAACCCTAGCCGCTGGCCCCGGATGGCAGTCAACGCCTGCGCCTCACCGGCAGCGATGCGATCGAGTCCCGTGAGGGTCACGCCGAGCTGCCTACCGAAGGCGCTTCGCCCGCTTCGCCCGCGAATAGATAGAGCAGCGCCATGCGCACCGCGAGCCCGGCCTCGACCTGTTCGAGGATCACGCTGCGCGTTCCGTCTGCAATCTCGCTCTCGATCTCGACGCCGCGGTTGATCGGTCCGGGGTGCATCACGATGGCATCCGGCTTGGCAGCCGAGAGCTGTGCGGCTCCGATGCCGAACGTCTGCGCGTATTCGCGAAGGCTCGGCAGAAGCGCGCCTTCGAGTCGTTCTTGCTGAATTCGCAGGACCATCACCACGTCCGCGCCTTCGAGCGCATCCTCGAGTCGGCTGTACGACCTGACGCCCAGGCTCTCGACCGCGGAAGGCATTAGCGTCCGTGGGCCGACCACCCGAACTTCGCATCCGAACAGCGCCAGCAGGTGCGCGTTCGAACGGGCCACCCGAGAGTGGGCGATGTCCCCGCAGATCGTAACGACGAGACCTTCGAGCGAGCCGCGCCTTCGCCGTATCGTAAACGCATCGAGAAGCGCCTGAGTCGGGTGCGCATGCATACCGTCGCCGGCGTTGACGACGCTACAGTCGACCTTGGAAGCAACGTAACTCGCTGCACCGGATGCAGGATGACGAATGACGACGACGTCGGGCCGCATGGCTTCGAGCGTCCGGCACGTGTCTTGAAGGGTCTCGCCCTTCTTCACGCTCGAGGCCGAGACGTTCATGTTGATCACATCGGCACTCAAGCGTTTGCCCGCGAGTTCGAACGAGGTTCGGGTGCGGGTCGAGGCCTCGTAGAAGAGATTGATGACCGTCTTGCCGCGAAGCGTCGGCACCTTGCGTACGGGACGCCTCGACACTTCAAAGAAGGCTGCGCTCGTGTCGAGGATGCGTTCGACCTCGTCGCGCGTGAGTCCCTCGATATCGAGGAGGTGGCGCCGCGTGAACGGATCCGTCACCCGCCCTCCGAGAGCACGACCCGATCGGGTCCCGCCGCATCGATCCAGACGTCGAGTCGACGGCCGGGGCCAACGTCTAAGGTCTTGCCGACGAAATCGGGGGCGATGGGCAGCTCGCGGCCGCCGCGATCGCAGAGCACCGCAAGCCAGACGCGGGCGGGTCGACCGTGGTCTTGCAGACACTCGATAGCCGCGCGCACCGTTCGCCCGGACTGGAGCACGTCGTCGACGAGCACGACGTGCCGACCGCTCACGTCGAACGGGATGTCCGATGGACCAATCTTGGGATTGGGAAGCGCCGTGGCCGCATCGTCTCGGTAGAGAGAGATGTCCACCGTGCCGACCGGCGGGGATCGTCCTTCAGAGGTGGCGATCTCCTCGGCGAGGCGGGCCGACAGAGCGACCCCCCCGCGACGAATGCCGACGAGGGTCAGGTCTTCGATGCCGTGTGTGGCCTCGAGAATCGCCACTGCAATACGCCGAATGCTTCGTCTGATGGCATTCGAGTCGAGAACGACCTTCTGAGTCCCTGGCACGTTCGGCGGAGTGTGTGTGAAATCCCAGCGGGCTTCAACCCCACGCGACTGACAGGCCCCCATCGATCGTCACGAGGCTTCCGGTTTGCCAGGGTCGATCGAGAAGATCGACTATCACCTGCGCGACGTCCCCCGGCGTCCCGAGGCGCCCGAGCGGATGCCGGACGCGCAGCGCCTCGAGCTGCGCGTCGACGCGAGCCTGGAGTTCGGGGCCCGTCGGCGCCGGCTCGCCCGGCCGAAGACGGGGAGCGCGGACCATATCGGTGTCGACGACCCCAGGAAGAACCGCATTGACACGAATCTGCCGTGGAGCGAGCTCGAGCGCAAGAGTTTGTGTGATCGAGTTGAGCGCAGCCTTGGTCGCGGCGTAGACCGCGGTCCCCTCCACGCCATGAAGCGAAAGCGTGCTCGAAACGTTGACGATGGCCCCGCCGTCGTTGCCGAACGCCGCCGCAACGAGCTGCGTAAGGACGAGCGGTGCGACGAGATTCACGCGGAGCTGCTGGTCGATCGATTCCCGTTCGATGGCGCCTACCCTTGCGTATTGCGCGATGCCGGCGCAGTTCACGAGACCGTCGATGCCGCCAAACGCATCGACCGCCGACTGCACGATGCCGCCGAGCTGGTCGGTGTCCTCGAGGGCGGCCTCGAGCGGAACGAGTCGGTCCGCCGCCCCCTCGACGAGCGCATCGAGTCGCTGACGGTCGCGGCCGACGGCGATCACCCGCCCGCCCCTTGCAAGGATGGCGACGGCGACCGCACGTCCGATGCCACGCGTCGCCCCGGTGACGATCACGCGTCCCTTCGAAACATCCATCCTATTGGAGCTCCTGCGCTTTGCCCCACGGGGATTCGGCAGGCACATGGGCGGGTTCGCCCTCTACTTCGATCTCGTCCTCTTCTATGAAACGAGGAGAATCGACGCAGAGTATCGTTTGGATTCGGTCGGTCGGATTCGAGTACGTGTGGGCGGCACCGAGCGGCCAGCGGTGTACCGTACCCGGGGTGCAGGGAGCCCCCTGACAGAGCAATCCGTCGCCGAGCACCATCTCGGCCTCGTGCATTTGTCGATGCAGATGGAGGGGGATCTCTCGCCCCGGCGCGATGTTCAGTCGGTAGATGCCAGCAGAGTGGGTTTCGTGAATCACGTCGACCGTTCCGAAGGGCTTCTCCTCGACCTCGAATCGGCACCATGCCGCGGGGCGATCGATCTCGAGCGAAGGGACCGCCACACCGCCGAGCGCCTGCGGCTTGGTGAGTCGGATCCGGACGGAGTCGAGCGCGGGACGGCGATCGTCGACGGAGGGTGGCGCCAACAGATAGCGCGCGAGCGCGTGCGCCGCGGTTTCCAACAGATGAAAGCGACAGCTTCGCAGCAGGAATACGAGCTCTTCGGTGGTCGCCGCATAGTCGACCGTCGACGCAAAGCTCTCTTTGACGCCAGCGAGTTCGGTATCGAGTCGCATTTCAACGTCGAGGCGTAGCGGCTGCGGGGTGTCCCGCTCGTGCGGGTAGACCCCGACCACGCAGTCGACGGTCAACTCTTCGATGCGAAGGACATCCACGGCAGAAGGCTATCGCATTTCGCGACTTCTGCTAGAGCTCGCCCGCTCATGGACCGGACCGACGCCGACGCTTCGAACGACGTCACCGAGCTCGCGGCGTTTCGCCCCGTTCCCCGCACTGGCGTGATCTACGTCACGGTCGAGGCGCAGAAGCGAGGCTTCACGCTGGACGCACCCGGCTGGTGCAACCTCGGACAAGGCCAACCGGACACGGGTCCTCTGCCAGGAGCGCCCGCGCGCGTCACTCAGTTCGACGTGCGCCCCGATGATCTCGATTACGCGCCCGTGCCGGGGGTCTGGGAGCTCCGAGAGGCGGTCGCCGATTTGTACAACGGGCTCTTCCGACGGGGCATGAGATCTCAGTATTCCCCTGAGAATGTCGCAATCGCCGGCGGCGGGCGGGTCGCCGTCATGCGGGCCTGCGCGGCGATCGCCCCGATTCACCTCGGTCACTTCCTGCCCGACTACACCGCGTACGAAGAACTCCTCGACGTCTTTCGTCGATTTCTCCCGATTCCGATTCAGCTCGATCCGCAGTCGGGGTACGCTTTTTCCGGCGAGCAACTCGAACGAGCGATTCTAGGACTCGGGCTCAACGCGATCTTGATGAGCAACCCATGCAACCCGACCGGCAAGGTGGTGCAGGGCTCGGTGCTCTCCGACTGGGTCGACCGTGCGCGCAACCTCGGCTGCGCCCTGCTGATGGACGAGTTCTATTCGCACTACATCTGGGAGGGCGACGACACGATCGTAAGCGCGGCCCGGTACGTCGAAGACGTGGACGAAGACCCAATCGTCCTCTTCGATGGACTGACGAAGAACTGGCGGTACCCCGGCTTTCGGGTGAGCTGGATCGTCGGCCCGAAGCGCGTCATCGACTCGGCGGCCAGCGCGGGCTCATTCCTCCACGGGGGAGGCGTTGCTCCGATGCAGCGCGCAGCGTTCGATCTCGTCCAGGAGGCACCCACCCTGGCCGAAACGACGGCGATCCGCGACGAGTTCCGGGTGAAGCGCGACTTCCTCGTCCGAGGCCTCGAAGGCCTCGGGGTGAAATTCGACCTTGAGCCCGAAGGGACGTTCTACGCCTGGGGGGACATCAGCGAACTGCCGACGTCGCTCCGCGACGGGGATGCCTTCTTCAAGGCGGCGCTCGGGCAGAAGGTGATCAGCGTCCCGGGGCATTTCTTCGAAGTGAATCCAGGCAAGCGCCGTACGGGCCGTCCCTCGAGATTCGTGAACCACATTCGGTTCTCGTTTGGACCGCCCCTCCCCGTGCTCGAGGAGGCCCTCGCGCGCCTGGGCACCATGGTCGCAAACGCCCGCTAGGATGCCCCACCCCCCCCGAACGGGACACCGAGCAGCAGCTTTTTTCACATGGAGGTCTGTGTAGGTAACCATACTACATATGACGACAGCTACCGCTGCCGCAAGGCGTCCGACTCAGCAGCCGAGAGAAGCCGCCCCTTTCGTGAAATGGGCCGGAGGCAAAGGCCGACTTCTCAGCCAGCTTCGACCGATGCTCCCTGCAGGTCTCGACAAGATGCGGCACGTCGAGCCCTTCGTCGGCGGCGGGGCGCTGTTCTTCTCTCGCAGTCCGAAGCGGGCGCTGCTGCACGACATCAACCCATCGCTGGTAGCCACCTATACGGCGATACGGGACGAGGTTGACGGCGTAATCGCAGGCCTCGAGCGCTTGGCATCGAAACACTCGAAGGAGCGCTACTACCAAGTGCGCGAGCGGTACAACGCAGGGCGCAGGCTTGGCCCTTCGACGAGAGCGGCGATGTTCATCTACCTGAACAAGACCTGCTTCAACGGCCTGCACCGGGTCAATCGCAAGGGGGAGTTCAACGTCCCCGTCGGCTCATACAAGAACCCGAAGATCCTCGACGAAGGCGCACTGCGCACCGCAAGTCGCGCGCTCGCGTCCGCGGAACTCGCCTGTGAGGGCTTCGAAGGTCTGCTCGAGCGGGGCAAGCCTGGCGACTTCGTGTACTTCGATCCGCCCTACGAGCCGGTCTCCGACACCGCAAGCTTCACCTCGTACTCGCGTGACGGATTCAATCGCGCCGACCAGACGAGACTGCGCGACGTCTACCGCGCGCTCGACCGCCGCGGATGCAAGCTCATGCTGTCCAACAGCGACGTGCCCTTTATTCGAGACCTCTATCGCGACTTTCGAATCGACACCGTCGCGGCGCCTCGTGCGATCAACTGCAACGCGGCAAAGCGCGGCAAGGTCGCCGAAGTAGTCGTACGCAACTACTAGGTCGCCAAGCCCGCCAGCGTGACGGTTCGCAACGACGAGCGGATACGCGCCGCGCCATCTCTTACGCGACCCTCCGGGCGTAAGCGCTCAAGCCCCATGCTGCGGTGAGTGCGGCCATCGGCGCAAATACGCCCGCCAGTCCCGCAAGCGCGAGATGAAGCGTACCGTCGCCCCCGAGCACGTGCGTGGTGAGCCAGCCCACCAGGGGTGGTCCCAGCCCGAGGCCGAGCATATTCGTCGCGAACAGCAGCAGCGCCGAAGCGAGCGCGCGCATCTCGTTCGGAGTCGCCGTCTGCAGGGCCGCGATGGCAGGCCCGAAGTAGCTGCTCATGAGAAACAGGATCGGCACCGCCATCCAGAGCGCGCCCTGCTCCGTGGGCATCAGTGGACCGGCGATTCCGGGCACAATCCAGAGCACCGCGGCAAGCATGACCACCCGCAGATTGGCGTCTGCGAACCTGGGGCGAAGGCGCTCGGCCAGAAGACCACCACTGAGAGCACCAAGGCTCCCCGCAACGATGAAGATCCAGCCGAACGTCAGGCCGATCTCGCTCGGCTCCGCACCGAAATTGCGAATCAGCATCTCGACGTACCAGGTGATCGTCCCGTACCCGAGAATGGACAGCATCGCGACGCTGCCGATGATCGCGCCGTAAACGCGTCCGTGCTCACGGAAGTATGAGAGCACCTCGCTCAATGGTACCGATTCGCCCTCGGCAACGGTGCGCCCCTGGCGTACCGGCTCGGCGATGGTCCAGGCGAGAAGGCCCACGATCAACCCTGGCAAGCCGACCACGATGAAGGTCAGTTGCCATGGCTCGAGCGGCCCGAACCAAGGCAGGGAGATTTCCGAATCACCTACGGCACCGAGGACCCATCCACCGACCATGTACGCCATGCCGCCACCGAGCGTGATGCCCAGGGTGAAGATCGAGAGCGCTCGCGGAAGCAAGCGGGGAGGAAAGAGGTCGCTCAGGAGCGAATGGGCCGGCGGCGAAAGCGCCGCCTCTCCGATGCCGACCCCCATCCGCGCGACGAACAGCCCTCCGAAGCTGCGCACGAGCCCACAGGCGCAGGTCATCAGACTCCAAAACAACACGCCGACGCCCACGATCGTACGGCGGCTACCGCGGTCGGCGAGGCGCGCAATCGGTACGCCGAGCAACGTATAGAAGAGCGTGAACGCCAGCCCGTGAAGCAGACCGTACTGAAAGTCCGAAATCTGAAAAGACGCGCGAATGGGCCCAACGAGGATCGCCATCACGTTCCTATCGACGAACGAAAGGATGTAGGCGACCAGCAGCACCGTGAGCGCCCAGCGAGCACGGACCGGACGCATTGACGGGCTTGGGGCGGGCTGGACCACGGCGGCCGTTGTCTAGCACAGGTCGGGGTCGCCCCAGACGCCGATTCAGGCCGGCGGTTCCGCTTCGAGGGGTTGAAACGGCGGGGGCGACACCTGCCAAGAGACGAAGCCAAGCGCGACCGTGGCAAGATTGATGCAAAGAAAGATCAGTAGCCCGAACGCCACTCCCTGAGCGGCGGCTAATCCCAACGCGGGGAACGCCACCGCGAGAAAGAGCTCACGCACGCCGACGCCGGAGATCGAGATGGGCATCAGACCGAGCAGGCTGGTCGCTGCCATCAGCGCGGCGACGTCGAGGTAGCTGAGCCCGAGACCCATCGCCCCTGCAACGAGCCAGCCTTGTAGATAGTTGATCGCAAACGCGGGAATGGTGAGGGGAATGGCGACGGAGATCGCAGGTCGGATCAACCGACGCAGCGCGTTCAAGAGTGCATCGAGGCTCGCATGCCATCGTTCGGCGAAGCGACGGAGGACGGTCGACACCAGTTTTTGAGGTCCGCGCGCAACGGCGATCAGGGGCAAGGCAAGAGCCACCGCAACCGCGATCCAAGTGACATGCACGAGATCTCCTTGGAGCTCCGTCGCAAAGTGCGCGGCCCCGAGCGCAGCCACCGCGGCGAGGACGTAGAGATCGCAGAAGCGATCCATCAGCGTGGTGGCCAGTCCCTCGGAGTACGGGGTGTCGATCTCGCGATGCACGTATTGAACGCGCAGTGCGTCACCGATGCGGCCGGGGGTGAGCATCCCGAGGTAGAGAGAAGAAAGGACGGCGGCGTAGCTGCGGCGCATCGAGTACGGGTAACCGCGCGCCAGAAGCAGCCTTCGCCAGCGCTCCACTTTGAGATGAATGACCGGTAGGTTCAGCGCGACCGCCGCAGCGAGCCAAGACCACCGTGCCTCGGTCAAAGCAGCCCAAAGGGCATCGTTGTCGTCGAGTCGCCAGACGACGAGCACCAAGATGATGGGGCCAATCAGGCGAATCCACAGGCGCACGAAATCAGAGCGACCCACCATTGATTGCCGGCAGACTATACACGAGCGACCTCATCGAGGCACGAAGACTAGCGCCGAGCCTAACGGCGAGTATTGTGACTCGCGTGTTCAATAGATTGCTGTCGTTGCTATGGCGCAACCTCGGCTGGTGCGTTGGCTTGGTGCTGGTGTCGACTTGGGTCGTTGGGTGCGAGGTCCGACAACGGCCGCAGAACGTCATTCTGGTGAGCGTCGACACGCTGCGGCCCGATGCACTCGGTGCCTACGGTCGCGCATATGCCAAGACCCCGAACCTCGATGCGCTGGCCGAGGCCGGTGTCACCTTCACGCGAGCCTACGCGCCGATGCCGCGCACGACGCCCTCGCTGGCCTCGATGCTCACCGGCCTGTCGCCTCATAGGCACGGGTCGCGCGAGGTCAGAAGCCCTGTCGTCAGCGGCACGTTTCTGACTACCCCGCTCAAGGAATCGGGTTTCGCGACCGTGGCTGTCACGGCGAATCCGACCGCAGGCAAGAACCAGGGATTCGCGACCGACTTCGACTCGTTCGAAGAAAGCATGCGATTCGACGCCGAAGAAGTCACCAACCGGGTCCTGCGGACCGTCCGGGACATCCCGGCGACGAAGCCGCTGTTCGTATGGGCGCACTACTACGACCCGCACTGGCCGTACGCGGCGCCGGCGGCCTGGAGGAGCCCGACCGAGGATGCGTGCGATGCACTGACGAAGCTCGACCGAGGCGTCAAACAGTCGAACGAAGGGAACCTTGCGCAGAACGCGATGGAGAGCTGCCAAGCAGCGTACGCCTCTGAGGTGGCGTACGTCGACCGACAGATTGGAAGGCTCTTCGACGCGCTGGCAGCGGCGGGGCGACTCGACGATTCGCTCGTCGTCTTCACCTCCGACCATGGAGAGAACTTCGGCGAAGACGGACTCTACTTTGCCCATGGGCCAAGCGTTCATGAGGCGGGCCTGCGGGTGCCCTTGATCGTCTCGGGGCCGGGGGTGCGGCGCGGACACACCGACGACTCGGTGATTCGCCTCATCGACGTCGGGCCGACCGTGCTCGCTGCGCTAGGACTTGACCCAATCCCGGACGTTGACGGCAGCCCTCGAACCGACCTCCTCGATGCAGGGGCGCTCGGCCGCCTGAAGCGGTGGTGGCGCGGCCCCGCAGAAGGCGAGCAAGTACTGTCGTTCGCGGAGAGCGGCGGCGCGCTGCTGGTCAAAGACCACACGTCGCTCCTCGCGGGACGGCCGCGCACCGGGTACTGCCTCAACGACGGCGAGTACTCGCTTTGCTGGAAAGACGACACCGAAGGCGCATTGTTCCACCGACGGCTCGATCCCGCCCTCGAACACGACCTCCAGCAAGAGCAACCGGAACGGTTCGCAACCATGAGCGAGGCGAGGCGGCGATGGAAACCAGGAAGCACTCGCATGCGGAGCGTCACAGACGGGCGCTTCAAACTAATCGAGCGCCCGCGACTCGCGGGCGGCTATTCGCTGACCTTGGTCGACTTCGTCACCGACCCAACGGAGACCGTGCCTGTGGGGGACGAGCACCCCGACCTGTTCCAACACTTCTCGTCTGTCCTCCACGCATGGACCCGGAATACGGCCGGCTACGTCCAAGAGGAGCTCTCCGACATCGAGGAAGCTCAGTTACGTGCACTCGGATACGTGGAGTAGGACGAATCGAGTGATGACCGGCACAAGCCTCGACACGGTGCGCACGCAAAGCACGGCGATCGCCGTCGCGGGACTGATCCTGCTCACGATGGCAACGCTTCTGTCGTGGGGCTATCGCGATAAGTCCCCGACGGAAGACGAATGGGCGCATCTCACGCGCGGGGTCGCGTACTATCAGGGTTGGGACGCGAGGCTTCACTACTCTCACCCCCCGTTTGCCAACGCGGTCCAGGGACTCGCCTCTCTTGGTCAGGACCTCCCGCGGATGGACCAAGCTCGGTATTGGAAAGACGCCGATGTCGGCCGGGTGGCACTGCAGTTCATCCGAAGCGACTACCCCCGAGCGCGCGATCTATTGATGCGTGCACGAGTCATCACGATGTGTTTCGGCCTGGCGTTGGCTGCGTACGCGTTCTTCTGGGGGTTCTCTCTCTTTGGTCCGCTGACGGGCCTTCTCGCGATGGCGTTCGTCGCGTTCAATCCTACGGTCCTCGCGCAGGCGCGCTACGTCACCACCGACATGGCGGCAGGAGCGATGATGACGATCGCAATCGGCGAACTGAGTCGCTTTCTCGCCGGCAACACCGGCAAAGCCACAAGCTGGCTCGTCCCGGTCTGGCTTGGGCTGGCAGCGGCCACCAAGCACACCGGAACCTTGCTGATCCCCCTGTTTGCCGTCGCGACGGTCCTCTTCTTCTTCGTTGCGAAGGGACGCTACTCGCAGTCTCGACCGGCCTGGTGGAAGCTAGGACTCCAGATTCTCGGGGGCGGCCTGATCGCCTGGTTCGTCCTCAGCGCGACGTACAAGTTCGACAATACCTTCCTGCCAGTGGCCGAGTTCCTCGAGGTGCCGGAGCCGCGCCACTGGACCCTCGGTAAGGACCGCGGTCAGGTGCTCGAACTCGACACCCCCCTGTCGAGCCTCCCGAGCTGGATGCCTATACCGTTTCCCCAAGTGTACGTAGTGGGCCTTGCATCGGTGCGCAGACACAACGCTCGAGGCTTCCGGTCGTACTTCATGGGCGAGCCGCGCAAGCTCGGGCACCCCGGGTACTTCCCGCTGATGATGCTGATCAAGAACCCTCCCGCGATGCTGTTCGGTCTGCTGGCGGGACTCGCCTGGTGGGTCCGAACGCGTCGCCGGCCTTCGGCGGCAGTTGTCTGCGTCGCTGGGATGGCGAGCGTCCTACTTGCATCGATGATGAACTCCAACCTCATCATGGGGGTGAGACATGCGCTCCCCATCGTGGGGCTCCTCACCCTTCTCGCCGGCCGTGGCGCTGCGCTGGTGCTCGAAAGCCTCGGCAAGAACATTGCGATCCTCACCGCTGCCTGGATCGGGGCGACCGCAGGATCGGCAGTGCTCGCAGCACCCTTCTATCTCGGGTACTTCAATTTCCTCGCCGGTGGCCGAGATGCGGGGCACGAGATCAGCATCTACGGGGAAGACTGGGGACAGGACCGCGTCTACCTGGCGCGCTACGTGGAAGAGCACGAACTCTCACCCTTCTACTACAACCCCATGACCCCCACGCGGCTTGAAGAAGTGCGCTATCTCGGTCTCGACTCGCTCCCGCTCGGATGCAACACGACACCGCCGCCAGGGTCCTATGCCGCGCTGCACGCCCTGTCCTTCAAGACGACGACGCGGGACTGCTGGCGCTGGCGCCATGGGCTGGAGCCGATCGCGCACATCAATAACCACATCTATATCTGGAAGATCCCTCAAAGAGACGAGTGAACGTTCACTCCGGGCGACCGGCAGCGCGCTGAATCTCGCGCGGATAAGGGCAGTGTCGACAGCCCGATCCGCAGCACCTGTTGCGCGCCTCCAAAAAAGCCGCCGTCATGACGAAGAGGCCGGTTTCAGGGTCGATGTAGCCGTCCTCGCCGCGCTCGATGGCGCGTCGGTGCGCTCGTTCGACGGCGTCGCTCAGCTCAGACACGCAGGCATTCTGGGTCCGAAGGGGAACATCGCAAGGGCGTCGACGACGATCTGAGCCATCCGTCCTCGACAGGGATGCATCACGCATCGAGGTAGATGCGAGGCACGCGCCGGGAGATGTTGGTGAGAATCTCGTAGGGGATCGTACCGGCTGCGCGCGCCAAATCGCGTGCATCGAGCGAGGCAGACCCCTGCTCTCCGAGGAGCAGCGCCTCATCACCGATCGCAGTTTGCGGAACGTCGGTGACGTCGACGGTGGTCAAGTCCATCGAAACGTTGCCGACGATCGGGCACCGACGGCCGCCGATCAGCACGTCGGCACGATTGGATGCGGTTCGAAGCAGGCCATCGCCGTAGCCCAACGGAATCGTCGCCAGGCGTGTCCGTCGACTCGCAATGAAGGTGCGCCCATATCCGGCCGATTCCCCGGGTTCAAGAGTGCGGATGCGGATCACTTCGGTGCGCCAACGCATCGCAGGGCGAAGAGGCGCCGCGATGGAGTCGGCCCCCGGGTACCCGTAGAGCGCGAGCCCGGGCCGGACCCAGTCGAAATGAGACTCCGGATGCCGAAACAACGCGGGGCTGTTGGCCGCGTGCCGCACGACCGGCTCGTGTCCGTATCGACGGACGAGGCCATCGGCGTGGCGAAACGCCTCGAGCTGCTCGGCTACGAACTCGGGGTCTTCGTCGGCGGTGGAAAGATGCGTCATCAGACCCGCGACGCGAATGGCAGGATAGCCTCGGAGCTCGGTGAGAAACGAGGTGAGTTCGGTGACCGGCACACCGAGCCGGCCCATGCCGGTGTCCACTTTGAGATGAACGTCGACCGGACGGCCCGCGGACACGGCCGCGAACGCCGCCGCCTCGGAGATCTCGTAGAGAACCGGAGTGAGTCCCGCAGCAATCACTTCGCGATGGGCTCCGCCGTGAATCCCGTTGAGCACGAGGATTGCGCGATCGATCCCGGCCTCTCGGAGTTCGAGCCCTTCTTCGGCGAGCGCCACGCCGAACCCGTCGACCCCGCGTGCTTGAAGGGTCTGCGCCACCGGGATGATGCCATGGCCGTACCCGTCGGCTTTGACGACCGCCAGGACCTTCTTGCCGGGCGCTGCTTCTCGAACGACCTCGAGGTTGTGCGCGATCGCATCGAGGAGGATCTCGGCGCGCGTCGGCCGCAGCGATTCGTCGGGGCCGTGGAGGCGGGGCCGAAGTGGTCTTGGCGCTGCTGGCTGCACCGCCTCTCGGTACTGGGTACCCGCAATCGCGTCAAGGATTGGCGTCCCCATGCGGGGAGACTAGGCTCCGGTCGCATGTCCCGCGCCGAACGCCATCCCCCCGACACCATGGAAGGCCCGGAGCAACGCTCATCGCGCCTGCTCTGGGGTGGCCTGCTCCTGGCCGGTCTCGTTGCTATGGGCCTGATGCTTGCACGGGGACGATCCCCCGAGCCTGACGAAGTCGTCACGCCGGTCGCGGTCGAATTGAGTGCCTCGGGAGGCATAGAGTCGGCAGCGGAGCCGACGACTACGCGGTTGCAGCAAGCCGATCGCCAACCCCCGCGCGACGTCGAGCAGCTGCGTACGCGAGTCCTTCGGCGCTACCCCCACGATCGCGATGCGTTCACCCAGGGCCTGCTCTGGCACGACGGTTTCTTATACGAGAGCACCGGACAACGCGGAGAGTCGTCACTTCGCAAAGTACGGCTCGACGACGGTCGCGTGGTCAAGCAGCAGCGCATCGATGATGCGCTCTTTGGAGAAGGCCTCGCGCGCGTTGGCGATCGCTTGGTGCAGCTGACCTGGCAGGCCGAGCTCGCGATCGTGGCCGACCTCGAGACCCTGAAGCAGAAGAGCACCCTGTCATACGAGGGCGAGGGCTGGGGGCTCTGTTTCGACGGCAGCTCTCTGGTGATGAGCGACGGTTCGTCGACGCTCACCTTTCGCGACCCGGAAACCCTGCGCGTCGTTTCGAGGGTGAACGTGCGCCGCGGCAAGCGACCCGAGCGTTGGCTCAACGAACTCGAGTGCGTGGGGTCGAACATCTATGCCAACATTTGGCGTCGGAACGAGATCGTTCGCATCGACGCGGCCTCAGGCGAAGTCACGGCCGTGGTCGACGCCTCGGGACTGCTCACTCCGGAGCAAGCCCGCAAGGCCGACGTTCTGAACGGCATCGCGTTTCGACCTGAGACCGAAACCTTCCTGATTACCGGCAAGCTCTGGCCGACGATGTTCGAAGTCGCGTTCACTGCGCCGTAGAGTCTGGTGGGTCGACGGTCTCCGGATCGAATTGCGCGAGTCGCGTGGCCATCAGCGCGGTTGCTTCCGGGTTGTCGTCAATGAGCACGAAACCTCTGTCGTGGCGCGCGGCGGCCTCCCCGGTGGTTCCGCTGCCGGCGAAGAAGTCGAGCACGACGTCTCCCGGATCGCTGTGAACCTTCACGATGCGTTCGAGAACGCCGAGTGGCTTCTGCGTCGGGTAGCCCGTCTTTTCCTTGCCACTGGTCGGCACGATCGTGTGCCACCAGACGTCCGTCGGGGTCTTTCCGCGGGCCGCCTTTTCTTTTCCGACGAGCCCCGGCGCCATGTACGGGATTCGATCCATCGCATCGAACCGAAACACGTACCGTTGAGGGTCGAGCGTATACCAGAGGATCGTGTCGTGTTTCGCAGGCCACCAGCGCTTGGGGCGTCCACCGAAATCGTACGCCCAGATGATCTCGTTTCGGAAGCATGCCCGACCGAGCAGCCGATCGAGCGCTACCTTCACGTAGTGTACTTCACGCGCGTCGAGGTGAACGAAGAGAGAGCCGTCCTCAGTGAGACAGGGAAGCGCAGCCTCGATACGGGGCATGAGAAACGCAGAGTAGTCGTCGAACCGGTCTTCATAGGTGGGGCTCTGCACACGTTCGACGTCGTAGCGGCGTCCGCCGAACCCCGTCCTCGCACCCTCGTCGGACGCCTTCACCCGCATGCGTCCACGCTCCTGTCGCTGGCCCGTGTTGAAGGGCGGGTCGATATAGGCAAGGCGCGCGAATCTTCGAGGCAGAGTCGGCAGGACTGAGAGATTGTCTCCTCGAACGATTTGCCTCACCTGCGGACACTATCACTCCGGCAAGAAGAGGCCCAGCAGGGGCGGCGCTTGCGACTGAGACGGGGTCGCCCTAGTCTCGCGCGATGAAGCTCATCGTCAACGGTGAGGACCGAGAGGTCGCAGCGAGCACGACGGTGCGGCAGCTACTCGAATCTCTCGGACTCGGCACGACGCTCGTCGCCGTCGAGCGCAACGAGGAAGTCGTTCCTCGGGCAATGCACGCTAAGACTCAACTCGAAGACGGGGACCAGGTCGAGGTAGTCCATTTCGTAGGAGGCGGTTGAGTGACTGAAGACAAACTGGAGATCGGCTCATTCAGCTTCGAATCACGTCTCTTCACCGGAACCGGGAAATACCCGAGTCTCGCGGTCGCCGAGCAGGCCCTCGAAGCTTCCGCCTGCGAGGTAGTGACCGTGGCGATCAGACGCGTCGATCTCGCCGCAACTGACGGCGAGTCGATCATGAGCGTGCTGCGCAAAGGCGGCTACACCCTGCTTCCCAACACCGCGGGCTGCTACACGGCCGCCGACGCGGTACGCACCGCAAGGCTCGCACGCGAGATTCTCGACACCCCGCTGATCAAACTCGAAGTCATCGGCGATGAAAAGACTCTCTTCCCCGACGTCCCGGCAACCCTCGATGCCGCGAAGACGCTCGTCGACGAAGGGTTTACGGTGCTCCCCTATTTCAACGACGATCCGGTTGCAGCGAGGCGCTTGGAAGACATCGGATGCGCGGCCGTGATGCCCCTTGCCGCGCCGATTGGAAGCGGACTCGGCGTTCGGAATCCGTTCAACATGGAGATTATCGTCAAGCACGCGAGCGTCCCGGTCATCGTCGACGCCGGCGTCGGCACGGCCTCGGATGCGGCGGTCGCCATGGAACTCGGAATCGACGGGGTTCTGATGAACACCGCGATCGCAGGCGCGCAAGACCCCGTCCGGATGGCGCGTGCAATGAAGCGCGCGGTGCAAGCGGGCCGCGATGCGTTCTTGGCTGGACGCATCCCGCGCAAGCTGTTCGCGACGGCTTCGAGCCCACTCGAGGGCGTCATTGGTTCCGAGCAGCTCGGTCGCTCCTGACGTCCCGCGGTGCCGCACACGCTCCCTAGCCTGTGGATTCTGACCATGCCCGAGGCCGAAGGCGGGCCCCTCGCCAAGCTGAGTCTGGTGCTCGCCGACTCGTGCGGCCCGCGCCTCGGTGTGCAGCTCCGCGCAAAGAACGCTTCTGCCCAGGCATTGCTCGGGTGGGGACGCGAGCTGCGGGCGCAGACGTCGGCGTCGGGCTCCGCACTTGCGGTGAACGGGCGGGCCGACGTCGCGGCGATCATCGGTGCCGACGCCATCCACCTCCCTGAGGCCGGGGTCCCGGTCGAGGCTGTGCGCAGTCGGTGGCCCAGCGTCTGGATTGGGGTCTCCCGTCACGATCGCGACGGGCTGCACGAAGCTGCGAACCAGGGCGCTACCTATGCGTTCTTGGGACCGGTCTTCGACGTGCCGGGCAAGAACCCCGCGCTTGGCATCGACGGGTTCCGGCGCGCCCGCGAGGGGCTCACGATTCCGGTGTTCGCCCTCGGAGGGGATCGAACCGGAGCACGTGGAGGCGTTGACTGCGGCGGGCGCCGCCGGAGTCGCTGTCCGACGGAGCATCTACCAGGCGGCAGACCCGGTGGCACGCACGCGCGGGTATCTGCGCAAGCTTGACAAGGCCGCCGCAAACGTTGGATAGCGGATCGCGTGGGCGCGGTTCGCAATGGCCTCGGGTGCCTATCGTGGGTCGCGGCAGGCGTCATCGTCGTGCTGCTGCTCTTGAAGGTGCTGCTCTTCGACGTCGCCACGGTTGGCCACAACGGAATGGCGCCAACGTTGGTGCGAGGAGAGCGCGTGCTGATCAACAAGCGTGGCAAGCCCCTCGAAGACACGATCGCCGTCTGCCAGCATCCAACCGAGGATGGCTGGGTCGTTGGACGGGTGGCGGCCGTCGAGGGGAGCACCGTCGAATCATTTGGCACGACTCTGCGTATCGACGGACGGGCGGTACCCTTCGACGACCGCGGGAGCGCCTCTTTTCTCAACGAAGACGACGGTCAGAAGCGTCAGGTCGTGTGGGGCTACGAGATTATCGGTGACCAGAGCCACATGGTCTTCCTTGGGGAAGGAAAGCGACACCTGGTGCGAAAGACCTTCGTCGACCCCGGCAAGGTGTTTCTGCTCGGCGACTATCGTGGATACATGGGTCAGGACAGCCGCGCATACGGCATGGTCGATGCATCGAGTTGTCGTGGCACGATCGTGTTTCGACTCACCCCTGCCGCGGGTCTCGAAGCCCCGATCTCGCATGGCTATTTCGAGCCAGTGAATTAGCGCTACCTCCGCGTTGCTTCCCCAGCGGTGGGTCCGTATGCTCCGCCCGCCTTCGGGCCGAGCCAGCCTATGAGAGTTGCCGTCATTCAATTTCCAGGCTCCAATGCCGATTGGGATGCCCTGCACGCCGTTCGCGACGTGCTGGGTGCCGAAGCTTGGTATGCCTTCCATAAAGAGGTCTCGCTCGGAGACGCCGACGCGGTCGTGATTCCGGGCGGCTTCTCATACGGCGACTATCTTCGAGCAGGCGCGATCGCCCGCTTCAGCCCGATCGTGAGCGCCGTGCAGGAGTTCGCGGCGCGAGGCGGGCCCATTCTCGGCATCTGCAATGGTTTTCAGATACTCACCGAAATGGGACTGCTGCCTGGCGCACTGACCCGCAACGCCCACCTGCGCTTCGAGTGCCGCGACATCTTTGTCCGTGTCGATGCCTCAGGGCCTTTCACCGACATGGGTGAGGGGACCGTACTCAGGCTTCCCATCGCGCACGCGGACGGACGGTACCAGTGCAGCGCCGCTACCTTGAGCGAGCTTCATGAACATCGGCAGATCGCCTTCCGCTACTGCACTCGGTACGGTGACGCAACGGACGGTGGCGAGGCAAACCCAAACGGGGCGGTCGACGACATTGCAGGCGTTTACAACAGGGCAAAGAACGTTCTCGGGATGATGCCGCACCCCGAGCGCGCGAGTGAGAAAATTCTCGGCAATGATGATGGACTGCAGCTTTTTCAATCGCTGCAGCGACACTTGGGGCTCGCATGACCTCACCGAAGAACTTTCCCGGAGAACCCGATGCATCGCTCGCGATCGCACGCGAGTTCGGTCTTGCAGAGGCCGAATGGAAGAGGCTGAACGAAACGCTTGCTCGCAGCCCGAGCTACGCCGAACTCGGTGTGATCAGCGTGATGTGGTCCGAACACTGCTCCTACAAATCATCGCGTGTTCACTTGGCGAGGCTCCCAACCGAGGGACCGCAGGTGGTTCAGGGGCCCGGCGAGAATGCGGGCGCAGTCGATATCGGTGACGGGTTTTGTGCGGTCTTCAAGATGGAATCACATAACCATCCGTCCTACATCGAGCCCTACCAAGGAGCCGCGACCGGCGTTGGCGGCATCCTCCGAGACGTGTTCACCATGGGCGCTCGCCCGGTCGCCTCTCTCAATTCGCTGCGTTTCGGAAGTGCCGATCACCCGAAGACGCCGCACCTTCTCAAGGGCGTGGTCGCGGGTATCGGAGGCTACGGCAACTGCATCGGCGTCCCGACCGTCGGTGGCGAGGTGCAGTTCGACGCGAGCTACGACGGGAACATTCTCGTCAACGCGTTTACCGTCGGCATCGCGAAGACGGAGTCGCTGTTCTTTGGCAGAGCGGACGGCATCGGTAATCCGATTCTGTACGTGGGCGCAAAGACGGGGCGTGACGGAATTCACGGCGCTACGATGGCGAGCGCCGAGTTCGGCGAAGAAACCGATAGCAAGTTGCCCACTGTGCAGGTCGGCGACCCATTCATGGAGAAACTGCTCCTCGAAGCCTGCCTCGAGATCTTCGCAACCGATTGCCTCTCCGGGGTGCAGGACATGGGAGCCGCGGGGCTCACCTCATCCTCGGTCGAGATGGCCGCACGTGCCGGCAACGGCATAGAACTCGACCTCGACGCGATTCCACGGCGTACACGGGCGCTCTCCCCGTACGAGATGCTTCTGAGCGAGTCGCAAGAGCGAATGCTGATGGTAGCCAAGGAAGGTCGCGAGAACGAGGTCTTCGAGATCTGCGACAAGTGGGACCTCGACGCGTCGATCGTCGGTCGAGTTACCGATACGGGTCGCTTCGTGTGCAAGGCCACGCCCGGCTACGATCCATTCGAAGAAGACGAGAACACCGGCGAGCCGCAAGTCGTGGTCGACCTACCGGTGGACCTGCTCACCGACGCCGCGCCCAAATACGACCGACCGCAGAAGACAGCCGCCGGGGCCCCGCCCAACGCTCCCGTGGCGGTCGAAACGCCGACGGACCTCCGGTCCGAACTGGTGAAGCTTATGGGTTCGCCGAACATCGGCAGCCGCGCGTGGATTTGGCGCCAGTACGACCACGTGGTGCAGGACGGTACGGTTATTCGCCCGGGCGACGGTGACGCGGCCGTGATTCGAGTGTTCTGCGAGGGCAGCGATGGGCCAATCGAGAAGTTTCTCGCCGTGTCTGCGGATTGCAACGGACGCCACGTCGAGCTCGACCCCTTTGCGGGCGCTGCAATGGCCGTCGCCGAGTGCGCGCGCAACATCGTTTGCGTGGGCGCCAAGCCCCTTGGCCTGACCGACTGCCTCAACTTTGGGAACCCTGAGATACCCGAACAAATGTGGCGCTTCGCGCAGGCGATCGATGGGCTTGCAGCGGCCTGCAACGCGCTTGGCACCCCGGTGGTTTCGGGCAACGTGAGTCTCTACAACGAGACGGACGGCAAGGCGATTCTGCCAACGCCCACCGTCGCCATCGTCGGTCAACTGGCTCATGCGGACGATCGCGTCGGACTCGGATTCGTCAACGAGGGCGACGTGATCGCACAGATGGGCGTGCCGTCGCGCGGGGCGCTCGGAGGCTCCGAGTGGTTGGTACAGGCTGCGGGCGCGCTGAGCGGCGAGCCTGTCGGCATAGACCTCGACGCCGAAGCGGCGCTGCAAACTTCGATGCTGGAGCTGGCTCAGAAGCGCCTCGTGCATAGCGCGCACGACGTGAGTGATGGAGGCTTCGGGGTCTGCCTTGCCGAATCGTGCATTGTCGGGGGCGTGGGCTGCAAGGTGACACTGCCCTCCGCGGGCGATGCTCCTGCACACGCGCTTCTGTTCAGCGAGGAGCCGTCTCGAATCGTCGTGAGTCTGCCGTCGAGCGCGGTCGACGAGGCGCTGTCGATATGTCGCCGGCTGGGTGTGCCGTTCGAGAGGATCGGACACGTGCGCGGCGCCGCGCTGATCGTCGACGGAGTCCTGGACGTCGCCGTCGAGCAACTGGCCACCGCCCACGATTCCGCCCTAGACCACCTCACAACCTAGCCCCCCCAAACGCCCCCGGGTAGCCCCCCCAAACGCCCCCGGGTTGCGTGGAACGACACATTCCGCGCTCGATTCTGGAGCGATATTGGAGCCTGGCGGCCGGTGGCGGAGCTGCGAAGACCGCCAAGACTGCGGCGCGGTTCGCTCAAATACTTATAGAAAAGCCCAGATCCGATTCGGCACGATTCTCGCTGGTAGTCTCGTATGACCCGCAGACGCATCATCGAACCGGGCACGGTGTGGGCGCTGTCGCGCCGTACCACGCGCCGCTACTTCCTCCTCAACCCCGACGAAGCCCGCCAAATGGAGGGGGCGTATTGGTACAGCCTTGGCTACGCCGCCCGCACCCACGGAGTCGTGGTCCACGCTGGTTGCCTTATGTCTACGCATTCCCACGAAGTAGTGACTGACGTGCGCGGGGAGCTTCCGCGTTTCCTTGCCACTTTCCACCGTCTGCTCGCGCTCACTACCAAGGCCTATCGCAAGTGGCCGGAGGAGGTCTTTAGCAAGCGGAGTACCGGCGCTCACGAATTGCTCACGGCCGACGCCGTGGTCGAGGCCCTGGCTTACCTCATTGCAAACCCGGTCGAAGCAATGGCCGTCCGCTATGCGAAAGACTGGCCTGGAGCGCACACGCTGTCTCACGAAATTGGGAGACGGGTTGTGCAGGTACGTCGACCGTCCCACTACTTCAATCCGACCAACAAAGCATGGCCAGAGACGATGGAACTCCGACTGGAGATGCCAGCCACGCTCCAGCTCGACTACGGAACGAAGCTCGCCCAGGAGCGAATTGCTGATCGGGTACGGGAACGCGAGCGAAGAGCACTCGGAGAGGCGAAACGGACGGGTGTCGGCTTCGTGGGACGGCGTCGAGTGCTTCGCTTCCCGCACAACAAACTGGCCCAAAGCCGGGAGACCTTCGGTGGATTGAATCCCCGATTCTCAGCATCAGGAAACCGTGAGGCGGCGGCACACGCCGTCAAACGACTACGGTATTTCAATCTGCAGTATGAGCGTGCCCTCAGCGCCTGGACCTCTGGGGACCGAACCGCTCGCTTTCCATCAGGCACCTGGTGGATGCGGACTTTCCACGGGGCTCGCTGCGGGCCCGCTCCGTAGGCCGCCTTCGTTCACATGGCACCGGACCGGAAACTGCACCTCATTTTGGGTGTAGCGACGCCTCAGTTCGTCCGCCGGCGACTGCTCCACCACTCGAAGCACCACAAGCCACGCGATTGCACGCAGTAATGCTCGAATCCCGGGATCGCAACTGCCTCGAGGCCCCGCAAATGCTGCTGACAATGCGCCCAAAGTGCTCAAGCTAACCCGCCAACCTAGGTCGGGGGTCAGGCTATTCGGCGGCTTCGGCGGCGGGGACGGGGCGCTTTTCTCCGCGGAGCTCGACCGAGACGAGCTTCGAGACGCCAGGCTGCTCCATAGTCACGCCATACAGCACATCCGCGTATTCCATCGTGCGCTTCGAGTGGGTGATAATGATGAACTGCGAACGCTCAGTCATCTGCTGGATCGTCTCGGCAAAGCGACCGATGTTCGCCTCATCGAGCGGTGCATCTACCTCGTCGAGGAGACAGAACGGGCTCGGCTTGTACTGGAAGATCGCGAAAATCATCGCGACCGCCGTCAGTGCCTTCTCCCCACCACTCATCAACTCGAGTGACCCAAGTCGCTTGCCCGGGGGTTGGGCGATGATCTCGACGCCCGTCTCGAGCATGTCCTTCGGGTCGGTAAGCTTGAGTTCTGCACGGCCGCCTCGGAACAGCATCGGGAAGATGCGCTTGAAGCGCTCGTTGATCGCCGTGAACGCCTCACGGAAGAGCGCCCGACTCTCCTTGTTCATCTGACGAATCGCACGCTCGAGTTTCGTCAGCGCCTCTTCGAGGTCGGTCCGCTGGGAGGTGAGGTACTCGTAGCGCCCAGCCTTCTCCTCGTATTCCTCGATAGCAGTAAGATTGATCTCGCCCATGCGGTCGATGAGATGCTGCAGTTCGGCAGCGCGAGCGGTAACCTCCGCGTCCGGAATCGGCCGCGCATGGTAGTCGCCAATCACATGAGGAAGCTCCACCCGGTGCTTGTCGAGAACCTGGTCGTCGAGGTGTTCGGCTGCCATCGTGAGCTCGCGCTCGCGCAGTGTGAGCGCATTGAGCTTGGTCGACTGCTGATCGATAGCCCCGCGAAGCTCCTTGAGCCGCACCTCCGAATCACCAAGCGTTATCTGCGCTTCGTCGAAACGGGCACGATGGTTCGCCAGGTCATCTCGCGCGCCGTGCGCGTCGTGCGCAGCCTCATCGAGTCGCCCCCGATGAAGAAGTATGCGCCCTGCCGCCTGACCGCGATCGCGGTGCGCGATTGACACGTCCTCTTGCAGCCGCGCCTCTCGCGCATCGAGCTCACCAATCGCGCTTTCGAGTTGACGAAGAATCGACCGCTCGCGATCGGCGCGTTCGTGGGCCTGCGTCGCGCGGACCTTGACCTCCGTGACCCGAGCCATTTGGTCGTCGACGACTCGGCGCCGCTCGGTCAACACGCTCTCGGCGACCCTCACGGTTTCCTCGGCTTCGGACGCAGCCGCCTGGGCCTCCGCCAGAGCACGTCGAGTCGCAGTCTCGTCGACGTCGATCTGTGTCAGCGCGTGCCGCACGTCGGTCTCAGTATCGGCGAGCTGCCGGCGGCGATTCGCTGCACCCTCGAGCTCGGTTTCGACGGCTCTGAGGTCGCGCTCGACGCCCAAGATCTGTAGCTCGGCATCGTGCGCCTCGGCGCGCGCAGCATCGATGGCCGCCTGGCGTTCGGCGATGGTTACCCGGAGCCGGCCCTGATCGGTGGTAGCCCGCTCGAGCTCAGCTTCTTGAAGCGCGACAGCCTCGCCAAGTTCCCGGATTTCGCGCTGCATGCGGATGAGGTGTTCCGCCGATTCGTCTTCGGCGCCGCCCTCCACGGCACCGTCGGGTCGAAGCAGCTGACCGTCGAGCGTGACGAGTCGTCCTTGGAACCCGTCGGCGTGGAGCCGCGAGGCAACCGACATCGTGTCGACCAGGAGAACGTCGTAGAGAAGATACTGGACCCAGTCCTGGTCTTCACGACCTGCGCGCACCAGGCTCGACAGGGGGCCAACGATCCCTTCGCCCGTAGGCGCCAGCGGCACGACGCGAGGCGAGCTCTTCGGCGTTCGTGGTAGAAAAGTCGCCCTGCCCTTGCCTTCGCGAGCGAGGTAATCGGCAGCCCGTAGCGCCGCATCGGTATCCTGGACGAGCAGATACTCGAGCGCTTCGCCCAGTGCGGCGCCGAGCGCGCGAGTGTGCTCATTGGCGCACTCGAGCCTGTCGGCGACGAGGCCAACCAACCCTACCTGCGCGACGTCGTCTGCCGCGTACTGCGTCATCACGGCCTGAACGCCGGCGCCAACCCCTTCGAATCGCGCGTGAATCTCGTTCAGCGAGTCGAGCCGCGACCGGGTTATCGCCAGGCGTTCGCGCATCGCGTCGACGTCCGCGTCGATCGACTGAAGCGACTGCCGGTCGGTTCCTAGGGAGGTCTCGATCTCGTTGTGGCGCTCGCCGGTCGCCAGACGGTCGGTCTTGAGTCCCACCATGCGCGCGTCGAGTTCACCACGCTGCTGCGCGAGGTCGACCTCGCGGTTCGACAGCGCCTGCGCTTCGTCATGAAGCTTTGCGATGCGGTCTCGGATTTCCTCGCGTCGGGCTTCGAACCCACCGAGAACAGCCTCACCGCGCGCGATCTGCGCTCTGGCTTCGGAGAGACGTCCGCGTGCAGCCTGCACCTCGAGCTCTGCCTCATGTGCGTGACTCTTGCGCGAACCGAGTTCCGAATCTGCATCGGCCAGCGTGGCTTCGGCTTTGGTCTCTAGGAGTTCGAGGTCTTGCAACGCAGAACGCAGGGTGGTCGTTTCATCGCGAAGACTCGTCCTGCGCTCTTCAAGCTGCTCGAGCTCACGAGCCGCAAGCTGTTCACGTTGTTCGAGCGCGGTCTGTCGGTCTTGCTGCTGTCGAATCAGCCCTTCGAGATGACGGACCATGTTGTCGAGCTCGTACGCGTGAGCTTGCCCTCGCTCGACGTTAGAACTTATCTGCTGCAGCGCGACACGCTCGGCTTCGACCGAAGCCTCGTGCGCGATCAGGGCGCGGCGGCTCGCCTGCACCTCATCGTTTGCAGTCGATAAGGAGTGCTCGACGGCACGCGTCTCGCCTCGGAGTTCGAGGAACCGATGCGACGCAACCCAGAGATCGAGGTCGCGCATCTCCTTCTTATAGCGCTTGTACCGTTCGGCCTTTTGAGCCTGCCGCTTGAGGGACGCGAGGCTTCGTTCGAGTTCGCCGATGATGTCCGTCACCCGCAACAGGTTTTGCCGGGTCTGATCCATCTTGCGCTCAGCGGCGCGCTTGCTGAGCTTGAACTTACTCACGCCCGCCGCCTCTTCGATCATCGAGCGGCGGTCTTCTGGCTTGGAGGTGACGATGAAGCCGATGCGGCCCTGCTCGATGATCGAGTAGGCCCGCTTGCCGACGCCGGTGCCGAGGAAGAGGTTGGTGATATCGAGCAGCCGGACCGGGGTCTTGTTGATCGCGTAGTCGCTGCGCCCTTGGCGATCGAGCCTTCTGGTGACCTGAATCTCTGCGTAGTCCCTGTATTCGGGGGGCGCCAGACCGTCGGTGTTGTCGAAGGTGATCGTGACGTCGGCAAAGCCATGCGGGCCGCGGCCCTCGGCGCCGCTGAAGATCACGTCTTCCATGTGCTTGCCGCGCAGACGCGAGGGCGATTGCTCACCCATGACCCACTTCATCGCGTCCACGATGTTCGACTTGCCGCAGCCGTTCGGGCCGACGATGCATGTCACATCGTGATCGAAGTGGACCACGGTAGGGTCCACAAAGGACTTGAAGCCAGTGATTTCGAGCTTCTTGATCTTCAAAGTGCCCCCGAGAGGATTCCTCCCTCTGCGGTATCACTGAACAAAACCCCGTGCAACGATTTGCGCGACCAGAAGCGCCGCTCACTTGGTGAGCCCCACAACATGTAGTGGTTCACTCCGGACCACCGCCCCAAGGGCGAAGCTCAGTGCGTTTCGGCCTTGCTGGTTTCGGTCGCGGCGGCCACTTCGGGCGTCGTCGCGTCGATCGCTTCGGGGCGCCTCGACGGCCCGCGATCGATCAGAAACTGGAGGAAAGCCCGCGCCGTCTCGAGGTCTTCTGGGCCGAGAGCGCCCACGAGTTCGAACAGGGCTCGTCGCGGGTCGTCGGCCTTGGGTCGGCTGTAGCCGGGAGCAAGCGCACCCGTACCCCTGGGAGTGTGGACCTCGGAACGGGTCGGCCCCGCTGCACCCTGGGTCGCGGAATCGCCGGATCCCGTCGTGGCTTCCGCGATGACGGAGGCGTCTGGCTGCACTTCGTCGGCAGTCGGAACGTGCCACTTCGGCCGCTCCACCGGCCGGACCCCATGGGCCGTCAGCCACGACTCCATGCAGGAACGCAGTCGCTCCGACCTGAACGCGAACCACCGCTCACGATCGATCGGATGACTCATCAGTGCGTCTTTGAAGCGCCGGAACGCACCCTTGCCGTCGATCGCGACGTTGAGCCTACGTGCCAGTTCCGGCTCCTCAACCGTCGCGATGAAGCGCTCCATCCAGCGATATTGCTCGCGCGACGAGACGGGATCGATCCGCAGGTAGCGGGCGTCACTCAGGATCCGTGTATGCATCGCCGGATCGGCAACGCCGTCCACGATGCGAATGACCTCTCCGGTGTCAAAGTGAAGATAACTATGCACCTCGGGTGCATTGTTCTCGAAGGCGTCTTCGAGCGCCTCCCATGCGACAGGAACTTCTAGCTGGGGTTTGTTCTGTTTCTCTTGTGCAACTTCGTTGTCTTGCCCGACATCATGCTCTTTCATTGTATTCCCATATCGCTACGCGCTCGCCGTACCGCGTCGCGCCATCGCCCAAGATGCGTAAGTCGTGCCTCTGCAGTCATCGTGGGTTCAAAGCTACGCTCAATACGGTAAGCATCGACTAAAGATTCTAGACCGTCGAAGACTCCGACGGCCATCCCGGCCAAGTAAGCGGCGCCGAGCGCCGTCGTTTCGATAGATTCAGGTCGATCGATGGTGACCCCAAGTACGTCAGATTGGAATTGCATGAGTAAGTCATTGAGAGCCGCGCCACCGTCGACTCGAAGTCTGCTTATAGGCCGACCTGCATCCGCCTGCATAGCGTCCACCAGGTCGACGATTTGGAAGGCAATGCCTTCGAGGGTCGCGCGCGCCACGTGAGCGACTGTCGAATCGCGGGTCAACCCGTAGATCAGTCCGCGGGCTTTGGGATCCCAATGCGGTGCGCCGAGCCCCGCCAGCGCGGGAACGAAGACCACATCGCCCGCGCTTTCAACCTGCTCGGCGAGTCGTTCGACGTCGGCCGATTCGTCGATCACCTTCAAGCCGTCGCGAAGCCACTGAACCGCTGCGCCCGCGATGAAAGCGCTCCCCTCGAACGCGTACGTCGTTTGATCGCCCAGCTTCCAAGCTACTGTCGTGAGGAGATTGTTCTGGGAAATCGTCGGAGTATCGCCGATGTTCATCAGTAGAAATGCACCGGTACCGTAGGTGCATTTGGCGTTGCCGACCTCGAAGCAGGTCTGGCCGAAGAGCGCAGCCTGCTGATCGCCTGCCATCCCTGCGATCGGAATTCCGTCGACGAGGCCAGGCACGCCGGAGGTCGTGGCGTAAACCTCGGAACAGCTCCGCACCTCGGGGAGCAGAGCCATCGGCACACCAAGCTCGGCGGCCAGCTCCTCGTCCCACCGGTTGCTCCGAATGTCGTAGAGCAGCGTGCGGGAAGCATTCGACGCGTCGGTGACGTGCGCCTTGCCGCCTGAAAGTCGGTACACGAGCCAAGAATCAATCGTGCCGAACGCAAGTTCCCCAGAGGCCGCCCGGCTCGCGGCTCCGTCGACGTTGCGCAGGAGCCACTCGAGCTTGGTGCCGGCCAAGTACGGGTCGAGCACCAGGCCGGTGCGTTCGCGAAACATCGGCTCCTTGCCCGCGGCCCGCAGCTCCGCACAGCGATCGGTGGTGCGCCGATCCTGCCATACGATAGCTCGATGAAGCGCCTTGCCGGACGCGCGCTCCCAGAGAACGGTCGTCTCCCGCTGATTGGTGATACCGATGCCAAGACAGTCGGCGGACGATAGGCCGGTCTCGCTCAGGGCATCCCTGATGGCGGCGCAGACACTCGACCAGATTTCCTCGAGATCGTGTTCGACCCAGCTCGGTTTCGGAAAGTGCTGCGGAAACTCGTGGCCGGACTTGCCGAGAAGCCGTCCCTCGGGGGACAGAACGACGGCGGTGGACCCAGTGGTCCCCTGATCGATCGCCAAAAGAAAGCCCGACATGCGAGCGGAGACGGTACGAAGCGCGGGCTCCAAAGTAAAGGGCAACCTCGGCGTCGAGGTCCCACGGGTCGGCCGCTACTCCTCGATCCACTCCGCGAACCGAGACCAGGGCTCTCCGAGTTGGCCTTGCAATCGGACGGAAAGCTCCTGGGTCGAAGCGTCCTGAACGGCCCCGTTCTGGTCCGCGCGGCCAAGGCAGACCATCGCAGCAAGCTTCTGATCACGGGCCGATAGCGCTTGAGCCAGGAGCGCAAAAGCCTCGAACTCCTCCGTCCCGAGGGTAATGGCACGCCTTAAAAGACCGATTGCCTCGCCGTGCTTGGCGGAAGCGACGGAGGCGCGCCCCAGCGCCAAATACAGGCTCGCTGCTCTCGGGGAGTCGCCGGCCCACTGGATTCCGAGGCGCAGCACCTCGTTCGCGGCCTCATAGTCGCCGAGGCCCGCATAGGCAGAACCGAGAAGGTCGAGGCTGAGCGAGAGCTGGCCGTGAGCCTCCGGGGCGAGCTCGGAAGCCTCCCCGGTCCGAATCAACATCGAGATCGGCGTGAGCCAAGGGCTGAGCATGCTGACCGTGGCGCCGAAATTCCCCTGCTCGTTGGCGACCTCGGCCTGTGGAATCAGCCCGAGGTCGATCGCCATCTCTCCACTGCTCCTCCGCACCGCGAGTTCGGTCCGCACCCGCTCGTCTAGGATGTCTCGAAAGTCCTCGAGTGAAAGCACGTGCCGCACGTCGTTGAACTGAAGGCTGACCTCCGCCAGGCCGGCCTCGAGCTTGAGCTCCAATGGCTTCACGTCGAACAGCGCAGCCTGGAGCAGATAGCGGCCGCCAATGTAGGCCTGCAGCGCCTCGATGTCGGGCACCTCGGGAAGCGGAGTCGTTCGAATCGGCTGGAGCAGCACCTTGCCGACGAGCTGACGGAACTCCTCGGTGCCGGACTGCTGCGGTGACTCTTCTGCGGGGAGCACGAACTCGACGATCATCCGGTCCGCAGCTGCGCGATCGGGCGCGAGGGACACGATCCGCACGCCCGCGATCAGAGCCAGCCCGAGCGTAGTGCGGCCGATGAGTTCCGCGGCAGCCTGGAAATCCTCGGACTGCTCGAGCAACTTGTCGAACCACCCCTCGGGTCGCGCCGCCGCAAGGTCGAACGACCTGCCTTCCGTTCCCGTCATCTCAGCCCTCGCCCGCGAGCCTACTCCGGTACCAGTCGATGGTGGCGCCGAGGCCCTCTTCGAGCTCGACCTGTGCCCTAAAGCCGAGCAGCGACTCGGCCTTCTTCACATCGGGAATGCGAAGTTCGACGTCCGGGAAGTCCCAGTCGACGAACTCGAGTCGGGACCCGCTGCCGGTGAGACGCAAGATCACCTGCGCAAGCTGATAGATCGTGACCGTGCTGCGCGGGTTACCGATGTTGAAGCTTTCACCGATCGCCTCGTCTCGTTCAAGAGCGAGGCCGATCGCGTCGACGATATCGTCGATGTAACACCACGACCGAATCTGATCGCCCTCGTTGTGGATATGAATCGGCTCGCCTTTGAGCGCGCGTACGACGAAGGCGTGAACCGCCCCTTCCCCCACCTGACCGGGCCCGTAGATGTTGAACGGCCGAATCGAGACCGTCGGCAACGAGAACTGCTTCCAGTAGTTATGCGCCAGGTGCTCGGTCGCCAGTTTGCTCACAGCGTAGGTCCACCGAGCCTCACCCACTGCGCCGAGTGAGGTAACGTCGGCCTCCCGCACCCGAAACGCGTAGGAGCCGAATACCTCGCTCGTCGAGAAATCGAGGACTCGCTTCACGCCGTGGCAGTCGTTGGCGGCGCGAAGCACGTTCATGGTTCCCTCCAGTGAAATCTCCATGGTCATCACGGGGTTCTTGAGCACCGTGTCCACCCCAGCGATGGACGCCATGTGTACGATGTAGTCGCAGCCCATCACGGCCCTTCGAACCGCGGTCATGTCCCGCACGTCGCCCACGACGAGTTCGACGTTGGGATGGTGGTCGAGTCCGGCCTCGCTGAGGGCGTTTCGGCGCAGGATGTCCAGGACACGGATCTGATTCCGATCGGCCAACCGCGCCGCGAGCGCGGTACCGATGAACCCGGCCCCCCCGGTGATCAGCAGCTTTGCCCCTTCCAACATGCTCCCTTGATGGAGCTAGCATGATCGGGACGACCAGGTCGAGAAACACCGGTCGCTTTACATGAAGCGCGGCACGTGTGATCTTGACCCGAGCAGTGGGGAAAGAGCGCTTCGTCCTTTGGCATCGGGTCTTGCCGCCGGCGTTTGAGGGCGAGGAGAGCACCGCCGCGGCCGGCCAATGGGCCCGCTATGTCACTCACGCAGTCCAGGAGGCGGGCGGAGAGATTCTCTCTTCGCTCGCGGGCACCGTCGTGTCGAGCTTTCCCCTGCATGCGCTGCGCGCCGCGATCAACCTCGCGCTCCAACTCCTCGCAGAAGCCGAAGCGCAGCCCGTCCCACAGGGAGGACTCCCGGTCGCGTTCGGGATTGCGTCGGGCGATGTCCATCCAGGCAAGGATGGTGGGGACCCGTTTAGCGCGACGAACGCCGTTGACCGCGCCCAGCTGCTTGCGAACCAAGCGCGCGCCGGCGAAGTCGTCCTCGACATCGAGTCCCGCGAGGCGGCGTCACGAACCTACCTCTTCGGCCGAAGCGTAAGCACCAGCTCATTCTCACTGCGGGGGGAGGCGATCGATCGAAGCCGACCGCTACTCGAGCAATGCCGCGGGGCCGTGCGCCTGCTGAACCCAACGCCGGTGGCCGCCAGTACGCGGCATGCGTTCGAGCCGCTCAAGAAAGCCGCCTCGGGCGGGCGAACGGCGGCCTGCTACATCCACGGGGCTCTCGGACTCGGCGGCCGAGATACCCTCCTTTCACTGCGGGACGAGCTCAAGCCGCCGCTTCTGCTCGAGATCGGAGCGGTACCGGGCGGGCTCGAACCGCTCGGAGGACTGCGACTCGCCCTCGTGAAGGCCTGGCGCGAACTCGCGCCGCTCCGCGAGCAGCTCAAGGAACGCGAACCCGAGATTGCGGCTGGGCTCAAGGCCATTGCTTGCGCGACACCTCCGCCGCGTGACTCGGCGGTCCGGACGCTCAAACGCACCCTGCAAGCGCTGCGCACCGAGCGCGGACTTCCTTGGATCTACCTGCACCGAATCTCCGCAGTGGACCCGGCGACGCTCAACGTGCTCGGCGAAGCACTCGCCGACGATTCGGTCGCTGCGCTGCTTTGCGTGCGCACGGTGGAGCCAAGCGTGCATCCCGCGCTCAAGCCGATCCGCCCTCGGATCGAGGTGCCGCTGCAGGCCCTCGAACCCAACGAGGCCCTCGTCGTAGCCAGCGGCATCCTGGGGCCCGATACCGACCTCGAGATTGCCAAGCACGTGGTGATCGCAGGAGGCACGACTCTCCTCGGGCTGACCGAGGCCGCGCGTACCATGGTTGCGGCCGGTGACATCGTGTACGACGGCGGCGCGTTTCGCTGGCGCGGCGACTGGCCTGAACCGCGTCAGTTTCTCGGACCTCGAGCACTTCTCGAAGAGCGTTTCGCGACCGTGGACGGGGCTTCCCTTCGCTATCTCGAAATCGCCTGCGCAGCCCTGCCCGCCTCTTCCGCCAAGGTCGTGGATGCAGCCGTCGCACTCGATGGGGTGCCGGAGCGGACACGCGCCCGCGCGCTCGAAGCCCTACGTCTGGACGGCCTGCTCAGTCGAGGCGCCAAGCCGGAGTCTGAGCTCCTGCGGCGTGCCGTGGTGCAACGGATGCCCCCGGCGCGGCGGAGTGAGGTCTATCGCTTCGTTGCCAAGGCGCTGCACGAAGCCGAGCCTCTCGTCGGACCGGCCATGGCGGCAACGGTCGGCGCCTATTTGTGCGAAGGTGGTGACCTCGAGCGGGGCGCCCATGCGATTCTCGAGGCCGGATCGCTGGCGGCAGAGCTTGGCTACGACGCGACCGCAGTGCGCCTCGCCGCCGCCGCGGTTCAGTACCAGCCCGACCAGGAAACACGCACGGTCGCGACGGAGATCAGCCGGGCGGTGCGACTGCCGTCGGGCCCGCCCCGTGACGATGACGAGCAAGGCGACTCACAAGACGATGAAGACTTGGATCGGCCGACGATCCCGGTTGTCGAGGAAGAGCTGCACGACCCTCGTCGCGCCGTGATCCACGCACTGCTCGAACACAATCACGACAACTTCGATGCCCTGATCGACTCGGCGATCGCCTCGGGCGCGGGTCTGGTGGGAACACACTGTCTCCAGGTGATCTCGTTTGTCACGCGAGGAGACTTGGACGGTGCCCGACATGCGCTCGAGCTCGCGAAGAAGAGCCCAGAGCAAGACGGCGGAGCCAAAGTTCGGATCGGCATCGCATCGGCCTGCCTCCAGCTCGCCTGCGGACACTTTCAAGACGCGATGCTCGATGCCCTCGGGGCGCTCGCGGTCGCACGAGAACGAGAAGACGGTCTTGGCGAGGTCGCCTCGCTGAAGATGATCTCGACCAGCTGCCTGGCCGCCGGGCTTCAGCAGGACGCCGAGCGGCTCGCCCACGTGGCCGAAGCCGTGGCTAGCTGACCCCGGCCTTGCGGCTCGGGTAGGAGCCCAGAACTTTGAGATAGGTCGTGACAGACTCGAGCGCGTCCAGGGCCCCTTGGGTCACCGCGCGATCCACGTTCCCCTCGAAATCGAGATAAAAAATGTACTCGAACGGGGTGTCTGGCTTTGGGCGCGATTCGATCTTGGTAAGGTTCAAACCGCGATCGGCGAAAATCGAGATGCAGGTCGCCAACGCTCCCTGTTCGTGAATCGTAGAGAAGATGAGCGAGGTCTTGCACACGATGTCGGGGGCGTAGTGCGCGGGCTCGCGGGCGACGATCACCATGCGCGTGTAGTTCTCGGGGTGGTCGGCTATCTCGCGCTGGAGAATTGGCAGCCCGTGGAGTGCGGCGGCCTGCTCGCTTGCGATGGCGGCCTGCGAGGGGTCGCCGTCTGCTTTGACCTTCTCGACCGCCATGGCCGTATCGACGAATGCTTCGACGTGGCAGTCGGCGAGCGTTTCGAGAAACTCTCGACACTGAGCCAGTGCGACGGGGTGCGAATAGACGCGACGGATACTCGAAACCGGGACCGAGGCCGCTCCGATCAGGCAGTGCGCGATCGGCTGAAACTCCTCCCCGACCAGAGAGAGATCCATGTGCGCCAGCAAATCGTAGCTCTCGTTGATCGAACCGGCGATGGAGTTCTCGATGGGGAGCACCGCGTAGTCGACAGCACCGCGTACGAGCGCGTCGAGCATTTCGCGGAAACTGTGGAAACCCTCGCACCGAATCGGCACCTCGGAACCCGCGAAGTGTGCGGTCGCGGCGAGCTGACTGTAGGCGCCCTCCGACCCCTGGTAGCCGACACGAAGTAATGCTGAATCGTCCGCCACCTCAGTCTCGAAAATTGTCGAACTGTAAGGGGAGGTCGAAGTCCTGCTCTTTGAGCATCGCGATGGCGGCCTGCAAGTCGTCTCGCTTCTTGCCGCTGACGCGCACGGTCTCTCCTTGAATCGCCGCCTGCACCTTCAACTTGCCATCCTTGATGGACTTGACGATCTCTTTGGCCTTTTCTTTCGAGACCCCCTGCTTGAGCTTGATGAGCTGGCGCCAGGTGGAACCACCCGCCTGCTGCGGCGCCTGCGGGTCGAGCGACTTCAGCGACACCTGCCGTCGGACCATCTTGGTTTCGAGCACATCGCGGGCAGCATCGAGCCGGCCCTCGCTGTTCGCACGAAGCACGATTCCTTCGTCGGTCTGCTCGATTGACGTCTCGGTGCCTTTGAAATCATAGCGCTGCACGATTTCCTTCTTCGCCTGGTTGCAGGCGTTGTCTACTTCGTGCTCGTCAACCTTGGATACGACATCAAACGACGGCATGTTTCCTCCGGGCGCGACCTTATCACACCGAAGACTTTCGGCGACCCTGCGCCGACGCCTCGGCCCCCTGATCGTTGCGCACCAACGGGGAGAAGAAGTTGTCTTTCTTGGTGTGCTCGTCGACACGAAACGCGAACTTGTAGCTGGGCGCCGACCGCATGTTGCAGTCGGTACGCTCGCAGAACCGACAGGTCGTCCCCACGGGGACAGCCATCTTCTTCGGGTCTGCGAACGGCATGTCGTCGGCATAGGCGAAGTAGTGCGCGTGATCGGCGTGCGCACCAAGCCCGATACTGTACGAGGTGCCCTTGGCGACGGACCCCTGCTCGGGCTCGCTCACAACCTTCGCGAAGCAGAAGTAAGTCGAGCCATCCGGAAACGTCGAATACTGCTTGGTGATCACGTTCGGCGTGAGAAACGCGAGGTGGACGGCCATCTTCGGACACGATCCGTCTTGATGCGCGAAGCGGATGCCGTCGCCCGAGTAGCGCTTGGAAATGTTCCCGGCGACGTCGACTCGCAGGAAGTGCATCGGGACGCCGCGTCGACGCGGATCCGCGAGGTTGCACATGCGATGCGCCACGGTCTCGTATGACGACTCGAATAACTGCGCGAGCAGGTCGACGTCGTAGCGGGTAGCCATGACCTCTCGGTAGAAGTCCGGATAGGGAAGCAGAAGCGCCCCGGCGAAATAGTTCGCCAAGTGGATCTTGATGAGTTGCCGTGTTTCGGTGTGTTGCCCGGCATACCCTTCGAGAATCGGCTCATGAAGCTCCTCCTCGTCGAAGAGAACGAGCGCGATGGTGTGTGCGAGCTGAAACTTGAGCCGCTGCTCGAACATGTCGTGCGTCAGCGTGAGAACGCGCTCGGGGGCGCTCCATCGCCGAATCACCGAGCTGTCGGCTGTCTCAGCGATTCGATTCACACGCACGCCGAGCTGCTCGCGAAGCGCCCGCTCCAAGTGGTCACTGGTGACCCGCCGAGGAAACGCGGCGTCGCGCCGGACCTGCTGAGCGCGCTCCTCGAGCGACTCGAACCAGTTGTCGTGCTGTTCGAGGAAGTCCGTCACCTCGTCGTATGGGCTGTAGTCGAAGCGAACGTCTTCTTCGTCGGAGCGACGCTCGCGCTGCGCAATGCTCAGAACGACGTGGTCGAGCTGACTCCGGGTGTTCTTGTAGAGATTGAAAAGCGCTGCGATCGTGGCGACCATCCGCGGCTCCGCGCTGATGCTCGCCAGATCCTCCTCGCTCAGATTGAGGGACCGGAGCAGCGGCTCATCGAGCAGCCGCGCCAGCCCGTCGTCCACATGACGTTCGCCGAGACTGCTCATGAAGTCTTCGACGTCGACGCCGTAGAGTTCGAGCGCGCGGAACAACAGAGGAAGCTGCAGCACGCGCTTGCCCTTCTCGATGAGACTGAGATAGGCGGGGGAAATCTTGAGACGCCGAGCCACCTCGCCTTGCTGAAGGCCCCGGCCGAGGCGGAGTTCCCGCAGGCGCTGCCCCATCGCGGCGTTGGTCTCGGCCATCAGCCGTTCTTTACCGCGAATTAACAAACTCAGCCAGGCGGTATTCAAGCCCCAAGTCCCTATTAATCCAGGCGTTGACGGGCCCCGGCGCTGTGATAAGAACACGGAGGTTGAGTCTTAGCCATGTGAAGCTGTAAAACAGCACCGCAATGGCGCTCGATGGCCCGGCCACGGCCGAGTCGAAAACGCGATAGGATTTCGGCTCACCCTACCCACAACGATCAGCGAATGACCGGCGCACGAAAGGACTGAGGCATGTCTGCAGGCGAGAGGCGAGAGCGCGACAAACCTTGGATCATGCGGACGTACGCGGGGCACAGCACCGCGGCCGCCTCCAACGAGCTCTACCGAACGAACCTCGCCAAGGGCCAGACGGGCCTGAGCATCGCGTTCGATCTGCCGACGCAGACCGGATACGACGCGGACGACCCGCTTGCGCGTGGCGAAGTCGGGAAAGTGGGCGTTCCGATTTCCCATCTCGGCGATATGAAGGCGCTGTTCCGGGACATTCCGCTCGAGCAGATGAACACGTCGATGACGATCAACGCGACGGCAGCCTGGTTGCTCGCGCTCTACGTCGCGGCCGCCGAGGATCAGGGGGCCGATACGACCGCGCTGCGCGGGACGACGCAGAACGACATCATCAAGGAATATCTCTCGCGGGGCACCCACATCTTCCCTCCCGCCGCATCCATGCGGCTGATCACCGACCTGATCACCTATACGGTCGGCGAGGTTCCCAAGTGGAACCCGATCAATATCTGCAGCTACCACCTGCAGGAGGCCGGCGCGACGCCGACGCAGGAACTCGCCTACGCCCTGGTGACCGCGATCGGCGTGCTCGACGCGGTGAAGGCCACAGGGCGCATTCCAGAGAGCGAGTTCGGAAACGTGGTGGCGAGGATGAGCTTCTTCGTCAACGCCGGGATCCGCTTCGTCGAAGAGATGTGCAAAATGCGCGCGTTCGTCGAGCTTTGGGACCGGGTCACCCAAGAACGTTACGGAATCACGGATCCGAAGCAACGACGATTCCGCTACGGAATCCAGGTGAACTCCCTTGGTCTCACCGAGCAACAGCCGGAGAACAACATCATTCGCATCGTGCTCGAGATGCTCGCCGTCACGCTCAGCAAAGACGCCCGGGCGCGCGCGATTCAGCTCCCCGCGTGGAACGAAGCGCTTGGCCTGCCGCGTCCCTGGGATCAACAGTGGTCTCTGCGGGCTCAGCAGGTGCTCGCCTACGAGACGGACCTGCTCCAGTACCCCGACCTCTTCAACGGCAGCAAAGTGGTCGAGGCAGAAACCCAGCGGCTTGCGGATGCATCCTGGGCAGAAGTCCAGGAGGTGCTCGCCCGCGGAGGCGCGGTCCAGGCAGTCGAAAGCGGATACATCAAGCAGAGGCTGGTCGAGTCGAACGCTACGCGGCTTCGCGAGATCGAAAACGGTGAACGCATCGTCATCGGGGTCAACAAGTACGTCGAGGGTGCCCCCTCCCCGCTAGTCGAGAATCTCGACGAGGCGATCCTCACCGTCGACCCCGCGGTCGAACAGCAGCAAATCGCAGGTCTCGAGGCATGGCGCTCCGCACGCGATGCGGATGCAGCCAAACGCGCAATCGATGAGCTTCGGAGAATCGCAAGCACCGACGAGAACATCCTGCCCGCGTCGATCGCCGCCGCACACGCGGGAGTGACCACTGGCGAATGGGCCCACACGCTTCGCGGTGTTTGGGGCGAGTACCGGGCGCCGACCGGTGTCGCCGGGGCCACCGTCAAGGTAAGCGATTCCTCGCCGTCAGCGGAAGTGGTACGCGGACTGCGGCATCGACTCGACGAGCTCACGACGAGGATGGGCCGACGACCCAAGCTCTTGGTCGGCAAGCCGGGACTCGACGGACACTCGAGCGGGGCCGAGCAGATCGCGATCAAGGCGCGCGACTGCGGTTTCGACGTGGTGTACGAAGGAATCCGGGTGTCGCCGGAGCAGATTGTCGCGTCGGCACTCGAAGAAGGCGTGCACCTCATCGGACTGAGCATCTTGAGCGGGTCCCACCTCGCGCTGGTTCCCGAGGTCGTCGAACGGCTCCGCGAGGCCGGCCTCTCCGAGGTTCCCGTCGTGGTGGGTGGGATCATTCCAGACGCCGATGCCGAGAAGCTTCGCGCTGCGGGCGTTGCGGCCGTGTACACGCCCAAGGACTTTGAACTCGATCACATCATGCGAGACCTGATCGATCTGGTCGACCGGCAGCATGCCGCCGAGTGACGTACGCGATGACGCGAGTCGAATCATGACGGGCGACAAGACCGCGATTTCGCGAGCGCTGAATCTCGTCGAAGACAAGCGCAGCACTGCGCTTGGGGGTGTCGCCGAACTGTTGGGCGCACTCAAAGAAGCGCCGAAGGCGCGCGGTGGGCATCGCATCGGGATGACCGGCCCGCCTGGCGTCGGCAAGAGCACCCTGACCGCCGCGGTCGCGCGAGCGATGCGAGCACGGGGACGTACCGTCGGGGTGGTCGCGGTCGACCCCTCTAGCGTGCATTCGGGCGGCTCACTGCTTGGGGACCGTGCGCGGATGACCTTCGACCCGTCCGACGAAGGACTGTTCGTGCGATCGCTCGCGACGGCGGGCGAAGTCGGCGGACTCGCCTACGCTGCGAACTCGGCCGTTCGCGTGCTCGCGGCCGCATACGATTCCGTGATGGTCGAAACGACCGGCGTCGGGCAATCGGAGATCGACGTCGTGCACGTCGCCGATACCGTCACGTTGGTGATTCAGCCGGGCAGTGGCGACGTGCTGCAGTTTCTCAAGGCCGGCATCATGGAGATCCCGGACATCCTCGTCGTCAACAAGGCCGACCACAAAGAGCTTGCGAGCCGCGCGGTGAGCGATCTCCAAGGCGCTCTACGCACCCAGTACGCGGTTGGCGCAGGCCGTCGAGGACAGTCGAACTGGGAGACACCCATCGTCGCCACGAGCGCGACCGCAATGACTGGAATCGACAGGCTGATCGACGCCCTCGATGCGCATCGGGCGCACCTTGAACCACGTCTCGCGAGCCATCGTCGCGAAGGCGAGGTGCAGTGGGCTTTGGACCTTTTCACGCGACGCCATGGCGATCATGGCGTCGCGACCCTAGGTGGCTCTAATGAGTTGTCGCATCGCGCCGAGCATGAGCTCGATGCGGGCGACACTCCTTTGAGTCTTTGCGAACGTCTGAGCCGAGACTATGTAACGGCGCTCCGCCAGACTTCATGAGGATGAGATGACTGAACGCAGCGAAGTACTCCCCGTAGGCCAAATCCCCGAACTCGGCGTCGTGCCCGAGAAAATGCACGCGTACGTGATTCGCCCCGAGCGATTCGGCGAACCAACCAAATCGTTTCAGCCTGAGGTGATGCCGGTCTGGGACCTCGCGCCTGATGAGGTTCTGGTGCAGGTCATGGCGGCAGGAATCAACTTCAACGGAGTCTGGGCAGGACTGGGCGAGCCCGTGAACATCCTCAAGGCACACGGTCTCGACTTCCACATCGCAGGCTCTGATGCCGCGGGCGTCGTCTGGGCAGTCGGCTCTGCGGTGAGCAGCCACAAGGTCGGCGACGAGGTCGTCCTGCACTGCAACCATCTGGTCAATCCTGGCAGCGACGACATGCAAACGATTTGGGGGTACGAAACCCCGGACGGTTCGTTCGCGCAGTTCTGTCGTGTCCAAGGGCAACAGGTCTTGCCAAAGCCCCCGCACTTAAGCTGGGAAGAAGCGGCGAGCTACGGCCTGGTCTACTACACGGCTCACCGCATGCTGATCGATCGCGCGAAGATCGAGCCGGGCGAGGACGTGCTGATCTGGGGCGCCGGCGGCGGCCTCGGCGTGTTTGGAGTGCAGCTGTGCAAAGTGGCAGGCGCGCGTGCGATCGGAGTCGTGTCGAGCGACGACAAGGCGGAGCTCGTGATGCAGCTCGGCGCCCATGGTGTCATCAACCGCAAGGATTTTCCCGCGCTGCAGTATCGCGACGGCATGAGCGCTGCGGAAGAGAAGGCCCACGCGGCTGACATCAAAGCGTTCGGCAAGCGGATGTGGGAGATCCTCGGCGAACGCAAGAGCCCCGAGGTGGTGTTCGAGCACGTGGGCAAGGCAACCTTCCCTGCGAGCGTATTCCTGGCCAGCAAGTACGGACGCATCGTCATTTGCGGTGCGACGACGGGCTACAACCTGAACTTCGACGTCCGTCATCTGTGGATGCGGCAAAAGCAGATCATCGGCTCTCACTTCGCTGACGCGGATTCGGCGAGCCGCGCCAACCGGCTCGTGATTCAAGGCAAGATCAAGCCTGTGATGACGCGACTGTTTCAATGGGACGAGCTGGCTCAGGCACATCAGCTCATGTACGAGAACAAGCTGCACGGCACGGTGTCGTGCCTCGTCGGCGCACCGCGTCCCGGACTCAAGAACCTCGAAGAAACCCGAGCCGCCATCGCAAACGCTTAGGAGTTGTCATGAAGGAAGTCATCCTCGCCATTCAGGCCCTGTACGACCGCGCCCACCACAATATCAAGGCCGAAGTCTCGAACGAAGGACGGATCAGCGGCTCGAAGCTCAACGAGAAGCAGCTCGGCGCGCACGCCTTGGCGTACATGGCGACCGAACTGGAAGCCTGCCGCCAGCTCGCGCTGTGGGCCGAGCGCGTCGGGGGCGACTATGCAGAGAAGGTGGCCGCCGCGTACGTCGGCGAGGTCGCTCGCAATCTGGTAGGCGGAGTCGACCTCGGCGCTTGCGAGAACATCGCACTTTCGGAGCTCGGCCTCACGCAGTCCGACCTAGTCGAGACGCTGCTGCAGCCCTCAGTGCTCGCGTTCTCAAAGGAACACGCCAACGGCGACGTCTACCTCGAGCTCGCCGCACGGGCCCGCGACGAGGGCTTCCCCAACACTGGCCTCGGCGATGAGATGCTCGACGAGGTTCGCGCACAGTTCCGCAAGTTCGTCGATGCGGCGGTGATTCCGCAGGCTCAGGACATCCACCGCAACGACGTCCTCATCCCGATGGATATCGTCGACCAGATGAGCGAGCTCGGCGTGTTCGGCCTCACCATCCCAGAAGAGTACGGCGGCCTCGGAATGAGCAAGGTCGCGATGTGCGTGGTCACCGAAGAGCTGTCTCGCGGCTACATCGGCGTGGGCTCGCTTGGGACCCGTGCCGAAATCGCCGCGGAGCTGATCATGGGCGGCGGCACCGAAGAGCAGAAAAAGGAATGGCTCCCCAAGATCGCGGCGGGCGAGGTTTTGTCGACCGCGGTGTTCACCGAGCCGAATACGGGGTCAGACCTTGCACACCTCGGCACCCGCGCCGTGAAGCAGGACGACGGCAGCTACGTCGTGAGCGGCGCGAAGACCTGGATCACCCACGCGGTCCGGGCCGATCTCATGACCCTCCTCGCGCGCACCAACACCGATGAGCCTGGGTACAAGGGCCTCTCGATGTTCCTCGCGGAAAAGACCCGCCTGACCGGAGAAGAAGGCGAGCCAGAGTTCGTCGATGAGGGCCTGACAGGCACCGAGATCAAGGTGCTCGGGTACCGAGGGATGAAGGAATACGAGCTCAGCTTCGACAACTTCAAGCTTCCCGCACAGGCGCTGCTCGGTGGCGAAGAAGGGGCTGGCTTTAAGCAGCTGATGCGCACCTTCGAAAGCGCCCGCATCCAGACCGCCGCGCGCGGAGTGGGGCTCGCACAGGCTTCACTCGAGGACGCGATCCTCTACGCCACGGAGCGTGAGCAGTTTGGCGGACCGATCTTCCAGTTCCCGCGCGTCGCTCGCAAAATCGGGCGGATGATCGCCCGCGTCGAGGCCGCCCGGCAGCTGACGTACTTCAGCGCGCGTGAAAAGGACGAAGAGAAGCGCTGCGACCTGGAGGCCGGGATGGCCAAGCTGCTCGCAACCCGTGCTGCCTGGGAGTCGGCCGACGCCAACGTCCAGATCCACGGTGGCAACGGGTACGCGGAGGAGTACACGGCCTCGCGGCTGCTCGTCGATTCTCGCGTGCTGAGCATCTTCGAGGGCGCGAACGAGATTCAAGCGCACGTCGTTGCACGGCGACTGCTCGAGAGCTGAAGCCCATGAGCCTGGCTGTGGCGCCCGCTGCTGAGCGCAACAAGCAGGCAATCCTCGAAGTGCTGCGCCACGCCCTTCCCGAGGAGGGTCTCGTCCTCGAAATCGCAAGCGGGACGGGCCAGCACGCGAGCTTCTTTGCGCTGCATCTACCGGCACTGACATGGCAGCCCACCGATCGATCCCGCGAAGCGCTTCGAAACATCGAGGCGTGGGTCTCCGAGGCCGGATGCCCGACCCTTCGCCCTCCCCTCGAACTCGATGTGACGCATCGCCCATGGCCGCTTGCCCGTGCACAGGCCGTGCTTTGCATCAACATGATTCACATTGCCCCGTGGGCAGCGACCGAAGCCCTATTCGACGGCGCGCGCTCGATCCTGCGCACCGGCGAACCCTTGATCACGTACGGACCCTATCGCGTTGACGGCGAGCACACTGCGCCCAGCAACGCTGCGTTCGATCAGAGTCTGCGGTCGCGTGACCCAGCGTGGGGCGTTCGCGACCTCGAGGACCTTCGGACCCTTGGTACCAAGACCGGGTTTCAGCTCACCGAACGCATCACGATGCCGGCGAACAACATGACCCTCGTCTGGAATGCGGTCGACCGGGCTTAGCCAAACGGATCGACGAAAAGCATGACGAAGTAGACGACGAACACGGCGATCAGCACGATCCCAATTCGGCGGCCCATGTAGAAGCGTCGCCCAAGCAACGCCATGACCGTCATCAGCAGCGTGACGCCAAACATGATCGGAAAATCCCGGACGACGACGGCGTGATCGATGATCGCGTCGGGCGCGATCACCCCTGGTAGACCGAGTACGCCGAGCAGATTGAACATGTTGGAGCCGACGACGTTGCCGACGGCGATGTCCTGTTCATCTTGGCGGGCCGCCGCGATTGACGCAGCAAGCTCCGGAAGGCTCGTCCCTAGCGCCACGACGGTGAGCCCGATCACGAGCTCGCTCACGCCGATCGCCGTGGCCACACCGACCGCTCCCCAGACCAGGACACGCGAGCCGATGAGGAGGAACACCAGGCCGACGATCAGCCAGAGCAGCAACACGGCATTGGGTGCCGCTTCAGGAATCTCATCCTCGACTGCTGCAGGGAGCGCCGAGCCGTCGAGGCTCGCCTCTCGACGTCCGAGGACACCGATCCAGATGACGAGAACCACCATGCCGCAGAGCAGGACCGAGCCTTCGAGCCGGCTGAGGTTGCCATTCGCGAGGAAGATCCAAGCCACGACCATGATCGCGAGAAGGAGCGGCAACTCCCTCGTCATCAGCCGGGAATCGACGCGCAGGGGCCTGACGATCGCCGCCGCTCCGAGCACAAGCGTCGTATTGGTGATGTTCGAACCGATCGCGTTGCCGATGCCCATTTCGGCACTGCCCGCCCAGGCTGCGACGCCAGACACGAGCATCTCGGGGGCGGAAGTGCCGAAAGCCACGATCGTCAGCCCGATCGCCAGCCGACTGACTCCGACGTTGGTCGCAAGCCCCGCTGCACCAAAGACAAAACGGTCAGCTCCCCAAACGACCGCGACGAAACCCAGGAGTATGGCGGCAGATGCGTAAAGCAGCGTCAGGGAGACCTCGCGATCCGAACAGGAGACGCAGGAGTGTTGCGCAGGACGCAGTGCACGCAAGGTGCGCAAAAATCGCGCTGGCAATCCTACCCGAGGGGGCGCTATACCCGTCTGCAAGAGGGGGAAGCACATGAGCGATCGACTCGAGGGGAAGGTTGCAGTCGTCACGGGTTCGAGCCGAGGCATCGGCGAGGCGATCGCGGCTGCCATGGCGCGTGAGGGTGCCAAGGTCGTCTTGGTATCTCGGAAGCTCGAGGGGCTAGAACAGGTCGCGGCGAAGATTCGCGCGGCGGGTGGCGAGGCGACCCCAATCGCCTGTCACGTAGGCAAAGACGAGCAGCGGCAGGAGCTTCTCGCCAAAGCGCTCGAGACTTATGGAAAAATCGACGTATTGGTGAACAACGCCGCCACCAATCCTCACTTCGGTCCCATGCTGACCGCAGACTGGGGCGCCTGGGACAAGACCTTCGAGGTCAACGTCAAAGGGTACTTCGCCATGACCAAACTCGTCGTGGAACACTTGCGACAGCGCGACGCCAAAGGGTCCGTCATCAATGTTGCGAGCATCATGGGGACGATGGCGGCGCCCATGCAGGGCGTGTACGGGATGACGAAAGCCGCGGTCATCTCGATGACCAAGACGCTCGCGATCGAGCTCGGCCCGGCGGGCATTCGGATCAATGCGATCGCTCCGGGGCTCATCGAGACGCGATTCGCGCAGGTGTTGGTCGACAACGAGGAGACGCGGAACATGGTGCTCGATCGCACCGCGCTCAAACGCATCGGCCAGCCGGAGGACATCGCGGGGGCAGCGGTGTTTCTCGCATCGGACGAGTCGGACTACCTCACCGGCGACGTCATGAAGATCGACGGCGGCTGGACCGCGGGGTAGTCGAAGGGCGGGATGGCCAGGCCTTCGACGAGTTCGACGCGCCCCTCGCGTCTCCGTGAGCGGTTGGAACTGCAGGTCACGAACCTCCGCCGTGAGCTCGAAGCCGAAACCGATCCGAGCACCGAAGCCGCGATCCTCTACGAGGTCGGGTGCCTCTACGAACACGCTCTTGGCGATCGCGATGAGGCCGTCGAGCACTACGACCGGACGATCGCAGTTGACCCGCTCTTTCAGCCTGCGATCACCGCACGACTTCGAATGGCCGAACGCGAGGCAGACCTCGGCGCGCAGAGCCTACTTTGCGAAGCGCAGGTCGCGGCCGCGTCGGAGGGGGCACTTCGGGCAAGCGCCCTGACCGACCTCGGGCTGCGGGGCGACCAAGGAGAGACGCTGCTCGCCGAGGCGATTGACGTATCCCCTTCGCCTGCGGGTCCTGCGCTCTTGCTCGAGTGGTTGGCCGGCCGAACGGGCGACAGCGATGCGGTTCGACATGCCGTACGCACGCAGGCTGAAGACGCAGAAGAGCCGGATTTGCGGGGTGCGCTCTACCTCGACCTCGCGCTCGCGGAACTCGAGGCGGACGATCTGGATGCGGCCTTCGAAGCGCTCGATCGCGCCTGCGAGTCGCCTACGGTCGCGTGGCAGGCTCGCTGGCTGGCACTGCGCCTGGCGCGGAGTCTCGATTTCGGCCCGAGATTCGAGCAATACGCAACGGCCTTGGCGATGCAGTTGGAAAGCGCCGCAGCGGCCGACGGTGAAGTCGACCCGCTGTCCATCCCCGTCCCTCGAGATCGGCTGCTGACGACCGCTTCACTGATTTGGGAGGAAGCGGCGATCCGGCGATGGCACAAGGTCGGAGACCCGGCCGGCGCCTGGCGGTTCCTCGAGGCCGCGATGAGGACCCGGGCCGACGACGTGAGCCTGAGACTCTTCGCGCTTCATCTCTCGCGCACCCTGGGGCACGGCGAGGAAACCGCAAAAGCCGCATCCTGGTTCGAGGTCTATGCGCCCGAGCACCCCGGCTTCCTGACGCACGGTCTCGACGTCGCTCTCACGGGCGCCAACCCCGAGCTCGCCCTCGAGACTGCTCAGTCGATCGCCCAACGGCATCCCGACTCGAAGTACGCACGCGCCGCGCTCGGAGTCGCGCATGTGCTGAGTGGCGACCTCTTTGGCCGCATCGAGACGCTCCGGCAGGACGCGCGCCGGCTCGAGGGCGAGGAGCGCGCACTGATGCTCTGGCATGCGGCACAACTCGCGGCTTCGCTCGGCGCGGAAAACGACGCCAGCGCGGCGCTGTGCGAAGAACTGTACGCGCAAGCCTTCGAGGCAGCATCGACCTCGCGACCGACGATCGCGCGCGAGGCGATGGGTGCGGCACTACTTTGCGAGCGCACTGATTCGTTCGTGGCCTGGTGCGATGAGTTGCTCGGCGGCGAACTCGACAACGAAGAACGAACCGCGCTCGGATACGCCAAGTACGAGGCACTGTATAGCGGCGGACGACTCGACGCAGCGGGCGCGTTTCTGTCCGACGCCATCGACGATCCGCAGCACGAAGAGTGGGCGCCCTATGTCGCTCGGGTGCGGGCCGCGCTTGGGGGAGATTCCGATCTCCTCGTGCGCGCCCATGAGCGCCTCGCTGCTTCGAACGAGGGCGAGATTCGTGCGGGCCACCTTTGCGCCGCCGCCCACGCCCATGCGCGAGCCGGGCGATGGGATGAGTCCGAGGAGGCGCTGCGGAGCGCTCTCGAGTCTGCGCCGGACGACCCCTACATCGAATCACTGCTGAGCGGGGTGCTCCGCGATAGCGGCCGCCCTGATGCTCTGGCCGAACACCAGCAGAGTCGAGGCGTCAGTGAGCTCGATGGCCCCTCTCTATTGATGGCCGGCACCACGGCGGAGCGAAATCAGAACCTTCCTGCCGCGCGCCACGCATACGAGCTGGCATTCGAAGCGACCGAGGCTTCGCCCTCTGCGGCATTGGCACTGCTCGACATCGCACGGCGCCAGGGAGATGCCCCCGCAAAGGCTCGGGCGTACTTCGCGCTGGCCGAGGCGAACCTCCAAGGTGGCGTGGCCGAGAGCTTTTCCGTATTGCTCGGCGATACGCTTGGCACGCTCGACCGGGATGCCGAAGCGGCCCATGCGTACGAGGCGGCCCTCGATGATCCCATGACGGCGCTTGCTGCTGCCGTGGGCCTCCTGACGGTGCCGGCTCGCGTAACGACCGACGCGCAGCGCGCTCGGGCGGAGACCGTCCTTTCCGAAGCGGCCGCCCCGGAGCCGTCGCAGGCGCCCGCCGATTCTCGGTTCGCCGAAGCGTACGGCGCCTGGCGTGCCGACCTCGAGAAGAGCGCCCCTTCGGCTGACGCCTGGTTCGGTCTGGCCGCAATCGCGCCGACCGAATCGCTTCGCGCCCGCACGCAGCTGCAAGGGCTTCGACTCATGCGTCTGGTACAGGGCGTCGAGGCTGAAGACGACCTCTTCCTGCTCTCGCAACCACTCGAGCAATTGGAAGAGTCCGGGCCCTTGGGCGAACCGGTGTTCGATGCGTCGGTAGCAATCGACGAGGCCCTCGGTCCAGGCGACGACGCCAATCTGCGGGCCAACGCCCTCGGTGAGCGCCTGCATCACCTCGATGCGTCGGGGGATCGAGTCGGCCGCGCTTCGGTCGATGCCGCAACCTGTCGGGCCCTGGTAGATGCAGGACGAGGCCCTGAAGTCATCGCCCGGCTCAGCCGTGAAATCGATACGAGGCCCGAGGACGCGGAGATTTGGGAAACCCTTCGGCGAGCCGCAACGCAGGCCCAAGACTGGCATCTCGCCGCCCTGTGCAACGAGCGGCTTGCGCAGTGGGTCGAAGGGCCGCTTCGTGGCGATCTCCTCGAGGAGGCCGGGCTCATCCGGCTCGACAACTTGAGCCAAAGCCAACAGGCAGAAGACCTTTTTCGAGCGGCACTCGAAGCCGACCCAGTGCGGGAAGTCGCGTTCGAGCGCCTGCACGACCTGCTCGCACAACGAGAGGACGCCGACGCCCTCCAGGCGCTGGTCGCCTCTCGACTCGCCCAGGACCAAACCTCCGATCGCGAGTCCCTGCTCTACGAGAGAGCTCGACTTCTTCGCGGCTTTGGCGAACGTGACGAAGCCCTCGAGGTCCTGGACCAGCTGCTTGCGACCAGTCCCAGCCACGCGGGGGCACTGGCGCTGTCCGCCGAGATTCACGTCTCACGCGAACACTGGCAAGAGGCGGTCGTGCGATTGCAAGCACTTGCCGCGACCGACATTCCGAAGGCCCAGAAGCGGGTGGCTCACCTTGGAGCGGCAGATTTCCTCGAGACCCGCCTCGGCCGCGCCGCGGAGGCCCTCGATGAGCTTCGAGCGGTAGAGCGCCTCGAGCTCATCGATGCCCCAACTCTCGTCCGCATGGGAAAGCTCGAAGCGAGTCTCGGCGAGAAAGCGCGAGCTGCTGATGCGTTTCGGAATGCGCTTCGCCACGACGGAGCGCATCGCGACGCCATGGCAATGCTCGTCCCGCTCCTCGAGGGGGCCGAACGACAGCGTACGATCGAACGCTTCGAGCATGGCGTCTGGAAACGCATTGACTCCGATGAACTCGACGCACCGTTTCTGCACGCACTGTGGGAAGCCGCAGAGTGGCGGTCACAGCCAACACGAGCCGAGGCGGTCCGCGCGTGCGCGTCTGCGCTCGGGATCGATTGGGAGCAAGGCGCATCAGACCGGCCGCCTGGAACGGCGCTGCGCCTCGACGACCTCCCTGCCCTCCCTTTGCACCAAACCCCTGTCGCCTCGGGCTTGGAGCGCGTCATTCGCGATGCGGCGTCGAGCCTAGACACCAGTCGCCTTCGGGGACGACGCAGCGCGAGCGCGTCCGACGACGTGTACGCGCAGCTCGACGCGCTCTGCCAACGCTTCGGAGTTCGCGTCGGCAGCGTGACGATTGCTGAGGACTCACCGTCCGAGCGTCGGGCACTTCGGGCACGTGTGACACGACCCGGCCAGATCGATTGGTTGGTCCCGTCGGCGACAGGCCTCCGAGGCGAGCTGCTCTTTCGTGCGGGTCGATTGGCCTGGGCCTCGCCGCGCGGTGCGCAGCGGCTCCTCGAAGGGTCTTCCTTCGACGCTGCTGCAATCGTCGCCGCGATCCTACGGGGAGCCCAGTGCGAGGTAGTCGAGGACGCGCCACATCCGGTCGCCAGGGTTGAAATCAAGCTCGCGAGGGCGCCGCGACGCGCCGTACGGGAGGCGATCGGCGCCGATCCCACATCGCTCGGCGACGTGATCGACATCGCCCAGAGTTTGCATCGTCGCGCTGACCTCGCGGGCCTCATCGCTTGCGGCGACATCGGGATTGCGTTGACGGCGGTGCTGGCCGACGGGCAGTCGCCCTCCGTCGACTCGGTCCGTCGCTCGCCGAGAGCCCTCGACCTGCTTCGCTTTGCGATGCATGTCGATTCACCGCTGTGGGGTGGGCGTGGCTGAAGAGCTGCCAGCACGCTCCGAAGGTTCGCCGACGTCGGCATTCGACTTCGACGACGACAGCATTGCGGACCTTCTCGACAGCTTCATTGCAAAGCAAACCGGGGATCAGTCCGTGCCGGCGTCCCGAGCTCCCGACCCCAACGATGCGGGCGCCCAGGCTGCCCAGCGCACCATCTTTCAACACGGGCCCAGAGATTCTATCGGGATCCCTGGACAGAGTGCAGTCGCCCAGCGTCGTCGCATCGCGTTGCTGGGTTCTCTCGCGAACGGGGCGACGGGCTCGGCTCGGGCTCGACTGCTCACCACCCTCGGAGAACTTCAAGAACGGCGTGGTGACCTCGAGGCCGCGCTTCGTGCATACGGGCAAGCGGTCGAAGCCGATGCGCGCGACGTGGTAGCGCTACGGGCGATTCGTCGCCATGCGCTTCAACGCGAAGACTGGGAGGCGGCCTGCGCGGCGTTGACCAAGGAAGCAGCGCTCGGCCTGCCGCGAGCCGAACAAGCCTCCGCGCTCAAGCTTTTGGCCCAGATTCACCTCCGCCGGACGGGAGACACTGCTGCTGCAGAACGAGCCGCCGAGCGAGCCTGCGACGCCCTCCCCGGAGACTTCGGCGCGTCGCTCCTGCTTGCTTCGGTGCGCATTGCACGAGGGGATTTGCCACGAGCAGGCGTTGCCGTCGCGATGGCAGCCGCCACGTGGCCTGAGCCCACGGCACAGTCGAGGCTACTTCAACACGCCGGTGGTCTGATGGAGCAAGGCGGTCAGATCGACAAAGCGACCGCCCTCTATCGCCGTGCCTCCGAGCTGGACCCCAGCTCGCTCACCGCGCGCCTCAGCCTAGCGCGCGCGGCACGCGAACTCGGAGACGAGCCGTCCTGCGTCGAGGCGCTCCAAACCGCCGCAGCCGAGCACGCGAGCCCGCAAGTCAGGGAAGCCTTGTCGCGCGCCGCGGCCGTGATGCTTGCCGACGAGCCCGTCGAGGCCAAGGCGGCGATCGGACTCCTCGCGAGTTCGCAGACCTACCTGAGCCGGTTGACCGCGGCCGAGATCGTCCTGCGGGCCGGAGATGTGTCGGGCGCGGTAGACATCCTGGCCATCGGCACCGTGGACGCCGGGCCCGAGGCAATCGAACTGACGCGCGCACGTCTCGCACGTCTTCGGGCCGAGCTCGCTGGGCCCGGGGGCACGCTGACCGTCTCGCTTGTACCCAGTCCTCCGACAAGCGAGGCGAACGACACGAGGACGGCTCCGTGGGCAGCCTACCTTCATGCGAGCAGGCGCCTGGTGGAGGATGAGGGTGAGGACCGAGAGCTCGCGCACGTGCTCGAATCCATGCAGATCGCGCCAGAGAGTCTGGTCGCCGACATCCGGGGTACCGACCGAGCCGCCTCGCGCGGCGACCGTGCGGCCTGCTGTGCGGCCCTCGAACGCGAAGTCGACCGTGCTCCTGGCCGACCGGGACCTGTCTTGGCACTTGCGGAAGCTGCGCAAGGCAGCGGAATACTCGATCGGGCGGAGGCGCTCGAACGTGGCCACCGCCTTCGAGAGCCGCTGCTCGACCGCGCCCGCGCAACCCACGAGCGCAGCGACCCCCGCGCTGCGGCCGGACGATGGCTTGCGGAGGCTACTGCCACGTCGGGCCCGCGTGCCGCGTTCGCCTGCATGATGGCCGCAAGGCTCCTTCGGCGGGCTGGGCTCGGGACGACCGATGCGCTCTACCGAGCCATCGAGCAGGTCGACAACTACCGTCCCGCACTCTGGGAGCTCGAAGACGGGAACTCTGCGCCGAGCGATCGCATGTGGTCTGCCACACGCCAGGCTGACCTTGGTGGATCGGAAGCAGCCGAGGCGCAGCTTCGTGGCTCGCTCTGGGCAGAGGAAGACGCCGATCGTTTCGCCCATGCGCTGAGCGCAGCAGATACGTCCCTCGATGCGCTGGTCATCGAGCACCTAGTCGCCGCCGCGGGAGTCCACGGGCAGAGCGGAGGCGATCTGCTGGCGCGGGTCGGAAAGGCACTCGAATCGCCTGAGTACCTCGAGCGTGCGGCCGCAGCGTTTCGCGGTGCGGGCCTTTCCGCACGCGCGGCCAAAACGCTCCGAGACGCGCTCGCGCTCACGCCACGCAATGCGGCGATGCAGGTCGCCTGTGAGGATGCCGAACTCCAAGCTTCGGAGTTTGCGCGCGTCGCCGAAGCCCAGATGCGCCGCGTCCGCGAGGCGCTAGAGCCGGCTGGCGCACTGGGCGCTCTGAGCTCCATGGCCGCAGTCGATCGGCTCGCCCGGGGCGACATGCTAAGCGCACGGCTGTCGCTTCAATCGATCGCCGAATCGCGGCCCGAACACCTGCCCACCGCCCGCGCCCTCGAATGGGATGCGCTCCGCGAAGACGACGGCGAACGTGTTTTGTCGAGCGCTCGACGTCTCATTGGCGCCCTGCCGGCCGGCAGCCGCGCTCGCGTGGCACGCCATCGCCTAATCCTCGAGGCACTGAGAGCGGACCCCAATGTGGTGCCCACCGACCTCGATCGCATCTTACGTGGCATCGGCCCAGACCTCAGGTTGGACCTCGGGCTCGCACGCCAAGTGCTCGGGATGGCCTATGCGCGCGGCGACGCCGAGGTTGCGCTCGAGGCGCTCAACGTGTTGCGGGCAGAACTGGGCACTGAGCTCGAACAAAGCGCGTTAGCCCTCGAACAGGCTCGAATCCTCGAAGGGCTGGGACGGCCCGAAGACGCGATCGCAGCGCTTGCCGAGGCCACGGCGCACCCGCTCGCTCTCGAGGTCGAAGCGATCCTGCTTCAGCATGCCGGGCGATGGGAAGAGGCCACCAAGACCTACCGAAAGGCCGCCGAGCAGGCGAAGGATAGTCGACGCGCAGCATCCCTTTGGCGCGCGGCTGCAGGGATCCTCGAGGAAGAAATCGCCGATCCGGAACGCGCCATCGAGGCCTACGTTGCAGCTACGCAAGCGGATATCACCTACCTCGACGTGTACCGAAGACTGCTCGCGCTCTACCATCGGCAGGGACTCCTCGACGAGGCCGAGTTGCTCATCGAGGCCCGAATTGAGGCGGGCGCGGATACGCCGACTCTGGTCGCCCTGCTTCTCGAGCAGGCCGACCAGCGACGTGCTCGCGGCAGACTCGACGCATCGATCGACTCACTCCACGACTGCCTGGAACTCGACCCACACCATTTTCCAGCCCTGCACGCCCTGGTCGAGGTGAGTCGGGCACATGCCGACTGGCGGGGCGCGGCAGCGGCGCTGGTCCGGATCGCCAGCTTGAGGAGGTCTGTCGACGAGGAGGTCTGGGCGTTCACCGAACTCGGCGCGATCTATCACGAGCGCCTCGAGGATCTTCCGCGAGCGGAGGCCGCTCTGCGCCAAGCCTTCCAACGAGCCCCAGCGCGAAGCGAGACCCTCGATCGCCTCGCAACCATTTTGAGTTCGCGCGGAAACGCGACAGAGGCCGCGCGGGTCCTGCAAGAACTCGTTCGACGCGAGTCTGGCGACGAAGAGAGTCGCGACTACCGGATCCGACTCGCTGCCGCCATCGAGTCGGCGGGACAACCGCGACAGGCCGAGGTATCGCTCGAACAGCTGCGCGCCGAGCGTCCAACCGATCTCGATGTCGTCTTCGCGCTAGCCGACCACTTCGATCGGCAAGGAGCCGAACAAGCGACCGCCATGCACCTGAACCGGGCGCTCGTCGACCTCCGCGAATCGATCGACCATCGGCCCGAAGACGAGACGCTGTGGACTCGGATGGTGCGGGTGCTCGAGAGACGCCATGGGCCAGGTCCCGCGTCGTGTGCCGCCAGCGCAGCGATTGCGGTCGGGCACGCACCCGCCCTCTTCGCGGGTGCCACGACGGAACACGACGGCGCCATCGGCACGCCCCGGTCGCCGCTTTCCGCGGTGGTGGATCGGGTCGTCGCTCCGCGGGAGCTTCCTGCCACGCTCGTCCGCCTATTCACCCTCTGCGAAAATGCCTTCGACAAGCATCTTCCGTTCGACACAGGAGCCTGGAAGCTCAAGCGCCCCTCAGGAACCCAACGCACCCTGGTCGAAGAGGCGCGCTTGGTCGCGAAGGCGCTCGGGCTTGAAGAGCCGAAACTCCGCATGACCGTCGCGTCGCCCATCGCGTGCATGCCGATCGCGGGTTCTCCCCCGACGCTGGTGCTCGGCGGAAGCCTGCTCGAACGAACCACGCGGGAGGAACGCGCGTTTCTGTTCGCGCGGGCACTCAAAGTCGCAGCAAGCCACCTATCCCCAGCGCTTCGTGCGCGACCGGAGCAACTGGACGCGGCGCTCGGCGCGCTGCTCGGAGACCACGGCGGCCGCTCGATCCCTCCAGAGACGAGTGTTCTTCGCCGAAAGCTTCTGGGCGCCATTCCGCGACGTTGGCGCGATGAAACCGAGAGCCTCGTCATCGAGGTTCGAGGCGATGCGCATTTTTCGTCGGCTCGCGTGCCGTCGGCGATTGCCGCGCTTGGAAACCGCGTCGCGCTCACCTTGACCGGAGATGTCCCTTCGGCGTTGCAAGCGCTCCTCAAGGTGGCCGGTCAGGAGGTCCCAGGAACGAACTCGGCCCGGATGGCCGCGATCCGCCAGTCGCCTGAAGTCTGGAGCATGGTGCAATTCGCCATAAGCGACGCACATTTTGAAGCCCGTACCCAAGCTGGTGTAGATCCTTAGCTCATGCGCCTCGGTTTCATCGGTCCCGCCGAGTCCGACCTATCGCTCCTCGAGCGAGCGGTGGCCGTGTTGGTAGACGATCTCGAATCGGACGCCGTCGTGTACCTCGCCGACGACGAGGCTCTCGCAGCGTTCGTACGACGTCACGACGCTGAGCGGGCGGACTTGCGGTTCGAGGAGAGAGTGGCGCGGGTTGCAGCCACCGGCTCCCCATCGGAAATCGTCGAGGTCGTCCGTGCCTTGCGCGGAACCCGCTACCTCGAAAAGCTGCGACTGCTTCCCAACCCTCCTTCGAAATCGATCGAGATGCTCGACGACCGGATCGTTCTCTTGGTCCGGCACAAGTCGAGCATTGGCGAAGAGGACGTCATCAACTCGAACGTCGTCGTGTACGGGGACGGCAAAGAACTCGCGTTCAAGCGCTATGGGCCTCGCTGTTTCTTCTGCCCCGGCCCGCTTCGCGAGGGGCACCTCGGACTGCTCGACGATGCGTCCGAAGGCGGCGGCGTTTGCCTGCGCGCCGTCGACCTCGATGGAGACATCGAATGGACCGAGGGCATCCAGGGACGTGGCGCCAAGATGATGGTGGCCCCATGACCGAACGCACTGTCGCCATCTACGGGGGGAGCTTCGACCCGCCCCACCTGGGGCATGTCCTCTCGGTCGCCTGGGCGCTCTCCGCGTCGCCGGTAGACGCGGTGTGGGTCATCCCAACCTGGCAACACGCCTTCGACAAGGACCATGGAGCTCCCTTCGATGCGCGACTCGCGATGTGCGAGCGCGCGTTTTCGATCTTCGCGGGGGTGCGCGTGGTCGACGTCGAACGACGCCTTGGGGGCGTGAGCCACACTCTGCGTACCCTCGAGACGCTCGCCGCAGAGTCTCCGAACACCCGGTTTCGCCTGTTGATCGGTGCCGACGTGTTGCCAGATACCGATCGATGGCATCGCTGGGACGAGGTCGTGCAACGAGCGCCGCCGCTCGTCGTAGGGCGCGATGGGTATGTCCCGCCGGAAAAAACCCCGATTTCGATTCCCGACGTCAACTCCACCGACCTGCGAGCACGGCTCGCCAAAGGGCAGGAGGTCGAGGGGCTGATCCCGTCGGCCGTTCTCGACTACATCCAGACCAATCAACTCTATCAGGGTAGCGAGTGAACATCCTCGTGGTCGGCAAGGGCCGGGTCGGCCAAGCGCTGAGGCGATCGCTCGAGGAGTCGGGGCAGACTGTCATTGCAATGGGGCGACGTCTCGATCGGCAGGCGCTCTCGAACGCCGAGCTGATCGTGTTGGCGGTGCCCGACGGCGAGATTCAGACGGTCGCAGAGAGGATCGCACCGGCGCTGACGCGCGGCATCGTCGTCGTTCACACCGCAGGCGCACGCGCCACCGCGGAACTCGGAGCCTGCGCCGATCATGGCGCCGAAGTTGGGGTACTGCACCCGCTCGTCTCCTTCGCCTCGGCGCGGAAGCCCTCGACGCTCGAAGGCAAGACGCTCGTGATGAGCGGCTCGAAACGCGCCGTTGCGGCGGGCCGACGACTCGGCGAGGCCTGCGGAAGTCGAGTGGTCGTCGTCCCGACCCGCGACGCGGCCTACCATGCCGCCGCCGCGCTTTCAGCCAACGGCGCTGCTGCTCTCGCGCATGTTGCCGTAGGGGTCCTCGAGCGGCTTGGGATGCGCAAGCGCGACGCCGAGTACGCCATCGGAGGGCTTCTCGAGAGCGTCGGCAACAACGTGAAGACGGTCGGCGTGCCTGGGGCGCTCACCGGGCCCGTCGCCCGAGGCGACATCGACACCGTGCGCAAACACCGAGAGGCGCTCGCCAAGATGAGTCGCGGCGCAGCGCGAGCCTACGATGCGCTGCTCCCAGTCATTGCAGACACCGCCGTCGCTCAGGGGCTTCCGACCCGCGCTGCCAGGGCGATCGCCGACCTCGTGGGTTCGAACGGCCGCCGCTGACTCACTCTGCCGCTTCGGCTGATCCTTCGGTGAGCTCGAACCGCATCTCGGAGCCGTCTCGACGAACGACGACACGGTCGCCCTTCTTGAACTCGTCCGAAAGAATCGCCGAGGCGAGCGGTGCCTCGATGAGTCGTCCAACGACGCGACGCATCGGGCGGGCGCCGAGCTCGGCGTCATAGCCCCCAAGCTCGAGGAGCGCGTCGATCGCACTCGGGTCGATTTCAAGCTCGATTCCCTGCCGCTCTGCGAGTTGGCGGGTCACGCTCGACAAGAGCCTCGCAGCGATTTCAGCGACTTCATCTCGACTCAGCGGTCCGAAGCACAGCGGTTCGTCGATTCGATTCCAAAGCTCGGGCGGAAGCGCACGCCGCGCCGCCTCGACGGCCGGGGAGTCCGTATTGTCGTCGGGGGAGGTGTCCGAGCGGAAGCCAATGGGGCCCTGCCCTCGCATCGCGGATTGAGCACCGAGATTCGACGTCATCACGATGATCGTCTGCGTGCAGTCGACCGTGCGTCCTTTGCCGTCGGTCAGTCTCCCGTCCTCAAGCAGAGGAAGCAGCGACTGCAAGACGTCGATGTGGGCTTTTTCGATCTCGTCGAGGAGCACCAACTGATACGGCCGGTGACGAATGGCTTCGGTGAGCAGACCGCCGGTCTCGTGACCGATGTAGCCGGGAGGCGCACCGACGAGCTTTGCGATCGCGTGCGATTCGCTGAGCTCGCTCATATCGATGCGAGTCATGGGGCACCCGGTGAAAAAGAGTTCGTTCAGGGCGCGGGCGGTTTCGGTCTTGCCGACCCCGGTTGGGCCAAGGAACAGAAAGGTCGCCAGAGGTCGGGCGCCGTGAAAACCGGCCGCACCCTTGCGCAGCGCATCGGCGACCCGGCCCATCACCCGCCCGTGACCAACGACATGCTCCGCGAGGTGCCTCTCGAGATCGAGAAGCTTCTCGGCGTCGCTCACGAGAAGACGTTCGACAGGAACGCGGACCTTCTCTGCGACGACCTGCGCGATCGCCTTGCGATCGACCAACGCACCCCCGCGCCGCCGAGTTCGCGCCCCTGCGAGATCGATCAGCCCGATCGCTTTGTCGGGGAGACTCTGCTCGGGCATGTACCGAACTGAGAGTTCCACGGCTGCCTCTACCGCATCGGGGGCATAGGCGACTCCGTGGTGAACCTCGTATCGGGGGGCGATGCCCCGCAGAATCTCAATCGCATCGTCGGGCGCAGGCTCTGCGACGTGAATCGGCGAAAACCGTCGGGCGAGCGCCGCATCGCGTTCGACATACTTGCGGTACTCGGCGTCGGTAGTCGCACCGATGCAGGGCAGCTCTCCTCGGGCGAGGGAGGCCTTGAGCTCATGGGCAAGGTCGTCCGGCGAGTCGCCGCCGGTGAAGAGCGCGTGCACTTCGTCGATGAAGAGTACGATGCGACCCTTGGCGCGCTTGACCTCGAACTGCAGGCGTCGCATCCGCTCGGAAAGCGCCCCTCGCACCCCGGTCCCGGATACCAACGCTCCGGCGGACAGCTCGATCAGAATCGTCTTTTCGAGTCCGCGAACACCCTTGCCGCCGTCGGCGAGCCTGCGGGCGAGACCTTCGACGATGGCGGTCTTGCCGACCCCCGGAGGTCCGACGAGGATGGGGTTGTTGGAACGCCTTCGAGCGAGCACGTCGAGCAGCCGCTCGATCTCGTCGTCGCGACCGATCACCTCATCGATCTGCCCGAGCAAGGCCATCTCGGTCATGTTGCGCCCGAGCTTGCAGAGCATGGGGTAAGCGCCCGCGTCGAGCGCAAAGGGCGACGATGAGGGAATGACGTCGTCCTCGAGCATCGGTTCGGGAAGCGGCGCGTCGACACCATCCGCAGTCTCGGACTTCTCGACCCGGAGCTCAATCAGTGGAGGTTCAACGCGCCGCCGCGCGGACGGCCGATTGCGTCGCGCCTCAGGCGCCGGGCTCGGGGGGTGCGGCAGTTCCGTCGTGAGATCGTCGGACGAGGGCGCGGGGCGAATGTAGGTTCCTGTAGGACGCAGCGGAGGTTCGTGCGGGGCGAGCAGGCCTCTCACCGCTTCTTGAACCCGCTGTGGACCCGCGCCGAGATGTTGCAGACTGCGATGCGCCGCGCTCCGTGAATCTCGCGCGATCGCGAAGAGCAGGTGCGCGGGAAGAACCTCGCCGTCGCCCATGGCCTTGGCAATGCGATAGGCGCGCTCCACGGCCCGCTCGAGCGCACTGTGCGGCTCGCTGTCGACCACGCGAATCGCGCTAAGCAGATCGCCCTCACGTACTCCGAGCTCCGAGAGCAGCTTCCCAGTCGGTCCGCCGCCCTGAAGCATCACCAGGAGCAGATATCCGGTCGACGGACTGTGTGCGCGGCGCTGAGCCTCTCGCTGCGCCCGTGCGATCAAGCCGCGGACGCCTCCGCCGACCACCGTCATCGACTGTTCCCCCTGCACTCGGAGGGAGTTAGCGGGGCCAGGGGGTCCGCGACAACTTTTTGGAGCAGCTTGACCCCCATCAGGCGCAATGAACCTACATTAGACCACTTTATCGCCTTGTCACTGTACAATTACACTTGATAGCCTGAACCCGGACCCGATCTAGGAGCAGACCTTGAACCTTTTGAAACTACGCCCCCTCCTCTTCGCCCTGGCACTCTCGTCCGCGGTGGTCGCACTCGCGCCATCAGATGCGGCAGACGCCGCTTCGGGCCTCCGTGCATCGATCTTTCTCACCCAGAAGGGTATTCCACGGTCCCTGTCGGAGACAGGCGTTCTGAAGTTCGCCCGGCAGAACAAGGCGACACGACTCGCGGAGATCAGCAGCGTGCCGATCGAAGATCGCTACTGGCGGGCCAACCTCGTCGTGGCGTTCAACGCGCCGGTGCGGGACTCGGAGTTCGAAGTGCTCTTCTACGACATCCAGACCGCGGAGCGGAAGTTCATCGCGCCGGCGATGACGGTGTTCCTCAACGATAGCGATCAGAAAACCATCGTTCACAAGATGTCGCTCCGTCGACCCCAGTTCGAACCGAACCGGCGGCTCGAGATGGTCGTGACGGTTCGTCGCCAAGAGGTGGGTCGCTACCGCTTTCAAATTCTCGGAGACGCGATACAACGCAGCGGAGAAGTCACCTTCACGGACGACGAAACCCGCTGATCAGTGCCGACCATCGATGAAGTTTCCCAAGGGGCCGCGCGCGGCGCTCTCGAGCCGGTGTACCTGCTACTCGGTACCGAGCGTCTTCTGATCGAGCGAGCGGTAGACGCGATACGCCACGCGGTCGATCGCGACGGTGCGCCCGGCTTCAACGTCGACCTGTTCGACGGCAAGGGACTCGCCGCCGCGACGGTGACCTCGGCGGCCCGAACGCTTCCGATGATGGGCGACCGCCGGTTCGTCCTCGTGCGCCACGTAGACGCCATGACCCCGACGGAGCAGTCCAATCTGGTGGAGTACTTCGACGACGTCAGCGATACGACCAGCTTGGTCATGACGGCGGACAAACTCGATGGTCGCGGGAAACTCAGCAAACTCGCAAAGAAGAATGGGTGGCTTGTCGAAGCCAAGCCGCTGCGCGGCCGAGATCTCCGCACATTCGTACGAAACGAGGCGAAAGCCCGAAAGCACGAGATCGCACCGCAAGCGATCGAGGCGCTCGTCGACGCCGTGGGCGACGACCTGGCAGCGATCGACGATGCGCTGGAGCGACTGTCTCTGTTCGTCGGAGCCGGGCAGCGCATCGACGGGTCCGCCGTCGAAGCATGCGTGACGCGCATCCGCGTTGAGTCGATCTGGAGTCTGGTCGACGCGATCGGTCTCAAGGATCGCCGGCAGGGCATGATCTCTGCCCAGTCGCTGCTATCCGATCGCGAGCCGCCGCTCAGACTGCTGGCGATGGTCGCGCGACAGCTCCGCATCGTTGCCCGGATGCGCGAGGCGCTGGCCGATGGACTGCGACCCCAGGAAGCCGCGAAGCGCGCCGGTGCTCCACCCTTCAAGGCAGGCGATCTCACCGAGTCCGCCCGTCGGTTCAGCGCAGACTCGCTCGGCCAGGCGTTCACGATTATCGCACGCGCTGACTCAGATCTGAAAAGCAGCAAACGCCCACCGCAGGTCATCCTGCAGGAAGCGGTGCTCGACCTGTGCATGGATGATGGCGCTCGACTCAGCCCAGGCCGTTGACCTGATGCGTCAAGCGCGAGATGTACCGCGAGCCGGTCTTCCGATGATAGAGGCCCTTGGCCACGGCAGCGTCGATCTTGCTAATCGCGGTCTGAAGAGCCTGCCGTGCGGCTGCGGTGTCACCAGCCGCGACGGCCGCGTGGACGCGCTTGACGCACGTGCGCACGTTGGTTCGGACACCGCGATTGCGCGCGGTCCTCTTTACCGTCTGTCGAACTCGCTTTTTTGCTGAAGCGTGGTTGGCCAATGTCGTGTCCTCCCCGTAGGGACGCGGGTGTTAGCCCTAGCTCTCGGAGCTGTCAAGCGGCGCGATAAAGACTTGCAACCAGGGCGGATGGCAGGCATACACGCTCGTGTCTCGACGGCAGCAAACGTTGGACTGGCTGGCGAATCTGGTAACCGAAAGACGCCGGCTGGTCGTCGCCGCCACGCTGCTCACGACGCTGGCCTTCGCCTCCCAGATTCCCAAGCTCCGGGCCGATCCGGCCCCCGAGAGCCTGCTGTCCTCATTCGAGGGCGAAGAGTACGCGGTCATACAGCAGCGCTTCGAGGAGTGGTTCGGCAAGCGTCGCACCGCGGTGCTCATCCTCGTCGAGGCGGACGATGTGCTCTCGCGCGAGTCGCTGCAGGACATCCACGACATTTCCCTCCACTTCGAGAAGCAGCCCTGGGTCGAGAAAGTCGCCAGCCTCACCACCCTGAACATCCCCCGGCGTGTTCCGCAAGATGCCGATCCCGCCGAAGACGAGGCAGGGCTCGACGACCTGGACCTCGAAGAGGTAGCCGACGATCAAGAGGAAGGCGGCCTGGACGATCTCGACGACTTGGACAGTCTCGACAGTCTCGACGCTGACGAGGCAGAGGATGCGCAGGGAGATCTCGAGGACGCCTCGTTCAACGCACTGCTGGACATCATCGAGAGCGACCCAAAGCAATTCCCTGGCGGCATTGCAGCGGTGGGCCCGGCGCTGTCCGCCGAGCTCGAGACGGACCCAATCGTCACCGGCACCGAGGTCACTGAAGAGGAAGCGGTCGAGCTTGCCGCCGCGGTGAAGGGCAACCCTCTGCTTGCAGGGCGCCTTATCGACGAAGATCAGACAGTCTGTGGCATTGCGCTCCAGCTCCCAGAGCTCGGTCCGCGTGAGATGCGACGCGCGATGGACGACCTTCGAGACGAGCTCGCTCGACCCGAGTTCGAAGACATCAACGTTCACGTCGGAGGTCTGCCGTACCTGCGAAGCGTCATCGTCGAAAAGATGCGCGACGACAACCTTCGTCTGATTCCACTGACGGTCTTGGTTTGTCTGCTCTTGCTGTTCTTGTCGTTCCGCTGGTTGCCGGGCGTGCTGATGCCACTTGCCGCCGTCGGCGTCACGGCACTCGTGGTCGTCGGAGGAATGGGTCTGTTCGGCGAGCCGATGAACATTCTCAACAACATCATCGTGCCCTTGCTGATCATCATCGGGATCAGCGACGCCACCCATCTCGTGCAGCGATACCGCGACGAAGTCATCTCCGAGCAGGACCCGAAAGCCGCAGGAAAACGCACAGTGCGCGCGATGGCGGTCGCCGTGATGCTCACCTCTGCGACCACGGCGGTGGGCCTCGCGTCGCTCGTCGTGTCGAAGACCGTGATGCTCCGACACTTCGGAATCACGGCCGGTCTCGGGGTGATGGTCTCTTACCTGGTGATCATCACGTTCGTCCCCGCCGTACTCACCTGGGCTCGCCCGCCCAAACCGCCCCCTCCGCGTGAGCGCACGAGTATGTTCACAAGCGTCACCGGCAGCCTCGTCGCCAAGCTGCTCCAGTATCGCTGGGCGGTACTTGCGGTGACCGCGTTGTTCACGGGCTGGGCGGCGTATGTCGCAAGCCAAATCACGGTGGACCACGCGCTCCTCGACCAGTTCGACGAAACCGATCCGGTCTACACCACCACCCTTCTGATCGAAGAGAAGCTCGATGGTGTGCGTCCGCTCGAGCTGGTGCTGGTCGCCGACGAGCCCGACTACTTCATGGACCCGGCGATGGTCGAAAAGATCCAGCGCATCCGCAACTGGGCAGCACTTCGACCCGAGATCATTCGAAGCCTGAGCTACGGGGACATCCTTCGCGAGTCGTACTCGCTCATCGCAGGCGACCCGACCGTACGCTCCGAACAGCTCAAGAGCCGCAAGCAGATCAAGGGCCTCGTCACGATGATGAGCCAACGGCAGCCGTCCCCGTTGAGCGCGTGGCTCACCCAGGATGGTGAGAAAGCGCGGGTCCAGTTCAAGCTTCGCGACGTCGGCGCACAAGCGACGATGTCGTTTCTCGACGAGTTGGAAGCAGTCGTTCACGAAGAGCTGGGGTCTGACGAATCGGTCACGTACTCCTTCACCGGCGAGGCGTACACGGGTTCCCGAGGTCAGGCGGCGGTGGTGACTGACCTCCTCGGCAGCCTCTTCATCGCGATCGTGGTGATCTTCCTGCTCCTTGCTTTCTTCTTCCGGAGCGTCCGGCTCGGGCTTCTCAGCATCCCCCCGAATCTCATCCCGCTGGTCGCGACGATGGCCTACATGGTGTGGCGTGAGATCCCTCTCAACGTCTCGACCGTCATCATCTTCTCGATCAGTCTCGGGCTCGCCGTCAACGGTACGATTCACGTTCTGGCGCGCTTCCGTGAAGAGATGCAGTTGGGGCTTGGACGCGAGGCCGCCCTAGTGCGGGCATCGCGTGGAACCGGCCGAGCAGTCGTGATCTCCTGCGTCACCCTCATGGCGGGCTTCTCGGTGCTCCTGCTCAGCTCGTTCGTGCCGGTAAGAAACTTCGGTGAACTGATCGCGGTCACGATCGCCGGGTGCCTGGTTGCGACGCTGCTGGTCCTTCCGCCGCTGCTCAGCGTGGCAGGCGGCAGAGGCCCAGCGGACTGAACCGGAGGTCTGACAGCCGACGTCGAGCTGCTATCCTTCGCTCGTGTCGCAGCTCAGACGCGTCCTCGCTTTGGGATGGGAGTCGCCGCAAACCGCGCTCGGTCTTGCGGTCCTCGCCACCGAGGCTTTGCGCGACCGTATCGTGAAGATCGAGACCGAGGCGGGACGCCTGGTCGTACAGTCGAAGGGGACGGGCATCTCGCTCGGCTACGTCGTGTTCTGGAGCCTGGAGCGCAACCGGTGGCACGAACTCGACGAACGCAACCGCGCGCATGAGCTAGGCCACACGGTGCAGTCGCGCTGGCTCGGCCCCCTCTACCTACCTGTGGTCGGCGTGCCGTCGATCTCACGGGCGATCTTTGCACTGGTGTACCGAGAGATGACTGGGCGTGAATGGACACGCTACTACGACGGCTATCCCGAGAACTGGGCCGATCGCCTCGGCGGCGTCGATCGATCGGGTCCATCTCGGCCTCGCAAGACCGAGGCCTGATCGCGGGTCGTCACGCCGGGAGCCGAGCGATGACGGCAGACGCGAACTGTTCGGTGTCGAGCTCGCCACCGAGGTCACCCGTCTTCTGGTCGTCTGACAGGGCCCGGTTGTAGGCTTCTTTGATGCGCTTGCTCACCTCTCGGCATCGGGGATCGGCCCGCGTGTCACCGAGGTGGTTCAACATCATCACGGCGGACATCAGGAGCGCGAGTGGGTTGGCGATGCCCTTCCCCGCTATGTCGGGCGCGGAGCCGTGCACCGCTTCGAACACCGCGTAGTCGTTTCCGATGTTCGCGCCCGGAACGACGCCGAGGCCGCCGACGAACCCCGCGCAGAGGTCGCTGAGCACATCGCCGTAGAGGTTTTCTAGCAAAAGAATGTCGAAGTTGGTCGGGTCTTGCACGAGCTTCATGCATCCAGCGTCGATGATCATCTCCTCGTACTCGATGTCCTCGAAGCCCCCCTCCTCGCGCTCGGCGCGGGCGCAGCGAATGAACATGCCGTCGCTCAACTTCATGATGTTGGCCTTGTGCATGACCGTGACCTTCTTGCGTCCGCGTTCTCGCGCATAGCCGAATCCGTAGCGGGCGACGCGACGCGACGCCTTCTCGGTGGCGACCTTGAGACTGGTCACGACGCCCTCGGTGATCTCGTTCTCGATTCCGCTGTAGAGTCCTTCGGTGTTCTCGCGCAGGACGATGAGATCGACGTCGGAGTAGCGCGTCGTGATGCCGGGCAGATTCCGGATCGGTCGAACCGCCACGTAGAGCTCGAGGCGCTTCCGGAGCTGCACGTTGACCGAGGTGAACCCCTTGCCAACGGGAGTCGTGCACGGTCCCTTGAGCGCGACGCCGACTCTCCGCACCGCGTCGAGCGTTTTCTCGGGCAGGACTTCGCCCTGAGTCTCGAGAGCGACGACGCCTGCCTGGTGCTCTTCCCAGGCGACCGGCGCTCCGGCAGCTTCGAGTACGCGCGTCACGGCCGACGCTACCTCAGGGCCGATTCCGTCGCCGGGGATGAGAACGATTGGATGAGTTGTCATAGGGTGCTCCGGGCCCAATGTTAGCGCTTGCCAAGCAAGCGCCAATGCGCTTGAGGAGAAACATGCCTGAAACCGATATGGTGCTTCGTGCGATGACCGACGACGGGGCCTTTCGCGTAGTCGCAGCCCGCACCACCGACACGGCTCGACAGCTCGCGTCCTCTCAGGAGCTCAGCGGCGCGATCGCCCTCGATATGGCCGAACTCGGGACGGCGGCTGTGCTCTATCGCGAAACGATGGCCCCAACGCTGAGGGTCCAGTGCATCGTGCGCTTCGGCGAGGGAGGCCAGATGGTGGCCGACTCGCACCCCGACGGATGGATTCGCGGACTCCTACGCCAGCCCGCCGACGAGCCGGTCCTCGAGCTGCGCAACGCCAAAGCGACTCTCGAAATGATGCGCACTCTCCCCAACGCGGAGCTGCACCGAGGTGTGGTCGAGGTGCCGGACGGGGGGAATCTTTCGGAAGCCTTCATGCGCTACATGCAGTTGTCCGAGCAGGTAGTTTCGATGATCTCGATGGGGTCGGTCCTCGAAGGAGATCGTCCGGCATCGGGGGGTTTCGTCGTGCAGCTGCTCCCTGAAGCCCGCGAAGCGGACGCTGCGATGGAGACCATGACACGCCGCCTCGAAGACTTCGTCGAGATCCAACAACGACTTCAGGCCAACGATGCATCGCCTTCGCGTCTCATAGAGCAACTCCTCGAAGGCATGCCGTTCACCTGGCTTCAGAGCAGCGAGATTCGATTCGGCTGCCAGTGCAGCGACTTGCGCGTGGTGACCGCGCTCAGCATGCTCGACCGCAGCGACATTCAGGAAATGGTCGACGAGGGGGAGCCGCTGAGCATGAACTGCGACTACTGCGGTGCGGCCTACACCGTCGAGCTCTCTCAGCTTCGCGGGCTGCTGAGCACGAGTTGAGGGGGCCGCCTTTCTTGCCGACAGGCCCTGGTCCCGCGCATTCTTCCGCCGATGGCTGAGGCGCCTCCTAGAACGTCGAGTGGGGCGATCGTACGGCGCGCGGGTCTGGTGGCCACGGGCACCCTCACCTCCCGGATTCTCGGCGCCATCCGCGACGCGGTCGTTGCCGCGGTGTTCGCGCTCAGCGCGACCGACGCATTCTGGCTGGCGTTCACGATACCCAATGCGCTTCGGGCACTTCTAGGAGAAGGCGCTGTCTCGGCGGCGTTCGTACCCGTGTTCACGGAGGTGCGGGAGCGCGAGGGCAAAGCCCGCGCCAAGGAGTTCTATCGCCACCTTGCCGCGGCGATGTCGCTCGTCCTCCTCCTCGTCAGCGTCCTCGGCGTCCTGTTCGCTCCCTGGATCGTCAAGGCCTATGCCTGGGGCTTCCAGCGCGACCCTGCCCTCTTCGACATGACCGTGGGGCTCACCAGAACTCTCTTCCCGTACATCTTCTTGATGGGCGTCTCTGCCCTCATCATGGCCGCGCTCTACGCAAGCAAACGCTTCGCGGCACCAGCGTTTGCTCCTGCGCTGCTCAACGTGGCGCTCATCGCCTCAGCGTTCCTCCTTGTGCCCGTGGTGGTTCGCCTGGGCTACCCGGCCATCTTCGCACTTGCCCTCGGGGCCCTGCTCGGGGGTGCGCTTCAGGTGTTCTTTCAGCTCCCCGCGCTCGCGAAGGAGAACCTCCTCGTCTTTCCGAAATTCGACAGGAGTGATCCCTACGTCGCGAAGTGCTTTCGACTGATGGTGCCGCTCTTTGCGGGGCTCGGCGTCTACCAACTCAACCTGCTGCTATCACGCCTGTTCGCGTCGTTTCTGCCGACCGGAAGCGTTAGCTATCTCTACTATGGCGCGCGCCTCGCGGAGATTCCGCAGGGAATGTTCGCACTGGCGATCGCTGCCGCCGCTCTCCCTTCACTAAGCGACGCGGTCGCGCACGGCGACGAGGCAGAGGCCAAGCGGCTCTTCCGCTATGCCCTGCGACTGTCGCTCTTCGTGGCGGTGCCCGCCTGTGTTGCGCTCACGGTCCTGGCCGAACCGACGATCACGGTGTTCTTTGGCCGCGGTCGCTACGAAGCAACCGAGATTCGGGAAACCGTGCGGTCCTTCGTCTGGCAGGCGAGTGGCATCTGGGCAGTCGCCTCGGTGCGAACGATTGTCCCGATGTTTCACGCGCACAACGATACACGGACACCGGTCGTGGCCAGCGCGCTCAATTTGGTGACGTTCTTGGGTCTGAGCCTCGTGCTGATGGGTCCGATGCAGCACGCCGGCCTGGCGGCGGCCACGACGGCCGCGGCTGTGGTCCAGCTCGTCGCGCTCCTCGCCCTGCTTCGACATCGATCAGGTCCTCTCGGGCTCCGCGAAATCGCGATGAGCCTTGTGCGCGTGGTAAGCGCGAGTCTCGTGATGGGGTTGGTGGTCTACGGGATCGCGCGTTTCGGCCAGTGGCAGCTTGGGGGCAACGACATGCGGAATCTATGGGTTTTCGGAGTTGCCGTCGTCGCCGGCGCGGCGGTCTACCTCGGCATCGCGGCCGCCCTTGGCGCACCGGAGCTCGGCGATCTGCGTAGCGCGTTGCGACGACGCACGCGTGCATGAACAGGCACAGGCGCTAAAGAGACGCATGGACGTGCTCGACGCCAGTTTCATTGCCGGAGCAACGGCTGTTGGGCAGCTTCCCCCGCCCACCTACGCGGAGATCGCCTTTGCCGGCCGCTCCAACGTCGGCAAGTCGAGCCTGATCAACAGCCTGGTCAATCGAAAGAAGCTGGTTCGCACCAGCAGCGCCCCCGGCTGTACCCGCGCGGTGAACCTGTTTCGCGTCCGACTTCGCACCGGCGAGGACGAGGCTCTCATCGATCTGGTCGACCTTCCCGGCTACGGCTACGCGCAGCGAAGCAAGGTGGAGCGGCGCTCGTGGGGCCCCCTGATCGAAGGCTTTCTGCAGCAGCGTCCCGGCCTGCGCGGCGTGGTGGTCATCGTGGATATCCGTCGAGGTTTCGAGTCCGACGATTCGCAATTGCTGGATTTTCTCGATAGCATCGGGCTCGAGTCCGTCGTGGTTGCAACCAAGGTGGACAAGCTGCCAACCAGCAAGCGCAAACCCGCGATCGCCCGCTTGCGCAAAGACGTGGGGCGTCCGGTCCTGCCCTACAGCTCGGTCACCGGCGACGGGCGCGAACTCCTATGGAAGAAGCTCCTGCGCCTAGGCTCGGTCGGGACGGAAACGGCCTCAGGCCCTGGCGCGGCTGACGAAGCAGCGGCGGCAGCGGCAGCGGGTAGAGACTAGGCGCTCAGTCCTCGAGCTCGAGACGCAGGTTCTGGTCGGGGTCGCGGAGCTTCATGTCGGACGGGTTGCCCAGGATGAGCGCCGGATCGGCTTGCACCGCAGGCTCGGGAACCGGCCTTCCCGGAGCGGAAGGGTCGTTGAGTTGGAGCGAGCCGGGCGAGGGATTCGGCGCGACGCGCCCAAGCACCTGAGGGCCCAGGGAATTGCTCAGGTACCCCTCGAGCTCAGCCCGTTTGCCCGCAGGCACGAAACTCAGGGCGGTTTGGACCTGCTCTTGCGCCCCGGGAAGGTCCCCGGCGTCGCTCAGGATCTTCGCCACCTGCACGCGCAGCTGCCAGTTCTCCGGATCGAGGTCGACCGCCTGCTTCGCCCGCGCACGCGCTGGACCATGTTCGCCCTTACCGACGTAGTACTGGGCCCAGAGGGCAGAGAGCGCAGCGGTGTTTGGTGCAAGGCGCTCCGCGGTTTCGAGTTCTTCCCGCACCCTGTCGGGCTCGTCGTTACCAAAGTGGAGCATTGCTAGCAGCAGATGCGCTTTTCCGTAGCGCGGCCATTCCTCGACCACGGAACTCAGCGAGCGGTTTGCCGCCGCGATCGCCGAGTCGGCCGAAGGGCCCTGCCCAATCATCCGAAGGAGCGAGGCCTGAGCCAAGGACAGCTCCGCCAACGCCAACTCACGCGGCCCGTCAGGACGCAGTTGATGTGCGGCTTCGAACTCCGCGTTGCCGGGGGTCACGCCACCGGTGTCGAACAGCACCGTGCCGTGCACGCTCCTGAGCGTAGGCGACTTCGGGTCGAGCGTGAGCGCCGTCTCGATGAGCGGAAACGCGGCCGCGCCGTCGCCCGACTTGCTGACGATCCGAAACGCGTCGGTGCCGAGTCCGGCGCCGATGGCCTGCGTGTCGGTCAACACGCGCACCTCGTTGGGAGAAACTGAACCTCGCCCACCCCACGGGTCGAAGTAGGCAGTCGGCTCCTCTGCACCGTCATCGTAGACCGCTACGACGAAGTACCCCAGCAGACCGGAGGGATCGGGGGGTCTTCCTTCGCCGAGGTCCCAGGTCTCGGCAACCATCGCATCGACGCCCTGCCCGCGGAGAATCGCAGTCATCGCTGCGGCCGACTCGAGCGGATAGAGACGTTGGGGTCCGTCTTTCCCGGGCGCAATGGCGGCAAGCGCTTCGTCCGCGATATACACGTCGCGCGCAAGCGCATGGTCCAATGGCCATGACGACGCGCGCTCGTGCATACTCTTCGAGAGCGCCTCCCGGTCGGTCGGCCAATCGGCCCCGTCGGGGATGACGAAGAGTCCTTGGAGCCTTCCAACCTCGAGCCCGTCGCGCTCGAGGTACGCCGCGAGCTCTTTCGCTTCGAGAGGGCGAACTGGAGGCATCTCGTCGAGAGCGACCGTGTTCGCGCGATAGAGGCCGTAGCCCGCCGCCGCCGCAAGCAGAAGTCCGAAGAGGAGCAGTGAGCGAGCCCGGCCCGTGCTCGAGACCGGCGCGGTGCTTCCAACGCCTTGCACTCCGGCGCGACGCATGCAGGTAGGACATCGGGGGCTGTCTTCGGCGCTCTCGGGAACGAACTCTTGGTCACAGTGCGCGCAGAAGTACTTGTCAGCCATGGCGGCCGAGCATACCGAAAACGACGATCGGCGCTAGGCGGCTACAGCCTGTCGTCGACTGCGGGCGGGTCGGGAATGAAGCCCCGCCCATGCACCTCGGCTACGGCGAATCCGCAGTCCCGAGCGCGGCCTTCACGCCATTCGCTATCCCACAGTGAGATCTGGCACTGAAGGTCGCCGAAATCGATCCCGAGCTCTGGTCTCGATTCGAATGCACTCGGTGGCGTATCGCTCGTGGACTCGAGCGCACAGCAGTCGAGCGTCCGGATCCGTGTGACCAGCGCCCCGTACGCCGTGGCGTCGAGCTCGCGCTCGGTTCGCAGGATCGTCCCGTTCGGCTGCTTGATGACGACCTCCATTTGGCGGTTCCCACGAAGTGACACGTAGAGCGTATCGCGAGAGGACTCCTGACCGACCACGGTCCAGGAGATCACGACGGTGTCCGGATCAACTTTGGGGAAGGCTGCACGATTGGAGTCGCACGCTCCGCATCCCCACAGAATGAGCGCCGCGCCGACGCACGGTTTCCACATACGGAAACTAAGTCACGGCGAGCGGCATAAGTCCACCGGGCGCCTCCCGGCCCGGTGCCGCATACTGACCTCCTGGCCAGAAAACCGTGACCTCGACCGCCCAAGACGAACACGACGAACTCGACTGCCTCACCTGCGGCGCCTGCTGCCGCACCGGTGCGGACGGCCGCATCCTCATCCCGCCAGAGGATCTGCTCCGGTGGCGCACAATGGGCCGCGACGACCTCGCCGAAGCCGTGCAGCCCGGGCACTTCGGGATGGTGGCGTTCGCAACCGACTCGAGCGGGAGCTGCGTGCACCTCGGGACGGAGCGAAGCCCGAATGCATGCGGGATTTATGACATCCGCGGCACTACCTGCCGCGAGTTCGAGCGCGGAAGCCCTCAGTGCCTCGAGTTTCGGCGAGACGCCGGGTTCTAGCGCTCTTGAAGGAGGCGCGAACTCCACCGATCTACCCTGGTGTTCAGCGGGTCTCGTCGCGTAGGCTCCCCCAGCAGGTCCCGATTCCGGAGGTCCCGATGCCAAATGTGAATCCGATCCCCACGCAGTACCCGCGCATCACTCCGTATCTCTGTGTGAGCGACGCGACGGCGGCAATCGCCTTCTACCAGCAGGTCCTGGGCGCGACCGAGCGCATGCGCATTGTGATGCCCGACGGAAAACTCGGCCATTGCGAGCTGATGGTCGGCGACGGCGTCATCATGCTGTCCGACGAGTTCCCAGAAATCGATGTCCTAGGGCCCAAGGCGATCGGCGGGACACCCGTCGCGATCAGCGTGTACGTCGAGGACGTCGATGCGGCCTTCGCGCGCGCCCTCGCCCAGGGCGCAACTGAGCTTCGACCCGTCGAGGATCAGTTCTTCGGCGACCGATCCGGCCAGTTCCTCGACCCCTTCGGCCATCGATGGAGCGTCGCGAGCCGAATCGAGGAACTCAGCCGCGCGGAGGTTCAAGAACGCGCGGCCAAGGCCTTTGGCTGATACGCTCCGTTCCGGTTTCCCGACACGAAGGAAGTAGATGCCGGAACAAGTCATGGTCGTGGTTGCGCTCGCGTTCGCGGCGCTCGTGCTCCTTCTTGGCGCCTGGGGGGTGCTCGCACCGCGCTCGATCATCACCTTCATCGAATCGTGGAGCTCTCGAGGAGGCCTTTGGCTCGCCGTCCTGATGCGGGTCGCGTTCGGCGCCACCCTCTTGCTCGCGTCCTCGCTTTCGCGGACGCCGCTAGCCTTTCAGGTTCTCGGCGGTCTGGTGCTCGCCTCGGGCATCGCGCTCCCGCTCTTCGGCTACACGCGCTTTCGCGCGTTCATCGACTGGTGGTCGAAGCTGCCACCGACCTTGGTGCGCGCTTGGGGCCTTCTCGCCGTGGCCTTTGGCATGTTCGTGCTCTGGTCGATGGCCCAACCCATCACAATAACGGTGCCCGAAAACCCAATCGAGTATCGCTCGTAGCGCGCTAGGCCGGTGAACTCGGTCTAGTCGCTGAAGAGGTTCTCGACGTCGGCCTTCGTCAGACCCTTGAGCGGGCTGCCTTCGGTCGACAGCACGTTCGACACGAGCTCTCGCTTCTTGGCAGACAGCTCGAGGATCTTCTCCTCGACCGTGCCTTCCGCGATGAGCTTGTACACATTCACGTTCCTCGTCTGACCAATCCGGTGGGCACGGTCCGTCGCCTGGTCCTCGACCGCGGGGTTCCACCATGGGTCGAAATGAATCACCGTATCGGCGCCAGTGAGGTTCAGCCCGGTTCCCCCAGCCTTGAGCGAGATCAGAAACACGGGAACCGACGAGTCGTCATTGAACCGGTCGACACGCTCGATGCGGTCTTTGGTGGAGCCGTCCAGGTACTCGTACGTAACTCCGTCTTCTTCGAGCGCCGCACGAATGTGGCCAAGCATCTCGACGAACTGGCTGAAGACCAGCACGCGGTGACCGCCGTCGACCGCCTCGCTGATGATCTCGCGCAGCGCGGCGAGTTTGCCGCTGTCTGATGCATCGAAGTCGGTGTCCGGAAGCTTGAGCAGCCGTGGGTCGCAGGCGACCTGCCGTAGCCGCGTGAGCGCCGCAAGGATCTGGATTTGCGCTTTGCTCACACCCTTCTTCTCGACCTCGCTCAGCACACTCTTGCGGACTTCGCGGAGGATTTGCTTGTAGAGCGTCGACTGCTCCTCGGTGAGCGGAACGATCATCTCCTGCTCGATCTTTTCCGGGAGATCGGCGGCGACGTCTCGCTTCACGCGCCGCATCACGAACGGCTTGATCGTTGCGCGCAGGCGCTCTGCGGTCTCCATGTCACCGCGGTCGATCGGTCGCGCGACCTTCTCTTCGAAGGTCTTGAGCTTCCCGAGAAGGCCCGGCGAGACGAAGTCAAAGATGCTCCAAAGCTCGCTGAGGCGATTCTCGATCGGCGTGCCCGTCAGCGCCAGTCGTCGCTCACTCGCGAGCTTCTTGGCTGCGCGCGCCGTATGGCTCATCGGATTCTTGATGTGCTGCGCCTCGTCGAGGATGACGTATCGTAGGTCCAACTCCTGCAGGAGCTCCTCGTCTCGACGAAGGAGCGCGTAGCTGGTGATCATCACGTCGGCTTTGTCAAGCTCCTCCCTCTTCTGCTGACGGTTGGGGCCTTGCCAAACCACCGTCGTGAGCCCGGGAGCAAACTTGTTGATCTCGCGCTCCCAGTTTGGAACGACCGAGGTGGGCGCGACGACGAGGTTGAGTTTGCGCTTGTACTTTCCTTTGGCCCAGGCGAGCAGCGCAATGGCCTGCAGGGTCTTTCCGAGCCCCATGTCGTCGGCGAGAATGCCGCCGCTGTTGAGTTCATGAAGGAACACCAGCCAGTTGAAGCCCTCTTTTTGGTACGGGCGAAGGGTGGCCTTCACGCTTCGAGGCTTCGCAACGCTCGGAATCTTGTCGATGTTCTCGATCTTCGAGAACAGCGTCTTAGCAGAGGAGGAAACCTTGGCGTTCTCGACGAGCTTGAGCAGGTCCTGGACGCGACCTGCCTGCGAAAGTGGGAGCTTCTCGCGTATGCCGGCCGTCGCGTAGATCTCGGCCATCCGCGTCAGCACATCGCCAACCTTTTCAGGGTCGACCGGCGCAAAGCTTCCGTCTTCGAGCCGGACCAGACGACGGCCATGCTCGAGGCAGGCACGGAGCTCGTCCTCGCGAACGACTGAACCTCCAGATTCGAACTTCATGTCGAGGTTCAGCCAGTCGACTCCGCTCGAAACGCGCATCTGCGGGGTGACCGACTCGTCCCGAATCGTGACGTCGACGAGATCGTCGGGAATGAACCGATCCCAGTCTTCGGGAAGCTCTCCAATACCCTCGGTCCAGAACCGAATCGCTTCGTCACCCTGAGTGACCAGCTCTTCGCCCGACTCCGAGATTTCGAAGCCCTGGCTCATCAGCGTCTGGATGCCCGCCATTTCGCCGCCGACGTCGCGTCGTACGACGCGGGGACGGGCCTGGCCTCTTCGCGGGGGCAGAAACGCAAGCGGCGACGGGAAGTCGTCGGGCGGAACCTCGAACTCTTGGTCTTCGTAGCGCACGACGAGTCGCACTCGCGCGTCGATGATGTCGCCGTTGGCCTTGAGTTCGAAGTGCGGCTTCGCATCGACTAGGTCGGCAACCGACGACAGGTCCGGAAGGTCGGCGCCTAGTGAGGCTGCCACGCGAGGAATGTACTCGCCGAGGAGCGTCGGCATTTCGGCGTTCGCGTGAACCATTGCTGGCGAACGGTATAGGCGCTGAAGCCAGGCCGGGGTGACCAGTTCGCTCACGGGACGAGCGACGCCCTCGGTGGTGTCGATCTGCCAGCCCGGAGTACCTTCGAACCAGGCTCCGCTCGACAGGGCGAACCGGCGACCGTTGCTTTCGAGCGCGAACACCACCCGGAGACGAAGGGAATCGCCGTTGGCAGGGTCGAGCTCGATCTTTGGCTTGAGGGCCTCGTTTGCGAACCGAAGCTCCATCGAGGCCGGCTCGAGGAGCACGCGCCTGTCGCTCAGCATCTCAAGTACTTCAGCCGCGTCTTCGCCGCGAAGTTCTGCCGTGGTCGCTTGTCCACGAGTGGCGTTGCGCGCAAGGGCGCGGAACAAGGGTCGCTCGTCGATCGACACCGTGTTGAAGCCGCCAAGCGCATCGGCGATGGGCACGGCACTACGTGAACCGGCAAGGACTGGGGTGACCGTGATGGATGCTGGACGCACCGTCATGCGATACTCGAAGTCGAGCGGACGGGGCATGGCGTCTTGCGGCAGCCACGCGTCCATCGGCCCCCGGGCCTCCCCGCGCGCGGCCTGAAGCTCGCGCGGCGACAAGATCTCGAGGGCGCCAGCATCTCCATTGCCCGGACGCCGCCGGCGACGCGAACGCCTGCGCTTGCCGCCCACTGAGACGGTCCCAGGGATGTGAATCGGTTCGCTCTTCTGCGCCTTCTTCTTCTTTTTCGGCTGCTGCTGCTCTTGCTTGGCGCGAGGCGGCCGCACCTCGTTGCGGAGCGCCACCATGACCGCGGCCACGTGCTTGCAGTGACCCGTCGGTCCACGCCAGCCCGGGCAGGTGCAGCTCGACTCGAAGGAGTCGCCCTGCGAGTCGTAGGTGACCGTCGTCTTGTAGGGGTCCTCGGCGGTTCGCACCGAGATCTCGCCGCTTACACTGTGCTCCTGCTCGTCGATGTGTTCGACCGCCTTGCGGCGCGCGTAGAGCCGCCCCCTCAGGAACGCATTGCCCCCGGTCACGCGCTGAATCGCGCGGTCGCTCATCGATGCGAGTTTCGTCGCAATCGCGGTGGTCGGTTCACGCCATGTCGGTTCTTCAGGGCTCTGAGGCTCTGATTCCTCGGACTCGGCTTCCTGTTCTTGGAGCGCAGATTCGGCCATGGATAGGCTTGGTTTATCGAGAGAAGGTTTGGGTGGCAGCTCGTGAGACTTACGCGGGGTGCGTTGAGTCTTTCCCAGATGCGGCGCTGTTGCTCATTCTACGGTGTACCCCGGGTGTAGGCCGCAACAGCCGTCTACGGTGAGGATCTTACACACGAACGCGGGGGCCGCAACTCTCCGCCTACGAACTTCAGTCGAGGGACTTCACTAGGCGCTCTGGGAGCAGGAGCGACGGCGTTCCCGTCGAAAACACCCAGAGTTGGTGTGCGGCACGCGTCGCGGCGATATGCAGCAAGTGCCGGGTTTCGTCGTCGACTGGATAGGTCTGCGAGTTGCACTCCACGATGACGACGTAGTCGAACTCGAGCCCTTTGACCTGGCGCACATCGGTGACGTCGACGCCCGGCCGGAACATGAAGTCCTGGTCGGCAACGCGGCGCAGGTTTGGCACTTCGCCATGCCGCAGGCCCTTGTAGTAGATGTCGGCCTGCTCCGGATAGCGGGCGATGACCGCCACGGACGAAAGTGGCTCGCTGCTGACGAGATTCCGAAGTGACTCGGCAAGGAACCCTACGGCCTCCCCACTGCCACCGAACGAAAAGAGTTCGACCGGTGCCCCGTGACGGGTGGCCTCCCCGGAGACCTCGTTGCGCAGGGGGCCGAGCACGTCGGTCGCAAACTCGAGGATCTCGAAAGTCGAGCGGTAGCTGAGTTTGAGAGGCTCGATCTCGATGTGGTCGAGCTTCAGCTGTTCGAGCACATGTCGCCAATCGGTGAAGCCGTTGTCGAGATGCAGCTTCTGCGCGATGTCTCCTGCGAGGGTGACACTCTGCTGTTCGGTTGCGGTGTCGAGCACCACCGCAAGCTCGACGGGGCTCATGTCCTGCGCCTCGTCGACAAAGATGTGTTCGTAGGCAAGCCGTTCCCGGCGACCGCTGAGCGGTCCTCTGAGCACCTGGTAGAAACGAAGCAAGAGTGCGTCGTCTTCGCGATCGAGGACCGGTATCTCGTCTTCGTCTTCCCCGTCGACGCCCACCTGTCGCGGACCCTCGTCGTCGGACTCGTCGAGCGCATCTTCGTATGCGAGGAGCGCGCGGGTGGAGTTGCGGCTGCACCAGGAATGCGCCCACTCGATCTGGCGATCGCTGAGCACGCCCGGTGCCCACGTGGCGAACGCGTACTGCAGCCGTCCGAGGTCGGTCAGCAGGTCCGCCCAGGCTGTCGGGATGTCCTCAGCGCGCTTCACCCACTGCTGGCAGATGCGGCCGACCGCGTGCCGCATGCCTGCCGGCACCTCTTCTGCGCCGTCTCGCCGGCTTTGCAGCCACTGCAGCAAGGTTTCGGCGCGAATGCCGAGCGGCTCGCCTTCGGTGGAACGCCAGACTCGGGATACGCGTGCGCCGCCTTCCTCTTTTTTTGCTTGGGCTAGGATCTCTTGTTCTGCCCGCGCATTGAGTTCGGACGCGTAGAGATCGATCGCCTTGAGCATCGCCGGGTGCTTCTTGAGGCGGACCACGTGACTCGGCGTGTCCTCGACGTAGCGGGTGGTGAGCTTGGCCAAGTGACGCCGACGCTGCTGCTCGGCCCATGTCTGGAAGGTTGCGACGGGGACGTCTTCCACACCAAGCGCGGGAAGGACGCGTGAAATGTAGCGAACGAGCGCGTCGTTGAAGACGATGACCAGCATCTGATCGGCGCGAAAACGACCGCGATCCTGGAAGGCGAGATACGCGAGCCGGTGAAGCCCGATCGTCGTCTTGCCGCTTCCAGCACCGCCCTGAATGACGACGAGCCCCGACGTGGGGTGGCTGATGAGCTCGAACTGCCGCGGGTCGATGAGCGCCGTGATCTCGGACAGGTGCTTGTCTTCGCGGAAGTCGTCGTCGCCGATACCGAGCTGGCCAGGGCGATGATAGGCTTCGGGCCGCAGGGCGGCGCCCTGTCCTCCCGAAAGGCGCGTGGAGTGGTCGGCAAGGCGCTGCCAACGGCCATCGCGCCCACGCCGAAACGTGCCTTGCGGAGTACCGATGCGGCGGAGTTTCCCGCCGGTAATCGACAGATTGCGACGAACGAGCACCTCGCCCTCGACTTCCCGATCGCCAAAGATCTCGTCGTAGTCGTCGCCCTCTTCGTAGCGATAGTAGACACGACTCACCGGCGCATCGCGCCAGTCGACGATGCGGACGCCGGTCTTGGGATCGAGATAGGTGCTCCGGCCGATCAGGATCTCGCGACGACGCTCCTCTTCCTCGAGCACCATCCGCCCAAAGTACGGGGACTGATCGTCGACAGTGCCTTCGCTGACCTTGGCGCGACGATGGGCCACTTGCTGAAGCCGCTCCATCTCCTCGACTAGAGGCGGAATATCCTCGAGACGGGCCTCTCGGATCTGGTCTCGAAGGGCCAGCAGCTCCGCGTCGTAGTCGATGAGCTGACCACGATGGACGGGCCGACGGGCCGCAATGGTACGGTGCACGCGGCTGAGGACCCGTTCCTCCTCGCCAACGATCTCGTCCATGTCCCCATCGGCGGATGGCTCCGCCGGGCGCTGCTCGAGCTCGAGTTGCTTCATCCTTCGTGTATCAAGAACGCGTCACCGTCCGAAACGGCGAATTAGCGACGAGTAGCACGATTCCCAGAGGCATCCAAGCCTCAGTCGAGCTGCTTCATCAAGATCTTCGAACGGCGGCCCAGGTCGTATGCGGCGCGTCGCTCTTCCGGGATCTCCGTAATGTCGCAACCCTCGAAACCGTGCTCGCGAAACCAATGAGATGTCTGCGTCGTCAGAACAAACAAGCGACGTAGCTTCTTGGCGACGCACTGGCGCTCTAGGTACTTCAGGAGCTGATCGCCGCGACCGGCGGTTCGGTATTCCGGGTCGACGACGAGGCAGGCCAGCTCGGCAACACTGTCGCGGGGATAGTCGTAGATGGCGGCGCAGGCCACCACCAGCCCGTCGCGCTCTATGACCGTGAATCGATCGATGTCGTTCTCGAGCATCTGCCGCGATCGACGCACGAGCACGCCCTGCTCTTCGAGCGGGGCGATGAGTCGATGAATGCCGCCAACGTCGACGGGTTGCGCAGGTCGCACGCCTTCGAACGTTTCGGAGGTCACCATCGTACCGACGCCATCGCGCGTAAAGAGCTCGCGAAGCAGTGTCCCGTCGCGCTTGCGCGCAACGAGATGTGCGCGAGGCACCCCATGCGTGCAGGCCTCGATCGCGGCAGCAAGATGACGTTCTACGTCGTGGCCGAGTACCCGCCCCGACTGAAGGATCTCTTGCCCCTCCCGAGGCGTCAGCTGTGAGTAGACCCGACCCGATGGATCGACGAGGCCGTCGTCTTCGAGCAAGCCGATTAGCTTGTCGGCGCCGAGCGCCGCAGCCGTAGCTGCCGCCACTTCGTGACTGCTGATGTTGAACGCCTCGCCGGTTGAGGAGTACCCGATCGGTGTGAGAACGACGATGGCGCCGTCGTCGAGACGTTGGCGGATCGCCTCGCTGTCGATGCGGCGCGGCTTGCCGGTGTGCTGATAGTCGACTCCGTCGATGACGCCGAGCGGCTGAGCCATCACGAAGTTGCCTGTCGCTACGCGAAGGCGCGCGCCGGCCATTGGTGAGTTGGGAAGGCTCATCGACAGCAGAGCTTCGAGCTCGACCCGAGTCGCGCCCACGGCCTCTTTGACGCTCTCGAGGGCTGCGTCGTCGGTAATGCGCAGACCGTCGAAGTACTGGGGCGAACGCCCACGCCGCTGGAGCGAAGCATCGATCTGAGGACGTGCGCCAGCGACCAGCACGATACGCACGCCCAGCGAATGCAGGAGCGCCACGTCGTAGAGCAGCGGGCCAAGATCGTTCGAAGCCACGGCCTCGCCGCCGAACATGACGACGAACGTCCGCCCGCGGTGCGCATGGATGTAGGGGGCGCTCGCTCGGAAGTGCTGAACGAAGGGGTCTGGTTTGGTGCTCATCAGCCGCTAACGCAGTATCGACCGATGAGTTGACCGTAAAGCTCGGTCGCCCGCTCGATCTCCGCCATGGTGACATATTCGTCCGGCTGATGCGCAACCCCGATGTCGCCCGCCCCGAGGACGAGGGTTTGCAGCCCGAGTTGCGCGAGGTACGGGGCCTCGGTTCCGAAGAGCGCGCTCTGTGCTGAACATCCGCACATCGTCTCAACCACGTTCGCGAACTCGGGGTCGGTCGGGCCCCCGAACGGAGCAAAGTACCCGAGTCGCCTCACCCCGAACGACCATGGGCCACCTTCGAGCGCTTCGGCAACTCGGTCGCGGAGCTCGCGCTCGATGGCGTCGGCACTCATGCTCGGCAGAAGCCGCATGTCGAGGTCGAGTGTGCACTCGTCGCAGATCCGATTGGGACTGTCTCCGCCGCTGACGCGGCCGAAGTTCAGCGTCGGCCCCGCGATCTCGAAGTCCTCATCATGATGTTCGCTCGTCAAACGCTCGCTCCAGGACCGAAGCGCGCCGAGTACGCGATGAAGCCCATCGATCGCGTTGACGCCCCGCGCGGGGTTGCTCGCGTGCCCTGCCTTGCCGCCGATTGTGATGCGAAGCTGGTAGACGCCCTTGTGTTTGCGAATCGGCCGAAGCCCTGTCGGCTCACCGATGATCGCATAGCGACCGAGAGCCTCGCCGCGCTCGGCAAGCATCGCCGCGCCGGCCATGGTGCTCTCCTCGTCTGCGGTCCCGAGCAGCGTGACTCGGCGGCTGAGCTTCGAGGGATCGACACGGGCCACGGCGTGAAGCGCCGCTGCGAAGAACCCCTTCATGTCTGCCGACCCGAGACCGTAGTGCTTGCCGTCACGCTCGGTGAGTTCGAACGGATCGTCGGTCCACCGTTCTTCGTTGTAGGGGACGGTATCGGTGTGGCCCGACAGGACGAGCCCATCCTCGCCCTCGCCTATCGAGGCGATCAGATTCACCTTGCCCTCGGCACCGGGAACCGACTCGATGCGCACGTCGAACCCGAGGCCCGCGGCCCAATCGGCCAGTAGCTCGACGACGCCCCGATTCGACTGGTCGAACCTCGTGTCCGACGAACTGACGGAGGGAGTCGCCACGAGACGTCGGAGCATCTCCTCTTGCGTCGGAAGCATCCTCTCAACATAGCGCCGATGCCGGGACGGCAAAATCCGGATTGCAGGACAGGCCGGAGGGACTAGGTTGACGGGATGAGCGACGACATGCGCACCCGCGCGATCACCATCATCGAGGAAACGCACCGGGGCGAGCGTGCCTGGGACATTTACAGCCGTCTTCTCAACGACCGCATCGTCTTCCTCGGCACGCCGATCAACGATTTCGTCGCCAACGCCGTCATCGCGCAGCTCCTTTACCTCGAGAGCGAAGACGCCGACAAAGAGATCACAATCTACATCAACAGCCCGGGCGGCATGGTCTCCGCCGGTCTCGCGATTTACGACACGATTCGCTACGTGCGCAGCCCCGTATCGACAGTGTGCCTGGGTCAGGCGGCCTCGATGGGCGCCTTCCTACTGGCCTCCGGCACCAAGGGCCTTCGCCGCGCCCTTCCCCACAGCCGCATCATGATCCACCAGCCGCTCGGCGGATACCAGGGCCAGGCCTCGGACATCGAGATCCACGCGCGAGAGATCCTTGCCACCAAACAGCGCCTCAACGAAATCCTAGCCAAACACACCGGTCAGGACGTCGAGCGAATCCGCGAGGACACCGAGCGCGACAAGTTCCTGTCCGCGATCGAAGCCAAGGAATACGGTCTGATCGACGATGTGATCGTGCCCCGCAAGGCCGGGGTCGCGCCGGCGGCATGAGCACACTCGAGGTCTGCTTCGTTCGACACGCCCAGTCAGTCTCGAACGCCGCCGGAATCTGGCAGGGGCACGGCAATTCACCGCTAAGCGAGGTGGGACGAACGCAGGTCGAGGCTCTTCAGCGGGCGCTCGAAGGCCAGCAGTTCGATCTTGTTTTGAGCTCTGATCTGAGCCGTGCCGCCGATACCTCGGCAGCGTCCGGAGCGAAGGCCGAGCTTGATCCGGCCTGGAGGGAGATCGACGTCGGTGATTGGGAAGGCCTGACGATGGAGCAGGTCGTCGCGAGGTTCCCAGAACAGATCGAGTCGCTCAAGGCTCGGCAAAGCTTCTCGGTCGGTGGCGGCGAGAGCTGGCCCGACGTGTTCGCCCGCACCGACGAGGCGCTCCGGTCTCTCCGAAATCGGTTTCCCGCGGGGGGCCGTGCGATCGTGTTCACCCATGGTGGAGTCATTGCCGCCCTGCTCGCGGGGCTGATTGGCGCACGCAGCCGCTGGCCCTGGCCGCTCGGACGCATGCGCAACACCGGGCGGACCACACTTCGGTTTCGGGGCGACCAGATCGAGCTCGTAGGGCACAACGATGACTCCCACGTGCAGGAGGAGCATCGCCAGATATATGAGCCGCGAGACGACCAGACCGTGCTGCGTTTGATCTCCTCATCCGAGGAGGGCCTGCCTACTGATCCAGCTTCACTGGATTTCAACTCTGCAATCAAAGTTGCGCGCCGCACGGGTTCAGGTGGGGTGATGTCGTTAGACGCAAGCAGTGCTCACATCGCATCGCTCACCGAACGGGCCGCCGCGGCTTCCAGTAAGAATTTCCGGTTCGTAGAGCTGCAACCCGGGTCCTCGACGCACCTGCTGGTGTCCGCAAGGCACCAGATGCTCCTCGACTACGGCCTGCCTATATTTCAGATCTGAAAAATCCATTGCAGTTCTGAAAAGTGAGCTGCAGTACGCTTGAGCAGCTTGTAAAACGATGTAATTCATCTTTTAGGGTTATGAACTAGGCGTGTCGTTTGTGATCCAGCCCACAATCACCTCGCCCCACTCGGGCGATCGGGTGCAATTTGGGGGTTAAATGCCGAGAACTTCAAAAAAATTTCAGATCTGAATTTCTCGGCGCAGACGCGATCCACGATCTCCATGAGATCACAGGTGATTCCTCGAACCCAAAGTTGGCACGAGAGTCGCATATAGAAGAGTCACATACGGACACCGGAGAAGACGTACCCCCCACGTCCCCCGGAGTTCGGATAGACCGGCGATTTGGCTTGTTTCCCCCCACTTCATCCAAATCGCCATCTCTCTAACGGCTCGGAAGCCCCCCCTTCCGGGCCGTTACTTTTTAATCGGCTGGTATGTCCTGGCCTGTCTCGACATGTCCTGGACACCCGGGCGTAGGGATGCAGGCGACGCGGTTCGGTGAAGCGCTCAGCTACTTCACGAGCTTGAGGTGATTCGGGCGTTCACTCGCGCGCTCGGTGCGCGACTCGGACTGCGACGAGGCGACTTCTTGTACCACGGAGGCCTCCTCGCTTGGTGCACCCGGTGCAGGCGGCAAGACGCGCAGCGAGGGTCGCTCTTCGGGAAGCGCAGGCGGCTCGCTCCGCCCTGCTTCGCGCTCGATCTCTTCGGAAATCTCTTGAGGCATCGACTCAGGCCACACCATTCCGCGGCCGTCTTCGCCGGCGATTGCGAACACGGCGTCCCAGTTGACGCGACACGTGAACGGCGACCGGTTGAACGAAAGCGTGCCGTAGACGCCTTCTTCATCGACGCGAAGATCCGGAATCGGAACTGGCATATGTAAGCCAACTTGCAAAACGAGCTGCGGTTCGGTGCGATACCAAGGCGGCACGATGACGCCCGGCGCACGCGGATCGAGATGGACGAACACACTGCCCTGCGCGAGCAGATAGCGGGCTACGTCCAGCTTCTCTGGGAGTTCCTCTTCGTCGGGCACCACTCAAGCATTAGCCCACAAAAACGCGATTGGCCAGACCGGTCGTACGCTCAGGTAAGCGCCAACATCACCGTGCCTGCGACCATAAGTATGGCAGCAAGCAATTTCCGTCCGGTCAGAGGCTCGTGGAAAAACGCCCTTCCGAAAACGATGCTTCCGAGCACGCCAAAGCCGCGCTTGAGCGTCTCGACGACTGCAACCCAAAGGCGTTGTACTGCAAACATTTGCAGCGCCACGGCGGCAACGGCGAACCCGATGAGCGCGGCCAGCAGCGGCTTGGGTGCCCCGAGCGCTTGCCGCACATCGGCGAGCTCGCCGCGAACCACCACCCATCCGAGCAGTAGAAGTCCGCTCCCCGTTGTGAGGAAGAACGCATGTGAGGCGGGCGATGCGTGAGGCAGTGCAACCTTGTCGAGCGCGACCGAAGCGGACCACAAGAAGGCGACGGCGATCATCATCGGCGCGCCCTTCTCCTGGAACACCGACTTCCAGAGCGAGTCGGAAAGATCGCTGTTGAGGACGAGCGCGCCTAACACGACCAGGCCGATCCCGACCGCGTGCATTGCGCCCGGTACTTCTCCGAGCAGGGGCATGGCGACGAGCGCACCGAATACCGGAGACAGCGAAAGGAACGGAATGGTGCGGCTCATTGGCGAGACCTGGAGCGACCGCATGAAGAGCACGTTCGCAAGCGCGTTCATCGACATCGAGCCGAGCGACGGCAGCCAGTAGACCTCGCTCGACACCCAGGTGCCATCGAAGCCTGCCCAGACCGCCATGAACGGCCACTGACCGAGCAGAAGCACCACGGCGAGCGCGGTCGGCGTGGCTTTGTCCGCGAGCGCTTTTCGCGCGACGTCGAGCGCCGCCCAGCAAAGCGCGGCCGCGACGCCAATCGCGAAACCGATCACCGCCGTTTACTCAAGAAGGGGCGCGCCTTCACGTCGCGAGGCTCGGTCGCGCCTGGCGGGGGTGCAAGCTGGGTGATCTCATACACGCTGAACGACTCAATGCGATCGGCCTCGTTGCCTGTGCGCTCATGGTACCGGTAGATCCAGTCGACGAACGCGCGGTGATAGACACGGAAGTGCTTGATGCGAACGGTGTAGTCGCAGAAGTGGTAGTTCTGCCCGAGGCGTTCGGGGATGGTGCGAAGCGCCGGGTCGTCATACCGCGAGGCGAGTTCGTTGTAGGGGTCGACGTGCCGGCCATCGGCGGTGACCGCGTCGACGACCAGCCACATGTCGTCACGGGGCGCGTTGCGCGCGAACATGCTCCAACCCTGGTTGAGGCGGAGGCTTTGCACGGTGGCCTGAATCCACTTTGGCTGCTCGTGCTTGAGCACCTCGGGAATACCACCGTTTTCGACGAGCACCTGCGAGGTCGCTACCACCACGAGGTAGACCAGCAAGGAGTTTGCGGCCCACCGCAGCGGCGCCGGAGCCTGTCCGCTCATCTCGTCTTCGGGAGGAAGAGTCATCGCCTGCACGATCGGTGCGCGTTCACCGCGTCTCGAGGCCAGCCTATCGCGCAGCCAGTCCCAGTCCTCCTGGCTCACGAGGAGTAGCGAGTAGGCCATCATGACGAAGGAAAACAGCCCCACGTTCGAGACCGCCGCGATTGCGAGATGGAGCACCCAGATCCCTACGATCGCGAGACGCCGAGTCCACGGTCGCCCAATCGGAGAGAGAATCAGGAACGGAAGCGCGTACTCGATCACGAGCGCTTGATAGGCCATGAACTTGAAGGCGAAGAGCGGAAGATGGTCGCGCATCCAGTGCCCGAGGCCAGTGACGATGCGCTCTTGCTGCGCGAGCCAATAAACCGCGGTGCCGTTCTGCCAGGTTTCGCCGGTTTTGTGCACGGCGTTGAACCAATAGATGACCGCGAGCTGCAGGAGCGCGACGAGCACCGCCCAGGACACGTGCGGCGAACGCACGGCAGGCTTGCCGGCCTTCTTCCGGCGCCAGGCGTCGATGGAGAAAGTGGCGCCCATCGGGAGGAACGCAGTCCAGAGCACCAGGTCGCAGAAGACGAAGTCGCCCCCGTTCGAAAGCAGGTCGATGCGGATCTGTAGAGAGACCAGACAGATGAATGCGAGGACGTGCATGACCCGGGTGAAGAGCCCGAACAAGAAGCAGAGGTAGACGAGGGCAATCAGGATGAAGACCACCCGCACGACGGGTTCGGCGTCTACGTGCAAGAGGAACGACCAGCCGTAGGGCCGGAACGGATGCCCCTCGAGAACTGAGTTCGGAAGCAGCCCCTGGTCGGTGTACCAAATCGACATCCCCGAAGCGCGCTTGGCGAGGTCGAAGAGAAGGAGCAGCGCCATGCCGATTCGCGCCAGCCCGAGGGTTCGGGTGTCGATGGACAGAAAGCGCTCGCGAAGAAAGCTCGTGAAGGTTCGCGACATCGGCCAGGCTCAGTGGCGCGAGCCTATCAGGGGTCGCGCCGTGGACAAAATGCAGTGTTTTCGACGCTCTTGCGCCGGGCCGGCGGCGACCGCATAGTGTATCGGTCTTTGAAATTTTGGG
>CAWJRH010000005.1:0-19737 GCA_963845195.1 uncultured delta proteobacterium
AATCGTGACTTTCGACGAATTTAAGAAAGACGCAGAAAAAGGCACGTCGACGCGTGATAACTGGAACGGTTCCAGTTTGGATCCGCGGTTGATGATTCGGCAAGCATGGGGTGCTCTCCGGTGCGTGTGACCCGAGTCTCGACTGCGCCAGCTTGTACGACTCGGGGGGGGCGCTCGGCCCGTGTAGTCGAGCCCTACAGCGGGTTCCCGTCCTCGTCGATGGCGACTAGTAGGTTGCCGTCCACATCATCGGTTTCTGGTTCGGCAATCCAGGGTGCGAGGCACGCGCGCTCAAGCACGCACGGGTCGGTGAGCGCTTCGAGGAAGGCGACGAGGTCTTCGACGTCTCGTACCGTGGAGTCGAACGGCGTTCGGAACGTCGCGATGACTCGGCTCGAGGTCTCGAGGAACGAGACCATCTCGTTGGTGTTGGCAACGAAGTCGTCTGAGTCCGCGAGCGGGACCGTGCCAGGGTCGTAGCGGTCTGCTGCGGCCTGGGGGTCGAGGTGGTGACGGACCACGTCCGCGAGGTTCTCGTAGGCCCCTGAGTGCAGGTACGGGCCTGTCGCCGAAACGTTGAGCAGCGTCGGGGTGCGGAAGGTGAAACGGTCGCTCGATTCACCGGTTTCACGCGCGCGGCCGAAGTCGCTGGTTTCGGTGGCGCCATCTCCCTTGCCACGTCCGATCTGTGGGGCGCAAATCGACGTGAATGCTTCGTCGGTGAAGAAGTCCCCCGAGTGACAGCTTGCGCAGTCGGCGCCGCCTTCTTGGCTGCCGCGGAAGAAGAGGAGGGCGCCCCGCTTGGCGGACTGTCCGATCGCGTCGTTGTCTCCCTCCACGTATGCGCGCCACGGCGTGTCGGTGAAGACCTGCGAGTTCTCGTAGGCAGCGATAGCCGCGGCGACGCGCGAGTACGTGGTCCCCGGCGAGCCAAAGACGGCCTGGAACTCATCGACCCAGCCCGCGTCGGCCGCGAGACGTTCCTCGAGCGCCGTGCGAAGTTCGGCGTTGGTGCCATCCGTGACGAACTCAAACCCGCGCATCTCGTCGGCCGAGGTCACAGGGAAGCGCGTTTGTGCTGCGACGATGCTTTCGCCAGCTTCACCGTCCGCCGCGCCGAAGTCGCTGTCGGGCGTACGAATGCCGGAGTCGCCTTCGAGGTTTTCGACGCGCGAATCCCAGAAGAGGCCCTTTTCCCAAAGTGCGATGTTGAACGTCGTGGGGGCGTTGCGGGGTACGGCAAAGTCGCCATCGGGATGGGTGCGTCCAGGCCCGAGCAAGTCGGGGTCATCGGCACCGACCCCGATCGACAACGCAAGCGCATCACCACCGCCGAGCACAGGGTGGTGGCACGACACGCACGCCGAGTCCTCGTCTCCTCCAAGGCTCTTGCTGAAGAAGAGTTTCCGGCCGAGGACTGCAATCGGATCTTCAATGCTTGGAAGGTCATGATCGGCGGCGGGGTCTCCGGTGAGTCCGTGTTCTTCGATCAACGAGCGCAGAGCCGCGTCGGTTCCGCTTGGGTCGGATGCTGAGCTGTTGCACGCGGCAAGCAGGCATGCACACGCCAAGAAAGCGAGCAAGTTCCTCATGTTGTCTCTCCTTCAAACATACCGTCAGGCAAGCGGTGCATTCGATTCTTGTACGACGGGCGGAGGGCAGTCGTCCATACGTAGAAGTTAACGGCAAGGTCCCGGCGTCACGGTGATTCAACTCACATAGAGGACCCCACAACCGACCCGCGTTGCCGTTCATTGGCGGAGGTCCCGGCGTCGCAATAATTGGATGAGAAGATCGAGGCAGCATTCCTGGCTCCGGAGGATGCGCCAGTGTTTGAGACAGGTTACGCACCGTCTTCAGTGCGCTGCGCTACATGCTGATCGCGCGCAGATCGCGCAGCTTCAAGACGAGTTCCGCGTGTGTCCGTATGCTGAGCTTTTTCATTGCGGACTGGAGCAGACTCGACACGCGCGGCCGGGAGATGCCCAGTTGATAAGCGATCATCTTGTTGCTGTGGGCATACACTGCGTATGTGACCACCTGCATTTCGCGCTCTGTGAGCCCCCGTGGGTCAATCACGTCCGGGGGGTTGGGCAACGCGAGAACAAAACGCCGTCCGTCCGAATCAAACCAGTCGACCACAGACCAGCGACCCTGTACCAGCGCCTTCCAGATCTTTAGGGCCTCATCCGGGTCGGTGCGGCGCAGCTCGCCTCGAGCACGGTCGGCTCGAACCGCGGCGTCACGCACGGCGGTCGCTGCATCCACGTCCTTCGCTTCCCCTACGGCATCGATGAGGGAGAAATTCTGGGGTCGAGCACTGCTTCGGCATTGAGCGGAAGCGTCGTGGAGGTGGCTTGCCGCTCGGAAGAGAGCGCCTGGCGGAGTCGGAGACCTGCGCAAACATGCGCCGCGAGCATCTGCCAACGATTTTTCGCGCGGCCCGAGAGAGTGGTCACTTTCGCAAGGGGCGCGACAATCGCGACCCCTTCACCACCAGCTCCCACCGTTGTGATGCCGAGCAGGTCCTTGCAGTAGTCGACGTGGCTCGTGTACAGCGCGAGGGTCTCTGGGCTGTCCTTGGTGTTTTCGGACATCGTCGTTGCAAGGCCTGGGCGTATCTGCTTGCGGAGGACCTCGGGTGCGGTGGCCGCCATGGCTCGCCCATGGAGCTCCGGAAAATCTTCGCGCCCCGATGCCAAGTGGAGTCGAAGGAGCGTCATCGCCCCCCCCTTGGGCGGGCGGCAGTACAACATGCCCGCAGCGCCAAGGCCCTGGTCGATCATTGGCAACCCGGCCTCGAGTAGCGTCGGCAACCATTGCGAATCGTCGAGCGTGAGGTCGTACGCGGTCTCGGTGAAGTCGATGGCAGCTGAGGTCATTCGGTCCACGGACCGTCCATTCCTGCTGCGAATCCCGCTAGCTGCCTCAAGGACCGGACTCCGCTCTTTCTGTAAATCTCGGCGAGCTGAGTTGTGAGGGTTCGCAGTGAGGTGCCACGCAGCTGGCTGACCTCCGCCATGGTGTTGCCGTCGAGCAGTAGGTCGATGACTTCGCGCTCCGCCGGCGTCGCGCCTTCTGGGTACCGCGTTTCGCGCTGACGGACGCTTAGGACGAACAACTCGTGGCCATCGGGACAAACTCGGCTCACCCGAGGGTCGGCCTCCTGATGCGGCTCCGAACCGACCAGCCGGCTTTCCTGCGGGTCCAGCTCATCCATCGCGATGTGCACAGGCTTTCGTCAATCTTGGGGTCCAGTGTTGCGGTGCATTCCGGAACTTCGTCCGCCCGGGGCGTCCGCCGATGCTTTCCAAGGCGTCAGCGACAACGGGGAGGGTGATAGTCGGTGCGGATTGCGATGACGGTCAATGCATGAAACGTGGCCTGCGCCGACGGTGACGCTTTTCAACGTCAGAAGTAGCCGACATCGTTTCGGAAAGAGGGCGGCATACGTAATTGTTCACCCCGAGCTGAGGAAGGGCAATTTGCGAGACAGATTGCCGATTCGATTGGCAGTTGGGTTGGTCGCTGCGCAACGCAAGCGATGGCGGCCGAGTTCCTCGACTTCGCCCAGAAGCAATGCTGGCCGACGACGGACGAGGGCCTTCTTCATGCCCTGGCGCACTACGGAGATGGAGACGTCGGCCCGAGACGCTGAAGTGCGAACAAAGAACCATTGCCCGCACCTCGGCTAGGGGCGCCTGGCGGTTTGGGGGCTCGGTGGCACTTGACCCGGATCATGGGCGCGGATCCGTCCGTTCCCGACTAGTCCGCAAGGGTGCCGTTAACTTCTACGTATAGACGGACCCATGTGTTCATCGTACTGACGAACGTTTGGTGCTTGGTTTGCGGCCCGTCGACCGAAGGAAGAAGGTCCGAATGAGTGGTTCCGTGTTTCGGGGGTTCCTGTCCTTGCTGGTGGCATCTGTCCGCTCTGACGACCTCGGGGTGCAAGCTCCGCGTACTCGACATCGACCCCGAATGCGGTGTGCCCGGAGAGTCGGCAAGGGTCTGGGGCACGGGCTTCGCGCGGTACGCCGATGGAACCACGCTCAGCGTCGGTGGTGTTCCGATCGAACCGACGGAGTGGAACAACTTTTCAATCGAATTCATCGTGCCCGAGCTCGAGGACGGTCCGACGACCTTGGTGGGCATGACGGCAGACGGCAAAGAGCAGTCGTACGACTGGGCCATTTGTAGCGATGGCGGCGGCACGGGAGGCACTGGTGGTGCGGGCGGTGAAGGCGGCGCAGGAGGAGAGGCTGGCATGGGCGGCGGGCCCATCGACATGTGTGTCGGCGCCAACTGCGATGACGAAAACGATTGCACGGTGGATACCTGCGAGCCGCTGACCGGGTGTGACAACGCCACGGTTAGCGATGGCACCTCGTGCGACGGCGACGCTGGCACGTGTCAGTCGGGCACCTGCGAGGCGAACTGCGTGGCGACGGGCCCCGAAATCTGTGATGGCCTCGACAACGACTGCAACGACCTCGTCGATGATGGCGTCGCCGACCTCGTGAGCGGCTCGGACGAAGGCGAGTGCCAAAGCGAGATTCAGCGGTGCACCGACGGCGCCTTTGCGGTCGCGCAGGCGGAGGTCGGTCCCAGCGAAGAACTCTGCGATGCGCTCGACAACGATTGCAACGGAGCCGCTGATGATGGGCTCGCGGACCGGCTAAGCGGCACGGACGTGGGGCTTTGCCAGTTCACGATCGAGCGCTGCACCGACGGTGCATTCACAGTCGTCCAGGTAGGCGTCGACCCGATGCCTGAGCTTTGTGACCTGCTGGACAACAACTGCAATGGCGTTCCCGATGACGCGATCGGAGACATCGTGACCGGGTCCGATGTCGGAGAGTGCAACCCAGAGATTAAGCGGTGCGTCGGCGGCGTCTTCGCCGTGATCCAGCCCGGCGTGGGCCCTTCGCTCGAGCAGTGCGACGCGCTCGACAACGACTGCAACGGAGCCCCCGACGACGGGATTGCAGACCTCATCACCGGGACCAGCGTCGGCGAGTGCGAGTCCGAGGTCCAAAGCTGTGTGAGCGGGGCGTTTGTCATCACCCAGTTCGGCGTCGGCCCCGCAGCAGAGACCTGCGACGCGCTCGACAACGACTGTGATGGAGCCTCAGACGAAGGCATCGCCGACGTGGCGACGGGCACCGATGTGGGCGCATGCCAACAAGAGATCCAGAGCTGCGTCGATGGCGCGTTTGCGGTCATCCAGCCGGGCGTCGCACCGACCCCCGAGGAGTGCGACAACCTCGACAATGACTGCGATGGGACTCCGGACGACGGCATCGCGGAGGTCATCTCGGGCACCGACGTCGGTGAATGTCAGACCGAAATCCAGCAGTGCGTCAACGGCAACACCACGGTAGTGCAGGCGGGCATCGGCCCCGCCGCTGAAGGCTGCGACGGTCTCGACAACGATTGCAACGGCGCCGACGACGACGGCATTGCGGACCTCATTGCCGGCACCGACGTCGGCGAATGCCAAACCGGCATCGAGCAATGCATCGGTGGGACCTTCGTGAACGTGCAGACAGAGATCGGCCCCGCGCTCGAGCAATGCGACGGCCTTGACAACGATTGCTCAGGTGTCGCGGACGACGCAATAGCCGACATCATCACCGGCACGGACATCGGGCAGTGTGAGCCCGAGATCGAAAGCTGCGTCAACGGCAGCTTCGTCATCACGCAGTTCGCCGTCGGGCCGAGCCCCGAGACCTGCGACGGTCTCGACAACGACTGCAATGCCAGCTCCGACGAAGGCATCGGCGACATCATCACAGGCACCAACGTTGGCGAGTGCCAGGAGAGCGTCGAGAGCTGCATCGGGGGCACGTTCACAGTCGTCCAAGCGGGCATCAACCCGGCCGCCGAGCAATGCGATGGCCTCGACAACAGCTGCAGCGGCCAAAGCGACGACGGCATCGCGGACATCGTCACCGGCACCGACATCGGCGAGTGCCGCAGCGAAGTCGAACGCTGCCAAGGCGGCGCATTCGTCATCGCCCAGTCGGGCATCGGACCTTCCACCGAGACCTGCGACGGACTCGACAACGACTGCAATGGCGTCACCGACGATCCGCCGGTCTGCACCCCCGTCAATCAGCCGCCCGTGCTCCAAGACCCCGGTGCCATGGCGGTCGTCGTCGGAAGCACGTTGAACTTCACGCTGTCGGCGATGGATGGCGACATGGACGCGATCATGTACTCGGTCGCGCCGCTCCCCCTGCCGGACAACGCCACCCTGGACTTGAACTCTGGCGACTTCGCCTTCGCGCCCGGCTTTGACGAAGTCGGCAGCTACGACCTCACGTTCAAAGCGAGTGACGGCGACCTGGCAGACGAAGTCGGGGTCACCATCGATGTCCTCCCGCCGACACCCGGCCAGATCACCGAGATGCGAGGCCGCGTCGTCGATACGACGGATGCGCTTCAGGGAATCATCACGCCGGTCGTCGGGGCCACGATCGCAATCTTGAACACTCCATTCGAGACCACGACTGACAGCCAGGGCTTCTTCACCCTGAGCGGCATCCCAGCCGGTGGCCAAGTGTTCGACATCAACCCCTTCACCGCCAACCCCGCGCCTGATGGGGGGCGCTATGCGGGCTTCCGCGAGCAGATCGTGCTTCTGGACGGCGCGATCAACGACCACTCCCGACCCTTCTACCTGCCGCGCATCGCCCAAGAGAGCCTCGTCACCGTGGACCCGAACGCGACCACCGTGGTCGAGAACGCCACGCTGGGCATCACGATGACGGTGGACCCTCACACGGCCAAGGCTTCCAACGGCGCCGACTTCACCGGGCAGCTTTCGATTTCGCTGGTTCCGGACGGCCTTGCACCGGCAGCCATGCCGAGACTCCTTCAGCCATCTCTCTTGGTCACCGTGCAGCCCGTCGGCGTGACCTTCTCGGCACCCGCGCCCATCACGTTCCCGAACACCGATGCCCTCGACCCGGGGGACCTGGCGGACCTCTGGTCCCTCGACCCGGACGCGGGCCGTTTTGTGGCGGTTGGAACACTCGAAGTCAGCGCAGACGGTCAGTGGCTCAACACGATCGAGGGCGGGATTCGCGCTGCCGACTGGCACTTTCCGGGGCCCGCCGCCCCCGAGAACGAGCCGATCGAACCGACACCGGACCCCGACCCTCAAACCTGCGGGGGCTCAAGCGTTACGATGAAGTCCGGCAACGTGATGATCGATCACGAGCTCGTGCACTTCCGGTCGCTATCACGCCGCCGCGCCCGCCGATTGGTCTACAACAGCACGAGCGCCGACGTCCGGCCGATCGTGTCGACCGAGTACGGTACCGGGCCACGGACTACGCTTCCGGAAGCCAACGAAGTTTCCGTGAGTTTCGGAGGTCTGACGAGCACAGTTTACTATGGTCGGGGCTCCGAGACGAACCTCGGAGCCGTCCAGTTTGACGCGACCGGTGTGAAGACTGGAGCCTACCCGTACAGCATTTTCGCCGAGAGCGTCTACAGCAACGAAGATCTCGGTTCGACGGCTCGCTTTGGCGACGAAGCAGGAGGCGTCATCCAGATCAACAACCAAATCGACAGCCCCTTCGGCGCTGGCTGGACGCTTGCCGAGCTACAACGAATCCACGTGCAATCTACCAACGACGTCGTCATCGCCGAGGGTGACGGCACCACGCTTCGTTTCGAGTCCCAGGACCGTTCCGACCTCTTGGCCTGCGCCGGGAACTCGTTTGGCCTTGGCGACTGCGTTCGTTACGACAGCTCGACCGGCGAGCTCCTCGGTTCATTTGGTCCTACTTTCGGAGGCCGGGTTGCGTTTACCCCCGAGTTCGCAGACGACCCGACACGTGAGGTCGGGGAAGTGTGGAGCACGGATTCGCGTTTGCTCGGCTCCTCGACCTCCGCGACTGTGAGCTGGGCAATGCGTCACCGAGCGACGGACGGGATGCTCATAGAGGAAGGCCCTGAGTTCGAGGCGGTCATCAGCGGCATCGCCGCGACCCACGTCGGTGGTCCGTACGTCCATATCGGGCGGAATTCGGACGGGGCCCTCCATCCGTACAAGATCATGCGGCTAGGTCCCGGCGGCCTTGTGGAAGGCGTGGTGCTCAGAACCGAAAGCTGCGACCCCCTTGGTGACCATGGTTCACTCCTCGCGGCCGTTCCGCCCGATCCCAACGACCCCGACAAGGAAGAGGTCTACCTGATTGGCACTACCGGGCTCGCCGCTCAGTCGCTCGTGAAGCTCAATCTCAGCAACCCGGACCCCTGTGCCGGTGGGACGGTTGTCGCAAATCTGCCTGTCAACGCCGGAGCTATCAAAATCAGGGTAGCGCCCGATGGTACGGTCTTCATCTACGCCCGCACCCTAGATCCAGCCAACCCGACGCAAGCAAGCCAAGGGGTTTACCGGCTCGATCCCGAGTCATCGACCTTCGAGCTGCTTATCTCCGTCTATCCGAATGGAGCCCCACCCCCCAAGTTTAGCGATTTCGCGATCAGCCCTGACGATGGACTCATCTACCTCGCCCTCTTCGGCGGAGGAGTCCAACGCTTCGATCCGAAGACAGGTGACAGCTTTGGCGTCGCGTTCCCTCACCCAGCCACCCGAAACTATTTTGAGTTCTTTCCTCGGGCGACGAGCATCGGAACCTCCGACGGTGAGGATCGCTTCGCGTCGCCTTCTGGCGACTACAGCACACTCATCAGAAACCCAAACGGTACTTTCACGCGGACGCTCAAGCACGGAACGAAGATCGAGTTCGACGCGTTTGGACGGCAGACTGCGACGGTCGACCGAAACGGAAATACGACCCAGTACATCTATGACGGCGGGGGGAATCTCACCGACATCATCGATCCGCCGCTCGCGACACTGGCGACGCACTTTGACTACGACGCAAATGGTCGTGTCACCACGATCACCGACCCGTTCGGACCCGGAAGCCTGCTCGCGCAGACTCGTGGCCCTACGACGCTGATACACGACGACGATGGCAATCTGACTCGAATCACCGATCCGGATGGCTCGTTCCGAGACTTCGAATACGACGAGCGCCACCTGCTGACGCGCAAGTACAGTAAGCGCGGATTCCCGACGGACTACGGATACAACTTCGCAGGGCGCTTGGCACAGCGAACGGGGCCGGACGGCGATGTGCGGCAGTACGTGGTCGCGGAGATGCGCGCCTTGCCTGACGTGGCAAGTGGCGAGGGTACCAAGGCGAATCCTGCGCGTGCCGTGTTCTCGGCGCCGTTTCCTGCGACGTATACGGACGGGGATGGGGTCGAGAGTCGGTTGTGGTTGAATGCTGGAGGGCAGATTGTTTCCGCGAGCCATGGGCCCGAGGGGGCGCCTAGTGCGCTGCAGGAGTTCGAGTATGATGAGAGCGGTTGCCCGACAGACGCTGCCTACGGTGGCCACCCGGGAGCCGAGTACGAGTACGACAGTCGCGGCAACGTTGTCCGCGTGTCGGACCGGCAGTTGGAGCGAGAGGCCTCCTACGCGTATCAGCCGACGACCAATCTCGTAACCCGGATCAGTGGTCCGCTCGGAGACCGAACCATCGAACGCGACGCGTACGGCAATCCGGTATTGTTGATCACGCCCGAAGGTCGCCGAACAGAGCGAGCCTACAATTCCAGGGGTTGGTGACTCGTACGCTTGACAGGATTGGAGTGGAAACAACGATCGACTACGACGCGATGGGGAACCTTGCGTCGGTGACTCGCGCGGTGGGCTCGAGCGCGAGAACAACGTCGTTCACGACCACGCCCGAGGGCTACCTGGACACCACGACGGACGGCGCTGGACGCATCAGCGATGTTGACTATGACGCGATGGGGCGGATTGTTGGCATCACAGAGCCCGGAAACCGATTGACGACGTTCGCCTACGAGAATGGCAAGCGAAGCAGCGTCACCCCCCCCGGTCGGCCTCCGCATGGGTTCAACTACACGCCGGCGGACCTTTTCGAGACCTATGCGCCTCCGTCCGTTGGTGATCCGAGCAAAGACACAGCCTACGATTATACGCCTGGGCACCGACCGATGTCAGTTGCGCCACCCGACGGGCAAGACATCCTGCGCCAGTACGACGGGGGCGGTCGTCCATCACAGGTCACCGTACCCAGGGGCGACTTCATCTTCACGCGTGCTCCAGCCGGAGCGGGGGCGGATGACGGCGGTCATGTGGTCAGCATCTTGACGCCTGAAGGCCAACTCATCGAACCTCAGTACCAAGCAGGCGAGGCAGTCGGATGGGTGTGGTCGGGTCTCCTGAACGGCTCGTACGGACGAGGTTTCGACGTCGGAGGCCGGCTTGCGTCCGAATCGGTCAACGGCATCCCGATCGCGAGCTTCGTTCGTGACAACGATTCGCTGCTGTTGTCGGCCGGCGAGCTGTCAGTCGTGCGTGATCCAACCACGGGGCAGAGGCTCAGCTCGACGCTCCGGAGTCTTGCCGATACCTACGAGTACGATCCGTTCGGCTCGCTCGAGACCTATTCCCTGAGCCATATCGGGAACGTTCTTTACGACGTGAGGTACCAACGCGACGAACTAGGCCGCGTCGTCAACGCTGCTGAAGCCATCCTCGGGAATACCACCGTGTACGCGTACGGCTATGACACCGCAGGGCGACTAATGGACGTCACCGAAGATGGAGTTCTGGTGCGCAGCTACGCTTACGATGTCAACGGGAACCGGACCGCACTAACGACACCTACCGAGACGGTACCGATCACATATGACGAGCAGGACCGAATTCTTACCTCGGGATCGATATCGTACGCACATTCGTCTGATGGAAACCGAACCACACGGCTCGATACTGTCACCGGGGATGCGTCAAACTACAGCTACGGTGCTGGAAGGACCCTGCTCTCAGTGGAGCGTCCGGACGGCGTGCTTGTCGAGTACCTAACCGACGGGGTGCGGCGAATCGCCAAGAGCGTCAATGGGACTCGCGCGCAGGGCTTCCTTTATCGCGGACCGCTGTTCATGCCGATCGCACAGCTCGACGCCAGTGACGCGGTGGTGAGCACATTCGTCTACGGTGAAGGGGGGGTGGCGCCTGCGTATGTCTCCCAGGGGGGCAGCGTCTATCGACTGGTGAAGGATCAAATCGGCAGCGTGCGCCTCGTCGTAAACGCCGACACGGGAGGCGTGGTGCAACGAATTGACTACGATGAGTTCGGCAGAGTCCTCGAAGACACCAATCCTGGGTTCCAGCCGTTTGGTTTCGCCGGGGGTCTCTATGACAGCGACACCGGCCTTACCCGTTTGGGCGTTCGAGATTACGACGCAGAGATCGGCCGGTGGACGACGAAGGATCGATCCCGCTTTGGGGGTGGGGATACCAACCTGTTTGCGTATGCCGCGAACGATCCGGTGAATCGCGTGGACACCAATGGCCTGCAAGCAAGCAGCGCGGGCACCGGGGCCACCGACCCAACTGGAGGGCTGGACTGTATCTCGACACCCGGGGGTGGGATTGAATGCTCGGAACCGGAAGGGAAATGCGATGCACCCGAAGAGCCCGAGGAAGAGTGTGACCTTGGCGAGACGAGTTACGGGTGGCAGAAGTACTGTGACACTGATGAAGGGATCTGCGTCACGAAATGTGTCGAAACAATGATGGGCTCCGTTGAAATGCGAACCTGTTGCAACCACGACGGATCCGTCTGCTTTCTGACCGTCGACACCTCTTTCCAAGGATGCTGGGCAGAGACACCTGATCCTCCCGACGAACCTGAACCCGTTCGCTGCGAGGGCGTGCCGCCCGAGTGGTGTGCATCCTGCGATGATTCAGAGGAGGACCATGACTGCTACTAACAAAAGTGGGCGACCCCACCCGGGTTGAGCTTTCATGATACCCACCGGCTGCACTCCAGCCGGTGGGTATCCACGTCCAAGCACTGCGCACAGGGCGACCCCACCCGGGTTGAACTTTCATGATACCCATCGGCTGCGAGTCAGCCGGTGGGGCATCCATTCAAACACGCCCGCACAACTGCGACTTGTGCGCTGATGAGCGCCAACACCGAGCTCCTGGCGAGTTCTCAAATAGCGGAGCGCTCGACTATGCGCTGCGTGAATGCACCTCTACATTCACCGACTCGTCGGTGCTCTCGATGAACCGTCATCTGCCGTTACGCTACCCGGTGTCGACCGCAGCGCAGTGCATACAGCGCATCGCCCAAGTACCAACGGGGAACAGCACTTGCCGTAGACCGTTCCGCCATTGCTCCAACGCATCTCGGTAAGCGCGGCGAAATCCCCGGAGCTCGGCGACTGCAGCGAAGAATGCTTCACGTTGTCCCCGACCGACAGCGAACGTGGGGTTTCGAGCGCGAACCGGCTCGAAGCTCTTGGCGCGGCGGTACGGCGATACTCGACGTACGCGCTCCGTCCCCAGCACCTTCCACCCCCGCTGTTTCACTTCCGCTCGCGCGAGTCGCTCTTGGTGGGTGAGCTCGAGAGCGACGGCGTCTCGGAGCTGAGCATCCGAGTAGACTTCCCGAAGCGAGGGCGGGAGCGTGAGCTCCAATTCTATCTCGTCAGGCCACTGTGGGTTGTCCGGGTCAAAGTAGAAGTCCGGTCGTTTGACCCTCCACTTTCGCCGCCCGAGCTCCTGCGGCAGCACAGTCACCCCCGGCCAATGCGCGGCGCGATCTACCAGGCCGGCCTTGACGGGATTCGCGAGCACGTAGGCCATCTTCTCGATCACCGCGCGTTCGGTCAGCAGTCGCACCACGGAAGGGCGCTCGTGATCCCACACAGCACCCTCCCACTTCCGCAGCACCTTCGTTCCGAGGGCGACCAAGCGATGCAGCTCTCTGAGGAAGTCCGGGAGCTTCCTGCTCGTGTCGGTAACCACGAGATGCTCGTGAGTCGACATCAACACCAAGGCATGGAGCTGGATGCTGAACTCCTTGGCGCATACGCCAAGCGTGTAGAGATAGAGCTGGGCGATTGCGGGATCGGGGCGGAAGAGGTGATGTCGGCGGAGCGTGCGGCGGGTCACCATGCTCGTGGCGCCTCGAAGGACCATGCGCGGCTGCGTCACGCATGAGAGCCACAGCACGAATCGGGCCGAATTCGCCGTTTGTGTTTTCAACGGCCTGGCGCAGCCAAGTTGGCGGTGACCTTCACCTCCACCGACGCACGCCAACCCGGGTGCTTGGTCCGCGTTGCTACTATCGTCGCTTCTTTTTTGTGACCCCGGCTTCCTCGAGCTGCCTCCGCAGCTCAGCACCGCCGATGTCCAGTGCCATCCGGAGGATCATCGTCTTGTTGACTGCCACGGACCTGTAGGCCGGGAGTTGCTGCACGAGCGGTGCAAGCTCTTCTAGCTCGCCGATCTGCTCCTCGGAGAGGCGGAAGGTTACGGACCGCATGTCAGGATATCTAGCGGCTTGGGTCCTGAGTGTCATGAAAGCGGCCTACATTCGGGAAAAGCTGTACAGTAGCAATACATTAGATTGCTAGTATATGGCTTTGCCTATAGGATCCGGGGGCGGGGCAAGTTGCCCTTGCCCGCACTTGAGGAGCAAGACCCATGGAAAATCGGGGCACCGGAGAGGTAGTCGAAGCCGAGCTCGTCGACGACATCCCGGACGGGCCGACGGGACTCAGCACCCATCGGCAGGCGCGAGCGCTCGCGAAGCTCGACGCGATGATCGGCGGAGCGGTTCAGCGAGCACTCGACGAGCGGGTCCAGGCCGAACAGGCGGAGAAGGCGAAGGACGAGTCAACGCCGGAGGCGCGCGCCGAGTACTGGCAATCGATCGCCGAGAATACACGCCGCGGGTACGAGGCGGATTGGCGTCGTTTCGAGGAGTGGTGTGCCGGACGAAAGATCCTGGTCGGTCTCGCTGGGGTCGACGTTGTCGATCTTGATCCCGCCGAGCTCGAAGCCGCGTTCGTGACGGCCGAGCCAGACAAGATCTGCGCCTACGTGCAGGACATGTACGACCGCGAGCTGAAGCTCACGACGATCACTCGGGCGGTCGCGGCCATCGGACGGATTCACGAGCGGTACGGGAAGCCAAAGCCGACCCGCGCGATGAAGGTCCGCGACAAGTTGGCGCATCTACGCCGAGCGTCGGTTGATGATCGCCGGAACCGGGTGAAGAAGGCGAGCGCGATCACCCGCGATCACTACACGGCGATCATGGCCACCTTCGGCGAGCGCAAGACACGGCGCCAACTGCGTAACGCGGCGATCATGTCGCTCTGGTTCAATGTGGGGGCGCGGCGAGACGAGATTCGACACCTCCGCAGAGAGGACGTACGGATCGTGCGGAGTGAGAAGCTCCGGGCCGACGTGCTCGTCGTCCACATTTTCAAGAGCAAGACTGATCAGGAAGGCGTCGGCGTCGACATTCCGATCCAGCGCCGCTCGACCGAAGGGCTGTGTGCGCTGGCGCGGTGCAAGCCTGGTTGGAGGCGACCGCATGTGAGCTAGGGCAGGGCGATCCGCTCTTCCCCCGTATTCGGCGCGATGTCATCTATCGCGAGTCCATGAGCCTTCGAAGCCTCGATCTCCTCGTGAAGAAAGCAGCGGTCGAGGCGGGGTTCGAGGAGCACGAGTTCAGCACACATAGCCTCCGAGCCGGGTGTGCGACGTTCCTGCTTGATGAGGGTGTCGAGTTGATGCGGGTGCAGGATCACCTGCGCCACAAAGACAGCAAGACGACCCGCGGCTACTACCGCCCGGAGAACCGACTCGACCGCGACCCTATGGATGGACTGCTCTAGTGCGGGCAACCTCAAATTGCGCTACGTCTCGGTGCGGCTGGCCTTGATGCCCGCTCGGGCAGACGGTGTTTCATGCGGTACTATCGGGACAGTGAAAGGAATCGCCAGAACGTCGCGAGATGCCGCGAAGATCCAGCGAGTTCCTGGTGGACGCCGCGTCGGCAAGGCGCAACTTCAGCGACGCCTCAACGAGGTCGAGAAGCTGCTAGCCAAGGGGGCGGCGCGCTCTGAGATCATCGAACTGACCCAGCTTCGGCCCCGTACCGCGGACGACTACATTCGTAGGGTGCGCGAGGCATGGCACGCGAGCGCGCAGCAAAACCGGCAGAGCGTTCGCGACCAGGCGCGGGACCGGCTCATGTTGCTTCGCGATCGCTTGCTCCAAGCCGGGGCTTGGGGTCCGTTGGTGAGTTTGGAGAAGCGTATTCCGACCTTGAGGGCCTTCGCGGCGAATGTGTACCGGCCGCCTCGAACGATCAGGGCGCAGGGCTGCTTAGTACGCCTCCGCTTACGGTTCCGTCCTTGAGAGACCGAGGCCCCTTGCTCTATTTCGGCTTGCACACGCGTCATCCTGGGGTCCAAGGATGGCCGGGCGATCGAGCAGACTCGGCGGGCGCTAACGCACTCGCTTTCGATGCTGGAAACCCACAGCTAGATGGCGCCGTTACGCGGTACGGAGGGGGGGCCAAGCCTGGCTTCGTTTCGATCCCATTCGTCGACCACCTTCGCCAACTCGGTGAAGCGGAAATCGAAGGGGAAGAGCAACTGGCTCTGGGTGCATTGTCCGCGTATTACGGGGAGCGTGTCGGCCGAATCTATCTGGAGCCCGCCGAAGAGGTGCTGGCCGCGCTAGAATCGACTCGGCGAGTCCGAACTCACGCAAGGCGCGCACGGCTCCGGCCGTCCCCACATCGGCCTGCCCAGGCTGCGTGAGACCTTGGGTTGCCTCGCGGGTATGCATGGGCGCTTCGAAGGGGACGTTGAGAGGCGAATCCACGAGCTCCAAGCGGAGATTTGCGACTACATCAAGCGCTACAACCGGAGGGCCGCGAACGAAGACCTAGCGGAAGACGTGAACATGCTTCTAGCGTGGGCGGATGCTCTCGCGCACGCCCTGCGTTTGAGCACCGGGGCTGTTTGGCCGTTCGCTGGCGATCCCGACAACCGCACGACCCTAGTCGTCGATGCCCGGCAGGGTCTTACCGGGCGGTACATGCTTCTGACTTTGGGTACTGAAGTCGTAAGGGCCACCAGGCCGGTCGCGGTGAAATCACCGGAGCAGCCGCTGCCGGTAGGATGTCCTCGATAATGGACGAGTTCGGATACTGGAGCGGTGCGGGTCCGCCGGAAACAGTGGCGAATGGGTATGACAAGCGCCGTTCACGGCTTCGGAGGGCGGTGGACCGTCTTCCAGGCCGACGGCCGCCCTGCCCAGGCGACACGTTCGGCAGGCAGTGGCCGATGCGTACGTCAAGGAGGGCCGCTCCCTAAGCGACCGTAATCCTTGGATATTGGTTCCAGACAGACCACTTCTTCCTATTTGAAACGACGGCCTGGGAAGAACGGGCGCGGCGCTACGCGGCACACTGCGCCGCATGCCGACAACTGACAGGACATCAGCACTACTCGCGCCGGCGGATGCCGCCGCCTACCTCGCCGTTCGGGTACGAACGTTGCGGGGTTGGCGGGCGCGTGAACGGGACCGAGATTCGCCCGTCTAGGCAAATGCATTCGCTACCGCATCGACAATCTTGAGGGCTTCGTCGCGACGTGCATGCAGCTCGATGGAAGTCGTCAGCCCTCAGAAGACGAGCGCCGCGACGAGGAGGTCGCGGCGCCCAAGGGAGAAGGCGATGCACCAAAAAGGAGGAGAAGAAGTGAACAACGGCGAAGAAACGCAAACAAACGGAACCCCAGAAGACATCGCGGTCGACCTTCCCGGTGAGATCTCCCGATCTCAACCTGCCGCCCGGTGTTGGGATGGGCGACGTCGCCGTCAAGCGCGAGCTTCTGCACGTCCCCGTCGGGAAGCCTCACAAGAAGAATTCTTTCGAGTGCGCCCCGGTGAACAGTGGAAGCGCGAGTTCGGGATCCTGGCCGTCCCCGACGAGAACGGGGTTGGCGACGTGCTCTACCTCGTGTCCGGGGAGTTGGCGCAAGAGTACGAAGAGGAGTTGAAGTTCGTTACCCTTCGACTCTACGTCTACAAGTCCGAACACGCGGGCCTTTGGCCGTTGCGCAAACCGAACGGACCCTCCGACGAATGGGCAAGGACGGCAATCGCAGCCGCGCGCATCGCCGAAGCGGAGTGGACACGATTGATCCCCGGCCATGGAGGCTACGAAGCCGCGCGCCCGGTGAACCCGATCTCCCTTGAACCGAAGTCGCCGAAGAAGTCCTTCTCCGAGCTGATCAAGATTGGCTTCGAGGATCGAATCAATTCGCCGAACATGACCATCCGGTGCTGCGGGACTTGCGAGGCGGCTGATCGTGCACTTGGCGCACATCGATTTCGAGTTTCATGCACCACCGGGCGAGCAACCTAAGCCGCTTTGCCTGGTGGTGCGGCGCCACGGCGAAGGCCGGAGCGAGAAATTCTGGATCGCCGATGCTCCTCCGAAGGACCCGCCGTTCGATCTCGAGAACACGATGTCTGTGCCTACTACGCGAGCGCCGAGCTGGGGTGCTTCTCGGCGCTCGGCTGGCCGTACCCGAAGCACGTCCTCGACCTATTCGTGAGTTTCGCGTGCGAACAAACGGAGCCTCTACGGGGCGAGGCCTCGTCGACGCGCTTCGCTATTTTGGCCTGCCAGCGATCGACGCCACCGAGAAAGACGCCTTCCGGGGACTAGCGATACGAGGCCGTCCGTACACCGGCGAAGAGGAGCGGGCGCTGATGGCCTACTGCGAGGGCGACGTGATCGCCTTGGAGCGGCTGTTTGAGGCGATGCGGGATCAGATCGATTGGCCACACGCACTGCATCGCGGGAACTACATGAAGACGGTCGCGAAGATGGAGCACCGGGGCGTGCCCGTCGACAGCGAGCTCGTGTCGCAGTTCGCCGATCATCGGACGATCTTCGTCGCGAGATGATCGCCGAAGTGGACCGCGAGTATGGCGTCTACCACGGGACGATCTTCAAGCAGGATATGTTCGTCGACTACCTCGAGGCGAACCGGATGCAGTGGCCGTTCCTCGATGGCGGGGCACCGCAGCTCGACAAAGACACGTTCCGCTCGATGAGCAAGAATTCACCCGCAGATCACCAAGCTCGCGCAGGTGCGAAAGACGGTCGGCAAACTCCGAGCGTTCTCGCTGAGTGTCGGCGCCGACGGTCGCAACCGATGCTGTTGAGTCCGTTTCAATCGAAAACGGGACGAAACCAGCCGAGTAACTCGCGATTTGTCTTCGGGCTCTCGAAGTGGCTGCGTGGCTTAGTGACCGCGCCGCCGGGCTACGGGCTTCTTCAATGCGACTGGTCGCAACAAGAGCACGCGATCGCGGGGTCGCTGAGTGGTGATCACCGCTTGATCCGGTCCTACGAGTTCGGGCGATCCCTATCTCGAATTTGCGAAGCTCGGGGGCTTGGTTCCCGGAGGGCGCAACGAAAGCAACGCATCCCACCGAACGTGATCTAGCGAAGCTCTGTGTGTTGGCGACTCAGTATGGCCAAGGTGCCGAAGCGCTGGCGCTACGAATCGGCCGCCCGTACCTTACGCGGAGGATCTTCTTCGGCGACACCGCGAGGTCTATCGAGACTTCTGGCAATGGTCGGAGCGCATTCAAGATTCTGCGGTGCTCTCGGGTAGGATTCGCGCGGTGCACGGGTGGACGATGCAGGTCGACGGCTCGGAAAGCTGGCGGACGCTCTCCAACTGGCCGATGCAGTCGACCGGGAGTGAAATGCTTCGAGCGGCGTGCGTCCTCCTCGACCGTGAAGGCATCGAGCTCATCGCACCGATTCACGACGCCGTTCTCGTGCAAGTGCCGGTCGGTGACCTCGAGGATGCGACCTCGACCGTGCAGCGGGTCATGGCCGACGCGAGCGAAGCAGTTCTCCCCGGCATAAGGCTTCGAAGCGATCCCTGGGCGGTGCAGCCCGGCGAGCGACTCCTCGACCCCGCGGGACGCGAGTTGTGGGAGCTGTCGACCGAGATTCTCCAGGGGCTTCACATCGAAGGTGAGGCGGCCGAATGACTAGGCGCACAAACAACACCCGGTCGCAGTCATCGAAATCGACGAACGCTGGGAGCACCGTGTGCGGGGTGCCCCCGCACAGACTGAAGGTGGACCTCGCACAGAGTGTGCGCCCCGGTCTTTATTCAAGAGTTGTTCTCTTAGTCGTTCACCAAAAGAGACCCTAGTTGGAGGTAGCAGTTGAGAAGCGGGCAACCGAACGAGTGGGATGAAGGCATTCCGACCGAGAAAGTAGTTTTGGTGGGTGAAAGAGATTGTCCCGACTACAGAACTTCCGAAGATCCTCATATCTACGTTCCGGTCACGTCTTGCGAATGGCTAGCTAGGCGTGGGAGGCCCGACCCTCTGCGATCATGGTCGGGCTCACGGTGTGGCGTCTCGCCAAGTTGAAGCGGTGTCTCACCGTGGAGCTCACCGCGAGTCGTGCGCAGCGACTGTTTCAATTCATCCCACGACCTTCCGCCGCGGGTTGAGCGCGCTCGAGAGCGCCGGGCTCGTGGAAGTGGAGCGGCGCCCCGGAGCGGCAGCAGCGGTGACGGTGATCCCGATACCCGGCGAAGAAGAGTGGACCCGTCGACAAATCGAGAAGAAGCGATGACTTCAAATGCGAACAAGGATTCTTTGCACGAGGGTTAGTAAATCCTGATCCGTCGCTCGGATGCGGTGCGGCTCTCCGGAGTTTGTAGTAACACGTTCGATAAGCGCATACGCCCGCACCTTCGAGTGCGACGCATTGGTGGTGCGGTGTTCTTTGTCAGAAGGGAGTTGATCGA
>CAWJRH010000006.1:0-1272810 GCA_963845195.1 uncultured delta proteobacterium
TTCTTGACGCGCCGCCGAAGCACCGGAAGCAGCTTCGCCTCGAACCAAGGGTTGTTCTTCATCCAGATGCATGAGCGCCAACTGGGGTGCGGGAGGGGCATGGTCCGGTTGCTGTACTTGTCGAAAGCACGCACCGTTTCCGTCAGCGTCTTCTTTCGTAACGCACCGAGGAAGTGACGGTGTGCGTACTGACCCACCAGCAGCACGAGCGGGTCTCGAGCAATCGCGTCAAACACACGCTGGTGCCACTGTGGTGCGCACTCGGGGCGCGGTGGCGCGTCGCCGCTCTTTCCTTTTCCAGGGTAACAGAACCCCATCGGGACCAACGCGAACGAGTCTGGGTCGTAGAACACCTCTCTCGACACCCCGAGCCACTCCCGAAGATGCTCCCCGGACGGATCATCCCATGGGATCCCCGACTCGTGCACCCTGCTTCCGGGCGCCTGCCCGACAATTGCGATTCTACTCTTCCGCGAGAACTGGACCACAGGCCGCGGTCCTAGAGGAAGATGCTTGCGGCAGATGTCGCAGCTCGCGATCGTCTCGTGGAGCTTGCGCGAAGAACTCTCCACTAGGATCTCCTGACTCTGTCAAAGAGTGGGCGCTCGACCTGACGAGCAGTCACCGACGCTCCAGCTCCTCGATGTGTGATTGGAATACGTCGAGGAGAAGCCTCGATTCGCGGATCAACTGAACGACGCCGGAGAGTATCGCCACGATGCCGAGGCCGGTCAGTGAGATCGTGATCCAGCGTCCGTCTCCCCCGAGCGCCTGCGTTATCCCGCCGGCCAAGCTGGCCACGGCAAACAGGGCTACCGCTGCGTACAAGCTCACCAGCGCGTGTCGGAACAGCTGACAGCGCAGCCACAGGTGGCCCACCATCGGTCGACCGAGCGCTGGGTGGGTGAGCAAATGATGAATTTCCTCGTGTATCTGACCGAACCGTGCCGCGGTGGACATGACCAGCAGCCCTACGCCGGGTAGGAGAAGTAGAGGTGTCACCCAAAGCAACTCCGCGTCCATTGGACCATCATAGGGCGTCTCCCCAAAGGCCGGAAAGGGCATCTGGCGTCGTCGAGAAAGAAAACACGCTTGCCGTCGCTCTTCAGTAGGCTGTCGCGAGCCCGTCAAAAGCGAAACGAGGGCCCGACTTCGACGGCCAGTTCGTGGGTCAACCCGTCGTTGAAGAGCAGCAGGTAAACGAGCTCAGCGTCGAGCCCCCAACGGCCTTCGCCACACCAGAAATAGGTGCCAGCGGTTAGCAGAAGGCCTGCTCGCGTGCGAACCTCTCGAAGCTCTTCCGCACCTGGGTCCTCGCCCTCCTCACTTCCAATCAAGATCGAGACGTTCGGTCCAATCCCCACGTAGGGATTGACCTTCTCATTGGCGTGAAAGGGCTTCTTCAAGAACACGTCGAAGCCGACCACGCGCTCGCGGTCGGTGAAGGCGATCACGAGCGCGGTCTCGAGCTCGAGCCATCCATGGATGAGATTCCGCTCATAGAATGGGCTGAATCCACCACCCAACGCGCTGTGCCCGTCGTTGAATGCGCCCACCAGCCCGCCCTTGAGCCCAACGATGTTCGCGGTTTCCTCCATGTGCGGACTTTGATGCATTGCCTGCGCCGCGGTCGGGCTGGCTACGGCGAACGCCACGCTGCTCGCGACTGCGGCCGCCAACAGCCGAAGGCCGGCTCCAAACCAGACCTTCTCGAGGGTACGGTCGTTTTGATCGAACAAGCTCTAGCGGAGCGGCCAGCCGCTGAGGACCATGTCGGTGTCACCGCGGGAATGGCACCCGTAGCAGCCGGTGATCCCGTTCCCCACTGCGGCGATTTCGTTGGGATCGGTGGCGCTCGTGACCTCGTACCAGAACCAGCCCCGGCCCTCGTCTGTCTCGTCGCCGGTCTTTGTAGTCACCGCCCAACCCTGAAGCTGGCCGCCTGTCGTGTACATCTCTTTGATGGCCGTCGAGCCGGCAGGGTGAACGGTATTGTTGGCCCTGAACGAGTCCGCGAGGATCTTGTTGTAGAAAACCGTGACCGGAAGGCCAAGCTCGGTGTGGGGCCCTCGGCCCGGATGCGTGCCCTTCTCCTTCGCCTTGAACCCCTTGTACTCGCCCTTCTTCAAGTAGGTGAATAGCGCGTTGAGCTCGAGAGGCACTCGAGAGGGGGAAGCGGCTGGCGTGGGCGCTGTGGGATCCCATTTGGAGGGCATTGCAGCGGCAGTCATCGCACCCGAAGTGCGCGGGAGGAGCTTGGTTCGGACACCTCCGATGCCCTTCGTCCCTGCGGCCTTGGCGGCCCTGAGCACGGGGTAGTACTGGGTGAAGACGAAATCGTCTTGAGCGCTATCCGCGTGGCACGTGTTGCAGGCGTTGGTGGGAAAGGGCTCGGCCGTCTCGGCGAGCGTTTCTTGGTCAGGGCGGGTGAAGCTGAAATAGGCCCAGTTTCCGGGTTCGTTCGGAAAGTGCTTCGCGCTCTTGATCTCCGCCTCGAGCCCGATGTAATCGCCCTCGAAGAAACCGTTCCCGCTCACGGCTTGCGTGGCTCCGACGCTGACGAGCTCCTTCATCAAGATGGTGCCGTCGGGAAAGCGTCCGGTGTCCTTCCACTGCGCCCACGCGTCCGGGTCGATGTAGACGTTGTGAAACTCTGGAAACGGGGCTTTTCCGTTGTTGAGCGAGTTGGGGGTGACCGGCGTGCCCACGTAGATCCACTCCCGGTACCCGACTGGGCGCTCGAGCACCCCGTCGTCGATCGTGAACCAACGCTCATTTTTTGGGCCTGGCTGCGCGGCAGCCACTTGTGCTTCGCGGCTACACCCTGCGGCTATGGGACCGACACCGGCAAGCAGTACCGCAATCAATGAAACACGAGAAAAACCAATGCGCCTGTGCATCTCAACCTCCTGGATGAGACAGAGGGTAGGTTTGCGGAAACCAAGGCGCATTGACGAGGAGTCTTGTTCTGATGACTTTGCGTCCGTCTTTCGGGTCGGGCCAGGGCCGACTCCTTCGTTCTGCGCTATCGATACGAATCGGCGCCGTGCATGTCGAACGCCGTCTCCGGCGGCGACTGTCTGATCAAGAACGGGGAGAGGAGCGCGCTATGCTGAGCTGGGGTGACGTCATCAAGCTTGCCAACGAGGCAAATCTAGATCCCGATCGTCGTGTCGAGAAGACCGACGACGAATGGCGGGCAATCCTGACACCCGAACAGTTTCGCGTGACACGCGAGAAAGGGACCGAGCGTGCCTTCAGCTCCGGCATATGCAGTTTGTTCGAGCCGGGGCTGTATCGCTGTGTGTGCTGCGGCACCCTGCTCTTCGACGCGAGCGAGAAATTCGAATCCGGCTCCGGGTGGCCGTCGTTCACTCACCCAGCGAAGGTCAATGCCATTGGCTACCACGTCGACGACAGCCACGGCATGCAGCGTGTGGAAACCGTTTGCAATACCTGCGATGCCCATTTGGGCCATGTCTTCCCCGACGGTCCAGAGCCGGGTGGATTGCGCTACTGCATCAACGCGCTGGCCCTCGTGAAGTCCGAAGAGTCTGAGGCGGTAGCGACTTTCGGCGGCGGCTGTTTCTGGTGTACGGAAGCGGTCTTTCAGCAGCTCGCCGGCGTGAGCAAGGTCGAAAGCGGATATAGTGGCGGCCAAGCCGCGAACCCTACCTATGAGCAAGTGTGCTCCGGCGAGACCGGCCATGCGGAGGTGGTTCAGGTCGCCTACGACCCAGACACCATCTCATATGCAGATTTAGTTCGCATTCACCTGAGCACGCACAACCCCACGACGCCCAACCGGCAGGGTGCCGACCGAGGCACGCAGTATCGAAGCATCATTCTGACGCATGATGCTGAACAGGAAGCCGTGGCAAAGCGCGTCATGGAAGAGATGGCATCGGCCTTCGACGACCCGATCGTCACCGAGGTCAAACCTTTGGACCTCTTTCACAAGGCCGAAAGCCACCATCAGGACTACTATGCGAGTAACCCCGCCAAGCCGTATTGCACCGCGGTGATCTCACCAAAGCTAGAGCGGTTTCGGGACCTCTTCAGAACGCAGCTGAAGGGGAGCCAGTCGCCTCAGTGGCGTAGCCCGTGACACGTCTTGCGTCGGGCGGAACGATCGAGCTTGCATCCGGCACAAGGACGGCTTACCCAGCTACCCTGTGACCGTTGCCGATTCCCCTACTTCAGCCGACGCGCTCACCGAAGTGCTGCGGACGATTCGACTGCAAGCGAGCACGTTTTTCAGATCAGAGCTTTCGTCTCCCTGGGGCATGACCCTCTTCATGAGTCACGAGCCGCGCTTTCATATCGTGGTGGAAGGCAGCGCTTGGCTGTCATTGCTCGACGATGATATGCCAATGCGCCTCGACCAGGGAGACATCGCCGTAATCCCGAACGGTGCCGCTCATTGGATCGCCGATGACCCGGAGACCGAGCGAGTGCTCAGCGATGAGGCTACCGAAGCACTCGAAGCCGGAGCGCCCCTGTTTCAAGGGACGATAGTGCACTGTCGTCTGATCTGCGGCCTCTTTCACTTCGAGCTCGACGAGCCCCATCCGCTGATGGCTACGCTCCAAGAGCCTCTGATTTGGAAGGTTCGATCCGCCGCTCAGGATGCCTGGGTCGAGCATCTGGTTCAGGCGCTCTACGATGAGCTAGGCTCCGACCGCCCCGGTGCGGTCGCTATCGCCGATCGCTATTGCGAGGTTCTTCTCGTTCACCTGCTTCGACACCACCGGGACCTTGCGGGCACACCCTCGGGCTTTTTTCGTGGGCTCCAAGCACCGACCATCTCGAAAGCGCTCAACGCGTTCCATGCTGCTCCGCAAAAGGAGTGGACCCTGCAGATGCTCTCGCGGATAGCGGGAGTCTCCCGCTCCGTATTCGCGGAACGGTTTCGTGAGCTCGTGGGGGTCACGCCGATGTCGTACGTGACGTCCTGGCGAATGCAGAAAGCTCGCGGGCTGCTCATGCACCGCAATATTCCCATGAAGGAAGTCGCGGAGCAGGTTGGATACTCTTCGACAGCCTCGTTCTCGCGCGCCTACAAGCGCGTCTTCGGGGCCACGCCGGGGACGCTCCAGTCGGGAGAGTGATTCGCCTCTTTCTTCTCCGCCCCTCCTCCCCCGACGCTACCTGCTGATCGAGCTGTGGTCGTCGCCCTAGTCGAGTAAGGTTCCCGTACAGCGAGCGCAGGGACCAGTGTTTTTCAGAAATATGGAGGGAGAGGAATGAGTATCAGAGAGCTTCATCAACAGATCATCGATGCCCTCGAACAGGGGGACTTCGTCGGTCCAATCGAGAAATTCTATGCTGAGGACGTCGTTGTACAGAGTAATGACGACCCCCCCGCCACGGGCCGTGACGCAATTGCAGCGGCAGAACGGAAGTACGTCGAAGGCGTCACCGCGTTTCACGGGATCAAGGTGCACGCTACTGCGGTTGACGACCAAGGTGAGGGAAGCGGGATCGTGTTCTACGAGTGTGAAATGCACTGGGAGCACGCGGATCGGCCCAAAGTCGACATCAATCAGATCGTCGTCGAACGCTGGAAGAATGGCAAGATCGCATCGATTCGCTTTTACGGCGACATCCATCTGTGAGGTTGAGCGACGACACCCCGAGTTGCCAAGTCAGCGCCTCGTTGACCAAATGTTGACCACGAGATCTGAAATCGCGTGATCTGAACTGACGAATCCTGAACATGACGATGCGGCTAAGTGGTTGTTAGGGTTGAGAATTCCCTGCGTTTTGCGAGGGATTGTGTGATCGCCCAAAACCCGTCTTTCGGGGTTTGGGAGCATGAGGTCGCTGGTTCGAATCCAGTCGCCCCGACTAGTGATTGCGAGTGGTTACGCGTCCGGCGCTTCTCGAGTTGGCCTCTCGTTGACCAAATATTGACCACGATGTGGCGGTGACGCCGGTTCGAGCGCCCGAACGAGGCGCAGTTGGGCACTGCTGCCGAGGTGCGCGTACACCTCGGTGCTCTGGGCGGAGCGGTGCCCGAGTTGAGCCTGGATGGCTCTGGTCGGCTGACCGCCCGTGGCCGCTTGGCTAGCCATCGAGTCGCGCAGGCGTGCGCGTTCTGGCAGGCGCGCGAGGGACTTGCGAACCTATCTCGTAGCGATCGAAAGAGTCGCGGACGCCGATACCCTCGACGGCATCTACCCGTGGCGCGCCTTTCGAGCTGCAGGTGAAGCCTTGGTCGCCACCGCTATCGACACCTCCAGAAACTGACGACCGCGGGCCTGGCGCCATACTGCAAACCGCGAGCTTCGCTGCCGCGACGCGAAACTACGACGCCTCAGCAGCCTTCCTTGTTCGGTCGCCTTCGCTGGCGTGGGACGGCCGTGGCGGCGGGTGGAGCAATCTTGGGCAGTTTAATCTCGGTGGCCTCTTGTTCTGCTCCGCCGGTGCGAGGCTTGCCTCCGAATGCGCGGCTCACCGCCTGGCGTCGCGGAAACTCCTGGCGCTGTTCGGCCGTTGCGTCAGCCGCAAGCGCTGGGAAGAGCACGTTGTCCATCCAGAGGTCGAGGCCGCCGAGTAGGATGTAGGCCCCGTTGAAGCCTCGCGCACGGAGTAGGAACCAGGCCTGCGCAGCATGAATACCGCCGTCCGAATAGAGGACGATCTTCTCGTTCTTGTAGAGTGGATAGTCGTGAAGGTCACCAAGGGTGACCAATTCGGCGGTGGGAATGTGATACTCGCCGTATGCCGCCGGGTCCCGCACGTCGAGCAGACGGTAGTCGCTCCGCTCTTCGATTATCCAGTCGGCGAGCTCCTCGGCGGTGACGTGGTCGACTTCGGCCTCGACGATACCGGCCAGCTCCTCAGTGTCGATGGTGACCGCACCTCCCGGCGACGGCGATCCAAAGAGCGCGGTGGCCCCGAGCGTCAACGCAGCGGCGGCAAGCCACTGATTGACGCCCCAGCTTCGCGGGTCGATTTGGCTCATTGCGCCGGCCCCGGCATCTGTTGGCCTAGCCGCCGTTCGACCGTCGTCGCGCCCCAAAAACCAAGTACCGCGACGACGACGACCGCGAACACGACCGCCCCCATCGGAACGTCGAGCCACGAGTGTAGGGTGACCCGGCCCATCTCCGTCGAATTCACGAAATCGGCAATCCACGGATACGCCTCGCCGTAGCCCACGATCCCGGCGAACACGCCACCGCAAAACGCGAGTGCGTCGAGCCGGCCGGTCGATACGGCGACTAGCGAAGTGCCGGGGCAGTAGCCGCCGATGATGAAGCCGAAGCCCAGGACCAGTCCGCCGACGAGTTGGGGCAGCCAATAGGTCGGCGCGACAAACACCATCGAAAGGTCAACGAAGCCGAGCCAGGACAGGTAGTAGAGTCCGAGCAATGCCGTCACGATTGCCGAAAACATGACTTTGAATACCGCCATGTCGGTGAAGTAGAACTGGGCCACGAGCTTTTTCGCACTTCCGAATCCGGCTCGCTCGAGAAAGAAGCCGAAGCCGATTCCGATTAGAACCGCGAGGATGAGCGACGTCTCATCGCCGAACAGGCCGTACTTGTAGAATGGAGCGTTCATCGCCACTGCCTCCGCATGAAGATCGCGCCGACGTAGCCGCCGACGAACACCATCAGCATGAACGTCCAGCTTCCGAGGCCAAGAACCGCGCCGCCCGAAAGCCCCTGACCGCTGGTACAGCCGCCGGCAAGCTTCGCGCCAAAGCCCATCAAGGCCCCACCGATCACCGCAAACGCGATCCGTCCTCCGACCGAGATCCGAGGTCCGCGCTCGACGGTGCGCTTGATGCGTCCAGCGAGGGCCCCCGAGAAAAACCCTCCGATCAGCACTCCGATGACCTCGAACATCAGAAAGCTCTTGAAGGGGCTCCCAAAGCCGTTTTCGAGGTAGCCCTGGTAAAAGTCGTTGGCGGCCGCGCGGGTCGGAGCCAGCGCTTCGACGCCAACGGCAACCAGCGTCGAAAACGCGCCCGAGGCGCCGAGCCCGCGTCCCATCAAGACGAATGCGGTCAGCAGGACCAACCCCAGGCCAAGACCCGCGAGGTATGGGTTCATGTATGGGGCTGGTTCACGTGCGGTGGTCATGGAGATCCTTTCCTTTGTCTGGCGCGGCGGAGGTCAAAGCGTCGTCCACTGACTCACTTGCCCCGCATTGACGATCACGAAACGAAACACAAGCCCACCGGCCAACACGAGAAGCGGTGCGATGGCGGTGTGACGAATCCTGCGCATGGCGATCAGGGTCTGCATGACGATCGGCACGAGGAGCCCGAGCACCACGACGAACACCCAAAACACCGCGGTGTAGGGTCCGCCGAGCAAGAGGCCAGCAGCCTCTTGGTGCACGGCCGTCGCATTGAGCAGACCGATGAAGAACAGCGCAATGAGCACGAGCTCGGTCACGAGGAAGCCGATGTCCGCGCGCGATACGAGCTCTCGTTCCGCAGTTCTGCGAGCAAGCAGGTCGACCAACGCGGCTCCGGTCGAGATCCCGGATACCAAGAAGAGCGGCCCGAGCAGCGCGCTGCTCCAGAGCGGTCGCGCGCCAAGCGAGCTGAGCAAAATGCCGGTGTAGATGCCGACCATGACGCCGAGCGCGATGTTGATGGCGCCGATCCACCTTGGTGCGGCTTCGCTGTCCCGGAGCCGGTCGGAAAACTTGGAAAGCCGGGGGAAGCGGCCCCCGATGCCTTCGGGCAGTGCCAAGAAAAAGGCGGCAAGTAGCGCCGGATACACCGCGAGCAAGATCCACGAGCCCCAGGACATTGGCGAGCTCACCTCGAACGTGAGGTAAAGCCGCCACACGTAGAGTTTGTGTTCGAGGTCGACAAAGAGCGCCAGCATCCCGATGGACAGGAGGACGAGCGCGACGCCAGGAATCCGGTAGCAGACGCTCTGCGGCTCTCGCCAGCGGCCCTTGAGCAAGAAGTAGCCCGTGATGATCATCAGCCCCGCGACGAGGCCTCCGACAAAGAGGTACACCGGGATTTCCCAGCCCCAGACCTCGTGAGACGGGTCGACGAACGGATTGGTGCTCGTGGTGGTGAACTCCCGCATGGCTACTTGGGCTTGTCGGTGAGGAAATGAATCCGAGGCTTGGTCCCCGCTTCCGGAAGGAGCGTTTTCGACTGGCGCGACTCGAGGAGTCGAGTCACTTCGCTATTCGGATCGTCGAGATCCCCGAACACCATGCAGCGGGTCGGGCACACCGAGACGCAGGCGGGATCTTGACCCTTGCGTAGCCGGTGCTCGCAGAACGTGCACTTGTCCGCGTAGCCTTTGGGATGCGTGAAGCGCGCATTGTACGGGCAGGCTGCCAGACATGCCTTGCAACCGATGCACTTGTCCTCGGTGATCTGCACCAGGGTACCGAAATCGGAAACGTGGCTCGCGCCCGTCGGGCAGCAGTACACGCATGGCGGGTCGTCGCACATGTTGCAGCGCTCACTGCGAATCTCCATCTGGAGGTTCGGAAACTTCCCGGTGACCTCGGTCGCGATCCAGTCGCGGCACAACCCATCGGGGACGTCGTTTTCCGTTTTGCAAGCCACGACGCAGTCGAGACATCCAACGCACTTGCTCGTATCGATCACCATGCCAAACCGCGCCATCAGACTTCGAGCTCCAAGGTCACGAAGGTGACGTTCATGCCGGTGCCCCCCATCAGGGGGTCGACCTCGTATCGGTTCATGAGGTGGTTGTCGCTGGCGCCCTTCTTGTACCGCGGAAAGATGCCGCGAGCGGAGTGGCCAAAGCCATGGGTCATGTAGACGCAGTCGCTGCGAATCCGCTGCGTCGCCTTGACGCGAACCGGCTTGCTCGTCGTACCTTCCAGATTCTTGAGGCTCACGTAGTCGCCCGACGCGAGGCCGTAGCGCTGCGCGACGTCGGAGTTGAGCCAGAGCTCGTTCTGATTCTCGATGTCAGAGAGCACTGGGTTGGTCTGGGTGCGGCTAAAAGAGTGAACCGGCGAGCGACCATAGAGTAGGCGAAACGAGCCTGGCGGCGGCTGGTCGTGCTCCGTGAACTTCGGAATCGGGTCGAACCCTGCCTGTTCGAGCTGGGTCGAATAGAACTCGATCTTTCCGGACGGCGTGTAGAACTCGGGCTTCACGCCGTCCTCGAAGTAGAGCGGTTGCTGCGGCTGAAGCAGGATCCCGTCCCGCTCGAGGTCCTCGAAACTCAGCCCCGCACCTTCGACCCGTCGTCGAAGGTAGTCGCGCATGTCCTTCCACGGATAGTAGGATTCGAGGCCGAGCTTCTTCCCAAGCTCGCGCGCGATCCACCAGCCTGGCTTCTGGTCACCCGGCGGCTCGACCACGGGCTGTCGCAGGCCGACGAAGGGCTGCCTGAACCAGCTGAGATGCAGGTCGTCGTAGCGCTCGAGATAAACGGTTTCCGGCAGTACGACGTCCGCCCAGCCTGCGATCTCGCTAGGTACCACGTCGACCACGACGAGGAGGTCGAGCGCTTGGATGGCGCGCACCGTCTCGTCGATGTTGGGCATCGCGTTGATGAGGTTCGTCGCGTAGACCATCCAGCCTTTGATCGGATAGGGCTCGCCGGTAATCGTGGCGTCCCGGATGCCGTTGGTGAGGGTACCGTCCGCGAACGGATACTTGTTTTCTGGGTTGTCGACCTTGGGCTTGATGGGCTTGGGGAATTCAGGGTGCTCGAGCTCCGGAACGTCCACTGCAGACGGATAGTAGAATCCGCCTTTGCGGCCCCAGCTTCCGAGGAGCGCATTGAGCAAGGCAATCGCACGGCTACGCTGCGCATCGTCGCCGTACCAGGTGACGTGCCGACCTGGGTGCACCAACGTGGCTGGGCGATGGCGCGCCATCTCACGCGCGGTTTCGCGAATCGTCGCAGGGTCGATGCCAGTTTTTGGGTACGCCCACTCTGGCGTAAAAGGAGTCACGTAGGCCGAGAACGCCTCGAAGCCGTAGCCGTATGCTTCGACGTACTGTCGGTCGTAGAGCTCCTCGGTGACGAGCACGTTCATCCACGCAAGCAGCAACGCGATGTCCGTAGCGGGCTTGATCGGGAGGTAGTGCTTCGCCTTGCCGGCGGCGACCGAAAATCGCGGATCGACCACGATGATCGAAGCACCGTTCTCGATTGCCTGGGCGAACTCCTGCACCTGGGTGTTGTGCATGTTTTCGCCGAGGTGTGAACCGATGAGCACCAAGCACTTCGCATTGGCGATGTCGGTTCGTTCCGGCGTGCTGACACCCTCTCCGAACGTGAGGTTGAAGCCGACGTCACGCGGACCACGACACTGCGAGTACGACGGCGCCGCGATGTTCGGCGTCCCGAAGGCCTTCATCGTGTGCTTGAAGAACTTGCCACCGAGGCCGTGGGTGAAGAGCGCCATCGACTCCGGCCCGTGCGTCGCTGCGATCTGCGACATCTTTTGGGCCACGTAGCCGATGGCTTCGTCCCAGGTCGCCTCCACCCAGACTTCTTGTCCGCGCTCGCGTTTGCGAATGAGCGGCCGCGAGATGCGGTTGGCGTCGTAGTGCGCTCCCACGCCTCCGGTGCCGCGGGGGCAAAGGCGACCTTCGCTGAGCGGGTCGAGCGGATTGCCTTCGACCTTCCAAAGCTTGCCGTCACGCAGATGAGCCACCGCGCCGCACTTCCAGAAGCAGACGTCGCACACAGTTGCCGCGGTCCCTTCCCGTGACTGATGCCCCACCATACCGTGCGCGAACGCTCGAAGAGGAGAGGCTGCCGTCATCCCGGCCGCTGCCGTGGAGATCTCCAAAAAGCGTCGTCTCGAAATCGTTGGCATCGGCAGGGGACTCTCCGAGCGAGGGCGCATTGCACAGCGCGTACCAGGGAGCATTCGCCTAGCAATTGACCGACGCCGCCGCGCAGCGCGTTCGTCGGGACAACGCGCAGCGTAAAGCTTGCACGCCTCGCGATCTGCGTGAGGGCATACACAGCGTGCACGATCCGAAATGCACTCACGTTCCAGTCACGGTATCGCTACCCTCGGGCTCGCGGAAATACCCGCCGAATTTCGCGGTACTAGATCTTATGTCGCCAGGGACGTGAACCGGAAAGGGCTTTTGTTTCGGCTATGCTCCCTGCGCCGCAATCCTGGTCTCACGCCGGCGTCGTAAACGTGAGATCAAGTTCTGGTGGCCGGAGCCTGAGGCGCGAGACCGTCCTCGCGCCTCGGTGACTAAATGTTGACTAGGGCGCGTACCAGATCGCCGACGTGTAGGCGCGCTCCTGCAGAAAGAACGGTACCTCAGGCGCGAAATTTGAATCCTCGAAGAAGGCGGCATCGTAGGCCGTCCAGCGCGGGGTCGGGATTTCCAGCACACGCACGTAGTAGAACGCCTTCAGAGCAGGATTGAAATCCGGATCGCGCCAGACAGCAATCAGCTCTGGTGCGCCAATGGTGTTGGTCCACGTGGCATTCTTCACATCCCCGGTGTTGCCGACGGCGAGCAACTTTCCATTCGCATCAGGCTGACGGTCGTGGGCGTCGGTCGACCCGACGAAACCGAACTTGAACGGGTTCGTGCCGTACTTCTCCTCGACCTGGAGCCCCTGCTTCAGATTGCCTTTGTCCCAGATCTCGAAATCTGCGAACTCATCCGCCGGCGACAGCGAGGGGTGCTGTTCCGACGTGCCTTTCCCTTGCGACAGTCCCACAGCTCGTTGGGAATCTCGGTGTCGAATGTCGTCAGCGGGCGGATCATGTTGGCCTTGGTCTTGCCATCCCGGTAGACCACGTTGCGGTGCAGGTTGTTGCCGCCGCCGTAGTTTGAAGTCCATTCATAGCCGATGAGCGCGGTGAACTGGCCCGGCTCGTTGTGGCTTGCGACGCGTCCGAATGGTCGGCCACCATCAAGAAGTCATAAGGCCGTGAAAGCCTAACCTTCTGCCCGGTGTTCGACGTGATCTCTGCGCCCTTGGCGTAGCGGAGAGCTTCGTCCGGCCCGACTCGTGTGCCTCCCGCAACCGCGTCTCCCGACCATGACGTGTGCAGGTGCATTTCACCCCAGAGTGGGGCCATCGGGAAGTTGCGCCCGGCATAGGGTGAATAGCCTGGCTGGTTGAAAAACCTTTGCACACGGTCGGGATTGATCGTGCCCGCGTCGGTCGTAACCTGCGCCGCTGCAGGCACAGATACCAGCGACAACAAGATGCAGATGAATGTACGGATCATGCAGCTTCCTCAACTTTGTCTGGGGGGACAGCCCCATGGGCGAGCAGCGGATTCGGATATCAGCGCACCGTCGAGCGAAAACGCCGGGACGAAGCTACCAGACTCTGCGCCGTGAGGCGCGGCGGCACGCTACCCCTCGGCTCCATCGCGCCACATCAGCGGCTGAGAGCTGGTTTTTGACAAGCGGCAAAGGATGGGTCCAACGTAAATGTGCGGCGCATCGAATCATGATGGATCGAGACAAGAAGAAGATTGGAGCGATTTCTTTCGCTGTTCTAATCGCTATCTCGCTGCTCTACATGAACAGGACTCGAATCTTCGGCTATGTGTTCGGTCGAGGATTCGAGGTCTCTCCGAACTCTCTTTTCACGCACGAGTTCGAGACATCACCATCCGAGGTGTCGGGGCTGGCGGGGTCCGGTTCAATGTGGATGGACCACTACGACGCGTGGCTCCGCTTCGAAACGAAGAATCCGGTGCAACACAAAGAGCGTTTCGCGCTGACTCCGAGCCCGATTGAGGATTTGCCGATCAGTTTCTTCAAGACGGCGTTCCCGGATGATCAGGTGTTCTTGAGCGACATTGGCAATCTGGACGCCGCGTTTTCCCAAGGCTCAGATGGATTGAGACGTTGTCTCGTGGTGAACCAGAGACACAACGTCTATTTCTATCGCGTCTGGCGCGAGTAGTAGAACTACGAGACCTGGAGGTCGGCCCCCTAGGCGGTTCGATTGAACCGCACGAATTACGTATGGACGGACATCCGACCCGAAAGCTACGCTGAAGCTGTTGAGTCCATTCCCACGGTCCGATAGTGTCCGAGACCGATGACCACTCGAACGAAGAGACGCGAAACAGACGCGACCTTCGCCGCCGTCGACGCCGCATACGACCGCGGGCCAACCGATACTGAGTGGTTTTCTCAGCTGATCCAGGCCCACTTGCCGCTTCTTGATCATGGTCTCGGAGTGGGGGGCTTGATCGCAGTGAAGTCGAAGACACCTGGCCTTCCAACGATCGAAGCGACACACGTGGAGACTGGCCCCGACGACCTGATGGCCCGACAGATAGAGTCCGCCGCAGCACTTCCCGCGGAGCGCACGCACGAGCAAACGTATACGGGCGTGTTCGTGGTTTCGGAGCGGACGGCGGAGTATCCCGCGATGCTCGAGACATGGCGCACGTTCTTCGACGGGGCCGCGGACGCAATCGGTGTGATGACGGTCGATACCGACGGTCGCGGCGTGCTCATCCTGGCTCCGACGCCAGAGGTTGTGGAGCTCGGTCCTCGGGAGCGGAGCCGGTGGGAGATGGTCGCAGCCCATTTGGCCTCCGGTGCTCGACTTCGAAGTGCGCTCAAGAAGCAGCGAGCGACCGTGACCAGTGAAAGCGGCCTGCCCCTCGGGGCGGACGCCATCATCGATCCAACGGACTTTCGCATCACCGACGGTGGTCAGTCGGACACTAACGAGGCGCTCGCTGATTGGTGGGCGCTCGTGGGTGGTCAGTGGTCCATGGTCGACTGGTTCGATACGGACGATCGGCGGTTCGTCTTGGCCCTCCCGAACCCACCGTCCGTCCCGAACCCGCGTGGCCTCACCGAGCAGGAGCAGCGCGTGATTGCGTTCGCTGCGCTTGGCGACAGTCACAAGCTCATCGCGTATCGCCTAGGTCTCTCGCGATCGCGTGTAAGCCACCTCGTCGCATCGGGGATGCGTAAACTCGGCACCAAGACCCAAGCAGAGCTCGTACAGAAGCTCCGCGCGTTCTTATAGAACAGGTGACATTGCGCCGCGCTTGTGGAATCTGTATTGAGCCCACGGCGTAGATGCTTCACATCACAGCTAGCAAGTACTTCGAGAAAGGCCATCATGACCGTAGACCCGACCGCGATCGACTTTCCACCCGCTCTCGAGAGTGACGAGGCGCGCGCCTTCGTCCGGGAGGTCGTGACCCTGTGCGAACCGGCAGAGGTGTACTTCTGCGATGGCTCGGACGAGGAGTATGCAATGCTCTGCCAGCGTCTCGTCGACGCAGGCACCTTCGTCAAACTGGACGAGGCCAAGCGTCCCAACTCCTACGCGGCGTTTTCCGATCCGGCCGACGTCGCTCGCGTCGAGGATCGCACGTTCATCTGCAGCGTGCGTCGAGAAGACGCGGGGCCGACCAACAACTGGACCGAGCCGCAAGAGATGAAGACAAAACTCGCCGGGCTCTTCAAGGGATGCATGGCGGGTCGTACGCTCTACGTGATTCCGTTCTGCATGGGCCCGCTCGGCTCGGAGATTTCACAACTCGGCATCGAGCTTTCCGACTCGGCGTACGTTGCCGTGAACATGAAGATCATGACGCGGATGGGCGAAGCGGCCTACGAGCATCTTCGAGGCCAGAACTTCGTGCGGTGCGTGCACTCGGTCGGGGCCCCGCTTGCCGAAGGTCAAAAGGACGTGCCGTGGCCTTGCAACAACGAGAACAAGTACATCGTTCATTACCCGGAAGAACGGGCGATTTGGTCGTTCGGTAGCGGGTACGGAGGCAACGCGCTGCTCGGCAAGAAGTGCTTTGCGCTGCGCATCGCCTCGGTGATGGCGCGCGACGAAGGCTGGCTCGCCGAACACATGCTCATCCTCGGTGTCGAGAGCCCCGAGGGCGAAAAGACGTACATCGCGGCGGCGCTGCCCAGCGCTTGCGGAAAGACCAACCTCGCCATGCTCGTGCCGCCGCCGGCCTTTGCCGAAGACGGGTGGAAGGTGACGACGATTGGCGACGACATCGCGTGGATCAAACCGGACGCGAACGGGCGACTTCGAGCAATCAATCCCGAGGCAGGATTTTTCGGCGTGGCCCCGGGCACCTCGGAGAAGTCCAACAAGAACGCGCTCGAGTCATGCCGCGCCAACAGCATCTTCACCAACTGCGCGTTGACGCCCGACGGCGACGTCTGGTGGGAAGGGCTCAGCGAGGAGCCACCCCCGCAGCTCACCGATTGGCGTGGCGAGCAATGGACCCCGGAGAGCGGGCGCCCCGCAGCGCACCCGAACGCGCGCTTCACCGCGCCTGCGTCTCAGTGCCCGGTCATCGATCCCGACTGGGAGAATCCCGCCGGCGTCCGGTCCACGCCTTCGTCTTCGGCGGGCGTCGCGCCAAAACGATGCCGCTCGTCGTGCAGTCGTTCAACTGGGCGTACGGGGTCTTCATGGCAGCCACGATCGGCTCCGAGCAGACGGCCGCGGCGGGAGGCGAGGTCGGCAAGATCCGGCGCGACCCCTTCGCGATGCTGCCTTTTTGCGGCTATCACATGGCCGACTACTTCAACCACTGGCTCGAAATCGGCCGGAACACGCCGAAGCCCCCACGCATCTTCCTGATCAACTGGTTTCGCAAAGACGACGACGGCAAGTTCGTCTGGCCCGGGTTCGGTGAGAACATGCGCGTGCTTCGATGGATCGTCGACCGCGTGCGGGGTCGAGCCGGCTCCGTCGAGAGCCCGCTCGGATGGATGCCGCAGTACGAGCAGCTCGACTGGCGAGGTCTCGATTTCAGTCAAGAGCAGTTCACTGAGGTGATGAGCGTCGACCGCGAAGAATGGAAGAAGGAACTCTACGACCAGGAGTCCCTATTCGACCGGCTCTACGACAAGCTCCCCCGCGAGTTTAGCCACATGCGCGAACTCACGCTCTCGGCGCTCTGGCGCTCGCCGACGATGTGGGAACTCGCCCCGGAGCGCTTCTAGGCTCCAACCACCATCTTGACTTTCTGGGCCTCCGCGGTAGCCGCCGTCTGGAGCCGAGTAATGATATGGGCACGAATCCAAAAATCTTGGTCGTCATCGCGCTTTGCATCGTAGGGCTGCAGCCGAGCGGACTATCTGCGCAGGACGACCGCGTGTCGCGGGAGACATTGCGGGTCGGCGTGACGGACATCGAGCCTTTCGCCATGAAGAACGCCGATGGTCAGTGGGAAGGCATCGGCATCGATCTCTGGCGTGAAATAGCCAAGGAAATGGGTGTCGACTTCAAACTGCAAGAATACGGCGATATCGCAGAGATGACGGACGCGTTCACCAAAGGAGAATTGGATCTGACACCGACAGTAGGCGTGACGCTCGAACGCGTCAGCTTCGCCGACTTCTCGGTTTCCTACTACCGATGGGGAACGGCCATTGCGGTCGCGAAGCAGCGAGCCACCGACGGGTGGCTACGTGTTTTCGAACGTTTCTTCTCACTGCAGTTTCTCGCGGCCGTTGGTTTCCTGATCCTCGTGTGGATGATGGCGGGTGCAGCCATGTGGCTTTTCGAACGCCGCCAGAACCGCGAAATGTTTGGCGGTGGTCCCGTGGAAGGGGTTGCTCAGGGCATTTGGTGGGCAGCCGTGACGATGACCACAGTCGGATACGGAGACAAAGCACCAAAGACTCTGGGCGGTCGGATCATCGCAATCATCTGGATGTTTGCAGCGATCGTCTTGATCTCCAGCTTCACAGCAACCATCGCCAGCACTTTGACCGTCGGTGGCATGGGCAGTGAGGTGCGTGGCCTGCGCGATCTGCAGACCGTACGCGTTGGCACCATGGCCGGATCAGACGCCCAGAGCTACCTCGTCAAACGCGGGGTCGAGGCCGTCGTGCCGTTCGACAGCGAGCAAGATGGCTTGCAGTCCCTCGTCGAAGCCAAGATAGACGCCTTCGTCTACGATGCGTCCACGTTGGCGTACCTCGAGAAGACCGAGTTCCGGGGCCGAATCGAAGTGCTACCCAAGACATTCGATCACCGCTTCGTAAGCTTCGCCTTGCCGCGCGGCAGCGCCATGCGGGAGCCGCTGAATAGAGCGATCTTGAAAATCATGGCGAGTGACGAGTGGACGAAAATCTTGGCGCGATACTGAGACATTGCCACGAGAGTTGTGATTAGCCGACGTTGGCGATCACGGATCTTCGATGATCATGCAAGGCCGGGTAGTACCACCTTCAACCCGTTCACGACCATCGCGACCGCGATGGCGAGCAGGATCATGCCCATCAGTCGGGTCATGATCACCCGCATCGTGTCGCTCAAGACCTTTCCGAACGAGGAGGCAAAGAACAGGACGACGAAGAGCATCACCAGAATGATCGCCACGACTCCGCCGATTTCGATCACTTCGGGAAAGGTTTGGGCATGGCCGGAATAAATGATGAGCGTCGCGATGGTCCCCGGTCCGACGATCATCGGAAAAGTGATGGGATAGAATGCGAGCGCCGACAGGTCGGATAGGTGCTGCTGCTCGTCCTTCGAGCCTTGATGGGATGAAACGCCTTCTCCGTTCAGCATCGACCAAGCGATCTGCACGAGAACGATGCCGCCAGCAATGCGGAACTGATCGACCGTGATGCCGAAGAATCCAATGATCGCATTTCCGGCGACCAAGATGATCGCGCACATGACCGTCGAGAACAAGAGGATCTTCACGGCCAAGGTGCGTTGCTTTGCGATCGAGTACCCCGTAGTGAGCGCCAGGAAGATCGGCAGGTTCACGAACGGGTTCATAATCGCGAAGAAGGCGCCGAACGCCTTGATCAGCTCAGACTTGTCCATTTCTATTCTCCCCAGCTTTCAGTCCGCTTCCAATCACGGGGTGGCGATCCAACCGAGTCGACATCAACTACTTCAACAGACCTCTCAAGTATGCGGGCTGAAAGAGTTTGGAGATTGTGGACCCCTGGACCAGGATCGAAAAAGCCACGACCGCGAAGGTCATGTCGCTAATCACAAGTCGATCGCGGCCTTCAGGCAGAGAGAGCGCGAGCGCGAGAGCGAGGCCGCCGCGCAATCCTCCCCAACTGAGGAACCTGGTCAAACCACGGCGGTCCCCATCGAGGATGCCGGTGGCGGTCAATCCGACCAGGGGCACGTACACGCTGATGCTGCGCGCGATTAGGCAAACGAGGATCGCCACGGGCGCGACCTTGAGGAGGGGCGCGTCGTCCAAGTTGCGGACCAAGACGACGAGCAGGCCTATCATCACGAACAAGAGCGAGTTCAGAAGGTCGTCGATCCCGTTCCAGAAGGTGGCCAGGGGTTCACTCACGTCTTTCGACAGACGAGGCGTCGTAGCGTTCCCGGTGATCAGACCCGCGACGACCATGGCGATGGGGCCGGAGATATCGGCTTGCAGTGCCACGCTATAGCCGAGTGCCACGCTGCCTAGCGTTGCCAACAGGTGAATCGCGTAGTCGTTGGTACGCAGCAGCACGATGTGAATGAGCATGCCTACCGCTAGCCCGAGCCCAACGCCCCCCAACACTTCACGAAGGAAGAGGACGAGCGGGGAGCCTTCTGGTCCGGCGCCTTGCGCGTATGACAAGAACACGGTGAACAAGACGACTCCGACGCCGTCGTTGAAAAGAGATTCCCCGTTGATGATTGTCTCGAGTCGTGTCGGCAGGCCAGCGGGTTTGAGAATGGCAAGGGCCGCAATCGGGTCTGTTGGTGAGATCAGCGCGCCAAAGACGAGGGCACTGGACAGAGCAAGCGTGACGCCAATCCATCCGAGCACGAAATGAATGAGCGTACCGGTCAGGAAACAGGCGATGATGGTGGATCCGATTGCCAGGGTCAGGATCGTCCATTCGTCCCTCTCGAGGGATGCAAACCGGACACCGGTGCTTCCCGCATAGAGCATGAAGCAGAGTACCCCGTTGAGCAGGATCTCGCTGAGGTTCAGTTTGGCGACGAGGCCTTCGAGCCACCCAAGTTCGTCCACGATCCCCGCTGCCTTGAGCCCCGCGAGAACAAGCGTCAGACCGAGCGCGAGGAGCATCAGCCCGATGCTTGGTTGCAACCGAAGGTAGCGCTCGTTCACCACACCTAAGAGCGCCGTCAACACAAGAAGAATTGCGACGGCGAGGAGGAGAGACATCCTCGTGAGGTATACCTCAGCCCGTTCCCGGGTACGAGAGACCGTATGGACGAGCTCTTGCAGAATGACTAGTGTTGGCGTTGCTGAAGACGCCGCTTGAAACCCCTCTGCGCTTTCATGTGAATCGAATGGAGCTGCGATGGATCTGCTAATGAGTGCCGCCGTCCTGCTAGGGCTCGCCGCGGTGTTCAGTTTGATCAACGAACGATTTCTGCGACTTCAGCCGACGATCGGGCTGATGCTGCTCGCCCTGACGATGACCGTCCTGCTCTTTCTACTCAAGGTCATCGGCGGGCTCGACTACCTCGGCTGGGAGGAGACCCTCATCAACCGGCTAGACCTAGGGCATACCCTGCTCAACGGAGTCTTGTGCTTCATGCTGTTTGCCGGCAGCGCCAGCGTGCGGATCGATCTTCTCGGGGAGTCCAAATGGCCGATTGCTGCTTTTGCAATCGGTTCTACGCTGGTCGCGGGTGTGCTGACCGCTGCGATTCTGAGCGGTCTTTTGCTTCTGTTTGGTGTCACGGTCGGGTTTGCGTATCTGTTCGTCTTCGGGGCCTTGATCTCCCCCACCGACCCGATTGCGGCCCTGGCGATCCTAAAGCAGCTCGGTCTGCCCAAACGACTCGAAGCCATCATCAGCGGAGAGTCGCTATTCAACGACGGCGTTGGGGTCGTTCTGTTTACTATCGGCTTGGCGGTGGTCAACGGAGCTCAGCAACCGACAGCCTCGGCTGCTTTCTTTCTCTTCGCGAGGGAAGTCCTGGGCGGAATCGGGTTGGGGCTCGTCGTCGGACTATTGATGCACCACGCGCTCCTGCGCACGCGTGACTACTCTACCCAGCTTCTGATTACGCTCTCGTCTGTTGCCCTGGGCTACGCCGTGGCCGAGAACATCGAGGTGTCGGGACCGATCGGCATGGTGGTCACCGGGCTCCTATTCGGCAACTTTACGAAACCGAAGTTTTCTGAAGCGGAGACGAGATCGCTCACGATATTCTGGCAAGGGATCGAAGAAATTCTGACTGCGCTGTTGTTCGTCATGATCGGTCTCTCGGTCGTCGTCGTACACCCAGTCTCATGGTCTCATTTCGCCATCATTGCCACGGCTGCGATCATCGCGTGTCTCGTAGCCCGTGCTGTGAGCGTCTACGTCGCAATCGCACCACTGAACCGGGCCGGGGTCATGAACGCCAATTGGTGGGGCCTCACGCAGCTCCTCACCTGGGGCGGGCTGCGCGGCGGCCTCGCTCTGGCCCTGGCTCTTTCGCTTCCGGATTCACCCGAGAAGGCGACAATCGTCAACATGACCTACGCGGTCGTGGTCTTCTCGATCCTCATCCAGGGGGCGACGATCGGCCGTCTATTCCCGGGCGGGGTCCTAGACGGCATCATGAGGTCGACCTAGGCACATAGGGGTCTCACGGTCGGTGGCTATGGCTGCCAAGCTTGTCGGGCGAGCCCCGGCGCTTCGTCAGTTGAGTGGCAGTGTGAGCACGGGTCCGGTTCTTCTCGTGTTTCCGGACTGCAGTTGGAAGAGCTGATCCAGCAAGTTGAACGTGGACTTCGAGTTGAGGTCAGAATCCTCGATGTAGAACCACGTCCCGCGATACCCTACGCGGACGAAGGCGTCGGTTGGCGCTTCGTTGCTCGAGGCGACCCGAAACAGCTCGCCGGTCAACACGGGCCAACCGAACTCGGTCCCGTCGCGATATCGGGTGACCGTCACTTTACCGGCTTCGACGCCCTGCGAGAGATAGCTCATCACGCCGATGAGCGCGCGCGGCAGAATGCCGATCTCCGAGCTGTAGTCGTCGGCCTCTTGAGCGTCCAAGGATTCTAACCGAAGACGCCGCTTTCTTGTCGGCTCCCCGCGTCCGCCTATAAGCCAGTCCTGGCATGCAAACCGGTCGAACGGCGACGATGCGTCTGACCTCGGTCGTGGAGCTGACAATCCTTGTCGCCGCGGCCGTGGCCCCATCCTCTGCGTTTGCCGAGGAGCCACCAAAGGAAGCCGCTCCCAAGCCTGCCGATGAGAGCGCCGAATGGTTCGTTCCGAGCTACGAGATCGACTTCGGCGACACCGACGACTGGCTCCAGCTCACAACGGGTGAGTGGCTGCGTGGCGACCTCCGTTGGATGCAGGCCAAGGGCATCGAAGCTGGTGAGAACGTCAAGTTCTACAGCGAGCAGTTCAACGACACCATCATTAGCTGGAGCTACGTAGCACGCATTCATTCGCCAAACCCGAACACCTACGTTTTCTTGGACAAGGTCACACTGGTCGGCCCCGCCGTCGTCACTCCAGACTCCGTGACGGTTGGGACCAAAGACGGGCCGAAGACACTTCCTCGAAGCCAGCTCGTTTCGATCATTCGAGGCGAGCAGCGGGAGCGGAGCTGGTGGTCTACGGAGTTCAGCCTCGGGTTTTCTGCGAACGCGGGCAACAGCAACCAGGGCTCGTTGAACACGACCTGGGAACTAGAGCGCGCGGATGGAAGGACCTTAGCGGGGCTTGGCTATAACGGTACCGTCGGCTGGGCCTCAGGCTCGCTCAACACCAACCGCCATCTGATCGACTTCGACGTCAATCTCTTCTTCTGGCGCAAGTTCTTCCTCATACCGATAGTAGGTCAGCTCCTACACGATTCGTTTCAGAACCTCAGGCTCCGGGCGACCCCGGCCGTCGGCGCAGGCGTTCACTTGTTCCGCAAACAGAAGCACCGACGCGGGCATGCCAACAGCTTCGAGTGGGACTTGCAGTCTGGGCTGGGCTACCAGTTTACGAGTCTGTCGAGCGCGGCTAGTGGGGTGCAGAACCCGCAGAACGATGGGTTCGTCATGTTTCGGTCGTATTGGCAGTTCAAGTTCATCAACGGAAATGTCGAAATCGAGGTCGATTGGCGCATCAACGTAGTTTACACGACTATCGGAAACACCAACCAGAACTTGTCTACCACGATCACCATCGAGATGACCGACATGATCGACTTCGTCCCGTCGTTCTTGTACCTGCGAACCGAACAGCCTCAACCCGAGGCGGACGGAACGATTCCGAAAAAGAACGACTATCAGCTGGTCGTCAGCCTGGCGCTCGAGTTCGGCTAGGAATGCCCAGTGCATTCGCTTTACCTGGCCTGTCCTCTTGGTCATCATCCGCCCCATGACCAAGCTACGGGGGCTGCTCGCCTGCTGCGTGGGACTGGTGCTTGCCATGGGCGCCGGGGCAAGTGCACAGGCGCCAAGCGTCGACGCGATCGAAGCCGATCTGCGCGCCCAATCGCAGCGCATCGACGCCATTCAGCAAGAACTCGACCGCGGGACTCTCCCCGCAGCGGCGTTGAGCGACCAGCTTCAGGCGCTACTGGACGCCGACGAGCAGTCCCGAAGCGACGCCAAGACCCTCGACCGTGCTGCCGAGGAAGTCGAAGCACGCTTGCTCGCTCTCGGCTCTCCGCCGAGCGCGGGCGAACCACCGGAATCGAACTCCATTGCGGCTCTTCGCCGCCAGCTGACCGAGGACGAAGGACGCCTTTCTGGACTGTCCAAGATGGCGGCTCTCAACTCGGCCGATACCACCTCGCTGGTCCAGCTGATTGAAGACAAGGCGAGAAGGGCGCGTTTCGTCGAGATCACGGCGCGCGCCACCTCGCCCCTGCTACCCAGTTTTTGGAGCGATGCGGCGAGAGAGCTTCGTCCTTCCCTCGGCCGCTTGGTGAGCGGTTCAACCGAGAGCTGGCGCGCGCAGTCCGAGAAGAATGGCTGGTCCTCGAAGCGCACCGTCCTTCTGGTCGCACTGTTCTTTGCGATCGCACTGCTCCTTCTCCCGCTGTGGCCCACCTGGCGCCGCATGGAGGCCTCGTTCGAGGGCAAGCCTCAGCCGACCTTGTCCGATAAGACCTTGCGGGTCGCGCTCAAGTCCCTGAGTCGTGCGTTCGTCGCCGTGGGCGCCGGCGCTCTGCTCTACGTTGCGGGGCTCGAGGCTGGGCTGTTTGACCCCACGACCGAGCTGCTCGCGCGGCGCCTTTGGCTTGCCGGTAGTGCGTGGACCCTGCTGTGGACGTTTGCGCGCGCGGTTTTTTCGCCTGAGTTGCCCGCATGGCGTCTCGTCGATTGCGACGATGCGAACGCTCGCCGCCTTCGAAACCTCTTGGTAGCCGGTGTCTCAGTCCTAGTACTCGAGCGAGTTGTCGGTGGGGCGCTCGAACTCGAACCCGGGGCCACTGGAGTCGCGCTCGCTATGAGGGCGGTCACGACTGCCGCCTTCGCGGTCTTGTTGTGGCTGTTCGTCAAGCCAAGCGCATGGGACTCAGGCACGGCTACGACCGCAGAGCCGCATTCACGGAAACGGGTCTGGCAGCGGAGCGGGCAAGTCCTGAGCGTCGTGTTGCTGATCCTGCTCGGCCTTGGCTATGTGCGCTTGGCGAGCTTCGTGTTTCATCGGGCCGTCTTTCTGTTCCTCTTTGTCGTGCTGTTCTGGTGTGTTCACAGGGCGGCTCTGTGGGCGGTCTCGAAGATTCCTTCTGGACCCCCAAGACCCACAAGAATCAATGACGGGCAGGTGCCGAGCGCGCAGACTGAGGAAGCGCACTCCGAGCCCATCGGTTTCTGGCTGCGCATTGCGGTCGAGATTCTTCTCGGCGTACTGGCTGTGCCTGCGTTTATGCTGATCTTCGGCTTCGAGTGGGTCGACGCTCGGCGCGTCTCCTACTGGGTTTCGTCGGACATCAACGTCGGCGCCGTGTCCGTCTCTTTCGAGGATATCGTGACGGCGGCCGCGGCCTTCCTCATCGTCAACACGGGCACACGCTGGGCGACGAACCTCCTCGGTCGGACGCTCCTCAGGGGTGCGCCGATCGAGGATGGCGCACGAAACTCCATCGTCACCTTGCTCAACTACGTGGGTCTCGTGATCGCGATCCTCGTCGCTCTGTCCATTGCTGGAATCGGGTTCGCGAAACTCGCCATTATCGCCGGCGCCCTCTCGGTCGGCATCGGATTCGGCCTTCAGAACATCGTCAACAACTTCGTCTCCGGACTGATCTTGTTGTTCGAGCGGCCGGTCAAGGCAGGCGATTGGATCGTGGTTCAGTCGGGCTCGGGCTACGTCAAGCGGATCGGCGTTCGGGCTACCGAAATTCAAACTCCCGATCGTGCATCAATAATCGTCCCGAACTCGGAGCTCGTTTCCTCTTCCGTCGAGAACTGGTCTCACGGTGACCGCCTCGGTCGTATCTTCGTGAGCGTCGGCGTGGCATATGGTTCTGACCCGAATCTAGTCCGCGATCTGTTACTGCAGTGCGCAAACGACCATGCGTCCGTTTTGTCGTCCCCGCCCGCCGATGTGCTTTTCTCCGACTTCGGCGACAGCTCACTCAACTTCGTGCTGCGCGCTTATTTGCGCGACTACAACAACCACGCGTTCACCACGGTCAAGAGCGAGGTCCGTTACTCTATCTTCGCGGCCTTTCAGAAGGCGGGCATCGTGATCCCCTTCCCGCAACGAGATCTCCACGTCTATGCCGACCTCCCGAAGCCGGCCGGGGCCGCCCCGGAGACGAAGGAACTCGAGTCGCAGTCTGGCGAAAGCTGACGAGTCACTGTCGTGCCCCTTCGGATAGTCCGGAGATTCGTTGATCAATTTCTGCCAGCAGCCGTCGGGTTTCAGCCCCGCCTAGACCGCCGTACTGCGACTGGAAGTCGTCGCGCGAGATGCCTTCCGGGAGTCCATCGAGTTCGGGTATCAAGTCGTCGACATCCACGCCCTCGGCGGTGCGCTGCTGAACCTGGCGCGCGGAGGCCTCTGTCTGAGTCGCCAAGATTGCGAACCGGATGCCAGCCTTGTTCGCGACCATGTCCACGAAGGAGAACCCGGAGCCACCCGGAGTGGAGTCCTTCAGCTCTTTGGCGAGCCCAACGGCGAGCGATCGCTCCGCGCCGGATAGGACGACCAGGGCGGCGCTCACCCAGAAGTGTTGCGAGAGATCCCCGCGTCCGCGCAGGCTCGCACGGTGGCGTAGGGCGTGACGAACGTCTCGGGTGCGCGGATCGACCTGGCGGCTCGCGATGCTCGCGACGCGATCCTCGCCCAGGATCACCCCCAGCGCGAGAATCGCCGCCTGGTTCGGTAGAACCGGGTCCACACCATGCGAGTTGTCTTCTGCGTAGAGAAACGCGCTCTGGAGTGCCGTCGCAAAGGCGTCGTCGTTCACCGATAGTTCGTCCGCGTTTTCAAGCACGTGCATCCCTGTTAGCGCAGCTGCCTCGTATAGGCCGCACGAAACGCTGGTCGACGTCCCCCACAGGAACAGGCCTCCTAGGATCAGTACCAACGAGACCAGCGCGATGCGGCTCCGACGCAGCGCCAGGCCGATCAACGCACCGAGCACAGCGCACAGCACGATGAAACGCGCCTGCATCGCGAGTGGCGCGTAGCCGAAGTTGATCCACTTCACCACCATCGCGAGGAGCGGCGCCGTGACGAGCACGATCGGCGCGGCGTAGCGCAGCCTCAGACGCGCCAGCGCGAGCGACAGAAGCACTCCGACCAGTCCGAGGCCTGCCGCTCTCAGGATGCCCGTGGCCACCGCGCGCGCCGTTGGTTCCGACACGTCTGCGAGGGAGCGCACGCCGCGCACAGCCCATTCGGGTGCCCCAAACGGTCGTGGATCTGGCACGACGCACAGTCCGATGAGCCAGGCCAAGAGGATGATGCTCCAGATCCGCGCGCGCGCGTCGGGACTCGTCCCTCGAGGCGTGGAGGTGTAGCGGCTTACCGTCGGTGCGTTCACGAGTCTCGGCTGCTCTCGGTGAACGATAAGGGCGTCGCCAAGAGGCGATGTCGATCAGTTGCTGACATGACTGGCCGAAGATGACCGTCGATCGCGCCTGCGTCCAAGGGAGGCTCTGTCGCCAGGAGCGCCCGTGGATTAGTCAGCGCCGCGCGTGCGACTCGCTAGCAAGCTGGTAGCGACCCCGAAAAAGCCTGATAAGAGAACCATGCAAGCCGACGAAAGGTTCCGATGAAGATCAAGCGATCGACTCGACACGCGCTCACCATCTTTGCTCTCGGTGCTCTGATCGGATGTGAGGGCCCCACCGCGCCGAGTGTGCCGGAAGCGACGCCGGAACAGCCGCCAACGGACCCCGAAGAGACAAAAGTCGCGGCCGAGGAGAGCAAGACCGCAGGCGAGGACGGAGATGCCGTTCGCAAACCGGCTAGTCCTCAGCCCGCCATGCCAGCGACCGCTCCTGGGAAGGGCACTCCCCCGTCGCTAGTGACTCCGAATCAAGTCGAGACGACACTCGGCACGCTCGAGTTCCGGGATGGCGCGCCAACGGTCGAGACCGCCCAGCGGGTGTACGACGCGCTCGACTTCACGCGGGCTCTCAACGTGTACAACAACAGCTTCCGCGGCGCCTCGGCCTACGCGATTCGTCAAGGCTTCCAGAGCATCGGCGCTGAGGACAACGATGTCGTCATCTTCTCCGAACTCATGGATTCGAAGTCGCTGTTCCTGACGGCCAATGCCGACACCGTCTACTACCTAGCGACGGTCGATCTATCGAAAGGCCCAATGGTCATCGAGCAGCCGGCTCTTGGCCTCGGGACCATCAACGACATGTGGTTCTCATGGATCATCGACATCGGGTTCCCGGGACCAGATCGAGGTCAGGGCGGGAAGTATCTGATCGTCCCGCCGGGATACGATGGACTTCTGCCCGACGATGGCTTCTTCGTTGCACACTCCAAGACCAACTACGTTCTGTACGCAGGCCGAGCGTTCTTGACCGACGGCGACCCGAAACCGACGGTGGAGAACATCAAGAAGAACTTGAAGATCTACCCCTACACACCGGGAGGCTTCGGCACGAGCATCGCCACCGCACTAGAGGGCGAAGTAAAGCTCGGGTCCAACCCGACGGTTGCCGACACCAAGTTCATCGAGGCCGCCGGCGTTTCGTTCAACACCATCCCGCCCGGCGACTACGGCTTCTTCGAAATGATCAACGCCAACGTTCAGGCCGAACCGGCTACCAGTTACGACCCGGAGCTTGCTGGTCAGCTCGCGGCCATCGGAATCGTCAAGGGCGAAGAGTTCGCGCCTGACGACCGGATGAAGAAGATCCTCACCGACGCTGCGGCGGTAGGCAACGCTGCGGGGCGGGCGTTGAATTGGCGGTTCGCCCAGGCGCATCCCAACTGGGCCTACTACCCCAACTCGCGCTGGGGCAACATGCTCTTCGAGGGCGGTGCTTTTTTCGAGACGCCGCCACCGGCATTCAAGGACGGCATGTTCGTGCCGTACCCACCCACCGGCGCGCGGACCCTCGACTCGCGAACCGCGTTTTACTACGCATACACGCTCGATTCGCCAGGGATGATCATGAACATTCCGAACGTTGGCTCTCAGTACTTGATGGGCTTCCTCGACGCGAATGGCGATCCGTTTGATGGCGCGAAGACCTACAGGATGACCCTCCCGAAGGGGATCCCAGCGGCCAAGTTCTGGTCGCTCACAGTCTACGACAACCAAACCCGTTCGATGCTTCAAACGCCACAGAACTACCCCCGTGCCGGCAGTCAGAGCTACCCATCGCCGGCTGCAACGCCTAGCAAGGATGGGTCGACGACGGTCTACTTCAGTCCGAGCCAACCCGAGGGAGTCGAGCGGGGCAACTGGATCCAAACCGTGCCGGACAAGGGCTGGTTCACGATTCTGCGCCTCTACAGCCCGCTGCCGTCTTTCTTCGACAAGTCTTGGCGTCCGAGCGAGATCGAGCCCGTTGCGACCCTCGATTGACGCATTGCGTTGAGTCCTTACACTGAAGGCGCAGTGCCCGGGGGGGCAGGGGAACATGAGTACTCGTACTTGGAACAAGCTGGTCGGCACGCAGGGGAAGAAGGTTCATTTGGCCATCCTCCTCGTCGCGGTCTTCTACATGGTTGCCCACGCCTTCTTGGGCGCGTGGCTGTTCACCGTGCTTGTTGAAGCCAACTCGCCGTTCCTGGCCATGATGGTCGCCGTGACCCTCGTGGTGGCGGTTGGCAATGTGCTCGTCGCCGCGCCTCTATGGGTCTATTCGGCGATCACGCTGCTTCACGGGCCGAGGCCCATTGTGACCCTGCCTGCGCCCGTGCCGGATCTCCATTTGCCCGAGATCGTCGTGCAGATCCCGGGGCGTCACGAGGCGTTAGAGCATGTGTGTCGCAGCATCGACTCCGTGCTCCGCGCCGACTACCCGCCGGACAAGCTCCGGGTGCAGTTCATCGACAACAGTGACGATGACCGCTGGACGGAAGTGGCCCGCCACTATCGGTCCGAGCCGCGCTTGCGTGTCGAACACCGGGACGGGACGGACGGATTCAAGGCGGGGAACTTGAACATCGGCCTGGATCGTCTTGGCTCATTCGACCACACCGGATTTGTGCTGATCGGTCTGCTCGACGTGGGAGACACCTTTGCCCCGAAGGCTATCCGACCGATGGCCACCGAGTTCGTGCACGACGAGCGGCTTGGTTTCGTTCAAGGGATGTTCCGTATCGGCAACCCGAAAGACACCATCATTAGTTGGTCCGACAGCTATGTGGGCGATGCGGCGCGTCGATTCGTTGAGGGCTACATGGCGCACTACGGTATCCCGACCATGAACGGGCACTGTGCCCTGCTGCGACTGAAGGCACTCGAAGACGGCGGCCGTTGGGACGGTTCCCGGGTGGCTGAAGACTGGAGCGCCGGAATCACGATTCTGACCCGTGGCTGGGGGGGCAAGTGGGTGGACTACGAACCGACCGACCCCGCCATGGTCTCGACTGAGCTGGTGCCAGGCGAAATAACGGGTCAGCAGAAACAGAAGCGCCGCTGGGCGACCGGAGGAACGGAGCTCGCGAAACTCCACCTCCTCCAATGGATGCGCTCATCGCTACCGTGGAACCAGCGTCTCTCCCTGTTCCTACGGCTTGGGGCGAACTTCAGTGTTCTGCCGGGATTCATCGCCCAGTTGCTGTTCCCGATGTGGATCGCGGCGGCGGTCTTGGGCGAAGGACCGCCCGAGGTGCTGGCCTTCGGGGTCATCTCGTCCCTAATCCAGAATCCATTCGTGCTCGCCAACGCGACGGCCGCCGTGAACTACGCGCGCGAGCGCGATTGGCGAACGGCGATCGCGGTCGTCCTCGCCTATCCCGTTCAGGCGCTCTGGCGCTTGCCGCTGTTCTCACATGCAGCGGTGGGAATTATGGAGGGGCTACAGGGGAGTCTCAAAGACTTCGTGATTACACCAAAGATCGCCGAAGACCTCACGGTTCTTCGAACCCTCATGTCGCAGCGTCTCGTCATCGGCGTCTCACTGGCGAGTGTCGTGCCGCTGATCGTGACCCTGGTATTGCAGCCGCACCATCTCGACCTGTTATTGCTCGCGGCGATCTCGCTACCCATCCTGACCATCTGCGCCTTGTTCCTCGTGCCGATGACAAACTGGATCAGTCGGCGGGTCCTACCGCGTCGACGGCCGCGCATCAGACACGAGCCGTCGTAGCGGCGTGCCTTCCGCTTCTCGAATAACGCCTGCCGTTCGGTTCATCGAACGCGCCGAGGGCCAGTGCACCCTTTGCGACGGCAGCTACACTTCAATCCCTCTTCTGAGCCGTGATGATCATGTGGTCGGAGTCGTCGTCATAGGCGCTCTGATCGAACCCTCCATGGGCCACGACGACCTCGAGGCCTGCGTGTGCGAGGGCGTCGAGCGCTTCCTCGAGACGCAGATACCGGTGGCGGATCGTCGCCAGAATCTCTTCGCCATCATCATCCGCGAGGTAGCGATAGTGGACGGTGAAGCGCTGAGCGACGCGCTCGTATTCACTTCGTTCGAACACTCTCCAACGTTTCCCGCGTGCGTCGACCGTCGCGATCTCTTCTTCGTCGTCGAAACCCTCATCGAAAGACTCGTCTTCGTGGATCGGGTCCCCTGCGTACCCGTCGAACACGAGAAGCCCGTCTGCTGCGAGCGCCTTCTCGACCTGCACGAATGTGCGCTGGACGCTCTCGAGGTCGGGAAGACAATAGATGCCGTTGAACGGGATCAACACGCGGTCGAATCCGCCGCCGACCTCGAAGGTTTCCATGCTGCCTCGGCGGAGCTCGACCGATGGGGGAAGGTTCTTTCGTGCCAGAGCCAGTGCCTCTTCGGAGGAGTCGATGCCGAACAGGCCCGTGACGTCATCGGCAAGTGCCGCGAGGATGCGCCCCGCACCGCATCCAAGCTCGAGCACCCGATCGGCGCCAGCACACACCGCACGGTAGAAGTCTTCATCGCCCTCGTTGCCTTGGTGCAGCGGCGCGTACAGATCGATCGGGTAGTCCCCGGCCATCAACAGAGGGCGTGCTTTCGGTGAGCGACCGCCGGCAACCCTCTAGCCGGACCGCCTTGGGAAGCGTGCCCCCAGTCATCGAGCAATAGCTTCACGCCCAGGTACCCGAAGATCAGAGGGAAGACGAAGTACTGATACTGCGTCCAGACTAGAGCGAGTAGGGTGTCCGCGACACCGCCCGTCATGTTCTCGAAACCCGCGAAGACCTCCGAGAACGAGAAGATGAACGTGGATGCCACCGGTTCGCCGCATCCGAGAACCGGGACCAAGTAGCGATACGGGGAGCACTTCTTGTTGAGGTGAAAGAAGTACGCGATCGATACCACGTTCACGAAGGCATAGAGCTCGAGGGTGAAGAAGGTGGAGTTGTGATTCACGGTTCGGAGGTCGACTGAACCAAACGATGCGAGCACCCACCAGTACATATGGAACGGGCTCTCGCGCATGTAGTCGGTATGCGAGACCACATCGTCGAGCGTGTGCAGGTTCTCAAATACGAACGGCGAGAACGTGACCCAAGGGATCTCCCAGAGGAGATTCGTGAGCGCGTAGGAGAGGAACCAGACGACGAGAGCATCGTGATACAGATCGAGCTTCGGCCGCCCTTGGTTCTGAGGGAGCACGAACACGAGGACCCATGCGTTGAGCCACAGGCTGATTCCATAGAGCGCCGTCTTCGTGCTCGTGGTGAAGTCCATGATGCCAAGGTAGAAGAGCCCGGCGCAAATCCCGACCCCGCCCCAAAAGACGGCTGTCCAAATCGCGAACATCCATAGCGTGCTACGAGATGCCGCTCGCGGGCTCGCCTTCCCAATCAATCGCAGTCCTTGGGCTGCCGTCGCGAGGTTCATAGCGGCAGTTCCACCCGAGCTCGCAAAGAAAGGCAAGCGAAATCCCGTACCCCCAACCGGCCTACGGTCGACCTCGAATTCCTCGTGGACCCCATGGCTTTCTCTATTTTGTCCCAACGCATCGCGCGCAACTGGAGTATCGTTCCGCGTCCGTTTTGGAGGAAGGCACATGATGGCGTGTGAAGGTCGAACTGCAGCTTGGGGTCTCGTTTGGGTGCTCTGTCTCTCGCTCCTCGGTGCTGGATGCGGCGATGACGAAGCGAGCGATTCAGGCCCCGACGAACCGTTTGTCCCATCTGCGTACGGTGAGTGGCTGAAGTTCGAGCCCGAGGGTGCGGTCTGCGCCAACGGCTCGCAGTACAAGTACTTCGTCAATTTTTCCGAGACTTCGAGCAACGTCGTAGTCTTCCTCGAGGGCGGGGGTGCGTGCAGCGACTACGAGAGCTGCGCCGGCGGCGGCCCGTTCAATACAGACTGCATCCAAGAGCCCGAAGGCACTGAATGCATTCGCGACGACTACCCTGCTGTCTACCTTCGCGTCGAGGAGCTCGCACCGTTGAGTGTCATCACCGAGCCCTTGGGCGTCACCAACGGCGAGGTGCCGGTCGAGTTAGCCTACCCAGTTCTGTCCAACAACTCCGAGATCAGTCCCATGGGCGACTGGAACAAAGTGTTCGTCCCGTACTGCACCGGCGACACCTATCTCGGCAGCCGCGTGCAGACCTACGTCGACCCGGACGGCGTCGGACCCGACGTCGACTTTCATCACATGGGGCACCAGAACATGCTCGTGGTGATCGAAGAGTTGAACGAGATGTTCGCCTCGGTTCCCCAGATGTTGGTGGGTGGCTGTAGTGCGGGCGGCGTCGGTTCACTCAACAATTACCCCTTCATTCGCAACGGGATGCCAGGAGTCGAGCGAAGCTATCTGCTTGCCGACAGCGGTCCGGTGACGCCCAGCACCTTGCTCAACGGCCAGCCGAGCAACTCGAGAGGGCTCACCCTCGTGCAACCGCTCTGGGGCGTCGACACGCTGATCGACGCGCTCCCGATGGGAGCCGATCGCGTGGCGGCCGACTTCGGCGAGATCAATGCCGTCGTCGCTGAGACTTTCCCCAACGACCGTTTGGCCATCTCGATGTTCGAACGCGACTACAACTACACCGTTGCCGTGTACTCGGGTGTCTTTCCCATATTCGCCGAAGAGGAAACCTCGGTGAATACCGGTGCGGGTCGTACCGAGATTTACCGCCTCGCATCGGAGGACCTCGAAACGCTCCGCGCGCAGCTCGATGGTCTCGACAACCTCGCCTACTACATGCCGTACTATCGCAATACGAATACCAGCCACTGCCTCACGGTCACCGGACTCGAAGACATCGGCGCCTCAGAGATCGAGTTCATCGCAGCCTTCGAAGAAGACCCCTCGGCTGCCACCTGGACAGGTACTGAGATTGAGACGGCCGAGGGGACGGTGACGTTCAAAGACTTCATCGAAGAGCTCATCGACGACTCGGCGCCTCTACAGAGTCGCTACGAGGGCACCTGCGAAGGAAGGTTTCAGGTCTGCGCAGTCGACTGCGAGGCCTATGATGCGCTGATGTGTGAAGCCGCTGTCGAGTAGCCGCTCTGCGGGCCGCGTCGCGCCTCAGTGGCTGGCCACCGCGAAGAGCGATGAGCCGAGCGGCATCCCGACATGGCGAAGGATCCGACGCTCGAGCGTCATAGCTGCTGAGAGAACCGTGTTCGCCGAGTTGCCCGGAAGGCTCGCCGAGTAGCTGGGGTTGGGGTCGGGCCTGATCGCAGATCGCATCTTGCTGGCGAGTCGTTGACTGGCAACCAACGGAAGTAGCAACGAGGTCCAGTAGCCCATTCGTTCGATACGAAACCCTGCACCCTCAAGCGCGATGCGCAACGTGCGCCGCGTGTAGCGACGGAAGTGATGGAGCGCACGGTCGTGGTCCGAATAGAGCGATGGCAGCGCCGGGACGGTGAGGATCAACTGCCCCCCCCCCCCCGGCTTTAAGAGGGCACGTACAGAGGCGAGCGCCTGCTGGTCATCTTCGATGTGTTCAAGCACGTCGAGCATCGAGATGACGTCGAACGGGCCCTCCACGCCCAGTGCATCAGGAAGACTGCCTTGGCGAATGTCTGTGCCGAGTACTTCTTTGGCTGTTGCCACCGACTGGGCGTCGGGCTCAACGACGGTGACGCGTCCCCATTGGGCGAGCGTAGCCGGATAGAGCGAACTCGCGCCGCCGATGTCGAGGAGGCGAAGATCGCTTCCTGGGGGAGCGACGGTCGCCATCAAATCCTCGAGAAGCTCCCGGTTTCCGTACTAAACACTAGGGGGGCGCTGGGGTCAACAGGGGTTGCGCTCCGGGAGTCGGCACCCTGGGAGGACGACGCGAACCCGCCTCGTGTGACGATGGGCAAGCTCGGCTGCAAGGAAATCGGCGACCCATCGGTGTCCTCGAGAGCTCCAGTGGCTGTCGCTCGGGAACGCGAGGTCCTCGTCGGGACAGTGTTCGAGCATTGACCGATGCGCCGACCGCAGCCCTGACAGGTCGAAGTCGTGGTCTCCGCGTTCGCACTCCCAGGGCGCTGCAAGAAACAACAACGCGAACGTTGCACCTGCCCGCGTGGCGGTCTCTCTCGCCTCGTCGAAGATCGCGTCTGCGCTCTCGCTCAGGGCAGGGTGCAGTCGGCGGTTGCGAAGAGAGTGATATAGCGCGCCGAAGGCGAAGTTTGATTGGAGCAGCAGGTTCTCGGCCCGCCCGCATGCACGGTCGAGATCGACCGTCGTCCACGTGCCGTTCTGTCGCATACGAAGGCCGCCGACGGGCGTGTTGTCTCGAATCGGAAACGAGCACAGAAACCGCTTGTGAATCATGTTGCGCGTAAGATCGAAACTCATTGGAAGGAATACGACGTAGTCGCCCGGCTCGATTCGCGCTTCGTGGATGCGTAGCGCCGTCACCATCTGTTCGAGCCCGTATCCCATGACGGCGTAGTTCGCGACGTTGAGGCCGCGTCGCTTCGCGAAGTCGCCAGCAAGCAGGTTGAGCGCGGTTTCGGCGTTGGCTACTCCATGCCCGAACGCGTAGGAATCTCCGAAGACGTGAATCGTTGGGGCCTCCTCAAAATTGGGGGGGATTTCCCTGCGACCCACTGCGTCGATTGTGTACGTCACGTCGAAATTGCCCGCCGACACATGATGGCCGCGAGCGCCAGGGATCGGGCGCCAGCCCAGTTCGACGTGTGGCTCGTAGACGCCTTCGATTTTCTGAGAGTGCCATTCATCGACGTGGCGCATTCGCCAATTCGATAGCAGCAGCTCGCTTCCGAAGAGCAGGGGCGCCGCCAAGAGCAGGGCTCTAAAGAACAGGCGCCGATACCGGTCGCTTCGCGTGCGAACGAACAGTACGGAACAGACCAGAAGAACGATGAGAACGAGGTCCCAACTCAAGAGGTACAAGGTCCCGTCGGGATCGAGCGAGAGGAAGAGACGCGGCACGATCGGGTTGACTAAAAGCAGCAGCGTTCCGAGCACGAGCGCGACTTGCATGAAGCGCGCGGCGCGCTTGTCTCGGGGCCCGTCCTGCCTCATTCGATCGCTCGTCTACCATGAACTCGCGGCCGATTACCAACTGCAGCGGACCCGCAGATGCGGTGCGTCAATCGCAGCCGCTGAACGCGACGACGCGCCTTCTACCGACGACCGGACTAGGCCGCTGCCGGTCGGTATCGGGCGACGAACGTTTCCACGATTTCGCGGGTGAGCAGCGCGCGACGGTCTGGGTCGAGCTGGCCTTCGAGCAGTTGGGGCCAGAAGAGCACACCCGCCGTCATCTCTCCGAACATGTGCGCCGCAAGCTCTGGATCCGGTACACAAAGGCTACCTGCTGCGTGCGCCTCGCGCAGCCAGTTGGCGAGGGCAACCTTGTCCTCACCGGCCCGAGCGAGGACTTCCTGCATCAGTTCGGGCTGCTGGATATAAACGCCGAGGACGACGCGAGTGAGGCAGCGGGCAGAGGTGTCCTCAGAAAGCAGGGTCTTGGCGCGGACGAAGTCGGCAAGCTGCTCCTCGATCGTGCGCGAGGGGTCCCAGGAGACCTGCTTGAGCGCCATCGAATCTTCGAAGAGACGTGCCACGACGGCCCGGAACAGCCCCTCCTTGCTTCCGAAGTAGTTGTACACGGTTCGCTTGGATGCCCCCGCAAGCTCGGCAATCCGATCCATGCTTATCGACTCGTAGCCCTCGTCCCTAAACGCGGACATTGCTGCCTCGAGAATGGTCTCGCGCTTGGTCCCGGTAAGCGATTCTCTCTCTGTTTCCATGATGTTAGAGAAAACTACACCGTGTAGTGCATTTTCTTATTGACCCCTCCTCAAGTGAAACTACACTGTGTAGTGTAATCGAGCAAGGCCCAAAGGCAAGTCCTTACGGCTCCTCGAAGAGAAAGTCGCAGGGAGTTCATCATGGCTCAATCATCTTCACTCAGTCTCACCAGAGTTCGCTCCGCCATCGGGGCTGTGCTCGTTGCCGCAGTCGCCACCATTGCAGCCCCGGGCCCCGCCGCCGCACTCGAAGCCCACGAAGAGAACGCCGACATTTTCACGGCGCAGCTTCCGATGGAGGGCTCTGACATCGCGACGGGTCAGGCGGTCATCGTGGTCGACAAGCCGGTCGACGAGGTGCTCCCGATCCTTCTCGACTACGCCAACTACGTGGACTTCATGCCCAACTTCACCAAGTCGAAGGTGCTGGCGCAGCGTGGTTCGCGCGCAATGGTGTACATGGAAGTCAGCGTCGCCAAGGGCCTGTACACCCTCTACGGGCAGCTCAACCTCAGCGAGCGCGCGCAGGAGGGTAACTCTCGCGTCGTCGAAGGACAGCTGATGGAAGGCAACATCAATGCTTTCAACGCGACTTTCACGCTCACTCCCGTCGATGGCGGCACGCGCACCGAGATAGACTTCCGCATCTACGTCGATCCCGATCTGCCTCTGCCGTCCTCGGTGTTCAGCCGCGAGAATGAGCGCGCTGCGGGTCGCACGGTTCGAGCACTGCGTGAGCGCACCGGGGGAGGAGCGGTCGGCGGCGCCGTCTAACCGCGGACGTCAGCTCGGCCGCGCACCGTCGAACACGGCCGTACGCTTGCTCGGGTAGACTTTGATGGGCAGGCGTTCGAGCGTTCGCACGAAGACGCTCTGTCTGTGCGGAAACCGGCCGCTTCCAAGCTCAATCCAATCGGTGCGTTCGAGAAGCTGCTCCATCGCGATGCGGCCTTCCATTCGTCCGATTGGAGCGCCCAGGCACAGATGAATCCCATGCCCGAATCCGAGGTGTTGGCGCGGCCCCACGCGGTCGAGGTCGATCTCCGCGGGGCTCGGCCATTTGCGCGGGTCGCGGTTTCCTGAAGCCCACAGCAGCATCACCCGCGAGTTCAGCGGGAGCTGTTCGCCGTGGAGTTCGACCGGCGCTTTGGTTTTGCGGAAGTGACCCTGGAACGGTGATTCGAGCCGAAGGGTCTCCTCCACGAAATTCAGCACGAGGTCGCGGTTGGCGCGCAAGGTTTCTTGCATCGATGGGTTTTGCGCAAGGAGCCGCACCATGCTGCCCATCAGACTCGCAGACGAATCACTGCCCGCGATGATGATCTGAAGCACGGTCGACGCCGCCTCGCTTTCGCTCATCGCGCCCTCACGGACCGCGTCGATGAGCGCGCCCATCATGAACTCGGGCTGGGGGCTGCGCTTTGCAGCGTTGGCGTACTGCACGCGGCACCAGTGCATGAAGCGTAATCCATTGAGAACTTTGACCGCAAGCTGCGACTTGGTGTTGACGCCGCTCAAAAGTGAGATCGCTTCATCAGCCCACGCCTTCACCTGCATCGCGTCGTCGCGTGGAATCGACAAAATGTCGAGGGTGAGCGCGATCGGTATGCGAAACGCGAACGCCTCCATCCAATCCACCTCTCGCGCGGTCACGACCTGAGTCATGTAGGTATCGACGAGATCGCGTACCTGGGGCTCGAGGACCTGGACGAAACCCTTTCCGAGTCCTCCCGTGGCGATCTTCCGCTGCGCCCGGTGGATGGGCGGGTCCTGGAGGGCAAGTACGTCGGGGGGGGTCAAGGGCATCCGTGGGGGCACGAACGTCGAGAGGCGTCCGCTTCCGCCTGCGAGAAGGATCGCGACGATGTTCGATGAGAAGCGATCCGGGTCCATCGTCACCTTCTTGATGTCATCGTAGCGACTCAAGTAGTAGCAGTCGGCGCCCTTGGGCTTGAAGAGCGGTGCCTCCTCACGCAGCGCCTCGTAGAACGGGTAGGGGTTCTCGATGGTCTCTGCGCTGAACGGATCGAAGTCGGTGACAGCCATACGCGTCTCGAGGCGAAGTATTGGTTGAAGTTCACCAGTTTCCAAGGCCTCCGGTTGGCAATGAGGCTGCACAACCCTATCTACGGTTGATGGCTAAAGGAGTTGGACACCTGATTCGTCGTGCCGCGAAGGGTACATCGTGGTCTCAGTTCATCGACTATGCGTCGCCCGCGCTCTTCGAGGTGATGCCGATGCGACCACTCCTGACGCAGGGCAAGGAGTTCATGTCGAACGGCTCGGACGCCGAACGCTTCGGCGCTGTGCGCCAAGAGGTCGCCTTGCTCCTCGCTCAGCGCGCAATCGCCGTCGAGCTCGACCAGCCTGCGCAGCCTGGGGACATCGCGCTTGGCGCTACGCTCCCTGAGGAGGTCCGCCGACATGCAGGCCAGCGCATTCTCGAACTCTATTTCGCCCAACTCTTCGGCTCCGAGCGAACCATTCTCGATCTGCGCACCGAGTCATTCGCGCTTCGTGAGGGCGATCGGCTCTTGTGGCAGCCGCGCGCGTTCTACCTCGACTGGCAGCCTGAGTTCCTCGCCGGCCTTCGCGACCTCTACGCGGGTTTCTATCTCGACGACGAAGCGCGATTCGCACAGGCGCTCTCCGACCTCGGCCTTCAAGACTCGGGCGACGCACTTCGAGAGCATCTCGGCTCAGGCGACCAGCGTAGCGTCCGTTTCGAGACGAGTGTCTTTCATTCGAGCTTCCACAACGTGTTCCTGACCTGTCGCGACCGGGGAGTGGCGCTCCACCGCAACTTCCTCGCGCTAGGTATCTATCTGGTCTGTCTCTACGACGCGCTCGAGGCCCTCGACCTCGAATTCGACGTCCGCGCGGCCTTCGAACGCGCGGTTGCCTAACGCGTCCGATCGCGGATATCGTCGGCGCCCCAAGCCAAGGAGGCGCCATGTATCTCGTGACCGGAGCCAGCGGTTTCATCGGAAAGCATTTCCTCGACGTGCTGTTGCGGCGCGGGGAGCGCGTACACTGCCTCGTCCGACCATCTTCTGAGACCCGGTTCAAAGAGCTCATCGAAGAACGCTGGCCGTCTGCGTCCGATCAGATCTCGATTCTCAGTGGCGACGTCGGGCAGCTTCAGTGCGGCGTTTCCGCAACGATGCAGAGCGAGCTCCGCGATTCGGTTCAGCACGTCTTCCACCTTGCGGCGCTCTACGACATGACCGCCGATCTCGAGGCAAGTCAGGCCGCCAACGTCGAAGGAACGCGCAACGCGTGTCGTCTTGCCGAGTCGCTCGACGCAATGCTCCATCACGTCAGCTCAATTGCGGTGGCGGGCGACTACAAGGGCTACTTCCGCGAGGACATGTTCGACGAGGGGCAGAAGCACAAGCATCCGTACTTTTTGACCAAGTTCCTTGCGGAGAAGGTCGTGCGCGACGAGTGCCAGACCGCCTATCGCATCTACCGACCAGGGGCTGTCGTTGGCTCCTCCGTCGATGGGCAGGCAGACAAGATCGACGGCATCTACTACGCCTTCAAGTCGATTCAGCATCTCAGGCGATTGCTTCCGCAGTGGGTTCCACTGGTCGGCTTCGAGGGGTCGAAGCTTCATCTGGTTCCGGTCGACTATGTGGCCAAGGCCCTCGATGCGGTCGCGCACTGCGACGACGTGCGTGGCAACACCTTCCACCTCACCGATCCCAACCCGAAGAGCTTCGGCGACGCGATGAACCTCTTTTGTGAAGCCGCCCACGCTCCGCAGTTCGACGCGCGCGTCGATCCGAGGGTGGTCAAGCTGATGCCGGCGGGGCTTGCGGGTTTGCTCGGGGCCATGCCTGCCGTGAAGACCGCGCGGCGCGAGTTTCTCGGGGAGCTCGGTATCCCGGAGTCGGTGCTTCCATATGTCAACTGGCGTTCGTCCTTTGATACGCGGGACACCGAAGCGGCGCTCGTTCGCACCGACATCGCCTGCCCTCCGCTGGAGAGCTACGCCTGGAAGGTGTGGGACTATTGGGAGCGCCACATGGACCCCGATCTGTTCCAAGACCGAACGCTCCGCGGGCGCATCCAGAACAAGACGGCGATGGTGACGGGGGCCTCGAGTGGCATCGGCGAAGCGCTTGCCATTCGTCTTGCCGAGGCGGGGGCGAAGGTGCTTCTCGTCGCACGTTCGCGCGAAAAGCTCGAGAAAGTGCAGCAGGAGATCGACCGGCGGGGCGGCGAATCGTTGGTGCACCCCTGCGACCTGGCGGACCCGGTCGACGCCGATCGCCTCGTAGCCGAGGTGCTGGAGGCCTACGGGCATGTCGATCTTCTGATTAACAACGCGGGTCGCTCGATACGCCGCGGCGTGTCGCATTCGTACGACCGCTATCACGACTTCGAGCGAACGATGGCGCTCAACTACTTTGGATCGCTCAAGCTCATCCTCGGACTGCTGCCGTCGATGCGTCGACAGAACGGCGGGCAGATCGTGAACGTTTCGAGCATCGGGGTGCAGACCAATGCGCCTCGGTTCAGCGCCTATGTGGCGAGTAAGGCGGCGCTCGATGCGTTTAGCCGTTCCATCGCAAGCGAGGTCGTTGCCGATGGTGTGTGCATCACCACGGTGTACATGCCGCTGGTCAAGACTCCGATGATCGCACCGACCAAGATCTACGATGCGTTTCCAACGCGCACGCCCGACGAGGCGGTCGACATGATCGTCGACGGCATCATTCACCGGAAAAAGAGAGTTGCGACTCGGCTCGGGGTCTTTGGGGAGGTGAGCTACGCCCTGGTGCCCAAGGTCATCGATCGAGTGCTCAACACCGGCTACCGGCTATTCCCCGACTCCCCGCCCAAAGACAAGAGGTCGGGCGACCACGCGCCGCCTGGTCCCGAAGCCGTCGCCTTTGCCCATATCCTCCACGGGATTCACTGGTAGGGCGGCTAAGGCGCGAGCTTAACGACTAGCGGCTCGTCTCCGAGCGCGATCTCGAACGGGGCCCAGTACGTTGCTTCGTCTGTCGTCCATTGCACCAGGTAGTCGCCGGCGGCAGCCCGTAGGGCGACCTTGCCATCCGCGCCGACCGTTGCGGTCGTGCGGGTGCGCCAGCGGTCGTTGAGCAAGTGCATGACAGCTTCGCCCATCGGCGTAATCTGCTTGTCGTCGTCATACAGACCGACTTCGTATTCGTCCTTGCCGGACACCCCGTTCCAAAGGCTCCAGAACCCGAACTGCGCGACGCTCGGATGGCCCCACCAGAGCTGCATGGCCCCGGTGAGATGCGCGGCGCGAACCTCTTGGTCTTCCGGCGTGAACACGTTGATCTCGGTGATGTGAATCGGAAGGCCTGCTTCGGCGATGGTGTCGAGCGCCCGTTCATACTCGTCGAGCGGGGTGCGCATCGAGACATCGATACCGGGCCCTAGGTGCGCCGCCGCGGGCGTAAACTGCCCTTGAATGCCCACCGCGTCGACGGGCGTCCCGGCCGCTTGCAGCTCGAGGAGCCAGTCGCGGATGTCCTCCGCCATGGGGCCCCCGATCCCGGTGAAGACCTCCGCGGTCCACTCGTTGAGCACGAGCGTTGCCCCCGGGTCTTCGTCCCGCGCCCATTCGAAGGCTTCACGGGTGACCTCCGGACCGAGCCGGTCGATGAACCATTGGGCCAACGGCTGCAGGGTCTCGTTGGTCACGTCCCAGATCGGAATTCGGCCGGCGAACTGAGCCACCGAGTCGCGCACTTGCTCCTCGAGAAGCGCCCGGAGCTCTCGTTTCTGCTCAGCCGTGAGGTTCGGGTCGGGATAGCGCTCGACGACCCAGGTCGGCACGCCCGAGGACGAAAGGGGCGGGCCGTTTCCCCAAACCAACACGTGACCCTTGATATCGAGGTCCCACGCGTTGCCCCATGCGAGCACCGGTTCGGTTTGGCTGTAGTCGCGCACGCCTGGTTCGGGGCCTGTCACCCGCCACTTGGCTTCGCTTTCGAGCACCGCGAAGTTGAAGTAGCGCGACGCGATCTCGGAGTACCACTCGAGGTCTTCGTCCGACGCAAACTTGCGAAGCTCGATCGCGACTCCGATTGGAAAGCCGTGTCGAACCATTTCGAGGCGCACCTCGGAGCCTGCCGGTGCTTGCAGTTCGATCTCCCGCGTACGTAGCTTTTCGCTCCGCGCTTCGGCCCGTTCGATCGCAGCGCGTTCTTCGGACCCGAGAACCGAGAGGTCAGCCGGCGTCCCCAGTTCTAAGTCGGGGAAAGATGCTTCACCTGGCGTTCCGCTTAACTCGAGCACTTCACCCATGCCGACGAGCGCAGGGTCCGAGCTCTGACAGGCTGTCACCAATCCGCAGGCGAAGAACGTCATTGCGTAGCAGAGCTGCGGTATGTGGCGGCAGAGTGAAGGGTCCACGGCCCGCGGACGCTACTACGATTCGCCGTCCTTGAGAAACCGTGCGATCAGAGCGCCGAGCTTCTCCGGTTCGTCCTCTTGCAGGAAGTGGCCACAGCCCGACAGTGCGGTCACCTGCGCGCCGGGCAGGTCGGACTCGAGCCGCGCGGCCGTCTTTGCCATGTCTGGAAGAATCCGGTCGTTTTTGCCGTAGATGATTCGTATCGGGACGCCCAGCCTGGGGAGTTCGCGCGCGATCTCAGCAAGGCCTCGGACGCTGAGGCCAGAGCCAGCTTTGATCAGTGCCTTGCGAGCATCCTTGCCTAGGAAAGGCTCGGTATACGGTGTCAGTACTGGTCGCGTGAGGCGTTCTTTGTGCTCTACCCCAAACTTCATTGCGCCGACCAGCCCCTGGGGACTGACCAAGAACCCGCGCGTCCCCGGAAGCTTGAGGGCGAGGAGAAAGGCCTTCACCGCCCAGGAAGTCTCCGGGTAGACGAGCGTGTTCAAGATGACGAGCTTCGTGAGGCGTTCGCGGTGCCGAATCGCCCATCGAAGCCCGACCGGACCACCGAGGTCATGTACGACGAGCGCAGTCTTCTCGATGCCGAGCGCGTCGAGAAACCCATCGATGAGCGACTCGAAGAACGAGAAGTTGTATCGGATGTCCAACGGCTTGTCGGAGAGCCCATAGCCGGGGAGGTCGATAGCAATCGCGCGATGGGTTTGCGCGAGTGTCGGCATGACGTTGCGCCACAGGTGCGACGAAGTCGGGAAGCCGTGAATGAGCAGAACGGGCTCACCTTCCCCTGCGCTCACGTGGTGGATCTTGAGTCCACTGACCGTCACATGCTGGTTTGTCGGTTGGCCCATCAGCCGCTCTTAGCTACTTAGAGGACACTTGAATCGCGGGTTCGGAATCGACGAAAGGCTCGGCGAAGTACTGGTCGTAGCCCCGCCCGTCGAGAAGATGACGTCGAAAGAACGCAACGGAGTAGAGGTTGATCAGCCGGCTTGCTTCGTCGATTGGAAATACATCGGGACCGCAGGTGCTTTCGTACGGTTCGATCAGATCTTCAGCGCCGAGCAGCTCCCAGTTGTCTTGGGCGAACCCGCTGTAGATCAGCAGGTCGCCGATCTTGCAAATCGCGGCGAAGTGGTTGTGGGTTGCGCCGATGATGTCGACCCGGTGGACCCGCGGTGCGTTCACGATCTGCTCGAACGCGATCGCGTTGTTTTCGACCGGAACGTTGATGTCCTCGGTGCCCCCCATCAGCATTACAGGAATTGTGATCGAGAATAGCTGTGCCTCGGTGAACCCGGCGTTCGGGCCCTCCCGTTCATCGCTCTGCAGGTCGCCGTCGATGACTGCCGACATCGGCGCAATCGCGCGCACGCGGGGGTCCGCTGCAGCCTCCGCCCAGCCTGCGGCGGTGCCGATCGCAGTCATTCCTCCAAACGAATGTCCCAAGACGCCGATGCGACTCTCGTCGATACGCTGATAGAATCGGTCGGCCGGGTCGCGGCTCCGCGCGATTATCCGATCGAGGAGAAACGATACGTCGGGCACGCGCTTCTCAGCCGCTTCGTCGAACGAATCCGTCGGCGAGGCCTGCGCGTTTCCGGTGTGTTCAGGCGACATCACGACGAAGCCGTGGCTCGCTAGCGCTTCCATCAGATCGGTCGCCGCCAGATTAATGCCCTGATAGCCGTGCGAGTAGACGAGAAGCGGCCAGGCGGTGTCGGCCCCAACCGCCGGGGCGTCTTTCGCGACCGACGAGGGAAGGGCGATCGGGCCAGCCAGGGGATATCCGGCCAGCGGTCTATCTTCGGCGTCCGCCGCGTCTGCGGGATACCAGGCATCGACGAGGAGCGAGCGGTCACCACGCGTAGTGTCGACTTCGGTGAACTGAACGTGCCCGACGGCGAGCGGACCCAATGCGTTCGGGTCGTCGGGCGCTTTGGAGCTGTCGTCATCAGAGCTCGCGCAGGCAATCAGTCCGCATGAGACGAGCACCAAAAACAAACGAAGAAAGGTCATGCTGGTCGTGACGATAGCGCAATCGCCAGGGCCAACAAGACCGGCGGCCCCGGTCACAGCGGAACCGCCTTGCGGCGTGAGGTCGCCGCTCGCGGCATCTGGGAAGTCGCCTCGCCGTCTATACGTATTTGTTCACCGTCATCGCACGCGAAGCGTTGCCAACAGCCCTGATTCTCGGATATCAAGGCCGTGGGTAAGCAGGGTCGGCAACCGTCTGCGGTTGAGAGGAGTTCCGTGATGAGCATGAAGACCGAATCGAATCTGCGGGTTTCTACGACGTGCGTTGCGCTGATCGCCTGCTTGCTGCTTGCGGCGGGCTGCACCGACAGCACGAATGGTGCTGGTACCGGCGGGATGGGCGGGACGGCTGGCACGGGCGCGAGTGGCGGCGACGGTGGCACCGGTGGCGCTCCCGCGGACGAGACCTTCAAGGCTGCGGCCTGTGTCCGAGACATCACGCCGGTGAGCGAAAGCCTCGCCTCCGTCTACGAGACCAGGTTCGGCGAGGCGAAAGCGGTCAATCACACCGAACCAGTCTACCTCGCTGGCTTCGGCACCGACCGACAGGCGACCGGCTACAACGATCGCGTCTGGGTGCGTGGCCTCGTCGTCGGGGGGTCCGGACGGTCGCGTTGCGATCGTCTCAATCGACGTCATCGGTTACTTTCAGAACGAAACCCAGACAGCGCGCGCGCTCATCTCGCCCGAGAGCCGCATCGACTACACCGTCATCTCGAGTACGCATCAGCACGAAGGACCGGACACGATGGGGCTTTGGGGACCGAACGACCTGCAAAGCGGCGTCGACTTCGGCTACTTGGACTACATCAACGAGACGATCGCCGACTGCATCGACGAGGCCGCTGCGAATCTCGAACAGGCGCGTGTGCGAACGGTTACGACAAACTCAGACGGATTGAGCCTTGGTCTTGCTGACGAAGACGACGGCTTGGGCGCCGCCGATGGCAAAGTTCTCCCCGGCGATATCGATCTCTCTCCCAGCACTGACGGCCGCATCGTCGACTCGCGGCTGGGCATCATGCAGCTCACCAAGCGCGAACCCAACGGGGACGGCGAATACGACGTGCTCGCCACGCTGGTGAACTTCGCGAGTCATCCCGAAAGCCTGGGCTCGCGCAATACCTTGGTGACCTCGGATTTTCCGCACTATGCGCGCGAACGCCTCGAAGAAGAGTTCGGGGGCACGGCGGTCTGGGTGAGCGGCGACCTCGGTGTACTCGTTGGGCCCCTCGACATCGACGTCCAAGATCCGGCGACGAACATGCCCGCCGAACGACGGACCTTTCGCTTCGCTGAAGTCCACGGTCAGCAGCTTGCTGACCGCGTGATCGAGGCGATCGATACGACCGAGGCGGGCGACGACGCACCGGCGATCAGCTTCGCGCAGACGACTCCACTCCCGGTCGCGCTCGAGAACCCGTTCTTCCGCTTCGCCGGGTCTCTCGGCGTCCTCGGTCGCCGAACGCTCTTCACCGATGGCGAGCCGGACGACTCGCAGGGGACGCCTCTTCCGCCTCCCTTCGACCGTATTCCCCAGCTGTTGGGCGAGGACGTACACACAGAGGTCAGCGCCCTTCGGATCGGCGACGCGAGCTTCGCGGTGGTTCCGACCGAGCTCGACCCCCAGCGCGGCAACGAGTATCGCGCTGCCATGACGGGCGCGGAACACACCTTCCTCATCGGACTCGGAAACGATCAGATCGGGTACCAGGTGCCTTTCGACAAGTTCGACGATAGCTGTCAGGTCTGCTTCCCGTACCTCCTGCAGGGCAACGAAGATGACTGCCCGATTCAACCGATCGATTGCGGGACGGTGTTTCAGAACAACGTAGGACAGCAGCTCGACGTCGAGATTACCAACGCCGTCCAGACGCTGCTCGATGAGCTTCATTGATCGGAGTTTCGTCGACATGCGCGACGACGAGTCGTCGCCGCGCGGCGTGCGTCGCGTTCGCCCTCACAGCGCTTGCGCTCGTGGATGGAGCGCGCGCCCATATCGCCGTCTCCACGCGCAGTCTTCGTGCGTTGGTCGCCGAGTCTGATCTGGTGATTCGTGGGCGAACGCTTTCTGCGGGAGAGTCGCTGCCTCGCGCGTCGTCCGATACTCCTACGTGCGATCGTACGCGTCCGTGTGCTCGAAGTACTCAAGGCGCCGCAGGGGCTCGAAGTCAGCCGTGAGCTCGAGTTCGTACAGCACGGGCACGGCGTGGCGGACTTCCCGGCGAACGAAGAGGTGCTCGTGTTCTTGCGTCATCTGTCGAAGAGTCGCGAACTGCGTGCTCTCGCCGAGACGGGAGAATTGCAGTGGGTGTCCAGCCAAGAGCACGACGAGAGCTACATTCTCGAGAAGCCCTCTCGCGAACCGATACTCAGCGCGACGCGGGCCTATGTCTCCGTCGACAGCCTCCCGTCGGCCAAGCGTTCCCAGGCGCTTGGCCGGCTTTCGGTGAAGCTCCTCGGCTCCGACGAGCCCCGTCTTGCAAGGTCTGCGCTGTGGGATCTGGTGGCAGCCGGCGACGCACTGCCGATCTCTCGCGACCAGACGACGCGCGCTCTTCGGGTCGTCCACGACTCCAATGCCGAGATTGGGGTGCGGGTCGGCACCCTCGTCGAACTCGAGCGCCGCGAACTGGTCGATTCGGCTACGCACTTGGAGAAGCTGCTCCGGTCGACCACGGGCACCGACCGCCTGTCGGTCATCGCCGCCTCCGGGTCTCAGAGCAGCCCAGAGGTACAGGCGGCGCTGGTTCAGATCCTCGCGGACGCGGACCCCATGGAGGCCTCGGCCGCCGCGGTCGCGCTTGGGACCCCCGCCAACGCGGCAGCCATCGAGCCGCTCGCGGTCGCCCTCGGCACACGCGACGATCGTGTCGCCATGGCCGCGATCCGTGCGCTCGGCAGCATCGCGACTCCCGAGGCGCGCGTCGCGCTCGACGACGCCGCGCAGAATCATCCGAGCGAGCGCGTTCGGCGTCGTGCTGCAGCGGAGTCGCGGCTCATCGGCCGGCGCTGACAGGCCAACCCGCGACGCACACGCACACGCACACGGCGGCGCTACTCGGGCGTGAACGTCTGGGCGGCTTCTGCCAGGGCATCGGCGAGGCTTGTTGGCTCGGCTCGCAGGATCGGTGAAATCTCGACCTGCACTCCTCCGAGCCGCGGTACGTTCACGGGATTCGTTGGATGCACCCCACGGATCGCCGTGGGGATCTCCGACAGGTCGTCGATGACGACAGCGCTCGGGAGACGGGGGCGCAGGGTTCGCGCGACGTGTGCGGCAAACACGCGATTGCAGCCGCCGAGCATGACGTGGCGCGGGAACGCCTTTCGACGAAACCCGTGTACCGTGACGACCAGGTCCACAGCGTCGAAAAACGTCGCGAGCTTTGGGGACTCTTCCGCTCGAAACAGTGTCGAGGGAATGTGCCACCGAAGGTGTGCAGGCTGCCGGACCGCGTAGAACGACGCGCCCGCCCGCTTAGCCGCTGCCGCTGCGATCAGGTCGGTCTGCGTCTCGAGGCTACCCCCGTGGAAGGCCATGAAACCGACCCGCGATCGCACGGCGAGGTCCTCTTCGACTCCCGTGCAGGCGAGCAGCTCTTCGAGATAGCACCGAGTTCGGTCTCCAAAGGGCCCTTCGCTCGTTCGGTTCGTCATCAAAGCCTTCCCACCCACTCGCGCCACGCCTCCGCCTCTTCGCGATAGGTCCGACGCTCCTGTGCGTCGAGCCCGAGCCTCCGAAGCGTATTGAGAAATGAACGATCGAGAGAGCCGGGAAGCAGGCCGACGCCGGGAGTGGTGCAGATGTGGTGCCAATGAAGGCGCTCGTCTCGCCATTCGAATACGTCGCCCGTGGGGGCGAGGGTGAGCGCAAGTACGGCATCAGCCGGCGGCGTGAGCGGAGCGTCGACGGAGCGCAGTGCGACGACCCTCATGTCAGGCCGCGGCGCCCCGTCGGTCACGAGCTGTCGGTAGCAGCGAAGCTTCCGAAGCCCGACGTCGAATGCAGAGAGTGACCACTGCTGGCGGGCGACCCCGGGCTCTGCCGGCTCCGCGACCGGGCAGCTCTGACCGGCCCGAAACTGCGCGTACCAAGGCTGAGTCTCGAGGTCAGCCGCGCCGTAGAACGCGTCGGCGACCTCGGCGAGCGCCTCCCGCGGCACCCCCGCCAGGGCAGTGTGCGTATGGTACGTAAACGTGCGGGCTTCATCGCTCCAGGCCTTGGTCGTCTGAATGGCGTCGGCGGAGGTGTCGTGCTCTTGATGAAACGCATCGGCCAAGGCCACGAGACGCTCGACGTGTGCAAGTTCGCTCACCGGTAGGCTGTAGCACTCGTTTCGTCGGGCCCGTGTGCTTCGAACGAAATGGCGATCGGGGTTCCGTTGCGGAGCGTGTCAAGTGTGACGCAGAGTTGCTCCGCTTTCTGAACGAGCATCGCCCCGACCTGCGGATCGACGGCCGCATCGAGTTCGAGGTCGATGTGGCAGTTCAGGTAGCGGAAGCCGGGTCGCACCGTGCGTGACATCGCGAGGCAGCCACGGACATCGGCATCGCCGTGCACCTCGACATCGAGCCGCTCGATACGCACGCCCATGTGGTCGGCAAGCATCCGGACGGTGCTATCGAGGCAGGCCGCAAGGGCCGCGCAGAGCATATGCCCGGGGTTCGGGAGGTCGTCGTAGCCGCCGACCTTCTCGTCGATGCCGTAGTCCCAGGCGACCTGAGGAAAGCCGGCCGGGTGAACCGTACCGTGGACGGCGTCGCCCTCTCCTCGGTAGTGGGTCCGGACCTCCTTGTAGGAAATGGCCTTCGCAGCGTCTTCACGAAAGGCTTTTCGGAGTGGAGCCTGGCGCGTGGCAATGAGGGAAGTAGTTGTTTTCATGGGAAACTCCTGTTTAGCACGAACGTTCGTGCGTTCTAAGTAGACAGTACGACCGTGCGTGCTATGCGTCAAGTAAGAAAATGACCTCTCCCAAACGCATACGAACCGACGGCGAACAATCCCGAGAGCGGGTCCTCGAAGCAGCCATTCGTCTGGCTGCGATCGAAGGACTCGAACGGCTCTCCCTGGCTCGCCTCGCCCAAGCCGCAGACATGAGCAAGAGCGGGCTCTTCGGGCTGTTCGGGTCCAAGGAAGACCTACAGTTCGCGATCCTCGACAAGGCGCGCGAGGTCTTTACCAACGAAGTGATCCGGCCTGCCTTTAAAGCGCCCGAGGGTGCGCCGCGTCTCCACGCGCTCTGCGAGGGCTACCTCGAGCACATTTCATCACGGGACTGGCCGAGCGGATGCTTCTTTGCGTCGGTCGCCTCCGAGGTCGGGGGCCGCCCCGGGCCGATCCGCGATCGGGTCGCAGTCGATCAGAAGCAGTGGGCGTCGCTGCTACGGCAAAGCGCTCTGCGCGCGGCGGAACTCGGTCAGCTTCGCTCTCAGGACGACCCGGAACAGCTCGCGTTCGAGCTTGGCGCGATGCTCACAGGCGCCGACACGGTGTACCTGCTGCATCGTGATGAGGAAATCCTCGCGCGCGTTCGCGCTGCCCTCCAATCGCGACTTGGAGGGTAGCGCTGATCGCACACGAGGATGACACGAGCCTGTGAGGCTCGCGCCCGGGCCGTTATGTATTCGCCCGAATGATGCAGTTGGTCCAGTCGTCGAGTTCGTCCTCACATACTCCGCTGTCGAAAGGATCGTCACAGTCATCCGCCTCGAGGCAATTGACCAGGTTTTGAAGGTCTCCGGGACAGGCATCGAAGTCAAAACCGCTCATATTGTCGAAGGCAAACTCGCATACGTCGGCGCAATCGGCGTCGTTGGCATTCGTGCAAGCGCCGCAGATCTGCTCGCAAAAACCGTCGCCGCTCACGTTACCCGTGTTGCCAGTACCCCCGGTACCGGAGTTGTTGCCGGTGCCGCCGGTGCCCGAGTCGCTATCGTCGCCGCATCCGGTGATTGCCAGCATTGCGCCGAATGCGATGGCCAGAATCCACAGTCTCGTTTTCATCGCCTGCCCTTTTCTCCCACCGCCCATGGTGGGTCTTTAGACGTGGGTACCAGAGTGCAGGTTTTCTGTAGAGAAAAACTTCTCCCTCCGTCGCTTTTCTCTGACGGTTTGCAGGCGGCTACGGCGCTGCAGCATCAAGCGCGGCCTGTTCCTCGTCGGTGAACACCCGCGACCGAGTCAAGAACCGAAAGCCCTCCGGAGCCTCCAGCGAAAACCCTGCGCCCCGTCCGGGCACTGCGTCGATCACGAGCTGCGTGTGCTTCCAGAGCTCGAACTGTTGGCCCCCGATGTAAAAGGGGGCGTCGTCGATGTGCCCAAGGCAGACATCGCGCTCGCCAATTTTGAACTCCGCCAGCGGGTAACACATGGGGGCGCTTCCGTCGCAGCAGCCGCCTGACTGGTGAAACAGAAGTGGACCGTGCAGGGCGCGGAGTTTCCGAATGAGCTCGACGGCCGCCTCGGTCGCCTTGACGCGTTTGATGGACATCGCAGCGCCTAGAAGAAGCCCTGGGGGTTCGGGTCGTAGCTGACCAAGAGATTCTTGGTTTGCTGATAGTGGGAGAGCATCATCTTGTGGTTCTCGCGCCCTATGCCCGACTGCTTGTAGCCGCCGAAGGCCGCGTGTGCCGGGTAGTGGTGGTAGCAGTTTGTCCAGACGCGCCCAGCCTGGATCGCCCGGCCCGCGCGATAGGCCGTGTTGGTGTCACGCGACCACACTCCTGCCCCGAGTCCGTAGAGAGTGTCATTCGCGATTTCGATGGCCTGGTCGAAGCCTTCAAATGAGGTGACCGAAACCACGGGACCGAAGATCTCCTCTTGAAACACCCGCATCTTGTTGTGGCCTGCCAGTATCGTGGGCTGCACGTAGTAGCCGCCCTCGGCGTCTCCCCCGACTTCGGCGCGCGCGCCGCCGGTGAGCACTTCGGCGCCTTCCTGTTTCCCGATGTCGATGTAGGCGAGAATCTTCTCGAGCTGGTCGGTCGATGCCTGTGCCCCGAGCATCGTTTCCGGATCGAGCGGGTTGCCGACCTTGATGCGCTGAACGCGTTCGACGGCCTCCTCGAGGAAGGTGCCGTAGATTTCCTTGGCGATGAGCGCGCGCGAAGGGCAGGTGCAGACTTCGCCCTGATTGAGCGCGAACATCGCGAACCCTTCCATCACCTTCTGTCGAAAGTCGTCGTCCTTGTCCAGCACGTCTTTGAAGAACACGTTTGGCGACTTTCCGCCGAGCTCGAGCGTGACCGGGATGAGGTTCTCCGAGGCGTACTGCATGATGAGTCGCCCGGTCGTCGTTTCGCCGGTGAATGCGATTTTGGCGATGCGCGGGTTCGATGCGAGCGGTTTGCCCGCTTCGACGCCGAACCCGTTGACTACGTTGAGCACTCCGGGAGGCAGGAGGTCGCCTATGCGTTTCATCAGCTCGAGGATGCCCACGGGGGTCTGCTCGGCCGGTTTCAGCACGACCGCGTTCCCGGCGGCGAGCGCTGGGGCGAGCTTCCATGTCGCCATGAGAATCGGGAAGTTCCAGGGGATGATCTGGCCCACCACGCCGAGGGGTTCCGGAAAATGATAGGCGACCGTGTTGTCGTCGATCTGGCCGATCGAACCTTCTTGAGCGCGGATGCAACCGGCGAAATACCGGAAGTGGTCGGCCGCAAGCGGCATGTCGGCTGCGAGGGTTTCGCGAATCGGTTTCCCGTTGTCCCAGGTTTCGATGAGCGCCAGCTCTTCGAGGTGTTCGTCGATCCGATCGGCGATCTTGTTGAGGATGACGGCGCGGTCTGTCGTCGAGGTTTTTCCCCACGCAGGCGCGGCCTTGTGCGCGGCGTCGAGCGCAAGCTCGATATCGTCGGCGCCCGAGCGCGGGACCTCACAGAACACCTGTCCGTTCACCGGGCTTGGGTTCTCGAAGTAGTTGCCTGTACGCGGCTCGGTCCACTCTCCGCCGATGAAGTTCATGTAGCGGCTGTCGAGTTTTGGTGGGTTGTGCTTCATGGCTCGCCTCGCTTCACAGAAATCGGGATGCGAAACGGAAACTATCACGGAGCGCCGGCCTACTGAAGACTCGATGCGTCCACCGCCGGCCGTCGTGTCCAGATCAAGCCCCGATGCCGGCACCGCGACGCGCTTGCTGACTCCCTCGAGGGTGTGTGTTACGACTTCGCGGCGCCGGGCGGCATATCGTCTCGTCCCGGTCGCCTCGTCATGCCCGCACAAGAATCGTTCGACTTCATCGTCATTGGCGCCGGCTCTGCCGGCTGCTGCGTCGCCAACCGGCTCTCCGCTGACCCTTCCCATCGAGTTCTCTTGCTCGAGGCCGGGGGCAACGACAGCAGTCCGCTCATCAAGATGCCCATCGGCTTCACCCAGCTGATGTACGACGAGAAAACCACCAACCTCTACAAGACCGATCCCGAGCCTGCGCTCGGTGGCCGGGAGATCAGCGTCGTGCGCGGACGCGTCGTCGGTGGCTGCAGCTCGATCAACGGCATGGTCTACATGCGCGGTCAACGGCAGGACTACGACGACTGGGCTGCGCTCCCCGGCTGTCGAGGGTGGTCCTACGAGGCGATGCTTCCGTACTTCAAACGTTCGGAGAACTTCGAGCCTGGCCCCGAAAGCGAATATCACGCCAAAGGCGGAGAGCTCAACGTCACCCACGTCGAGACCAAATACGACATCACCGATCTCTACCTCGATGCGGCTGCCAGCGTCGGCATCCCACGGAACGACGACGTCAACGGCGCCGACCAAGAGGGCATCGGGTACGTGCAGGTCAACATGAAGAACGGTCGCCGGTGGAGCTCGGCCGATGCGTTTCTCAGTCGAGCGGTACGCCAGCGCCCCAATCTGAAGATCGCCCTCCATTCGACGGTGCGGCGGCTCGTGCTCGAAGGGAACCGGGTAGTCGGCGTCGAGTACATCGACAAGAAGGGGGCGGCGCATACCGCAGGGGCGGGGCGCGAGGTCATCGCGTCGGCAGGCACCTACAACTCTCCGCCGCTCCTCGAGCAATCGGGCATCGGCAACCCCGAAGTGCTGCGGGAGCTCGGCGTCGAAGTACGGCACGCGCTTCCGGGCGTGGGCGAAAACCTGCAGGATCACTATCAGTGCTGGGTCCAGTTCGGGGTCGATGCGAAGAGCATGGTGGAAGACAGCAAGTTCCCGCGCATCGTGTGGAGCACGCTCAAGTATCTCTTCACCAAGAAGGGCCTCCTCGCGATGCCGGCATGCAACGTGGGTGGCTTCATCCCCAACGAAGGCGCCGCGCGGCCGATTCTTCAGATCCACTTCACCCCAGGCGCAGGAGGGATGGACGAGTCCGGCAACATGGTCCCCTCGCCGGGGCCCGGCGTGAACTCGACTGTGTGTATCGTGCGGCCAACCTCGAGAGGGATGGTGCACGCCCGGAGCACCGACCCACGCGACGCTCCGAGGATTCTTCACAACTATCTGTCGACCGAGCATGACCGCAGCCTCGCCCTCGAGGGTTTCCGCCTCCAGCGCCGCATCTATCACTCCGACCTGTTTCAGCAGGTTGCCACCGAAGAGATCACGCCCGGCGACTCGGTGCAGACCGACAACGAGATTCTCGAGTTCTGGAAGACCGACGGCATGAGCGTCTACCACCCGGTGGGCTCGATGAAGATGGGCCCCGCCGACGACCCAACGGCCGTGGTCGACAGCGAGCTTCGCGTCCACGGCATCGACGGGCTTCGCATCGTCGACGCGTCGATCTTCCCGCTGCTTCCTTCGGGCAATACGCACGCGCCGACCGTTGCCGTCGCCGAGCGCGCGTCGGACTTGATTCTCGGCAAGGCCTGACGCGACCTGGCTAGCGTCGAAGCACAGACCAGAACGAGGTCCCGACCCAGACGCGAAACGCGAAGTCCACGTCGGAGCCGCCGTTGCCTACTCCGATCCCGGGACCAACCTCTAGCAGGAAGAACGGCGCGACTTTCGGCGACGCGTTGATCTCGACACCCATCCGAATGAGCAGCGGGATGATGCCCCAGACGTCACCGCCCTCAGCGAACATCATCGTGAGGGGAATCGTTCCGCCAGTGACCACGCTGACTTTGTCGTGCACGTCGATCGACACCGGAACCGCAATCTCGGCGCGTACGCCGCCCATCGCACGACGGTTGGACTCCGGGAAATCAGGCGGATCGTCGAACCGTGGTCCTTCGCTCCTCCCGACCATCAATCCTGGCGTGAAGCGGAGCCCCACATCGATCGTCGCCCTCGGGCGCCGGCGGTCGTGAATGTGCCAGCGGAGCGGAGCGTTCAGCGCGAGTCCGACGCTGACGTCTGAGTACACGCCCGACCAGTCTCCGTACAGGAGTTCGGCGCCGAGCGCCCAGTCGAGGTTTCCGCGGCCTTTGTTCCACCACTCATAGAACAACCCTGGCCAACCGATCCCGACGTTGTGTACCGAATCGGACTTCAGCGGCTTTCCGCCGACGGTCGATTGCGGACCTGCCGACGCAGTGTTCGACGCCAGCAGTCCCACGACCAACGCCAACGTGGCGAGCTTCAGCCCCCGATTCCCCATGCCCCTCATGGTAAGCGATGCGATTTGCCGAGACAAAACTGGCACTCCGTCTGCCTTCGTCGAGTCGCGCCCGGGTGCGTGGGATACGGTTTCGACGGCGTCCCGTTGCGTCCCCGTTTCCATGCGATAAACGCACCTCGACACTGCGCCTGTAGCTCAGTTGGATAGAGCAGCGGCCTTCTAAGCCGAAAGTCGGAGGTTCGAGTCCTCCCAGGCGCGCCGAATGCTCCCGGCGTCACCGAGCGATGCGTCGCACGGCCGAGTCGCTAAGTCCTGGACTTCGTTGGCACACACCGGCGCGCTTGCCAGGTGAACACTCTTGCAGGCAGGATGCGGCTCATGCACCCGTCCACTCTTGCGGCGGCGCTGGGAAGTGTTGTTCTTCTCGGCGCTGCGCACGTATCCGCTCAGCCCTCGTTCGTCGCGTTTGAGACCGGACCGGTTCGGCCCCTCGCGTTGAAGAACGGCGTGCTGTTCGTGACGAACACACCCGACAACCGGCTCGAGACATTCAACGCGCTCACGTCCGGCATCACTCGACGCAGCTCGATTTCGGTTGGCATGGAGCCGTGCGCGGTCGCCGTGCGCGCGGACGGTTCACAAGCCTGGGTCGTCAATCACCTGTCGGACAGTGTAAGCGTCGTCGACATGGCGACGGAACAGGTCGTTCGTACGCTTCTCGTCGGTGATGAGCCTCGGGACATCGTCATCACCGATCCCGACGGCTCTGGACCGCTCGGGGAGCGTGTGTTCGTGACGACTGCGCATCGAGGACAGCACCGAACTCACTCGTCGATCGCCAGTGTCGACGGCGCTGGTGACCCGCAGTTGACGACGCCGAGCGTGCCCCGTGCCGATGTCTGGGTGTTCGATGCTGACAATCCAGGAACAGGCGTGGGCGGCAGACCGCTCAAGATCGTCGAACTTTTTGGTGACACACCGCGCGCGCTCGCCGTGAGCCCGGACGGAAGGTCCGTGTACGCGGCGATCTTCCATTCCGGGAACCAGACCGCGGTGGTCCACGAGGACGCCGTGTGCGATGGGTTTGGCCCCGCGCCATGCAGCGGAGACGGCATCACGTCGCCCAATGGTCTGGGCGGCGGCTCCCTTCCGGGTGGCAACCCCGGCCCGTCGACCAACTTTGCAGGAGACAACGCCCCCGAGGTGAGTCTGGTAGTTCAGTTCGACAACGATTCTGGAGAATGGCGCGACGAGAACAACAGGAACTGGAGCAATGGAATTCGCTTCCTCCTGCCCGATCTCGACGTCTTCGAGATCGACGCATCCACGCTGGTCGAAATCGACAGCTTTCCCCACGTCGGCACGATCAATTTCAACATGGTTGCGAATCCAGTGAACGGGAAGCTCTACGTCTCCAATACCGATGCGCAGAACCTGACGCGCTTCGAAGGACCCGGAAACTTCGGCGGTTCGACCGTTCAGGGGAATCTGCATCAGTCTCGCATCACGGTGATCGACAATGGCAACGTGTCCCCAGTGCACCTCAACTCCCACATCGTCTACTCAGTGACCCCGGCACCACCGAACACCAAAAACCACAGTCTCGCGACGCCGCTCGACATGGCTGTTTCGTCGGACGGGTCGACTTTGTACGTGGCCGCGTTCGGTTCCAGCAAGGTGGGCGTCGTGCCAACGGCTGCGCTCGAGAACGACACGTTCAACCCGCTCGCTGCGAGTGCGAACTACATCCAGGTTTCCGGAGGCGGCCCAGGCGGCCTTGCTCTCGACGAGTCCAACGGCAAGCTGTACGTGCTGACCCGCTTCGACAACTCGCTATCGGTGGTCGACCTCGCGTCGGCAAGCGAAGTCAACCACGTACCGCTCCACAACCCCGAGCCGGAGTCGCTCATCGCTGGAAGGCCGGGCCTCTACGACGCGTTCAACACGTCGAGCAACGGCGAAGCGTCGTGCGCGAGCTGTCACATCTTCGGCGATTTCGACAGCATCTCCTGGGACTTGGGCAACCCCGACGACGAAGTGACCAGCAACCCAATGCCGATCAACTTCGACACGGTGTTCACATTCTTCCCGATCGATTCCTCGCGACTCAACGGCACCGGCGACGTCGCGGAGTTTCACCCGATGAAGGGCCCAATGACGACCCAGACCCTACGGGGGCTGGCGAACAGCGGTGCGATGCATTGGCGCGGAGATCGGTCGAACGGGTTCTTTGGGATCGACGCTTTCGACGAAGCGCTCTCGTTCGACAACTTCATCGTAGCGTTCCCGGGGCTCGTCGGAGGGGCTACTCCCGCGCAAGACCCGCAGCTCCAGGCTGAAATGGCCGAATTCACGGCGTTCGCCCTCCAGCTCATCCTGCCGCCGAACCCGGTGCGTGCGCTCAATCGGTCACTTACCCCTGCGCAACAACGGGGTATGGACTTTTTCGACGGCAGCACCGGCCAGATCTCAGACGGAGCCACAGTCGGTGGGTTCGGTTTCACCTGCGAGGGGTGTCACACGCATTCTCCTGAGGACGGCTTCTTCGGAACTGGCAAGCTCGCGAGCTTCGAGGCCGAGGCGCAGATTTTCAAAATAGCGCACTTCCGAAACCTCTATCAGAAGGTCGGTATGTTCGGGATGCCCAACGTCGACTTCCATTTGCCGGGCGACGGGAGCCATATGGGCGATCAGGTTCGAGGTACGGGGTTCCTGCATGACGGTGCGACCGACACGCTCTTCCGGTTCTTCACCTCTATCGTGTTCCAGAGCCCAGGACTCTTGTTCAACGAACCCACCGTTGGGTTCAACGGAGGCGACCCGCAGCGCCGCGACATGGAAGCCGCGATGCTGGCGTTCGACTCGGATCTTGCGCCAGTCGTCGGGCAACAGGTTACGCTCAACGCGACGAACTTGGCGCAAGTGAGCAGCCGGATCGACCTGCTCGAACAGCGTGCCGGCACTTTCTTCGTATCGAAAGTTCTCGGCGGCCTGACAACCGAGTGTGACCTAGTTGCTTCCGTGCGTCGGTCTGGAATCACGCGCCACGCGCTCTACGATCCAGCCACCAACACGTACTCGTACGATTCTCGGGCCGAAGCTCCGACTAGCGCAGCCCAGATGAGGGCCGCAGCACAGCAGCCGGAGAGCCCGACCACGTTTACCTGTGTCCCTCCCGGCTCGGGTGAGCGCTTGGGGCACGACAGAGACTTGGACGGAGTCTGGAACCACGATGAAACACTCGCGTTTACCGACGCGGAGAATCCGGGGAGCCTGCCCGGTGCATGCGGAGATGGACTCGACAACGATGGCGATGGACTGTTCGACTCGGCGGATCCGGGCTGCGAGGACGCGTCGGGCAACATCGAGAACCCGGAGTGCAACGACGGGTACGACAACGACGCTGACGGCTTGGCGGACGACGCCGACGCGGATTGTTCCAGCCCGTCACTCAACAGGGAACGCTCTGCCATGGCCTGCGGAGCGGCCCAGGCAACGCAGGTCGAAGGCCTGAGCGTACTGCTTTGGATCTTCGCCCTTGCGATCGCTCGCCAGCGCTTTTCGCGGGCGTGACCGCAGCCTACGAGTTCCCCGGTCCCCAGCTCCTCAATGCGATCAAGTTGGAGCGTGCCTGGGCGTCGGTTAGTCTCGTCGGATCGGAATTCAGCTACACAAACGGTTTGCAAGCCGTCGAGCGTCGCTTCTACTTCGACTATTTGCGGTCGCGTCCCTGCTGCTAGCGAACGGTTCCGCCGCGGACGAGCTACCGGACCTCGGCAGACATCCCCTCGAGCCCCCGGACCTATCGTCCCCCGAGGCGACGATCAACACGTTTGCGAACGAGGCCCAGGCGGCGATCAACGCCTATTACAGGGGCGATACCGACACCATGCGCGCGCGTGCGGCCCGCGCGTTTCAAGCGCTCGATCTCCCGACACCCGAGAACGACGCTCAGTTCCTGAGCGCGACCGAGAGCTCACTCTATCTGCTCGAAGTCCTTGCTCGGATCGAGTTGCCGCCGCCCAGTGCGATCCCGGGTTCCGGAACCCTCGGCGCAGACTCCCCCAGTTCTTGGACGGTGCCGCATACGGAGTTGGTTCTGGAACGCTTCGACTCGCAGAGTGGACATCCAGTCGGCTATCGGTTTTCTGCGGAGACGATCGAGCGGCTGCCCGAGTTTCATCAGCGAGCTCGGGGACTGCCTGTCAAAGCGTCGCTCGAGCGCTTCGAGGGGGTCGTCGAGCGGTTTCAACTCCGGCCGAGCCTAACCGCTCCGGGGTGGCTGCAGGCTCTGGTCCAGAAACTCCCGGCGCCCTGGTTTCGATCGGTCGCCGGCGAGCCGCTGTGGAAGTGGTTCGCCCTCGTAGCCACCGCGCTCGCCGTCTTGCTTGCGTACATCGCAGTCTTCCGAATGACGGTCCGCGTGAAGGCGAATCCGACCCTCACGACCGGTTCGCGCGGCACCATCCAGCTGCTCCTGGGTGCTTCAATCGTGGGCCTGCTCGCCTTTTTTCACTACGTGATGCTTCATTGGATTCGCCTCACGGGCCCCGAGCGAGAGCTTGTCCTCGGTACTCTGTCCGTGCTCACCCACCTCGCTGGAATTTGGCTGCTGTTCCTCATCGCCGCGCGCGTTGCCGATGCCGTAATCCAAGTCCGAGCCATGGGGCTATACGCACTCGATGCGCAGCTCGTTCGCTTGCTCACGAAGCTCGGAGCGGTGTTCTTGAGTTTCTATCTCTTGGCGCACCTCGCAGAGAGTCTGGGCATTCCCGTCGCCCCGGTATTGGCAGGCCTCGGGGTTGGGGGCCTTGCCGTTGCGCTTGCCGTTCGACCAACGCTCGAGAACATGGTGGGTGGATTCGTACTCTTCGGGGACGCTCCCGTACGGGTTGGGGAGTTCTGCCAGTTCGGCGACAAGCTCGGTACGGTCGAGGCGATCGGGCTGCGTTCGGTGCGGCTACGGGGGATCGACCGAACGGTGATCACAGTGCCCAACGCGGACTTCTGCCAACTCCAGCTGGTGAACTTCTCGCGTCGCGACTCCATTCTCCTGCGCATGACGCTTCACCTGCGTTACGAGACGACGCCCGACCAGTTGCAACGGGTCCTGACGCAGCTCCGCGAGTTGTTGCTCGAGGACCCCCGTGTCTCCAACGACCCCGCCCGCGTGCGCCTCATCGGCTACGGCGAGTCAGCGCTCGACGTGGAGATATTCGCACTGGTGCAGACACGCGATTTCAACGAGTTCCTCGGCATTCAAGAAGAGATCAATCTGCGAATCGGGGAAATCGTGGAGTCGACCGGCAATAGGTTCGCGTTCCCGTCGCAGACCCTCTACTTGGAGCAGTCGCCAAGCGTCGACGAAGAGCGATCGAACGCGTAGCGGAGCCTCTCCTTGGTCCGTCTGCGACCGCTGGCGCCCGCCGACGGCCTGCCCTACGGTGCCGCCAATGTTGAGAGGTTTCAGCTTGTTGGTCGTGATCGCTCTCCTTGGGGTGACCGCTTGCAAGGCGTCGACGATGACGCAGATGTCGCAGAGCTTTCGCAACCCGGGCTTCGAAGAAACGGTATTCCAGAAAGTCTTCGTGCTCGGCATCGCGCCAGACCAAGAGTCGCGCATCGCGTTCGAGGACGCGTTCGTCGCCGCGATCGAGGCACAGGGGGGTGCGGCGCAAGCAAGCTGGACGGTATTGCCGCAGAGCACCCTCATTCCAGACGAGGCGATTTATGCTGCGGTAACCGAAGGTGGCTTCGACGGTGTCCTCGATACCCGCGTGCTGAGCGTTGACACGGACACCACCTTCGTGCCGCCTAGGAGATACAACCAGCCGCGAACGAGATACTATCAACCGGGGCCCGCCTGGGGCATGGGGTTCGGCGGCTACATGGGGTTTTACGCCACGACCTTCACGGAAGTGCATCGACCCGGCTATCTCGAGACCAGCAACACGGTGCGCCTCGAGAGCAGTCTGTACTCGGCTGCCACCAACGACCTTGTCTGGACCGGGCAGTCTTCGACGGCGGACCCGCAATCACTTGCGAAGCTCTTGGCCTCAGCGTCTCAGGCGGTCGCACAGACACTCAAGCAAGAGGGTCTCATCCCGTAGACGTGAGACGCGCCAGCGCGCATGCTTCGGCGACGTCAAATCGGCGTGATACAAGGGGCTTCGATGCGTCCAATAACCCTGCTCGTCCCGTTTCTCTTGTGTGCGTTGGTCGTTGGATGCAGCCCCTCCGCGAGGCCTACCTTGATGGCGAACATGGCCAAGAGGGAGGTCACGGTCACCCAGCTCCGTGCGATCAACTACGAGTATGCGGCCCGATTCGGTGCCGCAGTTGCTGCGACCGCCGCCGACATCGTTGCCGCGACCGAAGACCCTGAGGTTGTGGAGCATGCGCTTCGCTGGCGGATGTGGGCTCTGCCCCAAGCGCGTGCTGCATCCTTCGGCCAAGACCCACTCGCGTCGCTCATCGAACTCTGGATCCTCGCGAGCCAACAATACGAGTTCTTCTCGTCGGGAAACGGGCGTGCCTGGTTCGGCGACCAGCAGCAGGATGCGATCGCGACCTCCGAGCAGCTTCAGCACAGAGCCGAAGCACTGATGTCGGAAGCGATGTCATCAAACGCGTTGGCTTCCATCAAGCAGACAAAGGGAGGTTGGGTGCAGACCCATCCCATCGAAGGCAATCTGGTCGCTCGTCCAACGGCACGGGCAGATTTGGCTTCGCTTGTTCCCCCCCAGCAGATGGGTACGCTCAGGGCAGTTGGAAGCTTGCAAGAGGTCGTTGGGGACATGAACGACAGAATCACCATCCTCACGGCGCAAGCGCCGGTCGAGGCGCGCTGGCAGGCGGAGTACCTCGTGGCGGCGCTGTTCGAAGAGAGCGTCCGTCATGACATGGACACGGTCGTCGAGTCACTGCGAACGATGACGGAGTTCGTCGGCGGCTTGGAAGAGACACTTGCCGTTCAAACCGAAACGATTTTTGAGAGCATCCAGGACGAACGCGTGATGGTCTTCGAGGCCGTAGAACGGGAACGCGCTGAGATTATTGGGGCGATCCAAGGCGAACGGAGCTCGATTCTTGGGCGCCGTCGACTCGCAACTCTCCACGGTGACCGGTGAGATCGACAGAGTGGGCCAGGGGTTGATCGATCAGGCCACTGGGGACCTCGACACCGTGGCCCGCGGACTCATCGACCACTTCTTTCTGCGATTGCTCCAGGTCGCTGCGCTGGTCGGAGCCGCCTTGCTGCTCGCCAAACTGTTCATGCGCCGACGAAAACGGGGCGACCCCGAGGCACCTCCGTCGCAGGACTGAGCTGGCCGGTCAATCGAGGCGTTTCGACCCAGGGGTGCACAACCCCGTGTCGAGAGCGACCTTTTTCCAGTATCGTTGTCGCCATGATCCAGCTGTTCAAGGTGTTGGCATTGGTCTTCCTGGCATCGGGCTGTACCGACAACCGCACCCCGGAGCTGCCGCCCGATCAAGGCGTCGTCTCTGATCGGGTCGATCAAGAGCGGGCGTCCGACTCCACGGCGCCGAGCCTCGAGGCCGACTCGCTTGCCACCAAAGACGACCCCGCGCCGGCTGTCGTCGCGGCGGATGACCAAGAGCTGATGCCGACAGAGTCTTCAGTCGTCGGGGACCCAGGTAGGCAAGAAGCCCTCGTCCGCGACCTGGCCGCTGAGCTCAATGACGCGGTCGGCTCGCTCGAGGACTGCATTCAAAATCCTTCGATGCGGACAGCCGTTCTCATGGTCACCGCGAGCGCGACCGTTCGCTCGTCGGGCGAGGTGATCCATCCAACGGTCTCAGCGACCGGGCTCTCCCAAGCAGAGAGGCAATGCATCGCGGGGCGAGTAGGGGCAATCCGTCTTGGCGCGCTCGACAGTGAGTCGCCGCAGAGAATCGAAGCCGTGCTTGAGATCGAGTTCGCCGCTGCCCGCGAGCCCAGCAAATACCAGGTAGGGGCGCCCGACCCTGAGCTCCGGAACGTCAGAGGGCCGAAGCCGCCACGTCCCGAAGTTGCTCCCTCTGGGAGGGCGATTCAGGAGCCCACCTCGCGACCGATTCAGGATCCGACTTCACGACCGATTCAAGAGCCAGCGTCCCGGCGGGTCAGAGGGCCACAGCCGCGACCCATCGACGGCTGGGACGTCGACGAGGGGGCCAAGGAGTGGCGAGACTGACGCGAAGGCTACTCCGGGTAGACGAAGTCTTTGAACCGCACGCCGTAGAAGAGTGAGTACATCAGCGGTACGAAGCCGAGGGTGAGCAGGGTGGAGAAGGCCAGGCCGAACATGATGGCGATGGCGAGCGGCTGCCACATCTCCTCGCCGCCGAGGTAGAGCGGCAGCAAGCTGCTTATCGTGGTCGCCGTGGTAAGCATAATCGGCCGGAAACGCTGCTGTGCGGCCTGAATGACCGCGTGCGGCGGCGACAGACCGTTCTCGGTCATCTCGATGTCGATGCGGTCGATCAGGACGATGCCGTTGTTAATGACGATGCCTGCGAGGGAGACGATCCCGAGTAGGGTCATGAAACCGAAGTACCCGCCGGGCAGTCCGAGCGAATCGACGGTGAGTAGTCCAATCGCCACGCCAACGAGAGCGAATAGAATCGTCGCAAGCACAATCACCGGTTTGCGAAGCGAATTAAACTGCCACACGAGCAGCAGCACGATGACCATGCCGGCAATCGGAAGCTTCGCGGCGATCGACGCGTTGGCTTTTCCCGATCCTTCGACCTCGCCGCCAAACTCGTAGCGATACCCGAGACCCCAGCTTTGCTCCTGCTCGTCGAGCCAGGGTTGGAGGTCGGCGATGACGTCGAACGCGGTGACTCCGGCGATGGTGTCGGCGTCAACGGTCACCGTCGGATAGAGATCGCGTCGAAGAATCTCCGATGGCTCCCACTCGAGCTCGCTGCCTGCGACCTGGGTGAGGGGCACCGAGCTTCCGTCTTGTGCAAACACGCTCAGGGTTGAGAGACGATCGATGTTGCGTCGGCCTTCAGCCTCCGAGCGCAGCACGACCGGGATAGTTTTGTCGTCCTCGCGGTACTTGGTCGTTTCGTATCCGCTCAGGAAGGTCTGCAGCGAGGTGGCGACGTCCTCGTTGGTAATCCCAGCCCGGCGTGCGCGGTCTTCGCTGACTTCGATGACCATTTTCTTCACTCGCGGGCCCCAGTTGTCGCCCACATTGCGTACATCGGGACGAGCGTTGAGCCACTGCTTCACGCTGTCTGCGATGACGAACACCTCATCGACGTCCTTACCTGAGATCCGAATCTCAATCGGCTTCGTGACTGGCGGGCCGTTACCCAGTGGTCGGACGTGAGGCCGCACATCCGGGTAGCGTTCGGTCACGTAGCTCTCGAGCTTCTTCATCATCCCGGGAACGATCTCCGCGTTGGTCGTGTGGACCATCGTTTCCGAGTACTGGGGCTTGGGCGCGTTTGGGTTGTATGTGAGCGTGAACCGCGGCGGCGTGGTGCTAATGAACGACGCCCACTGCGTGACCCCCGGTTCTTCGTCGGTGGCGAGAAGCTCCGAGCGGATGTAGCCGTCGAGGTCGGCAATCATCGACTCGGTGGTGCCAATCGAGGTGCCGGCAGGAAAGCTGAACTCTGCAACGAAGAAGTTCGTCGACTGCTGCGGGAAGAAGAGCTGCGGGACATAGCGGTACAGCTGGAGACCGCCGAAGAAACCTGCAACCGCGATCGCGATGCTCAAGACCGGATGCCGAAGAACCGCGAGAATGGTCCGTCGGTAGAAGCGATAGAACTTCGAGTTGAAAGGGTCCTCAATCTTCTCGGGCTTGAGAAATCGTACGCAGAGCAAGGGAATCATCGTCAGGGCGAGCACCCATGAGATGAGAAGAGTCAGCGTAACCACTGAGAAGAGCACGCCGGTGTATTCTCCGACGGCCGACTCGGCCAGTCGGATCGGGAGGAACGCCGCTGCCGTCGTGAGCGACGCGATTAACAGCGGCACGCGAAGTTCGCTCGTGGCGCCGAGCGCGGCTTGGGTTGCGTCTTCTCCGGATGCCATTCTGACCATGATCGATTCGGAGATGACGATTGCGTTGTCGACCAAGAGTCCGAGCGCAATGATCAGCCCAGCGAGTGACATCTGATCGAGTTGGATGTCGAGCATGCTCATGCCCCACATCGCAATGATCATCGTGGCAGGAACCAAGGTTGCTACGACGAGGCCCGTGCGCAGCCCCAAGGTCAACAGCATGACGACAAGTACGATCGCGACCGCTTGCAAGACGCTCTCGACGAAGTCGTTGACCTTTCGCTCGACAAGCGTTGGCTGAAAGTAGGTCTGGGAAAACTGGACTCCGTACGGGTACTGCGCGCGAATCTGGTCGAAGAACACCTGCAGTTCTTCGCCAAGCTGGATGAGGTTGCCACCTTCCGCCATGGATACGGCGAGCGTGAGGCCCGGAGTACCGTCGATCCGGACCAAGCCGTCCGGCGGATCAACGTACCCTCGGTAGATATCGACGATGTCTTCGAGGTACACGAGCTCGGCGCTGTTCGGCAGGCGAATCACGGTGCGCTTGAGTTCGTCCACCGAACTGAAGTTGCCGCTGGGCTCGAGCGCGACCGATTCCCGGTCGACGTCGACTTCGCCTCCCGGTTGAATGATGTTCTGCTGCTGTAGGTTGTCTTTCAGGAACTTGGGGGTCATCCCCAGCTCGCTGAGTACGGCGTTGTTGTACTCGACGAAGAGCCGCTCTTCTTGAGCCCCGATGATCTCGACCTTCGCCACCGCCTTGATGCGAAGCAGTTCGTCGCGAAGATCGTCGGCGATTTCCTTCAGCTCCATGTACGAGAAGCCGTCCCCGACCATGCTGAACATGATCGGATACACGTCGCCGAACTCGTCGTTGACGTATGGGCCCTGAATGTCTTCGGGAAGAGAGGGCGCGACGTCGCCCACCTTGCGCCGAAGGTTGTCCCAAATCGGCCGCATCTCCTTGAACTCCTCCCGGATGTTCACGTAGATGACCGAGACTCCCGTGCGACTCTCGCTGTTGACGAAGTCGAGTTCGGGGATCTGCTGTACGGCTTTTTCGATCGGATCGGTGATGAGCTGCTCGACCCGCTCTGGACTGGCCCCGGGGAAGTAGGTCGTGATCATCGCCGTCCGGATGATGAACCCTGGGTCCATCTGCCTCGGCGCGTTGTTGTAGGCGCTCACCCCCGCCAGCATCAAAACCGCGATGAGGGTCGCGGTGACTGTGCGGCGATTCAGTGCGAATTCAGTGAGGCTCATGGAGCTGCCGTCGCGGGCGCTGTAACCGCGGGCTCTGCGACGTTCTCGGGGGCGGATCCGGGCTGAGCCGGCACGCGAACCTGGAGCCCATCGTAGATGCGGCTAACGCCCGCGGTGACGACGAGGTCGCCCGGCGCGATCCCGGACTTGATCTCGAGGCCGTCACCAAGGAGTTCACCGATCTCCACGGGGCTTCGTCGAACGATGCCAAGACCGCCCTGCACATCGTTCAGTTTGTAGACGAAGCGCCCCTCGGCGTCTTCGCCCACAGAGCTGAAGGGCAAGTTGTAGTTGGGTCCGTTGGTCTCTGAGGCGAACAGAAGGGTGACGTCTGCAGTCATTCCAGAGCGCACCAGATCTTCACCTTCGCTCAGGCGAACGGTCACCGGGAAGGTTGTGGCCCCACTCACGCTCGAGACGCCGACTTCGGTCACCTCACCCCGGAGGACTTTCCCGCCGAGGATGCCAAAGCGGACCTCGGCCTTGTCGCCGCGCCGAATGTTGCGAATCACCGACGACGGTACCGACACGCTCACTTCGATCTTTCCCCCCGCGAGGAGAGTTGCGACCAGCTCGCCCGCCTGGACGTACTCATTGACTTCGATGTCCACGGTCGCGATCGTCCCTGCTTCGGGGGCTCTCAAGTGGGTGTATCCAAGCTGCCGTTTTCGCAGGCGAACCTGCTGGTTCGATGACGACAGCGCGGCCTTCGCCGAGTCGTATGCGGTGCGATCCGTGTCGAGGTCCTGGCGCGACGCGTTCTGGTTCTCGTAGAGGGCGCGCGTGCGTTCGTAGGTGCCCTTGGCGTTTCGCTCCTGTGCACGCGCCTGTGCCGCCGAGGCCTGCGCGTTCTGCAGCTGAAGCGAATAGTCTGCGGGATCGATCCGCGCAATCGTGGTGCCCTTCTTTACCACGTCGCCGACACTCACCGGCACCTCGAGCACCTGTCCCGCGACCTGGAAGCTGAGCCGGCTCTCTTGTCCTGACTTCGCGACACCCGAGTAGGTGCGCTGTCTCGCGGCTTCGCTGCCTTCGACGACTTCGTAGCGGACTGGTCGAATCACCTCTGCCTCCTCGGGCTCGTCTTCGCACCCCATCAGTGCGAGCGCGGCGAGAACTGTCGCAATGGTCAATCGTCGGTTGGGTTTGGTCATGGGCTTGGCTCCGGCGGGGTCAGGCGCATCGGTTCTTCGGCTGGTCCGTTTCGCGCCGTGCGAGTCTCTCTTCCCGCGGCGAATTGGTTGAGGCGCTGGAGGAAGTCTTCGCGTTCTTCGGGTGACCCTTCGAGGGAGAACGAACCGGAGGCTCTCTGCACACGCAGCGCCTCGATGAGGAAGTCGTATCGTGCATTCGACGCAACGAGCGCCGCACCAAGCGCTTGGTTCTGGGCGTCGACGAGCTGGATGATGTCCGCGGCGCCACGCTGATAGAGGTCGGTTACGAGTTCGAGGTTCTTGGCAGATGCCGCAGCGGCTGCTGCGCTCAGGTCGATGTTTGCGAACGACGCCCCGGCTTGATGCAACGACGAACGAACGTTCGCTCCGAGTTGCTGTGCGATGATTGCACGGTCGGTCTCGAGTCGATCGAGCTCACGAAACGTCCGACGAATGCGCGCGTAGTTGGAGCCTCCATCGAGCAGCACCAACGACGCGGTCGCCCCGACGTTCCACGAGAAGGTTTGGCGCGCGGGGAAGATATCACCGGTTTGCGGGTCGGTTGGGACCGCTTCGCTACCACGGCCTCCGACGTAGGGGATGTGCTGAAAGCCGCCGACGATCGCGACGTCGGGAATGCCGAGCGAACGACGCTCGGCTTTCAGCACCTCGGTCCGCGAGTCCACCAGGTGGTCCACGCTGACGATCTCGGGCGAGTTGCGCACGGCTTCGAGGGCCATGAACTCGCGGAGAATCTTGAACGAGAGAGGGTCCTCGAAGTACTTCACCAGCCGCGGGTCGCTCCCAGCAAGGACCCGCCGAATCTCGTCCTCCGGGGGCGTCTGGAACGAACCCTCGAGCGGGCGATTGAGGATTCGGTTGAGCTCGATCTCGGCCTGATTGCGCGTCGCGCTCGCCTGAATGACGGCGAACCGACTCTCCGCGATTCGCGTCTGCCAGCGAAACACCTCTTCGCGGCCGGCGACTCCGATGGCGTTTCGGTTCTCTGCCAGAGCGAGGTTCTTGCGGGTGAGACGCAGATTGTCTCGTTGCACGCGTTCGTTGTTCTTGGCACGAAGTACGTTGAGATACGCTTCGGCCGCGGCGAACATCGTGTCGAGCCTTGCGGCGCTGTAGTCCGATTCGACACTTCGGTACTGGTCGCGCGTTGCCCTGAGAGCGCCATGCGCCTGGGCCGAATACAAGAGCTGCTGTCCCGTCGCGCCCCAGGTGAACTGTCTTGCCGCGTTCTGGAAAGGACCTGCAATGTCCGGGTCGATGAAGGTGAAGTCGCCGTCGGCCCGGGCCTGAGGCAGCCAGCGCCCGCGTTGGACTTTGACTTCTTCGTACGCGGTTTCGATATCGATGCCCGCAGCGATCAGTTCGAGATTTGCGCGCACGGCATCTTGCATCGCCGACTCGAGCGTAATGACGGGGCCGCGCTTGCCTGCCTCCGCGTCAAGGAGTTCAGCCTCAGCCATGACGGCGAACTTGGGCCAACTCCCGATCATTCGCGCGGTGCCCATGTTGAGGACGAGCTGCGGGTTGAGCTCGAACTCGATTGGGAACGAGCCGGGGTCTTCGCCGAAGAACGCCCGCTGCACGTAGAGGGCGGTTCGCCGGAAGCGGCGAATCTCATCCTCGCCTGCCTCCATGGTGGCCAGCGCACCGCGCTCGACCCACTCGACGCTTCGTGCGTAGGAGGGAAGGTCCTGCGCGTTGATGCCGTCAATCAACGTCTGCATCTGCGCATCGGACCAACGGTCGAGCGGTCCGATGTAGACGGCGTCGCTGTCTTCCGGGATGGCAGAGAGGGCTTGTTCCGGTCCGCCGCTCACGACGACCAATGAGGTCTCTACGCCGACTTCTTGGCTTGCCATCGCGAGGGGCAGCTCGGGGTCGGTCAGGTGTCCGATGACCTCTTCGCCCACGATGAATGCGAGGCGCTCGAACGGCACGATGTCCTCGAGCTGCCGGAGTTCTTTCTCCAGATTGAGAATGCCGGTGATGTAGGCAAGGTTGCGGCGACCGCTGCGGTTGCCGTCCATCGGGAGCCCCTCCAAACGGGGCGCGGCGTAGGGAAGAATCACGGGCTTGTTCAGTCGAGCCGTACGACCCACTGCAACTCCGCCCATGGCGCCGGAGACGATCACCAAGTCGACCGACCGATCGTTGAGCGCCTCGCGGACCGCTGCTTCCGCGCGCTCGTAGGTCCAGTTCGTCTGCGTCTTGGGGTCGACGAACACGACATTGGCGTCGCCCTTCATCACCTCGAAGACTTCTTTGCGAATCATCGCCTCGCGCTCGTCGAAGCGTTCCGACGAGCCGTCGGACACGATCATGATCCGAAACGCACCGTTCTGGGCATCCGCCGGTTGGCTCCACAGTGCGCACCCGACGATCAAGAGTGCCCAGCAGGTTTGGACGACGGCACTACGAATGGTCGATCGGGCTCGCAACACAGCGCGCCGACCTTACGGCGCACGCCCTGGGATGTCTATGTGGAGCCCCCGCATCGCTCCGCCGAGTCGAGCGCCGTCTCGGTAGGGTGGGATCCCGTTCGAGATCAAGTCGAGAAAGAGTTCATCTTCGTCGAAGAGCAACTTCGCGTGCTTCGTCATAGAAGGAGAGGGTGTCTCGAGCCCACTTTGCTGGGGCGTGACGCTCTCGGATCTCTGGAGCCCGGCGCCGCGCGCCCTGCCGCAAATCGTCCGCTCGTCGACGAAAGGCCAGTAGAGCGTCAGCCCATGCCTTCACGTCTCCGGGCGGCACCAGGAGGGCGTTCTCGTTTTCCCATACGATCTCGGGTATCCCCCCGACGCGGCTTGCGAGAATCGGCACCTCGCAAGCCTCCGCTTCGAGTATGACGAGCGGCATGCCCTCGCGACGCGAAGGGAGAACGAAGCCCCAGGCGTTCTCGAGCAGGGCGGGGACGTCGTTCCTTCGTCCAAGCCAAGTGACCTTGTCGTCGAGGCCGAGGCTGTGACTTAGTTGCTTCCATGACTCCTCGCACGGGCCACTTCCTGCAACGTCGAGCCTGATGTCGGCAGGTGTCGTTTGAAGGGCCAACGCACGCAGAAGAACATCAACGCCTTTTTCCTCACTCAACCTGCCCACGAACAGGAGGGTCGGTTCTTGGGGGCCGGGTTCAACGATGCGGGCGGGCGGTGGAAGCGTGATGGGGTTGGCAACCGTTCTCATTGCATCGCGCGGAACACCGCTCGAAACCAGATACTTGGAGGTCGCGTTCGACACGGCGAACACGATATCGACGCGTTTGTAGAGGAGGCGGGTGAGTGCTTCGTACTGTCTTACGCGCGCCGTGTGTTGCGTCTCACCGTGATGAGTCGCCACCAGCGCAGCTGTGCGTGGTCGCGCGGCGAGCGCGTACATCACCGCTTTATGGCCGTGGGCGTGAATCACAGCCGTCCCGTCGCGCTGCAGACGTCTCCTGAAACGCAGTAGGGCGTTGGGGTCGAAGCGACCGCGGTTCGGCAGTGCTTCGGTTGGGATGCCTCGAGCTCGCGCGGCAGCGATGAACCCCTCCGCGTATTCAGGGCAGCGACTCTCCGAAATCGCTAGAAGCTGCAGCTCGACGCCAGCCTTGTGAAGGGCTTCACAGCCGTCGAGGACGACGGTCTCAGCTCCCGCGATGGGGCCGGGCGAAATGACGTGAACGACCCGCATGCGAACGGAAAGTCGGCCACTTACGGCTCAAGTGCAAGCGATTCCACTCGCATTCGCCACTGTCCCACCAGCCGGTCGACCTTGTGTTCCGGACGCTAGAACAGTTCGACCATATTGGAAATCTCGCCAAGCGTTTGGTTGACGCCAGCGCCTCGAACCGCCGCGTTCAGCACGGCCGCGGGGTGAATGTCCTGCCCATCGAGATTGACATGGCCGCGCGGAGTGAGCCCGCCCGCACGCCCGCCCACCATCATGAGCATGTTGTCGCACGAGTGGTTGGGGTCGCCGCCGCCGTCTCCCGATCGCTGTGAGTCGTTGGTGAGCCCCTTGCCGCCTTCCATCGCGAACACGGCCGCCGTGTCATCGAGAATCGAGCCCGCGCCGCCCGCAGTGTCCTTCAGCTTCTCGAGCACCCGCGCGTAGACGTCCACGAACCAACTGTTGGCTTTGTCGAGCTCGGCCTGGGCATAGCTGTGCTGAAGCTCGCCATGGTGCCCCCCGATCGAACGCCACAGGTCGTGGCGCATCCCACTGCCCGTGAATTGCGATGTCGCGGCGAGCGTGACGACCCGCGTCATGTCGCATGCGAACGACATACGGATGAGTTCGGCGAATAGATCGGCACGCGCGTCCTGATTCGGGAGCCCGGTGCCCAAGTCCGAAGGGTCGTTCGACGAAAGGGCGGGGTCGGCACAACCGGCACCCGTCGGAACCTGAGTCGAGATGGTGATCCGCCGTTCGAGTTCCCGCACGTGCGTCAAATGCTCCTCGAGTGTCCGCTTGTCTGATGCACTGAGACGCTGCTCGAGCGCGCGGATCTGTTCGCTCGCGTAACTGAGGCTACTCTCCCGCAAGCGTTGATCGAGACTCGCGACCTCCGCTGGCCCGGCGTCTGGCGAGACGAAGTCCTGAAAGAGCGCGCGGTATGCGTTCGCGGGCGACACTTCAGGGTTGGCATTTTGGTAGAAGACTCGGCCCCCCGACTCGCGTCGCTCGAAGGAAATCTGCGATCCACTCGTTACTGGATCGATCTGAAAGTAGAGTTTTCGGAAACGAAGAGAGGCAGGGCTGGCCTGGGCGCAGAGTTCGTCCGAACTTACTCCCTGGGGCCGCCAGTTCTCTCCATCGGTCGCCCACCCCGACCTCTGCCCGCTGAGCACGGCTCGATAGGCCTGGCCGTGGTAGTCCGCGTTGTATCCTCCGGGTACGTTGATGGGCGCGCAGAAGAGTCCTGAGACCACGCTCACGCTGTCCTTGACGTTACGGTCCACCAGCGGCTGCAACGCAGGAGTGATCTGATAGTTCGGACCTGTCGTAGTGGGCGTCATGCCCTCCGTGCGAGAGCCGCTCACGACCAGCGACGTCGGTGCGAAGAAGAGGAAGTAGCGGCACGGCAGTGAGGACCCGTCGGCGAACGCTGTGCCGTTGGAGTCGAGCATGTACTCGAGAAGAGGGAGGCCGATCACGGTTCCGGCGGCGCCTCGAAGAAAACGGCGTCGGTTGAGCTGCGTGCGTTGCTTGAGTTTCATGGCTATTTCTCCCGCCGAAAGCGAAACGACGGATCCGAGGCAAGCTGTACCAAGAGCTTGCGGAAGTCCTCGCCGGACGTCGTGAACGACCCATGCAATCGCTCCAGAAGTCCGCGATCGTCTCCGTTCAGTGCACGCCGCAGTGAGAACCTCATGAGCTGCTGCGTCGCGCATTCCGTCAGGTCACCCGATTCGATACTTGCTTCAACGAACTCCCTCGGACCTGAAAAAGGAGTCCCGCTGTAGTCTCCCACGCCGTCCACTTGGCAGCTGGGGTTGTCACGCTCCACCGTTCGGTAGGCTCCAAGTCCGTCGAAACGCTCGAAACCGAACCCTATTGGGTCGATGAGCGCATGGCATCCGGCACATGAAGATCCGGCCTGCCGGTGAGCCTCATACGCGTCGAACTTGCACTCGCCAGCGGGGACTTCGACCCCGTCGTCGACATCCACATCAGGAGGAGGTGGTGGGATCGAACGACAAAGCAATTGCCGCGCGATAATCGCACCTCTTCGGCTTGGCAGCGTTTCGTTGCCCCTGGTCGCGCTAAGCGACAAGAAGCTGCCGTGAGAGAGGATACCGGCACGTTCCGGGTTGTCGTAGCTCACCCAGTCTCGGCCCGCGCTTGGTTCGCGCATGCCGTAGTGTGTCGCAAGCCTCGCGCTCACGTAGGTCTCGTCCGAGGTGAACAGCTCGCTCCAGGGTCGGGTTGGGTCGCCGAGTACTCTCTCCAACAGGGCCTCGGTTTCGACCAACATGTCGTTCCGGAGTCCGGAATCGTTCACGAGCGCCGCCTCGTATCGCAGCCACATTGCGTGCATCTTGTGGATTTGATCGTCGGTGCGCTGATCGTCGGCCATCGTCTGGACAATGGAAGCAAGCTCAGACTCGTCGATGGGCTCGCCTGCAGCCCGCTCCAGCAGGTCGTTGGAAGGAGGCGCTCCCCAGAATAAGAAACTCAGTTTTGAGATCAGCTCGAAGTTGTCGAGCTCATGGAGACCGTCTCCCATCTCGCTGCCGATCTCGGTTCGGTAGACGAAGTCTGGGCTCTGTATCAGGCTCTGGATGACGGCCCGGGCGCCCACGAAGAATCCCCCCTCACTGGAGTACTGCTCCCCGAGAGCTGCGAGTCGCCCGCGCTCTTCGTCATTGAGAGGTCGTCGGAATACCCGTAGTCCTACCTCGTCAATGAGCGCGGCCATGCATGCGGAATCGGATTCGCCCGTTGGGGTGCACCCTGCGATCGCTTCGAGTCGCGGGCGATCGCCGGCCGCGGCTTCGGCAACGTCATAGGCGAGCGATGCGATGCCTTGGATGAACACCTCGCTTGGGACGTACTCTCCGAGGGTCCCCGCGAAGGTGTCGAAGATGGTTTCTTCTCCACTCGTTCGAGGGTTGATCGCGACGTCGGGTTCGGGCGGGAGCGCCTTAATCGCAAGGCCCGAGACCCCAAACACGTTGACGATAACTGCCTCGATTTCGCGCCGACTCAACCTTGGGATCGCGGAACCGACCGACTGCGTCGTATCCGTGCCAGGGGTGACCGGACCGCTCGTGGGACCGCGAGTCGGATCGCTGGGGCCTCCGCCACCGGAGAATGCACCCCCTTGGGTACCGCCGATCTCCCCGCTACATGCACTGATGAGAATCAGCACGCACGCGTATCTAATAACCCCCATGGCTGTACCCTAGCGCATGGATTCGGAGTTTGTCACTGTGCGAGGGATTCGCACATCGTGGTCCCAGACAGGCGTTCAGGGCGGAATCTTACACCATTCCCGGGGTTGCTGTATTGCTAACGATACTGTGCCGCAGACCCGATGACGGCATCGAATCCGCCAACCTGAACGATTCGACCGCCTTCGAGGCGTACGATCTGATCGCAAAACGCAACGGTCGAGAGGCGGTGCGCCACGATAATTAGGGTGAGGTTGCGGTCGAGCCCTGCGATGGCTTGCATCACCGAGTCTTCGGTTTCGCCATCCAGCGCGCTCGTCGCTTCATCGAACACGAGCAAGGTGCTGTTTTTGTAGAGGGCGCGCGCGATTCCGATGCGTTGCCTTTGGCCGCCAGACAGACGGACGCCCCGCTCGCCAATCTGGGTCCGATATCCTTGCGGAAGGCTTTCGGCGAACGAGGCGAGCTGGGCCTGTCGGGCGGCCCTCTTCACCCGTTCCAAGTCGACTTCGTCAGCCTCGACTCCGAACGCGATGTTTTCCGCCAGAGAAGCGTCAGAGAGGAAAATCGTTTGGGGCACGTGGGCGATCTGCTGTCGCCAGGTCAGGCGCGTCTCTGCGTCCAGTACCTGGCCGTCGACTGAAATCTCTCCGGACGTGGGCTCGAGCAGTCCCATCGTCAGATCCATCAGCGTGCTCTTGCCACTGCCGGTCTTGCCGACGAAACCGACCCTGGAGCCGCGGGGAATGTCGAGCGTGACATTCTCGAGAGCCGGGTCGAGGTCGGCGTTGTACCCGAAACTGACATCCCGAAAACGCACGGCGTCCGAGAAGGGAAGAGTGGGCCTTCCCGACCCGACCAGATGCTCCGGGGGGATCTTCAGGTTCAACAAGTCCAAGACTTGTTCCATCACGTCCCAGTTGCTCGCGATCAGCGATCGTCCGAGATAGAGCTGCTGGAGCAAGGGGAGAAGCCTTTGCGCGCCGAGGGCAAGCGCTCCTAAGACCGGAAGTGCAGCAGCGATGCCGCCTTCGCCGCGGCTCAAAGGCAATGCCAGCGCCGCGATCAAGATCATGCCTGCCGACTCGACGACGAACCTCGGTGATTCGGCAATGAAGGTGCTTCGAGCCACCGCGGCGCGTATCTCGGAGTCCAGTCGGTTGAACTTGCGTAGGAAGACATCCTGTGAGGCATCGATGATGACGTCTCGGATCCCGCCGAGCCCCTCCTGCACGGCCTGGACGCGTTGAGAGTGCGCGCGCGCGACGATTTCGCTGTTCTCCCGGAGCCGCTGACGGGTAGCCAGGACGATGCCCAGGTACACCAAGCCAAAACTGGCGAAGGCGCCGAGTGTCGCCACTGGCGAAAACAGCAAGAGAGCAGTCACGATGAACACAGCCATGGTTATCGCGATGACCGCACGCACGAGAGGAAGGATCACTCCCCCCGTAATCATCTCGACTTTTGAGATGGCCGCTACCATCTGGCTCGTGTTGTGGTCGGTGTGGTAGCTATACGGCTGGTACAGCATTCGCTGGTACACATCGGAGCTCAGATCGTGTCCTAGCTGGAATGTGAACGAATTCGCCGTCCACGAAAGTGCCGTACGGACGACCCCGGCCAAGGCGGCAATCGCGCCGAATGCGAGTGCCGTAGGCAGGAGAAGGTCATCAGGCCGTTGCCATCCCATCAGTGAAAAGACCTGTTGAAGCCCGGGATACTCGTGGGCCAGCTTTGGGTCGGCCATTAGTGACAGGAAAGGGATTACCGCTCCCAGCGTGACTGCTTCCATGATGGCTCCGATGAGCATCATGAAAAAAAGCACGAAGAGGTGCCTCCGTCTCTGTGGGGTGAGCTTCGAATAGATCTCGCGAACGAGAGGGAGGAGATGTCGACCGCGCTCACTCACGACGAGAGACCCCTCGGCGTTCGTTGGTCTGCGACAGCGACCAACATATGAAGTTCTTTGGGGGACATGGATGCGGACACTGGCAATTCAACGACCATCTAGAGAAGGCTGGAGTACAGCGCTTCGTACTGTTCGACCATCGCTTGAATCGTGAATCGTCGTTCGAACGACTCCTGCGCGTTTTTGCGAACGCGACCCAAATGCGACGAATCGATATTGTCGACAGTATACAGCAGCTTCGTGGCCAACTCCGCCTGATTGTCTGATTCAAAGACGAACCCATTCACCTCATCGGTGATTACCTCGGTGTTTCCGCCCACGGCCGACACGATGCTGGGCTTGCCACGGCTGATTGCTTCCAGCAACGACATCGAGAGTCCTTCGTAAAACGAGGTAAGCGCGAAGACGTCCAGGCGGTCGAAAAATGGCGAGACATCGACCTGGAAACCGTGGAAGACTACCCGGTCCTCGAGCGATAGCTGTTCCACCAGTTGCCGCAGCGATGTCTCGCTATCACCTCCGCCCACGAACTCCAGCGTGCATTGCGGTCTTTGCGCAGCGACTTGGGCGAACGCGCGAATGAGGAGCTCGTGGTTCTTCACAGATGTGAGCCGTCCAACATATCCGATGCGGACTGCGCCATCCGGATTGTGCCTGCGTTCCACGGCAGCGGACGGAGCTTCGATGCCGTTGTAGATCCGTCGTGCGCGCCGGTCGCTCAGCTTTAGCTCATCTTTCATCCGATATCTGAGTTCGTCGGACACACATACGTAGCTCGATGCGGTTCTTGCACTCGCCCGAACGGCAGCGCGGATCGGAAGCTTCTCGCGATGCGGTTCCTCGAAGCCGTGCTTCGTATGGACGACCGGGACTCTGCAAAGGCGGGCGGCGACTGTTCCGTGCAGGAGACCGGTAGGATCGTGGGAGTGTACCAGGTCGATGTTGTGCCGTTGAACCAATCGGATGACGGAGCGAAGGCTTTCGTATCCGATTCTCCCTTGGTTCCCAATCACGAAGAGCCGTTCACGATCGCGCAGGCTGGCAGCGAGCTGTCCGCCACTTGCAACACACGCCACGAACGATGTGAATCGGTCGGGGTCCACGTTGTTGGCCAACAGAGTGACAACTCTCTCCGCTCCTCCGATCTCCAAAGAACGGACGACGTGCAGGACGTTGCGTGTCAACGCCCAACCGCCAACTGACTTCGTATGGGCATGAGGGCTTCCGAGTGGTCCCGCAAATTAGCGGGCGCCTCGACCATGAATCAGCACAGAGAGAGTCAGCGTGATCACACGGAACTCCATCGCTAGATAGCTCTGAATGTCGTAGAGGTGCGCGTTGTATGTGAAATCGTAGAGCAGCTTCTCCCGCACGCTCTCGATGCCGGTGTCGTAGCCGGTATGTATTTGGGCCCACCCCGTGATCCCCGGTTTGCATGCGGCCAGACGGTCGTCATAGGCGGGCAGCTGGGCCGCGAGCGCTTCGGAGATCGATGGACGCTCCGGCCGTGGTCCGATCAGCGTCATTTCGCCACGCAATACTTGGACGAGCTGTGGCACTTCGTCGAATCGGATTCTTCGCAGGAATGCTCCGATGCGCGTGACGCGCGGATCGTCCTCCTGGGCCCACACGGCTTGCCCATCGGACTCTGCGTCTACCCTCATTGTCCGGAACTTCCAGATCAAGAACTGATACGGGCGACCGTCGGCATCTCGGGCCACACGTTCCTGCCGGTACAAGACGGGGCCGGGGGAGCTCATCTTGATGGCGAGCGCGACAAACGGAATCGTCGGAAGCGCCAGAACGAGCGCGACCGCCGCGCCTGCAATATCCACACATCGCTTGAGAAACCGTACCGATCGGGGTGGCAAAGCCGGACGATCGAGCGCAACGAGGTCGCTCTCCGGGGGACGACGCCATCGTGTCCCGTCCGTCCCGATGAAGAAGCGACCGATACCCACGAGGCAGGCCGATTGGGCTACAAGTGCATGCACTCCGAAATCCAACACCTTCGGGAGGCTCCGCCCGGTGCTGCGCCATGCTGCGCCGAGTAGCAGCAAGAGAAACGACAGGTCGCCGGCGAGCACCAGGGGGAGCAGTGCCGGGTTCGTCGTGGCACGCACGTGCACCCAAGCGGCCATGCAAAGTATCCACACCGGTCCGAGTGTCTTCAACAGCTTGTGTCCGATGAGGCTCGTTGCGATTCGCTTGTCGGCCCCGGTGAGAAGACCTCGGTGACGCCACAGCATCTGGAGGTTGCCGTGCGCCATCCGCGCAGTCCGTTCGAACACCGTGCGGAGTCGTTCTGGCGCCACGTCGACGACTGCTAGGTCGCTGCGATACGCGACTCGTCCTCCGTCGGCTCGGGCTTCCAGAGACCAGACGAAGTCATCGTGGATCGTATCGGCGGGGAGCTCGCGAATCGCCGAGCGCCGCATGAGGTAGCAAGCGCCGTGTGCTCCTAGCAACATGTCTCGTTCCGCCTCGAGTCGCTTGAGCTGTGTTTCGTGCTTCCAGTACGTCGCTTCCGCCGGAGCGCTCTCGTTCGCGGGGACCGAAACATACCGCGGCATGGCGACTGCGACCGCGGGGTCGGCCAGCTCGTCGGCGAGTATCCGAAGGGCGTTCTCCGGCAGAGTGGCGCCCACGTCGGTGAAGAGGACCAGTTCTCCGGTCGCATGAGTCAACAGAAATTGTAGCACGCCTAGCTTGCCGCGACGTTCCGGCAGTTGAAACACACTCACCCCGCGAGACGCGTAGCTTCGCGCGATCTCCGCCGTGTCGTCGGTCGAACCATCGGACGCGACCAGAATCTGCACGTGGTCACGCGGGTAGTCGAGCGCGAGCACGTTCTCGATCTTGTGACCGACTCGCTCTCCCTCGTTGTGCGCGGGAATGAGGACCGTAACCGTCGCAGCAAGGTCCGGAACCTGGCGCTTCCCTTCGCCCACGGGACGGATGAAGCGACGGACGATGAACGGGTAGAAGACGTACGGGAACAGCAGCGCGAGTAAGCAGCTTCCAAGAACTGCGATGTCGTAAAAGTTCGTCATAGACCACATTCAGGAGAGACGTTCGAAGGAAGCGTCTTCGCCTACCAACGGGGGTCTCTGACAATGCACCCAACGCACCTCGTCGACAAGAGCAATCAAGGGCACAGGACACGATAATCGCCGTCGATTCGCGACTCTTGCGACGCGCCGTCTCGACCGTCAGGCAGTGCCGTTCCGAAACGAAACACCAGTTGGGTTGCCGTCTCTAATCGGGACACGATCCCGCGGCGCGGCGCCGATGCGAGTATTCGCAGAAAAGTCTCGAGTCCGCTTGCCAAAGACCTCCAACTTTGCGAATCACAAAGCTCGTGAGTTCCTCGTCCAAAACCTATATCGAAGAACACGGCTTGGTTGCCAGTGCATGGCAAGCGGCGCGGCTTGCGAACGCCCGTCGCGTACTGCTCGTCTCAGCGCACTCCGGCGACGGGAAGACTCACTTCACGAGGTGCGTGCTGCGCCACTGGTCGACGATCTCGGACTATCCAGTTCGCATCGAGACGTTCCCTTTCATCGAACCAAGTTCCGCAAGCGAGAGTGTCATTTGGATCGACGGTCTCGCGCTCATGGAAGGGCAGGGACCTTCTGCACTGAGTCCACGGGTGCGTGGGTCCATCGACGCGGCGCTCTTCATCGCCCGCGGCATGGTGACGACGCGCGCCGAGGCTGCTGAGTGCGCAGACCGGCTCTCCAAACTCGACGTTCCGCTCCTTGGTGGCATCTGGAACGAGTTCGACTGCGCGCCCGTCGACAAAGCGGTCCGAAAAATTTGGTCGAACTTCTTTTCGTGGCCTCCTCGCTTCCCGCACAGCATCTCATCGAGCAGCGCGGAAAGGTCGTCGTCATGAACGACGCATTACGTGAGCTGAACGCCGCTTCCGTGTTTCAACTGCTGGTGAGGCGTTGGCACCTCTTGCTGTTCGTGCCTCTGCTGACCGTCGGCGCGGGCGCGGCCGCGTGGCAGGTCGCGCCGCAGAGCTACCAGTCGCGCGCGGAACTCCTCATCCAAAGCCAACAGACGATGAACCCTTCGTTGAGGGAGCTGCTCTACGATTTCTCCGCCGCGAAACGATTCCCGCTCGTCGAGAGTGTATTCCTGAGCGACACGACCGGAGAACGTGTTCTTCGCGAACTCGGCGTGCTCGACGAGGCGACGACGCCAGAAGACATCGACAAGGCAGTCGAGGATTTGCAGCGCAGAACTGAAGTAATCGGGCTCGGCGGCGAACTCATCCTGGTGAAGCTGACTGCTTCCACACCCGTCGAGGCGCAAAACACATTGAGCGTGCTGATCGACGTCTTCACCGAACAGATTCTAAAACCGCAGCAAGAGACCGTACGCCGTTCGACCGAGTATTTGGAGCAGGAGCTCGCACGTCTTCGCGGCGCAACCCCGGACGTTTCGCCGACGTTAGACCCGACGGCCGGCGTTCCCAACAAAGAAGCCCTGCAAGCCGAAGTAATCCGACGCGGATCAAGCCCCCAGCACGAGATCCGGAGCGCACTGGTCGAGGCCGAGGTCCGGTTGGCATCGATCGAAGGGGAAATGGAGCTTCTCGAAGAGAATAGGAAGCGCCGCGATCCGAATGCTCGACAGCTCCAGAGAGACTTGGCCAGGGCCCGCAGCGAACTCGCACGGCTCCAACACCAATACACGGAAGGTCACCCCGAGCTGGCCTTCGCCCAAGAACGAGTAAGGTGGCTGCAGGAGTCGAACCAGCGCAGCGGAGGATCCGATGCTGGACGGGGAGGCCGAACCCCCGCCTCCGAGGCGAAGCTTCAGGAGTTGGCCGTCGCGGCAGAGGGCGCGCGCGCGGAGGTTGAGCTGCTGAAGCAGCGGCTGCTCACCGAGGAGCTTTCGATGTACGAACCCTCCAACCAGATCTGGACCGTGCAGCCGCCGACGATGCCTAGGCTGGCGCTCAAACCGCCGCTGATATTGGTCCTCGCTGCGTCTCTCATCGCCGGGCTTCTTCTCGCGCTCGTGTGGATGGCGCTATCCGCTGCGAGGGACGACTCCATGCGCGGACAGAGAGAGCTTGCCGAAGCGCTTCGCGCCCCGTCGTTGGGCAGCATGCCGTTGGAAGAGGCGTAGCGTGCGAGGGACCGCGCTACTCGGCGTAGTCGCCATCGGTGTCGGTGGGGTGGGGGCGTTGATTCATCCGGCCGCTTCGCTCATCCTGGTGGCCGGGTTGACTGCGCTCGTGTTGGTCCTGGCCGATCCGGTGAATGCTCTGCTTGCGTTCGTGATTGCGCTCGTGGTCCGTCCAGCAGAACTCTTCCCCGGCCTTGCCTCGGTCCAGCCTCTGAAGGTCTTAGCCCTGGTTGCGATCTTGTCGTGGTTGGTGACCACGCTCTTTCGAGGCGACCGTCGTGTTTCGAAGGCTCCTCAGGGCAAGTGGATGATCGCACTGTTGGCCGGTGTTTTCTTGTCTGTAGTCATGAGCACCAACCGTGCGGCCAGCTCTCAGATGTTCACCGACGGGTTCGTGAAGCTGGTTCTACTTTACGTCCTGATGGTGCAACTGATCACGACGAAGCGCAGCGAAGCAAAGCTCCAATTTACGCTTGCCGCATGCACTGTCGGCTTGGCGCTTTACGCCGTTGCATTGAAGTTTAGTGGCCAGGCAGACATCGAAGGCAATCGAGCAGGATTCGTCGGAATGCTTGGCGATCCGAACGACTTGGCGCTGGTGCTGCTCATGTATATCCCCCTGTTGGGCGAGCTTGCGTTCAGTGCGCGTGGGGTTCGCCGGACTGCCGCGTTTCTCGGATTCAGCATCCTGATTCTTGGTGTGCTGGCGACCGTGTCGCGCGGGGGCGCCCTCGGGCTTGCCACGGCGCTTGGCGTCGGGTTCTACGATCGCTGGCCCAAACGGCTTCGCGTCTTGTTGGTCCCAACCATGGCAGCTGCCGTGCTTTCGCTCATGTTGGTCGCCGGGCTCAACGAGCGAAACAGCGGCGCCGTGGCCGGAACAGGGATTGATGAGTCGTCCCAGAACCGCCTGGATGCATGGCAGGCGGGTTTCCGGATGACTAAAGCGCACCCCGTGTTCGGCGTTGGATTAGGGGAGTTCGCCTGGAGCTATCCAGCCTACGCGAGCAGCGCACTCAGATGGCAGCCCACGGAAGCTCACAACTCGTTCATTCAGGTGGCTGCCGAGACCGGCATCGTTGGGTTCATTCCCTTTCTTGCTCTGGTGCTCGTCACCTTCCACGTGGCCTACAGACTCAGAAAGCTCGACGTCCCATCCGACGACGTCGTCGCAAGAGCGGTTCGACGCTCGTTGCTCCCCGCCTTCGCGGGATTCTGCGTATCGGCCAGCTTATTGTCACAGGCCTGGAACTGGTTCTTCGTGATCATGTTTGCTCAAGCGGCCTCCATGTATGGGATCTGGTTCAAAGAGCTCCATGCGGCCCGCTCTAATAGCCCCGAAAAGACGACCGTCCTCGAAGACGAGGACAGCACACAAGCGATGATTGGAGAGGATATATGGAAAGCCTACACGCCCTGAGAATCGAGCTCGGCCCCAACTTTCATGGCCGGAGCGCACTATCGTTGGCGGACCAGGTTTCGCTCTCTGAACTGTCACAAGCGAATCGTGTCGTTCTGTCGCTGGCTAAGGTCGAAGAGATCGACGAAGCCGGGCTCGCGATGCTCGTGCGACTCTACTCCCAGCTTCGGATTCGAGGCGCGCAGCTTCAACTCGAAGACGCCCCACCATTCGTGCGTGCGCTTCTCGATCGCATAGGCTTTGGCCACCTGATTTCCTATGGAGAACGCTTCGCGAATTCCGCAGTAGATACGCCAGAGCGGGTTGCAGCGAGCCGGGTGGAAGCGTGAGTTCGATCCGTTGAGCCTCAGGAGCCTTTTGGTCGTGGCGTCGCTTGCATGCTTTGCATGCGCGACGTCAGGGTCGACCCCGACCGGTTGCGGACCGCGGACCGCGGACCCGGAACAGCGCCCCGTTACCAAGAGTGCAACGCCGCCTTCCGCGAAGCCCGCTCCGACAATCGAGCTCCGCGGAAACCTCGACACGCTGTGGGCGAACGACGGTGGCGACAAGGTGACTCAGGGCGATCGCCGCGCTAGCGGCAAAGGCTTAGACGTCCGAAACAGCGTCTGGGACGGCGCTCGAGTCCGGCTATTCGGCGCTCGAAACGAGGTAGTCGCATTCAACCTCGTGTTCGAAGCGCCCAGCGACTCTCCGGTCACTGAAGTTTCTGTCACCTTCGACGCGCTCACGAACGACGACGGTGAACGCATCGAATCCAAGCCCGCGAGCGGAGCGGGTGTGTTCAATTGGGTGGGACGCAACATCGAGTTGTTCTACGTTCGCTACCTCCAGATTCGGGGGCTTTCCAAACTGTCGTACCTGCAGTACGACGAGCGCCACATTCCGGAACGCTTTCGTCGGAAGGACGGGAAGCTCTGGACCGACAGGCCCGACCACGATCAATACTATCCAGACATCGCGGTTCCGCTGGAGCTTGTCGGCGCTTTCGACATTGCAGCGAAACAGAGCCAGAGCGTATGGGTCGACATCTACATCCCCAAGACTGCGAAGCCCGGTAGATACGGCGGAGTCGTTAGCATCAAGGAGGCTGACGTGGTCGTGGCCGAGGTACCGGTCGAGCTCGACGTTCGGGCGTTCACCTTACCCGATACTCCAGCATCGAAGACGATGCTCAACCTCGGGTACGGCGACATCAACCAGCGCTATCTGGGCGAGCCCTGGCCAACACCAGGGACCCAGAACCATCGGCGTTCGCGCGCGATCCTGGATAAGCACTTCCAGGTCGCACATCGTCATCGGATTTCGCTCATCGATGCCAACCCCGAGGCCACCAGCGATCGGCCGATCGACGCTTGGATTCCAAGACTCGACGGGACGCTCTTCACAGAGCGAAACGGATATGACGGTCCGGGCCGCGCCACTTCCAACGACGTTTTTTCGATCGGTACCTACGGGAGCTGGAACTGGAAGGATGAAGGCGAGGCCGGGATGAGAAAGCACACCGATGCCTGGGTTCGGTGGTTCGATCGTTCGTTCCCGGATACGGAGTACTTCCTCTATCTGATAGATGAACCAGGTGCCGAGCTGCTTCCCAAGGTCGAACAATGGGCGCAGTGGATCGATCGCAATCCTGGGCCAGGTTCGACGCTAAAGTCGCTTGCTACCGTGCCTTTCCCAGTCGCTCGCGACGAAATCCCCGCCCTCGATATTCCCGCCGCTTGGCCGGGACCCGCACCCACCGCTCAATGGGAGGCCGTCGTGGACTGGTACGCGGGGAAGAGCGACAAGAGGCTCTACATGTACAACGGTAGGCGACCTTACTCGGGGTCGTTCGCCATCGAAGATGACGGGGTCGCCCTCCGAGAGCTTGCCTGGGGCCAGTATAAGAAGGGAATCGACCGCTGGTTCTTCTGGGAGTCGACGTACTACCGAAACTACCAGGGCGGCGCCGGTCAGACCGATCTTTTCCGATCAGCGCAGACGTTCGGAGGGACTGCGCATGCTGCGGAAGAGGGCGGCGAAACCGGCTGGAACTACAGCAACGGTGATGGAGTGCTCTTCTATCCGGGGACCGATACCGAGTTCCCGAAGGATTCCTATCGTGTTCCCGGGCCGTTTGCGAGTCTTCGGCTCAAGCAGTGGCGCCGTGGCATTCAAGACGTCGACTACTTGGTGATGGCCTCGCAGGTGAACCCCGAGAGGGTGGCCGAGATCGTAGAGACCATCGTACCCAAGGCGCTCTGGGAGTATGGCGTGACAGAGGAGAGCGATCCGACCTGGGTACGTGCCGACATCAGTTGGTCAACCGATCCGGACGTCTGGGAGAAGGCTCGCGCCGAATTGGCGGATATCATCGAATCTGGCCGGTAGCCTATCGGAGCGACGGTGGGCGTTGTTGCCGCCTCGAGTCGCTCCCAGCCCTTCTGCGCTGTACTAACCTACGGTCTTCGACAAGCGCTTCTGGTACGCGTACACGAACATCGCCGCGAAGTCATTTTCGCGAAACGGGACCAACGGGCGCGAGAGGATTTGGTAGCCGAAGTTCATGTCTTCGAGCAAGCCGAGGAGCTGGCCAAGCCTGTCGTCGCCGCTCGTCATGTGGTGGTGGTATTCCATGACGATGCGATCCACCAGATCGCCGGCGCCACTCGCAGCGAGGTCTTCTACCACGGCGTGTTCGCCGCCCTCGATGTCGAGCTTCAGCAGGTCTACTCTGCGATCGATGAACTCGGATAGAGCCTTCACCGGCACCCTTCTTTTGCCCTTGAGACTGGGGACTTTCTCGGTGCTCATGCCGAGGTTTCCTGGAACGTCAGGGTCGAAATAGAGATCTGCTTCACCCTCGAAACGCCCTAAGGCCGCGTTCACGAGAGTCACGCCTGCGAGGTCGTTGTGACGAACGTTCCGTTCGAGCAGGGCGTACGTTTCCGGGTCCGGCTCGAAAGCCAGTACGTTGCTGTTGGGATGGAGGTGCTTGAACAGCACGGTGGCGAGCCCAATGTTCGCGCCGCCATCGATGATGAACGGCGAGTCCGGCAGACTGATGTAGTACGGCTGTTGGATGAACACTTCGTGGACGAGTATTTTGATCGCCTCGATACTGAAGTACTCGATGTCGTAGCCAAAGAGTGCGACGTGCCCGGCGCCCGACTTCGCGTCTGCCAGCTCCTGCGCCTGCAGCGACAGATAGGCCCGCAAGAGATGGAGGCCATCCTCAGGGCGGTGACGGCGTGCGACGTACAGGATCGTGCTGAGTGCTTCCCGCACTGCGGGCACCGTCGACCGAACTTGTTGGAGAGAATGCGCTAACATGTTCATCCGTTTCCATTTGAAAAACGACGCCGAATCTTCTTTAGGGCAGCCATTGCGAACTCTCGCCTCTGGGCTTGCCACACGACTCCAGACTGCGCCGCTTCGAGGTATCTGCTGAAACGTGGCCAGCTGGGACCGCGTGGGACCGTTCCTGACAGTGCATCACTGCCGAATCCGAGAACTCGTTGGCTGCGTTCGTCCAAATCCGTCAGATGCGCGGCATTGAGAAGCAGCGGGTGATATCGATCGGCTCGAATATCTTCATTCTGGACTGCAATTTTCGGGTCGTTGTACACGAGGAACACGGCGTCTCGCTGTTGGCGGATGGGAGCGCTCTGCCGGTGCATTCCCGACACGTCGAATAGGAGGGCAGTGCCTGCTTTCCCGACGGCATCCACTCGAGTCGGTTGGGCAGACTGCACTTCTTCGTTCGACCAATGGCGGTGCGAGACATCGCCGTGACTGCCAGCCAAGTAGGAAAAATAACCGGTCGTGACGTCGCTGAGATAGATCGCTAGCTTCAACTGTCGCGGGATTGGCGTGACAGGCATCGCGTACCAGGCGTCGTTATGCCAACCGTGAAAATCGTCCTCCGTTGGAAGGCTTCGCCAACCCTTCGCCTCGGTCAGCTGGTACTGCGGCCCGAGATACTCATCCATCACGTCTAGGAGTCGCGGGTCGAGCGCGCACCGCATGAATCCGCGGTCGAGAATCAAGACGTCGTCGACCATCCGCCGGTAGTTGTCGGTGTTGTAGTACCCGATGCGAACTTCGTTGTGCCGCATTCGGTCTACGGCGGTTTCGAAAGAACTACGCATGCCTGAGAGAAGCTCCGGGGGCACGAAGTCTTCGATGATGACGATGCCGTTCTGTCTCAGGTCAGCGAGTATTTCCGGTGCCGTCTGGTTTGCGCGTCGAGTGGTCATGTCAGCTCCAGGATAGGTCGGAAAGCTAGCAGGTGGTTACGAACTCGAGTACCTGATCTACCATGCGGTCGACCGAGAGTAAGTCCTTCCCTCGCTCCTCCCCCTGGGTTCCGAGCGTCTGGCAGTAGTTTGGATCGCCCTTGAGTTGAGCCACCAACGTGGCGAGCTCTGAGGAGTTTCCTGCTTCGAAAAGCAATCCAGTCTTTCCGTCCAAGACGAGTTCTGGAATCGCGCCAACCCGAGAAGCCAACACTGGGATCCCATTGACCATCGCCTCTGCGATGGCGAGGCCAAACGCCTCGTGCCACATCGAGGGTACGATGAGTGCGTTGGACCTCGCCATCCAGTCATAGACGTCGCTGCGAAGTCCGAGAACGTGGATGTGTGATTGTGACTGGGCTTGGGCTTCGATTTCGGCGCGCTGCGGGCCGTCACCGATGAGTATCAAGTGGCCTAGTTCAGGCTTGTCTGCGAACGCGTCGACGGCTACGTACATGCCCTTCTCCGGAATCATGGACGCGACGACCAGGCACACGAAGTCGTTGGCACCGATACCCAGTTGTTCGAGCTCTCCGCTGACGTTCTTAACGCGACCGCGCTCGACGGCCACTCCGTTGTATACGCATCGCACCAACTCGTCGGGAAAGCCGGTTGCAGAACGCAGTCGACGAGTGACGTATTGACTAACGCCGATCGCGCCGTCGATCGGCCGAATCAGTTGGCGAAGAACCGCGCGTTTGACCAGCGATCGAGGACGTGAGTTTTCGTCTGCCGGCCCCGAATGGTCGTCCACGTAGATCACTCGACTCACTCCGAGAGACTTCAGCAGGAACGACGTTGGGTGGACGAGAGGGAAAAAGTGCATGATCGCCGCGTTAGGTCGCTCTCTGCGCACGATCGCTGCGAGCTGTCTCCAGCCGGAAAGGCCTAGCGGCCCGCCCCCTAGGGAATCGACGGCCTCAAAGCATGCGCCAGCGTCCTCGAATCTCCTGATGACATCGTCGGAGGCTTCCTCCAATACGAGCACCAGACGACCTCCGTTCTGCGCCAGGCCGGAAGCGAGGCGTGCGTAGTACGCCTCCATGCTTCCCCACTTGGAAGTGCGAAGCCGGCTGAGACAAAGAACTGTGTCTGCTCGCCCCCCGTTCCCACCTTCGGTCGAGGAGCGCGAGCTCGGAATTCCGATGCTGGTAGTACGGCCCTGCGGGGAGCTAGTCATCGTCGTGCCGAAGCGGTGAGCATACTCATCGTAGACTAATTCCGAACGATCTCCTCTACACCCAAATGGCTGACCCGGCAAATCCGCAGAGTGCTTCCGGTGTCCGAGCGCAAGGTCACGGGCGCGCCATGGTCGGCGACGAACGGTCTACTATGGATCGCTAAGAGTCATGTCGCGCGCGACGCAAAGAGCAGGGTGAAAGCAACGCGGAACTGGGGTTGCCGGACACACTTTGCCAACGTAGCCTCGGCGTCTCTTGGTGGCCGCGTGCTCGTGGCATCATGTTTCTCGGAGACACGATTCAGCGTGACACGAACATTCTGCTACTTCACCGGGGTACTCGGGAACCGAACCATGAGCCATAGGCTAGAACGCTTGGTTCAAGAACTGGGTTTGGGCGATCCCGAAGTCGTTTGGTTCGGGGAGTCTGAAGACTGGCAGCGATTTGAGGCTCCGTGGTACCAGCGAAAGTTCTCGGCCATCGAAGCCGTCACCTGCGCAGAGCAAAAGCTTCGAGCGGTCGGACCTAGCCACCCTGACCTGGTCATGGTCAACGGATGGGAGCTCGCGATCGGGATCACTCGCCGATACCCGGAGGCGAAGGTCGTCGTCGCTCTGGATGCGACGCCATCATCGATGATGGACCTTCAACGTGCGACTCAAGCTACTACGGGCCGCTCGCTCCTGCGGCGCGCTGGGTCGAGGCTCAGCTTGACGTACTGCGACCGCATGTTTGCCACCACGTGCAAGAGCGTCAGCTGTTGGCTTCCCGCCTCCGCTTACGTCGCCGACACGCTGGTCCAACGATACGGAGTGGATCCCGGGCGGACGTTCGTCACTCGATGTCCTCAAGAGAGCGTCGCGGCAACTTCGACTCGGGCGACAGGAACACCGAGTGGGGGGAGGCCGCGACTGCTGTTCGTCGGAAACGACTTCCTGCGAAAGGGGGGAGCGGTTCTGGCGCAGGCGTACCGTGAATACCTGCGTGACGAATGCGAACTCGTCGTCGTGTCGAACGATCCCGCAGCCGAACTCATTCAGCGCGAGGGAGCCCAACTCGTCTCAGGCTTGCGCGATCCGGCTGCCGTTCGCCCGTACTATCAATCTGCCGATCTGTTCGTCTTTCCTTCCGAGTTCGAGACTTACGGCTACGTCCTATGTGAGTCTCTGGCGCAGGGGTTACCTTTCGTCGCCACGACCTTGCCCTCGACGACGGAATTGGTTGCCGAAAGTGGCGGAGGGCGACTCGTCAGGCACGGCGCTACGGCACGAGAATTGGCCGATGCGATTCTCGACATCGTCAGGCGACCCGAAGACCTCAACTCGATGCGCGCAGCCGCGACCTCGTTTGCGGTCAGCAAACTCAGCCAGAGCCGATTCTTGATCGACGGGGCGGAGTTCGTGGGGCGATGGGTCAACGGGTAGAGACCTGGAGCCCGCAACGTCGGAGCGATCTGGCGGGGGATCGTTGTCCGCGAGCGCTTCTGGGGCCGCCCAAGCCATCAGATCGAGTGCATCCCCTCTTTGGATACAGTACACAGTCTTGATGAGGACGGCACGGTTCCCTGCCGAAACAGTCGTTTTGTGTTCGACAAGCCCTGCTAGACCTCTTGCGTTCCGGCTCCTCTCTCAAATCGTCGGTGGGGTGCGTTCTGTGTTTCGGGGAGCATCGGAAAAAGAGGAAAACGTTTAAGATGGGTAAACCAAGGCTGCTGATGCTCTATCCAGGGCCACACTACGATATCGAGCAGGATTTCCGGTCACGCTTGGAGCTTCTATCCCAAGGGTACTGCGGGGAAGTGTGGACGTTCGGGCCTGTGACGTCAGAGCATCGATTCGGTGACTTTGAGGTACGATGCGTCGAGGTTCCGGAGAGGCGGTTCGCGTTCAAGCTTCTACGTTTATCCCTGGCGGCGCTTCGGAACATTCGCCGAAAGCGGCGAGAGGGTACGAAGGTAGATCTCATCGTGTCATACGATCCGGCGGCAGAAGGGCTGCTCGGACTTCTCTATGCGTGGCGATTCCGTGCGAAAGTCCTCATCGAGGTAAACGGCGACTACTGCGACCTAGAGAACTATACGGATCTAGGAGAAGGTTTGGGGACGACGCTCCGCCGAAAAGCCTTCGTGGCCGTCGCAAAGTTCGTTCTCAAGCGAGCGGACGGAATCAGATTGCTCTATCCGACTCAGCTCGAGCCGTACGAGCTCCAGCTCGACCGCACGGTGATAAGAAGCTTTTTTGATTTCGTAGACCTTCGGCCGTTTAGGAACCTTGGCGAGGAAAAAGTGGTGCTCTTCGTCGGATTCCCCTTTCATCGCAAGGGCATCGATCTCTTGATAGAGGCTTTCAAGCGTGTATCCGATCGGCATCCCGACTGGAATCTCGTGATTCTGGGCTTCCATCCCAACCGAGAACAGATGGATTCTCACATCGATGGCCACGCGCGGATCGTCCACAAACCACCGGTCCATCATCGCGAGATGCCCAGCCACATTGGACGCGCTGGTATCGTTGTCCTGCCGTCAAGATCGGAAGCGATGGGCCGCGTCCTGCTCGAGGCCATGCAAGCGGGCAAGCCGCGAATAGGGGCGAGGGTGGGTGGTATCCCATCCGTAGTAGATGACGGTCGGGACGGTCTGCTGATCCAGAAGGACTCGGTGACCGAGCTCAGCGAGGCGATGGACCGACTGATGTCGAACGCGGAGCTGCGGCACGGGCTGGGGCGCCAGGGCCAAGAGCGCGCGGAGCGCGACTACACCCTTGCCCGTTACTACGAGTTGACCGACGAGCTCTATACCAGCGTCCTCGCAGGCGAGGCTATCGTTCGTTGAGCTGGGGGCACGACCCGACCACGACCCTGCCACGACGTCCCAAACCGGAACAGCCTCCTGAGCCTGAGCCTGAGCCTGAGCCTGAGCGTGAGCGTGAGCGTGAGCGTGAGCGTGAGCGTGAGCGTGAGCGTGCGCCGGGTCTGCTGCTAAGTTATCCTTTTCCGTATGTCCCCACCGCGAGCCTTCGATGTCCGCAAACGTGTGCTGGTTACTGGAGGGGCCGGGTTCCTTGGGTCCCATCTTTGCGATCGGTTGCTCGCAGAGGGCCATGAAGTCCTATGCGCCGACAACCTTTTCACCGGCACCAAGTACAACATCGACCATCTTCATGGCAACCCACGCTTCGAGTTCATTCGCCACGACATTACGTTTCCGCTCTTCGTTGAGGTAGACGAAATCTGGAACCTTGCCTGCCCTGCATCGCCGATTCACTACCAGCACGATCCCGTTTCGACGACGAAGACTTCGGTGCACGGCGCGATCAACATGCTCGGTCTGGCCAAACGTCTTCGCTGTCCGATTTTTCAGGCCTCGACGAGCGAAGTGTACGGCGACCCTAGCGTTCATCCGCAGCACGAGTCTTATTGGGGCAACGTCAATCCGATTGGCCCGCGGTCGTGTTACGACGAAGGGAAGCGTTGCGCGGAGACCCTGTTCTTCGACTATCACAGACAGCATGGGCTTCCGATCAAAGTGGCTCGAATTTTCAACACCTATGGCCCACGCATGCATCCGAACGATGGCCGTGTAGTGTCCAACTTCATCATGCAAGCGCTGACGGGCCAGCCGATCACGATCTACGGAGACGGGTCGCAGACTCGATCTTTCTGCTACGTTGACGACCTCATCGATGGGTTCCTCGCCTTCATGCGCGCCCCAAAAGATTTTGTCGGTCCGGTGAACATAGGTAACCCCCACGAATCGACCATCGGCGAACTGGCGACGCTGATCCTGCAGCTAGTAGGCTCGGAAGCCGAGCTGGTGTACAAGCCACTCCCGACCGACGATCCGATTCGTCGATGTCCTGACATCGAGCTCATTCGCACGAGGCTCGAATGGACTCCGCGCGTTGAGCTTGAGACGGGGCTGACGAAAACGATCGCCTACTTTCGGCGACTGATCAGCGAGAAGAGGGCGGGCATCGCGGCGGAAGCCTAGGCACTTTGGGCCCCCAACGAGGGGTCTGAACGGGTCGAAAAGGAGCGTAGGTGGACTGGATTGTTTTTGGCGACGACTGGGGCGCTCATCCGTCGACGTTGCAACACTTGGTCCGCGCGTTGCCTTCTGGCGATCGAGCCATCTGGGTTGATTCCATCGGCATGCGATCGCCGTCACTAAGCCTCGCGGATGCGAGGCGCGTGTTGGTCAAGGGATACGGCTTGCTCAGCGGTCTCCGTTCGAACGACGCGCCTCTCGGGGGCCGCGCGGAACGCCATACCAGCGTAGTTGGCATCAAGCCGAAGGTGCTCCCTTTCCATCTCAACCGCGTTGCTCAGAGCTTCAACATGCGCTCCCTGGCGCGCGATATCGAGAGTCGTATGAGAAATCACTCGATCACCGATCCCGTGTTGCTCACGAGCTTGCCAGTCGTTGCGCCGTACGTGGACGCGATACCGCATTCGAGGCTCGCGTACCTGCGTCTCGACGACTATGCGCGACTCCCGGGCTGTGATCCACGTCTGGTCGAAATCACCGAGAGGCAGATGATTGCTCAGGCAGACGTCGTGTTCGGCACTGCACGCGCTCTCGTACCGGCAGGCCTACCGACTGGAAAGGCGCGGTACCTCCCGCAGGGAGTCGACTGGGATCGCTTTGCGGCCACCCCAGTTGAGCCCTCGCGCAAGCGGGTCTTGGGGTTCTTCGGCCTGATTGCAGAATGGATGGACTTCGGCTTGATCGAAGCCGTGGCCGGCTTGGTCCCAGACTGGCAGCTAGAGTTCATAGGGCCAGTGCGTCACCTGCCGTCGAGCGTTCAACGGATTCCCAACGTGAGGTTCTTGCCGAGTGTTGCCTACGCGGAACTGCCGACCGTCTTGGGTGACTGGGCCGCGGCTTGGATCCCGTTCGAAGTCTCCGAGTTGACGCGAGGCGTGAATCCTCTCAAAGCGCGGGAGTACCTGGCAGCCGGACTGCCTACCCATTGCACGGCGCTTCCCGAGGTCGCGGCACTCGATGAAGCCTTCATCTCGAATTCGGCAGAAGAGATAGTCGCTTGGCTGGAAAAGACGCTGAGGGAAGATAGTCCCTCGCTCCGCAAAGCACGTCGGCAAAGCGTTCGCGGCGACAGTTGGCAAGAGCGGGCCCGCGAAATGAGGACCGCAGTTCAGGGATAGCAAACGGTGAAAGTACTTTTCGTTTTCGGCACGCGCCCTGAGGCCATCAAGATGGCGCCGATCATTCGCACGCTCAAAGACGACCCCGACAATTTCGATGTCGGCGTCTGCGTCACAGCTCAGCATCGCGAGATGCTCGACCAGGTGCTCGAATTCTTCCAGATCGAGCCCGACTTCGACCTCGACCTCATGACGCGTGACCAGACTCTATTCGACATCACAGAGAAGAGTTTGCACGGGCTACGTCAGGTCATCGGTGACTTTCAACCCGACAACGTCGTGGTCCAGGGCGATACGACCACGGCGTTTTGCGGAGCTCTCGCCGGCTACTATCTCCAGTGCAAAGTCTCGCACGTCGAAGCGGGCCTCCGAAGCGGCAACAAATACTCTCCGTTTCCCGAGGAGGGCAATCGGATTCTCGCGGGCCATTTGGCCAACTACCACTTTGCTCCCACCGAGAAGGCGCGCGCGAACCTTGCGGCCGAAGGCATCAAAGAGAACGTCTGGGTCGTCGGGAACACCGTCATCGATGCCTTGCACATGGCGCTGTCGCTAATCGAGAGCGGAGACGAGAGCGCATACGAGCAGCGCTTCGACTTCCTCGACCCGGCACGGCCGATCGTCCTGATCACCGGTCACCGACGGGAGAGTTTCGGCGAGCCGTTCGAGAATATCGCCAACGCGATTCGCGAAACGGCTCTGCGGTTCGACGATGTCCAGTTCGTCTATCCTGTTCACCTCAACCCGAAGGTTAGGGAGCCGGTGACGAGGCTACTGTCGGACGTTCCGAGCGTGCATCTCATCGAACCCTTGGATTACCCATCACTGGTCTGGCTTTTGAAGAGGTCGACGCTGGTGCTCACGGACTCGGGCGGCATTCAGGAGGAAGCACCTTCCTTGGGCAAGCCCGTGCTGGTGATGCGTGAGGTCACCGAACGAACCGAAGGAGTCGAGGCGGGCACCGCAATGCTCGTCGGGACCGACCGCCAGGTCATCGTCGACCAGCTAAGCCTATTGCTAAGCGACGATCGGGTGTACGCCACAATGGCAGAAGCCGTGAATCCCTACGGGGATGGCACGACGAGCCGGCAGATTCGCGATCTGCTCATCAAAGCCGACTGACTTTCGTCTGTGACGTCTGTCACCACAGGTCCCAAGAGCCTCGCCCCAGCACCTCGACTGCGATCAGGGCGTTCGTCACCGCGTGCGCGATGACCGCATCGCTGAGAAGTCCGCGCTTCCATTGCGCATATGCGTAGAGCATCCCTGCGATGAAGCCAGGTACCATCTGCTGATGAGCGACGGCGAACACGAGAGACGAGATCAGTGCTGCCCCCCAATGCCACTGATCGTAGGGTACGCTCGTGAAGTCGGCAGAGACGATTCGTCGTAGCAGGAAGCCTCGAAAGGCGAGCTCTTCGACTACAGGCACGACCACGATCCCGCCCAGCAAGCGCCCGCCAATCCATAGTGCCGAAGCAAGAGTCGACATCTCGACAAGCGGCTGCGGCGGACCGTCGGACACGTGTATGCCGGCCAACTCGGACATCAGCGTCCATACGACGTACACCAATACACCGACGCCAACCGCATTCATCGATAGCAAGGCGCGGCCGTGAAGCCTAAGTTGCGCCCCTTTACGGTACAGGCCCAGATACGCCGACAAGACCAACAGGCCGACTGCGACACGGACTGGATACAGATACTCGAAGTCGCTTTCGAACAAGCCGGAGAAAAGGCTTGCTGCAAGGACGGCGAGTAGCGGAAGGAGGTACGGACCGCTTGGGTTGTAAGAGCGTCCTTTTCGTTGATCAGGCGAGCTCGAGAACCAGTTCAAGTGCTGGCTGACGGCGACGCAGCCCAACGCGACGCCGCACGAGAAAAGCCAACCGGCTTTGGAGTGAAAGCCACCGGCCGCAAGACTCACGAAGCCCGCGCTGCCGATGAGAATCAGCGCGAAGATCCGGACGACATTGAGCGCCCATGCGGCTGCGACCGCGATGGGCAGCAACACCAAGACATGTGGGAACCGAAAGCGGTCGCGGAAGCCAATGATGTAGGCCCCGAGGAACGCGACGACCAGTCCGATGCCTTCGTAGCCCGAGCAGTCGGACGTGATCTCCACCGTGAAGTCTGGTGTTCCCACGACGGATGCCGCCGGGTCGTAGAGGACCGACGCCCCGATGGCGTTGAGCGAGATGTACACTCCCTGCAGCGTCAGTATGCCGAGATCATCCCAGAGACGAACTGTTGCGAGTCCCGCGAAAAGTGCAAGTACCGTCCAAAGACTGGCTATCGCGATCGGGCGCGCGAGGTTGGTGAGCAGCGAACGTAGGCTGAAGCCCGACGTTGCTACGGCGACCAGCGAGAGAAGCGTCGTACTGGCAGCGCCGATCCAAAGTGCGACCCATAGCCAAGCGGGTCCGAAGGAGGGTGGTTCGTCGCTGAACGTGAGTGCGGTCAGCACGGCGAGGCTCACGAAACACATCAGATGGATGCCGACCCGGACCCACAACCTGGTTTGCCCCGGCCGGGCAGCTCGTTCTAGCGCGTCGCGTGCTTCTTCGCGTCCAAGGATCCAAAGTGCGGCGCCGAATCCGATCAGTGCGGGACCAGCAAGATGGGCCTTCTGCAACCAACCCCACGCGGCCTCTCTCGCGACGAGATTCTTGCCGTCGAAGCCGAGGGTCAAGAACAGGTATTCGAGCGCCAATGCAATGAGCGCAAGGAGAGGCGCTCTATACTGCATCCCCCGCGGGCGTTCCGTCATCGTTTACGAGCCCGTACGGGAAGGCCGCTGTTGCGAATCGCGAACGGACTGTGGAGCTATTCGTCTTCGTCGCGCCGACGGGTAGCGAAGTAGGCAGCACCACCCAGGAGCAGAAGCAACCCAGTGCCGGCTCCGTTCGGGTCGAGTTCGGGGGCCGCGGCATGGTTTCGCCCACGTGTGCCTTGGCCGAGGCCACCGCCGCCTTTGGACCACTTTGAGAGCAAATGAAGCGCGTCGGCGTGCGGTGTAGGGACTGCCGCCCAGGCACCGAAGACAACCGCAAGACTTAGTAGGAGATTTTTCATCGTATTCCGCGTCCTCGACTCACTGAACTTATGCTCCTCGGACCCGAGAGGCAAGATCATTTACGTACGTAATTTTCCCGTCCCGATACGGTACATTCCCGCTTCTGCCGTTGCGTTGAAAACGTAACATTGCATACACATTAAAACCACCGCGGCCGCGACGCTGCGACTCCGCGAGTCTATCGGACGGTGTCGGTCGAAGGCGAGGATTCGACCAGGCTGCCGTTTTCGGCCGCCATGACGAACTCGTTCAGGCGACGGGAGAAGCCCGCGCGCGCTTCCGGGGTATCAAGATTGCGAAAATGCCCCGCCTCCCGATTTACGAAAAGGAGCGCGATGAGGTAGTCGTAGACCGCGTCCGCTGCCGCCAGGTCGGCCACTAGGCTCTGTGTCTGCGCATCGACCAGCGTGATGATGTCGACCTTGCCGCGACGGTAGAGATCGACGACGAGGCGCAGGTTTCTATCGGCGGCCTCCGCCTCCTTCCGCGTCAGTCTTACCGACATGTGCGCTGCCGCGGCGTTGTACAACTCCGTCCGCACGCTGACGTCGATTTCCTGCTCCACCCTGGCGAACTCGGCGTTCAGGCGCTCGACGAGGATCGCCGCTTGCTTCATTTCGGCGACCTTGGAACCTCCGCGCGACAGAGGCAGCGAGAGATACGCACCGACGTCCCAGCCGAACTTGTCTGGTTGGGGGATGCCGAGGTCGTTTGGGGGTGTGACAGCACCAGGGCCTTGCCGCCAAAAATCGTTTTGCACGCCTCCCTCGATGAAGAACTCGGGAAGCCAAAGCTCGCGCGTGCGGCCTGCGCGAATCCGCTCCTCCGCCTCGAGGCGCCTTTCGACCTGACGTGCCGCAGGAGAGTTGCGCAGCCCCTCTTCGACCATGAACTCCCGCAGCAGCCGGAACGAGTAGGGGTCGTTCATGTACGCGCCAATCGGGTCGTCTGGCGCTTTGGTTCGGCCCTCCGCGTTGCGGGGAAGGTCGATCGGTTCGATGGGCTGCTCCGAAGGGCGATTGAGGACCCGGTTGAGCTCGATCTTGCTCTGGCTTACGAATGCGCTCGCATCGACGACCGCCCGTTGGTTCTCGGCCAGGGTGACCTGCCAACGGTAGAGTTCACTTGCGTTGGCGACACCCACTTCGAGGCGCAGGCTCGCCAGTTCGAGGTACTCTTTGGTGAGCTGAATGTTCCTGCGCTGAATGCGTTCTTGAGCTTCCGCGCGTAACACGCCCACGTACGCGACGCCGGCTTGAAGCATGATGTCGAGCACCGTGTCGAAGTAGCCGTACTCTCGCCCCTCCTGACGCAGCTTGGTCGACTTGAAACGAGTCCAGGCTGCTTCGGAGTATACGCTTTGGCTTGCCCGCACGGTCCACAACGCTTGTCGCGCGGCGACCTGGCCGCCGATGGGGACGCGGTCCGGGTCCTGTGCGATGACGCCCATGTCGAACTTGGCCTGGGGAAGCAACGGGCCGCGTGTCACATTGACCTGCTGTTCGCCCGCCTCCACGAACTTCTCGGAAACGAGTAGGTCGAGGTTGGCGTCGACCGAGTCGAGCATGGCGGTGGAGAGCTTGATGCGACCTGGATCACCAAGGACGCCGTCGTCGACGAGAGTGGCTTCGAGCAGGACCTCGAAGGTCGGGCGAATGCCGATCGCTGTCATGGTCGCCACGTTCAGAGTGAGGTCTTCACGGTCGTCGAAATCGACGACAATCTTGCTCGAAGGCCGCCCTTCGAGAATCAGATCGAGATTCAGCGCCGCCCGCTGGGCGCGTCGCCGTTCGTTTTCTGGAGAGCGGACCGCCATCATGGCGCCCTGTTCGATCCAGTACGGGTTGACCGCTACGTGTGGCAATCGACGTTGAATCAGACCATCGATCAGACGCTGCTGTTGGGGAAGACTGAGTCGTCGCATCGGCGCCAGGATGACGCCATCGGCGCTGGTGGGAATCGCCGCCAAGAGAGCCGCCACGTCTGCGTTGGCGGTTGCGACGGGAAGTGAGCCTCGAACGGCGTCGGACACCATGGTCGATTCGAAGTCCTCTGCGAGGATGACGATGTTGCTGGCTCCGCATACCTGGTGCAGGCGGTCGGCTTCCGATGAGAAGTCGAGGTCCTCGATGATGTAGCTCAGATTTTCGGCGCCACTGACGTCGCCGCGCCGGGGCAAGTTCTCGCCGGTACCGCCTATGACGAACGGTAGAATGGTCGGTTTGGGCAGACGTCGCTTCACTGCGACCTCGGCGACCGTGAGCGGACCGAAGCCGAATACCGCGTCGATGGTCGTGTCGGCGTAGGCCTCGTCGAGCTGCTGTTTTGCACCCGCGGCAGTCCAATTGCCTTCGAGTGTGGGCAAGAACTCCACGTCATACCGATCGCCGAGTTGAAGCTCGATCTCGCTCTCGAGGTCGCTCAGGGCGCGGTCAAACGCGGGCGACCCTCCATCGAGCACGGCCACAACGCGGACCTTGGGCTTGCTTTGAGCCACCAGCACCGATGGCATCGCCACGAGGGCGAACAACAAGAGCCACAGCGGTCGCATCGTCGTCTTACTCCTAGGCAAAGTTAGCACCCGCTGCACAGCGGCCGCTCGCAGCATAGTCGAGGTTCGTGTCTCGCAATAGGCTTTCTCGCAACGCAGCAGTAGACGGTCGAGATTGACCTTGGCAACTCGGGGTGCGCTTTCTATCCTCACGCCGGCCTGGCCTTGTTGGTTTCGCACAGAACTTGAATTGGAGCCTTCATGCTCGTGAAAGCTACGTTGCCGCTCATTACGCTCACTGCGCTCGTACTGCTCGCTTCCTGCAAGGAAGAAGAGGTCGCAGAGGTGGTGCAACCACCACGCCCGATCAAGATTTACCGTCTGGCGGGTCAGCAGAGCGACGTCAAACCCAACTATCCGGGGCGCATCAAGGCGAAGAAAGAAGTCGAGCTAGCATTCGAGGTCGCCGGACGCATCGTCGATTGGCAGGTCGAAGAGGGGCAGCGCGTCAAGAAGGGGCAGATTCTCTCGCGGCTCGATGCGCGCGACTATCAGGCTGAGGTCGAGGCGGCGTACGCCCGGCTGCGCCTCGCAGACGCTGAGTACCGTCGCGAGAGTAAACTCTTCGCTTCTGGATCGGGCACCCAGCGCGATCTAGATGTCGCCACACGGTCCCGCGATGTGAGCCGAGCCGATCTGCGAGTCTCTCAGAAGGCGCTGGAGGACACGCGACTCAGGGCGATTTTCGACGGCGTGATCGCTCGAAAACTCATCACCGACTTCAGAAGCATAGCCGCCCGAGAACCGGTGCTGCTGCTGCAGGACGAGTCAGTCATGGAAGTCGTCGTCGACGTTCCCGAGCGCGATCTCGCGGGCCAACGTCGCGAAGAGATTGACCTTGCGAAGTGGAACCAGATGGCCAAGCCCGTGGTCGAGCTTTCCGCGAAGCCCGGAGAGCAGTACCCGGTCCGACTTGCCGAGATGGCGACCGCAGCCGATCCCCGCACCCGAACGTTTCGGGCGACGTTCGTGATGCCCAAGCCCGAAGACCTCGGAGTCCTGTCGGGTATGACCGCGAAGCTCACTCTGATGGGACCGACCACCACCGTCGTCGGCGACTTTCTCGTTCCTGCCAGCGCCCTGGTCGGAGACGCGTTCGACGATCCTTTCGTTTGGGTGGTCGAAGGAGAGCCGATGAAGGCGCTCAAGCGTCCGGTCGAAGTCGGCAACATCACCCGCGACCGTATCGTCGTCACGGCTGGACTCCAGCCGGGTGACGCCATCGCGATGAGCGGGGTGCACCTTCTGAGTCAGGGGCAGGAAGTCACCGAGATGGCGCAGTCTGACGAGACCCGGCAATGAACGTCACCGGCTTCTCGCTTCGTAATCGCACACTCGTCGCCGCATTGACCCTGGTCACCCTCTATGCCGGGCTCAAAGCGTTCGGCTCTCTGCCGCGGCTCGAGGATCCCGAGTTCACCATCAAGGAGGCGCTGGTCGTCACGCCGTACCCGGGTGCAACGCCGTTTGAAGTCGAAGAGGAAGTAAGCGACAAACTCGAGCGCGCCATCCAGAAGCTCGGACGGATCAAGCGCGTCGAGTCGCGGAACACGCCCGGCAAGTCGACCATCACGGTCGAGATGCGATCGACGGTATCGGGTGAAGAGCTGCCGCAGGTTTGGGACGAGTTGCGCCGCAAAGTCGGCGACGCGCAGTCGCAGTTGCCCCCGGGGGCCGGGCCGTCTCTAGTCATCGACGACTACTCAGACGTCTACGGGGTATTCTTGGCGCTCCACGGCGGTGGGTATAGTTATCGCGAACTCTACGACTACGCGAAGATGCTTCGCAAAGAGCTCGTGCTCGAGCCAGGCGTCGCGAAGGTTGAGCTCTTCGGGGTCGTGAGCGAGGTGGTGTTCGTCGAGTTCAATCGGGAGCGCCTATCGCAGCTCGGTATTTCTCCCGAGGTGATTCGCAGCCAGTTGGTTGCCGAGGGCGTAGTGGCGGAGGCGGGGTCGGTCGACGTCGGCGATGAGTACGTGAGAATTCAGCCCGATTCGCTCATTCATAGCTCGCAAGACCTCGGCGACATCTTGATCAGCCAGGGGGACACCTCGCAGGTGCGGCTGGGCGACATCGCGACCATCAACCGCGCCTACCAGGACCCTCCCTCGAACAAGCTGCACTTCGATGGTCATAGAGCGATCGGCATCGGGGTCTCGACCGAAAAGGGCGGCAACGTCGTCACGATGGGAGACGCGATCCAGAATCGCCTAAACGAGCTCGAAGCTCAGACTCCGCTGGGTATGGAACTCGGAGTCATCTACATGCAGTCGGACATGGTGACGACCGCCATCGACGGGTTCCTGGTGAATCTTGCAGAGGCCGTCGCCATCGTCGTCGCGATCCTACTGCTCTTCATGGGTCTCAGGAGTGGGCTGATCATCGGGTTCGTTCTCGTGCTGACCATCGCAGGGACGTTCATCTTCATGGGTCCCGCCGGGCTCGCCCTCGAACGCATCTCTCTCGGCGCCCTCATCATCGCTCTCGGAATGCTGGTCGACAATGCGATCGTGATCATCGACGGGATGCTCACGCGTATCAATGCAGGGACCGATCCGACAACAGCAGCCGAGGAGGTGACCGCCCAGACCTCCATGCCGCTTCTCGGTGCGACCGCGATTGCGATCCTTGCGTTCGCGGCAATCGGCACCTCGCCCGACAGCACCGGGGAGTTCTGTCGTTCGCTGTTCGTGGTCATCGCAATCTCACTCTCGCTGAGCTGGGTCACCGCGATGACCATCACACCGCTGCTCGGCATCTGGTTTATCAAGCCTCCCGAGAACTCATCGGGAACCGAGGCAAAGGACCCTTACGGCAACTCTTTTTACCGCGCGTACAAGCGCTTCCTCTCTTTCTGTATCGATCACCGTTGGGGAACGGTCGCCGTCGTGGCGGCGCTCTTCGCTGCGTCCGTGTACGGCTTTGGCTTTACGGGGAGGGCGTTCTTCCCCGCGTCGACCACCCCCATGGTGCGAGTCGACGTGTTTTGGCCCCTCGGGACCCGCATCGACGTCACAGAGGCGCGCGCGTCGATCATCGAAGCGCGGCTTGCCGAGATGGAGGGCGTCTCGCACGTGACTACTGCCATCGGACAGGGGCCTCTTCGTTTCATCCTCACCTTCACTCCGGAGAAGGAGCACAGCGGCTACGCTCAGTTCCTCATCGAGATCGAGGACTACAAGACCCTGGAACGTGATATTCAGCGCGCCGAAGCCGTCATCGCCGAGCTGGCGCCCGACACGATCGCCTTCGGCCGCACCTTCGACCTCGGACCGAGCAAGCCCGGTAAGATCGAGGCCCGTCTCGTCGGTCCCGACCCCGATGTGCTCCGGAAACTCGAGGAGGAGGTGCTGACAATCTTCAGAGCCGATCCCAGTGCCAAAGGCTCCCGCGGACGCTGGTACCAGCGCGTGAAAAACATCAACCCCCGACTGTCCGAAGAGCAAGCCGATGCCCAGGGAATCAACACCCAGATGGCCGCGCAGGCGATTCTCGGAGGCTATCAGGGAGCGCCCGTCGGGGTGTATCGCGAGGGAGACGAGGTGATCCCAGTCGTGTTTCGCGCGCCGCCGCCCGAGCGCCTCGCGATCGACAGCATCTACGAGATTCCCATCTGGAGTCCCGTGGCTCAAAGCTACATCCCGCTCGCCAACGTCGTGACCGGCCTCGATACGGTGTGGACCGATCAGGTCGTCGAACGACGCAATCGAAAGCTGACCCTCACGGTCGTCACCGATCCGACCCCCCCAGACACCTCGCCCGCGCTCCTCGACCGACTGCGGCCGCAAGTCGAAGCGCTGTCCTTTCCGCCGGGCTACCATGTCGAATGGGGAGGTGAGTACGAGTCCACGGTCGACGCCCAGGCTGCTCTCTTCGCGCCAATTCCGATGTTTGCTGGCTTCATGGTGCTCATCGTCATCGCGCTCTTCAATGCGGTGAGGCAACCGCTCGTCATCATGCTCACCGTTCCCCTCGCGCTGATCGGCGTGACGCTTGGCCTTCTCATGACCGATCAGCCGTTCGGCTTCATGGCGCTCCTCGGCTTCTTGAGCCTCTCGGGAATGCTCATCAAGAACGCCATCGTTCTCGTCGACCAGATCGATCTGGAGGTGCGGGAGGGTAAGCCGACGTACCCCGCGATCGTCGACAGCGGATTGAGTCGATTGCGCCCTGTCGCCATGGCCGCGCTCACCACGATCCTCGGCATGATTCCGCTCTTTTCGGACGCGTTCTACATCGCGATGGCAGTGACCATCGTCGGGGGCCTGACGGTCGCCACCGTGCTCACCATGGTTGTCGTACCGGTCTTCTACGCCATCCTGTTCAAGGCACGGAAAGACGACCCCACCGATGGGCCTTCCACGGACAGCGCCATTCGCGATAGCCGACCGACCGAGCCTCCTCCCGCGGTTGCCTGATCGAGCGGGCCGGGACTACGCGTCTGGCGTGTTCGCGCCTACGATGTGCAGTCCAACGAGGCGCGCGATCATGACACCAAGGTACATCTGCCCGAACACGCCTTCGAGAACCGCAAGGGGTCGTGCGATGCTCGAGACTGGAACGATGTCGCCGAAGCCCATCGTCGTGATGCAGACCAGGCTGAAGTAGACGAGAGCGTTACTCGTTTCAGCGCGGGCGACGGTTGCTCCGGTTTCCGGGATGCCGCTGAACGAGCCAGGCTGACGGAGCTCGAGAATCTCGAATACCTTGCGAACGCGAGCGCCGCGAGGAGGTAGGTCACGACCGCGCCGAGGATTGTGTTGAGGGTGACCTCCCGACGCTGAAACAGGTGGGCGACGATGATGGAGATCGCGTAGACCATCCAGGCGAGCGTCACCACGAGTGCCGTAATGTCGAAGCCTTCAATGCCCGAGAGCTTCTCGCCCCACCGCATTCCCAAGGTCAATACAGTGAGCAGTAGGAAAGGCGTCCGGTGCTGCGTCGGGCCGACCGAGTACACGCCTCCGAGTAAAACGAGATTGAACAGCATCTCGACCACCAGGTCGGAGCGCTGCCCTGTCACCAACGGTGCCGCGACGATCAGCAAGAGGAGCAGGAAGAGGAGCGAAGCGTGCGATCGCCCGGCTTGCAGCGTGCGTCCGAATTGTCGTCCAAAGCGAGGCATTCCGAAGCGGGGATGCAACCGCGATGCCGGTAAGTCAAGAAGCCTATCGCTTGAATCGGTGAAAGCTCCACGGTTCCCCGCCGGAGCGGTGGGTCGCCGAGGTTTCCGAGCGGAAGCGCCCGCGAAGCTGCGGCAGCTCGATCAACGGTCGCCCGGCTGCTTCCTCATCGAGAGATTTGCCGAGGTAGACCGAGAGAAGCAGCTCGTTGACCAGGACCGGTGGGTCGTAGAGAGTCACCGCGGTGGAAGGTCCGGCTTCGATGGAGACGCTCTGGCACTCTCGCGACACCTGGAGGTGTCGAATCGCACGACGGATGTCTGGAGCCTCGTCCGCAACGACCGGGAAGGGGGCCCCCGACAGCTTGCGCGTTGCCGTCGCATCGCTCGTGAAGATCAGTGGTTTCGGCCAGCCGTGAAGTGCCGGGTGTTGAAAATCGAAGTCTGCCGACTCAGTGAGCACCAACAGCCACGGCGTCTCGAATAGCCCCCACTGTCGCTCGCGCCACCGTGCGAGCGCGTTCCCCCAGCGCGGGTCGGCGGTGAGCTCGTAGCGGAGGTCGGGTTCGTCGCGTAGAATCTTGCCGGTGATTACAATCGCGTCGGCGCGGGCGCGCCCGATGTGCAGGGCCAGCCAGTCGAGGTCGCTCTTCGGACTGTGCGCGTTGATTTGAATCGTCGTGAGGATTCCGGAGCCAGGCTCTTTCCAGACCGATCCGCTATGTGAGACGGCAGGCCTCGAGCGGAACGCCGTGCCAAACAACGCTTGGGCGGCGCGATCGACGCTCGCTGCGTCGGAGAGCTCGACCAGATTTCCGCCCATCCGGCTATCGAACGGTGCTTTGGCCCGCACGTCAACCGGGTTCTGGCCCAAAATTCGCGCGCAAGATCTCCGCTTGATACCGTCGTGACGATGTGGCGACGGCTTTCAATCGTCTTGTTCTCAGCCCTGTGGATGGTGGCCTGCGCCGGTCGGCAGACGCCCGAGTCCGCGCAGGAGTTGGTCGTGAGCCCCATCCCGGTGCCGCAGCCCGTGTATCCGAGAGAGCAGCTCAGTACAGACTTGCAGCTGCTTTGGGGCCGCGTCGAAGACGCTGTGGCGGTCCGACCTCCGGAGCCGCCTGAGGGCTCGTCCAAGGAACAGATCGAAGAATGGGCCGAGGGCCCGTTCCACGACTGGCTTATGCGCCGGAAAGAAGCCACCGACCGTGCGCTAGCCGCAACCTATGGTTTGCGCACTCACCCGATGTACGAACGCGGAATCGGCACCGCGCTTTTCGGCTACATGTACGAAGACCTCGCAAGCAGTATTCGCGGCGCGCCAGTGCCGGACGACATCGCACAAGACCCGGGGCTGTTGGAGATCTACACGGGTGCTCTCACGGAGCACCTAGGACCCTTCGCAGAGCTGTCGGCCAAAGCGTACTACGCATGCCTCGCACTCTTCGTGAAGCTCGAGGACCCGCAGTGGGGTGAGTGGGCGCTCTACTGCGACGAACGCGGCGCCGAAGTCGTCGACACGTTCGGTCTCATTCCCGCCGAGCCGGTCGACCCGAGCCAAGAGCCGAGCCAAGACATCACCCAGCTACTGACGCCTCGCTGACCGCGTCTTGTTTCGCCGGCGGATTTCGTAGCGAGGGACTGCTGTACTTCTCGGCCATGCGTGCCGTCGCGCGCTCGGCGAGCGCCGTGATCGTCAGCGACGGATTGACGCCCGGGTTCGCTGAGATCGACGAGCCATCGATGACGTACATGCCCGGGTAGTTGAAGACTTCGTGGTCGCGGTCGATGACTCCCGTCTCAGCAGAGTCTCCCATGCACGCGCCACCGAGAATGTGAGCGGTGGAAGGAACGCCGAATATCGTTTCGGACGCGGTGTTCGTGGTCACGCCACCCACTTTGTCCGAAAATCGATGCGCGATGTCGGTCGCTTCTTCGATGAAGGCGGCGGGCGCCTGGGTCGGGTCATCGAGCTCCGTCACCAGTCCTCGTCGAAACGCGGTGCGCCAGTTGCGGCCGAGACTCATCCGAAGTGTTCCTTCTAGAGTTCGCATGTAGAGGAGGATCTGCGTGTGCTTTGAAAGGTCGTCGACGAAGATTGCCTTGAGCCAACGCCATGGGTTGCGTGTGAGCGCAACCATTGCGCTCCAGAGGCGAGCCAGAAGATTGGGGCCGGGGGCATGAGGCAGCAGCAACATGCGGAAGAACCCAGAGCCGAGTCCGTAGCGAACCGGCTCGACGTGACTGTGCTCGTCGGTGTGCAGAATCGAGGTGATCGCGACTCCCTTGGCGAAGTTCACGTCTTTGCCGGGTGCGACGACCGCGATGAGCGCCTCGCTGTTCGAGCGGACGAAGCACCCGAGCTTGTCCGAGAGTTTCGGCAGACCGGTGGGGTCTTCCTTCATCTGCAGCAAAAGGGGGATGGTGCCCATGACCCCGCCCGCGAGAATGAGCCGGTCGCAGGTGTAGTCGACGCGCTCCGGGCCTCCGAAAGACTGGTGCGTTCGCACTCGATACCCGCCGCTGTCGCGCGGCGAGAGGTGAGTCACTTCGGTTTCTGCCAAGACCTCCGCACCGTGCTTCTCTGCGAGATAGAGATAGTTCTGGTCGAGCGTGTTCTTGGCGCCGACTCGACAGCCCGTCATGCACGCGCCGCAGAAGGTGCACCCAACGCGCTCCGGCCCTTCGCCGTCGAAATACGGATCGGGCACCTTCTCGTTGGGCTTGCCGAAGAAGACGGCGACCTCCGTCGGATGGCAGTGCTCCTCGCGGCCGAGTTCCTTGGCGATGTCTTGAATGACGCGATCGCCGCGAGTCTCGACGGGATTGGGCGCTGCGCCAAGCATACGCTGTGCGGTCGCATAGTGTGGTTCGAGCTCACGCTGCCAGTCGGCGAGATGACCCCACGAACTGGCTTCGAAGAACTCAGTCGTCGGCGTGGGAAGCGTGTTGGCGTACACGAGCGAGCCACCCCCGACGCCCACACCGTGATAGACCGTCATGTGTTCGAGGAACGACATCTGAAAGATGCCTTTGAACCCGAGCGATGGCTGCCAGAGCCAGTTCTTCAAGTTCCAGTTGGTTTTCGGGAAGTCTTCGGCGGCGAATCGTCGCCCCTTTTCGATAACGAGAACGCGATAGCCCTGCTGCGTCAGGCGGTGAGCGGAGACGCTACCCCCGAAGCCTGAGCCGACAATGATCCAGTCGTAATGATGCTCCGACATGCGAGCATAGTACCGCCTGCGGCGCGAAGATCGAGCGCCCGCATCGCGAAAGCGAGCTAGTGGCCCGCGCCGCCGATGGACCGGGGCATCCCGATGAGGGTCAGGAGCTCCATCCGTGCCGCCTCGTCCTCGAGGAAGCAGCCGGTGAGACGGCTCGTCGTCGTCCAGGAACCCGGCTTGCGAACGCCGCGGTAGCACATACAGAAGTGCTGGCATTGCACAACGACCGCAACGCCCTGAGGGCGAAGCGTTTCGTTCATCGCGTTGGCGATCTGCGCGGTGAGCTTTTCTTGAACCTGCAGGCGCTTGGCGAACGTGTCGACGACGCGCGCGATTTTCGAGAGACCGACAACCCTTCCGTTCGGGATGTAGGCGACGTGTGCCTTGCCGACGAACGGCACCACGTGGTGCTCGCAGTGGCTGTAGATTTCGATGTCGCTCACCAGGACGAGTTCGTCGTAGCCTTCCACCTCACTGAACGTGCGCTCGAGGTACGTGCTCGGCTCTTGCTCGTATCCTCGGAACTGCTCGCGCATTGCGCCAATGACGCGGCGCGGGGTGTCCTGCAATCCTTCGCGATCGGGATCTTCACCGATGAACTCGAGGAGCGTACGTACGCATTTCTTTGCTTCGTCGTCGGTAATGTCACTCATGATGCGGGCCGATTGTTGTGTAGCGCCCGACGCGCGTCAAGTCAGTCAATGGGGACATCGCCCCGGATCCAACGCATCACCAAGGTTCGCTCGGCCACTCGCCAGCCGGCGTTGGTGCGAACCAGGCGGTCGAGACTCTGTCTATCAGTGCCCAGTTCCGTGAGTCGACCGCCGTACAGTACCGATGCAGGGTCTCCAGGATCGCGCTCCGGTCCGACTCTTCGAGCAAGGGAAGTCAGTCCTCGGCTTCGATCACGTCGTCGCGCGTACCCGTCGACGTGGTCGTGCCAGGGGGCATGACGGAGTCGCGCGAGGTGAGGATTTCGCCACGCGCGGCAGACCGACCAGCCCGTCGCCCCGAGTACACGCAGTCGGCGATGGACAGCCCGCTGACGTATTGCCGAGAGCACACGCCCACTGCCGTGCGACCTGCCGCGTAGAGGCCGGCGATCACACCCCCGTCTTCGCACAGCACCTTTCCGGTGCGTTCGTCGACTGCGAGGCCCCCAAGCGTGAGGGTTGGGCACGGGAACCGCCTGCTATTGATCGAGCAATCGATGGCGTAGTAGGGCCCCTCCGGCATCGCCTGCATCTTCGCGGCGTCTTTCTGGAATGCATCGGGTGCCTCGCCGCGAGCGGCCGCATTGTATTCGGCGAGTGTCTTCTTGAGCGCCTGCGAAGGCACCTTGATCGTCGCCGCTAGCGCTTCGATGGATTTGCCTTCTTTGCTGTTGAACCAGAGGTTGAGAAGCGCCGGCGCACGCTGAAACCATTGTGCTTCGCCTGGGCGGCTCTGCTCGCGTGCAAGCTTCTTGAGCGATTTGTCGATGATGAGGATTGCGGTGCCCTCTTGCTCTTCGACCATCGCCTCGCCGATCGCGGCGCCATATTTGAACTCGTTGATGTACCGCTCGCCCTTCTTGTTGATGAGCATGCCCTTCGCGAAGGCTTCTGGCGGATTGATGAAACGCCACGCGGAAATGCGAGACATGCGGTCGGTCTTGGCCCCGACGCTCTGCCCGAGAAGAATGCCGCTGCCATTGTCCGATGGGGTTCCGAGCGGCATCGCACGACCGTAGGCAGGCGCGATTTCGCGAACCATCTTGCGGTTGTAGATGAAACCGCCGGTTGCCAGAACCACGCCCTTCCGCGCGCGAACACGCCGCAGGGTCGAATGGTTGGCTTCGATTTGGAAGCAGCGTTCCCGCAGTCTTGCGGCGACCTTCGGCTGGTATTTGACGATGTCGATCGCCGCGCGGTTGAGCCGACGATGCAGCTGGCTCCAAAAGCGGGGCTCGATCTGCCGGTATTCGAGCCCGAGTACCGAGTTGCGCCCGTTGATCACCAGACGTGTGACTCTAGACTCGTACTCAATTTCGATGCCGGCCTCGTGGGCCGACTTGCGAAGCGGCTCATAGAAGTTGGCGCCCGGCATGCCGCTCCCCTTGGCGCGATGGCCTCGCGGAGCAGGCGTGGCTGCTTCTTTGTAGGGCGAGAAGCCTTCGTTGCCCGAATAGTAGAGGTAGTAGTCGTCCGTCGGGTACGAGGTCTTTACCGGGCATAGGCTGCCTTCGAACGGCACCCCGCGTTCAGCGAGCCAGCGCAGGTTGTCGACGCTTCCGTCGCAGAAGTCGCGGAGCGTTTCCTCCGAGACGACGCCCTGAGTTTCGAGTGCGAGGTAGCGGAACATCGCATCGGAGTCGTCGGTGACGCCCGCATCCTGCTGAATCGGGGTGCCCCCGCCCGCGTACACCACGCCTCCGCTGATCGCGGTCGCCCCACCGCCGTGAAAGCGGTCCAGAACGAGCACCTCAGCGCCTTCGGTCTTGGCTTCGAGCGCAGCACAGGCGCCCGCGCCGCCAAAGCCCACGACGACGACATCGACCTCGGCATCCCACGTCGGAGGTTCGCGTGACGTGACGACGAGCGGTGGTTCAGCGGGCTTGGGTGCCCAACTCTTCTTGCGCTTGGCCATGGTCTCAGAAATAGAACATGTTTCACTTGGCCTGTCGAGGAGACCACGGTGCTACCCTCGACGCCCATGGGCGCGCGAATTGGGCTCTCGATTCCGAATGGCTGGTTTCAGATCGCCTACGGCGACGAGCTGGTTCCTGGTGGCGACTGCGCCCATCGGTACTTCGACAAAGCGCTTCGGCAGTCAGCGCCAGGCCGACGTTGAGTCGGGCGTTGCCGCGGCAGTCGTGCGCGAGGTGGTTCGGCAGATGAACCAAGACATCCCGATTTGGGAGCACAAGCGCTACCTTGCCGCTCCGATGCTGTGCGACGGGGACGGCCCCATCGCGGAGTACCGCCGCTGGGCTCGTCAGTTTTCTGCGTGAAGGGGGGCCGGAGCCCATTTTCGGGCGTCGCTCTCGACCATGGGGTACCTTGCTTTTCTATGAGGGGAAACGGCAGCGTATGGGTGCTGACGCTTGCAGTCTTGATGGCTGCATGCGGCGGTTCGAAGTCCACGGAAGCGACCACGGTCGGAACGGCCGAGAAGGTTAGCGCGATGGAGGCGTTCGGATTGACGCCACCCGACGAGCCCTGGGAGCAAATGGCTTTCGCGGACAAGGAGTTCTACATGATTGGGAAGGTGAATCCGATCATGAAAGAGATGTTCGAGGGTCACGACCTCGGGGAGTACGAAGGCTTCGATTGCGTCGACTGCCATGGCGAAGAGATGCGCGAGATTGATTTCGCGATGCCGGCCCCGTCGATGTACATCGTTGCGCCCGAAGGAACGCCGCAGCACCGCGGGATGATGGCGACCTTCCCCGAGACGGTGAAGTTCATGGAGGAGCAGGTGACGCCGGCGATGGGCAAGCTGCTCGGCATCGACAACTTCACCTGCGCTGGGTGCCACCCGACTGAAGCTCCAGCCAAGAAGAAGGCGAGTCCTTCGAAGAAGAAAGCCGCGCCCAAGAAGGGTGCCAAGCAGCAGTCTACCTCGAAAAAAAAGTAGTTAGCGCGCCGCCTGGCGTTCTTTGACCCTGCCCGAGGCTCCTGCTAGCTTCCCCCAACTTTTTCCGGAAGGGAGTCCGATGACCTGGGTCATTACACGTCTGTGCCGCGACTGCGTCGATAAATCCTGTGTGGACGTCTGTCCCGTCGAGTGTATCTACGAGTACAAAGGCGACGACGCCGCGTCGTTCCCCAATCAGCTCTACATTCAGCCCGAAGAGTGCATCGACTGCGGCGCATGTGAGCCCGAGTGCCCTTGGGAAGCAATCTACGAAGACGCGTCGGTCCCGAGCGTCTTCGCCGAGGATACCGACCTCAACGCCAAGATGATGGACGCCCAGGACGACTTCGAAGTGCCTGTTCACGACGACGCCGAGCAGCCCACCCCGGAGCAGGTCGCAAGTAACAAAGAGAAGTGGGGCCTGACCAGCTAACTCGCCGTCACCAGTGGCTCTGCGACCAGAGCCGCTTTCCTGCGCTGCCGGTACACGGCGTACAGATAGGTGAGCGCCAGCGCGCCACAGCAGAGGTAACCGACCGTCACGTAAAAGTCGGTTAACTCTCTGGCGGTCCAGCCGAACTCGCGCACCAGGCGATTCATGTCGCCGTCGCTTTCGTTTCCGATGGCGGCCCCCCAGGGCATCTTCGCGAGATCGCTCGACGCGGTCCGCCAAAGCAAGATCGCGTGCGCAAAGCACAGTGCGCCAGGCACGATGGCGATCCACCGCCAGAAGTCCCACCGAGTGCGATCGGGCAGCGGAAAGTGGAACGCGATGAGTAGGAACGCGCCGAACAGCAGTTCGCCGAGCGCGCCGCTCAGGATCTGTCCCATCAGGGTGAGGCGTGCGGGCACGACGAGCGTGAGTACCGCCTGTGTCGTGAGCAGCACCGCCGCGGTGATCAGCCCGAAGCGCTGTCCCTCTTGGTAGGAGTGGTAGCCGAGCCACAGGAGCGATGCGGCGACGACTCCGCCCATTAGCCAAGACTGGTCGTCGAACCAGAACGTGAAGAACGGAAGCGGAAGCGCGATTCGGCTGCTGAGCCAGGACGCGGCCGCGTGACCGACTTCGTGAAACGGCATCCCGACGAGCGACGCAAGCATTCGTCCGAACGTGGTTGCGCAGAAAAGGAAACTGAGCGTGAGTACCAGCGGCATGCCGATGAGGTTCTCGAGGCCCTGGTCGAACTGGCTCCGACTGTACGCGAGTCCCGCGCGAGGTTGCGCAGTCGGCGTCGGTCGCGTGGGGTCGCGCTTGGCGCGTCGAGACGGGGAAGAGCCCATCGGCACGGGGCGAGCCCTGGTCGACCCGCCTGCCGCAAGCGCGCGGCGCAGCTTCAGGAACGCACCGTCGCCAAGCCAGAGGCCGCGGCAGTCTCGACACATCCAGAGGCGCTCTTCAGGGCTTGCGTCGTTCGCGTCGCGTCGGAGAGCCAGGGGCTGCATGGCGGGGTCGACGCATTTCGGGCAGGTCATAGCCGCGGGCGCCCCAAGTTCGAGCGGCACGTCTTCGGTGACGCTCGCCACAGAGCCTCGTCCAAGGAGCACCGGCACCTCGTGGGCGTCGACGAAGATGCCTCGGCAGTGCGCGCAGAGCTCGACGACGAGGTCGGCGCTTACAGCGTATTCCTCGAGCGGCATCGTCGTGCATGCCGGACAGTTCCCCACTCACACAGTGTAGCGAAGTCAGCGTCCCGCAAACAGGGGTGCGAGCCGCTCGAGTGCGCGGTCGAGTGCCTCGGGCGGGACCGCGGTGAAGCAAAGACGCACCCATTTGAGGAAATCCTTGCCACAGGAGCCCCCCGGGGTGAGCAGGACGCCGTGGTCTGCGCAGCGCTCTAGGAACGGCATGCAGTCGATGTCGTCGGAGGAAAGGAGCGCACTCTACGTCTGCGAAGAGAAACGTGCCTCCCTTGGGAGAGGGCAGTCCCAGCGCCGCGGCGGCCTTCGCGCCCGCGTCTGCATAGAGGGCGCGGCTCTCTTTCACCCACGCCTCCCCCTGGGTGAGCGCCTGCACCGCCGCGAACTGCATTGGTTTCGGTGCGCAGTAGGTTTGAAAGGTTTGCATGCCGCGCACCGTCTGCATCACCGATGCGGGGCCGTGCGTGAACCCGACTCGTGCGCCCGCAAGTCCGTAGGTCTTCGACAAGGTGTGAAACACGAACGCGCGGTCCCGAACGGCGGGGTGCCTCCAGACTGCGCGCGGCGGCGTGTCGGTAAGGTAGAGGTCTTCGTAGGCTTCGTCGCAGAAGACCCAAAGGTCGTGCCTCTGCGCGACGCGAAACATCGCATCGACGACCGGCTCCGCGACGATGCGTCCCGTGGGGTTGTTCGGTGTGTTGATGTAGAGCGCGACCGTGCGATCGGTCACCTGGCTCTCGAGCACCGCCTCGGCGTCAAAACCTTCCTCATCGAGCCGCGTGTAGAGGGGGACCTGCACCGCGACCGCGCCCTTCGTCTCGATCACGCCTCGGCTCAAGGGCCAAAACGGGGAGGGCAAAAGAACCTCGTCGCCAGGTTCCAGCAGCACCTGCGCAACGACGTTGAGACCAGCCGTCGAGCCCGACATCACCTGGACCGCGTCGCGATCGAGGCGTTCGTCGTGTCGCGCGCGCACGTAGTGCAAAAACGCGTCGATGAGTTCGGGTTCGCCGTGGGGCGGGGCGTAGTGATGCAACCCAGGGTGGTCTTGGGTTCGCTGGCGTTCCGCCTGTGCCGCCGCAATCGGCTCGCGATACGTATCGCCGACGTGCAGCGGGTAGACCGTTGCGTTCTTCGCATGAGCTCGTGCCCCGAGCGTGCTGTACACACGTTCGGAAACCGACTGCGCAAAGGCGCTCATCTCGGGAAAGCGAGGCATAGCAACGGTACTCAGGGCCAGAGAATGGCGATGAGTGTCACCGTACTGATCCCCACGAGCACCTGCAACGGGAGACCGAGTCGGATGAAATCGGTGTACTTGTAGCCACCGGGTCCGTACACCATCAGGTTGGTTTGAAAGCCGATCGGGGTCGAGAACGCCGACGACGCGGCGATCATCGTCAGATAGCTGATCGGAATCAGGCCTATGCCCTGCGCTTCAGCCGCTGCCGCTGCGATAGGGAACATCAACGCGGCCGAAGCCTTGGTCGTCACCACGGCAGCGAGCACTGCCGTGATCGTGTAGAGGGAGACGAGGATGCCAACGCGACCAAACGGCGCGGCCAGGTCCATTAGGTTCGACGCGATCGCCGCTCCGGCGCCGCTGTGGTCCATCGCCGCAGCGATGCCGAACGCCGCCGCGATCGCGATGAGCACCGTCCAATCGATCGCGCGTCGTGCCTGCTCACCCGTGAGGCAACGCGTGACGAGCATCAGCGCCGCGGCCGTGAGCGACGCGGTCATCAGTTCGAGTGCCCCGGTTGCGTTCACCACCACCATGAGAACCAGGATAGCGGCTGCGATCCAGGCGCGATCGTGGCGTGGCGGCGCACTGTCTTCGACCTCCGCGATCAGCGCGAAGTTCGGATCGGTCGAGCGCTTGCTCGCGAAGTTCGGATGGGCCTCGATTAGCAGCACATCGCCTGCCTGCAGGCGAATGTCGCCGACTTTGGTTTCAGTCACGCGCACGCCCTGTCGGTGCACCGCCAGAATCGCCGCGTCGTAGATTGTGCGAAAACGACTTTCGCGAATCGTCTGGCCCGTGAGCGCGGAGTGCGCGCCGACTACTGCTTCGACCAGGGTTCGGTCGCGCTGCGAGGTGATCTTATCGACTTGATCGGTGTCCGGGACGATTCGCTGTTTGCGCAGGTCGACCACCGAGTCAACCACTCCGGTGAAGTGGAGCCGGTCGCCTTCCCGAAGCACCGTCGACGGAGGGACGGCGGCAAGGACGCGCCCCGCGCGCTCGATCTCGTACAGGTACACGCCGCGAAGCGACCGGAGCCCGGCATCTTCGATGCTCTCGCCGATGACCGGTGAGCCGCGCTCGACGCGCATGGCGATTGTGTACTCGCGGGCGCGACCAAACTCTTGGAGAGCACTTTCGCGGTCCTTCAGCAGCCAGCGCGATGCGAGCACGATGAAGAGGATACCGATACAGAGCGCCGGAATGCCGAGCTTGGCGATCTCGAAAATCGGAAACTCCACCGTCGGGTCGCGCGCTTCGGCGAGGCCGGCGACGACGAGATTGGTGCTCGTGCCGATGAGGGTACAGAGACCTCCCAGGATCGCTGCGTACGAAAGCGGCATCAACATGATCGATGAGCTGAAGTTGTTGCGACGTGCCCAGCTCGTCACCAACGGCACGAACATGGCGACGACAGGCGTGTTGTTGAGAAACGCCGAGAGCCCCGCGACGGGAAACATCATGCGGAGCTGCCCGCCCGCAATCGCGCGCGGCTTGCCGAGCACGAAGCGGCCCGCGAGGTCGAGCCCGCCGGTCTCCCGGACCCCCGCTGCAACGACGAACAGCGCGGCAATCGTGATGACCGCAGGGTTCGAAAAGCCGACGAACGCCTCGGACGGTTCGATGACGCCGGCCAGCAGGAGCAGCGTCACACCGCCGATGAGCACGAGATCGGGCCCGGCGAGATTGGCGGCCATCAAGACCACCATGGCGACGATCACCCCGACCGTGATCCAACCGTCACCCGTCATGGACATCGAGACTAGCAGCCACCTTCGAGAAAAGCCCCTTCTTGTGCAGTCTCCGCCGAAACTTCGCTCCGGGGTGCGGCGCGGGACCGCCGGTACTAGAGATGTCCGCATGCCGGTTATGCACTCCAAAGGAATGCCCCTGGGCACTTCCGCACCCGCGTTTTCGCTTCTCGGCGTCGATGGCGAGACGCGGTCGCTCGATTCGTTCGCCAAGGCCGACGTCCTGGTGGTGGTGTTTACCTGCAACCACTGCCCGTACGCCAAGGCCTGCGAGGACCGGCTGATTCAGCTGCAGGCCGACTACGCCGGCCGCGGCGTGCAGCTCATCGCGATCAACCCGAACGACGCGGACAACTACCCAGACGATTCGTTCGAGGCGATGCAGGCGAGGGCGGCGGACAAGGGCTTCAACTTTCCCTACCTTTACGACGCGACTCAAGAAGTCGCACGCGCGTACGACGCTGCCTGCACACCCGACATCTTCGTGTTCGATCGCGACCGCAAGCTCGTCTACAACGGCCGGCTCGACGACAACTGGCAGGAGCCCGACCAAGTCACCCGTAAAGACCTCCGCGCGGTTCTCGACGCAACCCTCGAGGGACGCACGGTGGACTTCGATCACGTGCCGTCGATGGGTTGCTCGATCAAGTGGAAGTGACCGGTGGCGAAGGTTCCGCCGTTCGAAATGCCGCGGAGCGAGATTCGCGCTGAGCTCGACCGCCTGCGACATCCGTTTCGCATCGCGATCGACCGCGCCAAGAACCCGTTCAACATCGGGTCGATCATTCGCACGGCGCACTCGTTCTTGGTGAAAGAAGTGGTGCTCATCGGTACGGAGCCCTGGTACGAGCGCGCCGCGATGGGCATGCAGCGCTACGAGAACATCGTCGAGATTGCGTCGGTGGAGGCATTCCTCGAGACGGCAGAGCGGGAAGGGTGGCCGCTCGTCGCGTTCGAGAAAGACAGCGCGACGGTTGGCCTGTGGGAAGCGTCCATTCCGGAGAACGCCGTGATGGTGTTCGGCAACGAGGACGAAGGCTGCGCGCCGGCTATCCTCGAGGCTGCGTCGGCGGTCGTTGCCATCCCGATGTTTGGTATCAATCACAGCTACCCCATCAGCGTCGCGGCGGGCATCGCGATGGCCGAATGGGCCCGAAGGCATTACGAAAATGGCCGTTTGGCGTAGCCTTGCCCGTCTCGAAAGTGACGCTACAATCCGCCGCCTCTCTGGTGGGTGTAGCTCAGTGGTAGAGCACTGGATTGTGGCTCCGGTGGTCGCGGGTTCAATTCCCGTCACTCACCCCAATCTTTGAAAGATCAGTCAAACCGTTCGGAATGGAGTAGGACTCCATTTCAAGATGCACCCGTAGCTCAGCTGGATAGAGCGCCGGACTTCGAATCCGTAGGTCGAAGGTTCGAATCCTTCCGGGTGTGCCACAAAAAACCGGGCCATTAGCTCAAGTGGTAGAGCAGTGGATTCTTAATCCATTGGCTCCAGGTTCGAGTCCTGGATGGCCCACCCTTTGATTCCGAAGACTTAGGTCGTACCACTGGACGCTTTTCGGCCGCTTGGCCGGCAACGGTGTCCACTTTGGTGTCCAGAATTTCGGCTCGACGAGCGACCGCACGACGTGCGGCGGCTTCCGAGTTGTGAACGTAGAGCGCGGTGGTGGTCGCGTGCTTGTGGCCGGCGACATGCCCGATCGCGGTGAGGTCGCTACCGACCGCGGCCATGTGGGTGAGGGCCGCGTGGCGGAAGTCGTGGGCGCTGAGGTGCTTGGCTTCGTGCTCGGTGGCGAGCACCTGGCGCGCGGCGTGGATCAGGGTTCGGCGGTACTCGAAGCGTGGAAAGAGGAGGCCTTCGCCGGCGCAGACTTGATCGAGTGCATGGCTCGCGCGAGGCGTCAGCGGCACGGCGCGTGCGTAGCGCGACTTGTCGATGTCCTCTGAGATCCGGAGCACGTCGTCTCCTGGCTTGTAGTGCTTCGGTGTTTCGAGCCGCCACATCGTGCCGATACGAAGGCTCGTATCCCAGATGACCGTGAAGAGTGCCTTGATCGGATGGCCCGCCACCGGGGTCCGGTCCGGTAGAAGCTCAATGGTCGCCTCTGCCTGTTCGCTGGTGAGCGACACCCGAACTTTGTCCCGTTTCCCGCCGTCGTATGCGGTCCCGGTCGATCGTTTCGGCGGATTGCGAACGACGGGAGCCTCGTCGATCTCGCCTCTGCGCTCGGCCCAGCCGAGGAAGTTCCGAAGGGCAGAGAGCTCCTTGGTAACGGTGGGTCGTTTGACGTGGCGGAGGCGCATACGGCTGTAGTCCTCGATCGAACTCACCGTGAGCCGTTCAGCCGACTCGAAGAAAGGCAAGAAGTGGTTCGCGCAGTAGCCGCGAAACGTCTTCCACGTCTCAGGCGCGATCTCTGACTCGATCTGCATGAGCCACTCGGCGAACAAGACATCGAGCGCTTTCAGGTCTCGCTGTCGGTCCTGCAGTAAGCGACCGGAAATAGTCTCGGCGTAGATTCTCGACCCCTCGACCTTAGCTCTTGCAAGATCTCTTGCGCCCGTGGATCGGTGCTGACGTTGACCACGGTGCGTGAAGCGGACCGTGTAGACCCCGGTGCGACGATCTCGTCTGAGCGACCATCCTTCTGCGTTTCGAGCCATGTATCGATATCCCTTCGGTCAAACAGCCGGCGAGCCCCGATCGAGAGGACACGCACCTGCGGCGCCACGCGCCGATCAAACGTGCGTAGCCCGACCCGACAATACCGCGCGGCCTCTACCCTTGTCAGCAGCGGCGAAGTGAGATTCGTGTCTTGGCTCTGGTAGCCGGCGCGCGTCGCTCTCGGTTCTGTATCGGGGTCTTCCGCGCCCGCCCGATCGGGATGAGTTTCGCCTCGCACACCTGGTTATCGCTCCTGGGCAACGGGAGGTTTCATCTAGCGCCCTTCTTCGGGCTCAATCACGGCTCAGGGTTAGCACTCCTCGGCTGCCTCCCGTATGCGCGCGAACAAGCCGAAGGCGTTGAGCGCGCCCAGCACAAGGGCTCGAGCGGGGGATCGCAGGCCGCGCCGTGAGGCCAGTGCAGTTTTGTTGGCAGACAAAACTCTTCCTTGCCCCAACCGAGTTGGGTCCCATTCTGTCGCAAAGTGACCGATGTTGACGGAGGTTGTGGCAAGTTGACGCGTTCTGTCTTTTGGGGAGCAGAGGGCTCTCCCGGCGCAGCACCGGTTCGGTCTCGCCGATGAGAGCACAAGGCCGACAGCCCGCTCCACCCGCAGGAGCCCGCGGGGTCCATCTTGCGTAGCGAGGGCGTCTTCGCCGCGAGCGACCCGCGGCGTGCGCGACGGCTCCGAGCCCCCAGAGCGACGACCATCGCCCAGTTGCCGCATCGCTCCGACAGGCGATGCGGCATCCCGAGTCGTTGCTCTCGACGATCGGGCACGCGATGTCGAAGAGCGCTGACGGCCATGCAGAGGGTGATGGCGTGCGAGAACCGGGCGTACTCGGCGGGATGAGTTCTTCTATCTTGCCGCGGCGGTCGGCGACGTAAGTCCCGCCATCCGTAAGATCGTGATCGGCGACGTGGTCGCATCGGTATGCCTCGTCGGAGCCGTCGTCTCGTTTGTCGTTCAGCGATCTCGGTAGTCGCCGACGCGCTACTCGCAGCTCGGGGGCTGCTCGACGCAATCTTCGAACCAGGGAAGATCCACGGGCAGATAGCCTCCCTCAAGACCCGGAAAGATACACTCCCAGGCCCCATCGGTGTGACCGCGCTCGTCCGGATCGGTCGCCTCGACCTCCTGAAGACAGTCGTCGAAGAACGCTGGAGACTTCGGTGTGCAACGCTCGGTCGGGCGATAGGCTGTCGTGTTCTGAGCGTTGTAATCGACTTCGAAGAACTCGACGCTTCGCTCAACTTGCCCCGCCCCCGTGATTACGAGCAAGTGTGCGTCGGTGACGCTTCCGCTGGTGAACGTGTGGTCGAGTTCGATCTCGTAGGTTCCCACGACGCGGTCTCGCAGCGACGTCAGAAGGCATTCTGCGTCATTGATCGTGAAGGTCCCGCCGCCCTCGATCCGTTGCGCGAGGGCGGTGCGGCACGAGGACTCCTTCGCACACATCAGGAGGCTCTCCCGATCCGCGAGGTTCGGAACTCCGCCCATTCCTGCCGCACCACCGCCGCCGGCGTCGCCGCCCATCCCCGCGACGCCCGCCGCACCACCCGTGCCCGCGGGTCCAGACGTGTCATCACTGCAACCTCCGGCAAAGGTCGCCAACCCCACAAGCGCAAATCCACCCAACAAAGCAATTCGATAAGACACAGCGTGACCGTACCTCCGGCGCGTGGAGCTGTAAACGTTCCTCTCGGGGCGCCCTTAGCCCACCGGGCTCAAGTTGAGAGCCGAATTTCGGGGCACTAAGTGTTGTGTCGGCTGGGATGCGAACCGGAAAGGGCGTTTATGTCGACCAGCAGCTCAGCTTCGAAGGATCTTGACTGCAAGAGCGCAAAGAACTCGCGGCTCCGGTAAGCCCTCGGCCTCGGACGGTAATTTCGGAGTTGCGTGTGCCAACCAGGGCGGGCTCCTCAGTCAAGTCCAGGACCACAGCGACTATGTGACGATAGAGCAGAAGCTCAGAAACCGTACCGAGGCCAGTAGTGCATCATCGTCGTCGGACGAGGCTGAGTCTCCCGCTCTCGAGGTTGCGGAGCCAAGGGCCGTGAGCACTGGCGCGCCAGTGAAGCCGCGAAACGCCGTTTTCCACAAGGGCCTCGAGGCCGCACTAGCCGAACGAACCGGACTATCCGGGGGGGCTCTGCACCAACGGGTCAAACAAGCGGGTATCGACCCCGAAGCAGATGCCGCCTGGCTTGAACTCGCTGTGGGCGGAACCAAGCATGGGCGGGCGGAGCGGATTCTGAATGTCTTGCCTTTCGGGTCCGGAGCACCCTCGCTGCGAGGCGAGGCGGCGGAGGTCGAAGCGGCCATTGCAATAGAGCAGCTCCTACTCGAACGAACTGGAGCCTCGCTCGATGTCGTGTTCAAGGATTGTCCCCTCGACGTCGAACGGCTCACTGAAATCAAGCGCGTTGCGAACTCCGCTGCCGCAGCGCGCGGTGTGCGCCGAACCACTGCTCCCAGAGACATCGCTTCCACGCTCGCGCGTCGCAAACAACTCGTCATCTGTCGTTGAGCCAAAGCCAACGAAAGCCCTCTCCTCGATGGTGAAGGGCGTCGGCATCGACGTGTCGCCGGAATTCCCTGCGGTGCGGGCTTCGGGTTGGCTCACGATGTACGCGGAGCCGAGCTTCGCCTACGAAGGAGCGCAAGGACGAGCAGTACCCCTAGGACGTGTGCAGCCGGGGGAGGTCCCGCTCTCGACGCGGTACATCCCCCGTCGCTCACCCCGATCGGCCATTCTATCGTCTGCACCACAGGCTCGGCAGCGTTGCCCGCATGGTCGTACACCGTCATCGTGACCGTCACCGGTTCACCTGGTTCCCAGCCAAGCGATTCGAGCCCGGTGTCGGTGATGCAGTCGCCCATGAACGGCGCGATCCCGACCGGTGCAGGATCGAGGTCCTCGTCTGCCCTGGCGAATGCCCCCGTCAGTGTCTCGTGTCTTTTGTCTCCGGCCTCGAGTACCACGTGAATCGGGAAGCGCCAGAGCGTCACGAAGTCGTCCCCGATCGCATCGACTTCCAATCTCAGCGCCTGCGCGCCACACGGATTGACCAGAATCCGGTCAGACACCCGAAGCCCTAGCACCTCGGGCGGCGTCGTGTCGACGTAGTCGAGGACGCGCCAGACGGAGTTCAAATGGCTCACGCTCTCCGGATAGGAATCTCTCGGGAGCGCGATGCCGCCGAGATGATCCGAGACGATGGGTCCTTCGGGCACCGCCACGTAGACGCCGGTCTCGAAGAACGGTTCGAACCGTGCAGGAACGTCCTCGAGCGCACCACCGCCGATGGTGATGGCAAGACGAAAGCTCTCTCGGTCGAAGCGCACCGCATCGAAAAATGGCACCACGTTCCTTGGCACTGCGGTGGTGGGCCATCCTGGCGATGGAGTGCAGAAGCAATGCGCTTCCGGGTCATTGGGTGCCTGCCCGGAGGCAGAGACTGCGAACCCCAAGAGCGTCAAGCCAAGCATCGTGCGCGTTCGTCGCATGCGTCCATTGTACCACCTCCTATGCGTCGGGTCGTACCGTTGAAGGCAATGGGGTAGAGTTCGACACGGACGAGGAACTGCTCGACCTTATCTTCGGCCACCAGCCGGGCGAAGTCGCTCAGATTCTCAGCAGGACGCTACCGTTGGGAACAGTCTCTCCTCATCTCAAAGGTACCGAAGCAGAGCAGGAAGTCGTCCTAGCTAGCAGAAGAGTTGGGTCATGGGCTGGTGGGGGCGACCTCTCACGGTCTCATTCCACGACTGTGAGATTGATGCTCGGCGAGACAACGTCGCAGGACTGCACCGCGCGAGCAGCTCGTCTGCATGGCAAGCGCGTCGAGTCGCGCGAAATCGTTCTCGTCGATTCGGAACGACACGATGCGAGTCTTCCGCTTCTTTCCTGCACGCTTCACCCAGCCCCTTCCTTTCCCTTCTCGACCTCATCCACGACTCGCACGCCCAGTACCAAGGTCGCCAACTCGAGCGCACGCCTGACGGCAAACTCTGGCGGCCCTTCGAGCACCTGCCGGCTTGCCTCGACCAACTCCGAACACAGCACGAGCTCCGCAAACTCACGCAACACCGAGATCGAGATCTCGCCGCCCTCTGCCACCCGATGAAGCAACATCGCGGCGGCTGCGTGGACGTTTTCCAGTGGCACAACGCCGTTTTCGCGTTGGACACCGTGTCCGAAAAGGGTCGTTTCGGGACGTTTGGTGGCCACTCGTGACGCTATGTCACCTTCGGAATCGTTGGAAATTCCGGGGCCTTCGCTCTCACGAGGTGCATTCTTAATCCATTGGCTCCAGGTTCGAGTCCTGGATGGCCCACCAGAAGCGGCAGCTCGCTTCCGATCCGGCGCACGCTGCCGCGCCGTCGGCTGCGGTGCCTGCTCACGTACGCGAGTACGCTCCGCGGGCTCCTCGCCGTCGGCACGCCATCGCACGACGCCTCGAAACCGATCTGCCGCTTCTGGTCATGTTGGGCAGGGGGTTGCAGTCGCTCGCTGCGGTGCCTGCTCACGTACGCGAGTACGCTCCGCGGGCTCCTCGCCGGCGGCACGCCATCGCACGACGCCTCGAAACCGATCTGCCGCTTCCGTCCTCGCCTTGTTGCCTGCAGCGGCTTCCGAGTTGTGGACGTAGAGGGCGGTCGTGGTTCGGGCGGCCGCAACTCGAGCGACCATCATCGGCGTCGACCCCGAAGAAGGTCGGCGCTTCGCACAACCGGACCTGGGCCGAGCTCATGCGCCGTGGGCTCGACATCGACGTGCTCGAATGCCCCGATTGCGGCGGACGCCTCGGGTTCGTGGCCGCCATCCTGGTATCGAGCGCCATCCGTCGAATCCTCCGCCAGGGACGTGAACCGGAAAGGGCTTTTGTTTCGGCTATGCTCCTGGAGACGAACGCGACGAACCGACCTAGCCCCACGCATCGCGAACATTTTGAGTGTTACCCCCGCTCCCAACACAGGCGCTCAAGCCCATCGGGATCAGGCTGAGCGCCGATGAATTTCGCGGTACTAGATGTAATGCGCGAGTCGCGCACGAACCTGAAAGAGCGTTTATATCGACTATCAGCGAGAGGAGAGCCAGCGCCGCAACGGTTGCCCATGCTCTTCGCTTGGCTGCCATGTCGCCTATCCGCTGGCCACCCTTTGATCCGCGGGCGTGAGCTTTCTAACCCGGATTCGAGACGGCTTCTGCTGCGCAAGGTCGTACGCATTCTGCATGCGCAACCAATGATCTGCCGTACTACCAATGCCCTTCTCGAGACGGATTGCCATCTCTGGAGAGATTCCTGCGTGCCCGTTGAGGAGTTTGGAGAGATGAGGCCGCGAGACGCCGAGCCCCCTTGCCGCCTCAGTGACAGAGACGCCCAGGCTCGTCAGAGAACGCTGCACAATGCGACCTGGATGTGTGGGATTCTTCATCGGCATGGATTTTCCTAATGGTAGTCTTCGTAGTTGATATCGGTGGCGTCAGTTCCATCGAAGCGAAATGTGACTCTCCAGTTTCCAGATACTTTCACCGCCCACTCGCCCTTGCGGTTTCCCTTCAAGGGATGAAGCCCATATCCGGGCAACCCTAAGCTTCCGGGTTTATCGGCAGTGTCGAGTAGCGAGAGAATTTCCTCCAGGATCTCAACGTGGGCCCGCGGCAAGCCGCGTCAACCCGCTTGGAACCGCGTGACCAGGCTTCGCGCAGACGCGTCAGGGCGGCCTTGGCGTCGTCGAGCGGCGCACCATCGGAGAGAGCCCAACTTCCAGACCCACGGCTTCGGCGACACGCGCAGCGAAACCAATATCGTCTGCACCGAGCGCGATGTCGCAATCAAGCTGCTCGATCAGTCTCTGCAATCGGCCGGTCACGTCGACGTACTCGCTTGGTGAATCGCTGTATCTGGTCACGTGTATTCCACCATTCGCGTTCTTGGCGGCTCTGCCTGCGGCGCAACCTCGGATGGCATCGGGCGAAATCCCACTCCAACTGCGTAGTGCACTTATGGAGGCAGCTATCGCAGGGTCCAATCCAACTCTGGTCCTTACACCTGAAATACAGATCTCTGCACTGTCGCCGAGCGATGTCGTCGTCGTTGCCTAGCCGGTCTCTTAGCCCCATCGGGCTCAGGCTGAGCGCCGATGCGCGGTACTAGAGGTTATGTCGCCGGCGGCGCGAACCTCAAAGGGCGGTTGTAGTTACTATCTGCCGCTACGCGAAAGAGCTCGCCGCACATCAGGACGAGGCCTACGCGCTCCGCAGGCAGCTCGGCCGAAAGACGGCAACCTTCCTCTACGCGACCAAAGCGGAGGCGCACAACCATGCGCAGCTCTTGAAGGTCAGTACCTCGAGAGTCTCTGAATCGGCCGGCGTTCTCATCCCATGCGCCTAGACCGCGCTCACCTCAAACTGATCGGCTGCGACTTGTCTTCGAAGCCGCTCGCGGCGTTGTTCACCCTTGAAATAGCGTTGCTATTCCCGCGGGTTCTCGCCTTGCGAGCGACTCCGAATCCCGCGTCTCGCTCGTTCAGTTTGAAGTGAGCGCGGTCTAGTGGTCAGATCTCGGCCCTGCGGGCCGATATTGCATCAATGAACTCCGACGGCTCGAGGTGAACCCTGGGCTTCGGGCCTGGACAACGATTCCGTTTCGCGATCCGGTTAAACGACTTGAACCGCATCCACCGGGCCTGCTGTCCGCACTCACAGTCAGTTCTCGCAGGCGTCCTTGGCCTTCGCCTTGGCATGGAAAGAAGTCCGCGTTTCTTCAGAAGGCGAATCGCCCCGAGCAGGTGCCGATCCTCGGGGTGAAATAAGATGATCAGGTGATACGTGCGCTTGCTTCCGGCACGGGTGTTCTGTGCTTGGACGGCGTCGACGAGCTTGCAAGCGAGCTCGAGGTTTCGCCGATGCGAAGTCGACCGGTCCGAAACGCCTTCGCGAATGGCGAGCTCGAGTAGCCCACCGATGCGGTTGAGGTTGGCGTGGACTCGGGAGACTTCCGTGAGCGCCTGCGCATCGATGGTGCTCTTGAGCAGGGCGCCGGTGAGACAGCGTCGCAGCACGTCTCCACGCGAGCAGCTCGTTTGCCGGGCGAGCGCGTCGAGTCGCGCCGGGGGGCTCGGCCAGGGAGGAAAATCCCTCCGGCCGAGTGGGTTTGCGCGCCGCGGTGCGCACACGTACACCAGCTCGCTCCACGGGGTCCTTCTCGGCGACACCCCATCGCACACCGCCTCGCGTGCGTTATGGCTTCGCTCGTCGAAGGGTCTTGGTCTGACGCTTCTTCCCACTCTCGGTCACCGTGAGCACCATCGAGTCGCCCTTCGGTTTGAGGCGGAAGCGGACGTTCGCTGACTTGGGCCCCATGTGTCCGACGAACTCATTGCCGTCGCGCTTGCCTCGAAGGTTGACCTTGGCTCCAGCGACATGAAGCGCGCCGCGCATTCCGTTTGTGGTCTCGTGGACCTCGAGCCGAGCGCTCTGGCCGCCGAACTTGCCTTTATAGACACTATCCTCTGCCAGGCTCGTCGTGGGAATGGACCACGTTGTGGCGGCCACGAGGCCGAGCACGGCGAACGCGCGAAAGTGTCGGCGCGAGCTGACGGACTGCAAGCGATGGCAAAGCATGGAAGGTACTCCGAGGCGGATCGTAGCGGTTCGTCGAAGCGGATCAACGGGTTCGAGAACTCGCCGCAGACGGGCGCAGCATCCCTGTAGAGATCTATGCGTTCAGTCGAGTGACGAGCTGGATCGACTACGAGCACCTTCAGGCCGATATCTACGACCGCGGGGTTTCGACGTAGGCGACCACCGCATGAGTCGGCGCCGCCAGCACGATCTCGAGGTCCGAGATCGACGCCTCGAACCCTGGACTGGTTCCAAATTACCACGAAGGCATCGCAGCACGGTGGTGGTAAGCAACGTCTAGTCGGAACGAGTCAGCGACAGCTCAACCCGCGAATCGCCGATCGGCTCACAGTCGAAGCCGATGGGAATGCCGGCGATGTCCAAGGCCACATCGACGGAAACGAGCACGGGAACGACATCCGCGCGAGGCTCGAAATCGAGGTCGAGCATGCTGGTGCCTAGATAGATCGGCGCCGGCGGGTCCCCGTCACGGGGTATCGAAAACCGACTGCTCGTACGCCCCGACAGAAGGGGTATGGAGTCGGCGCCGACTTCGAGGCGGTATTCGAGGCTCACGTCGAGCGGACCCATCTGCCCGCGAGATGACGACGGGGCCGCCTCGGGAGGGAACAGGAGCTCGGCCTCGCCGAGACGAAACCGCACGCGGTCGTCGCTGAGCGCGATCGCGTCCTGCGGGATGATCAAAAGCGGAAAAATCGGCTCGGTCGCGCCACCTCCTGGAATCGTGTCGCAGGCCACGTACAGCGTGCATGCGCCTCTCGAGTCGGGAGGGCCGGTCGCGGTCTCGAGTACCACCGGTTCACCGTCTTCCCCCCGTGCGGGTTCGCCGTTCGGCAAGAAGGCTGGGATCGCGGCGACGCAGGTGGCTTCGACGGGAACGAGCTTTCGGGTGCAGTCAGGCTCGCAACCGTCCCCGGGAACCATGTTGCCATCGTCGCAGGCTTCACCACCCTCGACGATCCCGTTCGGGCAGGTCGGCTCGACGTTGCAGTCGGCGTCGCAGCCGTCTCCCGGAAGGGTATTGCCGTCGTCACAGCTCTCGAAGTTCTCCACTACTCCATCTCCGCAGACGCAGCGGCCGACGCACTCATCGACGATGTATGGGTCGTCGCAAGCCCCTAACACCCCGGACAGCACGATGGCCACCCCGCCAAGCAAGCAAGTTAATCTCATCCTGGCATTCTACGCCGTTTTCGAGAATCGCCAGTCGCGAAACACTCGTTGACTCGTGGTCCGCCCGATGACGATGCCAGGTCGGCGAAAGCGCGTTCGGCGTTTGAGCGAGACGTTCACGTCACGGTTTCTTGACTTGCATGACGACGGGAAGACTTACTGTGGCCATGCAGAAAACCCCATTTTCGCTTGTGTTCGGTGCCGCACTCATCGCCTGCCTCGGGTGCGGAACGACCGATTCCCAAGGAAACGGCGGGAGCGCCGGGTCAGCGGGGTCGAGCGGCGCTGGCGGAGAGAGCGGCGCTGGCGGAGAGAGCGGCGCCGGTGGAACCGCCGGCGTTGGCGGCGCCGGCGGAGCGGCGGGGAATTCGGGCTGCGAAACCAGCGGCGACTGCGATCCGGGAACCTATTGTCTGCTCGAGGACTGCACGGCGCCAGGCAACTGCGTCGAGAGTCCGGCCCTGTGCCCCGACATCTTCGACCCGGTCTGCGGCTGCGACGGGCAAACCTACGGCAACGGCTGCGAGGCCGAAACCGCGGGGATCTCGATCGACTTCGAAGGGCAGTGCCCGTGCGATACGAACGAAGACTGCTTCGTCGCTTCGGACTACTGCGCCTCGGAGGCCGGCTGCGATGGCGCGGGTGAATGCATCGCGAGGCCCAGCCTGTGCCCACTGGTGTTCGATCCCGTGTGCGGATGCAACGACGTCACCTATGACAACGCCTGCCTTGCTGCCTCGGCTGGACTCAGGGTCGCCGCGACGGGCGCCTGCCCCTGAGGCCTGGCTCGGAAATCTTGCGGCGCACGGTGAAGAGGTTGAACTCGTAGCGGAGGTGGTTGTCCCGCATGTAGCAGGTCAGGCCACCGGAGAAACCAGCGAGGGCGTACAGAACGCCGCTGGCCTTCTCCGGCACCTCAAGCTCCATCTTCACCAGGCTGCTGACCTTGCCGAGTTTCGGCGCCCGTCGAAGAAGCGCTTCCCTACCGGCGCGTGGTCGAAGGGACGATTCCGCGCTGAGCCGGATCGGCGGGAACCGAGCCGCGATCACCTACCGGCCGAGTCGACGACGGAGCCCGTGCCGCACCTTGAGGCCGACCGCACTACCGCCTGTCTCGGCCCATTCAGGCTGACTTACTTGTCTTCGTCCGACTGGGTCGACGACGGCTTCCATGCTTTTCGTACACCCGCTCGGATTCTGATTTAGCTTCCTCGGTTCGTCGGGCGGCGTAGATCCGTCGTCGAGCTTCAGAGTAGGCGGCTGCATGTTCGACGATCGGCGCAGGGTAGTCGCGTCCGATGAGGCAGCCGACAGTCTGCTGGACCGACTCGGGCATCCGATGAGGCTCTGCGATGTACTCCTTCGGCACCGACTGCAGCTCCTGCACGTATCGCTTGATGAAGGTGCCGTCGGGATCCTGGTCGAGAACCTGCTTGATTGGAGAGTAGATGCGAACGGCGTTGATCCCTGTAACGCCGGACTGCATCTGAGCCTGGCTGTAGTGAATTCCGGGTTCGAAATCGAGAAATTGCGTTCCGAGGTACACCGCCGTCGGCCGCCACGACAGCCACAGATGATAGCTCGCGAACGACATCAGCATCGCGCGCATGCGGAAGTTGATCCACCCGCTCTGGTGAAGCGCACGCATACATGCGTCGACCATCGGGTAGCCCGTGCGACCGGCTTTCCAGGCATCGAAATAGTCCTGCCGAAAGTCCGCTGCGCGAAGTCCATCGAGAGCCCGGTTGAGCGCCCGAAACTCGAGCTCGGGCTCGTCTTCGAGCTTCTGCATGAAGTGGCAGTGCCAGCGCAATCTCGACTGAAACGAGCTGAGCGACTGTAGCCATCGACGGTCGATTGAGACGCCATTCTTACGGAGGGCCTTCAGCTCCGCCGACCTTGCTCGCGTGAGCTGGAACACCGTCTTTAACGACACGTTCCCATATGCAAGGTACGGACTCAGCCTGCTGCATGCGAGCCAGGCTCTGGCTGGGCTCGACATGTCGAAGCGATAGCCGACACCACGCGTTTCGAGAAACGAGTTCAACGTGCTGCGCGCCATAGTTTCGCCGCCTCGCTGCACGTCCGTCTGCGTGGCATGGACAACATCGAGTTCTGCGGCCGAACGCAGACCTTCGGGGTCGATACCCACGTGCGGCCGAAGCGTTTCGGGCGGCGCGAGGATGGGCTTAGACATCACTCGACTCCAACGAGCGGCCCAGCCATCACGTGTCTTGAGGCGACGAACTACTCCGAACTGACCGTACTCTTGCCAGGGCACGCTCCGTGCTCGCGCCCATTCGAGGACGCGCAGGTCTCGCTCGTAGGTGACGCGGTTTCCGGTTTCCCGGTGACTGTGGAGCGAGTCGATCGGTGCCTCGAGATGGAGCGCCTCCAGCACGTCCGGCATACGACCGACGCGAACCGTGAGCTCGGCTCCCCGCTCACGCAGCCGAAGGCGCAGGTCGGCTAACGATTCATTGACGAAGCGCAGGTGCATCGCCGTGAGCTCAGGGGTTTCCCAGAGGTCTGGCTCGTACACATAGAGACACAGGACAGGGCCTCGCGCCGCGGCCTCCACCAGTGCGCGGTGGTCGTGAATCCGCAAATCCCGCTTGAACCAGATCACATGCATGGGCTCGACGCGCCTTGCCGGTGTCTTAGGGTTGACGGCGACGGGGTCAACGCCCGACAAGCTGTGCGCCCGCTGCGGACGACATCGGGCTCGCGGCGATCGTCCGTTTCAGGCAACGTCGGCGTCTTCAGCGAATCGCTGCCCAGCTCGCCGCCTGTTTTTCGATCAGGTTCAGGATATCGCCCATAGCGGCAGTGGCGTCGATCAAGTGGGTGCCCCAGCCCTCGACAAGCGGCTCGCGCTCTCCTTTGATCGTGTCTGCACGGGGGTCGGAGGGATCAGCCTGGGGCGTGAGCGCAAGGAAGCTATAGCCATTCTGATCGAGGCACTCGCCTTCGAGGAAATAGGGACGGGACCCGCTCAAGCACTCGTAGAGGACGACGCCCAAGGAGAAGAGGTCCGAGCGGCCGTCGAGCGGGTCGTTGCGGAGCTGCTCGGGGGACATGTACGGAACTTTGCCCTTGACGGCGCTCTGGTGTCGCGAGGCGCCCGAGATCGCCTTGGCCACCCCGAAGTCGGTGAGGAGCACCTCACCCTGCTGGCTCAGCATGACGTTGGAGGGCGAGAGATCACGATGCACGATCCCCCCGATCTGCGAGGAGCTGTCGCCCAGATCGAGCGGCGGGTCGTGCGCGTGGCTCAGGCCCTTGGCCAACTCGATCGCGATCAGAGCGACGTGCTCGGCGCTGAGCCGCTGCTTTCCCTCGAGCAGTCGCTGCAGGTCGACTCCGTCGACGAGCTCGAGCGCCATGTAGGGAGTGCCATCGACGCTGCCGTAGTCGAGCACCCCGACGATGTTCCCGTGTCGGAGCTTCGCGGCGAGCCGAGCCTCCCGCTGGAAGAGCTGAACGAACGCTTTGTCTTCGCGGAGAAAAGGCAGCGCCAGCTTGAGGCAGACACGCTGCGCAAAGCCTTCCGTTCCGTGCCGAATCGCCTCGAAGGTTTCCGCCATACCCCCGATGCCGAGCCGACGAACGATCGTGTAGGGTCCGAACTCCCTGCCGGGGAAGTCCGGGCCCGCTCCGCGAGCTTCCACCATGGACCTGAGCGTACGCGCTTTGCTTGCGGGTAGACAAGCGGCTGCCCGTCGGAGAGTCTCCAGGCGCTTGACTGCCTCGAGGCGATCTTTGCCAAGCAGCCGTTCGTGCTTGGCGACTGCCCGACGGTCGCCGACTTCGGCTTGATCGTTCAACCGTGGGATCAACCTGTTTGGCAGCGGGGTGCCGCGGTAGGGCAGCCATTTCGCTAAGCCGAGCGCGGATTTCGCGCTAAGTCTCTGCATGCTCGTCTACCAGTACCCCAAGTGCGGCACGTGCAAGAAGGCGCTCAAGTTCCTCGACGCCGAAGGCATCGAGCATCGCACCAAGGACATCGTCACAAGCCCTCCCTCAAAGGCGATGTTGAAGAAGGCCTACAAGCGCTCGGGCCTCCCCCTTCGAAAGTTCTTCAATACTTCGGGCCAGAGCTACCGGCAGGGCGGCTTCAAGGAGAAGCTCGAAACGATGAGCGACGACGAGGGGCTGGCTGCGCTCGCCGCCGACGGAAAGCTCATCAAGCGGCCTCTGGTGGTGGACGACGATTTCGTGCTCGTCGGCTTTCGGGAGGACGAGTGGCGCGAGGCTTTGGGCGTCGGATAGAACGGCACAGCGTCGGGGAATGAGCCCCAAAAGCGGGGCCCGACCTCGTCGGCGCACCAATTACGTATATACGGCGCAAGACTCGTTCGCCTAGCGTGGGGCCGACTGAGAGGAGTCTTTGTGTTCTCTGCCTACCTGCGCCTAAGCCCCGCGCACCTCGCCGTGCTCATCGCAGCCACCATGTCGATGGGGTTCGGGAGCTGCGGCAAGAGCTTCAACCCCGTCGACGTCTGCGTCGAAAAAGCCAACGGCGACCGTATCGTGGTTACGGCGCGAAGCCGACTGCAGCTTGCGCATCTGCAGTACAAGGGGGCGACCGTCTTCGGGCGCGGTCTCGACGCGGACTGCGAGGGCGGGCTCCAGGTTCGTTTCGAGAGTGACCTCCTGGTGGGCGAGCCGACGCTCTCAGGCTTCGATGGAGGGGAGCCGCGCGTCGTCGGTGCGGCGGTGTACTCGGACGGAACGCAGGACGAATTCGTCGAAGACGAGATCCAGATACGCGCGGGTAGTGACGAAGAACTCGCCGGCTTCATCGAGACGTACGACGGCCTGGTCCTCCGCGATGACACCGTGATCGGGATGGCGGACGACGGATCGAAGATCGAGCTGCCCGGCGGGGGTGAGGGTTGGCACCTGGTTCGAGTGAATCCCAATACGGTGCCGCTAGACCAAGCCATTGCGGCCTTCTGGGAACACGGCATTCGAGGCCAACTGCAGTTCTCTTCAGAAGCCATGGCGGCCACGTTGGCAATCGTCACCCTCGTAGAGGGGACAGAGCTCGGGCCGAATCAGGTCCTCGAGAAACAGGACTTGTTGGAGCATCCGTTCGTAGCGAATCCAACTTCCGATAGCGACTTCGCCAATTTCGCGAACAACGGCACCATGACCGAGGACAACGATCCAGGGGAACCGGGCGACCAAGGGTTGTCGATTGGGGTAGCCCGCGCGTTCGACTATCTGCGTCACACGGGGCTCCCGCCAATCCGCTTCGGGGGTGCCTGGACACCCACACGCGTAGCGGTGCTGGACGAGGGCTTCGCGCTCGACCCCGAGACTGGGGTCGGAAACCCAGATTACGTCAACGCTCTTGGGGTCAGTGGTCTAGCTCCGCTGCAGGTCGATATCACCAACGGAGACGTTCGGGCCGGCCAGAACTTCGACTCGTCGGACAAGCCTTGGCACGGTCAGGGCGCATTCGGCATCTGTTGTGCCAAGCCGAACAACCTCTTTGGCGGCGCGGGAACCGGAGGAGAGTACATACGGCCTGTTCTGATCCGGATGGGCGGTTCGGTCTGGGAGATGGCCTCTGCGATGCGTTCGGCGGCGTTCATGCAGGCGACGGTGGTGACGATCAGTTGGAGCAACACCTGCGGAGGGTGGTGCGAGGCGCTCAATGACTCCGACCTACAGTCGGCGGTCTTCAACGTGGTGGCGTTTGGCGGCTCGGTATTCGCGTCGGCTGGAAATGACGGCGACGACATCTCCGGCAAGACGCGCAAGCCTTGCACTCTCCAAGAGGTCATCTGCGTCGGTGGACTGAATATGGACGGAACTAACCGCTTTAACTTCGGAGACCCGGTCGACATCTGGGCTCCCACGCAACGACGCTCGACCGTGTCACCCGATTCGGCGGACGACGATCCCGACGACTTCGACATCGACGAGGTTAAACTATTCGACGGAACCAGTTCTGCGACACCTTTCGTGGCGGGCATCGCCGCCCTTGCAAAGGCTGCGGACACGTCGCTCCAGGCAAGCGAAATTCGCGATCTGCTTCGCGATCTCACGGGCACGGGGAATGTGAGCCCGGACCCGCTGGTCACGCGCGGATACCCCGATGCCCTGCGTCTGGTGCAAGCCGTCCGACCAAATCCGCCCCCCGAGGTACGCTTCATTTTTCCTGAGGACGGCGGTCAGGACTCATGGTTTCGATTCGATAGCGTCGTTCTCGGGCTCGATGATCCGCCTGCTCCCGAGGGGTTCCGAGGCACCGTGCGAATCGAGTCGGACCGTGCGGGCGTGTTCTGTGAGGTGTCGACCGAAGGGGCGACCCAAGCTTGTTCTTTCCCCTCGATACCGGTGTTGGGAACCAACGTGATCACCGCCCTTGTGGAGGATGAATTCGGCGGCCAGACTGAGCGCTCGATTTCGTTCACGCTGGTCAACAGTCCACCTACGGTGACCATCGCGAGCCCTTCCGATGGCGATCGCTTTTTGGTCGGTCAGAGCGTTTCGCTTTCCGCGGTTGTCGCAGACCCAGACGGGGAGTCCCCGACTGTACGATGGACGTCCAGTCTCGATGGGTCGATTGGGTCGGGAAGGAGCCTATTGAGGCAACTCAGTGCGGGAACGCATGTCATCGAAGCCGAGGCGACCGACCGCTACTCCGAGACCGCGATCGACACGGTTCAGATCGAGGTCTTCGGGGGTGCGGGTGTCCCTGTTGCGCAGATCGAGTTTCCGCCCGACTCGTTTAGCTACGGGCCCAACCCGCTCGAGTTCCGAGGTTCCGCGTTCGACCCGGAAGACGGCAACCTCTCGGGGACGAGCCTCTCGTGGTTCTCCGACCAAATGGGATTCATCGGAAGCGGGTCGACGATCGAGGTCCTTCTCAATCCCAACGGATGCGGCTCCGGTCACACGATCACGCTGGAGGCCGTCGACAGCGATGGCAATGTATCGGTCGACACAATCTCGATTGTGCGCGCCGTCTGTTGAGCTGGCGCACCGTGCAAGCTGGCTAGGGACGCGGCTTCACCGCGGGCGACGGCCAACGATGCATTGAGGTCGCCAATCAGGTTCGTCGAACTCATCGGTCTGGAACGCGCACACGCTACGTTCGCCGCGAACGCTGAAGACGTTTAGCGCTTTCGACGTTGCATTCTCAGGGTGTACGGATGTACCAAGGAGCCTCCACTGGAGCGCCGATGACTGAGACCCCTCCCGACCCGTCCCAAATCATGCAGATAGGCATGGGCTTCTTCGGCTCTCGCACGTTGCTCAGCGCAGTCGAGCTCGAGCTCTTCACACACCTCGGGACGGGCAAGATGACGGGCGTACAGATCGCGGAGCGTCTCGGCCTCCACGAGCGCGCGATCCCCGACTTCCCGGATGCTCTCGTGGCGCTCGGAATGCTGCGCCGGGACGGTGACGGTCCGGACGCCCTCTACGGCAATACGACCGAGACGGCGATCTTCCTCGACAGGGAAAGCTCCCAGTACATCGGCGGCATGCTCGAGATGGCGAGCGAACGCCTCTACGGCTTCTGGGGCAGCCTCACCGAAGCGCTCAAGACGGGGGAGCCACAGACCGAGATCAAGGAGACGGGAGAGCCGGTGTTCGCGAAGCTCTACTCGGTGCCCGACCGGCTCGAGCAGTTCATGAACGCGATGGCGGGAGTGTCGGCCGCGAACTACAGAGCCCTCGCCCAGCAGTTCGATTTCTCGAACTACAAGACTCTATGCGACGCCGGCGGCGCGACCGGACAACTCGCGTGCGACGTCGCCGCGGAGAATTCGCACATGCACTGCATCAGCGCGGATCTTCCTGCAGTGGAGCCCATCGCAAAGCGGTGCATCGAACTCGCCGGGCTGCCCCACCGGGTCGACACCGCGGCCATCGATTTCTTCGAGGACCCGTTGCCCAAGGCCGACGTCATCACGATGGGCATGGTCCTTCACGACTGGAGCCTCGAGAAAAAGAAGCACTTGATCAAGGCCGCCTACGACGCGCTTCCACCCGGGGGCGCGTTCATCGTGGTCGAGGCCCTCATCGACGACGCGCGCCGCGAGAACGCATTCGGGCTCCTCATGTCGCTCAACATGCTCATCGAGTTTGGCGACGCGTTCGACTACACGGGCGCGGATTTCAAGGAGTGGTGCAGCGAGGTCGGCTTCGACCGCTTCGAGATCATTCCTCTGGCCGGTCCCTCCTCTGCGGCCGTCGCCTACAAGCCGGGCTGAAGAGCCAAGAGGCAACTCAAGAGGGCTCCCAGGTACGCCTTGCTCTGCTTCATCGTCGCGAACTTGCTTCGCATGAGGAGTCAGCTCTACGGCGCGCAACAAGAGCTCGTCGCCCAGAACGGCAGTCTTCTCGCAAGCCGGTTTCGGTTCGATCGTGCCGAGCGTCGCCAGATGAAGTCCGCGCGGCGCTGGCTCATTCCAAGTCTCGACGCGGCAGCGGGTACCGGGGTGTTCCTTCAATCGGACGGCGACGGTTCCGAGCAGTCGGAAGACGACGAGTTCTTCTGGCAAGTGGGTCTCGAACCCGAATGAGACGTGCTTGATGGCGGGGCGTTCAACGCGGCAACGAGCCTCGAACAGAACATCCGCGAGACGGCAGCCACGGCGATGGCTTCCTATGGCGAATAGGACTTGCGAAGCTACCGAGCCGCAGCGCTTCTGAGGGATCGGTTCGGAGGCGCTTTGCCTTTCAATCCGGGGCACGTGTTGCGAGCTTCTTGACGATGTTTCGGACCTCAGCGGCGACGGCTCCCTGCTCGCGCTCGGCCATCGTGACTTCCATTTCGCTCCGCAGCCGCTCCATTTCTGCGCGCAGCTTTTCGGCCGATGCCTGTTGCTGCGCGTTCAACTCGCGCGCGAGTGCCGCTCGGGCTGCCTCGATGTGTGGATTGTCGAGGCCGCCCACTTCTCGGAGGGTGGACCACACTTGGAGTCGCTCGGCGCATTGCCGGGCGACCGCGTCAGAGACCACCTTCCTACCTACAACGCCATCTTCGGCCCTATGCCAGATGAACGGTTGCTTGCTTGCGCGCTGCTGATGGTCGAGTTTGACATATGCAGCCATGGGAACCAGGTCGTCCGCGCATTCGGGCGCGTCTGAATACTCGCTTTCGAACTCGGGTTCCTGGGCAGCGTAGTGGGCGAAGGTGAACGCCTCTTCGAGCTCGATGGGGTGCCCCTGTGAATCATGGCCGCGGAGCGTCTCGATGGTCCAAGTCTCATCGGGTGCGGGGTTGGACGTGAGATCGAAGCAGTCGAAGAAGCGTTCGGCGCGAGCCGGATCGTAGGTGAGGATCGGAAACGCTCGCGAACGTATCGCGTCCTCGGCGCGCCTCTCGAAAGCTTCTGTCCCTTCGCCATCACGGGAAATCAGGACAGAGAGCACTGAGGGTCGTGGACATGCGATCGCTCCGAAGCAGTGAGAAGTGAAACGCTCGACGGCGGCGCACGTTTGAGCCAGGTGAACGCCTCACATCGCCACGGGCAACATCTCCACCGAGAGCGTCGCCGGTACGCCGGTGTCGGCGCCGGCGCTGTATGCTTGGTACAGGCTCGAGCGGAGCGCGAGGACCGTGATGGGAAGGTTGGTTTCGAGCAGCGACATCAACTTCAGCAAGGTGGTGCTGCTGTGTTGGTCGAGGCGCGCAACGACCACGAACGGAGCGCAAAAACGGAGCTCGTTCGGGGTGAGCTGACGCCAGTTGAAGTCCTCGAAAGCCCCGTCGTGAACCTCAGGCTCGTACTTAGAGCGGACTTCCATTTGTGCCCGGCGCAACGTGCGAAACACCCGAGAGGCTCGCTCCAGGTGACCTTCAGCAAGCGACACGATTTCGGTCGGGTCGCGCTCGATGTCGACGAACAAAGCCGACTCGGTCAGTGTGGTCGGAAGGTCCTGCTGCATTTGCACGAGCTCTGGGATGAGCGCTTGCATACGCGTGAGCCGGGCTGATGACATCGCGCGCGAGTGAGAGCTGCTGCCGAGCATGTTCGATAGCGCACACCGACGTCGAGATGGGTCTTTCCGAGCGGCCCCAGAGAACGCTCGAGGTGGTCTTGGTCTTGAGCGTGATGATGGTAGTCGTCGGTGCGAACGAGCTCTTCGAGCCCGTGAACCGCGTCCGCGAACGCCTGAGACAGAGTCGCGTTGTGACTTTGCCAGAGCTCGTCGACGTTTTCGAGGAGCACTCGCGCTCTCGTGATGGAGTCGGCCATCAGCTCACCGTGTACTGGTCCATCAGCGCATCGAGCCGCTTGATGAAGGTAGGATGGTCGAGTCGCTCGGTGCGGCTCCACCGAACCTCTTCATAGGAGGGAAGCGTGGGAACACCGGACAGCGCTGCAGAATGCGAACGAACGACAGCCCCTTGTGGCTCCAGGCTCGCTCGATCGTCGCGTCGAGGTGCGAAGGAAGCCAGGTCGCCGTCTGCGCGACGAAAGACACGTTGGTCATCCCCATCACCACACTCAGTGGATTCATCGGTCGAAGGTAGGTGCCCTTTGGAGTCGTGTTGGTCTTCCACCCGTCGGGGGTCGTCGGTGATGCCTGCATCTTGGTAAGTGCGTAGACCTCGTTGTCCAATACCAAAACGAGTGCATCGATGTTGTAGCGTATCGCATGCAGCCAGTGGTTGCCGCCGATGCTGAAGCAGTCGCCATCCCCCATGATGACGATAACCGGGAGCTCGGGGCGAGACAGTCGAACGCCGGTCGCGATGGGCAACGCACGCCCGTGGATGCCATGAAAGCCATAGGTGTTGAGGTAGTGGGGGAGACGACTCGAGCAACCGATTCCGGATACCGCCACCACGTTTTCGGGCTCGACGTCGTTCTTCTTGAGAACCCGCTGGAGTCCGGCCAACACGCCGTGGTCCCCGCAGCCCGTGCACCAGCGCGGTCGCTCGGCCTCGTAATCGCTAAGAGTCCGTTCCTCTGCCGAATCTTCATCGAGAACACATTCGAGAGCGAGCCTAGACATGGTCACTGGTTCCTTTCGCCGACGCAGAGGCCGAGGGCCGATGTCGAGTATCGCGTCGTACGTCGAGGATGCGCCTCACGTCGCGCACGATTTCCAACGGCATGAGGGGGCGCCCCGGAACTCTTGCGACGCAATCGATGTCGAGCAGGGTGGCGGCGCGAAGGAGCCACGCGAGCTGGCCGTAGCGTCGATTTTCTCGCGTGATCAGCGGGTCCTCCCAGTCGTCGCTGTAGTTGAGCTCGACGGTGATGACCTTCTTGAAGGCCGCGAACGTGTCGGCGAGCCCCGGCGGTAGAGGGCTGAGGAACTGGACGTGCAGCGACCACACCCCGAGGCCCTCCGCGCGCGCCATGTCGACGGCTTCCTCGATCGCTCCCCGCGTGCTGCCCCAACCGACGAGAAGCAGGTCTCCGTCGCCAGGCCCGTACACCTCGGGTGATTTCAGGGTGCGCTGCAGTGCGGCAAGCTTGCGGCTGCGCATCGCGTGGCCGCGTTGGTTGCGCTCCGAGTCGTAACAGGCTTTGCCGTCCCGGTCGTGGTTGAGGGATGTGGTGACGCCTGTGCCACCAGGCTGCCCCGGGATCAGTCGCCGCGACAGACCGGTGACAGGATCCCATGCATAGGGGAGGGCTCCTGGCGCCACGGGTCTGAGATCGAGCGGCGGCCGCGGAGGTGTCTGAGACACGTCGGGGCGATCGAACAGCTGCTGACCCGTCGCCAGATTGGCATCGGATCGGCAACGCGGGCAATGACCGCATCCGAGGCGGCGGGGGCAACGACGAGCTGCAAGGAGGCGAGGGAAACGACGACCGTAGACCGTCATCGTGACCGTCACCGGTTCACCTGGTTCCCAGCCAAGCGATTCGAGCCCGGTGTCGGTGATGCAGTCGCCCATGAACGGCGCGATCCCGACCGGTGCAGGATCGAGATCCTCGTCTGCCCTGGCGAATGCCCCCGTCAGTGTCTCGTGTCTCTTGTCTCCGGCCTCGAGTACGACGTGAATCGGGAAGCGCCAGAGCGTCACGAAGTCGTCCCCGATCGCATCGAGGTGCGTTCTTAATCCATTGGCTCCTGGTTCGAGTCCAGGATGGCCCACCAGAAACGGCACCTCGAAACCGATCTGCCGCTTCTGGTCATGCGTGGGGCGTGGTTCGCTTCCGGTTTGGTGCACGCCGCCGACCGCAGTCGTGTGTGTGAGGGCGGCGTGGCGGAAGTCGTGGGCGCTCGGGTGCTTGGCTTCGTGTTCGGTGCCGAGCACCTTTCGCCAGGCTTGGAACAGGATGCGGCGGTACTCGAAGTGGCGGAAGATGAGGCCCTATTGGGGGCAGATCGCATCGAGCACGCGGCGAGTGAGCGCCAAAATTGCGAGGTACGAGCTCGGTGTGTCGACTGACTCAGACGCGACAACGCGCGTTCGTAGTTGCTATCAGCTCGACTCCCCGGCTTACGTGACGGGTCCATGCGGCCCTTGTCGAGACCGTCCCGAGTCGTGTAGGAGTACCCATTCCCGATGCGCTGCCTGAAGCTCCACACTTGGCTCCTACTCGTCCTTGGACTTGTTTCAGGGTCGTGCGAGGCGCCGCTCATCGAAGCGTTTGGATGCGAAGAACTAAATGGAATCGTGCCGATTTGCGGCATGAGAAACCCAGAAGATTTCGCACTTGCTGCGGGGGGCGAGTTCCTGCTGGTCAGCGAATACGAAGAACCTCTGGCAGGTGGGGCAGGGCGGCTCGATTCGCAAGCTATCGGGGCGTAAGCTTCGCCTGGGTCTACATGCTCCACTTCGCATACGACGGGTCGACCCATGGGGACTGGGTGGCACGATATGCCATGCGAATGGCGACGCGGCTTCCTGATTCGGGAGTTCACGTCTTGCATGTCGAAGATGGGGAGTTCGCGAAAGGCTACGTAGAAGCGCGCCTCGCGCGCCTCAAAGCCGCCTGCGCGGAGCTGGCCTTGCCCGTCGAGGTCACCGTCGCACCCGCGCGGTCCAGCGTGGCTGCCACACTTCTCGCCTTGGTCCCAGAAGACCCAACCCATTTTCTGGTTTGCGGTACACGCGTTCGCCAGAAAGGCCGCGGGTTTCTCGCAGACACCGTATCTGAGCAGCTGCTGCGTGTAGGCCGCTGTCAGGTCCTCTCGGTCCGCGTGGTGCAGCCGGGGCTCTTGGGAGTCCCACGCAGATTCCTCGTTCCCGTCAGCGGTCGCCCGGAGGGCATCCGGGTGGGATTGCCGTTCCTTCGTCTCCTCGTTCCGGAAGCAAGTGAGGTCGAGGTCCTTCTGGTTCATCGAGTGAGTCACCGGCGATTTCGGCAGATCAGCCACGCCGAGGCATCACGCTTGGTTGAGCACGGGCAGGGCTACGTGTCCCAAGTGGAGCATTCGTTGAGCGCCGAGCTCGGTCTGCCGCTCGGCCGAGTCGACGGGGCCGCGGTGCTTTCGGACGACATCCCCAAAGAGATCGCCATCCATGCGGGTAAGCACAAGTCCCAGCTAATCTACATGGGCGCCTCAGTGAGCTGGCTGCGAAAGCGCTCGGTATACGGAAATCCCATAGAGCAGGTGTTGCGGAACGCTCCTTGCGACGTCGCTATCTACGGTGATCCGTCGTGAGCCAGATTCACAACACGGCTCCCGAGCGCGTTTTCGAGCTGCTCGGCAGCCGCAAGGCCGGTCTGACGGCCTCCGAAGCGAAGACTCGCCTGGCCGAGGTGGGCGCGAACACCTTGGGGGCACCCGCACGCTTTCGCTTGCTTCGCAGTCTCTTTAGGCAGCTCACCAACTTCTTCAGCCTGCTGCTCGATGTGGCCGCAGTGCTGTGCTTCGTCGCCGATGCAATGCAGCCCGGCGAGCGGATGAACGTTCTCGGCTGGGCGCTTCTGGCAGTGTCGCTGCTCAACGCGCTCTTTGCGTTTCTGCAGGAATACAGGGTCGAACGCGCCATGGAAGCGCTGGCGAAGTTCCTACCCCCTCACGTCGCCGTGCGCCGCGAAGGCAGCGAGATTGACCTCCTCGCGGAAGAGGTGGTCCCGGGTGATGTGCTGGTCATCAAGGAGGGCGATCGCATTCCGGCCGACGCACGCCTCGTCGAGTCCACGGATCTTCTCATCAACAATGCGCCGCTCACCGGAGAATCCGCTGCAGTTCCTCTCACCCAATCGGCCACCGAGGGTCGCTTGATCGACAGCAACAACATCACCTTTGCGGGCTGCTCCGTACTCAAAGGCTCCGGGCTTGCAGTCGTCTTTGCGACCGGAGAGCGCACGCAGTTCGGCCAGGTCGCGGCGCTTTCGCGCGACATCAGTCGGCCTTCCTCACCCCTCGAACGTCAGACCGGACACATGGTGCGGGTGCTGACGGTGATTGCCGTAGCGATGGGCGGAACTTTCTTCGCGTACGGCATTTTCAAAGGGGAATCCCTTTGGGTGAACCTAGTCTTCATGCTTGGCATCATCGTGGCAAACGTTCCGGAGGGCTTGCTTCCGACGTTCACGTTGTCACTGGCGATGGGCAGCCTGCGAATGGCCCGCCAGAACGTCTTGGTGAAGAGCCTCAACGCGGTGGAGGGGCTCGGCGCCGTTCACGCGATTTGCACTGACAAAACCGGAACGCTCACACTCAATCAGCTTTCTGTCACTGGCATCGTCGATGCAGAAGGCCGCGAGATCACGTCGGCGCACGCGCGACGTGCAGAGTTCCTGCGGTTCGGGCTCATCGCCAGCGAAGTACACCGTCAGGAGGCTCAATGGGTCGGCGATCCACTCGACGTGGCCTTAGCAGACCTCTACGGGGACGAGACTGGAGACGTCGACGAGGTGCTTCGTCACACGACTCGCCGCTTCGCATTCGATCTTGGCAAACGGCGTGCGGCCGGTATCTGGCAGGACGGAGGCGCCGCGGTCTTCGCGGTCAAGGGAGCATGGGAAGCGCTCCGACCGCTGATTGCTGAAATCGCAGAGCCGGGCGACGCCGCGCGCGATGCGACTGCAGAATCACTCACGGCAATGGACGGGTTGGTCGATACGCTCGCGGGCGAGGGGCGGCGCATCATCGCGATCGCGACCCGGGTCGTTCGCGACGATCCGGATGGACTTGCCCAAGAGTTGCTAGAACGAGAGTTGAGATTGGAGGGGTTCCTGTGCCTCGAGGATCCACTGCGGGCGGAGGTCCCCGATGCGGTCAGCGAGTGCCACGAGGCAGGGATTCGGGTCCTCCTCATCACCGGCGATCACCCGAAGACCGCGGCGGCGGTCGCCCGCAAGGCCAGAATACTTCCGGGGTCCGAAACGCCTGCCGCCGAGGTGGATTCGCTTCTCGTGTCTGGCGACGAGCTTGAGCGCCTATCTCAAGACGATCTCTGCGGTCTCCTCGCGAGAGGCGTTTGCGTCTTCTCTCGTACCACGCCTGAACAGAAGATGAAGATCGTGACCGCGCTCAAGCGACTTGGACTCGTCGTTGCGATGACCGGAGACGGAGTGAACGACGCGCCCGCGCTGAAAGCCGCCGACGTCGGCATCGCGATGGGGATCGGTGGTACGGACGTGGCCCGCGAAGCCGCTCAGATCATCTTGCTCGATGACAACTTTGCATCGATCGTGGCGGGGGTCGCCGAAGGACGAACGATCTTCGACAACATTCGGAAGTTCACCAACTACGTTCTGGTTAGCAACGGCCCCGAGATCTTGCCGTATCTGATTTACATCCTCTTTCCGGTGCCACTCGCCCTGACGGTCATCCAGATCCTCGCAATCGATCTGGGCACCGACATCGTTCCGTCGATGGCGCTCGGTCAAGAACCAACGGACGAGGATACGATGAAGCGGCCGCCACGCGACCGCGACGAGCCGCTGCTCAATTTTCGACTGGTGGCGCACAGCTACTTCTTCTTGGGCCTCACCGAGGCAGGATATTCGCTCACCCTATTTTTCTGGGTGCTCTACGCAGGAGGATGGCAGTACGGAGATCGGCTCACCGCGACCGATCCGTTGTATCAGTCAGCAACCGGTCTCGCGCTCGCGACCATCATGCTAATGCAGGTCGGTAACTTCATAGGACGTCGGTCGAAGACGCGGTCGGGACTGGATCGTGGGCTTCTCACCAATCGCCTAATCCTGCTTGGATTCGCACTCGAGATCGGTTTTTCCTGGGCCACTCTGTATTTTCCGCCGCTCGGGCGAGTGCTGGGCACGGGCCCTGTCTCCTTGCAGATGTACGCGATGGCATGGCTCGGCGCGCCACTGATTTTCGCTGCCGACTATCTGCGAAAGAAACTGGTCTCGGTGATCTCGCCTCGGTGAACCTAGCTTCGCTTGTGAATGTCATTCGTTTGGGGGGGGGCTTTTGGCGTGGGCTCCAATGACGGACGCAATGGACACGAGCGCGCCCGGCGCGTTGGAGTCCAGCAAGAAGGCGCCGGGATCGTGTGCCGCGATCGGGTTGAAGTGCGACAGGAAGCGCGGGAACGATCCACCCTCCGATCGAGAACGCGCCGGCCCGATGGGCTAAGAGAGGCCGCTCCCTTGCTCGTGCACGAACCCCGACTTCTGCAATCGTTCGTGCACTTCTTCCTGCCGGGCCTGGTCGACCAGAACCGCCACTCTATCCTTGGGCCAGAATCGTGTTCGCGTTCCGATCGTGGTCCTTCTGTTCCATCTTTGCCGGACCATCGGCAGGTACGCCGGACGACTGTCGCCCTCGGTGAAGATCCCCTTCGGCCGCCAGGCCCGGCATGACCACCATTCGATCTGAGCCTCACCGCGGCCGATGCGCTGACTCCATTGAGCCACGTCGGTGGCTCCACCGAAAAGCACCTCAGCGTCCTTGGTTTCCAAGATCTCTGGCGTGACTCCGGTCGACCAACTGTCTATGGCAACGAGACAGCGTTGCTCCTTGGCCTCTTGATGAACTTTGTTGATGAACAAGAGATTGACCTCGGAGCTTTCCGTGATGGCTACCGCGCCCGTACGGAGCTCGACTTCGGCGCGCATCAGAAGCCGAGTTTCTAAGGCGTTGCCGAGTAGCACCCTGATCCCGGCTTCCTCCGCGGCCTGTACTCGGTGCGGGTCCTCGTCCAGACACAGGACCTCCTGCCGCGGTGTTTGCAACAGCTGAGCTAGCTCGATCGCGAGCTCATTGGTTCCCAGGATCAACCAGCCCGCGTCCGAGCGCCGGCGGAGGCCGAGGAGTTGAGCGATCGCCGCTCCCGTAAGCCCCGACCAAATGACCGTAGCGGCGATCGTCGCGAACACGAGCGCTTGAAGCTTCGCGCCGCCTGCAATGCCCGCGCTTTCCAGCCGAATCGCGAACAAGGACGCCACTGCTGCGGCTACGATGCCGCGGGGTGCGATCCACGCGATGAGGACTCGCTCTCGCCACGATAGCGTGGTGCCCACCGAGCACAGAAGCACTTCGACCGGGCGAACCAACACGATGAGCGCACCGACGGTAATCGCTCCGGCCCAGCCGAGTTCGATGATGTCGGCCACCCGAGTGTTCGCCGCGAGCAAGATGAAGAGCATCCCGATGAGCAGCACGGTCAGTTGCTCTTTAAACTCGATCAAGTCGCGGCTCTTTCTGATCGGGGAGTTGGCGAGGACCATGCCGGCGATGGTGGCTGCGGCAAGGCCGCTCTCATGTACGACCGAATCGGCTAGCTCGTAGACCAGAACCGCGACCGAGAGCGTCAGGACCTTCTGATATGCCTCGGGAATCAGACCCCGGAATCGAAGCAACCCCGCGAGCACGCCACCGGCGACCAACCCCGCCAAGACGCCAAAGCCAAGCCGCAAGGCGATCTGAGGAGCGGCCAGGATGAGGCTCTCGTCCGACGGTCGCAGCACGACCTCGAGAACGACCGCTGCAGTAATCGCACCAATCGCGTCGATGAGAACGCCTTCGGCCTCGAGAACCGTCGGGGCCGCCCCGCGGATTCGCAGGCGCCGAAGCAGCGGAGTCACCACCGTTGGTCCGGTCACGATCACCAATGCGCCAAACAAAGAAGCCAGGCGCCAATCCCAGCCGAGCGCGTAGTGGGCCGCGACCGCTCCGCCGATCGCGGTGATCACCGCGCCTACTGTGACGAGGCGCCGAATGACGACTTGCTCTCGCCGAAGTCGGCGCAACTCGAGCTGAAGCCCACCCTCAAAAAGGATGATCGCAACGCCCATACCGACAAGCGCCTGCAGGGAAGAACCCAGAGACTGCGGATCGACGATGCCTGCAACCTCGGGCCCTAGCAGAACCCCAACGGCCAGGAGCAAGACGATGCTCGGTATTCGGAGATGGTACGCGATTGACTGCGTGACCATGCCCGCAGCGAGCGCGATCGCCACGGTGAGCGAAGGGTTGTGCATGAGTTCGACGTTCATCGAGATCCGCCCAGGAGACGTTGTCGCCCTGAGCTAAGAGAGCGAGTCGATGCGAGTCTCATCCTAGCAAAGGCTCAAAGAGCAAACACCCTGCAGCCGCCAGAGGGTCTCGAATGCCCACTCTCTTGCCCTTGCTTCACCGAGCCGGACATCCTTGCGGCCTCCGTGAGCGGCTGTAGAGAGGGCACGGTCGACACTGTTTTTATCGTTCCGCAACAAGACGAATCCCCGGTAACGGTAACCACGCAAGAGATAGTGGTCCATACGCTGCCTCTCACTCGCCCCACCCCGCAGTACGAGTTTCTTCCGGGGGGGGAGCCTCTCGCACCAGAGGTCGGGGATTTCGTAGCGTATTCGTTCGGGGCCGTTTCCCAGTGTGAACCCGGCGGTGACGGGGGCGGCCAACTCTCCTTCAAGGAGTTGAGCGATTGCCAGCAGATCATTCGAGATGCAGCAGGCCCATGTGAGATCTTCGAACCAGTGTGCAGTCCACTTGGGGGCGCCTTCGAATGCGACTTCATCGACGACGGAAACCCATGCACGGTTCCCCAATGCATTGACGGTGGCTATACCTGCGTCAACGGAAACCTGCCGACCGGCACGAGCTGTGACCTTTCTCCGAGCGAGGTCGGTCAGTGCTTGATCGGGCAGTGCCGGCCCGTCCTAGGCGGGGGTGGCGGCAATCCAAACAACACAGGCAACTAAGCCTGGGACGAGCCCCAACCGAGGTTGGCGTATTTCTGAGGCCGGCAGCTAGAAAAACGAACGAGGTTTCCACATGCGAATCCATATCCGTGCCGCTCTTGCGGTTCTCACGATGGGCGTGTCCACGCTCGGCCTTTCCTCTGCGGTTGCGTCCGCGCAAGACGTGTTCATCAACGAGTTCCACTACGACAACGATGGCATTGACACAGGCGAAGCCATCGAAGTGGCGGGCGTTCCGGGAACCGACCTCACCGGCTGGAGCCTGGTGCTCTACAACGGTTCCACGGGCGCGGTCTACGACACCGCTGCGCTAAGCGGTGTGTTGCCGCAGAGCTGCACCGAGCCAGAGATTGGCGTAACCGTTGCTTCGTTCCCCACGAACGGGATTCAGAATGGGAGCCCCGATGGCATTGCGCTGGTGAGCCCGCTCGGCGGGGTCGTTCAATTCCTGAGTTACGAGGGGACCTTTGTCGCGGTCGGGGGGCCCGCAAACGGCTTGCTCAGCACCGACATCGGCGTGAGCGAACCGAGCGCGACGCCCATCGGGGACTCGCTTCAACTCGGGGCCACCGGCTGGGCTGCCGGTCTCTCGACCTTCGGTCAATGCAACCCGGACCAGGTGGAACCTCCGGAGCTGACCCCTGTCTTCATCAACGAGTTCCACTACGACAATGGTGGCATTGACACAGGCGAAGCCATCGAAGTGGCGGGAGTTCCGGGAACCGAGGTCACGGGCTGGAGCCTGGTGCTGTACAGCGGTGCCACGGGTGCGGTCTACGACACCGCTGCGCCAAGCGGGGTGTTCCCGCAGAGCTGCACCGAGCCGGAGGTTGGCGTAGCCGTTGTTTCATTCCCCACAAACGGGATTCAGAATGGGAGCCCCGATGGCATTGCGCTAGTGAGCCCGCTCGGCGAGGTCGTTCAATTCCTGAGTTACGAGGGGACTTTTGTCGCCGTCGGCGGGCCCGCAAACGGCCAGCTGAGCACCGACATCGGCGTGAGCGAGTCGAGCGCGACGCCCATCGGGGACTCGCTTCAGCTCGGGACCACCGGCTGGGCTGCCGGTCTCTCGACCTTCGGTCAATGCAACCCGGACCAGGTGCCGACGGGTACGGATCCCGGCGACCCGGATCCAGTGGAGGCCTTCGTTCATGAGATTCAAGGCTCCGGGCCGGAGGTCACCGACACGACGACCATTTTTCAGGTGGAAGCGATCGTGGTGGGTGACTTTCAGCAGAGCGATCAACTGAGAGGGTTCTTCATCCAGGAAGAAGACGCGGACGTGGACTCCGATCCGCTCACTTCGGAAGGCATCTTTGTCTCGTGCAGTGACTGCCCTGTTGATGTGAACGTGCGTGATCGCGTGATCGTCACTGGACTGGCTAGCGACGGCTTCGATATGAGCCAGCTGACCGCGACCGATCCGACTTCGGTTCAGGTCACCGCCGTCAGTCAGCCCCTTCCAACCCCGTCGACGATCGGCCTCCCACTCGCGATATCTGCCGGCGACCTCGGCGGTGCGGAGCAGGGAATCAACGCGTTCTACGAGGCCTTCGAGGGAATGCTGGTGCAGTTCGTCGACCCGCTCACAGTCGATGAGTACTTCCAGCTGTCGCGCTTCGGGCAGCTGGTGCTGAGCGAAGGGTCGAGGCCCCGACAGTTCACCGATACCCAGACGCCGAGTGAAGGTGGGTTTACTCAGCATCAAATCGATTTGGCCGCCCGAAGGGTAATTCTGGACGATGACAACAACGATCGGGACAGCGCGCTCTTCAACGGGACTCCAGTGTTCCACCCGCAGCCCGGATACAGCATCGACAACTTCGTTCGGGGCGGCGACGTCATCGGCAACCTCACGGGCGTCTTGCACTGGTCCTCGGCCGGCGTGGGCGGCACCGAGGCCTGGCGCGTTCGCCCGGTCGTCGAGGCGTTCTCGTACGACTTTGACCGGAGCAGCCCGCGAAGCGAGGCGCCTGCGGACGTGGGTGGATCGCTCAAGGTCGCGAGCTTCAACGTGCTCAACTTCTTCACGACCATCGACGATGGCACCAGCATCTGTGGTCCGACCGGCGGTCTTGGGTGTCGGGGAGCCAGCTCCGAGGCCGAGCTTCAACGCCAAACCGACAAGCTCGCGAGTGCGCTCTGCGACATCGACGCAGACATCGTTGGCCTCGTCGAGCTCGAGAACAACGATACGGCTTCACTAGAGGCCTTGGTGGCCGCAGTTTCGAGTGCAGGGTGCGGCGATTACATGTTCGTCGACACGGGGGCCACGGGGACGGACGCGATCAAAGTCGGCTTGATCTACAAGCTGAGCGCGGTCGATGCCATCGGCCTCACCGCGGTGCTCGACGACGCATCGTTCACCGACCCTGCCAGCACCGGTCAGCAGAAAAATCGGCCCGCTGTTGCGCAGACATTCGCCGAGCTCTCGAGCGGTCAGTTGCTGACCGTCGTGGTCAATCACCTGAAGTCGAAGGGGTCCGGCTGTGGGCCCGGCGACGACTCCCCAGAAACCGGCGTCGGAAGCTGCAACCTCACACGCACGCTTGCCGCGGAGGTTCAGGTCGACTGGCTTGCCGCCGACCCGACAGACACCGGGAGCGAGAACATCCTGATCATTGGCGACCTCAACGCGTACCGAAAGGAAGCCCCGATCGCGGCTTTCCAGGCGGGTGGGTACGTCGATCTGGCGGATCTGTTCTTGGGCCCCGACGCGTACAGCTTCCTGTTCGATGGCCAGCTCGGAACCCTCGACTACGCGCTCGCCAGCGAAGCTCTCACCCCCAAGGTCACGGGAGTCACCGCGTGGCACATCAATGCCGACGAGGCGAACCTCCTCGACTACAACGACACGGTTCGCGACCCGAGCGAGGCGTCATTTGAGCCCAAACCATCCGCGCTACCGCTCTTCGAGCCCAACGAATACCGCTCGTCGGACCATGACCCCTTGGTGATCGGGCTCGACCTCGGGCCCGGAGTACCTCGCTGCAACGGACTGGACGCCACGATCTACGTCGATGAGAACGGGACCATCGTGGGAGGACCGAAGAGCGGCGCAGTCTACAGAGGCGTTCTCGGCGCAACGCAAGGGAACGATGTCATTGTCGCCAGCAACGGACGTGACTTCATCTTCTCGGGCGGCGGAAACGACACCATCTGCGCCGGCGGAGGTAACGATTTCGTTCTTGCAGGCGGGGGCCATGACTACGTCGAAGGCGAAGAAGGCAACGACACGCTGTTCGGCGGCTTCGGCAACGACGCCCTCCTCGGCGGTCTAGGTGACGACCTTCTGATTGGTGGTCCCGGCAGCGATTTCGTGGACGGCGGCGAAGACCACGACTTCTGCGCATTCGCTTTCGCGGTGAACTGCGAATAGGCCGTAGGTCGTGTCGATCCGATTGGCCTGGCCGACGCACTTCAACGAGGAGCCGAAGTAGACGGTGAAGGTTCCATCGTCGTTCAACATCACGGTGGGCTCGTAGGAGGTGTCGGCCCGCGCCTCGGCAGGCTTGTAGTTGAGATAGGTCGCCTTTCCCTCTGGGAAGAGGCCCTACGCGGCCGCCGCCGTGATGTGGCGAGTCTCCTCATTGACCTCTGGACGACGATCCATTTACTCCGAGAAACCACCCCGTATCAAACTGCGTAAGTGGCGCAGCAAATTGACGGCGGGGAAACCGACACGCATCGCGGCTGACTTGAATCGATCGACGCGGGGATTGTCTCCGTAGGGAATCGGCGACAACCCTGCCTTGCGGGCAAAATGATTGTAGGCGTGCGTGCGTCCGGTCGATCGGGTTTGACGCGTCTCAATCCCAACCGCGTAGGATACGGAGACGCTGTCTATTGTCCGAACCCAGTGTGGCCCCTCGCTGGGTTGATGTAGGCCTATCCCCGGCTCCAACTGCACTTCGAGCTCGTAGGGCTTTGACGCCGTTCGCATCGTGACGCGTCCCACGTCGGTGTAGTCGCGTTGGTAGTATAGCTCGCGCTCGGCGTCCGTTGTCGCCTGCGGACTGAACACGTGGTACTCCTTCGGGCCTTTGATCTGCATGAAGAAGGCCAATTCTGGGTCAAAGTGATAGGGCGTGATAGCCCGACAACCGGTGATGAAAACTCCGCTCTCGGCGCGCAAGACATCGCGTGCCCGAGTTCCAGTTGCCTCGAACATCTGGGCGAGCAGCTCATCCAACAAGACGCGATAGGCTTCGTCATAGTTCTCCGGCCGCTTGAGCAAAACTTTGTAACGCCCGTTTTCGATTTCGCCGAGAACCTGGGAGACGCGAACATCGGGACGAGCCTGCTCCTCGCCATAGAACTCCGCGTCCACCCCTCTGGCCGGCACTGAAACGAAAAAGTCGCCCGGGTCCATCGAGTCACCGAGACGGGCAAGTCGATCCAGTTCGAAAAGGGCGTGGTCCCCGAGGTCATGGCGAAACGCAAAGGGCTCTTTGTTGATCTTTGGCAGATTGCTGGGGTCGATCTCGAGATGATTGGACTTGGGCATGGGCGGTCAGGCTCCTCTCAGACCGGTGGTTTCGAACCAAGCGAGCACGAGTGCGCAGAAGCGCTCACGCTGTTCGGGTGCACTCAGGATGTGGTCCAAATCCGGTCTCCAGGAGACTTCCATGAGCTCCTCGGAATAGGCGGTTGGCAGGCTCTCCCTGACCTGCTCGGGCGCATTGCAATAGGAGTGGGCTCCCCCGCTGAGGCAGTACAGCAGCCGTACCCCCCTGGAGACCAGATCGGCAGCCCGACGGTCCGTGTCTTCCGCCCCACTGACCAGCAGCCCGTAGTACTCCGGAGGCCGCATCGCAGCGTCACCTTGCTGCCACTTCATCGCCCGAAGCCAGATGCTCCGTCCGCTGACGATGTTCATCCAGGAACGCGCGCTCTTGAGCCGTTCGAGGGTTTTCCTCCGATGGAAACCCGAGGTCAGATGCACCGTGGGATCGAACATCGCCACTGCCTTGATCCGGTGGTCCTCGCCGGCCCAGTAGAAGCCGTTGTCGGCACCGGAACAGAAGCCGACAACGGCCACCGCCTCGTGCCCAGGGCAGCGATCCAGGAGCCCTGACACCGCGTCTCGAATATCCTGCTGCACGTTCTCTTCGAGCGATCCACCGCGGGCGCGATCACTGTCACCGATGCCCGACAGGTCGAAGCGGCACACCGTGTGGCCAGCGGACGCGAGGAAGCGTGCAAGTTCCACAGAAGCCCGGGACGGTCCCACCTTGTGAATGATCCCGGCGCCGAGAACGAGCACGGGTACGGCGTTCGGAAGCGGTTTGTCCCGTGAGGCTCGCGGCGACGTCACGATCGCAGCGAGGCGGCCGGTGTCGTCGAGCTGAGCAATCTTCTCCACCCAGTCGAAAACCGTGACAGCTTCGGCCATCAGAGGACTTCCTCGATGATCCGATCCAGCAGCTCGACCGGCACACGACCAACGCCATGATCTCGATCTTCCGACCAGCAGGGCTGGTCTTCGCTGCCCGGAGACAGCTGCCGCCGGCGGTGAGCATCCGCACTTGTGTTCGAGAGGGCGCGATTAGAGACGTTGAGGATCCGGCCCCGAAAATTGGCCAGGCTCTCGTCCAAGCTCATGGATTGCACGCGGGTCCGGAATCCGTCCGGCACCGGGAACGCCGTGGCCTCGACTCGAGGCATTTCACTGGCTGACGCCATGAATTCTTGCCCCGTATGGGGGGCTTCCCATAGGACGACTTGCTCGATGTCGCGGCCCCGTAGGGAACACAGCTCGCCGGCAAGGAGACCGCCGAGCCGGAGGCCTATGAGAGTCGCCTTTCTGACCCCGGCCGTGTCGAGCAGTTCGTCGAGTGCAAGCGCGGCGTCTGCTACCCACGCGCCGGGAGCCGCTTCGTCATGTCGTCCCGCCGAGTCCCCTGTACAGGAGTAGTCGAAGCGGAACACGTCGAATTGGGCCACGGACAGCTTCTCGGCGAGCAGCACCAGCGTGCGGTGTGCCCTGAGCGCCTCCCATCCCCAGGGCCCGAGAAGCAGAACGGCCCTGCGCGTCCGCTTTCCCTGGGACGGGTGGTACACTCCGTAGAGCGGCAGCTCCGAGGGGCCAAAGAACATACGAATCATAGGCGTAGCGAGGCCCTTGGCACCGGTTGGTGCCCATCGTCCGACCGAGTCTGATCAAACCGCTGCATCGAGCTCGGGAAGACTGGCTGCGACCTGGCTCAAGGTCTGGAAAAACAAGACGCGTGGATCGAGCGTGTACCCGGTGTGCTCTCGGAGCTGATGCACGATCTGGAACGTCATGAGCGAATGGCCACCCAGTTCGAAGAAATTGTGCTCCCGGTCGATCTCCTGCACGCCCAACAGCTTGGACCAGATGCCCGCAAGGAGAACTTCCTGAGGTGTGGCTGGAGGCTCCAAGTTCGCGGATTTCACGACGCGCAGCTGTCGGAACGGGTTGGGAAGCGCCCGACGATCGATCTTGTTGTTGGGCGTGAGAGGCAATACGTCGATGTCGGCAATCAAGCCTGGAACCATGTATCTGGGGAGTCGCTTCCTCAGCCAGGCCCGAAGCTCGCTTCCCGTGGAGTTCGCATCCAAAGCGAGGACGACATAGGCCGCGAGTCGTGCGGCCTCGCCCTCACCGAATACGACGGCCGCCGCCTGTCGCACGTCCGCATGCTCGGTCAATACGGCCTCGACCTCTCCGAGCTCGATACGATGGCCATGTACCTTAACCTGGGTGTCGATCCGCCCGAGGTGCTCGAGACAACCGTCGCTTCGCCATCGAACCCGGTCTCCCGTGCGATAGACGCGAGCCACCGGGGCGTTGGCGGGGGCCGGCACGAACCGCTCGCCGGTGAGCGCTTCCCGATGCAGGTAGCCGCGGGCGACACCCATCCCGCCGATGCACAATTCACCAGGGACGCCCTGGGGCACGAGGGATCCCTGTGCGTCGACCACGTAGACGCAGGTGCCAGCAATGGGCCTGCCGATCGGCACGCCCCCTTCGTGTGACTCGGCAACACGATACGCCGTCGACCAGACCGTGGTTTCCGTCGGTCCGTACAGATTCCAGACCTCTTCGGTTCGTTCTATGAGGCTGTCCGCCAGGTCCGGCGGGAAGGGCTCTCCGCCACACATGGCCTTGATCTGCTGGCCTTCCCAGTCCGCGTCGATCAGAAGCCTCCAGGTTGATGGCGTCGCCTGCATAACCGTAGCCCCACTCGATCGGAGCAGCTCCGCGAGCAGCTGGCCATCGTAGAGCTCGTCTTCGTTCGCAACGACGACGCGTGCTCCGACGGAGAGCGGTCCCCAGAACTCCAGCATGGAAATGTCGAACGATGGAGAGGTCACGGAGACCAAGGTATCGCGGGCGGCCAATCCGGGCTCGCGAACCATGGCGTCTAAGAAGCTAGCCAGGTTCGCGTGGGTGACCGCAACGCCTTTGGGCTGACCCGTCGACCCGGAGGTGTAGATCACGTAGGCAAGCGCATCGCCGGCGGGTGGCGCCCCCTTCGGGTGCGCCGACTCGGCTTGGGCCTCCAACTCCGAGAGGCTGGCCTCCGGTACAGCCGAGTCCGTCAGTGCGCCTTGGCCGTCGGTCACGATCAAGGGCAGACCGGCATCGGAAGCCATGAACGCCAGGCGTTGATCCGGATAAGCGGGATCGAGCGGAACGAAGGCGCACCCCGCACGCCAGATACTGAGGAATCCGACGATCATCTCGATCCCGCGATCGAAGCATCCTCCGACCAGATCGCCGGACCCCAGGCCCCGGGCGCGGAGTGCAGCTGCGACCCGCCCAGAGCGCTCCCAGAGTTCTCCGTACGTCATGACCGTGCCGTCGAATTCGACTGCCGATCGATCCGAAGCTGCACGGACTTGCGCTTCGATGTCCGAGACGATGCAGCCAGTCCGCTGCACGGGCTCCGGCCCCATCGCGAGCCTGTGCAACTGTGCGTGTTCCTCGGGCGCAAGCATCGCAAGCGCTGCGAGAGGCTGGTCTGGGTGGGCCGCGGCCTCACGGAGTACGCGTCCGTAGTGCCGGATCATCTGCTCTGCCGTGCTTCGGTCGAACAGATCGGCTGCGTAGTCGAGTCCCCCAAGCAGCCCACTGCCCGTCTCCATGACCCAGGCCGTCAGGTCCGTTGGAGCATAGGACGTCTCGATGTGGAGTTGGGACAACGCCAGGTTACCGATTCGCTCGCCGCGATTGCGGACGTCCTGGTAGCTGAACAAGACCTGGAAGAGTGGTGTGTGAGACAGGGAGCGCTCGGGCCTGGTTTCCTCGACGAGTACCTCGAAGGGTGTGGCCTGCTGATCGAAAGCAGCCACCGTGGTGTCCTTGACGCGAGCCAGCAGCTCTCGGAACGTCAATCCGGGTTCGAGGCGCAGGCGAAGCACAAGGGTGTTGACGAAAACCCCGATTGCATTCTCAGTACGCGGATCGATGCGGGCCTGCACCGGGCATCCGATGGCGAGATCCGACTGTTCCGAGTACCGGTACAGCAGGCAATAGAATCCTGCGAGCAGCACCATGAAGAGCGTGGCTCCGTCTCGCCTGCCCAGCTCCCCGAGTGCGCTCGTGAGCTGTTCATCGAACTCCATCGACACCCGCGCACCCCGATAGGACATCTCTTCGGGGCGAGGATGGTCCGTTGGAAAATCGGAGAGAGCGACGGGAGGGTCCAGCTGCCTTCGCCAGAAGGCGCGGCTCGAGGCCAGCGCGGGCCCCTTCGACCACTCCTTGTGCCAGACCGCATAGTCCGGATACTGCAGTTCAGGCATCTCGAGTCGTGCCGGCGCCGAATCCGCGAGGCCGCCATAGAGCGAATCGAGTTCGTGCAGGAAGACGTCGAAAGACCAGCCATCCCAGATGAGATGGTGAGGCATCCAGAACAGAACGTGATCGTCGTCCGCGAGGCGGAAGAGTCTCGTCACCACCATGGGCGCGATGGCGCTGTCCACGGGAACGTCCTTGAGCAGGTCGATCGCTCGCGCCACCGCCGCGAGCGGGTCGTCCTCGTGGCTCAGATCCTCCAGCTCGAGAGTGAAGTCCACCTGCTCGTGGACGGACTGGAAGGGTTCTCCGGCGTTACTCGAAATCGTCGTACGCAGGGAATCGTGGCGGCGAACGATTTCTGCCAAAGCGCTGTGCAGCAGTCCGGCATCGAGGACTCCGCGCAGCCTGAAGGCTGCCGGCAAATTGTAGATCGCCGACTCCGGCGCCAGACGGCTGAGATACCAGAAGCGCTCCTGCGTCAGGCCGAGAGGAAGCGGTTGGCTCTTGTCCAGGCGAGGAACATCGCTCCACGAGGAAGCCTGCTCCATCGCAGAGCTCAGGTATTCCAGGAGCTCGTCCCGATGCCGCCGAAGCGCCTCCGTGAGTTCGTCCGGCAAACCCTTGTCTGGAACTCGCACGATCAGTCGATCGCCGTCCCGACGGATCGCACCGCCGTGGTCGCGAAGCAGCGTTAGCAGCTGTGAAGGCTTCAGAGCACCATCTCCTCTCCCGGATCTCCCGCAGACGCAGCGCCCTCACGGGCGAAGCGGAGGCCCTCGATCTCAGCCGCCAGTTGGAACACCGTCGGCGCATCGAACAGGTGCCTGAACGCGAGGCCCGGTTCGAGTTCGCGGCGGAGCCGGGTGACCACCCGTGCCGCCAGGACGGAGTGCCCGCCCAGATCGAAGAAATCGTCGTGCAGACCGACGCGATCCGTGCCGAGTACATCCCGCCAAACCGCCTGCACGGCCCGTTGAACTTCGCCCGCAGAGCCGTCGTCGCTGACCTCCGTGGATTGCGCGGTATGTGCCGGATCCGGTAGCGCACCGCGATCGATCTTGCCGTTGGTGGTATGTGGAACCGCGTCGATCTCGACGATGTGCTGAGGAATCATGTAGTCGGGAAGCTGATCACCGAGAAAGTTGCGTAGCTCACCGGCCGAAGGCGCAGGCGCACGCTCGGAAACCACATACCCGACGAGGCGCACGTCCCCCGGACTTGGTTCCCAGCGCCGCACGACGGCGTCCCGGACACCCGCGTGCAGCCGGAGCGCTCCCTCGACCTCGCCGGGCTCGATCCTGAAGCCCCGGACCTTGATCTGCTCGTCCACACGATGCAGGTACGTGAGGTTGCCATCCGGCAACCAGCGACAGACATCGCCCGTATTGTACATACGCGCGCCTGGTCGGAACGGATCTGGGACGAACCGCTCCTGTGTCAGTTCAGGCTGCGTCGGGTAGCCCTCGGCGACACCGTCGCCTCCGATCCACAGCTCGCCCACACTACCCATGGGCACGAGGCGTCGCTGCGCATCCATGATGTAGCAGGAGGTGTTGGCAATGGGCCGTCCGATGGACACACCCGACTCTAGGTCCGAAGAATCCAAGCGACGGCATGTGGACCAAATCGTCGTTTCGGTGGGCCCGTACATGTTCCAGACCTCGTCGCAACGGGCCAGAAGGTCTTCGGCGAGCGAAATCGGCAGGGCTTCCCCACCAACGAGCGCCCGCAGGCCAGCCGCTTTCTCCAGCCCCGACTCGACCATGACGCGCCAGTGCGTCGGCGTCGCTTGAAGTACCGTGACACCCTCGCTGCGCAGACAGCCGAGAAGAGCCGCAGGATCTTCCTTGACCTCGTCCGGAGCTATGAGCGTGGTACCGCCTGCCACCAGGGGCAGAAAGAGTTCCAAGCCGGCAATATCGAAGGATATGGTGGTGACCGAAAGGAGGACGTCTTCGGCGCCGAAGCCGGGCGTCCTCCGCATCGACTCGAGGAAATTCAGAAGGGCCCCGTGGGACACTTCGACGCCTTTGGGCCTCCCCGTCGACCCCGAGGTGTAGATCCGGTACGCCGGGCTCTTCCCGGCTGGCGGCTCGAGATGCGTCGACGATTCGGCAGGCGATTCCAGCAGCTCCGCGAGCGTCACGACAGTCGCCGCGCCGCCTGACAGGAGGTCGGGAGTTGTCGCATCGACGATGACCAGGCCCACAGCCGAGTCACGCAGGATGTGTTCGTTGCGGCTCGCGGGATTCGTGGGGTCCAGGGGAATGTAGTATGCGCCAGCACTCATCACGCCCAGCAAGGCAGCAGGGAGATCCACGGTGCGGGAAAGGCACACCCCCACACCCGAGCCGCTACCGACGCCGCGTGCTCTGAGTGCGGCAGCGACCGCATGGACCCCATCGGCCAGGTCGCCGTAGGAGCGGGATGCGTCCCCCCACCGGACCGCCGTCCGGCCCGGGTCACGCGCGACCCACGCGGAGAACAGATCCAGCACCGTATCCGCCGCGTTCCGCACCTCTTCGCCACGACCCAATCCGACGAGCCTGGCCTCCGCTTCCTCGCTCATGATCGGGAGGCCGGAGACGGCTCGTCCCACGTCCGCCGAGACCACACCGAGCAGGTGCTCGAAGCCCTGAAGGAAACTGCGAATCGTGTCCTCGTCGAAGAGATCGGTGTTGTAGTCGAGATCGGTCGTCAGCCTGCCGTCTTCCTCCGAACAGTTCAGGAACATGTCCCAGTTCAAAGAACGCTTCTGCACTTCGCTGATCCGTGTGGCTAGCCCCTCGAAGCTCTCCTCGGGCAGTTTCCGGTTCAGATTGAACACCACCTCGACGAGCGGCGAACGGCCCGGAATGCGCTGAATGGGTGCATTGCGAAGGATTCCGCCGAGCGTCGCGGGCTGATGTTCCTGCGCATCGAGCACCCTGCGAGCAGTTTCGGACAGACTCTCCAGGAAGGGCTGATCCGAGGCGATCGCCAAGCGCACGGGCAGGATGCTGACGCAATGGCCGATCAACGAATACTCTCCCACCGTCGCTTGCCCCGCAGTCGGAATTCCGACGACGAGGTCATCCTGCCCCGTTAGACGGTTCAGGTAGGCGCCGAAGGCGGTAAGAAGAAGGCTATAGAGCGTCGTCTTGTTGCGCGCAGCTGCCCGACGCGCTGCCTGGTAGACGTCTTCAGAAAATGCCCAGTGCAAGGAACGACCCTCAAAGGAGCGCCGAACGGGCCGCTGACGATCCGTCGGAAGCTCGAGCGGACGCGGCGGCACGCGAAAGACCTCTGCCCAGTACGTGCTGGCCTTCCGGCCGGCTTCCGAATGGCTTTCCTCGATTTCTTTGCGTACGAAGTCGATGAAGCCGGGAGCCGATGGCAGATCGGGCCGCTCTCCTGCCTTGAGTCGGGAATAGGCCTGGCCTATCTCGTCGATGTAGACCCCGGCAGACCAACCATCGAATACGATGTGATGCGCCGTTGAGACGAAGACCCAGCGCGTATCACCGAGGCGATAGAGTTCGTTGCGAATCAACGGCCCTGCTTCGAGATCGAACGTTTCGGTAGCGTGGCGCTCGAGCACGGCCGCCAGAGCTTCCTCGATGGCCTCCTCCGAAAGATCGCCCAGGTTCAGAACCGGAAGCTCCGGCGCCTCCGCCGCCACCCGGTACTGGTGGCCGCCCTCCGCATCGAAGCGAAGTGAAAGCGCCTCGTGGCGAAGGGAAACCAGGTCGACAGCTTCACGGAACGCTCGCTCGTCGAGCTCACCATCGATGTGCAACGTGAAGCATTCGTTGTAGGCGCAGGAGGCCTCCGGTCCCATCTGAGCAGCGTGCCAGATCTCCTGCTGTGCTTCCGTCAAAGGGAAACCCGAAGGCTCCCCATCGACGCCCGCGGATGCCGCTGCGTGAACCTCGGGGGCCCTCGACGACGCAGAGACCCCCACGGAGCCGGAAAGCAGCTGTCCGTCCTGAAGCTCGCTGATACTGGTCTCGAATGCGTGGAGCAGGTGCTGCACGTCTTCGTCCGTGTGAGACGCGGTGAGAAAGGTTCCGAAGCCCTCCCAGATGTGCACGCCATGGTCACGTAGCCAGTAGTAGAGCAGCGCCCCGAACGGCTCCTCTTCGGACACGGTCAGTCGGCAGAGCGAACCGAACTGCTCGATCCTGATCTGCGCGCCCTTTCGATCGAAGAGCGCTCGGAGATCGGACACGAAGCCCGTTGTCCTTTCGTTCAGGCGTCGCTGAAGCTCCGGGCCCTGCTCCTTGAGATGCACTAGGGATGCTTTCGCAGCGGCAAGGGCAAGCGGGTGCCTGACGAACGTTCCAGCGAAATAGGTAACGCCCACTTCGGGATAGGAGTCGTCACCGAACTCCCAGTGGCCCCCGTCCAGCGCATCCATGAAGCGCGGCCCACCCGCGATGGCCGCGAAGGGAAGACCACCGCCGATGATCTTGCCGTAGGTAGCCAGGTCGGCCCGAACACCAAAATACTCCTGCGCTCCACCGGGGGAGATCCGGAAACCGGTGATCACCTCGTCGAAAATCAGCGCGGCGCCACAACCATCGGCGATCGAACGGAGCTCATGGAGAAACTCCCGTGGTTGGAGAGACGGATTCCGACTTTGGACCGGTTCCGTGAGGATTGCCGCAAGCTCGTCACCCCGAGCCTTCAGGATCTCCAGCGACTCAGGAGACCCGTATTCGAGTACGAGTACGTTCTCGACCGCAGACGCAAGGATTCCGGGGGCAGCGGCGATGGACCGCAGCTTCTTCGTGCCCCGCACGATGACCTCGTCGAAGATGCCGTGGTAGGAATTGGCGAAGATCGCGACCAGGCTGCGGCCGGTAATGGTACGAGCCGCCCGCATGGCGCCCATGACCGCCTCGGATCCCGTGTTGCAGAAGGCCACCCGCTCCATGCCCGTAAGCTCGGATATGAGGAGGGACACCTCAGCCGTGAGCGGATGCTGCGGGCCGACCTCGTAGCCCCGATCGATCTGCTCACGGACCGCATCGGCTAGGAAGTCGGGCTGATTCCCGAGAAAATTGGAACCGAAACCACAGGTCAGATCGACATACTCGTTGCCGTCCAGGTCCCAGAGCCGTGAGCCCTTGGAGCGATCCACCACGATCGGATAGACGAGTTCCTTCCACAGGGGACGGAAACCCGTCACGACTCGTGGGTCTGACATCACCTGGCGGTACTTCTGGGTAAACGTCTTGGACCCCCCCGTCTTTGCGACGTAGCGCTCGACGAAGGCATCGAAACAAGCCCGTTGCGTGGGCGTGAACTCGTCCGTCTCCTCTGTGCTGATACGCGCCTGCGCTCCGAACGCCTTGGGCTTCTTCGGAGCATCCTCCGCTTGGACGTCGGCTGCCGCAGGCTCGGGCGCGGCAGCAGCAGCGCCGCGCGGCTCAGGCGTCGCGACCTCCGTCGGGAGCGCTTGAGTCGGCGGACTCGCGAAGGAAGCAGTTGCTACGCCCCCGAGGAGCGCGAGCTGGCTCTGCATGATTGCCAGCTGTTGCTGAACGATGGCGTGGGTCCCCGGCATGACTGAATCCGGTTGTATCGGCATCGGCTGCATGACGACCGGGGCCGCTGCCATCGCCGCCGGTATCGTGGCGGGCTGAGCTGGACTCGGCGTCTGCGCGGCCTGTGTGCCCGGAACGGCCGTCGTATCTTGAACGGGCACTGGATCGGCAAACTGCTCCGGTGGCAGCTCGCCGTCGAAGAACTCCGCGAGCCGGTCCAGCGTGCAGAGGTCTTCTAGCATTCTTCGGAACTTGAACCGAGTGCCGAACTGGTTCTGCAGGGCCGTGGTTATCTGCGTGAGGAACAGGGAATCGAAGCCCATCTCGAGGAAGGTCATCTCGGGGTCCTCTGCCCCGACGTCGAGACCGGAGTATTCCTCGAAGATCTCGGCGAGCGCCGTGCGAATCTTAGGTAGACGAGATGGCGCGGAAGTTGGTGACTGCGGCATGACTGGCTCCGTGGAATTAGTGGAGACGAATGATTGAGACAATTCGGAAACGTCGACCGACGCCACATCCGTGGGGGCGTCGACCCAATAGCGCTGTCGCTGGAAAGGATAAGTTGGCAGCGGGACGGCAGCTCTCGACGCATCGAAGAGCGGAGACCGTTCAGGCCAGCCACCCGCCACCCAGAGTCTTCCCACCGCCTCCAGCAGCTGAACCCGATCCGGCCGTTCGTCGGTGGCAGGTCCCAGCGTCGAGATCACAGCGCCTGCCTTTGCCGCGCCCGCCTGACGTGCGAACGAAGCGAGGGCCGTACCGGGCCCGACCTCGAGGAACAGGTGACCGGTTTCAGGGTTCAGCGACCGGATACCCTGGTGGAACAGAACCGGATCCAGGATCTGGGATGCCCAGAAATCCGGATCCTTCGCCTCACTATCGGTAAGCAGACGCCCGGTCCGCGACGACACGATGGGAATCGTCGACGCACTCAGCGGAATCCGCGACAAGGCCTGACGGAACGGTGCGACCGCGGGCTGCATCATCTCGGAATGGAAGGCGTGGGACGTGTGCAGTGCCCGCGTCTCGATTCCGCGCTCGGAGCAAGTGGAGGCGAAGGCGTCGATCGCAGCTGCGGGTCCCGCCACCACACAGAGGCGGGGGCCGTTGACCGCCGCCAGCTGCACTTGTTCCGCTCCGGCCAACAACGACGCGATGGATTCGGATGATCCCTGAACCGCAAGCATCGAGCCGGGTTCACAAGCCTGCATCAGTGCGCTGCGGGCAGCGAGTGCGGCAGCAGCACCTTCGAGCGTGAATACGCCGGCCAGACAGGCGGCCGCGAAATCGCCGAGGCTGTGCCCGATCAGCTTGGCAGGCTCGACGCCCCATGACATCCACAGGCGCGCCAACGCCAACTCGACGGCAAAGATCGCCGGTTGAGCGACCCGGGTCTGCTTGAGCGCCTCCTGTGCCTCGCGCGGATCAACGCCGGGATCGGGGTAGAGAAGGTCCGACAGTCTGGTTTCCAGGTGGGCTGCGAAAAGCGCCGAGCACTCATCGATGGTGTCCCTGAATATGGGCTCGGAACCATAGATGTCCCGGGCCATTCCGATGCTCTGAGATCCCTGCCCGGGGAACATGAACACGACGTCGGCCCGATGCTTGGTCAGCCGCCCGGAGATCAGCCTGGTGGCATCGGCCTGCCGCAGCGCCGCGGCCGCGTCGGAGGGGCACTCGGCGACCAGGAACCGTCGGAACGGCATGTCATCGCGTCTGTTCATCAGGGACGATGCCACGCCAGCCAGCGGCACCTCCTTCGTCTCTAGGAAACTGGCCAGATCCGAACAGCGGGCATCGAGCGCTGCCTCGGACTTCGCCGATACGGCCAGGAGCTCCCAGGAACCCGGCTCCTCGGCGGCGGCCTGGGCCGGGGGCTCCGGTGCTTCCTGGAGGATCACGTGAGCATTCGTTCCGCCGACGCCGAAGGAAGAGACCGCAGCCATTCTGGGCGCTTCGGCACGCGACCAGGGCGTGCGTTTGCGGACCACGTAGAACGGCGAGCGGGGGAAATCGATCAGCGGATTGGGTTCATCGAAGTGGATGCTTGGAGGAATCTCGCCGTGCTGCAGCGCCAGCAGGACCTTGATCAGCCCGACTACGCCTGCCGCCGAGTCGAGATGGCCGACGTTGCTCTTGACCGATCCGATACCGCAGAAGCCGCGCTGCTCCGTAGACTCCGAGAACACCGACGCGAGCGCTTCGACTTCGATGGGATCCCCCGTCGACGTCCCGGTACCATGGGCTTCGACGTACGAAATGCGACCAGCGTCCCCGCCCGCCATGTCGAGAGCACGTCGGATGACGTCCTGCTGTCCTTCGATGGATGGCGCCACGTAGCTGGCCCGACGCGCGCCATCGTTGTTCAGCGCATATCCTCTCAGAACAGCCAGCACCTGGTCTCCGTCCCGACGAGCGTCCGAAAGCCTCTTGAGGACCACTGCCCCGACGCCGTTTCCGAAGACGGTGCCGTTGGCTTTCGCATCGAACGGCCGCACCACGCCGTCGAAGGAGTCCATGCCCCCTTCCTGCGACAGATAGCCTCGCACCTGAGGCAACTGAATCGATATGCCGCCGGCTAGACAGACATCCGACTCGCCGAGAAGCAGCGACTGCGCCCCCATGATGACTGCGACGAGGGACGTCGAACAGGCGGTCTGCACGTTGACGCTCGGCCCCGTGAGGCCGAACAGGTGGGACGTGCGGGTCGGGAGGAAGTCTTTGTCGTTGTTGATGATATTCTGAAACGCATCGACCGCTCGCAACCTGACAAGGCGCTCGACCGCGTCGCGGTCCTTGCAGAGATTGAGCATAAGGTAGGTGTTCAGATAGCCACCTCCCGCGAAGACTCCGATGCGGTCTCTGGACTTCGCGGGGGAAATGCCCGCATGCTCGAGCGCCTCCCAGGCACACTCGAACCAAACCCGCTGCTGCGGATCGAGGGAAGCAGCCTCACGCGGCCGGAATCCGAAGAACTGGGCATCGAATTGGTCGATGCCGTCGAGTACACCCCTGGCGGGGACGAACCCTGGATCGTCGACCACCTCGCTCAGCGCGTAGTCGCTGGCCGCCAACTCGGCCTCGCTGAACCGACTGATCGAGTCCTTTCCTGCCAGGAGATTCGCCCAGAACTCGTCGAGATTGGCAGCGCCCGGAAACCTTCCGGCCATGCCGATGATCGCGATTTCGTGATGAGGTTTTTCCATGGGGCTACGCCTTCGTGTTGGGGTGTGCGCCTTGCGCGGCAGCTCGTGCGGGCAGCCAATGCGTTGAACGTTCGAACGGATAGGTCGGCAAGCAGACACGACGCCGCGGCCGAGGGTGTAGGTCCGACCATTCCATGTCGCACCCAGCCAGCCAGCATCGGCCGACGGCCATGAGCGCCCGACGCCACGCCTCGAGGCCGCCCGTGTTCTCATCGGGAAGCGTCTGGACTATCTGGGGACTAGCCTTCCCCGCGACCTGGCGAACACAGGTCCCGAGGCTCGAGCCCGGCCCCACTTCGAGGACGAGTTGTGTTCCTCCCGTCAGTGCGGTGGTCGTCGCCTCCCTGAAACACACCCTCTCACCCGCGTGACCGGCCCAGTAAGAAGGATCGGATACGGTCTGCGTGTCGATCCATCGGCCGGTAATCGACGATACCAAAGGAATCCTCGGTCGCCCGTACCTGAGCTCGGACGCTACATCCAAAAGCCCCTCACGGATACCGTGGACGAGCCCCGAATGGAACGCGCGACTCGACGGAAGCAGGCGATTCGGTACGCCGGCGCCCTCCAGCTGCCCTGTCAGCGCCTCGATCTCTTCCATCGTACCTGACGCGACAGAAAGTGACGGAGAATTGTCGGCACCCACCGCAAGGCCGCTCCCGGCTTCGAAGAAGGACTCCAGCTCTGCATGACCCAGCCGAACGGCGAGCATGCGACCCGGGGGAGCCATTTCAGCGAGGCGAGCTAGCTCAACGAGGTATCTCAGCGCGTCATCCAGTCGCAGGACCTCGGATACGCACGCTGCAACCAATTCACCCAGGCTATGGCCCAGTAGCGCACGAGGTCGTACTCCCCAGGCCATCCAGGTCCGGGCCAAGGCGTACTCGGTGACGAACAGGGTGAACATATCCGTGTCAATGTTCCCACTCCCCAGCGTGGGCGGCGCCAGCTCTCCGGCGCCTGCACCGGTGGTCGGTGAAGAAACGCTGCACCCCAAGTTCGTGAGCGTCGCTGCACACTCGTCGTAGATCGACCGAAACGTGATGTCGTTGGCGTAGTAGCCGTGCGGCATACCCTCGTATTGGGAGCCAACGCCTGGGAAAACGAAAAGGATTTCCGGACTGTCTCCGTTGAATCGGCTCGAAGCTGACCGAGGGGAATCGTGCTGCCGCAGCGTCTCGGCGGCCGAACGCGCGTCGTCTACGACGGCGGCGAACCGGTGAGGAAAAGCTCGTCGCCCAACCTGCAACGTGTACGCCACATCGGCCATTTGCAGTTCGTGGTTTGCGTCCAGGTGGTCCGCGAGCCGCCTCACCTGGTTCCCGAGCGCGTCCTCGGTCCGGGCGGAGAGAACGAGAAGTTCGGATCGTTCCGACGAATCGGAATCGGCCCGCGGGGGTGCCTGCTCGATGATGACGTGCGCGTTGGTGCCGCCGATGCCGAAGGAACTCACTCCGGCTCTGCGCGGCCCTCCTCGATCGGGGAATGGTACCAGCTCACCGTTCATGAAAAACGGGCTGCGCGCGAAATCGATTCCCGGATTCGGCGCTTTGTAATTCACCGTCGGCGGAACCACACCCTCCTCGACGCTGAGCACCGCCTTGATGAGGCCAGTGACACCCGCAGCGGCCAGGAGATGGCCGAAGTTGCCCTTGATGGAGCCGAGCGCACAGGCCTGCTGCCCGCTGTGCGGATATCTGAAAGCCTGACGGAGCCCTTCGAACTCAACCGGATCCCCGAGCTTCGTCGCAGTGCCGTGCGCCTCGACAAACCCCATGCTGGCTGGATCGACGTCGCCCTGAGCAAGCGCATCTGCGATGACCTCGGCCTGCCCTTGAACGGAAGGCGCGGCGAATCCGACCTTCGCGGCGCCATCATTGTTTAGTGCAGCGCCGACCAGCACCGCGTGGATGTGGTCGGAATCCCTTATTGCGTCTTCGAGCCGCTTCAAGACCACCAGAGCAGCGCCGTTGCTGAACACCGTGCCCGTCGCGCTCGCGTCGAACGGCCGACAGTGCCCGTCAACGGCTTCGATGCCGTCCTCCCGGTGGAGGTAGCCGGAATTCTGCGGCATTGTGATGCAGACCCCTCCGGCCAGGGCCATGTCGGTCTGAAAGCTCAGGAGGGCATGAAAGGCCTGCGTAACCGCAACCAGCGACGTCGAGCAGCCCGTATACATCGAGATGCTGGGGCCACGCAGATCGAGTTTGTGCGATACCCGAGTTGCCAGAAAGTCCTTCTCGTTTGCGAGCATCGTCTGGAACTCGCCGAACTGCTTGACCTTGTCTGGATGCGCCAGAACGCTCGAGAGGAAATAGGTGTTGTTGGCCATCCCCGCGTACACGCCTATCGAACCCTCGAAACGGGCAGGATCGTAGCCGGCACGTTCGAGCGCGCTCCACGAGAGCTCGAGGAAAAGCCGTTGCTGAGGGTCCATCAGCTCCGCTTCTCTCGGGGTCATTCCGAAGAAGGCGGCATCGAAGGCAACTGCATCTTCGAGGATGCCGCGGGCCGGGACGTACGCAGGATCCCTGCGCAACTCGCCGGAGATCGACGGGTCGAGCTCTTCGTCGCGAAAGCGGTGTATGGTTTCACGTCCCGCGCACAGGTTGTCCCAAAGGGCTTCGATTCCCTGTGCACCCGGGAAACGGCCGTCCATACCGATCACGGCGATGCCGAACTGCTCCTCTTGACTGCTCACTGCGCCCTCTGCCTTCCGCGTCGGCGGCGGTAGGCATCTCTGACGCGCCCACCCCGTGTTCCTTGCGACTCGGTCTCTGCAGGGGGCGCATCCGCCGCGAGGCGAGCTGCAAGCAAGCGTACCGTGGGGTGCTCGAATACGAGAAGTGTCGCTACTTCGCAGCCGAGTTCACGGCCCAGTCGGGAGGCCATCGTGACAGCGAGGGCCGAGTTCCCACCGAGGTCGAAAAAGCTGTCGTCGATCCCTGCTCGATCGATGCCCAGCAACAGCCTCCAAACCCGCTCGACGACCTTTTCGGATTCGGTTTTCGGAGCCACGTACGCATTAGCGAGTTCGGGCCTTCGGTGCCCCGGCGGCGGTAGGCGTCTGCGGTCGATCTTCCCGGACGCGGTCCGCGGGAACGTTTGCATAAGCACGTAGCCCGCAGGGCGCATGTAGTCCGGTAGCTGCTCGGCAGCGAAGGCCCTTAGTCGTGGGAAAAGCCTACGGGCAGCGTGCTCTCGAAGCGGATCGCTCGCATGAGCCGAAAGCTGTCGCGAGAGCTCGTTTCGGTCGCTGGATCCCAGGTCATCGTCGCCGCCGGCTTCGGCAGCCACCGGGCCCACCATCACCGTCCTGTACCCGGGCTCTGGTCGAAGCTGGAGCGCGATTCCGAGCGATTCGGCTGCCGCGAATACGGCGTCCGGATCGATCCCCCCTGCTTCGCCCACACCCTCCTGACGGGGGCTCTGCTGCTGAACCTGATCTGCGAACAGCCAAGGAACGCCGGTGCGGGCATTCGGTACGCCGCGCACACACACACCCGAGCCCGCGAGCTGCACCAGGCCCTCGACCGTCCGGCGGGACTCCTCGAGCTCGGTCCACGCCACGGCATACGCCTTCGCAGGACGTTCGGCACCCAGGTGCAGGATCGCGTCGTAGCGAAAGTCCGTGAGCTCGTTCTGTTCGCGGCCGCGCTTGACCTGCACCTCGACGCGACCGACCCTCGGCAATGCAGCACCGACCAAGTCGAAGAACGGTGGATCGACGCTGAGATCCCGATCCAGCGCCAGTCGACGCTGGACGCGATCCGTGATGTCAGCGGCCTCCGACCGAGCGTCACGCGCCCCCGTCGCCTCCACCCATGTGAAGAACGTCTCCCGGAATCCGTATGGCGTGACGTCTCCGACGAACACGTGACCCTGCTCGTCGGCGATAGACACGGCTTTGCACAGGACGTCGAAGAGGTAAGTCGAAGAGGGGAAATGCTGCAGAACGGAGTTCAACAACACCAGATCGAAGGAGCCAGCGGGAAATCGATCGAGCTCATCGGCGGCAGCGCAGGATACGGACACGATTTCCTTGAGCTCGGGTCGGCTGGAGATAACGTCGGACAGCTTGTCGATCACCTGCTCGGAGTAGTCGAGGCCGACGTAGCGTTCGCAGTGTGGCGCGAGCCGGTGCAACAAGAGCCCGGATCCGCAACCCACCTCGAGAATCCGACGGGGTTTCAGCATCAGGATCCGCTCCACCGTCCTGTCGACCCACTCCCGCATGTGGTGCGCGGGAATGGGTTCGCCTGTCAGACTGCTATTCCACCCGGACGTGTCGAAAATAGGATCCGTGCCGCTGGGCGTTCGCTCATAGGTCCGGTCCCATACACCTTTCCACTCTCCCAATGCGGTGTGCGCGGCGTCGTCGGCATCCTCACCCTGAGGGTACCCCTGGACGTAGGCGATCAGCTCATTGCTCCCACCGCTGGGACGCGGGACGACCACGACATGCCTCACGTCCTCATGCCGTGAGAGCACGCTCTCGACCTCTCCCAGTTCGACACGATGGCCGCGGACCTTGACCTGATCGTCAAGACGTCCGATCCACTCGAAACAGCCATCAACGGAGCGCCGGCCAATGTCTCCCGTGCGGTACAGCCGTCCCGTCGCACCCGGTCTGGGATCGCGCCCGAAGCGGGCATTCGTCTGGTTCGGAAGATTCCGGTAGCCGCGGGCCAGACATGCGCCGCCCAGGTAGAGCTCACCTTCGGCCACCTCGGCGCCCCCATCGTCGAGCACGAGCACCTCGACGCCGGTCACGGGCGTGCCGATCGGTGGAAGCGCGGGCCACTGCTGTGGGTCTCCGTGGAGCTCGTGCGCCGTGACCACGTGTGTTTCCGCAGGGCCGTAGTGATTGTGGAGTACGGCACCATCGAGCGCCGAGAAGAAGCTGGCGAGTGCCGGCGTGATCTGCAGCTGCTCCCCGGCGGTCACCACATCGCGCAGGCACGAAGGAATCGCCCCGCGGGAGACGCTCGCTTCCGCCAGCATATGCAGCGCCACGAAGGGAAGGTAGACCCGCTCGATCTTCTGCTGCTCCAATTCTGCGGCTAGGGCGGCGGAATCGCGCCGCAGAATCGAATCGAGGACCACCAGCGTGCCCCCGGTCATCAGGGTTCCGAACATCTCCTGAAAGGAGACATCGAAGGTAAGCGGCGTCAGTAGGGCCGTTCGAGCCGCGCGCCCTAGCCGGGCCGCACTGGTTTGCCAGGTCATCAGATTCGAAAGCGCGCCCCAGCGCATGTCGACGCCCTTGGGCGTCCCCGTGGAGCCTGAGGTGTAGACGACGTAGCCGAGCTCGTCCTCGTCCCGGGCCTTGTAGACGCGCCCGGAGGTATCGGGAACGCCTGCGCTGACCGCCGCGGCAAATGCCACGGACACAGAATCTTTCGGAACTCGACTAGACTCATCGACCAGGATGAGCCACGGCCGACAGTCCGCAACGATGGCGTCGAGGCGGCGCGCCGACGCCTCGTCAGGGTCGGGGTCGAGCGGGAGGTAAGGGTACCCGGCGCCCAGGATGCCGAGTACGGCTGCCACACACTCGACAGAAGGTTGTAGGCAGATGCCTACGGGATCTTCACCAGGCACGGCTCCTACCGCCGCGGCACGTTCACGGATGCCCGCCGCAAGACGAGATGCGAGTTCTGCCAGCTCGCCATAGGTGGTCGTTCGACCATCGTGCTCGATGGCTGCCGCATCGGGCTGCTCTGATGCAAGCGTAAGGAAACGCGCCAACGGGTCCGGCTTCATCGGTCGGGCCCACAGGGCGTGAAGTCATCGGTCGCACTCGGGCGGAGGGCGGTTCGCCCAAGTCGAGGGGATAGGATTCGCTGACGTACCATCGGAACTCTGCGGTAGCGCACAGGCTGCCCCCAGCGTGATCCAACAGCCCTGTCGGCCTCATGAACACACTGGTGACGCACTCCGTGGACCGATGGAAGAGAGTACCACCCGAGCTCGTGAGGAGCCAGACGCGACGGCTGGAAGTGTTAGTTGGCGCACATGGATGACCCCGCTGCGTCAACTCGGGGTAACAAGCGGCTCCGACACGTCGCGCCGGTACCGACTCCGCCTATACTCAGGCCCGTGCGAAGCTCCTCGCGCGTTCAGACGAGCATCTGCGTGGTGGCGGTCATCGCCATGCTCGCAGGTTGCACCGATCCTCCCAAGATGGCTGACGACAGAATACCGCTCGCGATACTGGGCGACTCCGACAGTCACTCCTACGGCGACAGGCTGCTGCTGGGTCCGGAGCTGCGCGGCGGTCCCGAGTTCCGCGCCACAACGCTCCAGTGGACGGAAATACTGAACCGGCTCCGCGGTGATCACATCGACCTCGGGCCGTGGGGGGTCTGGGGTCAGAGATATCGATGGGTACTCCCACGGCGACTCCTCGTGGGCTCAGGGCGTTACCCTCCCAAAGAGGACTTCCGCTACAACTTCGCGATCTCGGGAGCCCGGTGCGAGGACCTCACGGAGGGTCGGAACCAACAGCTGCCTTCGCTGCTCGCGCTGCTCCGCGCATCCGAGGGCTGGGCACGAGGCATCGTCGTGATTCGGATCGGAATCAACAGCCTAAGCGAGGATCCACAGCTCGAGTCCTACGCGCAGCATGGGCTGAACCCTGCTGCAAAGTCGGAGGTGGACGGATGCCTTGCCGTGATCCAGGAGGCCGTCAGGCAAATCCTTCGTGCCAACGAGGGCACGCGCGTCGTCGTGGTGGGAATACTGGAAGACATCAGTAGCCCGCTCCAACAGGGCCGCTTCGAGTCGGCCGCGGAGGTGGCAGGCATCAGGGCGGTCCTCGACTACTTCGACGGACAGCTCATGGTGCTCGCGGAAACGAGTCCGCGCATCGAGTTCATCGATGACAGAGGGTGGTGGTACGAGCACTGGGGAGGGCGGAGCGCCGACGGCATCCTGGAATCGCGGCAGGTCAGCCTCGGTGGGCGCATCCCGATCACCAACACCATTGGCAATCATCCGTCCAATGCCATACTCGCCGACGAACATGCGGGAACGGTAGTCAACGGACTCTGGGCGAAGCAATTGATCGATCGGCTCAACGAGTCTTTCCAATTAGGCCTGGAGCCGATTACAACAATCGAGATCGCCAAGCTCGTGGATCCGGACGGCCGCCTTGGCATCGCACCTCGAAACGAAGGCACCCCGTCAGACTGAGCGGCACACCGTCACGACAAGAGTAGCTCGGGGGCCGGGTCTCTGATCGCGTCACCCGCCTCGTCAGACATCGAAAGGATGACCTCCATGGGTCGCCGCATAGTTCTCTCGGAGCTGACCGCGATTTACCTCGAGCGTGGATTGGATGAATCGCTAGCACGACCGGTCGTTCAACAATTGACGGCCCATGACGCGTTGGGCGCGCATGCGCGAGACGAGCTTGGGATCTCGGCAACGACGATCGCGCGTCGTAGTGCTTCGAGGCGGGCGGCCGAAGCCGGTCCGGTTATAGGGCGTGCTGTACGACCAGAGCCGCCATCCAGAACATGCAGATGAGCTGAACGAAGAAGAAGCCGAAGCGTAGATACGCCAGCAGATTGGTCTGTTCCCACGAGACGTGAATCAAGGTCTGCGCGATTCGTGCTCCGATCAGTGTGAGCGCCAGGCCGTCCAGGGTGGAACTCTGTGCGCCGCTGACGACGATGACGAGGACGATTGCGCCATACACGGGCAGGTTCTCGAGGCAGTTCAGGTGGGCGCGCATCGCGCGGCGGTATCGGTCCGAACCTTCGATCTGATCCGCGCGGAACTCGTTGGCCTGAACTCGGCCAGCAAAGATCAGACCCCACCGGTAGATGCCGACGGTCAAGATCAGAACCAGCATCGACCAAACCGCGAACGCGAGCAGCACCCAGATGGGAATCGACATCGTCATTGAGTGCTCCTAGGCCGGCCGTTCAGGACAGGCCGAAATTCGCTTCTTCATGGGTCGTCTCCTGAATATGAGCAACGGGTAGCAAGATCCCACCTAGTGCGGAGAAAATGCGACCGTGCCCACTAAGAGTCAATGAGGAAGATGCGTCGTGGTACACCCCGACCGTGACCTCCGCGGGTGATCGAGAAAGCTCGAACGACCTACAAGCCCGGTCTGACTCCAGCCGGTCTCTCAACCTCGATCGCAAGCGGCTGGCCGCGTTGTCCTTCACTGCTCTTGGTGTCGTTTACGGGGATATCGGAACCAGTCCGCTCTATGCGATGCGCGAGTGCTTTCACGGGGAGTACGGCATCGACCCCACTCAGGCGAACGTCCTCGGGGTTCTCTCCCTGATGTTCTGGGCGGTCATCGTGGTGGTGAGCGTGAAGTACCTCGGGTTCATCCTTCGCGCCGACAATCGCGGCGAAGGTGGCGTGATCGCATTGACTGCCCAGCTCCACCGCGCCGAACGGCCTGGGCGCGTGACTCGTTTCTTGATCTTGATCGGCCTTTTCGCCGCGTCCTTGCTCTACGGGGACGGCATGATCACCCCCGCGATCTCGGTGCTGAGCGCAATCGAGGGTGTCGGCCTAGCATTCCCGGATTTCCAACACTGGGTCGTCCCAACCTCGGTCGGAATCCTAATGGCACTGTTCGCGGTTCAACATCGAGGCACGAGAGGACTCGGCTCCATGTTCGGCCCTATCATGATCCTCTGGTTTCTCGTTCTTGCCGCGCTCGGAATCGCCGAGTTGGTCAGGGTGCCAGCGGTGTTGTCTGCGCTCGTCCCGGTGCACGCCTTCGACTTCCTGCAGCGGAACTCCACGGAGGGTTTCCTCGTGCTCGGTGCCGTGTTTCTCGTCGTGACCGGGACCGAGGCCCTCTTCGCCGACATGGGGCACTTCGGCGTACGACCGATTCGGCTTACCTGGTATGGCATCGTCCTCCCGGCCTTGCTTTGCAACTACTTCGGGCAGGGGGCCGCGCTCTTCCAACACCCGGAGGCTGCCGCGCATCCGTTCTACGCCCTGGCCCCCTCCTGGGCGACGATCCCCATGATCGCCCTGGCCACATCGGCGACGATCATCGCCTCGCAGGCTGTCATCTCGGGGACGTTCTCGATGACGCGGCAGGCGATGCAGCTCGGCTATCTGCCAAGGATGAAGATCGTGCACACGTCCGAGAAAGAGATAGGTCAAATCTACGTCCCGCGCGTGAACTGGATCCTCATGGTTTGCGTCATAGGCCTCGTGCTCGGGTTTCAGAGCTCGAGTCGGCTTGCGGCGGCATACGGTGTCGCCGTCACGACGACAATGGCGATTACGAGCGTGCTGTTCTTCGCGGTGGCCCGTCACCGGTGGGGCTGGAGCCTTGGGTTTCTCATCCCGCTGACGATCGGGTTCTTGGTCGTCGATCTCGCATTCTTCGGTGCCAACATCACCAAGATCGCGCATGGAGCTTGGTTCCCGCTGGTGATCGGGGCTCTCATTTTCACCTTGATGATCACCTGGCAGAAGGGGAGACGTCTCCTCGCGGAAAGACTCCTCGGCGGGACCCCCCCCATCGACGAACTCCTCAAGGACCTCGGAGAATCTCCGCCCGAGCGAGTCGAAGGCAAGGCGGTCTATCTCGCGAGCAGTCCTTTGGGCGTCCCTCCGGCGCTCCTGCTCAACTTGAAGTACAACAAGGTCCTGCACGAGCAGGTCGCCATTCTCCACGTCGCCACGAGAGATGTCCCTCACGTGGATCGCGAGAACAAGGTCGAGGTCTATCCGCTCGGTCAAGGGTTTTGGGGCATTTCTGCACAGTACGGATTCATGGAAGAGCCCAACGTGCCCTACGTGTTGGCGCTCGCGCGGGAGCAAGGGCTCGACTTCGAACTCGACGAGGTCGTGTTTTTCGTGGGGCGCGAGAGTATCGTCGCGCACCGCCGCCCCGTCATGTCGTTTTGGCGAGAAGCCGTGTTCGCGTTCCTGTCGCGCAACGCGATGGACGCCACGCGTTTCTTCAAGATCCCACCCGAGCAAGTCGTAGAAATCGGCGCGCAAGTTGAGCTGTGACCGGGGTAAGATCTCACCGAGGTTGGCGTCGCGCGAGGACAGGCATTGTGCCTCGCTAGGCGCGCCTTGGGAGCAACGAGCCGGCGTCCTGCTGGGTCCTTTTGGGCGCAAAGGCACGCCCCGAGGCGTGTTGGCCGCTACGACGGCTGCTGAACGCTCGGTTCTGACGCACCTCGACGAGCAGCGTTCCCCGTGGGGCGCCTAGCTCACCGCCTCGAGCGAACCGATGCGATCAAGGTGCCGGTCCGCAGCGAGCCCCATGGCACACGCGCATCCACCACGTGCCCACGGGGAAGCATACGGTTCGCTTGCCCGCCGCCCAAGCGGCGAGGGCTCGGTCGTACTGCATGTTGAAGGCACGTAGGCGCCGCACCGCCTCGGTCGCCGCGCCCCGATGCCCCGCCGCCGCAAACTGCGGATTGAGGCGGCCGAACGTCTCGTAGCTTCGGGCTCGCTTCGTGTGCGCTTGGCCGAGCACGCGCCGCGCCCCCATGAAGGCAATACCGGTGCGCTTCGACTCCGACCAAGCAGCGTGCTCCCGCGTCTTGACCCTGGCTGCGATGCGCTTGCGGGCTAGCTCGATGCCGTAGTCGAGCTCCAGAGCTGTCGGCATCTCTAGACGAAGTGCTACGACATCCGGCCAGCCGGCGTTGTCCGGGTCGAAGTAGGGCGCAGGGCGCTTGACCCTCACCACCCGGGTGCCGATGTCCCGGGGCAAGGTATGGGCGCCGGGCCAGTCTTTGGCATAGCGGACGGCGCCGGCCTCCACGGGATTGGCGATCAGGTACGCAAGCGCTTCGAGGGTCGCCTCGGGCGTGACGAGTGCATGCTGCCCCGTGCTCCTCTTGTCGAAGACTTCCCCAGGCCACCCGCGAAGGGCTTTGGTCGTAAGCGCGAGCAATCGGTGGAACTCCTGTACGAACCGGGGAAGCACCCCCCTGACGTCCGTGACCACTTCATGCGCGTGAGTGCTCATCAAACAGCCTGCGTGCACGACTACCCCGAAGCGCTCGGCTGCGAGCCCCAGACAGTACCAATAGCATTGCTCGATCTCTCGAGCCTGATCGGGATTGAGGAGGTAGTGGCGTCGCGTCGTGCGACGGGACAGCGCCCACGTCGTGCCGGGCTCGATGATGCGTCGTCGGGTCATGCCTAAGGACAGAGCGAAAACTGTGCCGAGTGTCGAAGCGCTGTTTTCCGCAAGATTGCGCCCACGAGCAGCGAAACGGGTGGCGGAATGGTGCCGCTCGCCGGCGGTCGCCGTCCCATGGGAACACGGAGGAATTTCGGAGCGCCTGCGACGTTCAGGGCAACCTCGGTCGGATCTCCAAGGGGTCTCAGGGCAACCTCGGTCGGATCTCACGGGATCACGAGGCGTCGAGCGGCCTGGTCAACTCTACGTACCAAGCTATCGTAGGCGGCATGAAACGATCGCTCGCGTTCTTCTGCCTCGCTACGCTAGGGATGCTCTCGGCGTGTGAGGCGGGCCGCACCGATGCCCCGCCCGAAGCCCCGCAAGAGCAGGCCTACGGCGAACTCACCCAGCTCGATGCTCAAGTCGTCGCGCTCGCAGAGATCGCCGCCGACCCAGCGCGCTATGACGGACGAAGAGTGCGGACCGAAGGAGAGATCCAGCGCGTGTGTCAGAAGCGGGGCTGCTGGCTCGAGCTTGCCGACGCAGCTGGCGGCCGCGCGTTCGTTCCGATGGCCGGCCACGCGTTCACCATTCCGATGGACAGCATGGGCAGCAATGCGCTGGTCGAGGGCATCGTCCATCGTCGCGAACGGAGTGACTCCGAGCGCGAGCATCTCGAGGCCGACGGTGCAGGACCAAGCATTCCGGCGCTCTCCATCGAGGCGAACGCCGTGGTGATCCGGTAGACCGCGGCCCATTCCCCCTAGAACTTCCCGCTGTTGTTCCAGGTCTCTTTAGGGCCAGGAGTCTGCACCACCGCGGCCCGGGAGTCTCGCGGCACAGGGGACTATCAGGAAACGAGAAGACGGACACCATGGAAAGAGACAGAATGTCGGTGATGCAATTCGCAAGAGCTTTCTTAGCCGTCTGCGCTCTAGCCGCGGCATCGGCCGCTGCCGGCTGTGCAATCGACGACGGTGCCGGTGGCGGTTCTGGAGGCATAGGAGGAGAGGCCGGTGTCGGTGGATCCGGAGGCATGGGAGGCGACGCCGGGACAGGAGGTGAGGCTGGTACTGGTGGAACTGGCGGTTCGCCCGAGCCTCAAGCTCTCTACGAGCAGAACTTCGAATCCCTCGACCCCGGGGACAGCAACGCGCTCGCGGGCGACGGTTGGCGGTATCTCGGCTTCGTTTTTGAAGCAGACGGAAGTCTGAAATTCCCTGTTGGCCCTTTTCCTGCACCCACGACCAGCGACCAAATCTCGCTAATCGCGACTGGGCAGGGTGGCGCTACGCAGGGTGCACAGCAGCTGTTGGTATTCAGCAACTACGACTGCTGCGACCCGCCGAACCAAGGTCATTTCGACGAAACTGAGCGAGTCACGACCCTCGTCTATCAAGAGTTCAGCTCTATTCCGGCGGCGCTGATCGGCAGCACCGTCCGGTTCAGTTTCGATGCGAAACGCGGCAACGTTGCGGGCGACACGACCGGGGCTGCCTACATTCAGACACTCGATCCAGAGACCGAGTTCGCACGGACCAGCGTCGCGTTCTTCGATACGACGAGTCTTCCTGAGACATGGGCGAGGTACACCCTCTCGTTGGAGCTGGCCAGTCCGATCCTCGAAGGCCAGCTCCTTCAGTTCGGGTTCGAGAACACGGCGTCCAACTTCGAAGGCTCGGCTAACTTCTACGACAACATCGAATTCACTTCCTCGGACGGCCAAGGGAGAGTCGAGCCGCGTCCGCTGCCGGAGATCTACAAGACCGGTAAGGCGATCGCGTACAGCGCCTTCCGAGCCGCCGGGCCGCCGTTCGAAGTACCGACCGACGCCGAGGTGCTCGAGGATCTCGCACTCCTGAACACCGCTGGCTTCGACCTGCTGCGCTTGTTTGGCGCCGACGCGGTGTCCGAGAAGATCCTCCGTCTTGCCGCAGAGAACTACCCGGAGATGCGGTTTCAGCAGGGCGTCTTCCTCGAGGGTGTGACTCCGTCCTGCCAAAGCGAGCTCAACGACTCTCAGATTGACACTGCGATTCGTTTGGCAGAGACCTATTCCAATGTGGCGACCGTCAGCGTCGGGAATGAGACCACGTTTTCCTCGCCGTCCGTGCCGCTGACATGTCTTGCGAACTACGTAGCCCGGACCCGAGAGAACGTGACGCAGCCGGTCACAGCCAACCAGGACTACACGTTCTACGCGAATTTCTTCGGCGGATCACCCGATGGCATCTTGCGACTCGTCGACTTCGTTGCCATCCACATGTACCCGTTCCTCAACTACGAGTTTTGGGACTGGCAGCAGCTTTCGGCGCCAGCCGGGCCTCTTCGGGCGGAGGCGATGATGAACGCCGCGCTCGCCAAAGCCCAGTCCAACTACCAGGCTGTCCGCAACTACAGATATCTCGACGCCACGGGTCGGAGCGTAACCATCGGTGAGTCCGTGCCAATCGTCATCGGGGAAACTGGCTGGAAATGGCGTCAGACCAGCCCCACGCAAGTCATCGAGAGCTACGCGGCGCTCGAGCCAAACGCCAAGTGGTACTACGACCTGATGCGAGATTGGGAGCGATCCGAGGACGGCCCGTTGACGATCTTTATCTTCGAGGCATTCGACGAAGCTTGGAAGGGAACGGACGATGGTTGGGGCTTGTGGGACCAGTTCCGCGCTCCCCTCTACCAGCTCTGCGACACACCGGCGGGCTCGTCCTGCAACGACCCCGTGGACCAAGGTGCAGGGTTCTTCACTCCTTAGACCGAACAGTTGGACGCCGACCACACAGACGATCGTGTCCCTACGGTCCGCACTGATGACGAAAGCCTCGAGGTTTGGCCGTCAGTCGCCGCGCCGCATCGCGTCCGCGGCCGCGTCGACACGTCGCTCCAGCTCCGCGACCCGAGCCTCAAGCCCACGATCAACGACATCGGTGCGATCCGGAGGGGGTTTGACTCGCCGCTCTCGAACGAAGCGGACATAGCCGAGAGCCAGCGTGACGAGGAGCGCGAAGGCCATGACCCAGAATCTCGCGCGCGAATCCCCGGACGCGAGAATCCAGCCCGTCCCGTAGAGCATGGTGAACACGCCCCCGAGAAGCAGGCCGTTGCTGATGACCGGAAGCTGGTCGGATCCTATGAGCGACACTCCCATCACCAGCGTCGCGACGACGATCAGGATGATGCTGGTCGTCCGCGCCCATGACTCTCGGTGCTCACGCTTCCTCGTCTCGGCGGCTCGCACTTGCTCAGTGAGCGTGGCGAGATTGGCCTGCTGTTCCTCGGTGAGACCGTCTGCCCCTCCCGCGTCTCGAACCTGCTGCTGTTGGTCGAACACGGCCCGTAGCTCGTCGTCGAATGACTGCAGCTCATCTGGATAGAACGTATAGACACCCACCCCGACGAATGCCGTCACCATCAACCCGAGGAAGAACGCGAAGATCAGCTGCAGTCCAGTTCGGGGTCGAGTCACCATCGAGAGTTACCGATACTAGAGACCTCCTCTGCAAATCAAGACAAAGAACGCTCAGCAGCAGGTTGTTGACGCCATATCAGTCAGGGCGAGCCGTATCTCTAGCCAATCCATGAGAAACACCGGGGAGTCGTCAGTCTTGGCCGTCGCGCAGGGCGGCGCCTCGTTGTTCGGACTTCTCCCACATTCGCAGATAGCCCTCGGCCGACTTGAACAGCGGCTCCAAGTCTTCGTCGGAGACGCCATCGCGGCGGACCTCTTCGATCAACTCGGCCACCAGGCCGAGGTGAATCATGCCTTCGGTGTTGAAGTCGACGGCACGATTGCCGAGCTTCGGTTCCTGAAAGGTGATGTCGCCGGCGTACGACGTAAACGGATACGTGATGGGGTCTTCTTGCGGTTCGTCGCAGTTGGCGTCCTCACCAAAGCGCGGCCGAGGGGCGCCCGCGAAGCCGTTGAAGTCGAAGCCGAAGCCCTCGGCGGGGAAAGCGCCCCTGTCTCGCATGAGCTGGATTCGCGCTTGGTAGCCGTCGTCCATCGTGGCGGGTTCCGTCTCCGAGCGGCAGCGGCCGAATCCGGATTTCGAAACGCCGCCAAGCTCGTAGAGCAAGCCGCGGTTGTTGTTGCCATGGGTCCCGACGGCCGGGTAGTCGTTTTCAAGCAGCATCTCGAACGCGCGCTGGTACGCGAGCCGAGGCAGGTGATCGATCTCGATGATCATCCCTCGCTGCATCAACTCCTCGATCAAGCGCTCGCCAAGGGGGGTGAGGCCTGCGTTCTGGCAGTACTCGCCGTCGAGGGGGCCTTCGGAAGTGAGCTGCGGAAAGTACTTCAGCAAGGTGCCGATCGGATCGTCTGCGTAGTTCTCAACACCCTCCCACTCCGGAGGCGTCGAGTCGTACACCTCGCGAGGCATGTTGATCCCTGGAAACGAAAGGCCGCCGTCGTCGAACACGGTGGGTATGTCGCGAAGCTCTTCAGAGCACTCGACGAAGTTCGTCCAGTGGCCGGTCAACGCGAAGTTGCCGAGATCGATGAACCTCTTGTCGCCGTCGCCCGCGGAGAACGCGCTGTCGAACTTGTGGTTCGGGAACAACACGCGGACGCCCTTGTCGTAGTACTCGTTCAGCTTGTCGATGACGGTCGTTTCATCGCACTTTTCGAACCCGTCGCGCGGCACCAGGAAGCAATCGAAAAGAAACGAAGTTTCGATACCGAGGACGACCGCCAGCTTTCCGTCTTGGATGACCTCGCGTGCCTCGGCGGGGCTCTTGACGATACGAAACCAACCCTTGCCCGGCCCACCGGCCTGGGCGTCGATGTACCGTTCCAAGTTGTAAGTCTCTTCGATTATCCGGTCGACCGAGACCATGTCGTTGCACTCGAAACGGGCGGGCATGTTCCCGAGCGCAACGAAGGTGTCGCAGAGGAACTTGATCGTCATGGCGTGCTGGACCAGCAGTCGCATCCCTGCGAGGTGCGCCCGTTCGATCCACTTGTAGTACTGGGTCTGATGCGTGGCGCTCTGGCGGGCGTTCGGCCAAAACGTGAAGTCTGGGTAGCCCGCGGTCGCGTGATTGAACCCGGGGGTCTCGCCGGCGACCAGAGGCACCAGCACCTCGGGCACCGAGAGGCTGCGGTTGTCGAACGCGAAGCCGAGGAGATCCTTGCGACCCTCGTCGCCGTGCGGCAGCTTGCAATCGGGGAGGGCGTGCTCGACTCCGAGGCGATGAAACGCAGACCCGTGGTAGAGCCCGCCGCCGGCAAAGCCAAAATTCGTGAGCAGATGCGAATGTGTCTCCACGAATCCAAACACCGAGCCATCATCGAACTCGGGCGGGGCGACTTCGCCTTCTGCGTCGACCGTCAGCTCGGGAAAGAGCGCACAGCTTGATTGTTCGACGAGCTCGACGGCGTCGGCGTTACGGCGTTCGGTGACGAGTCCAGATACAGACCCGGATGCGGAAAGAAAACCGCCTGACTTCACGTGCCGCAGCCAGATGCGTCCCGCGCCGTCGTCAGGTGAGACGAACTCCCACTCGCCCTCCGACTGAAAGTCGTCATCGACCTCGATGAGGTCTCCGATCTTCGTCGTGTCGGACTCGAGCACCGAGCTCCGCTGAAGACTGCTGCCGTCCGAGACGAGATACTGCTCGTCTTCGTCGAACAGCAGGTAGACGCCGAGATCGGCGGCCTGCAATCGAAAGCGGGAAGCTCCGTCGGGCGTCGACGCGGAGGCCTCGAACACGTCGCCGGACTCCGAGGGCACGATGAATCGCGTTCCGCCGGAAGTACCAATCGATACGCAGTCGTTTGCGAAGGCGAAGACGTCCACAGGGGGCGAATCATTCGCAGACTCACTGTCGCACGCTCCAACCAGTACTGTGAGCATGAACAACAGCGGTAGGCAGCGAGATTTCGAACAAAGCATCACGATCTCCAGTCAAGACGACGTTGGTCGGCCCCCGAAGTAGCGCGATAGCGCCAAGGTGTCGAACGTCTCCGATGGAACCTTGACGCCGCTTCCTCCGGACACAAGGATTTCATCCCTCCCCGCAATGAAGAGACCATGACTTCTACCTTGGCGCGTCGTGTGGACCTCGAAGCTGCGTGGAAGGAGACCGACCACAGCGAGTTCTGCTGTCTCATCTACGCGACGCAGAACGGCTGGAAGCTGCCGATTCTTTTTGAGGAGATGGGTGTCCCCTACGACTGGGTTCTCGTCGACTTCGCAAAGAACGAACAGCGGAGCGAACAATTTCTGGCGATAAACCCCAACGGTCGGATCCCAGCGTTGATCGATCGTGCACGGGGCATCACGGTCGCCGAATCGGGTGCCGTCCTGGAGTACGTTGCATCACGAAGCAGCAGCCCGCTCTTGCCTGCCTACGAGGTCGAACCGCAACTCCACGTCCAGGTGAAGCAGTGGCTTTACTGGCAGGTCAGCGCGCTCGGTCCGTCCATGGGCCAGGCGATGTACTTCCAGCGGATCGCGCGGGTTCAGGGGCACGATGACCCGTTTGCCATCGGCCGGTTCATCGCCGAGGCAGAGCGGTGCCTTCGAATGTTGGACGACCAGCTGCAGGACTCAGGTGGCCCGTTCGTGCTCGGCAAGCGCTGCACACTCGTGGACGTCGCCTGCTTCGCATACTGCGCGAGTTCCTATTGGGCGAACGCCGACATCTCCGACATGCCGCGCCTGCGCGCTTGGATCGACATGCTGCACCAACGGCCTTCCTTCAAGACGGGTCTCACGATTCCGTTCGCGCGCCCCGCGTTCTTTGGCCCTCATTACGCGACGCAGGCTGAAATCGAAGCAGAAGTCGCCCGCAACGCTGGGCAGTTCGCGGTCGTGACCAAGGCATCCGCGAGCGAGTGAATCGCATGCATTGCCATCGTCGCTGACCGAGGGAAACTGACGTCGTGACGATGACCTTTCTGACGATCCTGGTGCTGGCGGTCGTGCACCTCTTCGCGGGAACCGCAGCGGAGCTGCGGCAGCCGTGGGGGCCCCGGGTGCTGTCTGCGGCATCTGGGATCAGCGTGGCCTACGTCTTTTTGGATCTGATGCCGGCTCTGGCGGACGACCAAGATCTCGTCCATCGGGCAGGACTGCTCCCCGCCATCGACGGGGACGTCTACGTTCTGGCGCTTATCGGTTTGACCATGTCGCTTTGGGTAGAGACTGCGTCGCGGGAATCGCGCCGTCGAAGCCGCGCCCGAGGAGAGGTCGACCAAACCGGAGCGCCGACGTTTTGGCTCAGCATTCTTTCGTTCGTGATCTTTAACGCTGCGATAGCGTATGCGGTCGCCAGTCCAGCCGACTCGGCCGTGGACCCACTGTGGATGTTCGCCCTCGCGATGGGCCTGCACTTCCTCGCGAACGACCACTCGTTGGTGGAGCACCATGGCGCGCGCTACCAAACACTTGGGCGGTGGCTCTTGGTCGCTGGTCTGGCTGCCGGCTACCTGTTCGGATCGCTTTCCCCGGTAGACATTCGACCGGAGGTTCTTGCACTGGTGCTTTCCTATGTTGGAGGAGGTACGATCCTGAACATCCTACGCCATGAGCTTCCCGACACAGATCGCTCCACCGACGTAATCGCCTTTGCTGCGGGGGCAGCGGCCTACGGCATCTTGCTGCTCAGTCTCTCATCGCCCGGCTGAGAACGCGTGGTGCCTGCGCGACGCGGACCGACTTCTACCGCGCCCGCTGCGATGCTGCCGACGCGTCCTTACTTCGCTCGTCGTTGACCGCGTCGCGTGCGGATGGCATTCCAACTCACGGGAGGCGCCATGGTCAGGATTCGCACACTCGTTGCTGCTGTCGTACTCATCGCCGTGCCCGGCTTACAAGTCGCGCAGGCGGACGTGTCGAGAAAGACCCTAGAGTCAGTCTCCATACCTAACAGAGTCAACACACCGATCGGCCCGCTGACTTTCTTCGATGGCGTTCCCACCGGCGATACCGTCCAGAAGGTCTACGACAATCTAGACCGGATGCGCGGGCTCGAGGTCTACCTCGACAACGTAGGCGCGGTGTCGATTTACAGTGTTCTCGCTGGACTTGCCGAACAGGGGGCCGACGCGCCCAACAAGATCGCCGTCTTCGAACAGCTCATGGATTCGCAGACCCTCGTCGTGACCGCGAATACGTCGACGCTCTACGCATACTCCGGTACGGATCTGGCGAACGACGGACCGACAGTCATCGAGGTGCCTCCCGGAATGCTTGGTTTCCTCGACGACGCCTGGCAACGATTCGTCGGTAACATCGGCATCACCGGGCCCGACAAGGGCAAGGGTGGCAAGTACCTCGTCGTGCCCCCCGGCTACACGGGCAAGGTGCCCGACGGCTACTTCCTCCTCAAGCCCGCAACCAACAAGAACTTTCTCTTTCTGCGGGGTTCCATCAAGAACGGCCTCAAGCCTGCGGTCAACAACATCACCTCGGGACTCAAGGTCTATCCGCTGAAGAGCGCCAAGAACCCCGCACCGACCAAGTTCGTCGACATGTCCGGCAAAGCCTTCAACACCGTCTTTCCGAACGACCTCACCTACTTCGAGCGCCTCAATAACATCGTTCAAGAGGAGCCGATCGACGCGATCGACCCCGAGGTCCGCGGCGCCATCGCTGCGATTGGCATCGTCAAGGGCCAGCCGTTCAACCCCGACAGCCGGATGAAGAAGCTCCTGACGCAGGCGGCCACGTTGGGCAACGCCACCGCCCGCACGATCACCTACCATCCCCGCATCGACGGCGTGTCGATCTATCCCGGGACCAACAGCGCCTGGACGTTGGCTTATGCGAACAAGAATACGTCGTTCGAGGCCGACGGGACGATGAACCTCGATGCAAGGGTGCTCTTCTATTTCAACGCCGGCGGGGTGACTCCTGCCATGGCGGTGACGAAGGCGGGTGCCGGGTCCGACTATGCGCTCGCGTTCCTCGACGCCAACAAGAAGCCGTTCAACGGCGCCAAGACCTACCGACTCCATTTGCCGCCCAACGTGCCGGTGAACGACTTCTGGGCCGTCACGCTGTACGACACCCAGACGCGTTCGCAGCTCCAAACCAGCCAGACGTTCCCGACCGTCGGCAGCCAATCGAAGGGCATAAAGAAGAACGCGGACGGCTCGTATGATGTGTACTTCGGCCCGAAGCCGCCGAAGGGCAAGGAGGGCAACTGGCTGCAGACGGTTCCCGGCAAGAGCTGGTTCACGATCCTGCGGATGTATGGGCCGCTCGAACCCTGGATCAACAAGACCTGGCGACCGGGCGAGATCAAACTCGTTCGCTAGCCTCGCGCGGCCGCTAAAGACGCGGGAGGACCGGATATGCCGAGCATCGTGGGCGCCAAGGTGGAAGACGTCGAGTTCGACGTAGCGGAGGGGATCTGCCGCGGGGCGGGGATGTACTTGCGCTCGACGTCGGCCCGCTCGTTGCGCGCCTGCCGCAGCATCGCGGCGCGCGAGGGAAGCCGGTAGGCCCCGCGGAGGTACTCGACGATCCACGTGGACTGGCGTTCTGCCATCGGCATGATGGCGCCGAAGGGCTGCACGAGGCCGACGAACATGAGGTTCGGGTAGTCGACGGAGAACACGTGCCGGTAGAGGGGCGGGGTGATGTTCCCTGGGGCGCTGAAGAAGCCCTCGTCGAAGAAGGGGAAGGTGATGCGGTAGCCCGTGCACCAGACGATCACGTCGACGGGCTCGCGCCGGCCATCCGAGAAGACCACGGCGTCGCCGTCAAGACGCTCAATCGCGCCCACCGGGGCGATATCGCCATGGCCAATCTTGCTCAGGACCTCTTCGGAGACGGTCGGGTGGGAGTCGAGCACCTCGTGGTCGGGCTTCGGCAGCCCGTAGTTCTCCATCGGACCGATGGTGATGTGGTGCATCACGGCGGACATCTTTTTCACGAGGCGCCGCGGCATGAAGGGGGCGTAGAAGAGCACATCGCTCGGCTGGCCGAACAGGTACTTGCGGAACACGTAGACGCCCCTGCGGACTGAGACCAGCGTTCGTTCCGCGACCACGGCAGAGTCGCAGGCAATGTCGACGGCGCTGTTGCCGAAGCCGATGACCAACACCCGCTTACCCTCGAGTTGTGAGGGTTCGAGGGAATGGTGGGAGTGGATCTGCTCCCCATCGAAGTGCCCTGAGTAGGCGGGCTCGGGCCAGAGCGGATCCCAGTGGTGACCGTTCGCAACGACGAGCGCGTCGTAGCTCCGCGTCTCGCCGCTGCCGAGGGTGACGGACCAGGACTCGTCGTCTTCCCTCAGGGCCCGCTCGACCTTCGTATTGAAGCTCACGTGGGGAAGCAGGTCGAAGTGCTCGGCGTAGCGGCGAAAGTACTCGGCCATGCGGGCGTGATCGGGGTAGTCGGGCCATTCCTCGGGCATCGGGAAGTCCGAGTACTGGGTGCGCGCCTTGGATGTGTTGATGTGGAGTGAGCGGGAGCAGGACGAGACGCCGTTCGGGTTGTCGTAGACCCAGTTGCCACCGACGCGGTCGGACATCTCGAAGCAGTCGAAGGGGATGCCAGCCTCGCGAAGGGCCTTCGCTGCCGCGATGCCCGAGGAACCGGCGCCGATGACGCATGTCCGTGGCGCCGCCGTGGAACGCCCATCATCTCGCATCCTTCCCATGCAACCTCCTTGGGCCGGCACGCCGACCGCCCGTATCGAAAGAAAATTGCCTGTTCCCCGAGGCTAGCACCCGCAAGCTACATCGTCGCCGGTGGGGCAGGCTGCTCTTGTGCGCTGCCCCTACGGACAGAGCGCGATACCGCGGTAGAGCGCGCGCAACGCCTCGCGGCGATCCCGAGGCGTGCGACCGGCCGGGAGTATGTTGCCGTCGCCGGCCGACGCGAGCAGGGCGAGCAGCTTCGCGTCCTCTCGGAATTGCTCCGGGTCCTGCGCCAGATCGAGCTCGACGCCGGCGAAGAGCGCTTCCACGTCGGCGCTGATGTCGATACCGTTTTCCGGATCGCCGTCGGCATCGAGTGTTTGCAACAACACCGCGAGGTTGCTCACGAGCCGAAATGCTCCGTCGTCCTGCGGGAGGGTGGCGTCGACTTCGCATCCACCGATGGCGTCTTCCTCGAGCCCCGCGAGGTCGAACGGCGTCAAGCGGTCCCCCGCGTCGCTCGCCCCGAGCACCGTGTCTCCGAGTGAAAACGTGATGCGGTCCCCTTCGACGTACCGAAAGCTGCCCGGGCCGCCTTCGCTATCCGCGCCGGTCACTCCACCCTGTAGGCCCGCGTCGCCTGTAGTCTCGTAGTTGAGGCCCGAAACCAGGCTGTCGTAGTAGTAGCCGTATGAATAGCAATAGCTCCCGTAGTAGCCATTGACGCAGGCGGTATTGCACCCGAGGCTGGTCAGAGCCGGGGCCAGGACAAGCGCCGTAAGCGCAGCACACTTCATCAAGTCTCTCATTGGCAACGGTCCTTCTCTCTGCGCTTCAATGCGCTGCCGCCCGGCGGCCGAACGCTACCACGAACGCGATTGGGCTCAAGCGCGTGTCGCCCATGCGGCAGACGGTGGGCCGTTGGCTATGTCGCGTGGCGAGACGCGTGCAGCCACGACATTCTTTTCCCTTTTCCGTTCCCGGTTTCTTTGCTACAGAACGCTGCCTCCGAAGCCCGAAGCTGCACCACGCAGGAAGAACAAACTATGGCTCGTCAACTCGCACAAACTCGCGCCCGTCTCGGCGCGCTCGCGTTACTGTTGAGCTTCGTCGTCTTGGCTTGCGACCAGCCGACTGAGCCGGCCGCCGAAAGCCCGGCGCCTGAAGCCCCTCAGCCGTCGCAGGCAGAGCCTGCCCAACCCCTGAAAGCACCGCCGCCACCCGGCAAAGCGGAGCCGGGCCAAGTGCAGCCCGCAACGAGCGCGGCGCGGGCAAGCACCGGGGAGCGGCCGAACATTCTGTTCATCATGGGCGACGACATCGGCATCATGAACGTGGGCGCTTACCACCGTGGACTCATGGTCGGCGAAACGCCCAACATCGACCGCATCGCGCGCGAAGGTGCGCAGTTCATGACGTACTATGCCGAGCAGAGCTGCACGGCCGGTCGCACCGCCTTCTTCACCGGTATGCATCCGCTGCGGGCGGGCATGGTCATGCCGCAGCTTCCTGGCGCCACTAGCTCCCTGTTGCCAGGTACGCCGGCGCTCGCCCAGTTCCTGCTCGACCTTGGCTACAACACCGGCGAGTTCGGCAAGAACCACCTGGGCGACAAAGCGGCATCGCTGCCGACGGCCCACGGCTTTCAAGAATTCTGGGGCTACCTGTATCACTTGGACGCGATGCAGGGGGTGAGCTTTCCGGATATCAACTCCGACCCCTTGACTCAGGGCGTGGTACCGCCCTGCAAGAACACGCCGGTCAAAGGCCTCGAGCCGGTGCCAGGTGCGGTCGACCCGAAGACGGCGACCTGCATGACCCCTCCACGGCCGGTCATCTGGTGCAAGTCTTCGGATGGCAGCGAGAATAACCAGAGCTGTAAGGACGAAGGGCCGCTGACGCTGGAGCGCTCGAAGACCGTGGACGAGGAGATCTCCTCCAAGGTCATCGACTTCCTCGACCGCAACGATCCCAAGGACACGGGGAAGCCGTTCTTCGTCTGGTACAACCCGGCGCGGATGCACATCACGACGATGCTCCCGCAGAAGTATCTGGACATGCTGGGCGAAAAGGGCGGCAAGGACTGGGGCATCAACGAAGCCGGCATGAAGCAGATGGACGACAACATCGGCTACGTGCTGAAAAAGCTCGAGGATATGGGCCAGCTCGACAACACCATCGTTGTCTTCACCACCGACAACGGCGCCGAGGCAATCACCTACCCGGACGGCGGCGTCACGCCCTTCAGAGGCGGCAAGCTCACGACCTGGGAAGGCGGGATGAGGGCGCCGGCGGTCATCCGTTGGCCCGGGCATATCAAACCCGGGACCGTCCTAGACCAGATCTTCTCTTCGTTGGACTGGGTCCCCACCTTCGTTGACATCGCCGGCGGGCCTACGGGTGACGGGCTGAAGGAACAGATTGAGGCCGGCAAGTACCCCGGCATCATCAAAACGACGCTCGATGGCGTCAACCAGAGGGCTTACCTCGAAGGCAAGGGCGACTCCGCTCGCGATACGTTCTTCTATTACACCGGCCAACACCCGTCTGCAGTGCGGTACAAGAACTGGAAGTTCTACTACACGATGGCGCCTTCTTCGGCGACAGGCGGGCTCACGGGCACGGTCACCTATCATTGGACCCAGGTCAACAACATCAAGCGGGATCCATTTGAGCAAGCGGTCGCGGAGGATCAGAAAACCCTCCTCGGCTATGGTGGCGCACTGGCCGCTCCAAGCACGGCGTACATCTACGACTGGAATCTGCTGCCAATCGGGCAGCTGCTGTGGCTCAAGGAACTCGAGACTTACAAGACGTACCCATCGCTGCAGATGCCGGCGAGCTACAACCTCGATCAGGTGATCGCGGCGATTAGGGCTACGAAGCACATTAGCCACGCGGGCGAGTAGCTGAACGAGTAGGAGACGTCGACGTCTTCATCGCACTCTCATCGCGCGCTCATGCGCCGGCGTTCGGACGGTTTTACGTTCGACGTATGACGTACGACAATCCGATTCGGGGCCGATTGAACGCATGGTTCTTTCGATGGTTTGACGGCTATATCGACCACCTCCTCGGTGCTCGAAAGCGATCGCTCTTCGCGGGCCACCCCGAGGAGATCGTCGAGATAGGGCCCGGCATCGGCGCGAACTTCCGCTATCTCTCGCCGGGGACTCGCGTCATGGCAGTGGAGCCGAACCCCCGGATGCACGCGGCCCTTCGCGCAACCGGGGCGAAACATGGAGTCTCTGTCGACCTCGTGGAAACTCGCAAATCTCGGGCGTAGCCGTCGCCTAGCTTCTTGCGCAGCGTGCGCACCACCGCGTCGACGACGTTGCTGCCTGAGAAGCTTTGCTCCCCTACGCGATCAATGAAGGCGTGGCGGCTACCACGTTAGATGCGTCTCTAACAAATCCCCGGATTTCTGGAAGAAATGGTCCTCCGGCGTCCAAAGCAGTAGAGCGGGGCGATCAAACGACCGAAGCTCGGTAGCGACCTGCATGGTCACCTCCGAAGAAGCCGAGCGGATGAACTTGTTCACGTCGCGCCGAATCGCCGAACTCTTCGCGGCCGGTTCGCAATAGCTCTTCACGATATCATCGGGAATGCCTGACTTGGCCAGCAAGCCATAGGCCAGCGGAGCGTTGCGAAGTGTCTTTACGTGAAACAGGCCCTTGGCGGCGAGCGCCGTCAGACCGGGCACGAGCGGCAGGAGCCGGAGGTAGCGAAAATGCGCTGGGGGAAAGACCTCGTACGCATCGCAGGTCGTGAGCACCAGGCGGCTGACTCGCTTCCGATGCCTCGCGGCGACGAGTTGCGCGATGACGCCACCGGAATCGTTTCCCACCAGGGTGACTTCATGAAGGTCGAGCGATACAGCGCGCTACCCGAGTTCTTCGATAGAACCCCATCACCGGACACCCGATGCCGCGAGCTTCGCCTGAGCGAGATTCGCTGACGGCCGACCCTGCGCGCGCACCCGACGCTCGATGAACGCAACGATTTCCTCTGCGACCGGCGTGGGCTCACGTGCCCATCGCTGATGGTGACATGCTCGGGCGCTCATCCTCGGCTCACCGAGCACGACCCAGTCGACCTGGTCCTTCGGGAGCTTGTCCGCGATCGGTTCGCAGGCCCTGGGCGGGGCGACCTCATCCCCCTCGATGACCAGTGCCAGGGTCGGAATCGAGAGCTTTTTCAGAGCGGCCTCGATGTCGATTGCAGCGCCCTCGAGCGTGTATCTGCCGCTGCGGGCCATGTCGGTCCATTCCAGCATCAAGGTCTTGGGCTGCAATCCGCCGAAGCCAATCCGGTGACCGGGGTAGTAGCCTAAGACCGACGACACCGTGCGAATCATGCGTGTGCCGAGGCGTACCTTCCAGCGCGCTGCACCTTGGTATGGAGCGTGATGTGGGGTCGCCGTCGCGATCAGCCCTACGGCGTCGACGCTTTGGGGTTTCAGGGCGACCTGGAGCATCGCAACGTGTCCGCCGATGCTATGTCCCAGCAGAATGGTCGGGAGGCCCGGGTACTCGTGTCGCAGTGTGTCCAACGCAGCATCGAGGTCGCCCAACAACTGCCGATAGCCAAAGTCCACGCCGGCCGCAGGCTTGGTCTCGTGCTCGCCTTGACCGCGGAGCTCCATGACCGCGGCGGCGATCCCGCGTTCGGCGAGGGACTCGGCGACCTTCGCGTAGTAGCCCGCAGCCACCCCCATCGCGGGGATGAGGAGGGCGACGCTGTGCGGCGAAGCGGGCGTTGCGCGGAGGATCGAAACATTGCCATCGGGGCCGTCGATCAGCTTCTGCGCAATGACTGTCGTGAGCGTGGGGCTGGTCGTCATGGTGAACTCCTACACCGAACCTACGAGCGGAAGCGGTTCTATCCAAGAGCCACTTTATGAGAAAATGTGGTACCAATTATGTATGCTGATTGCTCTCGAAGGCGCAGGCACACTGACCGAGCGGCTCGCACGGGGAATCGTTCATGCGATTCGCGACGGACGTCTCGAAGCGGGCAGTCGACTGCCGGCGCAGCGGGTTCTGGCCGAGGAGACGGAGGTTTCCCGCAACGTGGTGCTCGCTGCCTATGAGCGACTGCGTTCGGAAGGGTACCTCGAGGCGCGACGGGGCTCCGGCACGTTTGTGCGGTCGAGTCTTCCCTCCGAGGGCTTCTATGTGGAGCCTGAGCCCCTTCATGCGGGCATGCCATCGACTCGTTCTTCCAAGAGAGCGCAGCGCATCGAGAGAGCCTTCGAGCAGGCCCGTCCCAAGTGGGCGCCGGGCGCGCAGGCACTTCAGTTCGACTTTCGTTACGGCCCGCCGGCGTTCGAAGATCTTCCTTTCGAGACCTTTTGTCGACTCCTCGGCCGACGCTATCGTGGAGCCTCTCGGCGCCAGTTGGACTACGGCGAACCTAGCGGGGCGAGGCCACTGCGCGATGCGATTTCCCGGCACCTGGCTCGCTCCCGCGGAGTACGCAGTTCCGCAGATCAGGTCATCGTGACGCAAGGCACTCAGGAGGCGGTTCGTCTCGCTGCGCACGTCCTGATCGATCCGGGCGACCGGGTGGTCGTCGAAGACCCAGGCTATCTGGCAGCGCGCCAGACACTGGTTGCGCATGGTGCGCGGGTGCTGCGGGGACGCGTCGATGAACGGGGCCTCGTGCCGGAGTTGCTGCGAAGCAACGCCCCGCTGCCGCGCATGCTCTACGTGACCCCGTCGCACCAGTTCCCGACCGGCGTGGTCATGCCCGAGGACCGGCGCATTGCACTGCTGGAGCGCGCTGCCCGTGCCAAAGCGTTCGTCTTCGAGGACGACTACGATGGGGAGCTTCACCACCATGGGCGCCCCGTTCCCTCGTTGCAGGGGCTCGATGGGGACGGGCGTGTTCTGTACGCAGGCAGCTTTTCCAAATCTCTCTTCCCTGCGCTGCGTCTCGGCTATCTCGTTGTCCCGAGCGCCCACGTCGCCGAGTTCGAGGCCGAAAAGACCTTGTCCGGGGGCGGAGGCAACACACCTCTCGAGCTGGCGGTGGCGGATTTCATCGACGGTGGCCACCTTGAACGGCACGTTCGCCGCACGCGTGTCGCCAACCGAATACGCCGCGAGGCTCTCGTCGATGCTGTGGAAGAAGCCTTTGGCGCTCGCGCCGAGGTCGGCGGTGCACCTGTTGGCCACCATGCCGTCCTTTGGTTGCGGGATACGCCGCCTGAAGCGGCCGCCTCGATCCGACGCCGCGGGCGGGCTCTCGGAGTTGGGGTGTATCCCGTGGCGCCGTTCTACGCGGGGAGTCCCCCGTGTTCAGGCTTCTTGGTTGGCTACGCAAGCCTCGAACCGCATGAGATTCGAGAGGGGATTCTTCGACTCGCCGAAGCCGCGACATAAGCGCTGCCCTTGCGTTGAGCTACTCGCAGCCGAAAAAGCAGACGCAGCGGCAGGTCATGTCCACACAGTTGAACGATTCGAAGTCCGGATCGCCGCAAACGTCTTCGCACTCCATCTCGCAGTCCTCTTGCGTTTCGCAGGCGCCGCCCTCGCAGGTCTCGAGGTTTGCGTCAGCCTCGCTGCAGCCAACTGCAACCAGACCGCCGAGTACAAGGAGCATCCACAGTGTTGCTGTCTTCATCAGTTGACCTCCGCGCATCGCGGACCCGCACGGTACCTAGAGCCGTCCAGAGGCACAAGCGCGTCCGACGATTCACACAACACATGACGTACGTCAGGACGAGCGGAGCATCAAGCGAAGGTTCGTCGTCGAAACGGCGTAGACATGTGGAGAGCTCCGACGGGCAAACCGCGCTTCGGCGGACCGCGATTTTTGCTCTTGCGTTCCGCGACGCGATTATGGCAACGTCCGCTCGAGGGCAAGCTTCGCGCCGCGACGTTGCCGGCTGAGGCTACTGGATGCGCGCTAGAGGCGCGCCACTGAGTCGGGACAGCGGGCATGAGAATATCGAAGAGCATCGCCTTTGCGGGAGCCTTCTTGGTCGCAGGTGCAATCGGGGCGCGGGCCGAAGCGCAGGGTGCCACCGATCCTGAAGATCACTTTCACTACCTTCATTTCGAGGTGGAGAACCCCGACCCAGAGACACAGTACGAGGGCGGTCCCGAAGTCGGAGAAGGGGATGACCCGGCGAGAGTCGCCACCGAGGGCGAAGGCATAGCCCTCGAGGAGCCCCCCGACCTCGTCTTAGAGGACCCTGACGAAACCGTGCCCCTCGCGACGTTCGATCTATCGGGCTGGCTCTGGTTCAACTACTCGATACAGAACTGGCGCGACACGACCCTCTCGCGCTACGGCAATTTCGAGTTCAACCAGCTGCAGCTCGCCGGCTCCGCGACTTGGGGCAACTTCTCGATGCGCTTCGAGATTCGCTTCTTCTCGTTCATGTTCATTCTGCGCCAGGGATGGCTTCAATACGCCTGGAAAGACAACGCGATTCAGCTCGGTCAGGTTCTCGTGCCCTGGGGCCGTCACGTGTTTTCGTCGCATTCGTGGTGGTTCACCCTAGGCTGGTACTCGACCCTCGAGGACGACTACGATTACGGCGTCAAGTACGTCAAAGACACGGACAGGTACCGCCTCGACATCGCCTATCTCTTTCGCGACCAGATAGGGTTTGGAGATCCGGCCAACCGATGGGATTCGGACCTCACGCCGCTTGCTGAGCAGCAGAACCGCGACGTCTCCAGTCTCGCAGTGCGTGGCATCTACAAGATGCCGCACCGTCCGAACCTCTATTCGGAGTTCATCGTTGCAGCCCAGGTAGGCTTGGTGCCCAACGTTGCCACCGATCAAACCGGCTGGCGCTACATGGTCCAAGGCATGTACAGCGGAAACTACAAGGGTTGGGAACCACTGTTTCAGGTCACGCGATCCGAGTTTCGCCCCCAGAACCCAGCCGAGATCGACGGTACTCCGGTCGACGACCGAATCGTGCGCATCTCGCAGTTTGGCGGGTACCGAGACATTGCGGCGAAGTTCACGTTCTTCAGCTTCAACTTGGCGAAGACGATCCCGTTTGCCAGGAAGTACTTCAATGCCCTCGTCCCGTACGCGGAGTACAGCCTCTTCCTGAAGGACGAGGCAGACTTCCCGACTTCTCACTTGATCACGGTCGGTCTTCAAGTGCACCTCGGGCCGGTGTGGCTATGGCTCGACGTGCTCACCGGCAAGGACGCGACCTATTTGAACGACTCGTTCGCCAACAGCGCCCTCGGGGCCGGAGCCAATCGCCCGAACCGTTGGGAAAACCAAGTCAACCTTCAGATTCAATACTACTTCTAGAGCCCGGCGGGCTCGCGTAGCCGCGCCAACCGGAACCAACGAACAGCGTAGGGAACCATGCACACCAGTCACCGACACCGTCATCCACTCGTGATCATCGCCATCTCGCTCGGCATACTGTCCGCAGCGTGCGAGCCCAAAGCGTCGCCTGGCCCCGGCACCACCGCGGCTCCCGTCGTGAAAGAGACCGTGGCGCCCGCCTCGATGCCCGTCGCCAAGGAGCCTGCTGGCTTCGTTTGCGACGACGACATCGAAACCATCGACATGACGCCTGCTCAGAAGGCGCTTGCCGAGAAGCTGTGGACAGAAACCCTCGCATACTTGAGTGGGTTCGTGACGGCCCTCGAAACGTCGAGACTCTGCTTGGACTCGCCCCTCGCGACCGTACAGACCAACGACGGCAAGACCAACAAGACGCAAACACGCTGCATGTCTCGGTACCGCGACGTGGAGCTCATGGTCAAGCACGTCAACTGGGTACTCGACAACCCCGACCTTGCCCGCCAGTGCTTCGACGTACAGAAGACGTACGACGCGTTCCCTCTCTACACTCCGAACGAAGAGATGAAAGCCGCGTCCGAAGTTGCCGCCTGGATCGATCGGCCGACGTTCACCGAATACTACGCCGACAAGAACGACGACATCGGCAAAGCCGGCCGCAAACTCACAAAGAACTTCTCCGCGATTCTTGCGAACACCGACTCGAAGGGCTTCATCGACAAGGACATCACGTACAACGGACTCCCCGATCTCTGGAGCGCCGTGGGTTGGCTTCCGTTCTACGCAGAGGCTGAAAAGGCGATCAACCCGGCTTTTCGCGGAGGCTACGCCTACGCCGAGGTGATGGGGCCGTGGGGCCTGCTTCGCATCAAGGAGATCGACGGGGAGTTGGTGGGCGCCGAGATCGGCATGACGATTCAACTGGAGTCGTTCTATCCCTACCATTTCCACCACTCGCCAGAAGTCTACATGAACATCGGGAAGCCCTCGTGCCCAAACCAGAACACGTTCATGGTGATGGACTGGGACAACCCGAGCTTCGAGCAGACGCGGACGGAGGCCGGCTGGGACGTCGTCGTCGACAAGCGCAAACACAAGAAGGCGACCTGGTTCCGACCCACCTCCCCAACCGACGCCAACGAGTGGATTGCGTACTACGATCGCAATGCGATCCACGCGACCAATGTCGGAGGGCGATGCGGCAACTCCAAGGCTCCGCCTGGCTTTGCGCAGGTCTGGGCTCGTACGGCGTCGCGGGACAACAATCAGACGACCAAGGTCTGCATTCCGGTCGACAACAAGGGCAATAAGCTAGAGGGTGTCACCGGGGTGACTGAGTACGATCCGGTCGTCTGCCTCACGGAGGACTGGGAGCCGTAGCCGCGACGACTGACGCGTGTGCTCGACCCCTGCCGGCGCAAGCCCCTTTTCTAGAGGCGTAGAGCACGATTACCTGTGGTAGAACCGCAGGCTGATGCGCTGCAAAGAAGACAATGGTGGACGACTCATTGAGCTAGTCGCTCTCCTGTCGTTGTTCCTCCTTGCGTGCAGCGAAGGTGGCGATGCAAGGGATCCCTTCGCGCCTCAGTCGGATGCGAGTGAAGGGCTAACCAACGTCTCTTCGGATCTGATGGCTGTACTCGAAGGGGGCACACTCGACGGTGCCTGCGATCGATACTGGGACGCCGTCGACGGAGGCGACGACACTCGTCGAGAGCGGCTTCTGTGCGGCAAGGAGATGTTCTTCTACGAAGGGTTCGAGACGGTCGGCGTCCCAACCGTGCTCCTCACCACGGTGCTGGAGCTTTTCCCGAATCAACTGGGGCCGGGTGCCAGCGGCGTCGGGATGGTTGCCGACCCGACCTCCGAAGATGGGCTTCCGCTCGGGTTCGGCCCCGGCAAGGACTTCGCCGAGGGCACGCCTGCGCTCGCGTTCACCTGCGCGAGTTGCCACTTCGGCAAGCTTCCGGACGGGCGCTACTCGGTTGGCGCGGCCAACCACCAGTATGCCTACGGCGAAATGAATTTGGCGATCGCGGTGCTGCCGCTGACCGCGCTTCTCGGCACCGAGCCGGAGCCGAGCGCGGCCGCCGTGCTGGCGCCCTACCGCGACGCGATGGAGGCCGATCCAAGCATTCGGCTGAGGATGCTTGCTGCCCTGGTTCCCTTAGCCAGCTCAGGCGCGACGCTTCCGCAGTTCACCGACGAGGTTCAAGCGCAATACGCCAGTTGGAAAACGGGTACGATGGATTTCGTCATCGTGCCTTTGCCGCTCGACGACGAGGTGCACACGGTCAGCAAGATCATGCCGCTTTGGGGACTTCCCACCGACGACGAGGTCGAACAGTTTGAAATGGACGGAGCACTCCTTGGGCACACCGGAGTCTCGACCGGCGTGCTCAACTTCCTCGAAGGGTTCGTCGTCCTTGGAGACGGGAACCGTGAAGCGTGGACAGCCGCCCGCCTCGGGCCTCTCGAGGACTTTTTGCTTTCTCTGCGCGCCCCGCGGAATCTCGCGCCGCCGAGCGAGAACCTTAGGAACGAGGGCAAGGAGCTATTCGTCCAAAAGGGGTGCCTCGACTGTCACGACGGCGCGCGGGGCTCGAGCCGGCAGGTCTACTCGTTCGACGAGATCGGCTCCGACCCTGCCATGGCGCGCTGGCTCGGTCCCGACGCGGACGGGAAGCCCTGCTGCGGGATCGACCTGGTCGGCCGGGACACCCTGACCCAAGGAATCCGGGCCCAGCGGCTCGTTGGCATCTGGGCGGCCCAGCGCTTTCTCCACAACGGCTCGGTCGACTCGCTCGAGTCTTTGTTCTGCCTCGATACGGAGCGACCTACCGTGGAGGCTTCACCTTGGAGTGACCGCGGGCACCGCTTCTCCTGCGACGGATTGTCCGATGCCGAGAAGCAGGCACTGATCGCCTACCTTCGGACACTCTGAACTCGGGAGCTATGAAGCGCCCCTCATGGGCTGAGGTGCGCGTCGAGGCGGTCGAGCTCGGGTTGGGTCCATCCTTCGGGCTCGGTCACCGCGATCCAGGGTTCGATGTGATCGGACCACGAATAGAGATGCCCGTGCCCCATCGGGACATTCAAGGAGATCCCCATGTCGAGCATCAGCTGGAGGAAGGTGACGACCGGGATCCAGTGGAGCTTCGGCGAGACGTCTTGACCGACCGGCGGGATCATCCAGGCAGGCGCACGAAAGAGCGACTCGGGCTCGAAGAATGTGATGGGGTCGCTTGCATACTGCAGGAAGACTACGCGCATCGGGCCCCACGGCGCCCCGTCGAGATCGAGGCCCTCGCCGTGATTGGTGAAGCGCACGAGTGCGCCCTCACCCACCAAGGGCCGCCACGCCGGCGAGTCCGGCTGGCGCCGGTTGGTCGCCTCGCGCCAGTCGCTGCTGTTGAACGGCGGTCCGACCCAGAGCGCGCCCTGCGGTGGATCGCCCAGGATCTGATAGGGGCTGAGTGACTCCTGCGACGCATAGGCGCCGAGGCTGAGGCCGTAGAGGTATAGCCGGGGTCGGCTCTCGCGCGGAAGCTCGTGCCAGTGGTTGTAGACCGCCGAGAAGAGCGCCCGTCCCGCATCCTTGCTGTAGGTGGGTTGGACCAGCAGGGAGATCCAGCTCAGCAGGTAGGAGTACTGCATCGACACCGTCGCCACGTCGCCACGATGCAGGTATTCGAGCGTGTCGACCGCGGTGGGGTCCATCCAGCCGGTGCCGGTAGGCACGCCGATCACCAGCACCGAACGCTCGAAGCCGCCGACCCGGATGAGTTCCTCAAGCGCCAGGGCGGCGCGCTCCTCGGCACTGTCGGCGGAATTGAGGCCAACGTAGACCCGGAGCGGCATCAGGGCGTTCTTGCCTTCCGGCGTTTCGGCTCCGAGGAAGTCGGCGATGTCTGCGCGGCTGGGACCGCTCGAGACGTAGTCGCGCCCCGTCCGCCCGAGACTGTCCCAGCCGACCAGCGAAGCGGGACTGCCGACCCTGTCTCCCTCGGCGGGCGGGTCGAGCTCTGGTTGCAGCACCTCGTCCAGCGCCTGGGCCGACCTGTCGATCATTCGTATGGCCGAGCGTGCAAGCACTCCGTCGATGAGCAGCCAGAAAAGCAGCAGCGTGGCAGCGACTGCGAGAAGCCGAGCTGGCCGCGGCGGCAGGATGCGGTCGAACCTGCGCAAGACGACGCCGAAGGTGCCCGCGACGACCCGACCCAGCAGCAGGAGCGCAAGCGCGGTGAGTAGGGCGATCGCGCCCACTTCCAAAGGACGAGCGCCGGTCACCGGTGGCATGCCCATACGCTCGCGGATCGAGTTCTGCCATCCAGCGGCGAGCGCGAGAAAGCCGACAACGATCGCGGCTGCGGCAAGCCCCGCCACGGTGAGCAGGATGCGGTGGCTGCGGCCGTGGGGGAGCGGAAGTTCGAGATAGGTCCAGAGCGAACGAAGTAGCTGTGCGATTCCGTATCCGGCCGCGAACGCGATGCCGCCCAGGATGCCCTGTAGGACGAAGCCGCGCGGGATGAGCGACGGCGTCAGAGAGGCTGCGAAGAACAGCGCTCCGAGCAGCAGGCCGAGCGCCGACAACTGGCGCCATCCGGGTCTTGTGGCCACGCTAGAGCCAGAAACGAAACCCGAGAGTCGGCTCGACAAACTGCAGGGTTCCCGTCGCAATGCTGTTGGTGTCGAACGACACGTTGTAGCGGACACCGATTTCGATTGCGGCCACGTCGCCCAATAGAAACGACACGCCAGCCCTCACGTTGAGGCCAGGCGCGAAGCGGAAGCGTCCTCCCGTCGAGCAGAACAGCTCGGTGCAGCCGCCCGGGAGGTCATACTTCCACCATTGCGAGGCGAAGCCGAATCCGATGAATGGAAGCACGGCCGACCTGTTCGGAACCTGCACGCGGCCTCCCACCCCGAGTACGACGCGCTGTGCGGTCACCGAATCGAAGCCCGGCGGGCTGGTCGGGTTGCCCATCCATCCGACCTCGAGCTCGACCGTGCCATAGCCGAAATCAACCCCGCCGAAACCGAGGATGCTTCCGCCGGCTTTCACAACGTCGCGATCCACATCGCCACCGACGAAGATTGGAACGCCCCCCTGAAACCCGAGGATGCCCGACGGGCCACGATAGGTCCGGTCCTGACGATGCCTGGTTTGAAGGGAAAGGCGGCGCTCGAGCCTCGGGTTGGTGCCCTCGGAGGCCATCGGCATTTTGCCGTACTGGGGTTGCGCGCCTGCAGGAAATCCGGTCGCATCATCGGCGCTTGCGACCGGCGCAAACGTCAAGAAGGCCACGGCAAAACAGGAGAGCTTCCACATGGTGACCAGGCAGAGCCTAGCATGGGAACGTGGGGGAGCCCGAGGGCAGGGACCTCTGCTTTGCGCGCGCCGCCTTGCTCGCTAGTCTACGCAGACTGCAACCCCTTTTTCGCACGGCAAGGACATGATCCAACACTCGTCTGCATCGAACCAAGTGCTTCAATCCGTTGTCGTCCTCGCTTCGCTCGCAGGCCTCCTCGCGGGCTGTGCCGGTCCCCGCGCCGTTCGCGGGCAGGACACCCCTGGGCTCGACCAGGCCGCCATGAGCACCAGTCTCGATCGAAAAGATCTCGAGAAGGCGCTCGAGATCAACATGGAGGCGTTCAGAACCTCCAAGCTGATGGCTCGATGGAAGACCGAGCAAGATCCAACCGTCGCCGTCATGCCGATCCGAAACGAAACCAGCGAGCACATCGACAGCGCGCTCAACGCGCTCATGACCGAGATCGAGTCACAGCTCATCAACTTCGCGCCGGTTCGGGTGATCAGCCTCCAAGAACAGCCGTTCTTGATCGAAGAGATTCGTCAGCAACAACAGAACAGCGCGTTCGATCAATCGCGTGTTGCGGCATGGGGCAAGCAGATCGGCGTGCGCTACATCGTTTCGGGTCGGGTGTTTGCAACCGATGAGCGCACCGAAAGCGCGCGAAGGGTGCAGTACTACCTCTTCATTCGCACCGTCGACGTCGAGACGGGCGAAATTCTCTTCCAGAATCAGGCTCCGATCACCAAGGCGATCATCTAGTTCGTGACCGATGCGCCGAAGCGGAAGCAGGTCCGACGATGGCACCACTCGGCAGCGTTCCTCGTCGCAGCGACCGCCGTGCTCACGACCGCGGGTTGCAAGACGTTTTCGGACCGCACTCGCGAGACGCGCACCGCACTCGACGCGGGTGACCTAGACGGCGCTCTGCGTGCAACCAATCGGGCGCTCGACGTCAAGGGCGCCGAAGTTCTCCCGGAGAACCTGAGGGACGACGACGCGCTATTGCTGCTGGATCGAGCGATGGTGCTGCAGGCGCTCCAGCAGTACGGCTGGTCGAGCCGCGACTTCCAAGTTGCAGACAAGGCCATCGAGATCCTCGACTTCTCGCGCTCTACCTCTGACGAAATCGTTCGCTACATGTTCAGCGATAGCGCGGGTCCGTACAAGGCACGTCCCTACGAGAAGCTCATGCTCAACACGATGAACATGATCAACTTCCTGGTTCCGGGCAATCTCGAGGGTGCAAGAGTCGAGGCGCGGCGCTTCTCGGTGATGCGCGACTTTCTGCTCGGCGCCGAGAAGGTCGAACAAGACGCGGTTATGCAAGCGGGTATCCCGGGAAGCTACCTTGCTGGCTACACCTTCGAGAAGTCGAACGTGCCCGACACGGCACTTCGATACTACGATGAAGTGCTGCAGGCGACGACCGCGCCCAGCTTGGACGAGCCGATCAGGAGACTCGCCGAGCTTGGCGGGTACCGAACCCCTCGCCTCGAGTCTGTTGCTCGCGGCGCCGGGCAGGGCGCACCCGTTGCCGACGGATCGGCCGATGTGCTGCTGGTGATCAGCTACGGGCGTGTACCGGCTCTCGTCGCCCAGCGCGTGCCTATCGGTTTCGCGTTGACCATCGCGGGGGCGTTTCTGTCGCCGGTGGCGATCCAGCAGGCGCGACGGCTTGCTGGGCAAGGGTTGGTCACGTGGATCAACTATCCGGAGCTCGCGCCGTCACCCACGGCATACCCTGCGCCCCTGGTGACGATCGACGGCCGGGCCCAGAAGGTGCACGTGATCGCCGACGTCGATGCGGTTGCCCGGCGCGCGTGGGACGAGAGCAAGGGGCGCGTGATGGCTGCGGCGGTGACCCGTATGCTGACCCGAGGTGCGGTCGGCGCAGGAGCGGGGGTGGCCATCGGGCAGACGACCGGCAAGAGCAGTCTCGGCGTGCTCGCCTCGATGATCACCCAGGCAGGCATGGCTGCCGCCGATAAACCCGACACCCGAAGTTGGGCGACGCTTCCGGCGCGGATCGCTGTCGTCAGGGTTGAGCTTCCACCCGGCGAACACGTGATTGAAGTGACCGTCCTTGGGCGACAGCATCGCCTCGACACGACGATCGGACCATCACAATGGCTGGTGTTGGACGTCAGCGAACTCTCTACCCAGTAGGCTGATGCCGCGGCACTACGGATCGCAGTTGCGTTGGACCGGCCACCGCTGAAAGACTTCGCGTACTGCGCTTTCGAGCTTGGCGTCGATGTCGCTGTTGTTCTCGAGGAGCTTTCGCACCGTACCTCTGAATGCCGGCTCCGATTTCGCACAAGACCATGGTGTTCGAGCAGCAAGAGCTCTTGGCGGCGCAGACACGGCCCCCCGCGTACCAGGATTGGTATGGCGCCATCGCGGTCCAAGGTTCAGGCTAACGCCAAGGACATGTTGGAACCTGGGTACCTGTTCGTGGGGTTGATTGGGAGCGGGGTTGGGTTCGTGATGCTGATGTACGGGCGGAAGCAGGGGCGGCCGCTGCAGGTAGCGGGCGGTCTGCTGCTCCTGGTCTTGCCGATGTTCATTCGCGACGTCGGCTGGCTCACGGCGTTCACGGCCGCCATCTGCGTGGCGGTATGGTTCGGTGTTCGCGCCGGGCTTTGACCGATTGCGACGCCTCGACTCGGCTGCGGCAAGCTCGTCTCGAACTACTTTTGACGCCGAAAATATACTTCGAACTTCTGCTTCGCGACGGCCTGGTAGAAAACGCCATAGAGGACGTCCTGCTGTGGGTCGTAGGTCAGCGTGTACGTCGATCCGTTGTAGCCGCCTGCGGTGAGTTCGAGGAAGAGGTGGATCGTCTCGCCATCGAGTGATGCTTTGGCCGTCTGAAAGGGCAACGGCGTCGGGTTCGCGTAGGCCGCCTCGAGGTTGCCGTCGGCGTCTACGGCGCTGATTGTCACCACGTAGCCGCCATCGGGTCGGATCCAGGGGCCCAGCAGGATGTCGAACCCCGCTTCTGCGTTGGTGGTCGTCGATTCCAATTTCGCGGGGGGCGTCGCAGGTTTCTCTGCGTTTCGCGCCACCAGGAATGCGAGACCTGCAAGCGCCAGTGCGCCGGCAATGGCCAGAACGGCCGTCCCGTAGGAGAAAGTTGGTCGGTCGGTGTTCATCTTGTTAGCCATGGTGCGCAGTTCGCGCCGCCCGCCAAGTATTCCGCGAGACCGACGATAGGAGTCACGGAGCGCGCTCTGTGTCCGAAAGCCGACGAAGCCCGGTCGCGACGTACTGCACCGTGCTGATGCCTATCGTCACGAGGATTGCGGCGCCCACGAGCTGCAAGACTTCGACGGGTGGCCAGCCGATCGATGCGTGGCCAACCGTCAGGAGCAGGAACACGATCTGCAACACGGTGTTGAGTTTGCTTGCTGCATTCGGCTCACCATGAACCGGACCGACGAGCAGCTGATGGAGGAGGGTCCCGACGATGATGATCACGTCGCGACCGATGACGATCGCCGTGAACCAAACCGGGACCCAACCAAGCCACGTCAGAGTGAGAAACACGGCAAACATCAAGAGCTTGTCTGCTGCCGGGTCGAGCAAACCCCCAAGCCGAGTGCGCCAATCGAAACGCCGCGCCAGGTATCCGTCGAGCGCGTCAGAGAGACCTGCGATGCAGATGAGAACCAGCGCGAGCCGATAATCGCCCTGCACTAAGCTCCACACGATTGGCGCGACGAGCAGAATGCGAATGACGCAGATGAGATTGGGGATGTACTTGAGCTTCACGCGTTCATGCTCAGATTGTCTATGATAAACCCAGCTCGGGGACGGGTACCTACGGATGCATCCTATCTGTTCGGAACCACCAGCGCAGGCTGCTTCGGCAGGTGTCGCAGGCCCATCCATGCAAGCGCGCCGAGGTGTTTCGCGACCTCCTCGACGGCCGGCTTTCGCTCCTCGGTCCACCACTTGCCGACGAACGTCACCATGCCGACGAGTGCATGGGCGTAGATCGGTGCAGACTTTGCGTCGTAGCCGGCTTCCTTGAAGGCCGATACGAAGAGATCGCCCACACGTTCTGCGAGGTCGTTCAACAGGCTCGACATCGACCCGCGCGATGAAGTCAGCGGCGAATCCTGGGACAACACTGCGAAGCCGTCGGGGTGGTCCTTCACGTAGTTGAGGAACGCGAGTGAGGCACGCTCGACTCGCTCGCGTGGCGTGCCCGAAGAGATCGCTTCGACGATTCGGCGAACCACATAGTCCATCTCCCGATCGACAATCACCGCGTACAGGCCTTCCTTGCCGCCGAAGTGCTCGTAGACAATCGGCTTCGAAACCTTGGCCCGCTTGGCGATCTCTTCGACCGAAGTTCCGTCGTAGCCGTGCTTGGCGAACACCGCCCGCCCCACCTGGATGAGCTGCGCACGGCGCTCCGAAGCGGGAAGACGGCGACTGCTTCGTTTCATTCAGCGACTTTACTACGTTTAAGTAAGTTACGCTATCGTGACAAACGAGCCGAAGAATGGGAAATAAACGCCTAAAAGAGGCAATTACAGAACAAAGACATTGACCATCTTCTACGGCAGCGTAACTTACGACACCGTAACAAAGAGAGGCCTCAATGAACACCACTCAACCAATCGCACGCGCCTGGGGCCGTACCCGACAGACCGTTGCCCGGCGCCTCTTTCTCGATCGCCAGGCCGCATTCTGGGTCGGAGAGCTTGCCCCGCTGCGCTCCCATGAGGGTCTCCGGGCCGAGGTGCTTCGGGTGGTCCAGGAGACCGAGGACGCCAAGACCTTCGTACTTCGGCCAAGCGCCGCGTGGCGCGGGCATCTTGCCGGCCAGTACGTATCCGTCGAAATCGAAGTCGACGGCGTTCGCGCGCATCGCTGCTACTCGATCTCTTCGGCACCGGGCGAGGCGGCCTTCACGATCACCGTCAAGCGACTCCCCGGGGGCCGGGTCTCGAGCTGGCTTCACGACCAGGTAGGCGTAGGCGACCTCGTTGGCATCGGTCCGGCCGTCGGAGACTTCGTCCTGCCTGCAACGCCATCGCCGAAGCTCTTGTTCCTCAGCGGCGGGAGCGGAATCACCCCCGTGATGTCGATGCTACGCGACCTTGCCGGAAAAAACAGCATCGAAGACGTGGTGTTCGTGCACTACGCACGCCGTACCGAGGCCGTGATTTTCCGTGAGGAACTCCAGGCGCTCGCGGCGCGCTATTCCGGCCTGCGCTTGCTCTTGTGTCTCGACGACGACCCGGCGACTCCCGCCGGATTCGACGAAGCCCATTTCGCCGACCTCGTTCCCGACTTCGCCACAAGAGACGCCTTCCTCTGTGGTCCGCAGCCGCTGATGGACCGCGCCGAAGAACTCTGGAAGGGCACCGGCGCATCGGATCGACTTCGACGCGAGCAGTTCGCACCGACACCTGCAACCGCAACTATGAACGGAGGTGCGGAGGGAGTTCATCTGCGACTGATTCGCTCTGAGCGTGAACTGGTCGCTCGCGGCGGTGGAACTCTGCTCGAGCGGCTCGAACGCGCTGGCGAACGACCGCAGCACGCTTGCCGTATCGGGATCTGCCACACGTGCACCTGCCGCAAACGAAGCGGTGTCGTTCGAAACGCGCTGACCGGCCAGCTGTCGAGCGAGCCCGACGAAGCCATTCAGCTCTGTATCTCGATCCCCGAATCCGACCTGGAGCTCGAGCTGTGATCAACCCGTACCTCCACAGCAAGCGCCACAAGGCCGCCCCTGCTGAGAAAGAGATCCGCATCATGACCCCAAGCAAGACTCTGACTCGCGAAGAAGCCGACGCCTTCGGAGCCGAACTCGATGCCGTGCGACAAGACGTAGTCGCCGACCTAGGCGCCGCCGACCTCGAGCACATTCGACGTGTGATCCGGATTGCGCACCAAGCGGAGACCGCAGGACGTCTTCTTCTGCACTTTGGCTTCGGCCCCGTGAGCTTTGTCGTCGGTACCAACGCGCTCGCGTTGTCGAAGATCCTCGAGAACATGGAGATCGGCCACAACGTCATGCACGGCCAATACGACTGGACGGGCGACCCGACCCTCGACTCACAAACCTACGAATGGGACATCGTGTGCACGGGCGACGACTGGCGTCACTCGCACAACTACGAGCACCACACCTTCACGAACGTCCTCGGCAAGGACCGTGACGTCGGGTACGGTTTCCTGCGCGTCGCGCCTGAGCAGGCTTGGAAGCCGTTCCATCTAACCCAGCCAGTGGTGGCAGCGTTCCTGGCGCTGTTGTTCCAGTGGGGGGTGGGCAGTCACGACCTACGAGTCGACGAGTTACTCGCGGGGAAGCAAAGCCCCGTGGAATTCGGTCGGCGCGCCCGCCCGTTCGTTGCGAAGGCATCCTGGCAGCTCTTCAAAGACTACGCGTTCTACCCCGCTCTGGCTCTCTTCAACGGACCGCGCGTCGCGCTTGGAAATCTGCTCGCGAACGGAACACGCAACGTGTGGACGTTCTCGGTGATTTTCTGCGGCCACTTCCCAGAAGGGGTTCGGGTCTATCAAGAAGCAGAAACCGAAAACGAGAGCCGCGGACAATGGTACGTCCGCCAGGTCAACGGTTCCGCCAACATCGAAGGCGGGCGATGGCTTCATCTGCTCACCGGACATCTCAGCCACCAGGTAGAGCACCACCTGTTTCCGGACATTCCGGCGGCTCGCTATCCGGAGATCGCACCGCGCGTCCGCGAGATTTGCGAGCGCTACGGACAGCAATACAACACGAACAGCTTTGCGAGACAGCTCAGCAGCGTTGCGGGACGTATCGTGCGTCTTTCTCTTCCGGGTCCGCGCCGCAGCGAAAGCACGGGCGGAGCCACGAGAGGCATGGCTACTGCAGCTTGATCTTGATGACTTTCTTCCCGCCTTCGTACTTGAACGAACACTCGTCGAATTCGGGGGGGCTAAAACGATGCGGAGGCGCGTCATTCGAGACGCCCCAGGGTTCCTGCGGCCTGCCCACCATGCTCGTGTCGAGGTCGTCGTTGCCGTTGAGATCGTGCATGACGGAGACCGCATACGTTCCTGGCTTGTATCCTTGGAACGTACAGCTTCCCTTCTTCGCCTCCGGTTTCCTGAAAAGCTGCTCGTCTGCTTTCGCCATCTTGTCGGGGAAGCCGTCGGCCTTCGAGAAGATGCGGCAGCCGATCTGGCCGTCGTCGTTATTCAGCCCGACGATCTCCACCACGATCTCGTTTGCCGACTTGGCTTGTGCCTGAGCCTCGGCGTCTTGTGCAAGAGCTGGCACGACGGCCAGCGAGCTCAGTGCGAACGTCAGTATCTTCAGCTTTCGAATCATATGGGTCCTCCTAATGAGCGACGGGGATTATAGACAGCTTCTCTCCGGGTCGCACCGCGCGCTGAGTTGAGAGATTGTTGAGCCTTTCGCTTCTCGCGGGCTTGACGAATCTCGCGTTGCGCCTGAAAGTCGCCGCTCGATCGAGAGATTCATGACATCCGCACGGCGTCCGAGCGACGAAGAGCTCACTCAGTTTGGAATTCGGTTCGAGGACGATGAGATGCGTCCGTACGACGAATCGGGGCGATGCTTCCGATTGCGATCGATCTTCAAGTCCAGGGAATCGGGCCCGCGCATACCGTGGGCGACTCGGGCGTCGAAGGCCACAGCAGCGACGGGTTCGACTGGCGGCGCTTCGAGCAGCCTACGTCCGTGCAAGGGATGATTTCGATCGACGGCGTCGAAGAGGCGTCTGTCGGCCGCGGCGAGCGCGACCACTCCTGGGGCCCACGGTTCTGGAACATGGAATGGACGCTTCTCGTGGTGAACGGCCCGGGCTACCGGCAGCAATGCGTGCGTGCGCAGTTCGACGAGGAGAGCTTCATGGACGTGGGGTATCTGGCGACCGCCGAGGGCACCGAGCACGTCGTGAAGGCCGAGTTTGACCTCGATTTCTGCCACGACTCCTTGAGCGAACCCTTCGTCGGCGGAGTGACGGTGGAAACCGAGAGTGGTTTCACCCGAACCGGTCGGATCGATAACATCGCCTGCGCCGAGCTCTATCTCGAACAGGTGCTCGACCCTCCTCAGCCCACGACGTACCGCCGAAGCCTGATCCGATACGTTCCCGACGAGGGCTCGGAGCCCTGCCTAGGCTGGATCGAGTAGAACCGTTTCCCCAACGGCATCCCCGAAGATTGAGCCGGCATCATGCGCGGCATTCGGGCTGTCGCTAACCCCAGCGCGACTTGGTGGCCTTCTTGAGTGCCTTCTTGGCACCGCTCTTTTTGTACACCTTCTTCAAGCCTGTGTCTTTCGCGGCCTTCTTGACGGCCTTGTTGACTGCCTTTCTCGTGGCCCGATTGGTCTTGGCTGTCTTTTTGGCAGCTTGCTTGGTGGCCTTCGTGGCCTGCTTGGTGGCTTTTCTGGCGTCCTTCGACGCCTTCTTTGCGGCCTTCTTGGCACTTCGGTTCTTCATCAACGGCATCTTCACCACTCCTCTATCGGTGAGCGGGAGTATAGACAATCGCGATCAAAGCGGAACGAAAAAACTGAACGCGCAGCGTCGCAGGACAGTGGATTCTCATCGTTGAACCCCTGCGCTCCAAGTGCCAGGCTGCCGCCCGGAGGCGGGTAGGATTGGCCAAGAGCGTGTACATCGCGTCGATTCAACCACGGGCGGGAAAATCGCTCGCGGCGCTTGGCTTGATGGAGCACGCATCCCGACGCGTCGAACGCCTCGGGTTTTTTCGGCCGGTGGTCAACGGACCCGCCGAGGAAGACCGGGAGATCACCCTCATGCGTTCCCGCTACGCTCTGCCTCACGATGCTGCGGCGGCGAGTGGTGCACCCTACGATGAAGCTCGGACCCTAGTGGTCGTCGACCGATCCGATGAGCTGCTCGCGCGGATTCTCGAGCGCTACAAGCAAGTCGAAGCGCAGTGTGATTTCGTAGTCTGCGAGGGCACCGACTACACCGGCGTGGGCGCTGCCTTCGAGTTTGGATTCAACGCGAGGGTTGCCGCCCACCTTGGCAGTCCCGTGTTTTTCGTTGCCAACGGCCGAGACCGTCTGCCTGCGGATCTCGTCGAGGAGGTGGCCGCCGCACGTCGCGCGTTCGAACGAGCGGGCTGTTCGATCGTCGCAACTCTCATCAATCGCGTCATGCCGGAGCGAGTTGACGAAGTGAACGCCTGCGTTCGAGCGAAGCTGAAAGGGCCTGAACCAGTCTATGTGGTTCCGGAGGAGAACACCCTCGGTTATCCGACGCTTGCCGAGGTTCAGTCCGCTCTCGATGGAGAGCTCCTCTTTGGGCACCCATCGAGACTTCAAGGGCTCGCTAGGGAGTTCACAGTTGCGGCGATGGAACTCCCCAATGTCCTCGAGAATCTCAGACCTGGTTCCGTGGTCATCACCGGCGGCGATCGCGCGGACGTGATCCTCGGTTGTCTCGCCTCCGCACGCTCGGGTGCTTTTCCGACCATCGCGGGGGTCCTATTGACCGGCGGGCTTCAACCGGCGGCCTCGGTCACGAAGCTCATTCAAGGCTTTCGACGCCAATCGGTCCCGGTGATCGCGGTCGCGCAAGAGACCTTCGACGCAGTTATAGGGCTTCATGAGCTTGGAGGCGCGATCAAAGCGGGCGATGAGCGCAAGATCGCCACGGCGCTCGGCCTGTTCGAGGAGCACGTCGCCCTTTCCGAACTTTCCGAGCGCATTCAGGTCAGCCAGTCGTCCCGGGTCACCCCCCTGCGGTTCGAGTACGAGCTGATCGAGCGTGCGAAGGTGCGTCGGCAACACATAGTTCTTCCCGAAGGCACGGATGAACGCATCATCCGCGCAGCCGAAATCATCCTGCGACGGCGGATTGCAGACCTCACTCTGCTTGGCGATCCGTCCGAGATCCAGGAAGCCGCGTCGACACTGGGCGTTCATCTCGAAGGAGCGGTTATCGTCGATCCGTCCACGTCCGAATGGCGGTCGGAGTTCGCGAAAGACTATCTCAGGCTTCGCGCGCACAAGGGCATGACCGAGGAGCGAGCCTACGATGCGATGCTCGACGTCAATTACTTCGGCACCATGATGATGCAGCACGGTAAAGCCGACGGCATGGTTTCCGGTGCCGCACACACCACCGCTCAAACGATTCGACCTGCACTGGAAATCATTCGACCCCGCGCAGGGCTCTCGGTCGTGTCGAGCGTGTTTCTGATGTGCCTTCGGGACCGGGTGCTGGTCTACGGCGACTGCGCCGTGAATCCGGATCCTTCGGCTTCCGAGCTTGCCGACATTGCAACCAGCTCTGCCGACACCGCGAGCGCGTTCAACATCGAGCCGCGCATCGCGATGCTCTCGTACTCGACGGGCGAGTCGGCCCAGGGCGAAGACGTCGCCCGAGTACGAGAAGCCACGGCACTCGTTCGAACGCGTCGCCCGGACCTACAGGTGGTCGGGCCGATCCAGTATGACGCTGCAGTCGACCCAAGCGTGGCGCGCCAGAAGCTCCCGGACAGCGAAGTCGCCGGTCGGGCCACTGTTCTCATCTTTCCTGATCTCAACACCGGCAACAACACGTACAAGGCCGTGCAGCGGTCGGCTGGCGCTGTCGCCATTGGCCCCGTCCTGCAAGGACTTGCCAAGCCGGTCAACGATTTGAGCCGGGGTTGCTCGGTGTCTGATGTCGTGATGACCGTCGCGGTCACCGCGATTCAGGCTCAGATGCAGCCGAACCAGTCCTGACATGCGGGTGCTCGTCCTCAATTCCGGCAGTTCGTCCATCAAGTATCAGCTGGTCGACATGACGGCCCGAACGGCTCTCGAAGGCGGGCTGGTCGAGCGCATTGGCACCAGCGGAGCGCGCCTCGTTCACCGGCGATCGGACTCCACGGAACTCGTGATCGAGTTTGCGGACCAGAACGAACTCGTCGACCATCGCGCGGCTTTCGAGCAGATCGTCGACTGCCTCGCAGTCGGCGCGGAAGACGGCGCCGTCCAACTCGACGCGATCGGGCATCGCGTCGTGCACGGTGGCGATGTGTTTCGTGTGCCCACCTTGATCGACGACCGGGTCGTTGCGGAAATTCAGGCGCTCGTTCCGCTGGCACCGCTTCACAACCCGCCGAACCTCCGAGGCATCGAGGTCGCCCGAGCGCAATGGCCGCAGGTTCCTCAGGTGGCGGTATTCGATACCGCCTTTCACGCCACGATGCCGCCGCGCGCGTTTCGCTACGCCGTGCCCCGGGCCTGGTACGAAACGCATGGCGTACGCCGATACGGCTTTCACGGAACGTCCCACTCATTCGTTGCGAAAGAGGCAGCTCGCTTCCTCGATCGACCTCTTCGCGAGCTCAAGCTGATCACACTTCACCTCGGCAACGGCGCGAGCGCGGCTGCCATCGACAACGGCAAGTGCATCGACACTTCCATGGGTCTGACTCCGCTCGAGGGGCTCGTCATGGGAACGCGCGGCGGGGACGTCGATCCTGGAGTGATTCTTTATATGGCAAGCGGTGCGGGAACGCCGCTCGAGGACATCGAGTCAGGCCTCAATAAGGAGAGCGGGCTTCGAGGACTGTGCGGGTTGGGCGATGTGCGCGATGTCATCGCCGCCGCAGAGGCCGGCAACGCGGACGCCGGCCTCGCCTTGGAGGTCTACACCTACCGAATACGCAAGTACGTCGGCGCATATGCCGCGGTGCTCGGGCGAGTCGACGGACTCGTGTTCACCGGTGGTGTCGGTGAGAACTCGGCCGAAGTTCGATCGCGTGTGTGCACGGGGCTCGAAGCGTTCGGGATGTCTATCGACGAGGCTCAAAACCAACGCGTCACTACTGAGTCTCGGGCGATCGATCGTGCCGTGCTCCCCACGAAAATACTCGTCGTTCCAACGAACGAAGAGCTCGAGATCGCCGAACAGACAATCGAATGCGTTCACTCCCTCTCATTCGTGCCATGATTCGTCCCATGACATCGCGACTGTTTCTGGTTCTTAGTGCACTCAGTGCGACGCTCGCCGTCGCAATCCCGGCCCAGGCTGACACCTGCGCGGTCCTCTACGACTTGGACGGCACGTTTGCGGTAACGAGCACCGACTTCGGCAAGGGCGACACGACGGCGCCCGGACTTCGGGGCTCACTCGTCATGGAGTACACCGCGGACGCCAAGGGGCAGGCCGTCGATGGTCCCGTGAACATGTTGCACTACTCGATGTACATCGACTTCGCCGACGATAGCGTCGTGGACGTGACCACCAAGGTTCATCACTTCGCACCGACGTGCAGCGGGGACCCCATGCCTTCTTGGCGCCTGTCGACAGATGCCGGATTTCCGGCGCGCTGCGAGTATCGCGGCAACAAGAAGCCCGTCGCTTCGGGCACGTACACCAAGGCCAAGGGCGTCATCAAGTGGGATGCCTGCAATGCCGCGGGCACCTATTGGGCCAAGAGCCGAAAGGCGTACACGCTATCGAGCAAGAGCACGGGAAAGGGGTGCCTCAATAACCTGCATGCCGTGGGCAACGTCTACTGCGACGGCCACACCGGGTGTCGGCTCGGCGACCTGCAGCCCGGCAACAACCCGAGTTCTGACACCTGGAACCAGCCTTTGATTCACGGTCCACCGGGATCTGACAACACCGTGAGCGTTGCACCGGACCAATCGACGATCACCACGCCGACCGGCAAGGTCAGCGGTGGCGAACTCTCCTATGAGGTTCCCAACAACGCTCCCAGCAGAACCTGGGTCTCCTGGAAAGCAAAGATAAATCGCGCTAGCCAGGTGACGACATGCGGGCGGGCAGAAGCCAAGTAGCTGCCTACGAACTTGGCTCTTCGGTCGGGACCGCGCGCCCCCAGTAGTTGTACGACGCGAGCTTGAAGCCGGGAATGTACATCCGCTCGTCGGCGACCAGATCGAATCCGGCCGACCGCAGCACCTGCGGGATGTCACGATTGACGTTGCATCCGCCGGCGAATCTGCGCCAGGTCGGATTGATTCGACCTTGCCATTTTTGAACGTCGGGATCGGGCGCCAGGCCGTGCTCGCAAAACAGAAGGGTGCCTCCTGGACGCAATACACGGGCCACGCCTCGAAGCGCGCGCTCCGGATCGGGAATCGTGCAGAGCGTATAGGTCATCACCACGGTGTCCACGCTGTTCGCGTCGAGGGGAATCTCTTCGCCCGGCAAGTCGATGAGCTCGCAGTCGAGCCCGGCCGCGTCGATATTGCCTTGGGCGAGCTTGCGCATCCCCTCCGAGGGTTCCAGGCCCCAGAACTTCCGCACCTTGTTGCGATCGTAGAAGGGGAGGTTCAACCCGCTCCCAAGCCCGATCTCGAGCACGTCGCCTTCGGCAAGGGGAACGATCTTCTGGCGCTGCTTCGTGTTTGGCCTCGACGAGCAGGCAAGGTTGATTACACGGGGTAGGACGTAGCGGTCGTAGAATCCCATTGGTTGTCGCTCACAGTAGGTCGGGAGTCGCCGGAACGCATCCCGGCAATAGAAGGATGCGCTGCGGAGAGCCACGGTGGGAACGGCGCGCAGAGGCTGCACGAAAGCGCGCGTCCTCGGCCCATTTCGATAACTTGTCCTTGCATTTCGACTCCGCCAGATGACACGCTCCCACCTTGCAACGATGAAGCTTTGTTTCCCGCTACTTCTGTGCGCCCTGGCAACGAGTCTCTTGGCCTGCGGCGGCGCGGCGGAATATCGCAAGACGGGCAGCACGTATGCCGCGCGAGGGCCTGCGTGCCACTATCGAGTGATTCGAAATCGGACCATCGAGCCTTACGAAGAGCTGGGGGTCATCTCCATCGATGGGTTTTCGATGAAGCAAGTGCCCAACGACGAGGAGCAGTTTCGCCGCCTCGTGGGCCCCATCGTATGCGCGCAGGGAGGCAGTGCGGTCATCCCGACGCTCGACATATACGGCCGCTGGGTCTTCGGCACCGTCATTCGATTCCATCCGTCCGAGTGCACCGGCTGCGAGCTGAAGAGCGGGATCGAGGGGGAGGGATAGCGACCCCATGTTGACCGCCTTAGTCGTGATGCTGATGAACGCGGCGGGCGTGGCTCCGAGCCCGCAGCAGATGCAGAACTATCAGCTCGAGTACCGGGAACGCATGCATCACGTGTTCATGGACTTCAGCAGCACCCGAAACTCGTTTCGGGAGAAGAACATCACCATCGGGCTCGGCTACGAATACCGCATCGATCGTCAGTTCAATGGGGTCTCGTTCGAAGTCTTGGGCCAGAAGCTCGGCAGCCTGCTCTTCCAGGGCCCGCAGGACTGGTGGATAGGAGGCGGACTCGCATGGTGGCCGATCCGTAAGGTGAAAGTCTTCATGCAGGCAGGCGCCTTTTTTGACGAAGCAGGAGTCGCGACGCAGGGCCGCGTCGGCGTCGGCTACAACCTCAGGCTCTTCATGATCGCGGTCATGCCCTACGTCTACGTTCAAACCACAGACCGTCCCCGGACCGAAGAATCCCCCTTACGCGGGTTCACCTGGACCGTCGGCGCGCGGATTCAGTACTGAGCGCCTATGACTCATCGCCCGAAATCGCCTTGGATGCTGTTCGTGCTTGGAGCGGTCACGATGGGACTGCTCGGCTGCAGCAGCCCTCCACCGACCGACCCCCGCTTCGTCGCAAGGGAGCCCACCCAGCTTCTTTGGGGCGATACCCACGTGCACACGAGCAACGGGTCGGATCCCAACACTCCGCAAGTGAGCGCCGTCGACGCCGAAACCGCATATCGGTGGGCCAGAGGCCTGCCGGTGGTGCATCCCCATACCCAGGCGAAGGTCCAGCTCCAGACTCCTCTCGACTTCGCGGCGGTGACCGACCCTGCGGGCCAGCTTACTGAGGAGACGTGGGGGGCTCGCATCGCGGCGGCAGAGAGCAACTACGCACCCTGCAAGTTCACGACGTTCATTGGCTGGGAATGGGCATCGGAAATCGACGGCGACAACCTGTCTCGCGTGGTGCTGATGAATCAAGGGGCAGAGCAGGCCCACAAGCTGACACCATTCAGCTCCGCCGAAAGCCCCGAGCCGGAGGCGCTCTGGGCTTGGCTCGAGGAAACGACTGGCCGCGTCGACTCGGACTTCATCGCCATTCCTCACAACCCTAACCTCAGTCGCGGGACGATGTACCCCGAGGCCGACGGCGCTGGGAAACCGATTGGTGCCGACTATGCGCGCACCCGCATGCGGTGGGAGCCGCTGGCCGAGGTCACGCAGATCCGGGGCGACTCCGAAACTCATCCGGCTCTCTCTCCAGAGGATCCGTTCGCGGACTTCGAGATCTTTCCGCACACCCCCGATCCAGCGTCGGCGAAGGTCAGCCCGGGCGCCTATGCGCGTTCCGCCTTGCTCCGAGGGCTTGCCATCGAGAAGTCGACAGGGGTCAATCCGTTCCAGTTCGGGCTGATTGGATCGACCGACTCCGATACCGGCCTTGCTTCGGCAGACGAAGCGTTTTTTTGGAGCGCGACTCCCGCCGAGGCCGGCTCCGAGTTCGACCCTCGCGGCTTGAGTGCGCAAGGGCTCACCGCAGTATGGGCCGAGGAGAACACCCGTGGTTCCATCTTTCGAGCCTTCCAGCGCAAAGAGGTCTACGCGACGACGGGTCCGCGCATCCGCGTGCGGTTCTTCGGGGGTTGGGAGTTTGCGAAGAAGCAGGCGGCTCTTCCCAACATGGTGAGGCTTGGATACACGAACGGGTTGCCGATGGGAAGCACTCTCAAGACGGGGCCCGACGGCAAGGCGCCGAGCTTCTTGATGTACGCGATCAAGGATCCCGATGGCGCACACCTCGATCGCATTCAGATGGTCAAGGGTTGGGTAGATGCTGGAGGCCAGACACACGAGAACGTGTACGACGTCGTATGGTCCGGTGATCGCGGCCGCGAACCCAACGGCGAGGTCACCCCGGTCGCCAACACCGTCGATGTCGCAACCGCAACAGACGACCGTGCGGAGGGCGCCGATGCGCTCTATGGGTTTTGGTCCGATCCCCATTTCGATCCAACCGAGCTCGCGTTCTACTACTTGCGGGTTCTGCAGGTACCGACCCCGCGGCACACCCTCTACGACGCGGTGGCCAGGGGACTCGACCCAAACGACACGGGACACCCAACCGCGATCCAAGAGCGCGCTTACACCTCCCCGATCTGGTACACGCCCTGACGGGTGTCTTCCCCGTGCCGCGTCAGCGCCTACGGGCCACGTCGCGATCAGTTTCGGGTCGTGGTAGCGTCCCGCCGCATGACCAGCATCTCCACGGCGGCATCGGTCTTCGTCCCGCGCCCGCGCGAGGAGGTGTTCGCATGGGTGACGGATCCGTCCACCAGTCCTAGCCTGAAACCAAGCGGGCCGTTCGCTGGCATCGAGCGAATCGAAATGGATAAAGGCCAAACCCTTGCGAAGGGTGTGAAGCGCCGAGTCGTCATGACCGACGGCACCGTGCTCGAGGAAGTCATTGTCGCCTTCGACACGCCATCGCGGTACGCGTACGGCTGGAACGGCGGCGCCAAGTTTCCGTTCTCGCTCCTCGTCCGAAGCGGCAGCGGTTCTTGGGATTTCATCGAAGAGCCAGGAGGTACGCGCATCGTCTGGACCTATACCTTCGGACTGACGACGCCGTTCGCCTACCCATTCGCTCTCCCCATCGCCGCCCTCTTCCGGGGCTGGCTACAAAAAGGCCTCGACGCCACCCGCGCTGAGCTACTCGCCTAAGCTAGGCAAGGCCGCGTCCGTCGAATACTGGAAGTCCTGTCCGGCCGACCCCAGGAAGGCACGATGGACGATACCGCGGACGACCTTTCGCTTCTTGTGCATGGCATTGATGAGCCGATTGTCTGCAGCCGATGTGCAGATGAGGTCGCGACGGGCAGCGCTGGCGCGGTTTCGCTTGCCGATTACGGTCGCCTGTCCGTCGGCTTTTCTTCGGCGGGTCTTCAGGTGTGGTGCCGCCGCCACGACGGCAACGTGGTCCACATCGACTTTGAAGGCCGGCAACCGGCTGCAGACTTTCGGTGCATCTCACGAGGCACACTCTCCTTTCCGAAGATGACCCCATAGGGTTACCAGTCGTGTCTTCGGAAGCGACCAGCCTTACAGTCCACTCGCTTCCGCTTGATCTTCGCCCAGGCGATCGTCAGTGTGAACAACTAGGCCTCCCGTACTTGGAGCTGCACAGAAGGGCACCGGCCATGGAATCACCCCGAGCGGAACCGCTCGTTTTGCTCGCCGATTGTGACGTTGACTCTCGCTCGTCCATCGCCCGATGGGTCACCGACGCCCGTATGCGCGCGGTCGAGTGCGCCGATGCCCATGCCTTCTTCGACTCGCTCAATACGACAATGCCCGACGTTGTGTGCGTCGACCTCAGCCTCACCGGGCTGTCGACCCGAAAGGCGATAGAGGCCGTTCGTCAGCGGCATCCGAGCGCCGCGGTGCTCATGCTCAGCGACCACGCCTCCGCAGACTCAATCGCGGACGCAATGCAGGGCGGAGCCTTCGACTACCTGAGCAAGCCCGTGCAGCGTCGCCGCCTCCTCTCCTCGATCCGCTGCGCCCTGCGACCCTCCCAGCAGACATTCCGACTGCAACTCGGCGAAGCCGACGGCGAGGTGTCCTACGCCGGCCTGGTTGGTCGGTCACCGCAGATGGGCCAGGTGTTTCGGCAGGTCGACAAAGTGGCCTCGCGCGACATCAACGTGCTGATTGCGGGCGACAGCGGGACGGGCAAAGAGCTCATCGGACGTGCGATTCACAAGCAGAGCCGCCGTTCCTCAGGGCCGTTCGTGGCGGTCAATTGCGCCACCATTCCTGAGGCGCGTCAGGACTCTACGCTGTTCGGGCACGAGCAAGGAGCGTTTCCCGGCGCCCACACGGCTCAGGCGGGGTGTCTCGAGGAAGCGAACGGAGGCACGCTCTTTCTCGACGCTGTCGGAGAACTCTCGCTCAAGGTCCAGGCCAAGCTGCTGAGGGTGCTCGAACAAGAGCATTTCGAACGCGTTGGTGGCGTCCAGACCGTGACGAGTGACTTCCGCCTCATCACCGCGACCGACCGACCGCTCCAGGAGCTCGTCGACCAGCAGCGTTTCCGAGAAGACCTGTACTTCCGCATGGTCGTCTTCGAGATCGACCTTCCGCCACTCCGCGAGCGGGAGGGCGACTTGCCGCTTCTGGTTTCGAAGATTCTCCAGGATCTGTCTCACAGTCTCACGTCTCCGCCGCTGCGCCTGACCGCGAGCGCGATGGCTGCGCTTCGGCGGTATCCGTTCCCTGGCAACGTGCGAGAGCTCGAAAACGTGTTGCAGTGCGCGGCGGTGCTCGCGAGCAACGCCGAGATCGACGTTTCTGACCTCCCCGGACGGGTCCGACGGGCAGGAGTCGAGTTGGTTCCGCACGGAAGCGCGAGTCGCGGGGCCAAGGAGCTTCGGGACATCGACGACTTGCCCCTGACCCTCGAAGACCTCGAACGATGGGGCGTCGAGCGAGCGCTTCGCGACACCGACGGTCGTCTCACCGAGACGGCGAAGCTCCTCGGGATTGGGCGTACGACTCTGTATCGAAAGCTCGAGAAGTACGGCCTTCGCTAGTTTAGGCTACTGGCAGCTCTCGTCGGAGCGGCCCCCGAAGACGGTGGTCCAATAGGTCCCGAACCTCCCGCCGCCGGTCGCACGGCCGATGCCTACGACCTCGAATCCTGACCCCAGCATGTTCTGGTTGTGTCCTGGGGAGTTGACCCATTGGTCAAACGTACCGGCGGCGCCCGAGTTGCCGGCCGCGATATTCTCGCCCCAGCCCGTCGATTCGCAGCTCAGGTAACACGCCTCGCACGCGCGTTCGATCGGGCTCGACCCGTTGAGGCCTTCGTGGTCGAAGTAGTTCTGGTCGCGCATGTCTTCGCTGTGGCCCTGCGCTGCCCTGTTCAGCGACGTGCACGCCGAAACCGGGTCGCGTCCGTTCGACGCCCGGTGCTGGTTCAACAGTTCGAGGAAGCTCTGTTCCTCTGCGTCAAGGCCGGTGGTGCTGGGTCCTGCGCCGCCGCATTCCGACGATCCGTCGTTTCCGGCGCTGCCCATGCCGCCGGTGCCCGCCGTGCCCGCCGTGCCGCCCGTTCCCGCAGTGCCGGCACTACCCGCACTGCCGCCGCCTCCGGTGCCGCGACCGGTGCCGATCTCATCTGGGCCAGACTCATCTCCACATCCCACGGCGACCACCAGGCAGGCGATCATCAAGAGGCACTTGCGTTCCCACATCATCGTTACAGCGTAGTAAGAACCATGCGAGTTGACATTCGACCTGTTGGCTAGCCCACCGTGTCACCGAAAACCCAAACCGGATCGCGGTCCCAGTTCCGCTCCGGCTGAACACGGTCAGCGCCGTCGCTTGCTCGAGCTCGTCCTACCGGGAGACACCCTCGGGAGTTACGGCGCGTTGAGCGAGTCTACGACCACGAACAGATCCCCGAGATCGTAGAAGTCGACCGTGACGAAATTCGGCAGGGCGTTGCCTTCGTCCTCGCACTGATTCGCTCGATCGATGAACAGCGGGTTGTAGTTGACCATCTCTGCGAGTTCGGCGGAACCACCGAACGGGCTCGTGAGAAAGTGATTCAGGATGAACAGGGGGTTATCGGGGTCTCCGCGGTTCGGGTCGCAGTTGAAGTCCTCGGGAGCCTCCCACGAAAAGTTCGTCTCCCATGCGTGGTCCCATATGTACATCAGCCACGGGTACTCGGGTGACCCCGGCTTCTCTTGAAATACCATCAGTCGAGTATCGGCATCGATGAGCTCTTGGAGCGTGGGCCACGGTTCGCCTGGGACATGGGCGTAGGCGAGATCGAGCAGTCCGCTCTCTTCGATCGCGGCGGCGGTCTGTGAGTTCTCGATGCGACTCTCGAAGATGATCGCAAACACGTCAGTCGGGTTGTCTCGCAAGAACGAGTTGATGTCTCCGAGCCCATCGACCAGCGGCCTGCTCCCAAGCCCACAGAGTACGTGACAGAGCAGCAGTTCGCCCTCTTCATCGTACGTGTCGAGCATCATCGCCCGCACGCCGTCTTCGAGCTGGCGTCCGATGTTGAAGTTCTGGTTGGGAAGGTTCCAGTCGTCTTCGGCGTTCGACATCGCGTTGTGCGTCGTCGGGTAGGCGATCTCATCGAACCGCAGCGAGCAGAAGTCGGCGCTTCCGTTGCACACGGCCTCGGCGCCCCCGGCTCCGCCGAGGCCCCCCGCTCCACCTTCGCCAGCTTGTCCGCCCTGTCCACCCCGTCCACCCATGGCGCCGCCTGGGCCAGAGTCGTCGCCGTCGCCGGAGCACGCGGCAATGAGAAGAAGCGCGGCGGGAACCACCACTGCAAGCCCACGTCTCGGGTACGTCATGGGGGGACAGTACTGCTAGCTGCACGGCCGTACAAACGCATCGAAGCCCTGCTCGACTCCTTGTCGATCCGGTTCCGCGCCGCCACCCTGAGCATGTGGATCCGACTGAGTCCCGCCAGCCGCCGATTCCGACCTCGATCGAAGTGCTGTACTGCGACGACGCGATCGTCGTGGTGGACAAGCCATCGGGGCTCTCGGTGCATCGCGGCGACGATCGGGGAACCACGTTTGCACTTGGCCTCACCCGCGATGCGATCGGTGCCTGGGTCTATCCGGTGCATCGCCTCGACAGGGCCACGAGCGGCGTTCTCGTGTTCGCACTTTCGTCAGCCCGTGCCAAGGCGTTGCAGGGTGCCTTCGAGGCTCGCCGCGTCGACAAATCGTACCTTGCGATTGTGCGGGGCAGGCCGCCGGGGTCGGGGGTCATCGACAGTCCGATGGCCAAGCGGGAAGGAGGGCCGGACGTCGATGCGGTCACCGAGTACGAGACTTGCTTCGTCTCCACCGTGGCAAGGCTTTCCGTCGTGACTGCTCGACCTCTCACCGGAAGGCGACACCAGATACGGCGCCACCTTCGCCGCATAAACCATCCGGTCGCGGGCGACGTACGCTATGCGAAGGGGGTCGAGAACAGAAGCTATCGCGCGGAGATCGGCCTTTACCGGCTCGCACTGCACGCGCGAACGCTCGCCTTCCCGCACCCCGACACCGGTGAGGTAATGACGTTCGAGAGCGCCGTGCCTGAGGACCTCGCCGGTCCGCTCAGCCGGATTGGCTACTCGAATACGGGATAGCCAACCTGCTGGCTTCACTCGGTCGGGCAGGCAGCCGACGTCGTGACCACGAAGTCATCGAGGAGAATCTTCTTCGGTTCATCGTATTCGATCTCTTCTTCGCGGGAGAAGTCGACCTGAATGATCGTCCGAAACCAGCGGCCTGCCCATTGCGGCGCAAGACAGCGTTCGTTGAACCGCCAGGCGCCTCCCTCAGGTAGGACCTTCGCGTCCTGGGAGTCTTCAATGAAGAAAAATGGACGCTGCACGAGGTCCGCCGGAACCTTCGAGTAGAAGTTCACGACCGGTCCACGGTCGCCGTCGCTCTCGGGAACCTTCACCCATCGGTAGAACCGAAGGAAGTCGTCGGTATCTGCGACCGTGAGCTGAAGCACTCCCCGCCCCGGCGGGCGAGCTAGCTCCGGGTCGTCAAGCACCTCGATCTGCGTGCTCAAGGTGCCGTCCTCGAGCGTTCCCGGCCATCGCAGCGGCGCAGATTCGAAGCCCCCATCGAGGGTGTCGCGTGAGTTTCCACATCGCGGTTCGGAGACGATCTCGACATCATCGACTACGAGTTCGACCTCGTCCTCCGTAGGCCCCTCGCGAGGTGTGAACCAAAGCGGCACGACGATGCCGTGCATCCATGGAGGCAAACAGTACGTGCTGACGCGCTCTTCGCCGTCGGCGAAGAGCCCGTCTAGCGGATACCTGCTCGTAATCCGAAGATCGCGAAAGAACGCTTGGAAGAGCCATCCGGGGCTTCCCTTCCACCAGAAGCGAAGCGCCGGAGACGGCACGGACTCCGCAAGTGGTATCGAAAGCAGCGTGCCCATCGAGTAGAACTGATCGGAGTCGGCTCCACGGTACAAGCGAGCCCCGCTCGACTGGTTGCGGCCAACGTCCGACTCTAGCGCGCCGCTTCCAACTCCATCCCGGGCGCCCCTCTCGAATACCCAGCCTTCCTCATCGACCTCGGCGCTTCCATTGAGCACGCTACCGAGAGCCGGGCACTCGCCAGGGGCTGCTGGCAAGATCTCGAAGCGATCGAATTCTGTGAACCGATTGCCTATGTCCGTTTCGCACGCAGGGTCGGCGCTCGTTGCGAGCGCAATGGTGATTGCACCGCCGTACGCGGCTTCGCCAAGGCAGAACCGGTCAGTTCTGTAGAGTAATCCAGCCGTGTTGAGCCGGTGTTCTGCATCTCCGAAAAGCACGCGGGTTTCGCCGGAGTTGCCTCGGTGAACGATCTCCGCAACCAGCGGACCCGCGTCTTCGTAGTTCGGCATCGTAACGACCTGGACCACCTGTCCGGCGGTGCAGAGGTCCCTTCCTTCGATCGTCGCAATGCCGGGCCCCAAACCCGATGCCAACGGCAACAACGCGGCGCCTCGCGAAGCCGTCCATGTTTCGAAATCGGCGAACTCTGGATCATTGACTACGCCTTCCCAGATGCACGGCTCGCCACCAAAGCCCGACGCGCACACGCAGGCCGGTGGATCTTGGAGTACGTCGCAGAGAGCATGCGCACCGCAGGGCGCCTCGCATGTGCGCGGTGCCGGCTCGTCGAGTTCCGCCGGCGCAGCATCCGTCGCGCCACACCCAGCAGAGGTCGAGGCCACGACTAGAGCGATCCACCGGGCGCAATCCACGAGCGAATCTTCGTGCGAAAGCGCTGGATGATCAAGCGACGTCGGCGTCCGCGAAGCAATTACGTATGGACGCTTCGGCACGTCCTGCGGTATTCAAGCGCGTGTGCAGGCGGCCGCGTGCGACCGCCTAGGGAGTGATCATGGCGATTTTCGAAAAATTCCGGGTGTTCCTAGGCTTCTCGATACTCAGCTCAATGCTTGCTATTTCCGGATGCGCGACAACTCCGGAAGACGCGTGCATGGACAAGATAAAGGACGACGAGTGCAGTTGGTCCGAGTCTTGCGGAGTCACCAAGAACGGGTTCTGCTTGGAAGATGAAGTTCTCAAGTGCACCGAGAGACGGCCTACGCAGTAGTCTATTGGGTCTCAGCGTTTCGGTGCACGCTCCGCGATCGGTCGCGATTCGTCTTGTCTATCGGTAAGGTCTGGGCGTAGCTCGCAAACACGATCAGAGCCGTGATTGACGCGCCCGCCGCGACCCACGGGTTGCCCTCGATGTATTGAAAGCTGTTTGCTTCGCGGAGGCGCGTCCCGTCGATTCCGTATGCGGTACTAAAGCGATAGACGTTCCATGCGAAGTGAAGTGCGAACCCGTACCAGATGTGCTGAAAAGCCAAGAAGAGGGTGTTGACCACGATGCCGAACGCGAAGAGGGTCACGATCGCAAGGGTGCCAATCCAAACTCCCGTCCGCGCGTAGAACACCGCGTGAGCGACAGCGAAGAGGCCCGCGATCAAGAACACTACCGTGTGAGACCGAGGGAGAACGCGTATCGCGATGCCGATCAGCAGCGCCCGCCCGACCATCTCGTCGTTGAGCACCTGAAAGAACTGGTGCGTAGCCGATGCCAGCGTTGCGTGGGGTGCGACGTCGAGCGTCCGGCCAACGAACTCCGTGAGAACCCAGCGAGAAGCAGGCAGGGTTGCGACAAGCAGGAGGGCTGCACCCGCCAAGTCGCGCCTAGTCGCACGCAGCCCGAGGAGCAAGGTCGCCTGCGTGCCCCACGCTAACCTCGACATCCCCAAGATCACCAAAGCACCCGCCGCGAATCGCCAGCTGGGTTTCCACACGAGGTACGGAAGCAGGTAGGCTGCGAGCATGATCACGACGGCCAAGGCGCTACTCCGTTCGTATCGGGTTTGAGCTTCGCGCGCGCGCGCTGGTCCCCTGGCGCAGCACCGCCACCCCTGCCACGAACAACGCCACTGACACGAACTGCGCGGGCGTGAGCCCCGCGTAGCGGAGGTCGCCTCCTTCGGCAGCAGGCGCGCGCAGGAAATCGAGAAGGAAGCGTCCAGGCGTGTAGAGCACCGCGAAGAGGCCTACGTAGAAGCCCGGCTTTCGTGGGGTGCGCGACACGAGCAGGAACACCGCTGCGATCGCCGCGAGCAGGAGTGCATCGTAGAGCCCAAGGTCGTGGCGGGGGAGATACGGGGGCGCGCCGGTGCGGTAGTCGGCAACCGCGAGGAAGAAGTTACTGACGCGGCCCGGGTGATCGTGGACGACAAAGCAGCCGACGCGGCCCAAGAAAAAGGCGAACGGGCCGGCGAACGCGAAGGAGTCGCCGATCGTGAGCATTGAGCCCTCGGTGCGCCACTTCCACACCCAGCCGCCGAGGATCGCGCCGAGGATTCCGCCATAGCTCGACCAGCCAAGCACCGTGCGGGTCACATCCTCGGGATGGGCGAGCAGATGGGTGAGGGCTTCGGGGCGATAGAACATGCCGTTGAAGAGAAGCGAACACGGGAACGCAAAGGCGGCGACGTAAAGACCGAGCTGCACCGTCTCTCGAATCGACCGACCCTCGCGCCGCGCGAAGCGCAGCGACACGATCGTCCCGACGAAGACGGCGAAGGTCATCGAGACCTCGAACGGCGAGATCCAGATGTGCCGGCCTTCGATGAGCTCGACCGGTGTCTGCTCGAGACGAAACCAAGGAATCAGAAGAGGTGCCGTCACGGGCTCACGGGGCAGCGGCCGCTCGTGCCCAGGCTGAAGTCGTCGAGGAAGACTCGCTCTTGGGGGATATCTCCGAGTTCGTCTGGGCTGGGCTCCACTTCCGCACGAAACCGGAACCAGCGGCCAGCCCATCGAGATGGCAGGCAGACTTCGTTTGAATTCCAACCACCCGGGTCGAGTCGGCGCGACACCCCGAGGCCGATCGCCTGCGTCGCGTTCGTCGTTCCGGGCCGACCGATCGACCATCGAACCGTCGTCGACGGGTCGTCGGGCAGTTTCGACTGAAAGCGTAGGGCCGGGCCGCGCGCTCCGTCGGGCGCCGGTACACGCACGTACTGCTCGAACGTCGCGCTCGCCCGATCGGTCCAATAGGTGAGCTCGAGGACGCCCGTGCCAGTGCGTGCGAGACCCGTCTCGGCCTGCATGACGACGTCTTCGTCAAGCGAGCCAACCGAAGTGCCGAACCATTGAATCGGCGCCGATTCGAAACCCGGATCCATTAGCTCGGTTGCGCTGCCGCAGGCAGGGTCCGAGGTGACGATGATCTCGTCTACGGTGAGCGCAAGAGGTTGTTCCGCAGCATTTCCCTCGAGCGAGAACGAGAGATCGATGACCGACCCATGGGTCCACGGTGGGAGGCAATAGAGTTCGTTCTCGCCGGCGCCCGACCCGAGGAGGGTACCGACGAGGCGACCGGGATCGTCCAGCCTACCGAAGGTGCCTGCAGTGACCGAGAAGAGAGCATCCCGCGATCCGTTCCACCAAAACGCGATGGCTGGCGGCGCACCTGGTTCAGGCACTGGGATCGAAACCTTCGCGGTCATACTCGCTCTGCCCGTCTCTCCTTCCGCGAGACGAAGCCGGGCTCCCGCACTGCCCTCGCGACCCACGTCCGATTCCAGCGCACCCGCTGCATCGCCCTCGAGCGCGAAGCTCCATCCGCCCCGTGCTGGATCGGCGAGGGCGTTGAGTGCCAAGCCAGGGGTAGGGCATTGCTCTTCTTCGACGTTGCGCGGCTGACGCACCTGCAGACGGTCGATCAGGATCTCGCCCGTGGCCGAGGCAGCGCAGTTGGCTAACCGTTCCGACGCGCCGATGCGTACGGTCACGGGGCCGCCGGTATAGGCAGCTTCTCCAAGACAGAAGGTCATTTCTCGCCACTGACCCTCCGTAGGCGGCAGGCGGGTCCAGGCGTCGTCGAAGCCAATCGCTACGCCGTAGACACGGTCGGCTTGATAGACGACGTCGACCACCAATGGTTCGGCGTCGGCGTAGCTCGGCATCTCAATGACCTTCGCCAACGTGCCCGCGGCACAGAGCACGGTCGATCCCAATTCACCCACACCCACGTCGCCAAGCTCGCTCCCCGGGGACAATGGCAAGATCCGGGCGCCGATGTCGAACTCGTCCTGCCAGGCGTCATCGCCGCTATCGACCTCGCGCTGAAACGAGGGGTCTGCGATCACGGCGTTGGTGAACGTACAGGGGTCGCCGGCATACCCTGGTGCGCAAAAACAGCTGTCCGGGTCGATGGTGAAGTCGCAGATCTCGTGCTCTCCGCAGGTAACACGACAGCTCGAGAGGCACTGGCCCTTGGCGTTCGAGAGTCCCTCGGCGCAGGTGGCCGATTGGCAGCCCGCGGCCCCGAGAGCCGATAGGACGAGCCAGGCTGCCATCTCGAGTCGGGACGCGCGCACCATAGTCGACGCCCACTATCTGGGGTTTCGGGAATCCGCGCAAGCCACTGATTGACTGCGTTTTCGGCGCCGTGGCGGCGCTTCCGAGCTCAGCGCACCCAGAGCCGTGCTCGCGTGGCGATCAGCTCGCCGCTGGCGCTCGAGTCGTAGGCAGGGATGCCTCCGCGGAACGGGCCTTGGGTCCCGATCGCCCACCACCAGCAGGTGTTGGTGCTTCCGTCGAGCGTTGCCTGACCGTCGTTGTCCGCGGCGAGGCCGCCGAACGAGGTGCATCCGAACTGAGTGAGCGGTGACTGGTCGACCTTGCTGACGAAGTCGCGGCCTACAAACGGATTGGTCGGCTGCTCCCATCGAATGAAGTCGTCGCCTTCGTTGGGCCAGTCGATGTAAAACTCGAAGCCCTGGATCATCCCTTCGAACTCGTCGATGAGATTCAGAATGCTGTAGCGGCCGGAGTTGGGCTGATCGACGTTGAGTCCACCCGACCACGCTGCGCGGCTTGCGTAGCCCTGCGCGATGTCCTGATCGTAGAGCTGGGTCCAACCGCCGCCGTTGGTCACCATGTCGCAGAACACGGTGAGGTCACTTCCGTTGACTTCGATCACGTAGAGTCCGCTCTGGGTTTCGCCGCCGTTGCGCAGGTCGAGGCAGCTCGTCGGCGCAGTGGGCATCCCGCCCATGCCGCTAGCGCCGCCCATGCCACCAGCACCAGCCATGCCACCGCCACCGCCCATGCCACCGGCACCAGCCATGCCACCGCCACCGCCCATGCCACCGGCACCAGCCATGCCACCGGCACCGCCCATGCCACCGGCACCGGCCATGCCACCGGCACCAGCCATGCCACCGGCACCAGCCATGCCACCGGCACCAGCCATGCCACCGGCACCAGCCATGCCACCGGCACCAGCCATGCCACCGGCACCAGCCATGCCACCGGCACCGCCCATGCCACCCGCACCAGCCATGCCACCGGCACCGGCCATGCCACCCGCGCCGCCCATGCCACCGGCACCACCCGTGCCGCCTGCAGCGCCGGAACCACCCGAACCGCCAAGCGATCCTGCGTTATCGGCTCCACATCCGAACGCGGCGAGAGCGGCCGCGCAAACCAGGCTGAGACCCCACTTGTGCATGAGAACGATCATAACAGTGGTTTCCGGGATGACGAAGAGATCGTGATCCCTGGGTCGTTGCGGGTGTCCCACCGATGACGAATCGCGGCTTTCTCGCGTCACGGATGTTGATATTAGACGTAGAGCCTCGGGCGGTGGAATCGAGTTGGAACCCCCGGAGCCACGCGGTAGGCTCCGCGCCGAAGGAGAGGGTATGGGCTTGAGACTACTCAAATCGCGCGGCTTCAGCGCAGCGTTGTTCGCTTCCGCGACTGTGGGGCTCATGGGCTGTAGCCCCGCCGAGGATGCTCCCGCGCCAGCGGCACCGCCCGTGGATGCTGCCGAGGTGCCGCCCGAAGACCCGGCCGCCGCGCCTGCGGCCCAGCCGCTTGCCGAGAGCGATCAGACGTGGACACCCGAGCAGCTCGAGGCGCTGCTCGCCCCGGTGGCTCTCTATCCCGAACCGGTGCTCTCGCAGTTGTTGCTTGCCGCGACCAATCCCCAAGAGGTGCTCGATGCGGGCAACTGGCTGGTCGCCAACCCGGAGCTCGAAGGGGCGGCCCTCGAAGACGCTGCGAAGGCAGCCGGGTTCACCCCGCCGGTCCGCGCCGTCATGCAGTTTCGGGCCATCGTCGACCAAATGTGTCTCGAGATGGGATGGACCACCGAGCTCGGGCAGGCCTTCGTCAACGACCAGGCTGGCGTCCTTGCGGCGGTTCAGCGGTTACGGAAGCAGGCCCAGGACGTTGGCAACCTCAAGAGCTCTCCACAGATGAAGGTCGAGACGAAGGTCGAGAACGGCAAGGAGGCAATCGTGATCGAGCCGCCGAGCCCAGAAGTGATCTACGTGCCCACCTATGATCCCGAGATGGTGTATGCGCCTCCGGCTCCAGCCACGACGACGACCAACAACACCACGGTGATCGTTCAGGAAGACAGCGGCCCGAGTACCGGTGCCGTAGTTGCCACTGGGTTCCTTTCTTTCGGTGTGGGGCTGGCCGTCGGGAGTACTTTCAACAACAACTACTACGGTCGCGGCCGCTACTATCCGAATTACTACGGCGGCTTCATTCCACCCCCGCCGCCCTACTACTACCGACCCACCTACGGCGGTGGCTACTACCCGAGCCACAACTACGATCGTTCGAGGAACTACAACAAGGTCCTGAGCGACAACAACGTGGTCGTCGTCAACAACAACAACAAGAACAAGAACTACTGGAACAGCTTCAACGACAGGCCCACCGGTGGACGCAATACGAACGACATCAAGAGTCCCATCACCACGGCGCGGCCCGATCGACCCGAGCTCGCAACCCTGAACGCCCAGGCCAAGCAGCCCAAGCAGGCGGCCGCCAACAAGGCCGCCGACTGGAAGGGGCAGTCGAGTTACGCGGGGGCACGACCTGACGTGAGGGATCAAGCCAAGCTGCCTGCGGGCGCGAAAATGCCTGACTCTAAAGAGGTCGCGGCCAAAGCACGCGCCAACGCCGCGGCAGCTCCACAGCGACCGGCTTCTGCGGCAGGCGATCGAGGCTACGCGGGCTATGAGGGCGGCGCCAAGGACCGCGTGGCGGCCAATCCTGATGCGGCGGCGAAAGCCAAGCAGGCGGCGGCAGCCCGTCCTGAAGCGGCGGCGAAAACCAAGCAGGCGGCGGCAGCCCGTCCTGAAGCGGCGGCGAAAACCAAGCAGGCGGCGGCAGCCCGTCCTGATGCGGCGGCGAAGGCCAAGAAGGCGGCGGCAGCCCGTCCTGACGCGGCGGCGAAGGCCAAGAAGGCGACGACGTCGCGACCCAAAGCGTCCTCTGCTGCCGCGTCGCGCGGCAAGTTTTCCGGATCGGGGAGCGGAGCCTCAGCGCGGGCATCCAGTCAACGAGGTCGCTCGAGCATGCCCAAAGGTGCGAAGTCTCACGGTGCGGCGGCGGCCAAGGGCCGAAAGCGATAGGGGCGATTGTCATGAGAATCTTCATCCAGAACGGCAATCTCGTCTCTCTCACGGCAGCGGCCTTGTTGCTTGCGACTCTTGGTCCTGCTTTGGGCTGCAAGCGCCCCGCAGCCGACACCAAGGCCGAACTACAAGCAGCGCACGACTCGTTCGACAGTGCGCAGTCCGCGGTCGATGCGTTCGTCGTCGCAATGCGCGCCAACGATGAAGAGAAGCTTGCGAGCCTGCTCGGGCCTGGAAGCGACGAGTTTCTCGACACCGGTGACTCCGTTGCGGACGAAGTCGACCGCACACGATTCCTCGAACTCTACGACCTGCGCCACGAGCTCGTCGAAGAAGACGGACACCAGATCCTGCAGATCGGTGATAAGTACTGGCCGCTCCCGATTCCGATCGTCGAGCGCGACGGTCGCTGGTATCTCGATGGAGCCGCTGGCACCGAGGAGCTAATCTACCGCAACGTCGGGCGCAATGAACTTGGTGCGATCGCGGTTTGCCGTGGTTTCGTCGATTCCCAGTATGAGTACGCGGCCACCGGGCATGACGGTCGACGTCGAGGCATCTACGCGGCTTTTCTCATCAGCGATCCCGGAACGGAGAACGGCCTCTACTGGCCGGCCGAAGAGGGCAAGCCCCGGAGCCCCGCCGGACCCATGGTTGCCGCGGCGGCTGCAGAGGGGTACCGCCGGGCGGCTGCCGGCGAGCCAACGCCGTACCACGGCTACTTCTACCGAATGCTCTACGCGCAGGGAGCGGACGCCCCGGCTGGAGCCAAGGACTACTTCGTCGACGGGCAGCTCGTGAACGGCTTTGGGCTCGTCGCATGGCCCGCGAGCTACGGCACTAGCGGGGTGATGTCCTTCTTGGTGAACCAAGAAGGTGACGTCTACCAGAAAGACCTCGGTGCCGACACCGCGACTGAAGCCAACCAGATACGACTCTTCAATCCAGACGCGACCTGGTCGAAGCTGGCCGACGACGACGAGTGACTCCGTTCAAGGTTTCACGAGAGCGATGAAGAGCCAGGCCGCGGCCAGCCCGTACCGAGCTCGGGCAAACTGTTCGGGCCATCGCTGCCGTATCCCGCGCCAAAGGAGGGCGGCGACGGTGCTGACGATCAGCACGATACCAGCCACGACCGATGCCGATCCGAGGCCAAGGGCTCCCCGGTACGGACTGGTCAAGCCTGGGTATACGGGCGACCCATAGAGAATGAAGAGGTGCGCGACGTAGATGACGAGCGTCTCCTGACTGATCGTCGCTATGAACTGGGAGACGCCGCCAAGCCTGGTGTGTGGTTGACCCTTGGCCGTCGGTCGCTCTAGCGCGCACAGCGCCGCGAGCCCCGTGAGAATGATCCCGAGGCGGGTAGCGAAAAAGATCGGACTCGTCTTCCAGTAGTCGTGCTCCCCGAAAGGGTTCACGCCAGATCGTTGAAGCTGGTCGGCAGAGACCCAGGCCACGACTCCGATGGCCCCGAGCACGAACGCCAGGTGCTGGCGTCGAGCGCCGGTGTCCGGGTCGATCGCAAGGAAGGCGGTGATCGCCCCAGCACAAAGGAATCCAGTCCACGGAAAGAGGGGAAAGAGTGAACCGGTATCGGCGTTGAAGTATGCGGCGACGCCCAGAGGGACCCAGGATTCGATGGGAAGCCGCCAGATCGCGGGGGCGCCCAACACAAGCGCCGATCCAAGCAGCGCGACTGCCGTTGCAAAGAGAGGGGGCTTCTTCGTCAGCCACACGAGCGCCTGCAGCATGAGGAGCGAGACGGCGATGTTCTCTAGCGCATCGACTCGGAAGAACATGCGCGCCGGTTCACTCGAGGTCGCGTGCCAAAGCTGCCGAAAGCTGGTCTCAGGGAGGCTGAGCATATAGCCGATGAACAGGAGCCATCCGTATCGTGCCAAACGTCGCTCGATCGCTCCGCTCCATCGGGTGTGCTGCTGCCAGTGCGCGAGCGTTGCTACGCAGAACGCGAGTCCGGACGAAAAAAAGAAGATCGGCGCGGTGAGGCCGTGGAGGTAGTCGTGCGGCACCGCCCATCGTGCGTCCCGGACGGCCGGGTCGAGCAGCGCGGCGAAAACGTGTCCCTGCACCATGAGAACGACGGCGATCAAACGCAAGACATCGAGAGCACGCCAGCGCTCGTGTCGAACTGGTCCACCCTGACCCAACGCGGATATCTTGTACTCCCTGTTCACTGAGGGCGCTTTCCAGGGAGTGGGGCGGTCTGGTGAAAAAGTGTCCGGTCGGGGGGACGCCGTCCCGCTGAAAGGCTACAAGCAGGCCGATGGCGCATTCGCTACGACCCACCCCGCTCACCGCGAAGCAGCATGTCGGCGTTCTCTCGGGGCGGGCGATTCTCGGCTCTCTCAAACTGGTTGCGCGTCTTCGGCCGTCACCCCCGCCGCCCGGCGTGATCTCGGTTCATCGCTACGGCTACGATGCGGCAGAAGCGCTCCAGTACATTCCCGCGCGTACGGGCGCGCCCCGCCGCGCGCCGGTCGTATTCATGCACGGGGGAGGCTGGATCACCGGCTCCAAGGAACTCTACACGCGCAACCTCTTCTTTCTCGCAGACGCAGGTTTTCCGGTGTTCAACGTCGGGTACCCCACGGCGCCTGAGAATCCTCATCCCGGCATTCTCACTTCCCTGCTGACCGCGCTTGCGTGGATTCGACAGGAGCATCCTCACGTGGACGGGGTTCACCTCATAGGTGATTCAGCGGGGGGAAATCTCGCGATGATGCTCGCCATCTTGTCGGCGAATCCCAGTCTCTTGGAGCCGTTGCGCACCGGGCTCACCGAGACGCCGCTCGCCTGCCACAGCGTCGTTTCCCTCTATGGCATTCTCGATCGACTGAGTTGGCTCGAACACGGGTTCCCCGGAGCGCCGCTCATGCTCGAAGCCTACGCTGGGCAACGCGCATTCCGTGAGAAGGTCGGTCCGACTCTTGCCATCACGCCAATGGACCTCGAGTTCGAGGAACATCCACCCGCGTTCCTCATCGCCGGCTCGACCGATCGCCTCTGCCCATCAACTCGGATCCTCGCAAAGCGGCTCGAAGAGGGGGCGGGCGTCGCGAGGAGTAAGATTTATGAAGGCGAGGGGCACGGGTTCTTCAGCATGGATTGGCGCCCCGCCGCCGTGGACTGCAAAGCAGTCCTGCTCGACTTCTTCGAGGAGCACGACCCTGGCGGCGAAATTCCCGGCTGGGCCGCCGACTGATGAGCGCCCGCGCTCGTGTCGTCGCTATGCGCGTGCGCGCGGCTTCTTCACACGCTTCAGACTCATCAGCTCGTGTCGGCTGACGGCGAGCAACGCGCGGAGCCCGCTGAACCTGCCCTGAGGATCTTGACCCCGTGCGATCGCCGCCATCTGGACGATGCTCATCGCCGCGCTCCCTGCGCCCTTAAACCGAGAGAACGGAAGAATCGGCGGCGGATCGGCGGCCTTTTCGAGTTCCCCGGAGAGCAATCGAGACGCAACGCGGGTGTCCTGCGTGAACGGCCGCGCCATCCCGACCACGTCCAGCCAGTTCGATTGGAGAGACTCTTCCATGATCGATCTCGTGCGAAATCCGCCGGTCACCATGATCGGAATGTCGACCAAAGAGCGGGCCCTTTCGGCGTACTCGAGAAAAAAGACCTCGGTCGAACGGGTCGCCGCCGCTCCGTCGAACATGGCGCGGGATTCGTAGCTACCGCCTGAAATCTCGACCAGATCCACCGTGTCTTCCTGCATCATCTGCAAGACCGCCATCGATTCTTCTTCGTTGAAACCGCCTTGCTGAAAGTCGGTCGAGTTCAGCTTGAGGCCGACGGGAAACTCCGGGCCGACTTCTTCACGGATCCCCCGAATCACCATTCGCAGGAAACGCGCCCGTTGCTCGATGTTCGGGCCGCCCCAAGCGTCGGTGCGTCGGTTGATGCGCGGGCTGAGGAACTGACTGACGAGATATCCATGGGCGCCGTGGACCTGCACACCGGTAAACCCCGCCTGCTTGGCGAAACGCGCAGCCTCGACGAATGCGGCGACACACGCTTCGACCTCGCTTGAAGTCATCGCACGCGGTGCGGCGAAAATTCCCGCGCGCTTGAACAGGTCCACCGGCTCGCCTCCTGATGGGGCCATGGGCGCCGGGTGGATGCTCGCCGGTGTCTGTCGACCCGGGTGATTGAGCTGCATCCACAGATGGTTTCCGCCGCGTTTGCCAGCTTCTGCCCAGCGTGAAAAGAGCTCGGCGTGTTCGTATCCGCGCACCGCTACGTTTCGGACACTTTCGAGGTGCGTCGGGTCGACCATCACGTTGCCCGTGAGCAGAAGCCCCGCGCCGCTGTTCGCCCACTGCCCATAAAGATTGACCAGCGCGGTGCCGGGAAGCTGCTTCTTGCTCGCGAGATGCTCGCTCATCGCAGCTTTTGCGATTCGATTCGCGAGGACAGCGCCGCAGGGGAGCTTCAGAGGTTCACTGAGAAGGTTGGGTCGGTTCATGGGGCGTCGTTCCCTGCGTGGTCAATCGCGAGCCTCCTGACGCATCGACGCGCTGCGCAGCCTGTCGATCTCATCAGCGAATCCGGTCGCGATGTCTTGGACGTCAGGCACGAGGTCGGAGCAGGCGAGCGCGCCGAAGCAGAGGCGATCGACGACGCTCATCACGGTGATGTTCAGTCCGGAGCCTTGCTGCACGGGCCCCAGCGGGAAGAGATGGGTCAGCTTTGCGCCGCTCGTGTAGAGAGGTACCGCCGGGCCCGCGATGTTCGACACGACTAGATTCCATAGGGGGGGTAGCCGATCGGCCAGATGGCTCGAAGAGTAGATGTCCATCGCGTGAGTCAAGATCCAAGGGACTGTGATGTTGCTGAGAAGGTCCGTGAGGTTCTTCAGGCTGTCGCCGCCGCTCTTGCCGTGCCGCTGTTTGAGCCGCGTCGTCTCCGTGTGGAGCGTCAAGAGCCGCTCGACCGGATCGTCACTCTGCACCGGCAAATGGACCCGAATCACCGAAACCCGGTTCCCGGCTTCGTCGCCCTCGTGCCGAACCGAGACCGGAACTGTCGCAACCAGGGGGCGGTCGGGAAGCCCCCCGTGGGCCGATAGCCAACTGCGCAGACTCGCCGTGCACGCCGCGAGCACCACGTCGTTCACGGTGGTGCCGAACGCCTGCTTGATCGCTTTTACGTGCTCGAAGGAAACGTCCACGAGGCCGACCGAGCGGTTCGAGGTGAGCGACCTGTTGAACGGGGTGAGCGGCGACTCGAACAGTGGCGCTTCATTCGTTGCGGGTGGATTGGGTGTTGGAGGAGGCGGAGAGGAACCTCGAGCCCGGAGCGCCGCAGCAACTTTCGCGGTTGCCTTCGCCACACGCCTGGGCTTGCCCAAGAGAGTGCGAAGCGTGTCTGCCGCCAGCCACTGGATGCTCGGTTCCCGATCGGGAACCCACGGTTCATCCGGTGGAGAAATTTCCCGTCCCTCCGGACTCGTGTCGAGCAGCTCACCTGCGATTGCAGCTGCGCGTCCGCCGTCCATCGCTGCGTGATGAATCTTCATGATGAGGGCGATCTTCGACCCTTCGAATCCCTCGACCAGCGCAACCTTCCAGAGCGGACAGTCCCGGTCGAGACAGGTGCCTGCGAACAAACCGATAAATTCGCGCAGCTCCGCGAGCCCCGACGGAGAAGGCAGGGTCACCCGGATGAAATGTCGGTCGAGATCGAAGTCTGGGTCTTCGATCCAGTGCGGGTCGCCAATTTTTAGTGGGCCTTGGACGATGCGGCGTCGGAACGGCGGAATGAGATGGATCCTGTTCGCGAAGAGTTGCCGCGCGATATCGAAATGCGAGACCTCTTCGGCCGCTTCGCCTTCGGGGTCAGTGGGTTCCAGGATCAGGATGCCCATCGTGTGCATCGGCATCTCAGCGGTCTCTGCATAGAGCATCGCCGCGTCGAGGTTCGAGACGGGAATCACGGCACGCTTCCTGGCTTCAAGAACCCCAGCTCAACCATGAATCGAGCCATCTCGGTCAGGTACTTGCCACGGTCGAGGTGAATGCTGTGGCTTCCCGGATACCAGTAGATCCTCGGGCGATCCCAATGATCCCACAGGAGCCTCGAGTGTTTGGGGGGTGCAAGTCGATCCCCAGCGCCTGCCACGATCATCAAGCGCTCCTTCGGCAGCACCGATGGATAGCTCAGGGGGCAGCTCACGGCGACGAGGCGTCTCGCGTCTGCGGGGCCAAGCCTGCACACTGTGAGCGCGGCTCGCAACAACGATGCGATCGGCTGCCACTCGAGCATCAGGTCGGCCACGCTGATGATCGGTACGTTCGGAAGCGCGAAGGCAAGTTTGTCTTCGACACCGGCGAGCATCGCAGAGATGAAACCACCAAGACTGAGACCTGTCACGCCAACCTGCTCGACGCCTTGTTCACCCTGCAACCAGTTGAGGAGAATCCGAAAGTCGAAGACCGACTGTGCGACTGCTTCGTTGAAGCGTGCAGAGCCACCAGCGAAGAAGCCGTGACCTGAGAACGGGGAGAATCGTGTCTGGCGAGGGCCATGGAAGGGAAGCGTGAACAAAGCGATATCGCAGCCCATGCGGTAGAACCAGGGCAGGGCGAAGAACCATTCGTTGATGAGATATCCTTCGGCCGTGAATCCGTGGATTGCCGCGATCGTAGGTCTTGGCCCATCCCGGTGACGGATCGTTCTCGCGTAGGCCGTTCGGTTGCCGCGATGCCGAAGGTACGGCGTGCGCTGTTCCGGATGCACTGGCACGAACGGGCTCTCGAACTGCACGACCTCGCAGATTCCATCGGGCGGTTCGAAACGCGGGTACCAGCTCCCGCGCTTGGCTCGCACCCTCACGCCTCCAGGCGGCGGGTGGAAGAATTGAGAAGGATCGCCCGACTCGGCAAGCCTTTCGTAGAGCGCAACACTTTGCTGCGCTTTTCGAAGCTCGATCGGATTGAAACCCGAAGGGATGGCGGTTGCACCAACCATCGTTCCGAAAACGGCTCTCACCAAGTGGTCGAACCCTGCTGCCGCACCGATTTGCAGTCGGTCCTTTCGGGCCAAGTCGAACTTCTCCGGGCGCTTCGCGAAATCCCGGTCGAGATGTTCCCACCACCGGGCGGTTGGCATCAGCGGGCCTGCGCGCGAGTACGACTCGTGCACGATTCGAGACACCACCGAGGAGTCTTGCATGTCCACAGCTTACACCATGCGGCGTCCGTCGCCGCGAAGGGTTCGAACTAGCGGTTCGGGGATCGCGCAATTTGTGCGAGCATGCGTCCAGTCATGGATTTCACGTACAGCGACAAGACCAAAGCCCTGATCGATCGCCTTCAAGGCTTCATGGATACGCACATCTATCCGAACGAGGAAGCCTTCTACGCGCAGCACGAAGCACTCGACGACCGCTGGGATACGCCTCCGATGATCGAGGAACTGAAGCGGAAGGCTAAGGAGGCGGGTCTTTGGAACCTGTTCTTGCCCGAGAGCGAAGTCGGAGCCGGTCTCAGCAACCTCGAGTACGCGCCTCTGTGCGAAATCATGGGTCGCGTCTTGTTTGCGCCTGAGGTTTTCAACTGCGCGGCGCCCGACACCGGCAACATGGAGGTGCTCGAGCGCTACGGGACCGAAGCGCACAAGAAGGAGTGGCTCGAGCCTTTGCTCGATGGAAGCATTCGTTCCGCGTTCGCGATGACCGAACCGGGGGTCGCTTCCTCCGATGCGACCAACATCGCGACCCGCATTCAGCGCGACGGCGACGACTACGTAATCAACGGCCGCAAGTGGTGGACTTCCGGGATCATGGACAAGCGCTGCAAGATCATGATCGTCATGGGCAAGAGCGATCCGAACGCGTCCACGCACCTGCAGCAGAGCATGATTCTCGTACCAAAAGACGCCCGTGGCGTCGTCGTCGAACGCTACCTCCCCGTCTACGGATTCGACGATGCCCCGCACGGACACGGTGAGGTCACCTTCGACAACGTTCGGGTTCCTGCGAGCAATCTTCTGCTCGGCGAAGGACGTGGCTTCGAGATCGCGCAAGGACGACTTGGACCAGGAAGGATTCATCACTGCATGCGTCTCATCGGTGTCGCAGAGCGAGCACTCGAGCGGATGTGTGCGCGCCTCATGAGCCGAGAGGCGTTCGGGAAGAAAATCTACGAGCACTCGGTCTGGGAAGAACGCGTGGCCGACGCGCGCATCGACATCGAGTGCGCACGACTACTCACTCTCAAAGCCGCAGACATGATGGACAAGGTTGGGAACAAAGCTGCCCGCGCAGAGATTGCGATGATCAAGGTGAAGGCGCCTATCATGGCGCTCAAGGTCCTGGACGACGCGGTTCAGGCCCATGGCGGCGGTGGGGTGACCACCGACTTCGGTCTTTCTCGCGACTGGGCCAACAGTCGAACCCTGCGGCTCGCTGACGGCCCCGATGAGGTGCACCGTCGGACGGTCGCACGTATCGAGTTCAAGAAGCAGGCGAGGCGGACCCAACAGGGACGGTGAGTCGCAGCGCGGCTCGATCAAGACGGGCGGCCCCGATCCCATCGAGACCTGGACTCAGTTGACGTGAAACACGTCGTCGCTGATCTCGTCGCCGATCGACGAGTTGCGGCGAATGACGTCGGCCAAGCTCGTCGCTTGGATCTCCGCTCGCTCTGAGGGGTTGAGTTTTGTGAGATAGAAGTAGCGGTCGCCGTCTCGGAGTGCTTCGAACTGATAGACGATGACTTCGAAGGCGAGTTCTCCAACGTGCCCCCCGTTGACGGGGTCCTCGGAGAGTGTGCCCACCCACAGATCGATCTCGTCGACATCGGCGTATACCGAGGCAAGTCGCTCGACCACGAGCGGGTCGCTCGAGACCTCTTCGAACGAATCACGCCGGTCGAGCCCTAGTGCCTCGCGGACTTGATTGTACGTGGGCAGGCCGTGGTCGCGGCCGCGCTGCACGTTCAACGAGGCGAGGTCGAAGCCGCCTGAACCAGGTGGTCCGAATAGGAAGTTGCGCACGTCGTCGACGACCTCGGTATCGATGGGGGCGCAGGCCTGGGCCGCGAGACCGCGTAAGATTGGCTCGATGCCGCCCTCGGTGAGAATGCGATCGGGCCGAAAGAATGCGTCGCGGAGCGGGAGGTGTCCCTCCGGAATTGGATCGAGGTTGGCATCGAGACGCAGGAGCGTCGGGCTCAGCGCGCTATGGCCAAAGCGGAAGATAGCCGTGGAGAACTCGTTCGCGATGGACGGGTTGGCCGACCACCGGTGACTGCGGTAGGGCTCTAGGGCGTCCGGTCCGAGCAGCGCGGGCAGGAACTCTTGATAGGTGATCGCCTGCATCAAGGCGCCGACCAGGCGTCGTGCCTCCTGGTAGAGTTCCTCTCCTGACAATCCCGGGTTTCTCGCCGCAAGTTCACCGACGAGTCGATTGTGCTCCCTCACGAAGAGAGTGTGCATCGCGATGAGGCCGACCTGCTCGTTCGCTCTAAGATCGCCCGCCAAGAACGCGCTGGGGTCGTCGCCGCCCGCATTGGGAAGTCGTTCGGCATTAAACGGGAGCAGTTCGCCTGCGCTTACCTTGAGCCGACCGGTTCCATCGTTCGTGCGGAGCGCGGTCGCCCGCGTCGCGTCCGACCCGTAGACATTGGATGCGTCGATGAAATGCGTGATCTGGTTGAACTGCTGCCGCGGATAGGCCGGGTCGTTGCCGGTGCCAGGATGGAACGCCGAGCGGTTGAAGCCGATTGTGGCGGTACCGGTCGCGAAAGGATCGAAGAAGGGGTCACCTTCGGGCACGGCGATTGGCACCGATTCGTTCGGTTCCTGCGGGTCGGTGAGATCGATGTCGTGGTCGAGGAACTGGCCCCACTGCCACAGGAAGTCGCTCGCCCCGAGCTCGTTGACTCCGGGCTGCGAGTCGGCGCAGAGCGCGTTGCTGATTGCTCGGGCCGAAGGTCGATTATCGCCGGACATCGCAGCGACTCCGTCGCCGTACTCGGGCGCGGCCAGTCGTATCAACAACGTGTCCGCCGCGCCAAGCTCTAGGAAGACCGGATGGTTGCCTGTGCCGTCGATGCTTCGGTATCGCCTTGTCGATTCAGCAGGAGGATCGCGTGGCTCGATGCTGTCCGGGTCGACGCTCGCGTCTGGAGAGAGCGCGCTGAACATCTCTTTCAGGTCGCATCCTGTCGTCAGGGGCACCGCTGCGAAACAGAGCAGCAGGAGCCGTAGACGCGGCGTCTTTGAGGGTTTGGTCATCACACCACCTCGGGCTAGGGGCGTTGGATCGTATATCGGAGTTTGCTCCCTGTGAGAAGACGCAAACACCAGGGCCGGCACCGTGTCCGATTTCGGCTAGTCGCGCCCGCTCCGGACGACCGCGAGCGCTTCGGTATGCGTCATCGCGAGATAGCCGTCTTGCTGCTCTGTCCACCAGGCCCATGCCTCGGAAATCTCAGCGAGTTCGGACGGCGACGCCAGCCCGTAGCGCACTGATTGATCGGCGAACGCAGATTGGGTTGCGCGGTTCACCCAACCATTCCCCCAGAATTCCCGGCTTGGCGCGTCCGCATACGACCAGGATGATGTCGTGATGGCGACCTCATCGAGTCCGGCCTTCTGACACCAAGACAGAAGGTAGCGACCGGCATCCGCCTGAGCTCCGTTCTGCGCCGTCACCTGATGATAGAGTTCGAGCCATCGCGTGAGCGCGGGGTGCGACGGATGCCAGACGAACGTGGCGTAGTCGACGTCGCGCACCGCCACCAAGCCTCCCGGCTTGGTCACTCGCCGCATCTCGCGGAGCGCAGCGACCGGATCGGTCAAGTGCTGGAGCACCTGATGGGCGAAGACGACGTCGAATGCGTCATCGGGTATCTCGAGCGCGTAGACCGACCCAGAGCGAATGTCGACGTTGGTGACGCCTGCGCGTTCTATGTTGCTGCGCGCAGTGTCGAGCACGGCATCGGCTACATCGATACCGAGGACACGCGCTGGGGCGACCCGTTGTGCCAGATCGATGGTGATCGACCCCGGGCCGCAGCCGACGTCGAGCAAGCTCACCCCAGGACGAAGATGCGGCAAGAGAAACTTCGCGCTGTCTTCTGCGGTGCGCGCCCCGTGGTGGGTCACGACTGACTGATGGTGCCCATGAGTATAGGTATCCATTGCCCGCGCAGCGTGACCTGACGCCGTCGAAGGTGCCATCGCTTGGACGGCGGGCGATCCCGCGTTACTGCACGACCACGCACCGGGCGGCGCCGACCGAGCCTTCGTTGTTGTCTTCCCCGCACTCGAGGGCCACCGAAAGGCCTGCGGCCTCGTCGTCGACCGTGACGTAGAAGTCCCAGGGTCCGATGTCACCCGATCCCGGAACGAAATCCAGGACCAGGGTCTCACTCTGACCGGGCAGCAGTGCCACGGTCGTCGACTCGAACCCGAGCAGCGTCCCCGTCGGAGGCACACCTTGGTAGAATCCGACCGGTACTCCGGCCTCTACGCCAAGTGAGCCGGTGTTCGCGATCTGGGCCTGAATCGTGATCGCGCTTGGGCACTCGGTCGTATTGATCGAAAGCCCCGCAACCGAGAGGTCTGGCGCGTTGAAGACGCCGGCGCCCTGCACGTTCTGCCGGTAGTTGTTGAGTCCACTTCCGGCCCAGCTGTCGTTCTCCTGCACCGGGATCGCGCCTGAAGCTTCGACGTTCGTCACGTGATAGGTGTGCTGGTTCCAAACCTTTCGCGTCCGGACCCACTTGTCGTTCGTGTCGCCGAACGCGAAGAGCCCATGCGTACCGACGTCGCATCCGTCGCGACCGATCTGGTCGTCGTTCGCGGGGACGATGAACTCGGAGTTGCCATCGCCGTCGACGTCGACGATGAGCGGGTACTCCGCCGCGGTGCGCGATGAGTTTGGGAGCTTGAGAAGCTCGCTTCCGTCATCTCCCGCGAGAATGTAGAGATGGCACTCGTCGTTGTAGACGACTTCGGCTTTCCCATCGCCTTCGAAGTCGAAGACGCTCGAGCCGGTGACGCTCGAGGACACGTCTTGCACGACCACCGACCACAAGATCCCGTCGTTGCGGCCGGTCGCGCAGAATTCGAGCGACACCGTGTCGCCTAGGCAGTCGAGGTCGTACACTGCGTAGTTGCCTCGGCCGGCGGCGGCGAACTCGGGTCGCCCGTCTCCATCGAAGTCAGCGACCGTTGGAGCACCCCCTTGGCCGCCTCCGGGGATTGCCACTGGGCCAAAGACCTGCGCCCCGTCGGTACCGTCGAGGACGCGGGCGTTTCCGCCGCTGATGGTGATCACGTCGGGTCGTCCGTCGCGGGTCATGTCGGCTACGGCAACGAATCCGTCAGGGACGCCGTTGTTCTCCCAGATCAGCGAGCCGTCCGCGTCGTACACTCGGTTTCCGCCGACGATGTCGAGGCGGCCATCGTCATTGAAGTCGGCGGCCGCGGTAATGCACCATTCGCCGTTGCAGCCGAGCCAGCCCCTATCCTGAAGCAGGGTCCCGTCGTTGTCGAACCACTTGGCGCCTATCAACACTTCGCTCTCGGGGTCCGCGTCGAGGTTCGCGAGCGCCGGGTAGCCCTGCTTCGCGCCCCCGCTCACGTCTGCGGTCCACTTCTCGGTTCCGTCGTGCTCGATCACGACCAGGTCGCGGTCCTCGGTCATGAAGACGATTTCGAGTTCGACATCCACGTCGAGGTTGCCCACGGCGGCTCCCGTTCCCCACTTCACGTTGTAGATGTCGTCGGGGATCATTAGATTCTCGCTGCCATCTTCGCCGTTGAGTACGACGAGCATGTTGCGTGATGTACTTCGGTAAGCGACCGTCACGACCTCGGGGAACCCGTCTGCATCGATGTCGGCAATCGCAGGAGTCGACTGTACTTGTCGGTAGCGATCGTCTTGGCTCCAGCCCTCCCAGTGCCATTCGATCGTCGGTTCGAAGGTCACGAATTCAGGTCGTAACTCGCAGAGCGGCCCCTGCGGCTGAGGCAAACACTGATCGAGCGTTGGTTCGCAGAAGAAGCCCTCGTCGCAGTCGAAGCTATCCGCGCAGCTTCGTCCCGGCGTCGAACAGATCGCCGCGAGACAGACGTCACCCGCGTCGCAGCAAACCGAACCATCGCCCCCGCACCGAATCCCGGAGTTGCAGGGCGCGACACAGGCGCCCTCGAAACACTCGTCGCCGACTTCGCAGCAAACCGCAGGACTGCCACAGAGTAGCGCCGACTCGCAGGTTTCGATCTCACCGCCCGCTCCGCCTTGTCCGGCAGCAGCACCGACGCCGCCCGCGCCCCCAGAGCCCGACATGCCACCGACACCGCCGGCGCCCCCGTTTCCGCGCCCGCCTGCGCCGACGCCCGTAGGCTCTTCTCCGCCGCAGCCTGCTGCGATCGTCAGCAACAAAATCCAACCCGTCCGAGTAATGCTCATGACGGAATATTATAGCTATAAAGGATGCTCTGCGTCTATTTCGTGAGGCATCTCACATTTGTAGTCCGCCCAGTCGGATCCCGGGTTCGAAACCGTTTGGGTCGGCGCTAGAACACCAACGCCATGAAGCGGTTCTTCCTCGCCATCATGACGACGCTCCTCGCGGGGTGCCCTTCGTCCAAGCCCGAGGAGGCCTCGGGGCTTCCGGCCGGCTGTACGCTGGACGTGCTTCTCGACGGCAGCATGCTCTATCAGAAAATTTTTGATGCGAAGCCGATTCGGGAGAGGCCTCAGTTGAAGGCGGTCGTTCCGCAGGTGACGGCCGGCGCCAAACTCTACATCCGGGCGGAGAAGGGGATGACCGCGGCGTACTTGAAGCGCGCGGCCGACTGCCATGCGGCGTCGTCTGAGCCGCCGCTCAGCCCCGACGATCCCTTGCGCCCTCCCGGCGCGCGGCCGACCATTCGTGTGACCCCGCGTGGAAGCATCTTCGTTCTTTCGGTCGTGGGCGAGACTCGCGAAGCCGGCGAGGCGATCTGGAGTCGTGCACAGGCGTTGCTGTCGGGCAGTCGCGGTGACTGAGCGCCTTGCCTGCCCGCTCGTCCGGCCGAGCGACCACGGCCGCGTTCCGGCCCCGGACAAAGCCGCGTTCGTCGCCCTGACGCGGCGATGGTGGGCGGTCGCCTTTGCCTGGGTGGCGACGATCTTGTCGTTCGGCGCCGCACTCGCGCAGGTCTGGGCTCCGCGGTGGGCAACGCAATGGGGGATCGTGTCGGCCGGGTTGGCGGCGTATCTGCTTGCAACGCTGCGCGGACACCTCGCCGAGAATCGACGTGCATCCGATGGGCCATTGCTGCCGAATTTTGGTCCCGGCAATGCGCTCTCGATTCAGCGAGGCTTGGCCACGGTACTCGTCGGAGGCTTTCTCTTCGCACCACGCCCGCCGGGTGCGTGGGCATGGTTGCCCGTCGGCCTCTACACGCTTGCCGCGCTCGCCGATCTATTCGACGGGTATCTCGCGCGACGCGCAGACCATACGACGCTCCTCGGCGCGTGGCTCGACATGGAGCTCGACAGCCTCGGGGTTCTGCTGGTGACCGTGCTTGCGGTCTCGTACGGACAGTTACCTATTTGGTATATGCCAGTCGCGCTCGGTCGGCAGCTCTTCGTGCTCGGAATCCGCTGGCGTGAGCGTGGCCGCCGTCCCGTTCATCCACTTCCTCAGAGCGCTCATCGAAGGCTGTTTGCAGGGGTTCAGATGGGGTTCGTCAGCGTTTCCCTGTGGCCGATCATTCCAGCGAACGTGGTAACGCTGGTCGGCGTAGTGGTGGCGATCCCTACGGCTCTTGGCTTCGTTCGCGATTGGCTGGTCGTCAGCGGACGGGTCGACGCGAGCGACCCGTCGTACCTTCGGCTTCAGCGGCGCCTCGTTGTGCTCGCGCGCGACCTTCTCCCCCTTGTGCTCCGACTGCTGGTTCCGATCGGTCTCCTCGGCTTTCTACTGGCGGGAGAGGTTCAGTTCAGCCAACCGATCGCCTGGGCCGGTATCCTCCTTGCCGGTGCGGTCGTTTCTGGCTTTGCGGGTCGCGCCGCTGCTCTGCTGTTTCTCATCCCTCTCGGCGCGGAGATTCTCGCAGACGGTCTCCTATGGCCGAGCTCAATCGCGCTCGTCGCCGCGGTAGCGATCATTCTCCTCGGCACAGGGCCGTTGTCGGTGTGGCGACCCGAGGAGCGCTACCTATTCGCGCGGCCGGGCACGTCAGGTTTCGGAGAGGCATGATGCCGATCGACTCGCGTCCCGCGCGCAACCAGAGAACCGGCCTGAAGGGTGCGCTGCTCTGGCTCGGCGGCTTCGCGCTGCTCGGAGTTGCGCTCCAACAAGTGAACCTTGCGAAGGCCTGGACGGCGGTCGTCTCTCTTTCGGCTTGGCAGCTCGTGGCGCTGATTGCGCTGAACGCGGCCGTGCTCGTCCTGCTGACCGCTCGCTGGGGGTTCCTCGTCCGAGCGATGGGCTTTGAGGTTTCGCTCAGCAAGCTCTTCGGCTATCGCCTTGCTTCCTTCGGGGTCAGTTTCCTCACTCCGGGCCCGCAGTTTGGCGGGGAACCGCTGCAGGTACTGCTGCTGCAGCGGAGGCATCAGGTTCCAACCGGGGTGGCGCTTGGCTCGGTTGCCGTCGACAAGACGCTCGACCTCATCGCCAACTTCGCGTTCTTGGTTGCGGGCGCATTGCTTTGGATCGGCTGGGGGGTTGCCGAAACGCCTGTCGGTTCATCCGCCGCGATCGCTGCAGCGCTGTTGCTTGCCGTGCCCCTGGCCTACCTCGGTGGACTCGCCCTAGGGCGAACGCCGTTCTCCGGACTGATCGGCTGGCTAGTCGCTCGTCTTGGCGCGACGCGGCTCTCCGCGCTTCGGCAAACGGTCGAGCAGGCTGAGCACTCGGCCGTTGCAGTCATTCGCGAGCGTCCAGGCGCAGTCGGCGTGGCGCTTGCGTTGTCCTTGGCGAGCTGGCTGTTTCTCAGCGCCGAGTTTTGGCTGATGCTCAACTTTCTCGGTGCGTCGGCGTCCTTCATCGAGGCGCTCCTGGTACTCACCCTGGTGCGTCTCGCGTTTCTGCTTCCGTTTCCCGGCGGAGTCGGAGTGATGGAGGCTGCGCTCCTGCTGGGGTGCCGAGCGCTCGGGTTCTCCGCTGAGCTCGCAATGAGTGCCGCCATGCTGATCCGTGCCCGCGACCTGTCGCTCGCGGTCGGCGGTCTTCTCGCGGGCGCACGGGCCTTGCGCACCCCGCCCCAGTCTGCGTCAGCCCCAACGGCCAAAGAAGTCGAGTTGGTGCGCGATGTAGACGAGCTCGCCGCGCGCGATCTGAGCGTGACGGGCATCGAGCCAGGCCTGGAGCCTCGGCGGCGCGATGTCGGGGGCTCCTGACAGAGCGCGGCCGACCGTGGCGACGATGAAGTGCAGAAAGAAGGCTTCATCCTTGGGGTATTCCCCGTCGATCGGCCAGACCACCCAGTCCGAGCTGCCGGCGGCGTGGATGTCGGCCCCCGTGATACGCAGCGCTTCGAACAAGAGGCGCCCCGTCCGGCTACTGCCGGAGCGACACCCGTCGATCGTGCGCTCATCCATCGTCGCATGATAGAGGGCGACGATCTCGGCATCGAGCGCTGGGTCGACCGACGGTTCGAAGATGGTTTCTCCGTCGAAGTTGATCGTGAAGTAGAAGGCGCCCCCGGGCGCACTCAAGGCTCGCAGTGCACTCAGCACGCGGCGCAAATCGAGCAGGTCGAGCACCGCGTGGGCAATGATGAGGTCGGCTCGCGACGCGCCTGACTCGGCGAATGAAAACAGATCCGCGTCCACAAGTTCGAGGGAGCCGAGCCGGCGGTCGCCTCGGAAGCGCTGTCTCGCAGCTTCGATGCTCGTCGCATCCTGATCGAGTGCGGTGTACTCAGCCGTGGACAGGAGCTTGGCACTCGCGAGTCGCTCCACCATCGCGCCATGGCCAGCTCCGACCTCGAGGATACGAACCGGCGCCTTTCGCGCACGCAGATCCGTCGCCATGGCTTCCCAGACCCTGCCGTTTAGCGCTCGGTCGTCGACCGACTGTTTAGATTCGAGGTAGCGGACGAAATCGACGTACGGTCCGTCGCTCGACAAGCGTTCATTCACTGCGTCACCACGATTCGCTCGAGGAAGTCGACGGCCCGGTTCATGGTCTCTGGCCATGTGGGTAGGTCGGCGGAGCGGCGAAGCGCCCGGTGGCTCATCTGCGCGAGCCGCCTCGAGTCCTCCAGCCGGTTGAGCGCTGAAGCGACCTCTGCAGTGGATCCCGCGGATACGAGAAACCCCGTGACCTCGTCCTCGATGAACTCTCGGGCCGCGCCTGCCCGGGCGGCGATCACGGGGACTCCGTACTGGAGCGCTTCTGCGTAGACCATTCCGTAGCCCTCGTACTCTGATGGGACACAGAGCACATGCGCCCTCCGATACGCAGCGTCGAGAGCGGCATCTCCCACGCGGCCATGAAAGCGTACGCGACAGTGTGAGAGCGCCTCAGCCTGTTGCCGGCAGGCAAGCGCATAGCGCCGGTCGACCCCGAGATCCCCGACCACGTCGACCGTCCATTGGTCGCTCTCGATGCCTTCGAGCGCCGACAGCAAGGTCCGCAGGCCTTTGCGGGGCACTACGTTTCCAACGAAGAGCAGGCGTCGTGGGCGTTCGGCTGCGCGCTCATCGAGCGCGTCTCGGTTGAGTGTGGATTCGACCCGTCGTTTCCCGGGTTCGGCGACTGCGACTGGACGCGGACGTGGGCTGAGCGCTTGGACGGTTCCTGCCGTCGTTTGGCTATTGCACAAGAACGCATCGACGCCGTCGAGGTAGCGCCGCTCCACACGTCGATAGAACGCACGCAGCGGGTCCGGGTGCCGTTCGCTGCTCCGTAGATGATGAACCACGGCGACCTTTGGCGCCTTGTGCCGACGCCGGTTCAAGGCAATGAGCGAGGCGTGATTGAGCTCATCTTGTAGAAGCAGATCGAGGCTCGTTCGTTGCACTGCGCGTATCATCGCGCGATCGAAATTGTCCAGTAGGCGAGCAGCGTAGGGTCGCCAAGGCTGGGAGAACACGGTGACCTTCGCACCGCGAGCCGAAAGACAATCCACGAGTTCGCTGTCGTATCGAAACCCGCCCGAGACGGTGTCGAGCGTGCCGTAGATGATGAGCCCTACGTGCACGGTCGAGTCATCCGAGAGTCTTGTGAAAGCTGGCCCAGGCGATCGCGTTCTCCCAAACCTGTACGGTGAGAGAGCTCAGGGTTGGCGCCTCGATCCGGCTCGCTAGGGTGTCCGCGAGAATCCGGCTGAAGTGTTCGATGCTTGGGTTGAGCCCGTCGAACGCGGGCGTCTCGTTGAGAGTCCGGTCGCGGTAGAGTCCGACGACGAACTCGAGGTGGTTCTCGATGTCCACGATGTCGACAAGATACCCGTGCTGGTCGAGGGTCGGCCCGTGAAGCTGGAGCTCGACGACGTAATGGTGCGAATGGAGCTCGTTCTCCGAGCCCCAGTCCCCACCGATGAGAAAGTGACGGGCGATGAAATCGCGACGAACAGCAACGGTATGCATCTTATCGACCTCGGGCTTTCATGAAGCAGGATACGTAACGAGCACTTGAAGCGCGGTTTCTGGTCTGGTGTCGAGCAGCTCGAATGCGTCACCCGCCTGTGACAGCGGCAGCCGCTGCGTCACGAACTGTTCAGCATCGACGTGTTGGAGCGCGTCCATCGCAGTGCGCAGCCTTCTCGACTTCGTCCAGCGACCCATCAGCCTCGGGTCAATACGGGACACTTGACTCGACTGAATGCGCACGTGGTCGCGGTGAAAGCGTTCGCCCATCGCGTCGAGCGCGATTCGCTTGGTCCCGTACCAGGAGCCAACCACGATGCGTCCACTGTATCCGACCACACGCAGCGCCTCCTCGAGGGCAGCGGGGTTTCCAGAGAGTTCGAGCGTGAGATCGGCGCCCTCGTACGCCTCGCCTTCTTCAGTGCCCCGCGATCGCAGCGCGGCGCGGGTCTCCGTCGCCACGCGTTGACTGGTCGCATCTATCGCGGCGCTTGCCCCAAGCGCGATCGCGCGTTCTCGTCGCGCAGCATGGCTGTCGACCCCGACTAGCCGGCCGAGCGGCATCTCGGCGAGTAGCTTCGTGCAGAGGAGTCCGACCATGCCGAGGCCGAAGATGGCAACCTGCTCGCCGATTTCGGGACGCGCATCCTGAATCAACGAGACCGCGGTCTCCATCGTCGGCAGGAGCGCCGCGGCGTCCGAATCGAGACTCTCGGGCAGGGGCACCAAGTCCTCGACCGACGCGACGAAATGCGTTTCGTGGGGATTGAACGCGAAGACACGTTGACCGCGCCACCGCGGATCGACCGAGGAGCCGATCTCGACCACGCGGCCGACCGCAGCGTAGCCATATTTGAGCGGGCGCTTGATCTCCGCTTGACCCAGCGCTTCGATCCCTTCGTCGATCGACATCGATGCCGGCACTTGGTCCCGATAGAACAAGAGCTCGGTGCCTGCGCTGATCGCCGAGACCACGGTTGCGACGAGCACCTGGTTCGCACCGATGGCCGGAACGGGCTCTTCGAGAATCTCGACGCGGTTTGCTTCGGTGAAATAGAGCGACTGCCGTAGCATCAATCCGGGTCCCCGGATACGATGTCGCCCGTGAGGACGAGGTCGCGTCCGAAGCGGCGATACGTGGGATTTTCCAGCTGAGGACGCAGGTGCCCATTGACCCGCACGAGACGCTCGACCGCGTTCAGTCCACCGACATAGACGGGCGCGACCGTGATCGAGACGTGATCGACGAGCTGCGCCATCAAGAAGCTGGTGATCACGGCGGCGCCGCCTTCGACCATGACGCTCTCGATCGACTGCTGGCCCAGAATGGTGAGCATCGCGCTCAGGTCCACCCGACCGTCGCGCCCGGCAGGCACGCGGAACACAACGGCGCCGGCACTCTCGAGTGCGCGCTGTCGTTCTGCATCCGCGCGCGGCGTAGTCACGATCCACGGTCGATGGCTTGGATGCGTGAGCAGGCGCGCGTCGATCGGAAACCGAAGCGCCGAGTCGACGACGATGGGCTGCGGGTGGTTGCCGTCCACGTGCCGCACCGTGAGTCGGGGGTCGTCCGCGAGGAGGGTTCCAATGCCGATGAGGATTGCGTCGTGCGAGGCCCGCATCTCGTGAGTCATCGCAAGCGAGTCGGGGCCACTTAGAGCGATCGATTCGCCGCGCCGAGCGGTGATCGAGCCGTCCAGGCTCTGCGCGTAGCTCAACGTGATTCGTGGCACCGCGGTCTGCGGTGCGGGCGCAGGCGGCCTTTTGGGCGGTTCGACATTCAGGAGGTGGCGCATCCGCGACACCTTCGTCGCGAGGTAGGCCTCGTTCTCACGATGCATCCCGGTCTCGAGCGCGACCCGTTCGACGACTTCGAGGCCCGTGGCCTCGAGAGCCTCGATCTTCGCCGGGTTGTTCGTGAGCAAGCGGAGGCGCTCGACGCCGAGGTCTCGCAGTATCCAGGCTGCAACCGAGTAGTCTCGCGCGTCCGCCTCGTGACCAAGCATGAGGTTTGCGTCGACTGTGTCGTAGCCGTCGTCTTGCAGATTGTACGCCTTGAGCTTCTCGGACAGTCCGATGCCCCGACCTTCTTGTCGAAGATAAAGAATCGCACCGTGGCCGTGATCCGCGAGCAAGCGCATCGCCTCGTGCAGCTGGGCTCCGCAGTCACATCGGAGCGACCCGAGCACGTCCCCGGTGAAGCACTCGGAGTGAACCCGCACCACGATGTCGTCGCGTGTCAGCTCGCCGAGCTTTAGGACGAGGTGCTCTTTGCCGTCGTCTTCGTTGCGGTAGACACAGAGTTCGAACTCCGCGTCGGCGGTCGGAATGCGCGCACAGGAGATACAGCTGATGTTCACCGAAGACACGTGACGTCCTACTTAGGGCTCAAAGGGCACAGTATAAATAGCTGAATCGCCTTCCCCCTGCGACACGCCGCAATCTCCTTGCGATCGCCCATCCTTCCGGCTGATACACTCGGCCGCGCCATGTCCTCGTCACCCCCCGAACTACGTCGTTCCCTCGGTCTTTGGGCCCTGGTGTTCTACGGGGTCGGCGACATCCTCGGGGCAGGCATTTATGCCCTCGTCGGCAAGGTCGCCGGGGTCGCGGGCGCTGCGAGCTGGGCGGCGTTTATGGTCGCGCTCACCGTGGCTGGGCTAACCGCGGTCACCTACGCGGAACTCGGTGGGCGCTTTCCGAGAAGCGGCGGTGAAGCGTTCTTTGCCGAGCAGGCGTTTCGTCGACCCGCGGTGGCGCTCGTCGTCGGCTGGGTGGTCTTGTGTTCAGGGATTCTTTCTCTCGCGACGGTGTCTGTCGCTTTCGGAGGCTACCTCAACAGTCTGGTTCCCTCGATCCCCGCACCCGCCATCGTCGTCGGCGTCCTCGTGCTGCTCGCGGGCATTAACTTCCGCGGCATGGTCGAGTCGTCAGCGGCCAACATCGTAGCAACGCTCATCGAGCTGACGGGACTCCTCATCGTCATCGTCGTCGGGGCTCTCTATCTCGAGGGGTCGACAGGCCAAGGTGTCGTCGAGACGATCAACGAGGGCGCGGAGGTCGGGTGGACTCAGATTGCGCAAGGCGCGGCACTGGGCTTCTTCGCGTTCATCGGTTTCGAAGACATGGTCAACGTTGCCGAAGAGGTGAAAGACCCAGAGCGCAACATGCCCCGTGCGATTCTGATCGCACTTGCCGTGACCGGCGTCATCTACTTGCTGGTTGTATTGGTCGCGACGAGTGTGGTCGCACCAGAAGTATTGGGAGCTTCGGAAGCGCCCCTGCTCGATGTCATACGCCAGTCGACCACCAAGGTTCCCGACACGGTGTTCACGCTGGTCGCGCTCTTCGCGGTTGCCAACACGGGGCTGCTCAACTTCATCATGGCCTCGCGTCTGATCTATGGGATGTCGCGCCAAGAGCTGCTTCCGTCGGTGTTCGGGCGCGTGCATGCGAGCCGGCAGACCCCGCACGCTGCGATTCTAATCGTGCTGGCCGCAGCAATGACGCTCGCCCTTTCGGGCACGCTAACCTATCTTGCAGGTTCGACCAGCCTTCTCCTGCTGCTCGTGTTCTTCACGCTGCATCTTTCCCTGTTCGTCATCAAACGCCGCGACGGAGTTCCGATCTCGACGTTTCGTGCGCCCGGCTTCGTGCCCGTCATCGGTGCGCTCTCCTGTCTTGCTCTCATGCCATTCGCACCGACGGGGTCGGTGCTCACGGCCGGATTGATCCTCGCTTCCGGAGTCGCCCTGTTTGTCTTGAACGCACGTCGGCTCAGCTCACCTAAGTGAGCTACGCGACGAAGGGGTGGTCGGGCAGATCCCGATCGAGACCTAGACCAAGGCTTGGTCGATGGCGTCGAGCGTCTGCTTTTCGCTTTCGGACACCTGCTCGCCGCCGAAACCGAGAAAGCCGCCCTCTTTGCTTGCTTCAGCAACGTTCTGGGCGATGGCTTTGAGCCACTTCTTGAAGGTGTCTGCTTCGGCTGGTGCCTTGGCCGCGACCACGGCCGCAATCTCGCCGAGTCGTGCGACCGCAGCCTGAGATGCCTCTGCGGGCTTCTTGCCCTTGAGCAATCCTTTCACTCCGTCTTGGGCGATGCCGCGCCCGTCGGACGTCTCGTACGCCGCCGTCACGCCCGAGAGAAGCGAGTCGTCTGCCACGGCCGCATCGGGCTTTAGCATCGACTTCGTCATCGCCGTGGCTTCTTTGAGAGCTCCCCAAATACCGCCTGGATCGGCCGCTGTGACGGCCACGCCTGCGAGCATCGGAGCCTGAAGGACTCCGGCCCATTCTTCTTCAGTGAACGAGTCTTTGATCGTCATGCGACGCAGGCTGCACTGCTTGCGACTTCTCGTCCAGCCTGAACATGCGGTCGTCGCGCGACTGCTACTCACCCGGATGCGTGTCCAGGTACGCGAGATGGGATTCTACCTTTGGCGTCACGCCACGGGATAGAGGACGAACACCAGAATATTCCAAACGATATGCGCAAGGAACGGCGCCGCGAGCCCTCCAGTTCGGAGCCGGAGAAAGCCCCAGACGAGTCCGCAAGAAAGTGCGACGAAGATTAGCACCGGAGAGCGCATCGCAATCTGGGGAAGGGTGTAGAGGAGCGCAGCGACCACGACGGCTCTTCCTTGGCCAAGGGGCTTTGACAGCACGTCGATCGCGAGCCCTCGGAAGACTAGCTCCTCCGCCGCGACGACAAAGAGCAGTAGTGGAAGAGCTGCGAGTGGTCCCGGCGGTTGGCGGAGCAGGGCGTACAGCGAGCCCACCTCCGGCGCGATTTCAGGAACCAGCCGGATGCTGATCGGATAGAGAACCCAGGTGCCGACCGCCATCACTACGCCTACCGCGGTGCCGATCGCGACGCTCTGGGCACTTGGTCGATCAAACGTCGGCCGAGCGCCTTCGGTTCGAGAGTACATAAGCCAAAGCAGTAGCGTCGAGGCGCCGGCGGCAAGCCCCGTGCCCACCCACATGTTGAGCTCACCGCGGAGGCCGAGTGCAAGACAGAAAGCGGCGACGCAGGCCCCAAGGACGCTTCGCTGAAGCTGAATACGACGGGTCAGCTCCATTTACACAGCACTCCGAACGCGAGTTTGAATCCGATGAACCAGCTTGGTCGTGGGTACGATATCGAACGATTCGTCTTCGAGCGCTTGATAGACGGCAGTCTGGAACTCGGTGGGTCCTTCATTGCCGAGCACATCCCACAAAACGTCTCCGCTCGGGTCGAGGTCGCTTTGCAGTCCCTGCACCAACTCGCGCGCCAACGGAAGACTCGCGCGGGTGACGAGCGCAATCCAATAGCTCGATAGGGTGGGGGTAATCACGGGGACGCCGAAGATCGTTGGATCCTTGCCCATGCTCTTGGCGACGCGCGTGAGCAGGCTCTCGTGGGTCATGCGTTCGGGTCCGGGGAGGTCGTACCAAACACTCCCCTTCAAGGGCATGTCGAGCGCTCGTACGATGGCGACGACCACGTCTTCAATCCAGATGGGCCAAGACGAGAAGCGAAGCCACTTCGGCAGAAGCATTGCAGGGAGTCGCGCGGCCAGGTCGCGTACCATCATCCAGGAGCTACCTCCGGCACCGATGATCATTCCGGCGCGAAGCTCGATCGTCGGGACTGGGCCCGACCGAAGGATTTCTCCAGTGTTCAACCGGCTGAGGAGATGGCGGGAAGGAGACGAAGCGGGAGCGACTCCGCCCAGGTAGACGATGCGCTTCACACCGGCCTGGCGGGCGGCGTCTTGGAAGGCGTCTGCCGCCCTCCCTTCCCGTTCCGGGTAGTCGCCAGCCTCGTCGATCGAGTGAATCAGGTAGACAGCTGCGTCGCAACCCTCGAGGGCGGGGAGAATCGACTCCGGCTGGTCCACGTCGAGGTACGTCCAGCCGTCCAGCGCAGCGCGCTCCGTGTCGCGGGTGCCTCGGATCACGGTCCAGTCGGTCTCTGCAAGAGCCGCATCGAGGTGCCTGCCGACGAAGCCCGACGCGCCGGTGAGCAGAAGGCGGCGTTCTGGAAAGCCGGTCAAAGCTTTGGTTCCTCGATCATAGGCGGAAACCTAGTTCCCCACCTCAGGCGAAACAAGGGGGCCGGGCGAAGCGGGCCTTGAACTGATTGCGAGACGAACCCAAAGCCTCCCGGTACGAGCGATTGATCCATGCCCGAAGGACCTGAAATACGCCTCGCAGCCGATCGGATCGCAGACAAGCTCGTCAACCGCGTGGCCGAGGAGGTGTCCTTTGGCCTGCCTAAGCTCGTCCGGTTCGGACCAAGGCTCTCTGGGCAGCGCATCGGGAGCGTCGAGACACGCGGCAAAGCGATGCTCATTCACTTCGACAACGACCTCACTCTGTACTCGCATAATCAGCTGTATGGCCGCTGGTATGTGCGTGCTCGAGACAGTTACCCCAAGACCAACCGCTCGCTTCGCGTCGCGATACACACCGAACAGACAAGTGCGTTGCTCTACAGCGCCTCCGAGATCGCCGTCCTCGACGCCTCGGGTGTGACCGAGCATCCGTTTCTTCGCCGCATTGGGCCCGACCTGCTCGATCCCGCGCTGACGCCCCAGCGCGTGGTGGCGCGCCTTCGCGACGCTCGGTTTCGCAACCGAGCGGTGGGCGGGCTCTATCTCGATCAGGGCTTCATTGCCGGGGTAGGGAACTACCTACGCTCCGAGATCCTCCACTTTGCCGGCGTGCACCCCAAGCAGAAACCGAGCGAACTCAGCGCTGCGGTTCAGCGAAAACTCGCGAAGGAGACCGTCGCCGTGGGGCAACGCGCCTATCTTCAGCGCGGCGTCACCAATACGCCGAGCCGTGTGCTGAAACTCAAGAAGCTCGGGCTGACGCGGCGGCGATACCGGCATGCGGTGTTCGCCCGCGCTGGAGAGCCTTGCTATCGGTGCTCGAGCCGCGTCGAGAAGACAAGCGTCGCCTCAAGGCGTCTCTACTACTGCCCGGCTTGTCAGGGCGTGTAGCCGATCCGAAGCGGCTGCGGCTCTATCCGCCTAGCCCGCGTCTCCACACTCGCAGCCGCCGTGACCGCAGGACTCTCCCTGGGCGCATTCGGCGCTGCAGTAGCGCTTTCCATCCTGCTCGTGCGAACTCTCAGAGAGCTCGCACTGGCAACCATCGTGTGCACACGTTTCCATGCAATTTCTCCTCGGTCGTCGGCACCTTGCCGACCTCGCCAGGCTAGTGGCAAGGGCTGCCGCTGACTAGCCCCAATCGCCGCGCAGTGCACGCGATTCTCTCCCCGGTTTGGGTGCCGATTGTAATCCAGCACACCGAAATCCGAGTCTCCTGAGTTGCATTTTCATTGGTATATTACCATGCAGACGTAACTCTGGTCAGTGGAGCTCGATCTCGAATGACGCGTCTTTCCATCTTCCTCGTCTTGGCCTGCATGCTCGTCGGCTGGAGTTTCAATCTCCGCAACGGCGTGTTCGAGTGCGAGCCAGACCGGGTTTGCTCAGAATGGAACTCCACCTGTGGTGATGGATACGAAGGCAACGAGTCCCCCCCTGATGCCGCGCCGGTCCCTTGTAGCGGCTGCGATCTCCGCGCGATCGACGTGACTCTCGAGGGCACCCTGCATCGGAACAACGATACCGATTTCTATCAGTTCGAGGTCGACCACGCGCAGGACCACGCGCTCTCGATCACGGTTACCGGCCTCCAAAGCACCCGGGAGATCTACCTCGGCTACTTCTGTCCCGACGGCAGCGAGGCCATCGCAGACTGCAGCGGTTCGAGCAGCTCGTTTGGCAACTCGAAGTACTGCATCGAGGATGGCACCAATAGCCTCGACCTCATCCACGAGTGTGGCAGCGGCTCAGGCACGGGCACGATCGTCGTGGGCGTCACCCACAAGGACGGCGAATTTCGTGGTCCGTGCGATACCTACCAGGTGCGCCTGATCTCGTACGAGTACGTCGACTGACGCGGGCCGAGATGCGCCTCGTCCTTCGCGGACGATGCAGCGCATTCGTGCGAGGCTAACGCCCTGGTGCCCCCGCTGCTAGGGCGCCGGCGCGTTTCCGTTTTCCGGAAGCACCACGACGTTGGACACACCCGGCCCCTGGGTTACGTCGAAGCGAACGTGGCGGGCTTCTCCGCCTTGCTCCCACTGCGCCACGTAGCTTCCCAACGTGGCCCGAAGCTCGATCGCACCGTCTTCGCTCGTGACCTGAGCTGTGCGCGTCCGCCATCGATCGTTCATGAGCGAGAGAATCGCGGCGCCGTGTCGCGTTGGGGTGCCATCGGTGGTGTCGTCGAACACCCCGTGCTGAAGCGCGCTTCTGGCCGCAACCCTGTTCCAGAGGCTCCAGAACACGATCTGCTCGACCGACTCGTGGCCCCACCAGACCCGCATAATCGCCTCGGCCTGCGCTGCCCGCTGCTCTGGCTCCGCGGGCGTATTGAACGTGACTTCGGTCATGTGGATCGGGAGCCCGGTTTCAGCGAGGGTGTCGAGCGCTCTCGCGTAGTCGTCGATTCGCGTGCGGTCTGTCAGATCGGCCGTCTCTAAGTTGGCCCCGTTCGCGAAGACCACCGTGGGGGCAAAGTGGGCCTGCTGTCCAACCGCATCGACGGGAACGCCAGCGGCGAGCAGTTCGAGCACCCGATCGCGAACCTCGGCTGCAGTCGGCGTCAACAGACCGGTGAATACTTCCACGATCCATTCGTTCATCACCAGTTGGGCGCCCGGGTCGATCGCTCGAACCCACGTGAAGAGGTCGCCCACGATGTCTTGGCCGAGCCTATCGGCGAACCAGGGAGTCAACAGGTTCAAGGTTTCGTTGGTGACGTCGTAGATGTCGATCCGTCCCCGGTATCGGGTCACCACCGCCTCGGCCTGCGTCCGAATCAAGCCGCGAAGCTGCTCTCGCTCCGCCTGAGACAGCTCGGTGTTTGGAAAGCGTTCGCGCAGCCATCCCGGCGTTCCGCTGCCCGTCGAAAACGGCGGGGCGTTTCCCCAGAGCAAGGTATGCATCTTGGTCTTGAAGCCGTTCGTCTCGGCCCACGCGAGCTCTTCGTCCCCGAGCTCGAACTGAAAGGCGCCTGGTTCGGGCTCGAGCGCGCGCCATTTGAGACCAGTCTCGGCGACCATCAGGCTTGCGTGATCGCTCGCGATCGATCGGTAAAACTCCAGCTCTTCGGGCGTCTCGCGGAACTCGCGAAAGTCGACCGGAAAACCGAACTCGAACGCGTGCGTGAGCTGGGTGACGGTCACCTCGACACCTTCTTGCCCCAGGTAGAGTCGAACCGGGCGCGTGCGATGCTCCACCGCTCGCGCGTCGGCTGCCTCGACGACCGCGATTTCGGTGTCGTCGAGGAGGACGGTGAGATCCGCCGGCTCGCCATCGGGAAGCGATGGAAGCGCGACTTCTCCGCTTTGGCTGCGGACCGCAATGAAACCACATGCCGCCTCGTCGGAGGCGCGGGCCTGCTCGCAGGCGATGCGACACCTGAGGTCGAGGGGGTCCTCTCCGCAGTCTACGGAACACGTGGCAAAGGCATCTTCGGCATCGCTTCGGCAGAGGTCGGCGTCGAACGCGCAGCTCGACCCCGGCGGACAGGCCAACACCCTGACGTCGTTTACCTCGGCGCATGCCTCGGACGCCGCGGCGCGATCGGTAGTGCATCCGCCGACGCATGCGTCCGAGTCGTCCGTGTTCACGAGACGCCCACAGTGCTGAATGCACGCTCGACTCTCGAAGTCAGCGGTCGACGAGCAGGCTGCTTTTGCGCTTTCGAGCTCTGCAAGCAGCGCCTGCTCTGAACCGTCGCCGCCGGTACTGCAGCCGACTATCCAGAGTGCAAGCGACGCGGGCCATGACACGCGGCGCAGGTAAGGCTCAAGCATGCGGGACGGTATCGCGAAACTCACCGTTCGACGAGCCCGTCGACGGCGTCGCCGAGGACCTCGGCCTGGTCGTCAGTGCGCGTCGCCTTGGCCCATCCGTGATACCGGCTTCCTTTTCAGATTGCCGTTTGGTTTCATCGACGTTTCTGCGAGGAAATTTCAATCTCCCGATGCTCGCAGCCTCTAGTGCTCGCGCACCGTCCCGCTATGTTCGGCCTAGGGTGAAAAACGTCATTCACTTCCCTCCTCGTACACGGGTTGCGCCTCCGATGGCCGTGGATGGACTTCGCTTTCGCACCATCCACGGCTATCGACGCGCGTTTATCCAGACCGGGCGCGGTCCAGTCGTTCTGCTGATTCACGGTATCGGCGACAGCGCCGACGCGTGGCTCAGCGTCATCGAGGAGCTCGCACGAGACCATACGGTCATCGCCCCAGACCTTCTCGGCCATGGCGACTCCGACAAGCCTCGTGCGGACTATTCGCTGGCAGCCTACGCCAACGCGATGCGGGACCTCCTCAACGTGCTCGAAGTCGAGAGTGCCACCGTCGTTGGGCACTCGCTTGGTGGGGGCGTCGCGATGCAGTTCGCGTATCAGTTCCCCGAGCTCTGTGAGCGGCTGGTTCTGGTGAGCACCGGAGGGGTGAGCCACGAGGTAAACCCGATCCTGCGGCTGACCTCGGCTCCCAACGCGGACTTCATCTTGCCGCTGCTCGGTCTTCCAGGTTCGAAAGTACTCGGGCGGGCGGTGTTCAAGGCGCTGCAGCTGTTGAAGACGAATGTCGGTCGCGACGCGAAGCCGCTGGCGCGGGCGTTCGAATCACTACCCGACGCGGCCTCGCGCCGCGCGTTCGTTCGGACACTGCGCGCCGTGGTCGACTGGCGTGGCCAAGCGATCACCATGCTCGACCGCTGCTACCTGACACACGATGTCCCGACGCTTCTGGTCTGGGGCGCGCGCGATGGCGTGATTCCTGTCACCCACGCCTACCGACTCCACGCGGCGCTGCCGGACAGCCACCTCGAGGTGTTCGACGATTCGGGCCATTTCCCGCACCAGGACGACACCGGGCGGTTCGTGACCTTGTTTCGAGAGTTCCACACCGGTACCCGAGCGTATGAGCATAGCGCTGACCAATGGCGCAAGCGCCTTCGACACGGAGCCCCCACGGTGACCGGACGCCTCGCAGCTGCAACGCCAAGCACGACGGTTACAGACACGCAGAGCTGAGCCGGGGGCCGAATGCCCGCGCCAGTGCCGGCTACTGTTGTCCGGATTCCTGCTGTTGTTTCGCGGAGTCGCTCGAGGGTGCGGATGGCGCGGCGGGTGGAACCTCCTCGACCCGTTCGACGCGGACCGAAACTTCGAGCTGTTCGCCGTCGCCGCCGGCGTAGAGCGTGCCTGCGGTTGGCGTTGCGTCGCGGTAGTTGCGGCCCGAGGCGACGCGAATGTGATCGAGGTCGACCATGCAGCCGTTTGTCGGGTCGAATCCTCTCCAGCCAACCTCGGGTAGGTAGACTTCCGCCCATGCGTGCGAAGCATCGGACTGCATCTGGTTCGCGTATCCCGCGCCGGTGTAGATGTACCCCACCCGGTAGCGTGCAGGGACCCCAAGCAGTCGCGCGAGGCAAATGAACAGGTTCGCGAAGTCCTGGCAGACACCGCGCCGCTCGGAGTACACGTCGAACGGTGAGGTTTCGATGGTCGTGACGCCGGGGATGTATCGGAAGTCACGATGGAGTGTCTGGTTCATGTCGATCAGCGTCTCGAGCAGATCGTACTGACGACGCGCTGCGAAACTCATCGCGAACGCCGAGAGCTCGCGGAGTTCGCTTTCGGGCAGCTCGGGCGGCAGCAAGAACGGGTTCATCATCTGGCGCTGCCACGGCATCCACACGAGTGGGATCCTGGTGCTGTGCAGCGTCGAGTGCGTGTCGACGTGATAGGTCGTCACCTTCGCTTGCGAGCGTACCCAGAGCTCCCGATACGGCTGATTGATCTGGAAGCTCAGCACGTGATTGCCGAAGACGTCCTCGTAGGAGAAAGCCTGTCCGGGCGGGGAGATCTCCAGCTTGTACTCGCGAACGTCTTGGCTGAGGTCCCGAACCGGCTGCAGGCGTACCGTGTGGCTCGAGTTCTCGACCGGTGTCTGGTAGCGGTAGATCGTCTCGTGCGTGACGATCACCGTCCGCGACTTTCCTCGCCCCTTGTCGAGCGGTGGCAGGGTGGGAGCCGGCATTCGCTCCGTTGGCGGACTCACAGACGGACGCTCGTCGCCTATTGTGACGTGTGGAGAAGCGCTGCCGGCTTCCGTCCACGATGGACCCGGCGAGGTCTGGTACGGATGAGCCGAAGGCGCGGCGCGCTTTTCGACGTTGATATCGACCGACGCTCCATGGCTGAACACCCGCATCTCACCGGCTTGGAAGCGGGACCAGTTTTCGTTCGAGAGGGGCCGTGTCGAAACGATCGTCAGGGTCCGGTTCTCGTCGACCGAGTTGGTGACGTCCAGTTCTATCAGGTCCGACTCGAGCTTGATGTCGTTTGGTGGTGGCAGCCTCCGCAGATGGTGAAGCATGTTGAAGCCGCCTTGGTCGTGATAGGCCACGAGGTGCCTGCCGTCGCTCCAGGTCGCGTTGAAGGTCCCGAGCTCATTCAGCCGCTGAAACCAACCGCGGAGCGTATCCCAGCCGGCTTCGGCGAGGCTCCTGGCGCCGGCGACGCGCATCTGCCCCATGAGCCAGCACAGGGCGTGCTCGGAATCGGTGTGACCTACGGGTTCGAAGCCTCGCGACGCTTCGAGCGGAAGCACGAGATCGAGGTTTCGGCCCAGGTCACCGTTGTGCGCGAAGATCCAGTCCCGTCCCGCGTAGCTGCGGACGAACGGATGCGTGTCGGTGAACGAGCGCCCCCGATGTGTGCCGCTGTGGCAGACGAAAATACTCGACCGAAAACGATCCCACCTCTGAAGCGCCGTTGCGACTGCGGTGTCGTATTCGACATGCGGGTCCTTGAGAACCGACGCTCCGACCCCGTCGCGGGGATACCATGCAAAGCCCCAACCGTCGGGACGGTTGCCGTGCTTGAATCGTATGTTCGGCGAGGCGCTGCTGTCGTAGCAAAGCGCGAGAAGATCACTGTTGAGCAGCTCCACCAATACCCTCCGCAATCGAGATCTGAGTTCCGAGGTCTGAGTGCTCGAAGAACTCTTGTTCCACGGCGGCACATAAATCGCTGACTGAATCGACCAGGTAGGTGAGTTCGTCGTGCAGCTCTGCGCCGACGATGGGTTCCCCCTCGCGCAGCGCCACGTGGCTCAGCAGCGCTTCGAGGAGTGCGGTCGACACGGTTCCGATTCGGTTCGCGCCGTATCCTCGGACCTGGACCAACGCATGTCGTGCCGCCCGCAGACAGTGCGAGACCGACCGGGGGAGGTCGGGTTCGAACAAGAGGAAGTTCACGACGTCACGTGCGGTAGGGGTGCCGAACGAACGCTTGTGAAACGGCTCAGTCGCGGAGCAGCAGGCGAGGAGTGCACTCCATTGCGCGAGGCGAATGGGGTCGTCTATCGTGCCCTCGTCTGGGAACGTGTGATATTGCACGTCCATCAGTCGCGACGTTTGCCCAGCGCGCTCGAGATACCGACCGAGTCGCATGAACGCGAGGGGCTCTCCGTTGAGCATCGTCTCGTCCGCCTGCCCGTGAAAGAGTTCACCCATCTCGCGGATGTGTTGGTAGAAGTGGTCGCGGTCTGAGCGATAGAGCCGCCGCCCTGGGCCCCCTTGCAGCCAGTGCCAAAGGGCGTTGATCGTCTCCCACATTTCCGAGCTCACGACTTCTCGCGCGGTTCGCGCGTTTTCCCGTGCCGCTCGCACGGACTCGACGATCGACGTGGTATTGCGCGGGTCCCAGGTCAGGTACTCCTGCACCGTTTCCCCATTCTCGTCTTCTCCGAAGAGCCGAGTGTAGGCTTCTTCCTCGCCCGCAACGATGACCAGGGGATGCCAACGCTGAAGCTGCGGGAGGTCGACCCCTGGCACGAATGCGCGATTGACGCGCAAGAGGCGGGCCATGCTGCCCACCCGTTCCATGTAGCGATTCAACCAAAAGCAGTTGCCAGCGACACGAGAAATCATGATTGAGGTGGCTCCAGCACCCAGGTGTCTTTGGACCCGCCGCCCTGGCTCGAGTTGACCACATACGAACCCTCTTTGAGAGCGACGCGCGTCAGGCCTCCGGGAAGAACCCAGGTTTCCTTTCCGGTGACGACGAAAGGTCGGAGGTCGACCCGACGCGGCCCGGTGTCCCCATCGGCCCAGGTTGGGCAAGTCGAGAGCTCGATGACCGGCTGTGCGATGTATCCCTCCGGGTCAGCCGCGAGCTTGCTTCGGAAGTCTTCGAGTTCCTTCTTCGAGGCGCGCGGGCCGAACAGCATTCCGTAACCGCCGCAGCCGTCGACCGCTTTGACGACCATGGATGCGAGGTCGTTCATCACATGGGACAGCTCCGCCGGGCGCGCGCAAATGTACGTCTCGACCTGTCCGAGTATCGGCTCCTCGCTCAGATAGAACCGGATCATGTCCGGCACGAAGGGATACACCGCCTTGTTGTCCGCGACGCCGTTGCCCGGTGCGTTGGCAAGGCAGACGTTGCCGGCCGCGTATGCCTCGATGAGGCCGGGCACGCCGAGGGCGCTGTCTTCGTTGAAGACTTTCGGGTCCAGGAAGTCGTCGTCGATGCGTCGATAGATGACGTCGACGAGTTCTGGGCCTCGTGTCGTCTTCACGTACACTCGTTTTTCGTGAACGAAGAGGTCGGTTCCTTCGACGAGATCGCAGCCCATTTGGCGTGCCAAGAAACTGTGCTCAAAGTAGGCGGAGTTGTAGGGGCCCGGCGTGAGTACGACGATTCGGCTCTCGTTGGGCGGTCGAGCGGAGAGCTCCAAGAGCGCAGATTGGAGTCGCTTCGGATAGCTTTCGACCGGCTGCACCCGGCTTCGTCGAAACACACTCGGGAAAATGCGTTTCATTACCATGCGGTTTTCGAGCACGTAGCTGACCCCCGAGGGGGTGCGCAGATTGTCTTCGAGCACGAAAAACTCGCCGGTCGAACCGCGAATCAGGTCAATGCCCGCAATGTGGACGTACACGTTGTCCGGCGGATGGATGCCTTTGAGCTCCTCGAGGTATCCCGCAGTACCGAGGACGAAGTCGGCAGGAATCAGCCCTTCCTTGATGATCAGCTGATCGCTGTATATGTCGGTGAGAAACGCGTTCAGTGCAGCCACACGCTGCGTCAGTCCGGACTGCACCTGCACCCACTGCTGTGACGGGATCACGCGCGGGATGAGATCGAATGGGAAGATCTTCTCTTGGCCGCGCGAGTCCGAGTAGACCGAGAACGTGACTCCGCCGCGAAACAGCGCGCCTTCGGCGAGACGCTGCCGGGTCATGAACTCGAGGCGCCCAAGCTGATCGAGCTCCGATATGAGGTCGGCCATCTCTTCGCGCGGACGCCCGTCCGCGTCGAAAAGTTCGTCGTAGGTTCTGGGAAGGGGAACGTAGCCTTCGAGCAGCGAAGTATCCCCGGCCAGCCCTACGGTCTGCTCTACATCCGCAGGCATTCGGCGCCAGCATGCGATCGGCCCAAGGGTCGAACCAGTCGAAACCGCGACCTCGCCGTTGGTTCTTACGCGCCGGAAACAAGACGGAAACGCCATCACCCAGAGGCCACGGCTCTGTTGCTAGGCAGTGGTCTCCGAATCGCTGCGGAGCAGTGCGGTCAGTCCCAGAACTACTTGGTGGGTCAGCTCGTCTTCGTTGACATCCGTGCCGGTCAACACTCCCTCGACCAAGAGCACGGCGATCCCGTGCACGGTCGACCAGCAAAGATTCGTCAATCCGTCCACCGAGAGATGCTTGCCGTAGCCGGCCTCATGCGCTGCGAGGGCGAGCCGAACGAGGGTGTCGTGGGCTCCCTCCGCCTGCTCCAGCGGGGCGTCGCGGTCACGAATATCGACGAGGCTGCGTTGAAACATGACCCGAAAATGGCCTGCGTGACTTCGTGCAAACTCGACGTAGGCGAGCCCAGCGGCATTGAGCGCGTCGAGCGGGTCGGGGCCTGCGTCGCCCGCGCCTCGTTGCATCGCGATGGCCAGTTGCTCGAATCCTTCTGCGGCGATGGCGCGGAGGATGCCGTGGTGGTTGCCGAAGTGGTGGTACGGGGCCTGGTGGCTTACCCCGGCGCGACGCGCCACCTCGCGAAAGCTAATCGCCCGAACGCCCTGCTCCTCGACGAGCGTCACGCTCGCATCGAGAATCTTCTCCCGTAGCCCACTCATTCAGGCGGCTATAGCCTAGGCACTTGACATTGTCAGGTGCGTCGTCAGGCGTGGGCTCAGTCTTCGACCGTACCGCTGCGGTATGCGAACCCGACGAACGGGCTCACCCACCACTGGGTGCTATCGAAGAAATTCCCGGCACCGGTGAACGAGGCCTTCGCACCCACGTCGATGTAGATGCGCTTGGCGACTTTGATCAGCACTCCGAGCTTTGCGGTGAACCCGGGGGCGAACTGGAACCGCGAGCGGTCCGCGCAATACCAGTTGGAGCAGATGAGCGCCGAAATGTCTCGATGCTTGAACCAGTTCGCGTCGAACGTTCCCGCGAGGTACGGCAGCGCCGCCTTGGTAGGCACTTGAAAGCGGATCTCCGGGGCGATGAAGAGCCGCGTGAGAGGGCTGCGGCCAAACTCTTCGCCCCCGGGAATGTTGCCCAAATTGATTGCGTTGAAGCTCAGACCGGTGCCGAATCCAAACATCATCCACCCGATGTCGAGCCCAAGCCAACCTCCGAATTCGGCGCCCGGGCGGACGACGTCCTTGTCTACGTCGAGGAAGATCGGCACACCGAGATAGAGCCCGGTCAGCAGGCGTAGCGGAGGGCCCTCGAAGTCGGTGAAGCGCTTGCCCGAGGCTGCGGGCACGTAGTCCTCGGCCTGGGACAGGGACGGCAATACGAGAGCCGTCATCATGAGTGCTGCCAGTCCTAGATTCCGAAAACTCTTATTCGACATCGCGGTTCCAATCCTACCAAAAATCCCACGGGGGCCGATCTTCCTGCACGCTGCCCGGCCGTGGAGGCCAGGCAGGCCGCTCTGCGGCTCCAAAACACCCTATTTCCGGGTCGTCTCTAGCACGGCTCGAGGGAAGGGCGCCGTTTGAGCTAGTTCGGCCGCTCGGATAGCGTGCGCTGGGCGAGACGAAGACGCCGGTCAGCCACGATGCGCCCGAGCTGCTCTTCCGGCTCCTCCGGTGTAACCCCGGGCCTTGCGCCACACCTCCAACGGTGACTTGCGTTGGCGCGCTGCCGCGGCCAGCGTTCCAAGCCAAGCGGCCGGCAGGAACAGAGCGTTGATGAGCAGCTCATCTCCGAAGCGACTGCCCGGAATCGGGTGACCGCGGCGGCGGTCGGAGAGTGCGTTGAGCAAATTTGCGATGCGATTCGCGACGGTCATGACGCGCGCGACGTCCTCAACGTCGCGAACCGTCTGCCGACCGAGCTCTCGCTCGAGCGCGTCGCGCTGCGACAGGTCCAACTGCCTCGCGAAGTCGGTCTGAACGAGCTCCCTTGCATGAGCGAGGGCGAGCCAGGTGCGCCGGTCCAAGGTCGTCTCGTCCATACGTTCCAGTGCTGCGAGGTCCGCGTCGGTGACGCCGGCCTCGAGAGCCATTCGGGTGTGTGCGTGCTCGCACATGCGGCAGGCGTTTGTTTGCGCGACCGCAACGATGACTTTCTCGCGCATCGGGGGTGGTAGTCGGCCGCTCAGCCAGATCGACAGCAGCGACGGCACCCGCATCGCGAGCGAGAGCACGTCCCGAAAGAGCTCTCGAGCCCGGTATGTGCGAGGGACTGGCCCGCGATGACGCATCGCCTTGGTGCTCATAGACAACCCCTAGCTGACCTCACCCAACGCATCGAGCTCTGCGAGCAAACGACCGACCATCTCGGAGTCGACGATTCGGGGGGCTCTGGGCGTACGACGAAGCGAGACGACCATGGAGCCGAAGTTGTGCCCGAATCGCTCGCAGTTCGGGCAGCTGAGCAGGTGTTCTTCGATGCGCGCCACGTCTTCTGCCTGGAGCTCACCGTCTAAATAGTCACTCAGCTGCGCAAGCACCGCGTCGCATCGCAGCCCCGTAATGGCTCTTTGAGTCATGGCCGAATTTCCTTCGAAGCTGGCTCGTCGTCACCTCCGAGGCCGCGGAGCGAAGCGGCGAGTCGCAGACGGGCCCTGTGCAGCCGGCTCTTCAACGCGCGCTCTCCGATTTCGAGCACCTCCGCGGCCTCCGAACCACTGAGCCCTTCGAGATCCCGCAGGGTGAGTACTTCTTGGTCTTCCGGGGAGAGCAACGACATGGCCTTCTGGAGCGCGCCTTTCCGTTCCGAAGCAATCGCGATCGCTTCGGGGTCGTCGCTCCCCCAACCGGCTTCGACACCAAGTTGCATCAACGGCTGCTCGACGAGCTCCTCGCGTTGCCTCTTGCCATGCAGACGATGCGCCGCGTTGCGAGCGATCGTCAGCATCCAGGTTCTGACCGACGCATCGCCACGAAAGCTGGCCGCATGCTGATACACACTCAGAAAGGTCTGCTGCATGGCATCCTCCGCGGTCGACGGATCGCTCACCGCCTCTGCGAGGCGAAGGACCGCCGCTGCGTGCCGTTCGACGAGCTGTTCGAACGCGCGGCGGTCTCCCTCCGCCGTGCGGGCGATCAGGTCCCGGTCGGTGATTTGGGAGGCGTGTGCGTGCCGATCGAACATGTCGAGATTCCGAAAAGCCGGTAGACCGGACAGCGACCGACCAGGCCGGTGACCAGCGGCACCAGGCCGAGCCAACCCCAGGATGTCTCCGGCCCGATCCATACCAGCGAGAGCAGGGCAAGCCCAGCGAGGACTCGAATGACGCGATCCACCGTGTGTTCGTTTCGGGGCAATATGTTGCTCATGGGAACCTCCTCTGAAAGTCGCCGAATTCTTCCAAGCGGCGGACCGCTGGCGCCGACGTGTCCATTAGAGTCGGCACCCGACCAAAAGGATTCACGGCAGGCTGCCCTCCAGCTCGAAAGAGGGGCGTTCCGCCGGGTGCTCGCCACCACGTGTCCTGCCTGCCTCGAAGACCTGCGCTCCCGGACCGCAGCAGGGTGCGCTAGCATCCCCGGGTGATGGATCGGCAAAGCCTGCTCAAGATCCTTCTCGTCGGTCTCGTCGTCAGCGCTTTGGCGTGGCTCTATGCGAGCGGTACGTACGAGCGCTTCGACCCGGACTCCATGCGCGTCTGGATTCGCGATGCTGGCGGCTGGGGCGCAGCGCTCTTCGTCATCTCGTACTCATGCATGCAGCCGCTCGGGGTACCGGGTCTCGTTTTTCTCCTCACGGCCCCCCTCATCTGGAGCCCGACCGAAGCCTTCCTGCTCAACTGGCTCGGAACCGCCGGCACCGGTCTGTTCTCGTTCGCGGCGGCACGGTTCATCATCCGCGACTGGGTGCAGACGCGCCTCCCCGCCCGAGTTCGTCGCTTCGACGATCGACTTCACAGCCGCGGTTTCATGACCGTCCTGCTGCTTCGCGCCGTCTTTTACACCAGCCCCAGCGTGCAGTACGCGCTCGGGGTATCGCGTGTGAGGTTCGGACCCTTCTTGTTGGGCACGATTCTCGGGGTCGCCCCCTTCACGTTGCTGATGACGCTTCTCGGAATTCGAATCAATGCCTGGCTCGATAAGCACCCGATCTCGAGCTGGCCGTGGGCGCAGATTGGCCCCCTCATCGTCCTGGGGGCGGTGCTCCTGGCCGCGGTCGCGACGCTCGCGCTTCGTCGGTGGCGCGCGCGAACCGTCGAATGAAACCTTCGCTGGTCGGCGGGTTGGCTCGAGGGTAGTCTCGCGTCCGTGAAGCATCTGCCCGCACCCGACCTACCGCCATGGCTCGCGGCACAGGTGCCTTTCAACCGCTACTGCGTCGAGGTGGATGAGGGAAGACGCATGCACGTGATGGAGACTGGCCGAGGTCTGCCGGTCCTCATGGTTCACGGCAATCCGACTTGGGGTTTTCTCTATCGAAAGGTTGCGCTGGGCCTTCAGGGCCAGGGCTTTCGCGCGATCATGCCCGACCTGATCGGCTTCGGGCTGAGCGATAAACCTCGAGACTTCGGGGTGCACACGATCGTCAATCACAGCCGATGGCTAGGGTCTCTCATCGAGCGGCTCGACCTCGAGCACGTCGTCCTCGTCGTCCAAGACTGGGGCGGGGCGATCGGGGCTCACGCGTTCGTGCGGCAGCCCGAGAGGCTGGCGGGGATGGTCGTACTCAACACCGTGCTCGACGCGCCGCCACCCAACTTCAAACCGGCCGCGTTTCATCAGTTCGCCCATATTCCCGTCCTCAGCGACATCGCGTTCCGGCTGCTGCCACTTCCCCAGGCGGCGATGGCGTTGGCTCAGGGTGACAAGAGCAGCATTCGCGGGAACGTCGCGCGGGCTTACCGCTACCCTTTTCGACAGATGCGAGATCGCGTCGCCCCGCTCGCGACCGCACGCATGGCCGTGGACCGTCCCGACCATCCGTCGATCCCCGCGCTCAACGAGTGCGCTGCGTTCGTGCAGAGCTTCGATGGGCCGAAGGCGATGGTCTGGGGTCGGCGGGACCCGGTCATTGCGAAGGCACTCAAACGCACCAAAGCCCTGCTCGGCGACCCCCCGGTCAAGGAAACGCAGGCCGGACACTTCCTGCAAGAAGAGGTGCCCGACGACATTGCCGCGGCCGTTCGCGATGTGGCGCGACGACTAGGCGGCCGAGCGGCGGAGCCCGCCAAGCAACAGGCGTAGAGCCGTCTGAAACTGCGCTTCCTGCACTGCGCGTGACGGAATCGTGCCACCGAGCCAGGTCATCATCCCAAAGTAGTGCGCGCTAAACACCTGCTGTGCCGCGTCCATCGGGTCGACCGTGGTGTCGAGCTCCCCCTGCTCCTGGGATTCGCCGATTCGCGTGGCGATTCGTTGCACGAGTCCGAAGGTCCAGGCCGCCGTGCCCGCTCTTTCGGCGCCCTCGGTAAACAGGAGCTCCTTGATGAACACCCGGCTGAGCCGACGTTCGTTGGCGTAGCACGTGGTCAATGCGGAGAAGACGTGCGTGAGGTCGGCTTCGAGTGATGTGCCCGGCATCGAATCGAACCCCTTGACCGCGGCGCGATCGATCTGCCGCTGCATCAGATAGATGAGCAGGCTGCGCTTCTCGGGAAAGTAGTTGAACAGGGTACCCGCAGCGATGTCGGCCGCCTCTGCGATCTCACGCGTCGACGTGGCGTCGTATCCATGAGTCGAAAACAGACACCAGGCTGCTTCTGCGATTCGATTGAGCGTTTCGTGCTTGCGTCGTGCGCGCCGATTCATCGTTTCTCCCCGTGTCCCCGGAGCTTCGGTGGACCCTCGGTCCGACTCTCGGCGCGCAGACGCCAACCACCAAGTTTCCGTCGTGGCGTGGGCCAGCTCACCGAAAACCGACTTTGCCGAGAGAGGACCCAATTCGGTCTAGTAACCCTGAAACACACATGATACCTCCACCTACATCAGCCGCATGTTCCATCCAGACGCGCACATGCCCTCTCTCCTCCTCCCCTGGTTCGTTTTGCTTGGGGCATGCGGCGATCCGAGTGCGTTCGATCAAGGCCCCATCGTCTCGACCGAAGCTGCCGTCGTCGGCGGGTGGGCCGCCACCCACGACCAGATCTTCGCAACCGTGGAGATCCGTCGCTTAGGCGCAAAGTCGGGATTCTGCTCGGGCGCACTCATTTCCCCCGCCCTGGTGGCCACCGCCGCGCACTGTGCCGTGGTTGAATCGGAGCCGGGCGTCGTCATTCCCGCGACGCCCGGCTCCCTTCGTGTGGTTGCCGGACACCTTTCGAGCGCCTCCGCCGACGTGAGCATGGTGCGCTCCGTCATCGAAGTTCACGTACACGACGACTACGACCACGACTTCATCATGGGTCGGTCGCGGTCGGGCGCTGGCAAGGGGGGGATCGGCTCTCCGAACGACATCGCGCTGTTCGTGCTCTCCGCTCCGTTCGAAGACATTCCGAACGCTCCCTTGCTTCCTGCCGAACAAGCGGACGCGCTCACGGGGCACGGCGACGTTGGCTATGTGGCCGGGTACGGCATCTATGACATCGAGCAGAAGCTCGCCGGAGAACTCTACATCTCTGATGCGATCATCGACATCCTCGGCCCGAAAGAGCTTCTCACTCGCCGCACCGATCAATTCGGAGACTCCTGCTTCGGCGACTCGGGAGGTCCGTTCTATCTGCCAACCGACTACGGCGATTTCCTCGTTGGCCTCGTCTCGCGTGGCCGCTCAGACGTCGGTCGCGATTGCGGCGATGGCGGTGCCTACACCCTCCTCTCCGCCCACCTCGACTGGATCCAAACCGCTGCCGGTGAGTACTTCGCACCCCGCGTACTGCCAGAGGCAACCTCGATTGCGTTTCTGCCCGAAGGCGCCGAAGCCTACGTCGCGCCGCCCAACGCCTCCCTCAACCGAATCCGAGGCTGCTCTTCGTCTCGAGGCCGCACTGATGCGCCGCTCACGGCAATGGTTTCATTGCTCGCGCTCGTGCTTGTCCAACGTCGCCGACTGCTGCCGTAGGAAACGACAGTGTCGAGTTCTCGCGCTGCCTCTTCGTGGCGGGGGGCATCGGTGGGCCCGCCGGGGTAGGCTTGCCCTCTCATGGAGTCATCCAACAGGCCGCAAGCAGAGCGACTCACCAAGATCGTCTGCACGATTGGGCCTGCGACCCGGTCCTCGAGTTTGCTCACCGCCCTCGCCGGCGCGGGGATGAATGTCGCCCGCCTCAACATGTCGCACGGCGATCATGCCTCGCATCTGCAGGTGATTCGCAACCTCAAGAGCCTTAGCAAGAAGCTTCCGCATCCGGTCTCGATTCTGATGGACCTTCAAGGGCCGGAGATTCGCACGGGCGAGCTCGCGCAGAGTCTCGACCTTTCTCCCGGAGACGTCTTTTACTTCACGGTCCTCGCCGACGACGCCGAGGAGCGAAGCGTTCACGTCAACTATCGCGACATGGTCAGCGACCTCACCGTCGGTGAACGCGTCACTGTCGACAACGGCCTCATCAACCTCGAAGTGCTCGAAGTGCTCGAAGACCGGCTCAAGTGCCGTGTTCTCGACGGCGGTACGCTTGGCTCTCGCAAGCACGTCAATCTGCCCGGGGTGCGAGTCAATCTTCCGTCGATCACCAACAAAGATCGCGAGGACATCGCCTTTGCGATCGAGCAGGACGTCGACTTCATCGCCCTGTCGTTCGTTCGGAGCCCCAAGGACGTGCTCGAGGTTCGGCGGATCGTCACCGAGGTGGGCGGTCATCAGCGGCTGATTTCCAAGATCGAGAACCAAGAAGGCATCGAAAACTTCGACGCGATCCTGGCCGAGTCCGACGGCATCATGGTGGCGCGTGGCGATCTCGGGGTCGAGGTTGCGTTCGAAGAACTTCCGGTGTTGCAACGCCACATGGTTCGGCGGTGCGCCATCGCGGGAAAGCCAATCATCGTTGCCACCCACCTGCTCGAGTCGATGATCGAAAATCCGTTGCCGACGCGCGCAGAGGTCACCGATGTCGCCAACGCGATCTACGAGCAGGCCGATGCGATCATGTTGAGCGGTGAGACTGCGGCAGGGCAGTATCCCGTCCGCTGCGTCGAGGTTCTCGACACGATTGCCCGTCGCAACGAAACCGAAGCCGGTCTCGATTTCTATCTCCAACGCCCACCTCCGACGACACAACGCGCACACATCGCGCAGAGTGCATGCCGCCTCGCCGACTCTCTCGGCGTGGGTGCGATCGTCGTGATGACGCGTCGTGGCCAGTTCGGTCAGTTGGTCGCGAGCTATCGTCCGCGGCGTGCGGTGATCTATGCGTTCACGAACATGAGCACGACGAGGCGGAAGCTCTGGCTCAATCGTTCCGTCGTTCCGTTTCGGATGAATCTTTCGAACGATCCCGAGAAAACCATCGTCAATGCCCTCTCCAAGCTCCGCGAACGGGGGCTGGTCGAAGCAGGCGAGCCCGTCGTGGTCGTCTCGGATGTTGCCACCGCGACGGGTGATTTGGTAACGAGCATACAGGTTCGGGTGTCGGAGTAGCGCCGCCCCTTCTTTCGCCTTACAAGTTAAGCCTATGGGGTCTTGGCTTGGCTTCTTGCGCGTGTTGCTTTGCGCTTTCGTTTGCGGCGTTGTTGCGGCCTGTGGCGCGGAGGAACAGAAGTTCGTCGAGCGATACACCGCTCCCGTCGTGTACGGGGACGACGATCGAGTTGAGGTGTACGAACACCCCAGCGCCACGCTCCGCGAGATTGGCCAGAACTCGGTTGTCGCACTGATCAACAGCGAGCAGCTCGAACGCCAGCCTGATGGCCGCTACGGGATCTTTGCGGTACCGCTCGGGCTCGACCGTGCACTGTGCTCCGACCAGAGTTTTCTGCAGCAACCGTCCGCCGCGATTTGCTCCGGAGTGTGGCTCGGCGGGGATCTCGTTCTCACCGCAGGCCACTGCGTCCAGACCGAAGCGCAGTGCCGTCGTCGCCGGTTCGTGTTCGACTATCGCCTCGCCGGCCCGGGCGTGCTCGAGAGGATCGACGACGACGACGTCTATCAGTGCCAGCAGATCGCCCAGCGCGGCGACCCAGGCGCCAACGGCTTCACTCCGGACTTCGCCGTGATACAGCTTGATCGCACCGTGACGGGCGACCGCCAGCCGGTGCCCATTCGGCCAGCGACCGATCCCGTCTCTGTCGACGAATCGATCACGATGATCGGATTCGGCAGCGGGCTCCCTGCAAAGATCGACGACGGAGGAATCGTGGCAGACCCCCGCGCAGAAAGCCGCGACTTCTTCGTTGCGAGCCCGGATGCGTTTGGCGGGCATTCGGGAAGCGCGACCTTCGACTCGAACGATGAGCTCGCGGGCATCTTGGTGGCGGGGCGGGGACCGGACTACGTGTCGGCTCCTGTCGAAGGCTGCAATCGCGTCAACGTGTTCCCGGACTCGCAGGCTGGGGAAGTAGTCGCGTACGTCGCGCCCGTCATCGAACGGCTCTGCGCCGCGGGATGGGGTGGAGACGATCTTTGCGGCGACACCGCGTGCGACGGCGAACCCTGCGGCGCCAAAGCGCCCGGTGACATCGGCTCTCCGGGCGTCAACCCCGGAGGATCGGGGGGCATTCCTCCCGCCGCGGATTCGTCGGGCTGCCAGTCGACGGGCGGTGGACCGACGACTGCTTCGGTGTTCTGGTTTGGTGCCCTGGTGGCCGGGCTGGTCTTTCGAGCTAGGCGCCGAGCCGTTTGACCACAGACAGAGCTTCGACGACGTGTTTTTTCGCGTTGAGCTGCGAGTTGAAGACGTGCTGGACCTTGCCTTCGCTGTCGATCACGAACGTGACGCGTCCGGGCAGCAGTCCGAGGGTCTTCGGCACTCCGTAGGCTTTCTGCAGCGCCTTGTCCTTGTCGCTGACGAGAAGAAACGGCAGGCGGTGGTGGTCGGCGAAGCTCTTGTGGCTCGATTCGCTGTCCTGGCTCACTCCGATCACGACGGCGCCCGCTTCGACGAAATCTTCATAGTTGTCGCGGAAGGAGCATGCCTCGGCCGTGCAGCCGGGCGTCTCGTCCTTCGGGTAGAAGTACAACACCACCGCCTTGTCCCCGCGGAGCGCGGAAAGGGTCAGGGTCTCCCCCGTCTGCGTCGTTTTCGTGAAGTCCGGGGCCATCTCGCCCACGCCGATCGTCGCCATGCTTGCCTCCGCCGAGGACGGTAGCACCTCGGCGTTTTCCCTGCATTCCTGGGCGCCTGGGGAGGCGCATCCCGGCTTCTGAAGCGCGGGGGCGGGTCCGGGATCGGACCTGCACGCCCCTTTCGGCTTGAAAAAAGTGAAACACGTTCTATTTTTCGAAAATCATGCAAGAAGGCGATCGATTCTTCACCCCGCCGATTCCCAACGGTTGGTTTCAGATAGCTACCGTCGACGAAGTCGGGCCCGGGGAGGTCAAACCACTGCGCTACTTCGGTCGCGAGCTGGTGATCTGGCGCTCCGAAGCCGGCGAGCTTTCCGTGCTCGATGCGTTCTGTCCGCACCTCGGGGCTCACCTTGGCCACGGAGGCAAGGTTCGCGGCGACAGTCTGGAGTGCCCGTTCCATGCATGGCAGTTCGGTACCGACGGACGATGCACGGCGGTGCCTTACGCAAAGCACGTTCCTCGCAAAGCGAGTGTCCCCAAGTGGCACATCAAGGAGCTGGCGGGGCTTGTGATGTGTTGGCATCACGCGGAAGGCGAAGCGCCTCAATGGGATATCCCCGATCGGATTCCAGAACTCGAAACCGACGAGTGGACGGACTTCGAGCTTCGCGAGTGGACGATTCGAACGCGCAACCAAGAGATGGCGGAGAACGCCGTCGATTCGGCACATTTCCACTACCTACACGGCTGCAGCAATATGCCGGTGTCCGAGGCAAGCGTCGATGGACACAAGATGCGCGTGTTCTCGGGAGCCGGCATGTCGACGCCGCGCGGTCCGGTCGAAGGCTCGATCGAGAGCGTCAACTATGGGTTCGGGCTCTCACTCGTTCGCTTCAAAGGTTTGGTCGAGACGTTGAACGTGGCGACCACGACGCCGATCGACGATGACCACGTACAGCTTCGTTTCAACTTCAGCATCAAGAAGGTGGGCGGCGCAGATACGACCCGCGGCGTTGGGGCCGCGTTCATTTCGGAGCTCGAACGCCAGCTCGAACAAGACATCCCGATTTGGGAAAACAAGGTGCAATACGAGAAGCCGCTACTCTGCGACGGCGACGGACCGATCGCGATCTTTCGGCGGTGGTGCACTCAGTTTTATAGCTGGCCCGAGGAGCAGCAGGCTGCCGAGTAATGCCGACGTTCGACGTCGAAGAAGTCGAGGCCGAGTTTCGCCGCTACTGGCAGGCGGGCATGATTCGAGAAGACTGGAACGCCTGGGCCGATCTCTTCGCCGAGGACGTCGTCTACTACGAGCGCGTACTCGGGACGATGCGTGGTCGCGAGACCGTCCGGGAATGGATCGTCGCGCTGATGGAGCAGTACGGCGAGATCTACGGAATCTACGACTGGCATCACGCTGACCCGAGCGGCCGAGTCGTCTTTCGCATGAACAATCGCCGCGATCATCCGAGCGGCGAGGGCTTCATCGACTTTCCCGGCATCACGGTCTTGCAGTACGCAGGGAAGGGACTGTGGGCGACCGAAGAGGACTATTGGGACCAGCGACTTGGCGTGGCGCAGTTTCAAGAATACGAAGCCGCACTCGCCGCGCACGACTCTGATCATCGAGAGAAGCGAACCCGGTTGCATTGGGGAGACGGGCCCGCGTGGACCCAGGGCCAAGCGTCGTTCTGGGATTGGCCTGATCGCGAACGCTAGGCGCCTTGCTCAGTACTGGGCGTCGAAATCGATCTCGAGCTGTTCGCTGGTCGAGGGCCGTGCCTGGCAAGCGAGAATCCAGCCGCGCTCGATGTCGCTCGGTTCGAGCGCGTCGTGGTTTGCCATGTCGACGGCACCGGATTTCAGAAGCGCCATGCAGCATCCGCAGTAGCCGTCTTCGCACGACGAAGGAGGCTTGTGACCCGCCGCTACCGCGGCACTCAGCAGGGTTGCGCCTTTCTCGTAGGGCACCTCGTGCGATTCGCCTTCGAGCATCATCGTGAACGTCGCCGGAATCGACTCCTCTGACTGCTCGACGATATCCTGGGCCGACTCATCCCGACGATCCGGATCAGCCGGCGACAAGAACCGCTCGAACTTCGTCTGTTCGAGGGGAATATCGGAGGCGCGGAGTGCTGCCTCGACAGTATCCATGTACCCGGTTGGACCGCAGACGAAGAACTCGGCTCGTTCCCAGCCCGGAAGCTGCGCCCGCACGGCCTCGACCGTCATGAACCCTCCATCGCTGTCGAGGTGGTGGACGATTTCGAGTCGGTCGGGGTAGGCCGCCTTCCACAGCTCGAGCTCGTCTTTGAAGATTATCGATTCGGGGTCGCGGTTCGCATAGACGAGCTTCACCTTCCGCGGCGTGCTTCGCAGCGCAGCCTTGAGAATCGCGATGACCGGCGTGATCCCGCTGCCTCCACCGAATAAAAAGACCGGCTGGTCATTGTTGTCAGGTCGGAGCATGAACCTGCCCTCGGGCGGTTGAACGTCGATCGTGTCGCCGACCTTCAGCTCGTCATTGAACCAATTGGAGGCGCGACCCTCGTCAACGCGCTTGACCGTGACCTTGAGCCAGGCGTCGGTTTCAGGGGCGCTCGACAGGGAGTAGCAGCGGCGAATCCGCATCGACTCATAGGGGATCTCAAAGGTCAGAAATTGCCCAGCGCGGTAGTCGAAGAACTCGCGCAGCGATTGTGGGACATCAAACACAAACGACCTTGTGTCCTGTGTTTCTTGTATGATCCCTGCTATTTGAAGCTTATGAAACTCGGCGGGCATCGCCTGAACACTCCCTGTAGAACATGTTCTAGTCTAGGTGCGGCCGGTAAATCCGTCCAGCGAACAGAAGTCCCTCTAGCGCAGCGGCGGCGAATCACGTAGCGTGTGACTCCCCCGAAAGCCAACCCCCATGGACCTTTCGAATCCTATCTCATCTCGACGACGTTCCGTTCGTAGCCGCCGCCCACCGACCGTCGGAATCGACCTCGGCACGACGAACACGGCACTTGCTCGAAACTTTGAGGCCCTGCGCGTCGAGGGCAACCGCGTTGCCATGCCCTCCGCCGTGGCGTTTCCGCCGAATGGTGCGGTCGTTGTCGGAAGTTCGGCCCGAAAACGTCGAGCAATCGATCCCCGCAACACGATTCTTTCAGCCAAGAGGGTCATAGGCTCTCCATGGGCTTCGTCGACGGCGGCCCAGTACCGAGAGCACTACCCGTACGCGCTCCTCGAGACTCCGGACGGCGGCATTGCCTACAATACCCGCGCTGGGCTCATCAGCCCTACCGAGGTCGGTACCGAGGTCGTCAAGAAGCTCTGCGAGATTACGCGGACGCAGCCACGCGATGCACACGCGGTCGTGACCGCCCCAGTCGCTTTCGATCAGCAGCGTCGCAATGCCACATTGAAGGCCGTTGAGGATGCCGGCTTCGCGAACGTCCGGTTGATCGAAGAGCCTGTCGCCACGGCGCTCGCGTATCTCAACCGAAGCAATCTGCGCTACGCCTTCGTCTACGATCTCGGTGGTGGTACCTTCGATGCCGCCGTCGTCGATTGCCGACGCTACCCTTTTCGGGTCGTCGGCCACGGAGGCGACCCATACTTGGGCGGCGACGACGTCGACCGCATGATCGCACGCTACGTTGCGGATCGAACCCTCACCCGCGAATCCTGGGACCTCACCAACGACTCGGTCACATTCGATCGCCTCGTCAACGCGTGCGAGCTCGCCAAATGCGAGCTCAGCGAAACGAAAGAAGCGGCGGTTGCGATTCCAAGCGTTGATCCGGCTGCGCCGCAGAGCTGCGGAATCATCAAGATCACTCGCGAGCAGGTACGTGAGCTGACACTCGATCTGGCACGGCGCACGTTCGCGATTTGCGACGACGTGCTCGCGCAAGCGCGTCTACGACCGAACGAGATAGACGCCGTGTTCCTAGCGGGGGGAAGCAGCAAGCTGCCCGGTCTCGACAGCTACATCGAATCGTACTTCGGGACGCGACCCCGCGCCGACCTCGATCCGATGACGGTCGTGAGTCTCGGTGCAAGCCTCGCGGCCGCACGTCCCGGCGTGTCCGAACTGCTTGAGCCCTGCGCCTGATCCCGGCGACACGCATTCGCTGATGCACGCGATGCACGCGACGTGCCGACATCGCAGGTGTCAGGGAGACTCGTTGACAGTCATCAGCCAAAGGCGCAGCATCGCTGTCGCTATGGGTCAAAGGCGCTCCTCTGAGCGCTGGAGATAGGGGCCGGCGATAGCCGGTCCTGAAAAGGGAAGTCGGTGAGAAGCCGACGCGGACCCGCCACGGTATGCGGTCAAAACGCCGACCATTCACCCACTGACCTTCGGGTTGGGAAGGGGGTCGGAACCAAGGCTGCGAGCCCGGAGACCTATCCATGGCCAACACAGCAACCCCCTCGGGGATGGGAGGCCCATGATGAACAAGATCCATTTGGTGGTGTGCGCCACCGCGTTTTTCCTCGGCTGCGGCAGCGGGGAGTCGGCCGTGGTGCTTCCGCCGGTTGAAGGCGATCCGGCCTACGCGGTGATCAGCACTGACTTCGCCTCGACTGCGGTGAGTCTGCTCGACGATACCGGAGCCGTAGTCGCCGATGCGTGGCTCACATCGGGGAGCACGTGGCCGACGTTGGTTGCGGCACTGTCTGGAGATGTTGCGCTTCCGACTCGACAGATCGGCGACGGTAGTTTGATCGTGATCGACCGCTTCAACACAGATGTCGTCTCGCGATTCGACATGCCGACCGGAGCCCTCTTTGGCCAGGTCCGGGTGCAAGGGTCGAGCAGCGTGGCGGCCTTCTCTTCGAACCCGCACGACGTGGTCGTGTGGAGCGAAGACTCCGCGTGGGTGACGCGCTTCGACCCGAGCTTCGAGTCTAACCCTGCGCCCGACGTTGCAGGCAACGACTTGTACGAGTTCAACCCGACGACGATGACCCTCGAGGACGGTCGCGTCGACTTGTCCGAGTTCGACGAGGAAGTGGGGGGGGTGACGGCGTACGCGCGTCCCGATAGGATCGTACGACTCGGCGAGTTCCTGCTCGTTGGTCTTGGAGGGTACAGCGCCGACTTCACCCAGGCGACTCCCGGAAAAGTGGCGGTCGTCGACGTGGCCGCGCGCGAAGCTACGGGCTTTTCGCTCCCCGGTGTTCGCGGCTGTGGCTTCGTTAGTCCCGTTCCGGGCCGCGACGATCAGGCTGTCGTCGGCTGTTTAGGCGCTTCGACCACGTTCGATCCCGCTGAACAACGCATGAGTGCCGGAATCTTCATCGTAGCCGTCGACTCCGAAGGCGAACCGTCCATCGTGCGATCCTGGCTGCCGTCGAGCGACCCATCCGCACCGAATGCCACGGGCAACATCGTCGCGTTGAGCGATCGTGAAGTCCTGGGGGTCGCCGCCGGCGATTTCGCGACGATCGGCGACGAGGCGTTCGTCGTTGATCTCGAGACCGGGGAGGTCGCGCCGGTGCTGGCGGTCGAGGACTCGTTTGTCGTAGGCCAGGGTGCCTACGACGAAGAGGGCGCGCTTCTGCTCGTGCCGGTCAGCACCGAAGGCGTCCGCGTCTACGGGCGCAGCGACGAAGGGTTCGAACTGCTCGACACGGTGATCGTATCCGGCGCCCCGCTCGGCCCGGTATTCGTTTCGTGGCTTCGCTGATGGTGGCTTCGCTGATGGCGGCTTCGCGGAGCTAGCGAAGGAGGGCGTCGAGGATCAGCAGGTTCTCGGCCTCGACGTCTTCGACGTTACCATCGGACAAGACCATTGCCTTCGCGGCGTCGAGGAAGAGTTTGCGGTGTTCGCGCGGGATGTCCTCGGGGTCGAGATCGTCGGCTGGCGGTGGCACCTGGAGCCACTGGGCCACTTCGGCGGTGTCTTCTTCGTCGAGCTCGAGGCGGTCGACCATCCGGACGATGAACTCTCGCTCCTGAGGCTGAATCTCGAGGTCGGCCCAGGCGAACGAGCAAATGAACCGCATTAGTCGAAGCCTGTCTTCGCGACTCAACTCGTCTAGCATGGGGGGACTGTACTCTGACCAAGCGTTGGCGCGCCACCCCCAACGCGTCTGTTCGACTCAGTCGATGGGTTGGGCCTCAGCAGGTGCGATCTGCTGGAAACCACGTGCTGCGCAGCCCCCTAGATTCGAGCGGCCGAGGAAGCCGAAAACCAGAATCGACAGAAGCAGAACCAGACCAGCGGCGCCGCCGAGCCTAAGCAGGAAGCCGGTGTCTCCCTTGCGGCCGGACCCCTGCGAGCGCTGTCTCATGATTGCCAGCCTCCTATACGCGGTTGGGGTTCGCAAGACGCTACCCGGAATCTGTTTTTAGGGTATGTTGCGCAACCGATGACCCAACAAGTCACGATGCCCCAGCTCGGGGAAAGCGTCGTTGAAGGCACAATTGGCAAGTGGTTGGTCTCCGTGGGAGACACGGTGACTAAAGATCAGCCAATCGTCGAAATCCTCACCGACAAGGCAGACAGCGAGCTGCCGTCTCCCATCGCGGGAGTCGTCACCAAGCTTCTCGCCGAAGTCGACGACACGGTGGCTGTCGGCGACGCCATCTGCGAAATCGACGAGAACGCGCAGGCATCGGCATCGGGAACGTCATCAGCCGAGGCGCCGGTAGCAGTAGGGGGGGGCTCCTCTGCGGCCTCTGCGGCGCCAACCTCACCTTCGGTGCGCAAGCTTGCCCGAGAGCGGGACGTCGACCTTGCGAGCGTGCAGGGGTCGGGCGACGGCGGACGCATCCTGCACAACGACGTGATGGCAGCCATCGGTGGTCCATCCCAACCCGAACGCATCGCCACACCCCCGGCTCCTTCGCCCGCCTCCGCGCCGCAGGCGCGCCCCGAGGCACCTCGTCCTGCTGCCGCACGCGGCACCGGCGGTCCTGGCGGCGCGTTCCGCCTGCCGCCGTACGTGCCCAAGGAGGGCGACGAGCTAGTCCCGTTCACGCGCCGCCGGCGAATCATCGCCGACCACATGGTCTATTCGAAGCAGACCTCGCCCGACGTTGTGACGTTTGCCGAGTGCGATCTTCATCGGACGGCGGTGCTGCGCGATCAGCATAAGGCGCAGTACAAAAAGGAAGGCGTGGGCCTCAGCTACTTGGCGTTTGCCATGGCGGCAACGGCGCGGGCCTTGCGTGAGTTTCCCGAGCTCAACGCCCGAGTTCTCGAGGATGCGTTCGTAAAGCTCGCCGAGGTGAATCTCGGGGTGGCGGTCGATACCGACGAGGGCTTAGTCGTTCCCGTGATCCCTGACGCAGACGATCTGACGATCCGCGGAATCGCGAAGGCCGTCGCAGATCTCGCCGAGCGGGCGCGCTCAGGAAATCTCAAACCGGACGACCTCGCGGGCAAGACGTTCACGGTCTCTAATCCTGGCCGACGCGGAAATCTCGTCGGTGGAGCGATCATCTCGCAGCCGAACGTAGCGATTCTTCGTCTCGGCACCATCAAGAAGCGAGTGGTAGTGATCGAACACGAGGGCGAAGACCTGATGGCGATTCACCCGGTCATGCACATGGCGCTCACCTACGACCATCGCGTCGTCGACGGCGTGCACGCGAACGGGTTCCTCTACCGCATCGCCGAGATTCTCGAGTACGGCGACTTCGAGCTTTAGCGGCATGCCCAAAGTCCTCTACGAAAAGGACGGTCGCATCGGTCGCATCGTTCTCAATCGTCCCGAGGTGATGAACGCCATCGACAACGAGCTGCCCGAGCAGCTCGCAGCCTGCGTTGAGGAAGCCAACGCGGATCCCGGTGTCCACGTGATCGTGCTGTCTGGCGCCGGCAAGGCTTTTTGCGCGGGGTACGACCTCGCGTACTACGCAGAGGCGTCGGGTTCGGAGTCGCACCACCAGGAGATGCCGTGGGATCCGATGCAGGACTACGCCTTCATGATGCGCAACACGCAGCTCTTCATGTCGCTGTGGCGATCGCATCGACCCGTGATCTGCAAGGTGCACGGGCACGCCGTTGCTGGGGGCTCGGACATCGCGCTCTGCTCGGACCTGATCGTCATGGCCGAGGACGCCAAGATTGGGTACATGCCGGTGCGGGTGTGGGGATGCCCCACGACTGCGATGTGGGTCTACCGGCTCGGTCCTCAGCGTGCGAAGCGAATGCTCTTCACCGGTGACAAGATCGACGGACGCGAGGCTGAGCGCATCGGGCTCGTGCACAAGGCGGTCCGCCCAGAGCAGCTCGACGAGGAGGTCGAAGCCCTCGCTGAGCGGATCAGCACGGTTCCGGTGAACCAGCTGATGATGCAGAAGCTCGTCATCAATCAAGCGATTGACTCGATGGGGCTGCAGCAGACGCAGATGTTCGCGACGGTCTTCGACGGCATCACGCGCCACTCTCCCGAAGGGGTGCATTTCAAGCAGCGTGCGGAAGCCGTTGGCTGGAAGCAGGCCGTGCGCGAACGCGACGAGGGGACGTTCGACTGGACGGTCAACGCGCCCTTCGAGCCTGAGCCCAAGCCCTGATCGGCGCGCTGCGACTACGGTTGTTGCGAAATGTGGGAGCTCCCGTCTGCGTGCGGGTGGCTGAACGTGATTTCGAGCGTTCGTAGGTACGTGTGAAGCCCTGCGTCTTGTATGGGCAGGACGTGGGCATGGGCGCCCGACTCATTGTGGTGTGAATGCCAATAGCCCGGGGGCGTCACGAACGAGGCGCCGGGGACCCAGTCTTCCCGGTGACCGTTGGCGATGAAGCCCGCCTCGTCGAGCTCGGTTCCGATCGTCGTGTAGCAGCCCGGCTCACAGTCGATGACGAAGTCGATCGCGACCGATTCGTGGCGGTGCGGCGGTTGGACATCGCCTTGTGGAAGAACGCCGAGCATCGTCCAGATGCTCTGCGTGATGGTGCGAGTCTGAGGGAAGTTCGAGTTGGCGAGGAGAGCGCTGACGCGGTTGGCCTTGCTCTTGACCGGGTCGGTGGTGAGCTCCTCGAGTACGGTGAGGTAACTCGCCTTCGAATAGAGCGTGGGCGCGAATCTCGGGCTCACCTCGGTGACGCCCAGGTACCGAAGAAGAGGTTCGTCGTGAACCCAGTAGAAGGCCGAGTCCTCGGTGACGCGATGCTCGACCGGCGCGGAACCCGGGATGGCGATCACGTCACCGGTAGCCCATTCGAGGGCCTGTCCGTCGTACGTCGTTCTTCCAGCGCCGCGATGCACGTAGAAGACCTGACCCGTGGCCAGCGCCCTTGTCGTGAGCGTGGGTTCGCTGGATGCGATTCGCACGAAGCTTGCCAGAAGCGCCGGCGAAGTTGCGGGGTACTCGGTGCCCAGGTCTTCGCTCAAGTCGAAGCCCGACACCATCGTGCCGGGCTGCTCGAAAAAGCGCGGTGAGAAGCGTCGGTAGGGGATTGGCCCGATCAGGCCCTGGTGCAAGGGATTTGCAGCCGACGAGTAGTCGAAGATCTCTGCTTCCGAAGTCATGAAGAGATCAGTGGCTCTCACGAGTCGAGAGTCAACCCGGCCGTGAGGCCGGTCTGCCTCGCCGCTGCAAAACGTTGCAAAGGCTACTGCGTCATCATGATGCGCTTGGCCTCTGCCTCGAGATCGACGTACGGCGTGCCCTCGACGGTTACGCCGACCGCCTCGATCTCTCCGCCCTTGAACTCGCCAGGCGTCTGGTAGAGCTCGCTGACCGCGTCGCCGCTGTCGTAGCCGATGCACAGCCCGTCTCCGGAGAGGGTGAACTTCGCGGGCTGTGTCTTCATCGGGCCTTCGGCCACGACCTTGTCATCGATGTAGAGCTTGGTCGTTCCCATCGACTCGCCGAACTCGCCGGTTTCTTCCCGAGTGAACTCCATGCCCAGGGTGTACTTGCCGGGCTTGAGAATCGGCGGCGACTTGAAGACCTGCTCGGGCTTGATCCCGAGGAAGTTGTAGACGTAGAAGAGCCTGCTGTCTTTGATGAAGAGCGCATGGCCACCGAAGCGCGAGCCGTGGGCGAAGATGACGCCCGATGCGTTCTTGCTCGTGATCTCCACGTTTGCGAGGATCTTGTAGGAACGACCACGTACGTTGACGGCCACACCTTCAGGTACCGGCGCGGTGTCGGGGTAGTAGACGTAGCGATCCCGAGGAGGCTCCTGCGTGGGTCGCTCGATGGTCAGTAGCTCCGCCGGTGCGCGGTCGTCGAGCGGCAGGATGTTGTTCTTCTTCGCCTCGGCGAACCAAGCGTCGATGAGCTCCTGGAGCTTCTCGGGGTTTTCTTCCGCGAGGTTCTTCGACTCGGAGCGATCCACTTCGACGTGGTACAGCTCCCATTGGTCTTGGTCGAAGTTCCCCTTGCCGCTGATCGGCGAATGGACCGCCGCGGCTTTCCAGCCGTCTTTCCAGATGCCGCGGGTTCCGAGCATCGCAAAGTACTGCACGTCTTTCTGCGTCGGTGTGTTGGGCTCCGCGTCGAAGGTGTAGGCCATCGACACCCCTGAGAGCGGGTACTGCTCCACGCCGTTGTGGACCATCGGCATTTCCACCCCGAGGACTTCGAGCAGCGTCGGCACAATATCGACCGAATGGTGGTACTGATGCCGCACCTCGCCGCGTGCTTCAATTCCGTCAGGCCACGAGATGATGAGCGGGTCGTTGGTTCCGCCCGCGTACTGCGAGTAGCGCTTAAACATCTTGAACGGCGCTGAGAATGCGGCCGCCCAGCCGGTCGGGAAGTGGTTGTACGTTTCGGGGCCACCGAGCACTTCGAGGTACTTGAGGTTCTCCTCGAGGTCGTCGGGGTAGCCGTTGAAGAACTTGTTCTCGTTCACCGATCCGTTTGGCGTTCCTTCGCCGGATGCGCCGTTGTCGGCTGCGTAGATGACGATCGTGTTGTCGAGCTGATCGGTTTCCTCGAGGTAGTCGATGATGCGTCCGACCTGGGCATCGGTGTACTCCGAGAACCCTGCGTACACCTCGGCCATGCGCGAGAACAGCCGCTTTTCCTTGGCGTTCAGCGAATCCCAGGGCCGGACGAAGTCGCCAGGATTGGCCTGGTCTTCAGGCATCGGATTGAAGGCGGTGATCTCCGTGCCTGGCGGGAGAATGCCCTTTTCTGTCATCCGCGCGACGACCCAGACGCGATAGGCGTCATAGCCGTCGTCGAACTTCCCCTTGTACTTGGCGATGTAGTCTTGAGGTGCGTGGTGTGGAGCGTGGTTGGCGCCGGGGTTGAACCACATGTACCAGGGCTTCGACGGGTTGGTCGCGTTCTGATCGCGAAGCATCTGGATCGCCTGGTCCGCCAAATCCTTGGAGAGGTGGTACCCGTCTTCTGGTCCGTAGGGAGCCTCGATGAAGCGATTGTCTTCGACGAGGTCTGGGTACCAGTTGTTGGTCTCGCCTCCGAGGAATCCGTAGAACCGATCGAAGCCCTGCTGCGTCGGCCACTCCGAGCGACTTCCGCCTGGCGCGATGTCTTGCTCCGGGACGTTGTGGTCCTTGCCGAGCCAGAAGGTGCTCCAGCCGTTGTCCTGCAGGACTTCGGCGATCGTGGTGACCTGGGGAGGAAGTCTCCCGTTGGCACCGGGGTACCCGTCTGCGGTTTCCGTGATCGACGCCATTCCGTTGAGGTGGTGGTTTCGGCCGGTCAGCAGGGTCGAGCGCGTCGGTGAGCAGAGCGCTGTCGTGTGCCACTGCGTGTACGTGATGCCGTTGGCCGCGAGTCGATCGAGGGTGGGCATGTTGATCCGTCCGCCGTAGGGCGACCAGGCGCCAAGCCCAGTGTCGTCGTAGAGCACGAACAGCACGTTCGGCGCGTTCTCCGGCGCCTTCTTGAGCTCATACGGTGTCCAGTCCGGGACTGAGTCGCGGACGTCCAGCTCGATCTTTCCGCCGAAGGCGGCGGCGGGGTCGGCAGCGTCGGCAGCGTCCGATCCGGAAGCGACCGCGGTGTCAGGCACCTCCGCCGCGGGCGCGGTGGGTGCGGTTGGCGTGGATTCGCAGCCGTAGGCCGTCGCGAAGAGGGCCGCGATGATCGCGGTCTGCCAGGCTCGTCGGTTTTTGTTCACAGTACTTCTCCCGTTCGTGCGGGCGGTTGGCAGGCATTGAGTCGCCGGAGCCCGAAAACTGGGACTTCGCTACCTTGAGCTTGACGTTCCGTCAAGCGCCGTCGGTCCCGCTTTCGCGCTTAATCGCGTCCCAGCGGAAGGGAGAGGCCAGATGGGCCACATAACCAGGCGGGAAGCTTGGCAGGGCCTCGATCCCTATGTCGACGGAGGGCGTGCGATCGGCTGGAAAATAGCGAGTCCCGAAGATGATGTCCCACCAGATGATGTTGGCACCGTAGTTGGTGTTGGCTTCCTCGGTGGGCTTGGTGTGATGCCACCGATGGAGCTCCGCCATGCTGAAAAACCAGTTCAGCGGCCCAAGGCGTACGTCGACGTTGCAGTGCTGGAATAGGCCGTGAATCGCCGTGTAGAGCGCGTGCAGAGCAATCACGCCTTCGCCCGCGCCTAGGAGGATGAGCGGGGTGACGGCGAGTGCGTACTGTGCGAACAGATCCAGCGGGTGAAAGCGCCCGGCGTTGAGCCAGTAGAGCCGCGGGGCGCTGTGGTGCGCGGCATGGAACCGCCACAAGAAACGGTTCTCGTGCATCAGGCGATGAATCCAGTACGTGCCGAACTCGCCGACCACCAAGGCAAGCAGCAGCTGCACGAGCAGAGGCCATCCGACCGGCCAGAGCTTCGTGCCGAGCGTCGCCGAGAGCCATCCGCTGCCCGCGGTCGCCGCGCCGACGAACAGCACGGTGTAGACCTGCGGGATCGCCGCGTTGACCAGGTTGTGCAGCAGGTCCGTGCGTACATCGCCCTTCGCGTGGAGCCAGTCCCGCTCGTACGGATGGATTTGCTCGAGGACGATCAGGATCGCGACGACGGCGGCGGTGATCGAGGTTGCGGTGACCACCGGGTTCCATCCGTGCGCAATGCCCGAGATCGCAACGCCTATCGCTGAACCAAAGACCAGCGGGAAGGTCCCGTAGGTGAGTGCGCCATTGATGAGGTTTCTCGCATTCACCGTGATGGCTGAGCCTAGCAGGAGGGGGAGGATGCTGTAGCGCTCCAAACCAATGTCGCTTCCGGCTATACTCCGCCAGCCCGGCGGGCGGAAAGCGATGTGTGCATGGTTTCGTTCTGGTCTCGTACTTGCTTGATGTCTCTTCTTTGCACCGCAGTGGCAGCGATTGGATGCGGTACCGACGACAACCCAGGCGGAACTGGCGGAGCTTCGGGGACCGGGGGCTCGGGCGGCACCGGCGGGGGCGAGGGAATCGATCCGTTTGGCGACTACGGGGTGTTCTTGAGCGTGGTGCCTCCGGGCTCGGCCGATGCCAACGGCGGGAACATCGAAAACGACCCGAACTCGATCAATCAGCTCGTGATGTACGAGGACCTCGCGTTCAGCGACGGTTTTCCCACGCCGGGTTCGCTGCGCAACGAAGACCTCGCCCCCAACTACTTCAAGGAGGAAGCCTTCCTGCGCGAGTCCGAGCTCGATGACGTCAAAACCGTCGCAGACGGAACCCATACGGCCCGCATCGGTCGCGACGAGTTCGGTGTCCCGCATGTCTTTGGGGACAGCAGCGACGATGTCTTTTTCGGGACCGGGTACGCGACGGGGGCCGATCGGATCTTCGCGGTCGATGCCCTTCGGCACGTTGGCCGAGGGCGGATGTCGGACTTTCTCGGGCCCTCGGGTGGCAACTACTCGTCTGACCGCGGTCTCGGTCGATTCGGCGGCTACGACGAGCAAGAGCTCGAGGGTCAAATCCAGCAGGCCGCGCAACGCCTGGGCGTCGATGGTGACCAGGCGCTTCAAGACATCGACGCCTATGTAGCGGGCATCAATCAGTACATCGATGACGTGCTGACGATGGCGCCGGGCGCGGAGTCGCTTCCCATCGAGTACACCTTTCTCGGCCTTGAGCTGAGGCCCTTCACTCGCCGCGACATCGTCGCCGTCGCAACCCTCGTGTTCTCGAACTTCGCGGTCGGTGGCGGTGGCGAGCATCGGCAGGTCAATCTGCTCCACGGCCTCGACTCGCTCTACCCGGATGACCCCGACACCGCCTGTCAGCTCTGGCGGGACATGCGCCAAGCCGATGACCTCGAGCGCCCGAACACAACGTCCGTGCGCTTCGAGACGCAATCGCCCGCGACCATCGACGAAGACGCCTGTCCGCTCGAGCCGGAGTTCTTCGAGGACTTCCCTGGCGCGGTCATGTTCGACGAAGGCAGCCTCGAGGAGCGTGCTCTGCTCGTCATTGAGGATTGCGTCGAACCCGAAGTGGCCGGCCCCGAAGACATCGAGTGCCCAGACTTCGGAGAGGACGTCGTCGACGACGCCGTTTCCCTCGCGCAGGCGGAACTTCCGCGCGCCGCCCAGCGCATGTCGCTTGCATCGAATACCCACACGGAGTTGGGCAGCTGCTCGGTCGACGATCGACGCGCGGAGAGCGCGTACGAGCGGGCGACGGGCACGGTCGACGCCATCACGCTGGCCCTGGGCGATAGCTCGCGCGGGCACGCGATGTCGAACGCGATTCTCGCAGGCGCAGAAGAGAGCGAGGGGGGCAGTCCGATTGCCGTCTTCGGGCCGCAGACGGGATACTTCTCGCCGCAGATTCTGATGGAGTTCGCGCAGCATGGAGGAGGCGTGCATGCGCGCGGCGCGTCGTTCGCGGGTTTCCCATGGGTCATCCTCGGTCGGGGCATCGATCACTCGTTTAGCGCCACCTCCGCGGGCGACGACATCGCCGACATTCGCGTTCTTCGTTTGTGCGACGTCGATGACGGCCCCGTCACGCGAGACTCCACGAGTTACCTCTACAACGGCGTGTGCACGCCGATGTTCGAGCGCACGGACGAGTGGACGGCCGAAACCAATCTGACGACCGAAGGCATACCCAACCAAAAGGTGACGCGCAGCATTCTACGCGCTACCGACTACGGACCGGTGTTTGCCACGGCCACCGTGGACGGCGAGCCGGTGGCGCTCGCGATTCAGCGCTCCACGTTTTTCGGCGAGCCCGACTCGGTGACCACGTTCGTAGGGGTAAGTCGGAACCAAGTCGTCGATCCGGAAAGCTTCTTTCAGGCGTTCAACGGACTCACGGGCACGTTCAACTGGCTCTATCTCGACGCCGACAACATCGCCTACTTCAACTCGGGCTTGCTCCCAATACGTGCACCCGGCATTCATCCCGATCTTCCACAGTGGGGAACCGGCGAATACGACTGGCAGCAGACGAAGACCGGGGCACTCAACCCGGATTTCAGTTTCGACAACTTCCTGCCGCTCGAGAGTCATCCGAGAGAAACCAATCCGGAGTCCGGCTACATCGTGCAGTGGAACAACGGTCAGGCGCCCGGCTTCTGGGCGCACGACACCCAGACCGGGTACGGGCCGACGTATCGTTCGGCGATGCTCGCGAACCGTCTCGAGGCGTTTCGCGCTCAGGACGGCTCCCCTCTTCAAACGCGCGCGAGCATGGTGGAGGCGATGATCGATGCCGGCACCACGGACCTGCGAGGCGAAGTCGTCTTGCCGGAGGTGTTTCTGGTGCTCGGCGACGTCAGCGACCTCGATCCGTTCGAGCAGGAGGTAGTCGAGCTCATGCAGGACTGGGTTGCCAACGGGCCCGGCGAGCTTGGGTCCATGCGTCGTGACCGCGACGGCCCCGGACTCGATACCTCGGCGCTCCGGTACGAGGACCACGACGCGGTCGCCTTCTTGGACGCCTGGTGGAATAACCTGATCGATGCCGTTCTTCCTCAGATCACTGAGGTCGAGGACCTGGGCGTCATGATAGGCGGGCGACACAATGCGCCTGGCGCCAATGGTTCCGCGTTCCAGGGCGGCTACTACGGGTACGTGCTTCGCGTCCTTCAGATGGCGCGCGGGCAAAGCGCGGCGCCCTATCAGCAGCTCGAGTGTGCGGGCACGGGCGACCTCTCCGACTGTCGGGCCGCGCTCGTCGCGAGCCTGCAAGCCACGATCGCAGATCTCGGCACCGATATCAGTGCGTGGGATCCCACCCTCGAAGCCGACGACGCGATCAACCACACGGCACTCGGCCTCGCCGACCCGCCCGATATCCATTGGCAGAACCGCCCCACCTGGCAGCAGGTCGTACAGCCGACGGACAAGGTGCCGGAGTAAGAAACTTGCGTTGAGTTTCTCGCGCCCAGCCGATCGAGCTCGCTAGTCGGTCGGCGGCTCGTCAGACTTTCGCTCGTAGCGCTCGAGTTTTCGATAGAGCGTACGCCGATCGACTCCAAGTACCCTCGCGGCTTCGCTCTTGTTGTCATCGACAGTCTCGAGGACGCGAAGGATGTAACGCTGCTCCAGCTCTTCGAGGGTGAGCATGTGCTCAACATCGTGCTCGACCAGGACGATACGGTTGCTCTCGAACGATCGAATCCTCTCCGGCAGGTCATCGACGACGATCTGGTCGAATCGCGTGAGTGTCATCGCGCGCTCGATGCAGTTCTCCAGCTCTCGGACGTTCCCGGGCCAATCGTACTCAAGTAGCTTCTGCGCCGCCTCTTTCGATACGCCACGAATGGGGCGCTCCAGCTTTTTCGCTAATCGGTCGACGAAGTGTTGGGCGAGTAACAGGATGTCATTGCCCCGCGCTCGAAGCGGCGGCACGTGAATCTCGACGACGTTGAGTCGATAGTAGAGGTCTTCTCGGAAGCGACCGCTCTCCACATCGGATAGCGGGTCCCTATTGGTGGCCGAGATCACCCGGACATCGCACGCAACCGTCCGATCGGCACCGACGGGACGGAACTCTTCCTCTTGAAGAATACGCAAGAGCTTCGGCTGCATCTCGAGGGGCATCTCGCCGATTTCATCCAGAAGCAAGGTTCCTCCGTTGGCTTCCGCGATGAGGCCGTGTCGGGTCCCGCGCGCGTCCGTGAAGGCGCCTTTGACGTGGCCGAAGAGCTCGCTCTCGAGGAGATTCCCTGGTATCGCTGCGCAGTTCACCGCGACGAATTTCTTCCCCGCACGGTCCCCGCGTTCGTGAATCGCGCGTGCGATCAGCTCCTTCCCGGTGCCGCTTTCCCCCGTGATCAGGATCGACGCGTCCGTCGCCGACACACGGCGAATCATCTCGTAGACGCGCCGCATGGGCTTGCTGTCTCCGATTAGCTCGCCCATAGGGCGCACCCGGTCGACTTCCTCGCGAAGCCTAACCACCTCATTCTTGAGATCGCGGTCTGCAAGCGCCCGCCGGATGGCACGCTCCAAGAACTCGATTTCGATCGGCTTGTTGATGAAGTCGTGAGCGCCGGCTCGGAGCGCCGAGATCGCCGTTTGCATGTCTCCGAAGGCGGTGATGACTATCACCGGTGTTGCGGGACGGTTCTCCACCACATGCCCGCAAAGGTCGAGACCGGTGGCACCATTGAGGTTGATGTCCGTGATGACCACGTCGTAGTCGTTGGTGCGTAGCGCTTCCATGGCATCTGCCGCACTCGTCTTCCACTCGGTCTCGAAGCCGCGCTTCCCGAGTCCGGAGCAAAGAAGCTCGCACATGCTTTGCTCGTCATCGACTACCAAGACTCGGGGAGTGCCGCTCACGAATCGCTCTCGACGGGCAGAAAGACATGGAAACAGGTTCCTTGCCCGACCTCGCTTTCGACTTCCATCCAACCCCCGTGCTCGCGGACGATCCCTTGGCAGATTCCCAGCCCGAGGCCGGTGCCGCGCCCCTCGCCTTTTGTCGTATAAAAAGGTGTGAAGATCGTCTTCAATCGGTCCTCGCCAATGCCCCGGCCCTGGTCCCGGATCGAGAAACCCGCGTAGGTTCCTTGGGGCGTAGTCGCAGACCCGGACCCACGAACGGCGGCCGGAACCGCGGTGAGCCTCAGCTGGCCGCCGTCTGGCATGGCGTCGATTCCGTTCATCATAAGGTTGGTGAGCACCTGAAGGATCTTGCGAGGCTCGACTTCAACGCTGGCTTTGCGATCGCCGTCGACCACGATGTTCACGTGCCTCTCTTCTGCGATGGGCTCTATCAGACTGGCACCTTCATCGAGCAGGTCCACCAGGTGCGCTTCGCGTTTCTCGAGCGCCTTGGGCCGCGCAAAGTCGAGGATGTTCCGAATGATGTCGGCCATGCGATCGGATTCGGACTTGATAGAGGTCGCATGCTCCAGTACCTCGGCCGGCAGGCCATCCGTCTCGTGAATCATCACAGCGCGGCCCCCGACAACATTGAGCGGGGTCCCAAGCTCGTGCGCAACGCTCGACGCGAGACGACCGATCGTGCTCAGTCGGTCAGCGTGGCGGAGCTTTTCGAGCGCTGCCGTCCGGGACGCGCGCTCTTTCCGAAGTAGGCGTTGGGCTTCCTGAAGGCGGTCCGACATTTGGTTGAGGTCCATGGCCAAGCTTCCAATCTCGTCGCGCTGTTCAAGGTCGTTTCGTCGACTGAAGTCGCTGTGGGCGATGCTCCGGGCTTGGGCTCGAAGCAGTTCGAGCGGGCGTCCAATCCAAAGATAGCCGAGGCCAAGGGCGACGATCGCGAACAACAACGCTATCGCCGATGCGGTCGCGAGTTGCGCCCGCGCTGCCCTTGCACGGTATTCGTCGCGTTTAGGTCGCGAGCGAGTCAATCGAAGCGAAGCTACCGGCTCTGGCGTGTAGATCGTCGTTCGCGCCTCCAGGACGGGGACGTCGCGATCGCGCAGCGCATGGACCTCGACCACCCCCGGCGGTACCTCCGCTGCGGCGTTCTCCTGGCCAAGAATGCGGATCTCGGTGTGCGCACGTTGCTTCGCGGCACGGGCAACGAACGAGCGGGCTGCATCCTCACCCGACCGCATCCACACCGATGTGGCGCCAGCCGCTAGTGCACCAGCGAGGATCTCGAGATCGTCCCGTGCTTCCTCATCGTGAAGCTCGACGATTCTCTTCACGAAGAATCCCGACTGGACGAGGAGGATCAGACCGACCCCGACGAAGAGGGCACCCGATAGTTTCGCCGCCAATCTCATCGACTAGCCGTCGAAGTTGGCACCCGCGGTCGTCCTGGGCAAGCCCTGCCCATCGAGTCTTGAACGCGACTTGTGCTTGTGCAGTCTTCCGAGATCCCTCGTGGCAAGTCTGCAGCAGTGAGGCATTTCGCTACACCCCGAGATCACTTTCGACTTCAATTCGTGTTGGCACGGACCATGCAACTTTCCCCTACGACACTTCAAACGACCCGCACTGTCGGGTCCCCAAAAGAAAGGAAACATGGAACATCCATCAATAAACCAAGACCAACCGACACCTCGATTGCAGGTTGCGCCGCAAGTCGCGGACGGCGTGGCAGAAGAGCTTGGAGAGCTTCGCGTGCAACTGTCTCGCATGGCCGAGGATTTGAAGCTGAAGGGCCGCAACGCGAGCTCCGAGATTCAAGACATGGTCGTCGCGCTCGAGAAAGACATGCATCGTTTCGCGGCCGAGGTCGACCAAGCCACCCAGGAAACGCGCGAGGACGTTCGACAGGTGGGCGAACGACTTCGGGCGCGATTCCAGAAACTTCTCACCCGGATTGCGATGCCGGCCCAATGACTGACTTTGCAAAGAGAGACTTTGGCAGCCACGTCGACCTCCCGGCCGACGCCCGGACCGCCCTCGTAGAAACGCTCAACGTAGCGCTCGCGACAACCATCGACCTCCAACTTCAAGTCAAGCAGGCGCACTGGAACATCAAGGGCCCTCAGTTCTTCGCAAGGCATGAGCTTTTCGACAAGATTGCTGCACGTCTGAGAGCAGCGTCTGACGAGTTCGCGGAACGTGCGTCGACGTTGGGCGGCTATGCGGCTGGCACCATTCGCGTGAGTGCAGAGCGAACCCAGTTGCCGGAATACGAACTAGACGTGGTCGACGGAAAGCAGCATATCCGAGTGCTCGTGGAACGGTTTGGGAAATACTCTTCGCTGTTGCGCGATTCGATTAGGGTGAGCCAGAAGCTCGAGGATCCCGTGACCGAGGACCTCTTCACCGGGATCCTTCGCAACGCAGAGCTCGACCTGTGGTTCTTGGACAGTCACCTGCGGGTATAGCCGCGTAGAAATATGGAATTCGAGGAAATTTATGACGACGTGGCGGGGAAGCTGACGACTTGGGTGGGGACTTTCGTGGAAATGCTCCCCAACCTCGTCGTCGCGCTGCTGATCGTCGTTCTGTTCTGGGTCGTTGCCCGCTTCTCGTGCAGCGCCACCGACCGAGCGCTCGCGCGCATGAATACACATCAAGCTGCTCGCAGCCTGATTTCGCGGTTCGTGCGTGTCGGCGTTCTCGCGGGAGGCATCGTCGTTGCGCTCGGCGTCATGAATCTAGACAAGGCACTCGCCTCTATCCTTGCTGGTGCAGGGATCATTGGTCTCGCCCTCGGTTTCGCGTTTCAGGACCTCGCGGGCAATCTCATTGCCGGCATCGGGCTGGCGGTGAACCAGAAGTGGCCTTTCAAAATCGGGGATATCGTCGAGACCAACGATACGTTCGGCGTTGTTGAGCAAGTCCATCTGCGCACTTCGATCATCCGCACCCTAGATGGGAAAGTCGTGGTCCTCCCCAACAAGAACATCTACCAGAATCAGGTCGTCAACTACTCGGCCTCCGGACAACGGCGCGTTGACGTCGCATGCGGCGTCTCGTACGGCGACGACCTCGAAAGAGTACGTTCAGTTGCCGCGTCGGCCCTCGGGGGGCTCAAAGAACGCGACGACTCGCGCGACGTCGAGATCTTCTTCGACGCGTTCGGCGACAGCTCGATTTCGTTCGTTGGCCGATTCTGGGTGGAGTACCGAAAACAACAGGACTTCCTGGCAGCGCGAAGCAATGCGATCGTTGCCCTCAAACAGGCATTCGACGACAACGACATCATGATACCGTTCCCGATTCGGACGCTCGACTTCGGCATTCGCGGTGGCGAAGCACTCTCAGACGCGCTCCCAGCCCGCGCGCTTCTTGACTCGAACGAACCAGTGCGCGTCGCCAACCGGCATGCGCAGGTGAGCAGCTAGTGCGCCAGGTCGCACGAACCTCCAAGCCTCGCCGCAGGTCGCGACCACGGTCAAGTCAGAAGTCGTCGAGCACCGCCCCTGCATTCCAACGGAGGAGTCGAGGGCCACGTCTGGTCGGCCAGCCGTCTGTGGTAGTCTTTGGCGCAAGCGATTTCAGCGGTCGAGTAGCGGCGAGCATTCGCCGCCGCGGTACGCGGTGCGTGCGTGTTGCGACCTCGACACAGGCGCAGGCCTCCATTGACGAGACAACGCGCGCCATTCTCATCGTGCCGCCGATTCCAAAGGTCTCGGTCGCCCGCTTTGTCACCGACGTTGCCGATGATGGCAACCCTCCACCGGTGTTCGTCGTCATGGAGGGCGCGGTTCCCCCGCGCGCTGCAAGAAAACTCTACAACGCTGGCGTTGAGGCCGCTTTCGAGCTTCCGCTGGACGCGCCCGCGATGCACCGCACGATCTTTCGACTGACAAGCGACGGCGTCCTTGGCTCGTCCACGCGTAAGCGAGCGCCTACGGAGATCGCTCTCGAGGAGCTCGTTCGCTCTCGGTTCGCCTCAGACGCCACCGCGTTCGGGCCCTATCTCAGCGTTCATGCGCACCGGCGCTACATTCTGCTCGCTGGAAGCGTCGACGCTTTGTGGAAGCTAGAACTTGCGATCCGTATTGCCTCAGAGACGCCAGGCGTAGAAGAGGTGGTCGGCGATGGAGTTCGCGTTTTGGGCGAGTCCAGAAGCGATCGCACGATCGCGGGCGCCATCCGTGCGGTTCTCGGTCATGCCTCCGCGATTGACACGAAGTCAATCGCAATCACTGTACGGGATGGCGAAGCGACGCTTCGCGGGAGCGCGACGAATCGGAAGGAGCTGTCTCGCGCGATCGACCTTGTACGACAAGTTCGCGGCGTGCGGAAGGTCGACGCCCACGTTTCACTGCCGGACGAGGCAAAGCTGGAAGACCGAAAGGTTGCACGACGCGTCCGGCGCGCCCTCGCATCGACGTTTCCCCAGTTCGACCTCGAGGTCGCCGTATTCGGCGGCATTGCAGTCGTTTCGGGCCGGGTAAGGCGAGCCGCGATTCGAATGACAATCGAAGAGTTCGTTCGCAATCAGGAGGGCGTAGACCGTGTGGTCGACAAGCTGACTGTGGCCGCCCGCTAGCGGCGTGCTCGGGAGCCTAAGTTAGGCACGTGATAACGCAGTTAGCCCTTTGCCATCATCGCACTCGACATCAGGACGCGATGAACGAAGGTCAGTTTGTCCCGGACTTTCGCGGAGATGGAGAATGGGTAGGCATCCGGCATCCCCATGCTTCGATTGAGGGCGTTGAGGGCGATCGAGAACCGTGACCATTGCTCCATGACGACGAGAAAGGTCTCCTCGTCGCGTGCGGCGTACCCAGAGAGATCAGTGAGTCCATGCTCGTGTGCCGTGTCCAACGAATCGACCATATGTAGGTAGTGCGCGAAAGTCTCCGCCCAATCCTCCCACGGATGCGCGCTCGCATAGTGACTGACGAAGTCGTCGTTTCGCTGCGTAGTGCCCGCATAGTGCTCCTCGAGAGCGTCGGCGTAGTCGAGCCGCTCGTCGCCGAAAAGCTCGCGAAAAGGCTCGATCCATACAGAGTCTTTCACGAGCAGCTGCCAGTAAAAGTGACCGATTTCGTGCCGAAAGTGGCCCAGAGGCGTCCGATATCGCTCGTCGAGGCTTCTTCGGTTCGCCTCGCGGGACGCTGGGTTCGCCTCCGAAAGATCGAGAGTGATGAGTCCGTCCGAGTGGCCGGTGATGACCGGCTCGTTTGCGCTCTCAGCCTTGATGTCGAAGCGAAGCTCTGGGGCTCCCTCCGAATGTTCCTCGAACGGGAGCCGCAGCCGATTGAGCGAGTAGAGGACTCGTCGCTTCGCGCCTTCCATCGTCGACCAGAGCTCCCGGTTAACGGGTTGCGACAGGTCCGGTACCACTCGATTCAACATGCAGGCCTGACAGTAGCGCCTCGACCGATTCGGCTCGAGCAGCCAGTTGCACGCGCCTTGCTCGACGTCGTTGTCGCACCGTTGATAAGTCGCACCATCCGAGAGTGACTCGAAGGCGTCGCTCCGGCTCGCGTCGGTTGCGGCCATCTTGTTGTCCCACGGCAGGTACGCGAGCTCTCGTCCGCACCGCATGCACTGCGTATTCTCGAAATACACGCGCGCTCCGCAATAGCAGCGAAAGGTCTTCATCTCGTCGTGAACCCCCAGCTCACCGGATCGCCTCCGTGGCCACATCCGCCGCGCGGCCGCTCTGCTCCTCAGCCTGCTTCACGAGATCGGCTGCACGCTTTTCAGCCTCGTCCACGAGCTTTTCGGCCTGCTCGTCCGCCTCGCGAACAAGTTGCTCGGCTCGTTTGTCAGTCTCCCGACGAATCTGCTTGGCCGCCTCCTTGGCAGGGATCTGAGCCAAGGGGTTGCTTCCAGCCTCGTTGACCAGTTGATCTGCTCGCTTGTAGCCTTCCTTGCGAACGCGATCCGCAGCCTTCTTTGCTTCACTGCGAACTTGCTCTGCTCGCTTCCGCGCCTCGGCGAGCATCTTCTCGTTCTGCTGAGAGAGAAGATTGAGCGCTTGCTGGCGACGCGCTTCAGCCTCTTGTGAGAAGGCCTCGGCGACCGCACCTCGCAGCGCATCCGCGTCGACGTCGACCGCAATTTTGGGGTCGGTGATCGAGCCGGTCAGGCGGGCGGTGACACCTACGCCGTCTGATGACGGCAGGTTGATGCCCAGCTTCTGCACGCGGCGCTCGAGTTCGCCGGTCAACGTGGAGATCGGCACCTCCGTGCCGATTCGGTAGTTCATCGCCTGGTCGAGACCGTGGCTTCCGCTCACGTTCAAGACCATCCCCCGGGTGCGAACGTCAAACGGGCGCACCTTGATCGCTCCGTCCTCGATACGGAACTGGGTTCGCATCCTGCCGAGGTTGAGTGGCTTCGGAATCGCAGGTACGGCGCGGTTCAATGCCGCGAGTGGAACAAAATCGGAACTGATCTCGCCGTTGACGGTTAGGACCATGCCTTCAGCGTCAATAGTTCGGAGGTTTGGGGCTCCGTCCTTCCCAAGCTCGCCCGTCGTATCGATTTTGGCGGAGAACCGACCGTCAATGAAGCGCGCGATGGGCGCGTAGGCTCGCAGCGAGTCGAGCGATGCAAACGCCTCGGCGAAAGATGCGTCCTCGACTGCGTAGCGCAGATCGAAAGTCGCAGGCCTCCCGACAGGCGTGGCAATCGTGCCCGAGATCTTCATCGTGCCGCCGATGGCGTTGGCGCTCACGTCTCGTAGTGCGAGTGCTCGCTCCTTCAGCTTCGCCGAACCACGAAGCTTCGTCAGAACGAGTTCATCGTAGACCAGCTGCTCCACATCGATGTCGAGCACGGCGTCGATGCCGTCGGGCAGCAGAAAATGAGTCGATTCGCCTTTGCTTGCAGGGCTCGTCTCGTCGGAAGACATCAACTCGTCGATGACAATCTTCTCCGATCGGAGGCGCAGGTTGCCGCCGACGACCTTGTCTCCGAAGAACCAGGTGAGCGGCGAAAGCGCGCCCGTGAGCGACGCGTCAGATCCTTTGAAAGCCGCGTTTAGCGTCTCGATCTTCGTTGTATTTGGCATGAAGACCACGCGGGCGTCGTCTACGCGGATTGGTTCGGATCCGGACGGCCGGAGGACGACGTCTTTGGCGTTTAGGTCGCCAGCGAGCCTCTCGAGCTTGTCTCCTTTCGCGACGAGTTCGAGGGTGGTCGTGACGACTCCACGTAGCTCCTCCACCTCATCGAGGGGATATGCGCGTATCACGTCCTCGCCGTTGATTCGACCTTTGAGCGTCAACTCGACGTCAGGGTGAGACATCGGTTTGCGAACTCGCAGGGAACCCTCCGCGTGCGACGAACCCGCAGACGCTGCGAACTGCGGTACGTCCACCGCAACCGCATCGAGGTCGCCGCCCGGGTGCGTCGCTTTCGCATCGATATCGATTCCGCTCAGGGGCAACGAAAGTTCGGGATACCGCACCGACCCGTCCCGCACGTTGACTCGTGCCGAGAACGCGGGGATGTCCCGCTCGGCCGGCCCGAGTCTCCCCTTGATCTCGCCGGCTAGCGAGAAGCGGCCGGAGGCCTCTACGTTCTTCAGATCTCCGGCGTACGAAATCGGAATGAGCGACAGAAGCGCGGCGACCGACTGCCCACTGCCTGTCGCAAGCGCGATGTCGAGGTCAATCCCCTCCGTAGCCCAGCCGATCTGCCCTGACCCCTCGACCGACAGCGCGTTGAGCGCGACTCGGAGTTCGTCCATCGTGAGCTCGGAGCCGTCAGAATCGAGGGTCGCATCCAGATCGACCTCTACGTGACCGTCCCGCACCATCCTCGTCGAGCCCATCGTCACCGTCACTCCCTCCGCGCGGGTTTCGGATGCGAAGTGTTGAGCAGTCGCTCCGAGCGTGGCCGAGCCGCGGTGTTCCAGGCTGGCGATTCGAACGTTGATATCGGGGCTCGCATACGCCACCGTGCCGTCGCGGATCTGATAGTCGCTCACGCGGAACTCGAGCGGACTGTCCTCGTCGTCTGGCGGCGTCTCGGCGATGATATCGTAGTTCGCAGAGCCGTCTTTGCGGACGATCACGTTCACCTCCGGGCTGTCGATTGTCACCGCCTCGATGACCAACTCGCCGTCGCGGACGAGCGATAGGAGGCCAACCCCAGCGCCGATCGACCCCGCGGACACCAGCGGTTCGCCCTCGAACTCTCCCGTGCCGATGATTCGAAGACCGATAATCTCTGCGGTCAGGCGAGGAAACGTCGAGAGAAGGGTCAGATCGATCTCCTCGAAGTCGACGTCTGCCTGTAGTCGAGCGTCCAGCTCCGATCTGATGAGCTCTGCGACGCGATCCTCGAGGAACCAGGGTAGCCACCAGACAGCCAGGAGCAGGACAGCCGCCAGGGTTCCGCATCCGATCGCAAAACGTCGCCTCGTCGTTGATTCAGTTCTTGGCATTCTTCGGTCCAAACTACCGGATGCGGCAAGACGTGAATCTGAGTTGCATCGCACCAACCACCGCTTCGAGTGCCCCCGCGCCCACAAGGGTCTCGAAACGGGGGGAACTCGCAGGCGACGGTTTGCGCGTAGGCCACGTGCTCCCGGTGCAGAGGATGATGGAGGCTCTGCGCCCTGGGGTCACGCGTTTTTCGCTATTAGGCGGCTTTCGTTGCTCTGCATCGCCCTCATGGGGATGTCCGCTAGATCGCTTTACGTTCAGCGTCGGGGACGGATGGGACCCCAGGGATCGTCGTCGCCCTGGACGAACCAGTCTTCCTCGAACTCGACGTCGTCGAACTCTCGTGGTTCGTCTGGATCTGCCCACGGATCCTCGGCGAACCAATCAAGGTCACTTCGAGATCGGCGTCGGTCATCGGTTGTTTTTCTGCGTCGTTTCGGCATGAGGGACCTTCCTTTCGGACCCAGTCGGTCTCACGAAAATCGTTAGCAATCTCCGTGCCGCCGCCCGCGCTCGGCGTTTCCAAAGCTCTCGCCCGACCCCGAGTGCAAGATGTGACCGGTGTGCGACAACGAGAGTGCAGCTCTTGCACTCGCCCCCCATCCCGGGTGCGAAAAGACGCCCTCTGCGGGTCTCGTGCGGCCGGGCCGCGTGGGCTTCTTGGACGGGACCTCCTCTCCGGTTCATTCTCCGCCCATGACGGAGCAGGGGGGCGGGACCATCCTCGTCGTGGAGCCTGACGACGAGATTCGGGCGGCGTTGGAGGCTCAGCTCTCGGCGATTGGCTACACCGTCGAAGCGAGCTCCGACTTCACCATTGCCGGAGGGCTCTTCGAACAGTCCATGCCCGACCTCGCACTCGTCGATTTGGTCGTCGACAGTGCGGCCGGGTTTCAGTTCTTGGAGAGCGCGCGGGCCCTGCTGCCAACGTCGTCGCTGATCGCCATCGTCCCCGAGAACTCGACCGACGCGACCGTATTGGCGATGAAACGCGGGGCCGACCATTGTCTGACCCGCCCGATACGACCAGACGCGCTGACTGTGATCGTCGAGCGCGCACTCGAGAAGCCGGGTCACGCGAAGCGCGCAGCGTATGCCGAGACGCGGGCGATTGGCACCCTTGCCAACGCGCAACTCGACCCGATCGTCGGTGGCCACCCGACGATGCAACGGCTCTTCAACCGGCTGCTGCAGGCGGCGAAGAGTCGGTCGACGGTTCTCATCGAAGGCGAGACGGGGACGGGAAAAGAGATGGTCGCGAGAGCCCTTCACGAGAACTCCTTGCGGCGAGACGGACCCCTCATTCGACTCAACTGCGCCGCGCTTGCCGAGAGCATCCTCGAATCTGAGCTTTTCGGCCACGAGAGGGGCGCCTTCACAGGCGCGACCACACGGCGGCAAGGTCGCCTCGAGCAGGCCGACCAGGGCACGCTGTTCTTGGATGAACTAAGCGAGATGCCTCTATCCGTCCAGGTCAAGCTCTTGAGGTTCCTCCAGGAGCGGGAGCTCGAGCGTGTGGGGGGTAACGAAACCATCCCAGTCAACGCGAGAGTCGTCGCCGCTACCAACCGAGACCTTCGCTCTTTGGTCGACGACGGCGCGTTCCGCGAGGACTTGTACTTCAGGCTCAAGGTCGTCGTGCTCCAGGTACCTCCTCTTCGCGGGCGGCATAGCGATATCCCGCTCCTCGCCGATCACTTCCTTCGGCACTACGTCACCGAGAACGAGAAGGAAGTTCTGGGCTTCACCCCTGCGGCACGCGAAGCGCTCCTCGCGTATCCCTGGCCCGGCAACGTCAGGGAGCTCCAGCACGCTGTCGAACAGGCAGTAGTGCTGTGCGAGGGGGACCTGATCGATGTCACCGATCTCCCGATCGATCCTGCGGGGAGGGAGACGGAGTCCCTGAGCCTCCTGGTGCCCGGAGTCACTCTCGCAGAAGTCGAACGCTACACCATCATGAAAACGCTCGAAGCCGTCGGTGGATCTCCGACGAAAGCCGCCGCAATCTTGGGAGTCAGCAAACGGACTATCCACTACCGGCTGGACGAGTGGGGTATCAGAAAACGCTCGAAAAACTCGGACAGCTGAAACGCAGCGTCATCATCCCCTGACGGCTTGCTTGGCGCTACTCTCGCAGATGGTCGGGCGACAATGCATCGAGGACACCTTCCACCATGTCGATCTGCTTCCGCAACACGTGACTCAGCTCGACGGCGATAGGGAGAGCGTCGTCCAGGCGCCCAGTCTCGATGCTCGCCTCCATCGACCGTGAAGCGCGGAGAAGCGTGGCGTTGTCGGAGCGAATCCTCCTCAGCACCTCGGGAGTGACCAGATCTGGGAAGGACCGTCTCGTCAAGGGCGACCCCGTACCAGGTCGAGTTGGCCCGCTGGAGTGCTGAAGGGGCTGGCCGCCGTCCCGGACAGGTCATTCACACGATTGGCCAGCAGAAGCTTGATGCCGATGTTTGGGAAATCGACTACGACCTTGTGGTTTCCGTCATCGTATTCTTGGAGTACGAAGCCCGACCCGAATTTCGGGTGCGTTACCGACCGAAGCGCCGCACTGTTCTCGGTGACGACCGCCGGTCTAAATCTTCGGAGCAGGCCCTCCGCCGCGACGAGCTCGGGCTCCGTCGGCTCACCTGCGAGATAGTAGGCTTTGACGAATTCCAGCATGGAGCACTGGGTTTCGCGGCGCCCGGGGTCGAGGGACCATCGCCGCATTAGCGACTCTTCCGCTGGCGTCTGACCGCTTTCAAAGTACCAGTAATCCGGAACTTCAGAGTGCCGACCGTGATTTTCGCTTCGTTCAACGACGACGAGCCGCTCGGGGAGTTTCACAAGTTCCCGGGCTTCTTCCGTCAGGACGACCATTTGATATGGGTCTCGTTGGGTAGCCGCGAAGACGCCCAAGAGATCTTCTGGGACACGGATGTGCAGAATGCGCTCGAGCTCTGCGATCGTCTCGCCGCGGACCGTAGCCGGTGCGTCCGCACGGCCGTACCGCACGCGGTGAACAAGCAGGGCTCGGCGAAGCTCAAGCGGGAGTTCGAGGTTCAATCGGGATGTCGTCTTCATGGCCGGGTGACAGCGATCAAAGCAAACCGCGTGCCGACAAGGGTTTGTGCCAGAAACCGCCGCCAGATGCGAATCATGGCTTCGCTCGCTCGTGCCGAGCCTTTGGACGGCGCAGCTTGTGCACGATAGTCTCCTTCCTCGAGTGCATGTTCTGCATCCCGTCCGGGAAGGATCCCCGACGACCCCAGCCGTCCGGTCGATCTCGATGGTGCGAAGGTTTCCCGGCGGGTAGACTCCCTTTTTCCAGCGATGGAGGACAGATGGACCCCAAGGTGAAGTTGGCCTACGGCGACAATCGGTACGAGATGGGCATCGTCGACGGGACCTACGGCGAGCAAGCCTTCGACATTCGAAGCCTGCGAAAAGACACCGGACTCATCACGCTCGACTCCGGCTACATGAACACCGGGGCCACCACTAGCGAGATCACCTACATCAACGGTGAAGAGGGGATCCTGCTGTACCGTGGCTATCCGATCGAACAGCTCGCCGAAGCATCCAGCTTCGTCGAAACGAGCTATCTGCTGATTTACGGGGAGCTCCCAACTCCGTCACAGCTAAGCGCGTTTTCCAATCTGCTTACCTATCACAGTATGCTGCACGAGGACATGCGTCACTTCTTCGACGGCTTTCCCTCCGACAGCCACCCGATGGCGATTTTGTCGTCGATGGTGAGTGCGCTTTCTGCATACTACCCGGGCAGCATCGATCCTGATTCCCACAACGAGCACCACATTGCGCGCGTGCTTTCGAAGGTGCGAACGATCGCCGCCTTCACGTACCAGAAGCAGCTTGGACGACCGGTTGCCTATCCACGGAACGAGCTCAAGTATTGCGGAAATTTTCTGCACATGATGTTTTCACATCCTGCAGAGCCGCGATACGAGCCGGATCCCGTGCTCGAAAAGGCGCTGAACGTGCTGTTCATCCTTCACGCCGACCACGAGCAGAACTGCTCGACGTCGACCGTTCGCCTGGTGGGGTCGAGCCGCGCCAACCTGTACGCCGCGATCAGCGCCGGAATCTCTGCTCTTTGGGGCCCATTGCACGGGGGTGCGAACCAGGCCGTCATCGAAATGCTCGAAGAGATTCGGGCATCGGGCGAGGGGTACGCGGCGTTCGTCGAACAAGTGAAGCAGAGGAAGCGACGCCTGATGGGCTTCGGTCACCGGGTCTACAAGAACTTCGACCCGCGAGCGTCCATCCTCAAAGTTTACGCCGACCGTTTGCTGACACATCTGAAGATCGACGATGAGCTGTTCGACATCGCGCGTGAGCTCGAGCAAGTAGCGCTCTCAGACGAATTCTTCATCGAGCGAAGCCTCTATCCCAACGTCGACTTCTACAGCGGCATCCTCTACCGTGCGCTCGGCATTCCCACCGACATGTTTACCGCGATGTTTGCGATCGGTCGGATCCCGGGGTGGATCGCCCATTGGAAAGAAATGATGGAAGACCCCGATCTGCGGATTGGCCGACCCCGACAAATCTACCTCGGCAAGAGCAGTCGTGACTACCTCCCGCTGGGCGAGCGTTCCTGACCTGCGATGCGAACCTGTTGATGCGTGTCCCTAGACGATCGGCCGAACCAGGCGGGATCAACGAGGCATGACGAATCTCATCGTTGTCGAAAACGAAAAACAGTGGCCGCTCGATGTGCCTGGTACCGACGTTGTCACCGCACGGAGCTACTTGACTGACCGCCGGTTCTTCGATCTGAAGCGCGCGAAAGTCTTCAATCTTTGCCGCACGTATGGGTATCAAACGCTCGGCTACTACGTCTCGCTTCTGGCCACGGCACGAGGCCACAAGCCGCTGCCGTCGGTGGGTACGATTCAAGACATGAGACAGTCGTCCGTCCTGCGGTTCGTCTCGGACGACGTCGAGCAGCTCGCGCGCGCCTCTCTTGCCCCCATCAAGTCCGATCGCTTCACGATCAGCATCTACTTCGGCCGCAACTTGGCGACCCGCTACGATCGCCTGTCCCAAGCGCTCTTCAATCACTTTCCCGCTCCCCTTCTGCGGGCAGAGTTCATTCGAGACGACCAGTGGCGGCTTCGTAGCTTGCGTCCCATCGCTGCACTTGAGATCCCGTTATCCCATCACACGTTCGTCATCGAGCAGGCACAGCGCTACTTCGCGCGCCCCCGTATTCCGGGAAAGAAGCAAGCACGATACGACCTCGCGATCCTGTTCGACCCAACCGAAACCGATTCTCCCTCGGACGAGCGCGCGATTAGAAAGTTCTCGAGCGCAGCTCGGAAGCTTGGCATGGCGCCGTGGGTGATCGGCAAACAGGACTACGGACGCGTCGCTGAATACGACGCGCTCTTCATTCGCGAGACGACAGCCGTCAACCACCACACCTATCGATTTGCCAGTCGCGCCGCGACCGAAGGGTTGGTCGTCATCGACGACCCGGAGTCGATTATTCGGTGCACGAACAAGGTCTACCAAGCCGAGCTCTTCGAGCGTCATGCCGTTCCCAGTCCTCGCACTCTCATCGTGCACAAGGACAACGCCGGCATCGTCGAGGAAACACTCGGGCTGCCGTGCGTGCTCAAGCGTCCGGATAGCTCGTTTTCTGCCGGTGTCGTGAAGCCCAAGACCTCCGCCGAACTCAAGACCTATCTCGAGACGTTCTTCTCGAAGTCGGAGCTCGTGGTCGCACAGGAGTTCCTGCGCTCGTCGTTCGATTGGCGAGTGGGCGTCATCGACAATCGGGCGCTCTACGTTTGTCGGTACCACATGGTGCGCGGACACTGGCAAATCCAGAAAGCGCATGGCGAACGGGGCAGAGTCTACGGCAAGGTCGACACGCTTGCGTTGGACGACGCTCCAAGCGCAGTCGTCGATCTCGCTCTGCGGGCCACGGCGCTGATCGGTCGCGGCCTCTACGGAGTCGACATCAAAGACGTCGAGGGGGAGCTGTTCGTGATGGAGATCAACGACAATCCGAGCATCGAATCCGGGGTGGAAGACACCGTCCTCAAAGACGAGCTCTACGCGGCCATCATGCAGGTTTTCTTCGACCGGCTCGAGCTGAGGGGCAGGCTCCCCACTGGGGCCCGCTAGCCATGGCGGATCTTCATCTGTTCGACGCGTTCGGGATCGAGCTCGAGTACATGATCGTCGACGCCGCAACTCTCGACGTGCGTCCTCTCGCCGACGAACTTCTTCACGAAGTCGGCGGCGGATACGAACAGGAAGTCGACATGGGACCGGTCGCTTGGTCCAACGAGCTCGCCCTTCATGTCATCGAAATGAAGACCAATGGCCCGAGCGCTTCGCTTCGCGGTCTCGGCGAACGTTTCCACGAACATGCAACGCGCATCGACACATTGCTCGGGCCGTACGGTGCACGACTGCTGCCAACGGCGATGCATCCCTGGATGCGGCCCGAAGAGATGCGCCTATGGCCGCACGAAGATCGGCGCATCTACGAAACCTTCGACCGCATCTTCGACTGCAAAGGTCACGGCTGGGTGAACCTGCAATCGATGCACATCAATCTGCCGTTCGCTGGCGACGACGAGTTCGGAAGGCTGCACGCGGCGGTTCGGCTCGTGCTCCCACTGCTTCCGGGCCTGGCAGCGAGCTCACCGTACGTAGAAGGTTCACGGGCGCCGAGTCTGGATGCACGGCTCGACGCCTATCGATCCAACGCTGCGCGGGTACCTTCGGTGACCGGACACGTGATTCCAGAGCAGGTCTTCACCCGCGCCGACTACGAAACTCAGCTTCTGCAAGCCGTGTACGACGACCTCGCGCCGCTCGATTCCGCCGGAGTGCTTCGGCACGAGTGGGTCAACGCCCGTGGCGCGATCGCTCGCTTCGATCGGATGGCGGTGGAGATTCGACTGATCGACGTACAAGAGTGTCCTCAGGCCGACATTGCGATCGCGGCGGCCACCGTGGCGGTGGTCCGCGCGCTCGTCCAAGAGGCGTGGGCGAGCACGGAGGAACAGCGTTCATGCACGGAGCAGGAACTCGCGGCCGTCCTCCGCTCGTCGATCCGCGACGCGGACGAGACGATCATCGAACACGAGGGCTTGCTCCGGATGCTGGGTTTTCCAGGTCGTGTTCCTGTGAGCCTCCGGGAGCTCTGGCTCCATCTCGTGGAATCGCAGCTTGCGGGCGAACCCGGCTACGACGAGTGGGAGCGGCCGCTGTCGATCATATTGGAACAGGGCTGCCTTGCGCGACGCATCACGAGAGCCGCTGGCGAGTCCGCCTCTGCGAATCGCCTTCGTGAGGTGTACGGCAGTCTTGCCGATTGCCTGGCCGAGGGACGCTCGTTTCGGCCTGACTCATGAACCTAGAGGCGATCGTCCTCTCGTGTGAGCACGGGGGCAACCAGGTCCCTCCACGCTATCGCTTCGCTTTCGAAACCCCGCGTGCGGCGAAAGCGCTCCAGAGCCATCGGGGATACGACCTTGGGGCACTCTTCATCGCAGAGTCTCTCGCCAAACGATTCAGAGTACGACTCATTGGCAGCCACGTCAGTCGCTTGGTGGTGGATCTCAATAGGTCGCCGGGTCACCCGAGGCTCCTGTCTGAGTTCATGAGCGGCCTCGACGGAGCTGAGCGCGAGAAGGTTCTGCGCAAGCACTACTTCCCTCACCGCGAGCGCGTCGAATCCGAGATTCGTCGCCACGTTGCGAAGGGGCGAACCACGCTGCATGTCGGCATTCACAGCTTCACGCCCCGCCTCGGGGGTAACACACGCCGTGCAGACCTCGGCTTGCTGTACGACCCGAAACGAGCGCAAGAAAAAGAGCTTTGCGTTGCGTGGCGCAGATCGATTCGGGCTCACGCGCCCGAGCTGAGGGTTCGGCGGAACTACCCCTACCGGGGCGACGCCGATGGCTTGACCACCACGCTGAGGAGGGTGTTTGCGCCCGACTCGTACCTCGGCATCGAGCTCGAGCTCAACCAGGCCCTACTGACGCGTGCGGACGGCTCCCATGAGGCACTCGCCGCGGCAGTGGGAGACAGCCTCGCCTCGATTGCGATGATCGTGCCCTCTCGATGAACTGCTCTAGCCGCGCTTTTGCCTTCGAGCCGCCCCCTTTCGGGCTGCGGTCATGCTGACTTTCGCTCTGACTCGCGTGAAAGCTGGACGACGGGTAGCTTCGCCGAGCGCTCGATGAGAATCGACTGGGTGGGGAATGCAAAATGGATCCCGCGCTCTTCGAATGCTTCGTAGATGCGTAGGTAGATCGCCTCCTGAATGTCCATGTAGAGGTTGTAGTCGGCACCGAGGACGTAGTAGACGCTCTCGAAGTCGAGCGAGAAGTCGCCGTATCCGGAGAAGTGCGACCGGTCGAACCGTGTCTGGGCCTGTCCCTCGATGGCTTCTCTGACGATGTTCGGGATTTCTTCCAGGTCCCTCTTGGCCGTGCCGTACACGACCCCGAGCTCAAAGCTGACGCGTCGCTCTTCCATTCGTCCGTAGTTGCGAATCCTAGTGCTGATCAAGTCGCCGTTCGAGAAGACCAGTTGCTCGCCTGATAGGCTTCGCACGCGCGTGGTCTTGATGCCGATGTGTTCGATCGTGCCCATCAGTTCGTCGACTATGACGAAGTCACCGATCACGAACGGCTTGTCGAGCGCGATAGAGAGCGAAGAGAACAGGTCTCCAAGGATATTCTGCAGCGCGAGCGCGACCGCGACGCCACCCACGCCCAGTCCAGCGACAAGCGCTGTGACGTCCACGCCGACGTTGTCTAGAGCGAGCAGCAGGATCGTTGCCCACAGGGCGATTCGCGCGACCATTCCGACCGCGTTCATCGTCATCACCCCGCCGGCGTCGTCGTCAAGCTCTTCCTCTCGATAGAGTTCGAGCCAGCCTCGAAAGGCCGCGCTCATCCAAATGCCGCCCTGAAGCAAGCTCGTGAGTACGACTGCAGTGCGAAGTAGATCGTGGGCGTCGCTCGAGAGCTCGAGTAGTCTCGCGCCGAAAAAGACGCCGACAACGAGAAGGAACCAGAGTCGCGTCCGGCATACCGCAGCGATAAGTGCGTCGTCCCAGTGCGTCGAGGTCTTCCGTGCGAGGCCACGGAGCCGCTGTGTCACGAGTGCCTGAGCGAGTCGAAGGATCACGACGGATCCGACTGCGACACAGGCGGCAATGACCCACTGCTCGAGGGAGTTGTTGTCGAGAGTCTTGGCCATGAGCTTTGAAGGATCGATGTCAGAAAAAGGCATGCGTCACAGCAACGCACGTTCCATGCCCGAAACCTTCATCCCGAAAGACACGCCATTAGGCGATCTGGACCTGTTGCAAATTGTCACACGTCGCACGAATGCCACACCGCCAGCGTCGTCCCATCTCACGCACGAAACGGATGCGTCCTGCTCTTGGCGAGCGCAATCTTAGCGCCTATTCGCAAACGGTTTCTGCTTCCGCAGCGGCGGCTCGGGATTACGCTCTGCGGATGGAGCTTCGCGAAATCACCATTCACGGAAAGACCATGAAGTACCGCGTTGGCGGGGAGGGCCCGGTCGTGTTGTTGATTCACGGCATGGCCGGCAGTGCGACGACGTGGAAGCAGGTGATGCCCGCATTGAGCGCACGCTTCACGGTAGTGGCGCCCGATCTTCTGGGCCATGGAGAATCCGACAAGAGCCCGGGAGACTACTCGCTAGGCTCGCTCGCCACGGCGCTCCGCGACCTGATGGTCGCCCTCGGTTATGAGCGTGCAACCTTGGTGGGGCAGTCGTACGGCGGCGGCGTCGCGATGCAGTTCACGTATCAGTATCCGGAGAGCTGTGAGCGTCTCGTGCTCGTCGATGCCGGTGGTTTGGGTTTAGAGGTAAACGCACTCCTGCGTTTTCTGGCGATTCCGGGCTCAGAACCCGTACTCCGAATCGCCTGCGCGCCTCCGGTTCGCAGAGCGATCCAAGCGATAGGCAGCCTTGCATTTCGCAAGCAGATCGAGAGCTCGCCCGCCATTGCAGAACTCTGGCGCAGCTACTCGTCGCTCAGCGATGAAGCGACCCGGCGAGCGTTCTTTGGCACGCTGCGGGCGGTCATCAATCGGCGCGGTCAGTCCGTCAGTGCGGTCAGTCGGCTGCACATGGCCGGGAAAATCCCGACTCTCATCATCTGGGGTGCCGAGGATCGAATCATTCCCCTCGAGCACGCCTACGCTGCGCACGCTGCGATGCCCGGAAGCTGGCTCGAGATCGTGGATGGTGTGGGTCACTACCCGCACTGCGAGGCGCCGGACCGCTTTGTGGCTTCGTTGACCGAGTTCATCGAATCGACCCGACCGGCGAGAATCAAGCTGTCGCGCGCGGAGCTACTGCATTCCGCCTAGCGCCTCCGAAAAAACCTGGTTGGCCGCTTTGTTGCATGCGCCGGGTGCCGTATAGTCGTCGATTCCCAAGAGGTAGAATGAAGGCGGAAATCCAATTGCGCAGCTCGGCGGCCACCGCCGGCGCGCTTCGTTGCTCGGTGGTGACGCATGAGAGCCTGACTGTTGCGCCGGAAGAAATCTGGAGGGCGTTGCTTCTGTACGAACAGATCGACGAGCGTCCGCCGTGGTACCTGCGATTGTTGCTTCCGGTGCCTCGGGGCACCCGCGGCAGTCTTGCCGAGGTCGGTGACTCGGCCGACTGCCTCTACGAGCAAGGCCACCTGGTTAAACGGGTCACCGAAATCGAACACCTTCGCCGCTATCGCTTCGACGTCGTCGAGCAGCAGCTCCGGATCGGTGGCGGCATTCGTTTGACCGGCGGATGCTACGAGCTTCAACCCCGGGCTGATGGCGGCACCGACGCCTCGGTCGAAACTGGCTACATCGCCGCGAGGCGGCCTCGCTGGTTCTGGAGACCCATCGAGTCGCGGGTGTGCGCGATGTTTCATCGGCATCTGCTTCACGTCATCGAGCGCCGGGCGATGGTTCGAGAGCAGGCCGGGGCCTAGTCGTCCGATGTCTGATCTCATGCCGCCCGACTGGCTGATTCGGTCCGCGGTTGCGGCGGTTTGGCTCTATGAAGGCCTCTACTGCAAGCTCTTGCAGGGTCAGCCACGCGAGTTCGAGGTCGTCAAAGCGGTTCCGCGCTACGGTCCTCGCTTCGGAGTTCCGTTTCTCATGCTCCTCGGTGCGGTGGAGGTAGCCGTCGCGCTCTGGGTCTTGAGCGGCGCAGCTCCGTTTCTTTGTGCCCTGACGCAAACGGGGCTGCTTGTTGCCCTGAACACCAGCGGGTTGCTGCTAGCGCGCGATCAGATTCACGATCCTGCCGGCATGGTGATCAAGAACGCGGCGTTCCTCGTGCTCGCCTGGGTATCGGCAAGTCTTTCGGGGGCTTCGTGAAAACGGCGGGTACGAACGAGGCGGTGACTGTCTGGAAACGGGGGCGTCTTGACGCGAGGACGGCGCCGGCCGAGGTGCTCTTCGGTCGGATGTACGAGGACTCCGCGATCGAGCAGGCCGCGTTCAAGGATCGGAGCCGCGTGTTTTGCATCGCCTCCGCTGGTTGTACGGCGATGGCCCTCGCGCCGCAGCATGAAGTGGTCGCGGTCGACATCAATCCTCGCCAACTTGCCTACGCGCAGCGGCGTCTCGACGGAGCGCCGGCGATACGGGGCAGAGCCGAACAGTTGATGAGTTTCGCGCGCTTCTTTGCTCCTTTGGCGGGTTGGTGGCCCTCCGCCGTTCAAGAGTTCGTTAACCTCGAAGATCCCGAACGGCAGATGGCGTACTGGCGCGATCGTCTCGACACCTGGCGCTTTCGACGCTCATGGGATCTGCTTTTCTCCGTGGTGACTCTGCGCGCGGCCTATTCGCCACAGCTCCTCGATCTCTTGCCGCGACGCTTCGGTTCGGTGATGCGTGGCCGCATGGAGCGCTGTTTCTCGCGTCATCCCAATCGCTCGAATCCGTACGTTCGCGCGCTTCTCCTCGGTGAGCTCCCCGAGCAACCGGTTGCCCCCGCGGCCGGTCTCGTACGACTCGTCGAGTCGGATGCCGCGGAGTTTCTCGAGAGCGCACCGGCGGGCAGCTTCGACGGTTTCAGCCTCTCCAACATCCTCGACGGGCCAGGCCCTGCGTACCGTGCTCGCCTCACCCGGGCCGTGCAGCACGCGGCTGCGCCCGGCGCGACGGCCGTGCTCCGCAGCTTCGGTACGGCCGACTCAGCCTGCTCGGCAGATCGCGCGGCCGACGATCGCTCCATGCTCTGGGGCAGTGTCTGGGTAGGGCCGGCCGCCGACCTCTAGCGTGCAAGCGGCTCGACCCGCCGAAATGACTTGACAAGAGTTCAGGCTCCCGGCGAGCTTCGCGAGCATGAACTCCCGTTTGTTCCTGCGCCTGCTCGCGGGCGCGGTGCCTTGTGCAGCGTTGCTGCTTCTCTCCGGCGTCACGCAGTGCAACTCGACCTGCTCCGAGCTCGACAGCGAAGGCAACCGCATCAGTTTTGCTTGCGCGATCTGCGACAACCCCGATACGAATCCCTGCACGGTCGACAGCTGGACGCTGCCCGGAGGCGCGACCTGTGTCGAGGACGATCAGCCGGTCGTCAGCAACGGCACCGCATGCGATGACGGAACGGTCAGCGGCGTCTGCTTCGATGGCGTCTGCTCGGACTCGGTGCCCTGTGCGACGACCGTGGCCGCCGCCGCGCAGAGTTGCCTATCGGACATCAATGCCGTCTGGGCCGATTGCTACGCCGATGGCGACGCGCCTTGTCTGCCGGACGAGCCAGAGATTTCGGCAGCTCTCGATTCTCTCGAAACGAGCGTGCGTGCGAGCTGCGCGGACGGCGAGTTCCAGGCCCTTGGTGTCGATGCGCTGGTGAGCCGCCTGCAGGTCTCGTGCACGTCCGAAGCAGCATCGCTGGCTTCGCGTTCGTTCGGTGGTCCGCAGGGTGCAGTGTGGGGCACGGCGGACGGCGCCACACAGGCCTGCCTGCAATCGGCCCACGCCAGTGCCTCCGCGCTGCTAGACGATGTGGTGTCCACCACCAACGCATGTCTCGCGAGTGGCGGCTGCGATGCCGTGCAACGAGACGCGGACGTTCAAAGCCTCGCGCAGGCAGCAACAGCGGAGGTCGCCGCTGCCTGTGGGGTTTTCGAAAGCGTCGTGGCGCTCTCGGCCGCCCAGTACGTCGACCGCGCGCTCAAGCAAGCGGATTGTACGGTTGCGATGTCGAACGACGATACTGCCCCGCTCGCTCTGTCGTGCGGGCCGGCGCGGGCCGGCGCGACTCCACCGCGAGGGGAGTACATCCAGGTCGTTCTCGATGAGGCCGAGTGGGGAACGCGCTGCGGCGATGGCAGCCCATTCGCGTTCCAGATACGATTGGCCCCAGAAGGATTTCCGATCGATCGCGTGTTGATCGGAATGCAAGGCGGTGGCGTCTGTCTGCTCGACGACTGCAACAACGCCTGGAACAACTCTCCGGGCCTCTTCGAGTCGTTGAGCGACCAGGCTCCCACGAGCGGCATCATGTCGAACGATCCCGCGGTCAATCCGTTTGCCAACTGGACGAAGGTCTATCTTCCCTACTGCAACCAGGACGTCTTTGCGGGAGGCGGTACGCCGCAGTTCATCAACCCGATCACCGTGGAGCGCTACGGCTCCGTCAACGTGCGCGCAGCCCTCGAGTACGTGCGCAACGTCATGTGGCGCGTACTCGATGAAGAGGGCGGCGCCGGCTACCGACCCGATGAAGTGGTCGCGGCGTTCGGAGGCTGGTCTGCCGGCGGCTTTGGCGCCCTGTACAACTATCACTGGGTCCTCGATGACTTGCAGTGGCCGCAAACCACCGCATTCGCCGATGCGTCACTCGCCCTCGACAACGGCGATCCGGGCTTTGGTCTTCGGACGCTCGGAGGCCTCTTGAGCTTGATTTGGAACGCGACAAGCGTGTTTCCACCCTACTGCTTTGCAGGCGACTGCGCGTTGGGTCCCGAGCTCTATGCCGCCAGCGCGCCGCGCCTGAAGGCCGTGCCCAACCAGCAGTTTCTCATCCTCACGAACCAGAACGACTCGACTCAAGTCAACACAACGTTCTTCTCGAGCACCCCGCAGTGGATCAACGAAGCGCGGTCGTCGGTCTGTGACACCAAGGACCTCAACGGAATCCAGTACTATCTCACCAGCGTCGTCAATAGTGTTCATGTAGTCTCACTTGGCGGTCTCTACGGGGGCTCGGTGGACGGCGTCTTCATGTCTGACTGGCTGTGGGACGGTGTGATCGGCGCACCCGATGGCATCACCGACCGCATCGAGGAAGGCAACTTCGTTGAGGCAATCCCCGGTGTGAACCCATTCCCTTGCGCGGTGGCCCCGTAGAGGCTTCAAGTGAGGCCTCAAACGACTGCGAGCGCGCTCGCCCGATGCCGGTCCTCAGACACGGCATCGTAGGCGGCGCGCTCCAGTTCGTCTCTAGCTGAGCAACCCGATCATGTGCCATCCGCCTGGCAGGCGCCGAAGTCAGGATTGCTAGTCGGTGTGCAGGTCGACCCTGTTGGACATACCGGGTTACCGAGGTCGCAGACTTCGACGCACACTGGTGGCGCCCCGTCGATGGAGCCGCAGGCGAACCCGATTTGGCAGTCATCGGAGACCGTGCACGACGCCCCTGGCGCCACCGACCCTTCATCCCAGCAGTAGTTCCCGTCGAACACTGTGCTTCCGGTTTCGATTGAGAGAGGGTAACAGGCTCCTGCGTTGCAATCCTGTGCGAACAGGTCGCAGGCTTCGAGCAGACAGGCGCCAAGCACCGAGGGCGGCCCGAGCGCAATACACTCGTCCCCGTTCGAGCACGCGATCGTGCCTCCGCAGATCGGCGTGCAGCGCGTGTTCGTTGGGTCGGCGGGGGTCGGGGTACACGCCAGGCCCGCCTGACAGTCGTTCGGCGGACCGCAAACCGCGGTGTCTGGCATCTCTCCGGTGGTCAAGCAGAAGTCGCTCTTCCCGAAGAACACGCTTCCCGTCGGATAGCAGCTTGTGCCGCTTGGACAGGTGGATCCCGTAATGTCGCAGGCGATGAAGCCCACGGTGCAGTCGGCATCGCATCCGTCGCTGTTCTCAGTGTTGCCGTCGTCACAGGTTTCCGTGCCGTTCTGTGTCCCATCACCGCAGGTCTGAATCGCTTGGCACGCGACGCACAGTCCTTCGCCCCCAAGGTTGGTTCCGTCGTCGCAGAACTCACCGTCGTCGACGACCCCGTTTCCGCAGTCGGCTGGCGTCGTGCACGTCGAAAGGTCGTAACCTGCGCAGCTCGTCACGTCGCAAAGCGCGGTGCCGCCGAGGAACCCTGGGTCGAGTCCGGTGCAGCTTGCCGTGTCGCCGATGTCGCAGACCTCGGTTCCGTTCTGTATCCCATCGCCGCAGGTCTGGGTCGCAGAACAGTCGGTCAGACAGTTGCCATCGCCCATGCCGTTGTTCGTTCCGTCGTCACACGCCTCCGTGCCGTTCTGAACGCCATCGCCGCAGGTCTGGAAACCGAGGCACCCGGGCAAGCAGCCGTTGGGGCCGCCGTCGTTGATTCCATCGTCGCATACTTCGGTGCCGTTCGGAATCGAGTCGCCGCAGGTCTGCACTCCGGAGCAGTCGCCCACGCAGACGCCCGGACCGGAGCCGTTCTGGTTTCCCGCGTCGCACGACTCGGTGCCTTCCGCGGTGCCGTCACCGCAGGTCTGGAGCCCCATGCAGGCAAGGCACTCGCCGTCCCCGCCGTCGTTCGCTCCGTCGTCGCAGCTCTCCCCGGGGTCTTGAACGCCGTCCCCACAGTCGGTTGGCGTCGTGCAGTTCGAAACGTCCCAGGCTTCGCACGCAGCGTCGCATGGCGCGACCCCGCCGATGAACCCGCCGCTCAAGTCGACGCAAGTCGCTTCTTCACCGTTCTCGCAGAACTCTGTGCCGTTCTTCACTCCGTCGCCACAGCTTTGGGTCCCAGAGCAATCTGCGAGGCACAATCCGTCGCCGGTTCCGTTGTCGACGCCGTCGTCGCAGACCTCGGTGCCTGCCTCAGTGCCGTCACCGCAGGTCTGCGTCCCGGAGCAGTCTGCCAAACACTTGTCGTTGCCGGTGCCGTTTTCGGCGCCATCGTCGCAAACCTCGGTGCCCGCCTGAGTGCCGTCACCGCAGACCTGCGTCGCAGAGCAGTCGCTTAGACACTGGCCCTCGCCGGTTCCGTTGAGGACCCCGTCGTCGCAGTCTTCGGTTCCCTCAGGCACGCCGTCACCACAAGTTTGGACGCCCATGCAGGCGAGGCAGCCGCCATCGCCGCCCATGTTCACGCCGTCGTCGCACGCTTCGCCTGGATCGATCTCGCCGTCACCGCAGTCCGACAGCATCGTGCAGGAGCTTTCCTCCCAGGCGGCGCATGCTGAATCGCAGCCGGCGGTGCCCCCGATGAACCCGAGTGTCGTGCAGTCGACGGTGTCGGTCGCGTCGCAGAACTCGGTCCCGTTCGCCGTTCCGTCGCCGCAGATCTGCGTTCCAGAGCAGTCTGCCAAGCAAGAACCTTCGCCCGTACCGTTGTTGGCGCCATCGTCGCAGGCCTCTGCGCCAGCAACGACGCCGTCGCCGCACACTGCCGCATCGACGACACACTTGCCGCTCACGCAGGCACCCGCCCCATCTTCACACGGGGTTCCGTCCGGCTCTTTGGGCTGATCTGCGACCGTGCAGGCGCTACCTCCTTCTATCGACCAGCTTGTCGTTGAACACTCGTCGGCGAGGCCGTCGTAGCAGATTTGACACGCGAACGTGGTCGGGTCGCCGTTCGCATCGACCCCTCTACACATCGCGTTGCACGAAGAAATGCCCGTTATCGAAACCAGGACTGAAATGCTCAGTACGCCCTGGACAATCCTGATGAATACTGCTCTTGACATGGTCCACCTCCCTCGCCGTAGCAAGAGCGGGGTACCGCGACGCGCGAGTCAGCGTCTATACGTAATAGTCAACCCGGCACTGCCCCCTGGGCTCGCCTACCACATGCAGGCGTTCTCGTGAGGTGGCAGCGGCGTGCCTTTCGAATGGAAGACCCGACGCGCCATCCAGCCAACGGGTGGCAGTGCGCGAACCTCCTCCGGCGTCAGCGTATAGACGTCGGCTCCCCGGCGAAACCGTACGGAGAACATCGGAAGGTCGGAGTCTCGAATCTGCTGCGCGCGGTATCGCATCATGAAGAACGGCAACTCGAAGTTCGCGGTGATTCCTGGCGTGATTATGGTCGACCAATTCCAGAGTTGGTGACGCTGCGGTTCCGCGTAGCGCTGTAGGATTGGGTCCGAGGATTCCAGGATTTCGATTTCGTCTGCCAGCGTCGACAACCGATTGGTGAACACCGGAAGGAACAAGTGGTTGGTCACACCCGATTCGGTGCGCAGGTTGCTGAACATGCTGAACGCCAACGTGTTTCGGATACCGAGATAGGGCGCGAGCCCGTTCGTAGACAAGAGCACGGGCACCGCAACCGCCACGGCAAGAGCGCGGACGTTCAGAGGTACAGTCGCGGACGATTCGCCAGAACGTCTGAGCGCGCTGACGAGTACGACGCCGATGAGAATCGCAAGGGGCATGAACAGCGTCCCCATAGGGTCGAGTCGTCGCAATGACGGTGCATCCTTGATGAGCAACGCTCCGATCAGGATGAGCGTGGCCATGGCCCCATCGAGCAACGCCCTCGGACCTGCGCTGGGCGCTCGCGCACGCCGCCAGACCTGGCCCCCGGACATTGGCGGCAAGAGCAGGAAATAGATTCCCCAAACCAAGACAGAGAACCCCGGGATGAACAGTCCAAACATGAAGTGCATGCCCATCCCGGCGACGACGCCGACGGCGCGCGTCCTCCGCCAGGCAAGGAGCGCCGGAATGCTCAGCTCTGCCAAGAGAACCGTGAATACCGACATCGAACGCAGCGCCGGGCCCGGCGCAGCCAAGTTGAGCCTCTCGTAGAGAGCTTCGAGAAATACCGCTCCGCAGCTCGTGCTCGGGTCGACAAAACCCGTGTTGAGCTTGTGCAGCACCGCCCACCCGTAGACCACGAACAGGCTGCCAACGATTGATACCTGCAACGCCGCGTAACGCTGTGTCGGATTCCGAATTGAAGCGAACACCAGCAGGCTGCCGGAAAAGAGGGCCAGCTCCAATACGAAGTGGTTCGGAACCAGCGGCATCATCGAGACGATTGCGACGGAGCCGACGAAGCAAAGAGCGACGTAGCGCCTGATCGAACTCGGCCGGGTGAGAGTCCAGATCGAGGTGACCAGCCAGAGCGATTGGATGAAGGCGCGCACGGGGTCGTCGACCGCGTTGCCGGCAAGCACCACGTCGAGCGCAGAGCGGACCTGCACCGCACTGTCTGCGATGGTCGAGACACAAAGGAGAACGACGTACGCGGTCCAGTTCACGGGCACCCCCGCAGGATAGCCGAAGGACGCCGTTTCTGTCGGCGCCTATCGACCACGGTCGGCGGTGGCGACGTGCAAGATAGAGCGGCCCGGAGCGAATGCGCTCGTGCCTAGTTCCGCGGCGGTCCCTCGTATGCGATCGAGCCGTCGATGAGCTCGACGATACGTCGACAGCGCCGGGCGAGATCCGGATTGTGTGTCACGACGAGCAATGCGGTCGACCGAGTCGTATTTCGTTCGCGCAGTAGTTCGAACACTCGGTCTGCCGTTTCGGTGTCCAAGTTTCCGGTAGGCTCGTCCGCAAGAAGCAGGGGCGGGTCGTTCATCAAGGCGCGCGCGACGGCGACACGCTGCTGCATGCCACCCGAGAGCTGTCGAGGCCAGGACTCTGCCGACTGGGCAAGTCCCATGGCATCGAGCAACTCGAGTGCCTGCTCTTGCATTGGTTTGCGAAATCGACCTTCGAGCGCGGCGGCCGGAAGCATGACGTTCTCGAGGACCGTGAGTCCGGGGAGCAAATGATGGGACTGAAAGATGAAGCCGAGCTTCTGTCCGCGAAGCGCGGTGCGTGCTTGGTCATCGAGGTGTTCGGTCGGTTCGCCCGCAATAAAGATGCGCCCGTCGGTGGGCCGATCCAGAAGGCCGATGAGATTGAGAAGGGTGCTCTTGCCCGAGCCCGATGGGCCGATGAGTGCGACGAGGTCGCCCGGTTCAATCGAGAGGTCGATCCCGTGAAGAACCTCGACCGGTGTGCCGTTGCCGTAGGATTTCCGAATCCCGTCAAGCCGCAGCAGCGCGCCCGCGTCGCTCATCCGTCACCCCGGATCGACGCCGCAGGATCCAGATTTGCAGCCCGACGAGCGGGAAAGAGCGCCGCCGCAAGTCCAGTGACCACGGAGATCAAGAACGCCGTGAGCGCGAGTCTCGGGGTGACCCGAATCTCGAAGAGCGCGCTCGCTTCGATCAACTTGCCGGCGAGGGCGCCGAGGATCGTGCCGAGTAGGGCTCCTCCCACGCCGAAGAGCAGCCCTTGCCACAGAAAGACACTGAGCACCGTGCGCTTGGGTGTCCCAACTGCCCGTAGGATTCCGATCTGTCCGCGCCGCTGCACGACACTTACGCTGAGCACGCTCGCGATTCCCATCGCGACGGCGAGAAGAACGAAGAGGCGAATCATCGCCGTCGACGCATCCTGCGACCGCAGTCCGGCCAGGAGATCGCGGTTGCGTTCCATCCAGCTCTCGGCTGGCACACCGGTGCTGGCTTCGAGCTCACGCGCGATCCGTTCGGCCTCGTAGGGTTCAGCAATGCGTATGTCGATCTCGGTGATGTCGCCGACGCGGCCGAGCAGCGTCTGGGCATTACGTAGCGAGGTAACGAGCCAGCGGGCGTCGACCGCTTCGGCGCCGAGATCGAAGATCCCGACGATTCGCAGCACGGTTTCCCGATCGCCGCTTCGAACTCGCACGGGATCGCCCAGCCCGAGGCCGAGCTTCGCTGCCAGCGAGGTTCCGACGACTGCATCGTCTCCGCCAAGCCGATAGATTCCTTCCGTGAGGCTTTCCCGCAGATCCACGATGTGCCGCAGCCTGTCGGCATCGGCGCCGACGAGCAGGACCGCTTCTTCGGCAGCGCCGCGGTAGGCGAGCGCCGAGCCGCTGACTCTTGGACAGGCGGCAACGACCCCGTCGGTCGACTCGATGCGTCGAAGAGCGCGCTGCCATTCATCGAACGGTCGACGACGCGGTTCGAGGGGTTCGAACCGGCGGAGGAACACGACTCCGTCTTCACGCATCAACGCGCGCGGCGTGGTCTCTTCGGGTGCCACCGTGATGTCCGCTTGGCTTCCAAGGGTCTTGTCGAGCAGGTTGACCTGGAGTCCCGCGATGATCGCCGAAACGAAGACGAACGCCGCGATGCCGATCGTGACGCCGGCGAGGATCAACAGCGACTGACTCCGGCTCTCACGAAGAAACTTCCACGCGAGCTGAAGACCGAGCACTAGCTCCCCCCCTGTCCCGTCGGTTTCATCTTCCGAAGGCGAACGGGGTCCCCCTCTTCGATCGGCACGCTCGGAGGCAGTACGTGATCAGACTCGCTCACCCCAGACGAGATCTCGACGAGTTCGTCGCCCTCGAGCCCTAGCTCCACAGGACGACGGCGTGCGTGCCCGTCTTCGATGACCATCACCCAGGGAGCCTCGCCGCCGAGTTCGCGGACCGCCCAGTTGGGGAGCACCAGAGCGGTCTCGGCACGGCCCACCTCAATTTCTACGTTGACCGTCATGTCGGGCCGGTAGTCGGGTGCGTCGTCGATCGTGAGATCGACTTCGACCGTGCCGCGAATCGGATCAACGGACGGCGCAATCCGTGCCACCGACGCGTCCACCTGCTGTGCCGGAAAGGCTTCGGCGGAAACAAGCGCGTGCTGGCCGATCTCTAGGAGCCCCAGGTTCGACTCATCAGGTCGGATCTGGACCTCGAGCGGCCCATCGCCGGCGAAGGTGACGAGCGGCTCGCCAGGTTTGACGACCTCGCCAGGCTCGACGTGTCGCAGGAGCACCATTCCGGTCGTGGGTGCGCGAATGCGCGTGTGTTCTAAGGCCACCTGCGCGGCCACGAGACGGGCTTGCGCTCGTGCGAGCGCAGCAGCCGCGACCGCTGCGTCACTGCCCTTGGGAGCGGCTGCGGCTGCCTCGAGTGACGCCGAAATTCGCTGACTTCGCGTCCGATCGCGATCGCGTCGGGCGCGCTCGAGGGTGAGTTCGCTGGCGGCCCCAGTCTCGAAGAGACGAACCTGGCGTTCGTATTCGGCATCCGCCTGTCGCGCCTCGATGTTCGCCTGCCGCAGCGCCTCGACCGCCATCCGCCTACCAACGCCCTGGACTCGCACCAACCGTGCCTCTGCCTCAGCAACTGCCGCCTCGGCTTCGTTGAGAGCGGCTAGCGCGTCGTCATCCGCAAGACGCACGAGAAGCGCATCAGCATCCACCCGATCGCCGGCCTCGACCAGGACGTCAGCCACCGTGCCGTTGATGAGCGAGCCAAGCTGAGACTGCCGACGCTGGACTACGCGGCCGGAGATGACGATCGTCTGCACCAGCGGGAACCGGGTCGGCGTGAGGGCCTCGGCCCGCGGTCCTTCCGATCGGCGAACGAACAACCAGATGCCCGCGCCCAATGCGACCGCCAGCGGAAGGATCCAGAGCAAGTGGCGCGAGCGGCCTGACACGCCGTCGGCTTATCGCAATCTTTGGGAATTGTCAGCTCATGGCTGGCCATCGGGCCGGCGGCGCGGCGTCCCGACGGAGGGTCGTCGTCGGGCGCGAGATGTGAGATATCTCACAGTTGATGAGGGTAGCAGCCACCCTCTGGCAGCCACCCACAGTCGCTGCCTCTAGTCACGAGAGAACGGAGCCGGTTCGGGGTTTCGCAGAGGCAGCGAAGCGTATACGCTTGGCCCTCGCTGGTTCGAGCCGAGGAGGCCATGGTGGTTGGTGAACAAGTGCGGGAGAACCGCTTCAGATCTGCGGTTCTGCTCGCCGTCGCGGTGCTGCTGCAGTTGGCGGCAACACCGCTTGCCGGAGCGCAGAGCTTCGGAATCAGCAATCTCGATTTCGCGGGGTTGGGCTCCGTGTCGTCGAGCACCTCACTCGTGTTCGGTCCTGATGGTCGCCTATACGTCATTCAGCTCAACGGCACGATTGATATCTTGACGATCGAACGCCAGGGCCCTGGCAACTACGTCGTCACCGCGGTCGAGGAGCTGCTCTCCGTGAAGAGCATCCCGAATCACAACGACGACGGAAGCCCCGACGCGGGCAACAGCCGTGAAGCGATCGGCATCGCTGTCGTCGGTAGCGCCACGAATCCGATCATCTACGCGACCTCGAGTGACGCGCGGATCGGCGGCCCCAGCGGCGACAAGAACCTCGATACCAACTCCGGCGTGGTCACCCGTCTTTCGTGGATCGGCACCGGCATAGACGATCCGGACGGCTCTTGGGACGTGGTTGACCTCGTCCGTGGTCTGCCCCGCTCCGAGGAGAACCACGCGACCAACGGGCTCGAAGCGGTGACCATCGGCGGGCAGGACTATCTGATAATCGCACAGGGCGGTCACTCCAATGCCGGATCGCCTTCGACGAACTTCGCCTGGACGACCGAGTACGCGCTCTCGGCTGCGGTTCTGGCGGTGAACCTCACGCAGCTCGAGGCGCTGCCGATCATGAACGACGGTCAGCGCGACTACGTCTATGACCTTCCGACGGTGGACGACCCCACGCGCGGCAACGTCAATGGCATCGACGACCCCGACGCGCCCGGCTACGACGGCATCGACATCAACGATCCCTTCGGCGGCAACGATGGCCTCAACCAGGCGAAGATCGTGCCTGGCGGCCCGGTACAGATCTTTTCGCCCGGATACCGAAACGCCTACGACCTCGTCGTGACCGCCAGTGGCTTCGTCTACGTCACCGACAACGGTGCCAATGGCGGCTGGGGCGGGTTGCCCGAGGGCGAGGGTGTAGACGGCAGCGTCACCAACAACTATCGACCCGGCGAGCCCGGAAGCAGCAGTGACGATCCGGTATCCGGCGATCCCAAGGTCAACAACGAAGACCATCTGCACCTGATCACCAACGACATCGCTAGCTACGAGTTCGGGAGCTTCTACGGTGGGCATCCCACGCCCATCCGGGCGAACCCCTCCGGAGCAGGGCTGTTTGCGCGAGGCTCGCACTCGTCGGACCCGGGCGATTCGAACGGCAACACCTATACAGACGACTGGTTCCGAACGATTCCGTATGAGCCGAACGGCACTGGCGATGCCGCCGATCCGCAGCGCGCGCTACCGGCAGACTGGCCGCCTGTGCCCGTCGCGCTCGCGAACCCCGTAGAGGGCGATTTCCGTAACCCTGGCGGCAACAACCCGGACGGCCCCGACGACGAAATCATTACGACGTGGAGCAACAATACCAACGGCATCGACGAGTACACCGCCTCGAACTTCGGCGGCGCGATGCAGGGCGATCTGCTTGCTGGCAAGAGCGGCGGTAGTCTCCACCGCGTCCAGGTCGATCCTACGGACGGTAGCCTGGTCGCGTTGACACAGAACTTCCTTTCGAATCTCGGCGGCAATCCCCTCGGCATCACAGCCAATGGCGACGCCGATCCGTTCCCGGGGACGATCTGGGTGGGCACCTTCAACTCCAACATCGTGGTACTTGAGCCGCAGGACTTCGTCATCTGCATCGCTCCAGGCGATGCGGGCTACGACGCGGGCGGCGACAACGACTCAGACGGCTACACCAATCAGGACGAAGAGGACAACGGCTCCGACCTCTGTAACGGGGGCTCTCAGCCAGGAGATTTCGACAAGCAGGCCGGCGCTCCGTTGGTCTCCAATCTCAACGATCCGGATGACGACGCCGACGGGATCGCCGACGCAGATGATCCGCTCCAGCTCGGGGACCCGACGTTCGCGGGAAGCGATGCGTTCGCGCTTCCGGTCGTCAACGAATTGTTCTCGGACAACCCGGCGTTAGAGGGCTACCTCGGTCTTGGGTTGACGGGGCTGATGAACAATGGTGCCCCCAACCCTAACTGGCTCGACTGGCTCGACGAAACTGACGCTGGTCCGAATCCGAACGACATCCTCGGAGGCGCGGTGGGCGCCATGACGATGCAGATGACCGCTGGAACCGCGGTCGGCGGATTCAACGATCAGGAGAAAGCGTTTCAGTATGGCGTGCAGGTCGACCTCGGCACCGGCGGCTTCCGGGTCGAGGCGTCGCTCCTCAACTTCAACGATCCGCTGCAACTCTACGGCTCTGGGGGACAGGGCGAGCTCGGCATCTTCATGGGGGATGGCAGCCAGAGCAACTTCGTCCAAATCACGGTTGACGCGAATGGCATCAACGTAGTCCAAGAGATCGACGACGTCCCGACGACGGAGCTCGGGGCCTCGATAGCGGTCGACGAACGCCCGACCGGCAGTCTTGCGCTTCGCCTGGACGTCGACAGCGCGACAGGGAACGTCGAAGCGTTCTACTCGATCGATGGCGGCGCGTTCGCCAGCATCGGGAGCTTCGCAGTCGAAGGTAGTGTGCTCGACGCGATCCAAGAGGCGGGCACCGTCCTCACCGTGGGCCTCATCGGCACCTCGAACACGCCCGGCACGGAGCTTGAGGGCACTTGGGACTACCTCAACGTCATCGGGCGTCAGCCGGCCGCGTCGCCGATCCCGGACGTCGAGACGCCGCTCGGAGGCGGGGCAAGCCAGGACCTCGATCTCAACGCGTACTTCAGCGATGACGACGGTGTCGGCAACCTTACCTACACCATCGTCTCGCAGACCGACCCCGCAATCGGAGCGACGATCGCGGGCAGCGTCTTGACGCTGTCGTTTCCCGCAACCGTGGCAACGTCGACCGTCACGGTGCGCGGGACTGACGCCACAGGACTGTTCGCCGAGCAGAGCTTCACCGTGTCGGTCACGGATGCCGCCGCGATCTACCGAGTCAATGCCGGCGGCGCCGAGATCGCCGCGATCGACGGAGGCATTCCGTGGGGTGCCGATACAACTGCCAGCAATTCCGAGTACCTCACAGTTGCCGGCACCAACAACACCGAAACGTTCTCCATGATCGGCTACGCAGCCGGAGTGGATCTGGCGACGACGCCGACGACGCTCTTTAACAACGAGCGTTGGGACGGAGCCAGTGGTCCGCCACGCATTACGTACGGATTCCCCGTCGGGCCCGGGAGCTACGAGGTCAGGCTCTACATGGCCAACGGTTGGAGTGGGTCAGCGAGTCCTGGCCAGCGCGTATTTAGCGTCGAAGTCGAGGGCGTCGCGTTCCCCGACCTCACTGACCTGGATCTCGCCGCTACGTTCGGACATCAGATAGGCGGGGTTATCACCCACGTGGTCGACGTCACCGACGGCACCCTCGACATCGAGTTCTTCCACGGCGCGGCGAACAACCCGGTACTCAACGGGATCGAAATCGTCGGCGGAGCAGGTTCGCCGCCGGCAGATATTCCGATTTCCGTCGCGAGCATTTCGAACCAGCAGAACGCGGACGGTGAGATCGTATTCCTGCCGGTCATCGCGTCGGGCGGCGACACCCCCGACGTCTTCTCGTATTCAGCAACGGGGTTGCCGCCCGATCTCGAGATCGAGCCCACGACTGGTTTGATTTTCGGCACGATCGCGTCGGCGGCCTCTGCAGGCAGCCCCTACGCGACCTCGGTGACGGTGGACGACGCCGACGCGGACGACACCGATAGCGTCACCCAGAACTTCCAATGGAGCGTCACCGACGGCAGCCAGGTCGCGTGGATCGATCTCGACGAGGACGAAAGCTACACCGGTCGGCACGAGTGCTCCTTCGTCCAGGCAGGCGACAAGTTCTATCTGTTCGGCGGCAGGGAGAACCCGCAGACGCTCGACACCTATGATTTCGCGCAGGACCTCTGGAGCACCAGCGCTTCGGCGCCGAAACCCTTCAATCATTTCCAGGCCACCGAGTACCAAGGGCTGGTCTGGGTCGTGGGCGCGTTCGAAACCAACGACTTCCCGAACGAGGACCCCGCTGACTTCATCTGGGTGTTCGACCCCGCCAACGATCTCTGGATCCAAGGGCCGTCCATCCCCGAGCCGCGTCGCCGCGGCGGCTCAGGTCTAGTCGTCTACCAAGACAAGTTCTATATGCTCGGCGGCAACACCTTGGGTCACAGCGGAGGCTATGTCCCGTGGTTTGACGAGTTCGACCCGGCCACCGGCACGTTCGCCGCCTTGGCAGACGCTCCGAGTGCTCGCGACCACTTCCATGCGGTCGTCTACGGCGACAAGCTCTATGCGATTGGCGGCCGTTTGACCGGTGGTCCTGGCGGAACCTTCGCGCCGCTGATCCCCGAGGTGGACGTGTACGACTTCGCGACTGCCAGCTGGTCGACATTGCCTATGGCGAGCGATCTGCCTACGCCGCGAGCCGCCTCCGCGACGGCTGTCTTCGACGACCGGATCTTCGTCATGGGCGGCGAGGGCAACGGCCAGGCGTATACAACCGTGGAGGCCCTCGATCCGGTTACCGAGAGCTGGGACACGGCCCCGTCCATGAACTACCCGCGTCACGGCACCCAGGCGCTCGTCTCGGGTCCCGGAATCTACGTGGTGGCCGGCTCGCCCAACCAGGGGGGCGGCAACCAGAAGAATATGGAGGCCTACGGCGCCGACCAAGCCTCTGGCGAGGCAGGCACGCCAGGTCAGCTCACGCTCACCGCTTCCGGCACTGGGAGCGGCGGGGTTCCCCTCTCGGTCTCGATCAACCATACGGGGGGCAACCAAGGCGTCTACGTCAGCAGCCTCGCGATCACCGGTCCGGGCGCGGCGGACTTCGAGATCGTGACGCCGCCCGGCCAGTTCCTCCTCGGTGTAGGAGCGACTGCGAACGTCGAAGTGAGCGTCCAGAGCAGCGCGTCTGCGACCTTGGAGGTGAGGAGCAACGACCTGCTGATCGCCAGCCTCGCCCTCGGCGGCGGAACGCCGACCTGCTCCGACAGCGCGAGCTGCGACGATGGAAATTATTGCAACGGGGCGGAACTCTGCGTTGGAGGTGCTTGCATCGGGGGCGCGCCCGTCCTCTGCAACGACAGCGTCTCGTGCACGGCAGACAGCTGCAACGAAACGACCAACTCCTGCGAGCACATTGCGAACGATGCCGTGTGTGACAATGGGGTCTTCTGCGACGGAGCCGAGGTTTGTGACGAGGCTTCCGGCTGCCAGGCGGGTCCGGCTGCGTGCCTTCCCGACGAGGACTGTGACGAAGGCGCCCAGCTCTGCGTCGACCAAGGTGGTGGTGCCGGCGGTGCGGGCGGTGCTGGCGGTGCGGGTGGTGCTGGCGGCAGTATCGGCGGTGGCACCGGGGGTACCGGTGGCGCTGGCGGCGATCCGGGGAGCGGTGGTGCCGGGGGAGGTCCCGGCGCTTCGACCGTTCGCTATCGCAGCAACGCGGGTGGCCCCACGCTCACCGCGAGCGACGGCGGACCGAACTGGCTTAGCAACGGAGGACTCGCGACCGCGGTCAACGCGTACTCGACCACGACTCCTTCGTCGTGGTCTGGCGTCGAACCACCTGCGGTCCTCTTTCAGAGCGAGTCATGGGACCCAGCTGGGGGAGACGAAATGCGCTGGGAGTTTGCTGTCCCCGCCGGCGACTACGAGGTCAGGCTCTACCTCGCGGAAATCTACAGCGGTGCCTTCAATCAGGGAAGTCGTGTGTTCGACGTGGTCGTCGAAGGCACGCTCGTCGACGATAACTACGACATTTTTGCGGACGTCGGGGCGGACACGGGCGCCCTCAGGACATACGCGGCCACGGTGACCGACGGCGTACTCGAGATCGAGTTTCTCCACGTCGTCGAGAACCCCAAGGTTGCGGGGATCGAGATCGGTAGATCTCACGATTGCGGTCGAGGATGCTGACGGTGATGGGTTCTCTGTCTCCGACGGTGACTGCAACGATGACGACCCGAACGTGAACCCGGGAGTTGCCGACACGTGCAACGGCATCGACGACGACTGCGACAGCGAGGTGGATGAAGACCACACGCCGGTACCGACCCAGTGCGGGAACTTCGGGGTATGCCAAGCGTCTGGCTCGATCATCTGCGACGCGCTTGCCGGCGTCGAGATCGACACCTGCGTGCCAGGCACTCCGGCGGTCGACGACTCGAGCTGCGACGGACTCGACAGCGACTGCGACGGCGAAGTCGATGAAGACTGCGTCATTACTCCGGACATCAAGGCCGAGGTTGGTGTCGTCGTCGCTGACGATACGAGTTGGGCGACTGTGAACCTATCGAGCGACTACGGCGACGGCATGGTCGTCGTCGCGACTCCGGTCTACACCGCCGGCGTGCCTCCCCAAATCGTTCGCGTCCGGAACGCTTCCGGGAGCTCGTTCGAGGTTCAGATAGCCATTGCCGCGCCGAGTGGGTCGACGGCCGGCACCGATGTTCACTACTTGGTCATTGAAGAGGGCGTGTACGACGAAGCGACGTACGGCGTTCGGCTCGAGGCGGTGAAATACGAATCCACCATCACCGACGAGAACAACGCCTGGTCCGGTCAACAGCGATCGTACGGTCAGACTTACAGCAGCCCGGTGGTGGTCGGTCAGGTGATGACCGCGAACGATCCCGACGAGTCGGTCTTCTGGGCACGAGGGTCATCACGCGGCAACCCCCCGAACAGTAGCAATCTGTTCACAGGCAAGACCGTGAACGAAGACCCCGACGCCGTCCGCGCCGACGAAACCATCGGCTACGTCGTATTCGAAGCCGGCGCCGGTTCGGTGGCCGGACAGAACTTCCAGGCCTTGCTCGGGGCGGACACCGTGCGAGGGGTGACCAACGGACCACCCTACCAGTACGCGTTGACCGGGCTGTCGGGTGCGAGCGTTGCCGTGAGTAGCCTCTCGGGAATGGACGGCAACAACGGCGGATGGGCAGTGCTCTACGGCCCGCTCGATCCGAGCGGCGCCTCCATCGACCTCGCCGTCGATGAAGACACCCTCGGCGACAGCGAGCGGAGCCACACGACCGAGCAACTCTCGGTCATCGTCTTCGAGTGATTTAGTCTCTCATTCGCGCCATTCGTCGCCTCCAGCCCATCCCCTCACGCCAATCGCCGGATGCGATTGGCGCCGACGGCCGACTAGACGATGCCGTGCATCGAATTGCCGCGGTCGAAGTCGATTTTCGACTGGTACGCCTGCAGAGCAACCGATAGGGTTCGCCCTGAAGTGGCGTAAGCCGAGGAGTAGAAGAATGAACTTTTTAAAATTGATCCTAAGTTGTGTCGTGTTCGCTTCGTTGGCGACGGCCATCGGATGCGCGGAAGAATGCGTAGAAACGGACGAAGGCGGCGTTTGCTACGACGCGTACGACTACGGCTACTACTACGATAGCCTCGTGTCCGGGGTGGCGTACGAGGCAAGCAACGCGGATGGCGTGATGCGAACCGGCGTCACAGGCGAAGACGGCGATCCGGGTAGCTTCCGTTTCTTGGACGGGCAAACTGTCTCGTTCTCCATTGGAGATACGGCTCTCGGCGAAACCGCAGGGCAGCAACGGGTCACTCCCTTCGATCTGGCTGATGTGACGGAAGAAGCCGTTGGTGGGTGCGACGTCGACGGTGCCCTTCGGGAAGACGACTTTCGTATCGTTCACAACCTTGCCGTCCTCCTGCAGACGATGGACGCGGATGGCGACCCGACGACGGGCATCGACATTAGTTCTGACGTGGCGGCCCTTTTCGAGGGTGTAAGCATCGACGTCGATCAGGCGTGGGAGGATTTTCAGGCCGACGAGGACCTGCAAGGCGTGCTCGACCAGGCCAACAGTCAGAACCTGTTCGACGACACTCGGTCGCTCCGCGAGCGCGAGGAAGCGCTCGGCGCGCTGTACGAAGGCATCGGCCTTTGTCCGGCTTCGTAACTCAGTAGCGGCGAATTTGCTGCGCGACCGGGTGGGAGACCCCCGGTCGCGCACCTCAAGGCGTGGCGTTCGACCGCAGGCGCGCCTGATACTCGCGCGGCGATACCCCAAACCACCGGTGAAAAGCTCTCGCGAAGTTGCCTGGGTCTGAGTAGCCCAAGCGAACCGCGATATCGCCGATTGGCACCGCGCCTCCCCGGAGCAAGTGTAGCGCTTTGCGACGACGGTACATCTGGATGAGCTCGCGAAACGACGTGCCCGACTCCGACAGTCGACGCGTTAGGGTTCGTTCCGAAACGCCTAGTCTCGTCGCCATGTCTGCGAACACAGGAACGAGCTCGGCTTGCTCTAGAACTCGCTCGATCTCTTGCACGAGTCCGCCCTCGCGCCGGAAGCCGCGCTCTAGTTGTGCCAAGCCCGCCAAAGCAGCTTCGTGCTGCAGCGGATCTGCAAGGGGGCAGCTGAGGCTAAGCCACGCACGCGGGAGCATGATGGCCGACGCCTTCGCCCCGAAGCGAACGGGCGCGTGGAACACCGAGTCGTACTGCGCGGCGGTTGGGGTGGGGGGGCCGACCATATCGAACGCGCCTCCGTTCATCGGACGCTGGAGCGCGGCTTCGAACACGCCCTGTAGGCTGAGCAGCAGGCTTTCGAGGAGCGGCCGTCGACTTTCGGACGCGAGGTCGACCTGTGGCTCGACCGTGAGCGCCACGAAATCTCTCCGCTGGTCGGTCCTGAGTCGGAAGTAGGGTGAGTTGAGATGCCCGCATCGCGTGAGGATAGGAAAGGAGTCGGCGATCGTTGGGGCGGTGAGGCAAGCGAGTCCAATCGCACCGTGGGCCGAGGCGTACGATGCGCCCTTCAGAGTCAGCGCCCAGGTCGGCGCCGCGCGCGTCAGGTTGTCGGTGACCTGGAGAAACTGCCATAGGCGAATCGTGGCATTTGCGTCGGGGGGATTCTCCGTCGAGAGATCCGTTCCTTCGAGGAGAGGCTGTGCGAGTTCGTCGCTATCCGAGAGAGCACGGATGAGTACCCGCACATAGGCGGCTGGCATCGGCGACTCTGCAATGTGCCCAATGCCGAATCGGTCTGACCCTAGCCGGACTCGGTGCGAACGGACTCGGTCGTTGCTGTTCGGGTGAGTGCTCATCTATAGCCACCGGCGCGGCGCAGCTGGCCGGATGGGAACCCTTCGACGAGAACCGCCACATCCGCGCTGAAAGTCGGTTGAGATCTGCAGCACCATACGGTATGAGCGAGTTTGACTTGTGACCAAGGGTCACTCAAGGAGGCAGGTTTCATGCGAACTTTCATGGTCAGGGTCAGCCCAGTGCTTCTGTTGCTGGCGCTCTGCGTGACTGACACGAGTTCGGCACAGCAGGGTCTCTACATCTACCCAGCCAAGGGCCAGTCGCAGGACCAGATGGAACTCGACAAGAGCCAATGCAACTCCTGGGCAGTCAAGCAAACCGGCTTCAACCCGATGGACGTGCCGACAGCGACTGCCCCACCACCCCCACAGCAGGCGCCGAGCGGAGGGATGGTTCGCGGAGGAGCACTCGGGGCAGGCCTCGGGGCTGCGGGGGGAGCGATTGCGGGCGATGCTGGCAAGGGAGCCGCGATCGGGGCGCTGACGGGCGGAGTCCTCGGGCGCGTTCGTCGGCAGAGCCAAGTTCGCTCCAATCAACAGTCCCAGGAACAGTGGGCGCAGCAGCAGACGGCCTCGTACGATCAGCGCCGTGGTCAATGGGAGAGTGCGTACAAGACCTGCCTCTCTGGCCGCGGATACACAGTGAGCTGAAAGGACCTACCTGATGAAGCAACTGGCTGTAGCTCTCCTGAGTGTTCTCCCCTTCGCCGCCTCGCCTGCGCTGGCGGCCACTCCATTCGACGGCTCGAAGCCGCTGACCTGCTCGGTCACCGAAACGTTCGAGTGCAAGGCGGGGGTCAAGTGTATTCGGGGTACCGCCCCCAGCATCGGGCTTCCCGACTTCCTCCGAATCGACTTCAAGAAGAAGCGAATCCTGTCGACCTTTGAAGACGGCAAGGGCGAGGTCACCAAGGTCGCCGGCGTCTCGCGGGTCGACGGCCTCTTGCTTCTGCACGGCGTAGACGCCTACCACGGCTGGAGCATCGTCATCGGCAATACAGGCAAGATGTCCCTGACGCTCTCGGCACACCAAGTAGGGTTCATCGTGTTTGGCGCGTGCACTCCGTCATAGGGTGCCGCGACGGTGCCCGGCGAACTGACTCGTCGACGGGCGCTTCAACCACCTGGGTCGCAGAATGAGGCCGACATGATTCGCAAAGGTTTTCTCGTTGTTTCGCTGCTCTTCGCATTCACCAGTCTTGGGTGCACTGACGAGGCATGTATCGCGGGCGAATGTATCGAGGGAGAAGAGTGCGTCGATATTTGCGTCGAGTCCTGCGACGGCGCGGTGATCAGTGCGTTCTGCAACGGCGATGAATTCTGTGAGTGTGAGTGTGAGTTCGCCTGCTTCTAAGCGGGGAGCGCCGAATCCAATCTCGCCGCACGGTCAAGAAGAACTGCCGCCGCGGTCGCTCAGCTGAGGTGTCGGACGCGTCGACGGCCGCGCGGCGGAGGTCGCTGTCCGCGCTTGCGGGTTTGTGTCTTCTTGCGTTCGCGGCGCCTGCTCAGGCGGGGCCTCGCGTTTACGAGAACGAAGAAACCGGCGCTTGGGTAGACCTCGGCATCCTCGTGCAGGCCCAGTATCGACTCGAGGGCCCAGACGGCGGTCCGCTCGACAACGATATTTGGCTTCGTCGGCTGAGACCGACCCTCGCCGGGGGCTTCAATGAGGACTGGCAGGCGATCATTCAAATCGACTTCGGCGCAGGCGCTTCGGGAGACACCTACGAGGTCACCGTGCGGTGGGCGAACTTCCAATGGGTGGGCCTCAAGAACGCTCACCTCGTGATGGGCAGCTTCAAGAACTGGTTCTCCCGCGAGTTCATTACGCTTGGGCCGCAGCTCCAGTTCATTGAACGCACCTTCGTCGGTGAGAACACGTACGGCAACCCCGCGTACACAATCGGCCTGGGCTGGGACCACATCGTTGCGAACGAACGCGTATTTTACGCAGTGAACATCGGCGCGCAGGACGTCTCCACCGACGCAGCCAAGATGCAGTTCGCGTCCCCGGCAAATGGGTCTGGCACCGACAACGACGGCTGGTCTGCGGCTGCCCGATTGGACTTCTATGCGCTTGGTCGAGCAAAGCCCGACAAGCCTCCTCTCGGATACAGGCTCTCACCCTACGATCGGAGCGACATCAACGACTCGCAGAGTTGGCTTCTCAGCTTTAGTCTCGCCGCGTACGCATGGTGGAACCAAGGCAGCAACAACGGAGAGTGCGGCAACTCTGATCCTTCGACCTGCGTCGACCTGCAGAACTCAGTCGGACTCGAGGTGAGCGGAGGCCTGCGCGGGCACGGGTTCTCGGGGGATTTCGAGTACCAGTACGTTCGCGGCAACACCGTCGAAGAGGGCTACACCGGAGGGCTCTACGCTGACGGGCAAACGAGTCTTCAGAAGGCGACCTTGGGCGCCGGCTATCTCGTCGTTCCGAAGCACCTGGAGCTCGCTGCCGGCTGGAGCATCTTGGGGGCGAGCAACTACGACAATCCCTGGAACCGTATTTTGGTCGGCGTCAACGGCTTCGTCATCGGCTACAGCATTCGTTTTTCTGCGGACTACGTCCGCGAGATCAACGCCATGGGTGCAGGGCAGAATGGAAACCTGTTCCGCGTTCAGGCCCAGTTCGTTTGGTAGCAAGGCCAATACACCGGGCGGGTCAAACGAGTGCGAGCGGTGGTAGTCTTCCTCCGATGGGGCTAGTCACGTCGCTATTCGTCCGAAAGATCATTGCGCAGGTCGATGCTTCGCTCGACAAGGGCGCGCTCTTGGCGTCGGTCGGCGTGGATCCCGATGGGCCAATCGATCCGTCACTCATGGTGCCGGATACCGAGTACTACGCCTTCTTGGAAAGGGTTGCGCGGAGCGACCCTCGCGCGACCGATCTGCCGTTGCGCACGGGGGCGTCGATGCGCTGTGATGAGTACGGAGCGTTCGGCTTGGCGTGGAAGTCAGCCCCCAACCTCCGCGGTTCGTATGAGCGCGCACAACGCTACGCCAAGGTGCTCACGAGTGTGACCACCTATGAAGTACGCGACACCGACGAAGGGGCTTACATGCACTTGCACCGCGCCGGTGAGCGAACGTTGGGTTTGCGCCTTTCGAATGAGGCCAGCATTGCGAGCGTCGCGGCGATCAGTCAGGAGGCGTCGACAGCCGCGTTTCAGCCCGTGGCGGTCTATTTCAAGCACGCTGGGCCGACATCGGCTGCGGCGCACGAAGCGCATTTCGGATGCCCGGTACACTTTGGCACCGAGATGGACGCGCTGTTGCTCTCACACGAGACGCTACGAGCACCCAACCAACTGGGCGATCCGAGCATCTCGAAATTCTTCGAAACGCACCTCGAGGGCGAGCTTTCAAAGCGCGATGACGATAGCGCGCTCGACAAACGAGTGCGCATCCAGGTCTCTCAGTCGCTAAGTGAGGGGGTTCCGAAGATGTCTGATATCGCGCGGCGCCTTGGGATGAGTGGGCGAACCCTTCAGCGGCGATTATCGGATCGTGGATATTCGTTCCAGAATCTGGTCGATGAGTCGCGCCGGCAGCTCGCCGAACACCTGCTCCGCGAGACCGACTACCCGCTCGCCGAGGTCGCTTTCCTCACGGGGTTCTCGGAGCAGAGCGCGTTCAGCCGGGCCTTCAAGCGCTGGGCCGGCCAGACACCCCGTTCGTTTCGCCTGCAGCCTCCGCGCTAGCGCGCTACTTGGCGCCGCGGGTCTACGATTTGGCAGCAAGCGTCAAGAACTGAGGCGTTCATCGCGCCACGATGGCTTTGTTCTCACAACACAAAGGAGCAAGCCATGAACGCGTCAACTCAGCTACAACAACACAGCGGACTGACTCTCGTCCTCGGCGGCACAGGCAAGACAGGGAGCCGTGTCGCCGCCCGACTGGCGGAAAAGGGCCTGTCGACTCGGGTCGGCTCGCGGTCACAGACCCCGTCGTTCGATTGGAACCAGGAGGGCAACTGGGATGCATGCCTTCGAGGTGTCGACGCTGCGTACATCACCTATGCGCCAGACCTCGCGATTCCGGGTGCCAGCGAGTCGATTCAGGCGTTCGTCGAGAAGGCTGCAGCGCACGGCGTGCAGCGACTCGTATTGCTCTCGGGGCGAGGAGAAGAGGAAGCGCAAGCCTGCGAGCGCATCGTCCAGCAAAGCGGCATCGACTGGACGATCGTCCGCGCTAGCTGGTTCAACCAGAACTTTTCCGAAGGCGCCTTCGTCGACATGGTTCACGCGGGGAAAATCACTTTGCCTGCGGGCGATACGCCCGAGCCTTTCGTCGACGTGGAAGACATTGCCGATGTCGCTGTGGCCGCACTGACCGAACCAGGTCATGCAGGCGAGATCTACGAGGTGACCGGTCCGCGTCTGCTCACGTTCTCCGAGGCCGCCGCCGAGCTGTCGCGCGCGATTGGTCGAGACATCGCTTTCGTAGAGGTCCCTCGCGAGGGATTCGCCGCCGGCATCGCGGAGTCGGGGGCGCCCCGTGAAGTGGTTTGGTTGCTCGACTACCTGTTCTCGACGGTGCTCGATGGCCGAAACGCCCACCTCACCGACGGCGTCGAGCGAGCGCTCGGACGCCCTCCGAAGGACTTCGCCGAGTACGCACGACGAACCGCCGCGTCCGGGGCGTGGAAGGCCGTCGCCTAGTTGGAAATCGCCAGGAGGATTAGAGGCAACTCATGACGACAAGTTGGATAGTCAACGCATGCGTGGCTCTGGGGCTCTCGACCGCACTCGTGGCGGGCGTGTTCTTGGCCTTCTCGGACTTCGTCATGCGCGGCCTCGTCTCGGCGGAGCCAGCGGGAGGAATCGAGTCCATGCAACAGCTCAATCGAACCGTCTTTCGGTCGGTCTTCCTCACCACGTTCCTCGCCCTCGTCCCGGCGACTCTTGCGATGGCCGGCTACGCGTGGTTCCAGCTCAGCGGCCCGGCCCAGACCCTGATCATCGCCGGGGCCGTCATCTACCTGCTCGCCGTCTTCGTCGTCACGGTTGTCGGCAACGTTCCAATGAACCAGCGATTGGACGTGATGACGCACACCAGCGCGGAAGCCCGACGCTATTGGGTGGTCTACGGTCGGGTCTGGACGCGGTGGAACCACGTGCGTACCGTGGGTTCTGCGTTGGCCGCGGCCTGCTTCCTCTGGGCGGCGGTGTCGCTCCGCTGACGCAGGCAGAGCATGCGTCCTCGACAACATTAGCGAACCGCTTCCCACCAAAGCACGGCCGGTTTCGCGTCAGGCACCTCGACCCACTCGCCGACTCGTGGAGTGACGAGGTCGATCTTCGAGGCGTTGGGCTTCGGCAACCGTGCGCTCGATGGGCTCGTCCCAGTCGTGGAAGGCGAGATTGAAAGTTCCCCAGTGCACGGGTAGAAGGGTTCGGCCGACGACGTCGAGGTGGGCCTGCATCGCGGACTCGGGCTCCATGTGAATGTCCAGCCACGACTGGCCCGGCCCATACGCCCCGACCTTGATCAGTGTCAGATCAAACGGGCCAAGCTTCGCGCCGATCTCTTTGAAGTGGTTCGAGTAGCCGGTGTCTCCACTGTAGTAGATGCGGTGCGTTGGACCGACGATCGACCAGGAGGACCAAAGCTTCGCTTTGTAGTCGCTTAGTCCTCGCCCCGAATAGTGTCGCGTCGGTGTGCAGATGATTCGGAGGTCGCCCATCTTCTGCTCCTCCCACCAATCCAAATCGTGAATCTGGTCGGGTGAGATTCCCCAGCGTTCCAGATGTGCGCCGACCCCGAGCGGGACGAAGAACTCCGTGCCTTCAGCCGCGAGCGCGGTCACCGTGCGCTGATCGAGGTGGTCGTAGTGATCGTGGGAGATCACCACGGCATCGATCTTCGGCAGCTCCTCGAGGGCAACAGGGGGCGGGTGGAAACGCTTCGGGCCTATATCGAACGGCGACGCGTAGTCGGAGAACACCGGATCGGTAAGTACGCGGTATCCGTCGATCTCCACGTACACGCTCGCGTGGCCGATCCAAAACGCCCTCAGCGAGTCTTCGTCGCGCAGCTCCATTTGCTCGAGCGACACTGGGACCACTGGAATCGGGGTCGAGGGCACCCGTACCTCGTCGTAGAAGAACTGGTTCCTTAAGTAGGTTGCAAAGTCGGCGAGCTCGCTCGCGGCCTGCGGCTCGACATTCGTAAACGCCCCGTCGTGAAACCGTGGGTGCTTCTCGATACGCGCCAGGCGTGCGCCACTCGCAGCAGAACCGAACGGTGCGCTCCTCAGCACGAGATAGCCGCAGAGGCCCAACAACGCCGCGAGCGCAGCCAACTCGACAAGAATCTTTCTCCGCCGCATCGTCCGTGCCGCCAGGCAGACCCTAGCATCCAAGAGCCACTCTAGAGGGGTTCGCTTGCAGTACGTTTGCGTGACCACTCACTGATAGCCAAGGTGCGGGATGGCCCTCGTGCCGCTATTGCGAAAAGAGCGTCGGGTTTCGACCCGGCCCGACACCTCTGCCTACCTGCCCACCACGCGGGCGGAGATGGAGGCCCGTGGATGGGACGAACTCGATGTGCTCATCGTCAACGGCGATGCCTATGTCGACCATCCTGCGTTCGGCGGCGCGCTGATCGGGCGCTTCCTCGAAGGTCGCGGCTATCGCGTCGGCATGATTGCCCAGCCGAAGTGGGACGACATCACCGAGGTCTCCGGCATGGGCCCGCCACGCCTCTTCGTCGGCATCACCAGCGGCAACCTCGACAGCATGCTCAACAAGCTGACTGCGCAGAAGAAAGTCCGCTCTCAGGACCAGTACTCGCCGGGCGGTCGCACCAACATGCGTCCCAACCGCGCGAGCATCGTCTACGGCAACCTTTGCAGGCAGGCATTCCCCGGCGTTCCGATCGTCCTCGGCGGCATCGAAGCCTCGCTTCGGCGCATTGCGCACTACGACTACTGGAGCGATTCGATCCGCCGCAGCGTCTTGCTCGATGCCAAGGCCGACATGCTGATCTTCGGCATGGGCGAACGCCCTGTCTGGGAGCTTGCCGATCGTCTCGCCGGCGGGGAGCGGCTCGAACAGCTGCGCGACATCCGCGGGACCGCACACGTACTTCGAAAAGGCCAGTGGGAGCACATCGAGCCCAGTCGTTTCATTCGCGACCGCAAGCCCGTGCGCTTGCCAAGCTACGAAGAGATCAAAGAGAGCAAGGAGCGCTTCAGCGAAATGAGCGGGGCGTTCCAAAAGGAAACGAACCCGGGCAACGGGCGCCCGCTAATCCAGGCGCACGGGCACGAGGCCGTCTACCTCAACCCGCCGGCGGAGCCGCTCAGCACCGAGCTGATGGACACGCTCTACGATCTGCCGTTCACGCGCTACCCGCACCCTTCCTATGATGCGGGCATCCCCGCGTACGAAACGGTCAAGCACAGCATCGTAACGATGCGTGGCTGCTTCGGCGGCTGCAGCTTTTGCTCGATCACGGAGCATGAGGGGCGCGTCATTCAGTCACGCAGCGCCGAAAGCGTTTTGCGCGAAGTCCGTGCACTGCGACGCATGGACGACTTTTCCGGCGTGATCAGCGATGTTGGCGGACCGACCGCGAACATGTACCAAATGGCGTGCAAGAACGAGCGCATCGAAAAAGCCTGCCGCCGCCTGAGCTGCGTGCACCCCGGGGTCTGCGAGAACTTGGTCACCGATCACGGCCCCCTCGTCGAGCTCCTCAGCAAGGTGCGAAAAGAAAAGGGTGTGAAGCGGGCGTTCATCGCGTCGGGGGTCCGCTACGACCTCGCCGAACGGAGCCCAGAGTTCGTCGAAGCGCTCGCCGAGCATCACACGGGTGGGCAGCTTTCGGTTGCGCCCGAGCACGTGGACGAAGAGGTGCTCGACAAGATGAAGAAGCCGGGTGCGGAAAGCTACGAGCGCTTCGCCGAGATGTTCGCCTGCGCAAGCGACAAGAGCGGCAAGGACCAGCATCTCGTTCCCTACTACATCAGCGGTCACCCAGGCTCCACGACTGAATCCATGATCGAGCTCGCGCTCTACCTGAAGAAGCGCGGCCTCAGGCCTCGGCAGGTGCAGGACTTCATTCCGACCCCGATGAGCATGGCCACCAGCATGTACGTCACCGGGCTCGACCCGTTCAGCCAAGAGCCGGTCTACGTCGCCAAGAGCCTTCGCGAAAAGCGAATGCAAAAGGCGCTCCTTCAATACTGGGACGTCGATCAACACGACCTGGCTCGCGAAGCTCTTATCAAAGCCAAACGCGGCGACCTCATCGGGAGCGGCGAGCGCCACCTAGTTCCGCCAGCCTTCGGCAAGGGCGCGCTATCGATTCACGAAAAACGCAGGCGCCAGGGCAGCCGACAACGGCCGAGCGGGCGGGTAGGCAGGCGCGCAGGACCTAGCAGCGGCGAGCGCAAACGCTCGTAGAGCCGCGGCGGGACTGTCCGCGGCGTGATACAGCGGGGGTCACAGGAGGCACCTCATGAAACTCGAAGGAAATACGATTTTGCTCACCGGCGGCAGTGCCGGGATCGGGTTGGCGCTCGCGAAAGAGTTCGTCGCGCTTGGCAACGAGGTGATCATCACCGGGCGAAACGCCGAGAAGCTCGAAGCCGCGCGCACGGCCGTGCCTTCGCTTGAAACGATCCAAAGTGACGCGGCCGATCCGGAGGCAGTGCGTGCGCTTACAGCCGACGTGAAGGAGCGCTTCCCAGCCATGAACGTGCTCATCAACAACGCGGGCGTGTTCGTTCCGAGGAACCACACCGCGCCTACGGACGACCTCGTGGGCTTGACGGCCGAGCTCGATATCAATCTGGCTGGGCCGATTCGCATGGTTTCGGTGTTCATCGATCAACTCAAAGCCAATCGGGGCAGCATCATCAACGTGTCTTCCGGTCTCGCCTTCGTCCCGCTTCAGCTTGGTCCGATCTATTGCGCGACGAAGGCTGCCCTTCACTCGTACACGATCTCGCTGCGCCAGCAGCTCAAAGGTCAGGGCGTGGAAGTCATCGAGCTGATGCCTCCTGCGGTTCGGACTGAACTCACGGCGGGCATGCCGGAAGATGGTGACTTCAAGATGCTCACCACCGAGCAGCTCATGACTGAGACCTTCAAAGGGCTGCGCGCGGGGCGCGAAGAGATCCGTCCGGGTCAAGCCAATCAGCTCTACTGGATGTCGCGCATCGCTCCCGGTTTCATCAACGCGCAACTCGAGAAGGGTTCCAAGTCCCTGGTGCCACCGGCAAAGTAGGACCAAGGAGGCGCCCAACTGAATTCGATCGATACCCCCACGGACGCCACATGCTCTAGTGCATTGGCATGGGGTCTTATCGCCTTCTTCAGAGCTAGCTAGCCGCCTGAGATTCAGAGCGATGTGCCAATGGAACAGTGTCATCTCGTGGCTCCCGACTCAGAGCGGTTGGGGGGCGCATACGAACTGCAAACGCCCCTTCCGATTCGCGTCCCAGGCGACATGGCATCCCGTACCGCGCAATTCGGCGATCATCGTTAACCCGATGGGCTAAGAGGCCAGATATAGCGACAGGGGTTCTGTTCTGGCTATGCCTGACGCGCGCGCGATCGGCTGTGACGTGGTAAGAAAGCCCTATGCATTGGCTCGTTTGGGTTGGCAGTGCTTTGATCGTTCTGGTTGGTAGCTGCGCCGGAGAAGAGGTCTATTTCATCCCCGGAACGGGTGCGTTGCCCGACTGCACGGAGGCACCAGCCGCGAATCTGGATGGCAGCTGTTGGTTCGACAGAGGCATGGTCACGATCGAGTCGGCGGGGTGTTCAGACACACAGCCTGACGACACGTTCCAATCGTGCGGTCTCAGCTGGCTCTTCACGCAAACCGGAAACGACGTCACGATCGTGGTCGACAACGAGTATCGAATCGAAGGTCGGCTTTGCGGCAACCAACTGTATCTCCGCGGCGGATGGTGGCTTCCCGTCGAGGATGAGGGGATGTGCACATACGACGACGACTCAGCCGAAGAAGTGGGGATCCAGGCAGGTGGCAACGTATTGACCTACGACGCCGCGGCGGATCAGAGTCCAGACCAGCTGTCCGGCGCTCTCGCGGTCCAAGGCCCCTGCAGCGCCTCTTATGATGTCGTCCTCCAGCCCGGCGGCGGCTGCTTCTTCGACTAGCGGGCCACACGCTGGCGGCACCGTCATCCGCGGCGCTTTACCATCCGGACGGAGCCTGCACTGCACGGAGCAGTAGGCGACGGGCTCAGGTGTGCTCCGTTCGCCGAGAGCTGCCAACTCGTCGACCCGGGACATGGCTTCGGCGTCGCGGCGAAGGCCTCGCTTCACGCGCTGAGGTCAGGAACAGGCGGCTTGGTCCCTTGGGCTTGCGCGATTTCCCAAGTTCTTGGCGCTATCGAGTCGAATAAAATATGCTGCTTTTGTCTTTTTATGATGAAAGTAGAATAATGGTGTCAACTCGTGCGATGGGTCTTGTCATGGGTATTGCTCTGCTGATCCCCATTGGCTGCGGTGATGGCGCCACCGGCGCTGGAGGCGAGGGCGGCAACGCCGCGACCGGGGGCGAGGACGGCGGCCCGGCCACGGGTGGCGGCGGCGGTCTGGGCACGGGCGGCGACGGTGGTACGGGTGCAACGGGCGGAACATCGGCGACGCCTGTTCACACGTTCACCCTCACCAACAAGTGCCTCGAGCCGATCTGGCTCGCGTCAAACACCGAGAGCCCCGCTGACAACGCCGACTGGGCACTTGCACCGCGCTGCGTCGCCGATGAGCAATGCGCCGACGATCAGACATGCAACGACGAAGGTTCTTGCACGTGCGCGGCCGATACCGATTGCGTGTTGGGTGCATCGGCGAGCACGACTGCCAAGTGCGACATGACGACGAACACTTGCGTGCGGCAAGCGAAGGTGACCGTGGCTGGTGGCTGGTCTGGTCGCTTCTGGGCGCGCACACGTTGTTCGGGCGCGGACGCCGAGTTTGTCTGCAAGACGGGGCAGTGTGGGGCACCCGGCGGCGCCAACATCGACTGCGGAAGCACGGGCACCTCGGCGAATCAAGCGACGCTGTTCGAGATCACCGCCGCGGGCCTCAGCGGGAACGACAACTTCGATGTGAGCCTCGTCAGTGGCTACAACGTGCCCATGGTGGTGACGCCAAAGCTCCCGCCTTCATCTCCGACGTGGGAGGCCAGCACGACGTATGCTGGCGGCGCCCAGATCATCGAGTCGGTCGGCGAGGACACGTTCATCTATACGCAGTCGTTGGCGTCCGGCATGTCCGGAGCCACCATGCCGACGTTCCCGGGCACCTGGACCGGCACCGTCACGGATGGGCCGCTCCAGTGGGACAACACGGGCCCGGTCTGCCAGATGTCAGGCTGCAAGACGGACTTGAACGAGACCTGTCCAACGGAGCTCCAAATCCTAGATGGAGCCGGTGGGAGCGGTGGCAGCGTGTCGGACATCATCGGATGTGATGCGCCCGCCAACGCGTGCGATTCCACGGGGTCCTCGTGTAACGGCGACATCGACTATTACCAGTGCCAGAACAACGACGGCGAAGAGGACTTGTTCAGCGACAAGTTGGTCTTGCAGTCACCCAATGCCGAGTCTTTCGTCTGCTTCTCGTCCGATGACTGCCCTCCGGGCACGACTTGCTTGGTGAATCCCTCGTTCAAGTCGGGTTTCACGATGCCGACTGGCACCGGCGTATGCACGCCAGTTCCGCAGAACGGCGGCTGCACCTCGTCTGACGATGACGGTCAGATCTGCCCCGACCGCGACTACCCATTCGTCGACTACCACTGTGAGACGATCACGAACGGCGGGGATACCTTCGTCTGTCTTCCGCCGAAGATCGCGGGTTTCGGAGACATCTGGTGGAACGCAGCAAACTGGACCCAGGTCGACGCCGAAGTCTGCACGGAGGACGGCGACTGCACGGGAGCGGACCAGAAGTGTTTGAACAGCGTCGTCAAGGGCGGACAGAAGCAGTGCGGCGACGATGACACCTGCACCTGCTACGCGCCGAACGCCTGCACCTCGAGCAGCGATTGTCCCCAACCGAACTCGTGCTTGGACAAGGACGGGAAAGCAGCCGGCGCCGGGGCGGACTGCTCGAGCACGACCTGCTACTGCGCACCACAAGGCGTGCACTCTGGACCGTGCGGACCCGTGAACGCGGACTGGAACACGGCCGCCAGCAACGTCGGAGACTTCACCAAGACCTTCAAGGCCGCGTGTCCCGTAGCCTACTCATACCAGTACGACGATCCATCCAGCAACTGGTCATGCCCGAACCCGAGCGATGCGCTCGTCGACTACGAGATCGACTTCTGCTTCGACACCGAGCCCCTCTGAACGCGTAGGAGTTGCGTTCTAGCGACTTCATCCCCAACCCCGCTCGCATCGCTAGCGGCACCGCGAAACCGGTTGTTCCATGCACATGTGACTGCTAAACTGGACACTGTTAGCTGTCCACTTAGTCTGACACCTGTGGTGGTCCTTGGCCGTATGCCGCGGCCTGTTGGTGAGTCTGATGACAGAGGGTACGGGAAATGATTCACAGCGACACCGCTGACAATCCAGCCGGCCTGCGGCGCTTTGCCAGTAGGTGCATTGCACGGCCATTGGTCTCTACCCGCGTGATGCCTGGACACCTGAGGGCCGGGCGAATTGCGACAGCGCTTGTTGCGGCACTGGTGCTGGCTATCGGCCCGCCAGGCTTCCGGCCGGCAGCTGCGCTGCTGCTCCTTGCCCTGCTACTGGAGCGCAGCGGCAGTCAATTGGCTCGTGAGCGCGGGAATGTGAGCACTTCGAGCGAGCGCCATGCGCTGCTGTACAACAGCGCATCCCATATTCTCGTATTTACCGGTCTGGGGGTGGGGCTGATGGGCAGTGACTACGGCTCGGCGGCTCTTGGAATGGGGCTGCTCGCCGGGTTGGGCGTGGCGGCGGTGCCATGGATGGTGCACCGCCTGGCAGCTTTAGACGGCAAGCCTTCTGACGAGTTCGGCGGCTTTGCCGGCCTCGAAGCGGATGATGTGCTCATGCTGGCGGTGCCTGCGGCATTGTGGGCGGGCTGGGCCGAAGGGCTGCTGTTCCTCACGGCCTGCGCGGCGCCGACCTTCGCCGTGGCATTCTTTCTGACCCACTACCGCAAGTTCAGCGCCAGTTGGTGAGCATCGAACGAAATCAGGCGATTTGAGCCACATCGCCGAAGTGCTAGTCCTCGCCAACCACACCACAAGCGAGGGTGGCGGAATTGGCAGACGCGCTGGATTTAGGTTGCAAGACCAACGGCTGGATGCGCCGCTTTTTCTAAGTGAAACTCCACACGGCCCGAAGCCAGAAGACGTCAACGAGGGTCCCCAATGGACTCATTTCGGTCACGGTGACCGGAATGAAAAGGGAACGGTCGCACTGTCCGACGTCCAACGGGCTGCCGCCGCACTGCTTCATCGGGTAGCGGAGGGTGGCGAGATCCCGATCGCTTCGTTGCGCGGCCTTGCCGACCTCGTCCTGCGTTCGGAGTTGGTTGCCGTCAGCCAACAGCTACTCGATGGGCCGCCCGAGTTTGCACTCAGGCGGGCGATGGAGCTTGCGGGTTTGGTCTTGGCGGTAGTTGCTACCGATGAGCGCGAGGGAGAAAGGGAGGCGGCCAAGTGATGCGGAACGAGGCAAGGAAGCCGAAGTCCCGCATGATCTCGTTTCGGGTCGATGAGGACTACCTCAGTCGGCTCGATGCTCTGGCGCAGCAAACCAGCTATTCGCGCGCAGAGGTGCTTCGTCGATGCCTTGTTGGGGCTCCGCTCAAGAGCACCGTCGATGCACAGGCGCTCACCGAGGTTGCACGGGTGCACGCCGACCTCAACCGCATCGGCGGCCTCCTCAAGCTCGCCATCCGAGAGGGCGTGTCTGACCCGTCCAGCCACAACAGACTAAACCTCGAGCTTCTTGACTCCATCCTTCAAGTCCGTCGGGCGGTGGAGCGTCTAGCAGGCCGTCGGTGATTGTCCGGCACCAACGTGCATCGGCAAGCAACAAGGGCTTTCGCCACCTCGCCCACTACATTCGGGGTCGAAGCGACAAGCCACGAGCGACCTGGTTCCTAGCCGCCAATCTTGTTGGCGTGACTGGGCCCGCTGACCTCGAGCTCGCGTGCCGACTCGTCGAGGCCGTGCACGCGCAGAACACCCGCGCGGGCAACAACCGCACGTATCACATGGTCATCTCCCTTCACCCGGAAGACCGAAGCCTCAACGGGAACGAGCTCAGGCGTGTTGTGGAGAACCTGGTGGAGACCTTGGGCTTTTCCGGGCACCAGTACATCGCCGCGCGTCACAACGACAAAGACCACGAGCACGTTCATGTAGCCATCCACAAGATCCACCCGGAGACCTTCCGGATTCACTCGCCCGCGTGGGATCACCAGAAGCTCTTCACCGCGGGCCGTGTCCTCGAACTAGAGCTCGGACTCACGCCGCTTCAGTCGAGAGTGCGCGATCGTGAGAAGGTCCCGCAGAGGGCGGCGGACCACGAAGCTCACCAGGGGATCGACAGCTTCGCACGCTGGGCCCGGAAGGAGCTTGGTCCCGCGCTTCGAGCCGGGCAGGTGCGGAGCTGGGACGATGTGCACGACGTCTGCGTCAGTCTTGGCGTCGTGCTTCGGCCGCATGGCAACGGCCTCGTCTTCGAGGATGTCGAGCAGGGCGTGCGCGTAAAGGCGTCGTTCGTCGGCCGCGAGCTCAGCAAGCCGCGCCTGTGCCAACGGTTCGGAGCCTTCCAACCAGCGCCCGCGCATCAGCTGGAAGCTGCAAGAACTGCGACCCGGCGGTACTCCCCCACCCCTCCCATCGCGAAGCAGGGCCTGTGGAAGGAATACGAGCAGAGCCTGATCCAAGCTCGTACGCAGCGCCAAGAGGCATGGGACAGCTACCGGCATGCTGCCGCGCGCGAGCGCCAGGAGCTCAAGCAGAAGTATCGCCGTCAGCGGAACGTCATCAACGCCTTACCCGTGTCAGCCCGCGATCGAGGCCACCTTGTGCGACAACTCGCGCTTCGGCAGACCATGGAAACTCGAGCTCTGAGGCGAAAACTCGCGATCCAACGGAAAGCCATCCAGAAGACCTGGCATCCGGGCACCTGGCGACATTTCGTCGCAGGCCGCGCCGTGCAGCGCGACGCTCGTGCAAATCGACTTCGAAAGCGACGAGAGCGGGAACGCGCCCGTTCCAGCGAAGAAAGGGAGTTGTGAGATTCAGCGAGATGGAGCGCAGATTCAGTTCGGCGATCCGAACGCGGTCTAGAGTGCGCCGCAAGTCGACATAACGAGCTAGTACCGCGAAATTCGGCTCTCAGCTTGATCCCGATGGGCTAAGAGAGCTACGAGGTCGAGAGGTTGGCTCCTGGGTCAAATGGGTTCGGAGCAGTGGGATACGAGGCACTCAGAAGCGGATTCCGAGCCCGTCGAAGTGGACCCGACGGGCACGACCGTCCGACATCGATCCCGAGGGTCGATCAGTCCTGTTCTCTCCACACACGCGATGTCGGACCTCGAGGTTCCTTCGAAGCTTGATGGAGGAGTAGACGAGCGCGGCGAGTCCGGCGGCGACCGTGATCGACCCGCCAGCGATGAAACCAGCACGGGCGTTGCTGCTATCGTCGAAGAAACGATCGGTGCCGGCATAAATGAGCACGCCGCCTAACGCAGCGGTCCCCACTCCCAGTGGGATACCGACGGCAGGTCCCGCCACGAATCGGCCAGTACACTCGCGCGGCTCGGAGGACTCGATTCCGGATGGGGATTCCTCTTCGGCGCTTGCGTGAACCGTGGGGGAGGCGAAGAGGAAGAAAGCAAGGAGCGCCGCTGCGACGCTCGGTTGGGTTCGCATGATCCGCATTGTGAACTCTCCTTTCACGCAGAGTCAATGCAACGTCCGTGCCACGCGCGAATGCACGAGTGGCTGCTTGCCCGGGGAACAGATGTGTGAATCGTTTGCAACGACCTCGTGGCCTTCGTTCACTATGCCGAGCAATGGTTGCGGGCCTGCGGCTCCGGAATGGCTTCGACCGAGCCAGCGCCGCAGCCAGCGCGTGCTGACGCCAGACTGTGCGATGCCATGTGACCCTCGTGCCCGCCGCGACGGAGATGCTCTCCGTGCGAATAAGCCGAAGGCGTTGAGCGCGGCAAGCAGGGATTGGGACATCTTCGATGTCTTACAATCCCACATCTTGCCCGGTACTCACCATGGTTCCCCGGTACTCACCATGGTTCGAACTGACCAAGACTGTCGGAATCTGTCACAGGCTGACCTATTTTGGCCCGTTCTGAATCCGTTTGGAGTGTTCTGCGCTGTCTTGGATTGAAAAGGAGCCATTTCGCGTCAATCGAATCCAAGTTAAGTCAAAGTTGGTCAACCTTGGTCAGTTTGTGACAGAACAGGACAGAATGTGACTGCCAGTGCCAGCCTCATCGCGGCACTTCTTGTCGCTCGATGCCGTGCTCGCTTTCCGAGCACTTTCTGCTCGCGCAACTTTTCGGGGGGCAAAACCGATAACCATGTATGGGGGGCACGCTCGACTCATGTCAACCGCACGCGAAACCTCGTGATCAAGAAGCCCGGAGAACACCGGCTCTCGATTCGCCCCTGCTGACAAGGGATGAGGCGGCAAGGTATTGTCGCGTGGGGCTGCGCACGTTTGATCGGCGCGTCGCGCCCCACGTCGAGACCGTTTCAATTGGGACTCGCCGCTTCTTTGACCGAAAGGATATCGATTCATGGCTCGCAAGCCAGAAGGCTTCACGCTACACCTCGACGACCGCACCCGCTTTTGGATTGTGCGTTTCACGCGCAACGGGCAACGCTACAAGCGATCCACACGTGAACGCAATCGCAGCAGCGCTCAAGAAATCGCGTCGAGAATCGTTGGAGAGGTGACGCAGGGTCGTGTTGTCAGCGTCGCGCGTACGCCGGCCATCGATCTCGACGTGCTGGTTGGGCAATACCTTGTGGACATCTCGGCCGAGCTCGCGCCCGAAACAGTTGCAACGTACCAAGCCTATTTCGTCAACAACTTCGCGCCGCGGTTTCATTCGCTCGGGAGTATCAGCTCGAGCGCGATGCAAGACTATTCCCGGGCGCGATTGCGGCAGGTCAAGCGGGGCACGGTGTGCAAGGAGCTATCGGCCATGCGCGGGTTCCTGAAATGGTGCTCTGACCGAGGCTGCCTCGCCGAAATGCCGGTGATCAAGGATCCGCCGGCACGGTCGACCGGAACGACGGCGTGTCAGAAGGTACGCGTCGATCTCGACAATGATCGCGCTGCCAAGCTCATCGCGGCACTGCCTGAATGGTCCAAACGCACGCGCTACCCGGTGCGTGATTTGATCCTGTTCATTTGGGAAACCGCGCTGCGGCGGAGGACCGTGCAGCGGCTTCGTTGCCCGGAGCACTGGCAGCCCGGCGCCACGACGCTTCGAATCGCCGAGGACATCGACAAGGCGCGGTTCGGTCGCGAAGTCGAGCTCAGTGAAGTCGCCCAGGCGCTTTTGAACCGGCACTGCGACGGACCCGGCTTGATTTGGGGCGCGTTCGACTGCCGCCCGGCGCTTCGTAATGCGGCGCGAGATGCTGGATGTTTCACCGAACAGGAGATCCGGCACCTTTCGTTGCATGACTTGCGCCACGGTGCGTTGACCGAGCTAGCTTCGGTGTCGCCGAACTTGCCCGGCATCGCTCACATCGCCGGGCACAAGCGGGTCAGCACGACGACGCAATACGTCCACTCGAATCGCGAGCAGACACGCGCCGTTTTAAAGGCGCGGCCCGGAATTCCGGTCACCATTCCGGTCACCGAGTCGAAATCAGCCGATTTGAAGCATGTTGCCGCCGTGCTAACTGTTCGAAATCACAACCCAAGCGAGGGTGGCGGAATTGGCAGACGCGCTGGATTTAGGTTCCAGTGTCCTTAGGGCGTGCAGGTTCGAGTCCTGTTCCTCGCACTGCGGTGATCTTGGGGAGTTAGCGCGGGCGGTGTTCCAGTGTCCTTCTCTAGCGTCGTCGATTCATCCCAGATGTTGTCCCAAGAGGACCGCCTCGGCCGTGCCCCAAGTCCTCGGCAAGAACGATCAACGCGCTCTGGACGAGCCGCTGGTTAGCTTGCGTGATCGCGCCAGGCCGCAACCAGCAGCGCGAGCTCACCGAGATGAAACGTGACGGCCGCGGTTGGAAGGAATTCGAGCTGCCAGATCAGCATGGACGCGCCGGCGGCCGCCCAGGCTCCGAGCAGGTACGCGCCGGTCAAGCCGTTCGACAATGGCTGACCGAAGCGCCACAGCAGTGCGGCCAGCGTCGCGACAACAATAGCGGCCTTGATCAGAGCCATGCCCCGCAGCAGGTGCGCCAGTTCGGGATCGGCCTGAAGCAACGGCTCCGGACGGCCCACTGCAGCCGCCGCGATCACGGCCAGAACACAGCCACCCAGCAGCATCCCGCCGAGCCGCAGACGGCGCGACGCCGGCGAATCGGTGTACGCTGAAGAGTGGGGCAGGACACCGTCGGTGGGCCTGGAGTTCGGGATCGGCAGCGACATTGGCCTTCACAACTTTCGACTACGATCCTCGATTCTGCGCCAACTCCATAGCCGGTGCCAGTGAAAGTCTGGCTGCAGACGTCCCGTGAAATCTGCGTTATGCGTCCCGGTTGAGATTCGACATCGGTTTGTGGTCACGAACGCGGTTCAAGATTGCTCTTGTTTTTACTACGCTCTCGTCGAGTCATGGCGCGTCGCACCAAACGACTGGGACCGTGAAAAAGCCTGCGCGGCTCGGCAATCGGAATTGATTCGGCGCTGGCCGCCAGAGCTCAGAAAACGGCGTGATCGCCTCGCTCAACAATGGCCTCATCCTTGATGACGCGCGCGTAGAAATCGAGCAGCGTTTCCGATCCCGTTGACGGGGTGGCATCGGCGTCATACCGGCCGGTTTCGGGATCAAGCACAAGCATCGATTCCGTTGCGTAGTAGCGCCCAGTCCGTGCAAGTTCAGCCTTGTCCGCCAGCGCCGGGCTGAACCTTCCCAGGGCGTCGAGTCCCCACACGATCATATCAAGAAGCGCCACCGGCACCCGCCTGAATGAGGGCTCGCGGCCCAACAGAGCAAAAAGATACTCGCCCTGCTCCTTCGGCGTCAGGGCCGGACCCGGTCCGCCAATGGGTAGGATTCGGTTCTGCCGAAATGCATTGTCCAGACAGGATGCAAGATACCGCCCCAAGTCATCATCACTGATGGGCTTGCAGGCAGTCCCGGTTCCGTCTCCGAAAACCAGGAACGGCTTGCCCTGCTTGACTCGATCGATTTGCCCGGACAGCGATTTGAAGAACGCGGTCGGCCTAACAATCGAATAAGCCAGGCCGGACTCGACAAGTTCTTTTTCAAACGCCAGTTTTGCGTGCTGGAACTCGAGCAATGGCTTTTGCACACAGATTGCAGAGAGCAGGACGAACTGTGAAACACCGGCCGTTTTGGCGGCTTCGAGCGCGTCGACATGGGCACGGTGATCAATCGCCCAGGCATCCTTCGGCACGCCGCTGCGCGAAGCCAAACATGAAACAAAAGCATCAAAGCATTCACCGCGAAGCCCGTCTTCGGCCAGCGACTGCGGATTCGTCACGTCGCCAAACCGTACCTGCGCCCCTTCGAGAAGTTGCTCACTGTCATCCGGCGAAAGTTTGCCGCCGACCCCCGCGCGCTTTCGCACGAAACAGACAACCTCATCACCTTGCTCGACCAATGCTCTGACCGTCGCGCGGCCAATCGTTCCTGTTGCCCCCAATACGAATACCCGACGCCGAGATGCAGACGGAGGCGATGGCTGGTGCGACGGCGTTTGTGTTTCGTTCATGATAAACGCTTGACGAGGGCCAAGATTTGGAAACAAATCGTGGCCGACTGGAGGGCGGGCGAACGAGGTTGGCCGGTCATGGCGTTCTGGTATTTGGTTTTGGCGATCGTGCTATCGGTTTCGTTGAATGCCAAGTCCGTGTGGCTGAGGTGACGTGAGATCGAAATTCGATCCGGTTGCTACGCTGGAGCCTCGGATTTGTCATTGGGTTCGTGAGCTCAGGTAAGTCAATCGAAACTCGCCAGGGGTTTGCTTTCCGAGGGCGCCGTCAGGTCGCCGACGTAGTCACCGAGCCTGAATTCGCAGCCTCCGGAAATCATTGGAGCTGGGGCAACCGCCAAAAGAAAGATCGCAAGGCGTTTGCTCAACCGCTTTCGGCCAAGGCGACCAATCGCGAGCTCGGCGAACGGCTATGGGATATGAGCATCGAGATGATCGGACTTGGCGACTGACAGACGGGTCGCTGCGCGGCCCTCTCTACGAAAGCAGGGGCTTGATCATCGGGGCCGTGGCCGGGATCGCCTCGGCCACAGCGCGCAGACCGGCCTCGTTTTCATCGCGCTTCATGGTCTTTATCGACTCTTTCAGAAGGGCCTCGAACGAAAAGGGAATCTCTTCGTGCGCGTCGATCGACCAGAGCGAGCGATCCCCCATGATCGCCCCGAAATCGCCGCCGTAGATGTGCAACGCGCAACCGGTGTCGTCGTGCGGATTGGCGATGCTGTGAATGACGTCTGCTGGCAGCCCGATCACGCGTCCGGCTTGTACCGTGGTCGTCCGGACTTTGCGCAGCCCGGTCCCGTCCTGCGATCGCTCGTAGAAGGCGTTCTCCTCGCTGCCGCGAAGCTGACCGATGCAGGCAAAGATCGTGTGATTGTGGATGCCGCTCTGGAATCTCGGCGGGACTCGAGCGTACAGCAGCGTGATGTCGGGGTCTGCGTGCACGATCATCTCTCCGATGCTCGCGTCGTGCGGGATCGAGGCCTCCAGCACTAAGATGATTTCATCGGCGTCGTGTGCATCGAGGGTTTCTTGCAAGAAATCGCGCGCCGCCTGGTGGGGATCGTGAGCGCTTGCCATGGCTCGCTTGCAACCGTCCACGAAGGCATCGATGTCGAACTGACTCATCGCCCGACTCTGCCCGCGCGGCGCGTGCTTTTCAAGGTCGTGAAGGTCCCGCGAGTGAAAAGGACCAACTCGGCTGCACGACGACGCGCGTGAACATACTGGTTGGTGGTGGTGGCGTTGTCCTCACTCAGAGCACGGGTGAGGCGAGCCGCGACAGCGCCACGCCTAGACGCCAGTAGAACGGCTTCTCCTCAAGCGCGTCGAGATCGATGACTTCGGCGTGTGCGAAGTCTTTCTCGAACATCGCTTCCATCTCTTTGGCAAATGCGCGGTCGGCGATGAGCGCCGTGACTTCGAAGTTCAGTCGGAAAGAACGATTGTCGAAGTTGGCCGTGCCGATTGTCGATACGTCGTCGTCGATCAGCATTACTTTCTCGTGCAGAAACCCTGGCTTGTAGGCGTAGAAGGTGATGCCCAGGTCGCGGAGCTGCATCATGTAGTAGAAGGCGGCCAAGTAGACCGGAAGACTGTCTCCTTTGCCGGGCGTCAGGATGCGCACGTCGACGCCGCGCAGAGCGGCAAGCTGGAGAGCCTTCATCACGGCTTCGTCAGGAACGAAGTACGGCGCGGATATCCAGATTCGGTTCCGCGCCGAGTTGAGTGCGGCCACGAACATCAGTCCTGCCGTCTCTAGCCGCTGCGACGGCGCGGAAGGAACGATCATCGCAAGAACGCCGCCCTCTTCGATGCCTCGGGGCTCCCAGTTGAGCTCGGGAATCTCGCGCACCGCCCAGTACCAGTCACCGAGAATCGTGGCCTGAATTTCCATCACGATTGGCCCTTCGAGCCGGACGTGAGTGTCGCGCCAGGGCGTGAACTCCGGATCGAGCCCGAGGTACTCATCCCCGACGTTGTGGCCGCCGACCCAGCCAGTGACACCATCGACCACCACCATCTTTCGGTGGTTCCGGAAGTTGAGCTGAAACCGACTCCCCTGCTCCTGTTTGAACGAGCTGACCTCGACGCCCGCGTCGCGGAGTTCTTGAACATAGCGCTCGCCGAGTCCCTTGCTGCCAAGCGAATCGTACAGCAGATAGACGCGGAGGCCCGCTCGTGCCCTTTCGATCAGAGCCTGCTGCAGTCTGCGACCGAGCGCGTCATCGTGGATCATGTAGAACTGTACGAGCACGTACTCGTTGGCGGCGGCAATCCCCGACAGAATGCTGTCGAACGTGGCGTCCCCATTGATGAGAAGCTCGACGGAGTTGCCACTGGTCATCGGCATCCCGGAGAGCTTTCGTAGGGCGTCGTACTCGGGATACGCGCCTTCAACCACGGTCGCCCAGGGCTCGAGATCGCGGCGCATCTCTCCGACCAGCCCGTCGATCGCGTCCTTCTGTTCTTCGTAGGCGTCCATCACGCCTTCGAACTTGTTGCGACCGAGAACCGCGTAGGCCGGAACGGAAACAAAGGGAAGCGTCACCAGGGCCGCGGCCCAGGCGATCGCGCCCTGCGAAGTCCGCGAGGTCATCACTGCGTCGATCGCCATGCTGAACCCCAACAAATAGAACACCGCCACGACCGCCGCGATGATCCCCTTGGTCGTCTTCTTCATGGCGATCGGTTTCTACTGGTAGGGCGAAAAAGGCAAGCGTCGCCTGGCCGTCAGCTCGCCTCGCAGGAAGGCTCGACTCTCAGACGATCTTCTTGACCGCGCCTTTAGCTGCCTTCTTTCCGGCTGTACGCTTCACCGTACGCTTGGGATGAGTCACCTTGTTGACGGTCTTTTCCGCTTTGCTCTTTCCGAACTTCTTGTCCGACGACTTGTCAGGCAGCTTGTCGGTCAATTTCTTCTTGGGCTCCATCGTCTCCTCCTCTTGGCGACACGCATGATAGAGCGAAGCAGACGCAAGATGTGGAGATTTCACCGACCGCGCTCGCGACACGCATGCTCCAGCACAAGTCATTCGCAGTCGTTACGATACGAAAAGTGATCATGCGGTGAAGGGCTGACTCCAATGAGGACTCCGACCGAAAAGGAAACGGTGGCGCGATACTGACTCATCGCCACTAGAGTTGTCTTTCACCGCCATCGTGTGATTCGAACTGGCGCCGGAGCGCAAGCATCCGACGGCTTCGACTGCCGCACTCGCTGAAGCACGTCCCAGGGACTTCGCTCACTGTTGCTCCGGGGGTGAAAACCGTGGGAGAATCGGCGCGGAGGACCATCGAGAATGCATAGAATTACGAGTTCGCTCGTCAGCGCGACTTGGATCGCGACCCTCGGGGCAATCGTGCTCGGTTGCCAGCCAACCCCCGCGACAGCACCTGAGCCGGAGGCAAAGCCGATGGCGAAGGGCGCTCCGGTGCAGGTAACCGGCGAACTCGGTTCGCCGGCTGCGACGACGACGATCCCCGGGACGCAGCTCCCTGCGCCCGCGCCGCCGTTCGGCGGCGTGATCAAGGACGATGCGCTGCAGTCCACGGCCTGGTGGCCCCCCCGCATCGTACCGCCCAAGGAAGCGCCCAATATCCTGTTCATCATGACCGACGACGCAGGGTTCGGTGTTCCGAGCACCTTCGGCGGCGTGATTCCGACGCCCACAATGGACCGCATTGCCAACCAGGGCCTTCGCTACAATCGGATGTTCTCGACCTCGCTGTGCTCGCCGACGCGCGCCGCGTCGATCACCGGGCGCAACCACCACTCGGTCGGCTTCGGCGTGATCGCGGAGCAGGCGACCGGGTATCCCGGCTACGACAGCGTCATCGGCGTCGACAACGCAACCATCGGTCGCATCCTGCGTGACAACGGCTACGCAACCTCGTGGTTCGGCAAGGACCACAACACGCCGACTTACCAGGCAAGCCAAGTTGGGCCGTTTGATCAGTGGCCGACCGGGATGGGCTTTGATTATTTCTACGGCTTCGTTGGCGGCGACGCCAACCAGTGGGGGCCGAACCTATTCCGCAACACCACGCAAATCTATCCGTGGGTAGGCCAAGAAGGCACCTTGAAAATGGATCGGTCGAATCCAAAGGCAAAGGTCTATCCAGTCACAGGCAAAGAGAGTTCCTGGAACCTGATCACCGCGATGGCTGATGACGCCATCGAATGGACGAATCGGATTCATCAGACCGACCCCGACCAGCCGATCTTTCTCTACTACGTGCCCGGCGCGTCGCATGCTCCGCACCATCCGAAGAAAGAGTGGGTCGACAAGATTCACGAGATGCATCTGTTCGACGACGGTTACGAGAAGTTGCGGGAGAGCATCTTCGAGAACCAGCAGAAGATGGGAGTGATTCCCTCGGGGCTCGAGCTGACGCCTTGGCCCGACGATCTACTGACGCCATGGGACAAACTGACCCCCGATGCGAAGAAACTGTTCATCCGCCAGGTCGAGGTGTTCGCCGCCTACGTGGCCTACAACGATCACGAGATCGGGCGCGTGATCCAAAACTTCGAGGACCTCGGCAAGCTCGATAACACGCTGATCATCTACCAGAACGGGGACAATGGAACTAGCGGCGAAGGCGCGCCGCTCGGCACCTTCAGTGAGGTTGCGTTCTTCAATGGCGTGGAACCGTCCGTGGAAGTGCAGATGCCGTTCTACGAAGCCTGGGGCACCGAGTTTGCGTACAACCACATGTCGGCCGGCTGGGCCTGGGCTTTCGATACGCCCTTCGACTGGTTCAAGCAGAACGCTTCGCGACTCGGCGGCACCAACCAGAACATGGTGGTGTCGTGGCCCAAAGTCATCAACGACAAGGGCGGACTGCGCGAGCAGTTCATGCACGTGATCGACATCGTTCCCACGATTCTCGAGGTCACCGGGATCCCAGCACCCGAAGCGGTCGATGGTATCAAGCAGAAGCCGATCGAGGGCACGAGCTTCGCCTACACCTTCGATGCCAAGAACGCCGATATCCCGTCCCACCACAAGACCCAGTACTTCGAGATGATGGGGCAATGGGCCATCTATCACGATGGCTGGCTGATGAGCACCAAGGCCGACCGCGCGCCGTGGCAGGCGTTCCTGCCTGCCAATCCGGATCCGCTGAACAACCAGGTCTTCCAGCTCTACGACCTCAACACGAATTGGAACCAGTCCGACGATATCGCTGCGCAGCACCCCGACAAGGTGACGGAGATGCGGGCGATGTTCCTCGAGGAAGCCCAAAAGTATCAGGTGCTTCCGCTCGACGCGTCTGTCGGCGCCCGGGTCGCCGCCGCGCGTCCCAGTCTCACCGCCGGCCGCACCGAGTACGTCTATACGACCCCGATGACCGGCACCCCCCAGGGCGATGCTCCGTATCTGCTCGACACCTCGTACACGATCACGGCGGAGATCACCGTCCCCAAAGGCGGCGCCGAGGGCATGATCGTGACCTCCGGCGGGCGCTTCGCGGGTTTCGGCTTCTACCTGCTCGAGGGTAAGCCGGTGTTCCTTTGGAACTTACTCGACTTAGAGCGGCCCAGATGGGCTAGCGACAAGGCGCTGACTCCCGGCAAGCACACCCTCGAGTTCGAGTTCGTGTATGACGGCCTCGGTCTCGGCACCATGGCGTACAACAACTTCTCCGGCATCGGTCGGTCGGGAGTCGGCACGCTCAAGGTCGATGGCAAGGAAGTCCAAACCATGAAGATGGAGAAGACGATCCCCATCATCCTGCAGTGGGACGAAGCCTTCGATATCGGTTCCGACACCATCACGGGCGTGAACGACGCGGACTACAAGCCACCATTCCCGCTCACCGCCGAGCTCGACAAGTTGACGATTACGGTCGATAGGCCGCAGTTGTCGCCCGCAGAGATCAAGAAATTCGAGGCGGCCATGAAGAAAGTTGACGCCGGTCGCGAGTAGGAGAGGCTTGCGCTTCGCCCCGACGATTGGGACTGGCGAATCCCTGGACCTTCCGTTCGCCCTCTTTAAGGGTTCCTGAGTCTAATGGAGGGAAGGCGCCAGAACTGTGGCGGCTCTGCGTGATTGCGCCGGCGACATAACTTCGTCATGCTCGCTTACTATGATTGAGCAACTCGAACAGAGCGCCGGCAAGACCGTCGGCTTCAAAGTCAGCGGCACGATCGACAAGGGTGACTACAAAGTGTTGGCCGATGGGGTGCAGGCACTTGTCGACCAAGTCGGGGATGTCAACGTACTGCTCGACGTCACTGACTTCCATTGGGAGAAAGTCAGCGCTTGGGGTGCGGACCTGAAGTTTGGGCACGACTACCACAAGAAGATCGCGAAGATGGCGATAGTCGGCGATAAGAAGTGGGAGAAGTGGGCGTCGCACCTCGCCGCACCCTTCTACGCGCGTGAGGCGAAGTACTTCGACGCCGAGGTCGCCGAGTCTGCCTGGGAATGGGCGAAAGAGGCCTAGTAGCGCCGGCTGTAGTCGATCGAACTCGACCACACGGAGTTGGGGTTTCGCAACGGCCCGGGCGTGCGTCTTTCCCGACGCCCGGTCTTAGGTGAGCCAGAAACTACCAGTAGAACCAGGCGGTATCCCAGTCCCAACACTCGGCCCAGACTTCGGCGTAGGCCTCGTAGTTGACCTCTTCGGCGAACCACTGGCACGACGGAGCCGTGACATCGCCCGTTTCAACCGGGATTCCGCAGTCCGACTGTCCTACAGCGCTACAGCTGAACGTCGCCGTCTCGCCCGTTGTGACGGGGTTGGGAGTGCAGGTGATCGTCTCTCCTCCCCAGCAGTCCGTTTCTTCGTCATCTGACGTGATCACACAACTGCCGTCGGGATTCTCGGTTACCATTGGATCCCAAGTGCACTCGTCTTCGCAGCCGACCGCGACGGCTGCCAACAAGATAATAAGACCTAGTCCAGTCGCTTTCATTGCGCGTCCCTTCCTTTCGTCCTCGGAGTCTCGAGGGACCTTATTGATTGGCGAGAAGTTGTCGAGGACTTTTTCGTGCGTTCGCGGGTAGGGCAGAACACTCGAGCTGGCTGCGCGCAGATCGTGATGACGATCTTGCCTGGCCGCGGACAACCGCTGTCATCCTGACGGCCATGACCGACGGCCTAGCGACGAGCCTGTCGGTACTCAGGACGACTGCCCTCAGGCTGCGGGCGCCGATTTGTTCGTCAGGCTCTCCACGGGGACGAATCGGGTGGGGATGCTGTTCTTTCGCATGGGGCGCGGTTCTCCCAAGAGCTCCTCTTGGATCCATCGACGGAAGGCGTTCACCTTCTCGAAACCCTTCGGGACGTCGTCGTAAAAGCGGTATTCGCCCTTTTCGAAGAAGGCGCGGCGGTCTTGCGTGTGCAGGTAGTAGGTCTGTGCGATTGCGGCCCACGGGTAGACGAGGTTCATGAACGTCTTGATGTCGAGCTTGGGCTTCCACTCCCGCGGTTCCATGTAGATGCAGACCGTCCACTCGGTCACCTCGTCTTCGATCGGCGTGGTGCAGTGAATCATGCGCGCTTCGAAGCTACCTGCTTTGACGAAGTTGATGTGAATGCCGAGGCCGTGGAACTCGGTGTCCATGCGGGTGTCGAGCTCGTCGCCGTCGACTCCGTCGAGCTTGAAACGGCCGAACTTGGGAGCGTCCACGCGAATGGTGTTCTGCGTCTTGAAGCGGTGCTTCTCGTGGTAGACCTGTAGCTCGGACTTGTAGCGATTGGCGCCGTGCAGGTGCATGAAGTGCATGTCATCGATGATGTTCTCGTGCAGAGGCGCCATGTGCGTAGGCGTGATCGAACGGGAGAAGAAGCGCCGTGGGAACTTGCTGACGTCCGGCAGGTCGAGCTCCCAGGTGGGCTCGCCGATGCCGTTGTCGCTGTGCGCGTCGAACCAGAACATGATGAGGTCGTTCATCTCGACCGTGGGGTGACACGGGATGCACTTGCTCGGGTCTTTGCGGAAGTCGGTAGGGCCGCTCTGCGGAATGCCCTCGTCGAACTCGTAGCCGTGGTAGGGGCACTTGATCTTCCCGTCTTCGACCGTGCCGAGCGGCGCGAAGAGTCCGTCCATGTGCGTGCAGCGGTTCGCGTGAACGACGGGCTTGCCTTCCTTGTTGCGATACGCGACCAGGTCGAGCCCATTGAGCTTCTTGTGGACGATCTCGCCCTCTGCGAGGTCCTTTGAGGGCACGAACAAATACCAGCCGGAGAAGTAGCGCGGAAACTTCCCGTAGCGCCGGTCGTAGTCGGCCTTGGGCAAGAACAGCTGCGTGTCTTTGAGAACGTTGTGGGCGATGAGCCGCGCCACGAACTGTCCAAAGAAAGCCTTGGTTTCGACGTCTCGAATTCTCATCGACTGCTCCTTTCGCCACCTAACGGTTGTTAGACTAACGTTTGTTAGGTACCGTATGCACCATGCAAGCGTCAAGGCAGAAGGCGGGCCCGCTGGCAAAAGCGGGGGAAAGAGGCGGTAGCGGCCCGCACGGGGCCGACGCCGTGGCTGAGGGCACCCGGCATCGCTTGCTGCGGGCGGCTGCACAGGAAATCGCGCGCCACGGGTTCAAGGGGGCCACCCTGCGCGGCGTGGCGGCGCGAGCGGACATCCGCGCCGCGAGCATCTTCCACTACTTTCCCGGGGGTAAGGAAGAGCTCGGACTCGCGATGCTCGAACACATCATGGAGACGATCGCCACGCGCATGACCCCAACGCTCGACGAGGGAACTAGCCTTGCTCCAGCGGACCTGATCGTCCAGTGCGCGGCCCAACTCTGGGACTACATGGGCGAGAATCCCGAGTACGCAGGCGCGCTCATGCGAGAAGCGTTCGAGCCGGACGAAGAGACGATGCTGGAGGTCATTCGCGAGAACGGCGTCCGCATCGTGAAACTCGCAACGGCGTACATCGAAGTCGCGCAGGATCAAGATACGCTGGCCAGGTTCGATGTCGGCCGTTTCCTGTTCCGCCTGGCGTCCTTCACGATCACTTTCCATGCGTCGTCGACGATGCGGACGTACATCCTGGGCCCCGACTTTTCGGTGAACGAAGAGCGACAGGCATTCCTTTGCTCGATACGCGAGCAGATCACCGCGTAGCGGGTTCGATGGGGAGCAGTGACCGGCACCATGAAGGGCAAGAACGTAATGATCACCGGCCCGACTGAGGGAATCGGTCGGGCGACCGCCTTTGCGCTCGCCAAGCAGGGCGTCCGCCTCCACTTGCTATGCCGAAACCCAACGAAGGCGGTTGCCCTTCGGAGGGCGCTCCAAGACAGCTACGAAGGTCTGCAGGTCGAGCTCTATTTCGCGGACCTCGGCCGCTTTGAGGAGGTTCGCGGCGCCGCGGTAGAGTACATCGACCGAAACGAGCCGCTCGACGTGCTGATCAACAACGCCGGCCTGATCAACACCCGAAGGGTCCTGCTCGACAACGGGCACGAAGAGATGTTCGCGGTGAACCATCTCGGGCATTTTCTGCTCACGACACTCTTGCTCGAGCGCCTGAAAGAGGCCGAACGAGGCCGCGTGGTCGTGGTGGCGTCGGAGGCCTATCGGTTTTGCCGAGCGATTCGATTCCACGACCTGCAATGGAATCGTGGGTTCCGGACCTTCCGAACCTACGGTCACTCCAAGCTCGCCAACATGCTCTTCGCTAGAGAGCTTGCGGCGAGACTCGAGAACACCCGGGTCACCGTCAACTCGCTTCATCCGGGCGCGGTTCAGAGTCAGCTCGGCGCGCAGAGCACGTGGTACGCGGGTCGAATTCTTGCCCTCGTGAAACCCTTCTTGCGCACACCGGAGCAGGGCGCCGAGACCAGCGTCTACCTTGCCACCTCCGATCGAGTCGGGACGACGACGGGCGAGTACTTCTACGACTGCCGCCCCAAGAAAACCAAGCGCTCCGCGAGAGATCGCAATGAGGCTCGCAAACTCTGGGAGCTCAGTGAACGAAGCGTGGTTGGGTGATGGCGAACGACTCAGTTCCTAGCCGAATCACCGACTGGGAGCGGCCTCGCGTCCCAATGCTCTTGCGCGCCTTCAACGCCGCGGCCGAACGGCCCACCCGCGCGCTCGTATCGCTCGAGGCCGAATCGGTGATGGACGCTGCCCGCAAGAAGACCGGTCTCGACGACTTTGGCGACGCCGGCTTCCGCGAGCCCCTCGAAGTCATGCTCGAAGCCCTTCGAACCGAGGCACCACTTTCGGCGTTCGGCCGCTTGGTCGCTCGCCACTTCATCGTGCAGCTACTGACCAGCCGGCTTCGCCTCGAGGAGCTCTATCGTCTTCATCCTGAGATCGAAGACGAGACCATCGAGCGGCCGATCATCGTTGCTGGGCTGCCGCGGACCGGAACGACGCACCTCTTCAACCTGCTATCGCAGGACCAATCGCTGCGCTGGATGCCGTACTGGGAGAGCCTCGAGCCGTTCCCCGATCCCAGCGAAAAACCCGACCGTGGCGGACGCGACCCTCGGATCGCGCGCGGCGCCAAGAGTCTGCAATTCCTCGAGGGCATCATGCCGCTCTTCGGCGCCATGCATGAGTTCACCGTCGAGGGACCGCACGAAGAGATTCAGCTGCTTGCGATGGACTTCACGAGCGTGCTCTTCGAAAGCAGCTGGCATATCCCGAGCTACGGCGCTTGGTACAAGGCAGCCGACCGCCGGGGTTCGTACGCCTACCTCGCGCGGTGCATGAAAGCGCTTCAGTTTCTCCGACCACAGGAGCGATGGCTCATGAAGACCCCGGAGCATCTCATGAACCTTCCTGCTCTCGTTGCAGAGTTCCCGGACGCCACGTTCGTGCAGACTCACCGCGACCCGGTTCGCGTCACTGCGTCGCTGACCGTGATGATCACGTACGGCTCTCGGATGCAGCAGCGCAACGTGGACGTGCACGAGGTGGCGCGCTACTGGGCCGCTCGCACCGAGGATTTCCTCAAAGCGAGTGTCGCGGACCGCGATTCCCTGCCGAACGAGCAGGTCATCGACGTCCATTTCGATGACTTCATGGCCGACATGAAAGGCACGGTCAGGCAGATCCTCGAGCGTGCGGGTAGCAGGTACACCGATGAAACGGACCGAAGGGTCGACCGATTCATCGCCGACAACCCGAAAGGCAAGCACGGCGTCGTCGACTACCGTCTCGAAGACCTCGGCATCGACCCGCAGGAGAGGCGGGAGGCGCTCGCCTTCTATTCCAAGCGTTTCGACGTCGCGCACAACGTGCCGTGACCGTCGCGATGGGCGAGTCGATCGCGAATGCGACTAGCCGCGAAGCTCGGCGAGGTCGACGACCTCGGCCTCTGGCGTGATGACCTCGCCCTCCGCCACGAAGAAACGCCAGAAGACCAAACCGAACAGGTTTCCTTCGGTGTCGATCCAGTTCGGGACGCCTGGGTCCTCGTGAGCCAAGACGATTCGGAAGCTTCCGTCCTCCTCGAGCACCGTCTGAGCGCGGTTCAGGGAGATCTGCCGGTTGCGGTAGTCGAACGTCTGCTGGAACCGATTCCACAGGCAAACGTTGGCGAACCGGCAGGTGGGCCACCGACCCCGGATCACGAGCGCCTCGCCGTCGTCGATGAAGTAGGGCGCCAGGCTGTAGTGGGCGTCGAATGCAGCGAACCCGAACTCGCCCGGGCGCACCGGCGCCGGAAACTCGTTGGGCGTGAGCGCGACGAACGGCGGCGGTTCGCTGTTGGCCATAGGAGGCATGTCGAGCGTGCGACTGCGGATGACGTTTGCGACGCGCCGAATCGCGGCGGATACCTGCGCGTCGTCCGCCGGCGCTGGGGGATCGCCGCCGTCGAGGCATTCGATGCGCATACGGGGCTCGAGCGCGGGGTCGAGCTGAGCTGCACGTTTGCTCTCGAAGTAGTGGCGGGTCGTGAGGCGCGACGCTTCCGAAGAGAGCGTCAGCCAGTTGCGCTCGCGGCGCTCGCCGCCGAGATAGAGGGTGAAATTGCCATTGCTGTCGACGTCCATGTCCGCGTCGTTGATCACCCCGGCCGTGCGTGTGGCCATCCCGCCCTCGGCGGTTCCCTCCTCGATTGTGAGCGAGAAATACGACGCGCCTTTGAGCTCTCCATGGATGACGTAGCCGTGATCGGGCGACACGGGCGCATCGAAGTAGATTGCATCGGGGTTGTCGCCAGTCAGCTTCCTGCTTGGTGTGGTGATTCGGCGCAGGTCGGGGTGTGCAGTGTCCTGCTCGAACCACCCGACGAGGCTCGCCTCGATGATGTGCATGAGGGCGCGGTGCGAACCGACCACGTCCTCTGCAGACATCAGGTTCCACTCGGGACTGCTCCAGCGGCGGTCGATCTCCTGAAGCAGTTCGATGAACTCGCGCAGGGCGACCCTGCTCTCGGTATCCATGTCCATGATGTCCCTCGTCCTCGTTTTTCCGCGACCCTTGTTGACACACATTTCGACTCTCCGGCAGAGTCAGCCGATGCGTGTCCGGATTCTACTCATCGTCCTTCTTTCCACCACCGCCTGCTCTTCCTCGGAGACGGGCTCGGGCGGGGATATTGGAACTGGTGGCGGCGGCGGTACGGGTGGCCCGGCTGCTGACATCGACACCGACGCGCTACTGGAGTTGACCGAGGAGATCAGCGCAGTGATCGCCGATACTATACCGTCACCGGCGACGACTCCACCGTCCGAGCGAGACCTCCTGGGAGAGCTCGACGCGCTCGGAGCGAAGCTCGTCGAGCTCGACGGGATCGATGCGTTCTATGTGGACGGCACAGCGCTCACCGGGACCGCACGAACGAGTGAGGGCCTTTCGATCGCCTTCATCAACAATCGACCATCGCCCGAAGAGGCGAACGCGCCATCTCCGGCTACGGACGGATCTTTGGGCGAACTTCTTCCGAAGTCGACTGTGATCCCGGGCTCTCCACGTTTCGTGGCGGCGGCGTTCGACGGTGGCACACGTCTTGCCAACGACGTAGCTGCAATGCTCACCGATGCCGGCTACCAGCGTGTGTCCAGCGCCGCCAGTCTAAACGCGATGCGCGGCTACAAGGACCTCGCGGTACTCCACCTCGACACCCACGCGGCCGCGTTTCTACGGTTCGTTCCGAACGAGTCCGGGTCCTTGCGCACGGAATACTCATTCGGTCTCCAGACTTCCACTCAAGTCGGGGCAGAGGCGCTTTTCGAGAACCTTGGACCGGAACTCAAGGCCCAAGAGCTGATCATCGCGTATGCGTTCGACGACGATTACAGAGTCGCGAAGATTGCGATCACCGAGCGCTTCATCGAAAAGTCATGGTCGTTCGACAGGGGCGTGGTGATGTTGCATTCATGCTTGACTGGCGCTGAGGCGTTCGACCCGTGGGGGGAGATTCGGTGCTTCGGGAACTGCTCCGCGGACAACCCGGAGCGACTCGAGCCGCAAGCTCTCCGTCAAGCGATGTTCAATGCGGGTGCCGAGCTAGTCGTATCTTTCGACAGCTACACCAACACAGGCCTCGCGCGACCGAGTATCGAGCATTTCTTCGACAGGCTGCTGGGCGCGAATGAGTACTCGCCCGAGGCGCCCGCGCAGCGTCCATTCGACTCGGGTCAAGTGGAGCTCGACATGGAACGTCGCGGGCTTCTTCAGTTCGAGATGCCAGAACGCACCGATGGCGCGCCAAGCACGGTTGCCGTCAAGTTCTTCCAGAAGGATGACGCAGACATGCTCCTCGCGCCTTCCATTGAAAGCATGGAAATCATCGACTCGTCGGATGAAGCTCTCGGGGAGCTGACGCTGACGGGGCTGTTCGGCCCCAACCCAGGCGTCGTGGAACTCGACGGGGTACCATCAGTGCTCGAACGCTGGACCGATACGGAGATCGTCGCACGCGTACCGTATGAGTCTCCGGGTGCCGGCCAGGTGACCGTGAAGTTTCCCGACGACGTAGAAAGCAACGAGGTGCCCCTCACCGAATGGCGGGGGACAGTCACCTATCGATTGCGCGACACGACCTCGAGCTTGGTTTCGCAGGCAGATATCGACGTCCGTTTCCGAGCGGACGTCCACGATTCGCGCACCATGATCGCCCAACAACCGGAGGCGCGCATCGTACGGACGTATTTGTCCCCGGCGACGATGGGGATGGTGACCGGCAGTGGAGTGAGCATCGCAGGGCCGGAAAGGATCGAGCACTTCGGGGGTGGCCCAATCGAAGTGACGCCGAAGTTCTTGGTCGACCTCATGATCAGTGGCGGGGCCGGAGGTTTCTTGGAAACGAAGCAGCTTGGCAGCCCCGAGAACAACGTTGGTGGAGTCGTCGAGCTCGACCCTGAGGTTGGCACTGCGACTCTCTGTCTCTCGATCACCGCGAGTCACAGTGTGCGCTACACCTCCGACGGTATCTCTCAAACGTTTCCAACGTTCCTACCTCTGCTTGCTGGAATCGGTCTCGAAGACAGCACGCGTGGGACTCTCAGTTGCTTCGAGCTGTCGTTGGATACTCAGTCGTATAGAATCCAGGGCGGCCGCAGGACCGCTTCAGACGGAGGCGCGGGCCTCGAGCTCGAGTGGACCGACTTCATACCCGTCGCCCCGCCGGAGGACGATACGAAGAGCTGAGAGCCCACGGCTCCTCAGCGCGCGGGGGGTAGGCGTCGCCCTTTGCAGCCGTTGATCTGCTCCCCGGCAGGCGAGTCGAATTAATTTGCGAAATATCCAGCAATTGCCGACGTTCAGGCTTCTCTTAAATAGGATGACGGCTATGTCAGAAAAACTGCTTACCCTTGGACCTCTTCTCTTGTTCGCCCTTTCGCTCCTGTCCCCGGCGATGCCGGCTAAGGCCTGCGGCGGGCTTTTTTGTTCCGCGAGCGCGCCGGTGAATCAGGCTGCGGAACGCATCATCTTTTCGAAGAACGCGGATGGCACGGTCACCGCCGTCGTTCAGATCCAATACGAAGGGCCGTCGGAAGAGTTCGCCTGGGTCTTGCCAGTCCCCGGCGTTCCCGAGATCGAGGTCTCGTCGGATCTCGCGTTCACGCGACTCCAGCTTCGGAGCAACCCGCAGTACAACCTGACCGTCCGCGTCGAGGGAGAGTGCCAGGACGGTGGACCTCCATTCGCTACCGACAGCGGCGGTTTCGGTAGCGGCGGCGTCGGAGGGGCCGGCGGCGGTGGCGGTCAGGGCGGCGGGGGAATCAACGTCTTGGCGGAAGGGAACGTGGGCCCCTACGATTTCGTGGTGATCCAGGCCGAAGGCATCTTCGACCGAGTCGGCGATGTGGCGGTCCAGTGGCTTACCGACGAGGGATACGATGTGGTTCCGCCTGGCGGCGATCCCGACGAGATTTCCGATCTCCTCGGCTCGTACCTAGAAGGCGGGATGAATCTCATCGCGTTTCGTCTCACCAAGGGCAATGACGAGGGTACGATTCGGCCGATTCGGATGACCTACGTTTCGGATCAACCCATGATTCCGATCCGCCCGACGGCCGTGGCGGCGAACGACGATATGGGCGTGATGGTCTGGGTGCTTGGCGAAAGCCGCGCCGTGCCCGTCAACTATCTCTCGCTCGAGCTCAATGAGGCGCTGATCGACTGGCTCACCGGTGGAAGCAACTACAACCAGGTGGTGGTTGCGGCGGCCAACGAGGCCGGTGGCCAAGGGTTCGTGACCGAGCGGGCCAGCTCGAGAGACGCATACGAGAACGTGGTGGTGGCGGACTTTGAACGCCAGCGGTGGGAGCAGCTAGAGCGCGATCTCCCGTTGCTCTCCTCCGAAGAGGTCCTCGAGCGAAGCGCGCAATTCGCGCAGTGGGACGGGTATCTCGACGTGCTCGAGGGCTTTTTGCCTGCCGATGAGCTCGATGCGTTCGTGCAGTGTCCTCAGTGCGGCAACCCTCTGACGCCGTTCAATACCGAAGTCCTTCGTCGATGCCCTTCGGTCGGAGGTCGTGGCGCCGATGCTGGAGACGAGCGAACTCTTGGCGTCTAGGCCCTACGTAACGCGCATGTACACGACCTTGTCTGCGCCCGAAATGGACCTCGACCCGCTGTTCGACTTCAACGCCGACCTCGAAGACGTCAGCAACGTGCACGGCGCCGAGCGCGTCATCGAATGCGACCCGTCGATCACGTTCAACGATGCACCGTCACGCGTGGAGCTCGAGGACGGGCGGGTCGTTCGATTACCGCCGGGCGCTACCAGTTGGCCCTGGAACCCGGATGGAGATGGTGCGCTTCCTGCCAATGCGGTGGTCTCGCAGCTGTCGACCAGCGGCCCCGGAAGCGTCGTGGCGGACAACACCGCAGCGATCGATCAGGCACTCACCGAGCACAACGCGACTGTGCCAACCGGCGACGGCACGAGTCTGACCACGGCTGGCTGCTCGGTTGCCTCGAATCCGACTCGACTGCTAACCTGGCTGTGTTTCGGTCTGCTGGGGCTCTTCGTCTGGCGCCGAAGGGCGGGTGCCTAGCACGCGCTGATGAGCGATCGATATCACCTGACCGTCGGCATCATCGTGAGTCTCCTGTTGACGGGGCTCATGGTGTCGCCCGCCTTTCGCAACCCGAACGACGATAGCTTTCCGCTCTCGACGTTTCCGATGTTCTCGCGGCCCAAGCCCGACCCGGGTTTGGTCCTGACCCAAGCGCTTGCGGTGTTCCCGGATGGCACGAGAACACCGCTTCCCCCGGAACTCTCGACGGGCAATGCAGAAGTCATTCAGGCGCTGCGCATGATTCGCGACGAGGCGTATGCGGGCCCTAAGCGGGCGAGCGCATTCTGCCGAGATATCGCGCGTCGCATCGAGATGTCGGACGACCCCGATTGGGCCGGGGTCGTCGCGGTCGAAATCGCGCGCAGCCAGTTCGACACGGTCGCGTACTTCGAGGAGGGCCCAGAGCCGGTCGTGCGAAAGACCCTCCAGCGCTGCAGGGTGACGCCATGACTGACGGAACGGCACCAGTAGGCATGCGTTGGTGGTTTCCGCGGGTTCCAGCGGAGAGGCTTGCGGTGCTCCGGATCTTGGTGGGCCTGTACAGCACGATCTACCTCGCCATCCGCCTGCCCTACCTGCTGAGCTTCGCCAAGCATCGCGCGACCATATTCCAACCGATTGGCGTGCTCTCATTCATGGACGCGCCACTGCCCTCCACGGTGTTTCGGGCACTTGTGTTTGCGACCTTCGCTGCCAGCGTCCCGTTCCTGCTTGGGTTTCGCTACCGCGTTCTTGCGCCCGCCTTTGCCGCACTGCTCCTCTGCGTGCTCACATACGCCAACTCCTGGGGCGGGATCTTGCACAGCGACAACCTGTGGCTGATGCATGTATTGATTCTCGCGTTCGCCCCCGCGGCAGATGCGTTGAGCCTCGATGCACGAGCACGGCCATCTGCTGGCGACCACTTCAGGTACGGATGGGCGATCCGACTGATGTGCCTGGTCTGCGTCTGCGCGTACTTCCTTGCCGGCCTCGCCAAACTCAAAAACGGCGGCCTCACTTTCGTTGAAGGCGAAAGCCTCCGTAACTACATCGCGATGGACAGCGTGCGGAAGATCGAGCTCGGCAGCCTTCATTCTCCGATCGGGTCATGGTTCCTCCCCTACGCTTGGGTGTTCCAGGGGCTCGCCGCGGTGAGCCTGGTGCTCGAGCTCGGGGCGCCGCTCGCAATGCTCGGAGAGAGGTTGGCCAAAGTGTGGTCCGTTGCCATGTGGGGGTTTCACATGGGCGTGCTTGCGCTGATGGCGATTCTGTTCCCCTATCCGGTCGCGTTCATCGCATTCGCGCCGTTCTTTCGGACAGAGCGTCTCGTACCCATCGTCGGGAAGCTCATTCGTCGGCCGCCTGGCCGCTCCGACGCGAAGGCTAGTTCGGATTCGCGGCTCGCATGAGCTTCGCGCCATGCAGCAGTACGGAGCCGGTGTGCTGCACGGTGTCGATTCGGATGACCGGGTCGTAGTAGTTCCAAGGAACGCCGCCGATGGCGGTCGACTGGCTGTGAAACGCCCAGACGTCGGCTTTGTCGTACTGGTTGTGGAGGAGAAACCCGACGGCTTCTTCAATCCCCTCGAGCAACGCCGGTTCCGGGTCGCCCTGTCGTGCCGAGATGCGGTAGGCCGCGATCGTACCCTCCGTCCGCCCTGCGGCGGTAGTGGAGTAGGGCGGAAAGAACGGGCTGAAGCCGATGCCTCCAACGTAGTCGGGGAACACGGTCTGCCCTTGCGCATGCTGCAGCTGACGGTCGAACCCGGCCGCTGCGAGACAAAGCCGCGCGTGACTCGGATCCCCGAACAAGCGATGCACTTCGTCGGCGGCCAAACAGGTCCAATGCTCCTCGATGAAGAACAGATCCGAGAGGAAGAAGTCCCAGTAGGGTCCCGCCATGAAATCGAGCGCCGATCGCGCTGCTTGAAGCTGATCGTCGTCGCCCAGAGCCTGACCGCTGAGCGCAAGGCCGAGTGCTCCCTGTCCCCCCGCGTAGAGGTGTCGCCCGACGTCGACCGGCTGCCCAGTGGTCGGGTCGAGCGCGAAGTCGAAATCGCCATCGTCTCGTTGCATCCGAAGAACCGTCTCCGCGAGCTGTCGAGTCGTATCCTGGTAGCGCTCCGAGCCGGTCGCATTGGCGTGTGCGGCAAAGGCGATCAGCGGCAAGGCTTGCGGCCCCAGCGCGACCCTGTCGCCCTCCCGAATACAGCGGAGGCCGTCGCCGCAGTCCGTCATACGCGCCTCGAGCCAATCGAGCGCGCGCTCGGCGGCGCGTAAGAACGACTCGTTCCCAGTGGCGTCATAGACCTCGAGCAAGAACCAGGATGTCCCTGCATGCCGCGGGATGCTGTACGGCTCCATTTCGCGGCGACCGGTCTGCGGCGAGTACTGATACACAAAGCGGCCGTCTCGACGCAGCGACCGCCGCACGTATTCCGCGGCAGCAACCGCGCCGGCGTGGGCGTCGTCGGCGGTGATTGTGTGTTCGACCATGGGGCGACCGCGGTAGAGCCCGGTGGTTTCGCCGGTTCGGTGTACCCATGTCTCGGTGCGGGCGCGGCGGAGATCTCGAACGTCGCAATCCGCTGGCTCCTTCGCCGTTTCGCAAAGAAGCGTGCGGGCCTGGCTTGGGTCGAGCCCGATCTCGAACTCGGGAATGAAGGGGACCGGTCTATGCTCGCTGAGCATTCGTCGCGAGACGAGCTCGTGGGGCACGAGGGTATGGCGCGTGCCGTCGATCTCACCGCTCACTCCGTCGAGCCCCGGAACGACTGAGAGCGCGCCGAGGACGCCGTCCATGTCTTCGATGGAAGTCTCGCCCACGACACGGTCGATCACGATCGAGGGGGTACCCGCACCGCGAGGAGGTGTCTCAGCGAACGATGCCGCCACGGCGCGCGATGCGTCTTCGAGGGTGCCCGAGGCCTCCACGCGCGCCTCCAAGCGACCCCGTCGATACACCCGGACGATCCATCGATCGTCGTCTTGACCGAACGCGGGCAAGTCGATCGTTTCAGGATCGGGGCCGATCGCGGCCATCAAGGACACGGCCATCGCGTGACGGGAAGCATCGGGGACCGGTTCATGCGTGTCGATGCTGGCGCGTGCGTGCACGACGACGCAGTACGACGAGACGGCGAACACGAGGACCACAGTCGCAACGACCGCCAAGTGTCGGCTTCCCGCCAAAGAGCGCCCTTCCGTCAGGCCAAGGTGACGAAGCTTGAAAATCGGCAGCAATCCCATCAATTCGATGAGCAGCGCCAGGATCAATAGTAGCGCTGCGGCGATTCCGACGCCGATCTGGCCGTACACACCCCTCAGGTACGCGGCGCTCGAGAGGATGCCGATGATGAGAACGATCAAGAAGCCAAGCTGATAGATCGCGGCCACCCGTGCCGCCGTGCGCCCCCATCGGGAGCCTGCGAAGAGACCGAACGCCGAAACCAGAAGCAGCGCGGCCCACACCGAAAGGGCCGCGGGCCAGACCCAGCTCGCAGACCATAGGACGCTCAAGAGTGCAAGCGCGGCGACACCCGTGAGGAGGTCGAGGACCCCGAACAGGGGATTTGCCTTGCTGCGTGGGGGATCAGGGCCTTCGGATGCGTTCACGCGGGCCATCCTGCCTCGGAACCGCGACGCTTACCACCTGCCGCGGCGTCTTGCTCCTGCCTATTTCTCGGCGATGCGGGTGGCTTCGGTCACGAGAATGGCTTTGCACTCGAGGTCGTCTGTCAGAGAGTCGATCGCATCGCGGTTCCGGCAGCTTTGTTCCCCTGCGTCGTCTACCGCGGGTTCGAAGAGAGTCTCGACGGTCTTCGTCTCGATGCGCACGGCGTCATCGGCGGTCGTGGTCAACCTGTGGGTCTGAACCACCGCGCGGCACTTTTCGTCGGTCGCACCGGTGTCGACGATACCCCAGCCGGTCCAGCCGTCGCCATCGGTTCCCTCGAGGAACGAGTAGCCGATCGCCGGCTCACCGGCCTGGCTCGCGACCCGGCTACAGTCGTCGGCGCCGCCGCAAAAGGTGGCGCCAAGTCGAACGTCGCCGCTCGACGCGGTGAAGGGATAGACGACGACGAAGCTCGGTGCTTGAATCGTGTCCACGAGCATCTCGCAGCCTGAATCGTTGCCCCGGTAGCTGGTGATTCGGTAGGTGCCGCGAAGGCTTGACTTGGTCGCGTCGGCATCGGCGTCGACTCGTGCCGCAGGCTTCGCATCGGGTTCGGCAGCCGGCTCGGTCTGCTTGGCTCCGCACCCAGCGCCACTGGCGCCATTGCAGCCGAGAGCGAAAAGCATCGCGAGGCCAAGAGTCATGGTCGAGTTACGGGAAGTTTCCTGGGTCACGTCACACTCCTGCGCAAAGAAACGAGAGGGTAGCACCAAAGGGCCGTCGACTGCTTGTTCCGCGCTATCCTCGTGACCTCCGAAATTGCAGAGGAAAACGGCTCAATCTCTCGCTCTGCAGCTGCCGAGACACCTGGCGCAATCACCCTAAAGTCTGCTGTCGAAGCCCCTCTTTCAACCAAAACAATTACGTATTGACGGTTGGTCGCGCCTTCTGGCCCACTGAAATCGCGTTCGTACTTGTCTCGTTTTTCGAACGCGCCCTCTCGCCGGGCGCGGGAACGGGCGCGCGGTGCGGCCGGAAAGATGATGATGATGACAGGATGGAGCTCTGCTGGGCTGTCGCTCGCGATGGCCGCGCTCGGCGGCATTGCGTTCGGCGCTCTGACGAGCGGATGCGCCACTTCAGTCGCGGTCGATTGTCCCGAGGGCTTCGTGATGACGCTCGACGGAACCGACTGCGAGCCGGACACATTGGATGAGGAACCCGAACCGTTCGAAGAACCGCTCACCTGCGAGGACCTCCGCTGCGACGACAATGACCCTTGTACGGAAGACGTCTGTACCGACGCGCAGTGCAGGCACACAGCCCTTGCCGATGGTGCAGCATGTCATCTCGGTGACGGTGTTGGCATCTGTGCCCTTGGAGCGTGTGTCGTCGACTGTGCGGTCGACGACTGCCGCCCCCGGTACGCCTGCACCCAAGATGGCGTGCGCACCGCGTTCGCCGACGGCGGTGACCTCGTCATCGACTGCGCCGAGCCGACCGAGGTCGTACTCACCGAAGGCCCCATCGTCGTCGCCAAGGAAATAGTCCTCGACGGTCAAGGGACCCTGACCCTCGACGGCAACCTGCAGACGCGTGTCCTCGAGATCGAGCCGCCGGCCATTGTCGAGCTGATTAAAGTCGGCATCACCGGCGGAGCATCCCCCCCGGCCACCGACCGGGGTGGCATCTCCGTGAGGCGGGATTCCACCCTCACGCTGCGCGACTGTCGCGTATTCGGAAACCGGTCGAGCGAGACGGGCGGCGCACTCGGCAACAGCGGAACCGTTCACATCATCAACAGCGAGTTTTTCGACAACGCAGCAGGCGACCGGGGCGGCGCTCTCAGCAACAGCAACACCATGACTATCGTGGGCTCGACGTTCTACGACAACCGTGCCCGGAACGATGGTGGCGCCCTCTACAACACGTCGAACGGCGTCATGACCATCGACGACAGCGTCGTGCGAAACAACGTTGCCGATAGCCTCGGTGGAGGAATCTGGACCAGCGGCACTTCGGTGACCCTTCGCAACAGTACCGTCACCGAGAATCGGGCGTTTGCCGGAGCGGGCATTCGCCTGTGGACTGGCACGCGCGTCGAGCTGTTCGACAGCGTCGTCTCGAAAAACGTCGCAACGGGGGATCATGGAGGGGGGTTCAAGAGCTACGAAGGTACCCTGCGGCTCGAACGCACAGTCGTCACTCAAAACTCGGCGCTCAATGGCCAGGGCGGCGGAATTCAATGCGAAGAGGACACAGTCCTCGAACTCGTCGACAGCACGATCGTCAACAACGTGGCGGTGCACGGCGGTGCCATCTACGGCAAGGCGGTGGCGGCGATGCGACTCGTTCGGAGCGCGGTTATCGACAACTACGCACTTGGCTTCGGAGGAGGCATTCGGGTTTTCTTGCGTGGCGCCGGCACGGACGATCTCAGTCTCGAAAACTGCACCGTGAGCGGGAATAGCGCGGGGGAAAATGGCGGCGGCATTGCGGCACGGCGCGAGGCCCTAATCCGCGTGATCCACACCACGTTCTTCGGCAATACCGCACCGGTGGGCTCGGCGATTCAGCAAGATGAAAACGTCCTCTGCGAGGTCTCGGCCTCAGTCGTCCATGGCGGCTGCGCCAGCACTGAAGGGGCCGCCTTCACGTCAACCGGCTACAACGCCATGCTCGACGCTGGCGCCGAAACCTGCGTTGTCGACCCCGAGACCGATCTTGTCGTCGGCAGCGAAGAGATCGCGCTCGGGCCGCTCGAAGAGAGCGGCGGCGCCACCGCGACACACGCACCCAACCCCGGCAGCGTGCTCATCGATGCCATCCCCGCTGAAAGCTGCCTGATGGACATCACCGAAGATGAGCGTGGCTCGCCGCGACCCGCGGGCGCCGCGTGCGACATCGGGGCGGTGGAGGTGCAGCGGCCGGACTGACGGTCAGCGCCGATCGACCCAGGTCCAGAGGTTTGATTCGTCGGTATAGACCACCGCGATCGTGCCGTCTGCTCCGCGACTCAATTCGTGCCCGGTAGGCGAACCGCTCGGCAGCGCGTCGCTCACGATTTCAACCGACCCCCAGTCCATCTCCGGCTCGCGCGCACGAAGACGTACCCGCCCGATGGACAGCACGGCCAACCAGGCGCCTCCCTCGTCGACGTGGAGTCGTGGTCTGGTGGCAGATTTGAAGATGTTGAGGTCGCCCCAGAGCTCGGTATCGCTGTCGAAGCGACGCGTGCGGACGTCACCGTTCTGCCTCCACAGGGCGAAGAACGTTCCCTGGCCGTCGCCTTCGACCCTGGTGTAGCCCACGTCGTCCGACCGTGTCTCCATCAGAACGGGGGCAGACCATGTGCCGTTCGACAGGCGCGCCGACCAGACGTCCTCTCCTTGGTCCCAGACCGCCATCGCACCGCCGCCCACCGCCGCTGCGATCTTGGTGTCCTGCACTTCGCTCGCGTTCGTGTCGATAGTCGTCGGCACGCCGGCGACGCCGCCGGCGCCGACTGGCGTCACCCAGACGTTGGTCGCCATGCCAGCGGAGGTCTCGCCCGAATAAATGACCATGCCTTCCCCGTCGTCTGATGCGGCGACGAAGGGGTCTCCTTTGCCAAGGCCATCGTCGACTGAGACGACGATGGGTGAAGTCCACGCTGCGCTGCCGCTACCGCGGTGTGCATAGAGAATCGCCCCCGGAGCCTCCCACCAGGTGAGAAACGCGTCTCCCGTCGCGGTGATCGCAAGGCTCGGGGAAGATGCGATTGCACCCGCTCGGCTTTGCACCTCGGGGTTGCGCCAGCTCTCGAGCGAAGCGGAGTAGTCGACGGCTCTGAGGTCGACGGAGGCCTTTTCGATGCGCGTGTACGCGAGCGTCGCATCGCCTCCCGGACTCATGGCAAGTGCCAAACCCCGACCCGGCGCGACCTGGGTACCGATAACCTCGGCCTCCGCCCAGCCTTCGCTCAACGCGAACGAGGACGCGTAGATCAGGTCGCCGTCGAACCAGACGGCAAGCGCCGTCCCCTGGTCGCTCACTGCCACAGTCGGCGTCGAAATCACGCCGTTGGTGGAACTTGCGATCCGGAACGGTGTGCCGAGCTCCCAGACCGCCTCGGGTACGATGCAAGCGCCGTCGACGCAGCTCCCGGTCTCGCCCTCTAGGTCACAGGAGGTGCTGTCGGTGACGGGCTCGAGCGAGCAGGCAGCTGCCCCTTCGGTGCAGCTTGGCTCGGTGCACGGATTGTCGTCGTCGGCACAGTCGGTCAGCGAGCAAGCCAGTGTTTCCGTGGGGCATGCCGCGTCGCCCGGCGGCAATAGGGTTGAAGCGCAGACGCAGGCGCCGCCCTGAGCTTGCTGGCCCACAGGGCAGTTCAGGGGAGTCGCGTCGTGCACCGAGGCACAGCCGGCGCCCGTCAACGCGACGGCTCCTACCAGGACGAAATACCATCTCACTGCTCGATGATATCACGCTATACGGCAAAGATCCGCCACTCGGCAGTTCAACCGAGACCCCCGTTCGGATTGATCAGGTACTTTTCCCCTGTCGCTTGTTTTCCGTACACGGACATCGCTTCCAGCGTAAGAGCCTCAGCCAGAGACACCTCTCGCGTATAGCTGCTCGCGAAGGTGGTCTTGATCCCCGACGCCACGCGAGCGCGCATCTTTTGAGATTCTTCCGCGCCGACCTTCTGCAGGAACGGAAAGAGCAACCATCCACCGACCCCCCAGGCCATCCCGAAGCTTCGGTTGAGCACGATGGGGCTGCGGTCGAGCCCGCCATAGACGTATACCTGCTTGTGGGTTGTCGAGCCGTACGGGCTGTACGCTGCGCCATTCTTGTTTGCGGCGATTTCCATACACGTGAGAATCTGCCCAGCGAGCGTTCCACCACCAATGGCGTCGAATGCCAAGGTTGCTCCGGTGGCGACCAACGCATCCGTCAGGTCTTTCATGAACGTGGGCTCGCTCGAGTTGCAAACCCGTTCTGCGCCTATCTGTCGCAGACGTTCGACCTGTTCTGGTTTGCGGACGATGTTCACCAACGCGATCCCGTCTTCCAAGCAAACCTTCTGCAGCATCTGTCCGAGATTCGACGCAGCCGCCGTGTGCACCAACGCGCTGTGCCCCTCGCGGCGCATGGTCTCGACCATGCCGAGCGCCGTCATTGGGTTGACGAAGCTCGACGCTCCTTCTGCGGGCGTGGTGCCATCGGGAAGCACGAGCGCTTGGTTTGCCGGCACGCAGCGATACTGCGAGTACATGCCTCCGCCGATCACGCCAACGGTCTTGCCGATCATCGCCTGTGCCGACTTGTCCGCACCGGTTGCGACGACGATGCCCGCGCCTTCGTTGCCGACGGGCAGCGACTTGCCTACCCGCGCCGCCATCCCGCGCATCAATTTGTCCGGAACCTTGGCGGTGACGATTGGCCTCTTCGCACTGCCCGCCTGACGGAGGGTCGTCGGGTCGGCGGCGCCGAACAGCAGACCGAGGTCTGAGGGGTTGATCGGCGACGCTTCGATACGAACGAGAACTTCGTGGTTCTGTGGTTCGGGGATCGGAGTCGAAACGAGCGAGAGCTCCAGCGTACCGTCCTCTTTAATCGTCGAGCGGAGCTGCAGCGCGTCACCGGAAGGTCTTGTCGTCATGTTGGACTCCTGAGTTGATTCGGACGAGATTCCGTATCGCACACGCGCAGAGAATGCGCCCAAAGTGAGGTCGGAACCGATGCCTCCTCCCGCGGTCACTTGGACTCCGATCTGACCCTCGCCGAGTGTCTGTGCCGCTTCGAGGGCCACGAGACCCGGGGGGGGCGACTGGGTGTATGGAATGCAACCCAGACAGAGGAGCGCGCCGGCACCAAAGACTATACAGGTGGACGACCCGGCGATCGGCGGTAAACCTCCCGCCATCATGTCAAGACTGACCAACTATCTCTTACTTGCCGCGGTCCTTTCTTTCAGCTCAGCCTGCGGCGACAGCACATCGAGCTCCGATCCAAACCCGCCGTCGATGCGGGGCACGACGTACTATGTCGTTCGGCATGCGGAGCGCGACCCAGGTGAAGACTCGCCGCTCAACGCCGAGGGATTCGAGCGCGCCGAGCGGCTCGCCGACGCGCTCGAGGAAGCGGGTGTCGACGAGATCATCGCGACGGGGTTTTTGCGAACGCAGCAGACGGGAGAGCCGCTCGCAGATCGAAGCGGAGCTCCTATCGTCGTGGCGCCTGTCGACACGTTCGAAGCCTTCCTCGATCCAGAGGCCTGGGCACAGTTCGCGACCGACGTCGCGGACTGGCAGCTCGAGCGCGAGGTTCCTGGCGCGACCTATCTGATGATTGGGCACTCGAGCAGCTACAACACGACCCTGCTCGAGAAGCTTGGAGCGACTGCAGAAGGCCCGCTCGCCGAACGCTATCAAGACTTCGTGGTACTCATCCGAGAACAGGACGGCACCACCAAGCTCTCGGCGCTCCAGTATGGCGGTACTAGCAGCCTCGACCCGTGATCGGCGCGCGACCCGACTGCAGCCGGAGAAACTCGGCCTAATCCTTGCTGTTGCTCTTACTGCTGCTCTTCGACTTGGCCTCGTGCTCCGCCAACACGAAAGCACTGATTTTCTCGACGAGCTGCGCTTGCGTCTTGACCCCCAACTTGCGCATCGCTGACGACAGCAGATGGCTGACGCGGGACCGTGAAAGACCAAGTCGGTATGCGATGAGTTTGTGGCTATCGCCGAGCGCCGCGAACGCGGCAACGCTTCGCTCCTGCTCGTTGAGACCGCGCGGGTTGGGGACCGCGGGTGGATTTCGAAGCGCCAGCACGTAGCGTCGGTCATCCGTATCGAACCAGTCGACCATCGACCATTGACCGCTGACCAAGGCCCACCACTGCGCGAGTGCCGCATCGGTGTTGGTTTCGTGGCGACCGTCGGCGCGCGCTTTGTCGATACGCCTCGCCGCCTCGCGGAGTTCTTCCTGAGCGGTCTCGCCGCGTGCCGCGTTTACGGCATCGGTGGCGCGAAACGTCGTGGGGTCGATCACCGCGTCGGCGCCGAGGGGAAGACCGAGAGCGCTTCCGTCTGCCGCCCGGCGACGATGCGTGAGCGCATTCCGGAGCCGGACTCCGGATGCCAAATGGGCAGCGAGCATTTCCCACCGATCGCGTTCAGCAGGGGTCAGCCGAACGACCTCCGGTGTCGGCGCAAGAATGTGAATCCCGCGACCGTCGGTATCCACAGTCATGACGCCGATCGCGTCCTGGGCTCCATCGAAGAAGGAACGCCAAATGTCGAGCATCTCTGGATGCTCGGCGGTCCGTTCTGACACGATGAACACGCCGGTCTGAGTCTGTTGGTGGGTCTGTTCGACGGGGAGGGCGGCGATCGAGGCCGCGTGTCGCGCGATCAGATCCTCGGGGCCAGTGGCCACATGCATGGATTCTAGAGTGGGCGGTCCAGGCGTGGGAGACTTGACCGCGATGAGGCCGCCGACCCCCAGCCCGTTGTCGAGCAACGGCAGGTTGGCTTCGAGGAGTCGAGGAAACCACTCGCTGTCGCTCGGGCTCAGATCGTACGCGGCTTCGACCGTCGCGATGGTGGCCTCTGCGAGTTGCTTCTTGGTGCTCCTGGCCATTGCTGCAGCGGATACTACCCCCACAGAGCCCGAGACGCGACAAGAGGCGAGCTCTCGATAAGGATGCCGAGTGGCGAGAATGTCCGTTTTGGCGTTAGGGTGGGCCCGAAAGCGAGGCGTTCCATGGTTGCATCATCACGGGCCAGTGGCGTCGGGCCCGAGCAGCATCTCCCTGCGTCGCCCCACGGCGAATTCGAAGAGGTGTTCGAGGGCACCTGGTTCATTCGCGGAGGCCTCAAGATGCCCATGCGTATCCCGATGAAGATCGGTCGCTCGATGACCGTCGTCCGCGGCGACGATGGTCTGATTCTCTTCAACAGCATGCGCCTTACCGACACTGGTCTCCGTGACCTTCAGTCGCTCGGAGATGTGAAGCACATCGTCCGTCTCGGCGGTTTCCATGGTCGCGATGACGGGTTCTACCGCGATCGGTTTGGCGCGATGATTCATGCAGTCGAGGGCCAGCTGCCCGGCCATGGGGTCCCCGTCCTCGGCGACGCCAAGGAGAAGTTTCGTCCGGCGCTCGAGGGGTAACTCAAAGGCTGCCACGAGTGACGAGGCGTCGTCACTGAGCGCTTCGCGGAAGGTCGACTTCGGGCATGTTTTCGGAGACGAAGGTGGCGATTGCGCTCCTCGCGGCCTCGCCGGCTTCGTCGTTGGCCGTGTCTTGAAACATCGCGATCACGCGAGACGCCTTCTGGCTCTCCGTCAATTGGTCGTTCTCGTATATACGAATCAAGGCGCCACGAAGGGAGACAAGCGCCGCTCGGAGCTGCTTGGCCTGCCAACGTCGGAGAAGGTCGGCGCGAAGCTCTTCGGTGCCCTCCATGAACCATCGCTTCTCGACGCGGTACGGATCTTCCCCGCGGCGGCGAAGCATCATGTCGGTCATGTCGAAGACCACGGTACTCCCTTGTTTGTAGCCGTCGTCGAACTCGACCGAGCCGTCTTCAGTGACCAAGGCCTTGAATGCGTGCCCCTTGTACCGGTACGTACCGTCCTTGTTGCGCTGGAGTTTGGGTGGATCGCGCGTGGAGAGATAACTCGGGTCCCCGGCCCGTTCAAAAGACTTCCCGCGCGTGTCTTTGGTTCGCCCTGCGGCCGCTTGCGTCTCTTCGCCTTCGTCCGCAGAGGGTGGCTGCGACAAGACGAATGCTCGAGCCACGCTCGAGGGGTCAAGCTGCACCATGGCGGGCTTTGCGGATGGCTCTGCTTCTTCGGGTTCGACCTCGACCGTAGGCGTCGACGGGGGCGGCGCTTGGCGCCTCGTTCGCGGAAGCTGCGGCTCAGGAGGACTGTCTCGCCGAGGTGCTGCCGCGATGGGTTCTGGCTTGGCTGCCGGCTCAGGGGTCTCTGGCTTCACTTCTTGAGGCGCCGCAACCGTGAAGCTGATGTCGATCGAATTGAGCTTGGTCTCCCGTGTCGCCTCGGGCAAGGTTCCGAGCGCGAGAAGCCCAAGGATGTGAGCCGTAAGCGAGGCGACGAGGACCGCAAGGCATCGTCCATCTCGTTTGCGCGCGGTCATTGACACAAGGGGGCTTCTCGTCGGGAGCGACGAAGCCGCGCGGACCATCCGTGCGGGCACGCGCTCTTCGGTTATTCGACGAAAACTATCACCGGGAGGCCTTTCGGCAACCGCCTCTCAGCTCCTGCCTGAGGCGCACCGAAAAGCGGTGCGCGTTGCCTCACCTCGCGTCACGTGGCAGTTCGCTCTGCGTCCTTTCCGGAGATTGATGACAATGGCGAACAAACCAAGCGGGCTCCTTGCATTCTGGCGCAACTATGATCGTCAGACCTACGTCAAAGCTGCGGTTCTGGCAGACCGCCTTGGCTACGACTCGTTCTGGCTTCCCGAAGTGTGGGGGTATGAATCGTTCACTCTCCTCACGGAGATCGCACTCAAGACAAAGCGCATCAAGCTCGGAACCGGAATCATCAACGTGTTCAGCCGATCGCCCGCGCTAATCGCGATGCAGGCGGCCACGCTCGACGAGATAAGCGGTGGGCGATTCATTCTCGGCATCGGCACCAGTGGCAAGAACGTCATCGAAGGACTCCACGGACGAGACTTCGAAAAGCCCCTGACGCAGACCCGAGACGTGATTCGCGTGGTGCGTACGCTGCTCGACAAGCGGCCTCTTTCGGAAGCCGATGCCAAGCTCCGCACGTACCGTCCCTTCACTCTCGACTTCGAGCCCACGCGTCGAAAGATTCCGATCTACGTGGCCGCTCTGAAACAGAAGTCGATCACGAGCATCGGCGAGATGGCGGACGGCTGGATGCCGATATTTTGGCCCTACAACCGTCTCGAGGACGGCCGCAAGTGGATTGCCGAGGGGGCCGCGAAGGCGGGGCGCGATCCATCTGAAATCGTTACCGCTCCGTTCACGACCATCATCCCGATTCCGGGCCGCGGCGCATCGAAGAAGGCGCGGGAGATTATCGCTTTTTATGTCGGCGGTATGGGTGAGTACTACAAAGCCCTGCTCACCGGTTTCGGCTACGGCGAGGAATGCGACGAGATCGAGCGGCTCTATCGGGATAAAGCAACGCGGTCCAAGGCGCTCGATGCGGTGACCGATGAGATGGTCGAAGCGTTGACGATCTCGGGAGATCCGCTTCACTGCCGAAAAGAGCTCGGCCGACGACGGGACCTCGGCATGGCGGAGCCAATCATCAATCTGCCTCCCGGCCTGCCTTGGCCCGGTGTTGCCGCGTTCATCACCGCGCTTGCACGCGCCTAGCCGGCTGTCGGCCAGGGCCTCAGTCGAAGACGTGCCCGTGTTCGTATCGCTCGTCGAGTCCCGCGGCTTCGGTGAGTGCGGCAACGTTGGACTTGGTGAAGAAGCCTTCGAAGCCGTGGCAGCGCTCGATGTACTCGGTGATCAGAATCGAGTATTCGGAATGCTTCGAGAAGATTTGCTTTAGGTCGGGCTCGTCGCCGCAGGACCCGACGACGTGCGCCAGGAACGGCACGCCAAACGACTTCAGTTCTTCGACGATGAAGTCTATGTTTTTCTGGCCGCTCGAATGATCTCCATCGAGTACGGCGTAAGCGATGTGGTGCATTCGCCTGCCGTAGTTTCGAACGAAGTCCTCCGTGGGCATCGGAAGACCTTCGAACGAGTTGACGAACGACGGCGTGTTGTTGGCTGTGAAGACCTTGGCGGGCGACTCAGTTTCATCCGCGACGGTCGGATTGCGGTTGACGTTGGTGGACGAGTTCATGTCCTTGATGTTGTACGCGCCCCAGAAGTAGTAGTTCGACATCGTCAAGAACTCGAGGATGGCGTCTTCCCGCTCGCCTGCGAGGATTCGCGTCGCCATGTGGTCGGGTCCGAGCAACAGGTTCGAGACGCCGGCGTCTTCGGCCCGCTGCTGCGCCGCATCGAGCCGCGATCGTTGAGGCTTTGTGAGCTGGAGCGCTTGGCCGAACCCGAGTGCATCCGGGTCATCGAGAGCGCCTTGGACGTATCCCACGCGGTTGCCAGTGAAGTCCGACGGCACGGTGAAGGTGAAATGGGCGTTGGCGAAGAATGCGTCCTGTTCGTCCCCTGGATCGTGAAACCGGACCTCGTGAGACTCGAGAATCTTCCGGGTCTCGAGTAGGTCGGCGGTCCCGAAGATTTCTCCGACGTAGCGGGCGTTGGGCTTCGCCCGTGCCTTCGGATAGAGCATGTTCAATCGCGTCAGGTCGTCGGTGAAATCGGGGCTCAGCGGCTCGAGGACGATGAACCTCGGCTGGTTCGTGGCCGACGACAATATGTACACCTTGTGCGTGTCGTTGAGGCGCGCGCAATCGAAACGATACGGCGACATCTGGTAGAGTTCTTCGAGGTAGGGAAGGGCATCACCGTGCTCTACTTGGACGACTATCGCGCGCATCGTGTTGAGCACTTGGTCGAGCCCGCTCGCCAGTCGTCGTTCGTAGATCTTGAGCCGATACTCGTTGAAGAAGTCTGAGCTCTTTTTGTCGCCCGTCGGTACTGCCGTCATGATGTCTACGGTCATCGGTGTTCCTCGCTGGCAGCGCTTCGTGTAGCGCTTTCGCGTGCGTCCGCATCATACGCGCAAGGTTCGAAATCGTCATTCGCGTGATGCATTCGGTGACAATCTGGCAATGCCCGTCGTTGCATCGACGCATGGAATAGAGGATCGCTCCTCGCCGTTGTTCCGAGTAGATCTACAACACGAGGAACACCATGAACCTGCACATCCCAACACCTCAACGACTCACGCAAGACAGCACGCACGATCGCCTCTCGGTCATGCGCGACGAGCACCGCACGCTCATCGCGTTGGCCGACGGAAGAGATGCTGCGAGAGCCTCTCAGAGCGCGGCTGCGCTGGCGGTCGATGAGCTCGCGACCTGCTTCCGGGCAGGCTCTCTTCCCAACTTTGCTCGCGATTGGGAGATGATTCTCGAAGGCCTCGATCACATTCTCTTGGGCGACCGAGATGCCGGAGAGACCAGTGCGCTCGTCATGCTGGTCGAGAACGGGGTCGTCGTGGGTGCGTCGGTTGGCGACACACTCGCGTACGTCGTCAGTTCCGACGGGGACCCTCGAAGGTTGAACACGGGCAGCGAAACCGAGGCTCTGCTCGGAAGCGGCATCGCCACGGCAACCGGGTTCGGTCCAGTTTCCCTTCATGGACGGCTTATCACGCGTCGCACCGAACGGTTGGGCACCAGGCGAGGACACCCGCGAACCGTCGCCGCGTAGGCCCGGTTCTATTTGCGGTTTGTCGCGGCATTGACCCTGGTCGCCGTCCCGCTTACAGATGACCGTGGCTAGCTTGGGCGGTGGGCCGACGGACCTATGAGGCGTCCGTTCGGCTTGGGAGACGCAACGCGTGTCATCACGTCGGGAGCCACACACTCGACGGCCCTCGCGAGCCGTTTCATCGAGGCACAGCGACGCGGGGCCCCCCTGCTGCTTGCGGCGACTGCGGTGGGCGCGATCACGGGTGCGATAGCCAGTCTGCTGCACCTCATCCTGAAGTGGGCCGAAGGCTGGCGCGATGCGAACTGGCAGACCGGCTCCCTGTGGGTGGACTGGCTCGTGATTCCGGTCCTCGTGGCGCTCGCGATCCTCCTGTCGGTGCGCTTGGTGCGAAAGCGGTGCCCCGAGGCCGGCGGCAGCGGCGTTCAAGCAGTCGAGGGAGTGTTAGACGGGGTGCTCCCGATGCGCTGGGCACGGGTCATCCCCGTGAAGTTCCTCGGCGGCACCCTCGCGCTCGGATCCGGGCTCTTGATGGGGCGAGAGGGCCCCTCAATTCAGATCGGCGCTGCCGTCGGCCAGGCCTTCGTCGACCTGTTCAGACTCCCTCGGGTCTTGGTGCACAGTCTGGTCGCCTGCGGAGCGGGGGCGGGGCTCACCGCTGCGTTCAATGCGCCGTTCGCCGGCATCCTCTTCATCATCGAGGAGATGCGGCCTCAGTTTCATTACAACGTTCTCTCCGTCCAAGCCGTCGTACTCGCCTGCGCGGTGGCCGACCTCGTGACGCGTGTGATCGTCGGAGACGTGTCTGCGATTGCGATGCCGGTCTTGGCGATGCCTGAACGGGGCACGCTTTGGCTGTTCGTCGTGTTCGGCGTTCTGTTCGGCTTCCTCGGCTTCGTGTTCGAGCGTGTGCTGTTGCACGCCGTCGACCGCGGACGATCGCTATCCAAGCGAGCGTTGTTTCTGTTCATCACGGCGGTTGGCCTCTCCATTGGGTGGCTCGGCGCGCTCGACCTTCGGTTCGTTGGCGGAGGAGAGAATGTCCTCGAGGGATTGCTGACCGTGGACAGCGCAATGTCGGGGCTCGGTCTTCTGTTCGTGGTGCGATTCCTCGCCACAATCGCAAGCTATGGGACCGGTGCCCCTGGGGGCCTCTTCGCGCCTATGCTGGCGCTTGGCACCATCGGAGGCGTCGCGTTTGGCGAGCTGGTCACCGTACTCGGAATCGGAGGCACGCTGTTGCCGGCCCATTTTGCGGTCGCGGGCATGGGCGCTTTGTTCGCAGCCGTGGTGCGCGCGCCGCTCACCGGCATCATTCTCACGGCCGAGATGACCGGCAACTTCACCCAGATTCTGCCTCTCATGCTCACTTGCATGGCTGCCACGATTACCGCCCATGGCCTCGGCACCCGACCGGTGTACACGGCGCTCCTCGAGCGAGCACTCGAACAGATTCCGAAAGAAACAACGCCCCCCGAGCCGAAGAGCGCGCACGAACGAGTTGTCGACGACCATCGTCGGTCCTAGTTCTCCGTTGCAGGCGCGCGTGAGGCCGTGGTAGTTCTTGGTCTCGCCATGGTTCTTTGCCGGCGTCATCGACGAGACCGATGGCGCCGAGCGCGATGATTGGCATGTTCGACCCAATAAGCCCGCAAGCGCATGCGATCTCGGACTTGTTCATCCTCGTGCTGGGCGTCTGCGCCGTCATCTTTGCGGTGGTTACCGCCATCGTGGCCTACGCCATCCTGCGCTCACGGCGCGAACGCGCACGAGGGGAAGCACCCGCGGATGCGGTCGAGAACGACAACCACTGGCTCGAAGCCGCGTGGACGGCGATTCCGCTCCTGATCGTCGCGGGTATTTTCGTCCTCTCGGTCAGGGTAGCCGGCATCTCCGACCCGGCCTTCGAAGGACCTCCCGACGTGATCGTACGCGGCCATCAGTGGTGGTGGGAGATCGAGTATCCCGGCACGGGTGTCATCACCGCCAACGAGCTCCACATCCCGGTCGACCAGCGAATGCACCTTCTGATCGAGTCGGGCGACGTACTCCACGACTTCTGGGTACCGAGTCTGTCCCGGAAGATCGACATGGTACCGGGACGCGACAACCACCTCGTGTTCGCGGCGCAGACGCCGGGCCGCTACGAGGGAGCGTGCGCCGAGTTTTGCGGCGACCAGCACGCTTGGATGCGCCTCGAGGTGTTTGTGCATGCGAGGCCCAAGTTCGATGCCTGGCTCGCCGCGCAAGCGCTTCCGGCTGCTCCGCCTGAGACCCTCGACGCACAGGCCGGTCTCGAGATCTACAACCGGGAAACCTGTTCGAGCTGCCACATGCTCCGTGGTGCCGAGGTTGTCACCGAGCCAGTCGGCATCGGTCCTGACCTCACGCATTTGGCGAGCCGCAATCTCATCGGTGCGGGCGTGCTCGTCAACGATGAGGCGAACCTATACGCCTGGCTCAAAGACCCTCAGGCAATCAAAGAAGGTTGCCACATGCCGAACTTTCAGCTCACCGATCGCGAGACGGCGCAGCTCACCGCCTACCTGAGCAACCTCCAATGACTCTCGAAGTGACGATGGACGGCGAGGTAGCGGAGTCGGGGTTCCTGTCCTGGGTGACCACGGTCGACCACAAGCGCGTCGGGATCATGTACATCCTGATGGCGGGCTTGTTTTTCGCCATTGCTGGACTCGAGTCGCTCGTCATGCGGATCCAGCTTGCGATCCCCAACAACGATTTCGTCTCTCCCGAGACCTACAACCAGGTCTTCACGATGCACGGCACCACCATGGTGTTTCTCGTTGGGATGCCGCTCGTTGCAGGATTCGGCAACTACCTCGTGCCCCTGATGATCGGCGCGCGCGATGTCGCATTTCCGCGTCTCAACGCGTTCAGCTTTTGGCTGCTTCCGTTCGGTGGCTTCATGCTCCACTGGAGTTTCTTGGCGGGAGGCGCTCCCGCCATTGGGTGGTTTTCCTATGCGCCGCTGAGCGAGCTTCCCTACAGCCTCGGTCCGGGGGTCGACTACTGGCTCCTGTCGTTGCTCGCACTCGGCATCGGCTCGGTCGGCAGTGCGATCAACATCATCGTCACGGTGGTGACGCTGCGGGTGCCCGGCCTGACCATCCCGCGGCTTCCGCTCTTCATCTGGATGATCTTCGTCACCGCCGTGCTGACGGTGCTGGCCGTTCCCGCGCTCAACTCCGCGATCGTGATGCTCCTGGTCGACCGTCACCTCGATGCCGCGCTGTTCTTGCCGCAGCGGGGCGGGAACGCGGTTATCTGGCAGCACTTCTTCTGGGTGTTCGGACATCCCGAGGTGTACATCCTCATCCTGCCTGCCTTCGGCATGATCTCCGAGATCATCCCCGTATTCTCGCGAAAACCGATCTTCGGCTACTCGTTCGTCGCAGCGTCGACGGTGGCGATCGGACTGCTCAGCCTCAGCGTGTGGGCCCACCACATGTTCGCCGTCGGCATGGGCCACGGCCCCGACCTGTTCTTCACGGCCGCAAGCCTGCTCATCGCAGTCCCGACCGGCGTGAAGGTCTTCAACTGGTCGGCGACGATGGTCGGAGGGAATCTACGCTTCACGCCTGCGATGCTCTTCGCCACGGGCTTTCTCATCGAGTTCGTCATCGGCGGACTCAGCGGCGTGACGCTCGCGGTGGCTCCCATCGATTGGCAGGTGACCGACAGCTACTACGTCGTCGCCCATTTCCACTACGTCTTGTTCGGGGGGACCGTGTTCGGGATGATGGCGGGCCTGTACTACTGGTTCCCGAAGATGTCCGGACGCATGCTCGACGAGCGCCTCGGGCGCATCCATTTCTGGATGACGATCATCGGCTTCAACGCGACCTTCTTCGGCATGCACTTCCTCGGCCTGATGGGCATGCCGCGCCGCGTGTTCACGTACCCGGATCTCCCGGGTTACGAGGCCCTGAACCTCGCTTCGACGCTCGGCGCATTCGTCCTCGGGTTTTCCATACTCATCATGCTCTACAACGTGGCGGTGAGTCTGAGGCACGGCGCGAATGCAGGCGACAACCCCTGGGACGCCTGGACTCTCGAGTGGGCCTCCTCGTCTCCTCCTCCGCACGACAACTTTGCTCTGGTGCCTCCGGTGCAGAGCAGGCGGCCCCTCTTCGACCTTGCCCAGGGCACGCCCGTACGCGCCGTCCCGGCGTCGTCTCCGCCTCCCGCATCGGTCGTCTCGATGACGACATTCATCGCATCGGAGACCGTTTTTTTCGTCATGCTCTTGCTCGGGTTCGTCGTCTACAATTTTCACTCGTTTGGCGACGGCCCGGGTCCGCTCGACATTCCCCGCACCGCTGCGTTCACCGTGGCGTTGCTCGCGAGCAGCGTCACCCTGATGCTTTCTGAACGCAACCTCGTCAAAGGCAACGGTTCGGGGGCGACGCGCTGGCTCGTTGTGACCATCGCACTAGGGGTCGTCTTCCTCGTTGGACAAGCCTGGGAGTACCGCGACCTGCTCACCGAGAGCGTGACGCCCGCCGGTTCCTTGTTCGCCGCGACGTTCTTCACGGTGACGGGATTCCACGGGCTGCACGTGCTCGCCGGGCTCATCGTGCTCACGGTCATTGCACTCCTCCGCCGGAATCAAGGGCTCGGTTCGGGTGAGCGCACAATCGTTCGAGCCGCCGGCTACTACTGGCACTTCGTCGACGTCGTATGGATATTCGTCTTCTCCATCGTCTATCTCGGGAGGGTTCTGTGACAACCTGGCAGCTTGCGACGGAGCTCTGGCGCCCGGACTCTTGGGCGTGGCTGGTCGCGTTCGTAGCGGCTGGAATCTACGGCTGGGCCTGTGGGTTTGGGCGCAACCTTCGGTCAGCCGCGTTCCTCGCGGCCGTGCTCTCCTTCTTGTTTGCAACGGTGTCTCCGATTGCCGTTCTGGCCGACGGGTATCTATTCAGCGCACACATCGCGCAGCACCTCTTCCTTTTGCTGCTGATACCGCCACTGTTGATCTTCAGTCTTCCGCCCGACGGTGTGGCGCGAGCGCTCGCGCGTCCTGCCCCGCGATTCGTCCAAGATACTTTCGGTCGTGCCCCTATCTCTTGGATGCTCGGCCTTGGCATCATGTGGCTTTGGCACATCCCCGCCCTCTGTACGGCTTCGGTCACCTCGACCCCAGTTTACGTGGCACAGTGCATGACGCTTCTCTTGGCCGGCCTCGCGTTCTACTGGCCGGTCATGCATCCCTTGCGCGCAGAGCGCATTTCGCCGCCCGCCGCCATCGCATACCTCTTCGCCGGGTGCCTCGCCTGCACGCTTCTCGGAGTACTTCTCACCTTCGCTCCTGTATCGGCGTGCCCCGTGTACATGCATCCGGCCGACTCGCTCGGTGTCCTTCCATTGCTGCGAGACCAGTGGCAGCTCACACACGCTGCTGACCAGCAGATTGGCGGACTCATGATGTGGGTTCCGGCTTGCTTGATTTATCTCGTGGCGATCTTGGTGATCGCACGGACCTGGCTCTCGGAAGGCGAGGTCCAAGTGGCCGGGAAGGAGAGCAGCCATGGCGCTAGATGAACGCACCGATCGGACCGGCTGGACGGTGCCCGGACCCCCGTATCTTCCTGGGCCAAGCTTCTGGCCGGCGGGCCTGGCGCTGGGCATCGTGCTCTTCGTGATTTCTCCCGCGTTCGAGTACGTAGTTTCATGGGTGTTCGTTTCGGCGGGCCTCTTGCTGATGGCATTCTCGCTTCGCGGTTGGATTCTCCAGATCCGCGACGACCTTAGGAGCCGAGATGAGTGATCACGATGACGACGATCGCGAGCAGGACCCGTCCCGCCGCAAGGCGCTCACCCGTCTTTCGCTGAGCCTCGCCGCCGCGAGTGGCGCCATCATCGCGACCCCGGTCGTAGGTTTCGTGATCGCGCCGTTCACCGAAAAGGTTCGTGAGGTTTGGCGGGCCGTGGGCTCCCTCGCGGACTTCTCCATCGGGAAGACCGTCAAGGTCGACTACGAAGACCCTTCGCCGCTCCCCTGGGCTGGAGTCACAGCGCATACGGCGGCTTGGCTTCGGCGAAGCGGGAAGAACGACTTCACGGCATTCTCAGTCAACTGCACTCACCTCGGCTGTCCGGTTCGCTGGATCGATACCGCCGACCTCTTCATGTGCCCCTGTCATGGTGGGGTCTACTACGGCGACGGCACGGTTGCGGGTGGCCCTCCGCCCAGACCTCTTCCGCAGTATCCGGTGCGCGTGAACGACGGGCTGGTGCAAATCCGAACGAGCCCAATTCCCTTGACGACCTATCCGATCAAAAAGTCGGACGCGTAAGGCCACGGCGGTGCGGCGACTCAAGGCGATCTGGAACTGGCTAGACGATCGGGGAGGGATCTCCGACGCGTTGAAGCCAGCGCTCGGCCACATCGTCCCGCGCAACGCGACCTGGTGGTACGTCTTTGGGTCGGCGACGCTTGCCGCGTTCATGGCTCAAGTGCTGACCGGCATCGGACTCGCTTTTGCGTATGTTCCCTCCTCCGGCGAGGCGTACGAGAGCCTGCTCTACATCACCAACGAAGCGCCCTTCGGCAACTGGCTTCGCGGCATGCACTACTTCGGCGCGTCCGCGATGATCTTGATGGCAGGAATTCACCTGGCCCAGGTGTTCCTGCATGCGACCTACAAATATCCTCGCGAGCTCAACTGGATGACGGGAGTGCTGCTCCTGATCTTCACAGTGGGCATGGGCTTCACCGGTCAGCTTCTGCGTTGGGACAATAACGCGATCTGGTCGGTGGTCGTAGGCGCTCAGCAGGCCGCGCGCGTCCCGTTCTTCGGGGAAGGCATCGCGCTATTCGTACTCGGTGGCGAAACCTTCGGCGGCGCGACACTCAGTCGATTCTTCGTCGTTCACGTCTTCCTCCTGCCCGGCGCTCTCTTTCTCTTCATCGGGGTCCATCTGTCGCTCGTGTTGCGTCACGGCGTCTCCGAGATGCCCAACAAGGGGCAGCCGGTCGACCCCGACACCTATGTCGAAGAGTACGAAGCACGTCTGGCCAAGGACGGTGTTCCGTTTTGGCCCAATGCCGCCTGGCGGGACGTCACCTTTGGTTTCCTGGTCTTGCTGGGCATCGCCGTGTGCGCCTGGGTGTTCGGCCCTCCCGAACTCGAAGGACCTCCCGACCCGAGCGTCATCAACACCTATCCTCGCCCCGATTGGTATCTGCTTTGGTATTTCGGCGTGCTCGCGCTGCTGCCGCCTTCGATCGAGAGCTGGGTCATGGTGCTCGCACCGATTGTGGCGCTCGGGGGGCTCTTCGTACTCCCGCTGTTCTTCAACGAGGGGCAACGACACCCCGCGCAGCGGCCCTGGTCAGTGGCCATTCTCATCCTGGTCATCGGCTTCATCGGTTCGTTCTGGATTGCCGGCCAACAGGCACCGTGGTCGCCAGACTTCGAGGCACAGCCGTTGAGCGCGAAGGTCGTGGGTGCGACGGAAGGTCCCATCGCCGAAGGTGCGGAAGATTTCTACGAGAAGGGCTGCCTCTACTGTCATCAGATCGACGGCCATGGCGGTCGCCGCGGTCCGGATCTCTCGAACATCGGCTCACTGCTCACCCATGACCAGCTCGTGATTCGAATTCACAACGGTGGAACGAACATGCCGGGCTTTGCCGGCAACCTCAGCACGGAAGAGCTCGAGAACATCGTGGCGTTCTTGGAGAGTCGAAAGAACGAGACTCTCGACACTCTACGTTGGTAATCAAAAGAATCTCCGCGATCTCCCGGGTCACTTTCGTACCAGGCATCACGCCCCCAAGGCCCGGCTTGGCTCCCGAGAGAGAGCTTGATCGAGAAGCACTTCACCTGGTCGCGCGCGGACTGCTGCGCGAACGCCTTTCGGTAGTGACGGCAACGTGTATCATAGCCCACGTGAAATGAGGTCTACGATGAAAAAAGTCGCCGTTGCTGCCGTCGCGTTCTTGCTGTTTCCGCTCGCGGGCATCGTTGCCTCCCAGGAATCCACGGAGGTCGCGTCTGCTGCAGACACCCCCGACGCAGCCTCTCCCGCCGCTGCAGTGGAACCGGAGCCCCCTGCGCTCCAGCGCCTCGCGGGCAGCTACACTCTGGTCGGCGGGACCGCGGCGGCCCAAGGCAAGATCGACGATGCGATCAACGCCTCCGTCTCCTCGTTCGGAGGAATCAAGCAGGGCACGGCACGCAAGAGACTCGAGGCTGCCAATAAGATCATCCAGCGGCTCAGGATCAACAGCGTCAAAAACACGGTGACCGTCGGATTGGACAACTACGTGGTCACCGCGCCACTCGACGGAAGCGCCGTCGCCGTGACGTCGCCGAGCGGCGAGAAGGTGAACGCCTCGTTCTCACTCGGACGCGCATCGCTCATCCAAGAACTCGCGCAATCGAAGGGCAAGCGCGAGAACACCTTTCGGTTCAACAAAAGCGGGGAACTCGTCATGCAGGTCCGCGAAACAAGCCCGCAGCTATCGACTCCGGTGACCTACAGCTTGACCTACAAGCGTGCCGGTCAGTAGCCAGGAATACGCTCGTCGTACTCGCTGGGGCCCGCGCCAATCGTCCGGCTACTTCGGGGCTACTTCGGGATCACGCCAGCAGCAGCGAGTTCATCGAGCGCCTTGCGGAACGCGCCACGCCGCTTGTATTGGAGGAGATGGGCGCCTGGGTAGGTGATGTGCTTTGCGCCGAAGTGATTGCTGAGCCGGGCGCCGTGCTTCATCGTTGCAAGCCGATCGAGCTCGCCGGAGATGACACGGATGCGCTCTGGGCCGATCATCGGCTCCCGGTAGACCGGCGTAATCGGCACGAGCTGCTGACGATACCCGCGGTACAGCACCTCTTGGTTCTCGCCGGCCCCAGGCACGAGGTCGTTCTCGAACATCACGTCAGGCAGGCTTGCGATTGGTATGTACGAGATCATGAAGTCGAGGTCGGAGGTGACCGTTGCGAGCAATGACGCCGTATAGCCGCCAAGACTCATGCCGACGACGCCAACGTGGCTTGCTCCTGCTTCGCGCAGCCCTCGAATCGCCACGCGTAGATCCCAAATCGCCTGGCGAAACCCTTCGACGGTGAAGGCGGTGTCTTGGTGTGGCCACTCAGGAGGAAAGGAATGACCTCGCGGCCCGTGGAAGGGGAGCGCATACAGGGCAACGCCGATGCCCCGCCGATCGAACTCTCGCATGGGCCAGGCGACCCGCTCCATGAGGTGATGACCCGATGAGAAGCCGTTGACGAGAATCGCCACCGGGGACCCCTTGACCCGCAGCTTCAAAAGACGAAGCCGCGCCGTGAGGTTGTCGATGCGACTTCGGTAGTCCGGTTCGACGTCTCGGAACATGATCGGGTGTACGCTCGTCCACCTCCATTCGGAAAACCCAATGCGGTGGGGCATCAGCCAAAGCTTGCTGATCTTCACGGGTCCTGGCTCTGGAAAGAGCTGCTCCGGGTCGCTGACGTAGCGCTCGAAGTCGGGACTCGCAGTGAACCTGCGCAACTCGTCGAGTAGCACCGGAGCTTCCTTGAGATCCCGAGGCTTGAGCTTAGAAAGCTGCGAGATCATGAACCCGTCGAGACCGTACGCAACGTTCTGAACGAGGCCCCGTGGTCCTCGGGGCGCAGGCTGCAGGTTGCTCGACCTGGTTTGAGGCGCGACAGCGAGCCGGCTCTCACTTCGATCCAAAGACTGCTGGGTGGCCGTTGACACCGTAGTCAGTGCCTATATCGAAAGCCGAGTCGCAGTGCAATTCCTGGTTTGGTCGATCGACAAACACCGCACCCCCGAAGGAGAGCGGCGTTCTTCGAGTTTTGCGCTGCCGCTAGGCGATTTCGAGAAGCAGGCGCGCGACGGTGTATGGATCGATGTTCGCGCAGGGGCGACGATCCTCGAGGTAGCCCTTGCCGTCGAGATGGGTGGCCATCGGGATTCGGATCGACGCGCCGCGGTCGGAGACGCCGTACTTGAACTCCTCCCAAGATGCTGTCTCGTGTGCGCCGGTGAGGCGGTCCTTGAGGCCTGCGCCGTAGTGGTCGAGGTGCAGGGAAACACGGTCGGGCTTGCCGAGGCGCTCGCAGTACGCCGTGATCTCTTTCATACCCCCATCGGCCCGCATGGTGTTGGTGCTGAAGTTGGTGTGGCAGCCGGCGCCGTTCCAGTCACCCTTTGCTGGTTTTGCGTCGTAGGAGATGTCGACTCCGTAGTTCTCCGCGATGCGCCCGAGCAGGTATCGAGCCATGTACATATGGTCGCCCGACTCGACGGGACCGGCGGGGCCGATCTGGAACTCCCACTGTCCGGGCATGACCTCTGCATTGATGCCGGAGATCTTCAGGCCGGCCTTGATACAGGCATCCATGTGCTCCTCGACGATGTCGCGACCAAAGATGTACTCCGCTCCGACGCCACAGTAGTAGGGCCCCTGCGGACCGGGATAGCCACCTTCGGGGAAACCGAAGGGATACCCGTTCTGCATCATCGTGTATTCCTGTTCGAAGCCGTACCAGGCCTCGACGCCCTTCTTCTCCTCGCCGAGTTCGGCGACTGCGCGCCGGGTGTTGGTTGGGTGCGGTGTGCCGTCGGCGTTGTAGACCTCGCAGAGCACGAGTAGATTGTCGCCACCGCGCAGCGGATCGCGAGTCGCGAACACCGGGTAGAGCTGGCAGTCGGATTTATCCCCGGTCGCTTGGTTGGTGCTCGAGCCGTCAAAGCCCCATTTCGGCAGCTCAGCGACGCCGGCGATTGCGCCGAGGACCTTATCCAAGATCGACGCTTCGAGCATCTTGGTCTTCGAGCGAAGAAGCGGCGTTGGTTCAGTGCCGTCGATCCAGATGTATTCAGCCTTGATGATGCTCATCGATTTACTCCTACGATTGCATGCTAGCGGTCGGTCCCGGCCGGCGATGATGCGTGTGAGGCGACGGCTTAGCGCGCCTTTTGCCTCCGGGCTCCCCTAGGTTGGGATTGAGGAAGGGATGTGTCTTCCCAGTGTTTCGCCAATGTTTCGGACGGCTTTCCTGGATGAAAAAAGACTCCTGACGGCACGCAGAGCAGAGGTCCAAGACAGGTGACCGGATGCGACTTTCTTCCGCTTTCGGGGCAGGCAGAACAGCATTCGTTCAGTAGTTGGGTTCCAACTTGCGATAAACTAAAGTAATTATTGGTAAATTTTCCAGAAAAAGAAGTCGGCCGGGTTTGGCACTCGTACAATGAGTATGTAGAATATCGTTGTAGTTGACTTTTTGATTCTCTGGAGATTGTGGTGATGACGCATCGTTGGCTTTCAATCGTGCTCGTGAGCATTGGCGCTCTGGGACTCGCTGCGTGCAGCGGCAGTAGCGACAACCCCTTCACGGGCGGTACCGGCGGCGGCGCCGGCGGGACCGGCGGCCCTAGGAGCTGCGACGAACTCGATCCTCCACCGGAGGGCTGCGACGCGACGTGCGGCAATGACGCGGACTGTCTCCTCGGAACCTACTGCTCCAACGGCGTCTGCGCTGCGCAGTGTGTCTCCGTAGAAGACTGCGGCAGCAGTGAAGAATGCAATACACGCGGTCGATGCGTTCCGGTCTTCGTCGGCACCGGCGGCGTCGGCGGAACGGGCGGGATCGACAACTGCCAGTCAGTCGAAGTGACTCCGACCCGAAGCGTCCCGAACGTGATGTTCCTCGTCGACCAAAGCGGATCGATGACTCAGAGCTTTCCCGGTCCAGGGAATCGGTGGGTCGCCGCGCGCAACGCAATCAACGCCGTCGTTGGCGACAAGGAGTCGATCGTGCGTTTCGGTCTCACGACCTACACGTCGGATGACGGGAACGATCCGTGTCCGCTGCTTCCGGTAGCGGGAGATCCCACGGCGGCGAGCCCACGAGTCGACTTCGGACTCAACAACGCGGCGGCGATCGGAAACACGACCAACTACCCGACCTCGTATCCCAGCGACGCGGGGGATGAGACACCCACTGGCGATAGCGTCGATCTCTTGGTGAGCGTGATCCAGGGAAACCCGCCTCCGGCAGATGGTCCGACCATCATCGTGCTGGCGACCGACGGTGAGCCGGATTCCTGTGAGCAGCCCAATCCGAATCCCACCGCGCAGGCGCGCCAAGAGGCCGTCGACGCTGCCGCTGCGGCTCATGCGCAGGGCATCGACGTCTTCGTCCTGTGGGTAGGCGACCTCGACGACAATCCGGGCGACCCGACGAGAAGTCACATGCAGGACGTTGCGAACGCTGGCGTCGAAGGCACCGGGACGGTTTGGGTCGGCGACGACCCGGAGAGTCTCTCCAACGCATTCGACTCGATTATCAGCGATAGCATTTCTTGCGACATCGAGATCGACAAGCCCTTCGACGACGTCGTGAAGGCATGCGACGAAGGCGACATTCAGTTGAACGGAAGCCCGCTCAGCTGCCCCGACGACTGGCGCGTCAAAGGCGACAATATCATCGAGCTCGTTGGCGACGCCTGCGCCACCTTCAAGAGTGGCGACGTGACCTTCACCGCGGAGTTCCCCTGCGGCGCCATCATCGTCGAATAGCTCGCCGAGTGCGCTTGGGCGGGCCTACTCGTCCAAGCTGAACTCGACCTCTCGGCGAACCCCGGCTTCGACGCGCACGACGCGCTTGGACGCCGGGATGTCGCGCCCGACTTCTACGACATGGCGGCCCTTGGCGACTCTGGCTTCGACGGGGGCGCGCCCCATCCATACGCCGTCCACCCAGACGTTGCCCCACGGGTGAACCACTACGTAGAGACTGCCTCGACGTGCGCGGATCGGAGCATCCCGCGCCGGTCTGGGGTCCGGTCTCTCCGGACTGTTGGCAATGGCCCCTGAAGCGACGGGCTCGGCGCTCTCTTCGGTCTTCGGCGCTCGGTCGGCGCCCAGCTCCGCTGCATCGCTCGCTTCGCTCGGCTTTGCGGCGGGCTCTAGGACCTGCTCGATCGACGACGCGGGCGCCGGCTTGCGAGCCAGGTTCACACCGACCGCAAGCATCGCGAAGAGGGCGGCCGCGCCGAGAGCGAATCCGACCCACCTTGGCGCGTGGCTCTTGTTCGGTGCGCGCGGAATCGAGGTTGCAGGAGCGGGGCTGAGCTCGGTGTCGGGCTCCTCGTCGCGAGCTCGGACGTGCATGCGTGTCTGGGGTCCTCCCCGGAGCGCTTCGACCCGCCTTGCGAGGTCACGACGCGTTTGCGGTGAGGGCGCAATCGGTTCGAGGGCTTCGACGAGGGCCGCGGCCGTCGGGATTCGTGCGTCCGCGTTGGGTTCGAGCAAGTGCTCGATCACGAGACAAAGCGGTGCAGGGACCTCGGGCGCCACTTCGTTCAACGAGAGCCGTTCTCCCTCGACGATGCGTCGCATGGTATCGACATCGTTGGCACCGTCAAAGGGGCGCACGCCCGATGCCGCCTCGAACATCACGACGCCCAGCGAGAACAGATCCGAGCGCGCGTCGGTCTCGGCGCCGCTCATGTGCTCCGGGGACATATACGGAATCTTTCCATGCACGCCCTTCGTTGCCGTCACCGTCGCCGCACCGACGGCTTTCGCGATACCGAAGTCCGCAAGCTTCACATCGCCTGTGCGACTGATCAGCACGTTGGATGGCGTCACGTCGCGATGGATGATGCTTCCGTGTGCATGGGCAAGCGCATAGCTTAGGTCGAGACCGAGGAGTGCCACGATCTCTGCGGACAGCCGATGTTCGGGGACGGTCTTCAAGAAGGAGCGCAGATCGACCCCGTCGACCAGCTCGAGCGCCATGTAACTGACTCCGTCGATGTCTCCGAAATCAGTGATGCCCACGATGTTGCTATGTCGGAGCTGCGCCGCGAGACGGGCTTCACGATGAAACCGCGCGACGAACGCTTGGTCGTCGCGGTAGACAGGCAGGATACGCTTGAGACAGACACGCTGCTCGAAGCCTCCCGCTCCGAGACGCACCGCTTCAAACGTTTCCGCCATTCCACCGACACCTAGACGTCGGAGCAGCCGGTACGACCCAAACTCTCTGGGCTCACCCCCCATGCGCTTCAAGACTACCATCCCGTGACTCGCTCGGGCACGATCTGCGATCGTCGGTGGCGACGCAAAACCGCTGGCGCCTCCGGGGCAACCGATGCAACCTCCATCGCCCTCATGAAGGCCCCGGCCGCCGTTTCCTCGCGCATCGACCCGATCATCTTTCGACGGCTGTTCGACTTAGCGATGCCCATTGTTGGGTTGAACGTTCTCGGTGTCATCACCTTGGCCGTCGATACGGCGATGTGTGGCCGGCTGGACGAGGATGGAATGGCGCTGACGGCGCTCGGGTTCGCGAGTCAGCTCGTCTTTCTGCTGATGGTCGTGATGCTCGGACTCACCGTAGGCACCGTTGCGTTCGTTGCTCGGGCTCACGGTTCGGGACAGACCGAACGGGTCAACCACATCCTGCATCAAAGCGTCTTGCTGACCTATCTAGTGTCGATCCTCGTTGCGCTGCTCGGCAATTTCGGCGCGGGATGGGCGATGGAGCTACTTGGCGCCGATGCGGCTGCGCGCGAGCTAGGGGTGCTGTACCTGCGCCCGCTCTTCACCTTCACCGTCTTCTACTACCTCAACATGCTGTTGGCGGCGGCGCTCCGTGCGGTTGGCAATACCATCCTTCCTTTCATGGTTGCCATAGGCAGCAATGTACTGAACATCGTCCTCAACTACGGATTCATATTCGGAAAGCTAGGGCTACCCGAACTGGGCGTGGAAGGGGCGGCTTGGGGAACGGTGATTGCACAGGCTGCTGCCGTGTCGGCGATCGTGTTCATTCTCGCTCGTGACGTCGTGCCGGGGATGCGCGCCTACCTGCGGCCAGCTCCCATCGACGGGCCGCTCGCCAGAGAACTTTTCCGAGTCGGCGCGCCTGCGGCGCTCGACATGGTGATCCTCAACATCGCGTTTCTTTCGATTGTCGGGATGTTGGCGCGGGTTGCCCAGGTCGCGGTCGCCGCCCACGGCGTGGGCCTTCGGATTCAGTCGCTCGCGTTTGTTCCTGGTCTCGGTGTGGCCCAGGCAACGGGTGCGATGGTCGGCAATGCGCTCGGTGCGAGCAACGTGCCGGAGGCGCGGCAGGTCGTACGTGCCGGGGTGGTGCTTTCGACGACGATCATGACCTTTCTCGGCCTTGGCCTCATCCTCGGAGCAGAGCCCATCATTCGCATCTTCGACGTTCAGCCAGGAACTGAGCTCGGAGAATACTCACTGTTGTGGATGCGAATTCTCGGGTTTGGGATGCCGGTCGTCGGTGTGAACGTTGCCCTCATCGGTATGCTCCGGGGCGCAGGCGCCACCAATACGAGCTTGATGATCAACATCGTGGGTACCGTATTGATTCAGGTGCCGCTGAGCTGGGTGCTGGGGTTCGTCGTGGGGTGGGGAGCTTTCGGCATCTGGCTTGCCCTGCCGATCTCGTTCGTCGCCCGCACCTGCCTCGGGATCTGGGCCTATCGTCGCGGCGATTGGGCCAAACCTGGCGTTTCGGCGTGAAAACGGACGGGAGTTCTCCGGCGGGCCTCAAGTTTGGTATTCTGTGCCCATGATCAACGCCTTCATACGGGCGCTGTATCGTGCTGCGCATTTGGGGCTGCGCTGTCTTTGGTGGGTTCGCCAGCCAGAGACCAACGGAGCTTTGGTAGCGGTTTGGCACGATGGCCGGGTTCTTCTCGTCAAGAACTCCTATCGCACCGAGTTCACGCTGCCTGGCGGCTACGTGCGGCCGCGCGAAGACCGAAGAACCGCGGCCGCACGAGAGCTCCGCGAAGAGGTAGGCATCGTCGTCCAGCCGAAACGACTTGTGCACGCCTATCACGGTACTCACCTCTTCGAGAACCGAAAAGACACGCTCGACATCTACGAGCTCGAGTTCGACGCTTCGCCCCAAGTGCGAGTAGACAATCGCGAAGTAGTCCGAGCCGAATTCGTTCCGCCGCAAGAGGCGCTCGCGCTCCCCACGGTGCCCCACCTGCAAGAGTATCTCGCGCACCGCGGCGCCACCGAGGCCGCTTGATCGACACCGCAGGCGCCAGCTCGCTTCGTCACGAAGCCGAACGCCTTCACCAACGCTATTGCGTCGAAGTCATCGAACGCTTCGGGCTGTGCCCGTGGGCGAAGCATGCGCGTCTTGCGGGTCGCACTCGCACCCTGGTCGTGACGGACCCGCGCCTCGCGCCTGCAGACATTGCTTCCCAACTCAGCCAATGGTGCGCCGACACGTCAGTCGATGTGATCTTCGTCGTTGCGCCGAGGTTCGACGGACCATTCGATCCGCTCGCCACGTGGGGTGAGCAGCTCGCGCAGCACCTTGGAGAGGCGTTCTTTGCCGCTGCGTTTCATCCAGAGCCCGCGCCTTCAGCCGGGGTGGTGCACCTGCTTCGGCAAAGCCCCGATCCAACCGTGCAGTTGATTCGACGCGCCCCCCTCGAATCGCTTCGCGAACAGGAGCCACCGCACTATCTCGACGTCTTCGAACTCAGTCTTCAGGACCTGGAATCGCACCGTCCTGTGAAATCGATCGCAACGGCGGTCGTCGAGCGGAACGAGCGGGTGTTTTCTGGCGTAGACGGCGGCGCGATTCAGCGTGCGGTCGCTGCGATTCGCGCCGATCGCGAGTCGACGTATGCCCGCCTCGCGCAATCCGACCGGCCTCAGCGGCCGAGCTTGCGCTTCAAGTAGCCTGACGAGAGCACACCCCACACGATGCCAACGATGAGTCCGCCCGAGTGGACCCAGTTGGCGATCGGACCCACCCAGCCGGTGAAGCCGAGCGCCAGCCAAATCATCATGAAGGTGACGAGCTGCTGCGGAATCCGATACGGGAAGCTCGAGTCGAGTCGCCCGCGAATCCAGATAAACGCGAAGAGACCGTAGACCACGCCCGACATTCCTCCGAAGACCCGCGGCCCGGACATCAGGTACTCGAGGATGTGGGAGAACACGGCGATCGCGAGCACCAGGCCGAGCAGGTAGCGTGAAGAGAAGACACGCTCGATCGCGGTGCCGAGATCTTTGAGCCACCACAAGTTGAACGCGATGTGCAGCAGTCCGAAGTGGAGGAACATCGGAGTGACGAGTCGCCACGGTTGCCCCTCCCAGATTGCGCTCACACTGCCGGGGTAGACCCCCCCTTTCACGAACTCGAGAGGAGTGAACGTGAGAAGCGAGACCGCCTGAGTGTCGTCCCCCATGCCGGTTAGCAGAAAGACGATGACGCAGATCCCCATGAGTCCTGCGGTGACGGGGCCGATCTTCATGCTCTGCCGTGCTTCGATCTGCCGGCGAATCTTTTCCGTGCGAGCGCGCAGTTTCTCGTCTGCCTTCTCTTCTTCGCGGCGCTTCGTGCGCGCCTCTTTGGCCATCGCCTCGAAGCGTTCAGACCCGGGGTCGAATCGGCTCAAGAATGCCTGCGCGCGATCCATGCGGTCTTCGTCTTGTACCCAAACTGCGAAACCCCCATCTCGAGTGGGCTGCACAGTTGTTGGGATGCCGTCTGCGAAGAGTGCATCGCCGAGCGTCTTCGCTTCGGTTTCGCTGGTCACCGTCGTCAACAATCGCATGGAGCGGCCGAGTCTAGTCGCTTCGATGTTTCGATCAATCGGGGGTCTCGTGGCGGCTTGGCGAAAAGGTCCGAGAGCTGTTAGCGTTTTATCGTGAATGGAGACCGCGTGAGCCTCGAAACTGCCGCGCTAGAACTCGCCGACTCGCTCGGGTACGAGTTCGAGGATCCCCGTCTACTGCGGGACGCGCTCACACATCGCTCTTTTCGCAACGAGAAGCCCGACCTCGCGCCCGCCGACAATGAGCGACTCGAGTTCTTAGGTGATGCGGTAGCCGGGCTCGTCGTGGCTTCTTTGCTCTGTGAGCATTTCCCCGATGCGGCCGAGGGTGAGCTCACCCAGCGTCGCGCCGACCTCGTGAGTGAAGCCGGTCTCGCAAGAATCGCCGAGGGCGTTGGCCTTGGTGCGGCTCTTCGTCTCGGCAAGGGCGAGGAGCGCTCCGGAGGCCGCACCAAGTCGAGGCTTCTTTCGAGCGCACTCGAGGCGGTCATGGGGGCCATCCACCAAGACGGCGGCGTCGAGGCGGCGGCCAGAGTAGGGCGGACCCTGTTCGAGCCCTGGCTTCGCGAGGCAGAGCCGGGCCACCGCGACTTCAAGTCGCGTGCACAGGAGCGTGCGCAAAGCGCCTTCGGAGAGACCCCGCGCTACCAGCTCATCGGGACCGACGGACCGGATCACGCCCAGCAGTTCTCCGTCGCGCTCGAGCTTGCTGGACAAGAGGTGTCGAGGGGGGAAGGCAGCTCGAAGATCGCGGCGGAACAAGAGGCTGCGTCTGCCGCGCTCGAACTCTGGGACGCGACCGAACGCGAAGTCTAAACGGCGCGGGATGCGTCGTACGCGTTGAGGCGTGCGACCGCCCAGTCGACGTCGCGCTGCAACTCGTTGTACTCCGGTCCCTCGTACAGCTCGTCGAAGGCTTTCAGCGCCTCTTCGGCCTTTGCCAGTTCTTGGCGCACTTCGTCGGGACGGATTTCGTTTGGGGTCGTGAACAGGTCGGTGAGGAGCAGGACTTTGTCGGGACCGCCCTCGACGAACCCCGGACCGATCGCCGCCACATGGCGCTTGCCGTCTGTCTCCCAGACCAGGAGGCCGCATTTGAGTGCGGCGAGCAGCGGAAGGTGGTTCGGCAGCACTCCGAATTCACCTTCGGCGCTCGGCGCTTGCACGGAGTCCACCTGCGTCGACAGCACTGAGCCGGAGGGCGTGACGACGTCGAGTTGAAGCTGCTCCTGGTTGGCCACGTGTTCGCCTTATTCCTTGGAGCGCTTCGCGTAGGCTTCCTTGACCTCTTCGATGCCGCCCTTGAGGTAGAAGTCCTGCTCCGGGATGTGGTCGAGCTTGCCGTCGAGAATCTCTTCGAATCCTGAGATGCATTCCTCGAGTGGCACGTACTTGCCGGCGAGGCCGGTGAACTGCTCGGCAACGAAGAAGGGCTGCGACAGAAAGCGCTGAATCTTGCGGGCGCGGTCGACGACCATGCGGTCATCCTCGCTGAGCTCATCCATTCCGAGAATCGCGATGATGTCCTGCAAGTCCTTGTACCGCTGAAGCGTTTCCTGAACGCCTCGGGCAATCTTGTAGTGACGGTCGCCGAGGATACCCGGGTCGAGCATGGTCGAGGTGGAGTCGAGCGGATCGACGGCCGGGTAGATACCAAGCTCGGCGATCGACCTCGAAAGCACGGTGGTCGCGTCCAAATGGGCGAATGCAGTTGCCGGGGCCGGGTCGGTGAGATCGTCCGCCGGAACGTAAATCGCCTGGACCGAGGTAATCGAACCCTTGGTTGTCGAGGTGATGCGCTCCTGGAGCTCACCCATCTCGGTCGCGAGCGTTGGCTGATAGCCGACCGCCGAGGGAATACGGCCCAGGAGTGCGGATACCTCGGACCCCGCCTGCGTGAAGCGGAAGATGTTGTCGATGAAAAGAAGAACGTCCTGCCCTTCCTCATCACGGAAGTGCTCGGCCACCGTAAGCGCGCTGAGTGCGACGCGGGCTCGCGCGCCCGGAGGCTCATTCATCTGCCCGTAGACCAGCGCCGTCTTTGAAAGGACGGTCTCGCCACTTTCGAGCTTCGACTCGCTCATTTCGAGCAGGAGGTCGTTCCCCTCGCGGGTACGCTCGCCAACGCCTGCGAAGCAGGACACGCCGCCGTGTGCCTTCGCGACGTTGTTGATAAGCTCCATGATCAACACGGTCTTGCCGACGCCGGCGCCGCCGAAGAGGCCGATCTTGCCGCCCTTTCGGTACGGAGCGAGCAGGTCGATGACCTTGATGCCCGTCTCGAAAATCTCGACCTCGGTGCTCTGGTCGACGAAAAGAGGCGCTTCCCGGTGAATCGGGGAGAACTTGGTCGCGTTCACGGGCCCGGCTTCGTCGACCGGCTGGCCGATGACGTTGAGAATGCGTCCCAGGCATTCGCGACCAACGGGCATCGAAATCGGTGCGTCGGTGTTTCGGACCGCCATCCCGCGAACCAGACCTTCAGTGGCATCCATAGCCACTGCCCGGACGGTGTTCTCGCCTAGGTGCTGCGCGACTTCGAGAGTGAGATTCCACTCTTTGTCGTCGATCGACGGGTTGCTTACTTGAAGCGCGGTGAGGATGTGGGGGAGGCTGCCCCGAGGAAAGGCCACGTCTACGACGGGGCCGATGACCTGAGTTACACGTCCGTTCTGAAGCTCTGCCATGTTTTTTCCGCGTTCGTCAGTCGGTGGTGAATTCCACCTGAAGGCCGGCGGCGACGTAGCATGCTGCCCGTAGCCGGTCAACGCCGTGCCCCGCAGCTCTAGGGCCCGCAGGGGGTCGCGAAAAGGGGTTCGATTGACCCCGGAAACTGCGCTCCTTACGCTCGAGTCCGATGTCTCGACACGATCAGGTCCTTCACGCTCTGCTCGGGGCGGGAACGCGCTACGAGGGAAAGCTGTTTTTCGACGGGCGCGTTCGGATCGACGGCTCGTTCGACGGAGACATTCGAAGCGAGGGTCTGCTGGTCGTCGGCGAGGAGGCCACGATTCGGGGAACGGTCCACGTCGGCACCCTCATCGCTCGGGGGGGAACGATCGAGGCCTCCATCGTCGCCACCGAGCTGGTCGAACTCCACACCTCAGCGATCGTCCGGGGTGAGATTCGAACCCCGGCTCTATTCGTGGACAAGGGTGCCGTGTTTGACGGGGCTTGCGTCATGGGCGAGGTCCTTCCGCTCGAGGACCCCGATCGCAACACCCTCTAGATCGACCAACCGATCAAGAATTGCAGGGTGAGAGCCCTGTCGGTGCCATCGCCTCCAGGCCCTCCGCTCGCCGGCACGTCCGCGCTCGTCCCGGAGAAGTTCATTCGATATCCCTCGTAGGCGAACCGCACGGCATAGGAGAATCCGATCCCGAGACGTCCGCCTACCGTGGCGACCGCGTCCCACCCGTTCGCGGTGCTCTGGTCACCGAATGCCTGGTCGAGATCAGAGAGCGAAAACGGCTTCCGGAACCCTCCATCGACGCGAATACGCAAATGGTTATCGATGACCGTGTAGGACAGCGTGACGCCGACTCGCAGGTACACGTACCGTATCGAGGGGAGGACGAAGTTGGGGTCGATCGTCAACGTATCGATGCCCCCACCCACCAGACCCCCGACCTGCAGCCTCTTCCGCGGATAGAGGTACCCGAGCTGTCCGAGTGCGCGCCAGGTGCGAATCTCGGCCAGGCTTCCCGTGTCGCCGGGCTCGGCCTGCAGCCCGAGGCCAACCCCGCCATCACCTTGGATCACGATCGCCTGAAGCGCGCTTCGACTGGAGCGTCCCGCCGGCCGAACGAGCAGGGTGCCTCCGAGGTCCGCGTAGGCCCCGGTGCTGAAGGACCTGTTTTCGCTGCCCCCGGTCCCATTGCTTGGACGCAGGTCGATGCTGCGGAATCGAGGACCCGCTCCCGCGAGGATCTCGAGCACGGGCAGCGTGCCCTTCGCGGCGGCAGGCTCTTGGGCTACCGCCATCGGACGAGCGCCTAAGAGCCCTATAATTGCTACGAAAAGGCCCAAACGCCCCATGTCACACCCAGGGTTCAATCTAACAACAGAGTCCGGCGAAAACGTATTTTTCTGTCGCCGAAAAACGTCGGCCGATACCATCGTGAGCCCCTGTTCCCTTCCGGGCGGTTGCGTGCCGCCGTGGCCGGCTCGAGGTGGCCGTAACGTCAGCCGGCCACGGGCGTAGGGAAACTCAACGAGGATCGCATGAAGAACCTACATTGCAGCCTAGTCCTTCCGATTGCGGCGTTTGCCTTCTTTGCCGCTCCGGCGACCGTTCTCGGCAGCGATCTCGAGTCGATCCTCACCGCCCAGATTTCACATGAGGGTTCCAACATCGCCTGGGGCCAGGCGGTCATCGAGCTCGACGAGCCGGTGGACCAGGTCCTCCCGATCATCGTGGACTACGCGAACTACGTGCAATTCATGCCAAATTTCAAGAAATCTCGGGTTCTTGCACAGCGCGGCAGCCGAGCCCGTGTCTATATGGAGGTGAGCGTCGCCAAGGGTGCGATCACCCTGTGGGGCCAGCTGGACATCGCTGAGGGTCAGCCGCTCGAAGAGCGACGAATCGTCGAGGCGAAGCTGCTCGAGGGAAACATCGATGCGTTCAGCGCGACCTGGGAACTGAACCCAATCGACGGCGGCTCCCGCACTCAGGTCACCTTCCGAATCCGGGTCGACCCCGACCTTCCGCTCCCCTCGTCGGTGTTTAGCCGCGAGAACGAACGGGCGGCTGCCCGCACGGTACGCGCGTTGCGCGAGCGCGTGGCCGAGCCGGCTGTCGGTGCTGGGGCCTCCTGACGCCATAGGCTCAGCTTTCCAAGCGGGCGCAGGCTTCCTTGACTGGGTAGCGCCCCGTGCTACTTCTCCGCGCCGCTAGGGTTTCGACCTTGTCCGAGGCTCGATTCGGCCCCAGCGCCGTACGACGGCACGGCGTTTCGGTCGTCCAGGATAACCGCTGCGATGAATGTGCTTTTCACCGCCCTGCTCTCTGAGGGCTCTATCATCGACCTCGACGGTACGATCTGGATACAGCTCGCCACCTTCGCGGTCGCGTTTCTCGTGTTCCGGCCTTTGGTCTTCAAGCCGATGGTGGCGCTATTCGAGGCGCGGGAGTCTGCGATCGAGGGCGCCAAGCTCGAGGCGCTTCGTCTTCAAGATGAAGCCGAGGCGGGTCAGGAAGAGTTCGAAGGAGAGATGCGGCGTTTGCGGCTCCAAGCAGGTGAGGAGCGAGACCGCCTGCGAAACGAGGGTAAGCACCTCGAGCGCACGGTACTCGACCGCGTGCGCGACGAGACCAATGCGCAGCTCACCGCGGCGGACACCGAGCTCAAGACCCAATCGGCGCGTCTGCAGGCCGACATTCAGACGACGGTCCCTGCGCTTGCGCGGGACATTGCCTCGAAGATCCTCGATCGGGAGGTGCAATGAGGCGCGCGTGCTCCACCCTGGCTATGCTCTCTCTGTTGGGCCTCAGCCTCGCCCTGCCGACGCTGACGTTGGCGAAGGACGGGCATGACGGCGAACCGGTCGCCCACGACGTGACCGAAGAAGTAGAAGGCCATGCAGTCCACGGTGACCTGCATTTCTCCGATTTGATGACGACCGAGTTTCTCGGCACCCTCATCAACTTCGGGGTCTTGCTGCTGATCCTCGGGTGGGCGATTCGTAAGAAGGGCAACCCAGCGCTTGCCGCGAAGCGGGCTGAGGTCGAGCGCGAGCTCCTCGAAGCGCAGCGGCTGCGCCAGGAGGCCGAAGCTCAGCGCAAGGCGACCGCCGATCGGCTCGAGAAGCTCGACCAGGAGATGCTCAGCATCCGCGCCGACATGATCAAAGCAGGCACCGTGGAGCGCGATCGCATCGTAGAGCAGGCCGAAGAGAAGGCCGCGCGCATGCGGCGCGACACAACGTTCCTCATCGAACAGCAGGTGAAGCAGCTTCGGAAGGACCTCACGAAGCAGGCGGCAACAGCCGCGGTCGCTGCGGCGGAGCAGCTTCTCGAGGAGCGCACCACCGACGCCGATCGCGATCGCCTGGCCGAATCCTACCTGACGCGTCTCGAAACCGTTGCTCGAGAGAACGGTCAGGAGAACAACTCATGAGCGTCGTAGGTCGTCGCTATGCGCAGGCCTTGCTGGAGCTTGGCAAGGAACAGAACCAGACCGACGCGATCCTTCGCGACGTCGGCGCGCTCAAAGACGCATGGGTAGCGAGTGGCGAACTTCGGGAGGTGGTGGGAAACCCCGTCGTTCCGAAACCGGCCCTTCAGGCGATCGTCGACGGCCTGCTCGAAAAGATCGGGGTTACTCCGCTCGTTCGCAACACCATGCGACTCCTCGCAGAACGTGGACGTCTGGCGTACCTCCCCGACATCCTCGAGGCGTATACCGCCCTCGCCGAGTCCGAGACCGGCAGCGTGCGCGCCGAGGTCACGAGCGCCAAGCTCATGAGCGACGAATACTACGCGCGCCTTCAGAAGACGCTCGAGAACGCCACGGGGCATCAGGTGGTGCTCGTGAAGAACGAAGATCCCTCGCTTATCGGTGGCGTCGTGACGCGCATCGGTGACCGCGTGTTTGATGGCAGCATCAGCAATCGGTTGGGCGAACTCGAAGAGACATTGCTAGCGAACGGCAACGAGTCGTAATCGCATAGTCAGGAGCACCGGAATGCAGCTTCGCGCCGAAGAGATTTCAAGTATCATCAAACAGCAGATCGCGTCCTATGAAAAGCAGGTCGACGTCGTCGAGATGGGCACCGTGCTTACCGTGGGCGACGGCATCGCGCGCATCTACGGGCTCGAAAGTGCCATGGCCGGAGAGCTCCTGGAGTTCACCGGAGGCGTCTACGGCATGGTCCTCAACCTCGAAGAGGACAATGTAGGATGCGCGATTTTCGGCTCGGACGTCGGCATTAGCGAGGGCGATACCGTCAAGCGTACCGGGCGCATCGTCGAGGTCCCGGTCGGACCTGCGATGGTCGGACGAGTCGTCAATGCGCTCGGCCAGCCGGTCGACGGGAAGGGCCCGATCGAGAGCAAGCTCATGCGCCGCGTCGAGGTGAAGGCCCCGGGCATCGTCGAACGACAGCCAGTGACCGAGCCCCTTCAGACGGGGCTCAAGGCCATCGACTCGATGATTCCGATCGGTCGTGGGCAGCGCGAGCTCATCATTGGAGACCGTCAGACGGGCAAAACCGCCGTCGCCCTCGACACGATCATCAATCAAAAGGGCAAGGGCGTGTTCTGCGTCTATGTCGCGATTGGTCAGAAGCAGTCCACGGTGGCCCAGGTCGTCGACAAGCTCTCCCAGTATGGCGCAATGGAGTACACCACCATCGTCATCGCCGGCGCCTCGGAGCCCGCGCCGCTTCAGTTCATTGCGCCGTACACCGGCGTAACCATGGGTGAGTACTTCCGGGACAGCGGTCAGCACGCACTCCTGATCTACGACGACCTCTCCAAGCAGGCGGTCGCGTACCGACAGCTCTCGCTGCTGCTTCGTCGTCCCCCCGGCCGCGAGGCGTACCCGGGCGATGTCTTCTATCTCCACAGCCGCCTGCTCGAGCGTGCCGCAAAGATGGCCGAGGACTGGGTCGTCGTGAAGTCCGACCAGGAACCGAGCCGACTCGGCAATCAGGTGTTCTCGGGCCCGAGGTCGAAGCACGAAGCAGAGGCAGCAGCCAAGGAAAAGGGTGCAGGGTTCACCGCGAAGAAGCTCCCTGACTCCGGCGGCTCCCTCACGGCGCTCCCGATCATCGAGACCCAGGCCGGTGACGTTTCGGCGTACATTCCCACCAACGTCATTTCGATTACCGACGGGCAGATCTTCCTCGAATCCGACCTCTTCTATTCTGGGGTCCGACCCGCGATCAACGTCGGCATCTCGGTTTCGCGAGTCGGCGGTAACGCGCAGATCAAGGCGATGAAGCAGGTTGCCGGCACGCTCCGCCTAGAACTCGCTCAGTTCCGCGAGATGGCGGCGTTCGCTCAGTTCGCGTCCGACCTCGACGAGGCGACGCAGAAGCAGCTCTCCCGCGGCGAGCGTCTGGTCGAGGTACTCAAGCAGGGTCAGTACGTGCCTTGGCCGGTCGAGGATCAGGTCATCTCGATTTACGCGGGCACCCACGGATTCCTCGACGAGATTCCGGCGGAGTCGATTGGCCGGTTTCAACAAGAGCTCTTGTCGTGGATGAAGGCCGAACGGCCTTCGATCCTCAAGGACATCATCTCCAAGGGCAAGCTCGACGACGATCTTCAAAAGCAGATCGACGACGCGCTCGGCGCATTCGCAAACATCTTCGAGCCTACGGCCGACTGAAGCTCGCATGGCCAACCTCAAGGACATCCGTAAGCGCATCGGGAGCGTGAAGAGCACGCAGAAGATCACGCGTGCGATGAAGTTGGTCGCCGGCGCGCGACTGCGAAAAGCGCAGGAGAACATCGAGGCGCTGCGGCCCTACGCCATCAAGACCCATGAAGTGCTGAGCGGCGTTTCCGCCCGAGTCGGATCAGATGAAGACGTGCACCCTCTTCTTGCGCGCCGTGAACCGAAGAACGTGATGCTCATCGTGCTCACCAGCGACCGCGGGCTTGCCGGTGCCTTCAACTCGAATATCAGCAAGGCAGCGTACAACCGCTGGAAAGAGCTCGAGGCCGCCGGGAGCAACGTTAGCTTCGGGATCATCGGTCGCAAAGGGCGCGACTACTTCACGCGTCGCGATGCCACGATCCGTCACGATTTTCTCGGTGTCTTCGAAGACCTCACCATGGACAAGGCGGGCGAGATCGGCCGCTTCATCGTGAACGACTACACCAAGCTCGAGCTGGACGCCTGCTACCTCGTCTACAACGAGTTCAAGAGCGCGATCAGTCAAGAGGTCGTAGTCGAGCCCCTTCTGCCTATCACCCCGCTGGAGCTCGCTGACGACCAGCTCGGCGATTTCATCTATGAGCCGAGCCAGGTCGCGCTGCTCGACCGACTTCTGCCGATGTACGTCGAGGTCGAGATCTACCGGGCGCTCCTCGAGTCGGTGGCGTCGGAGCACGGCGCTCGCATGACCGCAATGGACGCCGCCACCAACAACGCCAGCGACATGATCGACAGACTGACGCTGCAGTACAACCGCGCGCGTCAGGCCGCCATCACCAAGGAGTTGATGGAGATCATCGGTGGTGCCGAGGCGCTCAAGGGCTAGCGGCTGGGCTTTGTGGGCCCGGGGCCGCTTCAAAGACCTGGCTCGAACCGCCGCGACCCTGCAGCCGACTGGATTTGCGGCGCAAACGCTTTACATTGAGCAGCGATGAGCCTCGAACGAGAAGAAGACCGGTGGGCCGTCTGGATGGTACAGGCGCGTAGGTTTGCGCAGCGAGACAACCACCTCGATGCGGTCGCGCGTATTCGAACCGTCATCGATGCGGTCGAGGCCACGCTTGCTGCGGAAAGCGATCCCATGCTGCGCGCTCAGATCGAGGGACACCTGATTCGCGCGCAGGAGCTGGGCTCTGAGATGGAGGTCAACCTCGAAGCATGGCGTTCTAAGATCGGCAAACGACGGCAGCAGACGATCGACGATGCAGCCGAGGAGATGGCTCGACCACTGCCGCTGAGGGCAGACGAACGGTGACTCCACCCGCCTGCTCGGTGGCCTCCGAGGAGGCCGAGGAGCCGCTTGCAGGGACGGCAATCGACTCGGTCGATCGCTGGCTGCTGATCGAAGTCAATCAGCCGTGGGCTCCCAAGCCCCTCGAGTCCGATGCCTTCTCACCGGAGGTGCGTGCCCATCTTGACGACTTGCTGACCCGTCTGCCGAGGTCCCGTCTTCAACTGGTTCGCAGGCCGGGCGGGAAATCGAGGCACCCGTTCGTTGCTTGGGTTCGCGCCGACCACGGCACGATGTCACGCATCCCGATCGATCGGTACGACGACTTGGTCACAGTCGGCGTGGACACACTCGAAGAGAACGCGGAGCCAGCGCCTGCGATTTGTCTCGTCTGCACTCACGGCCGACGTGATGCCTGCTGTGGTCGTCAAGGGAGCGCCTTTTTTCGCGCGCTTGGCGCTGCCGAGGTCGAGCTCTGGCAGACGAGCCACCTCGGCGGGCATCGTTTCGCTGCGTGCACGCTATGGCTGCCCGACGGCTTGATGTACGGTCGTCTTCGTCCCGAGCATGCAGAGAGCTGGCTCGAGACGCAGATCGCCGGCGAGCTCGGGGATCTCGATCGGTTCCGGGGTCGATGCGCCTATGACCAGCCGACGCAGGCGGCGGAGATCTTCCTTCGTCGACGTTTGGGCGAAGCGACGGATCTCCCGCTCCCGTGGGTTTCCACGGAGCGACGAGATCAGGGACTGTGGGAGTCCTGCTTCCAAGCGCCCACGGGCCCGCATCGTGTCCTGGTACGCCGTGAAGCCACCGGCGCGACCCGTCCGGAGAGCTGTGGGAAGCCGGCGGCGGTGGTTAAGCACTTCGTCGAAGTGCCCAGCAGCCATTAACCGCTGCAGGAGCGGTGTATAGATAGCCACGCTGCCGGAAACTCGTGTTCGCAGGGGATTTCTACCCTTGGAGTCGTCCTTTCCGGTATTATGTTGGACTGAGTGAGATCTTGTTCAGATCTCCCCCTTCATGGGTCAACTCGAGCAAAATACGCTGCTGCCCTTGAGGCTCGTCGTCGCACGAACGGGACTCCGACCCGAAACGATTCGAGCATGGGAGCGTCGCTACGGCGCCGTCCAGCCCGCACGAACGCCTGGCGGGACGCGGATGTTCAGCGAGGAAGACGTCGCGCGCTTGATGCACCTCAAGGCGCTGCGCGACCGCGGCCGGGGGCTGATCTCGATCGCGAAGCTCCCCACCGAGCAGCTTGCAGAGATGGCCCGTGACTCGGACGAGCAGCCGCCCCTCGAGCAGCCGCCGCAGAAGCCACCGCCGCTCACCGAGGAGCAAGAGGCGTACCTGTCTTCGATTGAGAAACTCGACGCAAAGCGCGCCGCAGCTCAACTCGCCGAGCTCACCGACGGCCTCGGTAACTTTGAGCTGCTGCTGCGGGTCGCAATTCCCCTGATGTGGCAGGTTGGCCATCGATGGTCGGAGGGACTACTCGGCGTAGCCCAAGAGCACCTGGTGAGCGCACAGCTCAGAAGGCTCCTGCTAGGCCGCCTTGAAACAATCAATACACCGGAAAACGCACCCAAACTCTTGTTCACCACACCGGCTGGGCAACCGCACGAGTTTGGAATTCTGGCCGGCTCGGTCGTCGCTAAAGAGGCGGGCTTCGACGTGCTCTATCTCGGGCCCGAGCTCCCAACTGAAGAGATCATCTGGAGCGTTGCGCAGAGCAACGCCGATGTACTCGTCCTGTCCGTGATTCGGCGCATGTCCGAAGACGAGATGGTGCAGGTTGAACGGCTGGTCGATACGCTAGCGCCTCGGGTGCCGATCTGGATTGGGTGCCCTCCGGGTCATCCGCTCGGTGTCCGCACTCCGCGTGCGACTCACATCAGCTCGATTCAAGACTTCCAGTCGGTCGTCGGCGAGCTGTTGAACAGCGCCTGACAACCAACGGCGCCCGCCCTGGCTTCCTCAGCCCGTGCGCAGGCCTTTGGACACGAGTTTGCGCTCGGCGAGTTCGAATCCGGCCTGGACGAGAAGTGCGAGGACCGCTGCTGGAATCGCTCCCTGCATGATCAGTCCCACGTCATCGAGCCGGATGCCGGTCAGAATCGGCTGTCCGTAGCCGCCAGTACCAATCAGCGCACCAAGCGTCGCGGTGCCGACGTTGATCACCGCCGACGTCTTGATTCCGGCGAGGATCGATCGGGCGGCGAGCGGAAGTTCGACGAGTCGCAGTCGTTCGGAAGGGGAAAGGCCCAGCGCAATGGCAGATTCGACGATCGGGTTCGGAATGTCGTGAAGGCCGGCGTACGTGTTCCGGACGATCGGCAGAAGGCTGTAGAGGAAGAGCGCAGCGATCGCCGGCGCCGCCCCAATGCCGAGAAGGGGGATCATGAATACCAGCAGCGCCAACGCCGGAATTGTCTGGACTAGACCGACGATCGTCAGGATTAACTGTCCAAGCCCTGCCGACTTGGCCGCCAGGACTCCGAGTGGGATCGCAACCAGGATTGCGGCGGCGAGCGAAACTCCTACGAGAAACAGATGCTGGGTCGTCGTCTCGCGCAAACGCGTCCACACCGTCGACCTTTCGATCGTCGTGTGCACGCCGAGCTTCTTGGCCAGGAAGGCCGACGCAACCTCAGGCTCGGAAGCTCGATCGAGTTTCGTTGCGGAGTTCATCGCGCTCATCGCGGCGGCGTCGATGGCGCCTTCGAGGTTCGTCAGCGCTTCCACTGCCTCCGGGGCACGATCCCCCAGATCGGCGCGGGACAGGATCACCGCGTCGTACCGAGGAAAATGCCTTCGATCGTCTTCGAGTCGCCTCAGTTGGTAGTACTCGATCTCCGCATCGGTCGAATAGAGATCGACTAGGTCCACGGAATGAGCGGCGAGTGCACGGTACGCGAGGTCGTGGTCCATTCCGCGCACATCGCCCTGCGGCAGCGAGTACGCTTGCTGGAGGCTTGGCCACCCGTCTTCACGTTCCATGAACTCGTTAGAGAACCCGAACCGTAGTTCCGGATGGTCGGCGAGATCAGAGATCGTGTCGATGCCCAGGGCCTGGGCATCGCGCTCGTTCATGCCCAGCACATACGTGTTGTTGAATCCCAAGGGGTCGCTCACCAGGATCCCCCGATTCGCAAGTGCAGTTCGGATTCCATCCAAGTCGTCGGCGCTCACGCCCTCGAGGATCTCTTTGGCGATGGTGCCGGTGTACTCGGGATAGAGGTCGATTTCGCCGCGTTGAAGTGCGTTCCAAAGTATTCGGGTGCCCCCGAGCTGCGACCGGTGATCGACCCGTGCGCCGGAGGATCGCGCGGTTTGCGCGATCAGCTCGCCGAGGATTACCGACTCCGTGAACTTCTTGGAGCCAACAGTCACCGAAGCGCCTTGTGCGACCGTTCGCTGGCCGGCCAACAGCGCCACGAGCGCGATTCCCGTTACCCAGCGCCTGCTCATGCCTCTGGGGTTCCGCGCAGGGTCTCGAGTACGCTGCGCTGCGCCTGCACGAATGCCGTGACGAACTCGCTCTTTGGTTCGTTGAGCAGCTCCGTGACCCTACCTTGCTGTTCGATTCGTCCGGCGCGGAGCAGCACGACTCGATCGGCGAAGTAGGCCGCTTCGTCGAGATCATGGGTTACCAGCACTACCGTCTTGTCGAGCTGGACGAAGATCTCTCGCAGTTGTTCTTGGAGCTCGGCGCGAATCATCGGGTCGAGCGCGCCGAGGGGTTCGTCCATCAACAGCACGTCGGGATCGAGCATCAGCGCTCGGAGCAGACTCACACGCTGACGTTGGCCTCCCGAAAGCTCGGCGGGGTACCGATCTAGGGTCTCGGTGGGTAGCTGGGTCAACTCGGCGAGAGCGTGCAGTCGTTCCCGGATCTGAGCATCCGTCATTCCGGTCCGCCGTGCCATGAGTGTTGTATTCCCTGCGGCCGTGAGGTGCGGGAACAAGCCGCCTTCCTGAATTACGTATCCCATCCTCCGGCGCAGCTGCTGGATATTGCAAGGCGAGAGAATCTCACCTTCGAACCTCACCTCGCCCGCGTCGGCCTCGACGAGACCGACGACGAGGCGAAGCAGCGTCGATTTGCCGCAGCCACTCGGCCCAATGAGCACCGTGGTCTGTCCCGACGCGAAACCGAGGTCGACGTTCTCGAGAACCTTCGTGTCGCCGTATCGCTTCGTGACCCCGTCGAGCTCGATCACAGGCGTAGATTCCATCGAGCTATCCTCTCAGTCGAGGATGCGGAGCAATCGCGTCGGTGCGAGAGTGTGAGGGAGTCGGTCGATGCTTTCGAGCGCCTCGCGGATGCCCGACTCCTTCGCCTCGTGCGTGACCATGACGACAGTGGCCGAGCCCGCATCCGCTTCGTCGACGTTCTGGAACATTTTCTCGATTGAGATCGAAAACTCGCCGAGCGCGCCGGTGATGGCAGAGAGGACTCCGGGTTGGTCGCGGACTGTGAAACGCAGGTAGTAGCTGGTTTCTAGATCGTCCGGGGAGACCAGCTTCGGTTCCGCGTCGTCGTCGTGCACGAAGCTCGGAACGCGCCCCGATGCACCGTGCAAGAGATTTCGACCGACGTCGACCAGGTCGCCGACCACGCCCGTAGCCGTCGGTCCTGCGCCTGCGCCTGGACCGGACAGAAAGCACGTTCCGAGTTGAACGCCCGTGACCGACACTGCGTTGAGCGCGCCGGTGACGTGGGCCAGCGGGGCGTTGGCGGGGACGAGGGCAGGGTGGACCCGGAGATCGAGCCGGCCATTCAGGCGCCTCGCGATTGCGATCGGCCGGATGGCGTAGTCGAAGCCGTCGGCGTACTCGATGTCTGACGCGTCGACGACGTTGATCCCCTGGATTGCAATGTGTTCAGGGTGCACGCGTACGCCGAATGCAAGCGTGGCCAAGATAGCCAGCTTGTGCGCCGCATCGCCTCCGGAAACGTCGAGCGTTGGGTCGGCCTCGGCATACCCTGCAGTCTGAGCCGCTTTCAAGGCCACAGCGAACTCCAGGCCACGCTCTGCCATCTGGCTCAGTACGTAGTTGCTCGTCCCGTTGATGATGCCTTCGATCGAGACGATCTCGTCGCCCGCAAGACTCTCTTCGAGTGTCCGAATTATCGGGATGCCGCCTGCAACCGACGCTTCGAAACACAGGTCGAGGCCCTTCTGTCGGGCCAGGTCGAAGAGGGCGTCACCCTCCTCGGCGAGCAGCGCCTTGTTGGCCGTCACGACCTGCTTGCCGCGTTCGAGGGCCTCCCTAACGATCGCCCCTGCGGGTTCGAGGCCACCCATGAGCTCCACCACGATGTCGACCTCCGGGTTTTGCGCGATGGCGAAGGGGTCGTCGGTCAGACGGTATGAGGCAACGATCGGCGCGCGCGATCGGGCGAGGTCGCGGACCGCGATCTGCCGTACCGTGATACTGGCTCCGAGCCGCTTCTCTATCGTGGACGCGTGTGATTGCAGGATTTCTAGAACTCCCGTACCCACCACTCCGCACCCCACCAAACCGATGCCAATCGTTCTCGACGACAACAAAAACCTCCTCTGCGAACGCTACGGTAGCAGACAAAGCCCTTGGTTCATCCCACGAACAGGGCTCAAATCGTTGGGAGTCGCCTCTCAATCGGCTAGAAGTGGGCCGTGGAACTCTCGCTCCTCGCGCTATGGTCGGTTTCGGGTGCAGCGCTTCTTTTCGCGCATCTCATCATGGCCTGGCGTGTCTTCACCGGCCCGCTCGCAGCACCATGGCGCTATCTCGGCTTCTTGGTCCCGTTCGTGACGCCGCTGGTCGCCTGGCGAGGAGGCAATCGGCTGGGCCCCATCGTGTGGCTGTTCTTCCTGGTGGTCTACATCTCTGCGCGCCTGATGGAGGAAGCGTGAACACCCCCAAGCGTTTCGCTCGACTCTCGATTCGTGTCGATCCAGCAGCCGTCGAGCTCGCAGAGCTGTGGCTCTGGGAGCACGGCGCAACCGGCCTAGAGCAACGAGACACGACCACCATCGTGCTCGGCATCGACGATGGACGAGTTACCCTGCTCGGGTCTTTCGAGGATGAGGCGCTCGCGGCAAACGCGCTCGCAATCGCTCCGCCCGAGTACGAAGCGTCACTTCTCTACGACGAGGCGACCGATTGGGCCGTCGAGTGGCGTCGGGGGTTCGGGCCTCAGCGGATCGGGTCGCGCTTGCTGTTGCAACCGTCGTGGGAACAGGTCGCAGATAGTGAGGGCCGCACAGTCCTCACCATTGACCCGGAGAGCGCATTCGGAAGCGGCGACCACGAGACCACGCGTCTAGTTCTGTCGATCATCGATGAGCGTATCACCGGGGGCGAGCGCGTCCTAGACGTCGGCTGTGGCAGCGGAGTGCTGTCCATCGCCGCTCTTGCCCTCGGTGCGTCCAGTGCCATTGGCATCGATATCGAAGACGACGCCATCGCCGTGGCGACACGGAACGCGTCACTCAACGGAGTCGCGGATCGATTCGATGCGTCTACGGCCCCCCTTCATGCAGTCGAGGGGAAGTACGATCTCGTGCTTGCGAACATCGAGACACGCGTGCTGGTCGACCTGCCGTCGCAGCTTGCGTCTTGCGTGGCACCAGACGGGCTCTTGATTCTCAGCGGAATCCTCGACTTCGAGCACGACGCGATTCTACGGGCCTACGAAGCAACGCCCGTGGTCGAGACGCGATCGGAAGGTGAGTGGCTTGCATTCGTCATGGGTGGGGCGTCCCGGTGACCGACCGCCGGCTTCATGTCTCTGCGCTGCCTGAGCGAGGTGGAACAGTGACCCTGGGCGCGGCGGCATCTCGGCATGTGCGGGTCTTGCGGCTCCGAGTCGGAGACCGAGTAGTGCTCTTCGATGGGCTCGGCAACCACGCGCCCGCGACGATCGAGTCACTTGGAGACGATGAGGCGATCTGTGTCTCCGAGCCACGGCGGGCGACCGAGGAGTCACTGCCAGCCGTGACGTTGCTGCTGGGATTGCCTAAGGGGGCGAAGGTCGACGAGTGTGTGAGGATGGCGACCGAGCTCGGGGTGCAGGACATAGCCCTTGTGGTGACCGAGCACGCCGTGCCCCGGTGGGATGCCTCGAGATCGCCTTCCCGACTGCAGCGACTGTCCCGCATTGCGGGCGAAGCGGCGCGGCAGTCGGAGCGCACGGATATCCCTACAGTGCATCCGCCGCGCGCGCTGGCCGAGTGGCTGCCGCAGGTGCCGGCGACGGCGCTTCGGATCGGATTCTACGCACGCGGCACTTCCCGTCTCGCTCCGCTCCAGGTCGAGCCCGCCGAGGTTTGGTGTGCAATCGGCCCTGAAGGGGGCTTCAGCGACGCTGAGATACATGCGCTGAGCGATGGAGGCTTTGATCTCATCACCCTAGGGGAACAAGTGTTGCGTGTTCAAACGGCCGTTCCAGCGGCGCTCGCGCTCATCAACGATCGCTTGGCATCTTGCAGACAACGGCGTTGACACCGCGGTAGACGCGAAGCCACCATGGCCTGAGGGAATGTCTGCACTCGCTGCGCTTTTGGTTCGCGATCGAGCGCTTTCGGCCGAACGGATCCAAGTCGCGATCCAAGAGCAGGTCGTCCGCGGTGGCAACCTGGATACCGTGATCCTCGAGCTCGGCGGCATCCCAGAGAACGCGATGGCCGCGTACTGTGCGGCCGTCTACGGGCTCATGCCGGCCACCCGGGATGAGGTGATGAAGACCAGCCTCGAAGAGGTTCGGGCTCTTCCCCGGGAATTCGCGGTCCGGCATCGGCTGGTTCCTTTGTCTCGTAGCGATGACGCCTTGGTCCTGGCGGTGGATCGAGCTCTGCCCGAGTCGACGCTGCGAGAGATCGCGGCCGAATTGAGTCTCGATCCCATTCAGCGAATTGCCTGTTCGGTACGCATCGAGGCAGGGCTGGCGAAGCACTACGATATCCACATGACTTCGCGAATGCGCCGTCTGGTCGAGCTACTCGACGAAACGGAGGCAGGGATCGTTCCGTACGTCGCTCCCTTCCAAGGTCGCGGACAGCGCAGCTCTCTGCCCCCTCGCGGCGCGATTTCTCCGGCCGTACCGTCTGATCCTCCTACCTCCGCGGACCCGTGGACAGTCGCCGATACCGAACCCCCCAACGCGGTCCGAAATAGAACGGCGGTCCCGGCTGGCACCTTTAGTGACTCATCTCCGTCTCCGCCGCCTGCCCCGTTGGCTCCGAGCGCACCGGTCTCAGAGTCGGGGTTTCACACCTCGACACAATACAGCCTGGCGCCTCCAACGGCCGAGGTTCTTGGAAGGCCCTCGACGCGCCCGCCTTCTTCGCCAAGTCGCCCGCCCCCGAAGCAGCAGGGGCCCAAAGTCGATCGACCGTCGAGTTGGACTGCCGCAGCGCCGCCGAGCTGGGCAGCCGAAGCCCCGTCGGGATGGAGTTCACCCGAACCGCCGCCTGAACGGTCTGCTCCGGAGCGACCCCGCGACTACGACAACGAGACCTCGGGACGCTCGCTCCCACATGATTCTCGACGCGACAACGATGGCAGTTCGATCGTCCACGACGTGGTTTCGCTTCCACCGGGGGTTCCAAGCTCCGCGCCTCCGAGCGCGCGGGAAGAGATTCCCCGTCCTGTCGACCGCTGGCGCCCGGCGCCGAAGCCCTCGGAGCGATCGCTTCCGAGTGTCATCGTCGACGTCGGCTCCGACATCGAGTACCTGATTTCGCAGCTAGAAGAAACGAGTCCCGAAGACGAGAGTGTCCTCCTGCCTCTGCTTGCGGCGGGCGAAGCGGCGCTTCCCGGGTTGGCACGCGAGTTCCCTGGCACTCTGTGGTTCGACCGAAACCAGCCGCACGCACGCATCCCCGAGGGCCGAGACGTTTCCCCAATCGGTCGCGCCTTCGTGGCCTTTGGCCATCAGGCAGTCCCCTATCTGATTCCGCTGCTCGAGCACGCTGATCCGGACGTTCGCTATTACGCCACCGTGGTCGCGTCAGCGTTTCTTCATCCAGACCTAGTCGACCCGGCGGGTCGCCGCCTGTTCGACCGTGACGCGGGGGTTCGCAGCGCAGCGTACCGTGCGCTCAGCGTGCTTTACGCGTGTGAGGCCGAGTTCATTGCTCTGATCGACAAGCTTCGCGCGATCGCCGCCGACGGCCGAAAGCTTCTCCCTCAGGTCACGGCGGTCGAAGCGCTTGGGCGCCTACGAGACACGGAATCGATAGAGTTTCTCGTCTCCCTCCTCGAGTCATCCGAAGAGAAGCTGGTCCGAGCGGCGCACGCAAGCCTCGTTCGCCTGACCTGTCAGGACTTCGGCACCTCCAAGAAGAAGTGGCGGGGCTGGTACGCCAAGAATGCGTCAGCGCACCGCGTCGAGTGGCTCATCGATGCCTTGATGCACCAGGACGAGCGTCTGAGACGCAGAGCCGGAGACGAGCTCGAACACTTGACGCAGGAGTTTTTCGGCTACGAGCCGGGCCTCGGAAAACGCGCGCGGCAAACCGCCCAGAAGCGGTATCGTGACTGGTGGTACGAGGTTGGGGCCCGGATGTTCCTCAACCAAGAACCAGGCCGATCTGGTCACGCCCCAAGCCAGTGATAAACTAAGCGCCCCGCAACACAGGCGACCCACCCGTGCGCATCTCGACGCTTCTGACCATCATTGCCCCCGCAGTCGTACTCTATGTACTGGCGGCGAGAGCCTCGCTTGGAGAGCTAGGCTCAGCTAGCGTACTCGCAGTGGTGGCGTCGGTTGCCCTGTGCTTCGGGCCGTACTTCGCCCGCCTCGTCGGGATGCAAGGCGACCGTTTGCGACTCACGGCACTTTCGACTTTCCTCGGCGTGGCGGTTGCGGCGGCCGGTAGCAGCACCGGCGCAATTGTATCGACGCATCGGTTCGCCTGGATCGCGGTGGCCCTTGTGGTGCTCGAGCGTCTCCTGCGCACCTGGCGTGCGGGTCGCGGTGAAGACAAGACGGACACCTTCGTTACCGTGTTGAGCATCATCATGCTCACGGCGGCGCTCATCGCTAGCTGGAGTACCCCTCTGAACGGAGCCGAACGCGTCTCGCTCGAAGCGGGAATCGCGGTGCTGCTTTGGCTCGGGGCGCTTTCGTGGATGAGTCCGACGCGCGACCGTCTTCGCGCCGTTGCGTTGCCCGCAGCCGTCGCGAGTATCGTGGTCTTCTCTCTCGGGTTGCTCCTCGTGCCTCGGGCTCCGGTGCGGTGGCAGATCGGCCTGCTGCTTGCTTCCGCAGGTCCCGTCTGGCTCTTCCTCTTCATCGCGCTTCGACGACTGGGGTCTCTGCGCTTTCTCCGTAGTCCCCGCGGGCTCGTCGCACGGGTCGCGGAGGCACGGATCTCGCTCGACCGGTCTTCGACACTCGACGAGATCGTGCGCGCCCTGTCGGCACCACTCCAAGGGGGAGGCGTGAACGGGGTCCCAGAGCTTCTGACTCTCGATCCACCCCAAAGACTGTCAGTCGATTCGTACGACGAACTGGTCTCGCGTGGTCTCGGAGAACTCGAATCCCTGATCCGGGAGGCGCTGGCATTCGTCGAATCGCCAGTCATCGATCGCGATTCCTTGCTCCGCCGTTCGGTTCGTGAACCCGAGCTGCGTGCGTTGGCCGATGCCATGACTACTGCCGAGTTGGACCTCATCGTCGTTTGCACTGACCAGCATCACCCAGAGGCGCTCTTGTTGGTTTCGGAGTCGAGCATCCGCCGGCCACTTTCGAGAGCGGAACGCCAGGCGCTTGCCAGCCTTGGACTCGCGCTCGGAGGCATGTTGTCCCAGGAGCTGTTTCGGCTGCGCGCAGACAGTCGTATCGAGGCGCTCACCGATCTGCACCGAGACGCGCAAGAACGTGTTGCCGCGCTCGAAGGTGAGCTCACGCAGGTTCGCGGCCAGGTCGACCTTCTCGGGCGTGGAATCGCTGACAACCAGGCCCTGCACATCGCCTACAGCGCCACGATGCGCGAGACACAGACTCGCGCAATCGAGCTTGCACCGACCGAACAGCCCGTGCTTCTCGTTGCACCTGCGGGTTCTGCTGCGGTTCCGATGGCGAGGTTCATGCACGACCGCGGACCTCGATGGCAGGCACCCTTCGTCGTGGCCGACTGCGCAAGCGCGGAAGCTGCGCTCGCAGATGAGCTGGTATTCGGTTCCGATTCGAGTCGCGCAAAGGGATGGCTATCAGCGGCGTTCGGGGGAACTCTCGTTCTCCGTGACCTTCCGACACTGCCCGCTGCCGTGCAGGGGCGATTGGCCGAGACGCTCGACGCGCAATCTCAGGTGGAGGTTCGCATCATCGCAACAGCGCGTGCTCCGCTGCCTGCTCTACGACAAAGCGATGCGCTAATCGGCGTGCTCGCCGACTGCTTCGAGGGTTCCGAGGTTCTCATCCCACCGCTCGTCGAGCGGCGACAAGACGTGCCTTCCCTCGTATGGGTCACGATTGCGCGCGCCAGCCGAGTGCTCTCCGTCGACCCTGTAGGGATCGAGCCGGAAGCCATGGACATTCTCGTTCAGTACGATTGGCCAGGTGACGTCGCGGAACTCGAACTCGTGATGGAGCGCGCGGTCTCACGTGCTCGAGGCCGAGCGATTGGTCCGCCGGATCTCCTCCCGCTGGGTCGTACCGAGGGCGATGAGCACCCTCTCGACGGCACCTACGCAGAAGTGGAGCGCCGACTGCTCTTGCGGACTCTCGAACGGGCATCCGGCAACAAGAGTAAGGCGGCGCGCGCTCTGGGTCTCAAGCGGACCACGTTCCTCGACAAGCTGGGTCGACACGCACTCGACGAAGGCTCTGAGGAGGCCCTCGGGGGCGCGAGGGTGAGCCCATGACGCGTCGCGTGTTGCTTTGGGACGTGATGGGCACCCTGGTTCACGATCCGTTTTTCAAGGAGATGCCCGAGTTCTTCGGCATGAGCTTCCAAGCGATGCTCGGCGCAAAGCACCCCAGCGCATGGGTCGAGTTCGAACTGGGGCTTCGCACCGAGGATCAGTTTCTGAGCGATTTCTTCGTCGATCGACGGGCGTTCGATCATCGCGGATTCGTCGAAACGATTCGCGACGCGTACCGTTGGCTGCCAGGCATGAGCGAGCTGATGACCGAGCTTCGGGCGCATGGCTGGGAAATGCATGCGTTCTCGAACTACCCCGTCTGGTATGAGCTCATCGAAGAGCGACTGGGCCTGTCGAGGTACCTCGATTGGACATTCGTTTCGTGCCTCATCGGTGTTCGAAAGCCCGACGCTGCGGCGTATACGCGCGTCATCGGAGAGTTCGAGTTGCCGGCAGAGCAGCTGTTTTTCGTCGACGACCGGGAGAGCAACTGCGACGCGGCGCGGGAAGCAGGGATCGCCTCAACTCGGTACACTGGCGTCGAAGCACTCAGAAAGAGTCTCGCGGCTGCGTCTGTTCTCTGACCTTACGAGTCAACGGGCGCGTGGGTGGCGCTCCAACCACCACCTCCGGTAGTGAAACTGCGCTTCGAGAAAGTTCTTGCGGTCTGCGGTCTCGGGCAGCGGCGGCAAGAAGCGAGTGAGGCGGGCGAGTTCGCGCGAGGCGAGCAGTCGAATGTTCGTCCGAGCGTCGCTCAAACCTTCGATCAACCACTCTATCCTTCGGTCGCGGCCGTGCTCGGCCAACCAAGGAAGCCAACGATCGCGATCGAACCCGAAGTCGTGGGCCGTTAGTACACGTAGACCCACTCGGCTTGCCGTCGCGATGCCGCGGTCGGCGTCCGTGAGTAGGTCGACGAACAGCGGCGCGGACTCTTCGTCTCGAAGCTGAGTGAGAGCTGAAACCGCGCGACGACGCAGGCCCAGTGCCTCCTGCTCGGACCCTGCGGTTCGCCGAAGCGTCCAGAGCGCGTCCCGGTATCCGGCGCCATGTTGGTGTTGGCTCAGTGCCTGAAGGGCGACCCGGCGACAGTCGCGATCTGGGTCTGTGGCTGCGCGAGCCAATGCGTCGACGAGCCCCGCGGCTTCCACCGTCTTGCAGCAGACCAGTGCGTAGTAGCGTACCTCGGGACTCGGGTGCCGAGTGAGTTCCGCAAGGTACGGGACCGCCCGATCGTCGAATGCCATGAGCGCTGCGGCGGATGCAGAAATCTCGCTCGGGCGGGGCAGCCGCGAGTCGGTCCGCAGCGACGGTCGCCACACGGGTCCTGGAAAGCTCTTCACCAGCTCAGCGAGCGCATGATCCCCGAGCGGAAGCAGCTCGCCAACCACCGGGGCAATCTCACCCGGACCCAGCTCGATCAGCGCGTCGACAAGGGTCTTGGCCCGGCTCGCAGCTGGCCCCGGCGCGCTTCCGTCCGTCGAATGTCGTTCGGGTGGCCGCGCACGGACGTGGCTCTCGCGATCCTCGCTCGCTTCTTCTGCCGTTTCCGGCAGCACCCCCGCCGGGAGCGGATGCCTGCGCTTACCCCCACTCACCCGTCGTTTATACCAGCATGCGCGAGTTTGTGGGCCGGTCCGGTAGTCACTCGCGGTTTTCGCGCCAAACTCCGATCGATGTATCGAATGATCGTGAAAGAGCTTGGCGGCCCGGAAGCCCTGGAGATCGAAGAGTTCGATCGCCTCGATCTTGGGTCCACAGACGTGGGTATCGAGGTGCAGGCTATCGGATGTAATTTCTTCGATACGCTCATTACCCGCGGCAAGTATCAGGTCCAGCCCGAGCTGCCGTTCTCGCCCGGCGCCGAAGTGGCTGGCGTCGTGACGCAGGCAGGTTCCGAGGTGGAGCGGTTCGCAGTCGGGGATCGCGTCAGCGCTCTTCTGTCATACGGCGGCTACGCGTCTGCGGTAGCCGCCCCTGTCGAGCGCGTGTTCCCCGTGCCACCCGGCATGTCGCTCGAGGAAGCCGCCGCGCTCGGGCTCGTGTATCAGACCTCTCACGTGGCACTCATGCATCGGGCGCAGCTTCGCGCTGGTGAAACCCTGCTGGTTCACGCGGCGGCTGGCGGAGTCGGCCTTGCGGCCGTGCAGATCGGATCTGCGATGGGTGCCCGCGTCATCGGAACGGCTGGGACTGCCGACAAGCTCGAGCTGGTGGCACGAAACGGAGCAGACGTCGTCATCAACTACCGCGACGGCGATTGGGTGTCCCAGGTCAAAGAGCTCACCGACGGACGAGGAGCAGACGTCATCTACGATCCAGTCGGCGGAGATACGTTCGACGCGTCGACCAAGTGCATCGCCTTCGAGGGGCGTCTCTTGGTGGTGGGCTTTGCCAGCGGACGCATCCCCTCGATGCAAATGAACCGAGTGCTTCTGAAGAACATCTCGCTGGTGGGGATTCACTGGGGCCCATACTTCGAGCACGATCCCGACGTGCTTCAGCGTGCGCAGGCAGACCTCAATCGCCTGTACGCCGAAGGCAAGATCAAGCCGGTCATCTCGGAGACGCATTCGTTGAGGCATGCGCCTGCCGCACTGGCTGCACTAGGGTCTCGCAAGACCACCGGCAAAGTCTTGCTTCGGCCCTAGGCTTCTTCGAGCGCCGCCTTGCAGCGGTCGAGCACGATTGCGGCGATTCCGGGGTGTCCGCCGAGTGGCTCGGCCACCGCGTAGCGAACGTCCGGGTGGAGTGCAGCGGCTTCGGCCACCAAACGCGGCACGTCTTCGGCGACGTGTCTTCCGCGCGACAACATGAAGGGGTGTGCAACCACCAGGGTAGCTCCCTGTTCCACGCACCTGGCAAACGCTTGCTGGATGGTTGGCTCAGCGAGTTCCATGTGGGCGGCCTCGACGATCGTGTCGCTGGTCGCTTGCGCCCTGACCAAGTCCGCCACCTTGCCGAGCATCTCGTTCGCCTCGGCGCGCCGGCTTCCATGATCGATCAGCAAAAAGGCATGACGGTCGCTCATCTCGATGATTCCATGCGACTCCGGGCGCGTCGTCATGACGCCGGTTCGCGACGTGGATCTGGGACTGTGCGCCCCCACTGTCAAGAATGCGCGGGTCAGAGTGAACCCTGGAGTGCGCTGCGGACGCCGGGAACATACCCGGCACCGAATAGGTTTACGTGAACCAACAGCGGATAGAGCTGGTACAGCGCAACACGACCCTCACTGCCAGCGGACAGGGGCCAGGCTTCCGCGTAGGCCTCGAATACTCGGCGACCGAATCCTCCGAAGAGCCGCATCATCGCGAGGTCGATTTCGCGGTGCCCTCCGTAGACCGCCGGGTCGATGAGGCAGGGCATGCCTCGTTCGTCGACGTGAAGATTCCCACCCCACAGGTCTCCATGAAGCCGCGCCGGCCCCTCCGTCGGTCCCACCCGGTCGCCTAGCACCGTCGACAGTGTGTCGAACTGCCGCCTCAGGTCCCGATCGATGAGCCTTGCGTCGAACGCCAAACGCAGTTGGGGTTCCAGGCGCTCCTGCCAATAGAACGAGGCCCAATCGTCATGCGGATGGTTCCTCTGCTCGAGGCGACCGATGAAGTTGTCGTGCTCGAGCCCGAAGCAAGGCGCTCCGAAACGATGGAGTTCAGCCAGTCCACGCCCAACGAGCTCTTCGAACTCTGGCAGTCGGGGCCCCGGCTCGATCCATTCGAGGGCGAGAAATGCGGGGTCCAGGTCGGACGTGGCCAGGACCCTTGGCACCCGCAATGCACTGGCGTCCCGCAGCCATGCGAGTCCCTTGGCTTCGACCGAGAACATGTCTGGCGGCGGGTTCGGGTGAGACTTCACGAATACGCGACCCCCGCCTTCGACCGAAGCGCAGAACGCGTCGTTGATGTCACCCCCGCCAACCGCCTGCGTCGAACTGACCTTGGCACCAAGGTGCTGCTCCAGGGCGCGGCGGAGTTCGGGTTTCATAGGTCGTGATGCCGACGGATGTACGACAACAATCCGCGGCAGGCCGCCTCGCAGATGTCGATGACGTCGTCGAACCCATCTTCGCCGCCGTAGTAGGGGTCGGGGACGTCGGCTTCACGGGGCCCTGTCGCATCGAAGTTGCGAAACAGTCGAACCTTTCGTCGCTCGTCGTCGTTCCGTGCCAGCCGCAGGAGGTCGCTGCGATTGCTCCGATCCATTGCAAGGACGTAGTCGAAACGTTCGAAGTCCGAAGCCACGAAGGCGCGTGCGCGGCCATGGACGTCGAGGCCATGTCGGCTTCCCGCGGCCCTCGCGCGACCGTCCGGTGACTCCCCGACGTGCCACGCGCCGGTGCCTGCGCTGTCGATCGAGATGCGGTCGGCAAGTCCCTCCGCATCGAGCAGCCGACGCATTGCGGCCTCCGCCGTTGGGGAGCGGCAGATGTTGCCGAGACAGACGAAACAGAGGCGCACCGTCAACCCCGTGCCTCCAAGAGGACCTTGCCGAGATTCTTCCCGGCTTCGATCTGCTCGTGGGCCTCGTCCGCTTGGTCGAATGGGTAGCTCCCGTCGATGTGCGGACGAATCGTGCCTGCGGCGAAGAGTTGCTGGAGAGCCTCCATCTCTTTCGTGATGAGATCTACGTGATCCCACAGGTGCCCCATGTTCACACCGGCCACGCCTCGATTCTCGTTCATGAGCTTGATCGGCGACCAGACGGGCGTGTGTGTGAACTGCTTCAGGACACGCGTCATTCGACGCGAACCCGCGGTGGTCATATTCGCCCAGCCGAATGGGATGAGCATTCCTGCCGGCCGGAGCAGTGCGAAACCCTTTTTCCAGTCAGCGCCGCCGAGTGCGTCGAGCACCAGGTGTACGCCCCGCCCGCCACTAAGCTGACGGACACGCTCAGCATAGTCGACCGCGCGATAGTCGATCGGATGGGTGCATCCGTGTGCCCTCGCGTAGTCATGTTTGTGGGCTGAAGCGGTACCGTAGGTGACCACGCCTTCGACCGAGCGGCAAAGCTGACTTGCAGCGGTTCCCACGCCGCCCGCGACTTGATGAATCAGCACATGGTCTCCTGGCCTCAACCGAAACACCTCGAAGAGCATGTGGTAAGCGGTCAGATAGTTCACTGGAAGGGCCGCGCCTTCGGCGAAAGACATGTCGTTTGGCATCACGAACGTTTGCTGGCTCGGGACACACAGCGTGTCGGCATAGCCGCCGAACCGAGTCATCGCGATCACCCGCTGCCCCTCGTGTCGCTTGTTGACGCCTGAGCCGACGGCGTCGATCACGCCGGCAACCTCGTAGCCAACCACCATGGGCGGCTTCGGCGCATCATGGTAGAGCCCTTGCCGAGCCATGATTTCGGCGAAATTCACGCCGGATGCCTCCACCCGAATGCGGACGCTTCCTTTCTCGGGAGTGGGGTCCGGAGCCTCACGCACCTCGAGAACATCCGCCTTGCCGTATCTCGGGATCCAGACCGCTCGCACTCCCATCAGCTATCGCAGCGCCAGTGGATGTCAACACTCGGCCGAACGTGTTAAGCTGCGCGCGATGGACGTCGTGCTGGCTCCAGATATTTACGTCAACGCTTCAATCGCGGCTGGCTCTCCTCCCGAGCGCGTCGTTCGACGTGCGCTCGGTGGGCCTGCACGCGCGAAGTCCTCTGTTTGGGTGCTGGAACGCGTCGAGTCCATGCTCCACGCGCTGCCCGAGTTTCGCGACGATGCTCTTTCGCAGCAGATGAGTACGATTCGCGGACTTGTCGACGTCGTCGACGAACGCGAGTTCTTCATCGAGGACTGGGAGGAAGCACTGGTGGCGCTCGCAAAGGCGGCCGGAGCCCCTCGCGTGCTGACCGATCACCCCGACCTTCTATCGCAAGGCTCGCGCGACGGTGTTTCCTTCGTCTCATCCGACCGGTGGCTCGACGAGCAAAGCGGCCCCCCACCGCCCCCGCCGGCACGCTGAAAACACGCCTTGGGCAGGCAGGCTCTGGCCTGCTACAGCGTCTGTCATGTCGGATTCGTTCCTTCCACAGAAGGATGAGATACGGCGCCGGCTCGAAGGGCGCTACGTCGCGGGAGTGCCCCACAACAAGGCGCTCAACCTCCGCGTCTCCGACTACCGGCCGGAGCACCTTTCGATGTGTCTGCCTTACCAGGAGCAGCTTGTAGGCAACCCAGAAACCGGCGTTTTGCATGGAGGCGCCATCACCAGTCTCATCGACGCAACCTGCGGGGGCGCCGTCGTCGTTTCGCTTGCGGCGCCCCGTCGCATTGCGACGCTGGATCTTCGAATCGACTACGTGCGTCCAGCCGTTCCCGAGCAGGAAGTCATCTGTGACGCTCACTGCTACAAGATCACACGGCACGTAGCGTTCGTGCGAGCCACGGCACACCACGGTGAGAAGCTCAACCCGATCGCAACCGCATCGGGGACCTTCGTCGTCTACCGCGACGAAAGCATCTCTCAAGGGGCGAGGTCGTGACCACGCTTCGTGACGCTGTCGAGAGCCTTCGCTCCGACGGTGATTTCGGTCTCGTCCAGGAACGGATTCCCTACGCCCGCTTCATGGGAATCACCGCGGAGATCGTCGATGGCGACGTCATCGCGACGATGCGTCACTCCGAGCATCTCGTTGGCAATGCAGTTGCTCACAAGCTCCACGGCGGGACGCTTGGCGCGTTGATGGAATCGACCGCGATCTTCAAGCTTCTTTGGCACGGCGAAACGACGACCGTGCCAAAGACGATCAACATCACGGTCGAGTATCTCCGCGGCGCCGAGCCGGCCGATGTATTCGCGCGCGCCGAGTTCACCCGCCACGGGCGGCGTGTTGCCAACGTGCGCGTGTTTTCTTGGCAAGCCAATCCCGACAAGCCGGTCGCTGTCGCGACAGCACACTTTCTGCTGGTGCCCGAGTAGTCCCATGTCGCAGCTCCAGCCGATCCACGCGCTCACGAGCGTCGAACTAGTCGCGGAGGCCCAGAAGAGGCTTCCCAAAGGCCACGGTGTCGCGAGGCGCGTCTATCGGCTCGCCATGCAGAGCGGGCGCTTCGACCCCGAGTCTTTCGGTTTGGGTGCTCGTTCCGGCATCGCGTGGCGAGAGGCATTCGAGTTCGATCTGCCCGAAGTCGTGAGAATCGACACAGACACCGGGGCGTTTGGCGTCACGTCGAAGGTCGTACTGCGACTCGACGACGGTCTTGAAGTTGAAGCGGTGAGCATTCCGATGGGGCACGGCCGCGTGACTCTCTGCGTCTCGAGTCAGGTCGGCTGCAAGATGGGCTGTACGTTTTGCGAAACCGGCCGCATGGGGCTCCTGCGTCATCTGCGCACCGAGGAGATTGTCGGGCAGCTCCTTGTCGCCCAGCATCACCTGGGCTGGCCCGTCCGAAACATAGTGTTCATGGGTATGGGCGAGGCGCTCGACAACGCCGACCATGTGATTCGTGCACTCCGCGTTCTCAACGACCCCGGTGGTCTGGCCATCGCCCAAGAACGAATCACCGTTTGCACCGTAGGCCACGTCGAAGGGATTCAGAGGCTGTGGGGCGAGGGAATGCGAAGGCTGAACCTTTCCATCAGCTTGAACGCAGCCACCGATGCGCTGCGGAGCGAACTGATGCCGGTCAACCGCAGGACTGATCTTGCAACCTTACGAGAAGCGCTTCTGGCCTACCGACCGCGTCGCAATTTCGTACTCGGGGTCAACTACTGTCTCCTGCCCGGAATCAACGACACCGAGCAGGACGTTCGCGACATCGCGGCCTTCTGCCAGTCGCTCGGCCGCGTGTTGGTGAACGTGATCCCCTACAACCCTGGTTCCTCGCCCATTGCCACCGCCCCAGACGAGGCGGCAACCGATCGCTTCATCGGTTGGTTGCGCGACGAGGGCCTGCCGGTACGTCGTCGCGTGACCAAGGGCCGAAACGTGATGGCCGCCTGCGGTCAGCTCGGCAATCCCGAGGCAAGACGGCAGCGACGCGGGCTGCCGACGCTCAGCGCCTAGACCGCGCTCGCCTCAAACTGAGCGCGGTCTAGTCATCTCGCGCGTTTCTTCTTGCCGCGGTAGTGCACCCGGACGGGAGTTCCGCGAAAGCCAAACCGCTTCCGAATCTGATTGACTACGTAGCGCTGATAGCTGAAGTGCACGCCTTTGGGCTCGTTCGTCATGACGACGAACGTTGGCGGCGCGCTGGTGACTTGGGTGATGTAGTAGAGACGCACCGAGCGATGATGCATCGTCGGGGGAGGGTGGCTTTCGATCACTTCTTCGAAGAAGCGGTTCAGCTCTGCCGTGCCTATGCGTTTCTTGTGCTCTTGAACCGCATCGTCGATGCGGCCAAAGAGCGCGCTGAGGCCCTTGCCCTCGAGCGCGCTGACCGTCACCAGCGGAGCCCAGGGAACGAACGCGAGGATCTCTCGGGCCCGATCCATCGCCTTCTTCTGTTCGTCGCGAGAGAGCAGGTCGACCTTGTTCACTGCGATGACGAGGGCGCGGCCCCGATCATTGGCGAGTCCTGCGATCTTGGCGTCCTGCTCGCCAACACCCGCCTCACCGTCGATCATCAGCACCACCAGGTCACTTCGCTCGATCGATCGAATCGCATGAAACACGCTGAGGGCCTCGACCCCGCGCTTGCGCACGCTTCGCTTGCGCCGAATTCCGGCAGTATCGATCAGAATGAGGTGCTTGCCATCACGCTCGACCAATGTGTCTACGCTGTCGACCGTAGTGCCTGGGCGATCGTCGACCAGTTGGCGATCTTCGCCGCAAAGCTGGTTGACCATCGACGACTTGCCCGCGTTGGGGCGTCCGATGATGGCCACCCTCGGCACGTTGAGGTCGGCTTCGGGCTCTTCGAGCACTGCGGGTAGCTGGTCGACGATCGCGTCCTCGAGGGCGCCGATACCCCGGCCGTGGAGGGCCGAGATTGGGAGGATCTTCTCGATGCCGAGCTCGTAGTACGTCGTCGCGCCGTGGGCGATTCGTTCGGTGTCGGCCTTGTTCGCAACGAAGATCACCGGCTTGCCTGCATCGCGAAGCAGTGCGACGGCTTCCCGGTCTGCAGGCAGCGGATCCACCGCCCCGTCCACGACGCAGATGACCAAGTCGCACTCTTCGAGAGCCAACCCAACCTGGGACGTGATCCCCGCTTTCATGGGATCGTCGCTCTCGGGATCGAAGCCGCCCGTGTCGATGAGCACAAACTCCCTGCCGAGGACGAACGCGTCTGCGTAGTGGCGGTCGCGGGTCACTCCCGGCACGTCCTCGACGATCGCGATCCGTTGGCCCGCCAGCCGATTGAAGAGCGTGCTCTTTCCGACGTTTGGGCGTCCGACGATGGCTACCAAGGGTCTTCCACGAACCGAGCCCGCAGGCCTCCGGGCTAGATTTCGGTAGCTCGTCATGCCCCGTCTCCGTCCAATGCGAGCTGCCTTGCCTTGACCGGGTCGCGTGTCCACCCAGGTTCGGCTTTGACCCACAGTCGGAGGAATACCTTGCGGCCGAGCATCGATTCGATCTGAAGTCGCGCGTCGGTGCTTATGCGTTTGATCGTATCGCCGCGATTCCCGATGACGATCGCCTTGTGGCTCGGTTTCTCGACGATGAGGCATCCTTCGATGCGCACGATGTTCGGCTCTTCGGTGTAGGTGTCGAGTTCGCACGCGATCCCGTGCGGTACTTCTTGCCTCGTGTTGAGCATGGCGGCCTCGCGGATGAGTTCGCTCACGAAGAAGCGTTCGGGCCGATCGGTGAGAAACTCGGCGTCGTACATCAGGCCCTCAGGAAGGCATGTTCGAATCTCCGAGATCAGTGCGTCGAGGTTGACTCGGCGAGTTGCCGACACCGGAACGACAGCGTCGAGCTCGCGAACGGCTCGGTGCCGATCGATGAACGGCAAGAGGAGGCTCTTGTCCTTCAGCAGGTCGACTTTGTTCACCGCGAGAATCACCGGAACTTTGCAGCCTTCGAGGGCGGCCAAGACACTGCGCTCTCGTTCATCGACTTCGAGTCGCGCCTCCGTGCGCGGTGCCTCCGTGACCCAGACGACGACATCGGCGTCGGTGAGGCCCCTTCGAGCGCTGTCGCTGAGGACTCGACCGAGCGCGCCTTTCGGCCGCTCCATGCCTGGAGTGTCGACGAACGCGACCTGAGTCGGGGGGTCATCCGATGCGTACACGCCCAGCACGCAGGAGCGCGTCGTCCCGGGTCTGGGCGTTGCGATCACGAGTTTCTGACCCAGCAGCGCGTTGAGCAGCGTCGACTTGCCCACGTTGGGACGACCCACGATCGCACAGCGTCCCGAGCGGGCAGCAAGCGTGTCTTGTTCGTCGTCCAACATGGCGACTGCGAGTGTAGCCGGGGGGGCGCGGGGATCGAGGCGGAAGCATGGCCCCGCGAGATGCCCTGAGCTATGCTCGGCCCGCTCATGCGCGAAACCAACTTTTCCTTCGTTCTCGCTTCGCTTCTGTTCGTTTGTGTCGCCGGCTGCACCGGCGATGTAGGCACGACCTGCTTTCAGGACGACGAATGCAATGGCGACCTGCTTTGCTGCCATGTCGGTAGCCCATTCAACCAAGGCAGCTGCCAGACCCAAGTCGGCTGTGAAGAGATGCTCATGGGTCGGGGCGGCACCGGAGGGGGCGGCGCGACGGGCGGCACTGGCGGCACTGGGCGGCATGGGCGGCATGGGCGGCATGGGCGGCGCTGCGGGTCAAGGCGGTACCGCTGGCGAAGGCGGCACGGCGGGCACGGCGGGCACGGCGGGCACGGCGGGTCAGGGCGGCATGAGCGGCGCGGGCGGCACGTCTGGGAACGGCGGCGGAGGTGGCGCTGCGCCATGAGGTCGTTCGGGGCCTTGGTGTTCGCGCTCTTAGCTGCGGGGTCTGTCCACGCGCAAGCGCCGGCGTCGAGCGACGAAGCTGAAGCCTCAGAAGGTGTACCGCCGACCACTGTCAAAGACGCGAGTCTCGATGGCCTCGACAGTCCGGAAATGACCTCTGCACAAGCCTATGCGTTGGGGGCGCAGATGTTCGAAGCCGAACGTTTCGCGGAAGCGGAGCAAGCCTGGTTGCGCGCATACGAGCTCGACCCGCAGCCCAAACTGTTGATTGCGATCGCCGAGACGCGTGCGCGACGCGACGACGAGCCCGGCACCGTCGAGATGCTCGAAAAGTATCTTGCGGAAAGCCCCGAGGCTCCCGACCGTGTCTCGGTCGAGGCGCAGATTGCGACGCTCCTCCAGACCCCCGCGACGCTGATCGTTCGATCGGCCGAGGAAGGCAACCCGATTCTGGTCGACGGCGTGCCGGTTGCTCGCACCACGCCGGCGGAAATCGAAATTCGAGCCCGGCCCCCATACCGTCGTCGTCGTGGGCGATGGACGGCAGGTTGGTGAGCAGACCGTTCAGGTGGGTTACGGCGAGCGTCGCGAACTGATGTTCCTCTCGAGCACGCCGAGCGAGATCATCCTTGAAGAGTCCCCGTCCGACGATGCTTTTGCGGCGGAGCAGACAACCACACGCCGGGCTGTCTGGGCGCTCACCGGGATCGCCGGGGCCTCGCTGATCACCGGGACAGCGCTCGGAGTTACGGCTTTGCGGCAGGAAGACGAGTACCGCAACAACCCGACGCTTGAGACCGCTGACAAGGGCGATCGTATAGCGCTTTTCGCCGATCTTTCGTTTGGCCTCGCAGCGGTCACGGCGATTACGGCGTTGACGGTGTTCCTTACGACGAAGAACAAGGGCAAGCGCCGGGAGCGCGCATCGGCGCGTCTGCAGTTCGATTCCATGGGAGCAGGCGGTGCAGCTACGTTTCGTTTCTAGCCGCGCAGGGCGCCGGTTGGTCCTTCTCGTCGTCGTCTCGGTCGGGTTCGGCTGTCAGGCAGTCGTCGACTTCGACCGCGAACTCATCGTGGACGACAATGTCGGCGGCATGGGAGGCGAGGCAGGAACGTCAGCGTCGGGCGGTGCGGGTGGCGATCCTGGTTTCGCGGGCGGTTCGGGGGCGGGTGGCGATTCGGGCTCTGGCGGCGCGCTTCAACCCTAGACCGCGCTCACCTCAAACTGATCGGCTGCGACTTGTCTTCGAAGCCGCTCGCGGCGTTGTTCACCCTTGAAATAGCGTTGCTATTCCCGCGGGTTCTCGCCTTGCGAGCGACTCCGAATCCCGCGTCTCGCTCGTTCACTTTGAAGTGAGCGCGGTCTAGCGCCTCAGTTGGCGCGCGCGCCCACGAATCGAGCGCATGACTGCGAGCTGAGTCGCCGCAACGAATCCGTGAGAAAACTGAGCGTTCCCTGCGATCAGTTTTCGGATGAGCTTCGGCGAGTCGGCCGGGTCGAAGTGAGCCCATCCGATCACGCCTGCCTCTCCGCCGGGGTACCGATAGGTGTCGAACCGCCACTGACCCCGCGAAAGCGTGCCGGAAATACCGTCTACCGAGATCACCGTCGCCGAGGGGCGAAGGATCATCTCCCCCCCGACATGAAGGAGAGGAATCGGGATCTCCCACTCGAACCGAAGCCCCTCAGGGCTTCGTTCGACGACTTCGGCGCAGCTCCCATGCAGAATCGACTGCCCGAATTCCTCCGGATCCGCCATCACGCGTCGCACGCGACTCAGACTCGACCCGCTTCGCCCAACGACGGTGACCCGCGAGAGCGTTTCGCCGTCGAGGTCCAGCATCACCAGGTCCCCGCGACGAAGCAACGTGCCGAGTGCCTGCATGTCGACATCGGGCCGCTCGAGCGGGGCACGCGCGCTTGCTCGCGGGGGAGGGTTCCCAGCTTGGCGTTCCGCTTCCTCCATGATCTCCAACAGAGTCACGGTTGCCACCGCGACGTTGACCGTTCGATTCACCGCGTTGCCCTCCGAAGCGAGCTTGCGGGTGAGGTAGTTCGCGTCGCGCATGTCGAGTCGCGAGGAGAAGACAACCAAACCGTGTTTGTCGTCGACGGGGTAGATTCTCCACGATACGCGCCCGATCCCCAGCTCCCCGCCAATCGTACGGATGTCGTAGCGATAGCCCCGGGTCTCGTCGCCGGCGAACTCCGTGAGCACGTTGTGCCCTTTTAGCGAGAAGAGAGTGACGCCCCAGCTCCAATCGAAGGCTGTCATCGTTTCATGCGCCGATCGAATGTCCACCGACTCGAGTGCCTGCATGAACTGCGGATAGTGCTGCGGTTGGCCGACCACATCGGCGATCGTGGCAGCCGGAGCGTCGATGAGAGCCGCGTATATCACCGCCGGGAGAGCGGTTTGCTCATTGGAGAACTCGGTCAGAACGACGGGCCCCCGCTCGAGGTAGGGCATCAGGAGGGCGCGCTCGCTGGCATCCAGGCTGCCGAGCCGCGCCCTCGACGCGTCGACCCGATCGACCCGGTTTTCTGCAGCGGCAGTCGCCGACCAGGCCAGAAGAGCTGTAAGGAGGAAAACGATTCTAGGCATGTTGTTTTCGACGCTCACGGTTGCCGGATCTTCAATCGAGGCCCACAAGAGACATACGATCCGTGCGCGTCAACACCAAGTGGACTCCCTCAGGGCTCATGCTTTGGCTCCTGGCGGCCATCGTAGCCACAGTTGCGGTCTGCACTCTGCAGCCGCCGGTCGACCAAAGCCCTGCGCTGCCCGACGAAGTCGAGTTCGAAGTCGAATCTGGTCCCGAATGAGGGCAGTTTCGTTTCGCTTCAGAAATCCGGCTTGACCGCGCTCCGCAGCGGCCTTTTACTTGACCCATGCAGATCTTCATCGACTCCGCCGACATCGAGGAGATTCGAGACGCCGTCGCGATGGGCGTCGTCGATGGCGTAACGACAAACCCTTCGCTCGTTGCCAAGACTGGTCGGCCTTTCAAAGACGTGCTGGTCGACATCTGCGAAGTAGTCGACGGACCCATCAGCGCAGAGGTCGTATCCACCGACTACGCCGGGATGCTGAAGGAAGGTCGCGACCTCGCCAGCATGCACGACAACATCGTCGTCAAGATTCCCCTCATCGCCGAAGGCCTCAAGGTCGTTCGTACATTGGCCGATGAAGGGATTCGCACCAACGTCACGCTTTGCTTCAGCGCCACGCAAGGGCTCTTGGCGGCCAAGGCCGGCGCTACGTACATCAGCCCGTTCATCGGGCGCATAGACGACATCAGCGGCGAAGGCATGGAACTCGTCCAGCAGCTCGTCACGATTTACGCCAACTATGGTCTCGAAACCCAAGTGCTTGCCGCAAGCATTCGTCATCCCGTTCACGTCGTGCAGGCCACACTCATCGGCGCCGACGTTGCCACACTTCCGCACAAGGTAATCCTCCAGCTTCTCAAGCACCCTCTTACGGACCTGGGGCTCGAACGCTTTCTCGCCGACGCCAAGAAGATACCCGCACAGTAGTTCCTGACGATCTCGAACGCCGCTGAAAGCTACGAATGCGTCCACGAGTTCTCGTCGTCTACAAGAAGAGCACGTACCAAAGGTACGTAGGGCGTGAGAACGAGCGACTCGAAGAGCTTCTCGCGGACAGCGACGTCTCGGTCGATGGGCTCCTCAACGAGCATGAGGTTCATCAGGAGACCCTGCAGCGCGCAAAAACCGCGCTGCGCGAGCTGGGAGCCCGCGCCGTCCTCCGGTACCGACCCGAGCCCATGCCGGAAGAGCCCTGGGACCTAATCGTCACGCTCGGAGGCGACGGCACGCTTCTGTGGGCCTCGCACTTGGCAGGTGCCGAAACTCCCATGGTGGCTATCAACAGTGCGCCCGACACGAGCGTCGGGTACTTCTGCGCCGGTGACGGGTATGACGTCGCCGAAGTGCTTGCGGCTGCTCTCGCTGGGGACTTGAAGGCAAGCCGCCTTTGCAGAATGCGCGTCGAACTAGACGACGAAGTCGTCTCGACCCGGGTGCTCAACGACGCGCTCTACTGTCACGAAAGCCCAGCCGCGACGTCCCGATACATCCTCGCCTACGGCGGCCATCAGGAACGCCAGATGTCGAGCGGGGTTTGGGTTGGCCCGGCCGCCGGTTCCACCGCGGCGATTCGCTCCGCCGGTGGCAAAGTGCTTCCGATCGGTTCCCAGAAGATTCAGTTCGTCGTTCGCGAGGCGTATCAGGGGCTCGATGAGAAATACGCGGTCGTCAAAGGCTTGGTAGGCCCTGGCGAAGACCTTCAGGTCACCAGCCGAATGACTCGCGGGCGAATCTTCCTCGATGGGACGCAGAAGGAGCACTCGGTCAAGATTGGTGCGCGGCTCCGCTTCAGCCTCTCCGACGAGCCTCTCAGCCTTCTCGGCCTGAAACGCCGCAGCAACGGAGGAAGCTCCCGCAGCGAAGCTCCCGGCAAAAATTGACCGTCTCGATCCGAGGGCGGTAGGTAGGACGGGTGGATCGCGATCGCAGGCATCTCGTGCTCACCGTGGGGCCGCTCGTCGTCGTGTTCGCACTCGAAGTCGGTCGGCTCTGGCCCGCACTCGGAGGCGCCAGCGCGTTCGCGGCCGCCTCTCCGATGAGCTGGCTCGGCTCCGCGCTCTCGAGCCTCGTCGTCTTCCTAGCTCTGGCCGCGTACGTTGCCGGATGGAGGATGCTCGAGACGGACCGTGACCGCTCCGGCGACCCCTACTCGACGTTAGGTACGCTGCGGCTCCAGCGGTGGACGGGCGCGCTCGTATGGATGTTCGTGCTTGGTCATCTCGGGGTCCAGTGGGTCATGCTGTCGCGAGTCGGCCCTGTCTCCTTGAGCCACTACGAGCTGCTCCGAGATCTTCTGTCGAGGCCCGTAGTGATGGCTCTCTACGTGTTTGGGCTTGCCGCTTTCGGGCTCTTCGCCTCTCAAGGGCTCTCGGCCCTGCTCCGTTCCCTTCGCGGCCGACCGGCATCCGAAAGTTCGCGATGGATCGACGTCGGTTGTACTTTGTTGGCTGCCATCATGGTGCTCTTCGCGGTCAATCTCGTGAGTCATTTCGCTACGGGGCGCGCGTACTGGTCTGGCTCGCCCAATGCCTCGGACGCGCCGACCCGAGTCGGGGCGGTTCCTCCTCGTTAGTATGTCCCGCATCTACGCCATCGCGCTCAATACCTATCGAGAGGCCGTGAGGGATCGAGTCTTGCTCGGGGTCATCGTGCTTGCGGCCGCCGTCTTGGCGCTCACTCTCGCTCTTGCGGAGCTGTCTCTCGACCAGCAAATGCGCGTGGTCACCGACCTTGGCCTAGCGTCGATTTCTCTGTTCTCGGTCGTCGTCGCGATTTTTCTGGGCTCTTCGCTCCTCTACAAGGAAATCGAGCGCAAGACACTCTACGTCATCCTTCCCAAGCCGATCGCACGCTACGAGTTCTTACTAGGCAAGTACTTCGGGATCGTGGCTACCTGTGCGGTGTTCATTGCGATCATGGGATCGGTTCAGCTCCTGGTGACCGCGATTCAGGCAGGCGCCTCGACGATGCTGATCGTCGGTATCCCGGCCGTGTTGCTGGTGTTGCTGGGACTTGCGATGTTCCTCGCCAAAGACCGAACGGTGGTGATCCCGATCTGGTCCGCCGTTGCTCTCGGGGCCTCGGCGTGGCTTTGTTCCACTGTCGACATCGAGCTCTTTCGGCTCCTTGCCTCGATGCTTCTCACTCTGGGCGAGGTCGTGATCCTTACCGCCGTTGCCCTCTTGTTTTCTTCTTTTTCCACTCCGTTTCTCACGGGTGCGTTCACGTTCGGGGTCTGGCTGGTTGGTCGGGCGGCTGACGACATGGTCGCGATGCAGACCCGGGTGCTGAGCTCGGGCGTCAAGCGAGTCCTTGGCTGGCTGGCCGAAGTAGTGCCGAACTTCAATCTCTTCGTCCCGGGTCGAACGACTCTGACCTCGGTAAGCGCCGAGCTCGGCTCGCCCTCGCTATACCTCGCCACGACGATGGGATACGCGGTCCTCTACGCGGCGGTTACACTCGGCATTGCTGCGTTGATTTTTCGGAGACGGGATTTCCTCTGATGAGGGCCCGCTGGCTGCCGTGGGTCCTCAGTGTGTCGCTTGTCGTCCTGTTTGGGGTCGTGGCGTCTGCGCGCATCGTTCATGAGTCGACGACCGAACTCACGGCGGCGCGCGAAGCCCTCCAGGTAGATCAACCGATGCGGGCCGTCGAGCACTACCGACGTGCGATGCGCTGGAAGCTACCGTTGAGTCCCTATCCCCGCAGGGCAGCTCAATCCCTCGAAGCGTTGGCCCAACAACTCGAAGGGCAGGGTAGAGTGGAAGAGGCGATGCTCGCATGGCGCTCGCTCGCAGGCAGTGCCGCGGCAACGCGATCGATCTTCGCGCCCACAGACCCCATGATCGAAAAAGCCAGCCGCGCACTCCTTCGCCTCAGTCAGACTCGTGGACCCGGCGAGCCCGTTACGGCCAGCGTGGTCCGCCGCGAAGCGAAACCGATGCGCGCTCCGGCGCCCCATCCCTGGTGGAGCACCTGCCTTCTGCTTGGTTTCGCGACCTGGGTTGGTGGCCTCGTGGCCACCGTCTCCCGCGGATTCGATCGCCTCGGACACCTCATTTGGAGTCAGGCGAAGCTACCTCTTTCCGCCTCGATACTCGGTTTCACAGCCTTCGTCACCGGTGCCTGGCTCGCCTGAATTGGTAGTCGTGCCGATGGCGTTTGTTGCTCGAAGGCCGAGCACGGGGTAACAGGGCGGCGTGGACAATATCCGGATCGCAGGCGGGGTCCCTCTTCACGGCACGGTGTCCGTGAGTGGCGCGAAGAACGCGGCGCTGCCGATTCTTGCTGCGGCTTTGCTTGCCGACGGGGAACACGTCTTTCGCAACGTCCCCAATCTGCGTGACGTGCACACGATGACCAAGCTGCTCGACCGTCTCGGCGGGGTGGCCAAGTTCGAGAACGGTCGCGTAGATGTCCGGTTCTCCGGTGCGCTCGAACCGATGGCGCCATACGACCTGGTCAAGCAAATGAGAGCGTCGGTGCTCGTCCTCGGACCTCTCGTCGCGCGGTGCGGTCGAGCCGTAGTCTCGCTTCCGGGCGGATGCGCGATCGGTGCGCGCCCCATAGACCAGCATCTCAAGGGGCTTGCCGCGATGGGGGCAGAGGTCGAACTCAAACACGGATACGTCGAAGTCGAGGTTCCACGCGGGCGCCTGCGTGGTGCAGATGTCGCGCTCGACTTCCCGACGCATACCGGTACCGAAAACCTCATGTGTGCGGCGGTTCTTGCCGAGGGGCGTACGACGCTCAGCAACGCGGCCCGCGAGCCCGAGGTTGAAGAGCTGGCTCGGGTGCTCAACAAGATGGGCGCGCGGATCTCCGGCGCAGGCACTTCCACCATCGGCATCGAGGGGGTCGACGGTCTACACCCCATCGACCACGCCATCATCGCCGATCGCATCGAAGCAGGGACGTTCATGGTCGCGGCCGCGGCTACCGCTGGCGATGTGCTCGTCGATGGCATCGGCTTCGAGCCTCTCGAAGCCCTCATCGCGAAACTGCGCGAAGCCGGTGCGACCGTGGAACGCGAGGCGTCCGGGGTACGCGTCGTCGGGGCTCACCCGATTCGGCCGACCGACGTCATCACGCAGCCGCACCCTGGTTTTCCGACTGACATGCAGGCGCAGTTCATGGTGTTGATGTGCATGGCCGAAGGGACCAGCCGAATCACCGAAACCGTGTTCGAGAATCGCTTCATGCATGTGTCTGAGCTCAATCGCATGGGCGGCAACATTCATGTGAACGGACGGACGGCAGCGGTTCACGGCGTAAAGCGCCTTGAAGGGGCAGAAGTAATGGCCACCGATCTGAGGGCCAGCGCCTCGCTCGTGATCGCCGGACTCATCGCAGAGGGCACAACGCAGGTTCGCCGCGTCTATCATCTCGATAGGGGCTACGAACGCATCGAAAAGAAGCTTGCCCCTCTCGGGGCCAATATCGAACGGGTTCCTGGCGATGCGTAAGCGAGATCGAGACACGGTGCTGATCGCCGTCCCGAAGGGAAGAGTGCTCGAGCAGCTTGGGGCGCGCTTCGATCGTGCGGGGCTTCCCACCCGAGCGTTGACCGCAAAGAGCCGCAAGCTCATTCGCGAGGACAAGAAATCGGGTCTCCGTTTCCTCCTCCTCAAACCGGACGACGTTCCGACCTACGTCGAATACGGTGTTGCCGACCTCGGAATCGTGGGGCGTGATGTCTTGCTCGAGCGCGACTACGACGTTCTCGCGCCCGTCGATCTCGACATCGGTATTTGTCGCATGATGGTCTGCGGTCTTCCGGGTGAGTCGATCAGTGGTCGTGGAGAACGTCCACTTCGAGTTGCGACCAAGTTCCCGCATGTTGCAGAGCGACATTTCCGTTCCAAAGGCGTTCCGGTGGAGCTGATATTCTGCCAAGGCTCGGTGGAGCTCGCCCCGCTCACCGGGCTGGCTGACGTCATCGTCGACCTGGTGGAGAGCGGAGAAACCCTGCGTCAGAACGGCCTCGTAGAGCTCGAGCACGTCGCCGACATCAGCTCGGTGGTCATCGTCAACCGCGCAGCGCTGAAGCTACGTCGCGATAAGATCGAGCCAGTGCTCGATGCCCTTCGGAAGTAACGTGCTTCGGCTGCGGACCCAGACTCCCCCTGAATGGATCGACGTCGTCCTTGCGGACTTCGACTCCTTCCTCGTCGACCATGCCGCCTGCGAGCGGAAAGCATCCGCGACGGCGCTCAAGCTCGTTTCCCACTACTCCGACCGCACCCTTCTCGTGCGCGAGCTCATCCCATTCGCTCAGGAGGAGCTGGAGCACTTTGCCCAGGTGATGACGATCATCCTCGACCGAGGAATCCAAACTCGGCGCGACGAGAAAGACCCCTACGTGCACGCGCTGTTCGGTCGCGTGAAGAACGGCGCCGAAGCGTACTTTCTCGACCGACTACTCGTGCTCGGGGTGATTGAAGCGCGTGGTTGCGAGCGGTTCGGACTCCTGGCCCAAGCACTGCCACCGGGACCGCTCAAAAAGTTCTACCTCGAAATCACCCGCTCCGAGGCGCGGCATCACGGCATTTTCGTGCGCCTCGCCAAGGAGTACTTCCCCCATCCGGCCGTCGATTCTCGAATCCGTCAGCTCCTCGCCGATGAAGCCGAGATCGTCGCGTCGCTTCCTTTCCGCCCGGCCGTTCACTGAACGCGGCGGTCTACTCTCGGTTCATGAGAGTCGCTTGCGATAGACGACCCGAATCTCTTCGTATCCCAGTGCTTCGTGCGCATGCCGCGCCCCGTGGTTCGATGACCACGTCCCGGATTCGATCGCCTCGCACCCCGCCGCGGCAAAGCGCCCTTCGAGCTTGTCGAGCAGGAGGGCACCGACCCCGCGACCGCGATGAGCGGGTTCGACATACCAGTCCTCGATGATGCCACGCCTAGCCAGCACCCGGCGCGGGTCGACCACGACTCGACCGGTGATGTAGCCAAGCGGGGTTCCGTCGGCCTCGACGAGCAGCACATGGCTCTCGGCGTCGCGAAGCAGAGAGTCGACGTCGTCCTCGAGCACCTTCGCGTAGTCTCGATACGCGATAAGCGGCACCGCATCTGGTGCAACTACGGCGTTGCGGTGGTCTTCGTAGAGACTCCGGTGGAACCCAAGCAGGACCCGCCGGTCAGCGCGATTCGCAAGCCGCACCTCGAGCTTGTCGTGCATGCCGACGATCCTAGGCTGTTTTGCGGGTGCCCTCTACTCGACGTAGATGGCGCTGCGGATGCGGCTGAAAGTTTTTCGGCCAATGCCAGGGACTCGCATGATGTCTTCGACCCGGCGGAACGGGCGCTTCTGACGAACGTCCACGATGGCTTGGGCGCGCGTCGGCCCGATGCCGGGGAGGCGATCGAGCTCGGCAGGCCCCGCAGTGTTGATGTTGATTCGTTGCTCCACCGCGATCGGCGGCGCTGGCGTCGGCTCCGCGCGCGCGGAGCTCGCGGCAGCCAGCACCGCCGAGGACACGACGCAGCAAAGGACGGCCCCGATGACCGGCCCCAGCATTCTCATGCTGCTTGCCCCGATTCGTTGCCGCCGCGTTGCTCTGATGGCTGGTAGTCGCGGATTTGCAGCTGACCGTTGACCGGCACCGCGTCGAGCTTGACGTTGAGGCTTCCGTCACGATTGACGAATGCGGCGCCAACCCGTACCCAGAATTTGCGACCGTCTTTGTCTCGTTCGACGATGGTGTAGGCGAGCTTGACTCCGCGCGACGTGGGTTCTTCGACCATGGTTCCTCCTGTTGGTTGCATGGAGCGGGACATTGCAGGAGGGATGCCAGCGGCAGCGCGCCCCCTGTTCAGGGCTTGACGGTGCCAAGCCGTCGTGGCGGCCAACGGTCGCCGTCGCCCGTCGGCATGGGTTTGATTTGTTGAGGTCGGTTCTTCCTGTCAGTATTCGCGAGCGCTCACGCAGGGGAGAACGATGAAGATTTCACTGTCGAAGATGACCTGGGACCAATCGACCGCGGACCTCGTGGTCATTCCGATCCCGTCCGCCACCAAGAAGTTCGCCAAGGCGGTCGCTGGGATCGAAGCGGTCCTCGGGAAGGGCAGCGTCAAACCTCTGGCGACGGACGAACGTTTCGCCGGGAAGTTCCCGCAGCAGTTGAAAATCGCAGCGGGGAGCGCAATCGCCGCACGATGGCTGCTCCTGGTGGGCGTGGGTGAAGAGAGCAACGCGACCAAGGTTGCGTGGCAGCTCGGACACGCCGCATCGTCTGCCGCTCGCGCCCAGAAGACCGCCGCCGTTCAGCTTCCTGAAGTCACACCGGAGACTGTACGGGCTGCGTCTCACGGTCTCCTTGGCGGCAACTACCGCTACACCGAGTACAAGAGCGACAAGAAATCCTCCCCAAGCCTTACCTCCGCGACGATTCTCGAAGCCCAGGGCCGGGGGCTCGCAGCAGCCGTCAAAGCGGGCCGCGCGGTGGCCGAAAGCGTCAACTTCGCCCGCGATCTCGTCAACCGACCGCCAAACGACCTCACACCTATCGCCCTGGCGCGTGCGGCGTCGTCAGAGGCGCGAAAGCTCGGTTTGAGCTGCCAGGTTTGGAACAAGGCCCGCATCAAGAAAGAGGGGATGAACCTCCTTCTTGCCGTCAATGCGGGAAGCGCGATCGAGCCGCGGGTCATTCATGTCGCGTACAAGCCGAAGGCAGCGAAGAAGAAGATCGCCTTCGTCGGTAAGGGCCTGACGTTCGATGCTGGTGGTCTTTGTATCAAGCCGGCAGGCGCCATGGTCGACATGAAGTGCGATATGGCAGGTGCGGCCACGACGCTCGGCATCGTCTTTGCGGCGGCACGGCTCGAGCTTCCCATCGAGGTTCATGCGCTGGTTGGCTCGACGGAGAACATGACCGGTGCCGAGGCGTATCGTCCGGGCGACGTCTACAAGTCGCTTCAAGGCAAAACGGTCGAAATCATCAACACCGATGCTGAGGGGCGGTTGGTCCTCGCAGACGTGCTCACCTGGACCGCTCGCAAGCTCAAGCCCGACTTCATCATCGATCACGCAACCCTCACTGGGGCATGCATCGTCGCGTTGGGGCCGTACCGCGCGGCGCTCTACTCCGATCACGGCGATCTAAGCAAACGCTACCTCGCGGCAGCCGAAGAAGAGGGCGAATCGTTCTGGAAGATGCCTCTCGACGAGGCGCTCAAGCCGATGCTCAAGAGTGCAGTCGCCGACCTGAAGCACGTGGGAGGCCGCTTCGGCGGTTCGATCACGGCGGCGCTATTCCTGTCGGAGTTCGTCGAGAATGCCAACTGGATGCACCTCGACATCGCCGGTCCGGCGTTCCTCGAACGACCCAATGATCGCATGCCCAAGGGGGGCACCGGGTTTGGCGTCGCCACGGGAGTGAGGTTTCTCGAGAACCTCGCCTGAGACCGAGCTCCGCGGAGGCTACAGCCGGTAGGGGAACTTGACCTCGAAGGTCGACTGCTTGAATCGCGGCACACGAGCACGTTTTACCGCGCTCTCGATGCACGACCCAACCGGCGTACCCTTGAAGGGGCCGCTCACGATGTTGGCTTTCCCAACGCGGCCTGTGCTCCCGCTGAACACGACCTCGACGATCGCGGTTCCGCCCTCGCCTTGGTTGCATGACTTGACCGCACCGCTCACTCCCTGAAGCGCGGTCTTCACGTCGCCGCGCGAAGGGGAGTCCGGAAGACTCGACGAGCTTCCCGACTTGGCGCTCTGGGTAGAGCCCTTACTCGAGGCGGCGGGAGCGCCACCCACGACCTCGTCCATCAGCGAGTCGAGGTTTCCGCCGCTCCGCTTCTTTGCGGGGGCCGGTGCCGTCGCGGTCTCCGGTTTGGACGACTCTCCAGCCGAGCTCCGTGTCCGGCGACGCTTGGATGCGCTGGACCGCTGCTTTTTCGTCCCGCTGGCCGCACGCGCGTCAGCCTCTTGTTCCGGGGTCGCCTCTTCGATCTCAGGCTCCACAGGGAGTGGTTCGATTCCGGCGGGTTCCGGATCGGCGGCCTGCTCTGCCTCGTTGCCAACCGCTGCTGCGACAGGCGCTTGCGTTGGCAGGGCACGGGCTTCGACCAGAGGGCGTGCTTCGGTGGGAGCTTGCGCGACCTCCAGGCCGTCTTCGGGCGAACCCCCAAGAGCCATCCCGACGCCAATCCCCGCTCCGACGATCGCAAGAAGCGCAGCCGCCGCGCCGGCGATCCATATCCATCGGTTGCTGTCGGAGGTTTCGCTCGGTGCAGGACCAAGCAAAGGTCCGGCGAGCGTGCCGCCCGCGGGTCCTGTCCCAATCGCCAGCAAGTCGTCGACAGCCTGCGCGGGCGCCGCCCGGTCGCCAGGCGTTGTCGCCTTGGCCAGGGCGCGAATGTCGATGAGCCCTGAGCCCTCGCCGGTGGCGCTGGCCCGGCTCGACGTGGCCGGCGATGCCGTGGCGGCGGGCGCTGCAGCTTCGGCTGGAGAACCGCCGCGTGATGCGAGCTGCTGAAGATTGCTGAGTGAGAACAAGACTGAGTTCTCGTTGCGCTGTCCCGTCATCGGCGACGACGCGGCGCTCATTGCGCCCGCGCCCATCGCAGCGCCGCTGGCATCCCCAGCAGCCGATTCCGCGGCTTCTGCCGGTTCGGCGGCGAAAGGCGACTGCACCGGGTTCTCCGGTCCCGTCGGGCTGTGGTCGAGGCCTTCGGCTTCTGGATCGATCTCCGAGGTGGGCTCGCGTCCGTGACCCTCGCTGAAGAGATCGCCGCCGCTTCCGATGGCCGAGGACTCGGTGGCGATTTTCGCCGTTCCGCTCGGTTCGCCCTGACCGGCCGTTTCAAGCGCATTGAGCAGTTCCGGCACTTCGTTGGCGACCTTCCAGTCGTCGAAGCCCTCCTTCCAGACATAGCTATCGAGGCCCACGCTTCCGCCGGCGAACAGCTTGCCCAGTTCCGGCGCCGAAAGGGGCCCCTGTTGGGCGCCGTCGACGACGATGTACCAGCCGTCATCCGAAGACGCATCCGCGGCTTCGCCCACCGAGTCCACGGCGTGGGCTCCGGTTTGATCACCCCGAACTTCCAGAACCGATGAGCATTTCTTGCATCGGATCTTGAAGATCTTCCCCGCCACCTTCTCGTCGGCGATGGAGTATTTGGCCCCGCAACTGTCGCAAACGATCTTCATTTATCGCCCCCGTCTCCTTCCAGGTCTGGTCCCGCCCACCCCCGGATCGAAGATTCCCCTTTAGGACCGGGATCATAGCTGTCTCGCCACGCCACGAGCAAGAACTGTACGAATCTTCTCCCCGCGAGCTTGGACCCAGGCATCGCGAGATCCTTGGGTATGTTTTTCGAGCTCCTCCGCGAGAGGGCGGCTTCTTCAGTTCAGGACAACCAGTTCGGCGCCATCCTGGCCGCAGAACAGGTGCGAGGAGGTGTGCAGTTCGCCACACTCCGGGCATATTTTCCGTGAATCGAAATCGACTGGCGGCAGACCGACGTTTGAGGCTCCATACATCCCGTAGGGCACGAGTTCATCGGCATCGTCGGGGCAAAACCCGGCGTCGTGAGAGTATCCACGTCGACACGTAGGGCAGATCATCCCCTGGGAGAAGGGCCCCGCCGCGGGGCCGTCCAGGAGTTCGGCTCCATCGTTCGGACAGAACCGATTCCTGGGCGCGAACTCTCGAAGGCAAACCGGACAGCTCTTGACCGGAGTCAGATCAGGGGCGGGCGGTCGCGTCCAAATCGTCCGGACCGATCGGGGCGGTGGCGCGCTGCTCGGGCTGCCTTCGGCGGCATGATGCGCTTGCGGCGGGCGTAGCCTCCAGCCCCAGAAGAAGCCAAGACAGAGGAGCGCAAGTCCAACCACGGTCGCGACGGCCAATGCCATCTTCGAATTGTGCACAGCCGTGCGGGCCTGGCCCACAAAAAAGCCCGGGAGGCCATGAGGCGTCCCGGGCTTGGTGGTGCAACACAGGATCAGATGCGCAGTTACAAGGCCTTCACTGCGGCGGTGAGCGCCGGCACTGCGTCGAACAGGTCGGAGACCAGGAAGTAGTCGGCGACCTGGGCGATCGGCGCTTCTTTGTCCTTGTTGATCGCGACGATCGTCTTGCTGCCCTTCATTCCAGCCAGATGCTGAATCGCTCCGGAGATACCGATTGCGAGGTAGAGCTTGGGCGCCACGACCTTGCCCGTCTGTCCGACCTGAAGCTCGGGCGAGACGTATCCGGCGTCACAGGCTGCGCGCGATGCACCCATCGCTGCCCCAAGGGCGTCGACGAGAGGCTCGATCACGCTGGTGAAGTTTTCAGCGCTCTTGAGTGCGCGACCGCCCGAGACGACGATGTCGGCGTCGGTGAGTTCGGGCCGCTCGCTCTTGACGACCTCGACCCCCAGGAACTCGACGCGATCGGCCAGCGGATCGGCTACGACCGCAACATCCTCCGACGGGCTCGAGCCTCCGGACGACTGCGCAGCTTCGAACTCCGACTGACGCACGGTGACTACGGTCTTCGGCGTGAGCACCTCGACCTTGCCGGTCACGTTGCCTGCGTACATCGGTCGGAGGTAGCTGAGCTTGCCGCCGTCGACCTGGACCTTCGAAATCTCCGACGCCATGCCGGCGTCGAGCTTGGCGGCGACGCGTGGGAGGAGGTCTTTGCCGTAGGCGCTCGCGCAGGCAACGACGACGTCGTAGCCCTTGCTTATCTCGGCGACGGTCGGGGCGTACTTCTCACAGACGTAGCCGCCCGGGATTTCGGCCTTGAGGACCTTGCCGGCCCCGAAGCCCGCGAGCTCTTCGGCTGCGGCCGCGGCACCTTCTCCGATCGAGAGAATGTCGAACGAGCCGCCTGTGCCTTCGGCGATTTCTTTGGCGGCCGTGACCGCGCAGAGGGTGGTCTTGCGGGCGGCTCCTTCGAGCAGCTCCGCGACGACGAGTACATTAGCCATGATGAGTGATCCTTTCCGTCTGATCGATCTGGAGTGGCGTTAGATGACCTTGGCCGTGTTGTGGAGCTTCTCGACGAGCTCCTCGACCGATTCGACGAACGTGGTTTCGCCGGTGCGTGCCGGCGGAAGCTCGAACGCGGTGTACTGGAGCGCTCTGCTTGGCTCGACGCCGAGAATCGCCAATCGACATCTTGTCGATTGGCTTTTTCTTGGCCTGCATGATGCCCTTGAGCGACGCGTATCGACCGCCCACCTCGAGCTTGGCGTACTCGTAGTCGGCCGGCGTCACGCCGTTTTTCACCGAGTTGGTTGCCAGAATGCGGTCCGATGTCGTGACCACCGCAGGCCCGGTGACCTTGACCGTCGCAACGCCGGTGTCGAGCTCGCGCTTGACCTCGAGGGTCTTGCCGTCGTCTGCAGTGGAGATCTGCATGGCGTAGTTGATGATCGGCCAGCCGAGACGTTCGGCAAGCTTGGTGCCCGCGACGTTCGAGTCGCCGTCGGCGGCTTGCTTGCCCATCACCACGAGGTCCGGAGTCTCTTTGCCCGCGACGGCCGCCAGAATCTGCGAGACGACGTTCGAGTCGAGGTCGCCATCCTCGGAGTTGACGAGAATCGCTCGCTCGGCGCCCTTGGCGAGGCCCTCTCGAAGGATGCGCTGGCTGTGCTCGTCGTCAGGACCGATCGAAACCAAGATGACTTCACCCACGCGGGCGTTCTTCTCGGCTGCGTTCTCCGTCAAGCGAAGGGCAGCCTCCAGACTCCAGTCGTCGAATGGATTCATTTTCCACTCGAGACCTTCCGAGGTGACGGCGGTTCCGTCGCTGCTCACCTTGAGCTTGCTTGCGTTGTCCGGGTCGGCAACACGCTTAATAGGAACGAGGATCTTCACGCTTCTTCCTCCGAATCAGGAGCCTTGTGGGTTGTCTTAGCAAAGTCGTACAGGCTCGAAAACACTGAAAAACGTTGGCGATCTAGGCTTGAAACGCCCCAGTGTCAAGGAGTGTCGAGAACTCTGAGGCAGGCTGACGCGACATCAGCCGGATCTGCGTCTGGCGAGGCGGCCGACCCTGTGAGATAGAAGCGCGCGATGAGCAGCCAGACACGCGTCGAGCGATACGCCCTGGTGACCGGCGGAACCAGCGGAATCGGGCTGGAGACCGCCCGCGGCCTCGCCTCGCAGTTCGACGTCGTCGGGATCGTCGGCCGGAACGCCGAGCGTCTGGCGACCGCCGCAACCGATCTCGCATCGACTACGAACGCGCGTATCGAAACCTTCCGCGCGGATTTCGCCTCGCTCGACCAGGTGCGAGGCCTTGCCCGAAAGGTCCGCGAATCGTTCGGGGCACTCGACGTATTGGTCAACAACGCGGGCGTTTGGCACAAGACCCGCAAGCTCTCGATCGACGGATACGAAGAGAGTTTCGCGGTGAATCATCTCGCGCACTTTCTCCTGACGCGGGAGCTGCAGCCCTTGCTCATCGCCGGCGCGCCCTCGCGCGTTGTGAACGTGTCCTCGACGATGCATTTTCGCCTTCCTTCGGTGAACTGGGACGATCCGATGTTCGAAAGGGACTGGCCCGGCGGACTTCGGGCGTACTCGCAGTCGAAGTTGGCAAACGTGATTTTCTCGAACGAACTCGCGCGCCGATGGGCCTCCATCGGCGTCAGTTCCAACAGTCTTAACCCCGGGAACGTCCGCAGCCGAATCACGCGCAACAATCGGCTGCTGAATCTGCTCCACATGTCGCCGCTTGCGCGGCTCATCGTGATGTCCGAGCAAGACGGTGCCAAGGCCTCTCTCCATGTCGCCACGGCGCCGGAGCTCGAAGGCGTCTCGGGACGCTACTTCGAGAAGCAGAAGGAAGTGCGTCCCAACCCTGCTGCGAACGACGTCGATGCTGGCCGGAGGCTCTGGGAGCTCAGCGAACGGCTCGTCGACGAGAGCGGCTGATTCCGCGAGCGACTATCGTTTGCGCAGTCCCTCGAGAAACAGGCTTGCCGCCTGGACCCCGGCTTTGCGGAGAACTTGCGGGTCGGCCTCTCCGAGCGCCCAGGTGAGTAGAAGCCCATCGAGGGCCCCGAACAGCGCCCGCGCCACCACGCGCGGATGCAGATCGTCCCGAAGCACGCCCTCGGCTTGTCCCTCTTCGATGACGCCGGCGATCACGTCGATGTACTCCATGAACAAAGGCGCTCCATACTGCTTCAAGAGGCGCGAGGACTGGCGCAGGTTGACGGTGATCACCTCGGCGAGATCGCGCTGTTCTTCGAGAAGCCCGAGCTGAAGCTCGATGATTTGCTGGATTCGCCGCTCGACCGGCACGTCGCTCGCGGCGACTTCGCGCAGGATCGTCAGCAGCTTCTTGATTCCGTCCTCGAAGATCGAGACGAGGACGTCGTCCTTGTTCTTGAAGTAGAGGTAGATCGTTCCGTCCGCGACGCTGGCCGCCTTGGCGATCTCGCTGACGCGCGTGGCGTAGAAACCGTTCTTCGCAAACACCTTGATCGCGGCGCGCAGGATGCGGTCGCGTTTGTCGGTCGCGGGACTTCGGCGCTTGTCTGCTGCTGAATGAATCGCCATTCACCTGCGAGCTAACATAGGTTTTGGATCGCCGTCAAACGCGGTCGAGCAGGTTTTTTGCCCGTCGGCAGCTCCGCCCGTAGTTTCGATCCTAGATTCATGTTCAGTGCTCGCCGAGAGACCCATGTTCCCGTTGCCCTGTACGTTGAGCTCTGCGTCGACGACGAGGTCCTGCCCGCGTTTGTGACCAGCATGAACGAAGAGGGGCTGCGGATGGACTCGCTCGCAATCCTCGGAGAGCGTCGCTCCGAGCGCCTTCAACTTCAGCTTCGACTCCCCGGAGAACCCGAGCCGCTGTGGATTGGCGCTCAGGTCGTCGAGGACCAGCACGGACTGCTCTTCAACGACGCAGCCGTCACCTTCCTGTCGATGGCTGACGCGCATCGAAGGGCGCTCCGCCGTTGGGTGCGCGTGCGCGAGCTGATGATGACCGCACGTCCGCTTGGCGCCTCCGACGCTGCCTGAACGCAGGCGTTTGCTGCTCGGTCCGAGCTATACTCCAAGGACGATGATGCGCCGTCACGTCTTCCTGCTCGTGTTCGCACTCGCGACCCTGGTCGTCGGGTGCGCGGGGAGGACAACGCGAGGAACCGTGCAAGGCAACGTCGTCGCCAGTGTCCCGACGCGCGTGTCACTCAGCGAGCACGAGGCGCGCGTCCGCTTCGTCGATGCGCTCGCGATGATGAAGGCAGGCGAGGCTAGGCAAGCGGCGGCTTCATTCGATGCCATCGTCGAGGCGTATCCCGATAGCCGCTATGTCTCCGCGTCGCTCTACAACGCGGGACTATGCTTGCAGCGGCTCGCCGCCTGGGACCATGCAGCGGTGCGATACGAGCGCTTGCTGCAGCGTCGGCCCGACTCGCCAGACGTCCGCCATGCGAAGTTTCAGCTAGCGTTTCTCCATGTCGAGACCGAGCGCTTCGATGAGGCGCTCGCCTACTCGATCGAACTTCTCAACGATGCCGCGCTGACGCGCGCCGAACGAATCGAGCTACTGGCGAGGCGTGCGCAAGCCGAGCTGGGCCTCGGGCAACTCCCTCCGGCAGCCGACTCCGCTCGCCAGGCGCTTGCTCTCTACCGGGCTCGTGACGAGGTCACCAGGACGGACGATCCGTTCTTTGCCGCGGCGGCAAGCTTCACCCTCGCCGAAACCGTACGCATGCGTTCCGAGCAGGTCGACATCCCCGAGGCCGAGGTCGAGAGGCAGCATGCTGCTCTCGAACGTCGGGCGGCGCTTCTCCTTCAGGCGCAGAGCATCTATTTCACCACGATCGAGCTCACCGATGCCTATTGGGCCTCGGCGTCGGGCTACCGCATCGGAGCGATGTACGACGCGCTCTGGAGCGCGATCGAAAGGGCCCCGGTTCCACCGCCTCGTTCGCCCAAGACCGCTCCCGAGCTGCGTATCTACCGGGAGGCGTACCGCGACCGGCTCGCCGAGCTCGCACGACCACTCGTTCGCCATGCGATCCGCTACTGGGAGCTCACGCTCGCGATGCTGGAGCGCACGGGGGTGCCCTCGGATTGGGCCCCGCGGATTCAGGCGGATCTCGAGCGGGCGCGTTCGCGACTTGGCCCGCGGGCCTCGCTCGACCCGGCGCTTGGGCCGATCGCCGGTGCCACGAGTTCTCCCGACTGAGCGCCCTGCGAGCAACAGGCTTGTAATGTTGCGTTTTTGCTGTAAAGCTGAGAACGATGAGGCTTGTTTGGGCAGTAGGGACCATAGTTTTGACTGCCTGCGGTGGCAGCGACCAGACCGAGGCCGACAGAGTCGGGATCGGCGCAAGCTGCACAGACGCAGCGATCTGTGAGTCGGTCGAAGGCGTCGAGCTGGAATGCCTCAACACGTTTACCGGCGGCTACTGCGGACTCTCGGGCTGTGCTGGCGACCCGGACTGTCCCGAAGGATCCGCCTGCGTCGCACACGACGATGGCGAGACTTATTGTTTCCGTCTCTGCGTCGACAAGCCGGACTGCAATGCCAACCGCGCCGAGGACGAGGAAGCCAACTGCGTCGGAAGCATCACCTTCGTCGACGCTCGGAACGGGCGAAAGGCCTGCGAGCCGCCCTCGTCGGGTCTCTGACTGCCGATTCCCTTGACTTCCTGAGGGTCCGAACGTAGTACAGCCGGCCCAACCTGGCGGAAGGCGTCTAGTTCTGCCGTCGGGAGGGGAGCGTTGGTCGCCGAAAGGCGGCGATGCTGGCGTAGCTCAACTGGTAGAGCACCGGTTTTGTAAACCGGCGGTTATGAGTTCAAGTCTCATCGCCAGCTCTACTACCCAAGCAAACGACCCTGGAGGGTTGCCCGAGTGGTCAAAGGGAGCAGACTGTAAATCTGCCGGCTTATGCCTACGGTGGTTCGAACCCACCACCCTCCACCGAAAGCCGTGGCAAAGTTAGACGACCATGCGGGTGTAGCTCAGTTGGTAGAGCCTCAGTTTTCCAAACTGAATGTCGCCGGTTCGAGCCCGGTCGCCCGCTCCACAAATACACAGCTTCGCAATCGATTCAGGCCCCGACGCGAGGCGATCTGCTGGTCAACCCGCGCCGAGGTGCTAAGGAGCCGGCCGGTCGGGGTTAGGCCGCGGATAGACGAAATCAGTAGAAGTACCACCATGCCCAGGTAGCTCAGTGGTAGAGCACCCCCTTGGTAAGGGGGAGGTCGTGAGTTCAAGTCTCATCCTGGGCTCCGACCTCGACCAACCGCACTTAGTCAGCACCCACCCAACAGGAATCGAACGATGGCAAAAGAAAAATTTGTCCGGAACAAGCCACACATCAACGTAGGCACGATCGGACACATCGATCACGGCAAGACGACGCTGACGGCAGCAATCATGAAAGTGATGGCGGACAAGCACGGGGGCGAGGTCAAGAGCTACAAAGACATCGCCAAGGGCGGCACGGAGCGAGACGACACCAAGACGGTGACGATCGCAACGAGTCACGTGGAGTACCAGACGGGGAACCGTCACTACGCGCACGTGGATTGCCCCGGCCACGCCGACTACGTCAAAAACATGATCACGGGCGCGGCGCAGATGGACGGCGCGATCCTGGTGGTGAGCGGTGTGGACGGCCCGATGCCGCAGACCAAAGAGCACGTGCTGCTGGCACGCCAGGTCGGTGTACCGACGATGGTGGTGTTCATGAACAAGTGCGACGCGGTGGACGACCCGGACCTTCTCGAGTTGGTGGAGATGGAAGTCCGCGAGCTGCTGAGCAAGTACGACTACGACGGGGACAACATCCCGGTGGTGCAGGGGTCGGCGCTCGGCGCACTCAACGGCGAAGACAAGTGGGTCGAGTCGGTGGTGAAGCTGATGGAAGAAGTGGACGCCCACATTCCAGAGCCGAAGCGCGACATCGACAAGCCGTTCCTGATGGCGGTCGAGGACGTGTTCTCGATCAAGGGACGGGGCACGGTGGTGACCGGGCGTATCGAGCGCGGAATCATCAAGGTTGGCGACGAGGTGGAAATCCTGGGGATCAAAGACCCGCAGAAGACGACGGTGACGGGCGTGGAGATGTTCCGGAAGCTGCTGGATCAAGGGCAGGCTGGGGACAACGTCGGGTGCCTGCTGCGCGGAGTCGACAAAGACCAGGTGGAGCGCGGGCAGGTGCTTGCGGCTCCCGGGTCGGTGAACACGCACACGAACTTCGAGTGTGAGGTGTACATCCTGACGAAGGAAGAGGGCGGGCGACACAAGCCGTTCTTCAGCAACTACACGCCGCAGTTCTACATCCGCACGCTGGATGTGACGGGGAAGATCGAGCTTCCCGACGACATCAAGATGGTGATGCCCGGGGACAACGTGAAGATGAAGGTCAATCTCATCACGCCCGCCGCCATGGAAGAAAAGCAGCGATTCGCCATCCGGGAGGGCGGTCGCACCATCGGCGCAGGCGTCATCTCCAAGATTATCGAGTAACCCACACCGGGGGCGCCGCCTTGCGGACCCCCGGGCATGAACCTCAGCTGGGGTTCCACTCTGCGGTGTCGCAAAAACGAGTCAAAGTTGCGCTAGTGTGCGAGGACTGCGGACGACGCAACTATCAGACGACGAAGGTCAGAAAAACAGGCGAGCAGCAGAGGCTGACACTGAAGAAGTTTTGCCGACACTGCGGCCGGCATACAGAACACAAGGAAAGCAAGTAGCAACGACCCTGGAGGGTCCCGGGACCGTCCCCACGAGCTCTTAGGCCAGTAGCTCCAATTGGTAGAGCAGCGGATTCCAAATCCGCGGGTTGTGGGTTCGAATCCCTCCTGGCCTGCCAGTGCTTTGTCCGAACGAAGGCACCAACAGATGGCGATCACAGACGAACAAGAAAGAGCAAGGCCAACTGGCACGCTTGGAGTCGAGCGTTGGGTCCAGTTCGCGTACTTCGGCCTGGCCGTCACGCTCGCGTGGTTCCTCATCAAGAGTTCGACAGCCGTATGGACTCTGCTCGCCGACACCGTCGATGCAGTGCCAGAGCCTAACAACACCGCCATCGCGCTCGGCGCAGGGCTCATCGCGATGATCTCTGCAGTCATCGCTTACCGCGCGTCGAAGGTTCACACCTTCGTTACTGAAGTCTGCGTAGAGCTTTCCAAGGTCACCTGGCCTACGCGAAAAGAAACCTGGTCTCAGACCATCATCGTGATCATCGTCTCGATCATCGCTGCGGCGATCCTAGGCGTCTTCGACGCGGTCTGGTCTCAGATCACCGATATGATTTACAACGTGTGAACGTCATGAAGTGGTACGTCGTCCAGGCCTATTCCGGCTACGAAAGCAAAGTGAAGCTCTCCCTCGAGGAGCGCATCAAGCAGTCTGGGATGGAGTCTCAGTTTGGAAACATACTGATTCCCAAAGAGAACGTGCAGGAGAGCCGGGGCGGCAAGCGTCGCCTGAGTTCCCGCACGTTCTACCCTGGGTACATCTTCGTGCAGATGGATCTCAGCGACGAGACCTGGCATCTCATCAAAGACACGCCGAAAGTGAACGGGTTCGTCGGGGGTCGTCATCCGTCGCCCGTGCCCGAACGCGAAATCTCTGCAATCGAGCAGCAGGTCGAAGAGGGCGCGGCGAAGCCGAAGCCACGAGTTCAGTTCGAGAAGGGCGATCACGTTCGCGTCTCCGACGGGGCGTTCGCCAACTTCACCGGCAGCATCGAGGAAGTGAACCACGATAAGCAGAAGGTTCGCGTCCTCGTGTCGATCTTCGGTCGCGCCACGCCGGTTGAGCTCGACTACGTCCAGGTCGAGAAGACCAACTAGTTCACCCTCCTGGAACCCTCCTGGCACCCCCTTGGCGGTCCGTCCGCCTGCTGCCGCGAATACCCGCAAGGCTCGTCGGGCCTCGGTCAGCCAGTTTTCGCCGACAATTCGGGTTTCCCAGAAATCCTCAGAAATTGGGTTGCATTTTTCGTGCCCTGAGCCAGAACTCGCCGCTCCGGAGATCCAGCACTCATGAAAAAGGTCATAGGACAGATCAAGCTGCAGCTCCCCGCAGGGCAGGCGAATCCATCGCCGCCGGTTGGGCCCGCGCTCGGTCAGCACGGCGTCAACATCATGGGCTTCTGCAAAGAATTCAATGCGAAGACGCAGAAGGATGCTGGCCTGATCATTCCGGTGGTCATCTCGGTGTACCAGGATCGCTCGTTCAGCTTCATCATGAAGACACCGCCCGCGGCGGTTCTCATCAAGAAGGCGCTGAACCTGAAGTCTGGGTCGGCGCGTCCCAACAAGGACAAAGTCGGCAAGATCACCATGGCTCAGGTCAAGGAGATCGCGGAGACGAAGCTTCAGGATACGAACGCAGCGTCGCTCGAGTCCTGTATGCAAAGCGTCATCGGTACGGCACGGTCGATGGGAGTCGAGCTCGTCGACTGACGCTCGAGCGACATTCGCTCCCCTGAACCACCCAGGGCCCCACGGTGGTAGACGGCGTCACGCTGTCGCAAGGAGTAAGCATGAGACCCGGTAAAAAGCGCGCAGCTGCACTTCAGAAGCCCGATCGGAGCCGCCGATACGAGCTCGCCGAAGCGGTTTCGCTCGTCAAAGAACTCGCGTTTGCCGCGTTCGACGAGTCGGTCGACCTTGCCGTGCGCCTTGGTGTCGACCCCAAGCACGCAGACCAGATGGTCCGCGGCGCCGTCGTTCTGCCGCATGGCACCGGCAAGACCAACCGCGTCCTCGTCTTCGCCAAGGGCGAGAAGATCGCCGAAGCCGAAGAGGCCGGAGCAGACTTCGTCGGCGCCGACGATTTCGTGGCGAAAATCAACGAGGGCTGGCTCGATTTCGACACGGTCATCGCGACCCCCGACATGATGGGTCAGGTCGGCCGGCTCGGCCGCGTCCTCGGTCCCCGGGGTCTGATGCCGAACCCGAAAGTGGGCACCGTCACCTTCGATGTGGCGAAGGCCGTGAGCGAAGCCAAAGCCGGTAAGGTGGAGTTTCGGGTCGAAAAGGCCGGCATCGTGCACGCTCAGGTCGGCAAGCGCTCCTTCGGAGAAACCGAACTCGCCGGGAACGTACGCTCGCTGGTGGGCGCGCTCGTGAAAGCGAAGCCGGCCGCGGCCAAAGGAACCTACCTCAAGAGTGTGACTCTGAGTTCGACGATGGGACCGGGGATTCGCATCGACCCGGGCACGATCGAGGTGGAAGGCTAATCATGGGTCTCGCACGAGAAAAGAAGGCCGCTCAGGTCGACGCAGTTCGCCAGAGCTTCGAGAACGCAACGGCAACGGTGCTGGTCGATTTCCGAGGCGTGAACGTCGAGCTCATCACCGACCTGCGCGCGCGTTTTCGCGCCGCCGGCGTCGAGTACAAGGTCGTGAAGAACAACGTGATCCGAAAGGCTCTCGAAGGTTCCGAACTCGCCGACAACGAGGCATTCACAGCGAACCTGGCGGGACCGACTGCGGTTGCCTGGAGCTTCGAAGACCCGTCCGCTGCTGCCAAGGTTATTAAGAACTTCCGCAAGGAGTTCACCGATACGCTGCAGCCCAAGGACAAGCCCGAGAAGCTCATCGTCAAGTGCGGGCTCCTCGAAGGTGCGGTGCTCGACGGCAAGCGCGTCGAACAAGAGCTCGCCTCGCTTCCTGGCAAGGACGAGATTCGCGCTTCACTGCTCGCTCAACTCATGGCTCCGATGCAGAGCCTCGTCGCCCAGATCAATGCCCCAGGGCAGAACCTCGCGCTGGTTCTCGACGCCCGCAGGCGCAAAGAAGAAGCGGGCGCGTAGCCCCAATCCCCCCAACCAATCTTGGCCGTGCGGCAGGCACGGTTAGCGGAGAGTCAACGATGGCAAATATGAACGTAGAGCAGATGGTCGAGGAGCTCAGCTCCTGGACGGTCATGGAAGTTTCGAACCTGGTCAAAGAGCTCGAGGAGAAGTGGGGCGTTTCGGCCGCACCCGCAGCGGTCGCCATGGCGGGCCCTGCAGGTGGTGGCGAAGCGGCTGCTGCTGAAGAGCAGACCGAGTTCGACGTCGAGCTGACGGAAGCTGGTGGCAAGAAGATCAACGTGATCAAGGCCATCCGCGAGATCACCCAGCTCGGCCTGGCCGACGCCAAGGCGCTCGTCGAAGCCGCCCCCAAAGTTGTGAAAGAGGGGGTGTCGAAGGACGACGCGGAAGAGATCAAGAAGAAGCTCGAAGAAGCCGGCGCGAAGGTCACAGTCAAATAACCCTATGGGGTTATACAATGGATCCCAGTGCCGCCACTTGGCACAGGGGCCCGGCGAGGTTAGGTTACCTGCCGGGGCGGTCCCAGTACGCGCGCAGCAGCACATCCAGTTCACGACTTTCCGCAGAAGCGGCGGGAGGCCGAGAGGCCTCCTTGTCGCGTCTTTGTTTATGCACCCTTAGCTTTAGTTTCCCCCTAGCGGTTCGGCAGGAGTCTCACGAATGGCGGCGATGATTCAGACCAACTTCCGCATGCGACACTCGTTCGGGAAGATCGAGCACATCCTCGAGATCCCAAACCTGATCGACATTCAGAAACGGTCCTACGACAAGTTCCTTCAAACCGATGTCCCCCGCGACGACCGAGAGAACATCGGTCTTCAGGGGGTGTTCAACAGTGTTTTCCCGATTCGGGATTTCAACGGCACCAGTGAGCTCGTTTTCAGCGGCTACACACTCGAACGTCCGAAGTACGACGTAGACGAGTGTCGTCAGCGCGGGATGACTTACGCCGCGCCGATCAAGGTGACGATTCAGCTCATCATTTACGACACGGGCGGCGATAGCGCCGAGCGTGCCGTGCGTGACATCAAAGAGCAGGAAGTCTACTTCGGTGAGATCCCCCTGATGACCGTCAACGGGACGTTCATCATCAACGGGACCGAGCGCGTCGTGGTGAGTCAGCTTCACCGCAGTCCGGGCGTGTTCTTCGATCACGATCGCGGCAAGACGCACTCGTCCGGCAAGCTGCTCTATCAGGCACGAATCATCCCTTACCGTGGTTCGTGGCTCGACTTCGAGTTCGATCCGAAAGACCTCCTCTACGTGCGGATCGACCGCCGGCGCAAGATGCCAGCGACGGTTCTGCTCAAGGCGCTCGGATACAACACGCAGCAGCTTCTCAACTACTACTACGACACCGAGACGATCTACATCCTCTCGACCGATCAGTACGCCAAGTCGATCGAGTACGACCTGCTCCCAGGACAGCGCGCCACGCACGACATTTCGGTCGGCGAAGACGTTTTGGTCCGGAAAAACCGTAAGTTCACGCGTGCTGCGATTCGCAAGCTCAAGGCCGCGGGGCTTGAGTACCTGCCGATCGACTTCACCGAGGTGATCGGCAAGGTCGCTGCCGAAGACGTCATCGACGAAGACACCGGCGAGATTCTTCTCGCGGTGAACGAAGAGGTCACCGAGGACCGTCTCGATGCGCTCCGCGATGCGGGCATCAACGAGTTCAAGGTGCTCTTCATCGATGGGCTCAACGTCGGCGCATATCTCCGCGACACGCTTCTCGTCGACAAGGTGCAGTCTCAGGACGAAGCGATCCTCGAGATCTACCGACGCCTGCGTCCCGGCGATCCGCCCACGCTCGAGACCGCGCGCAATCTCTTCAACAATCTGTTCTTCAACCCCGAGCGCTACGACCTGAGTCAGGTCGGCCGCCTGAAGCTGAACTACAAGTTCTATCGCGACACCGAAGAAGACGAGAAGCCGGGCCTCGAGCACACGGTGCTCACCAACACGGACATCCGTCAAACGGTCAAGCAACTCATCGAGCTGAAGAACGGGCGCGGGTCGGTCGACGACATCGACCACCTCGGAAACCGACGTGTCAGGGCCGTTGGCGAGCTGATGGAGAATCAGTATCGCATCGGTCTCGTCCGCATGGAACGCGCCATCAAAGAGCGCATGAACATGTCTCAAGAGATTGAGACACTCATGCCGCACGATCTCATCAACGCGAAGCCGGTGAGCGCCGTCGTCAAAGAGTACTTCGGCTCGAGTCAGCTCTCGCAGTTCATGGATCAGACGAATCCGCTCAGCGAGGTCACACACAAGCGGCGCTTGTCGGCGCTTGGGCCTGGAGGCCTGACGCGAGAACGCGCGGGCTTCGAGGTTCGCGACGTTCACACGACTCACTACGGTCGAATCTGTCCTATCGAGACGCCGGAGGGTCCGAACATCGGTCTCATCGCATCGCTGTCGACATACGCGCGCGTCAATGAGTACGGCTTCGTCGAGACGCCATACCGCAAGGTCGAAGACGGTGTCGTTCTCGATGACCACGTGCGCTGGTACTCCGCGCTCGAGGAAGAAGGGCACTACATTGCGCAGGCCAACGCGATCATCGACAAGGTGAGTCGTCAGCTTGCCGGCAGCCTGATTAGCGCCCGGTTCAACGGCGAGTTCGTGATGGTGCCGCCGAGCAGCGTTCAGCTGATGGACGTGTCGCCCAACCAGTTGGTGTCGGTCGCGGCATCGCTCATTCCGTTCCTCGAACACGACGATGCAAACCGCGCGCTCATGGGCTCAAACATGCAGCGACAGGCCGTTCCGTGCGTGCGCACTGCCGCGCCCATCGCGGGCACCGGCATCGAAGGCCGGGTCGCACGCGACTCGGGCGTCTGCGTAGTCGCGAAGCGCGACGGTGTAGTCGAATCGGTCGACGCAACGCGCATCGTCGTCAAGGCCGAGGGCCTTGCGGGCGCGTTCCCAGACATCTACCGACTCAACAAGTTCCAGCGCTCGAACCAGAACACGGCCTACAACCAGACACCGATCGTCCGACCCGGCGACAAGGTGAAGGCCGGTGACGTCATTGCGGACGGTCCCAGCACCGACCGCGGCGAACTTGCCCTCGGGCAGAACGTCATCGTCGCGTTCATGCCGTGGGGCGGTTACAACTTCGAGGACTCGATTCTGCTTTCGGAGCGAATCGCGAAGGACGACGTCTACACGTCTGTCCACATCGAAGAGTTCGAATGCGTGGCCCGAGACACAAAGCTCGGCAAAGAAGAGATCACCCGCGACATTCCGAACGTAGGCGAGGAAGCCCTCAAAGACCTCGACGAATCGGGCATCGTCCGCATCGGCGCCGAGGTGAACTCCAGCGACATTCTCGTCGGCAAGATCACGCCGAAGGGCGAAACCCAGCTCTCCCCGGAGGAGAAGCTGCTTCGCGCGATCTTCGGTGAGAAGGCCGGCGACGTTCGTGACACTTCCCTCAAGGTACCGCCCGGGGTCACCGGAATCGTTATCGACGCGCGCGTCTTCGCGCGCAAGGGCACCGAGAAAGACGAACGGTCACTTCAAATCGAAGAGTCCGAGCGCGCGAAGCTCGAAAAAGACATGGCGGACGAGATCAAGATCGTCGCCGACTCGGCGCACGACCGGGTACGCAAGTACTTCGTCGGCAACAAGACGATCGCCAAGCTCGTCGATGACAAGGGCCAGCAGCTCTTGGCCAAGGACTCCGAGATTACCGCCGCAGAACTCGACGGAATCCCGCACGTCTACTGGCCCCACATCGAAGTCGCGAACGACAAAGACAAGACTGATGCGATCCTCGATCAGCTCGGCGACCAGGTGCAGGCGGTCAAGACGCTCTTCCAAGAGAAGATCGACAAGCTCGGCAAGGGCGACGAGCTGCCTCCCGGTGTCATCAAAATGGTCAAGGTGTACGTGGCCATCAAGCGCAAGCTGCAGGTCGGCGACAAGATGGCAGGTCGACACGGAAATAAGGGTGTCGTCAGCCGGATTCTGCCGGAGGAGGACATGCCTTATCTCCCCGACGGAAAGCCGGTCGATATCGTACTGAACCCGCTTGGCGTTCCGAGTCGTATGAATGTCGGTCAGATTCTCGAAACACACCTTGGCTGGGCCGGCTATCTGCTTGGCACGCAGCTACAGGAAATGGTCGAGAAGAAGACTGAGGCGGCGACGCTTCGCGAGCGCATTCGTTCCATCTTCAAGGGTGGAGGCATCGTGAAGGTGCTCGACGCGATTCCCGACGACCAGCTTCCGGCGCTCGTCGCGAGCTGGAAGCGTGGGCTCCAACTGGCCACGCCGGTGTTCGACGGCGCGAGCGAAGAGGAGATCAAAGAGCTTCTCACCCTCGCAGGCGTTCAGGACAACGGGCAGACCGTGCTCTTCGACGGTCGTACCGGCGAGGCGTTCCACGAAGACGTGACGGTGGGTGTGATGTACATGCTCAAGCTTCACCATCTCGTGGACGATAAGATTCACGCGCGAAGCATCGGCCCGTACTCCTTGGTCACGCAGCAGCCGCTCGGCGGCAAGGCACAGTTCGGCGGGCAGCGGCTCGGCGAAATGGAGGTCTGGGCGATGGAAGCCTACGGAGCCGCGTACGCGCTCCAAGAGTTCCTCACCGTCAAGTCTGATGACGTGCAGGGTCGTACACGAATGTACGAGTCGATCGTCAAGGGCGATTACGTCCTCGAAGCGGGTCTTCCCGAGAGCTTTAACGTTCTCATGAAGGAGCTTCAGGCACTTTGTCTAAACGTCGAACTGGTAGAGACGAGTCAATTAGAGCGCAGGTCAAATGACGTGCTCGCCGCGGAGGAAGAGTAAGCCATGAAGGACATCTTCAGCTTCTTCGAAAAGCCGAAAGATCCACTCGCATTTTCAGCCATTCGCATCTCGCTGGCGTCGCCAGAGAAGATTCGAGAGTGGTCGCACGGCGAGGTGCGTAAGCCAGAGACGATCAACTACCGAACCTTTAAGCCCGAGCGCGACGGCCTGTTCTGCGCGAAGATCTTCGGGCCCGTCAAAGACTACGAGTGCATCTGCGGCAAGTACAAGCGCATGAAGCACCGCGGTATCGTCTGCGAGAAGTGCGGCGTCGAGGTCATTCAGAGCAAGGTTCGTCGTGAGCGGCTGGGGCACATCACCCTCGCGACGCCGGTTGCGCACATCTGGTTTTTGAAGAGCCTGCCAAGCCGTATCGGTGCGATTCTCGACATCACGCTCAAGGACCTCGAGCGGGTGCTTTACTGCGAGAGCTACGTGGTTCTCGACCCCCGTGAGACCTCGCTCGAGCGGGGCGAGATCCTCTCCGAAGACCTCTATCACGACATGCTCGACGAATATGGCGACGATGCGTTCGAGGCTGGAATGGGCGGCGAGGCCGTCCTCGAGATGCTTCGTGACATCGACGTCCACGCGCTCGCAGAACAGCTGCGTCTCGACCTCAAAGAGGCGACGAGTGAGGCTAAGCGCAAGAAGTATTCGAAGCGACTCAAGGTCGTCGAAGCGTTTCGCGATTCGGGCAACCGCCCCGAGTGGATGATGCTATCGGTCATCCCCGTGTTGCCCCCGGACCTTCGCCCCCTGGTTCCTCTCGATGGAGGACGCTTTGCAACGTCCGACCTCAACGACCTCTACCGTCGAGTCATCAACCGAAACAATCGTCTCAAGCGACTGATGGAGCTCAACGCTCCTGAGATCATCATCCGCAACGAGCGTCGCATGCTGCAAGAGGCGGTCGACGCACTCTTCGACAACGGGCGTCGCGGAAAGACGATTACCGGTCCGAACAAGCGTCCACTCAAGTCTCTGTCCGACATGCTGAAGGGCAAGCAGGGACGTTTCCGTCAGAACCTGCTCGGCAAGCGAGTCGACTACTCTGGTCGCTCCGTCATCGTCGTCGGTCCAGCGCTCCGGCTCCACCAGTGCGGTCTTCCCAAGAAGATGGCGCTCGAGCTGTTCAAGCCGTTCATCTACAACAAGCTCGAAGAGCGTGGCTACGTCACGACGATCAAGAGCGCCAAGAAGCTCGTCGAAAAAGAGAAGCCGGAAGTTTGGGACATCCTCGAGGAGGTAATTACCGAACACCCGGTCATGCTCAACCGTGCGCCCACGCTCCACAGGCTCGGGATTCAGGCGTTCGAACCCGTACTCATCGAGGGCAAGGCCATTCGACTGCATCCGCTCGTCTGCACGGCGTTCAACGCTGACTTCGACGGCGACCAGATGGCAGTTCACGTGCCGCTCTCCGTCGAAGCGCAGATGGAGGCTCGCGTGCTCATGATGAGCACCAACAACATTCTGTCGCCAGCGAGCGGTCGACCGATCATCAACCCGACGCAGGACATCGTTCTCGGCCTCTACTACATGACGCGCGAGAAGCGTTTTGGAAAGGGCGCCTACCGGGACGGGCAGGAGAACGACGGCGTGTTTTCCGGCGTCTTCGCATCGTCGGACGAAGTGCGGATGGCGTACGACCAGGGAATGGTTGGGCTCCACTCGCGCATTCGATACCGATACGAGGGCAAGATTCACGAGACCACGGTCGGTCGCGTGTTGGTGAGCGACATCCTTCCTGAAGGAATGAAGTTCCCGTCGGTCAACAAGGTGCTGGACAAGAAGTCACTCAGCGGACTCATCGACGAGTGCTATCGCGCCAGTCGGAACAAGAACACCGTGCTGCTCGCAGACCGTCTGCGCACCCTGGGCTTCGAGATGTCTACCCGCGCAGGCATTTCGATCTGCATGGATGACATGGTCATCCCCGACTCCAAAAAAGACGTGCTCGACCAGGCTCAGCAAGACGTCATGACCGTCGTCGAGCAGTACCAAGAAGGGCTCATCACCGACGGCGAGCGCTACAACAAGGTCGTCGACATTTGGGCAGAGGCCTCCGACCAGGTTGCTCGGGATCTCATGGATTCCATTGGTACCGAGGACATCATCGACCCGGAGACCGGCGCGGCAGGTACGCAGCCGAGCTTCAACTCGATTTTCATGATGGCAGACTCCGGAGCGCGAGGCTCCAACCAGCAGATTCGTCAGCTGGCCGGCATGCGTGGCCTGATGGCTAAACCGTCGGGCGAGATCATCGAGACGCCGATTACCGCGAACTTCCGAGAGGGCCTCACGGTTCTTCAGTACTTCATCTCGACTCACGGTGCGCGTAAGGGTCTTGCCGATACGGCGCTCAAGACAGCCAACTCGGGGTACCTAACCCGACGTCTCGTCGACGTGGCCCAAGACTGCGTCATCACCGACTACGACTGCGAGACGCTCGACGGCATCTGGGTCAGCAAGCTCGAGGAGGGCGGCGAGGTCGTTACTCCCCTCGGCGAGCGCGTGCTCGGGCGCGTCGCGCTCGAGGACATCACCGACCCGGTTACGGGCGAAGCTCTGGTTGAGGCGAACCAGGAGATCGACGAGGCGCTGGTCGCACGCGTCGAGAGCGCTGGCATCGAGCGCGTGCTGATTCGGTCTGTGCTGACCTGTCAGAACCGCCGTGGAGTCTGCGTGATGTGCTACGGCCGTGACCTTGGTCGCGGATACGAGGTCAACATCGGCGAGGCGGTGGGAATCATCGGCGCCCAGTCGATTGGTGAGCCGGGAACACAGCTCACCATGCGTACGTTCCACATCGGTGGCGCGGCAGCGCGCGGCAAGATCGAGCAGAGCTCCATCGAGACGCGCACTGGCGGCATCGTGAAGTACCAGAACGCAAAGCTCGTCACGAAGCGCGACGGGAAGGTCGTCGTGATGAACCGTCACGGGGCAGTCACCGTCGTCGACGAGTCTGGGCGTGAGCGCGAGCATTTCACCCTGACCTACGGTGCATTCGCCAAAGTCAAAGAGGGTGATCACGTCGAGCGGGGAACGATGTTGGCGGAATGGGACCCCTACGCCATTCCGATTCTCACCGAGGTTCCTGGCACCGTGAAGTACGGCGACGTCGTTGAAGCGGTGACGATGGAAGAGAAGCTCGACGAGGTCACCGGTCTTTCCCGACGTGTCATCATCGAGTCTCGCGACCCGAGCGCACGACCCCGTGTGTCGATTAAGGACCCGCAGTCAGGAAAGACGCAGACCACAGGCGTGGGCGAGAACATGGCAAGGTACTTCTTGCCGGTTGGCGCGAACATCATCCCCGGCGATGGTGCGACCGTCGAAGCGGGTGAGATCGTCGCCAAGATCCCGCGTGAGACCACGAAGACGAAGGACATCACGGGCGGTCTGCCCCGCGTTGCCGAGCTCTTCGAGGCGCGTAAGCCGAAGGATCACGCGATCATCAGCGAGATCGACGGCATCGTCACCTTTGGCAAGGACACCAAGGGCAAGCGCAAGGTCATCATCACGCCGGAGGTTGGTGAGCCCAAGGAGTACCTGATCGCCAAGGGTAAGCACCTGACCGTGAAGGACGGGGACCACGTTCGCGCCGGCGAGCCGCTCATGGACGGCCCTGCAAACCCGCACGACATCCTCAAGGTCAAAGGCGAGAAAGAACTCGCGGCATGGCTCGTCGACGAGATTCAGCAGGTGTACCGGCTCCAGGGTGTGGCCATCAACGACAAGCACATCGAGGTGATCGTTCGTCAGATGCTTCGTCGGGTGCGAATCAAGGAGACCGGCGACACCCGGTTCCTCCCGGACGAGCAGGTCGAAAAGACCGAGTTCGAGCGGGAGAACGAGGGAGTCATCGCCAAGGGCGGACAGCCTGCGGTGGCGGAACCTCTCCTTCTCGGTATCACCAAGGCATCGCTTTCGACCGACTCGTTCATCAGCGCGTCCTCGTTCCAGGAAACCACCAAGGTGCTCACCGAAGCGGCTATCAGCGGCAAGGTGGACGAGCTTCGTGGCCTGAAGGAGAACGTGATCATGGGTCGGCTGCTGCCAGCAGGAACCGGACTCGGCGCGTACAACAAGATCGACATGGTCGTGCAGGACGATGCCGTGAAGCCGATCGCACCGTCTCCTGCGATTCTCGAGCCTGAGCCCGTGGCGGCTGCAGCGTCCGAGGAGTAACAGGGGCCGCCCGACTGCTGCGGGCCTCTCACCGCACGGACGACTCACAGGCCGTTCATGGAATCACCGCAAAAGGCGTATCTGTTCGAAACGCCGGAGCATCAAGCGCTCCGCGAACAGATTCGCCGCTTTGCGGCCTCGGAGATCGCCCCCAACGCGCATGCATGGGAGGAGGCCAACGAGTTTCCGCGCGAGCTTTACTCGCTCGCCGCGAAGGCTGGTTTTCTCGCCATCGGCTACCCTGAGGCACTGGGAGGCGACGGGGGGGACCTCACGCACATGCTCTGCGCTGCCGAGGAGATGATCCTCGCAGGCAAGTCGGTGGGCACGGTCGTGGGACTCGGCAGTCTGGGGATCGCGGTGCCGCCGATCTTGAAGTTCGGCACCGAGGCGCAGAAGGAGCGCTTCGTACGGCCCGCGCTGCGCGGCGAGAAGATTGCGGCACTTGGAATCACGGAGCCCGGCGGAGGAAGCGACGTCGCGGCCGTGCAGACCAAGGCCGTACGAGACGGTGACCACTACCTGGTCAACGGCGCCAAAACGTTCATCACGTCGGGCTGCAGGGCCGACTTCATTACTGCGGCGGTCCGCACCGGGGGCGAGCGGCACGGCGGCATCTCCATGCTGGTCATCGAAAGCGACACGCCGGGGTTCACCGTAGCTAGCAAACTCAAGAAGACGGGCTGGTGGGCGAGTGACACCGCGGAGCTTGCGTTTGAGGACTGTCGAGTGCCCGCGGCCAATCTCATTGGGCAAGAGGGCGCTGGGTTCCTCATGATCATGATGAACTTCGTCACCGAGCGTCTTGCGATCGCGGGGCAGTGCGTGGCGATTGCGGAGCTCGCCTATCGCGAGTCGATGGCCTACGCCAAAGAGCGCCACGCGTTCGGGAAGAACCTGTCGGGCTTCCAAGTGATTCGTCACAAGCTGGCCGACATGGCGACGCGGATTGCGGCCGCTCGTGCGCTCACCGGGGAATGCGTTTCGCGTTTTCTGGCGGGCGAGCAGACACCCGCACTCGCGGCAATGGCCAAAAACACCGCGACCGACATGTGCTCGGCGGTTTGTGATGAAGCAGTCCAGATTCACGGGGGCTACGGCTACATGCGTGAATACGTCGTAGAGCGACTCTACCGCGATGCGCGCCTCTACCCGATCGGAGGGGGGACGCGCGAGATCATGAACGAGATCATCAGTAAGGTCGAAGGCTACTGAACGCAGTCGACCCCTCCGACGATGATTCCTAGGTCGATCGCATCGGCGATCACCACGGCCAGTTTGTCGACGAATACCGGACCGATCTCGACTCCATGCGTGGCGGCGACGCGATGCACGCTTTCGGTCACCGATGAGCCTCCCGCGATCCAGTTCTCGAACAGGTCTGCCGCCAAGGCGTTGAGCTCCCATACCGCGGAGTCGTGGTTCCGCGCGCGGTACACGCAGAGGATCGTCGGCGCTGCGCCGTATCCGGAGTCCGGGGTGGGTGTCTCATGGACTGGATGGCCTAGACGCAGCACCCGTGCAGCCGAATCGATCACTGGCATCCGTTCGAAGCTGAACTCGTCGGCGGTGCTGCGATGCGGAGGCGCCGAACGAACCTCCCAGTGCAGCATTTCGTAGCGAGCCAAGTCGGCGCACCATCGGGGTTCGGCGTGAGTCCAACGCTCGACCGCGAAGGAGAAAAACTCACTCGGAACATCTCGAAAATACTTGGTTTTTGAGCCTCCAGCAGACAGCCAGTCCGTCACTTCCTTGCTGAAACCCGGCTCGCCAAGAGCCTCCTTCGTGCGAGGCAAAGCCGCCCGGACGACCTGCGCCAGCCGGCTGCGTACCAGGTCGCGATAGACGAGCCACCGCGCGCGGTCCCCCAGCGCCTCGAGATCCTTCGCACTGGGCTCGGCGTCGAAGCAGACGCGCTGCATCGTTGCGATCTGCTCAGCCAGCAAGCGAAGACCCCGTTGCGCGTTCAAGGATGGCAGTGAGTCGGTCGATCTCTTCGAGCAAGACATCGAGTGGCGGGATTTGGTTGTCGCGCTCGAGGAGCACGGGTTTGGGACCCAGACGCTCGAGGGCGTACTCGAGCAGCTCGTACACTTCTTCGGGAACCGCCTCTCCGTGTGTGTCGATGCGAAGACCGTCGTCGCGAACGAAGTGGCCCGCGACGTGGAGCTGGACGACTCGGTCCGCGGGGATTCGGTCGAGGTACACCCGTGGATCGAAGTCGAAGTTTTTCGCGTTCACATAGACGTTGTTGACGTCGAGTAACAGCTTCGCGTCGGCGCGTTCGAGCACGGCGATGAGGAAGTCGGCTTCGTCGAGTCCGTAGTTCGACTGGGGCGCGTAGTAGCTAACGTTTTCGAGCGCGATCGGCACGTCGAGCGAATCGCGCAGTTCGACGATCCTTTGCGAAGCAATCTCCACCGCTTCGTCGGTGAACGGGAGCGGGAGGAGGTCGTGGAAGAAGCTTCCCTCCGAGCCGCCGATGCACAGGTGCTCGCTGTGCCAGGGAACGCCGATTTCGCGCAGAAAGCCCTTTAGTTGCAGGAGCTCTGCGTCGTCGAAAGGGGTGACCGAGCCCAGGCAGGTGGTGAGTCCGTGGGTGACGACGGGCCAGCAGTTGCGCGCGCGACTCAGCATGTCCTCATACTGGCCTCCGCGGTCGATGTAGTTCTCGGGGTGCACTTCCACCCACCCAACGGCGTCCGGACGTCTAGCTAGGAGCTCTTCGCCGAGGTCGCTTCGTAGTCCGAGACCGATGCCGCTGATCGAGGGTGTCATTGTGTTCGGCCTTGCGGCTGTGGTTTCCTAGGTCCGTACGGGTTGGCTAGCGCGATGTTTCGCGATTCATGAGCTTCGAGTTGGGCTTGTGCCGATGCGGGCGAAGCCCATAGACGATGTTTCGATGACTATGCGCCACGGCCTGATGCTTGTCGCCCTCGTCGGCTGCGTCCACTCGACGGAACCTGGGTTCCGAGGTGGTTCGTACGCAACGCCGTCGCCGGCTCCTCAGGCCGTTTACCAGGTCCGTCTCGACGATACGCTTACGAAGACCATCGCTCCGCTTGCAGCACGATACGCGGCAAGCGACGCGTTTCCATCGGCTTCCTACCTCGACGCGCTCATATCGGAAGGGAAGCGTGAGCGCATCATGTCGCCGACAAACACGTCGTGCGCGTCAGCGGCGAACGATGTCGAGGACACGACTGCGATGCGGAGGGCGGCTTCTGCGGATTGAGAACGCAGCCTCGACGCGCTCGACGGCGCTGCGAAGCAACGCTTTCTTCGAGGTATGAAGGGTTGCTAGTGGGTCGCCCCCGCGGACGCGATCTCCGCGCTTCACGTGTAGAAGGAGTCCCGCGCCAGAATCAATGGACGCCCCGGTCTTGGTGCGGCCCGCTCCGAGATTCATCGCGGCCTGGCCGATGCTGAGCGCATCGATGCGTCCCACGTATCCTGCGCTCACAGCCTTTACGGTCTGGCGCACGCGCGCCGGGCGCAGCCGGTCCGGTTCGTCGACCACGCGCCGATCGCCACCCTGGGCGTCGACCAATGCCCGCAGTTTGTTGAGCCCCGAACCATCGGCGATTGCGCGCTTTTGTTTGCTCATCGCCTCGGCTTTGGAGCGCACCATTCCGCCGAGTCGAAGCATCTCTGCCCCAAGTGCGAGGGTGATCTCCTCGAGGTCTTCCGGGCCACTCCCGTGGAGCAGTTCGATTGCCTCTGCGGTTTCGAGGGCGTTCCCAACGGCGTAGCCGATCGGGGCGTCCATTTCGGTCAGAACCGCTGAGACACGTGACCCGGCAAGGCGCCCGACCCGGACCAGGCTCTTGGCGAGCCCCTCGGCCTCCGACCGGGTCTTCATGAAGGCCCCGCGACCCGTTTTGACGTCGAGCACGAGTCCGTCGAGCCCCTCGGCAAGTTTCTTCGAAAGAATACTCGCGGTGATTAGCGGAACGGACTCGACCGTGCCCGTGACGTCGCGAAGGGCGTACATCCGCTTGTCGGCGGGGGCGAGCTCCGCCGTCTGGCTGATGAGCGCCACGCCGATCTTGCGGAGCTGTGCTCGAAACTCTCGGACAGAAAGGTCTACTCGGAATCCAGGGATCGCTTCGAGCTTGTCGAGGGTCCCTCCTGTATGGCCGAGCCCGTGCCCGCTTAGCTTTGGCACCGTCAACCCACATGCGGCCATGATTGGGGCGAGGCAGATACTGACCTTGTCGCCTACGCCCCCGGTGGAATGCTTTCCGATTTTCGGCGCCGCGATGTCGGAGAAGTCCAAGACCTTGCCACTGTCGCGCATGGCGAGGGTAAGCGCGACGGTCTCATCGAAGCTCATGCCTTCGAAGAACACCGCCATGCAGAGCGCGGCCATCTGGTAGTCGGCCACCGAACCGTCCATGAAGCCTTCGACGATCTTCTCGATTTGAGTCGCGGTGAGGTGGTGTCCGTCGCGCTTGGCAACGATGAGTTCGGGGACGAAGAGGTGCGCCTCGTCGTGCGGCATCAGGCCCTCTTGCGAGGACGCCGCTGGCGCTTCTTCTTGGTCTTCGACGGTGACGGTGCCGGTGACGAAGAGGTCGATCGTGCGCTGCTTTCGCCTCGTCCGCGGCGTCGTCGCGGCCCCGTTGGGGCCTTGACCGCCTGGTGATCGAGCAGGGTCCCAACGACTTGACGCGACGCCACGTTGGCTTCTTCGACGCGGACTTTCACCGGATCGTTCATCGTGAAGACTTTGGCCGTCCGTGCCCCGATCAGGCGGATGCCAAGCTCGTCTAGCTCAAACGTGTCGTCCAGCTGCTCATGTGGAATCAGCACGCTGACGAACGGATCGTCGACCTGCGTGAAGATCCCGTAGGGCGCAAAGCCCACGATACGCGCGTCGAACATTTCTCCGATGTGCGCCTGCATGTAGATCACTCGATAAACATCGACGACATCGCGTTCGACCGTCATTGCGCGTCGTTCTCTCTCGCTTGCTTGCGCGGAGAAACGCTGCAGCCGGGGGAGAAGAGTCGCCGCATCGAGACTGCGATTTCGGATCATGTCCCGGAGTAGGCGATGCACCAGCAAGTCCGGATAGCGCCGAATCGGAGAGGTGAAATGCAAGTAGTCTTTCGCAGCGAGTGCGAAGTGGCCTATCGATGGATCCGTGTCGTACTGCGCCTGTTGCATCGCCCGCAGCAAGAGGTAGCGCAGCAGGGGCGCTTCTTCGGTTCCGTCGATTCGGCGCAGAAAGCGGCTGAGCTGCTTGGGTGACGAAGCCTGCTCTTCGTCGAGTTCGTATCCGAACGTGCTGGCGACCTTGCAAAACATCGAAACGCGTTCGGGGTCGGGCTTGCCGTGAATCCGGAAGACCCCCGGCGCCTCGTGGCGTTTGACGTACGAAGCGACGACCTCGTTCGTGACGAGCATCATGTCTTCGACGATTTGGTACGCGCGCCGAACTCCCGGGTCCCGCCGTGACTGCTCGATCGCACGGGGCTCCCCCTCTTCGTCGAGTGCGACCTTCGGCTCCGGAAGATCGAAATCGAGCGCTCCGCGCTTCAGGCGGCGTTGCCGCAGACGCGACGAGAGGTCCATCAGCGTCTCGAGTGTCTCGATTCGTTTCTCGGCCGCCGGCTGGTGGGGGCCTTCTTTCGTCAGGCCCAACGCACGAGCGACGCCGGTGTAGTAGAGCTTGCCGTGAGAACGCATCACGCCTTCGAAAATCCGATGCGACGTGACTTGCGCTTTTTCGTCGATCTGCATCTCGACTGCCATACAGAGGCGATCGCGGTTCGGAATCAAGGAGGCGAGGTCGGTCGAGAGTTCTGGCGGAAGCATCGGGATGGCGCGGTCGGGCAAATAGATGCTCGTTCCGCGCTCCAGTGCCTCCCGGTCCATCGCGCTTCCTTCGGAGACGTAGTGAGACACGTCTGCGATGGCTACGACGAGCCTGAATCCGTCCTTCCTTCTCTCGACGAAGATCGCATCGTCGTGGTCTCGCGCCGTTTCGGGATCGATCGTAACGAGATCGAGTTCGCGAAGATCGACGCGGTTCTTTGCCTCGCCCCGGTCGATGCGAGGCGGCAGCGCATTGGCTTCTAGCACCACCTCTTCGGGGAACTCTTCTGCGATGCCTTCCCGAATCTTTATCTTCTCAACTTCGATCGTTGCGACGCCCTGGGCGCCGAGCACGTCGAGAATGCGAACTTCGGGACGATCGTCGCGCTGCTGGGGAAAACGAACGATCTCCGCGATGACCACTTTGTCTTTGATGCTTCGCTTTGGTGGCTTGCCGACGATGCGCATCGGCTTTCGTAGGCGTTCGTCGTCGGGCTCCAACACGAAGCCGCGCCCTTGAGGTGCGACGACACCGGTGATTCGGGCCGGCCGACGTTTGATGACTCCGACGACGTGTCCCTCGCGTCCTTTGGACGATGGGCGAGCCCGGATCTGAACGACGTCTCCGTGGAGCGACGGGCCAATGGAGTCGGGGGGGATGAACACGTCGGGATTGCCGTCGTAGACGTTGACGAAGCCATAGCCTTGTCGAGTCATCGTGAGTCGACCCTCGAGCGGCGGGGTAGCCGGGAACACGGATTCGGTTCGCTCGCGTCCACGCCGCGAGCTTCGCGTTTTCTCGCGTCCGCGTTTGGGGGCTTTGGCAGATGAAAGCGCGCGGAATCGCAGGCCGGGCATCTCGCCAACCAGCCCCTCCTCGGCCAGGAGCAGAAGCTGGCGCACGATTTCATCGCGGGAAGTCCGGGGGAGCTTGAGCCTTCCGCAAAGCTCTCCGACGTGCATGGCACGTGGCGCCTGCGCGCGGAGGGCGTCGAGCAGCTGGTCTCTTTCGGGAATTGGATCTGTCATGTGGTTACTGAAGGGCGTAGACCCCGCCGTCATCGGAACCGACGTATAGCGTACCGTCCGGAGCAAGCTCGGCAGTCGAGTCGACGTCTTGGCCGATGTTGTAGCGCCATGTGACGGCGCCCGAGGGATCGATGCAATAGAGAAAGTTGTCCTGGGAGCCTACATAGATGCGCCCATCGGAGTCGATACGCGCTGAAGCCCGTACCCGTCCTCCTGTTGCCACTTTCCAAAGGAGTTCGCCAGTCGGGGCCAGAGCGTAGACGTTTCCGTCGTAGGAGCCGGCGATCACCGCGCCTTCCCGCGTAATCGCGGGGGTTGCCCGCACTTCATCGCCTGTGCCGAAGCGCCAGAGAATCGTGCCGGACTCGTCGATCTGGAGGATTTCTCCGCTTCCGGTTCCCACGTAGATGCGCCCTCCGTCGTCGACCGATGCGGCTCCCTCGATCGCTCCACCGACCGCGGTCTCCCAGGCGACCGTTCCGTCTGGGCGTAGTGCGACGAGCGTGCCCTCGGTGGTTCCGAAGAGAATCAGCTGTGCCGGGTGAATCGTCGGCGCGCTCCGGACGTGGGCCGCCGTTGGGCGGTGCCAGTGCAGACGCCCGAGCAGGTCGAACGCGTAGACTCCGTTTGCCGCCACGTAGATCTTCCCGTCTGGCCCGAGTGTCGCCGAGGCGTCGACGGGATCGTCGACCGGATGCTTCCATCGAGGTTGCCCATCGAGCGAGAGCGACACGATCTCTCCCTGCTGCGTCCCGAAGATCACCGACGTGCCTGCGATGAGTGCGGTGGGGTAGATCTTCTCACCGGCAGAGTAGCGCCAGCGGAGGCTTCCGTCGGGTTTTAGGGCGACGAACTGCCCGTCTAGTGAACCCACGTAGATCGTTCCGTCGGCGCCTCGGACGGGGGATGCGAAAATTCGGGCGCCGGTGCGATAGATCCAAATCGGTGCCGGAGTCTGTGTTGGCCCCTGGTACTCGCTGCGCCCCGTGTGTGCCGCATCTCCCATGAACCCGTTGGCGCTGCGCGGCAGTGCGCCCGACATAGGATCGCCGAGGCTCGGGTCCATGGGCGACGACGCGAGTTCCGCGAGAACCTCATCCGGGTACCGGCAGCGCCCCTCGTGACAGATACGATCGGCGCGGCACTCGGTATCGGACATGCAGGGCGTCGAGGGTCGCGATTGAGTCCCCGCGCAGGCGGCGGCGACAAGCAGAGACGAGCAGCAAATCAGGCGTACGAGTCGCAAGACGACCGGACTATACCACCGCAGATCGAGGGTCAAAGTTTGCCCAGACCTACCAGGTCAGTACCCGGATCTCGTTCCCTTTTTGAAGGGCGACTTGCTTTCCGTCCGGGCTGATGGCGGTGCTCCCGACGGCGCCCGGCACCTGATCCCAGTCCGGAGGCCTCAGCCAGACTGCCCGGCCCTGGCCTCGCGTATCGCGCACGAGGACCCCCTGTGTCTGCGGAAGTACGTAGCGTTCACCGTCCGGGGTGATGCGGGCGCCTCGAATGGGGGCTGGAAGCGGTGCTCCGGACTTGAGGTCAAACGGAGCGCCTGCCGGCTTGGCCAAGGAGTTCAGAGGCACGATTCGCAATCGGTCGTCTCGGGCCACCACCAAACCCTGCGGCGCCCACCCGAGCACCCCCCACTCGAGCGGAGAGGATGGGCGGTCGATCGGGGTCTTGCAGGGACTCGCTTGAGGTCGTCGCTCGATGAGCACGCGATGGCTCTGTCGTCCTCGCACTGGCGAGATCTCCGCTTCAAACCCGGCGCAAGTGACTCGAACACCGATTACCTGGAAGCGACCTTCGGGATCGACGATCGGTGAAGCGGGTAGCGACGAAGGCACAGTCCGGCGTACTCCGCTAGCAAGTTCGATGGTGCGAGCCGGCGAGCCGCCAACCCAAAGGGTTTCAGCGTTTTCGAAGCGCAGCTGGACGGGCGACGCCTCTGCGTCGACTTTCTTCCATTCCGCCTTGCTCTTCGCGTTGGCGGCTGCCCACGCAGCGTCGACCAGCGCGCGGTCGGCGGCCGTGGGTCGCGTACTCGGTTGCTCCCAGCATCGAGACAGCTCGAGCGCGCGGATGATGTCACCGCGCCCAATGGCTGCCGCTGCGCCGACTCCCACCGCCAGGGCGGTCGCCGGCGAACTCAAACACTGGAGCCCCTCTATACCAGAGACTCCGAGCCGCGCGTTGCCGCTCTCGCGGCACAGCGCACGGAAGGCCGCCACGACGCCAGAAGCAAGGGCTTCCGCTTCCGATGGCTTGGTGGCGAGCAGGTCTGCTGCCTGCGTAGCAAGCTCCTGCAGCGTGTTCTCGGGCTGAGACACGTCGCGAGCGAAGCCACCAGGCCGATCGAGCCAGGCGAGCGGTACCTGGACGGAACCAACTCGGGTTTGGGCGATCACGTCGTCGTAGCCATCGGAGTCACGGTCCTCGACTCCGAGGGTTACCTCGATCGCGTCGGGTGAACTGGCATCAGGCGGCAGCACCGTGATGCGCTCCCTCACCCGTGGCTGAGTTTCGAGGGAGACGATCCAGAGATTCTCACGGGTGCCCTCGGGGCAGGCATGACGGATTGTCGCTCCCACCAACGATTGAGACAGCTGCACGAGCACGGCCGTGGCTTCCAGACAGTCCCGCGGCACCAGAAACGAATCGATCGAACGCGACTCCACCGTCTGGCCGCGGGAATAGGCCGCGATGAGCCGTACTTGCTCGGCGCTCGCCGAAACGACGAGGGCATCGAGGGTCTCATCGCGGTCGAGGTCCAGCCGCAGCGCGCCAAGCGCGTATCCGGCGTCGAGCACCAGCGTCGCCGCCTCGACGGGGACCTCGACTTGGCCCGCCTCAAATGCTTCCCCCGATGCGAGCAGAGGTGGCGCAGTCCCTCCGCTGCCGCCGGTGGCGCCCGACCCTGGGCTTTCTTCGTCCGCGTCTTCGAGCCCGAACGGGACCTGCTTGCGGCCGGTGCAGCTGAGCAGCACCAGCGCAATTAGCGCACAGCTCGTTGCGCGAGGCACGGTCATGAACGATGCGTAGCACGCGCCCGGATGCCGCCGCGAAAAAGGTTCAGCTCGGCCCTGGAACACAGATTCGGTCGTTCGCCGCGATGGGGCAGGCAGCCCCCGCAAAACACAGATCCTCGGCTCCGAGACAGCGAAAGCCGAGCAGACAGTCGCCCGTGAAGTCACAGGGTTCGAAGCAGACCAGGGCGTTGTCGATGCCGCCTGCCACGCTTGACGGGTAACAGCTCCCGTTCCGTCCGATGATGGCCCTTGGGCAGCCCGGGGCCACCGGTCCTTCGAATGCGCAGGTCACCGTGCAAATCGCATTGTTGTAGGTAATCCCCGCAAAGTCGACCGCCAGTTCCTCGCATACGTTTGCCGTCGGGACGCAGTCGGAGACTGTGAAGCAAGTGTCGTAGATCGGAGAGATGAACTCCCGACTCGAGCAGCCTTGCAGCACGCATAGTCCGATCACAGCGGTGAGCGTCGCCAAGCGCATGATCAGTTCAGCCAGCGGGGCTCTTTGGGCCTTCCCCCGTCTATGACGTCGAGCGAACCTTTACGTTTCTTCTTCTTTTTCGCCTTGCGACGACGCCCCGGCCGCGGTGGGCGACGAAGCCATTCGATGAAGCCAATGCCGCCGCCGATCGCACCGAGGTCTGCCACGAACGACACCAAGTCCCGCGACGTGATGAACATCAGCGCGCTGAGCCCTAGGACTACGTAGATGATGTGCACGGGCTTCATGTCGATGACGCCGAAGAAGCTCATTCTCCCGCGACCCCGATACGACCAAGCGAACGCCGCAATCGATCCGATGAGAATCGCCTGAGCACCGAAAAGCCGCTGAGTCCCAGGGATGAGTTGGCCGACGATGAGCGCGGGCACCGCCGATGCCAGTGCTGCAAAGATACAGAGTTGAAGCGTTCGCTTCTGGCCGAATCTCTGCTCGAACGGCGCCAGCATCCACCAGAGGAAAACCAGCGTGATCAGCATCGAGAACACGTATGCAGGTCCGGTGGGCGTCGCGAACACGTGGGTGAAGAGCTGCCAGAGGGTGTGGACTCCGAGCTCCCCCGTATTCAGAGCAAGGGCTTCGAATATGCCGAAGCCGAGCCAGTTCTCGACGATGATTTGAAGAATCCACGCGCTGAACAACACGATGAGCAGCTTCTTCACGAAGGGGGTCAGTGGGGGGAAACTAAACATCCAATGTGCCTACTCGCTAAAGGTGGGAGGGCATTCGACCCCGGCGTCCATGGTGATGAAGTTCACTGGAGGCAGGTTCAATAGCAGCTGATTGCTGCCGTCGATCGGTTCCAGGTCCTGCGCGAGGATCGGAGAACAGTCGACGATGAAGTTCTGGGTGGTCGTTGCGCGCCAACGGTATCTGTAAGGACCGGTGCGGTTTTGGAGGATCGCTCCCGTGTCATCGCAGCGCCCCCGGGTCACGGCTATCGTATCGAGAAACGCGGCGCCGTCGATAACCGTCGCGTTCGAGTCAGTGGAAGGGTCGCATCGCAAGGTGAACTCGGGTGCCGACCAGAACTCGGTCTCCTGGTCGTTGATGATCGCGAGTTCGACCAGCGCGATGTTCTCGCAAACGCTCACGTTGGGGTTCTCCCCGTTAACCAGCCACTGGCCTCGGACCTGGACCTCGCAGCCCGAGGGATTGAACCGCACATCTTCGATGCAACCCATGGGCAGTGCGACCCCCAGCAGCACCATCGGGATCCAAGATGTTGCAACTCGCATTCACCGCTGAGGGTATCGCGCCACAAAAAGCAGTCAATTCGGAAGTTGACAGCTCCCGTGGCGTGCTTAGTTTGCCGCTAAGTCGGACGGCAGGCGCGATACCAATGGGGGTTCGCGGCAGGTCCCGGCTCACGACCGAACCTGCGCAATGCAGGGACGTAGGAGTGCATCATGATTGTTCGATGGGATCCATTTGAAGAGATGAATCGCCTCCACGACCACTTCTTCAGTGGTCGAGGCTTGGCCGCGCAGCCGCTTCAGGTTGCAGTAGACATTCGCGAAGAAGACGACGCGTTCTTCGTCGACGCCGAGGTTCCGGGGCTCGCTGCCGAGGACGTGGATGTCGACGTGGAGAAGAACGTTCTCACGATTCGTGGAGAGCGAAAGATCGAGAACGAGGAGAACGGTGACAAGTTTAGGCGTGTTGAGAGGCGATACGGAAGCTTCTCACGTTCCTTTACGCTGCCCGATACCGTGGAGGCTGACGCGATTAGCGCCGACCTCAACAATGGCGTCTTGTCCCTTCGCCTCCCGAAGAAGGAGGCCCCCACGCCTCGCAAGATCGCGGTCACGGCCGCGTCCTAGCCTATCCTTGAAATGTGCATCACGGCCCCGCCCTTCGCGGGGCCGTTGCCGTTTCGGGGTGCGCCTCAGCTAAAGACTTCGTCGAGCAGGAGCTTCTGCTCCAACTTGTGTGAAGCTCCCGAGCCGGTCGCAGGGCTCGCGCTCTCCGGGCGCGTGATGCCGCGGAGCGGGCGTTCGTTGCCGAGGATCTCCGGGAGCCGCGCGCGGATGAAATACCATGCGCCCATGTTCCACGGCTCCTCCTGGACCCACACCAGGTCGACGTCCTCGGGGTAGGGCGCGAGCCGCTCCTGCAGTTCCGCGGGGCGCAGCGGGTAGAGCTGCTCGAGGCGCATGATCCCGATGTCGTTGGCCTCGTCTCGTTCCCGGCGTTCGAGGAGGTCGTAGTAGATCTTCCCAGTGCAGAGCAGCAGTCGCCTTACCTTTGAGGCATCGATCTGCGGCTCGTCCGGGATGATGCGCTGAAACTCTCCGGTGGCCAGCTCGTCCAAGGTGCTCACCGCGCGGCGGTGTCGAAGAAGGCTCTTAGGGCTCATCACGATGAGCGGCTTGCGCCACGGGCGAATGACCTGACGCCGCAGGCAGTGAAATAGCTGTGCGGGCGTGGTGAGATTCACCACCTGCATGTTGTCTTCGGCGCACTGGAGCAGGAAACGCTCGAGCCTCGCGCTGGAGTGCTCGGGTCCCTGACCCTCGAAGCCGTGCGGCAGCAGCATCACCAAGCCGCTCAGGCGGTGCCACTTGTCCTCCGACGAGGAAATGAACTGGTCGATGATGACCTGTGCGACATTGACGAAGTCGCCGAACTGGGCCTCCCAGGCCACGAGCGCATCAGGCGAGTCGAGAGAGTAGCCCCACTCGAAACCGAGGACGCCCACTTCGGAGAGTGGGCTGTCGTAGATCTCGAGATGCGCTTGATCCTCAGTGAAGTGGCCCAACCGCGTGTACCTGCGGCCGGTCTTTTCGTCGTAGATGACGGCGTGGCGGTGGCTGAAGGTCCCACGGCGCACGTCCTGGCCCGTGAGACGGCACCGGTAGCCCTCGACGAGGAGGCTCGCGAACGCGAGGTTTTCGCCGGTACCCCAGTCGACCCCTTCGCCGGTTTCCATGACCTTGCGCTGCTTGTCGAGCACGAAGCGCTTGATCCGAGGGTGCGGGGTGAACCAGTCAGGGTAGCTCGTCAGCCCGTCGATGAGTTCGACGAGCGTTTGCCGCGGCACACGCGTGTCGACATCCGCCACGCTCGAGTCCGGCCCGCCGTGGTAGTCGGTCCACAGCCCGAGCATCGAGGCCGGAATGAGATTGTACTTGCCGTTCTTTCGCGTGTCTTCGAGCGCGTTCTCCAAGTCTTGTTGGCGTCGCTCCTTGATCTCTTCTGCTTGCTCGAGGGTCAGCTTGCCGGTCTGAACCAGATGGTCGACGTAGACGTCGCGCACTGTGCGCTTTTCGTCGATCGCGGCGTACATTCGCGGCTGGGTGAATCGGGGCTCGTCACCCTCGTTGTGTCCGTACTTGCGGTAGCAGAACAAGTCCAAGACGACGTCGGCATGGAATCGCTGCCTGTACTCCGTTGCGAGCGTCACAGCCTGCGCAACCGCTTCGGGGTCTTCACCGTTCACGTGGAACACGGGGCATCGGAGCATTCGCGTGATGTCGGTGCAGTACGCAGTCGAACGCGAGTCTTCGGGAATCGTCGTGAACCCGATCTGATTGTTGATGACGACGTGAACGGTTCCGCCGGTTTCGTACGCCTGCAGCCGGCTGAGGTTCAGTGTCTCCGCGACGACGCCCTGTCCGACGAAGGCCGCGTCGCCGTGAATCAAGAGGGGAAGCACGCTCACCCGTTCGAGATCGCCTTTTCGATCTTGTTTGGCGCGGACGCGACCTTCGACGACCGGATTCACGAACTCGAGATGGCTCGGGTTGAACGCGAGCGTCATGTGGATCGTCTTCCCGCTCGATGTGGGGCGATCGAGTGAGTATCCGAGGTGGTACTTCACGTCGCCGCGGCCGAGGTATGCCTCGGGGTCGTCGTCTTCGAAGCCCGCGAAAATCTGGCGGACGTTCATCTCCATGGTGTTCACCATCACGTTCAGGCGTCCTCGATGCGCCATCCCGATGACCATCTCTTCAACCCCGAGTTCGGAAGCGTGCTCGGTGAGGATGTCGAGCATCGGGATCACGCTCTCGCCGCCTTCGAGCGAGAAGCGTTTGGCACCGGTGTACTTGGTGTGAAGGAACTGCTCGAAGATCTCTGCATCCGTCAGTTTGGTCAGAATGCGGATCTGCTGGTCGCGGCTCAGATCGATGTGATTGCCGGTCAGCTCCATTTTTTCTTGAAGCCAGTCGCGAGCCTCTCGGCTTTCGAGGAACGTGTACTCGACTCCGATCGTGCGAGCGTAGGTGTCCTTGAGTCGCGAGAGGATCGAGTCGAGTGTCTGGGTCGAGGGCCCCGCGAAGTCTCCGGTGGAAAAAATGGTTTCGCCATCGACATCGGCGAGCCCATACCGCTCCAACAGAAATTCGTCGGGCGGAACTTCTTGGAGACTGAGCGGATCGAGCTGCGCGTAGAGATGTCCGCGCACGCGGAACGCATTGATTAGAGCCGAGAGCCTCGCCTGTAGCTGCGTAGCGGCTAGCACCTCCGACGAGGGCGGAAACGACGAGCGCCTATCTTCGGGGCTACCGGGCAGGTGCGGCGTGAACGCGGTTTCCGCGGTGGCCGGCAAGAAGAGCGAGTTGCGAACGTCGCCGCGGCCCTTCTCCCCCGCGCTACCGATCGGCGAGCCGTTGCCATCGGTGGGTAGCGCTGCGGGGCTCAGCGCACCCGAGGTTGTAATCGGCGCGATGATCGTCCCGGCGCTCGATATCTGGGGCCAGTCCGCCGGGGGCAAGCCTTCGAAATACCGTCGCCAGGATTCGTCGACCGTGAGCGGGTTGTCGACCCATTTGAGGAACTGCTCTTCGACCAGTGCCTGGTTTACGCCGAAATCTGCCGTCATGTCTCGAATTGCCGCTCTGCTTACCTACGGCTGCATTGTCTGTGTCTGCGAACGAGGTCGAGCCTAGCCCGTTCGTTTCGCAGGGGCTAGGGGCTCTCCTGGCCGTTCGTCGCCGCCTGTCGCATCATCGGAGGCATGGGCCGGATCTTCCTCGTTCTCGCCGGGTTACTCGGTTTCCTCTCGGTCGCGCTCGGAGCGTTCGGCGCGCATGGGCTGCGCGCCCGCTTTGCCCACCTTCCAGACGGCGCGACGCGGCTCGAGTGGTGGAACACCGCTGCCCACTACAATCTCACGCATGCGCTGGCGCTCGCGCTTGTGGCCTGGCTCGCCACGCGAGGTGCGGGGACGCCGGCGACAGTGGCTGGCTGGGCCTTCGCGGCTGGCGTCGTCCTGTTCAGCGGCAGCCTCTATTTGATGACGCTCACCGGAGAGACGAGACTCGGCGCGATCACCCCGTTTGGCGGTGTGCTTCTTCTCATCGGATGGGCCGCGGTCGTGGTCTCCGCATTTCGGCTGGGGGCCGACGCACCGTAGGCGCGCTCAGGGAGCCTGTTGCTGCTGCTGTCGCAGTTGCTCCTGAATCTGCTGCATGATCTCAGGCGGAAGCTGTGGCTGCTGCCCCGGCGGCGCACCGGGCGGGGCTCCGAGGGGGGCTCCACCCGCCGGTGGCGGTGGTGGCTCCGCCATCTTCTCGAACGCAGCCCCGGTCGGACGCAGTCGGTCGGCGAGGTACTTCGACACTACGTAGACCGTCTGGTCGCCTTGCCTTCGGAGAAAAAACTCGGTTCCGGCCGTCGTCTCGTCGCCGATCTCGAGAACGACGGTCTCGGTCTCCAGTTCGGACGGCGCAGAGCCTGGCTCTCCTCCCGATCCCGCGCCAGATGGTTCGATGACTTCGAGCGTGACCGTTGCGTTCGGACCTCCGAGGCCCGCGCGGGCCGACGAGACTTCACTTGGCGCGAAGCCGGTCGCGGTGAGTCGCGCTGCGGTCGAGACCAACCCTTCGACTTGGTTCGGGTCGAAGTCTTTGATGCGCGCCTGCGTCGCGACTGGCTCCCAAGAACCTTCGTTGCGGTAGAAGCCGAACACACCGTTGGGGCTGTTGAAGGTGACGCGCTGGATCTCGTCGATCGCGAGCTCGGTCACCTGTCGTTTCCTCCAGGAATCGAGGTCTTTGTCGAACGGATAGCGCACCGATCCGTCCACGCTGAAAACCTCTGTGCGGTCATCGATTCGGACCATGGTGTTGCCGTTGCCGTACTTTCCGAAGCGAAGGGTCAGAGGTGCGTTTGCTTCTCCCGTGTGCACGACGACCTTGATCGCCTGGGCGTCGTCGACCTCGAGGCGCGCGTAGTTTTCGGGGCGTGTCGCTGCGACGCCGGCTACCCGCATGGATGCGAGTCTGCTCAGAGCCGCCTCGACGCTGGTCGCGTCCACCTCCGCCTCCAACGGAACGGTGACGCGCCAGTCTCCGTCGGTCTTGGAAAGGATCACGAGATCGGTGCCGCCGTCCTTGGGTCGCGCGATCTCGATGGAACTCACCGACTCTCGATCGATCTCGAGAGTCGGTCGCTCAGCGCTGTCCCGTACCTGGTCGCGGCTCGCCACCGCCCAGAGCGTCAGGCCGAGCAGAGCCACAAAGATTACAGAGCCGATCGCGATTCGGTTCTTTCGCCATTGCATCGTCGAGCGTCTCCCTCGCTAGAGCTTCAGCGTTTCCTTCTTCTGCTTACGCCTCTGCCAACGGAATAGGCCGAACAGCGCGAACAGGATGGGGATTCCCAGAGTGTTCAGCCACCGGTAGGCCCTCTTTTTCGCCTCCCAGGATTCGATTGCCGCTTTGCGCTCCTCGAGCGCTTCCTCGACTCCGGCCTCGCTTCCCTCCTCGGCGGCAACGAGCACGGTTTCTTCTGCTGCGAGCACGGAGTCCGGGATGTCGAGGGCAGGCTCCTCGACGGTCTTCGCACGGATGGCGATGAGGTCGAGATCGGCCGCAAGCCAGTCGACGGCATTCAGGGCGAGCGCCAGGGCGGCGTTCATTTGGACTTCTCCGCCCTGCGGTGGAGGCATGAACGTATCTTCGAGGAAAACACCGGTTCCCGAAACCAGGACTCGCACTTCTGAAGCTGAGGAAGGAGGCGCTTCGATGCCTGCGCCGTCAGGCGAAGCATCCGACGTGGCATGGGCGGAGGGAAGGGTTCCTTCGATCGCCACCATCAGGGGGAATGGGCCCAGGTCCGAAGTCATCTGCCAGTCTCGCGGGTCGCGGGGTTCGAGCGAAATCGAAGGACCGGTCATGAGCCACGAATCTTCAGACGAGGACGCGAGCACCGTGGCCTTGGCGCCCTCCGGAGTGGTAGTCAGCGTGAGGGGAGCGACGAAGGGAAGCATCGGGGACGCTAGGCGGAACATCACCGGATGCTCGCGCTGCTCTGCGTCGAGCTGCAGTACCGGGATCGGGGGATAGGGCACGAGCACTTGGAGTCCGAGAGCACCGCGCATCGGCGCGCGGCTGCACTGCGCGTCGAGCACGATCCCTGGACTCGACTCGACTCCCCAGACGCTCAACATGCGCCCGAGCTCGGTAGTGACCGCCTCTGCGGTAGGTGTGGCGCTCGTGACGTCGACTTTCATTGAGCCGCCGAAGACACCGAGCGACCCGCCACGCATCACGTACTGGTTGATGCGTTGCAGCTCGTCGGTTCGAAACGCCTCGGTTGGTTCGATGATCAGAAGCGCCGCGAGGTTGGTGTCGATTTCCTGCGATACGTCGACGGCGCGCAGGTCGTAGAGCTTCATGACGGAAGTCAGGCTGGCCAGCCCCTGCTCGAGGGTGGGACTCCCATGACCCGCGACGACCCCCACGGGTTTGCGGTCACCGACCAGTTCCTTGATCGCAGATGTGAGGGTGTACTCGAGTCCCGCGGTGTCCTGGATGATCGGAATCGTCTTCTGACGATCGAGGTATCGCATCACGAGGCCGCGATAGCCTTCGACCACGGAAACCTGATCTTCCTCGATCTTCTGGTGCGAGACGGGCTGAACGCCGTCTGCGCGGGCTGCCGCCTGCTTCTCTGGATCGTCGGGATTGACGAACTCCACGGCGATGTTGCCGTTGGATGCAGCTTCGTACTCAGAGAGCAGGTCGCGCACCTGGCGTTCGGTCGCGTTGAAGGGCGGTGGGAGGTTCTCGGTGAAGTATGCCGTGACCTCGAGGCGGTCTTCGAGATGCGCGGCCAGTCGTTCGGAGCCCTCGGCGAGAGAAAAGAGCCGGTTGCCCGTCAAGTCGATGCGCGGCGACGGAAAGTAGGCTGCCAGCACATTGAGGAGGACGAGGATGCCGCCGACGATCAGCAGGAAGAAAAGCGACTCACTGGCGGCGCGGGTTTGTATCTTCGAGGACATCAATCAGCTCCAGCGCCGTGATTCGAGTGCTCGGAACGCCACCGCTAAGGCGAACACGACGATCGAAACGAAGAAGAGTACGTCGCGTAGATCGATTACCCCGCGCGCCATGCTCTGGAAGTGGTGGTCGAACGAGAGCCACTGCAGCACTGACGACAGGCTCGTTGGCAGGAGCGCGAGAAGCTTGTCGAGCACCCAGAAGAACACGCTCAAACTCAGAGCCACGAACAGCGCGATGAGTTGATTGTCGGTCCAGCTCGAGGCCATCAGTCCGATTGCGAGGACCGCAGAGCCCTGCAGAAACAGGCCGATATAGCCCCCAAGCACCGGACCCCAGTCAAGATCGCCGAGAGTCGCGATGCTGATCGGGTAGAACACCGTCAGCGCGAGCAGCACCGCGTAGAGTCCGAAAACGCCGAGGAACTTGCCGAGAATGACCTGCGCTTCGGTGACCGGCATCGTGATGAGCAGCTCGATCGTTCCTGTACGTTTCTCTTCCGCGAGCAGACCCATGGTGAGTCCGGGAAGCGCGAACACCAGGATGAGCCCGAGCCAGCGAAACATCTCGCGTGCGCTCGCGCGCCCGAAGAGAAAGAAGGTTTTCCAAAAAAAGAAACCGAGCGTCAGCAGGACGATGCAGATCACGATGTATGCGACCGGCCCGTTGAAGTAGCTGCGGAACTGGCGCCCGGCGATTGTGAGCACGTTCTTCACGACGATGGCTCCGCGCTTGCGATTGTGAGTTGACGAAACACGTCTTCGAGGTTTTCTCCGTGTTGCTCGAGCCCGAGGAGGACGAGGTCGGCCGCGACGGCGGCCCGAAAGATGTCGGCGCGCAGATCCTCATCGCGCTCGGCGACGATTTCCACGATCGTCTCGTCGTCGTCGGCTCCCTGTTGCTCCCTCGCCGTGTGCGCACCGTGGATGGCTCCGAACACCTCCTCGAGAGGTCGTCCGCCCGTCGGCTTCTTCACCACGGCTGTGAAGCGCGGCTTTCCCGCTCGTGCGGCGAGTCCGTCAGGCGTGTCGTCCGCCACGAGTCGCCCCTCGGAAATGATCAGGACGCGGCCGCAGGTCACCTGGACCTCCGCGAGGTTGTGCGTGGAAAGAATCACCGTGCGCTCTCGGCCGATCTCCCGGATCAACTCGCGGATCTCCGAGGCCTGGTTCGGATCGAGACCGCTCATCGGCTCGTCGAGAATCAGCACGGCGGGTTCGTGAATGAGCGCCTGAGCGAGTCCGACACGCTGACGGAACCCCTTTGAGAGCTCCCCGATGCTCTTGCCGATCACGTCGCCAAGCGTGGTTTCCTCCACCACCCTGCGAATTCGGGTCTTGACCTGGTCTCCGCTGAAGCCGCGCATCCGAGCGACGTAGTCCAAGTACTCGAGAACCAGCATCTCGGTGTAGAGCGGGGTGCTCTCCGGGAGGTAGCCGATTGCCTGGCGCACCGCGATCGGGTCCTCGAAGATGTCGGCACCGGCGACTCGGGCGGACCCGCCTGACGGAGCGATGAAGCAGGTCAGGATCTTCATTGTCGTGGTCTTGCCCGCGCCGTTTGGACCCAGAAAACCCACGACTTCCCCGCGGTTTACTTCGAATGTCGCATTCTGTAGCGCCGTGACGTGGCCATACAGCTTCGTCAGGTCCCGCGCTTCGATCATCACATCGCTCATCCCACTCCTTCGCGCGTGATCTTCCTCGTGTGTAAGGGCTGGCCGATGGTAGCCCTGGCTTTAGGCATGTCAAGATAGCCCGAGCGGTGAACCACGACGTCGGGGTAGTTATTCCATGGGGTGGAATGACTCTGCTTTCGGGAGTGTTTGAGCCCGAGAACTCTCATGCCACGATCGCTCATATGAGCCGGGAGACGCCGCTGCCCACCGACGATGACGGACCCTTGTCCGGCATGCGCACCAAGCTCCGTCGCTTCGTCGATCTGTGGCCCATCACGGCGCTTGGCCTGGCGCTGGCGTTCGTGGGTGCCGTCGCACTCTTTGGGTTTGGGTACGCAAAGCTCGACCTCGTGCTCCTCGTCGTCGGGTATGGCGGTCTCGGCCTGCTCTGTATCTCCGTGATTGCAGTCGTGGTCACCTCGCTCATCGTTCGGGTGCGGCTTCGGCGCGCCTCCAAGCAATGGCTCATCTCGCGATTCGAGACCGGCCGCCCGTCGCCGACGGGGTTCGTGCTTCCTGCCTTCGGTTGGATCCCGCTCGCACGGGTTCGCTGGCGCTGGGTCGCCCCCGATGGGGCCGACGCGAGCATCGATCGCAGCGGTGGCAAAGACCGTGAATCCGTCGCCTTCACGTCACGCGGAATCTTCGATCGGGTACGCCGCCAGATCGTCATCGAAGACGCCTTCGGCCTCGCGCGCGTTGCTTTCGACGACGTCCAGGAGGGGCCGCTCGAGGTCATGCCGCATCGAGGCGCGATACGCGGTCTGCCGGTGCTGACCTCGCTTACCGGCGGCGAGGACTACCCGCATCCGATGGGACTCGAGGACGGCGACCGTGTCGAGATGCGGCGCTACACCGCCGGCGATCCTGCGCGCTTCATCCACTGGAAGGCATTCAGCCGCACCCGCAAACTGATGGTGCGGATGCCGGAGCGCTCCCTCAGCCGAGCGCGGCGCACGGTTGCTTTCTTGGTGGCGGGCCCTGATGACGAGGCCAGCGCCGGCGCCGTGCGTGCGGTCATCGAGGCGGCGGCGCTGGGCGCGGACTGGCAGTTCGGCACCGACGGGTCACCAACGCCGACCTCGAGTGCCGACGAGGCGGTCAACAAGGTGATGAAGTCCGGCGGGTTTCGAGGCCAGCCCGGAAGCGGGCTCCGGCCGTTCGTCTCTGAAGTCGACCGCGAGGGGCCCGCGGCGCTGATCGTGTTCGCACCCCCCACACCAGGCCCCTGGCTTGGCGAGGTCGCGAGTCTATCGCGCAGGCGGGTTGGCGGAATTCGCGTCGTGATCGGAGTCGACGCGGTCTTTGCAGGCTCCGACCCGCCGCGGTGGAAGCGCTTCCTTTTCAGTCCTCGCGCCCGCCGCGGCGTCAGCCGGCACGATCTCGAGAAAGTCGGACAGACGCTCGGACCGCTTCCGTGCGAAGTGCTGGTGATCGATCGGGTATCAGGGCGGGTGCTCGGAGACGGCGCCAGGGCCGCCGTCGCGGTGGGGAGAGCGGCGTGACTACACTGGCCGAGCCCACGTCATCCTTGTCTTCGCGCCTCGCGACGCTGTTCGCCGAGAGCACCCGCGCGGTCATTCACGGGTTCGCGTGGGCAGTGCTCGTCGGTACCATCGCCCCGCCTCCCGCGCTTGCGGCAGCGGCGGTTGGCGGGTTCTTAGGCGACCTTACCGGCGCCCGGCTCGCACGCTCGGGGTTCCGGACTTCGGTCATCGTGGTCGGGTCACTCGTTGCTTTTTCGCTGAGCGTCTTGCTCCGCACGGAAATCGTCGGCAGTTCCGCGTTCGTATCGATGCTCGGACCTCACGCGGCGGTTCGCGTTTCCGCGGTCTTCATCTCGCTTCTCGTGCCGTACGTCGTCAGCTTGCTGCTCCGTGCACTGTCACGGCGGCGTGCGGTCTTTGGCGTCTTCGAGCTATTGCTCGTCGCAGTTGCCTTCGCGCAGCTTTTCGTTGCGCATCGGCACGGGGCGATCAACCGGCCTTTCTATCTTGCCGATTGGATCATCGCGCTCGGTTGGGATCCGATGTGGCTTTTCTTGTTCGTCGGCGGGACTGCCTCCGTCTTCGGTTTTGTGCTTCTCATGCGCGAGCAGAGATTCGGGCGCGCGGTACTGAATCTCGGAGTCGTCGGACTGCTCCTTGGATTGGTCGTTCTCGTCACACCCATGGTCGGGATGCCTTCGCCGCCTGACGGCGGTGCGGGGCTCGGCTTGCGCCCCGAAGAGAGCGAAGGCCAGGAGCAGAAAGAGGCACAAGGGCAGCAGCGGAAGGGCCCGACCAACGGCGAGCTCGAGTTTCGGGACGACTACGATTCGGGCGGCTCGCGCGTGCCGGTCGCCGTCGTGCTCTTCCACGACGACTATTCACCACCGAGCGGGGTCTACTACTTTCGCCAGGGCGCCTTCAGTCAGTACAACGGCCGCAAGATGGTTGCCTCGGGCGGACTTGCGGCCGACCGCGATCTCATCGCCGGCTTTCCATCGAGGCCGACCCAGATTCCGGGCGCCCCGGAACTGAACGAAAACCGGGGCCCGCTCGAAACGACGGTCGCGCTGATGGCCGATCATACCCAGCCTTTCGCACTCGAGGCCCCCATCGAGGTGGAGCCGCTAGACAACCCCGATCCGAACCGGTTTCGGAGGGTCTATCGCGCGACTTCAGGTGTGTTGACAGCCGACTATGACGCGATGTTCGGCAGTCCTATCGGATCGCCCGATTGGTCGGAGGAGCAATGGGCTCACTACACCGAAGCACCCGCCGATCCCCGCTACGACGAGCTTGCAGCTGAGATTACCGCCGAGCTTCCCAAGGGACTTATCGACAGCCCTGCGGCGCGTGCGTTCTCGGTCGCCTCCTGGTTGAGCAAGGAAGGGATCTACAGCCTCAAAAACGCACACGGCGATTCCGACGATCCGACGGCGAGCTTCCTTTTCGGCGACCTCACCGGGTACTGCGTACACTTCTCGCACGCGGCGGCCTATCTCATGCGAAGCATGGGAATTCCTGCACGCGTGGCGACCGGGTATGCGGTCGCAGAGTCGGCGCGCCAGGGTGGTTCCTCCCTCTTGCTGTCGGGCGCGGCTTCCCACGCGTGGCCGGAAGTGTATGTCGACGGCTTCGGTTGGGTCGTGATGGATGTCTATCCCGAGCGGGCGCTCGATGCGCCAGAGCCGCCGATGGACCCGGACCTTCAGCGACTCCTCGGCGAACTGGCGCGCGGGGCTTCGCCGCTGCCGCTTTCCGCCACCAACATTCCAAAGATTCAAGAGCTCGCACGGAAGCTCTCCCTAACGATTGGAACGTGGTTGGCCCTGCTGCTCGGGGGTTTGGTGCTCCTGCTGTACCTCGTCAAAGCGTGGAGACGTCTCGCGCCTCGTTGGGCTTCGGAGAAGGCGCTGCCGCGCGTGGCCTATCGCGCCGAGCTCGACCGCATTGGCGAGGTATCGGTCCGGCGTCAACCCGGAGAGTCACGCGAATCGTTCTCTCGCCGCGTTGGCGACAGCGTTCCCGGGTTCGAGCCCCTGACGAGGGCACACATCGCCTCGACCTACGGGAGTCAACCGGCCGAGCCAAGCGCGGTTCGCACACATGCAAGTGCGGTCCGACGCGAGATCCGCGAACGCTTCCCCCTCTGGAAGCGCCTTTTCGGAGCAGTCACACCTTGGTCTTGGTTACGTTCGAAATGATGACATGGTTTCAGGAACCGGAGCGCGGATGCAGCAAGTAATGAACACAACACAAGAACCTCTCGTCGTCGCAAGTGAGGTCGTCGAGCGGCTGGGGGCGAGACTCAAGGCTGCGATTCGAGGCCGCGACGACGTCGTAGAGCTCGTTCTGATTGCGCTGCTGGCGGACGGCCACGTTCTGCTCGAAGACTACCCAGGGTCGGGAAAGACGACGCTCGCTCGGGCTCTCGGCGATGCCCTTCACAGCGAGGACGACGCGCCGGGAATCTCCGCGTTTCGTCGGATTCAGTTCACCCCAGACCTGCTTCCAAGCGACATCACAGGAACGAACGTCTTCGACGTCGAGACCAGCCGGTTCTCTTTTCGTCGGGGTCCGGTTTTCGCCCACATCGTCCTTGCCGACGAGATCAACCGTACTTCTCCGAAGGTACAGGCAGCCTTGCTCGAAGCGATGGCGGAAAAGCAAGTCACGGTCGACAACTCGTCGTATCCGCTCGATGCGCTGTTCTTCGTCATCGCGACGCAAAACCCTCTCGATCTCGCGGGAACCTATCCGCTGCCGACGCCGCAGCTCGATCGCTTCCTCTTCAAGATTCCGATGATGCACATCGAGCGCGCGGCCGAGCTAGAGGTGCTTGACCAATATCCGCAGGGAAGCCTTTCTCTCGCCGAAGCACTGCCTGGCGTAACCCGACAAGAGGTGCTTGCGGCACGCGAGCAGACGCGGGCCGACGTCCACGTGGCTCAAGTCATCAAGGAGGGCTTGGTCGATCTCGCCCGCGGATTGCGGGCAGACCCCAGGGTCTTGCAAGGCGCCTCGACCCGTTCGCTGGTGCTGATGCTCCCCGCGCTTCAAGCACGAGCGGTCATTCGCGGTCGTGATTTCGTCTCTCCCGAGGATATCGAGGCCCTTGCGCCGCACGTCTTCAAGCATCGCCTGGAGTGCGCGCCCGGCGTCGACGACGTCGACGCGATCATCGCCGAAGCCACCGCCGCTGAGATTGAGAAGCTCGCGAGGGCGAGCCTGCGACGGGGGTAAGATGCGCGTGACACGCCAGATTGGACTGCTCGTTGCCGTCGCGGTGGCGATGAGCGCCGGGCCTCTGTCCGCCGACCAGATGAGCGATGCCCTGCTTCTCGAAGGCGAGGATGCCTCCGCTGAGGAGCTGCTGCTCTGGGACCTCGTCGAGCGACAGCGGTACGTCAAAGCACGCGAGGAGGCCGAGAAGTACGTCGCCCGCGAGCCGAACTCGTTCGTGGGGCACCTCGCCCTCGGGCAAGCACAGCAGTACGGCGAAGCCAACTTCCCGAAGGCGCTCTTTCACGAGAACCGCGCGCTCGAACTCTTCGAGGCGAAGTACGGCGAGACACCGGACCTGACCCAACCGTGGCGCTGGCATGCCCGAATCCTGACGGCGCTCTCGCTCACGCATTCCCATCTCGAGCACTTTGACGAGCAGCTCGACTACATGCGTCGCTTCAATGAACTCTATACGCCTCAGCTCAAGGCGGAGTTGGCCTGGCCTCTGATGAAGAAGAGAGCGTTTGTCGAAGCCCGGATGGCGGCAGAGGAAGGGCTCGACACAGGCGACCCGTTTCAGATTGAGCGAGCGAAGAACGCACTTTGCGCAATCGAGTTCGAATCGGGAGATGACCAGAAGAGCTACGAGGCCTGCCGAGATGCCGTCGACTACGCGCGGGTGCACTTCGGCAGCGCAACTCCAGTCGATCTAGGCAACTACGCCGAAGCTGCGCGTTCGGTGTTCCGATTCGATGAAGCCGAACGGCTGCTCATCGAAGCAACGGACGGCGGAGTTTCCTGGTACGGCAACCCGTGGATCGAGCTTGCAGATCTCTACATGCGCGCTGGTCGTTTCGCCGAGGCGCTCTCGGCGCTACGGGAAGTTCCTCGTCATCGAGCGGCACGCCCCGCGCATGTCAGAGACTCCGATCGGAATGAGGCGCGACGATCGCTCGCCTCGTTTCTCTTGTTGATGGGCCGACCCGACGAGGCCTTACGCATCACCGACAAGGCCGTCGTGCTCCCTGACAGGCGCGCCCACAACAGCCGAGACTCCGAGCAAGATCGCAGCATCGCCGCGCTCCTCGATAGGGAGGCCCGTTTGGCCCTTGCCGAGATGACCATCGAGAAAGCGACGGCACTGCCTTGGTACTCCCGCACGTGGGCGCGGACGGAGGCCACGTGGCTGCGCTTCCAGGCCTGGATGAGTGGACGCCGGGCGGCCCGCTATCTCGACGACGAATCACGTCTCATCGGAACGTTTGCCATTGGGACATCGCGAAGCGCCGTGATGCCGCCTTGGCTCGTCGGCGACCTGAGCGACGTGCTCGGGCCAGGCGTGGTGCGCGTCGCGGTAGAGGAAGTGCGAGTCGACGATCCCCGAGAGGGAGCTCCACCGTACTACGACGCAGTCCTCGCTGAGGTTGCGCTCGATCAGAATCAATACGACGAAGCAATGGAACACGCAGAGAAGGCGCTTGGCATGCTTCAGCCTGGCGACACCTTGTTGCGCGAACGCGTGCGCGGCGTCCTAGCCCGCGCGACCCCGGACCCTCGTCAGGCCGCTGCGATCTACGAAGAGATCCTCGCCTCCGACCCTGGATCGTTTCGTCGCTCGAGAACGGCGCTGCCCGTGTCAATCGAGGCTTCATCGTCCGACCTCGATCAGGAAATCGCGATGGCGCTCAGGCGGTCGCCGCGCTTCGCCCGTTCGGACGACGGCCTACGTATCCAGGTCAGCGAGGGCAGCGTTTGCCTATTCGGGCGGACGGGCACGGCCTGGGGTTGTAGCGAAGTTGGTGAACCAGGAGAGGACGACCCCGAGATCCCATACGCCCAGCGGGTCGTCGATTCGTTTCACCAGCAGGTCTTCTCGCCTCGCGTCGACCTGAGCCGCATCGACATCAACTCGCTCGACGGCTCCAATCGCGTGACCCGGAACCCGCTCGACCAGCTACTGCCAGACTGATCGGGCCGCCGACGACCCGGACCGCGACGGCTGGTGTTAACGGCCCGACCGTGCATGATGGCGCCCGGTGAATCGTACTTGGCTCCGCCTCGGCCTTCTTGCGGTCGTGCTCATCGGGATCTACGCGGTCGGTCGCGCCACCGGGTTTACCGACCAGCTCACGGTCGACGGCATCCGAGAGGCGATGCGTGGGGCCGGGTTCCTCGGGTTCGTCGTCTTCGTGGTGACATTCGCCGTAGGCCAGCTTCTCTATATACCGGGCTTCGTTTTCGTCGCGGTTGCCGGCCTGGTCTACGGGCCAGTCTGGGGTTCCGTCGCCTCGATCGTCGCCGCGACAATTTCCGTGGGCGTCTCGTTCGTCATCGTACGCACCATCGGAGGTCAGCCGCTCACACAGGTGACGCAGCCGTTCTTGAAAAAATGGCTCGACCGGCTCGAGGATCAACCTCTGCGCTCGATGATCGTGATTCGTCTGTTCTTGTGGGCCATTCCGCCGGTGAACTACACCCTCGCGATGTCCGGTGTCTCGTTCCGAGATTACATGGTCGCCGCGGTCATCGGAATGACCCCGCCGTTCGTCTTCATCTCGGTACTGTTCGGGCTCGGCGTCGACTTGTTCTAGTCGGTCTGCTCGGCTTGCTGGCCTTCGGGCGAAAGAACTCCGGCGAGTTCGCCTTTTTCGTACATGTCGCGGATGATGTCGCAGCCGCCGACGAACTTTCCGCGCACATAGAGCTGCGGAATGGTCGGCCAGTTGGCGAACTCCTTGATGCCTTGGCGAATGCTCGGGTTCTCGAGGACGTTGACGTCGGTGAACTCCGCGCCTGATCGCCGCAGCACCTCGACCACCGTGGCGGAAAAGCCACACTGCGGGAAGTTCTTATTGCCCTTCATGAAGAGCACCACGTCGTCCGACTCGATGATTCCCTGGATTTGCTCTTTTACGGTGTCGTCCATGTCAGCCCTCTTGCTTGGCCCAACTCTTGGGCGAGTAGGTCTTGAGCGCAAGTGCGTGAACGGGACCCGCCATCCACTCTCCGAGTGCCGCGTACACCAGCTGATGCTGCTCGATGGGCGTTTTGCCCTCGAAAGCGGGGGAGACGATCAGGGCCTCCCAGTGGTCCCGGGTCCCCGTCAGGTCGGTCACTACGATGTGGGACACTTCCCCGAGGCCGTCCCGAATCTTCTGTTCCAGCTCCGTCGCTTCCACCATCGAGATCTCCTTCGCTCTCAGTCTCGCTACGGCTGAGGTGCCGGGTTGTCAATGGAGGCGCCTTCCGCGGGCACCTCAATTCGTGCTTTATTCGGGCCGTGGCAAACACGATTTCGCATCGGCCGCGCGTCGCTCTGGTAACCGGCGCAAGCGGCTTTATCGGCTCGAACCTCGTCAGAGTCCTCCTCGAGGATGGGATCGCCGTGCGGGCACTCGTTCTTGCGGGCGATCGCGGCCAGAACCTCGAGGGGCTCGCGCTCGAACGGGTCGAGGGCGACCTTCGTGACGCAGCATCGCTCGCGCGCGCGGTCGACGGCTGCGACACCGTCTATCACCTCGGCGCGATTTTCGACTACTGGATACCCGAGTCCGTCGAGATGTACCGCGTCAACGTCGAGGGGACCGTGAGGCTGATGCGCATCGCTCGAGAAGCCGGCGTAAAGCGAGTAGTGCACTGCAGTTCGGTGGCTGCGCTCGGGACGCTCCCCGGCGAGGAGCTCGCCGACGAGAACACCCCGTTCAACAATTGGAATAGCGCTGACGACTACACCTTCAGCAAGTACATGGCCGAAAAGGAGGCCTTTCGATTCAACGACGATCGCATGGGGGTCGTCGCCGGACTCCCGTGCCTTCCTTTCGGTCGCAACGACATCACTCCGACGCCGACTGGAATGCTCGCCGAGCGGTACGTGACCGGGCAGAACCCGTCCGTGTTCGAGGGCGGGGTGAACGTGGTCAACGTTCGCGACGTCGCCGCGGGGCTACACTTGTGCGCGACACGGGGCAGACCGGGACAAAGCTACATTCTCGGCGGTCACAACGTCACGTACGCCGAGTTCGCGCAGGCGATTTGCGGCGCGGCCGGCTCGAAGGTGCCGCGACTCACCGTCGATCCAGCCAAGCTTGCCTGGCTCGGCACCGTGAATGAATGGTTCGCTTCGGCCACGGGGATCAAGCCCTACTTCGCGCGTAAAGGGATGCTCTTTTTGGGCGGTCGGCATCTCTACTTCGATCTGTCGAAGTCGCGAGCAGAGCTCGGGTATACCACCACGTCGCTCGAACAAACCGCAGGGGAGACTGCGCGCTGGTTCCTCGACGAACGCGACCGAGTCCTCGCGGGCGAAGTGGTGCATCCGGTTGACCCGCGGGTCGGCGAGGGGTCCTCGCAAGTCGAGCCCTCAGCCCATTCCGAATAGTTGCTTCACGCTCGGGCGTGACAGCACGAGGATCGTGAATATCCCGAGAATCGTGCCGAACGGGAACAGCAGGCACTCGCCCCATGCGCTGAGATAACAGAACGTCCACCAGCGACGCTGTCGCAGTCGCAACCCGATCAAGAAGAAGCTGATCGCGGTTGCGATGGAGAGCACGGCGCTGACGACCGCGAGTCCAACCAGCGCCCCGCCCAAATTGTCTATCAGGTCGGGTGGAAGACCCGCGAACGGGTCGATGTCCGGGTCGCCCGAGATGTCTCCCATCGTGGCCGCGATCTGGCCGCCGACTTCGTCGATGATCTTCGATGCAGCGAACGCGTAGGGAACCGAAAGCGCCGCCCCGACTGCCGAAAGCCCCGCCATCACGAAGTGCCCGACCGAGAGTGCGCTTAGATGCTCTGCGTCATCGGCGTTGAACGATTCTTCCAAAGCACCCCCTACAGAAGGATCGTGCTATGCCCCTGCCGCATGGGCAAGGTTGCGTTCGTCTTCCCGGGGCAGGGGAGTCAGAAAGTTGGCATGGGACGCGAGGCTCACGATGCGTTCCCTGCCGCCCGCGAAGTATTCGAGATTGCCGATCGCGTCCTCGGACAGTCGCTTTCTGGCCTTTGCTTCGAGGGCCCCGAGGAAGAGCTCAGGCTGACGGCAAACACTCAGCCCGCCGTGCTTACGACCTCGATCGCGCTTCTTCGGGCGCTCGATGAATCGTTCGATGTCGCCGCGGGTCACAGCCTGGGCGAGTACTCAGCGCACGTAGCTGCGGGGACCCTGGACCTTGCAGATGCGATCGGACTGGTCCGCAAGCGCGGGCAGTACATGCAAGACGCCGTGCCAGACGGCGAAGGCGCGATGGCTGCCGTGCTCAAGGCCGACCCGACCTTCGTCGAACGCATCTGCGCCGAGGTGCCCGGACTGGTCGAAGCCGTCAACTACAACTCGCCGCAGCAAGTCGTAATCGCCGGCGAAGCGAACGCGGTCAAAGAAGCGGGGCTCAAGCTCAAGGAATCGGGCGCCCGCGCGAGCACCCTGCCGGTGAGCGCTCCGTTTCATTCCTCGCTGATGGAGCCCGCTGAGCGCCGCCTCGAGGCCGACATGGCCGAGATCGTGTTTCAGGATCCCCGTGTGCCCGTGTACGTCAACGTGGATGCCGCTCCCATCGCCGAGGCGGCCAAGGCCAGGGATGCGCTCATCCGCCAGGTGAGCCGCGCGGTTCGCTGGGAGCAGAGCGTTCGTCGAATGATTGCCGATGGCGTGAGTCTCTTCGTCGAGGTGGGGCCAGGTCGCGTGCTGACGGGGCTGTTGGCGCGGATCGACAAGCAGGCGGCGCGGGTGAGTGTGCAGAGCCCGGCTGACTTCGACGCCGCCCGAGAGGCCATCGCGGCGGCCAAAGCCCTTTGATTTTCCCCAATTTGCAGTGATATTCGAACTTTGCAGCCTTTGGGTTTGACCGAGTTCTCAAATCTTGTAGAACCGCGCCGCCCGACGCGCAGTTAACCGGGATCGGGCCCGAATCGAGGTTCAGCGAACATGGAACAATTGATCTACGTGGCGCCCGTTGCAGGCGCGCTCGCACTCGCCTTCGCCTGGTCGAAAGCCCAATGGGTATCGAAGCAGAGCCCAGGCGAGGCCAACATGGTCGAGATCGCCGCCCAGATTCAGGAGGGCGCACTCGCGTTCCTCCGCGCCGAGTATCGTGTGCTCAGCGTCTTCGTACTCGTCGTCGGCTCGATCCTCGCGCTTGCATACTATGGTGACCCGGCCCGAGGATGGCAGATCGCCGGCGCCTTCGTCGCCGGAGCGCTTGCTTCGGCGCTCGCCGGATGGGCCGGGATGAAGGTCGCCACCAACGCGAACGTGCGTACGACGGCCGCGGCCCGCATCGGCCTTGCGCCGGCGCTTCAGGTAGCGTTCTCCGGCGGCACCGTCATGGGCATGACCGTCGTCGGTCTTGCGACGATCGGTCTGAGCGGCCTCTACATTCTCTTCAATCACGGGCTCGGCTGGGAACTCACGCGAACGGTGAACGTCATCACGGGCTTTTCGATGGGCGCTTCGTCGATTGCCCTCTTTGCGCGAGTTGGCGGCGGTATCTACACCAAAGCAGCGGACGTCGGCGCCGACCTCGTTGGTAAGGTCGAGTCGGGCCTGCCCGAAGACGACCCGCGAAACCCGGCCGTCATCGCCGACAACGTGGGCGACAACGTCGGCGACGTCGCCGGCATGGGTGCCGACCTGTTCGAGTCGTTCGTTGGCGCGATCATCGGCGCGATGGTTCTTTCCCTCGGCTTCGCGGCCGTTGGTGACGGTCAGAGTATCGGACCTGTCATCATGCCGCTCGTCATCGCGGGGGCAGGCATCATTTGCTCGATGATCGGAACGTTCTTCGTGCGCACGAAAGAGGGCGGCAATCCGCAGCACGCGCTCGATGCGGGCGCGTTCGGCGCCGCCGGCGTCATGGCCGTCGCCACATTCGGAATCGCGTACTTCATGTGGCCCAGGGAAGGGACGACCAATGCCGCTGGCCTGCTCGTCGAATGGACCGACGTTGGATGGGCTACGGTTGCCGGTCTCGGTGCCGGCGTCGCCGTCGGTCTGATTACTTCGTACTACACGTCGATGAACAAGCCTCCCGTGGACAGCATCGCGGAGCAGAGCAAGACCGGCACCGCGACCAACATCATTGCCGGTCTCGGCGTCGGGATGCAGTCGACCGCCATGCCGATTCTCGTCATCGCGTTCGGCGTCGTCGTCGCCGCTGAAGTCGCGGGGCTCTATGGCGTTGCAATCGCTGCTCTCGGTATGCTCTCGACCACCGGTATCCAGCTTGCCGTCGACGCCTACGGCCCCATCGCGGACAACGCCGGCGGCATTGCCGAGATGAGCCACCAGGCACCCGAGGTTCGCGAGCGAACCGACAAGCTCGACGCGGTGGGCAACACCACTGCGGCAATCGGCAAGGGCTTCGCGATCGGGTCGGCGGCCATGACGGCCCTCGCTCTGTTCGGCGCGTTCGCCCAGACCGCGGGGATCACCGGAATCGACATCTCCGAACCTCTGGTCATGGCAGGCCTCTTCATCGGCGGCATGCTTCCCTTCCTGTTCTCGTCGATGGCAATGAAGGCAGTGGGCGTGGCCGCAATGGACATGATCGAGGAGGTCCGCCGGCAGTTCCGTGAGATCCCTGGACTGCTTGAAGGGACCGCCAAGCCGGACACGGCACGCTGCGTGAAGATCTCTACGGAGGCGTCGCTTCGGCGAATGCTTGCGCCGGGCGCACTCGCGATTCTTACCCCGGTCGTCATCGGCTTCACGATGGGACCGGAGCCCCTCGGTGGTCTACTCGCCGGAGTCACGGTGTCGGGCGTCGTGATGGCGCTCTTCATGTCCAACGCCGGCGGCGCGTGGGACAACGCCAAGAAGTCCTTCGAAGGCGGCGGCTACACCATGACCGACGGAACCAACCACCCGAAGGGTAGCGAGGCGCACAACGCAGCTGTCGTCGGTGACACCGTTGGGGACCCCTTCAAGGACACCGCCGGCCCGTCGCTGAACATCTTGGTGAAGCTGATGAGCATCGTAGCGCTCGTCATCGCCCCGCTGCTCGTCTAGTCAGCGCTTCTCACACCCCACGAAGTGGCGTTCGATCGAGCGCTTTTTATCGGGCAGGCCAGGGGTTACGGTTAGCCCCATGGCCGATCCGACCAAGACACAGGCGTGGGGCGCCCTCGAGGCGCACTTCGATGAGATACGCGGTGTGCGCATGCGGGACCTCTTTGAAGAGGATCCTGAACGCGCAGGCCGTTTCTCGGTTGCGCTCGGCGACCTGCTGTTCGACTTCTCGAAGAATCGTCTGACCGACGAGACTCTTTCGCTCCTGATCGCGCTCGCTGAGCAGTGCGAAGTCCCAGATTGGATCACGCGCATGTTTGCCGGCGTGGCGATCAACGAGACTGAAGGGCGCGCCGTCATGCACACCGCCCTCCGAAATCGAGGCAGCCGTCCTGCCGTAGTCAACGGCGTCGACCTGATGCCCGAGGTACGACGTGTGCTCGCCCAGATGCGCCGGTTCGCTGATTCGGTGCGCGACGGCTTCTGGGTGGGGGACACGGGCAAACCGATTACCGACATCGTGAATATCGGGATCGGTGGCTCGGATCTCGGGCCGGTCATGGTGACGGAGGCGCTCCGTCCCTACTGGAAGGAAGGCCTCTCTGCGCACTTCGTGTCGAACGTCGACGGCACGCACCTCAGCGAAGTGCTCCGGCGTGTGGCGCCTGAAACCACGCTATTCATCGTCGCGTCGAAGACGTTCACCACCCAGGAAACGCTCACCAACGCGCGGTCCGCACGACAGTGGCTCGTCGACGCGCTCGGAAATGAGCAAGCAGTCGCCAAGCATTTCGTCGCGCTCTCGACCAACCAAGAAGCCGTGACCCAGTTCGGCATCGAAGCGGAGAACATGTTCGAGTTTTGGGACTGGGTTGGTGGCCGGTATTCGCTTTGGTCCGCGATCGGACTGTCGATCGCCTGCGTGATTGGAATGGATCGCTTCGAGGAGTTGCTCGAAGGAGCAGACGAAGTCGACGAACACTTCCGCACGGCGCCGCTGCGTACCAACGTGCCCGTGCTCATGGCACTGCTCGGAGTCTGGTATCACAATTTCTTCGGCGCGGTCGCCCATGCCGTCCTGCCGTACGACCAGTATCTGCATCGGTTTGCGGCCTATCTTCAGCAGGCCGACATGGAGAGCAACGGCAAGCGCGCCTCGCGCGATGGGACCCTCGTGAACCATTCGACAGGACCGGTGGTCTGGGGTGAACCGGGGACCAACGGGCAGCACGCGTTTTATCAGCTTCTCCACCAAGGCACGCATCTGATTCCGTGCGACTTCATCGTGCCTGCCCGCAGCCACAATCCGATCGGCGAGCATCATCAGATCCTGGTTGCAAACTGCATTGCGCAATCCGAAGCGCTCATGCGCGGAAAAACCGCGGACGAAGCGCGGGTGGAGCTCACAGGTGCCGGGCTATCGGCCGCGGAGGTCGAACGCCTCACGCCGCACAAGGCGTTCCCCGGAAACCGACCGAGCAATACCTTCATGGTGGAACTCATTACACCGAAGGCGCTCGGCGTCTTGATCGCGCTCTATGAACACAAGATCTTCGTGCAGGGCGTCATCTGGAACGTCTACAGCTTCGATCAGTGGGGCGTCGAACTCGGCAAGCAACTCGCCAAGGTAGTTCTGCCCGAGCTCACCGGACAGAGCGGAACCCACGACGGCTCGACCCTGCAGCTCATCGAGTACTTCCGGCGGCACCGAAGCCGATGAGCACTCTCGCCATCGACATCGGAGGGGGGAGCATCAAGCTGCTCGAACTCAGCGACGACTGCACGGCCATCGGCTCGACCCAGAGTCAGGTCACCCCGAAGCCAGCGAGCCCCGAAGCCGTCCTATCCACGGTCCTCGGCCTCGCGAAGGAGTTCGACGGCTATGAGAGGGCGTCGGTTGGTTTTCCTGGGGTCGTAAAAGCTGGGATCACCCACAACGCACCGAACCTCGGCAACGAGCTTTGGCATATGGTGACCTTGGCCCAAGAGCTCGAGCGCAGGCTTGAAGTACCGGTCCGCGCGATCAACGACGCAGACCTCCAAGGGCTCGGCGTGATCGAGGGCCACGGGGTCGAACTGGCACTGACCTTGGGCACCGGGCTCGGGTCCGGGCTCTTCGTCGACGGGCGTCTGGTTCCGAACCTCGAGCTCGGCCACCATCCCCTGCGCGAGGACAAGACGTACGAAGACCTGGTCCGAGACAGTGAGTTCAAGCGTATTGGAGCCGGACGCTGGTCCAAGCGGGTCCACGAGGCGCTTGCGGTGGCGCAGCGGATTTTCAACTACGACCGCGTGCACCTCGGGGGCGGCAATGCGCCAAACCTCGTTGGCGCACTGCCTGCCAACGCGCGCTGCTTCCCTCTCGAAGAGGCACTGCGAGGCGCGGGGCGCTTGTGGGAGCGCGACTAGACCGCTCTCACCCCGAACCGACGAACGGATTCATTTTTCGCTCCTCGCCTATCGTAGTCGTGGGGCCGTGCCCGGTGATGACCAAGGTCTCGTCTGGAAGCGCGAAGAGCTTGCGTTGAATCGAGTCGACGAGCTTGGCGCTGTCGCCGCCCCACAGGTCGGTGCGCCCGACGCTTCGTGCGAAGAGCGTGTCTCCGGCGATTAGCACGGGGCGATCGCCAGCAAGCGTGAAACATATGCTCCCGGGCGAGTGGCCCGGCGTGTGCGTCACCTCGATTTCGAGATTCCCCGCCTGCACCGTATCGCCCTCGACCAAGAAGCGATCGATCTCAGCGACTTCGGGCGCTTGGAACGGCGCGCGGAAGCTGTCGAGCTGCATCTGTACGCCTTCGTAGAGGAACAGGTCGTCTTCGTGAATCATGTTCGAAGCCTGCGTCGCTTCCTGGACCTCTTTGGTCGCGCCGATGTGGTCGAAGTGCGTATGCGTATGCACGATCGCTTCGCAGCGGAGTCCGAGTTCACCGAGCCGTGCGAGAATTCTCGGCCCCTCGCCCCCAGGATCGACCACGATGGCGCTGCCGCGCTCTTCGTCGCCTAGAATCACGCAGTTGCAGCCGAGCGGGGCCACTGACAAGTGCTCGACGATCATGGCGAGACTTAGCACACTACGCCCCGCCATGCGCCTGCTCTACGTCTCGCATTCGTTTCCTCCGCCGAACGCGCCTCTGGCGAACGTGGGAGGCATGCAGCGGGTTGCAACCGAGCTACACGATGCCCTCGGGAGCCGCGACGACTTGGCGATGCGCACCGTCGCGCTTCGTTCGAGCTGGAAGTGGGTTCACGTCAAGGCCGTGCCGTTCTTGCTGTCGTTGACGTTGCGTCTCGAGTTGGAGGCAAAGGCTCATCGAGCGGATGCAATTCTCTTCACGAGCATGACTACCGCGCTGCCGCTCTTGCTGGCCGCTCCGCGCCTGCAGAAGCAGGGGATTCGCCTTGGTGCGATCGCGCACGGGCTCGACGTGACCGATCCGAACCCAGCCTATCAGCTCGCTGTTCGCAGACTGTGCGACGTTCTCGATGTGGTCATGCCCGTGAGTCGCGCCACCGGCGATGAACTCGTAGCGCGCGGAATGCCGCCCGACCGAGTTTGCGTGGTGCCCAATGCCGTGGACCTTGGACGATTCGAAGGGGTTGCCTCGCGTCGCCCGATGGAACGCGCGCCGCGCATCGAGGGGGCTCCCATGCTTCACGAAGATGCATTTCTACTCGTTGCAGTCGGTCGGCAGGTTCGGCGAAAAGGGTTTGCCTGGTTCATCGAGCAAGTGATGCCCCGGCTCTCCGAGCGCATCGTCTTCTGGCTTGCCGGAGACGGCCCGGAGCGAGAATCAATCGAAGCTGCGATTGACCGTGCGGGCCTGCGCGATCGTGTGCATTGCCTCGGGATGATCGGCGACCCCGATCTCATCGAGCTCTACGCGCGTGGAGACCTGTTCGTGATGCCCAATATCGTGGTCCCAGGTGACATGGAAGGATTCGGAATCGTCATGCTCGAAGCGGGCGCATCGGGGCTCCCGACCGTCGGTGCCGATCTAGAAGGAATCCGAGACGTGGTCCGTGAGGGCGTCAACGGCTGGTTGTTGCCGAGCGGAAACGCCGAAGCGTTCGCACGAAAAATCGAGTCGCTTGCCGCGTCACCGAGTGAGATGCGGGCGGCGAGCCAGAGTACCGCGGAGTACGTCTCCTCGACCTTTACCTGGGATAAGACTGCGGAGAAGTATCTCGATGCCGTCGGCGGTGTCGTCTCTCGGGTGCGAAAGTGATGCCGAGGGGGAATACGAACTGCAGTGCGTAGCGCGCCTGACTGGCCGTCTCGATGTAGAACCGAATCGACGGCACGCCAAAATCCACCCATAGGCGTTCGCTCATCTTGTAGTTGAAGGTCAGTAGGTCGAGCTGGGCGGCAACCAAGAACCGATAGTCGAGCCCGCCCCCGACTCCAGCGCCAACCTTCCAGAACCAGGCCCAGTCCTCGCGGCCATGAATGCTGTGCAGTCTGCCGTAGGAGAGCAGGAAGGTCGGGGTTGCGCGGAGCGACCAGTCTATCTTGTTGCTGACGGGTGCGACTTCGAAGGTGATGACGTTGCGATGCTTCTCTCCGAGAAGAAGACCGCCGCGCAGCGCGAATAGAACGCTCGTGTCGACATCCGGGCGGCAATCCGAGTCGATTTGCCCGTTCAGGGCAAACCCGGCGCCCACGACACCTCCGATGAATCCGCGAACGCGATACTCCGGCTCGAAGCCGGGAGGAGGCGTGTAGACCGGGGGCTGCGAGACTCCTCCCAATGGCTTCGCTGCCGGCGCGATCTCGGTCAGGGAGGGTTCGGCGGTGAGCGCGGTTTCGAACGATGTGCCCGTGTCGACCAAAGGTTCCTGCTCCGGTGCCTGCAGCCCTGGCGAGTCTCCTACCGCGGAGCTTGCCGGCGTTTGATCAGGGGGTTCCAGCGTGAGCGTGCCCGGAGGGGTGGTTTGGGCATCGGCGATCGATTCGCCGACGATGCACCAGATCGTCAACAGCGCGAGCGTCGCAGGGAGAGTCGTCTTCATCCACATCCACTTCCGTCCTCTTTTGGAGAGCCTTCGGACCGGCGTCGCGAGGGTAACTCGCAATCTGCAATCGAGGCCAGCCTTCGGCATTGGCGTTGTTTGACACCTCACCAACTCAGTGCTCCGATCCGTGACGATGAAGGTCTGGAGCGAAAGTTTCGATGACGGCGGGCCCATTCCGGTCCGGTACGCGTTTGGAAAAACCAGTGCCGAGGGAAAGATCGACCTTTCGGACAACAAGAACCCTCACCTCGCCTGGTCAGACGTTCCGTCCGCCACGAAGTCGATGGTGATCCTCTGCATCGACTCGGATGCACCGACCCAACCGGACGACGTCAATCAGGAGGGTCGGGTCGTTCCAGCGGACCTTCCGCGCACCGACTTCACTCACTGGGTTCTCGCTGACGTCAAACCCGAGGCCTCGATTGGCGAAGGCGAGTTCAGCGACGGCATCACGCCCGGCGGCAAGCAGGCTGCCAAGGGCCCCGCGGGTACCCGACAGGGCATCAACGACTACACGAGTTGGTTCGCCGGCGATCCGGAGATGGCGGGTGACTACTACGGCTACGACGGGCCGTGCCCTCCGTTCAACGACAGTTTGGTACATCGGTATCGATTCACGGTATACGCCCTCGATCTCGACAAACTCCCCGTCGACGGTCCCCTCACGAGTCCCACCGTTCTCGACGCCATCGAAGGCCACGTACTGGCCGAAGCTAGCATCGTGGGCCGCTACGCGATTAACCCCGATGCCCAGGATTCCTGAGCGCCGTCGATGAATCGGCAAGATAAGGCCGATCGCATCGGGGAAATCCTCGACGAACACTATCCCGAGCCTCCCGTGCCGCTCGACCATGTCGATCCGTTCTCGCTTCTGGTGGCAGTGCTTCTTAGCGCGCAGACCACTGACAAGAAGGTCAATGAGGTCACGCCTGCGCTCTTCTCACGGGCCTCCACCCCGCAGGAGATGGCCGCGCTTCCCGTCGACGAGATCTGGAAACTGATTCGAACGGTTGGGCTCGCGCCGACGAAGGCTAAACACCTTCAGGCGATGGCTGCGCTCTTGCTCGAGAGGCATCACGGCGCGGTACCCGACGACATCGACGCACTCGAAGCGCTTCCAGGGGTGGGGCACAAGACCGCCTCGGTCGTGATGTGCCAGGCGTTTCACCAACCCGCCTTTCCGGTCGACACCCACATTCACCGGCTCGCCGCACGCTGGGGTCTCTCGAACGGGACCAGCGTCGAGCGTACCGAAAAGGACCTGAAGAAGGTGTTTCCGGAAGACACCTGGATCCGACGGCATCTTCAAATCATCTACTTCGGACGTGAGTTCTGTCCGGCGCGCGGGCACGACCTCAGCGCCTGTCCGATTTGCGCCTGGACCGCCACCAAGAAGCGAATTCGCGAAGAATCGCGGCCGCCGCGGCGCGCCCCCTAGTCGTTCGGCGATGCGCGACCCATATTGCGCGTCATGAACATCGAGTTTCGTCTGCTGGGTATCCCGGTGCGAATCCACCTTTGGTTCTGGCTGATGGCGCTTGCGCTTTGGACAATGCAGCAGGCTCAGGGTTGGGCGGGTTTGGCGATCTGGACTGCCGTTGTGTTGCAGGGAATTCTGATGCACGAGCTCGGCCACGCGATCGTGGGAAGGGCGTTCGGTCTTACGCCACGCATCGAGCTGGTCGCACTCGGAGGGGTCACTTGGTGGGAGCAACGCGAGCCCATGAGCCCGGGTCGCAGACTCATCGTGAGCGCAGCAGGCCCGGTTGTCGGCATCGTGATCGGCTCTTCAGCGCTCCTCTATCTCCAAAGTATCGGCGCAGCAGAGGCCTCACTCACGCACTACGTGCTCAGTTCTCTCATCTGGGTGAACCTCGGCTGGGGGCTGCTCAACCTGCTTCCGATCATGCCCCTCGACGGAGGCAACATCGTTGCCGCGCTGTGCGACTTCGTGGCCCCCTCGCGCGGTCGACTCATCGCCTCGTATGTGTCGTTCGGGGTAATCGGGCTGTTGCTCGCGTTCAGCATTCGCTTTCAGCAGGTGCCTGCGACCATTCTTCTGGTGCTGCTTGGGTTCACCACGTATCAGATTTACCGAGTAGAACGCCAAGCACTCGCCACACCACCTCGCAGTCTTGGTGAACAGGCGTTCGACGCGCTCGAACAAGGCGACGGACGCTCGCTCGTCTCCGTGGCCTCGCAGCTCGTGAGTGCGGCAACCGGGACTGTCGAGCTCGACGAAGCCTTCCATTTGCTTGCTTGGGGACGCTTGCTCGACGGAGAACCGTCGGAGGCATACGCGGCGATTCAATCCATGTCGGGAACGCGGCGCCCCGACCCCGCGCTCGAGGGGGCAATTCTCGTCGAAGCCGGTCGTGCGAGCGATGCGCTACCGCTGCTCGAGGAGGCCTGTGAGCGCGGCGGCAGTTTCGCCGAGGGATTCTATGTGAAGGCCATCGAGGAACTCGGCGCGTTCTCGCTCGCCGCACAGTTTCTGTCGAAACAAGATGCACCGAGGCTTTCCGGCGATGCCGTCCGCGCCCTGCAGCGGCGTGCCCTGAGCGCCCAAGCATTCGACGCAGCCCGAGAGCTGGCCGCACTGCCGGTGACGCAGGCGATTCCTGGTGATTCAAGTGTATAATTACAAACGGTTACAGGAACATCTCTGGGCTTCTTGCGTTCATGCGAATGAGGGAATATATATGAGAGGATGTCGGGCGCGCTCGCTGAATCCCCTCGATGGGAGCTCTATCGCCTTCTCGGCGAGCCGAGTCGTCTCCGGCTTCTCGGCCTGACCTCGGAGGACGAACTTTCGATCGGCGAACTCGCCGAGCTCAGTGGCGAAGCGCAACCCAACGTGTCGAAGCACCTCAAGCAGCTACGCGAGGCAGGGCTGGTCGTGGTCCGTCGACAGGGTACGCGCGCGCTCGCGCGGCTCTCGCCCGAGTTGGGCGACGACCCTTTGCTCGACGATGCGATTCGTGCGGGGCGCCGGATTTGCCAGCAGGACGGGAGCCTGAGCCGCGTTGCTGGGGTGATTCGATCCCGTGACGATCAGACCAAAGCATTTTTCGCTGCAGCTCCAGAACAGGCCAGTCGTCCTCTCGAAACCGCATGGCCCGCTTACCTGACGGCGCTTCGAACTCTCCTCCCGCGACACGAGCTCGCCGTCGACATCGGAACGGGCGACGGCTCGTTGGTCGAGCTGCTAGCTCCTTTGTTCAACCGCGTCCTAGCGGTCGATCGTTCCGAGCTCCAGCTCGATGCGGCCGCGACGAGACTCGCACAACATGACTACGATCACGTCGAGCTCCTTTGCGCCGACTACGAAGACCCGCGAGTTCAGACGAGGGTTGCCGAGCTTGGTGGCGCTGACGTCGTGCTCGCGGTGCGGCTCCTGCATCATGCGCCAAAGCCGCAACGCTTGGTCTCGTTTCTTGCCTCGCTCGTGCGACCCAGCGGGCACGTTCTCGTGATCGACTACCGTCCACACGAGGACGAGACGATGCGCGACCAGCAGGCCGACTTGTGGCTCGGATTCGAGCAAGAAGAACTCGAAGAGTTCGCCGGCCACGCCGGGTTGATCGAACCCCGAGTTTTCGACATTCCCACGGCGAGATACGGGCCCGGCCCGGATGCGCACCTGCATTGGCAGGTCCTCGCCGCACAACGCGACCCCAATGAGGAGACAACCAAACCATGAGCCCGAATCCTGAAATGAAACACAAAGTCGCCGATCTCTCGCTCGCCGAGTGGGGGCGCAAAGAGATTGCCATCGCCGAGCACGAGATGCCCGGCCTGATGGCGCTGCGCCGTGAGTTCGCCGCCGACAAGCCGCTCGCGGGCGCCCGCATCGCCGGCTGCCTTCACATGACCATTCAGACGGCCGTCCTCATCGAGACCCTCACGGCGCTTGGCGCCGAGGTCACCTGGACGAGCTGCAACATCTTCTCGACGCAAGACCATGCCGCGGCAGCGATCGCCGTCACCGGTGTCCCGGTATTCGCGTGGAAGGGGATGACCGAGGAAGAATACGACTGGTGCATCCATCAGCAGATGAACGCCTTCGACGGCGGCAAGATGCCGAACCTCATCCTCGACGACGGGGGCGACCTCACGGCGATTGCCCATCAGCAGTATCCGCAGCTCTTCGAAGGCAAGGAACGCATTGTCGGTCTTTCAGAGGAAACCACGACTGGCGTCCATCGTCTCTACGACATGGAGCGAGAGAAGACGCTGAAGTGTCCCGCGATCAACGTCAACGACTCGGTCACCAAGTCGAAGTTCGACAACCTGTACGGTTGCCGTGAGTCGTTGGTGGACGGAATCAAGCGCGCCACAGACGTGATGATCGCCGGCAAGGTCGTGGTCGTCGCCGGGTACGGCGACGTAGGTAAGGGATGCGTGCAGGCGATGGCGCGGGCAGGGGCTCGCGTGCTCGTCACCGAGGTCGATCCCATCTGCGCGCTGCAGGCAGCGATGGAAGGCTTGCAGGTCGTGACAATGGACGAGGCGGCACCGCTTGCCGACATCTTCGTGACGGCGACCGGATGCTGCGACGTCATCACCGGCGAGCACATGAAGCAGATGAAGAACGAAGCGATCGTCTGCAACATCGGACATTTCGATTCCGAGATTCAGATGGCTTGGCTCACGGACTCGGCCAACGGGTGCGTCGAAGAATCGATCAAGCCGCAGGTCGACCACTTCATTTTCCCAGACGGAAAACGAATCATCGTGCTTGCTCGAGGACGCCTGGTGAACCTCGGATGTGCCACCGGCCACCCGAGCTTCGTGATGAGCAACTCGTTCGCCAACCAAGTGCTCGCGCAACTCTCCCTGTGGACGGAGTCTGAGCGCTACGAGTCAGGGAAGGTCTACGTTCTCTCGAAGGAGCTCGACGAGAAGGTCGCGCGTCTTCACCTAGACCAGCTCGGCGTGCAGCTCACGACGCTCACGGATACCCAATCCGAATACCTTGGGCTTCCCAAGGCTGGTCCGTTCAAGCCGAGCTACTATCGTTACTGAGTGACGATGGTCTCGCTTCTGACCGAGACTTGGCGCTATTTCACATCGCATGACGGGCGATTGCTCTCCGGAGCAATCGCCTTTTATGTGCTCCTGGCGCTTGCACCCCTCGGCGTACTAATGATCCTCATCGCGTCCTTGGTGCTCCCGAAGGATGCTGCGCGGCAGGAGTTGGTGCGTCAGCTGGAAATGTTCCTCGGTTCCGACCTCGCGAGCCTGCTCGCCCAGACGATGAACGACCTCAGCACCGAGGCGCAGGGATGGGCGGCACCGGTTTTCGGCGCGATCTTCATGATCTACATGTCGGTGCGACTCTTCTCGACGCTTCGCCGAGCCCTCAATCACATGTGGGGCATCCGCCCGAAGCTCTTGATTCATGCGCGGTCGGATTGGCGGGCTCTTCTAGAGCGGAGACTGCTGGGGTTCGCGATGGTCCTCGCTCTCGGCGCTTCGCTCGTGATTCTTGTCGTTTTGCACACTATCACGGTAGCCGCGGCCCGTTTCGTCGGAGACGCGGACTATCTACTCACCGTTGGTCAGTTCATGAGTGCGTTCGCAGTCCTCGGGCTGTTGATTGCGCTTGTGTACCGCTGGCTTCCCGATGCCACGATCTCCTGGCGGGACGTGTGGGTTGGGTCTGCGGTGACCGCTCTGTTCGTCGTTGGGGGTTCGTTCGTCATCGGGTTCTACCTCGGGTACGCCAGTCCCGCTTCTTGGTACGGAGCGACGGGGTCAGCCGTCGTCCTCCTGCTCTGGATCTACTACACCACGCAAACCTTTCTTCTTGGCGCAGTGTTCACGCGCGCCTGGGCCCGAGCGCGTGGTCGTGCAATCGAACCGCTCGCGTACGCGGTCACAGTCGAGACTCCGAGTTACCCAGCCGAAGCCTCGATCAGCGAGAGCTGACCCGTCTCAGGGGGAACGGCCGGTTCGCGTGCAGGAGCTTCGGAGCCGCCCACGTGCTGCGCGAGGAAACGGAACAACGCGCGCCACTGAGCGCGGGCGGCGTCTCTCCACAGGAATACGTTGAACGCGTGAATCTCCCCTGCGAACACGTGAAGCTCGCAGCTCGTGCCTGACGCTTGGAGTGCGTCGCACAGGCGAATCGTGTCGGGAAGCAGGGGGTCGGCGGTTCCTACGGTGGTGAAGAACGGAGGAAGCGGTCGGCTGCCTTCGGGTGCCGAGCGTTCGAATAGGCGGAGCGGGCTTGCCAGGGGGAACTGAAGGGCGCGCCGCGCGCGGGGCCCCAAGTACGAATAGGCGGTCCCTTGAATCTCGGCCTTAATCCACGCTGCGAGACGATCGTCCTTACGGGGATCGCGCCAGAATCGCTGGACGTCGTGGAGGTCGAGCAGGCCGTAGAGTGGGGCCACACACGCTATCTCAGGTGCCCGTTCGAACACCTCCTGGGTGAAAGGCTCTGGTCGCGGGTGGGCCGCGCAATAGCTGAGCGCAGAGGCTAGGTTGGCCCCCGCGGATTCGCCGAGAATCGCGAGACGGCTGGTGTCGGCGCCGAACTCTTGCCCGTGATCCAGGATCCAGCAGAGCGCGGCCATCACGTCTTTGAGGGGCTCTGGATACCGGTGGATCGGTCCTAGACGATAGTTGATGTTGAACACCTGGTAGCCGCGGGAAGCGAGCAGATACGCCATGATGCGATGGGTGTCCTTCGACATCATCGAGAACGCGCCCCCGTGCACGTAGAGCACCGTTGGCAGAGGCCCGTTCAAGTCTTTGCGGCGATAGATGTCGAGAAGGTGCGCGCGACACGGGCGCGGCCCGTAGCGAACATCGCGTTCGACCTCGACGTTGCGCCAGCTCTCTGTAAGCCAGGGCAGTACGCCGTATCCGACGTGCGCTGCGTGATGCGCGATCTCGTCGACGGCTACCCGCACCGCGGGCAAGATGGAGTCACGGGCTGTCGCCATCGCGGGCGACTATATCTGAACTGAGCCGAATCGATCTAGGAAAAGAAGCCCAGCTTCTTGAGGGCCGTGCCATAGATGTAGCGAATCATGCCGTCGATCTCCTCGACGGTCTTCGGCGTGTGAGGATACCAGTGACGCTCGGTCTTCTGTGCCCAACGGTCGATGAGGATCGGCTGCTGATGCGTGTAGCTCCGCAGCGCATGAAGCCCGTTGACCTGCCCAACCCCGCTGTTCTTCATTCCGCCAAAGGGAGCTTCGGGCGCCCCGTAGGCCATCGACGCATCGTTGATCACCACGGAGCCGGTTTCGAGACGCTTGGCGATCTCGATGCCTTTCCGAACGTCTTTCGTCCACACGCTACCGCTCAGGCCGTACTCGGAGTCGTTGGCCAACGCGATGGCTTCCTCTTCGTCCCGCACGCGCATCACCGATACGATCGGACCAAAGGTCTCTTCGCGCATCAGCTCCATCGAGTGGTCGACGTTTCGCACGAAGGTCGGCTTGTAAAAGAGACCACTGGCGGTGTCGGACTCCCCGCCAACCACGACTTCGGCCCCTTTTTTGCGGGCGTCTTCGATGTGACGCTCGATGATGGGAAGCTGGCGGTCCCAGAATACCGAGCCGACTTCGATCTCCTTGCCGGCACCGTAGCGAAGCCCTCGAACGATGTTGGCGACTCGCGTCTCGAACTCATCGGCGATGCTTTCGACGACGTAGACGCGCTCCACGCCCATACAAACGTGCCCGGAGTTGAGCATCGAGTTGAACACGGCCCCGCCGGCGGCACGCTCTACATCCGCGTCGGCGCAGACGATCATTGGGTCCTTGCCCCCGAGTTCTAGGGTGCAGGGGATGAGCTGCTCGGCGCAGGCCACCGCGATCTTCTTTCCCGTTGCAACACTCCCTGTGAACGAGATCTTCTGCACGCCTCCGTTCACGAGAGCCGCGCCGGTTTCTCCATCGCCGTGCACCGTTTGCACCACGCCCTGTGGCACTCCCGCCTCGCGCAGAAGACGAACCGCCCAATCGCCCGAGTAGGGCGCGACTTCCGAGGGTTTGAGAATCACCGCGTTGCCGGCAAGCACGGCCTGCACCGTGGGATTGATCGCCAGAGAAAACGGGCCGTTCCAGGGCGTGATGATTCCGACTACACCGAGAGGCCGGTAGTGCATCAGGAGCTTCTTGACCGGCCGCAGGTAGCCGTGGAGCGCGCGCTTCTCGTCCGAGAGGTCTTTGACCGCGCGCCCCGACCAGTAGTTCAGATAGTCGCACCCCGGAATGATCTCCATCATCAGGGCTTCGAGCCGCGTCTTGCCGGTCTCCTTCATCACCGTCTCGACGACCTGCTCGCGCTGCTCGACCAAGAGGTCGATCGCGCCTCGCACGATGCGCGCGCGCTCGGCCACCGGTACCTTCGCCCACTCTTTCTGTGCGTCCCGCGCCTTGGCGATGGCGGCGGCCACGTCGTCGGCACGGTTGACGACGATCTCGCCGACAGGTTCCCGGTTGGCTGGGCTCCGGATCCCGAGGCGACGCCGTCCATCGGCGGTGCTGGAGAGTGGTTCGACGATGGCCATGCGCTCGCTCCTGGTATCCGGCTTCCCGGTCGGGTCTACTGAAACAGGTTCTACTTTTCCCCGCCCGCCGCGCAAGCCGTCTCTTGGTAGCCTAGACGTAAAGATCCATATATATTGGAAAGTATGACTCGAATCCTGCTTTGGGTGACTTTGTTCTTCGCGCTGGCGTGCGGGGGCTCCACGGAAACCGGTCCTGGCTTCACCGGAACGGGCGGCGGCACCGGGACCGGCGGAACGGGTGGCCAAGCGACCTGCGACTGCGCCTTCGGCGAGCAGTGCTCGGCCGACGGGCTTTGCGTCTCGATCTGCGGAGAGGTTGCGGCCTGCGTGTTCGGAGGCACGGCCCAGTGTTGCGGAGCTGACCGAGTCTGTCTCGATGGCGGCTGCGTCACCGACTGTGGAGATGCCGCAGAATGCAACGGCATTTGCTGTGGCGACGACCAGACCTGCTTGGAGGATCGGTGCGTGGCTGACTGTCCGGACCCGGCGCGGCTCTGCGGAGACGACGCCGAACTTTGTTGCGAGGCGGGAACCGCGTGCATCGGAGGCGGATGCGTGCCGCTCGGCGCCGCCTGTCAGGTCGGCGAGGACTGCGAAGTCGACGAGCTCTGCGAGCCGAGTCTGGGTCAGTGCGTCTCACGCGATGCGGTCGAGGTATGTGAGTTTCGACCTCCGGTGGGCGAGTTCGAGCCGACGATTGGCTGCCGTTGGACACCGCCAGCAGCGCCTCCCGGTGCGTCTTCTGAAGACGTCGAGATCTCGGCGATGAGCGATGTCGTCATGACTCCGTCCGTCGCCAATCTGACCGATGACAATGGTGACGGCTCGACCGATACCTTCGACACCCCGGACATCGTGTTCGTGAGCTTCAACCGACGCGCCAACGGCTGCTGCACCAGTCGGGGAGTGCTTCGGGTGATTTCGGGCGCTTGCAACGAAGACGGCACGATGAACACGATCGCCACGCTCAAAGGGCAGGCGCCGAACGACTGGATCGGCAACTCCACCGGCGTGGCACTCGGCAACCTTCACCCCGACGACCAAACCGCAGAGCGGACCCCCGAAATCGTCGCGACCTTTCAGAACGGTGGCGTCGTTGCGTGGCGTCGCACGGCGGACGACGGATCGAGCTGGGAGGTTCTGTGGCAGAACGACGACCTCCCAAACAATCAGCACACCCGCGGGGGTGCCCAACCCTCGATTGCGGATCTCAACGGGGACGGACGGCCCGAAGTCATCATCGGCAACGTGGTGCTCGATGGACCTACTGGAGGTGGACCGGATGACGCGTTGCCGCCGGGCGCGATTGCCTGGGATGGTCGCGACCTCGAAGCGCTGCAGCCGGGGGCGAACCTCGGCATCGGGAACAATGCGTTTCTCGGACCGGCTTCGGCGGTGGCCGATCTCGATCGCGACGGCTTCCAGGAAGTCATCGCCGGAAATACGGTCTACGCCTATGACGGGTCTGAGCTGTGGACCTACGGCTACAGCACGACCAACTCGAGCTGTCAGGGGCAGCTCGACTGCGACGGCTACAACGCGGTCGGCAACTTCGATGCAGACCCCGATGGTGAGGTCGTGATCATTCGAGAAGGCGAACTCTTCGTCCTCAATCACGATGGGTCACCGGTGGCCGGGATACCATCTCCCATCCGAATCCCGGGCCCGCTCGAGGACGCGGCAACGAGTGCCCCGACGTACGAGCCGTCCGCCTATATGCCCGACGAGCCGCTCTATGACGAAGACGGCGATCTCCTGCCCGCTGAGCGGATTCTCTGTGGCAGCCCGCTTCGCTTCGATGCCTACGATGCTGCCGGCACCCCGATCCTGAGCAACGGCGATCAGGTGGTCGTCCGCGCGGCAGGACGCAACGAAAGCGGCCCGCCCACCGTAGCGGACTTCGATGGTGACGGCTTTGCAGAGATCGGAACCGCGAGTTCGACCGCCTACGTGGTCTTCGACTTTCAGTGCACGGGCGTCCCGCTCCCCACAGACTGTGAGCGCGAGTGGGTTCGCTGGACCGTGCCCAACGACGATTGCTCCAGTCGGGCGACGGGATCGAGTGTGTTCGACTTCGAGGGTGACGGTTCTGCCGAGGTGGTTTACGCCGACGAGACGACGTTCCGGATCTTTCGCGGCACCGACGGTGCAATTCTTTACGAGGACACCAGTCACGACAGCAATACTCGTATCGAAATGCCCATCGTCGTCGACGTCGACAACGACGGAAAATCCGAGGTCATCATTCCAGAACCCAACACCAACCCCGAGCTCGGCGGCATCGAGATTTGGGAAGATGCAGACAACAATTGGGTTCGTACCCGCCGCATCTGGAATCAGCACACGTACAGCGTCACCAACGTCACTGAGGACGGTCAGATTCCCCGCCGACCTGAAACGAACTGGAACAGCTCGCGCCTCAACAACTTTCGCCAGAACGTCCAACCCGGTGGGTTGTTCGATGCGCCCGACTTCGTAGTGCGACAGATCTTCCGCGTGAGCTGCGACGATCAGGCATACACCTTCGGAATCGAGGTTGGCAACGATGGGTCTCTCAGTGTGCCTCCAGGGATTGCGACCCACGTGGTCGTCGAAACGCTCGACGAGTCAGAGCGTTTCGATCTCGGCAGTCCGACGACCACCGATTGGCTGCTTCCGGGTCAGTCCGAACTGTTGCAGGTCGTGTTCGAGCTTCCCGATGGTCTCAGGGCGACTGAGTTTCGAGTCATCGCGACCATCGATGAGGACGGCTCGGGTGGACAGCAGTACAACGAGTGTGTCGAGGACAACAACACCGGCACCTCGAATCCCATCTCTTGTCCCATGGTTGAGTAGCGTTCTCGTCCAATGGTTCGTAGCGTCCTTGATCGAGGGGATTGCTGGCTGCGGACTGCAGGTTGTATATCTGACTGTCCGATGCTCCGGTCTTCAGTCGTTCCAGCTAGCCGCATCTTGATCCGACAGGGTCGCGCTGCTGACCTCGAAGGCGTGCTTCAGGTCTGCGAAACGCACTCGGAGTACTGGGACGGACGGCTGCCGGCCGAGATGCGATTGAGCGAGTACTTCAAACGAGCGCTCGAATCGCAGGATGACGTCTTTCAGTTTTGGATCGCAGAGAATGGCCAAGGTGCAGTCCTCGGCTGGGAGATGCTCTCGGCCCACAGCGCGGATCCTGCGCGACGCGCTCTCACTGCCGAGGCCACGACGTGTCTCGGGCAACAGAGTGGCTCGCTCGGGCGGACTCTCGTGACCCATGCCGTCAGGCACGCGGCGCGAACTCCACTTCAGTACCTTTTCGCCCAGGTGCCTACGCGCGACGTCTTGATGATGAGCGTGCTCGAGGCCGTTGGATACCAGGAGGTTGGTATCATTCCCTCTGCGGTCAAAACGCCGCCTCAGCCCGAGCGTCTCGAATTCGTCTACGTCGTAGGCCACTAGCGCGTTCCGCCCGAGCTTGCCCTCCCGACAGTTTCCGATATGGTGGCTCGCTGCGGAGGCCGGATGGCGACCAAGCCCAAGAAAACGCAAACGGCGAAGAAGACCACCAAGAAATCGACGTCGAAGCGAACCAAGTCGACCTCGAAGAAGTCGACGAAGGCGACCAAGGCCGCCAAGAGCGGTGGGTCGAAGCCGGTTACACGAACCAAGGCGTCGAGCACGAAGCAGGGCGGAACCACCAACGGCTCCGGCAAGAAGGTGCGTCCTGCGCGAAAGACGTCGAGTAAGACGAGCTCGACCACCCGAAGCCGTCGCACTACGCGCCCCGCGAAACTCGGAGTCACGCGAAAGACCGGCGCCGTTGCACCGCCGCCTGCTCCGGTTCCCGGCCCTCTCACCGTTACCGTTCCCGCATCCGAAGCGCCGCCTCCGATGGACGACGAGTTCCGCTCCAGTCCGCCAGACCCTTCGGTTGATTCCGTCCGCAGTTTCGCGGACGATTACGCGGCCGGGCCGCCCGAAGGACCATCTCGGCAGCGCTCGAGCCGGGACTCCTACCTCGAGGACGTGCCGCGCGATCACGCTGAGGTGCTTGCTGGCTTTCTCAAAGTCGTCAAAGCAGCGGCAGGCGATATCCGAAAGCTCATCGCGCAGGCGATTGTGCTCAGCGGCAACAAGCGCAATCGCTTCGACCGATGACCCGGCGCGATCGCATTGCGATCGTAGGCGCCTCCCTCGCCGGCATTCGCACGGCTGAGTTTCTCAGACGCAAGGGCTTCGAGGGTGAACTGACGATGGTCGGAGACGAGGGGCATCTTCCCTACGACCGGCCTCCGCTCTCGAAGGAAGTGATACGTGGCGAGATGGAGCCCGAGAAGCTTTCACTGCGCCGCAAGAGCTACGATGAGCTCCGGCTGGATCTCCAACTCGGCTCCCCTGCCGTGGCGCTCGATGTCTCCTCGCGAACGGTTCAGCTCGAGAGCGGCCAGTCGATCGACTTCGACGCACTCGTCGTTGCAACAGGCGCGCGTCCGCGCCGTCTACCGGGTCAGCCACCATTGGGCGGGCTATTCACGCTTCGAACGCTCGACGACGCGCTCGCCATCCGTGAGTCTCTTCGCGCTGCGTCGCGCGTCGCAGTCATCGGGGCGGGGTTCATCGGGGCCGAAGTCGCGGCCTCCGCGAGACAGCTTGGCCGCGAAGTCACCATGATCGAAGCCCTCGAGACGCCGCTCGCGACGAGCCTAGGCCCAGAGCTCGGCAGCGTGCTGCAGACCGCCCACGAGCGCCGCGGGGTCGAGGTTCTCTGCGGGAAACGTGTACGAGAGTTTGTCGGCTGCGAGCGCGTCGAGGCCCTCGTGCTCGATGACGGTACCACGGTGCGCAGCGATCTCGTCGTCGTCGGAATCGGTGTCGAACCATCCGTAGTCTGGCTCGAAGAATCGGGTCTCGAGCTCGAGGATGGGATTCGTTGCGACGCTGCGTGTCGTGCGAGCGCAGAAGGCATTTTTGGTGCGGGCGACTGCGCGAGTTGGTACAACCCGCTCTTCGAAGAACAGATGCGCGTCGAGCATTGGACCAATGCGGTCGAGCAGGCGCGCCACGTCGCCCACGCGCTGCTGTCCGATCCAGCAAACGTGTCACCGTTCGAATCGGTTCCCATGTTCTGGTCGGATCAGTTCAATCTCAAGGTTCAGGGCGTCGGTCATCCCAAACCCACGGACGACCTGTCGATTCGGCGCGTTGACGGCGACCCGGACGCACTCGTCGCCATTTACTCGCGGGGCGAACGGTGCGTGGGCGCGGTAACTATCAATCAGCCCCCAAAGGTCATCGCTCTCCGGAAACTCATCGCGGACCGCGGAACCCTGAGCGAAGCTATGTCGATTGCAGAGCAGTAGGCTCTTCCCGCCCCGGGGTTAGGCGTCGAGTCCCACCGCATTCGATTCCTTCAGCCGTGCGTCGACTTGATCGCACACCGAGACTTCGATTGCGGTGGTGCGAGTCGCGGCGACGTTTCGCAACAAGGTTGCCAGGCGTCCTGAGTTCGAGACCGGCCGATCCAATTAGACCAAGGCTCCCGATGGCTCGAGCGCGTCGAACACATCGAAGAGCGCTTCGGCTGCATGCGGCGCGTCTTCGACGACGCGGTAGTTGCCGTGGAAGCTCGCCATGTCTCGCATGCAGCCGTCGCGGCCGATCAGCAGTACGCCGCCAGCCAGGGCCACCTCGAGTGTCGTGATGACATTGAGACCATCGACTTCCAAAGGGAGTCCTGCGAGCTGCTCAGGGGACAGGCGTCGGCTTTCTCGAAGGGCGCGCGCCGACGCCAAACAGATCGAGATCGGCTGGGTGGGGACCTCGGTGTCGCCGGCGGTCGGGCACGCGCCGAGCTTAGCTCCTCGGCAGCCCTGCGTGCGCGCAGAACGCAGAACTTGCGCCGGCGACGTCTTGCTCGCAAACGATGCTCCGTCAAGAAGCGTTAGTTTGCTCGTGAAGCGACAATTGACCTCTGGCACGACCCTTGCTTTTTCTTGAAAGCGGAATTCATGCCGGGCCTTCATTCGACCGTTCTTGCCGTAACCGATCTTTCGCCTGCGAGCTATCGGCTCGTCGCGTTTGCTGCGGTCGTCGCCGCACCCTCCGACGGCGAAGTGCTCCTCATATCCGCATACAACGGCGGTCGCGGCTTGGCCGCCGAGGCGGAGGCGTCTGAATCTCGCTCTAGCCGCCCACCGCTGGGCGAGGCGGAGCTTCGGCTGGAGGGGCAGCTTCTAGAGCAGCAGCGCCAGTGGTGTGCGGACAAAGGGGTCCGCTGCCGCGCCGAGCTCTACGACCATCACATCTGGCCAGAGTTCGTCTTGCAGAGTGCGGCGCAGGCCGGGGCCGACCTGATCATGGTTGGCATTCGGCTGCTCTTCGGGAGCACCGGGTTCTCCGAGCAGCTCCGGGCCCTTTCTGAGCGTGCGCCGTGCCCGGTGAGTCTCGTGCAGCTTCCGACGATCGCGTCCCCGATATGGGCGCCTCTTGACAGGAACACCGGGGTTGCATAGCCAAGACTGCAATGCGCGACCCTGCGATCCTCCCTCAACTTCGCGCCTACGTCGGATTCGATGAAGCGGCAGAGGAACGACTCGTTGGCATCGGGCCGCTCCTGCGGGGGCGCTTCCCTCGGATCGTTAACGAATTTTACCAGGCGATCCTCGCCGATCCGCAGGCCAAATCGGTGCTCCAAGACGACGCTCAGGTAGAGCGACTCCGCCAGTCACTCATGCAATGGCTCGAGACACTCGTCACCGGTCCGTATGACGAGCACTATTTCGAAAGCCGAGCCCGAATCGGTCGAGTCCACGTGAAGGTCGGCCTCGAGCAACGATTCATGCTTGCCGCAATGAACCTCATTCGGATCGGGCTGCACCGCGCGCTTTATGAGGAGTCCCCGGTACCTCCAGGGGCGTTCGAGGAACACGAAGCGATCGACAAGATCTGTGACATCGAACTCGCGGTCATTCTCGAGACCTATCGCGACGACTACGTGCTCCGCAAGACAGCCGAAACCGAATCTCTTGCGATCATGGGACGCTTGACCGCGGGTCTGGCGCACGAGGTACGCAACCCCCTCAACGCGGCGAAGCTCCAGCTCGACGTGCTGCGCCGAAACGCCGAGAACGTCTCCGAACAATCGCTACGCGAGCGAATTCAAAGGCGGACCAACATCGTGCAGGACGAGCTTCGACGACTCTCGATGCTCCTCGACGACTTTCTCAACCTTGCTCGGGCTCGTCGCATGGATCCGGTTCGATGCGATGGCTGCAAGCTCATGGGGGAGGTCATCGAGCTTCGGCGCCCCGAGATCGAGTCGCAAGGCATCGAGCTATTCGATGAGATCGACGAAGCCTCGTGCGCTCTCTTGGCCGAGCGCGACCGAATCAAGCAGGTCGTCAACAACCTGATTACCAATGCGGTTGAGGCGGTCACCGACGTCGACAAGCCCCGCATCGAGGTTCGGTGCAGAACCACCGAAGATGACCACTGGGAGGTTGATGTCGTCGACAATGGAGTTGGCATCAGCGAAGAGCTGGGGAAACGAGCCTTCGATTCCTTCGTGACCACCAAGGATGCAGGCACGGGACTCGGGCTGGCAATCGTGAAGAGAATCGTCGAGCTACACGGGGGCGGCGCGACGCTCGACCCAGAGCCTGGCGGGGGCACACGCGCGTCTTTCTGGATTCCGAAAGACGGCTAGGAGCGGGCCCGCTGCTCACAGACTAGTTGGGACCGTGCGCCACCGGCGGCTGATAGCCCCACTCCTTGACGCGATACTGAATCTTGCGTTGGCTGATGCCGAGGATTTCCGCCGCGCGCGCGGTGGAACCATCGACCGCATCGAGGGTCCTGAGAATCGCGATTCTCTCCAGCTCCGACAGCGAGATTCCTGGAATCAGGGCGAGCACGGAGCCGTTGTCGAGCGAGGCGTGCGCGGAGGTCGGCAGGTCGTCGACGTCGATGAGGCCGCCGTCGCACATCACCACTGCCCGTTCGATCGCGTTCTCGAGCTCTCGGACGTTTCCGGGCCACGGGTAGATCATCAGGTGCTGAAGCGCCCGCTCGGTGAACCCCTGAACGTCTCGCTCGTTCTCGCCCGCGTACTTGTGGACGAAGCTCTGCGCGAGCAGCGGAATATCGCTGCGACGCACGCGCAGCGGCGGCACGTCGAGCTGCACGACTTTCAGGCGATAGTAGAGATCCTCGCGAAAGCGGCCCTCATCGACGAGCTGCCGAAGGTCTCGGTTACTCGCTGCCACCACGCGGACGTCGACCTTCTGCGTTTCGTTTCCGCCGACTCGCTCGAACTCGCGCTCCTGGAGAAACCGGAGAAGCTTGATCTGCACGCTCGGCGGGATCTCGCTGACCTCGTCGAGGAAGAGCGTCCCGCCGTCTGCCTGCTGGAAACGGCCTTCTCGCCGCCCAGCCGCACCGGTGAACGAGCCGCGCTCGTGCCCGAACAGCTCCGACTCGAGCAGGGTTTCGCTGAGTGAGGCGCAGTTGAGTCGGACCAACGGTTTGTCCTTCCGGCTCGAGTGTTGATGGATCGCAGACGCGATGAGTTCCTTGCCGGTCCCCGTTTCGCCGTGAATCAGAACCGTGGCGCGGCTGCGAGCGACTTGGGCGACGTTTTTCATCAACCGCTGCATCGAGGGGCTTTCCCCAAGAATCTTGTCGAACTGGAAACGCTCCCGAACGCGCTCCCGCAGCTCTGCAGCTTCTCGTGAGAGCAGGGCCCGCTCCATGCCTCGGCCGACGATGGCATGGACGGCATCGAGCTCCAGGGGCTTGGTCAAGTAGCTTTCTGCTCCGAGCTTGATCGCGCGTACCGCGGTATCGATCGTCGCGAATGCGGTCATCACGATGAACGTCGTATGCGGCGAGATCGCACGGCCGTGTTCGATCAGCGCGAGACCGTCCATCCCGGGCATTTTGAGATCTGTGAGAACGACGTCGGGTTCGAACTGTTCGAGCTCCACCAGGGCGGAGCGCCCGTCTGCCGCAGTGCTCACCATGAACCCAGTGTCCTCGAGCAGCTCGGCGAGCGCGCTCCGGGCGTTTGCTTCGTCATCGACGACGAGGATCCGACCGGTCGCCTTGGCCACGCTTCTCAGCGGTGCTGGCATGTCGTCCTCGTGACTCTCCAAGTGCGGTACTGCTTCTCCGTGTTCCATGGGTCTCCTCGTCTCTCGAATCGCGCAGCCAAGCTCATGCAGGCTGCATGCCAAAAACTATGATGGGGCCTGCGGACGTGACTCGATTTCGGGTGCACGACTTGCCGCGACCGCCTTGAGCTCCGCGAACGACGCTTCGAGGTCTTCGACGAACTCGTGTAGGTCTGGGAACGATTCCCAATCGGCGTTGAAGCCCCAGTTGAGGGTGCCCGCGTAGCTGAACAGTGCGATTCCGAGATTCTGGTTCTGCATGAGCGGCACCATCGGGTAGATCGCCTTCAATGGGGCGCCAAGCATGTAGAGCGGAAATGGCGGTCCCGGCACGTTCGTGATGATCAAGTTGTACGTGCGCATTCGCATGGCCGTCCGGAATAGTTCGGAGACTATGCGCTTTGTCGTCAGGTCGGCGATGTCCTCGATGAGTTCTGTGCCGCCGGTCTGATTCGACTCGTGCTTCAGGGCCGTGGTGACGCGAATCACCTTTTCCATGCGTTTGACCGGGTCGGCTTCGGAGACAGGCAGATCCGCTAAAAGCATCGCCACGTGGTTTCCGACTGAGAGCGCCGAACCCTTCCGTGTATTCACCGGAAGGACTGTCCTGAACCCTTCGAGTCCATCGACGTCGGACTTGCGCCGCTGCAAGAACCTTCTGACGGCGCCGGTCGTCGTGGCGACGATGACGTCGTTGATCGTTCCCCCAAGTACGTTCTTGACCGCCTTGAACTCACGGAGGTCGAACGTCGTCCAATCGAAGCGGCGATACGGGCTGACGTCTTGCTCGGTGAACACAGTGCGAGGCGCTGGCTTGAGCCCTGAACGCATCACGTTTTGAAGGCCTTCCAGGTTTTCGCGAAATCTCGGCGCAAAGCCTGCGAGCTTGCGCAGCCCATCGGCCCGGTGGCGCACTTCTTCGCGCAGCAGCGCGGCGCGGCTTGGTGCTGGGCGGGCCGTCCATGGGGCGGGCGGGCGCCACGGCGTGTCGGGACTCGGCTGCAGCAGGGCCTCGACGAGCTGCACTCCCGCGATGCCATCCACCATGCAGTGGTGAGCCTTGCAGATCAGCGCGAACGCACCGTCTTCGACACCCTCGACTGCCCAGAACTCCCAGAGCGGCCGGCTACGGTCGAGATGCTGTGAGAACAGCCGACCGACGAGGCGTTTCAGAGATCGGGTGTCTCCAGGAAGCGGAAGCCTCGTGTGGCGGAGATGAAAGCGGATGTTGAAACGATCGTCGTCGACCCAGACGGGGTGCTTGAGCCCCGGCACCCACTCGAGCCGCTGTCTGTAGCGCGGGATACTGGCGAGCGCGGCCTCCGCGTATTCGCTTAGCTGCGAGAAATCGAGCCCACCGTGGGACAGCCGAAGCGGCTGGTCGTCGAAGAGGAGGGCGGCTCCCACGTGCATCGGCGCGTTGCGGTTCTCGATGTCGAGGAAGGTGGCGTCGAGGGCGCTCAGCCGTTCGTAGTGGGAGTCCGTCATGGTGCGACTGCTCTGTTCTGCTCTGCAAGATGTGCGCCCACCTGCTAGCTCCGCTGCGGCAGGGAATTTCCCGTCGAGAAACGAAAATAATTCGTTCGCACGAAATAATGGCGCACAGTTTGCGTTTTTGCAACCCTGGACGCTGGCACAGAACCTGCTCTGTCATTGTCCTCGTTGCCGCGTCCACTACGGACACCCGGCAGGAGGAGGACCCGATGTCACAGCTCTTGGTTCGCGACCTAATGGCTGCTCCCGTGAAGACGGTGGCTCCCGCCGCTCCGCTTCGCGAGGTGATTCAAGCGATGGAAGAGGCCCATGTCCGCCACGTGCCGGTCGTCGGTGCGGCAGACCGGCTGGTCGGGATCATCTCGCACCGCGATGTGCTGCGAAGCCAGGAAGGCTCTCTCTCAGGCGCGCCGTCCTCGGAACAGGCGCAAATGAATCGTTGGATTGAGGCGAGGTGGGTGATGACGAAAGAGGTGCGCAGCGTTCATCCGGATACGCCGGCCCTCGAGGCCGCGCTCATCCTACGCGCGCACGGATACGGATGCGTGCCCGTCGTCGACGCGGGCCGACTAATTGGCATCCTGACCGAGGCAGACTTCGTCGAGTACGCGATCCAACAGCTCTCCGATCCAGGCACCTGATGCGCTCCCCGTGCCTGGCACGTACTTTGCGTTCATCTGCCCCATGGCCATTCGAACGATTGTCGTAGGGACGGACCTCGGCGAGTCCGGGCACCGCGCCCTCCAGCTCGCTGTCCCTACCGCGTTGGCGACGAAGGCTGCCCTCTGGCTCGTCCACGCCAACGAGATCGGCATCGACCAGGCATGGTCCGAGCTCCCTATCGGCGCCAGGTCTGCGGCTCAGGCCCTGCGCCAACGCTTCAAAGGGCGCTTCGAGAACAGCGCCGAGGTACTCGAGACCGAGAGACAGCGCTGCGAAGCCCTGGGACTGACCGCGCACACGGCGTGTGAGGAGGGTCAGCCCGCGGAGACCCTTCTTCGCACCGCGGTCTCTGTCCACGCCGACCTCATCGCGGTCGGAGATCCGGCGGGCGCCCTCGGGCTCCCAGAGCGCCTCCTCGGAACGACCGCCGAGCGAGTCGTTCGGCACGCTCCCTGTTCTGTCGTCGTGTCCTGCGGCCGCCTCCGGGCCGACTATACCGGCGCCCGTGTCGTGGTAGGCGTCGATTTCTCGGAACACGGGATCGAAGCCGCACGTTGGGGCCGAGATATCGCGAAGGCGATCAAAGGAGAGATCGTGCTTCTCCACGTCATCCCGCACCCCCTCGTCGAGAATGTCCTACCCGGTGAATGGACCACTATGCTCCCCGGGCTCGTGTCGTCGGCACAGTCTCGGCTCGACCACCTAATCAACGACGAAGGGCTTCCGAAGGACACGACGGTCAAGGTTGTCGATGGTTCGATTGGACGGCGTCTGTGCAACACCGTCGCCGATCTTCAGGGCGACCTATTGCTGGTCGGTTCGCGGGGCGAAGGAAGGCTTCGCGGGATGATGCTCGGGAGCGTTCCACAGTATTGCCTGCGCTATTCTCCTGTGCCGGTGGTTGCGGTTCGTCCCGCCCCTCACCTACGCCGAGCATAGAGCGATCAGTTGCTCGTCGGTTTCGGTCCAGGCCGCCGACGTGTCGATTTCTACGAGACGAGCGTCCGATAGTGCTTGAACCGGCTCGTAGCGCATCGCGAACTCGTCGAACAGATCCGACCGTGCATCGCTCTCATGCGTTCCGCTGACGTCACGAGCGCGTAGCCGTTTGCGCGTCACATCAGAGGGGCAGGCGCACTCAACGAAGGCAAACGGCACGTCGAGTTGCCGCGCAAGGTCTCGAAAGCGTCTGCGCATCTCTTGGCTGCGGAACGATGCATCGACCACGACCGGACGCCCGGAATCGAGGATCGTCTGGGCGTTGCGTTCGAGCGTCCGATACACCTCGGTGGTCTGCGCTTCCGAATACGCCCCCGTCCATGGCGCCGCCTGCACCGAATCCGTAGCCTGATGTCCCAACGAGTGTTTTCTGGTTCTGTCCGACCCGAGTACGGGGCCGGACAACAGCTCGCCGATCCGTTGCGCGACCGTACTCTTGCCGCTTGCGATCATGCCTCCGACTGCGATCAAGCGCGGTGCGACGAGCGGTGGCCGCTCGAAGGCGAGGGACAGGACGAAGTAGCGACGAGCCTCGAGTCGCGCTCGTTCTCGAGTCGACGAGGAGGCGCCCTCATCGGCCGCGAGAATCGCGGAGACCTTGCCTCGCACGTACGCGCGATAGCTCTCATAGAAGTCGATTACCGCATAGAGGCCGTAGTCGTTCGACTCCTGCGCATACCGCGCCAGGAATGCTTCGGCGAGGTCCGCTCGTTGGTGCCAGACCAGGTCCATGGACAGAAAGGCGACGTCCGAACAGGTGTCTGCGTACCGAAAACGATCGTTGAACTCGATGCAGTCGATGATATTCAACCCGTCGGGTCCGTCGAAGTACACGTGCTCGAGGCGCAGGTCGCCGTGACCGTCACGGATGCATCGCTCGGCGATTCGCATGTTGAAGACTTCCTCGTCTTCGAGTGCCTCGAGTTGCCATGCCTCCAGGCCATCTGCTTCGGTCTCGGTGAGATACTCGTGAATGACCGCTCGGGTTTGGGCAAAGTTCTCTCGGACGTTCTCTCGGATCCGAGCGACGGTGCCGAACGAGGAAGTTTCCTCATCGCAGCGCGCCTCGGCGTGGAAGGCCGCGAGTCTCCGGGCCAGCTGCTCGATCTGCGATAGCCCGAGTCGTCCCTCGGCGAGCAGATGGTCGGCGCGGGCGGTGTCGGGGAGACGCCGCATCCGGACCGCCCAATCGATGGGGGTGCCTTTACCACCGAGCCGATGCTGGCCCCTTTCGTCACGGGTCACCGGGACCAGTCCAAGGTAGACCCCGGAGGCGAGGCGCCCGTTGAGACGAATTTCCGATTCGCAGGCCTCTCGCCTTCGCTCCAGCGTGCTGAAGTCGAGGAACCCGAGCTCGACAGGGCGCTTGATCTTGAAGACCTCGGTGGGGCTCAAGAACACCCACGAGATGTGCGTTTCGAGGAGCTCCAAGCCCTGTGCCTCGAGGTCGCGAACGAGGGATCCCATATCATGGTGATGTCCGAAGCCCCGCTCTGAGCAACTCGAAAAAGCGTTCTCGAACGTAACGGTATCGCCTTGGATGGCTGAGACGCAAGGTCTGCGCCCTGGCCATCCGCCCCGCTTCTCGCCAGGTCGACAGCCGCTCGATGAGGGCTATCAACAAGTTCTCTTGAGAATAGCGGCCGACGCCGCGTTAGGGGTGACGACGATGGCAACCACTTGGGTATTGGTAGCGCACGACGCGGGTGCCCGGCTCTTCGAGAACGCGGGCCCAGGCAAGGGAATCGAACTCGTCGAACAGATCGATCATCCCGACGGGCGCAAGCGCGACCGGGAGCTCGAGTCAGACCGTCCGGGTCGCTCGTTCGGACGGAACTCCGGTGGCTCTCGGCGCAGCGCCATGTCGTCTCCAGAGAGTGCCCACGAACGCGTCATCGCAGATTTCGCGAGGTCGCTGACGTCGCGTCTGCAGCAGGCGCGGATTGCCGGAGACTACGAGCGACTCGTCTTGGTGGCGCCCCCCAAGCTGCTTGGGCTGCTACGGTCTACATTGGACGCGCCCACCGAGCACTGCATCGTCGGTTCCCTCGACAAGGACCTAGCGATGAGTGATGAGAAAGAACTAGTGAAGCAACTTGGCGTCGTAATCGCCGTTTGAAGACAACGCAGCTTCCGCTCGAGGAGCAGCGGACACCAACGAGGAAAGAATATGTCGCACTTTGAGATGCCCGTCAGCGAGTACATGAATAGCCCGGTTGCGACGATCGCAATCGGGGAGAGTCTGGTTACCGCGAACGAACTCTTCACGTCCAACGGGGTGTCCGCGCTCGGTGTCGTCGATGGCTCTGGGACGCTCAAGGGAGTGGTTTCTCGAACAGACGTCCTGCACGCGGCTGTCTTCACCCACGAACAGACGTTTCGCGTACCCGATCGGCCCGTCGAAGAAATCATGAAGTCTCCGGCCGTCGAAGTAGCGCCTTCAGACCCGCTTCGAGTAGCGGCCAAGGCGATGCTTAAACAGCATGTTCACAGGGTGTTCGTCAGCGAAGACGGAAAACCCGTTGGCGTCGTGTCTACCCGCGATCTCATGCGCGCGGTGCGAGAGAAGCGGGTCAAGACGCCCATCTCGGAAATCGCATCAAGCTCGGTGGTCAAGGTAAAAGCCGACGACCCCATTGCCCTCGCCGTCGACCGTTTGGACGCGTCCAACAAGAGCGGGCTCGTAGTGGTGGAAGGGGATTTTCCGGTGGGCATCTTCGATCAGAGCTGCGCGCTCGACTCACGCCGCCTTCCCCCTCAGACCGAGGTGGAGCAGGTGATGAACGTGCGAATCCTCATTCTTCCAGCACGCATTGGTCTCGCGCGGGCTGCAGAGCAGGCTCTTGGAATGAACGTCCGCCGGATTCTCATCGAGGACGAGCGCGGGGTGACCGGGATCATTGGCGGACTCGATTTCGCCCGTGTCATGGACTGAGCTGACGCGGCTCAAAGCCACTTCTGGGTCTGCATTCCCACGGCGCCAGGGCGACCGACGACGCGCTGGCGCGGCCGCACTCGAAACTTGAGGTCGTGGTGTCCGCTCGCTCCGACCGTGAAGGCACCGCGCCAAGCGCTTTGGCCGCGGCCATCGACTGCTTCGGCAGTTTCCCCGTGCTCGAGTGGAACGACGATCCGCAAAGGCTTCTCGTTCGTTCGTTGGCCAAAGGTCACGACCGCTTCCACGTCGAGCTCGCGCGAAGAGATTCCAGGGTGCTGTAGGGCGACATCGACCGAGACCGTCGTACCGACGACGAGCTCGTGTCCCGCGAGCCCACCGAAGCGTACGCTTTCCATCGAGATTTCGTTCCAATGTGCGCGCAGCGCCTCCCCGCTGTCCGCGAGGGAGAACAGAGGCTTGAAGTTCCCGTCTCGCAGCGCAACGGCGTCTCGCATGGCCGGCTCATAGAATGTATCCGCGTACTCGGCGACCATGCGTCGGGCTGAGAACCTGGGGATGATGCTTGCCATGCTCGCCTTCATGCGTTCGACCCAGGCAAGGGGTACCCCTTCGCGATTTCGATCTCGGTACATCGGAAGAATCTCGGACTCGAGCAGAGCCATCGTTACGGCACGGTCGTAGGCACTGGCGTCGTGCACAGTCATGTCCGGCAGGTCGATGACCCAGCCGTTGTTGCCGTCGTACCCCTCGATCCACCAACCGTCGTCCACGCTGAGATTGAGACAGCCGTTCATGGCCGCCTTCATTCCGGAGGTTCCACTTGCTTCGAGTGGCCGGGTCGGCGTGTTGAGCCAGATGTCGCATCCAGCCACCATGCGTCGAGCTTGGTCAATCGAGTAGTCTTCGATGAAGAGAACCCTTCCGAGCAAGGCTGGATGCTTGGTCGCCTGATAGACCTTCTCGAGAAGGTCCTTGCCGAGGCCGTCCGCCGGATGCGCCTTGCCGGCGTAGATCAGGACTGCGCCCGGGGTGCCGTCAAGTAGCTTCGCCAGCCGTTCGGGTTCGTTGATCAGGAGATCGGCGCGCTTGTAGGGAGCGAAGCGCCTCGCGAAGCAGATGAAAAGCCGATCCTCGTCGAGCTGTGCGAGAACGTCGCGCATCAGCGCCAAGTCTTCGCGACGCTGAGTCCACGCCTTGACCAAATGCTCTTTCAACCAGACGACAAAATCGCGCCGCAGCTCGCGATGAATTTGCCAGATCTCCGTCGGATCGTGGTCGAGAAGCCACTGCCAGCGTGATGGGTCTTCGATTGAATCGCGCCAATTCGGGCCCATTTCGCGTTCGATGAGACGCTGCCAGCGCGGAGCAAGCCACGACGGAACGTGCACCCCATTGGTAATGCTGGTGCAGGGTACGTCGTCTGCGTTGTCGAGATCCGGGTAGAACTGGAGAAACATGTCTCGCGCGACCTGCCCATGTTTGGCGCTGACTCCGTTGATGCGGTCTGCGTTGCGGACGGCGAGCGCCGTCGTGCCGAACTGCTGAATCGGTCCGTTCGGCGTGCTCCCCATTGCCATCATCCGACCCCAGTCCAAATGCAACACGTTCTCGAAGCGCGACAGATACGGCCTGACCACCTCTTCGGGGAAGTGGTCGTGACCGGCGGCAACCGGAGTGTGTGTCGTGAACACGGTGGTGTTGCGAACGTATTCGAACGCCTCCCGCGACCGGAGGCCGTGCCGCTGGATGAGGTGCGCGGCTCGGGCAAGCAGAAGGAAAGCGCTGTGGCCTTCGTTCATGTGGAAGACATCGGGATCGATGCTGAGTTCGTTGAGCAGCTGAAACCCACCCAGACCAAGCACCATCTCTTGCCGAAGCCGAGTACTTGAGTCGCCTCCATAGAGGCGGTTGGTGATCTCTCGGTCCTCGGGCCGGTTTTCTGGCACGTTGGTGTCGAGCAAAAAGAGGGGAATCCGACCGACCTGTAGCTGCCAGGCCTGCGCGTGGACTGGTCCTGCAGGCATCGGCACCGTCACCTTCAGCGGTGCGTAGGCGCCGGCCATCACCTGCTGGAACGGCGGGCTCTGAAAGTCGTTGACGTCGCTCCACGACTCCTGCTTGCCCTCTCGATCGATGTATTGATGAAAGTACCCTTCTCGATAGGCGAGCCCGACGGCACACATCGGTAGGTTCAGGTCGCTTGCCGCCTTCAGATGGTCGCCCGCAAGAATGCCGAGGCCTCCCGAATAGAGCTTCAGAAAGCCTGCTAGTCCGAACTCCATGCAAAAATAGGCGATGCGTGGATCCTGCTCCACGGTAGATCGCGCCATCTCACGGTGTATCTGGTTGAGACGGTGCACGTAGTTCGAATCCATCGCGCACGCCTGAAGGCGTTCGGGCCTCACCCTTTCGAGCAGCGCATGTGGGCTCTCACGAAACTCGAACCACATGTCGGGGTCGAGCTCCTTGAACAGCCTCCCCGCTTCAGGATGCCAACGCCACCACAGGTTGTCGGCTATGCTCGAAAGAGGCTGGAGCTCTTCGGGGAGGGCGTTCGCCACGCTAAACGAACGCGTGTACGGCGTGGGCTGGTCACCGTCGACCGGTGTGGGTCGATCGATGACGTACCGTTCGACGGGGATGGCCGGCGTAGAACTCAGCCGACCCATGGGCAACGCCTTGCGGCGCTCGGCTCCCGCGTTCGCCGCAAGGCCGTGCGCTTCTTCGTAGTGATCCATGAAGTTGGACCACGCGGTGAGAGAAGCCGTCTCGGTGCATGCGGTGCGCAGCGCGTCTCGCTCCTTCGGCGTAAGGTCGATGAACTCGACTAGGGCGTCGCGCAGGGCAGTGCTCACCTCGTCGAACGGGACCCCCTCGCGCGCAATCACCCGGACCCCGCTGCTCTCCATTTTGCCGACCCGCTTGGCCCAGTGACCGAAGCCGGCGTGGTCTGTCGTGATGGCCGGAACGCCGTACGCCACCGACTCGAGCGGTGTGTAGCCCCACGGTTCGTAGAACGACGGGAACACACCGAGGTCGGCACCTGGAAGCAGATCCCAGTACTTCTGTCGGATCAGTGGGTCCATGCCGTCGAGGTAGATGGGGACGTGCACGACGTGCACGGACTCGCCGGCACGGTTGCCGAAGCCCAGCGCGTCGAGCTGTCTCGTGATCGGGTCGTTGAGCTCGTCGACAAGATCGTGCGTGCACCGTAGCGGGGGACCGGCAGAGCCTCCGTGCGCGCGCTCCCAGAGCGCTCGCTTGGGTTCCGCGTGTCCTGCAGGGAGCATCGCGTAGAGGATGATTCGCTTTCCGGAGCGTGACTCGAGTTCACGCCGAAGGGCCGCGCCAGCTTCGAAATAGACGTCCACGCCCTTGTTCACGTACTCGTAGCGACCGGCGAGGATGAAGATCAGGGTGCCATCCGGATCGTAGCTGTCGCCGGTGGTCAGCTCCGCGAGCTTGAACAGGTCGTTTCGCGCCCGCTCTCGCTGCTCAGTAGTCACCGGGCGCGCGCCGAAGCCGTTCGGGAGGATCACATCAGGTTTGCGCTTCAGAAGGTGTTCGCACTCGAGTGCGGCAACCTCGCTGACCGTCGTGAACACGTCCACCTCGCGTGCGACCACGGTTTCCATCGAATGCTTCGAGGTGACCTTCAGTTCGCGCGCCTCCGCGTCGGGGTCGACCTTCGTCACCGACGCATAGAGGTCAGGGTCGGCCCGGCGGCCGGCGAGCGACCTGCCCAGCATGGTCGCATGAGTCGTGAATATCGTGCCGATCTCGGGAGTGGCGGTTTTCAAATGGAGCAACGATGCCGCCGACATCCATTCGTGCGCCTGCACGATCGCGACGCGGCGCGACGGGAGCAAAAAGCGATCGCGGATATGCTCGATCACCATTCCCGCGCCGTGCGCGAAGAGCACCGGGTCATAGTAGTCCCATTCGCCGAAGAGCGAGTCGAGCCCGTACTTCTCCCAGTAGCCGCCGAGGATCTCGTCCTTCCTCGCGTAGAGCCTGGAGTGATTAATCAGGAGACAACGAGGCTCACCGGGTACGAGCCACCTACCCATCAGCACGCTCACTTCGTGATCGGCCAGTGATTCGAATAGAGCGGGATCCCAGACGTCGGCGCGGAACTCGGGGGCCACGCTATCTGCACGCGGAACGTCGGGCCCAATCGTGATGTAGCCGTCTTGTCCGTGACGTTCCTGGACGTCCCGCACGCGGCTTGCCAATACGGTGTGGATGCCCCCCACCATGTTGCAGACTTCCCAAGAGATTTCGAAGAACAGTGGCTTGCTCATGCGGTTATTCGCTCGTCGGACGAATCCAACACGGAGAGGTTGAGGTCTTTCAAGACGTTCATGTAGTGGATGAACGCGTCATAGGGCCCCTCGTACGGGCTGAAGTAATCATGCACTTCACCGTCGCCCGCAGACTTGGTCGCCATGTAGTAGAAGTGGTCGGAAGTCTGCAGCTTTCGCCAGAGCGCCAGCAGGTGTGAGTTGTTGCGGCGGCGGATCGCAGCGCCAAGCGCATAGATTTCGGTGAGGGCCCGCTGCTGCATGGCGTTGCCTCGCCAGGCGCTGATGTCGCGCGCCTCGTCTGCCCAAGAAACGGTTCGATGGAATGGGAGGTCGCCGAGGGCGGGGTAGCGGTCGATGACTTCGCTCGGTGTTGCGATGTTCCAGTGCGGATGGTCGAAAATCAGGTCGGGGAGATGCTCGAGAAAGTCGAAGATGCCGGTCTCTCTCCACTGGTGCTCGCCAAAGGTCTCGTAGTCCATGAAAAGGTTGATCACATCGCCCGCGCCACTGTGCTGGTGGACCCACTTGGCGAACTTCTCGGCGGTCAGCGGGTACTCGGCCCAGCCGCGATTCGAGAAGCGAAAGGCGATGTCGTCTGAAAGCCGGTAGTTCTTGGTGAGGAGCCGAGTTTCGCAGCCAGGGACGCGATAGACGAAATTGGGGCTTCGCCACTGCAGAACGTCGTCGGCGCCTTCGACCAGGATTGCATCGAACCCCAATGAGGAGATGAATCGCCCGATGTCGTCGTTGTAGATGAGCTCGGTGTTGCGAAACACCCGCGGGGTCTGGCCAAACTCCGACTTGATGAGCTCGAGTTCGAGATCAATCTGCGCCTTGTATTCCTGCTTGTCGTAGAGGGCGGCGAGGCTGTGGTAGTAGGTCTCGGCGACGAACTCGACGGCGCCTGTCTTGGCGAGCCTGACCAAGCTGTCCATCACTTCCGGCGCGAAGCGCTTCATCTGTTCGATTGCGACGCCGGTTACCGCATACGAAATACGGAATCGCCCGTCCGTCCGCTCGATGAGTCGAAGCATCGATTCGTTGGCGGGAAGGTAGCATTTGTCGGCGACCTTCCTCATGATCTCGCGGTTGAGGTCATCGTCGAAGTAGTCGTGTTCCTTGCCCACCTGCAGCGCGCCATAGGGTTTCACGCGGTAGGGCTGATGGACTTCGAAGTAGAAACAAACCGATGGCATGAGTTCCCCTCAGGTTGCGCTCAGCGATTGATAGATCGGAACGAGTTTTTCTGCAGCAGCATCCCAATGAATGCTGCGGATTTCTTCTCGCGCGCGCTCGACGATCACCCGGCGAAGCTCAGGCAGCTCGAGCAAGCCAACGATCTGACTCGCCATCTTGTCGACGTCCCAAAAATCGACCTTGAGTGCGTTGCGTAGCACTTCAGACACGCCCGATTGTTTCGAGACGATGACGGGCCGGTCGTAGCTCATGGCCTCGAGCGGCGCGATGCCGAATGGCTCCGAGACCGACGGCATCACGTACACGTCGGCTGTCGAGAACGTGCGCTCGAGCTCATCACCTCGGACGAACCCGGGGAATTGAAACGAGTCCTCGATGCCGAGTCTTTCGACCAGAGCCTTCATCCGCGGGAGCATGTCCCCCGAACCTGCCATCACGAACTTCGCATCCGGTACGTGCTTGAGCACCCGCGCGGCTGCTTCGACGAAATACTCCGGGCCCTTCTGGAACGTGACGCGACCGAGGAACAATACAACCGGGCCGGTGCTTTTGCGTTCGCTTGCGTACGCCTCGACCGTCTGTCGGGTGTAGACGCCGTTGTGGACGACGGAAATCTTTCGGAGGTCGGTCCCATGGAGTTCGTGAATCAGGTTTCGCGTGTAGTAACTCACTGCGATGATGCGGGAGGCGTGTGCGAGCCCGTACCGTTCCACGGATACGATGTCCTGGTCGGCGCCTCCCGCCGCGCGGTCGAACTCGAGGCTGTGCACGTGGGCGAGCAGTGGAGCGCCCACCGCCTCGGCAATCGAGACGCCGGCGGGAAACGTCATCCAGTCGTGTGCGTGCACGAGGTCGTACTTTCGGCCGGTGACCGTGCGGGTCGCCGCCGCGGCGTACCGAGCAACTTCGGCGAACAGGTCGTCTCCATAGTGAGCACCTCGACCGGCGGGAGCCTCGTCGTCTTGCGCGGGTTCCTCCGCGGACCCTTCGTCCTCGAGATCTCGAAGGGCGGCTTCGGTGAGTTCGGCAAGCTCCAACACGGCCTCCGGAGGCAGCACGAGGTCTTCTAGGCTGGACCCGGCAGAGCGCAGTACTTCCTCGCTCGAGATCTTCTCGCCCAAGATGTTCTCACCAACGACGCGCTCGCGGGTGACTGCCCGAACCAGTTCCCGGTAGGTCGACGGATTGAGGTAGGGCTTGAGCATTGCAGGGATTCGGAGAGTCTGAATGCGCTGCTGGGCATCGGAGTCGTCGATCGCCGATGCCCATTCGATCGCGAGGGGCAACTCCCCGACGACCCCCAATGAATCCCGCGCCTCGGCGCTGCCGCTCTTCTGCGGCGGCCTCGCACCCGCTCTCCTCGACCGTTTGGGCGGTGACTCGGCAAACGGGGCCGAGGGCACTCCAAACTCGCGCTGAGATGCGCTCAGCAGATGCATGTGAGAGGCCTCTTCCTCGCCGTAGACCCAGGGCACGACGAAATCGATCTCCACTCCGCGACGCGCGAGCGCTTTGGTCAGACCCTCGCAGGCGGTGCCGAGCCCACCGCTAATGTGCGGCGGGTACTCCCACCCGAGCATCAGGACCCTCATGGCCCGGCCATCTTGGCGACGCGCAACACTTCGGCGACGCTCCAGGCCTGTGCTGGAGCGCCTCCCGGCCGGTGAGGTGCCTCGGCGTCGAACACTTCGCCGATCTGGCCGATGCATCCTTCAGTCCGCAGATGATTGCTCAGGCTCGCGAGCATCGGAAGCATCTCGTTGCGCACCGCGATCGGACCCTCGATGCTTCGAACCGCATCCGCGTAGGGGCCCAGAAGCCACGGCCAGACCGTGCCCTGGTGATAGGCGAGGTCACGCTCCGCCTGCGTGCCCGCGTAGGCAGGACGGTAGTCCGGATCGTCGGGCGATAGCGTTCGCAGGCCCACCGGGGTGAGCAGGTTCTGTCGCACGGCCTGCAGCGCGCTTCGCTTCCTTGCTTTGGCCAGGGGAATGCCTGGAAGCGACAGGGCCCAAAGCTGATTGGGTCGAAGCTTGCGGTCCTGGCGCTCGCCGTCGTGTACGTCGGTCAAGAAGCGTAGATCCTGGATCCAGAACTTTTCCTCGAAGTGATCTGCGAGTTTCCGAGCGGTTTCTTCGATCCGCTCCTCGAGCTCGGGTCTATGGCGCTTTGCCCAGCCTGCGGCAGTCAAGAGACCAAAGAGCCACAGCGCGTTCAAATCCACAGCGTAGCCCCAGCGGGGTGTCACCGGGTCGGCGCCGATCATCGCATCCATCCAAGTCAGCGCCCATGGGCCGGGGTTGATGAAGATGAAGCCGTCTTCGTCGATACGGATGCGCGGGTCAGCGTCGTCCAGCAGCGCCTCGACGAGTCCGAGGCAGGTGGTCTGCAGAGCCGCGAGTTGCCCGCTGCGAGTGCGCTTGCTCGTCAGTGCGGTGGCCCAGATGAACAGCAGGGACGCGTCGATGGCGTTCGCATTGGCGGGGACACCCCCGCTTCGGGGCAGGTTCGGAATGAGTCCGTCTTCCAAGCGCGCCGCCAATGAGTCGAGAATCGCAACCGCATCCTGGACGCGACCGCGTTCGAGGCAAAGCCCTGGGAGCGAGATGAGCGCGTCGCGCGACCACTCTCCGAACCAGGGGTACCCGGCAATTACACCGGTTCGATCGCCGTCGACCCGTACGAGATACGCGTCCGCAGCATCGGTGAGCTCTTGAACGAACGAAGGCCCGGCAGTGGCAACCGAGGTCAGAAACTGGGGTTCGGGGTTCTTCACGTCGGTGGTGCCGAGGCGTAGGTTCCACGCTCCGTCCTCGGTCAGCACGAGTCGAAACTCCCCCGGGGTGAAGAGATCTTCTGCATGGTCGTAGCCGCGCTCTTGCTCCCACGGGTAGTGCACGCCTTCGTACCAGTGTCCGTCCGCGTGGAAGACTCCGTCAGCGCCATGGAGGCTCATCGTCAATGGCGGCAGCCCTCGATACGGCACCATCTTGGCCTGAAGAAAACCGTCGTCCTTGACCTCGACGCGACCGTTGAGAAACGGATTGGCAACCGTGAGATCGTGCTGAGGCCGATACCGAAGCATCGGGCGCAGGTGCAGCTTCACCGGCGCCTCGACCCCCTCGATGGTGTACCGAAGCCATGCGACGTCGGCACCGGCCTCGAGCCAAAGCTCCCGTGTGACCGTGAGTCCCTCGAAGCGGTAGGTCCATCGAGGCTCCGGCTCGAAGCGCACGAGGTGCTCGAAACCTTTCGGCTCGACCGTGCTTCCCCAGTCGTAGCTCTGCAGCGCCACGCTCTTGTCGCCGATCATGAACCACTCTTCGACCTCGGCCACCACGTTCAGCGGTTCGCCGACCCCAGGTTCCCGTACGGTCAGGAGCCCGTGGTATTTGCGCCTGGCGCAGCGGTCCACCGTGCCCATCGCATACGAGCCACCCCGATTGGTGCACAGCCATTCGGCGTCGAGGGCATAGGTTGGTGCGACTGTCTCCGTCTTCAAGCGATTCTTACCGCCTCTCGCCGTCTGTCGCTTTGGGCGCCAGCCATGATCGGGATGGGAACGAGTTTGGAACCAACTAAGGAGCAATGCACTGCCCTCCGGCCCGGCGGAATTGCTGGGCAAGATCTTCGGGTCTTCGCCTAAGCAGGGGTTATGCCAAGGGATGGCGTCGCGCGCTCGCGCCTTTCAGTCACAACTGGTCAACAATCCACTTCATAGGGCGCATCTCGTGCAGTGGCAGTTGGATCTGGCGCAACTCGTGCGCTCACGAGCCTCGTGCCTCATGCCAAGCTTTCGATAGGGTTTCGCGGTCGTCGGGGTGCGCGATGGAAATCAGCAGTCGCGCGCGCTCGTTGAGGGTTCTGCCGTAGAGATCGACTGCTCCGTTCTCCGTGACGATGAAACGTACGTGTGCGCGTGTCGTGACGACCCCTGCGCCAGGCGCGAGGCTCGGCACGATTCGCGGCCGCCCCTTCTTCGTTCGACTCGTCAGTGCGATGATCGGTTTGCCGCCCTCGGAGGTCATCGCGCCGCGAATGAAGTCCATCTGGCCGCCAACCCCTGAAATGACGCGATGACCGATCGAGTCTGCGCAGACCTGGCCAGTGAGGTCGACTTCCACCGCCGAATTGATTGCCGTGACTTTCGGGTTCCTGTTGATCACGTTGACCCGGTTCACGTACCCGATGTCGTATTGGACGACCGTCGGGTTGTCGTCGACGTAGTCGTAAACCTTTCGGGTGCCTACGACGAACCCGGAGATGGTGCGCCCCGCGTGTACGACCTTGCGGCTGTTATCGACAGCGCCGCACTCGAGCAGCGGAAGCAACCCGTCCGACCACATTTCGGTGTGCACCCCCAGATGACGGTGACCCCGAAGGGCCGCAAGCACCGCGTCCGGGACGGCGCCAATGCCCATCTGGAGGGTCGCGCCGTCTTCGATCAGTTCTGAAGCATGGGCTCCGATGGCCTCTTCTTCGGGGCTGAGCTCTCCCGCGGGCACTTCGGGTAGGGGTGCGTCGTGCGCGACGAGCCAATCGAACTGGTCGATATGCACGAACCCGTCGCCGTGCACGCGCGGCATGTGCTGATTCACTTGACCGATGACGAGCTTGGCAGAGTCGACGGCGGCGCGGGCCACATCGACCGATACTCCGAGGCTGCAATAGCCCCACTTGTCGGGCGGCGAGACTTGGACCAGCGCCACATCGAGTGCGCGCCGACCCGACCGAAAGAGTTGAGGAATCTCCGAGAGAAACAGGGGCAGGTAGTCGACGCGGGCGCCATCGAGCTTCGAGCGCATGTTCTGCCCCACGAACAGGTTCGCGACTCGAAACGAATCAGCGAACTCCGGGTCCGCATACTTGCCGTCTCCCGAAGTGTGCAGATGGATGAGTTCGACGTTCCGGAGCCTCGCGGCTTGGTCCACCAACGCATCGACGAGGCCGAGTGGCGTTGCTGCCCCACCGTGCAGGAAGACCCGCTGATTGGAGTGCACGTGCGAGACCGCTTCAGCGGCGCTGCAGTACTTTGTCATCGTTCTCTCGATTCGGCTATTCGGGTTCAGGAGCCTCAGGTGCGTATGGCTCGGTCTTGCGGTCGAGATCCACTTCCATCAAGGGGTATGTCTCCGGCAGGCGCGCGCTGTTGCCTTCTGGAGGCTCAACTTTGGTCTTGGGTTGGTACACTTCTTCCTGCCGGATCTCCGTGCCCTGTCCCCCGCGCACCCGACCAGAGGCGCAGCCGACGAGCAGTGCGCCGGCGCTCAACGACAGCACTAGAGTCAGCGCCCTCACGGTGTCCCTCGCCGCCGCTCTTCGTATGTCAGGGCCGGGCTCACCTCGAGCAAGGTGTGGCACTGACTGCAGGTGCTGAGAAGCCGACCGAAGAGCTCAGTCTGTCCGCGCGTGGTCGGCTCGGGTTCACGGGGCTCTCCTGGCGCGGGTACGTAGTCGTCGGCCTCGCCGTTGCCTTCGACTGCGGCCGCAAACGCAAGGTCGTGCACCTCATAGGCCAATCGCGTCGTTCCCGGCGGAGACTCGGCGCTCGGAGGGGTGTCGCCAAGTAGGGGAGCTTCTGCAAGTGCCCGCGCCCCCCGCTGAAACCCTATCGGTGAATCCGTCAGGAGCGCTTCCCACATCTTTTCGACCGCCCAGTAGTGGCGCCGCATATGCATCGGCAGGTCGTCTCCCTCGGGGGTCTCGTCGAGCCCAAGCGGCGGTCCTCGATCCAGCGCGTGATGACACTGGCCGCATGCTTGCGAGAGTCGGGCGAAGCCCATCGCGGCCTCCTCGATATCCTCGGAGTCTCGTATTTGCGCGGCGATCGATTTGGTTAGTCGTGCCTGGGCTTGTCCCTTCTCGGGGTAGGGGACGTGTTCCATGAAGAACAGTAGCTTCCTGCTTGCCTGCTGCGCGAGGGGCAAGTCCCCCCGAATCAGCGCGTTCATCGCCGCTCTCGATAGCGCGGCGTGGTCCGCCATCGCCTGATCGAAATTTGCCGGGGACTCGGTGGGCTCCGGTGAGGCCGGGCGCTCAGAGCCGCACTCGCAGCCAATCGTCCAGACGACACAAACGGCGAAGACGAGGAGCCACCCGGCTGCGGCGCCCCCGTTGGTGGCGGTGGCGCCCTCGATTCCAGCGGTGTCGCTCATGAGTTTTCGTGCGTCAGTAGCAGCGGTACTGGGCTTTCGTGGAGCAGTCGCCTCGCGACGCTGCCGATCAGGAGTCGTTCAATCCCGCTCTTGCCGGTGGTCCCAGCGCAGACCAGTCCAGCGCCCACCTGCTTGGCCACCTCGAGAATCCCAGTGACGGGGTCTCCGGCGCTAAGGTGGACGACGACCTCGGGGGAGTCGGTAGAAAACAGCTCTTTGGCGTCTTTGTGCAGCATCTCTTCGAGCCCCAGCCGGAGCGCCTCGCGACGCTTCTCCGCGGCCTCGCCGACGACCGCGCCGCGATCGGTGTACTCCCCCCAGACGTCGAGGTAGCTGTGAACGAAATGAATCGCCGTCTGCGGCTGAAGCGCACGGATTGCGCGCGCAACCTCGGAGGCTCTTTTCGCCGGCTCCGAAAAATCGTACGCGACCACGATCGCGCTCGGCAGGTCACCCCCCGCCGGTGGCACGACGATGATCGGCGCTGCCGTCGTTTTCAGCACGCGTTCCGTGACGCTGCCGTACATGAGTTTCGCAACACCGCTGCGCCCATGCGTCCCGACGACGACGAGGTCGATGCCGTTTTCGCTCGCGTAGTCTCGAATCGACTCGTGCACGAGACCTTCGCGAATGGCCGTCACGCACTCGACGCCTGAATCGGCTATCGAGTCAGCCTGCTGTCGCAATGCATCCTCGGCGTCATTCAAGATACGGGTTACCGCTTCGGGACCGGGGCTGTAGGACAAGTCCATCAGAAGGTAGGCTGGTACGACCGGTGAATGAACCAGGTGAAGCCTCGCCGAGCATTTCTGAGCGAGCGTCGTCGCATACTCGAGAGCCAGCTTTGCGTTGTCCGAGAAATCGGTCGGAACCAGGATTTGATCGATCTTCATCTCGAAAACTCCGTCTTTCTTCGCACTTTCGTACCTTCGGCGGCCGGGTTAGCCCCCGAACGGATCGTTGGGAATGATACTGTCGCGCAGGAGTCGGTCGTTGACGTAGTCTTTTTCTTCCTGCGCAATGTCATTTCGCAGCATCTCCGCAAGGGTGGTGATTCGCTCGCGGATCTGTGACGTCGAACTCGCGTCTAGAATCAGCTGCACCAGCTCGTCGAGATGCACGCGCTGATCGGCATGTTCGGCATGGAGATGCCGAGCGCGCTCAGGACCGAAACCATCGGCCTCGGTGATCGCGGGCACCACGTGAGCCTCCTCGAACGTCATGTGCAACTCCAACACACCACGTAGCGCGTACGCGGCTCGTTTCACGCGTTCGCCTTCTTCGGTGCCTTCCGTCAGCCGAGAGGCACCGTCCTCGAGTTCGGCAAGCATCTGCTCGATCTCTCGATGCTGGATCAGAACCTTCTTGCGAACTTCGGAAGGCATCAACGTGTCGTCGCTCATGTCGTCCCTTCTCCCGGCTTCGGCGGGTGGAGCAGTTTTGCTGCAAGGAATACGCCAGTTGGATTTAGCAGGATTCACCGGTGGCGTACACGCAACTTCTGCGCTCCCTGACGATCCTTGCCAGAAGGTTCGATTTTTTCGATATGCTCCCCGGAGGGACACTCGATGGACGCTCCGAAAAAGATTCTTGTCGGTACCGATTTCTCCGCAATCTCCGACGACGCGTTGAGGACCGCATCGCTTTACGCGCGGACGTTCGGGTCGAGGGTCCTCGTGGCCCACGTTTTCGATCCGACTCCGAACGTCCCTCCCATGGTTTGGTCTCGCCCCGACCTGCTCGAACGGAGCGTACGCGTCGAGATCGAGACTGCGATTCGCGAAACCCTCAACGGCAAGACTGCGACGCTGCTCCGGGATGTTCCCGACGTCGAACTCAACGTTTATCAGCACCCGTCGCCTGGGCGAGCGCTCTGCGAACTTGCCGAAGACGAAGGGGCTGATCTGCTCATTCTGGGGTCACATGGTCGGAGCGGTCTGTCGCGTGCGTTTCTTGGAAGCGTTGCAGAACGCGTCGTCCGTCATGCGCCGTGTCCCGTGCTAGTGGTACGGGAGTCCCACTCGAAAACTGGAGAATAGTCCATGTCGCTCATCCCGCGTCTCGTCGTTGCCTATGATTTTTCCGAGCCTGCGCGTAGGGCGTTCGAGCTCGGCGTTTTCATGGGTCGGCAGCTTGGAGCCGAAGTTCACGTAGTCACTGTGCTGGATACCGGCGATTCGAAGGACGCAGCCGACCAGGGCCAAGAACTCGACAACCTTCGCAAACTGCTCGACATGCAAACCTGCGGTTCGGTAGCCGACGAGTCGCTCAAGATTCAATGTCACGCGGCTGTTGGGAAACCGGCCGAAGTGGTGACCGGGATGGCTCGAGAGCTGGATGCTCCGCTCATCATCTGCGGCACGACGGGCAAGGGGGCGGTTGCCCGCGCTCTGCTAGGCAGCGTGTCGCACGAGCTTGTGCACCTGAGCGGTGCGATCGTGATGTCGGTTCCGTAGCCGACGTTCGGGCTGTCTCGACGGCAAAGGGGGGCGCGCCGCTCCCAGCTTTCAAGGTCCGACGAACGCGGCTTCCATCACCCGACGCGCCTTCCGGTCGGTGCGCCCCTCCATGGAAATCTGCACGCGGACCTTCAGCCCTGGCTTCATTTCTTCGGCGGGGACCATCGCGAGGATGGGTACATAGGTACTTCCGAAGGACTCGAGCTCGATGCGCGTACGCGGGAGTACGTATTCGATCGGGCTTTGTGAGCCGTCCTCGGGCGGTGCCGGTTGAATCACGAACATCTGGCGCTTGCCGGTTTTGTTCACGAGGTGGATGCGCACCGAGTTGCGAATGTTGCCATCGATCAGCGCGAAGGGTTCGCCGTCGTGCCGAAGGATGTTGGCTTCGAATGCGTTACTCTGCGCGACGGCGAGTACCGTGCCGCCGAGCCAAAGCGCCACGATGGCGCCGTAGAAAAAGAGACGTGGCCGAGCGATTCGCGTTGAGTTGCCCTCGAGGCCATTGAGTGAGTCATAGCGAACGAGGCCTGTCGGCCGGCCCACCTTCTCCATGATCTCGTCACACGCATCGACGCAGGCTGCGCAGCCCACACACTCCATCTGAAGACCGTTGCGGATGTCGATGCCGGTCGGGCACACGACGACACAGCGTTTGCAGTCGATGCAGTCGCCGTTCGACGCGTCGCTTGCCTTTCCGCGTGGCTCACCGCGGCTCTCGTCGTAGCCGATGACCATCGTATCGCGGTCGGTCATTGCCGACTGGAGTCGACCGTACGGACAGATGATCAGGCAGAGCTGTTCGCGAAACCAACTGAAGTTGAAGTAAAGGACCGCAGACATCACCATGACCCAGGTGAAGGCGGTGGGGTGTTCCGCCGGGCTCTTCTGCACCATGTCCACCAGGGATGGCAGCGAGACGAAGTAGCTGACGAACACGTGTGACAGAAGAAGCGCGAGGACGACGTAGATCGCGTGCTTCAGACCTTTGCGCCAAGCCTTGTCGAACGACATTCCCGCGGCATTGCGCCGGAGGCGCGTCGCGCGGGGTCCTTCGATCCAACGCTCGACGCGTCGAAAGACGCCCTCTAGGAACACGGTATGCGGACAGGCGTACCCGCACCAAAGCCTGCCCTTGATTGCGGTGACGATCAGCAGAGCCAGCCCAATCCCGCTGAGCAAGAAGAAGACTAGCCAGAAGTCTTGGGCGTTGAACACCCCCCCGAATAGAAAGAACTGCCGGTTCTTGACGTCGAGAAATACGGCTGGTTTCCCGCCGATCTTGACGAATGGGAGCGCGACGTAAATCGCGATGAGCGCGGCGAACACCACGTTCCGGATGGTCGTAAACCGACCGTGCACGTCCGCGGGGTGCACGTAGTTGCGGCTTCCATCGGATCGCAGCGAGCTCGCGTGCTCGTCGACGACCGGCAGTTTGACGGTCATTGCGCGGCTTCGGCTTTCTGGGTCTCTCCGGTCGTAGCTCCCGTGTCTGCGGCGCCTCCACCGGGCACCCAGACCTCACCTTCGGGTCCTTTGCCTTCGACGTTCGTGTCTCGAAGGGTGATGACGTACGCCACGACTTGGTTCACGCCTTCTTCCCCGAGAATCGGCGCCCACGGGGGCATGCCTTTGGCCGCAACGCCGTTGGTGATCGTCGCGTGGATGTTGACCGGGTCGCCTCCGTGAACCCAATACTTGTCGGTGAGATTCGGCCCGAGTCCCTCGCGGCCTTGTCCCTGCATGTCGTGACAGGCGATGCATTGGGCGGCGAAGATCTCGCTCCCCGCAGCGACGGCGGTGGAGTCGAGCGCGAGGGCATCGAGAGACTCGTTCGAGACGATCTTTCGCTCGGCCTCAGCGGCGACAACCTGGGCGACGTATTTTTCCTTCTGCGATTCGCCGACGCCGTAGACCTGGTAGTAGAACCAATAGGCGAGGCCGAACGCGATCGCGCCGTAGAAGGTCAGCAGCCACCAGGTGGGTAGGTTGTTGTCGGCTTCTTCGATTCCGTCGTAGACGTGCAGAATCTCGCCTTGGATCTCATCGGTACGCTTGACTTCACTCATCGCGGGCCTCCACGGGCTGGTCCTCGAGCGGGATGCGCGCCAAACGGTCCACATCGGAGCGCTTCATGCGCGCCACGCGAACGATCACGACGAGGAATACCAATAGGAATATGATCAGCGCCAGCATCGGGTAGAGCAGGGCCGGGTTGTGTTGAAAAAACTGAGAGGCGAATCGACTCATTCGGACACCTCCCCTTCGCCGCTCCGAAGAGCGACCGAGCCGGCGCCTCCGGCTTCACCGGGCTCCGCATCCTCCGGAATGCGACCTAGTCGCTGCAGGTATGAAATCAGAGCCACCAGCCGACTATTGACCAAGAGATCGCATCCTTCGGCAGGCTCCTCGCAGACGACGATATCGGTACTTGCCGCAAGACCCGCGGCAATCGCGCTGGCTTCGGCGCGCGCCGCCTCTGTGCTCGTCTGAATCTCATCGGCTTTGTAGGGGACGCCGACGTTCCGCATGGCGCGGAGCTTGGTCGGAGTCTTTTCGAAGTTGATCGCTTCGTGCGCGAGGTGTGCGTACGGAGGCATGTTCGAGCCCGGCGAAATTTCACGGGGATTGATCATGTGTTTGTAGTGCCAAACGTCACCGTACTTGCCGCCGAGTCGCGCGAGATCGGGGCCGATCCGTCGGGAGCCCCACTGGAACGGATGGTCGAAGATCGAATCGTCGAGCTGCGACACCTCTCCGTATCGCGCGCTTTCCCACGTGAACGGTCGAATCATCTGCGAGTGGCATGTGTAACAGCCTTCCCGGATGAACACGTCGCGTCCTTCGAGTTCGAGCGGATGATAGGGAACGTTCTTGGTGGTCTTGATGGTTTCCGGAACCGACACGAGGAGCGGAATGATCTCTGCCACCCCGCCGGCAAGCACGGCGATGACGACCAATGCCGTGAATACGCCAGCGCGTCCTTCGATCGCGCTGTGCCACGACAATTTGTTCGGGTCGTTGCGATCGCGGATCGAGATCGCGATCGCCGCCACGCCCCACATCAAGGCGATGCATGCGAGGATGGTGCTGACGGCGCCTTCGAAGACGAAGGTGCCTGTCATGAGCGCCATCACTACGACTGAGGCGATGACCGGCTGAGCGAAGATTAGTTTGGGCCACGGAACCTTGGGTCCGCTAGGCTCTTCGACCACAGCCACCTCGAGCTCGCCGTCGACCGCCGCGCCGCTGCGCGCGGTCTTGATTAGGTTCCAGGTCATCAGGAGGAAGCCGACGAAGAATAGGAGCCCGCCGGTGAGACGCGCCCAGTACATCGGGCGAATCGCCAGAAGGGTTTCCACGAAGTTCGGGTAGAGCAGACCCCCGGTCTCGCTCACGGCTCGCCACATCAGGCCCTGCGTGATGCCCGCGACCCACATCGAAATCACGTAGATCAGGATGCCTACCGTCGCGATCCAGAAGTGGAAATTCGCTGCGGCGCGCGAGTGCAGTTCCTTGGTGCCGTAGAGCCTCGGAACGAGCCAATAGAACATGCCGGCCGCCATCAGGCCGTTCCACCCGAGGCCGCCGCTGTGGACGTGTCCGATGATCCAGTCGGTGTAGTGCGCGAGGCCGCTGACGCTCTTGATACTGAGGAGCGGGCCTTCGAACGTCGACATGCCGTAGAAGGTGACGCCCGCAGCAAAGAACTTGAGGACCGGATCGACTCGAAGCTTGTCCCACGCGCCGCGGAGCGTGAGCAGGCCGTTGAGCATCCCGCCCCAGCTCGGAGCCCAGAGCATCAGACTGAAGACCATTCCAAGCGTTTGCGCCCATTCAGGAAGCGCCGTGTAGAGAAGATGGTGAGGACCGGCCCAGATGTAGATGAACACCAAGCCCCAGAAGTGCACGATCGAAAGCCGGTACGAGAACACCGGTCGCTCGGCAGCCTTGGGGAGGTAGTAGTACATGATCCCGAGAATCGGCGTGGTCAGGAAGAACGCGACCGCGTTGTGTCCGTACCACCACTGAACCAGGGCATCCTGCACGCCGGCGTAGATGGGGTAGCTCTCGAGTAGGCTGACCGGGATCACCAGGCTGTTGACGATGTGCAGCACCGCGACCGTGATGATCGTCGCGATGTAGAACCAGAGCGCCACATAGAGGTGCTTCTCGCGGCGCTTGCCGAGGGTCCAGAAGAAGTTGATCGCGAACACGACCCAGATCACCGCGATGGCGATGTCGATCGGCCACACGAGCTCGGCGTACTCTTTGCCCTGCGTGAAACCGAACGGAAGGCTCAGCGCTGCGGCGACGATGATGAGCTGCCAGCCCCAGAAGTGGATGGATGACAGTATGTTCGACGCGAGGCGCGCCTTGGCGAGGCGCTGCGTCGAATAGTAGATACCGGCAAACAGCATGTTGCCAACGAACGCGAAGATTACTGCGTTGGTATGCAACGGGCGAAGGCGACCGAACGACGCGAAGGACGCCACGTTTGCCGGCCAGAACGCTAGCTGTAGGGCGATGATCAAGCCGACCAGCATTCCTACGATGCCGAACAGGACGGACGCCCACATGAACTGGCGGACGACCTTGTCGTTATAGACGATTCGCTGCGTTTCCATCCTCTTCCCTCTGTTGCTTCGCCGTGTTGGTACGCTCTTCCTCGAGCGGTAGTAGGGCCAAACGGTCGGCGTGGTCGAACGTTCCCTGGCGCACAGTCCAGGCGAAAAACGCGACGGCAGAACCGACGAGCACCAGGCACACGAAGATCAGCAGTATCAAGATCTTCATCGAGTTCTCCGGTGCGTGAGCGTGAGCATTGTATATCCGAGCGTTAGAAGCGAACTCAGTGGCATCAAGACCGCCGCGATCCAAGGCTTCATCAGGCCGGCGACCGCCAACGAGACGGCGAATAGATTGTAGAGAATCGCGAATGCCAGAATTCGGCGCACGACTTGCGCGAGTTCATCAGAAGCGCGCAAAACTTGCGCGATGGCGCGCAGTCCAGGAGAGATAAAGTAGAAGTCGCTTCGCGAGGCCATAAAGGGTCGATTCACGGCAGGAGTTCCAGAGCAGGCCGCGACATCCATCGCGACGCGGTCGTTCAAGCCGTCCCCCACGAGCAAGGTTCGTGCCGGTTGATGTGACCGAACATACTCGGCTTTCTCCTGTGGACTTTGGCCCCCGATGCAGGCCTCCGCGGGCATCCCGAGGGTGAGCCCCATCGTCTTCACGCGAATCGGGGCATCCCCACTGAGAATCGAGAGTACGAAGCCGTCTGCCCGCAGGCGATCGATCTCGTCTTTGGCGCCGGGGCGGAGCTGTTCGCGTGTTGTGAAGCTCGACACGAGGCGGCCGTCTGCCGAGAACACGACGTCGCCCTCTTCGCGTGTGGACGCTCCCACCCATTCCGGTGCGCCGAGCCGATAGCGGCGTCCGCCCTCGGTACATTCGATCCCGTGGCCCGGGTGCTCGACGGTCGCGAGCTCCTGGAACCGAGCTGCAACGTGGCCTTCGAGCGCATGGGATATCGCCCCGCTCTTGGGGTGCGCGCTTCGTGCCGCCATGTTGTAGAGAACCGCGACCTCGACGTCGGAAAGTGCATCGATCGCGGACGGGTCCTCGAGGGCAAGCGTTCCCGTCGTCAGCGTGCCGGTCTTGTCGAACACGATTCGCGTCACCGCGCGGATTCGATCCAAGAAGTCCCCAATGCGCACGAAGACGCCCGCGCTTCGCAATCTGCCGAGCACGATCTCGTAGGCAAGCGGCGCCGCGATGCCGAAGGCGCATGGGCAAGTGACCACGAGCACCGCGGTGGCTACTTCGATCGCCCTCAGCGGCCCGACATGCCACCACCAAAACGCGGTCGCTCCCCCGGCGAGAGTGAGCACTGCGACGACGTAGTAGCGGGCCAGGCGCGCCCACCACTGCGTTCTGACTGGGCCACCGGTGTCGCTTGCCGGGTCGGCTCCAAGGAGGCTGACGACCGCCGATTCAGCGAAGTCGTGCTCAGCGGTTCCGGTGAACGCGCTTCCAACGTTGAAGGCTCCAGCTGGGACCGTGCTGCCAGCCGCAAAGGAACGAGGCGTACTCTCACCGTCGATCCAGTCGAGGGAGCAACTCGCGTCCTCTTCGGTGAGACGCAGGTCCACGGGAACCAGGTCCCCCGGCGCGATGAGCAACCGATCGCCTCGTCCGATGGAAACGCCGTGTACGATCCGGACGACTTCGTCGTCGATGCGTCGCGTGAGAAGGCCCTGCGCACCGCTGTCCGCAAGAAGCTGAGCTCGGTTGCGCTCCAGCATTCGCTCTTGCAGCCATCGTCCCACCAGCATCAGCGCGACGAACACGGTGAGGGTGTCGATGTAGATCGCCTCGCCTGATGCGAAAAAGAAAGACCAAGTGGAGCCGGCGAACGCCAGAACGATGCCGAGCGCGATCGGGACATCGAGGTGCAGCATCCGCTGGCGTAGAGCGCGTGCAGCGGACTTGATGAATACTGACCCGCCGATGAGTACCGCGAGCACCCCGCAGGCATAGCTGACCTGATTGAGCAGCTCATAGACGGCCCCGTCGCGCAGCCCGAGGTAGATAGCGGCCGCGAAAAGCATCACGTTGGCGGCGAGCGCCGAGCAGATACCGACGCGCATCAGCAGGTCGTCCGAGCGCCGGGGGCTGCCGTCGCCTTGGGCAGGGCCGAGGAGGTATCCGAGCTCTTCGACCGAATCGACCCAAGCGCTCAGATCGAACTCGGGTGACACGCGAAGCTCGATTCTGCCGAGCGCTGGATTGAGCGAGATGAGCCCGAGCTTGTTGCCGCCGTGGCGCCGGAAGAGCTCCTCGATAAGCCACACGCATGCCGCGCAATGGATTCCCTGAATGTCGAGAGCGATACGGTCCGTCGTGCCTGCTCCGCCGCGTTCGCGTTCGATGACTTCCAGCCACTTGTGGTCGGCGCGTCGCCCATCGGCTTCGACGGGTGGGAGGCCTGGGCCCTGTCGGAGCTCGTAGTAGCGCGTCAGGCCTGCGCCATTGAGAATCCGATGCACCGTTCTGCAACCGCGACAGCAATAGGGCGCATGCGCATCACTTAGAAGCGGCTGCGCGCAGTGCACGCAGTGAGACGATGCGCGCGTCGGGCTGATCTCGAAGGAAGCGGGCGCGGGCGAAGTCACGGTGCTTCGTGACCTCCATGATCGGCCGGCGCCGATTCGGAATGGGCGTGGCCGTGAGCTTGATGCTGAAGTGCGTGCATCGGACGAATCACGAATACGATTGCACCAAGCGCGAGAACGACGGCAAGGGCTCGCGCAGTCGAGGGGCGCGGCTGCCTCGCGAAGCGACCGTAGAGCCAGCTTACGCCAATGAGTCCGAAGCCACTCACGATGGAGAACGCGAGCATGCTGACGGCGCCTGTGCCCGCTGAGCCCGTGGATGCTGCGATGAGGGCAGCGGATGCGAGCGCTCCACAGGGCAGCAGGGCAGTGCCGAGACCGACCAGAAATGGATTCCGTCCAAGCGCTGCGACGAACCCCTTCACGGGTGCCGGAGAAGCCTCCTGGCTCGCGTCCTTCGTACGCAGCGTGACGAGGGGATCGGCAGGTCGTTTCCAGAGGCGGAGCGCTGCAAGCGCAAGCCCGAGCGCCAGGGACCAGCTCAACAACGCGCTTCCCCAGCCGGCGGGCAGCGCAACCGCCGTCGCTCCGCCCATGGTGCCCACGATTGCCCCCATGAGGGAGTAGCTGATGAAACGCCCGAGCTGATAGCGGACTTGTCCGTCGACGTTCGACGTTCCGCTACACGCGTACGCAGCCAGAGACCCGCACATCGCCGTGCAATGAGGGATGGAGGCGAGGCCGGCAGCGGCCCCCGCGACTACTGCAGTCCACATCAGCATTGTCGTCGTAGGTCCATTTGCGTTCCAGGTGGCAGGATGTCCAACCGTCCGCGCCTTGATTTCGCTCGCTACTTATAGCGCAAGACGCATCGTCTGCGCGATGCTTCGAATCGGCGAACACCCTGCCAGACGAGGCCGCGGCTTCGTGGTGGCCGCGCGGAGTTCTCCTGGTACGCTCCCTGCGCGCCCCGAGCACGTGATCATGTCTCCTCACACAACTCACCTCTCAGAACCCAACCCCGACACGCGTCCCGTCCAGGAGCTGTCCAGGACCGGGGAACAGAAGTCGATGCCAGGCGGTACGTCCGCTGGACGCATGACGCCGCGCGAGCACGGAGCCTATGCCGAGCTCCTCTTTCCCATGGCGGCTATCTTCCTCGGCGCCCGCCCGACCGCGGCTACCTGGCTCATCGCGATCGCGGCGATCGCATGCTTCCTCGCGAATGAACCGCTGCTCGTACTCTTCGGTCACCGCGGTCCGCGCGCGAAGCGCGAACGGAGCGGGGTCGCACGGCGCTCGTTGGTGCTGTACGTGTTGGTGGCGCTCGCCGCCGGCATTCCAGGACTCTGGCTCGCGCCCTCTGCGGCCCAGTACGCCGCAGCGCTTCCTCTCGTGCTGGGTTTCGGCGTCGTGATGATCGCTGCTGAAGGGCTCGAACGCAGCGCAGTGGGCGAGTCGTTGGCGGCGGCGGCGCTTTCCTCGGTCGCGGTGCCGTTAGGTCTTGCGTCCGGACTCACGGCGTCAGCGTCGCTTGCAGTTGCCGCTGTCTGGTTCATTGCGTCTTCGCTCGGAACGGCGGTCGTGCATCTCACGCTTCGACATACACGGGCCAAGACCGAGGCGGAGATGCGGCGCATTCAGACCGAGCGGATCGCCCTGGTGCTGTTCTGCCTGCTCGCCATCGGGACTGGGCTGGCGGCGCTGCTCCTCCCGCGCGGAGCGTATTGGATCTTGGCGGCCACACTGCCGATGGCGGTAACCGTTGCTGCGCTTGCGATCGCGCGACCCACCGCGCAAAGGTTGCGCTCCCTGGGATGGGGCCTCGTATTCGCAAACGTCTGCTCGCTGCTCGTCGTCGTGGCGATGCTTCGCGTGGTCCAGGATTTCAACGCGATCAAGTCTACGCTTCCGTTCCCTATGTTTTAGCGGTGGCGCGTCGAGGACGGCCGGGCTATCGCGCGGGCACTGAGACTTCTCACCGCCGCGTTTTGAACCTAAGCCATGTCTGAAGGAGAAGCTATGCGTTACGAAGGTATCTTGATCGTTGCCATGGCCGGGAGTCTTGCGGTCGTTGGATGCACCTCGAAAGAGGCATCGCCAGCCAAAGAGGAGCCCGCGGCAGCCGCTCCGGCACCCAAAGCTGACCCAACACCCTCGGAGCCTGTCGCAGCTGCAGCCGATCCCGCTGCTGAAGCCAAGTCGATCTTCGAAGCACGCTGCGTAACCTGTCACGGAGCGAACGGAAAAGGGGACGGCGCTGCGTCTGCCTCACTCAACCCGAAGCCGCGCGACTACAGCTCAGCAGAATGGCAGGCGTCAGTCACCGACGAGCACATCGCGAAAATCATCATCGGTGGCGGTCCGGCAGTGGGGCTCAGCGCCCTCATGCCGCCGAACCCTGACCTCGCGAACAAGCCCGAGGTGGTCGAAGCGCTCGTCTTGGTCGTACGCAACCTCGGCGCGCAGTAGTATCCGTCGAACTGGATGACGACGTGACTCGGGCCTAGCCCGGGCACGCATCTCGGCACGGTCGGGGTCTTTGAGCAGGCGATGAAATCGCGACAGACTCGGGAGGCGCGCCCTGTGGTATCCTCCTGCGCAACGTGCCGGTACTCGTAGGCTGCCTCGCTCTGCTGACCCCTCGGGTGGCGATCGTCCTCGTCGTGTTGCTCAGCAACTACATGGGCCGTGCGTATGAAACGACCATCTGGCCGCTTCTCGGGTTCTTCTTCATGCCGCTCACCACGCTTGGCTACGCATTCGCGATCAACGCGAATGGGTCCGTCGACGGGATGTACCTGGTCGGAGTCGTCATCGCGGCCCTGCTCGACCTCGGCCTCGTAGGTGCGGGGTCGAAGACGCGCTGGCAGGATCGCTAGTCCGCTGCGTCGAGCTTGCGCTAGCTCGCGACGTCGAACCCGAGGTAGAGCTGCACGAGCTGCGCCTGGGTTTGTACGTTGAGTTTTCGCATTCCGCTGTGCAGCAGTGCGGAGACGCGAGACTTCGACAGACCAAGCGAATACGCGATCAGCTTGTTGCTCATTCCATACGCCGAAGCGGCCACGACCTGAGTTTCTCGCTCAGTCAGCCCACGGGGATTGCCAACCTTCGGAGGATTCGGAACGGCGACGATGAAACGCCGACGGTCGGTGTCGAACCAGTCGACGATCGACCAGCGGCCGCGCACCAACGCGGTCCAGGTCGCGAACGCATCGCTGGGGTCGTCCGTCCTCCCGTGACCGCGTGCGCGGTCGATTCGAATGGCAGCCCGACGCAGCAGGTCGCGCATCGATTCAGGCTGCGCTTCACTCGTTGCGGCGACGACCTTGAACGTTTGCGGGTCGACGATTGCCTCTGCTGCGAAGGGGAGTTCGGTCTCGTTGGCTGGGATGCCGCTCCTCAGCGCCTGGCGGATTCGGTGCCCAGCGCACAGGTGCGCGCCGAGCATCTCCCACCGCTGCTTGGTTCGTCCGCGGAGCACCATTGGCTCAGCAAGCGGCGCGATGATCGCGGCGCCTGAGCCGTTCGGGTCGACCGCAGTGATGCCGGCCAAGTCGGCGCAGCACTCGACCTGCGAGACGTATCGTTCGAGGTCCTCTGGATACTCCCGGCAGCTGTGCGACATCGTGGTTGCCTGGTTGGGACGCGACTGGCGCCGAAGCACTTCGAGGGGCGTCGCGCCTATGGCTGCGAGGTGACGATCCTTCCAGTCTTGCGGGCAGTCGATCGCGGTCAACTTCCTGATCTCGACGGCACCGCCTTCGGGCGGAAGTCCGTAGAGGGCGCCGGCGACACCGAGTCCGTGATCGAGGACGGGGAGCCCCGCGTTGAGGGCGTTTGGCAGCCAGTCTCGTTGGTCGATCTCGAGGTCATAGACCGCTTCCACGAAGTCGATCAGGGAAGCAGCGTTTTTTGGGTTCACGATATCGTGATAGAAGCCCATCACCCTTCCTGGGGCCATACGTAATTCTCCCCTTTTTCACCCCTATTCTAGGACTAAAGCCTTTCGGGTGGTCCAGGCCCTCCGACCTAGCCAGATTGGGGACGTTGATTTCCGTTGGGGGTTCCTCGCGCCGGGCCCGATCGGGTACGGTCCGCCTCATGAGGAGGCCTGATGACGCTTGAAGGAACGATGCTCGCGAAGATTGAGCAATGGGCGAAGAGTCATCCCACCGCGGATGCGCTTCACGAACTCGACGCGCGCGGCAGCGGTTGGATCAGCACGACCTGGAGTGAATTCTGGAACGAGGTGCGACGCGTTGGCAAAGGACTCATCTCGCTTGGTCTTGAGCCGGGACAGTGTGTGGCGCTCGTCGGAAAGAATCGGCCCGACTGGCTAATTTGTCAGCACGGGATCAATGCCGCGCAAGGGATTCCCGCGCCTCTCTACGCCACGCTCCTGTCGGATCAGATGGCGTACATCGTCGACAACGCGCAGGCCCGGATCGTGATTTGCGACGAGCAAGATCAGCTCGACAAGTATCTCACCATCGCGGGAGGCGACAGCACGATCGAGCACATCGTCACCATGGATGATCTCGGGAGCAACGATCCTCGGGTGCTCTCACTCGATGCGTTGATGAAACTCGGCGACGAGATCGACGACGCGCAGCTTGATGACCGCCTCGACGCCGTCGATCTCGATGACGTCGCACTCCTCATCTACACCTCCGGTACGACGGGGCTCCCCAAAGGTGCGATGCTGAGCCACCGCGGCATCGAGCTCATCGGCAATGCCGTCGTCGAGGTCTTTCCCGATCTCATGGTCAAGGACGCACGTGCGGTGAGCTATCTGCCGCTTTGCCATGCCGCCGAGCAAGGGATGATCAACTTTGCTGGCCTGACGATGCGGAACGAGGCGTTCTTCTGTCGCGACCTGTCGCAGATCAAGGACTACCTTCTTCGCGTGCGTCCGACCTTTTTCCTCGCGGTGCCGCGTGTCTGGGAGAAGTTCGAAGCCGCGCTTTCGGGCAAGCTCGCCGAGGCGACAGGCGTGAAGGCCAAACTGGCTTCCTGGGCGCGCGCCACCGAGCTGTCGGCTTTCAAGCAGGAAGCGGCGACGGGCAAGCCCGTCACCAGTCTCTCGCGGAACCTCGCCAACAAGCTCGTGACTTCCAAAATCAAGGAGGCGCTCGGACTGGATGCGCTCGACGTGGCCCTCAGCGGGGCCGCGCCGATTTCGACCTCGACGCTCGAGTTTTTCGCGTCGATTGGAATTCCGATCCACGAGGGCTACGGGATGACCGAAACCACCGCGTTCGCGTCCGTGCAGCCGTACGGGAGGCCCCGGTTCGGAACGATTGGGCAGGCGCTCCCGGGCGTGCAGGTGCGGATCGCCGAAGACGGTGAGATCATGCTCAAGGGCGACAACATGGTGAAGGGCTACTTCAGGCTGCCCGAGAAGACCGCCGAACTCTACGACGACGCCGGATGGATGCACACGGGAGACCTCGGTGCGATCGACGAAGAGGGATACATCTCCATCACGGGGCGCAAGAAGGACATCCTGATCACAGCGGGCGGCAAGAACGTCGCGCCGGCCGAGATGGAGGGCTACCTGCAGTCGATTCCCGGCGTTGGCCAAGCGGTAGTGGTCGGCGATAGGCAGCCGTTTCTCTCGGCGCTCATCGTGCTCGACCCCGAGGCGCTCCCCGCGCTCGAAGAGGCTTCAGGCATCAAAGGACTCTCCGATGTCGCTACAGCTGCGCGTAACGACGGGGTCAAGGCATTCATCGAGAAACAGATGCAATCCGCCTGCAATGCGAAGGTCGCTCGATATCAGACGATCAAGAAGATTCACGTGATGCCAAACGTATTCAGCGCAGAGACCGGTGAGCTCACGCCGACGCTCAAGGTCAAACGGAACGTCGTCAACGAGAAGTATGCGAACGAGATTGCCGCGTTCTACGCGGGCGGCACCTCGAGAGCCGAGGCGCGGGCCTAGCTATGGCCAAGCCCGTCTGCGCGGTTATCGGCATTGGCCCAAAGAACGGTCGGGCCTTCGCGGAACGGTTCGCGAGTGAAGGCTACGCGGTCGCGCTCTTATCGCGTTCGACTGACTACTCGGGGCCGCTTGCCGAGGAACTCGGCGGCCGTTCGTACGCTTGTGACGTGACCGATCCAGCTGCCATCGAACGAGCGTTCGCGCAGGTCCGCGCCGATCTCGGCGAGGTGGAGGTGCTTCTCTACAACGCGGGATCAGGAAAGTTCGGCACATTCGATGACGTTCCCGACGATGAGTTCGAGAAAGGGTGGCGGATCAATGTGCGAGGTCTGCTTCAGAGCGTGAGGCAGGTGGTGGGGCCGATGAGAGATCGCGGTGAGGGCGCGATTATCATCACCGGTGCGACCGCGTCGTTGCGCGGCAAGCCTTTCACCGCCGCCTTTGCTTCCGCCAAAGCGGCGCAGCGAAGCCTCGCCCAGTCGTTCGCGAGACAGCTCGGCCCCGAGGGCATTCACGTTGCGCTGGTCATCGTCGACGGAGGCATAGGTACCGACGACCTCCCAAGCGACCAGGGCGAGCGGCTCCGTCCTCGAGACATCGCCCACACCGTCTATCACCTCGCCACACAGCCCAAGTCCGCCTGGTCGTTTGAAGTCGACGTCCGCCCGAACCGCGAGTCCTGGTAGGGCAGCCCCGCCGCCGGCGCTGGGTGCAGGAGCACAGCGAGACGGCGAGCGTGAGTGGGCGGACGCGGGCAGAGGGCGATGCGGAGTGGGGCGTCGCGAAATCTTGGGAGCGACTCTGAGGGCAGCCGAACGGCGTGAGGCGCTGCGGAGCAGGGCGACGCTACGCAGAAGGTGAGGGCGGAAGCGGGGCGACGCGGGGGTGTGGGGTGTGCGAAGCGGGCCTTTGTTGTTGCACAAACAAAATATCTGCGGTTTTCAAAAGCAGATGCCCGCGAAACCCAAGCTGCATCGAGCGCGCCTCTCTGAAACCGGCTGAGAGTCTGCCCCCAAACCCAAGAGTCGAGCGCAGCAGCAACAACGCCCCAGACGGCGCCGCCGCCGCGCGCGTCACCCGCAGCTTCGCCTCGATTCGCTTCGTCACGGCGGTCGCCGTGAAGGCGCCGGGCGCCCGAAGACGAGCCGGAACGTCGTGCACGACAGGCGCCCTGCGCTGCCGCGCCATGTTCCGGTGCATGTGACTCTGCGCACCGACCGCCGGCTCAAGCTGCGAAGCGCGCGCCTCTATCGGGCCATAGTGCAGTCGATTGCGAAGGCCCAAGGGCGCTTTGGCATGCAGATACTGCACTGGTCGGTGCAGTACGGGCACCTGCATCTCTTGGTTGAGGCGGGTCATCGGGGCTCGTTGTCGCGAGGCATGCAGGGGCTGTCGATTCGCATGAGCAAGGCGCTCAACCGCACGGTCGAGCGTCGCCGGGGCACCGTGTTTACCGACCGGTACGATGCGGTGCAGCTGCAAACGCCCCGCCAGGTGCGCAGCGCCATCGGGTACGTGCTCAACAACCGCAGGCGCCACCTGCAGGCAGTCGGCCGGCCGCAGCCCTCGGGTGCCTGGGTCGACCCGTTCTGCTCGGGCAAGGCCTCGGGTCGCCTCTTCGAACCGACCGGGCCGCCACCGAGCGCATCGGCCTCGCACCTGGCTGATGCGCGTCGGCTGGAAACGGCACGGCCCCGTCCGCACCGACGAAGTACCGCGAGCGACGTAGTCTAAAGGGGAGGGCGTGGCTCTAGGGGGGGCTGCCGCAGTGGGCCCCGAGCGGCAGCGGCAGTGGCAGTGGCAGCGCCCAGCGTCAGCGGCAGCGTCAGTGCCCAGCATCCCGGCTCGCGCCACTCTCGGCGCCCAGAGTCGACATCCGCATGCCCACTACTTGTGGCAGACGACCTGTGCTTCCTGAGAGATAGGTAGCACTTCATTCTGGGCACATGGGTTACACAATTCGGCATTTTGGGGAGGCCCCGAGATGCCGTGGAAGGAGTGTAACAGGATGGATGAAGGCGTTCGTTTCGTGGCCCGGCTCCTCGAAGGCGAGAAGATGGCCCCGCTGTGCCGCTCGTTCGGGATCTCGCGCAAGACTGGCTACAAGATCTTTCAGCGATACAAAGACATGGGGCTCGAGGGCCTCACCGACCGCTCTCGGCGACCCTATCGGCAAGCCAATCGGCTGCCCTTTCAAGTCGAGCAGCTGATCGTGTCGCTCAAGAAAGAGCAGCCCAGTTGGGGCGCGCCGAAGATCCGCGAAAGACTGCGCCGCCTCTACCCCGATATCCACGCCCCGGCCACGAGCACGGTGCACGCCGTGCTCGACCGTCACGGCCTGGTGAAGCGCCGCAAGAAGCGCCGTCCCAAGCTACGAGGCACCAAGCTCTCGCGCGCCCGCAAGCCCAATGACGTGTGGTGCGCCGACTACAAGGGCGAGTTCATGCTCGCCGACAAGCGCTATTGCTATCCGCTGACGGTCACCGACTTCGAAAGCCGCTATCTGCTGGCCTGCGAAGCACTGAGCTCGACGAAAGAGAAGTATGCGTTTTTTGTGTTCGAGCGCGTCTTCAAGGAGTTTGGGATGCCCACGACGATTCGCACCGACAACGGCATTCCCTTCGCCTGCGCCGATGCGCTCTACGGCTTGAGCCGGCTCTCGGTCTGGTGGCTTCGGCTCGGCATTCGCATCGAACGCATCCGCCCCGGCCATCCGCAAGACAATGGCCGTCACGAGCGCATGCACCGCACGCTCAAGGCCGAAACGACGAAGCCCGCCGGCGACAACTTCCTGCAACAGAAGGGTCGATTCGACGACTTCATCGAGTACTTCAACCACGGGCGGCCTCACCAAGCGCTCGACATGCAGTCTCCGGCTCAGCACTACGCCCGCTCCACCCGGTCCTACACGGGCTTGCCGAGCGTTGACTACCCCTTTCACGACAAGACTGTCACCGTCACCGCCTGCGGTCGCATCTGCCTCAAGACCAAGAAGATCAATCTTTCGAACGTCTTCGCCGGACAGAAGGTCGGCATCAAGCAGGTCGCTGATAGACTCTGGTTCACCAGCATGCAACCCATGTGTCCGGGTTGCACCACCTCGCGTTGGAGCGGGAGACGGGATTCGAACCCGCGACAACCTGCTTGGGAAGCAGGAACTCTACCACTGAGTTACTCCCGCAAGGAGCGCAAGAAGTAGCTGCGGCCGCTCAGGGCGTCAAGCCCATCTGGCTACCATGGGTTCACGCAGGGCCGCTTCTTGTGTTTTCGGGCCTCGGGCCGAGGTGCCGCTTCGAGGGCGCTCGAGATCCAGCGTCGCGATTCGACCGGGTCGATCACTGCGTCGATCTCGAACTGCGCCGCCATGTTGGCCGCCTTGCCCATGTCGTACGCCATGGCGACCATGTTCTCGAATGCCTGCTTTCGCTTGGCCGGGTCTTCGATCGCCTCGAGCTCTTTCCGATATCCTAGCTTGACCGCGCCTTCGAGACCCATTCCGCCAAACTCGCCGGTGGGCCAGGCGACAGTGAAGTTGGTCGCCTTGAAGCTTCCCCCTGCCATCGACTGAGCGCCCAGGCCGTATCCCTTGCGCAGCACGATCGTGAAGAAGGGCACACTCAGGCTTGCTCCGGTCACGAACATCCTTGCCGCACGTCGCACCATGCCCGTCGCTTCGGTGTCCGGTCCGACCATGAAGCCCGGGGTATCGCAAAGGAAGAGAAGCGGAAGATCGAACGCGTCACAGAGCTCCATGAAGCGACTGGCCTTGTCGGCGGCGTCCCCGTCAATCGCGCCGCCGAGGTGCGTTGGATCGTTGGCGATGATTCCGATGGGACGTCCTTCGATGCGGGCGAGGGCGGTGACCATCGCGGTTCCGAAATCACGGCGGAGTTCGAGGACGGACTCGCTATCCGCGAGGCCGTGGATCACCGTACGTACATCGTAGACTCGAAGTCGATTCTCAGGAATGACCGAACGAAGCGTCCGCTGATCCACACAACTCCATTCGGGACTGCGTCCTTGAAAGTAGCCCAGATACTTCTTCGCGACTGCCACCGCCTCGTCCTCGTCCTCCACCAACACATCGATGACGCCGTTGGCGGTCTGCACCGTCGACGGACCGATCGCCTCGGGCGGAAACACGCCGAGGCCCCCGCCTTCGATCATGGCGGGTCCTCCCATCCCGATGTTCGAATTGCGCGTCGCAATCACGACGTCGCAGCAGCCGAGCAGGGCCGCGTTTCCAGCGAAACAACGACCCGACGCGATACCGATTAGCGGGACGAGCGCCGAGAGCTCTGCGAAATACTGAAAGGCTCGGCAATCGAGCCCGGCGACCTGCGTCCCGTCGGTGTCCCCCGGACGGCCGCCGCCTCCTTCCGTGAAAAACACCACCGGAAGCCGGAGCGTCTCCGCAAGTTCCAGCATTCGGTCTTTCTTGTAGTGGTTCATCAGCCCCTGGGTGCCCGCAAGCACGGTGTAGTCGTAGGACATCACCAGGCATCGCGTGTCGGCATCGGGGAACAGACCGCCGTTCACGTTCCCGAGACCTGCCACGAGTCCGTCGGCGGGTGTTCGGGCAATTAGGTCCGCTACCGATCGCCGCTGTCGCTGTGCAGCGATCACCAAGGCTCCGTACTCGACGAAGGTTCCGGCATCGACGAGGTCGTCGACATTCTCTCTCGCGGTTCGTTGGTCGGTTTTGCGGCGTCTGGCGACCGCTTCAGGGCGCTGAGCATCGAGCCCTGCAGACCGCCGGTTCAGGACGGACTCGAGGTCTTCACGAATTGCGTCGAGGTCGACTTCCGCTTCGTCTGGTCCCGCCTGCTCTTCTGCAATCCTCTCTTCGAGCTGGACCAGCGCATCGCCCTTCTTGACCGTGGCGCCGTCTTTCGAGAGTAGTGCGCGGATCACGCCGGCGCGGTCTGCCGAGACCACGTGCTCCATCTTCATCGCTTCGAGGATCACCAGAGGCTGCCCCTTCTGAACGAGCTGTCCGGGGGCGACGACGAACCGAACCACGATGCTCTGCATCGGCGCGCTGATGGTCTGCATCAGAGAAGCCTTGTCTGCCGGACGCAAGGGCGCCAGCGCCGGCACGACCCTCAGCGGCGCGGCCCGTAGACTTGGGCACGCACCTCTCTTGCGGCTTCGACCGTGCCGAGCGCGCCGCTGCCGAGAAGTGCATCCTCGATCTCGACCAGCCCCCGTCGACCGTCTTGGCAGGCTTCGAGAGTGCCGAGCATCGAGATCCCGCAGAGCTGCGCGCCCGATCCTTTGCTCGTGACGATCCACCGCGGATCGAGTGCCAGCAGCTGCTCTACGCTGTAGCTCGGCGAGCCGCGGTACTTGGTCGCGGCCGCGTCGTTGAGCCCCGCATACTGGAGCAGGTCGTGATAGCTCGACCCCTCAGTACCTCCGAAAATCTGACTACCAAACACCGCCAAGAAGAGGCCGCTCTGGCGCTCTTCCTCTGGGATGTCGCTGGCGACCGATTCGAGGTCCGTTCGGAGTTTGCGGGCAAGCCGTTCTCCGCGCGCTGGGTGACCGACGAGCGTCGACAGGAGGTCGATGTCCTCTGCGAGACTCTCGATGCCCTCCACGGGTCCGAGATCGAACACCACGATTCCTGCCTCACGGAGGCGTTCGACGTGTCGGGGGTCAATGATGCTGTGCACGAGGACGAGATCGGGATCGAGACGGAGGATCGACTCCACGTCCGTGATCGTTTCGATCCCTGGTTTGCCTTGGTACCGATGGCGGTCTGCCGCTTGTGTCTGGCTATATCGCGTAAACGCGACGATCCGATCCGGCGCGCAAAGCTCGAGCAACAGTTCGTCACTCACCGTGCTTGCAGAAGCGATTCGCCGATAGTCGCGAGGCGGAAACGCCCGACCAGTTGCGTCGACCACGGTGCCTGGTTTGTCCAGGTCGACGGGCGCCGTCGGCGTTGACGCAGCGCCCCAGGGTACGATCCAGACCGCGATCGCCAGTGCCACCAGAAGGCCGATTACGTTGTAGAGAGCGGTACGCATCCGGGGCGCACTATGGCACGAACCAAGCGGGAGGCGGACGGCAACTATTCCCGCAGCCGAAAGGTGAACCCCGTGCCCTCTCGGGTATCGACTCCGTAGACCTCGCCAATCGGGCCCGGCGAGACCACTTGCTCGGTACGGCCTCGGTGGGTGACCGTGCCGTCCTTGAGAAGCACCGCATGGTCCGTGAACCTTGCGGCGTCGTCGAGTCGATGGAGTACCGCCATCACGCAGTAGCCCCGCTCTGCCAGATCATTGAGGAGAGCGAAGAAAGAGAGCGCATGCCGAATGTCCAGCGAGGCGGTGGGCTCGTCGAGAAGAATCAGCTTTGCCTCGGTTGCGAGCGCGCGCGCCAAGAGCACACGACGGCGTTCCCCTCCGGAGAGCTGAGTAAAAGAGCGCCTGCGCAGGTGTACGATGTCGACCAGCTCCATCGCGTGCTCGACGGCTGCGCGATGCGCGCCGCGCTCGGACTGCAGGCTGTATCGGGCCTGTCGAACGACATGCTCCACCCGAAACGGGCTCTCGAGGAGCGATACCTGAGGCACGTAGGCAAGGAGCCTCACGCGGCGCGCGCGATCCAGCGAATGGAGATCCTGCCCCTGCACGGCGATCTGTCCACGGTACGGAATCAACCCCGCAACGGCCTTGAGAAGGGTGGTCTTGCCGGCCCCGTTCGGTCCGAGTACCGCGGTCACGGTGCCGTACCGAGCTTCGAGAGAGACCCCGTGTAGTACCTCTCGCGATCCGAGCGAGACAGACGCGTCCCGTGCGCGCACCGCGGGTTCATCCATCGTACGCCTCGCGCTGCATCCGAAGCAGCAGCCAGAGAAAGAGCGGTGCACCGATGAGGCCGGTGACGATCCCGAGCGGCACTTCCGAACGCCCCGGAAGCGCGCGACCGAGCGTGTCGCAGACGATGAGAAACGCACCTCCCAGCAGCGCTGCGGCGGGGACGAGGCGTCGATGTTCCGCGCCTACGATCGGCCGGAGCGCGTGCGGTACGATCAGCCCGACGAACCCGACACCCCCGCCGAGCGACACCGCGGCGCCGGTCAGCACCGCGACCCAGATGACCACCCAGCGACGCGTGGCCTTGACGTCGATCCCGAGGCTTGCGGCTTCTTCTTCTCCCGAGAGCATGACATCGAGCGCGTGACCCCAGCCCCAGATCGCGAGCGTTCCGACGAGAACGAGTGGGAGCGCGAAGAGAATCTGTCGTGGTCCCGCACCGCTCACACTCCCGAGCGACCAGGCCACCATGGCTCTTCCGAGCTCCCACGACTCTTGCGCGAGACTGGTCACGAAGCTTCCCACGCTCAAGAACAAGGACGACAGGATGAACCCCGTCAGCAGAAGGGTGAGCAGGTCTGCGCCAGCGCGCAGGAAAAGGAGCAGAATCCCAAGCGCGATCAGCGCACCGAGTAGACTTCCGAGCGGCAGTGTCATTTCGGCGAAGCGACCGGCAGTCACCCCGGAAGTCAGCCCCAAGGCGATCATCGCGACCTGTCCGCCCAGACTCGCGCCGGCGGTGGTCCCGAGAATCGAGGGGCTTGCAAGCGGATTTCGAAACAGGCCCTGAACTGCCACTCCGCCTACCGAGAGCGCCGCTCCTGCGAGAAACGCGGCAAGCAGTCGCGCGCCTCGTAGCTGAAGTAGCGTACCGCGAAGGTTCTCGTCGGTGAGCGAGGCTGCACCCGTGAAGAGTGCGAGCCCGGCTGCGATCACGATCACCAATACGAGCAGGAGGTGGAGGCGGGTCGCAGACATCCGATGCAACGGGTACGCGCGCCGCGTCAATTCGTCAATCGGCGTGTTTCTCGGATGCCCGACAAACCGCAACACCCAGCTGCCGATAGCCACTAGACTGCCGCCATGCGGTCGCGGTGGCGCTCGGCGCTCGGCTTGGCTTTGAGCATCGGTGTCACGACGAGCTTCGCGTCCGCCCAGGATGCCGTTCCGCCTCGGGTGAAGTCGCTGCCGACCGTCGAGGTCCCTGAAGGGGTCGAGATGCCGGAGGGCCGCAAAGTACGGCTCCGTGTGCGAATCGACGCCGAAGGCAGGGCGGTGGTCGAGCAGTGCGCAGCGGGAGTGTCCTTGTGCGAGCTCATCCAGAGCGCGATCGCAGAGTCGACGTTCGAGGCCGCGACCCAGGACGGCATCGCAGTACCTTCGCGCGTGCAGGTCGACGTGCGCCTTCGTGCACCTCCGCCCGCGGAAGATCCGAGCCTCCAGGAGCCGCAGAGCACGGAGCCAGCACCCGATCTGTCGTTCTCGGAGACCGCCGAGATCGACGCACGGATGCACCAACCGATTCAGCTCGAGCTCGATGGGATTCGCAACATCCCAGGGACGCTCGGCGATCCGTTTCGCACGCTTCTGTTGATGCCTGGTGTCGTTCCGATCGCCAATGGACAACCGTACGGTTACGTTCGCGGTGCGCCTCCGGTTGGAACGCTCTACGAGTTCGACGAACTCCGCGTGCCGCTCTTGTTTCACTCTGCGATCGGTCCATCGACGATTCATCCGGCGCTGGTCCGTGATGTGCGCCTCTACGGCGGCGCGCCCCCGGCCCGATACGGCACCTTCACCGGCGGCGTGATGAGCGGGCGCGTGCGGGACATTCCCGACGACCGCGTTCATGGGGAGGCGGAGCTTCGGGCAGTCGATGTTTCCGCCATGCTGCACACGCCGCTGCCGAAGAAGACTTCGATGACGTTCTCGGGGCGATACGGGTTTCCGAACCTGGTTCTGGGCGCGCTCGGCGTCGACGCCCGGGTCGACTACTGGGACTACCAGTACCGCTTCGACGCTCCGATCAGCGCCAGGGCCCGATTCGAGCTCGTGGCATTCGGCGCACGTGACTCCTCGGCCTTCGACGAGAACGACCCTCGGGACGCACTGGCACTCGATCTGCAGTTCCACCGCGTCGAGGCGCGTTTCATCGGACGCGTGGGGGACTGGGAGCTAGTCGGTACCATGCTCTACGGATACGATGCGTCGATCGTCCGCGATGGGAGCGCAATGAGTGTGCCCGACGCCACTTCGAGCATTCATCGTTTCGGTCCCCGATTCTGGGCCATCTACGTCAAGCCCAAGTTTCAGCTTCGACTGGGCGGCGATGTCCAAGGGCTCTTCGGCTCGGTCACCTGTCGAGTCGATCCGTTTACCGAGATCGTGACACCGTGCGATCCCCGCTACGCGGCCGAAAACCGCCGCGTCTTCACCGGGGGCTACGCCGAGATGAACTTCGCGCCGAGTCCATGGATCGATCTCTCGCTCGGGGCGCGCGTCGATCTGTGGAGCACGGCGAGGCAGCGGGAGGTTGCAGTCAGCCCCCGGGCGCGGGTCACATTTCACGCAAAAGACTTCGCCGATCTGTTCGCAGGTTGGGGGTTTGGCACCATGCCTGCCACTTATCCGATTCCCCTGCCCGGCCTCGGTGACATCCCGCTCGAGCCTGGCGTGCAGCGCGCCAACCAAACCGAAGCTGGCGTCCGTCTGTTTCTCCCGAAAGACGTCAGCGTCGAAGCACGAGGCTATCTCAACCTCTACAAGGACATTCGGTTCTTCGACGTGTTCACCAGTGCGGGGATCTCGGTCGCCGGCGGGCTCACCGCCGGCTTTATCGACGATACCGCGCAAGGCAAGAGCTACGGTCTCGAAGTGCTCCTTGAGCGACCCTTCCAGCTTGGTTTCTCGAGCTTTCTTGCCTACACGCTCGGCTACAGCGATCTCGATGCGACGGCGCGTTCACTCGTTGGCGCACCTTCGCAGACTCTCGAGTACACCCCGTCGTACGATGTGCGCCACGTGCTCAACGCGGTGCTTGCGTGGCAATCCAACTTCGGGCTGACGATCAGCGCGCGGCTTTCCACTCGCTCGGGTCGCGCAGAGGGGTGGCTCTGGCTCGACGACGAAGGCAACGTGCAGCAATACGTGCAGCGCGTGCCTTGGTTTACCCGCCTCGACGCGCAAATCGCCTACGAGTGGGCGAAGCCGGGTCGAGCGATGCGCATCGCGCTCGAGTGGATCAACATCACACAGGCGCGGGACGCGCAGCAGCTCGGCGTGAACCCAGGGGCCTGCGCAGAGCGCTTCGGCGTTCCAGAGGAGCCCTGTTCGGTGGAGTTCACCACCGCGATCTGGTTCCCGAACCTCTCGTTTCGCGCAACGTTTTGAGTTGTGGCTAGGCCTCGGCGGCGGCCGTATCCTGATCGCCGATTCCCGACCAGTGATCCGGGTTGAGCGGGCCCGCGGCGGGACGCACGTCGACGACGAAGCCCGTCAGATGGGCCATACCCGACACGCGTTCGATGCGGTCGGGACCGTCTGCGGCGAGGAGGTTTACGTTGACGCCGGTCGTCTTCTTCGCGACGCCAAGTCCGCTCGCCTGGTGACCCCATCCGTGCGGAAGCGCGACTGTGCCCGGCATCAGCTCAGAATGCAGCTTGATCGGTACCCGCACGGTGGCGGTCTCGGTCGAGATGTCGGCGAGGTCGCCGTCGGCGATGCCGATGCGACCGGCGTCGTCAGGGTGCACGTAGAGATGATTCGTCGTTCTGTCTCCGGAGACGAACTCCTCGATGTTGTGGGTCCACGAGTTGTGCGTGGTGATCGCCCGCTTCGTGATCAGCTTGAGCTTGTCCTGGTTCGCGATCTCGAGCTGGAAGTCGTCGTCGAGTTTCTTGGTTTGCTCGACCAGGATCGATGGAGCCAAGTGGACCTTCTTGTCGTCGTGGACGACGCGCTGACCGAGGAAGCTTCCGGGGTCGTGCTGAGGTCGGAGCCTCCCGTGCTTCTCTTCGAGAAGCTGCTTGAAGCTCCCCTGCTTGGTGACGCGAAGCAGCCCCGACAGAAGAAGCTCCTGCGGAATCGAAGGCTGCTGGTCTTTGTGCCTTCTCGAGTGGAGGGTCTTGCCCATCTCCATCGCGCGTTGGGCGACCTTCGAACCCCAGAGGTTCACGCCGCTCGCCTTCGCGATGTCGACGTAGATCGTAGCTTCGTCCCGCTGCTCACCCGCGGGTGGCACGATGGCCTCGGTTGCCTGCAGGTACGGTTTGGTCTGAAGTCCGAGCATCAGCGGGAACACGAATGGAAGGTCGGGCCGTTGGAACGGCGAAGTGCAGGGCAGCACGTGCGTCGCGACGGATGCCGTTTCGCTCGGCTGAATGTCGAGCACGACGAGCAGCTCCAGCTCTTTGAATGCTTCGCGGAGTCGCTCCGAGTTGGCCATCGTGATCAGCGGATTGCCACCGGTGACGAACAGAGCCTTGAGCTGCCTGTCGCCCGGAGTGAAGATCTCGTCCGCCATGATCCCGCCGGGGATCGAGTCGTTCACCGATTTGAATTTGCCGATTCTGCTCTCGTTTTGATGGAGCAAGGTGCCGGTCTTCTTTCCGAATGCGGGGAAGTCGATGACGCCCGTACTCACGAGAGTCCCGCCGCCGCCCGGTCGGTCCAGGTTGCCCGAAATCGCGTTGATGCATTCCTGTAGCCAGAACGCCAAGGACCCATTCGAGCCCATATTCACGCCGGTCGAGCAGTAGAGCGCCGCGCCATTGGCCTCGCGGTATGCCTTGACTAGTGCACGCAGTGTGTCCGCGGGGATCTTCGTGACCTCGGCCGTTCGTTCGGGCGACCACGCCTCAGCGAGTTTCGCGATCTCGTCGAAGCCGGTCATGTAGCGATCGATGCGCTCCCGGTCGAGCGTCGTCGTGGCTAGCAGCTCATGCAGGAACGAGAGATAGAAGAACACATCGGTGTTCGGTCGGATGAACACGTGTTCGCCGGCGACCTTGGCGGTTTCGGTTCGTCGCGGATCGACGATGAAGATTTTGGCACCGCGCGCTTCGATCTCTTTGAGTCGGCGAATCGGATTGGAGACCTGGAGAAAGCTCCACTTCGAGATCGCCGGATTGGCGCCGACGATGATGAGGCATTCGACTTTCTCGAGGTCTGGGAACGGCTGGGTGAAGGGAAAACCATACACCTGGTGTGCCACGGCGAACTTGTTCGCGCAGTCTTGGGTGGCAGATGAGAACATGCTCGCTGAGCCGACGCCCTGCATGAAGCCTTGTGCAAACACCGGGTGCAGCACTCCGAACCCTGCTGCGGTGCCGACGTACATGCCGATGCTGTCGGGGCCATGTTTGTCGATGAGCTTACGGACCTTCGTCCCGATACTGCCAATCGCGCCGTCCCAGCTTACGCGTCGCAGCTTCCCGTCGATACGCTGCATTGGGTAGAGCAGGCGGTCAGGAGTGTCGTACATCCGGTGCTGCTTGAGCCCCTTCAAACAACCGTATCCTTGAGTTGCTACGTGCTTGGCGTCGGGCTTGATATCAACGACGCGTCCTTCGTCGACCGTGACTTCGAGCCCGCAGAGGGCTTCGCAGATACGGCAGAAGGTGTGCTTGGTTTCGGTCATGCAGGTGCCTCCGGAAGGACTCAACGCCCTTCGCAGCAATCACTTCGTTAGTTGACAGACTGTATAGTGCTCAGTCTTCGTCGATCAACTCGTCAAACGCGCGGTTGACGTCGTCCATCGATTCTAGGAGCAAATCTGGCGAGTCGCCTGTCGGGCCACCCAGTCGCTGCAGCCGCTGGCCAACTTCGCGAAACTTCGGTTCTCTTTGGAACACGAACTCGTAGTGGAGCCGTGCCTGGTCCTTGAGCCCCGCGGCCTCGCAGGCAAGACCGATCTCGTAGTGGAGACCGACGGACTCGGATTTCGTCTTCTCCGGGCTTTCTAACCCAGACTGGAAGGCCTCGATTGCGTCTCGGGGCTGTCCTTCTTCCATGTAGATGAGGCCGATCATCGTCCAGCACAAGCACCGACGCCTCGGATCGCTCATCGCGACCTGGAACTCGCGTCGCGCGTCCGGGAAGAGGCCCATTTCTTTGTAGGCGATGCCGAGGTCGAAGTGGGTCTCGCTGTCGTCTTCGGAGACCTGCTCGGCGACGCCTCGCTTGAACTGCTCGAAGACCGTCTCGACGTCGATCATCTCGGCGCCTTCATCCGCTGGCACGATGTCGGCGACTTCGGCGAGTTCTTCGGCCAGCTTCTCCGCGAAATCGAAGCCTTCGTCCCCCGGCTCCAACTCTTCGTACTCGAGTTCGTAGTCGGGGCTGTCGTCCACGTCTCTGAGCGCTTCGGCGGGCACTGGGACTGAAGTCTGTGCGGCCGGCTGCGCGACCGTGGATACGCCCGAAGAGGCATGCGCAAGGGCTTCAATTTCCGCAGCCTTGTCGAGCACCAGCGGATGGGCGTCCAGGGTGGCCTGTAGCTCCTGCACCACGGCGCGTGCTTGTTCGAAGGAACCTTCGACCAGGTAGGCGTCAGCCAGTTCGAGCGTTCGCTCCATTAGGCTCGGAGCGCGTGCCGCCGAAGTCGACGTCACGTGGGTGCTGACGAGCGGCAGTCCTTGGAACTGCGCGTAGGTCATGGGCGCGAGCCGCGGAAGTGGAATGAGCTGCCCTCCGCGAGGGGCCGGTGGAGGCGGCGTCACCGCCGGCCCTGGCTCGAGGCTCTCGGGTTCCGCGGGGATCATTTCGAGGATGCTGTCCTCCTCGATTTCCTCGTCGAGATACATGATGCCGGACGCGCCGCTTGCGTCGACTGGCGCCGCGATCTCCGACGGATCGCTCAGCTGTGACGAGGTGCTCACCCCCGAGGTCGCGCCGAAGCCGGGCTGAGACACCGAGTGAATTTCCTCGAGTTGCGCGGGGCCGGAGGTCGAGACCGCAGGCGGCGGCATTGGCTCTTCGAAGCCGCCTTGGATTGCCTTTTGGGCTTCGCCGTCCGACGGATTGAGCTCCAGAATGCGGCGCAGAGCGCTCATGCGCTCGGCAGGGCGCTGCGCATCGCCATGCAGGCGGGCGATCTCCCGATATACGCTGACTGCCTTGTCGGTCTGCGAGAGCATCAAAAACGCTTCGGCCAACAGCGAGAGCGTAGAGACGTCTTTGGGGTCGGCTTTGAAGCAGATCTGAAGCTTGGCGAGCGCGCGCTGCGGATCGCGTCGCGCCACGTAAGTCTCCGCGAGCTCTCTCGCGACCTGGACGTCATTGCCTCGATGATAGAGAAGTCGTTCGGCCACCTTGATGTAGTCGTCGAGCCGGCCCTGGTCGCGGAGAAGCAGCGCGCCCTGCTCGAACTCGTCGGCGGCAGCCTGGGTGCGACCAGCCCGCGAGAGCGCTTCCGCATACTTGATGCGCACTGGAATGTGTTCGGGGTCGAGCTCCACCATCTTCGCAAGCATGTCGAGCGCGCGGTCAGTGTCCCCTGCGCGCACGAAGCCATTTGCCACATCCTCGAACACGCTCATCGCATCGCTGATGAGCTGAAGCTGTTCGTACATCTCGCCGAGCCGAACCTGGGCTTCGAGGCGCGACGGATCTAGCTTCAGAATCTGCTTATAGACCGCGATCGCCTTGAGGAAGAACCCCTGCTGCGCGTAGTGCTCAGCGACCCCTTCGTAGGTCTCGATCGCTGCACCGCGATCGCCCTTCCGAACGTACAGATCGCCGATTTTCAGGAGCGATCGGACGTCGCGTTTGTCTGTGGCGACCAGCTTCTGATACTGGGCGACCGCTTTGTCGTATTGGCCGCGGGCCTGGTATTTCCGGGCCGCGTCCAGGATCTTGTTTCGATTGATGCTCAACGCCTCGCTCTGCCCCCGTGCGTTCAGCGCACCCGTAGAAGTGTACTAACGGCGCACCCACTCGGTCAATACGGGCTAGGCGGGCATCTCGTCCAGAAAACGAGTCGAAATGCGGCCTTCGGCGAACGCCGGGTGGTCGAGAATGCGTCGATGGAGCGGGACGTTGGTGAGGATGCCCCCGACGATAGTTTCGGCGAGCGAGCGCTGCATCTTGGCGATCGCGTGGGCGCGTGTCGGCCCATGTACGATGAGCTTGGCGAGGAGTGCATCGTAGTGTGGAGGGACCCTCCAGCCGCCATAGACGCCGCTATCGACACGTACGCCGGCCCCACCAGCCATGTGGAACTCGGTGATGAGTCCGGGGGAGGGCGCAAACGTGACGGGATCCTCGGCGTTGATACGACACTCGATCGCGTGTCCGCGAGGGGTGAACCCGCTGGTCGGAAACTCGATTGGAAGACCCTCCGCGATTCGAATCTGCTCGTAGACGAGATCGACTCCCATCACCAGTTCGGTCACCGGGTGCTCGACTTGGATCCGCGGATTCATTTCGAGGAAGGTAAGCTCGCCGCTCTCGTCCATCAGAAACTCGAGAGTTCCCGCCGAGACGTATCCGGTCTGCTTCATCGCGCGCGCGATCGTCGCGGACATGTCGCGGCGTAGCTCGTCGGACACTGCGACGCTTGGCGCCTCTTCCACGACCTTCTGATGCCGTCGCTGAATCGAGCACTCTCGCTCCCCCAGCACGTGCACGTTCCCCTGCTGATCGCCGAGTATCTGGAACTCGATGTGTCGCGGCCGTTCGATGAACTTCTCGAAGTAGAGCGCATCGTTCCCGAACGCGCCGCGCGCTTCGGCCTTCGCGGTCTCGAACGCGTCGCGCAAGCGCGCTTCGGAATCGATGACGTGCATGCCGCGCCCACCGCCGCCTCCGGACGCCTTGAGCAGTACCGGGAAGCCGATCGATTTGGCCTTCTCGATGGCGTCTTCGAGGCTGGTCGCAACCTCGGTGCCCTCGAGAATCTGGAGTCCGAGCGACTTGGCGAGTGCTCGCGACGCTACCTTGTCGCCCCACTGCTGCATCTGCTCTGGCCGCGGGCCGATGAACACGAGCCCGCACTGCTCGCAGGTCTCGGCGAACTCCGGGTTCTCCGACAAGAAGCCGTACCCCGGGTGCACGGCATCGGCGCCGGTGATTTCGGCTGCCGCAATGATCGCCGGAATGTGGAGGTAGCTTCTTCGAGGATCGGCGGGACCAATGCAGATCGCCTCGTCGGCAAGGCGCGTGTGAAGCGCCTCTGCGTCGACCTCGCTGTGTACCGCGACCGTCTTGAGACCCCGTTCGCGACAAGAGCGAATCACGCGCAGCGCGATCTCGCCTCGGTTTGCGATGAGGACTTTCTGGAACACGCCCTAGAGAAGCTCCAGGCGAAATAGCCGGTCGCCGTATTCGACCGGTTTACCGTCCTCGACGAGGACTTCGACGATTTTCCCAGGCGCTTCGACTTCGATTTCGTTCATCAGTTTCATGGCCTCGACGATACAAATCACCTGGCCCGGCCCGACGTCGTCGCCAACCTCCACGAAGGGGTCGGCGTCGGGTGATGGGGATCGGTAGAACGTACCGACGAACGGAGAAGTGACATACTCGTTTTCGTCTGGCTCCACGGCCTCCGCCGGGGCGGCCACCTGTGTCGTTGATGCGGGATCAGCGATGGCGGGTGGGGCGGCCGACGCGCGCTCGCGACGAATTCGAATGCGATCGTCGTCCTGCTCGATCTCAATCTCGGTGAGGTCGGACTCTTCGAGCAGCTGAATGAGCTCGCGTAGTTGCTCCAGGTTGATCTTCATCGATGATATCCGAGCCCGTTTTCAGGCGGCAGCGTGGAGATAGTCGATCAGCGCGCGAAGGCCAAGCAGGTAGCTCGAGATCCCAAAGCCCGCGATGGACCCGACGCAAACTGGAGCGGTCAAGGATTCATGACGAAACGACTCCCGGGCCGCGGTGTTCGACACATGGACCTCGACGGTGGGCAAGCCAGACCCTGCGATCGCGTCGCGTAGCGAGACCGACGTATGGGTCAGTCCGCCGGGGTTGATGACGACTCCCGAGAAGTCACCCCGAGCTTCGTGAATCCAGTCGATGAGCACGCCCTCTTGGTTTGACTGGCGGCATTCGACTTCTGCTCCTAGCTGCGCTGCAAGAGCGCCAAGCTCTCGCTCGACGTCATCGAGCGTCGCCGCTCCATAGACGTCTGGCTCTCGGGCGCCCAGGAGGTTCAGGTTGGGCCCGTTGAGTATAAGGACGCGCGGCTTCGCACTCGACATCGCGCTACAGGTTTTCGATGAGTTTCGGCGCGCTCACCCGAAGCACGTAGCGCGCTTTGCCAACGTTGCCGCCGGGTTCCACTGCGAGCGCCACGAAGTATTCGTCGGTGAGCATGCGCACGACGGTGGTCAACCGCTCGGTCTTGACTGACACCTCGTTTGTCGCACCGGTGTCGAGCATCTCGGCAGCACGCTGAATGCCTTTGAGCACGACGCTGTACTCCATCCCGACAGACTCGATGTCGAAAGGGCCTTCGCCGGTGCTGTACTGGTCGATCGCAATTCCGTCCGACGCCATCAGCAGCCCAGCGACTCCGCCGTCCGTTCGTTCGACCAGCTCTTGCAGCATCTCTCTAAACATCGCGCCTCCGAGTCCCGATCACCGCACGGACACGGCCTTCGGTCAAGTATCGCGTTCACGATTGGCTCGATGTTGGAACGACACCGTAAGCCCCCCGCCCTCGGTGTCGGAGAGGCTGAGGCCGAGCCCGTGTCGGGCTGCCACGTCGCTTGCGATGTGAAGGCCGAGGCCCATTCCATGGGGGTGGCGCGTGCGTGCATCCGTGCCGCGGAACGACGGCTCCAGAACCCGAGCACGTTCCTCTTCGGGGATGCCCCGGCCGTCGTCGATGACCTGGAGGTCCCAGGCGTCGGCATCGCCCTCGAGGATGACGGCCACGTGGCCATTCGGATCGTGATATCGAATCGCGTTCTGAACCACATTGCCCAATGCCTGTTCCAGCAACGTGAGATCGCCCGCAAACTCGATCGGCTGCTCGGGCACGGCGACGTTGATCGCGATCTCCTTGCGCCTGGCGATTGGACGATGACGGTCGACCACGCGTTCGACCAGGCGACCAAGGTCGATTGGGTCGCGATGCGCCAGATTCTCGTGGGCTTCGAGGCGCGCTGCGGCGTTCAGGTTGTGGAGGAGTGAACCAAGGTACTGGGACTCTTCCAAACTCGGAACAAGCGCGGTCGAGTCGAGCTGTTCCCCCGTCTCGATTCGGCGCTGAAGCGATGCCAGGTGACCCTGCAAGACGCTCAGAGGGAGCATGACGTCGTGAGTCGTGTTCGCGATGTAGTTGCGAAGAGCGGCCTCTCGCTCTTCGAGTGAACGGATCTGTTCCTGAATCGTCGTTCGACTCTTCTCGAAGGCTCGGCCGAGATCTGCGATTTCGTCCTTGCCGTTGGTTGCGATGGAGACGTTGGCGCCTCGTTCGATCTCCTCGACGGCGCCGGTTAGCTGTCGGATACGCCGAACGATCGGTCCGGCTGCCAGCAACGAAATGAGAACGACACCGAGCGAGACGAGTAGAGCTGGCAGCAGCACTGCCGCCGAGAACCAGGGTAGGGGGCTCCGTGCCCGCGCCAACACGACCGCGCAAGGCCCTTCGTTCCACGGCATACGCAGCGCAATCAGTGCACGACGGCGGCTCGCACCACGCGCGATCGCCATGTCCTCGCCCGAGTTGAGACGCGCTGCGAGGTCTTTCGGGAACGGTGGGCTTTGCGGGTTCTTGCTTTGAAAACTCGAATCGTACGCCGAAAGGCGCGGCGGCCGCGGCCCAGGTCCGTGATGCCGTCGCGGCCCCCGTCCGTGTCCGTCGAAGCTTCGCGGCCAGCCCTCAGGGTTGGCTTCGCAGCGCTCGCGGCCGCCCGATTCCATGCGATCGACGGTGGCTTCGGCCAGAGCGCCCAGCATGACCGTGCGTTCGAATCGGGTCTGCACCCATCCCAGCAGAAGCAGGAGCACGATGCTCGAGAGTCCCAGAATCAACCCCAGCTTCGCGCGCAGCTTCATGAGGCGTCCGACAGGCGATAGCCAATGCCCCAGACCGTTTCGAGTTGGTCCGCTGCAGCCCCGAGCTTGTGTCGGAGCCGCGAGATGTGTACGTCGAGCGTACGACGACCCCCGTCGGCACCAGGGTCTAGCGCGGCCTCGATGATGGCGTCGCGGGTCACCGCCGAACCCTTTCGTCTCGCCAGCAGGGCGAGTATTTCAAACTCGATAGGCGTCAGTGCGAGAGCACGTCCCGTGGCCTCGGCGGACCGACGGTCGACATCGATCCGAATCGACCCGACCACGAGATGCTCTGCGTCGACGAGATTGGGGCGACGCAGGGCCGCCTGGATACGCGCAATGAGCTCTTCAGGAAAGAACGGCTTGGTGACGTAGTCGTCCGCGCCGAGCTTTAGACCCCGGATCTTGTCTGCGGTGTCGTCGCGCGCACTCAAAATCAGGACCGGGACTTCGGACCTCTGCCTGTATCGCTTGAGCAGGTCCATGCCGTAGGTGCCTGGCAGCATCAGGTCGAGCACGATGGCCCGATAGCCGTCCGGATCGAGATCCCGTGCCTCGTCGCCGTCGCGCACCCAATGAGGATCGAAACCCGCCCGCGAGAGAGTCTCGGTGACTTGTCGACCGAGAGCGGCGTCGTCTTCGACGAGCAGGATTCGATTCGTCATGGGTCGGGGTCTACTCGCTGTCTCGAGACGGACGGTCTTCCCAGCGCTGCTGCATGCGATCGGCCTTGTGTTCGCGCTTGAGCAGTCGCAGCTGCTCTCGCTGTTCGCAGCTGAGCGTCGCATAGATTCGGTCCTCGGTCTCGAAATGCAGATCGCGGAATGCCTCGAACTGCTCCGAGCCGCGCGGCATTTCACGGACGCGCTCCGCTTCGGTGGTCGCCTCCGCGAGCGCAGCGCGGATCTCTGTCTCCTGCGCGGCGGTCAAGTTCATCTTGGCGGTCATTTCCGTCAGGTGCTGCTCCATGCGTTTGGGGCTCCAGCCGTGACCGCGTCCTCCGTGGGGGCCACCAGGATGTGCGAGTGCTACCGCCCCAACCGTGATAGCCAGACCGAAGACGCCTCCAACCAGCAGTCCGATGAGGGTTCCCTTTTTCGTGTTACTCATGAGAAGTCCTTTCCGAAGCAATCGCTTCTCTTCGAGTAAACGACCTCGACCTTAAGCGAGTCTTAATGAGCCTGCCGGGTGCATGGACCTCCTGCCTTTTTGGGGTACGGTTTGCGGGTGGCGCAGTCGTTCTTAGTCCTCGATATCGAGACAATCGCCGATCCGGCGCTTCCTTGGGATGCGGCGGTCGACGGGTTTCCCCCGGCTCCCTTCCATCAGGTGGTTTCCCTCGGAGTGCTCTGGCTCGACGGTGACTACCGCCTTCAGAAACTCGGAGCATTCGGCGGCGACGGCGGCGCAACCCCGGATGAAGCCCAGGTCCTGCGCGAGTTTTCCGAGTTCGTCGGCAAGCGCCGCCCAACCTTGGTGACTTTCAACGGCCGTCGCTTCGACCTTCCGGTCCTTGCCAACCGCATGCTGAAGCACGGGGTTCCGTTTCCGGCGTACTATGCGACCCGCAACTATCGCTATCGCTACAGCGACGAAGGTCACATCGACCTCGCCGACCTGATGACCGACTACGGCGCAAGCAGGATGCCTAGCCTCGACGCGCTGGCTCAGCTGGTTGGAATGCCCGGAAAGATGCAGGTGGACGGCTCGAAAGTGCAAAGCATGTTCGAGCAGGGGCGCCACGAAGAGATTCGCGACTACTGTCTCCACGACGTCGTACAGACGACCTACGTCTTCCTGCGCGCCGAACTGCTTCGCGGATGCCTAAGCCCCGAGGTGTATCGCGAGCGCGCCTCGGCGCTCTGGGACACCCTTGCCGGCGATCCACGGGTCGCGGTCGTCCTCGAGCGTAGCGACAAGTCCCGGGCGCTGCTTTCCGATTGAATTCCGCGTCCCTTCCTCCGTGAGGTTTTCGTAAGAGCAGCAGCCCTTCTACGCGAAGAGGCTTGGCGACTCGGGGTACGGCGTGAGATAAGAGGCAGTCCCCGAGATCGCGACGTGACTAAGACCATTGCCATACTGACGAGCGGAGGCGACGCGCCGGGCATGAATGCGGCGATTCGCGCCGCCACCCTCATTGCGGTCGCGAAGGGCCACCGGGTGCTTGGTGTGCGGCAGGGGTATCGAGGCCTCGTCGAGGACCAAATCCGGCCGCTTCAGCCGGCGGACGTCAGCGAGAGCCTGCGCGATGGAGGCACGCTGCTTCATTCCGCGCGCTGCAAGCGCTTCTTCGAGGCCGAGCATCGTCAGCAGGCACGCGAAGTGCTCGACTCTCACGGGGTCGATGGGCTCATCGCGATCGGCGGGAACGGCACGCTTGCTGGGCTCGAGCTGCTGAGCCGACCAGAGGAAGCGGGTGACTGGCCGGTCAAGGTCATCGGTATCCCAGCTTCCATCGATAACGACATTGCGCTCACCGGTCTCGCCATCGGCGTCGACACGGCGATGAACACCATCGTTGAGGCTTGCGATCGAATCGCCGACACAGCGAGTGCGCATGATCGAACCTTTATCGTCGAGGTGATGGGGCGAGAGTGTGGCTACCTCGCCATGACCGCCGCGGTGGCGTCCGGCGCGAACATGGTGCTGTTTCCGGAAGCGACCCGCACCGAAGAGGAACTCATCGATACGGTGGTCAAAACCATTCTCACCGTCCGCGAACGTCGCCAGCACGACCAGAAGGTCCTCGCGATCAAGGCCGAGGGTGTCGCGACCGGCACCGAGCGCCTGAAGGAACTCGTCGATCAGCGCCTCCACGAAATCACCGGAGAACGTCTCGAGGAGATCGAGACACGCGTCACCGTTCTTGGTCACGTGGTCCGTGGCGGCCGACCAACCGCGTTCGATCGGCTCCTCGGCAGTCGATTCGGCAACGTCGCCGTTCGCGCAATTCTCGACGACGAGCATCGCAAGATGGTCTCGTGGCTTCCACCGATGGAGTTGCCTGCAGGCGCGGCTGCCCGCGCGGCGCACGATCCCTATTGCTACCTCGTCGATCTTCCGGCGGTCCTCACTGCGACTCAGCTCCTTCTCGAAGGGCAAAGTCCACTCGCGCGCTGGCGCGCCACCGCCTTCGACGATCTCGAGGATGTATTTCTGCTATAGGGGGCCCGTGCGAGTCCACGGCAGCACATTCAGCATCGCCACGCTGTTGTTGTTCAGCTTGTTGTCGGGCCAGGCTGCGCATGCTCAGGAGTTTGCCCCAGAGGACGCGGCCGAGGCCGCCGAGATCGAGGTGATCACGGAGCCCCCTGCGCAACCGCCCCCTGCCGCTCCCGTCCAGTCGACGACTGTCCGTGCGCCAGCGGTCGAAGCACCCCCGAAGTCCGCGCCGACAGTCATTCCCAAGCCAATACCGGAGGAGCCGTTCGGGCGACTGCGCGTCGGAGGCGGGATTGGTTTCGGGTTCGGCAGCGACGTGACCTTCTTCTCGGTTGCACCCCAGGTCTCGTACATCATCAAGAACATCGTCGAGCCCGGAGTGACGGTTCGCTACCAGTACTCCCGTGACCGGTTTCCCGAGCCTGACGTAAAGTGGAATACCTTCGGGAGCTCGCTCTTCGTGCGCCTCTTCCCGATTCGAAGTCTGTTTTTCCTCGTCGAGGGAGAGCTGATCAACACCGGGTTCAAACAGGGCGATTTTCAATCCGGTCGCACCAATTACGGCAATCTCTTTTTGGGCGGAGGGTACTTGTTTGGATTCGGGCGCGGCGCGTTCGCCGGAGTCTCCATCAAGGTCAACGTCTTCCGAAACGATTTCTACCCGACCAACTTCCCGATCTTTTCCGTCGGCGGGGGCTACGCGTTCTGAGCCAAGCTTGGCGAGGAAACGTCACCGACTAGGGCGCGCCATCGAAGAGGTCTTCGAAGCCGCTCGGTGCGTGACGGCCAAACACGAGAGTCTCGAGGATCCCGATTCCAACCTGGTCGCCCATGGTGGCCTTGACGACGTTGTGGACGTGGATCGTGCAGTACTCGTCCGGCTCCACTTCATCGATCGTCCAGTTCTCGTACCCGGTATCGAGTTCGTCTCGCCAGACGGCGTGGCCCCACTCGGGGTGCTGGTAGCCGATCCCCATCATCTGAAACCGTAGGATCGGTTCGAGCGAGATGTGACGTTCCGTTCCGTCCCTCGAAACGAAATCGAGTGACGCCACATCGGGCCAGCGCGTGCCGGTGCGCCAAGTGATCGCGTGACGCGCGGTCGCCATCACTTCCTCGTCGGCGTTTACGACATCCTTGGGCACCTCGACGTCGTCTGGGTAGGTCTTGATGATCGACGCGGAAAGCTCTTGGGCGTGTCCGTCAGGCATCTCGCGAGTCAGAAAGTGCGTGCAGAAGCCGTCGAACTGAATCGGAGACCAAATCCAGTACACGGCCGGGTCGGTCGTGAGGCGGCTTGGAGCGCCCTCTTCGTACTCACCCACCGGGCGCATGCCCCACGACTTGTCGCGATTGCCGAGGACCTCGGACCGTTTCACGTCGTAGCGTATGCCCTTGATGGAGAAGTAGCCTTCCCAGGTGCCGTACTGAGTGAATCGCTGCGTGTCCATGATGAGTCGTGGGCCGTCGTACATGACGTTCTTTGGCTCTTGGATCGGCGGCGCCTTGGCGTGGAACGTCAGATCGCACTCGACCTCGGAGTCGTTGGGCTCGATGACGACTCGCACGATGCGCATCGGTTGCACGACCTCTACGCGAATCGGCCCCGCGCTCGAGTCCATTGGGTTGTCGGCAATTCGACGTGACGCGTGAAATGAGTGCTGCACGCCGTCCACCGTCACGCTGAAATGCCCGTCTTGCACGAAGCGATGTGGATACCTTCCAAAGCCCATCTCGAAGATGAACTGACCGGACTTGTCGAAGCCGTTGAACCAATAGCGGTCGTAGAAATTGCGATTGGGGACTGCTGGCTGGTTCACCGGAAACGGCGCTTGGTGGATCAGGTAGTCATCGAAGTCGGTGATCATCGCGTTCTCCGGAGCTTGTTTTGGTGGTCGTGCGCGCGCTCGCGCGCTTCTGCGCGCTAGCCTTGCTTGGGTGGAGTGATTCCACACTCGCGCAAGATGTCGTCAGTGTCGGCGCCTCGTTCGCGCGCTGGTCTCGGAGTCTCGGGCACCGTTCGTGAAAACCGTGGGGCTGGAACGCCCTGGGTCACACCGGAGACCTCGACGTAGGAGTTGCGCGCAACGTGGTGCGGGTGCTCGAATGCTTCCGCTGCGGAGAGGACCGGCGCAAAGCACACGTCGGTGCCCTCGAGCAGCTCGGTCCACTCGTCCCGCGTTCGCTCTCGAAACAGAGCTTCGAGCTTCGTACGGAGGTCCGGCCAGGTGTCTGAACGCAGGTGCTCCATCGGCGCGGGGACGTTTTCGAGCCCGAGCCGCGTCACCATCTCTTGATAGAACTGCGGCTCGAGGGCGCCGATCGAGATGTACTTTCCGTCGCTCGTCTCGTAGACGTCGTAGAACGGTGCGCCGGAGTCGAGGAGGTTCTCGCCCCGCCTGTCCGACCAGAAGCCCTGCTGCATGGCCGCGTACACGCTCACCATCAGCGCCGATACACCGTCGACCATGGCTGCGTCGACGACCTGCCCTTTGCCGGACTTCTGCGCCTCGAGGAGCGCCGCAAGTACGCCGTACGCCAAGAGCAGGCCACCTCCCCCGAAGTCACCTACGAGATTGAGCGGAACCGTGGGTCGCTCGCCGCGGCGGCCGATCGCATGCAGTGCCCCGCTGAGAGCGACGTAGTTGAGATCGTGGCCCGCGGCTTTAGAGAGCGGGCCCGTCTGGCCCCAGCCCGTCATGCGGCCGAAGACGAGGCGCGGGTTCGCGGCCAGGCACTCCTCGGGGCCTACGCCGAGACGCTCCATCACCCCGGGTCGAAAGCCCTCGATCAGCGCGTCGGCGGTTTTGACGACTTTGAGGAGGGTATTGGCACCCTCGTCAGACTTGAGATCGACGATGATGCTCTTCTTGTTGCGGCTCATCAGATCGAAGGCGGCCTGCAGATGCGACGGCTGGGGTCGGCCCACTCGGATCACCTCCGCGCCGAGATCGGCGAGCATCATGCCGGCAAAGGGACATGGGCCGATCGCGTCGATTTCGAGGATGCGCAGCCCTGTGAGCGGACCCATTACTGCACCGCCTCGAGCGCACGGCGCAGGGTAATCGAGGCGAGGTTCTCCGCGTCGAATTCGTTCTCTTCGTCGATGATTTCAATCTTCTTCATGTATTGGCCAACCCTTGCCATCTGCATCGAAAACCGCGTCAGTGCGAGCACGGTGTAGTAGTCGAAGTGTTCCGCATCGAAGCCCGTGATTTCCTGCCACCGAGCAATCGTCTCGGCCTCGGTTGGAAAGCCGGGCAGGCGGTTGATCTCGAGGCCCTCGGTGAAGCATCGATCGGAAGCGAGCCACCAGGCTAGGTCTTGCACCGGGTCGCCAAGTCGCACCATTTCCCAGTCCAGCACTGCCACGCAGTCGATGCCGTCGAAGATCTGATTGGCAAGCCGTGAGTCGCCCCAGCAGAGTGCGACCGCCTGCTTCTTTGGCTTGTGTGATTCGAGGTAGTCGAGGGCCGTGACGATGTCGGGATGGCGCGACGCCTCCATGCCCCACCGGAAGTACTGTCGGTAGTAGTCGAGCTGTTGGTCGAGGGGAGTGGCCCCGCGTTCGGGTTCCAGCAGGAAGTCAAAATGACCTTCCCATGACACTCCGTGCACCGCGCACATCGCCTCGAAGCCATTCCACCAGAGTCCCTTGCGTTCTGCTTCGTTGAGGTCTTCAGCGATCCACCCTTCGTCGTGCATCGGTGGATTGTCGGTCGGGATTCGGCCGTCGACGCGCTCCATGAGATAGAACGGGACGCCGAGTACGGACCTGTCGGTTTCGAGAAACCGGACTTTCGGGACGGGAACTGCCGTGTGCTCCAACGCTTCGAGCACTCGCGCCTGCAGCGCGATGTCGTAGCTCGGAAACATCACGTATTCTTCGGGCTCGAGCCTGGCCACGAGTCCCTCGCGATGCGTCGCACCCTCACGCTCGTAGCTCAGGTCGAACAACAACGTGTCGCTCGAGAACCCCGTGCTCAGAGGCGCCTCGAGATTCTCGACGCGGACGCTGGCCGGCGTTGCAGCAAGCCTCGGCTCGAGCCACGCACTGAGCTTGCGTGCGGTTTCCTCAAGGTCCCGTTCTTCGTCAGCAAACGCCATGATCACCTCGCGCGGGCCGTGCGCCGGACGGTGGAATACGTCATTTCATCCGCTCGGTCGAGTGCGATCCATTGCATCGATTTCCCGACTTGAGTTGTCGCACCAACCTCGGTATCCCGGAGGCTGACATGGCTGCGCCGACGCTACGCTTCTATTTCGACTACATCTCTCCCTACAGCTACCTGGCCTGGCAAGAGCTTCCTGCGCTTGCGTCCCGCCACGCGGTCGCCGTCGAGCCTACTCCGGTGCTGTTCGCGGCTCTTCTCGATGAGTATGGGCACAAGGGGCCGGCGGAAATCGCTCCCAAGCGTATGTACATGTTCAAAGAGTGCCTTCGTCGAGCAGCCTCGCTCGGGGTTCCCATGCGTCCGCCTCACAGCCATCCGTTCAATCCGCTTCCGGCGCTGCGAGCAACCAGTCTCGAGATGAGCTCTGAACAGCGGGCGTCGCTGATCACCGCCCTCTTTGCTGCGACATGGGCCGAAGGTCGCGACGTCTCGTCGCCCGAGGTCGTGGCTGCAGCGGCCGAGTCAGTAGGAGTCAGAGACGTCGTGGCGCGAGTGCGAGCACCCGAGGTGAAGAGCCGCTTCAAAGCGATGAATGCAGAGGCGGTCCAGCACGGCGTCTTTGGGGTTCCAACTCTGCTCGTCGGCGAAGAGCTCTTCTGGGGAAATGACAGCCTGCCGCACGTCGAGGCGTTCCTCGAGGGTCGCGATCTGCTCGAAGGCGTCGACCTCGCGTCCTGGCAGGGTATTCGGGCGACCGCGAAGCGCCGTGAGCCGCGAAACCAATCATGACCGAAATCGCTTCACTGAATCTCCTCTCACTTGCGCTCGAACGCGCCATCGGTCCGGCGCTCGTACTCGACGGCGATCTGCGAATCATCGCGGCCACCGATGCGGTCGAAGCGCTGCTCGGCGTGAAGCCTCCGCTCGGCGCTCTGGCACCGAAGATTTTATGCGGGACGAGCGAGCAGCGACCCATCGCCGAGGCGCTTGCCGAGGGACGCCCGATCTCCGCCGACGTGCCTCGGCCGGGCCCCGACGGTGCCACGGTCAACGTTCACGTTCGCGCCGTGCCTCTGCTCGACGGCGATACTCGCAGGGGCTGGCTGCTCTCTTTGAGCGTCGATGCGTGGAGCGCCACCGAGGACGGCGACGAAGTTCAGACCCACGGGATTTGGACTCGCGATCCCGCGATGAAGAGCCTTCTCCGAGACATTGGCAGGGTGGCGCGACGCGAAGTGACCGTGCTCGTCCGCGGCGAGACGGGTACCGGCAAAGAGCTAGTCGCACGTGCGATCCACCGCGAGTCGGCTCGGAGTCGCGGCCCGTTTGTGGCCATCAACTGCGCTGCCCTTCCGCCGCAGCTCCTCGAGAGCGAGCTCTTTGGGCACGTCCGGGGTGCCTTCACCGGAGCGGTCAAAGACGCACCGGGCCAGTTCCGGCTTGCCCACGGCGGCACCATCTTCCTCGATGAAATTGGAGAGCTGTCGCTCGATCTCCAGGCCAAGCTGCTGCGCGTCCTCCAGGAAAAATCGGTGATTCCCGTCGGCGGTCGCGCGCCGGTTCCGGTCGACGTGCGAATCGTGTCCGCCACCCATCGTTCACTTCGCGAAGCGGTTGAGCTTGGGGAGTTTCGCGCCGACCTGATGTACCGGATTCGGGTCGTACCGCTCTTCCTACCTCCGCTCCGAGATCGTCCTGCCGACATCATGCTCCTCGTCGAGAAGTTTATCGCCGAGCAGAGCGAACCAGGGGAGCGCGAGATCCGCGGGGTGTCACCGGGAGGCCGGCGTGCCCTCGAACAGTACGAATGGCCCGGCAACGTGCGCGAGCTTCAGAACGTGGTCGAGTACGCCTTCGCGATGGGCGAGGGACCGATCCTCACCGAATCTGATCTGCCGCCCGAGCTCCTCGGCGAAGAGCCAGGGCCGCGGCTTGCCAATCGGATGGCGCGGGAGCCGGGAGCCTCTCCGGAGGCAGACCGTATCTCGGTTGCGCTCGAAAGGGCGGCTGGTCATCGCGGCCGCGCAGCCCAAAGCCTCGGGATGAGCCGGGCCACGCTCTGGCGCAAAATGAAGCAATACGGGCTGCTTGGCTGAGGCCCCCGCCGGACGGCATCGTTCCCGTTTTGGCTAGCGATCCTGCCAGGCGAGCATGCCGCCACGCATGGACGCAATGCGCTTGAAGCCCAGCTTTTCCAGGTCCAGCGCGACCCGACCGGAACGGCGACCCGAGCGACAAATCGTGATGACCGGTTTCTCTTTGTCCCAGGCCTTCGACGCCTCGTCGACCGTGCCCATGGGGATCACCTCGGCGTCCCCGATCTTTCCGTCGGTCTCCGCCTCGTCGAACTCGCGCACGTCGACCATTCGGATCCCGCCCCGGTTGTCAGCTACCCAGTCGGTCGTGACCTCGGGAATGCCCGCCGGAGTTCGTTCGATCGCGGCCCATCCTCGTTCCGGTAGCGGATCGCCCGACATCGACTCGGGCGGCACCATGCCGCACCGCAGGTTTGCGGGAACGGCCTCGTGGATTTTCTTAGGCTCGGGTAGGTTCAAGTTCTCCATGATCTCGACAAAGTCTTCTTCGCTCTTTCCTTGACCGACGCGCGGGTTCGATTTCTTTTCCTCGGCGACGGTGCTGAAACTGTGGCCACGGTAGTCGTGGCCAGGCCAGATGATCGTGTCGTCGGGGAGGGCGAAGATCTTGTCGTGAATCGATCGGTAGAGTCTACGAGGATCTCCCTGCTGGAAATCAGTGCGTCCCGTGCCTCGAACGAAGATGGCGTCTCCAGTGAACGCATTGGCGTGATCGGAGGTCACATAGGTGACGCAGCCGTCGGTGTGCCCCGGCGTCGCGCGGACCTCGAACACGAGTTCCCCGACCTCGAGTCTGGCGCCTTCGTCGACGAGGATGTCTGCGCAGACGGCCCCCGCATGGGCTCCCACCACCGCCTTGCTCCCGAGACGTTCGCGCAGGAGCCCGGATGCGGTGATGTGGTCGGCATGGGCGTGGGTGTCGAAGGTGTAGACGAGTTCGAGTCCGAGTTCGTCGAGGAGCTTCACGTCGCGCTCGATCTGATCGATCACGGGATCAATTAGAACGGCCTTGCCCGACTTCTCGTCGGCTACGAGGTAGGTGTACGTCCAGGTTTCATGATCGAACAGTTGACGAAGCAGCATTGGAACCCTCCTGAGCCCGTATAGTACTGCAACGGCCGTACCAAGAGTAAGTCAATGAAATGATGGCAGTTCAGGACGATTCTGAAACAATGTGAAACATTGTATGAAACGTTGCTGAGACACTGCAACGGAATCTGAGGCCCGCAGATCGGGGAAAACCCAGACAAAGCCCCCGCAGCGAGAGTCTGTACCTTTGGCACGGCTGCTGCTTTGGTCTCGGGCATGGAGTCATTCACACCTTTCGCATCGACCCTTGGCGGGATCCTGATCGGCACCGCGGCCGCGGGTCTCTTGATGTTCCACGGACGCATCGCCGGGATCAGCGGCATCGCCGGCGGCGTATTTCGCACCCAGGCCGGCGACGTCACCTGGCGCGTGATGTTCCTCGCAGGTCTGTTCGCGGCGGGCGTGCTTGGGAGCTGGTTCTACCCACAGGCCTATCGGGTCGGCATCGATCGATCCGTGTTCGCGCTTGTGGCCGCAGGCCTCACGGTCGGCGTGGGCACCCAGCTCGGCAGCGGCTGCACCAGCGGCCACGGTGTCTGCGGTCTAGGGCGACTGTCCAAGCGCTCCGCCGTCGCGACGGCGTCGTTCATGGCCACCGCAGCAATCACCGTGTTCGTGATCAACGAAGTCTTCGGAGGTGCGGTATGAAGATCAAAATTGGCGCGTTTCTCGGCGGTCTTCTGTTCGGAATCGGTCTGGCGGTATCCGGCATGACCCAGCCAGCGAAGATCGTTGGCTTCTTCGATTTCTTCGGCAGCTGGGACCCTAGTCTGGCGTTCGTGATGCTCGGCGCTCTGCTCGTCTATACGCCGGTCTATCGTGCGGTCGTCGGTCGCTGGAGTCGACCGATCTGGGCGCAGACGTTTTCCCTCCCGACCAGTCAAGACATCGACTGGCGCTTGATCTCCGGTTCGGCGCTCTTCGGTGTCGGTTGGGGCGTAGGCGGCTACTGTCCCGGGCCGGCGTTTACTTCCGTCGGCGCACGGTCTCAGGAGGCTCTGATCTTCGGCGCGGCGATGATCGTCGGTGTTGGTGCCTATCAGATTCTACAGCGTTTGCGTGGACCGAAGCTGCCACCAACGGTCGACCAGGCTGCCGTTACGAGCGTGATCGACGGATGACACGGTCGGTTCCAGCGCTTCCCATCCTTCGGTGGCTGCCGGCGTATCAGCGGACCGACCTCGGGGCTGACACGATCGCCGGACTCACCACGGCGGTGATGTTGATCCCGCAGGCGATGGGATACGCGATGCTCGCTGGGCTTCCGCCGATTCACGGGCTCTATGCCGCGCTAGCGCCGATTCTCGTCTACGCGGTGCTCGGCACCTCCAGGCATCTGGCGGTCGGGCCGGTCGCCATGGATTCGATTCTCGTCGCCGGCGGCGTCGGCCTCATCGCGACGGCCGGCACGGCAACGTACATTCTCATCGCCGCTGCCGTGGGCGTACTCGTTGGCGTTCTGCAGGCGGGGCTCGGCTTTCTTCGCGCTGGATTTCTCGTGAACTTTCTCTCGCGACCCGTCGTGAGCGGGTTCACGTCGGCTGCGGCAGTCATCATCGCCGCCAGTCAGTTCGGCCATCTGTTCGGGGTGACGCTTCCGCGGACTCATCATGTACACAAGGTCATCTGGAGCAGCCTGGCGCAGGTGACGTCCTGGTCCTTGCCGACCGTCGTGATTGGGCTGACCTCCATCGCTGCCCTGGTGCTGTTCAAGAAACGCTGGCCTCGGTTTCCAGCAGCGCTCTTCGTGGTTGCAGCGGCGACCGTCGCCGTCTGGGCGCTCGGTCTCGCAGAACGTGGCGTAGCGATTGTTGGCGCGGTGCCGGCCGGACTTCCTGCTTTTCAGGTGCCACGCATCGAGACATCGCTTGTCGTCGAGCTCTTGCCGCTCGCCGCCACAGTAGCCCTCGTGTCGTTCATGGAGGCTATCTCCGTCGGTCGCGCCTTCGCACGGATCCACCGCTATGACATCCTTCCCAACCGCGAGCTCATCGCCCTCGGTTTCGCGAACGTCGCGGGAGGCTTCACGGGCGGCTATCCGATCGCGGGCGGTCTTTCTCGCACTGCGGTCAACGCACGCGCAGGCGCACGAACCCAGGTTTCGGCGCTGGTTACCGCGGCGGTCGTCATCGTCACTCTGGTCGCCTTCACAGGCGCATTCTACTACCTACCGAAGGCAGCCCTGAGCGCCGTCATCGTCTCCGCGGTCGCGAGTCTGATCGACATCTCGGGGGCTAAAGAGATTTTCCGCGTCCAGCGTGAGGACTTCGCACTCTTGGTACTCACGTTCGTCGCAACGCTCTCGCTCGGGATCCAGTACGGGATTCTCGTAGGCGTCGGAGCGTCGGTTCTGCTCTTCTTGGTACGAACGACACGTCCGCACTTTGCCGTGCTCGGGCGCATGCCCGGATCAGAGACTTACCTCAACGTCGGCCGTCATCCGCAGGCAGAGGTCACCCCCGGGATCGTCCTGCTGCGCATCGATGCGCAGCTCTATTTCGGCAACGTCAGCTTTCTCAAAGAGACACTGCGCGGCGCCATCGCCAATGCAACGGCGCCGGTCCGCTATGTGGTTCTCGAAGCGGGGGGCGTGAATCAGCTCGACTCAGCGGCGGCCGCGACGCTTGCCGAGCTCGACGAAGAGCTCTTGGAGCAGGGCATCAAGCTGGTACTGACTCGTGTCAAAGGTCCGGTGCGCGACGTGCTTCACCGAACGGGGCAGCTCCAGCGGCTTGCTACCGAGGGTCGGATCTACATGTCGACCGATCGCGCGATGCAGACCCTGAAGTCGGGCGCGCCGCTTCCGAATCTGGGCCCGATCGAGGACGACCCGCGCGCACCATCGGACCGCATCGGCTGCGGAAGGCGAAGCGTCCTTCCCGGTGCACCGTCAGACCCGCCAGACGCCGACGGCGAGTAGCGTCCACGCCACTCGTCCGCTCGTCGGGCTCATCTCTGCGCGCCCAGCGGTGCCCGCAGCTCCTCGTTCAGGAACCGACCCCATCCTCGCGCAAAGGGATGCACCTTCGTGGAGGGCTCTCCGTCTCGATAGATCGGCCGACCCTCGTTCGCCCACCGAAAGACGCCGCCTTCGAGGTTGTAAAGGTTGCTTGCTCCCTGTTTCGTGAGCGTCTCGATGACAGCCGCGCTTCGATATCCGACCGAGCAGTAGACCACGACCGGGGTCGAAGCTGGAATCGACAGCGCATCGAGGTCGAGTTCTCTTCGGTCCACTCGAATTGCCCCCGGTAGATGGCTCTCCGCGTATTCGGCCGCTGTTCGCGCATCGAGGAGGATCGGGGCAGAGTCCGACTCCATCCACTGCGCCAGCGTTGCCGGGTCGACCCACTGAGTGTCGGAGAACCTAAGCGTGATCAGCGGCCGAAGGTCTTCGAGATCCAACCGTGCGAAGTAGATGGCCGTGCTGACGAGGAGCGAACCGGCTAGCGCCCAGGCCATCAGGCCGAACCCGCAGCGCTCGCTCACCACTGATCGATTCGGCCCAGATCGTAGATCGACTCGAACCCGTTGCTTTGCAGGATTCGCTTGGCGATCGCGCTTCGCCCGCCGCTTTGGCAGTAGACGACGACCTCGCGCGCCTTGTCATTGCCGAGCTCGTCGAGCCGCCTCGGAAGCTCCTGAACCGGAATGTTGATGGCGCCCTCGATGTGGCCGCCGCTGAATTCGTTCGCGGTGCGCACGTCCAGAAGCAGTGCGCCGGCGGCGACGCGCTCACGTGCTTCCGACCCCGGCACTCGGACGGCGCTCATTTTTAAGTACAAGAATGCAAGAATCAGGACTGTGAACACGACGAGCAGCAATTTCCAGATCATGGGACACTCCCGGCTGTGTCGACGGCGAGGTAGATCACGTCGTCCCCGACGTCGACGTTCTGGTTCGGCAGCACCGCATAGCAGGGCCGCGTCGTGCGGATTTCAGTGAGTCGGTCGCGGCCCACGAGCGCTCCAGGCTCGAGCTGCTGGAACCCCGTCCAGTCTTGGCCGAAGCGAAATTCCACGCTCGGCTTGGTGATCGTTTCCATCACATGCACGCGGGGTGCTCCGGCGCTCGGTGTTTCAGTGGCGTCGTCAATCGCTCGCGTGGCTCGCAGAAACCCGAGCGCGATGTGGTAGGCCTTCTCGGAGAGTTCCGGGTCGTCGTGCGCACCGCACTCGACCGAGAGGGCCGGAACTCCTTCGAGTTTGAGAAAGCCGATGATGACTTTGTCTGCAAGGCCGTGCCAGGCTTCGACTACGAATGCCGCGCCGATCCGATCGGCCAGACTCTCTGCCCGTTCGATCCCGTTGGTCACCGCGAACGGCGGAGTCGCGGTGGTCGCAGAGTGCAGGTCCAAGAACACATCGAGCTCGGCGAGCAGCGGCTTGAGCGCCAGCGCGCGATGGTGTTCGTAGCCCCAGGCTTCTTCACGAAGCGTTTCGACGAACGCGAAATCCCACAGACGATTTAGGTCTTGGCCCCCGCGCGTGAAGCGACGCTGCTGGGCGTAGGCGTCCGGATTCGCGCGCACGACCACGAGGGTACCTTCGCCCAGGTCGAGCTTGCCCTCGCGTACTTCTCGGGCAATGCGCTCGACTGCGTCGCCGCCGCAGGGCTCATCTCCGTGCATTGAACCGCAGATGCCGACGTGAGGGCGCGGCCAGTCCGCAGAACGCGAAATCCTCGATACGCCCGGCATCAGCTCTTCGATCTTCAAGGTCTCTTCTCCGTCTCGGCATCGAGCACTCTGCGGGTCTGCTGGAACCAGTGTTCTGCTTCGTTCGCGCTCTTTCCGACCGCGGTGATGCCAAATTTTCCGTGCTCGCTCAACGCGCCTGTAAAATGAAAAAGTACCCCAGCTTCCGACCAAGCCTGGTAGTGCAGGCCGTTGACCGCGGCGATGTCGAGGAGATCCTCGACGAGGAGCCCGCGGTACTGCGCTGAGCACATCGAGTCGGTCGCCACGTAGAACTGAGGCTCGTTTCGTGGGGTGAGATAGAGACCAGTCTCCGGGTCATACTTGCCGTCGGTCATCATGCGAAGAAGCATCATCGGGTGCGTGGTGCCACCCATACGGAGATTCGTTTCGATCGCGTAGTGGTGCCAGGAGCCGTCGTCCCCCTGAGTGCAGAGAAAGTCGACCGCAAGCCGCCCGACGGCGCCCTTGGCCTCGAGCACCTCGCCGACCCGCCGTGCATCGCGCTGAATCACGGAGCGGTAGATTGCATCCGCAGGGAAGCGACACCCGGCATAGACCTGCCCATCGTGACCCTCGAGGAGCTGATCGTGGGTCGAAAGCAGCTCGACGCCTCCGAGCGGTGAGATGCGAAGCTGACAGCTCGGCGCCCGCAGATCTCGGGCCTCGAGGAAGGCCTCGACGATGCCGCCCTCACGCTCCATCTTTTCGGCGAAGGAAGCCCAGTTCTGGCTTGCGTCGACGAAGCGCATCCGAGGCAGGGCCTCGGCGATTGCGTGCTGTCGCGTCGACGGCGAGCTCGAGGGCTTCGCTCCGGCGAGCTGGCTCAGCTCGAGCACCGCGTTTCCGTGACCGCTGAATCCAGTGTCATGCTTGACGAGAATCCGTTTCAGCCCTGGATCACCGCACCAGACCTCGTCGATTGCCTCGACGACTTCGGATTCGCTTCGAAGGTTCTCCGCACCGGGCAAGAGCGGCACTCCGGCCTCACGAAACACGGCCCTCGAGCCGCTCTTGGTGCCGAGCCACAAGAGCTCCGGGTCGACTCCGTAAAGAGGCACACCGAGTTTCGTCGAGAGCGCGCGTTCGGCCGGCGAGACGGTGAAACAGGTCATCATCGCCCGCTCGGGGTCGATGTGCTCGCGAATACGCTCGATGAGACGCGGTCGCTCGAGAATTTTCTGAGAGAGCGGCTTGAGAGACGCGTCGTAGAGCGAAATCACCGTCAGGCGTTGGCGCATGTGCTCGTTCGGGATGCCGCTGATCAGCGACAGCATGTAGTCCACCGCGGCGGGATGAATCGGCATCGAGCTCAAGTACACGACTCGCGCGCGCGGCCGACGCAGCAGGTTCAGAACGAACAGCATACGCTCCTCGTAGTGAAGCACTCCGTCAATCGAGACCGACTCGATGCCGTCCAGCGAGAGCGACGGTACGACGATGATGTCGCGGGGTTCGGGGCCATGCTGGTTGATGAGTGCCCAGCGTTCGGGCAGGCCCGATTGGAGCGCTTGGAACGCGCTCAGCTCAGACCCGTTTTCACCCATGTGCGTCCATCGACCGGCTGTGACCTATAGCACGGTCTATGCGCCGCTCACTCACCGCGGAGCAGCTCTTGCTCTTCGTGTTCCATATCGTCGCGGATCGCGAGGGCCAGCTCGCGCACCCCGACGACGAGTTTGGCGCCCACCGCGGTTTCATCGAGGTCGCGGATGACTCGATCGAGAAGCTCGCGCTGAGCCTGATGCTCCTGCCGCATCGACGCGGCCATCGCCTCAGCCGCCTCACCCTCGGCGGTGAGAGCAGGGATTCGGTATTCTTCGTAGTGAAGGTGTGCGAGAAGGATCGTACCCAAGGTCTCGAGCTCTTGCCGTAGCTTCACCACCGACTCAGCGACCCCGCGGCTCGCGGCTTCGGTAAGCCCTTCGACTTTCGAGAGCTGCTCCGAGATTTGGTAGTGCTCCTTGCGGATGCGCTCTCGAATCTCGTCCTGTGTGGGTGTCTCGGACACGGCGTTTATCTATGCTGCGGCTCGTCGCTTTCGGCGCTCGGCCAAGGTGAGCGGACGGCTCACTTCCTTGCGACCATAGTACTCGTCTTCCGCCTGCTTGTGATACCAGTCAGGGTAGAAGTTCTTGCACCACCTGCGAAAATCGGCGACCGGACCATCGCCGTCGCACAGCATCGGCTGCTCGAAGAACGCTTTGTGCTCCCAAATCGGCGCGTCTTCCTCGAGCTGCCGCGCGATTTCTTTGGTGAACGCTTTGCCGATCCCTGCCGTGATGTCGGCACCACCCAACTTCTTCACGGTAAAGGAGAAGCGCACGTCACAGTATTCGTCGTCGATCGGAGTGACCGAGGCAACGTTGCTCGTTTCCACGATGCCGCGGAACCGACTCACGGAGAAACCGAACCCGTGCACCTCGACATCGAGCTCCCCGCCCACTTCGCCTTGTCGCGTCTCGTACACCGTGTCGGTGACCATCGAGATGAGGGGGTATTCGAGATTGATCGTGTGCGGCTGCGGCACGATGTTCATGCCGTGCACGTAGCGGAAATGCGCCTTGTCGACGACGTTCTCGCACATGTCCTGGTTGTGCGTTCGTAGTTTCCAGCGCTGCTTCCAGTACGGCGTCCACTCCTCGTTGCCCCACTCGGGAAGTTCCGGGAGCGTCCACTCGGGTTCGCGGCCTTCGATGTCATGCCAGACCATGATGAGTCCGTTGACCTCATGCACCGGCCAAGCCGTGACGTTCGCTTTGCGCGGCAGATGCTTCGCATAGGGGACCTTCGTGCAGGTTCCCTGCCCATCGAACTTCCACGCGTGGAAGGGACAGACGATACCATCGCCTTCGACCTTTCCGCCGTGCCCCAGATGCGCGCCCATGTGCGGACAGAACGCATCGAGCACGCTGACATCGCCCGATTCGGTTCGAAACATCACCAGTTCGACCCCGAAGTACTTGAGCGGCTTCACTTCGCCCGGCGCGAGTTCATCGGAGTACGCCACCTGAAACCATCCTCTCGGATAGCGTGGAATCGGAAATCTAGGTCGTTCACTCATCGCTGCTCTCCCTTTGAGGCTCGGGTCACTCTGCCGCGTCGGCATGCTCCCGTGGGGTGTAAAACTGTTGGTACCACCGACGAAACTCACCGATCGGACCGTCGCCGTCGCAAAGCATCGGCCGGTCGAGATAGATCTTGTTCTCCCAGATGCGGACGTCCTGAAGGTATCCGTCGCGCATGTTGTCGATGAAGTGATCGACCATGGCGTCTGACATGCCCTCGGTGCGTTTCATCGAAACACCGAAGCGCAGCATGACTCGTTCGTCGTCGATCGGTGTGTGCGCATTGACGATGACCCCGAGGCCTTTGCCTTCCATCTTGGTGATCTGATAGGCCGGGCCGTAATAGGTCGCGGTCGACTCGAACTCGTCGGTGCCTCCGTGTACGGGGTAGGCGATGGCCTTGATCTTCTGCTGGCCGACGTGACCTTCGTAGGTGTTGCTGAACGAGCCCGGCACGGGGTGCGTGTCGTGCACCGTGACGAAATGGCCGGAGTCCGCGAGGTTCTCTGCGATCGCAAGAGGGGGTGTTTTGATCTCGAGGTGCGCGTACTTCCAAGGCAGGAACTCTGCGTCGGCGCACTCGGCGATTTCCGGAATCTCCCAGTCGGGCAGGCCCTTCTCACGGTCGTGCCAGACGAATATCATTCCGTTGCGCTCGCGCACTGGCCAGCACTCCACCCGGGCCTTGGGCGGGATGCGCTTCGCGTACGGGATCTCGATGCACTGGCCATCGCCGTCGAACTTCCAAGCGTGGAACGGGCACACGATGCTCTCTTCGACGACCTTGCCGCCGTGGCCGAGATGCGCGCCCAGGTGCGGACAGTAGGCGTCCAGTACCTTCGGTTCGCCCGACGCGGTGCGGAAGAGCACGAGCTCCTGACCAAACCGCCGAATCGGCATGACCTGCTCCGGTTCGAGTTCCTCTGAGAACATCAACACAAACCAGCCGCGTGCAAAGCCGGCCCAGGGTTGGTCCGAATTCGTCTGTGTCATTCGCTCGCTCCTCGCGGTTGCGCGCCTGAATGGCGTGCGCTCAAAGTAGAACATGTTTCAATTCTTGTGCCACGTGGAATTGCCTCGATCGGCTCGGGAAAGACCGTTTCCCAGGCCCGCGAGCGCATGGAGTTCGCGAACACAAACCGTGGCGCAAAATATGCGCGGAAAATCTAAGCCCCGATGATGTCTATGTCTTGACGAATAAAACATAGACAGTATGTAGACATGCAGGGTCGCGCTAAGGTCAGGGCGACTCTCCCATCCCGGTACGGGGCGGGCACTCCAGGGAACCCGAGTCATGGATGAGACACCACCACCCCATCCATCGTCAGGCGACTCTCGGCGTGTCCTTCGCACAGTGCCCGCCCCGATACCACCCTTATGGAGAGCGCGATGAATGCCAAGGTAAGTGAACTACACGGGGTCTACCCAATGCGTGTCGTTGCACGTCTAACCGGGCTCACCGCCGATACCATTCGCGTCTGGGAACGTCGCTACAAGGCGGTCGAGCCGGATCGCACCGGGGGCAACAAGCGCCGCTACTCGCACGAGCAAATCCGTCGCTTGGTTCTGCTCCGGCGGGCGACGGAGCTCGGTCACTCGATTGGCCAGGTCGCCAAGCTCGAAGACGACGCGTTGCGCCGCATCATCGGAGAGCTGCCCGCGCCGTCCGACGAAGGTTCATCGCTCTACGAAGCCCTGGTCGACGACTATCTCGAAGCGGTCTTCTCGTATGACGTGCGCGAAGCTGAAGGGCTACTGAGCCGAACGGCTGCGATCGTTCCGCCAATGCAGTTCACCCTGGAGTTCATCGTGCCACTCATGCGTCGCATCGGTGACGCCTGGTCGCGTCACGAGTTCAAGATTGCGCACGAACACATAATCTCGGGGCAGCTCCGAAGCCTGTTGGGGACGCTTATGCGACATGCGGAGCCAGCTGCGGGAGCGCCGCGCATCGTGGTCGCCACGCCGCCAGGGCACCTGCACGAGTTCGGCGCGATCATCGGCGCGTTCATCAGCGCGAGCCGAGGCCTCGAACCGATCTACCTCGGCACCCACATGCCCTTCGATGACATGGCCGAGGCCTGCTCTCAGAGCGGGTCCGAACTCCTACTCTTGAGTATCGTACGCGACCTCGAGCCGAACGAACGAGAGTCCATCGTCGCTGGCCTGAAGAAGGTAGGATCTCAGCACGAGGTCTGGCTCGGGCTCCCAGAGCAACATGAACTGGTAAACGCAGGTCTTCCGGTGCGGCTGCTTCATCGCTACGAAGACCTCGATGAGGCACTGCGCTCGCGCCCCTGGGTCGAGCGCGCCGCGCACGCCTAGAGGTCAGTAGAAGTCAGTAGAGTTTCGCAGAGTCCAGGCAGGACTGCGCAGGATAACCAAGCTGCTACACCGGCGGCTCGGGCCCGAGACATTGAGCCAATCGTATCTACCGATATGCTTATCGTGTAGACTCCCGCGATGTTCACACTCAGACCGGTGCAGTTCATTCCCCGTCTGCTCCTCTGCGCAATCGCCCTCGGCCTCGCGGCTTGCGTCGGCTGCAGCAGCTCAGAACAAAGCGCCTCAGGGCCCATCGTGGTGACGGCCGACTGGCTCAATCAATCGATCACCGTCCTCGACTACGCGAGGCTCACCGACTCGGAGAGCACAGCCGAAGAGGCGATCGTTCTGACGATCGATCTTTCAGACTGGGCGCCGGGGCCGCTCGAAGTCGAACTCACGCCCGACGGACGCACGGCGGTCGTCTCCGTGAGCCCCGGGTTCTTCGACGGCATGGGGGCGACCAACACGATCGTTGGCTCTCCTATCGTTGCTCCCGGAGGCACTCTTCTCATCGTCGACCTAGAGACCGGCGAAGCAACCTCGGTCGACACCGAAGACGTTCCGATGGGCATCGCGATCAGTCCCGACGGACTGCTCGCCTATACCGCAAACTATGGCACCACCGACGGTCGAGGAGACAGCATGTCGATCGTCGACATCGCAAGTCGAGCCGTGATCGAGGAGCTCAACGTTGGTCGCGGGCCCGAGCAGGTCGTGCTGAGCGCTGACGGCAGTCTCGGCGCCGTGAATCTTGCGAGCGAGAGCGCCGTGCGCGTGTTTCAGACCGCAGACGTCGCCGGCACTATGAGCGATCCGGTGACCGTTGGGACGGATCCTTCCGATCTCGCGTTCGTCGAAGGGAACGATTTGCTTGCTGTCGCCAATAGCCTGAGTTTGACCGTATCCCTTATCGACACGGCCGATCCGACTGCGCCCGTGGTCCTCGAAGAGTACGGCATCGGCGGCGGCTTTCCGTACGGGCTGACCTACGTCCCGAGTCGAAGTGAGATCCTCGCACCTCTGAGCCCGGCCTCTGCGGATGCGCCTTCGAGTTTCGTCACGATCGCCGTCGAAGCGCAGGGACTGGTTCCGTCCTCTCCGGAGACGATCTCTGGCGGCGCATTTCCGCTGACTGCGGCGGTTGACGCGGACGGTGCCTTTGCCTTCATCGCGCATATCACCAACCACCAGCTATCGATCATCGACCTCGACGCAGGTCGCGTGCGTTCGATTGCATGGCTGACGCAACCCGGTCCGTCGTACGTTGCCGTGCAGCCCTGAACGGACGATCACACACGGTTTCGCTGAGGGCGGAACAGTGGTCCCGCCTTACTCCGACTGCCTATACTGAGAGCGAGAAAAGGGTGGGGATCCCGGTTCTCGTTTGGGGGAGACGTGATGGCTGGTGTGCGGAGTTGGGGTTTGATTGCTGCGTTCGCAGCGGCGGCAGCATGGTTTTCGCCGAGTGGCGCGCTCGCGTATCCAGACGAACCCATGAGTCTCGACGAGGGCGTCGACGCGCATTCGAAGCGCTTTCAGCTACTTGGCGAGCTCGCAATGTTCTTTGGCGACATCGAAGGAGACGCGAAGGCGCGCCTGCTGAGCCCTGTCTTCGAGATGCGCTTCCAGCTCGCCCAGCACTGGCTCCTCGATGCGGCCTGGGGCTTCTCGTACGTCAACCTCGAGCTCGAGGACGACAATCAGACCGACAATGCGTTTCGACCAGGAAATCCATGGATCGGACTCAACTACCAGGGCGTGAAGGGACAGTTTTCGTATCGAGCCGGCTTCGGCGTCACGGTTCCGGTGGCTCGCTTTCCCGATGAGATCGCGTCGCCAGACAACCTCACCGCGGGTACGGCCTACGCGCTGGCCGCCGCCGTTCGAGGCAACATGAACTATTGGCTTTGGGAGCCTCATTCGCTGAGCGTGATCTTCCCGCTCGCATTCGAACGCCGAAAGCCGAGCGGCTTTCTGTGGGGCGCCGACTTCGCGACGGGCGTGATGCTCAAGTGCTGCGGCTCCGGCGCGGACCGGAACACCAACCAGCGCAACGACCCGGTCGTTCAGATGGGCGCCACGATGGCCTATCAGGCCGTGAAGTGGCTTCGCGTGGGTTCACGGTTCACGTTCGTCATCCTGCCGCGCAAGCAGGCCCAGGGTCAAAACACGCAGCTCGCAGTCGAGCCCTACCTGCGCTTTGGCAAGGAAGACGCGTTCGGTTCGATCGGGGTCGTGATCAACCTGGACAATCCGTGGGGCTTCTCCTTCGACCGCAATCAGGTCTGGGGCCTCAACGTCGGCGGCGGCGCCGCGTTCTAGACTCACCGTCGGCGCGGGACGCATGAGCGGGGCGGACGGGGCGGCCTGCAAGGGTCGCGGGAGGACTTGGGGCGTTGGCTCCCGCACGCCGCCCCTCGACGCTCGCGACCAACCCGGGGTGGTTGCTCGGTGACGGGTTGGCACTCGCGACGCCGCCCCGCGCACACGTCCCGCGCCGACTCTGTTTCTCCGTAGGTGGGGGCGTGGGTGTCGGTGGCAGCGTGGGTGTTCGTGGCAGCGTTTGTGCCGGTGTCCCTGCCAGCGCCAGCGTCCGTGTCGGCGTCGATGCGATCGCAGGCTCGTTTCGCGATGTATTCCCAGTCTGTGGCGATGTGGAGGGCTGCGCGGGTTTCCTTGGCGGAGCCGCATGCGGTGGCGAAGCGGGCGCGTGCGTTGCCGGGATCGCTTCCGCGCGCCTCGGCGATGTTGAGCACGGTCGACCTTTCGGACGGCGCACACCAAGGCAAAAGACAAGCACAGTCGCAGACACTGCCGCTTGCAGTGACACTGCCACTGACGCGATCGCTACCGCGGAACTGCTGTCAGCACCTCTGCCCGCGCCAGCGCGCGCGTCTAGTCGAACAGGGGGAGGTCTTCGCCTGGCAGCGGGAATGCGCCTTTGAAGCTCTCGGGTACGCCCGCGAGATTGCGGAGCGCTCGGTGCACGTGCGCGATGCTGAGTCGGGTTCCTTGCGCGGTATCGGGATCCCCGGTGACTTGGAGCGTCGTGGGGTCGATGAGTAGGGGTCCGTGACGTTGGTTGCTGCCGCCGATTACTCGGTTGCCGCGGATGCCCGGGCCCATCATCATCATGCTGCTAATCGGCCAGTGGTCTTTGCCGTTGCCGCTGTTGTAGCCGGGGGTTCGACCGAAGTCTGAGCCCATCACGACCGCGACCTTGTCTGCGATTCCCATCCGGTCGGCTTCCTCCATGGCGAAGTCGGCAGCGTTCACGAAGTCGATGAGACGGGGTAGGTGGTTCTGGTCGTGGTTGCCGTGGGTGTCGAAACCGCCGCGGCTCACGCTCACGCTGACCGAGAGGCCGGCCGAATAGGCTGCGAGCGCGACCTGAATCTGCCTCTGGAGCTGTCCGTCGGCGAACTGCTCGGGGAGCGCCTCGGAAACGCGCTTGAGGTCATCCTGACCCATTCGAGCCAACATCAGCTCGTTCTGCCCGGCGCGAATGCGCGGAAGGCGCTGCTCGCCTTGGATCCTGAGCAACCGAAGCTGCTGCTCGCGCTGAACCACGCCGGGAATGTCCGGGTGTCCGAAATAGTTCTCTTCAGAGCCGCGAGGGTCGGGGCGAGAAGGGTGGGCGAGGTTGTGCAAAAGCCCGCCGTCGCCTAGCGGAACCGCATTGGTGACGCCCTGCGTGTCGAGGTAACCGCCGTAGCCGATGAACGGCATCGGAAGAGTCGCCCCGTGCGTTGCAGCGATGAGACCGCCGATCGGAGGGTGTCCCTCTTCGGTTCGACCGCTCCAGGTGCCTCGAGTGCCCTGGTCGTGGCCGTTCGTCCCGGTGTCCATGCCATTGATGACCAGCAGTCGTTCGTAGTTGTTCTGGAAGAACAGGTCGAGTCCCGTTTGGTCGTCGCCGAGTGGAGCGTAGTTGATGTTGCCCGCGCTGCGGATGTCGCCATTGAGGAAACGACCCATCGGGTTGTCCTCGTTGCCGTCGGCGCGCCCCTTCGGGTCGCATAGGTGCGTTGGGTCCCACCCGCCTCCGGCGTGCATGAAGATCCAATAGGTCCCCGTATACCCGGCAGAGTTGGTCTGCGCGGTGGCGCGCAAGGGGTCTACCGCTGCCGGAAGCACACATGTCAATCCGGCCCAGCTAGCGATGCGTAAGAAGTCTCGACGATCCACGGCTAGTCCTCCCTCACTCGTACAGGTATCGATAATCGGAAAGGAGATAGCTCACTGCCGCCATCCAAGCGCGGAGGGTGTAGTCGGGGTCGTTGTTAATGCGACGTCCGTCCGGGAGGCGATCTCCAGTCATTGGGTCATCGTTCAGGCGACACGGTCCCGCGAGTTGTTCGGGGACTGTGCCAGTCGAAAGACCATCTCGTCCGAGGCTGTAGGCTTCGGTCAACACGACCATCGTCGCGTCGATTTCGGGGTCGTTGGTTGAGAGCGATTCTCCGAGAATACGCTCGTGCAGGTGCTGCACAGCCTGGCGGACTTGGTCAGACCCGGTGTCTATCGGAACGTTCCGATCGATGTTCGGGAACAGGACGCGGTCGACGGGCGACTTCGAGAAGTCATACGGCACCGCCTGGCATGCCACCTCGAAGGCCATGCGCTGCGCAAGACTTGCCATCACACCGTTGGGCTCGGTCACGCGCTGCGTGACGAGGTCGGAGTCGATGCCGCCATAGAAGATGCGGTACTGGTCGCGAAGGTAGTCCGCGCGGTCGGGACGAGCGCGCCAGCGCACGCCCGTGGTCGCCTCGATCTTGCGATTGAGATGCTCCGGCGGGAGAAGCCGCGCCGTTCCGAAGGTCGAGAGCTCGACCTCCATGTCGGGTGACAGCGGGGCAGCGTTCTTCGCTCGGAAGTACGGGCTCATGACGATTTCCCGAACCAAGACTTTGAAGTTGTAGTTGCTCGCAACGAAGCGCTCTTGAATCGTGCGCAGGATCTGCTGCTGGACCTCGTAGGCCCGCTCGAGAGCAGGATCCGCATCCGGGTCGACGACCTCTTCAATCACGAGCGGCGGCGGAGGAGGAGGGGGTGGCGGTGAAACGGACCCACCCGCACCGGCCATGCCGCCCGTGCCGACCATACCGGCCATGCCGCCTGCGCCAGCCATGCCGCCTGCGCCGGCCATGCCGCCCGTGCCGACCATACCGGCCATTCCGCCTGCGCCAGCCATGCCGGCCATGCCGCCTGCGCCGGCCATGCCGGCAATTCCGCCTGCGCCAACCATGCCTGCTGCACCGCCGGCTCCGCCGGTGCCGAGACTGCCGCCCATACCGCCGGTTCCCGGGTCACCCATGTTGGGAGCCACGTACGCGACGGAAAGGTCGAGCACTTTCTGGCCGGTAAGTCCCTCGAAGACGGTCTTCACCGTGGCCTGCGCGAAGCGCGGATTCTTGGTGAGCTCGCTTGCGAACCACTGGAGTGCGCTCGAGCGTCGGTTCTCTGGAACCTGCTTCCCGTTGAAGCCCGGGGCGAGCATCTCTCCGTCATACCAACGACCGCGACCGTCGTATTCGCCGCTCTCGTTCCAGTTCATGAACACGCCGGCAACCGGGTCGATTGTCGTGTGGCATACCGTGCAGTCCGCGTTGTTGAGCGTCGGGTTCTCGCCGAAGTCGGCGCTCGCATCGACGGGTCGACTGCCGAATCGGTTCACGTCGATGTCGAGGAAGAAGGCGTAGGCCATTCGCGAACGGTGACGGTTTCGGTTGGTGTCACTCGTTGGGAACCGATTCAAGAACATCGGGGACGTCAGAATTCCCGCGTGCGGAACGCCGGGGATCTCCATCGCGCGGAAACGCTTCGGGTCTTCGCCAAGACTGAGCGGGATGTCCGGCAGTCCGATGAGCGAGAGGGCCGAGTAGCCGTTCACCATCGTATAGTTGGCGGTCAGGATCTCGGTGAAGGGAAGCTCGTTGCGAACCACGTGGGCGATCAGCTCGAGCGGTTCGCGTGCCAATGAGTTATTGGTCGTGAGCGAGACGTCGTCGTTGTCTTCCGCCATCCGATCGAACCAGCGGAGATTCGGAAAGAGGTCCTCGTCCAGTAGGTCGATCGCGTTCTCGCGGCCGAGGTATTTGTCGGTCAGGAAGTGGTCGTTGTAGAGCTCGATGACGCGCTCCGCGAACTCGGGCTTTGCCATGAGCTCCGCCAACGAAGCCTCGAGACCGACCTGGCCGAGTTCTTCGGTTACCCGCATTTGCGACTCGGTCGGCAAGCTCGCCGGTCAGCTCGAGGCTCACCTTTCGCAAGGTCTCGGGCCAACTCAGAAGCTCGAGCTGCCCCTCGTACGGATTGGCAAAGCCTTCCGAGGTGGGGCACTGGTCGACGTTGTTCGTGGAACAACCTCCGAAGAGCGTCGGATCTTCCTTGCAGCCTGACACCGCCAACGCGGACCCGACGAGCAGGAAGGCCGCAGCCTTGAGGTCGCTATTGATGCACCGATACTTCATCCTCACCTGGATCACAGTAGCAAACCGAAAAACACCCTGCAGGACTAAAGACAGGGTGTAAGATCACTGAAAATCCAGATAGTAAGCACCCTTTAGGGTTTATTTTTCTGGTGATCGGGGTTGCAATCTGTCTCCGGTCTGGCAGGATTTACATCTATTAGGAGTATATTTTTCCTTCAGCAACAGCACCAAGATGACAGTTCTAAAGGATCTTTGAATATAGATAGGCGGTAGGAGCAATGATTCGAATCGATGGAAAAATACTGACTCTCGGGTTTCTGATTTCGTTCGCGGTAGCGTGCGGAGACGACGGAACCGCGGGCGAGCCGCTCAACCTTTGTGAGTCGTCCTTCGCGGGCGACCCCTACTGCTTCATTCCGAACTTCGAAGAAGAAGTGCTCGAGGAGAAGCTCGAAGGGTGTGCGGTCGAAGGCTCCTGCCATGCACGAGGCACCGGGCAGAGCGAGATGGTGCTCGACGTCGCCGCTCCGAACACCTCCATCCAAGCGGAACTCACAGGGCTCATCGGTCAGAGCGGCCTCGGCGGTCCGCTTCTCGACGCCAGCTGCACCGACAACAGCGACGTCCTGATTAAGCTCACCGCCAGCCCGCGCGGGGGATCGCAGATGCCGCTCGGCGCCCCGGCTTGGTCCGAAGACGAGATTCAGTGCTTCCGAAAGTATCTGGCCGATACCTTCCAATAAGCGACCAAGCGAGGGAGTGAGCGCTCAGGATCAGCCGCGTTCCGCGCGCCTGATCCCGAGGTTCACGATTTTCTGAACGAGCTGCGGGTACGTGACCCCGGCCGCCTCAGCCGCGCTCGCGAACTCTTCGCCTTCTGCGATGTCCGGGTTGGGGTTCGCTTCGAGAAAGTAGAGATGGCCTTCGTCATCTAAGCGGAAGTCGATGCGGACACAGCCATCGGTGCCGAGTCGACGGGAGATCCGTCTCGAGAGAGCTTGGATGTTCCGTTCGAGATCGTCCGGTAGGGCCTTGGCCCGTCCGATTCGGACGCCGTGCCGTTCTTGGTATTCGAGGTCCCACTTGACCTTGCGGGTGGCGATCCGGACCGCGTCATCGGGGAGTTTGTCGAGAAAGATCTCCCAAGTAGGAAACACCGTCAAACGATGATTTCCGAGTACCGAAGCGTAGAGCTCACGCCCCGCAATGTACTGTTCGACTAACGCATCGGTGCGAATTTTTTCGTGGATGAACTCGACGCGATCCACGAGCGCCTTGTCGTTGGTAACGACCGATGCCTGCGAGATTCCGTAGCTACCTTCCTCGATCAGTGACTTTACGATCAGCGGATACTCGAGCCCCTTGGGCTTCACCGTCTTGCGATACCGAGGGAATACGCGGAAGCGTGGGACACGAATGCGATGGTAGGTGAGGATCTTCTTGGAGAGGGCCTTGTCGCGCGCGAGGAGCAGCCCGCGTGGATTGCATCCTGTGTAGGCCGTGCGTTGCAGCTCGAGGTATCCGACGACGTGGGCGTCGAAAATCGCCTCGCCCCCGAACTCCTCGAGCAGATTGAAGACCACGTGCGGCTTGAAGTCTTCGATGGCCTTGCGAAGGGGACCGAGCTCGTCGCTGAGTCCGACCAACAGCACATCGTGGCCGAGTGAGCGAAGGGTTTCGCGAATGTCGAATTCGGTCTGAAACGGCGCCGTTTCGGCGGCGGTCAGTTCGCTGATGTCATCGGGCGGGATGAGGCTGCTGTGTACGAGAACGAGAACGCGTCTCCGTTTTACAGTGGATGCCATGTGTCGCGTCGATGCAGGAGATGCACGGTGTGTACCGTCAACATGACGGCGAAATCGAGCTTCGTCTGGCGCTCACCTTTGGTCAGTCGAAGCCGCAGCTCCCTGCAGCGCCCGATGATATCACGGAGGACCTGATCGACCGTGAACTGATATTCGCCGGTGAACACGGCGATCTGTTCGCGTATTTGCCTGCGGTTTCGTCTTAGGAACGAGGCGGCCGTCTCGTTGTTCCTGTATCGGGGCGAGTCGCTGAAGATCTTTCGGAGGTCCCTGTCGTACTCGTCGCTGAAGCCTGGGCTGTAGTGCTCTTGGCGGCGCTCATAGTGGCGACGCAGCGTGTACCGCAGCCGTGAGAGCGAGTACGGACGCGCGCGAGACTTCACGGGCGGGGGCCGGTCGCCTAGCTCGCGTGCGAGCTGATCGACGTACTCGAGTTTGCTCAGTGCCTCCGTTTGAGCATAGCGCTCCTCCCAGTGAGACCGCGGCGCGAGCCAGACGGCGAACGTCTCTGCGAAGTCTTCGACGGGGTGAGCCTGCGCGTACCAGCCATCGAGGTGTTCAACGAAAGCGTTGCTGAGGGGGTTGGGTCGATAGAACTCGGGGTACGGTTCCGACGCGCGGCCGAACGCGCGTTGCCAGAGTTTTCGACGCTGCAAGTTGTACGCGTGTTGAAAGGCATGGCCCGCCTCATGGCGGAGGAGTCGCATGCACTCGGCCCGTGTCCCTCCCTCGACCTCGAACATCATCTGGCGTTCGAGGCGCATCAGTCGCGGATGCGCGAGGTAGAAGGGGACGCCGATGCCTGGGATGCCGTCCGGGGAACACCATTCATCGCTCAGCCAGGTGTGTATGCGCAGCCGAGACAGTCCCGCGCTCGTGAGCTCCTCGCGGAGCCGTTGCCCGCAGTCCTCCAGCCAGGTGTCCTCGATGTGGAGACCCAGTTCGCAGAGGCGCAGGTCCAGCAGCTCCTCGGTTGGCAGATCTTCCCACTCGGGCATCGGCGGTCTCATACCTTGAGGGATCTGGACGATTCGCACAACGCCGGGTAGGGGAACCTAGACAGACGCCAAAGCTGTCGCTGGCGCAAGGGGGAGACCGGTGAAGAGTTCGAAGATCGCGATCGTAGGTGGAGGGATTGCAGGCGTTGCGGCAGCGTGGTCACTAGACCGCGCGGGGCACTGCGTCGAGCTTTTTGAGCGTTCGTCGGCCGTCGGCGGCAACGCCAAGACGTTTCGATGGCCGATCCAGGACGCTGAGGGCAACGCGGCCGAGTCGCCCCTGCTCGTCGTGGCATGGCCGGAAATATACTACCACAACTACCAATTGCTCCTCGAGGAGCTCGGGCTGAACCGCACCAGTCTGCCAATCTCGTACTTCGTCCGAACGCCCGATGGCGACTTTCGGCAGGACGGAGAGGGAGAACTCGACCGGAAGTTCGCAGCGCAGTTTCGACGCTGGGATCGACTGGTCGCCTTCGTCACTGCGATTTGCAACTTGTTCGTTCCGAAAAAGCACCACCCTTCGGCCTATCACTTCTCGTACTTCAACCCGATGAACATCATCCCGATCTACTGGCTGGCGCGCCTGTTTGGAATCTCTCGCGACTTCTGGGATCAGGTGTTCGTCACGGTCCATTGCGCCACCTTCATCACCACGAAGATGAAGCGTATTCCTGCCGTCGTCCTCCCGATCCTCGAGAGCATCGTGCCGCTGGAACGACCCTGCCGCATGGAGACCTGGGACGGACCGCCCCGGCAGGTCTTCGAGAGGATGACGGAGCCGTTCGCCGATCGTGTGCATACCCATCACGAGATCGTGCGGGTCGCGCGGCAGGGCGACGGCTACTTAGTCGAAGACGCCGAGGGCCGCGTCTACGAAGCGGACAAGGTCGTGTTCGCCTGTGACGCGCACTCCGCGCTCGCGTCACTCGAGGCCCCCACGCGGCTTCAGCGGCTGCTGTTGGGCAACTCACAGTACGTGGACGATGTCGACCCAACCTTCTCGAAGTTCGTCATCCATTCGGACGACAGCGTATTTCCGGAAGACGCGCGCGAGAGAATTGGAAGCACCGCGAACACCTACGTCGAGGTCGACGAACGGGGGGATCTCGAGTGCACATTCGTCCTGTCGTCCCAGTACCCGGGTTTGCCGCAGTTCGGCGTGCCGATGCTCGTGACCTTCAACTCGAAGAAGCGCATCGACAAGGTCGTCAAAGAGGTCGCGCTACCGCGTCCGAACCACACTCTGTGCCTGCGGAACCTACTCATCATGGCGTCGATGCGGTTCCTTCAGGGCAAGGACGACCTCTACTACTGCGGGACTTTCACCACACCTGAAGGCGGCCACGATCTCTCGTTCATGTCCGGGCTCGTTGCCGCCCACGCGATGGGAGCACCCTATCCGCTGCCGCAAAATCGTCCGGAAGCCATCGCCGACTTCCACCTGATGCAGCGGATCATGCTCGGGAAAGTGCTCGAAGCCCCGGCGCCTGCTTCGCGTACCGCCGCTACCGCGTCTGAGCCGGAGCCGCCTCGACCCGTTGCGCCTTTATGAGCGCGGCAGCGTGTCCGGCGCGTCGCCCCGAAAATACGCAGTCGGCCAGTGATAGTCCGCTGACGTACTGCCTCGAGCAGACACCGACCGCCGTGCGTCCCGCGGCGTAGAGCCCATCGACCACGTTTCCGTCGTTGCCGAGCACTTGCCCGCTGCGCTCGTCCACGGCGAGCCCTCCCAAGGTCATCACGGCGCATAGGTGGCGCCGCGACCCCAGTGAGCAGTCGATCGCGTAGTACGGTCCAGCCTCGCTGAGCGGCTCGAGGCCAGCCGGATCCTTTCCAAAGAGGTCAGGGTGCAGGCCGCGCGCCATCTGGTTGTAGTCGTCGAAGGTCCGAGCGAGGGCGTCCCGAGGCACGTCGATTGCCGAGGCGAGGGCCGGGAGGTCTGTGTGCTTGGTGCAGTTGAAGTAGAGGTTCGCAAGGGCCACCCCTCGTTGAAACCACTGCAGCTTGCCGGGCTTGCTTTGCTCGCGGGCGAGCGTTCGCAGTCGTTCATCGATGATCAGCGTGGCGGTTCCGTCGTTCCGCTCCACCATCGCTTCGCCGATTTTCGAACCGTACCAGAACTCGTTCGCGAACCTCTCGCCTCGACCGTTGACTAGAATTCCCTCAGCGAACGCATTGGGCGGATAGAGGAAACGCCAGGCCGATGCGCGGTCCATCATTGCAACCCGTCCTCCGACACTTTGGCCGAGCCGAATGCCCAGGCCATCGTCCCCGGCGGTGCCAAGGGGCAGGCCCGGGGAGAACTCGGCAATGTGCTCGGCAACCATGTCTCGGTTGAACACGAATCCGCCGGCACAGAGCACTACACCCTGCCTGGCGCGAACCCGTCGCTCGACTCCGTGGGTCTGGGCGATCGCGTCAACGCGTCGGCGAAGCGCGCCTGCGAGCTTCGTGGCGAACTTGGCGATCGCGGTTTCCATTCGATGAAGTCGCGCGTGAAGCCACCGCCATGGTCCCGGTGGTATTTCTGAGTACACCAGGCCGACGACGCGGCCGCTCCCGTCGACGCAGACGCGCCGAGCCGCCGACTGGACTGCGATTCGGACGCCGTCGTTTTCTGCCCGGTGCCGTAGCGGGTCGACGAGATTCGCACCCGGAAAGGCGCCTCCGTCGGTTCGGTGGCCTCGGGGGATCGGGGTTGCCTCGTCTGAGTAGGGCGGGAAGGTTTCGTTCCCGGAGAAGTAGAGGTGGTATTCGTTGGTGGGATACGAGGTCTTGATCGCGCAGAGAGTCGGATAGAAGGGCACCCCGCGGTCGGTCAGCCAGCGCACATTCTGTGCGCTCGTCTCGCAGAATCTTCGGAGCGTTTCGGGCGATACTGCGTCTTCGACTTCGAGCGATAGATAGCGGAGCATGTTGTCGACCGTGTCCTCGACACCGGCCTCCTGCTGGATGTGGGTTCCACCGCCCGCGTAGAAGACGCCTCCGCTGAGCGCTGCCGCGCCGCCTCCCAGGAACCGGTCGATGGCGAACACGTCAGCGCCATCGTCGCGAGCCTGCAGCGCGGCGCTGAGGCCGGCCGCACCGAGTCCAACGACGATGACATCGGCTTCGTCGTCCCAAGGTTCGTGTTGCGGATCTGCGACGACGACGGGAGTCAGCGGGCTCATCGGGATTGCGCAAAGTAGCACGACGGTTCAAGGTCGGCAGCGCAAGATGGAGCTGGCAGTCGATCGAGAGGCCGTTGGGCCGACCTGTTTGATCACCGGCGGAAACGGCTTCGTCGGCAAGCACCTGGTGCGAAGGCTGCTCGAACTCGGGTGCACGGTGCGTGTGCTCGACCTCGCTCCTTTTGCGGGCGGAGACTCTCGGGTCGAGAGCGTCGTCGGCGACGTTCGGTCGTTGAGCTCACTTCGTGCCGCCTGCGCCGGCATCGACACGGTCTTGCATACGGCGGCCGTGATCAAGACCCTAACTCTGGCCCGGCCGGAAACCCGGAGACTGGTTTATGGCGTCAACGTGCTCGGGACCGAGTGCGTGATCCAAGCATGCAAGGAGACTGGCGTCTCGAAGTTGGTTTCGACCAGCTCGATCGTTGCGGCGGTCGACGGGCCGATTCGCGAAGGCAGCGAGACCGCGCCTTACGTCGGACGGGGCGGGCTTGCAGATCTGTATTCGCAGACCAAGAGCCGTGCGGAGAAACGGGTACTGGCTGCCGACGACCCAAACGGGCTTAGAACGGCTGCGATTCGGATGGGTGGCGTGTGGGGGCCGGGCGACGGCGCGATGATGGTCGAGGACTTTCTCACGCATCTCGCGGGCGGGCAGTTCAAGGCACGCATCGGCGATGGCAAGGCCGTCACCGACAACATTCACGTCGATTCGGTGGTCGACGCACACTTCCTCGCCGCGCAGAAACTCACGGATACCCCAGAGCGGGTTGGCGGGCAGGCTTATTTCGTAAGCGACGACGAGCCTACCAACGCGGTCGATTGGTACCGCCCCATCGTCGAAGGACTCGGCTACCGATGGCCTACGCTGCGAGTTCCGCAGCGGGTTGCTTACGCCGCAGCCTACGCATCCGAAGTCGCTCACTATCTGGGCGGGCCGTATCCGACTCTCACGCGCCGCGACGTGTTCGCGGTGTGTCGTGACGCCTCGTTTCGCATCGACAAGGCGCGCGACCACCTGGGGTACCGACCGCGAACGACGGCCGCGGAGGGTCTGCCTCCCCTCCTGCCGCAGTATCGGGCCACGGTCGAACGCATGAAGGCCGAAGCCGCCCGCGGCTAACTGCCAAAAAAGGAGCCCGTCGACCGTGCACAAGCTCATCTACTTGCTCTGGAATCGCCACCCCATGGAACCTGCCGCGCGCCGCGAGGCTCTCCTCGAGCGTGCGGCTCCCAAGCTCCTCGAGGACGGTGCCCGGTACCTGACACTCCGTATCGACGATGACCTGGCGCGTGTGCCGTCGCCTTCGCCGACGACGGCGTTTACCGATCCGTTCGCGGCCGAAGTGAGCGTCTGGGTAGACGACGAGCTCGACGTCCGGCGCCGCCGGATCGAGGCGACTTTGCTCGACGCGGGATTCGATCTCGCCGGCTACCGCGTGCGCGAGCACCTCTACACCGAGTACGGGGGCAACCAGCATGCAGCTCCGCGAGACTGGCCGGACACGGAGCGTTCTCCTGGCATCGTCTCGGTGACTCCGCTCGAGCGTCCCCGACGTATCGACCGCGAACGGTGGATGCGCCACTGGTTCAACCGTCAGGGTCCAATGTCTGAATGGATGCAGCCCCGCAGCAGGTATGTACGCAATGTCGTGCTCGAGGTGCTCACTCCGGGTGCTGTTCCCTATGAGGGGATCGTCGAGGAGTCCTGGCCCTCGGCCGATCACGTGACCGACCCGATGAAGTTCTACGGGGCGAAGAACCGCCTCGAGCTGGCGAAGAACATGGCTATTATGCTGCAGAGCGTTGCGTCTTTCCTGCCCGTCTGGAAAATCACGAGCGTGACGACCAGTGAGTATTTCGTTCGGAGTCCTGGACAGGCGGCGACGTCTCTCCGCTGACTCTCGACGTCGCCGATAGACCGAATGTTTGCGCTGGACGATCATCGCTGAAGTTGGGATACCTCAGGGAAATGAGACCCAACCGCCGCGAGTTCATGAAGCTCTCCGCTGCGAGCGCCGCGGCGCTTTCGACGATGAGCACCGGCGCCGTGCTGTCGGGCTGCACGTCGAGCAAGCCCGCCTCCGCGATGCAATACCTCAGGCCTGAAGACGTCGAGCTTCTGCGTGCGCTGACGCCCTCGGTGCTCAAAGGAGAGGTTGCCTCGGGCGACAGGCAGGCGATCGATCGGGTCGTCGAGTCATTCGACACCTTGCTGGGCGATACGTCGCAGATCGTCATCGACCTGCTGCTCCAAGCGTTCGACGTCCTCAACTTCATGCCCACGCGAGGTCTGATGACGGGCCAGTGGGGCAGTTGGAGCAAGGCTTCGGTCGAAGACGCCGATAGCGCACTTTACAAGCTCCGCGACAGCAACATCGAACTGCTCAATGCGATCTACGCCGCGATGATTCGCATGATCGGCAGCGCCTACTACATCACACCGCAGGGTCAGGCCTCGACAGGCTATCCCGGCCCGCCGAAGAAGGTCGCGGGAGAAATCCCCGTCGTCGACCTGCCGGCAGACGGACAGGAGGCAACCCCGTGACCAACCTTTCGCAGATCAAGCTCGGAAGCAGCACCGATCCGTACCGCAAAGCCGAAGAACGCGGGTGGAAGATTACCAACGCGGCTGCGATCACCGCTCCGCTCGAGCTCGAGTGCGACGTGGTGATCGTCGGCACCGGCGCAGGGGGTGGCACCGCCGCCGAAACGCTCAGCAAGGCGGGGCTCCGCGTCGTGCTCCTCGAAGAAGGGCCGTTAAAAACCTCGAGCGAGTTCAACATGGAGGAGCGCCCCGCGTACCGCGACCTCTATCAAGAAGGCACGGGGCGTGCGAACAAGAGCGGCTCGATCACGATTCTGCAGGGGCGTGCGGTCGGGGGCTCGACCACTGTCAACTGGACCTCCAGCTTCCGGACACCGCCGGAGACGCTGCAGTACTGGGCCGACGCGCGCGGGGTGAAAGGCCTCAGCGTCGAAGAGATGGCCCCGTACTTCGCGAAGATGGAGGAGCGACTCAACATCGAGCGTTGGGCGATGGCCCCCAATCCCAACAACGCCGTGCTTGCCACGGCCGCCGACAAGCTCGGGTATTCGTGGGACATCATCCGGCGCAACGTACGCGGCTGCCTCAACCTCGGGTACTGCGGCATGGGCTGTCCGGTGGATGCCAAGCAATCGATGCTCGTGACCACAATCCCGGGCGCACTCGACAACGGCGCGGTCTTGGTTCACCGCGCGCGGGCTGAGCGTGTGCTCATCGAAGGCGATTCGGTGGTCGGCGTCGAGGCGTCGGCTCTCACCGACGACACGCGCAAGACGACCGGTCAAACGATCAAAGTGCGCGCAACACAAACGATTCTCGCCGGCGGCGGAATCAACAACCCCGCGATCCTGCTCCGATCGAACGTCCCCGACCCGCACGGTCGAGTCGGCAAACGCACCTTCCTCCATCCGACCACACTCGCGATGGCAATCTTCGACGAGGCGATCGACGGCTACTACGGCGCGCCGCAGTCGACCTATTCCGACCACTTCCAGTGGGACTCGGTGGCCGATGGGCCCGTGCACTTCAAGCTCGAGGTTCCGCCCCTGCAGCCGGCGTTCGCGGGCGGTTTCTACGGCGCCATGGGGACGGAGCTCACCGAAAGCATGAGCAAACTCTCGCAAACGCAGTGCATGATCGCCCTCCTGCGCGATGGGTTCGACGAGCAGAGCCAGGGCGGCGCGGTCGAACTCAACGATCGCGGCGAACCGATTCTCGACTACGAGCTCAACGCGTACCTGCTCGAAGGCGTGAAACGGTCCTGGAACATCATGACCGAAATGCAGTTCGCGGCGGGGGCCAAGACTGTCCGACCCGCGCACAAGAGCGCCACCCACTACAGTACCTGGAATGAAGCTAAGCAGGCCATCGCGTCGTTCCCGTATGCGCCGCACAAAGTGACGGTAGGCAGCGCGCATGTGATGGGCGGCTGTGCGATGGGCGAGGACGAGACCCAGAGCGTTACCAACAGCGAGGGGAAGTTCCACCACCTCGACAACCTCTACGTGATGGACGGCTCCCTCTTCCCGACGAGCATCGGAGCCAACCCGCAGCTTTCGATTTACGGACTCGTATTGAAGTGCGCTTCGCAGCTCGCTTCGCGCTTCACGGCCTGACGCGCGCCCGGCTCTCGGCAACTCATGCGCTCGCGGGGCGGAGCGACGCGAGGAAAGCGCACAGCGCGTCGTTGACCGCCTCGGGCTGTTCGAGCTGAACGAAATGGCCGGCACCCTCGATGCGAACGACTCCGCGAAGTTGCGGGACACGATCGGGCATGGTGTCGAGCGACTTTGGGCTGACCATCTGCAACACAGGGTCCTCTGCGCCGTACACGAACAGGGCTGGCTGCGCGATTTGCGCGCGACCGTACTCGGGGTCGTGCAGCCAGTTGAGGTCCATTGCGCGGTAGGAGCAGAGGCCGCCAATGAACGCTTTGGCCTCGCCGGCGCTGAGCGCTTCCTCGACGAGATAGTCGAGAGCATCTTCGTTGAACCAGTGCCAGGGAAGCGGCTTCGTCGGTTCGGCCAAGACGTCTAGGTACCCGGTGCCCTCGCTCGGAAAATTGCGGAAGTCGAGGAGGCTTCCCGCGGCGCTCAACGCCCAGTGAATGCGCCGCAAGAACGTCCGCGCATTCCGACCGAGCTCGCGTTCGGCAACGCCGACCTGCTGGAAGTAGTGCAGGTGCAGGAAATGCTTCTTTGCGATCTTGGCGAAGGTCTCGGTGGGCTTCGGGCCGCGCTTCGATTTCTGTCCGCTGCCGTCGCTGCTGGCCGCTTCGGCTTTGCTGAACCCGAGCCCGTAGGGAACCGAGAGTGAGACCACGGCCTTCACCCGCGTGGGCGCATGAAGCGCCGCCGCCCAGACGGACTGCGCCCCAAAGTCGTGGCCAACCAGGACTGCGTCCTCGGCATCGAGCGCGTCCAGGATTGCCACGAGGTCCCCAACGATCGTTTGGTTCACATAGAGAGCGGGGTCGCTGGGCCGATCGCTTCGGCCATAGCCGCGCATGTCGACTGCCACCGCCGTGAACCCGGCATTGGCGATGGCGGGAAGCTGATGCCTCCACGAGCTCCAGAGGCCCGGAAACCCGTGGCAGAAGAGCACGACTGGGCCGCTGCCCTCGACTCATCACCCGCAGGCGGATCCCGTTTCCTTCGACGATCCTTTCCTGCATTGGGACAGCTCTCGCCGACCCAGACTCGCCTGTCAACCGGCTCCGCTGCTTGCATTCGGCACTGCGGCACCAGAGACTCCCGCCATGTCGGAAGTGGTCGATAATCTCGAAAGCACTGCACGCGATCATCTCGCCAACGAACGAACGTTTCTCGCGTGGGTGCGCACCGCCTTGGGACTCGTCGGGCTCGGCGTGGTCGTCGAACGGCTCGTCGCCGGCGAGGATCCGCTTGGGGTCGCAGCCGGGGTGGCGTTCATCGCGTTCGGCGGTCTCGCGCTGATTTACTCGCTCGGACGGTATCTATGGGTCGCGAAGAATCTCAAACGCGGCATGTTCCCCGTGGCGATCCGCGGCCCCATTGCGGTGGCGGTCGGCGCGCTGTTCGTGACGATGGCGGGGATGATTTACGTGCTGTTCTAGGGTCGCTCAGCGCACCACGACGTCACTCGGTGAAGGCGGAGCGCCCAGAGTGTCGCGGCTCGATTCCGGTTGTCGTCCGTCGCGCTCGTGGACGCCGAAAGCCTGAGCGAGCTCGGCGACGATGTGCACTTGCCCCGAGTGCTGCATGCGCTCGGGGTGGCGGTGCAGCGCATCGACCACCCGGCCCACGAACTCGGGCGTCTCCGCGTTGGAGAGAAAGGCTCCGTACGGGCCCTTGGCGGCGTCGGGGTGGGAGAAGAGCGGTTCGTTGCGTTCGGTGCGCACGAACCCGAGCCAGAGGCTCACCGAGGCAACGTCGTGACGACGAAAGTCGACGGCCATGTCCATCGCCATCTTGTCGACTCCCGCCTTTCCGGCCCCGTAGGCCGGTCCGTGCATGTAGCATCGACCTCCGTAGCTCGAGGTGAACACTACGAGCCCTCCGCCCGTCTGAACGAGAAGCGGTGCGGCGAGTCTCGTCGCGACGTAGTGCGAGCGCAGCCCCACATCGAGCATGTCGGCGAGGCCGACCGACTTTTCCCAGAACGGCCCCCGCTTGGTGAGGTCGCGAGGGATGGTGGTCGCGTTGTTGACCAGAACGTCGAGTCTGCCTTGTTCGCGCTCGACACGATCAAAGAGGGCCTCGACTGCCTCGTCGTCTCGATGGTCGCAGGCCACGCCGATTCCGCGACCGCCGGCCGCAGTTACTGCCTCCGCGGTCTCCGCGACCGACCCGCCAAGGGGGTGCGGATTCGCTGAGTCGGCGGTTCGGCCCGTGACGTAGACCGTGGCGCCCGTGGCGCCGAGCGCCTGGGCCACTCCCTTCCCGACACCACGACTGGCGCCAGTTACCACGGCGACCCGTTCATTGGCGTTGCTCATGTTGACTGCTCCTAGCATGCCCGCCTGACCTGGGCCGGTTTGGCCTGCCCTCACGGAAGCGCGGAAGACGGTTGTCCCGTATACTCGCCCCACCATGGAACCCGTCGTCGAGACACGCTCTCAACCAAACAGCTATCTCATCCAAGGTCGGGAAGTGACGCTCCCGTGCGTCGTCCGCGATGCCTGTTCCGCCACGGCGACCTGGGTGGTCGACGTGAACGCGGCACAGCAGCTCTTACCGGGGCCCGAGCTCGAAGTGGCGGAAGTCTTTCCGGGGCGCGGGCTCTTGACGATCGCCTGCATCGACTATCGCGACAACGATCTCGGCAACTACGACGAAGTCTCGATTGCCCTGTTCGTGCGTCGGCGCGGCGAGTCGCGGGGGCTGCCGTACGCGGGCGCGGCCTTCGACATGATGCGCGGCCTGCTTCCGACGTACATTCTCCATCTGCCGGTCAACGAGGCGTTCACCTGCGAGGCGGGACAGACGATCTGGGGCTTTCCCAAGACTGTCGACACGATCGACTTCGATACGAGCGGGGCGCGCGCGTACTGCACCTGGAACCAAGACGGCCAGGACGTGCTGCGCGTCAGCATGCCCACCGGCGGTCAACGGCAGTTCCCCGAACAGACGCTCTGCACGTACAGCTACATCGATGGAGACCTCCACAAGACGGAGTTCGCATCGAGCGCCGAGAATCTCGGAGTGCGGCTCCGCGGCGCCGACATCGAGCTCGGCGCGCACCCGATCGCCGACGAACTTCGCTCTCTCGGACTGCCCAAGCCCGCGCTGATGAGCATGTGGATGGGCAAGATGCGCGGTCGATTCGACGCGCCGGAGCGTTGTCGATGAAGGTTCGCGCAGCAGTCGCCCATGAGGCCGGAAAGCCGCTGTCGATCGAAACCGTCCAGCTCGAAGGGCCGCGGGCCGGTGAAGTGCTGGTCGAGATGAAAGCGACCGGTATCTGCCATACCGATGCCTACACGCTCTCTGGAGCCGACCCCGAAGGAATCTTTCCCTCGATTCTCGGACACGAGGGTGCGGGCGTCGTCGTCGAGGTTGGGCCGGACGTGAAGTCGCTAGCGCCGGGAGACCACGTCATTCCTCTCTACGTGCCCGAGTGTCGTGCCTGCGACTACTGTCTTTCGGGCAAGACCAATCTTTGCCAGGCGATTCGACTCACCCAGGGCCGTGGGCTCATGCCCGACGAGTCGAGCCGCTTCTCGCTCGGCGATGAGGTCCTCTATCACTACATGGGTACGTCGACCTTCGCGCAGTACACGGTCGTGCCGGAGATTTCACTCGCGAAGATTCGCGAAGACGCTCCGTTCGACAAGGTTTGCTACATCGGCTGCGGCGTGACCACCGGCATCGGCGCCGTCATCAACACCGCGAAGGTCGAGGCGGGTGCCAACGTAGTCGTGTTCGGCCTCGGAGGCATCGGGTTGAACGTGTTGCAAGCGGCCAAGATGGTCGGTGCAGACAAAATCGTCGGCGTCGACATCAACCCAGGTCGCCGCGAACTCGCCGAGCGATTCGGGATGACCCATTTCGTCAACCCGACCGAGGTGGGCCCTGATCTCGTCGGGCACCTAGTGGACCTCACCGACGGAGGCGCGGACTACACATTCGAGTGCATCGGCAAGGTCGAGGTCATGCGGCAGGCGCTCGAGTGTTGTCACAAAGGGTGGGGCGAGAGCGTGATCATCGGCGTAGCCGGCGCAGGAGAAGAGATTGCGACGCGTCCGTTCCAGCTAGTGACCGGCCGAGTTTGGCGTGGCACCGCTTTTGGAGGCGCCAAAGGTCGGACCGACGTGCCCAAGATCGTCGACTGGTACATGGACGGCAAGATCAACATCGACGACCTCATTACCCACAAGATGCCGCTCGAGCGCATCAACGAAGCGTTCGACCTCATGCACGAGGGCAAGTCGATTCGCAGTGTCGTGGAGTTCTGAAGTGGGCGACCCAGGCATCTTCGTTCATCAGTTTGAGCTCGGCCCATGGGACAATTTCATCTACTTCGTCGGTGACTCGTCGACGCGCACCTGCGCCGTGGTCGATCCCGCGTGGGATGAGCGAGTGATCCTTGCCGAAGCGGAGAAGCTCGAAGTCGAGATCACCCACGTTCTGTGCACACACAGCCACTTCGACCACGTGAACAAGGTCGACGCGCTGCTCGCACACCGCGACATTCCAGTGCACATGCTCGGCGAGGAAATCGACTTTTCGGGCTTCACGAGTGAAAACCTCGAACGGCATCGCCCGGGGGATGTGCTTCGGGTCGGTGACGCTCTCGAAGTCACGATGATTCATACGCCCGGCCACACGCCGGGGTCGACGACCTACCGAATCGCGGATGCCGTCGTGACGGGCGACACGCTCTTCATTCAGGGATGTGGGCGATGTGATTTCGTCGGCGGCGATCCCGAGGTGATGTATGAGACGCTCAAGCGCCTCACCGAATCGTTGCCGAGAAATACCCGGATGTTCCCCGGACACAACTACGGGCCGACGCCGGTCTCCACCGTCGATGAGGAGCTGAAGCAAAACCCGTATCTTCAGCACGTCACGGTCGAAGACTTCATTGCGCATCGCATGGACGGCAAGTCGCCCGGCACGGAGTTGCCTCCGCCGCCCGCCTGGCCGTAACGTCTGAGCTGCAACGCGGGGCTACTTGTCTCGCCGGTGTTTGAGCGTTTCCACGATGAGATCGAGCACCGGACCGACGCTGGTGATCATCGACAGGCCACCGCCAAGCCCGGAGTGGGTCAGCGTGGAGAGACCGTTCTCGATCCGCTGAACGTGCCCCTGAAGCAGCGCGAGTTCTTCCTTGACGTGATCGGCATCGGCGGCGAGCTCGTTCATGGCCATCTCGCGGATCTCCTGCACCATCTCTTCTTCGGGTCGAGGCCTGTTGCGCTGGGCGGCGAGGACGAGCAGCACGGCGAGCAGTCCGTTCGCTGCAGCAAGCAGGAACGCTGCCTTGCTCTTGCCCTGCTCTTCGGCGAGTAGTTCGTACAGCCCGAGGTTAAACATCCCGACGGTGAGAAGCGCGAGGCCTACCGCGATCGCAAGGAGTGCTGTCTGCTGACCCATACGTCGCAGGTGAATCTTTCCGAGCGTGACCTCGGAGCGAGCCCAGATCCGAAGTTTGAGCATGGTGTCGTTCATCAGAGCTTCCTCAGCGCAACAGCCGTCCCACCAAAATGCCGAGCGCGAAGATCGCAACGCCGGCAACGACCGGAGACTCCTTCATCTCGTGTTCGAGGAGTTCGACTACCTCGTCGATCTGCTGTCGAATACCGTCGTGTAGGGCGGGCTCGTCGTCGCTCCTGCCATCCTCCACCGAGAGCGAGGCTGGGTCCGAGCGAGGCTCCTGCGCCCGGTCCTGCGCGGCATCAGCTCGCGCCTCGGCGAGCGCACGCACTTCGGCACGCAGCGACTCGAGTTCGGCTTTGATTTCTTCGTTTCGCATCGGGCGCTCCGCCTCGGGCCGGGAGAGCCTACAGGCTTGCGGTCGGCGGTTTCAAGCGGCTCCAGGCGTCGCGAGGGTTCGCGCTTCCCGCTCGGCCTGATCGTGTGAGGTAATTCACTAAAAATCTCACAATGCAGCCTTAAGGGCGTCTAGCATACGATGTGACGTCCATCTAAGCTGCAAGTATGAAACTTAGCTGTATCTTAACTGTTAGGGCAGTGACGGCCCTCACCCTCGTGTTCCTGGTCGCCTGCTCAGGGTCCGTCGAGGGAGATCCTCGCGGAACCGGCGGCGAAGGCGGCGTCGGTGCGATGGGCGGAGCCGGCGGCGCAGGCGCAGTCGCTGGGAGCGGCGGCGAAGGCGGCCGAGGCGCTACCGGCGGCGTCGGCGGCATGGGCGGTACCGGCGGCGAAGTCGATGACGACTGCGGCGACGGAGTGCTTGATGCAATCGAAGCCTGCGACGATGACAACAGGAACCCAGACGACGGCTGCGCGGCTGACTGCTCTGCGATCGAGACCGGGTATCGTTGCCCTACGCCGGGAGCGCTTTGTATCGCGATCGTGTGCGGTGACTCCGAGATTTTCCCACCCGAGACATGCGACGACGGCAATGGCAACGGTGGCGATGGGTGCAGCGCGAGCTGCTTGCGTCAGGACGGATGGAGCTGTCCCCAGCCAGGCGTAGCCTGCGTCGCCACGGAATGTGGCGATGGGATCGTCGCCGGGTTCGAGCAGTGCGATGACGCGAACGCGGCTACCCCTGGATGCTCCGACGACTGCCAGCTCGAAGAGGGCTTCAAATGCCCGACACCGGGCGCGGAATGCCAAGCAACGTTCTGTGGCGATGGCGTCGAGGAAGGCACCGAGCAGTGTGACGACGGAAATCTCACTCCCTTCGACGGCTGCGACGTGAACTGCAACAACGAACCGAGCTGTAGCGGTGGCGTCTGCCAGGCGGTCTGTGGTGACGCGGTGATTCTTCCCGGCACCAGCGAGGCCTGCGATGATGGCAACACCCTCGACGGAGACGGCTGCTCGAGCTCCTGCCAAGTGGAAGACGGCTTCGAGTGCGTGCTCACACCGGTGGATCTGCCCACCGAGTTCTCGATTCCGGTCATCTATCGCGACTTTCGAAGCGCGAGCACGTCGGTTCCCGGTCCGTACAGCGCGGACTTCAACAATCCCGACTCGAACAACAGCTCGATCGCGTTCGACATCACCAACGACTTCCTCGATGGCGAGGGCAAGCCCGTGTTCTCGGGCGAAAACGTCTACGTCTCAGGCTCGAACGAGGGCCCGCCCGCCAGCGCGGAGTCGTTCGCGCAGTGGTACAGGACGAGCCCCCTGCTCGACCCGGTCGGCAACCTCGAGATTGTCGACGAGCTCGTGCTCACCTCACAGGGCGGCAACGTCTATCAGTTCTCGAGCAACTCGTTCTTCCCGCTCGATGACCCACCGGAGGGCTATCTCACCTGGCCCGACGAGCCGACCTACGGCGAGCAGACGTTTTCGAACCGCAACTTCGGCTTCACGACCGAGGTGCACTACTTCTTCGTCTACCAGGGCGACGAGGTCTTGACCTTCCAGGGAGACGACGACCTCTGGGTCTTCGTGGACGGCTTTCTGTGCCTCGACATCGGCGGCCTCCATCCGAGCCAGACCGACGTGATGAGCTTCGCCGACCCGAACGAGAGCAGTCGGGCCAAGCAAAGGGGCATCGTTCAGGCCTGCAGGGACCGTCTCAGCGAAGGCGGAGTGTACGAGGTGTCGATCTTCCACGCTGAACGTCACACCGACAAATCGAACTTCCGGCTCACACTCGACGGTTTCATCACCGAGCAGTCGAGCTGTAGTTTCGAGTGCGGCGACGGGGTCGCCACCCGCTTCGAGTTCTGCGACGACGGCACCGAGTTCAACACCGGCGAGTACGGGCGCTGCCTGCCCGATTGCTCAGGTCTCGGCCCGTACTGCGGAGATGGCATCGTCGACACCGAGTTCGAGAGCTGTGACGACGGCGACAACCTCGGCGCCTACAACGGATGCAATCCAGACTGCACACCGGGAGCAAGCTGCGGCGACGGAGTTCGCCAGCCGGCGTTCGGCGAAGGCTGCGATGCGGGCGAGAACAACGGGGTCCCTGGGTCCGGCTGCAGTGCGACCTGCGACGTCATCGTCCAGTAGGGCGGCGCCTCAATCCTCGTAGCTGTCTGCGAGGATCTCGATCACCGAGCGCAGGTCGTCCTCTTTGAGGTCGGCCGCGCTGACATGCCGCAGCACGCTCATGATCGTCGCCACGCATCCGGTCCAACCGGTCTGGTGGCTTGCTCCAATGCCGGCGCCGTCGTCGCCATTGAAGTACTCGTAGAAGAGAATGTGGTCGCGCCACTGCGGGTCGGTTTGGAAACGCTCGGCGCCTCCAAACACGGCGCGCCTGCCTTCTGAGTCGCGCAAGAAGATGCCGAGCAGTCGCTCGCCGAGCTCTCGCGCCACCTCGAACAAGGTGAGTTCTCTTCCCGAGCCCGTGGGGTACTCCACGCGGAACGCGTCTCCATAGTACGAGTAGAGCTGGAAGAGCGCACGGATGAGCACGTAGTTGGTTGGGATCCAGACCGGCCCGCGCCAGTTCGAGTTGCCGCCAAACATTCCGCTGTCGGACTCGCCTGGTAGATAGCGCACCACGTGCTCTTGGCCTTCCCACTGGAACACGTACGGATGGTCCAGGTGGTGCTTCGATAGCGATCGCAGACCGTACGGCGAAAGGAACTCCGCTTCGTCCAGCATCCTCGACAGCACGCGACGCAGGTTCTTCTCGTCGAGCACCGATAGGAGGCGGCGACCGGCGAATCCTCGTTCCGACGGGCAGTGCATGTTGTGGAGGTCGGGGCGGCTCGTTACCTCGTCGAGCTTCTGCCGCAGTCGGGGTAGTGCCTCGAGGGTTTCTTCTTCGAACACGGAAGACGCCGCCAGTGGCAGGAGCCCGACGAACGATCGAATCTTGAGTCTGGTGGCATGACCGTCCGGGAAGTGCAGGACGTCGTAGAAAAAACCGTCTTCATCGTCCCAGAGGTCGTCGTCGAGTTCCCCGATTCGATCGAGCGCGGCCGCAATCGAAAGCACTCGCTCGAGGAAGTAGAGAGCCCGTTCTTCGTACCGAGGATCGTTGCGGCAAAGGACGAGACTCATCCGCAGCATGACCTGTGCGTAGAACACCATCCACGCGGTGCCGTCGGACTGCTCGAGGTGTCCTCCAGTGGGGAGCTCGGAGCTCCGGTCGAAGACACCGATGTTGTCGAGACCGAGGAAGCCTCCCTGAAATAGGTCACGGTCGTCCGAGCTCATTCGTTCGATCCACCATTCGAAATTTCGGCAGAGGCGCTCGTACATCCACTCCAAGAAGGCGAGGTCCCCTTGGTCACCGCGCTTGGCCCGATCGAACTGAAAGACCCGAAGCGTGGCGAACGCATGAACCGGCGGGTTCACATCGCTGAACGCCCATTCGTAAGCCGGAATCGCGCCGTCCTCTCGCTGATAGCGGTCTTCGACAAAGACAGAGAGCTGCCCCTTGGCGAACTCGACGTCTACCAGCATGAGCGCCTGCGTGTGAAAGGCCGAGTCCCATACGGCGAACCAGGGATACTCCCACTTGTCCGGCATCGAGAGGATGTCGTGGGCGTGAAGGTTGCTCCACCCCTCGTTGCGACGGTTCGTGTCCGGCCTGCCATCGAGCCACGAGTCGACGTCGAATCGATAAAACTGCTTCGTCCAGAGCATGCCGGAGAGCGACTGCTGCATCACGCGCCGGTCGTCCTCGGTCGCGGTATCGGGCAAGAGCCCCCGATAGAACGCGTCACACTCCGCGCGCCGCGTATTAAAGGTGCGGTCGAACTCGGCTCCGAACGGGTTGTCGAGCGCCGCACCGTGGACGAGGCGTAAGCGCACCGTCCGAGATTCGCCTGGTGCGATCATCAGGTTGTAGTCAGCGGCGGCCTTGGTTCCGACTCGTGCCTCGTTGGTCGCGCCGGGGCGTCCGTCGACCACGTGGGCCCCGATGCCGTCTTTCACGAAGGGGTGCTCGTTCGGCTCGCCCCGGAGTCGCTCCCGGTTGGTATCGTTCTCGGTGAACAGGAGTGAAGCTGGGTTCTCGCAGTGGAGGTGCAGCTCGCCAAGCGTCGGATGGGTCGCGCGAATCAGGGAGCTCGTCGCGCCAGTGTCCGACACCGCCTCGAGCAGTGGCTTTTTGGCTTTCTCGTCCCAGGACCAGGTGTTGCGAAACCATAGGGTAGGCAGCAGGCGAATGCGCGCGGGCTCGGGACCCCGATTGACGACCTCGATGCGAATCGAGAGGTCTTCGGGGGTGGCCTTGGCGTATTCGACGAACACGTCGAAGTAGCGATCCTCCTCGAAGATCCCGGTATCGATTAGTTCGTACTCACGCTCAGAGCGAGTCCGCGCGCGGTTGGTCTCGACGAGGTCGACGTAAGGGAAGGCCCGCTGCGGATACTTGTAGAGTCCCCGCATGTACGAATGCGTCGGGGTGCTGTCGAGGTAGTAGTAGTACTCCTTGACGTCTTCCCCGTGGCTGCCCTCACCGTTGGTGAGGCCGAACAGCCTTTCTTTGAGGATCGGGTCGGCGCCGTTCCACATCGCGAGCGCAAAGCAGAGCTGCTGCTCGTCGTCCGAGACCCCGAGGATGCCGTCCTCACCCCATCGGTACGCGCGTGACCGCGCCTGATCGTGCGGAAAGTAGTCCCACGAGTTGCCGTCGGCGCCGTAGTCTTCGCGCACGGTGCCCCACTGCCGTTCGGCGAGATAGGGGCCCCAGCGTTTCCAGGGAATCCCGCCGCCGTTGGCAGCGTCCAGTCGTTTTCGTTCTTCGGTCATCGTCGTCTGTGTCCTGTGACTAGCCGCCGTCGGCGAAAGACGGGTAGAGCGCCATCCCCCCGTCCACGAGAAGGCTCACGCCATGGATATAGTCGGCGGCGTCCGAGGCGAGAAAGACCGCAACGTTCCCGACGTCTTCGACGTCTCCGATGCGGTTTTGCGGTATCAGTTTCAACAGGGCGTCGCGCGCTTCGGGCGTCTCCCAGGCATCCTCGTTGATCGAGGTGCGAATCGCGCCGGGCGCAATGCCGTTGACCCGTATGTTGAGCGCGGCGACCTCTTGAGCCAATGATTTCATCATCAGCATCACGCCCCCTTTTGAGGCTGCGTAGTTCACGTGGCCTGCCCAGGGAACGATCTCGTGCACCGAGCTCATGCAGATGATTTTGCCTCGGGCCTTCGACGCTTCGGGCCGCGGTTCGCGTGCGAGAAAATGTCGAACGGCTTCGCGAGAGCACAGGAACTGGCCCCTGAGATTGACTCCGAGCACCTGGTCCCATTGCTCGACGGTCATGTCGACGAAGGGGGCGTCGCGCTGGATCCCGGCGTTGTTGACCAGCGTGTCGATCGCCCCCAGTTCCGTAATCGCCTCTTCGAACATCGCCTCGACCTCGGATTCCACCGAGACGTCGCACTGAATCGCGATTGCGCGACGCCCGAGCGCCTGGATCTCTTCGACCACCGTTCGAGCAGCCGATTCGTTGCCCACGTAGTTCACCACGATGTCGGCACCTGCCTTCGCCATGGCCACCGCGGTGCCTCGCCCAATTCCCGAGCTCGAGCCCGTGATCAGCGCTACCTGACCTGCGATTGATTCCATCCGCTCGCGTCTCCGTGGGGTTGATCGTGTAGTTAAGTGCTTAATGAAGCGCTGAGATCGTGGGGTTCAAGGGAGTCCCGCACCGGGCACATCCACCTCGAGTGTTTCGACTGCACCCGAGCGAAGCTTCGCCGCCTCCTCGGGCACGTGCGTGAAGGCGCCGACGGAGAAGAGGGTGGTTCGGTCAGGGCCCCCCAGCATGCAGGCGTAGGGTGGGGTGGCTGGGCGCACTGAAGCGAGGACTTCGCCACCCTCGCGCACCCGCGTGAGTTGCATCGAACGCGTGTCGGCAAACCACACCGCCCCCTCGGCGTCGAGACAAAGCCCGTCGGGCTGCGCGTCGACCAACGGTGCCCACACTCGATGACCGCTGAGTGAGCCGTCGGCTGCGACGTCGAAAGCGCTGATTCTAGAGGCAAAGGTCTCGGCGACGATCAGGGTGTCGCGGTCGGAAGTCATCGCCATCCCGTTCGGGAAGATGAGCCCTTCATCGAGTAGGCGAGCGTCTCCGTTGGGCTCGACGAGGATCAGCTCGGTGGGCTCCTGGGGAGCTCCTGCGTCGACGTCGTAGCCGAAGTTGCCCACGTAGGTTCGGCCGTAGTCGTCCACCAACATGTCGTTGCAGTGCCATGAGGCGAGCCCCGACAGATCGGCGTGGAGTTCGAGCGTGAAAGAGCTCCCGCCATCGTCGCGAAGCATCCGGTATACGCGGCGGGTGGTCATGGCAACGACGAGCGGCGTGCCGTTCGGCAGGAAACCAAGTCCGCCGGGCCTGTCGTCCATGCCCGTGACCAATCGGTCTGCCTTGCCTTCCAGGTCGACGGCCACGACCTCGTGGGCGTGCTGGTCGGTGAACCAGAGGCGTCCTTCGTGCCATCGCGGGCCTTCGGGAAACGCGAGCCCCGTGAGAAGTGGCGTCGTGCTCACCCCCTACACATAGCTGCGATCGCACCATCCGGAAGGGGTCGAATCCGAGTTTCGGAGCCTGTTCAAAAAACGTTGCCCTAGGTGCGTGCCGCGTGCTCTGGTGGAGCCCTCGAGGGAGCAGCCGGGATGGTGGTAATCGTGATGGGGGTCGCGGGTTCGGGAAAGACCACGGTTGGCCGACTTCTCGCGGCCGAACTCGGCTGCCCCTACTACGACGCCGACGACCTACACTCCGAGGCCAACGTGCAAAAAATGGCCCGCGGGGAGCCGCTCGACGACGACGACCGGCAGCCTTGGCTCGACGCGGTCGAAGATTCTGATCGTAGGGCTTCTCAGCGACGGGGCCTCGGCGGTCTTGGGCTGTTCTGCCCTCAAGCAGCGGTACCGCGACCAGCTCACCGTGAGCGAGGAGGTCCGCTGGGTCTACCTCACCGCCGATCGCGCACTCCTCGAGCGTCGTCTGCGAGGCCGCTCGGGGCATTTCATGCCTGTGTCCTTGCTAGAGAGCCAGCTCCAGGACCTCGAGGAGCCTGGGGAGGAAGCGCATCGAATCGACGTGGCGCCGCCGCCGGACGAGGTGGTTGCGGCAATCCGCGCCGGGCTCAGCCTCTGAGTGGATGAAGGGTGCGTCGGCCTAGGGCCCGGGGCACTCTCCCTTGGTGCGCACGGAGACTCCTGCAGCTGCCGCGGAGCAGGCGTTCGCATAGGTGATACCGTCGCAACCGCATACGGGGTCGTAGTTGCTGGTGCAGCTCTGCGGCTGGGCAGAGCACTTCCCCGGTCGATCGGCCGCGCCGCACTGGGCATTCTTCGGGTAGTTGCAATAGAGCCCGACCGCACACACGGCGCCGCCGTTTCCGCCGCAGCTCGCCCCTGCTTTGCCGGCTGCCGCTTCGGCCTCTGTTTGGCAGAGCCCTCGAGTGCGTACCGAGACGCCATGGGAGTGCGCGACGCAGTCGTTGCTGTAGTTGCGGCCGTCGCATCCGCACACCGGAGACCATTCTTTGGTGCATACGGTCGGGGTTTCGCTGCACATGCCTGACTTTCCCACTTCGCCGCAATACCGGGCCTCGTCGTAGCGGCAGAACGAGCCCGCCGCGCATGCGTTGCCCTGTGCCCCGGGCCCACAGCTCACCGGTCCAGTCGGTGTCGCGTCGGGACAGGCTCCGCTCGTGCGAGGCGAAATGCCGTGCGAGTGGGCGACGCAGAGATTGAGGTACGTCCGACCGTCGCATCCACAGACCGGGCTGTAGTCCTTGGTGCAGGTGGTGGGTATTGGAAAACACGCGCCCTGGGCGCCTGTCTCCCCGCAACCTGCGCCCGATGCGTAGTGGCAGAGCTGTCCCTGAGGGCAGGCTTGCCCGGCGATGAGGCTACACTCGCCGCCCGGCTTGTCGGGGTATTGGGCGGGCTCGCTTTCTTTCGCGCAGGAAGCGAGCAGGAGAACCATACAAAGAGACCAGTACCGCATGAGCCGGTGTTATCGCTGAAGCCGAGACGAGGCAAGGGATCGCTCAGCCGCCGAGGGAAGCGACGATCTGCGGTACCCAATGGCCCGCGGTTCCCTCGCAAAACAGGCCGCGACCTGAGCAATCGACAAGCTCGACGAACGGATTGGGCTCGGTGTTGACCACGATGATCGGAATGCCGCGTGAGGCTGCTACCGTCCCGACGTGCATTGGGAGATTCGTGCCGCCGGTCGTGCCGACGACTATCAGCGCAGACGCCCGACCTGCGGCGCGGAGCGCACTCTCGAACCGGAAGTTCTCTTCGTCGTAGCTCTCGTCGAACCAGAGCACGTGGGGGCGCGTCGGTCCGCCGCATGCGGGGCAACTGAGCGCAGCGCGCTCGGTGTCTTGGATCGGGCGTCCTCGCTGCCAGAACGGGTCGATCGCATCCGGAATCGGGAACGGTCGCTGCGTGCAGCCCGCTGCGCACCGCATGAAGTCCAGGTTGCCATGAATCTGGTAGGTTCGATCGAGGGTGTTGCCGGCCCGGAGGTGAAGTCCATCGACGTTCTGCGTGATCAGGACGAACCGGTCGGGCCGCTGCCGCGCGCTCGCTTCGGCCGCCGCGATCGCTTTGTGCGCCGCGTTCGGCTCCGCCAACCGGCAGATCCCACGTCGGTAGAGGTACCAGGCCCACACCTCCTCCGGGATCTCACGGTAGGCGCGCAGCGTGGCCATCTCCTGCGGATGGTAGTTGCGCGAGCCCACCCTCCAGTAGCCTTCCTCCCCACGAAAAGTCGGGATCCCGCTTTCCGCCGAGATTCCGGCACCGGTCAGCCAGACCACCAGACCGACGCTAGGAAGCAGATCGTCGAGCTCGCTCATCGTACCGGGGCCTAGCCTAGCGCGCCCCGGCAGCAATCTGATTCTTAGCTCTTAAATGCAACGGCCGGCCCCCGAAGGAGCCGGCCCCTGCTGCCCGTTGCTGTGTCTGTGCTGTCTGTCAGTTGCCGATGTAGGACGAGAACCCGAGGATGACCGCGTAGTTCTTGCTCTGACTCGGCAGAAGGTCGCCTGTGTCCGTGTCCGTGGGGCCGCCGCGCTCGAAGTAGATGTCTCGCGACGTCCACTCGCCGCGACCCTCGAGGCTGATTACGAGGTACTCGACCGGCTTGTAGCGAAGGGTGATCGTACCGGTGGCAAGGTAGCCGAACGAGTCGCTGATGGTTCGCTCCTGCTCGTTTCCGCTCAGGTGCTCGCCGCGAAGGCCGAGCGAGAGCTTGTCGGTGAGGTCGAAGATGAACGCGAGGCTGTGGCCGTACTGAAACTGCAAGCCGCCATCGCCCGCGCCGAAGCTCGGGAGCGTCGTGTAGTCGCCATTGATAAGCATGGTGAAGGGGCCCGCCCCGATGCTCATCACCCAGTCGAAGAAGTTGTCCCAGTTTCTGTTGTCGTTGTCAGCGCCCGCGCCGTGGTTACCGCCGAGGTACAGGCCAAACACGTCGCCCGGAGCGATCGCGAACTGCCACCCGATCGTCGGTGTCTCGTTGTTGTCGACAGGAGTTCCGCCGAAGACGCCACCGTTGGTGAGCATCAGGGTGAACCCGAGCGCATCGGTAAGCTCCACGCCCATCCGCATGCCCATGTGGTTAAACGGCTGTCGCAGGAAGTAGAGGGCGCCGCGCGTATAGTTGGCATTCTCCCATTCGTCGGCGACCTCAGCACCGAAGATGGTGTCGAAGAAACCGAAGTCGAAGGAGAGGCGGTCGCTCGGCATCCAGCTGACGTAGCCCTGCTTGACCGGAACCAGAGGGGTCAAAAGCGGAGCGCCAGTACCCCAGCGAAGGTCGACGGTCACGCCAAACTTCTCGCCCGTGTACTGAGCCATACCACCGACGAAGTTCAGACCGAATCCGTTGTAGCCGGTGTAAGGATACCCGATGCTGTTGTAGTCGCCTGCCAGTACACCAGAATCGATGTAGCCACCGAGGCGGTAGAAGGCGCTGGCCATGATCTGCCAGCTCAGGCCGTCTAAGAAGGGGTGTGCCTCCTCTTCCTCTTCGACCGATACGACTCGAACCGGCATATCCGCAGCGACTTTCGGTGCCGGCACGGCGTCGATAGCGGGGGTCGTGGGCTCAAGCTCCGGGTTGACGTAGGTTTCGGTGGTCTCAACCGGCACCGTCACCGTTTCTACCGTCTCCTCTTCGACGATGATCGTCTGCGCGAACGCAGTCGCGGGTAGTGCCAATCCGCACATGACCGCTAGGGAAAGAAACTTACTCATTACTGCTACCTCCACTCCGGCGTGCTGTACACGCACCAAACTTTGTTGAACGGCTCTGTTCATGATCCACATGGCAAAAAAGGGTAGAGAAGAGGGGCGAAGTAGACCGGGGAGCCACTCCACCCCTCCTCCCGAACTGATTAGGTGTTGTGCTCTGCGGGCACCATTGCGCCTGCTGCTTCCCGCGCGTGTGCCCCTTCAGGGAGGCTTGCCGAAACGCCCGTGAGTTCCTCGTTGTAGGCTTCGACGCCACACTCGGCGATGTCGAGACCCTCGAGCTCGTGCGCCTCGGAGACGCGCACGCCGCCAGGCACCAAGAACTTGAGCGCAAGCCACACGACTGCGCCCGCGATGAACGCGAACGCGACGCCCGACAGGGCACCGTAGGTCTGGACGACGAGCTGTGAAGCTCCGCCGCCGACGAAGAGACCCATCGGCTCGAGGCCTTCTGCTGCGTTGCCGTAGCCGAAGAGGCCGACCGCCATGGTCCCGAAGATGCCGCAGATGCCGTGCACCGTGATGGCGCCGACCGGGTCGTCGATCTTCAGCTTGTCGAGAAGGAAGACGCCTTCGACCACGAGGATGCCGGCGATGAGGCCGACGATGAGCGACCAGCCGCCCGTGATGTTGTAGCAGCCGGCGGTGATGCCGACGAGACCTGCGAGCGCCCCATTGAGGCCCATCGAGAGGTCGAGCATTCCACTGCGCAGCTTGATCCATGCCAATGCGGTGATGAACCCAGCGGAGGCCGCGAGGTTCGTCACGAGGACGATGCGTCCGACCTCGCCGTCGATGGCAAGCTCCGAGCCGCCGTTGAAGCCGAACCAGCCGAGCCAGAGAATGAGCACACCTAGCGCCGCGAGCGGAAAGCTATGTGCGGGCATTGGCTTCACGGAGCCGTCCGCCATGTACTTGCCGATTCGTGGCCCGATGATCATCGCACCCGCGAGGGCCATACCGCCACCGACACCGTGCACCACGGTGCTTCCGGCGAAGTCGACGAAGCCGCGCTCCGAGAGCCAGCCGCCGCCCCAGACCCAGTGACCAACCACCGGGTAGATCATCATCGTCGCCAGTGCGGTGAAGATGAAGAAGGTCAGCATCCGACCGCGCTCGGCGATGGCGCCCGACACGATCGTGCAGGCGGTGGCCGCGAAGACCAGCTGGAAAAATAGGAATACGTATGGGGGCAGGTCAGCGTCTGCTCCGCTGTTGTTCGGGAAGAAGCTCGCCAACCCCACAAAGGAGTTGCCTTCTCCAAACATCACGCCGTATCCCACCAAAAAGAACACGATGGACGAAATCGCCACTACGCCGAAGTTCTTCATCAACACCATAACTGCGTTCTTGCGACGGCAGAAGCCGCTTTCGACGAGCGCGAAGCCGGCGTGCATGAAGAAGACGAGTGCGGCGCTAACGAGAACCCACAAGGTGTTCGCAAACATCGCTAGTTCTGCAACTTGTTCTTCCATTATCTCTCACCTCTTAGTCTTGTCCGCAGCGCACCCACGGCAGCGGCACGGGGGGATCTATGGCTGGTCTCCGTTTCGGAGTTGTTTCGGAGAGACATCGGTTTGGGAAAAACAGCGGGTGAAACTAATCAGTTGCCCTGTAACAACCACAGCCCCATGCTGGCGTCGTGGGTGATTTCCCGCACTTGGCCTACGGGACGCCTCGGAAGTTGCCCAAGCCGGAGACCCTTCCTGGCAGGGTCGTGGTCTTGGACGTGGCATTTGCGGCGAACGCCGGGGGCGCGAGCTTCGAAAAGGTCACGCTCCCCTTCATTTCCGGGCTCGGGGCGCGTCTTGCGATGTGGATCGACCACCACGATCACGAGCGGCACGCCGAGTATGCCGGCGATCCGCGCTTCATTCTAAGGACCAAAGCTCAGCACGGGGCCTGCCCCGAGATGGTCACTCCGGCGCGCGTCGAGGCTGCGGGCCATGTGGATACCGTCTGCTGTCACGTCGATTTCGACGGCCTCTGCTCCGCTGCGAAGTGGATCCGGGGCGGCATCGAGCCGTATCTCGGCGCAGACGACGACGCTCGCGCGATCGATACGCGCCTCGGCGAGCCCTCGGAGCGGGCGCGCGTGCTCGATCGAGCGCTTCGGGCGCGGCCGCGGGACGAAGGCCTGCGGGGTCTGATGATTCGCTACCTGGCCCAGGGCGCCGAGGACGCGGCGATCTATCGCGAATTCCAGGCGGCGGCTGCGGGTCTCGAAGCGAAGGAGCGCGAGGGCAAACGGCTATCGGCGCGGTACGTCGTCCGCAACGGCCTGGCGATCTGCGATGCGACCCGCCGGAATGGCCCCTACGACAAGACTTCGCTTTTGCTGCTCGGCCAGGAACTTGCGCCGATCTCGGTGGTGCACGACGAGACCACGGTTACTGCGGCCGCGCGGTTCGACAGCGGAATCGACCTGGTTCGTGCGCTCGGGCTCAACGGCGGCATGCCGACGCGCGTGAGTGTCGCGGCTAAACGACTCGACGAAGTGCTGGAAATGTTGGAGAGATTCGCCGCCAGCATGACTCCTCGCTAGTGTCCGGTCACCTCTGCTACCACGCCCGGAGGGAGGATGGAGCGCGCGGTGACCTTTGGTTACCCTGAGAACACGATGGAATTGCCCCTCAGCTACCTCGAGGCCCTCCCCAAGACCGACCTTCACGTCCATCTCGATGGCTCCCTGCGCTTGTCGACCCTCCTCGAGCTCGCCAAGGCTCAGGGGATTGAGCTGCCCGCAACCGATCCGGAAGGACTCGCGCGTGCGCTTCACTGTGGCCAGCACGCCGGTTCCCTGGTCGAATATCTCAAGGCCTTCGATATCACCCTGCGTGTGCTCCAGAACGCCGATGCGCTCTACCGCGTTGCGTACGAGCTCTGCGAGGACGCGGCGGCCGAGAACGTCCGTTATATGGAGGTGCGGTATTCGCCGATGCTTCATACGCGTACCGGCCTTCGCCTGACGACGGTCGTCGAGGCGGTGCTTGCGGGCCTGTGGGATGCGCAGAAGGACCACGGGCTCGTCGCGAACGTCATCTTATGCGGAATCCGGAACATCTCGCCCGAGTCCTCGTTCGAGATGGCGCAGCTGGCCGTTGCCTACAAGAACCGCGGCGTCGTCGGGTTCGATCTGGCCGGAGCCGAATACGACAATCCCGCCAAACACCACCTTCGAGCCTTCAAGCTCGTGCGCGACAACAACATCGCGGTGACCATCCACGCCGGAGAGGCCTATGGGCCCGCGTCGATCCATCAGGCGATTCACGTCTGCGGTGCACACCGTATCGGGCACGGGTGCAGGCTCCGCGAAGACGGTGACCTCTTGCACTACGTCAACGACCACCGGATTGCGCTCGAGTGCTGTCCGTCGTCGAACGTGCAGACCGGCGCCGTCGCCGACCTTCGCACCCATCCGCTCAAGCTCTACCATGACCTAGGTCTGCGCGTGACGATCAACACGGACAACCGGCTCATCACGGACACCACGGTCTCGAAAGAGCTGTGGCTCTGTCACACGCAGATGGGGATGGGTCCTGACGACATTCGCCGGATGATCATCAACGGCTTTAAGGCCGCGTTTCTACCGTTCCATCAGAAGCAGAAGATGGTTCGGGCAGTGTCTCTGGAGCTCTCCAGCGCAGAACAGGCTTTCGAGCGGCGCGAGTTTCATCAAGACGACGCAAACGCGTGAGGTTCGGAGCCGACTTGACGACTTCGGGCTCGGTCTCTGCTTCCTGACTTATCGACTGCATCGCATCAACGAACTCGTCGAGCGTTTGCTTGGTCTCCGTCTCCGTCGGTTCAACCAGCATCGCGCCCTTGACCACGAGCGGGAAGTACACCGTGGGCGGGTGGAACCCGTAGTCCATCAGACGCTTGGCGACGTCCATCGTCGAGATACCCGTTGCCTTGAGATGCCGGTCGCTGATGACGACTTCGTGCATGCACACCCGCGGGTACGCAACGTACCAGGTCTCCCCGAGGCGGGCGCGGAGGTAGTTCGCGTTGAGAACGGCAAGCTCCGAGGCGCGCTGCAGGCCCGCGGCGCCCATCTCCCGGAGATACGTGTAGGCACGCACCATCATTCCGAAGTTGCCCTGAAAGGAACGCAGCCGGCCAACGGATTCTTGGCGCGTGGTGCCGTCGAGTCCCTCGAGGACGAACCTGCCGTCGCGTTCTTCGACCACCGGCACCGGGGCGTACGGATCGAGGAAAGCTTTGTATCCGACCGGGCCGCAGCCCGGGCCGCCGCCGCCGTGTGGGGTAGTAAACGTCTTATGCAAATTGAACTGCATGACGTCGATGCCGAGATCGCCCGGGCGTGCGCGTCCCATGAGTGCGTTCAGATTCGCGCCGTCGCCGTACACGAGCCCGCCCTTGGCGTGAATCAGCTCGGCAAGCTCGTGCATGTGCGTCTCGTAGAGACCCACGGTGTTTGGATTGGTGACCATCAGCGCCGCCACGTCGTCGTCCACGAAGGGAGCGAGGGCGTCTGGGCTCACGACGCCGTCGGCACCGACTGGGAAAGGAACCGCCTCGAGCCCATTTAGCGCGCAAGATGCTGGGTTGGTGCCGTGCGCGGTGTCGGGAATCAGGACCTTCTTCGGATTGCGGCCTCGTGCGCGGTGATAGGCGCGAATCATCATCAGGCCCGTGAGCTCACCCTGTGCGCCGGCGGCTGGGTGGAGCGACACGCGATCCATTCCGCAAACCTCTGCGAGCCCTCGTTCGAGGCGCCACATGAGCTCGAGCGCGCCCTGGGCGAGTGCGTCCGGAGTGTACGGATGTAGATCGGCGAAGCCCGGCAGACGCGCAGCCCATTCGTTGACCTTGGGGTTGTACTTCATCGTGCACGAGCCGAGCGGGTACATCCCGGTGTCGATCGCGAAGTTCTGCTGGCTGAGACGGACGTAGTGGCGCACCGCTTCGGGCTCCGAAACCTCGGGCAGCTCTGGAAGCCGCCTTCGAGCCAAGGGTCCCAGCACCGCCTGAGGGTCGACTTCAGGAAGGTCGTCCGAGTCTAGCGAGATGGCCGTTCGATCGGGCGATCCCTGCTCGAAGATTAGGGAGGGTCGGAACGAAAGCCCTGTCGTTGCGGAACGAGACACTTACCTTGAGGCGAATCTAGTGGATCTACCCCGGTCGGCAAGCGGTTAGGTAGCTTTGCCGAGCGTCTCGGCAAGACGTTCGATCGCGGCAACGTCGGTTTCCAAACCTTCGACCTGCGGCAGTTCCGTGCACGGCGCGTCCACGTGGCGTCGAACGCGATCTCGGGCACTGTACTGGACGCCTTCACGCAGCACGCGCCGCCGCCCTGCGATCCCAAGGCCCGCGATCGGCGAACCCTCGGGCAAGATGGAGGGAAGGTTTTCGACTGCTTCTCGTTCGTTTTCGGCAAACAAAACCGGAATCACCCGATTGATCACGAGATGCAGCACCTCCATGTTGAGCTCGTTGGTCAGCGCTTCGCTGAGCTCGATGGTTTCGCTGACAGGCATGTACTCCGGGAGCGTAACGACGACGGCGCCTGCCTGCGATGGGTCCTTCAGAAACTCGACCGCACGACTCGCGTCGCGACGGAGAAGGCCGGGAGGCGCAACGCTGTCGATGACATGGGGTACTCGCAGCATGTCGAGCGCGTGTCCCGTGGCGGGCGCATCGACGATCACCAGCTCGTAGTCGGGCTCTCCGCGGGGTGGACACGCATGATAGAAGGCCTTTCCGAGCATCGACCAGGCTTCGATTCCGGGAGTCCCTTTAAGGAATGCTCGAACCAGTCGATTGCCGAAGACCGCGTTGTAGATCGCGCGAATTTTGAGAATCATCAGGCCGTATTCTTCGAGCGCCGAGTCCGGGGTCATGTTTACGGCGTCGAGATTCTCGTTGAGCGAGACGATCTCCGAGCCGATTGGCTCCGTTCCGAGAAGGCGACTCGTTCGCTCGGTTGCGTTGACGATCGCAAGAAGCACCTTCTTGCCGCGGCGACTTGCCTCTAGTGCGAGCGCGGTTGCCACGGTGGTTTTCCCGACACCGCCCTTGCCGACCACGAACAAGAACCGTCGGTCCAGAAGATCCATCAGCGCCGTGTGTAGCGGCGGCGGGCGATGACGGCAACTGGGCAGGCGTTACCCGTGTAGTTACGGGCATTCAGAGGGCTGACGTCCGTTCGGACGCATGCTAGCGTCCCCTCGAGTCTAGCGATGAGTTCCATTTCAAAGTCGGGGCTTTCTCCCCTTTGGACGTTCCTTCTGGCGACAACCCTCGTCCTTTTCGCCGTCACGCTGTACGCGATCTTCGTGGTGGCTCCCGTCGAATTACAGATGGGCATCGTCCAGAAGATCTTCTACTTTCACGTACCGAGCGCCTACGCGATGTACCTGGGCTTCGGGGTCTCGGCGATCGCCAGCCTGCTCTTCCTCATCAAGCGAGACGCCAAATGGGATCGTCTCGGGGTGGCTGGCGCCGAAGTTGGGATGTTGTTCTGCCTGATCGTATTGCTCACCGGTCCGCTTTGGGCCCGCAAGGCATGGGGGGTCTGGTGGACTTGGGATCCTCGGCTGACCACCACGCTGCTCGCCGGGATGATCTTTGCCGCCTATCTCGCGCTTCGCTCCACCGGCACCGCAGGCGATGTCGAGAAGCGCTTTGCCGCGGCCCTTGCGGTGTTCGGTATGGTCGATCTTCCCCTCATTCATTTTAGCGTACAGCGCTGGCGCGGCGTTCACCCCGTGGTGATCACGGGCAAGGGCGGGGGTCTCGAGTCGGAGATGTACTGGGCGCTGGGGCTGAGCTTCCTCGCTTTCACCGGACTTGCGATCTTGCTGATATGGGCGCGCGTTGCCGTTGAGCGCAACTCCGATGAGACGACATGTCTGCGCCTCGAGTACATGCACCGATAGGAACGAACTTCATGCGCGCACTAATCGTCGGATACCTCGTGGCACTGTGTTGGATCGGTGGCACCGTCGCGTCTGCCCAAGATGCCGCCCCGCCCACCGACGCCGCCTCACCGACGGACGCCACGGAGCAGTCTGCCGGGGAGGACCCATCTGACGAGCGCGCTGCGCAGTTCGTGGGTGTGCGCGGCGCCGACGCCGAACGTGTTCCCGGGGGCGCGCTTCTCATTGCGGCGTACGCTGTCGTGTGGGGGCTGTTGTTCTTGTTTCTGCTCCGGCTGAGGGGCCTCCAACGTCAGAACGCAGAGGAACTGACCAGGCTGAGCAACGAGATACGTGAGTCCGGTAGGCGCTGATGCCGACGATCGGCCACATCATTTACATCCCCGGGATTCTCCTGATCGGGTTCGCTCTGGGCTTCCGCATGGGAGCTCGGGCCGTCCGCGCGGAGCTAGACCGGCGTGAGCAGGAGCGGCGCAGGTAGCGTCGCGAGAGAAGAGGTAAAGATGCTGAACTTCGAGGTAACCGCGGAACAGAAAGCCCTGATCGAAGAGACTCGTCGCTTCACACGCGAGAAGATAGTCCCGATCGCGGGCGAGGCCGACAAGACCCATGAGTTCCCGATGGACGTGTTCAAAGAGGCGTGGGATCTGGGACTCGTTGGGCCGACCATTCCGCCCGAGTACGGCGGCCCTGGAATGACCGAGGTCGACAACGTGCTTCTCACCGAAGAACTCGCGTTCGGCTGCACCGGCATCCAAACAAGCATGACCGCGAACACGCTCGCCGCGACGCCGCTCCTGATTGCGGGCAACCACGAGCAGAAGAAAAAGTACCTTGGCATGCTCACTGCCGAGCCCGTGTTCGCTGCGTTCGCCAACACCGAATCGAGTGCGGGAAGCGATGCAGCAAACGTGCAAACGCGATGTCGCAAGGACGGCAACGACTGGATCATCAACGGCGAGAAGATCTACATCACCAATGGCGCCTGGGCCCGCTGGTACATCGTGTTCGCGACGGTCGACCCATCGCTTCGTCACGGCGGCATCATGAGCTTCGTCGTCGATCGGGATCTGCCCGGTGTCAGCGTCGGTAAGACCGAAGACAAGCTCGGTCAACGCGCGAGCAACACCGCAGTGATCAACTTCGAGGATGTACGCGTTCCGTCGAGCCAGGTGCTCGCCGAACAGGGGCATGGCTTCAAGCTCGCCATGCAGACGTTCGACCGCACTCGGCCCGACATCGGGGCGGGGGCCTGCGGGATCATGCGGCGCGCACTCGAGGAGTCGGTCGCCTATGCACTCGAACGAAAGACCTTCGGCGTGCCCATCGCCGAGCATCAGATGGTGCAGGCCATGATCGCCGAGATGGGCATCAAATACGAGGCCACCAGGCTTCTCGTGCTGAAAGCGGCTTGGCAGATCGATCAGGGTGGACGCAATTCCCTCGTCGCTTCGTACAGCAAGGCCTTTGGCGCCGACAGCGCCATGCAGGTCGCAATCGATGCCGTGCAGGTGTTCGGAGGCAACGGGTACATCACGGAGTACCCCGTCGAGAAACTGATGAGAGACGCGAAGATCCTGCAGATCTACGAAGGCACCTCCCAGATTCAGAGGATGGTCATTGCCAAGAACCTCTTCGCCGGCATTCGTTAGCGCGCTCGTCGCTGCGACGGTTCTACTGACGCCGGCCGAATCTTCTCGCGCCGAATCGAACGCCTATGGCAATGCGGCTCTCGCCGAGCACTTGCCCCCGTTTGTCGGCACGACGGCGTCTCAAGACGACATGCTCGAGTCTCTGGCGAGCTCTCCGGCCTGGCAGTTCAAGCCCGTCGGGCGGAGCTCGATCGTCCTGCGCATGCGCACCCGCTCTCGAGTGACCGGTGGGTTCAAGGTCAAGAGCGACGAAGCAGATCGCGGCTACGCGAACGAGGTGGTCGCATATCGCATCGCAAGACTTCTGCTGCTCGACAACGTTCCGCCGGCGACCTTTCGCACGTCGAGCCGCCAAGAGATTCGATCCGCCTTCCACAAAAAGAAGCGCAACCGGTGGCCTGCGGTCGACCGGCAGGTGGCATGGGAAGACGACGAGACCGTCGTCGGTGCGGCGTCTGTGTGGACCAAAATGGCACGGCGCGGACTCGAGCGCAGGAAAGCGGTCTGGTCCGATTGGACTCGGCTCGATGGCACCGTGCCTCCCGACAAGAGTGAGCTTGCGGCCGATCTGTCGAACATGGTCCTCTTTGACTTCCTCATCGGGAACGTCGACCGCTACAGCAGCGGCAACCTGCTGATGGATCCTGGGGGCGCACGTGCGATCCTCGTCGACAACGACGCCGGATTCTCCGAGCTCGACTTCGGCTCCTATGAGGCTCTGCTCGCGGACCTGACGCGCACCGAGCGCTTCTCCAAGACCACCGTGTCCCGGCTTCTGGCGCTCGATCGAGACGCGCTGCTTGGCGAGCTCCCGGCCGACTACCCGCACGACGCGGAGCCTCTGCTCGACGCAACGCAGATCGGCGCGATTCTCGCCCGCCGGGACACCCTACTCTCGTACGTCGCGGCTCTCGTGCAAGAGCACGGCCGTGACCAGGTGCTCGTCTTCCCTTGACCCGGGGGCCGTGGTAGTCCTCCCACGTGACGAAGCCCGATGTAATCAAGGCCGACGAGCTAGGAGATGCGCTCGGACTACTCGTTCACGATCTGCGCAACCCGGCCGCGACGATCAGCGCCAACGTCGACTTTCTCCAAGAGGTCGGGTTCCCCGACACGGACTCAGTCGAAGCGCTTCAGGATTTAAAGCTAGCCGTGCGGGAACTGAGGCGCGGTCTCGATCAGGTTGCCTGGATTAGCCGGTGGCTCACTGGAACGGTTCCCCTCGAAGCGGCCAACGGGGATGTCGGCGTCTTCGTATCTCGTCTCGACCGTGGCGACACGCCTGTGCCCGTCGCCATTGACATCGACCGTTCGGGCCAACTCTACGCGCAGGGTGCCCAGGTCGCCGTGGAAGTGCTCCAGATCCTGCTCCACAACACGCGTGCGAACGCGCCAGACGCCCGCGCCGAACTACGCGTCTTCGAAGGAGACGGCCGCGTGGTCATTGAGCTTCGCGACAGCGGCAAACCGATTGCTCCGGAGCTTCGAGATCGCGCATTTACCTTGGCAGGGCAGCGCGACCTCAAGGGTCGTCTCGACGGGCGCTACGGCCGGTTCGTCGGGCTCTTTGCCGCGGCGGTCGTTCTCGAAGGTGTGGGCGGGACTATCGAGGCCGACCAAGACCCAGATTCGGGCGACGCAGTCTTCAGGATTCGTCTTCGTCAGGCGCGTCCGACGCGTCCTCCTCCGACCTGAAGGCTCCGCGAAGGGCTTCGAGCCGGGCACGAATCTTCGTTTCGAAGCCGATTGGTTTCGGTTGGTAGTACCGCCGCCCACGGAGTTTGTCGGGGAGATAGGATTCTCCGCCGCTGAAGCCGCCTTCGTCGTGCGGATACCGGTATCCCTCGCCGTAGCCCCAGGCTTTCATCGAGGGGGTGACGGCGTTTCGAAGCCGCTTCGGAACCCGCAGCGCACCGAACTCCTTCACATCGGCCTGAGCCGCCTTCCACGCCTCATAGGTTGCGTTGCTCTTGGGTGCGCTCGCGAGATAGGTGCAGCAGTGGGCGAGCGGAAAGGTGCCCTCGGGCATTCCGAGTCGCCGAAATGCCGCGTCGGCGCTGACCGCAATCTCGAGAGCCTTGGGGTCTGCGTTTCCTACGTCTTCACTCGCGAAGATCAGCATCCTTCGGGTGACGAAGAGTGGGTCCTCGCCGGCTTCGAGCATTCGCATGAGCCAGTAGACCGCCGCATCCGGGTCGCTTCCGCGCATGGACTTGATGAACGCGCTGATGACGTTGTAGTGCTCTTCGCCCGACTTATCGTAAAGCAGGGTCTGCGTCGCAAGCGCCTCTTGTACGACTGCGGTGCTCACCCTGACTTCGTCTGCCGAGCGTGCGTAGTCGCTTGCAAGCTCGAGCACCGAAAGGGCACGCCTCGCATCCCCTTGCGAAGATTCGGCGATTACAGTCAGCGCATCATCGTCGACGCGCGGCCTCGGCTCTTCGATGCCGTGTTCGTGCGTCAACGCTCGCTCGAGGACCAATCGCAACGACTGTGCGTCTAGTGGTCGAAGCTCAAACACTCGGGAGCGAGAGAGAAGGGCGGAGTTGACTGCGAATGAGGGGTTTTCGGTGGTCGCGCCGATCAGCGTTACGGTGCCGCTCTCGACATGTGGGAGCAGTGCGTCCTGCTGCGCCTTGTTGAACCGGTGAATCTCGTCGACGAACAGGATGGTCGGCTTGCCCTGGTAGCTTCGCTGTTCCCGAGCGCCGGCGATGATCTTCCGAAGCTCGGCGACGCCTCCGAGCACAGCGCTGAACGGGACGAAGATCGCATTCGTCTCGTGCGCAATCACGTGGGCGAGCGAGGTCTTACCGGTGCCCGGCGGACCCCATAGGATCATCGACGGAATGCGGTCGGACCGAATCGCCGTCGCGAGGATGTGGGAAGAGCCGAGGATGTGATCCTGGCCGAGCACGTCTTCGAGCCGCGTCGGTCGCATGCGGTCGGCGAGCGGCGAAGCGCCGGCAGCCTGATGCTCGAATAAGTCCACGACGGCTCACCTGAGAATACGGAGCCGCTTGGGCCCCTCACCCTCGGGCGCCTTCTCGCCGCCGCTGCGCTCGAAATGTTCCTTGGCGACACACTCGGCCAGCGCGTCCGCGATTTTGGCAAACGACTGCCCCGCGGCGGACGAAGGTGCGGCCTGCACGACGGGGGTGCCTTGGTCACCCCACTCGCGGACCGCGGGATCGATCGGCACCTGACCGAGAAGCGGCGCGCCCGAGAATTCGGCGATGCTTTGTCCGCCGCCGCTGCCGAAGAGCTCGTGACGAACACCCGCGGTATCGATGAAGTAGCTCATGTTCTCGACCACACCGAGCACCGGCACATTGAGCTTTTGGCACATCGAGACTGACTTGTAGACGTCTTGAAGGGCGACTTCTTGAGGAGTCGTGACGATGACTGCGCCGGTAATGCGAAGCTTCTGAGCGAGAGTCAGGGCGACGTCGCCCGTTCCTGGCGGCATGTCGAGAACCAGGTAGTCGAGCGGGCCCCAGTCGACGTCGGACACGAACTGCTGGAGCGCCCCGTGCAGCATCGGCCCACGCCATACGATCGCCTGCTTCGGATCTTCGAGCAGGAACCCGATGCTCATCAGCTTGATGCCGAAGCGCTGTAATGGCTGAATTCGCTTTCCGTCCTTCGAGGTGGGCTGCCCCTGGATGCCGAGCATCGTCGGGAGCGAAGGGCCGTAGATGTCGGCATCGAGCAGCCCGACTCGAGCGCCCACGCGTCGTAGAGCAAGCGCGAGATTCGTGGCCACCGTGCTCTTCCCGACCCCGCCCTTGCCGCTCATCACGAGGATGACGTTTCGGACTTCGGGAATTGGGTCGGTGCTCGTGGTCTCCCGGGTTGGCACGTCGACTTGCAGGTCGACCTCGACGAAGCCCACCCCAAGCGGTTCGACGGCCGCTTTCAGTCTGCCCTCGATGGCAGTGCGAACATCTTCCGACGGCGAACTCACGCGGACCTTGATCCAGGCACGGTCGCCTTCGACGCGGACGTCGAGCAGCGTGCCGAGTTCGCCGAGAGGCTTTTCAAAAATCGGGTCTTCGACGCGACGGACCGCGTTGGTGACATCCTCGAGGGTGGGGGCGCTCATGACCTTCTCCAGCCACGTCCCCTAGGACTCGAGCTCGAGGGCGTCAAGGTGGGTTCTCGAGCAGCTCGGCTGCAAGAGGACTTGCGGGGCCTTCGGGGTGAAGCACTCGCTCGAGTCCGGCGCGTCCCGCGGACTGTCGGAGGGCTTTGAGTTCTTCGAGGGCCGCGTCGTCGTCACCACGCGCAGCACGAACATGAGCGCGGACGAGTCTATGGGAGGCATCGAGTGAGGGATTGTTGCTCGTGTCCTGCGCGCCCAGCAGCGCCTCAGCGGCGTCCGGGTTGCCTCGAACCGCCAAGAGCAGTGCCTCCATCGCCTGGAGCCAAACCTCGATCGAGGGCTCGGTTGGCCGATCGACCCGGTCGATCGCCGCCTGCGCGCCCTCGACGTCGTCGAACTGGAGAAGGCAGGTCGCTAGCGCCTGGTTCTTCAGCACAGACTGAGAGTCGCTCAACCCCTCTTCATCGAGACTGGCGAGCCGGTCACGTGCGAACGCCCACTGCGAGCGCTGCGTGAGCGGCCCGGTCGCCATGAGTACCAGCGCTACATAGCGTTGCGGGTCCTTGGCTTGGACTCGGTCGAGAAGTCGATCGAGTGCCTCGAGTGCTGCCGGCGCTGCATCGGTCTCAGCGAGCCGCTGACACAGAACCGACAGCCCGCGGACATGGCGCATTCGGCGAGCGGAGGACAGCATCAACCCGAGACCGACGGACGCCCCCACCGCGCCAGCTACCCAGTCCGCGCGCTCGGGACTCATCCCGCCCGCCCTGAGTGCGACGCTGGCTAGCGCCCCGACGAGCAAGACGGTGAGAAGTGATCCGACGAACGACACGAGTACGGTGCTGATCGAAAGCAGTCCGAAAGGCACGCCCCACGCGAGGCCCCGGACGAACGGCGCGAGCAACCCGACTACCAGCGCCGCGATGAGAGTCGTCGTCATGGGCTACAGGTCCGGCTGCGCGCGGTAGGTGTAGTAGTGCTTGAGCACGCGCCGAACGTAGCGCTGTGTTTCTTTGTACGGAGGAATACCGTCGTACTTGTCCACCGCGGCCTCGCCTGCGTTGTATGCAGCGACGGTCAGAATGAGGTCGCCCTTGAAGCGGTTGGCCAGGATGCGGAGATAGCGTGCTCCGCCCAGCACGTTCTGCCTGGCGTCGAACGGATCCGACACCCCCATCGAACGCGCGGTGCGCGGCATGAGTTGCATGAGCCCCATCGCCCCGGCGCGGCTGACGACGTTCGGATTGAAGTCGCTCTCGACCTTGACGACGGCACGAATGAACGAGCTCGGAAGCTGATAGAGCTGCGCGGCCTCGGCGATGAGATCGTCGTAGCGGCCGTATCGCGTGGGGTCCTTGGGCGTGGTGCCGCGAGCGGCGCCCCCGCCTTGGCTGTGCTTGCGCGCCTGTGATTTCTTGCTGCTCCGGACGGCTACCTGACACCGTCCGCCCGGTTCGCGGATGTTGGTGTAGTGCTTCGTCCCGTCCGCCCGCTTGCACAAGAAGATGTCGGCGTGCGCCGGCATGGCCAGTGCCGTCACGGCGACTGCCACCCCGAGCGACCAGCTGAGAACCCCACGCATCGCGGGGAGTGTATCGCCGCCACCGGTGACGCGCCAAAACAGGGTGTGGCGCTTGCGTGCCCCCGTGTTCCGCGCATCATGGGCGCGAGATGTCCGCCCCTAGCTTTTTCGAAGGCCCCGAGAAGAAGCTGGAGCTCGTCGTCACGCCCGATACGCCCTCGCTCCGGACGCTTCCCAAGGAGGCGTGGGTGGAGGTGGTCGCCGCAGCGGGTGCCGAGATCCTATCAGTGCTTCGGAACCAACACTGCGACGCGTATCTGCTGTCTGAATCGAGCTTGTTCGTCTTCGACGACTACTGCGTCATGATGACATGCGGAGTAACCACTCTCATCGATGCCATCGAGTGCCTCCTGCGCATGCTCTCGGTCGACTCCGTGGCCTTCCTCGTATATGAGCGAAAGAACGAGCACTTCCCAGAGCGTCAGCCAACGAGTTTTCACGAAGACGCGCGCCGGCTTCAGGGGCTCATCCCCGGCCGTGCCTTTCGCTTCGGCGACGAGCATGGACACTACGTGCAGCTCTTCCACAGCACCAAAGAGTTCCTTCCAGAGAAAAACGACCCCACCGTCGAGGTGCTGATGCACGGAATCGACCACGAGGTCGCAGGGCGCTTCTCGAAGAGACACAGTTCGGGCGCACGCGCTAGCCTCAGAGAGCTCGGTTTGGAGAGCGTCCTCGACGGCTTTGAAGTATCCGAACACTTCTTCGAACCCGCGGGCTACTCGGTCAACGCGCTCAGGGGCGAGGAATACTACACGGTCCACGTGACGCCCGAGCGCGTGGGTAGCTACGTCAGCTTCGAAACCAACTATGACTTTCGTGGCACTCTGAGCGCGCTGGTTGCATCTCTCGTCGCCACGTTCCGACCCCGCGCCTTCGACGTGGTGACCTTCATCCCCGACTCCCAGGCCGACTTGGAGGTGGTGGGGTACCTGCTCGGCGATCACGTCGTCCATGACCTCGGACCCTACAAAGTCACCTATTTGCAGTACTACGACCCTCCGACGGAATCGCGAGAGCCTTACGAGTTGGGCCTGTAGCGGCACTCAAAACGTCGTACCGCCCATCGCATTCCCTGATAGACTCAGCGCTTCATGCGTTCGGAATGCGAGTGCTTGGTGCTCGGTAGCGGCGTCGCAGGATTGAGCTTCGCACTCGAAGCAGCGAGGTTCGGCAAGGTCACGATGGTGACGAAGCGGAGCCGAAGCGACTCGGCCACCAACTGGGCGCAGGGGGGTATCGCCGCCGTACTCGATCCCGCCGACTCCTTCGAAGCGCACGTGGCCGACACCCTCAAGACGGGCGGCGGGCTTTCTCATCGCGATGTGGTCGAGATGGTGGTCCGCGATGGACCGACCCGCATTCGCGAACTCATGGAGCTCGGGGCCAAGTTCAGTCGAATCGAGGAAGGCCAGGCACTCGACCTTACCCGAGAGGGAGGGCACAGCGCGCGACGCGTAGTCCACGCAGGGGACATCACCGGCGCCGAGGTGCAGCGCGTGCTCGTTGACGCCGCTGCAGCTTCGCCCAACATCCACATCTACGAAGACCACATGGCGATCGACCTCGTCCAGAGTCCGGGAATGTCGCCGCGTGTCCTCGGAGCCTATGTGCTCGACGAAGCGACCGGCGAGGTGCGGACGCTTCTCGCGCGCTCGACGGTCTTAGCCACCGGCGGCGCCGGCAAAGTGTATCTCTACACGTCCAACCCGGACGTTGCGACCGGCGACGGCGTCGCAATGGCGTATCGCGCGGGCGGCGAAATCGCGAACATGGAGTTCTTTCAATTCCATCCGACTTGCTTGTTTCACCCCGAAGCCAAGAGCTTCCTCATTAGTGAGGCGCTGCGAGGGGAGGGCGGCGTGCTGCGGCTTGCGGACGGCAGTGCCTTCATGGGCGAGTTTCACGAGATGAAAGATCTCGCGCCGCGAGACGTCGTCGCGCGCGCGATCGACTACGAGATGAAACGTACCGGCCAAGAGTGCGTCTACCTCGACATGACGCATGAGCCTGCGCCGTTCCTCGTCGAGCGTTTTCCGAACATCCACTCGCGCTGTCTCGAATACGGCATCGACATGACCCGCGAACCGATTCCCGTCGTTCCTGCGGCACACTATATGTGTGGAGGCGTAGTCGTGGATGACGATGGGCGTGCCACGCTTCCTGGCCTGTGGGCCGTGGGCGAAGTGGCATGCACCGGGCTCCACGGGGCCAATCGACTCGCTTCGAATTCGCTGCTCGAAGGGTTGGTGTACGGTCATCGCGCGGCGGCGGCTTCGTGCGAGGACACGGCGAACCTTCCCCCCGAGCCGTTCGACGACGTCCCCGACTGGGATCCCGGCCAGGCGGTGCCGAGCGACGAGGCGGTCGTCGTCACCCAGAACTGGGACGAGGTGCGGCGCTTCATGTGGAACTACGTGGGGATCGTGCGCACGAACAAACGGTTGCGGCGTGCCGAGCGTCGAATCTCCCTGCTTCAAGAAGAGATTCGTGAGTACTACTGGGCTCATCTCGTCAATCGCGACATGCTCGAGCTTCGCAACATCGCCGACGTCGCAGAACTAATCATACGGTGTGCGGGCGCCCGCAAAGAAAGTCGTGGCCTACACTACAATCTGGACTTCCCTCACGCGGGAGACGACTGGAGGGGAGACACGCGCATCGTGCGAGGCAAGGAGCCGCGAATCACCCGCGACGCCCCAGCCTCCGATTGACTCCGGCGGCCTCGACAGATAGAAGCCACGCCATCTATGAGCGATTATCTCTTCACGTCAGAGTCCGTGACCGAGGGTCACCCGGACAAGATTTGTGACAAAGTCAGCGACTCGTTGCTCGACGCATACCTCGCCCAGGACGTTCGATCGCGGGTTGCGGTCGAAACGATGGTCAAGACGGGGTTTGTCGTCGTCGGCGGCGAGGTCACCTCGAAGGCCGTCATCGACATTGCGTCAATCGTGCGCGATGCGATCACGGGCATCGGATACACCGATTCGTCGATGGGGTTTGATGCGGCCACCTGCGGCGTCCTGACTGCGGTCGAGCGGCAGTCGCCCGATATTGCGATGGGCGTCGACCGGAAGGGCGGCAAGGAGCAGGGCGCCGGCGACCAGGGACTGATGTTTGGCTATGCGGTCGACGAGACCCGCCAGCTCATGCCGATGCCGATCGACTTGTCCCACAAGCTTGCGAGGCGGCTCAGCCAGGTCCGCAAGCGCGGGGTGCTTCCGTGGCTTCGCCCGGACGGCAAGACCCAGGTTACCGTCGAGTACGAGAACGATCGCCCAGCGCGCTTCGACGCGATCGTCGTTTCCACTCAGCACGCCGCCGAGGTCAAGCACCGCGACCTCAAAGAAGCGATCGTCGAGGAAGTGATCAAGCCCACACTTCCCGCCAAGATGATCGACCGTCGTACCAAACTTCACGTCAACCCCACTGGACGCTTCGTCGTCGGCGGGCCCTTCGGTGACGCCGGACTCACGGGTCGCAAGATCATCGTCGACACCTATGGCGGCATGGGGCGGCACGGTGGTGGGGCGTTCAGCGGCAAAGACCCGTCCAAAGTCGATCGGAGCGCCGCGTACTTCGCGCGCTACGTCGCGAAGAATATTGTTGCCGCGAAGGTTGCCTCGCGCTGCGAGGTTCAGGTCGCGTACGCCATTGGCGTGCCCGAGCCGATGGGCGTCTACGTGACGACGTTCGGCACTGGCCAGGTCGCCGACGAAAAGATCGCCGCGGCGGTCACACAACTGTTCGATTTTCGGCCACGAGCCATCGTCGAGACACTGGATCTCCTGAGGCCTATCTACACTCCGACCGCCGCCTACGGGCACTTTGGGCGGACTGAGAAGACGTTTACCTGGGAGCGAACCGACCGCGCCAGCGAGCTCGCCGACCGCCTCCTCGGCAAATCGAGCAAGTCGACGGGCAACGGCAAGGCATCCGCCAAGAAGCCCAAGGCCAGCAAGACGAGCAAGACCAGGAAGAAGAAGCAAGGCGGGAAGTCAAAGGTTTCTGGCACGGCACGTTCATCTGCGCGCTGAGGGCTCCCGTTAGGGCTCCCCTCGCTGCCGCGCTACACTACCCTGCGCCATGAACGAGCCACCTCTTTCGATCCTATCCGGCTGGGGCCGCCATTCTGCCCCGGGCCGCGAGCGCGTGGGCGAGAACATCGAGCGCATAAGCGAAGATGTGAACCTATCCCGTGGTCTTGGCCGCTCGTACGGCGATGCATCGCTTCCACCGGTGGATTCGCCCGAGGTCTTGAACACGACGTACGCGGACCGCATTCTCGACTATGACCCGAAGACGGGTCGGTTCCGGGCTGAATCCGGGTTCGCGCTCAAAGAACTCAACCGCCTCTTCATGCCTCAGGGCTGGTTCACGCCGGTCTCTCCAGGCACGAAGTTCGTCACTCTCGGCGGAATGGTGGCTGCCGACATACACGGCAAGAATCAGCATCGCGACGGAGACTTCGGCGACCACGTCACGTCTCTGAAGATGCGGGTAGCCGACGGCCGCATCCTGGAATGCTCTCCAGAGCAGAACTCGGACCTGTTTCGCGCGACGGTAGGAGGCATGGGCCTCACCGGGCACATCCTCGAAGTCGGCTTCAATCTACACTCGATTCCTTCGCCGTGGATCTGGCAGGAGAGTCGCCGCATCCACGACATCGACGAGTTCCAAGAAGCGCTCGAGGACGCAGCCCTGACGTGGCCGTACACGATGGGATGGATCGACTGCCTCACGCAGGGCGATCGCATGGGCCGGGGAATCATGATGCGCGGGCGGTGGGCAGAGCCCGACGAAGCGCCGACCCAAGCTCCAAAGACTCGTTCCGGGCCGCGCCTCAGTTTCGACTGGCCGTCTTGGGTTCTCAATCGCGCGACGATCCGGATCTTCAACGAGCTCTACTACCGCAAGCAGTGGCGCGAGTTCTCCGAAGGGATCGTCAATTACGAGTCGTTCTACTATCCGCTCGACGCGATTCGCTCGTGGAACCGCATGTACGGAAAGCGCGGCTTCACGCAGTATCAGTGCGTGCTTCCACGGGAAGCCGGACGGGGCTCTGCTCGCCGTGTCCTCGAGGTGCTGACCTCCCATGGCGGCGCCTCGTTCCTGTGTGTCATCAAGGACTTTGGACGGGACGGACCGGGGGTCCTTTCGTTTCCACGTCCCGGCATTACATTAGCTCTCGATGTCGCGGTGCGGGACGACACGCAGAAGCTGATCGACGCGCTCAACGAGCGCGTGCTCGAAGAAGGTGGCCGCATTTACCTCGCAAAAGACTCGTTCACGCGGCCCGAGCACTTCCAGGCCATGGAAGGCGCTCGACTCGACGAGTTCAACGAAATCCGCGATCGCTGGGATCCGAACCGAAGGTTCCGAAGCGCGCTTTCGGTGCGGCTGCTGGGAGATTGAAGTGCGCGTAGCGTTTTTGGGAGCGACCAAAGGAATGGGCCGGGCGCTGGCGCGCGTCAGCGCAGAGCGCGGCGACTCGATCGCGCTGCTTGGACGCACCGACTCGGAGCTCGACCGGAGCGCGGCCGACCTGCGGGGCCGAGGTGCCGACGGGATCGTTCCCTGGTTTCACTGCGATTTGGAAGAGCCTGCGGCTTTCGATCGGGCGATCGCCGATGCGCGGGAGGCGCTTGGGGGATTGGACGCAGTAGTCGTCACTGCGGGGATTTTCGCCACCCAGGACGAACTCGAGGCCGATCCGGTGCTTGCGGAACGCCTTCTTCGAGTCGACTTTTCGTGCACCGTGATGTTCTGCGAAGCGGCCCGGAAGGTGTTGCTCGCGGAGGGAGGGGGGACTCTTTGCGTCTTCAGCTCAGTTGCGGGCGAGCGAGGGCGCAAACCGGTGATTCTCTACGGTGCCGCCAAGGCAGGGCTCACACACTACCTCGAGGGACTCGACCACAAGTACCGAGCCGAAGGCCTCAGGGTCGTCACGATCAAGCCAGGCTTCGTCAAGACGACCATGACCGCAGGCCTTTCACCGCCTCCGTTTGCCGGAGAGCCCGAAGCCGTGGCTTCTCAAGTAATCACCGCCATCGACCGAGGATCGCCGGTAGTCTACACGCCAAGCCCTTGGCGCTTTATCATGGCGATCATTCGTGCACTGCCGCGGGCGATCATGCGTCGCATCGAATTCTGAGTTCTGACTAGGGGTTGCTTGCCTCGATGAGCGCGGCGATGTCGCCTCTCGAGGCTCGCCATGCGGCGGAGACATGAAGCACGGCGCTGATCACGCTCCCCAGCACGACGCTCGCGATGAGCTCGGTCAGCGACGATTCGCCAGGGCCGGTCGTCTGCAAGGTCGGGAACGCAACCTTGAGATGGGAGACGAGCGTAGCCGTGTAGGCCACGATCCAGATTAGCTTCGCGGTCACGGCTTGCCGGATCCACCATTTCGCCGGCTTCCTGCGCCAGCTCAGCAGGAAGCTGCCGATCAGCACGAGCGACGAGACGACGATGTTGGCAGCGGCCATCGGGCGGCGATAGGGGTTGCTCGCCTCGCCTTCGAGCATCTGAACCCGGAGCTCCTGCTCTCGGATCGCCGCTTCGCTGTTTTCGTCGGACTCATCGAGCGGAAACAGTTCTTGAAGGTCTTCGGGGAGAGGGCCTGCGCGTAGGGCGTACGCGCCCCGGAGCACACCGGCGATGCCCAACATTGTGAGTAGGGTCGATGTGAGCAGGACTGCGATCATGACCTTTCTGTCCTTGGATTCTTCGGCCATCGTGCAGCGATATCGTTGTAACCTGGCAACAGCCATGGATCGACCCCAAAAACGAGAAGCGATGACGCGAGGTCAGGCACGTCCCCCGGTGTTCGCCGAACATGCTGCAATCGCCGAGTTCGGCGCAGACCGTATTCGGTGGCTCATCTCCCTCCGATGGCTCGCCATGGCTGGTGTCTTGTCGGCGATAGGCATGGTCCTCGCGGGATACTTTCCGGGTGTCTCCTGGCCCGTCCTGCTCGTCGTCTTGGTAGTTGGGAGCCTCTACAACACCTGGCTCAGCCGCTCGAAGTCGGAACTCCGGACCGGGCGGCGGGCGGCAGTCTCCCAAGCGCTGGTCGACCTCGTTCTGCTGACCGTCGTGCTTTGGGCGGCCGGGGGCATTTCCTGCCCGTTCGTAGGGTTCTACGTGTTTCACTTGGCTCTCATCGGCGTGCTCGGCGGCCCGCGTGCGACCTTCGTCGCCGCGGCTGCCGCCTTCATCGGCGCGGGTTTCCTGGCGCTCGCGGAGCGAGTGCCAGCGCTGCGAATCGGCGTCTGGGATCCAGTCCCCCCATGGGACATCATCGCGAACGTTGCAGCATTCATGATGACCATGGGTGCGGTTGCCTACGTAGTGCTCAACGCCGTGCGTGAGCTCCGAGACCGCGAACAAGCTCTTCAGAAGGCGCGCGACCAGGCACAACTCGACTACCAGGTCATCTCGAACACGCTCGACGAGCTCGAAGCGGGTCTTGAAGTCGTCGATTCCAAGGGTCGAATCGAGTGGCGAAATCGACTCGCAGACGAGTTGGCGCCGCCTCCGAGTAGCGACGGAACTTGGGAATGCCCAATCGAGCGCCGAGGTTGCGAGACCGATCCCGCAGGCCCCTGTCCGGCCTGGCGCGCACGCGACGATGGCGCCACGGGTCGATGTCGTTTCGCCGTACGCGACCACGTGTACGAGATGCTTTCGTTTCCGCTCGGCACTCATCAAGAGGGCGGCTCTCGGATTATGAACCTCTACGTCGACCGCACCCAGGTGCTGGACGCGGAGCGTCGCCTCATCCAGGCAGAGCGTCTGGCGAGTCTCGGACGTGTGGCCCAAGGCGTCGCGCATGAGCTCAATACACCCCTAGCGACGATCAGAACTCTCGCCGCGGACATGCGCGAGGCGATTCGCTCGCTTGGCGGTGACGAAGCGCTGCAGTCGGACCTTGCGGAGTCGGCCGCACTGATTCGCGACGAGACCGCGCGCCTCGGCCGAATCACTCAATCGCTTCTCACGGGAGGCACGCTTCCGCGCCTGGAGCTAGACGCCGCCGTTCTTCTCCTGCCGATCGTCGAACGCGCCAAAGCGCTGGTGTTCGCTGGCGTTCGAGATGGGCCTGAACTCCAGATAGCGGACGACGTCTCACGCCTAACCGTGTCCGCTGACCGCGATCGTCTTCTGCAGGTGATGGTAAACTTGTTTCAGAACGCTCTCGACTCGAACCGCGAAACCGGCCAAGAACTCGTGCGGGTTTGGGCCCGCCGTGTCCTCGACATGGTCGAGATCTTCGTCGACGACGAGGGGGGAGGACTCAAGCCCGGAATTGAAGGGCGCCTGTTCGAGCCCTTCGCTACGACCAAACCTCCGGGTGAGGGTACCGGTCTTGGGCTCTATGCTTCCTATATGCTGATCCAGAGTATGGGAGGAGAGTTGGCGCTCCAGAACCGCGATGCCGGCGGGGTCCGCGCGAGGATTCGCCTCCCCATGGGCGGGGCGCTAATCGTCGACGAGGAGCACTTCGCACACGGTGCCGCGCGATGAACGACACGGTTCTGATCATCGACGATGACGACGCGTTCCGTTTCGCGATGGCCAAAGCGCTGCGTCGCGGTGGCTACGAAGTTTCCGAAGCCCGCAGCGGTGAGGAGGCCCTCGAAGTGCTCGGCGACGAGACGCCGCCTCACGTCGCACTTCTCGATCTCAAGATGAAGGGCATGGGTGGGCTCGACGTGCTCCGGAGACGAAGTCGGACAAGTGAAACCAACATCATCGTACTCACCGGCCATGGCACCGTGAAGGCCGCCGTGGAGGCCATGCAGCTAGGCGCCTTCTCATTTCTCGAGAAGCCCGTGGATGCCGACATGCTGCAGCCATTGCTCCGCCAAGCCTTCATGGAGCGCAACGGAGCAGGGGAAGGAGTCGACGGCCTCATCCCCGTGGTTGGTCCGAGCGCCATGATGGACGAGGTTCGCCAGTTCATCCGGACAGTGGCTCCTACGGACGAAACCGTGCTCGTCTTCGGAGAGACGGGGACCGGCAAAGAAGTGGTTGCGAGGCAGATCCACGCCCAGAGCAATCGCCATGGCGGACCTTTCGTTGCGATGAACGCCGCCTGCGTGCCCCGCGAGCTGTTCGAGAGTGAGCTGTTCGGACACAAACGCGGCGCATTCACGGATGCTCATAGCGATCGAAAGGGGCTCTTTCGTGAGGCGTCCGGGGGCACCCTTTTCATCGACGAGCTCGCGGAACTACCGCTCGAGAGTCAGGCGAAACTCCTCCGGGCCATCGAAACGAAGCAGATTCGACCGGTCGGCGAATCGGGCGAGGTCTCGGTCGACGTGCGCATCGTCGCTGCGACTAACCGTGACCTCTGGGCCGAGACCCAGGCGGGCCGCTTCCGAGAAGATCTCTACTTTCGCCTTCAGGTCTTCCCGGTTCTCATTCGACCGCTTCGCGAAAGGGCACAAGACGTGGGTCCTCTTGCGGAACACCTTCTTCAACGGCTGGGTAAGTCCGAGATCAAGCTCGAACCCGACGCAGTTTCAGCTCTTCGCCAATACGATTGGCCTGGGAACGTGCGTGAGCTTCTCAACGTTCTTCGCCGCGCGTCGCTCTTTTCCATTACCGAGACAGTCGGCGCCGACCTGATTCGCCGCATGATCGCCGCAAGCGTCTTCGGCACTGCACGAGAGGACGATGCCAGCTCGTCGGCGGCGTCGAGTCATACGAGTCTTGCGGATCTCGAACGAGAACACATCGAGCGGGTACTCGACGAAATGGACGGAAATGTGACCCGTGCGGCGACTGCTCTGGGGATCGATCGGCGCACGTTGCAGCGCAAACTTCGCGCGTACGACGAGGAATCATGATCCTGTTGCGCCTGTGCTGCTCGGCAAGATGACGATGAACGCCGTGCGTCCGGGCCGGGACTCGACCTCGATGCGGCCGCCGTGCTCGGACACGATGCGACTCGAAATCGACAGTCCCAACCCAGTGCCGCCAACCTTGTCTGTGACATAGGGGTCGAAGATCTCGTCGATCCGTTCCGCGGGAATCCCGAGACCGTTGTCTTCGACTCGGATCTGAATCTCAGCTCGATCGCGCTCGAGCCGCACGCGAACTCTGCCACCCGCGTTTGGATTCGCGACGAGCGCGGCGTCTCGCGCGTTCTGAACGAGATTGTGCAGCACCTGGGTGATCTGTTCGACGTCTACCCGCGCACGGACCGGATGGCCCGGAAGCTGCGTCTGAACGTCGATTGCGTCATCAGAGGCGTAGAGCGAAACGGCCTGGGGCACGATCTCCCGTAGGTCGGTCTCGCGCAGGGTTGGGGTCGGCAGGCGAGCGAAGCGGCTGAACTCGTCGATGATGTGACGCAGTCGCTCCACCTCCTGAAGAATCGTTCTCGTCGATTCATCGAACAGCGCCTCGAAGTCGTCGTGCGAACGTTCGTGAGCCTTGCGGAGCGTCTCGATCGAGAGGCGAATTGGGGAGAGCGGGTTCTTGAGCTCGTGTGCGAGACGTCTGGCGATGTCCTGCCATGCGGCGATTCGCTCGGTCTGCTTCAATTGCTCTTGGGTCTTTCGAAGGTCTTTGGTCATGCGATTGAACGCCGTCGCCGTTGCCTGAAACGCATCCGATCGCGTAGACAAAACCGTCGCGCTCAGGTCTCCAGCACCGATGCGCGTCGCGGCTTCGGCGAGTTCGTCTACCGACCCCTGAAGCCATCGGTTGAAGTACTCCCCGAGAAAGAAAGCGAGTCCCAGCGTCAGAAGCGCAACGGAGCCAAGCCATAGGAGGAGCGGGGGAACGCCTTCGGCAAGTCCGCTGCGCCAGACCACGAACAGCTTTGGTGTCCCCTTGGGGTCGCTCAGTGCTGCGATCATCGTGTCGTCCGAGCCGGGCTCTTCAATCACGACGATGTGTTTGGGGTCGAGTGCGCGCAGCGTGTCCACGCTCTGACCACCAACGAGGGTGACCACGGCGCCTCCGCGCTCGACGGTGCAAGTTTGAACCAAGACGACGGGAAGGCCGTTGCCACCCCACACGAAGGGAGCGTCGCCCGCGGTCTGCGCTGCGCCGAGAAGCGCCGGATCTCGTTGTCCCGCACCGCGCCGTCCATGGCCGGTCGCCGCAACCTCTGCGCTGCGTGCGTCCAGCACCCACAGGGCGTCGAATCCTGCCGCCTGCATGGAGGCGCCGAGCAGCCTGTCGTAGTCGAGTCGTTCGTCGGCACCGCCCGCACGTTCCGCGAGGAGTCGGTCGACGACCAGATCGTCGCGGCACAGCGACTCGAGCGCGTTCGTGCGGTGGCTTTCGGCCTGTTCGAACGCGCGCGCAGCGAGCCGTGCTTGATCTGCGGCGGGCTCGTTGCCCCAGTTGGACATCCCCAGCCAGACGAGGCCGGTCAGCAGGACCGGGAGTAGGGCGGCCAGGGCGAAGAGCACGGCGACCCGCGTGCCCATTCCGCTCATGGCGGTGCCAAACCTCCGAGGACGCGGTCTTCCCGGCGCGTGGTGCTCGACGCAGGCTCGCCGTCCTCGAACTGCTCCATTAGGAACATGTTTGGATCTGCCACATCGGGGGGACGAGCCGTTTCGGTTGGGGAGGTGCCCAACAAGAACACCTCTTCGATGGCATCTTCTTGCCCATCGTAGGCGAGTAGGCCTGAAGCAGGGTCGATCGGAACGACGAGCACCCCGCTTGGCATCGCGAAACGGGTTTCCTTCGGGCTCGTATCCGCTCTGGCCATGACGTCGATCCACACCGGAAGCGCACTCCGGGTACCGGTCTCTTTTCGTCCGAGCGAGCGCGAATCGTCAAACCCGACCCAGACGCCGACCACGACCGAGGGCGAGTAGCCGACGAACCAGGCGTCCCGAGCTTCGTTGCTCGTTCCAGTCTTGCCAGCGACTTGTCGCTCGAGTCGAAGTGCCGGTGCTCCGGTTCCCGACGTGATCACGCTCTGCAGCATGCTGGTCATGACGTACGCTTCGTCGGGCGCCATTACGTCTCGGGCGGGTTCGAGTGGCTCGAGGGGAAGCGTCGCGCCGTCCGGCCCCACAATCTTGGTGACGATGCGCGGTGGCGCCCACCGTCCCCCCGCGGCGAACGTGGCGTACGCGTTGGTCAGCTCGATCGGTTTTACGCCGCTCGCGCCCAAAGCGAGCGCCATGTCTGGCTCGAGCTTGGTGGTGATTCCATCCTGTTGTGCGAAAGCAGCGACGTCCGGGGCTCCGATCTCCTCGATGACACGGATCGCAACCATGTTGATCGATCGCGCCAGCGCCTCACGGAGCCTGACCGCACCCTGGTAGTTCCACTCTTCGTAGTTCTGAGGCTTCCATTCGTCATAGACTGCCGGGGCGTCGACCACGAGAGACGCCGGGGTGAATTTACGGCTCTGAATTGCTCGGGCATACACGATCGGCTTGAACGTGCTGCCCGGCTGCCGAACTGCCTGAGTGGCCCGATTGAAGCCACTCGTGGCCGCGTAGCCCCCGATGAGCGCCATCACGTCGCGGCTGCGCGGCTCGATGGCAACCACCGCTCCCTCGGGACCGCGTTCGGGTCGCGCGACGTTGGGCTCGTCTTCGTCTCCGAACTGCGTGATTGACACCGGTAGTAGGTCGCCCGGACTGGCGAACTGAGACGCGCGCTTCTTCGACGGATTGTGCCGCACGAGGTCGCGCATCCGAACGATTGTAGGGTGGCCCGCCACGCTCAGGCGCACGATGGCTTCGTCATCGTCGGCTCCGGTGACTCTGGCTATGTACGTTCGGCCCATGCGCAGTCGGTCTTCGTCGGCCGACGGTTTGGGCGCTCGTGGTCCACGCCGTGTTCGGTAGACGCCTTCGTATCCTTGCCGCTCATCGATCGCGCGCAGACCACGCTGCAGCGCCCCGCGCGCCTCCCGCTGCAGCTCTAGGTCGATCGTCGTGTACACCGTGTATCCGCCCTTGCCCAACGCATCGTCCCCCGCAACGTTGCGGAGTGCGCTCTTGGCGATCGACAGAACTTCAGGTGCTCCGCCTTCGCTGTCGTCGAGTTCGACCACCTCGACTTCGGCCCCGCGAGCCGCTGCGATTGCTTCGAGACTCAGATCGGGCCAGTAGACGTCGCGTTTGGCTTCGAGCTGGTTGAGCACGTACTTCTGTCGTCGTGCCGCAGCCTCTGGGTGAGTGCGCGGAGAGAGCCTCGCCGGCGCTTGCGGTACCCCAGCCAACAGGGTCGCTTCAGCCAGGGTGAGGTTTTTGGCGTCCTTTCCGAAGTAGTACTGCGAGGCCTCCTGAATGCCGTAGCGCCCGCGCCCGAAGTTCACGTGGTTCAGATAGAGATGCAGAATCTCGTCTTTCGAGAGCTCACTCTCGAGCCGCCGGGCAAGGATGAGTTCCCGCACCTTCCGCGTGAGAGTTCGTTCGGGCGTCAACAGCATCAGCTTCACGACCTGCTGGGTAATCGTGCTGCCGCCCTGCGCCGCACGTCCTGAGACGATGTCGCGTCCTAGCGCTCGTGCGATGCCCGTGTAGTCGAGACCCTCGTGTTCGTAGAAATCTGCGTCTTCGGCTGCCAGCACGGAGAGCACCACGTTCCGCGGGACTTCGGAGAGGGGGATCACGGTTCGTCGCTCGGTGAAGATCTCACCAATCACTTCGCCGTGGCGATCCAGCACCCGAGTGGTCTGCGGTGGCTCGTAGTCGCGGAGCGACGTGACCGATGGCAACCCGCGACTGAAGTATGCGTACGTGCCCAAGAGCACAATCGCACCCACGATGAGCCCGGCTCCGATCAGCTTGGGGAGCACGCTGGTCGAGCTCTTGCGCTTCGGCTTGCGCCCGGTCCGCTTTTTCGTCGTTCGCTTCCCTGCCATCGGCCTCTCGGGGGTCCGGGGCTATAGCATCCCCGTTTTCCCGTTCGTCCCCTAATTCGTGACACCGCGCGGCTCGGATTCATTCCGAAGAAACTGCGCGATCACCGTGTCGGGGCTTTTTACCGAATTCATCAGGAATCGGGCTTCGAGGACGCGCTTCTGCGCCTCGCCCAGAGGCGATCGCCCGGCTCCCAGGGTTTGCAGGGTGATCGCGGCGGCGACCGACACGTTGAGGCTCTCTACGAACCCTCTCATCGGAATTGAGAACGTGCCGTCTGCGAGTGCTGCCATCTCTTCCGAAACCCCTCGATGCTCGTTGCCGAACACGACCGCGACCCTCGGCACAGCCCGCAGCGTCTGCGGGGTCTGGTCCGCCCCCATCGCCGCCACGTAGACGCGGTAGCCCTGATCACGAAGGGTTTCGATGCAGCTGGCAGGACTCTCGTGGGGAACGACGTCGAGCCATCGGTGGGTGCCCTTGGAGACGCCGCGCGCGGCTGCGAAACCCCGCGGCCCCAGAACCGTGTGGATCGTTTGCACGCCGAAAGCATCCGCGCTTCGAAGCACTGCGCTCGCGTTGTGCGGGTCTACGATCCCATCGAGGACGACGACCAGCTCATCGGTCCTCTGCGCGACGACCCGACGAATGCGGTCGAGTCTGTTGGGCGTCACGATGGGGGCGAGTGCGTCGATGACCAGCTGGGCCGGGTGTGCGAGCTCCGGAGGGCCCTCGATTTCTACTACGTCAGGATCGTCGGCGCGCATGATCGGCGGCCGCTACTTGGCCTGTGGTGCTTTGCCGGGGTCGACGGTCACTCCGACCACCAAGGTTCCGCCCTTGTAGGTCTGTCCGGCGACGAAGAAGGGATCGCCCGGGGAAGCCACGACCTGCAGCAGGGGCAGATAGTCAAGCTTGTCGGGTCGATTGATGGAGACCTTCATCTTGTAGCGTCCGTCTGGCATGACCTGGAGAAGCGCGACCTTCAGGCGTCGTCCGTTGGGCAGCGAAACGACCGCGTCTTTGCCTGGGACGAGCTTCAGCTTCGGCTTCGACAACACCTGCATCGAACGAAAGGAGTTGAAGGGCGGGCGCTGCAGAGCGGTGAGTTTCTTGAGTTCGGGGTCGATCGACCCGGCCTCTTCTTTGGCGAGGACTACGAGAACCTGCGCTGGAACTCCCCCCGCAGGGACCGTCCGATCCGACTGCGAGAGATTTGATGTCTGCGCCGAGGCCGTCGCGCCAATTGCCAGTATCATGAGGCCGAAGGAGCTGCTGCGAACGATGTTCATGGCACTGCGACCTTCTCGTCGCTGATCCACACGACGGTGAGTGGTTGGCCAGCGCTGCCCTCGACTTCGAAGATCGTTCCGGCGTTGTCTCCGAAATCGACTTCCACGACGGTCGACCCCCGGATCATGCTCGTGATTTGCTCGGGCACGCGGTCGGTAGGCCATGCGAACACCGCGAGCAGAATCGCAGCCGCTGCGGCGAAGCCGGTTGCAACGCCCCCCCAGATTCTTCGTTCTCGCCGACCTGGCACCGCTCGGCGGATCGGAACGACGCCAGGTGCCGGCGGAGAAACTGATTTGGAGCCTTCGAGTTCGGCCTCAATACGCGAGAATAAGGCGTCCGAGTCAATGGTATCGCCCCAGGTGTCCGACGTTGCCCTCATCGCGTCCCCGAGCTCGTTCCACTGGCCGAGCGTCTTCAGATGCTCGGGGGACGATTCGACGAGTTCCCGCACCGCGGCTTCCTCTTCGGGCGGCAACTCGCCGTCGAAGAGCATCTGCAGGGTGTCGTCATCGAGTTTCGGCCTGTCCATCGTCAGCTTTCAGAAGGTTCCTCGCCCGAAAGGTAGGGCGCAAGCAGAGCCTGCATCTTCTTTCTCGCATGAAAAAGGCGGCTCATGATCGTTCCTTTGGGGACTTCGAGCACTTTCGCCATCTCTTCGTAGCTCATTCCCTCGATCTCGCGAAGAACGATGACGTCGCGGTGATGCTCGGGAAGCTCCGCAAGCGCCGTTTCAATCGCCTTCCCGAGTTCACGTCGCAGGGCGGTCTTGCTCGGGTTCGACTCCGAGATGCTCGGCAGGAGTGTGCCGTCCCCGGCGGCTTCGCTCTGCTGCCGCAGGGACCGCTCGTCGAAGTCTAGGTTCTTGCGCCGCTTGGTGCGTCTCACGTGGTCGATCGAGACGTTCATCACGATTCGGTAGAGCCAGGTGTAGAAGCTCGAGGTGCCTTGGAATTTGTCGATGCTCTTGTGAACTTTGACGAAGGCCTCTTGCACCACGTCGAGTGCCTCGTCCTGGTTCTTGACGACGCCGACGGCAACCGCGAACGCACGGCGATGATACTTGTCGAAGAGCATGCGAAATGCCTTGTGGTCTCCATCTTGCACTCGCCGAACCAACGTACGATCGTCCGCTTCCGGCGCGGCTCCTTTCGTGTTGGACGGAGTGGAAAATGGTTGATTCACCTCAAGTTCCTCGACGTTTCCCAACTGCTTGGTCGGCGTTCCGACCGCCCCTGGTCGTTTACGCGCAAATCGTTCTGAGAGCCAGCTTTCGCTCGTCGCGAGTCCGAGTGGCGCGTGGTTTCGGCTGGTTTCCACGATGGGCCGCGGCTACGGTCCGACTGTGCTCGATCTCGCTTCGTTGAACTCCCCGCAGCGGGAAGCCGTCGTGCACCGAGGCGGACCGCTCGTCGTGTTCGCTGGGGCGGGCAGTGGCAAGACGCGGGTGATCACGTACCGGGTAGCGCACCTGGTTTCGGTCGACGGCGTACACCCATGGCGCATCCTGGCGGTGACCTTCACCAACAAGGCCGCCGGCGAAATGCGAGAGCGACTCCTTCGGCTTCTCGGCGATCGTGCTTCGGGCGCCCAGGTCGGGACTTTTCACGCGACCTGTGCGCGGATCCTTCGCAACGAAGGTCGACGCCTCGGGATCCCGTCGGACTTCACTATCTACGACGACCAGGATCAGCTCGCACTCGTCAAGCGCGTGCTGCGAGACCTTGGGCTCGACGACAAGAGGTATCAGCCCAAGGCGGTCGCCGGTCGTATCAATCGAGCCAAGCAAGAGGTCCAAGGACCGCAGAGCCTCGACACGCCCGATCCGTGGTCCGAGGTGGTGCAGCGCGTGTATCACGCCTACGAGGAGAAGCTCGAACAGGCTCACGCGCTCGACTTCGGCGATTTGATCTTTCGGACCGTGCAGGGCCTCGAGACGAATCTCGAGTTTCGTCAGGAGCTGGCCTCGCGGTTTTCGCACGTCCTGGTGGACGAATTTCAAGACACGAACACCGCACAGTTTCGGCTCGTGAAGGCGCTCGCTGAGGGTCACCGAAACCTGTGCGTCGTTGGCGACGACGACCAGAGCATCTACCGCTGGAGAGGCGCTGACCGGCGCAACATCCTCGACTTCCGCGATTCGTTTCCGGATGCGACGCTCGTGAAACTCGAGCAGAACTACCGATCCACCCAAAGGATCTTGCGCTCCGCCAACGCAGTGATTGCGCGAAACACCGATCGAGAGCCCAAGGAGCTCTGGACCTCGAACGAAGAGGGCGAGCAGGTCTTGGTCGTTCGTACGAGCGACGAGCGCGACGAGGCCCGGCTGGTGCTTCGCGGCGTGCGCGAGCTCGTCGCGCAGAACTATCAGCGTTCCGATCTCGCGGTGTTCTATCGAACGCACGCCCAGTCGAGGGTCATCGAAGAAGCCCTTCGAAGCGCTAACGTCCCGTATCGCATCGTGGGTGGCATGCGGTTCTACGATCGCGCGGAGGTCAAGGATCTCATTGCTTACCTTCGACTGATGGCCAATCCGGCCGACGACATGAGCCTACTCCGTATCGTCAACGTCCCGGCGCGCGGCATCGGTAAAACTACGATTTCGCGAATGCTCGACTCGGCGGCGACGCGCGGTCAGAGCCTGTGGACTCTGCTCGAGGAGGGGGCATTCGACGGGCTTGGCAACGCGGCGAGGAAACGGCTCGCGGGATTCTACGCCCTCGTGTCGGATCTTCGTCGCCTTGCCCAAAGCGATGCGCCTTTGGGTGAGATCGGCGCCGAACTGGTCGAGCGCACGGGCTACTCCGACATGCTCAAGCACGACGATACTCCGGAGGCCGACGCGCGCTTTCAAAACATCCAAGAGCTCGTCGCGTCCATGGACGAGTTTCATCGGGAACAGCCCGAAGCGACACTGGCGGCATTTCTCGAGAACGTGACCTTGCAGACCTCGGCGGACGAGAGCCCGGAAGGTGAACGGGTGACCCTCATGACGGTTCATGCCGCCAAGGGTCTGGAGTTTCCAATCGTCATGGTGACCGGCCTCGAGGAGCAGGTCTTTCCTTTCAGGGGCATTGATCCCTGGGAGGACCCTGATGAACTCGAAGAGGAGCGTCGACTCGCCTACGTTGCGTTTACGCGGGCCAAAGAGCGGCTCATCCTCAGCTACGCGTCGGTGCGGCGTATCTTCGGGCAGCAGCGCGTCGGGATTCCCTCGCGGTTCCTTCAAGAGCTACCCGCGGAAGACACGCGTTGGATTGGCGGTCCCCGAGGCTCTGCACCGTCCGAGCACGCACGCGAGCCCGACCGAGGGCCTGCGGAGAGCTACGTCGACTACAGTGAAGGGACAGACCTAGACGATACTCCTGAACTCGCAGGGCTGCGGCGGGGCATGCAGGTGCGTCATCCGAAGTTTGGGGTTGGGGAGGTTCGAGAGGTCGTGCAGGGATCGCCTCCGCGAGTTTCCGTGCGCTTCCCCGGGTGGGGTACACGAAAGATCATCGCTTCGTACCTGGAGCCCGCCTGACGCGCCTCGACCCGTGTCCGCGGCGCGCGAGCGCGCTTTGTGGGCGGGACCGTCAGGAGTCGGACTTGCTCGAGCTCTCGGCCTTCTTCTTCTTGCCGGAGTCTTTCTTCGTCGACGAAGGCGAGCTCGACTCCTTGGTCGCCTCGGCTGGCTTCGAGGTCGACTCAGAGCGGTTCGAGGGCCCCGAGTAGAGATCCGACTCCCAGCCGCCGCCCTTGAGGATGAAGCCTCCGCCGCCGATCATCCGGCGTGCTTTGAGCTTCCCGCACTTCGGGCACTTCTTGATCGCGTTCTCGGTGATGCGCTGCACACGCTCGAACTCGTGACCGCAGTTGTCACACGCGTAGTCGTAGGTCGGCATTTTGGATTCGCGCCGCAATCTAAGCAGAGGCGGCCAACTGTCAAGCGCTGCGTCTTGGCCAGGCCGGCGCCCTTGCCTTACTCGTAGTCTTCTCCAAGCGGGTTGGCGAGCTTGCGTGTCCAGAGGATCGCGTCTTTGCGAGAGTCTTCCTCTTCGAGAATCGCCTGAGCGAGAAGGCCCGTCTTGCGATAGCCCGCCGCCACGAACGCGGTCGAAAGCTCTACGTTGTCGTTGGGCGCGAATGAGAATGCCGCAACGATTCCTCGCTCCTGGAGGTCCTGACCCATCGTGGTGAGCCCACTGGCCACCGCGAGCATTTCGGCCTCGGACTGCGGCGCCCGAAGCACCTCGACAAGTGCGTGCCCGAAGCAATCCTGGAACTCCGCGGAGATGAAGTTTGCCTTGCTACGTTTCACGCTGGTCTCGTAGAACACCCGCGAAGCGTCGCGACCGAACATGTCGAATGCGCCAAGCGCTGGTCCTTTGCGCCACGCCGCATCGCGGGCCGCAAGCCCCGCTTTCTCGGTGACCTTCTTGACGCTGGCGCCCTTGATCGTTTCCGGAAGCTCCTTTGCAGCCTTTTTGGCCGCGTTGATCGTTCGTTCGGTGAGCTTCGCCGACGCATCGGTTACTTCAACCGACGCGGTCTTGTCGCCGATGACGCAGCCGCACAGATGCCCGTCGCTTCGTTTGTAGAAGCCGGGGATTGTCCCCTCGCGCACGAAGCCTACGCGCGTCCAAGAGGACACCTCGTCCTTCTCGACGAGCGTGATGACCTTCTGCACGTTCTCTTGCGTCGCTACCGACTGAATGTAGAGGCGCTTGGCCGGCAGTGCGCCCGCCCGGAAGTCGATCACGCGCACGCTGCGCGTGCGGCGGTTGAGGACGAGACACAGGTAGGCGCTATCGCTCCGGAAGTAGAGTTCCTCGACGGTTGGTTTCTTCTTCACTCGTTTGCTAGCAGCGACTTTCGCCTTGGCCGTGTTCATGCGTCAACCCCTCGAAAACACTTTGTTTTTGTCGCCCGGACTCTAGTTCGGCCCCTGGATCCTGTCAAAGGGACGGGGAGAGCCCTCGTTGGGCTCTCCCTCACCCATCACGCTATTTCTTGAGTTCGGCGTCGATGGCTTGCTTGAACGCCGGGAAGGGCTGTGCGCCCTGAAGCAGCTTGCCATTGATGAAGAACGAAGGCGTGCCGATGCGTGCGCCCGCGGTCGCGACGACCTTCATGTCGGCGTCGACGGCAGCTTTGTGCTCACCCGAGTCGAGCGCCTGCTTGAACTCCTTCATGTTGATGCCGCCGATCTGGGCGGCGTACTTCTCGAGATTTGCGCGATCGAGCGCCTTCTGATTGGCGAACAGCAGGTCGTGGTACGCCCAGAACCCGTCGTCGCCCTTCTGTTGGAAGACTTCCACTGCGGCCTCGGCAGCCACGTGTGCGTTCTTGTGGAAAGGAAGCGGGTAGTTGCGCCACAGGATCTGTACCTGATCGCCATACTCCTTCATCACCTGGGAGATCGTCGGATTCACCCGCGAGCAGAAGGGGCATTCGAAGTCGCTGAACTCCTGAATGATGATCTTCGCTTTGGGCGATCCCTTCCGGGGTGCGATCTTCGGAACCGGGATTTCGTAGACCTTGTCGTCCGCGGGAGCTGCCGCCGCGGTCTTCGGAGCCGTCTCGCCGTTGGCAATCGTTTTTTCGTAGACCTCAGAGCGCGGCGTGCCCTTGGCGACGAGCGCCTTGGCCTTCGCGAGCTCTTCGTCGACGAGTGCCTCGAATGCTGGAAGCGGCTGGGCGCCACGAAGATTGCGACCATTGATGAAGAACGCAGGCGTGCCGCGTGCCCCAAGACTCGTCGCAAGTGCCTGCTGCTTCTTGATCGTATCGGCGTACTTGTCGCTTTCGAGTGCGGCCTTGAACTTCTTCATGTCGAGACCGATTTCTTTTGCGTACTTCTCGAGGTCGGCTTCGGTCAGAGCCTTTTGGTTGGCGAAGAGCTTCTCGTGCATCGCCCAGAAGCCCTTGTCACCCTTCTGCGCCTGCGCCTCGAGGGCGGCGGTCGCCGCAGGTTTGGCGTTCTTGTGGAACGGAAGCGGGTTGTTCATCCACACGACGCGCACGTCTTTGCCGTACTTGTTCTGTACCTGCGTGAGCGTGGGCTCGACGCGGCCGCAGAAGGGGCATTCGAAGTCACTGAACTCGACGATGGTAACCAGCGCATCGCTCGGTCCGTGCTGAGGCTCGCCTCCTTGGAGGGGCACCTTGTACACGGCTTTCGGGTCAGGCTGACCCGGGCGGTCCCCCTGAGGCTTCGGCGGCGCTGCCTTGGTGAGTCCGTTCTTCGTCACGGTGGCGTACATCTGTTCCTTGGTGACGCCCTGCGCGAGCAGCTTGTTCGCCGTCGCAATCTCCTGGTCGATCATCTCTTTGAACGAAGGGAAGGGGACCGCGCCGCGCAGGTTTCGACCATTGATGAAGAAGTTCGGAGTTCCGCGCGCACCGATCGTGCCTGCAAGCGCGGTGTCCTCGGCGATTTGCTCCGAGTAGACCTTCTCGTCGAGAGCCTTCTTGACCTTGTCCATGTCGAGACCGGCTTGCGCGGCGTACTTCTCCAGATTCGCGCGATCGAGCGTCTTCTGGTTCTCGAACAGAATGTCGTGGACCTCCCAGAACTTGTCGTTCCCGCCCTGCGCGTACGCCTCCATGGCGAGCTGAGCTGCGGGGTCCGCGTTGGGATGAAAACCTAGCGGCAGGTTCCGCCACACGATGCGCACCTGGTCGCCGTACTCGTCGATCACCTGCTGCGTCGTCGGCAGGACCCGCGCGCAGAAGGGGCATTGGAATTCGCTGAACTCGACGATAGTCACCAACGCGTCGGCTGGTCCCTTCGAGGGTTGCCCGTCGGTAACAGGCACCTTGTATCGTTCGACGTCGTCGGCGACTTCGACGTCCGCGGCCTCAACCTCGGTCGAGCCTTCGGTGCCAGGCTTCGAGCAACCGGCAAACACGACGAGTGCCGCGAATAAACTTATCCATGAAAACTTGCTCATATCTCTACCCTCCGCCGCCCAAGGCGACGTAATCAAAAAACGAATTGAAAACGGAACACGCGTCTGGGAGGTCGCCCCCGAAGGCGACCGGGTTCAGCGCGGTGGGCGATCGACGCGACGCGCGTGTGCGTCGGTAGGCGTGCGATCGGCTTTGAACACCGGGCGGGACATGACCTGCGGCGGTGCGTCCAAGGCCATGCTTGGGTTCCAGCCGGCGGCTGGCAGAATCGTCGTCGATGCTGAGCTGCTTTTGGTGTTCGCGGGCATGCATCGCGGATCGTCGCTTCGCTCGCACCATTGAGGTGGAACACGACGCGGGTTCAAGACCTCCACGCCGATGCCGCCAGATTCTGCGCACGCCTCGATCGACGACGAACGATCGCACCAGCAGTCCGCGGCCTTGGCCGGAGACGCGAGCATCGAGAGCAACATCAGCAGTGTGGCGGCCGGAAAAAGTTTCCGCATGAAAGGCGAATCCGACTGAGAGTCTAACGCGCGACGGGAGCGTCGCAAGAAACGCTCGATTCCGGAGCGCCGCTGGGGGGTGAAACCGCGTGGTGTGGAGTGTGGGAAGGTGGGAGAGGAGGGATACAGGTCATGAGCGGCTTCACCCCGCCAGCTCTTGGGTGCAACGCCCGAGTTCCTGGTTCTATTCCGAGCAGGCGTCCGGTTGGTCAACTGCGTTCGGAAACCCAGGGATCTTCGTTTCGAGAAGCCCTTGGAGGGAGGAAAAGCCGTTTGTGTGGGTCAAAGCGCGCCCGACGTACACCAGGCTCTGCGGAAACCACTCCAGGAACCCTGGGTTGCCGCGCACGCGGTCGATGAACACGAAGCGCCCGGCGTCCTTGAGCTTTCGATGGATGGCGACCGTCCAGAACTCCTTCTCCAGCGTTTGTGTCTCGATTCGACGCGCTGCAGCATACCTCTGAATCATGGACTTTTGGAGCGTCGGGTCGATCGAGAGATAAGAATCGCAGAGGAGTGCGACGAGATCGTAGACCCTCGGTCCGCGCATCGCGTCTTGAAAGTCGATCACGGTGAGCGCGTCGTCCGGGCCGACCATCAGGTTCTTCGACTGAAAGTCCCGGTGGACGAATCCGCTCGGCATGGATGCCATCTCGGTCGCGATCGCTTCAAAGTCCCGTTCGAGAGCGGCGGATTCATCGGGTCCTAGACTGCCGAAGAGCGCCTCGAGGCCCCACTCCCGAAAGTGATCGAGCTCCCAACGGAGCAGAGGCAGGTCGTATTCGCGCTGTGCGACGATCGAGCTCTCAAGGACCACCGCGCACGCCTCGTGCAGCTCCACCAGCAGATCGACTGCCCGCCCGTACCAGGTCGGCCATTCGGATTGCGGGGTCTGGTACAGCTTTTCGGCGAACGTGGTGTCGCCGAGGTCTTCGAGGAATATCTGACCCGACTCGAGTCGTTCCGCATGGACCGCGGGGACGGGGATCGCGCGCTCCGCCAAAAGCTCGCCAATCTCGAGGAACGGGAGCCGCGTGGTTGCGGGCTGAGTTCCGCCCTCGTCGCTCCCGAAGGCGTCCTCGGGTAGCTGCATCACAATCAGTGACCGAGGCGAACCGCCTTCGGTGGTCACTCGAAAGTAGCTGCGGGTCGACGCATCGCCCTTGAGTTTTTCGATCGTCCACCGAGGGAGGGTCGGTCCGTAGACCTGTTCGAGGCCCAGTCGCAGGTCGGGATGAGGCACGGTGCGAGCGTACGCCACCTTGGGGCGTCTGAAAAAAGACACGTCGTTTGCGTTCCGGGGCCAGGCTACGGAACTGCGTAGGCAAAGGCTGCCCGTGGCGCCCCGGTCGACGTGACGACGTATTCGACCTGGCGCTGGAGTTTCATCGATGGGGGAGGCCCCAAGACGGGCACTCCTGCCGTGAGCACCCAGACTTCGCGGGCGATCTGGGAGCCTATGGCGAGCCATTGATCGGGAGCGAACGTCGCGCGTGACAGTGCGACGTCGAACGGCGCTCCTTCAACGCAGGGGGCGTCGGGGTCGATTCGCGTTTCGAGAACACTTGCGCGCGCAGCGAGCCCGAGGGAGCCAATCGTCGAGCGAAGGAATGCGGTCCTTTTTCGTCGAGGCTCGACGAGCGTCGCGCTGGCGTCGGGCGCGGCGAGAAGGAGCGGCAAGGTCGGTGCGCCCACCCCCGCCCCGACATCCACCATCGAACGAGGCGCGGCCGCCCACCCTGCCGCGATGAGATGGGCCGCGTCGACGAAGAGGATCTCACAGAGTTCCGCCTCACTCTTTGCTGCCGTCAGGTCTGTTCGAGAGCCCCAGCGTTGCGTCGCTTCAAAGTACTCGACCCACCCCGCAGGCGCCTCGATGCCTACCGCGCCGCAGAGCGTCTCAATCAAGTTCGACCCGATGCCTCGACCCATGGTTTGGGACGATGGTACCGGTCAGCGACGCCGACGTGCAGGGATGATTTGGATGCGTCGTCGCGTGCCCTCGCCCTGCGAGAGGGTGCTCACACCCTCGAACTTCGCGAGCGACATGTGGATCACGCGGCGGTCTCGGGCGCTCATCGGCTGGAGGGTGACGACTTTGCCCTCGGTCATTGCGCGCTCAGCCTGTCGCTTGGCGAGCGATACGAGCCCGTCGTCGTGGCGCTCTCGGTAGTCGCCCGAGTCGACGATAACGTGGCGTCGAGCGTCAGGGAACCGATTGACAATCTTGTTGATGAGAAACTGTAGAGCGTCGAGGGTCGCGCCCTTTTTGCCGATGACGCGACCCGAGTCCGGCCCCGTGGCATCCAGCTCGATGCGCTCGTCGTCCGTCCGAATGGCGACGTTCACATCGAGGTCCATGAGGTTCAAGAGCTCCTCGAGGATCTCGGCGGCTTCTTCGGCCTTGCCGTCGCCGGCGTACTTCGCGGGGTCTTCGTCGGGGGCGACCTTGCTCTGCTGGTTCACGGGGTTGCCGGGAAGCAGGGCGCCGTCTCTCGGTTTGGTCTTACTAAGCTCGTCCACGGCGAGTCCTCTTCTTTCTGCGGGGCTTTGCCCGTTTCGGTGAATCTGACGCCTCGTTGTCGGCGTCTTGAGTTTCAGGGTCGTCGCCGTCGCCGTCGCCGTCATCGCCGTCGTCGTCGATTGCGGAGACGATGGCGAGCTGTTCTTTGTCCATCTGCCAGTACATGTACCGCTGCTGCGCGATTCCGATGGCGGAGCTCGTCACCATGTACAGGCAGAGTCCGGCCGGAAGCAACAGCATGAAAAACGTCATCATGAGCGGCATCGCATAGAGCATCACCTTCGCCTGCATCTCATCCATCTGGATCGGCGTCAGCTTTTGCTGCACGAACATCAAGGCCCCAAGCATGATCGGGAGGACGTAGTACGGGTCCGGCGAGGAAAGGTCTTGCCACCAGAGTACGAAGGGTGCGTGGTAGAGTTCGATGCTCGTCGAAAGCGTCTGATACAGGGCGAAGAAAATCGGCATCTGCAAGAGAACGGGCAGGCAGCCGCCAAGGGGATTGACCTTGTTCTTGCGCCAGAGCTCCATCATCGCGGCGCCCTTTTTTTCGCGATCGTCTTTGTAGAGCGCGTTGATCTTGTCGATCTCGGGCTTGAGGGCACGCTGTTTGGCCATGTTCCGGAACTGCGGAATCACGAAAGGTACGAGGAGCAAGCGGACGAGGATCGTCAGCAGAATGATCGCCACGCCCCAGTTGCCGATGAACCCGTAGATGGTGCGAAGGAGCCAACTCATGCCGCGCGCAATAAAGCTGAACCACCCGAGATCGATGACGTTCTGGGCCTCGTGGCCGAACTTCTCGAGAGCGTCGAAGTCTTTGGGCCCCGCGTATACCGCGGTCCGGAACGAGGTCGTCTGGCCGGGGCCGAGTTCCACCGGCGCGTACGCGAGCGTCGCCTCGAACAGGCTCCCGTCCGGCTCCTTGCTCGTTCCACCCCGATCGGTGGTCAGCAGATCGCAGCGCGCGGCCGTACCCTCTTCGGGGGCGGCGATGATCGCGAAGTAGACGCTGCTCAGCGCGACGAAATCGACCCCCGGGCCGAACGTATGAGGTTGCAGAGGACGGGTCTCGTCTTCGCTCAGCAGGCCTTCCCGGTCTTCGCGAACCGTGTCGCCGTCGACCTGACAGATCCCGTGGCTCAGCGTGGGGGAGGGGCGCGCGAAGAAGCCACCCTTTTCGTCGGCTCTGCTCACGTAGTGAGCCTGGGCGGTTTCGAAAACCACCTGGCGCGTTCCGGCGCCCTGATTGTGTACCTCGGTGCGGGTGTGGAACTGATACGGAACTCCGCTCAGCTCCCAGTAGCGGTCGAGCGTGACTCCATCACCGGACCAACGGAAGTGTATCGACTCTGGAGAAGACTCGACGACGGTCCACCGTGCCGTCGGGGGAATCGTCACGCCCTCGAAGCGAGGCTGAAGCGGGAGGTATTGCTCCTTGTCCGTGGTGACGAGCTCGAATGGGTTGCCGTCTTGGTCGAGGTAACGGTCGCCCTTCACCTGAAGACTCACCAGGCCGGTGTTCAGGTCGCTAAACGAGGCGACAAGGTGCTCGTCTTCAAGCTGGTAGAGTCGCTGACTCTCTTCCCGTGCCGCGGTGTCAATCTCGGCCAACGCTTCGATCGTCGAGGTGTCGCCCGCGCCAGAATCGGGGGCCGCGACGCTCGACCGATCCGTCTGCGCCTGTGCGGTATCGGGTACGTCCGCCTTCTTCGAGTCTGGTCCGAAGTACTGCAGCCCGAAGAAGACGCCTGCGATCGCAACGGGCAATGCGAGGAGCGTGAGCGGGTTGGGTCGGCCCTCAGCCATCATGAGCCTCCGGGTGACTGCACTGGAGCCGAGGGGGGGGGTCGAAGCCACCCGCATTGAACGGATGGCAGCGCGAGATGCGCTTGAGACCCATCCAGGAGCCGCGCACAGCGCCAAAGCGGCTGATGCAGGTGGCCGCGTAGTGCGAGCACGAAGGCTCGAAGCGACAGCTCGGGCCGAGCAGTCGCGAGAGGGTCAGCTGGTAGACTCGAATGATGCCCAGCAGTGCGGCCCGGATCATGGGGTAGACCCCGCGACGTCGAGTTTCCGCGCGCACCGACGGACCTCGTGGAGCACGGCTTCATAGCTGAGGCCCTGAGCCTGTCGTTTCGCAATGAACACCAGGTCGTGCCCATGGGGAAAGAGGCTTCGGTTGCGTCGGAAGACTTCGCGAACCAGCCGCTTGATCCGGTTCCTCTGCACGGCGTTTCCGACCTTCTTCGTCACGGTGATCCCAAGTCGCGTCTTCTCAAGAGAGTTTTGTTGGAGGACGATCACAAAGTGTGGGGTATGGATGCGACGACCGCGAAGTTGGACATGCCGAAATTCGAAGCGTTTCCGCAGTCGATCGGTGCGTCGAAGCGTCGTTGCCTCGCTTCGGCCACCCCCAGCCTCGGAGGCACCCCGCATCACCTTTCCTGCTACTTCTTGTAGCAGGAAACCGTGAGGTTCTTGCGTCCTTTGCGGCGACGGGCGTTTATCACGCTCCGGCCTCCGCGAGTCTTCATTCGCGCGCGGAACCCGTGTGTCCGAAGACGGCGCTTTCGATGTGGTTGATAGGTCCGCTTCACAGCATTCGCTCCCGAAACTAAAGAGTGGCGGAAGAAAGCACGGGGCCGTCGGGGTGTCAAGTCGGGGCGCCGACTGCAGCGCTTGGCGATAAGATTTCGTTTTTATTCGAGATTCGGCAAAAGACGCGCATCTCGGAGGCTTGTGTAGCGCCCGTGCCCAACGATGAGGTGATTGAGAACGCGAATGTCGAGCAGTCGGCCCCCAGCGACGAGGCGCTCAGTGAGAACGAGGTCGTCTCGGCTCGGTGCAGGGTCGCCGCTCGGATGGTTGTGCACGAAGATCGCTCCGGACGCCGAGTCGCTGACAAGCGCCCGAAACACGACCGTGGGGTCGACGGGGCAGCTCGACCTTCCCCCCCGGGCAACTTCGGTCCGTCGGAGCGGGCGATTCTTGGCATCGACTGCAATGACCACGAAGTGCTCGACCCGTGACCGACTCAAGGGCCGCCCGTAGAGTTCGAAGACCTGGCGGCTCTCGATCAGTGGCTCCCGATTGGGTTGGATCGACAAGGCTCGGGCGCCGAGCTCCAGGCCTGCGGAAATTCGCACGGCGGCTGCGCGTCCGATGCCTGCAATCCCGCGGAGCTCTGGGACTGACATGGTCGAGAGCGAACGGAGGCCTCCTGCGGCGGTCAGGAGACTGGCCGCGAGCCGTTCGGCCTCCCGCGCGCGCGCGCCTCCTCCGACGAGGGCAGCAAGCAACTCGACGTCCGTCGGAGCGGTCGGTTCGCCGCCGTGGTTCAGAGGCTCGTTCACCCCTTCACGAGGCAAGCACTGGGCGTGCCGAATCATCGCCGTGCACGATCGCCGCCTTGCGTCGGTTCGCCTGGCGAGCTGCCCGCGTCCGTCAGCGCCCGGCTGCCTACTTCTTGAAGAACTTATTGAAGATGCTGGGACGCTTGCCACCGGAAGCGGGTGGGGCGCTCGACCGGCCTCTCGACTTTCGCATCGTGGCGACGCGCACCTCTCGGAGGGCTTCGAGATTCTTCGGATCGATCTTCACGACCTTCTTGAAATGCTTCAACGCGCGGTCGTGGTCGCCCATCCGCTTGTAGAACATCGCGCAGACGAAGTGGCCGTGGGCGTGCTCTGGATTCAGCTTGAACGTTGCCTTGAGGAGTGCGCGGATCTCGTCGGTGATCTCTTCATCGTGGACGCCCTGGTCGACAAGAAGGATCCAAGCGCGCATGGCGGGGTAGTCGGGCTCTTTGCGGACTACCTCCATGGCGTCGTCGACAATCCGCATCGCCTCGGCGTACTGCCGACGCTTCACCAGGACGTCGACCTTCTGAAAGTTGATCGCGGCCTCGACCATCACGTTGAGCTTGCGCTCAGACTCCGGCGTGCCGCCGCCCTGCATGACGGTTTTCTGATATTCAGCGCGGGTCGTGTCATCACCCAGTGTGTCGCGTGCCACGGTGAACAGATGGAAGATCTCCTCGACGAACGGTCGCAGCTCGGAGAGCTCCGGAGCAAGGCGGTCTGGGTGCCACTTCTTGGCGAGCTTCATGTACTTCGCGCGAACCGTCGCGGAATCGGTCGATTCCTTTACGCCGAGCATCTCGAAGTAGTTCTGCCGGTCCATCATGCTCACCACGCGTGAGATCTCCTCCCAGCGCTCGGTGTTAGCGGTCGACATCCCCACCGGCGCCGATGGCGGCATCGAACGCGGCGCGACGATTTCGCCCGATAGGCTTCGACCCGAACCCGGCAGGTTGCTTATCGAACTCGGGAGCACAGACCCGCCCATCGGGAGCATGGAGTCGCCTGATGGCGGCTTTGAAGGAGACTGGCCCGGAGGGCGCATCGACCCAGACGAACGTCCCTGTGGCAAATTCATCGACGAGGGGCGCGGCGGAGTCGACGGGCGCCGCCCCGGAGCCGACGGCGACACCGCCCGCAGCTTCTGCTGCGAGCTCGCCCGATACACGTCGAGGCACTCGGTGATCGCGAGCAAGTAGAGCATCCTCTTGGCTATCTTCGGGTCGCCAAACTGCTCGATGAGAATCGGCGCGGTGGCAGGCTCGGCCCGCATCAGCTCCACGAATGCTTTTTCGTTCGACTGCAGTGAGAAGCGTGCGAGCGGCGCGCCAGTCTTGATGCGCTGGCGCTCGATCCCGAGCTTGCGAATCACACGCGTCATCGCAGCTTGCGGTGCGTCGGCGCGGAGCGCAGCGGCGATGACCTCGAACACGTCGACCGAGCCCCGCAGGGTACCCTCTGCTTCGCCGACGAGGTCTGCCTCGTAAAACGCGTAGGGACCTCGCTGGCGATGGAAAATCGTGTGCAAGCCTCGCTCCAGACTTGCCGCAGGTTCGATGAAACGGCCGATCGCCGGAACACCGCTTCGGAACAGAATGCGATCCTGACCGGGCTGCTCGTCGTCCGGCCATACGGCAAGGGTGCCCGAGAGGCCTTTCTTCTGAATCGAGAGAAGGACGTGCCCGAAGGGGGTCGCGCTAAGCGTCCCTTCGGCGAGTGGCTTGGGAACCGATGATGGCAAGGCCTGCTCCAAGAGCCTACAGGGTGACATACCCGAAAGGCGAGTGACAGATCGATATCAGCTTCTAGCTCGCGGAATCCGGCCAAGAAGGTTGGAAAACTGATGTTTTTATCAGTCTTCGATGCTCCAGCCGGTGCCCTCGGGCCCGTCGAGCAGCTCCACTCCGAGGCTCGAGAGCTCGTGGCGGATTCGGTCGGCTTCCTGAAAGTCTTTCGCCGTTCGCGCCGCCGTTCGCTCGGCGATCTTGGTTTCGATGATCGTTGCATCGAGCCCACGAGAGCGCGCCCGCCGGTCGCGGATCCTCGTCAACACGGTCGCGGGGGCTTGCGTACCCAGCCCGAGTTCGACTTCGAGGGCGCCGAACCCCTCCTTCGACAGCGCCACGGCCTCGGTCGAAGCCGCTCCCTTCTTGCGAAGCGCCTGGTCGCATAGTTCGTTAACTCCCTTGAGGAATTCGGCGAGCTTGGCAAGCGCGACTGGCATGTTGAGGTCGTCGTCGAGGGCATCGCGGAGCTCGCGCGTGAAGTTCTTGACCTCCGAGCTTGGTGCGGTCCCCTGGTCGGTGATCCGCTTCGGCGGAAGCTCAAGGAGACGGTTCTTCGTCTTGTAGAGGTACGCGAGTCGCCGCTCGGCCTCCTCGAACTGCGGGAAGCCCGTGACGTTCCCAGCCTCGTCGAGGGTCCAGTCGAGGTTCAGCGGAGCCCTGTAGTGAACCGTCATCATGAAGTAGCGAATCGCCTCGGGCTCGATTCGGTCGAACAAGTCTCTCGCCGTGAAGAAATTTCCGAGACTCTTGCTCATCTTCTCTTTGTCGACTTCGACGAACCCGTTGTGCATCCAGCAGCGTGCGAAAGGCTTGCCTGTTGCTGCCTCGCTTTGGGCGATTTCGTTTTCGTGATGAGGGAACACGAGATCGAGCCCGCCGCCGTGTAGGTCCAGCGTCTCGCCGAGATGCTTCATCGACATGGCCGAACACTCGATGTGCCAGCCTGGTCGGCCACGCCCCCAAGGACTGTCCCAACCCCAGGCATCGGCCTCGCTTTTCTTCCAGAGTGCGAAGTCCGCGGGGTGCCTCTTGCGGGCGGTCTGGGCTTGGTCGAGTCGGTCACTCGCACCCTGTTTCATCGCATCGAGGTTTCGATGACTGAGTTTCCCATAGTCCGGAAACGATTCCACCGCGAAATAGACATCGCCATCCGACTCGTACGCGTGACCGCCATCGATGAGTCGATTAACGCAGATCGAAGATGTCCTCCAGGTGGCCACTGACGCGGGGCTCGATGTCGGGGTCGACGTTTCCGAGGCGACGCATGTCTTCGGCGTAGGCCGCGGCGAAGCGCTCGGCCAACGCCATCGGTTCGGTTCCCGCTTCGGTCGCCCGCTTGAGGATCTTGTCATCGACGTCCGTGATGTTGCGGACGTACGTAACCTTGGTTCCCGTCGCGCGCAGATGACGGACCAGCACGTCGTACACCACGTAGCAACGTGCATGCCCGAGGTGCGCATAGTCGTAGACCGTGGGCCCGCAGACGTAGATCTTCGCGTGGCTCGGCTCTTCCGGACGGAAGGGCTCCTTGTTGCCCGTCAGTGTGTCGTGCAGTCGAAGGCTCATCGTCCGCGAAGTCTGAGCATCTTCGGACCCAAAGGGCAAGGTTGCGTGGTTGACCCCGACGGGCATGCGGCTAGAAACCCCAGATGCTGACGATCCACGAACGAGGGCACGCGGACTACGAGGACAGCCTCCGCGCCCTGGCCCATCGCGGAGACGACGATCTCGCCCGCGTGGAGCCTGCCGTTCGTGCGATCCTCGACGCTGTCCGCGAGCGAGGCGACGAGGCGGTTCTCGAGTACAGCGAAAAATTCGACAAGCGCCGCCCGGATTCGCTGCTGCTCGATCGCGAGGTCTGGATGGCCGGTGCGGCGAGCGTCACCTCCGAAGTGCGAAGCATGCTGACCCAAGCGGCGGAGCGGATTCGCCGCTACCACGAGCATCAGCGCGAGCCCGGATTTCGCTACGAAGAAGACGGAATCGAGCTTGGTCAGCGAGTGGTTCCGGTTGCGGCGGCGGCGGTGTACGCCCCGGGCGGCAAGGCGCGCTACCCGTCGACCGTCCTGATGACCGCGGTTCCAGCGACCGTCGCTGGAGTCCGCCGCATCGTTCTCGTCACGCCCAACCCCACTCCCGAGATCCTCGCCGCGGCCGAGATCGCCGGGGTCACCGAAGTGATCGATGCCGGCGGGGCCCAGGGGATTGCCGCCGTCGCGTACGGCACCGAGTCGATTACCAAGGTGGACAAGGTGGTCGGTCCCGGAAACATTTACGTCGCCTGCGCCAAGCGGCTCGTCTACGGCACCGTGGACATCGATTCGATTGCCGGCCCGAGTGAGATTCTCGTCGTGGCCGATGAAGGCGCCGACCCCGAGGTGGTCGCCGCCGATCTGCTCTCCCAGGCCGAACACGATGAGGCCGCATACCCGCTCCTAGTTGCCCTCTCGCGGTCCCAGGCCGACGCGGTGGCGAGTGCGGTCGAGCGGCAGCTTTCCACATTACCGAGGCGTGCGATCGCGGGCGAATCCATCCGGAACAACGGTCACGCCTTCGTCACCGGGGACCTGACCGAAGCAGCCCGTGTTGCGACTGCGCTGGCAGCCGAGCACCTCAGCCTCTCGGTGGAAGATCCGGACGGGCTCCTCGAACAGATCGGTCCTGCGGGGGCCGTCTTTCTCGGGTACAGCACGCCAGAAGCCGCAGGGGACTACGCCGCGGGCCCCAGTCACGTGCTTCCGACCGGCGGCGCCGTACGCTTCGAGTCGCCCCTGGGCGTCTACGACTTCGTGGTCCGCTCGTCACTGATCCGCTACTCGGAGTCGGCGATCTCGGAGCAGGGTGATCTCCTGGAGGCGCTGGCTCGCCTCGAAGGACTCGAGGCCCACGCGCGCGCCGTGGCGATTCGGCGCCGTCGCTGAGTCGAGCCTTGCGATCCTGCCGCTTGCCGAGTACCCATGCGGCGTGGCGCTGGAATCCTTGGAGCGGCAACTCGCCCACGAAATGGGTCGCTGTATCGCCGACTATCAGCTCATCGAGTCAGGTGACCGGGTGATGGTGGGGGTGAGTGGGGGCAAGGACAGCTATGCCTTGCTTCACCTTCTCGAGCGATCGCGGCGACGTGCTCCCGTGGATTTCGAACTCGTGGCTGTGCATCTCGACCAAGGACACCCGGGCTACGACGGGACACCGCTCGAGGATTGGCTCCGAGTCGGAGGCTACGAACACCGCATCGTTCGAAAGAACACCTACAGCGTGGTTACCGCGAAAATCCCGCCCGGGAAGACCTATTGCAGCATGTGTTCGCGGCTTCGGCGGGGGATCCTCTACAACCTAGCCGAAGAGCTCGGATGCACGAAAATCGCGCTCGGGCACCATCGCGACGATGCGATCGAAACGCTGATGCTCAATCTCATGTTCAACGGGTCACTCAGCGCGATGCCGGCGAAGCTCGTGAGCGACGACGCGCGGAACACCGTGATTCGACCGCTGCTCTACTGTGCCGAGCGCGACATCGCGAGCTTCTCGGCGCAGATGGAGTTCCCGATCTTGCCGTGCAACCTCTGCGGGTCGCAGGAGAACCTATGGCGTCAGCAGGTCAAGCAGATGCTCGACGATCTCGAAACGCGGGCGCCCCAGGTGCGACAGAGCATGCTTGCCGCGTTGAAGAACGTGCACACTTCTCATCTCCTCGGGACGAGCTGAGGCGCGAATGAACACGCTCCGCGCTGCGTTCGTGTTTGTCTTGGTACTAGGCTCGGCCGCTCCGAGCGCAGCACAGGCCTTCAATCTGGAGCGCTTTCGCCCAACCCTCGATCGCTTCGGATTCATCGGTGTCCAGGGAAGCGCCACCCCCGGACACCTCCGCTGGAACCTCGGGCTCTGGACTTGGTATTCGAACCGGCCGCTCCGCGTGCGCTTCGATGACGGCGCGGTGGAGACCGCAATCGATCACCGCCTGAGTTCGGACCTGTCGTTCGAGCTAGGGTTGTTTGGCCGATGGGCGCTCGCTCTCGAGGTGCCGATGGTGCTCTATCAGTCCGGAACCACGACCCAACCGCTGAACGGCAGAACTTCGTTCACCGGTTTCGGGTTCGCAGATCCGCGCGTCACCACAAAAGTGCGTATTCTCGGTCCCGAGACGCGGAAGGCTCAGGACAGACCGGACGGTCCCGGACTTGGGGTTCTTTTCACCGCGCCGATACCCATCGGAAGCGAGAGCTTCTACGCAAGTGAGGGGCAGTTCTCATTCGACCTTCATGCTCTTGCAGACTTCCATCTCGTCGGAGCCGGCATCGGTACCATGCTCGGTTGGCGGTATCGGGTGAACACGCGGACGGTCGGATACGATCAGCTCGGCCAGGAGATGCTCTACGGGTTTGCTGCCAAGCTCCCGTTTCTTCGGGTACGAGGGCTGATGGGCTTGTTCGAGCTGCGCGGATCGACGAGTTTCCGAGGTCCCAACAGCAACACCCTCGAGATGGATCTCGGTGCTCGGTACACGCGCAACGCCGTCACGATGTCTGCCGCGTTCGGCGGTGGGCTGGTTCGAGGGTTGGGGCAACCGGCCTTTCGCGCGATTTTCGGCGTGTCCTGGTCGCCTCAGGCGAGCGACATGGATGAAGACGGCATCGACGACGCCGACGATGCATGCCCGCGGCTTCCTGAAGACCTCGACGGATTCGAGGATGAAGATGGGTGCATGGACCCCGACAACGACAACGACTTCATACCCGACGCCGACGACCTGTGCCCGAACGAAGAAGCCCTCGAGGGGCGCGACCTCGACGAAGACGGCTGCACCGATCCCTAGTGTAGAGCGCGCTCACTTTGAAGTGAGCGCGGTCTAGCGAGCCAAGAACGTCGGGTCAGCCGGCGTGAGTGCGTATCCACTGCAGCAGCTGAGGCAGTGCCATGGCTCCGGGCTGTCTTGCGACCTCGCGACCATTCTTGAACGCGATGAGGGTGGGGATACTCGAGATCTGATACCGCTGGGACAGACCGGGGTTCGCGTCGGTATCGACCTTCGCCAGCCTCACCCTGGGCTCCAGCTCCGCGGCCGCCTGCTCGAAAAACGGAGCCATCATCTTGCAGGGACCGCACCAGGCCGCCCAGAAGTCGACGACAAGCGGCAGGTCGCTCCGACTAAGCTCTCGGTCGAACGTCGCATCACCGAGTACGATCGGCCGGCCCGTGAGAAGAGGCTGCTTACATTGTCCGCACCGAGGCTCGTCGCCGAGCCGCGCTTGGGGGATTCGGTTGGCCGATTGGCAGTGCGGACAGACGAGAATCATGGAACCATCGTCAGGCATGTCTCGGAACCTAAATCTGGTTTCGTGAACGCGCTAGGGGGTTATTGCCCAAACCCGGACGCAGACGCGATGGGCGACGCTCTCACAAGACCGGGGCGCGCCGCGCTTCAGGACGCGCGAGCAATAGCTGAGCGACGCCACAGTGACGCTCCTCGAAGGCGCCTTCGCAGGAAGCGAGATAGAAGTCCCACATACGACGGAAACGCGTCGAATACCCGAGAGCTTCGACGGAGGCTGACGCAGCGTGGAACCGCGTACGCCATTCGCGAAGTGTCCGGGCGTAGTGTGTTCCGAAGTCCTCGTAGTGCAGCAGGCGCAAATCGGTTCCCTGACGCCATGCCGCGCTCATGGCGTCGACGCTCGGCAGTTGTCCACCCGGGAAGATGTGCCGCTTGATGAAGTCGATGCGCCCGACGCTCTCGGAGAACCGGTCGTCGGGAATCGTGATCGCCTGGAACAGAGCCAACCCTCGAGGCGAAAGGAGCTCGCCAACCTTGCCGAAATAGGCGTCGAGGTACTCGGCGCCCACCGCCTCGATCATCTCGATCGACACCAGCTTGTCGTAGGTGCCGGTCAGATCGCGGTAGTCCTCGAGTAGCACCGTGACGCGGTCCTCGAGGCCCGCTTCGCGGACGCGATCACGGGCGAGGTCGTGCTGCTCCTGAGAGATCGTCGTCGTGGTTACACGGCAGCCGTAGTTCGCCGCGGCGTGCATCGCCATTGCGCCCCAACCGGTGCCGATCTCGAGTAAGTGATCGCTCGCACGCAGCTCGAGTTTTCGACAGATTCGATCGAGGCGCGCCTCCTGCGCCTGCTCGAGGGTCATGTCGTCCTGCTCCCAGACGGCCGAGGAGTACATCATCGACTCGTCGAGCCAGAGCCGATAGAACGCGTTGCCGAGGTCGTAGTGATCGGCGATGTTTCTGCGACTGCCGTCGCGCGTGTTGCGCCGCATGCGGTGGTACAGGCCGTCGAGCGCGCCTCTTACGCGGCCTAAACCGCTTCCGTCTAGATTCGACAGGCGCGTTGACGTGCGCAGAAGTATGCGGACGGTCGCAACGAGGTCGTCCGTCGTCCAGAGTTCGTCCATGTAGCTTTCGCCAGCCCCAAGGCTCCCGCCCAATGCGATGGCGAGCCACGCGCTCTCGTCGTGGATGCGCACTGTCGCGGTCGGGCCCGTGTCCGCGCGACCGACAGTGCGTGTTCCCTTCGAGTCGACGACCGTCAGCTGACCGTACGCAATCGTTCCGAGCCGACTCATCACCAGCCGGCGCGCGATATTTGCCGCGAGGTCGACCGCGGAATCCCAATCGCGCGCCGAAACCAGACGCAGCGCCGTCGGTTCGGGAATCACGCGGCACCTTCCGGCTCGATCGGGAGCCTGTTCGGGTGCGGATGATAGGGCGCGCCTTTCCACCACAGGCGAGCGGCTTGTCCGTAGATGCCCGCGAGCACGGTCAGCGTCATCGCCGGGTTGCGGACTAGCGCTAGTGCGCCGTGCCGTCGGTCGAGCGGACGCCTGCGCAGCACGAGCGTCGCGTCGGATTTGACCATGCCGTCTTGCCGGTTCTGCATGTGCACGACCAAGGACCGACTCGGGCGATTGAATCGCCACTCGTACTCCTGGGCAAGAGGGTGGAACGGTGAGACGTGGAAGACTTTCGGGACCTTGAACCGCATCACGGAGGCCGACCCGACGTTGTCCTTGGTGACGTCCACCACGTAGCAGTGGCGTTCTCCCCACGGTGTGTTGTCGACTTCAGCGACGATGTGACACAGCGTCTCGTCGGGCGCGAAGCAGTAGTAGATGCTGATCGGATTGAAGGCGACGCCCAGCGTCCTCGGAAGAGTTAGCAGTCGAATCGATCCGGCGGGCCGAGACCCCGAGCGTTCTTCCACGAGGTTGCGTACGGCGACGTCGAGCGGCGTGCCCGGATCGCCCAAGTGGTCTTCACGGGCGAAGCGAGCGATGGCGGGCCGGCGGGCCGACCATCCCACCAGGGCATCGAGCGCTTCTGGAAGCTCGGCGAGATCGAGGTAGGCGAAGGCAAGCCGGTACCGGAAGCTGTGCTCGACCGGGTCGAATCTCCGATGGCGAACGGTGCCTTCATAGAGGGCGCTCCCGGTGTCGACGGCAACACTCACTCGGCAGCCTCACTGGCCGACGCCTTTCGACTCGGGGCATGCCCTGGGATCCCGAACTGCTCTGCCACCGCGAGCGCGCTCACGACCCCGTCTTCGTGAAACCCGTAGCGCCAGTAGGCACCGCAGTAGTACGTGTTTCGAACCCCACTGATTTCGCCGATGCGGCTCTGCGCGCGCATCGACTCCGTCGTGAACTCTGGATGGTGGTAGACGGTCTCGTAGAGGATTGCGGCGGGGTCGATTTGTGCGGTGGCATTGAGGGACACGCAGAAGTTCACTGGAGCATCGTCGATGCCCTGTAGCCGGTTCATGTCATAGGTGACGACAACGCGGTCCTCCGACTTCGTCGGAAGGTGGTAGTTCCAGCTCGCTCGGGCGCGCTCACGTCGCGGAAGCAAACGCGCGTCGGTGTGAAGCACCGCCTCGTTGCGCTGGTACCGCATGGCACCCAGGACCTCCCGCTCTTCGCGGCTTGGGTCCTCGAGCATCTTCAGAGCTTGGTCGCTGTGGGCCGCGATCACGATTCGATCGAAGTGTTCGGGCGGCTGACCGTCGACCCGCACCATGACGCCGAGTTCGTTGCGTGCGATGCCTACCACCGGCGAACTCAAGCGAATTCGATCCGAGAAGGGAGCTGTCAGCTTCTCGACGTACTTGCGTGACCCACCTTCGACGACGCGCCAGGTCGGTCGATCGCGAAGGTTCGTGAGCCCGTGGTTCATCAAGAACCGCACGAACGAGTGTGCGGGAAACGAAAGCATCCGTTCGGGCACCGTTGACCAAATCGCAGCACCCATTGGAACGACGTAAAGTTCGACGAAAGGCTTCGAGTATCCACGAGAACGCAGCAGCTCGCCGAGCGTGAGATCTGGGTCTTCCGCCGCGGCTATCGAGGCTGCCTCTCGATTGAAGCGAAGGATGTCCGCGACCATTCGAAGCACCCTCGGGCTCAGTGCGTTGCGGCGACGCGCCAAGACTGCCTGGCTCGAGTACTCGAGCCCCGTCGCCTCTTCGTGGACGCTGAAACTCATCTCGGTCGGGCGGGTCGAGATGCCGAGGTCGGCAAAGATGCGAATCAGATTCGGGTAAGTTCGGGGGTTGTGAACGATGAATCCCGTGTCGATCGCGAAGCGTCGACCGTCGACTTGGACGTCGACCGTGTTGGTATGCCCCCCGATGCGATCCTGCGCCTCGAACAGCGTCACTTCGTGGTCGCGGTGCAGCAGTGAGGCGGCCACCATGCCGCTGATGCCGCTACCGACGACCCCGACTCTCATCGTTGCTTTGGCTTCTCGAGAAGGTAGTGGCTGACGCCCCACTCGTTGCCTTCGCGCAGCGCGAAGAGTTCCGCGCACGCCATGAAGAAGATGCGCCACCGGTTGAGCGCCTTGCGTGGGTCAGGCTGTCCCTCGAGTGCTGCGAGACACGCCGTTCGGTGCCGGTCGAGATTATCGAGCCATGCGTTGGCTGTCTTGGCGTAGTGCATTCCGCTGAGGCGCCACTGCGTCGTGACTACCAGATCGCGGTCGAAGTGACACATGAGGTCGTCCGATGGCATTTGTCCCCCCGTGAAGAAGTGACGAGCCATCCAGTCCGACGGGCCTTTGTCCTCGTAGAGATAAGCGAACTGACTATGCGTGAAGATGTGCACGAAGAGCTTGCCGTCGTCCGCGAGCCAGCCCGCAATACGCGCAAGGAGGGCTTCCCAGTTGCGCATGTGCTCGAACATTTCGATCGAGACGACACGATCAAACGTCTCGTCCAGGGTCAGGTCATTGGCATCCGCCGTGATGACCCGAACGTTGTCGAGTTGTCGCTGTCGCGCTTGGTGCTCAATGAAGACGCGCTGTGGGCCGCTGTTGCTGACCGCGGTGATCTGGGAGCGCGGGAAGGCCTTGGCCATCGAAAGGGTTAGCGATCCCCAGCCGCAGCCGAGTTCGAGGATGCGCTGGCCGTCAGCGAGCTCCGCGCGTTCTCGTACCTGCTCGAGCGCCTCGCTTTCCGCTTCTCCGAGTGTCGTGGCGTTGTCCCAGCTGCAGCAGCTGTACTTGAGGTGCGGGCCCAGAGTGGCCACGAAGAAGCCTGCCGGCACTTCGTAATGCTGTTCATTGGCCGCCTCCGGTCGCTCGGCGACCGCGCTTTGGCGAAGGGTTTCGACGTGCGAGCTGAGCGCGTCCGCGCCGGCCCTCCGGCTCTCGACCAGGCGGCGTTCGCAGATCCGACGAATCCCGAATCGTATAAGCGGGTCTGGCACGACCCCGTACTCGAGTAACTGCATGAGAGAGCTTTCTGCCCGAAAGGCATCCTTCGTTCCAGGCTTTGTTTAGCCTTTGTCCAGGTCGTCAAGGCCCACGAAACAGGCTTTTTACATAAACAACGCCGGTTTATGAGAGTTGTTCACATTCTGTAGATATCCTGAACCTCCCGGATCTTTTCGCTGCGAGAACTGGCGCCGGCTCTCCAGGTTCGACAATTTGGAAGTCACGTCATGGAGATGCCGCTGAGATGACTCCCAAGGAGTTCGAGATCGTGCTTTCCGATGCCGAGATTCAACTCTCGCGTATCAAGCATCTCTATGAGCAGTGGTTTCAGGGGATTGAGCGCATCGAGCCGCAGATTCCGCGCAAGCAGTTCGACCGCCGGCTCCACGAGCTCCGCAAGTCCGTACCGAGAAACACGGCGCTTCGCTTTCGGTTTCAGACCTTGATTCAGCGATATACGACGCTGCAAACCTATTGGCGGCGCATCGGGCGACAGATCGAAGAGGGGACGTACCGCCGAGATCTGATGCGCGCCCGCAAGATGCGTGAGGCCCACCGCGCCGAGCGGGTGAAGGACCGCGAAAGGGGCGCTGCGCACGAGCTCGACCCCGACGCCGATCTCGACTTCGACCGTCTGATCGATGACGCACTACTTGGGCCGAGGGAGCCTGAGGTCCCCAAGCGCCCGCGGCCAGTGCGGCCATCGTTCGTCCCTCAGACGTCCGAGCCAGACATGCCCAACGCAACCTTTGGAAAACCGGCATCTCGACGTTCACCGCCTCAGCGGGACAAGTCGAACTCGGCGATTACTCCAAGCCGGCGGGCGCCCCCGGCGATCGCGCCTCGTGCCAAGGGCCCCGGCGAGGCGCGCATGCGTCAGATCTACGACACCTACGTGGAAGCCAAGCGAGCGAACGAAGAGCGGACGGAACGCATCGACTATGAGACCGTAGCCAAGAGCCTCAAGAAGATGGTGCCCAAGCTCGATCGCAAGCACAAGGGGAAGCGGATCGACTTCAAGGTTGTCGTCAAAGACGGCAAGGTCGGCATCAAGCCGGTGGTGAAGAAGTAGGCTCGTCGTGGTCCAACTGCAGGTTCGGAGAGGCCAGCTGCCGGTCGATTTCGTCGATGAGCGGACCCAGGGTCGTCCGATCGATGGCGCTGACGATGATTCCGCGATCCTGAACTCTCGCATCTCCCGATTGGATGCGATCGGCCTTGTTGTAGACCATTAGTCTCGGGACGCGCTCGAGCCCCAGGTCGACCAAGAGCTTCTCCGTCGTTTCGATGTGTTCGTTGCGGCAGGGGTCGGACGCGTCGATCACGTGGAGCAGTAGGTCGGCATCTTCGGTTTCGTCGAAGGTTGCCCGAAACGCCGCGAAGAGGTCTTTCGGGAGGTCTCGAATGAAGCCGACCGTATCGGTCACGATGACCCCACGGCCCGAGGGCAGCACGAGGCTGCGCGAGCGGGTATCCAAGGTCGCAAAGAGCCTGTCCGCCGCGATCACGTCACTACCTGTGAGCGCATTGAGCAGGGTGCTCTTGCCGGCATTCGTGTAGCCGACGATTGCCACCGTCGGCGTACCGGTGCGCTGCCGGCGCGCGCGGCGCTGCTGGCGCTGCCGACCGAGCTGCTTGAGCTGGGACTGCAGACGGGTGATGCGCTCACGGGCACGCCGTCTTCCGACTTCGAGCTTCGTTTCGCCAGGTCCTCGTCCACCGATTCCGCCGGTGAGTCGGGATAGAGCGTCGTCACGCTGGCCGAGTCGCGGAAGAAGGTAGCGCATCTGGGCAAGCTCCACTTGGAGCTTGCCATCGCGGGTGTCGGCGTGTTGCGCGAATATGTCGAGGATCAGTTGGGTCCTGTCGACCACCCTGAGATCGGTCATCCCCGCGATGTTGCTCGCCTGCGCCGGTCGCAGATCCCGGTCGAAAATCAGAGTCTCGACGTCGAGCTGCATTGCTCGTATCACGAGGTCTTCGAGCTTGCCTCGGCCGAGCGCGTATCGGGGGTCGACGCGGTCGCGCACCTGCAGGACACGATCGGCCACGTCGACACCGGCCGTGCGCGCGAGTTCCTCGAGCTCACGGAGAGAGTCTTCTGCCTGGGCTGCCGATCGCTTGTCGCAGACGTGGACGAGGATCGCTCGACCGTCTTTGGCCGTGACCCCGCGCGCGCGCGCCGCCTGCGCGAACTCTTGTTCGAGCGTCGCGATGATTTCGGAGGGGTTCTCGTTGACCTTGGCGTATGGAATCGGTCCGAATGTTCGATAGGGGGGCTCGTCGACGCCTTCGGAAACCGGGAAATTATGGCCGTAGTAGACGCACAGGGGTCGCTCTTCGCCCGGTGCCAGACATATCGCAACGATGAGGTCGAGCCTCAGGCGCGTCAGGTCCACGAGGTCGTCTCGGCTCAGGGGCTCGTTCCGCAGATGCGTATGGATCAGCCGCAGTCCGCGAAGACGGCCGGCGCCCGCTCGAAGCCTTCCGATATCAGGGAGCATCAGTTTCGATGCGTCCCCCAGGATGACATGGTCGACCGTGCCTCTGCGGTCTACGAGGACCCCGACCTGGCGGCCGGTCGCATGCGATACGGCGACCAACGCGCGTGTGAGCTCAGGGGCAACCAGGCGGTCGAGGGGAAGCCGTCGCCGATAGAGTCTCTGAAGCGCTTTGGTTTCCGACGGGCTGAGGTCCCGTGTTTCGCCGTAAATCTCCACTCACACAGTCCATAGCTGGAAGCTCAAGCCTGAGCTAGGAGCGGCTCGATGCGCTTGCGAAGCGCCACGGTGTCCGCGTCGCGGAGCACAGCGTCGAGGGGGCGCGGCTTGGGGAGTGTCAGAACCTTTCGTCGCAGCGTGTCGGCCCGTTCGCGAGCCTCCAACAGACGTTTCTCGAACGCAGGGCTGCCAGCGGCTTGCTTCGCCAAAGACTCCCGCAGTCTCGCGGCCGCATCGAGGTCCGAGCAGACCAGGAGCAGGTCGCATCCGGCCTCGATCGCAATTACTCCGGCTTCCTCGATTGGGTAGCGATCGCTCAACGCCTTCATTTCCAAGTCGTCGCTGAACACGGCGCCGTCGTAGCCGATCTCCTTGCGCAAGAGGTCGGTGACGACTGCGGGTGACACGGTTGCGGGCCTCGAGTCGAAGGATTCGAAGACCACGTGCGCGGTCATCAACGAGGGCAGCCTCCCGACCGCCGCCCGAAACGGGGCGAGCTCGATTCGGTCGAGGCGACTTCGGTCATGGCGAAGAACGGGGAGATCGAAGTGACTGTCGAGGTCGGTGTCGCCGTGCCCGGGGAAGTGTTTTCCGCAAGACAGAACTCCTCCCTCGTGAAGGCCTTCGGCGAATGCCAGAGCCTGCTCGATTACCGCCTCGGGGTCGCGACCGAACGAACGATCTCCGATCACGGGATTGTGCGGGTTGGTGTCGACGTCGAGCACGGGCGCGAAGTCGAGATTGATGCCGACCGCACGCAGTTGACGGCCCAACATCTCCCCAACCGCGCGGGTCAGGCGCACATCGCCCTGGGCGGCCAGCGTACGCATCGCGGGAAGGGTGACGAACGGACTGCCGAACCGCGCTACGCGACCTCCCTCCTGGTCGACGCAGGTCAGCAGCGGAAGCGATGCGTCTTCCGCCATGGTGCATGACTCGATCAGCGCTTGGGCTTGCTCCACGCTTTCGATGTTGCGTTTGAACAGGATCACGCCCGCTACCGACCCCGCGTCAATCCACGAGCGGAGCGCGTCGGGTACGGTGAGGCCGTGGAAGCCGTAGACGATGACGCTTCCTGCCGCGGATTCGAGCTCGTGCATGTACTCCCTGAGCAAAGACCACAAACCGAACGTCTGGCAACTATCGGGATCCTGGCCGATGGCCAACGTTGCCGAATTTGGGGGTTGTTGCTACAACGCGGTAATTACTCTCACCGGCCAAGCCGGCCTTTTAGATCGATTCGATGACCCGAGCCTTAGATTCCAACTTCGGTCAGCGGGATGACGACACACGAGAGCTTCTCGACGAAGACGCTCCGGAACCCGTCGTCTACGCTCACCAAATCCCCCGCCGCCTGCTCGATTCCGACGCAGCGAAAGTCATTCGGCGCCTGACGCGCCACGGCCACACGGCCTACCTCGTGGGAGGGGGCGTCCGCGACCTGATGCTGGGGCGAAAGCCCAAGGACTTCGACGTCGCGACGAGTGCGCGCCCGTACGAGGTCCGCGATTTGTTCCGCAACTGCCGGGTCATCGGGCGGCGCTTTCGCTTGGCCCACGTGTTGTTCTCGGGTGGCAAGGTCATCGAAGTTGCGACCTTCCGTCGCGACCCCGCGCAACGATACGAGATCATCAAGCCGAAGATCGCGAAGTCGATTCCCCTGTGCGAAGGACCTGACCCGGTGCGACTCATCCCGGCGGGCAAGAAGCTCGCCGCGGGCGAGGATACCGATCTGCTGATTACCAACGACAACGTGTTCGGTGAGCCGCACGAAGACGCCATTCGGCGTGACTTCACCATCAATGCGCTGTTCTACGACTTGGAGCGGGGCGAAGTCATCGACTTCGTCGGGGGCGTTGCGGACTTGGAGCAACACCTGCTTCGCACGATCGGCGACCCGAACGTCCGGTTCCGTGAAGACCCCGTTCGGATCCTGCGGGCAATCAAGTTCAGCGCCCGGCTCGATATGGGGCTCGACCCCGCGGTTTATGACGGCATGGTCCGTCATCGCGCAGACTTGACGCGCGCGGCGGCTCCACGCGTGCTCGAAGAACTCTTGCGCTTCCTTCGCGGTGGCGCGGCCCAGCGGTCGGTATTCCTGTCTTGGGACGTCGGCGTACTGAGTGAGATTCTGCCTGAGGTCGCCTCGTTTCTCGACGACGATCCTGACGGGGCGACGCTGACTTTCGGTCGGCTGAAGGCGATCGACGCACTCGCCGCCGAGGATCGCCTGCCAAGCGATGCGGTACTGCTGTCGGCGCTGCTTCAAGGAGCGATCGATGAAGCGCTCGAAGGGGTTGCGGACGTGCCGGTCGCGTACGAAGAGTTCATCCGCGAGTTTTCGCTCAGGCTTTCGCTGCCGCGCCGGCTGAAGGACCGAATCCGCCTGTTGACGATGGCCCAGCGTCGTCTTCGCGCAGGCCGCATCCAGTCGATCGCACGGCGCGAATACTTCTCTGATGCTGCGACCCTCTTTGCGCTCGACCGCATGGCGCGGGGACAGGACCTCCCGGAGTGGGCCAACGATCCCACCGAGGCTTTGTACGATGACGAGCCGCGCAGTCGGCGGCGAAGGCGTCGCCGCAGACCGCGTCCTTGAAGGCCCGCATCGTCGGCTTTCTGGGGTAGCGCGCTTCAAGGCGCGGCAGTTTTGCGGTCGACGATGAGTTCGAAAGAGCGTTCGTTTGCGTCGGGTTCGTCTGCGTCGGGCAACCGACTCGAGAGATTGGTGACCACGAACAGGACGCGAGCGATCTGTGGGTCGAGGGGGACGGGAAGGAAGGACTCCGGCACGGCGCCGGTTGGAGGGGCGGTGAGTCTCTCGAGTTCGCTGCCGTCTTCGCCGATCTGTACCGCGACGAAAGACCAGCGCACACCGTACTCGCCGCGTAGCCAACAGCGCAGCTCTTCCACGCCCTCGATGGCGTCGCCTTCGAGCACCACGTAGGCGCTCCCGAACGGTTCGAGCGGCTGCGGCGTCCGCATTCGCGTCGGCAAACGTCGAAGGGTGCGTGTCGGGGGCACTTGCGCGTCGCTTTCGATCCCGCCAATGAATGCGCCTTGGGTGTCGCCGCGCCCGACGAACCAACGAAGCACGGCTAGGTCGATGATCGTGTCGAGAAGACGGTCGCCGCTGAGTGCGATCGAGGTTTCAATTGCGGCCCAGAGGTCCGGCTCGGCGCGCAGGCCGCTTCCTTCCCAAGTCCGTTGAGTTGCTAGCTCCCACGCGTCGCGAACGAACGCAGGATCGCCGTCCCCGTGGCGTGCGGCGAGGTAGGCCAGAAGCATTGCCCCGCCTGTCCCCTCCGCGGCGCCTCCGCGAACCCACGAGCGGTGTGACCTTGCTTGTTGTTCGAACACGGCCTCTTCGCATCCGAACTGTCCGGTGAGTGCCCATGCCAGGAACGCGGCGGTCGCGCGCCGCCAGGCCTTCGCCTCGGCGGGGTCCATGCTGAGCAGGAGCGCCTCCGCATACGCGGCGGCCACGCAGGCATCAATCGAGGCAATGGGAATCCTCGGGCTCATGACCGCGAATGCGGACGCGCGGTCGAGGTAACTCGCGAGTGCCAGCCCGTCTGCGTGAGCCGATGTCGGGGTGTCCGTCGGCCTGAGATAGAGGTCGAACTCGGGTCCGCCGCCGAGACTGCCGTCTGAAAGCGGCGAGGGCCAGCCCATGACGTCGAGCGCCGCCCGGGTCTCCTCGAGTGAACGCGCCACCCGGTGAAGCATCTGCGTCGGTACCTCGGGTCCCGCATGCACCGCGATCAGCGCGTTGGGAGAGCGGATCACGTTCGATGCGCCCCGAGGTCGCGGCGCATACGCAGGGGCAGACGTCCTTGGCCCTGTCCAAACGCGGCTCGTCATCGAGACGATCGCCTCCGCGATTTCGTCTGCTCCCATCAGCATGTCCGGGTCTTCGCCCTCGGACTCCGACTGCGCCTGCGCCGTCCCACAAAACGTGAGTACCAGCGCAAGATGTAGCGCAGTGGATTTCATCCGTGCGATTTGACACGATCCGGCTAAACCTTCTACATCCTGAAGGGGAGGTACGAATGAACGATGGCCGTTTCGATCCCGGCGGCTTTTACGAGTTCGACTTGAGTGGGGGCACCGTCCAGACGAAGACGGGCGAGCGCGTGGTGTTGCTTAGCGAAGGCGTGCTTTCTGCGCTCGTCGCTGCGGCTGCCCGCGACGGCGACCTGACCCCACTCCGACGACTCGGAGAGCTGCTTGGACAGCAAGTGTTGACTGGCCTCGATCGGCCGGCCTCGGTGCTGAGCCCCGAGGTGGTGCTCGGACACGTATCCGCGGTGACCTCGCTCTTCGGGTGGGGCAGAGTGACGCTCGAACGCTGGGGGGATGCGTTGGTCATCGGCCTCCACGACGAGCCCGAACTCGATGAGGACGATCTCGGCGCAGCGGCGTTGCTCGGCGGGATGTTCTCGGAGATCTCCCAACGCCAGGTCTCTTGCGTTCCGACGGGAGACACACGCTTCATCATGGTCGACTTCGAAATCGCCGAGACCGTCTGGGGCTGGTTCAAGGACGGAGCGGACCTGCCGGCCATCGTCGGAATGCTGCAATCGAAGAGGGCGTCATGAGTGATCGAGAAACCCGCCTTCGTTCTTTGCTCGAGAAGGTTCGAGCGCGTCGTCCCGAGGAACGCGAGACTCGGGCTGCCGACGTCCTCGAGCGCGTGCGTACTGCGTCGGGGTCTGTTCCGGCGGCCAGTGTGACAGCTTCTGAGCCGCCGCTGACCGCACCGCCATTGCCCGCCGTTGCAATCCCCGCTCCGACACCGATACCCGGCCCGACACCAACTCCGGCGCTGACGCCGATGCCAGAGCCGCGCGCCGCGTCCGTCGTAGAGAGTCCAACGCGATACTCTTCGCGTCCTCCCGAGGTCGAGCGTCCGCTCGCAGTCGAAATGCCTGCGGGGTCTGCCCGTCCGGAGCCGATCCGTCCCCAAAGCGTGGTGCCGACCGGCCAACCGGTGGTGCGTACCACGGCTGCAGCGGAGTTCGCCCGTCCCAAGACCTTTGGCGACCTCCTCGAACTCACCTTGTCCCTTCGGCCGCGCTAAATGCTTCTCGTCGTCGACGTCGGGAACACCAATACGGTACTGGGCCTCTACGACGGAGCGAAGCTTCTTCACGACTTTCGCATCGAAACGGCCAAAGGCCGGACGAGCGACGAGACCCACGTGCTGCTGCTCAACTTGCTCCAGCTCGGGGGCATTGTGCGCGCGGACGTTCAAGCGAGCATTCTCGCCTCGGTGGTTCCGTCGCTGACCGAGACCTTCATGGATGCAGTCGATCGCGCGTTCGATCACGAGATCATGGTGGTAGGGCCCGGCATCAAGACCGGGATGCCGGTGCTGTACGAAAACCCTCGCGAGGTGGGCGCTGACCGAATCGTCAATGCGGTGGCTGCCTATGAGCGGGTGCAGCGTGCTGCGATTGTGGTCGACTTCGGAACGGCGACTACCTTCGACTGTATCTCCAGCAAAGGGGAGTACCTGGGTGGAGCCATCGCGCCCGGAATGGAGATCAGCGCGAACGCCCTCTTCGCGCGAGCAGCCAGGTTGCCAAGAAGCGAGATCGCCCGTCCCCCCCGTGCCATTGGGCGGAACACGGTTCATTCGATGCAGGCCGGTATCGTCTTTGGCTACGTCGGCCTCGTCGACGGGCTGGTCCGGCGCCTGTCTGCGGAGATGGGAACCGAGACCGCGGTGATTGCCACCGGAGGTCTCGCCAATCTCATCGAGCCGGAGAGTGAAACGATCGACGAAGTCGACGACTATCTCACCCTCGAAGGGCTCCGCTTGATCTACCTTCGCAACGCCTGAGGGCGCGTTGGGCCGCGCCGTGCTCAGGAGCGCAACAAGAGCATCCCAACGACGCTCGCGGTGAGCAGGAGCCCGGCAAGCGAGTACACCACGAGCTCGGTCGTCGAAGTCCGACGCGTTGGCGTCCGCGCCACGTTCGGGGCCACCGAGGGTCGGGGGGCGGCCTTGCGCTCCTCCCGAATCGGAAGAAGCTCTATCCGCTGGTCCGGGGCACTTTCCATGCGGCGCAGGCCCTCGACCGTCGGCCCGTGTCCCTGCTCTCGAAGCATCTGGCATGCATGCCCGGCGATGACCCCCGTGGAGGTGGTTTCCGCGACGGGCACCCCGACCTCGAGGATGAGACGGTAGCCTCCGAGGTCGATGCGATCCTCGGAACGGAGGGCCTTCGGGCGTCCAGGTGCGACGCGCGTCTCGTTGACACGCGTGCCGTTGGTCGACCCTTCGTCGATCAGCACATAGCCCGAATCGCGCGTCTGAATCGTCGCGTGTGCCCCGCTGACGGCGGGGTGGGGGAGCTGAACATCTGCGCTGCGTGCCCGACCGATCGAGACGCGGCCCTGATCGAACTCGTACATGAACGTGTTCGGATCTCCGTTCGCCCAAAGCGACTGGACGGCGATGCGGATTCCCATCGTGGCCGCCAAGGCTGTGCTTCATGGCGCTTCGGGTCAAGGAATCGGGTTGCAGAAAAGTGGACGCTTTCCGCCAGTTTTGGGACCAGGAGTGGGTGACGCGTAGGCAGCGTCCGCGAGACTTCGATGAACACATCTGTCGGTTACTATCAAGCACCAAGGCCCCCTCGCGTTCCTCTCGATGAGGTGCTGGTCAAGCTCCACCCCGACGGCTTTCACGACGCCGAGTTCGAAGCCGACGGAATCGATGTGGGACCGGGTGGGATCTCCATGCGGGGTTCGATGCTTCCGCAGGTGGGCTCTTCCCTGCGATGCCAGCTCGAGACCCACCAAGGCGCCGAGCCGATCCGGCTGGCGGGGGAAGTCGTGTGGGCTCACGAGACGGGAGCGCGCGCCGGCGAGTTTGGCGTTCGATTCACTCGGCTTTCCGACGAGGACCAAAACCGAATCGAGGCCATGATCCAGCGATGGGGTCGCAACAAGGCAGAGGCGCCTACCGTTCGGCTTCGGCTCGACGGCGTCGACTCGTCGATCGTCGCCGATTTGGAGTCGGAGACCCAGACCGACCTTCGCGTCGAGCAACCGCTGCCTTTCCTTGCGATCGGGACTTCGATCGTCAACGAGGCAGCAGGTCGCCGGGGCCACCTCGAGACCGTCGAGCTGAACTTCGACGAGAACATTCCGAGACTCGTCTTGAGTATCGGGTATGAGTCCGCGGTCGGAGCCGATGCGGGCAAGCATGACGATCGCGATACGCTGCCCGACGTCGCGCCTGCTCTCCGGGTGAGCCAGGGTGCTTCCGAGCAGCGGCTCGAAGAATCTCCGCGGGTCGTCCGCTACGACCCAGGAGATGACCTTGCACCTCGACCGGGGGCGAAGCGCGCGATCGAGCGTCTGCGCAGCGTGGCGCAGGCGGGAACCGACCGCGTCGTCCACACCGCCAGCGATGCACGGCGCAAGGTCCGCTACGACATGGTGCCTGCCGTCCGAAGGAGCGCCCGACGCTCAGTCACCGTCCTTGGGCGCTTCGTCGACGCACTTCGAGGGCGTCTCGACGACAAGCCCCGCCGTAAGCAGGTGCCTCGGAGCCAAGCCGCGCGCGCGCACCTCAAGAACTCACGCCGTCATGGCAAGCGGCCTCTACTCATCGGCGCCGCCCTCATCGCGCTTTCTCTTGCGGGATGGGGCATCTACGCATGGAGCTCGGCCGAAGGCCCCGGTCCTGAACCCGAGATCACCGAGGCGCCGGCCCTCAAGCCACCGTCTAAACCCGAGCCGGTGGCCAGTCGAAACGAGTCTCGCGCAGTGCCCGTCGAAGCGGTGCCAGTAGCGGACACGACGCAATCGATCGACGAAGTTCCCAAGGCATCTCCCGCAGATGCGGCAGGCCCCCCGGCCCCGCCGGATCGAGTCCAAGGGACGTCGTTCGGCAGTGATGAGGTCGCCAATGCCGAGCGCTTTGTTCTACGCATGAGCAACCCGGTGACCACGATGGACGGTCTCGTCGAAGACAACGGGTTCTCCGTGATCGTCCCCGGCAGTCTCTCGCTCACCCGCGCGGGTCCCGTTGCGGCGGCACACCCAGACGTCGAGCATGCCGCGATCCACAACCGGGGTGATTTCTCGGAACTCACGATTCGCTTCGTCGCGGGCCGCCACCCGGCGTATCGAGTGGAAGCCCGCGGACCCGCCATCGAGATTCGAATCGCGCGCTAACGCGGCGCCGACTTGTCGAGCGGTTGGAAGAAGCGTCGTGAGCCTCGCTCGACGTAGAGAAGGGCGCGGCCGTCACTCAGCGCAGCTTGGACATCTTGGACCGATTTCACCGGTCTCTGGTCGGCCTGAAGCAGAATGTCACCGGGTTCGAGGCCTGCCCGATCGGCGTCAGAACCGGGCCGGACCGAGCTTACGACGACTTGTCCTTCGCCGTTGTAACTGAAGCGCTGGCGCATGGCTGGCGTGATCGGTTCGAGGGAGAGTCCAAGCATCTGATCCTCGCCAGTCTTCTTCGTCTGTGCCCTCGCGCCGTCTTCCGTGGGCCGTTCGCCTGCGGTGAGCTTGAGCTTCAGGCTCTGAGAGCCCCGTCGCACATCGAGTGCCATCCGGTCGCCGACGTCGTGTCGCAAGACCGTGCGGAGGAGATCGTGACCTTCACGAATCTTGGTGCCGTCGACGGTGGTCACGACGTCTCCTGCCTTCAGGCCGGCCTGGTCTGCCGGCCCTTCGGGCACCACGAGGCTGATCAGGGCGCCTCCATCGAAGTCGCCGCCGAAATGAGACGCGAGCTCGGGTGTGATTTCTTGGAACGAAACGCCGAGCCAGGCGCGCTTGACCTCGCCATGAGCAATGAGCTGCGTCGCCACGCGCTGCGCAATCTCCGACGGAATCGCGAACCCGATCCCAGAGCCGCGCCCGATGATCATCGTGTTGATGCCGAGCACCCCGCCGTTGAGGTCGACCAGCGGCCCACCCGAGTTCCCTGGGTTGATGCTCGCATCGGTCTGCAAGTAATCCTCGATTTCGTTGGCCCCGATTCCCCCGCGCCCCTTCGCGCTGAGGACGCCCGTCGTCACCGAGTAATCAAGTCCGAACGGGGACCCGATCGCGATCACGAACTGACCGACCCGTGCTGCCTCCGAAGAGGCAAACTCCGCCTGGCGTAGTCCGCGCGCGTCAATCTTGAGAACCGCGAGGTCGCTTGCCGGGTCAGCGCCGACCAGCATCGCCGGGTAGCTCTTGTCGTTCTGAAGCCTCACGTCGATCCGGGTGGCGTCGCGCACGACATGGTTGTTCGTCAGGACGTAGCCGTCCGAACGAAGAATCACACCCGAGCCGCCACCACGCACGATTCCCCCACCGTTGTCGGGCATCCCGAAGAACGGCAGCGGAAAGCCGTTTTGCTGCGGGCGAGTCACTTCGACCGCGATGCTCACGACGGAGGGCGAGACCTGTTCCGCAACTCCCGTCAGCGCCGTCTCGAACGCCATGGCGCGAGAGAGCGCTTCTTCGTGCGCCTGGTCTTTCTTTGGAGACGCATAGGCGGTGCCAAGCGCGGCGGCAGCCATGGTGCTCGCCAAGACGGCGATCCAGCGCTGCCGAGTGGTCAATCCTGTCATGTCGAAGTTCCTCCCTTTGGACTCGAAACGAATACATAGGGCTGAACCCACGAGCCGAGCAGTTGATTCCGTCTGCGGAATCCAAGAAGTCGTTTTACGGTAAAACGATGTGATTGCAGAGGTTTAGGCGCTGTGAGGCCAGAGCCGTATCGAAGCGATCGTGCCCGCGCCCAGCTTGCTCTCGAGAGCGATCTTCCCGCCGTGCTCTTCGATGATGTTCCGCACGATCGGCAGGCCAAGGCCGGTGCCCTTGCCGTGACGCCTCGTCGAAAAGAACGGTTCGAACACCTGGTCCAAATCCCCCGGAGCGATGCCGACGCCGTCGTCTTCAAGCTGGATTTCGATTCGGCCATCGTCCGCCTTGCGGGCACGAAGCGTGAGTGTCCCACCAGCATCACTCGCTGCGTTGCAGGCGTTGGTGATGAGGTTGACGAATACCTGATGAAGCTGCCCAGGGACGGCGCGTACCTCCGGAAGTCCGGGTGCGTAGTGTCGACCCACCTCGAGCCTGGCGTGTCTCAATAGGTGCTCGCAGAAATCTACCGCCTCATCGAGCACGCGCGTGGCCGACACCTCGGTGGCCTCTTCCTCGGAGGGGCGGGCGTATGTCAACAGGTTGCGGGTAAAAGAGGCGATTCGGTCGGCGCTCTGCAGGATACGCTCGATTCGGCCAAGGTCGTCTGCCTCGGCGCCTCGTCGTGAGAGCTTGTCGAGCAAATACTCTCCGTACACGGAGATGCTCGTAAGAGGGTTGTTGATCTCGTGGACGATTCCCGCCGCGAGCTGTCCCAGGGTTGCTAGCTTCTCCGCGTGGATCACCTGGCCTTCTAGCTCACGGACTTCAGTTCGGTCCTGACCGATCGCAATGACTCCCGCCACGCGGCCCGCTGCGTCGACGATCGGCGCAAGCTTGAACGAGAGCCTGGCGGCTCCATCGTCCGCGCGCGGAAGCTGTAGTTCGAAGGGCGGAACGCTGTTGCCGCGAAGAACATCCATGAATGCAGACAGTACGGAGACGCGTTCGCTCTGAGGTGCGAGCTGAAGAAGGTCTTTCGCGACGAGTTCGCTTTGGGCGATGCCGGTGATTCGCCGGAATGCTCGGCTCGCCACGCGGATGCTGCGGTCACGCCCCACCACGAGCACCGGGATGTTGGCATGCTCGAGGAGCTTCTCGACGTAGTCTCGGAGATGAGCGGTTTCCCGGCGAAGCGACCCGTTCTCAAGAGCTCGGCTGGCCTGTGCGCCGGCAATCAGCGCCGTGGCCTCGAGCCCCTCGTCCAGGGGCTGCCTTCTGTCAAACTCGACCGCGAGGACTCCGACGACTTCGGCGCCTCGGGTGAGCGGCACGTCGAACCCGTCGATGTACGGTGCCTCTTCGTCATTGGCTTCCATGACCGGCCGGTAGGTTCGCTCGAACGTCAGGCCGGCCACCGGCTTGGCGCCCGCCCAGATTCCCGCGCGCGAGAGCGCACCTTCGGTCAGAGTCACAGTGACCGATGCCTCGGAGCCGATTCGGTGGGTTGCCGCCTGGACCATCTCGGTTCGATGGCTTGAAGAGGGCACCATTCGCATCGCGAATCGCGCGTTGGGGTACAGGCGTTCGAGTCCGTGCACGTACGCGCTCAAGATGTTCCCCTCGCTGGCGAAGCCGCGTGTCTCGAGATCCGCTTCGTGCAGGCATCCGAGTATCTCGGCCAGTGGAGGCGCCTCCGCCCCTCGGCGCGGGGTGATGATCGACTTCACCGCCGAAACCCTCGGCTGCAGGCTCGCTGGCTTCTCCGCTGGGTCGTCGATCATCCTTCGGAGCCTCGCTTGGGGGTAGGCGTGTCCGCGGCGCGATCCAAGTCGAAGATCTTCTGTTGGCCCACGTACGAGGTCGTTTCGTACCGCGTAATCTTGCCGATCTTTCGGACGATCTCCGCCATCCGCTCCGCCTCACGAACCAGGACGCTGGCAGTCTTGGCACCCGAAGAGCCGGGTGGGGACTGGCGGAGCAGCAGCTCGGCGTAGGCCATCATGCTTGTCAGCGGTTGATTGAGTTCGTGGGCCGCGGTTCCTGCGAGTTCTGCGAGTACCCCGTGCTTCTCGTTGAAAGCCAACTTCTTCTGCGCTTCGGCAAGGCGCTCTTCTACACGAATTCGATCCCTGAGATCAGACATGATCAGTACGATAGCCGACGGCGTACCGCCTTCGTACACCATCGAAGCCGAGAGCTGGACAGGGATTCGCGTCTCGTGAATGTCGACCAGTTCGAGCGTCGTCGGTTCGAGCCGACCCTTGCCGCCGTGCTCGTCCGTCAGCAGGCGTTGCGTCACGAGCTGCGCAGATGCCTTGCCGAGCAAATCGTCGAGACTCAGGGTGCCCACCGTTTCGGCGTGATGCCGGCCCGTGAGCTGTTCAGCACTGGGGTTGAAGAGAACGACACGCTGCGCGACATCGGTCGCGACGATTGCGTCGACGCTTGCGTCGATCAGCGACTCGAGAAACTGCATCGTCTTGAGAAGCTCAGCTTCGGTCGCGCGCTCTTCGGTGACATCGTCGAAGGTGATGACCATGTGGTCCTCCGAACCGTGCATCGGCGCGAGAGATGCGCTGCACAGAATCATGGTTCCATCGCGGCGCATCAGCTGAAGGTCCATGGCGTGACGGTACTCCCGTGCGCCGAGCGCCTCTCGCAGTCGCGTCCAGTCCGAAGGCGCGATGACGGCCTCGATGTCGCCTTCACCGATGGTTTCTTCACGGTGCCCGACCAATTCGTATGCGTGCGGATTGGCGAAGACCATCTGAAGCTCGGGGCCGACGACGACGATACCGGTCGCCATCGACGCAAAGGCCTCCACGTACCTGCGTCGCAGCGTCTCCCGTGAACGCCCCGCCTGCAGCCGTTGAAGACGCAATCTCCATTCGGCAGCAGGGGCCCCGCGCACGATGATGTCCTCAGCGGGCGAGGTGGCCTCTTCGGCCGCGTCGATTGAGAGCACTTCGAGGAATCCGGGGTGGAGCCGATGCCGCCACGTGCCCGCTTCGGGGTGGGACGCATCGAGAGCCACCAGATCTGCAGGCGATTCGGAGGCTGGCTCAAGCACGAATGCTTGCGGGTCTACCGACCAATCGGTCCCGTCGAGTATCCCGAGCAACTCCGTGCGGAGCGTCGAATCCATCGAAATCAGGAGCAATCTTGGCATTCGAACGCAAGCCTACCAGAGACGCGAGCCATGTTGGCTCTTTCGGGATCGATGTGTAACGTTGCCGCCGGAGACGAGATGGCGGCCAAACCGATTGGAATCTTCGATTCGGGCCTCGGCGGTCTCACGGTAGCCCGGGCGGTCCGGAGCGCCTTGCCGCACGAAGAGATCGTCTACCTCGGAGATACGGCGCGCGTGCCCTACGGAACGCGGAGTGCACGGACCGTGATCCGCTATGCGCAGGGCTGCGCCGACAAGCTCATGGAGTTCGACATCAAGCTTCTGGTCGTCGCCTGCAACACCGCCAGCGGCGTCGCGCTCGACGCCCTCGAACAACAGCTCTCGATCCCGGTGCTCGGCGTGATTGTCCCCGGAGCGGTGGCTGGGGCACGCGCAACGCGGACCGGCCGCATCGGCGTTCTTGCGACCGCAGGCACCGTCGCGTCCGGAGCCTACGAGCGCGCGATCCACCGCGAAAACTCGGACATTCAGGTATTCGCGCGCGCTGCGCCTCTATTCGTGCCACTCGCCGAGGAAGGGTGGGTTCAGGGAGACGTGCCCCGGCTTGCGGCCGAACGCTATCTGCGCCCGCTTGTCGATGCCGACGTCGACACGATCGTGCTCGGATGCACCCACTATCCGCTTCTTTCCGAGGCGATACACGATGTGGCCCGGGCGCTGCTCGGCCACGACGTCGTCATCGTCGACAGCGCAGAGGCGACGGCCACCGTGCTCTGCGGGGAGCTCGACGGGGCACCCACAGCCGCTTCGGCGGCAGGGCCGATGAGGATTCTGGTCACCGACCTCCCAGGTCAATTCGCATCTGCTGCGTCACGGTTTCTCGGCGAACCGCTGCAGGCCCCCGACATCACAGTCATTGACCTTTAGGGCTGGCGATTACAGCAGCATCAATATATTCTGTAAATATTGATGCACGGCTTGGGGTCAGGGGCGGCAGCAGCGGGTGACGGGCTCGCGGATGCGGAAAATCGGATCTTCGCGACGGGAGAACTGCTCGACGGAGTCTACGAGATTGTGCAGCTTCTCGGCCGAGGCGGCATGGGCCAGGTATTCGAGGCCCACGACCATCAGCTCAACCGGCGCGTCGCGATCAAAGCAGCTTGGCCGAACCCTCTTGCGCCCCCGCTTCGGAACGAGGCGCGCGCGCTGGCAGCGTTCCAGCATCCTAGTTTGGTGACAGTCCACGTACTCGGGGAGCATCGGGGCCTCGACTACCTTGTCATGGAGCGCGTCTACGGAGTCTCACTGACTCAACACGCACAGACGCGGTGGACAGCCGGCCAGACATTCACGCCGCGCGAAGTCGTCGAGATGCTGCTGCCGGTCGCCGAGGGGCTGAGCGTCGTCCATCGAGCGGGCCTGGTCCATCGCGACATCAAGCCCGACAACATCATGCTTACGCCGGCGCACCGGGTCGTCCTGATGGATTTCGGGCTCGTGCTTCCCGAGTTCGATGTGAACACCAGGCAGACGGTCGCAGGTTCACCTCCCTACATGGCTCCCGAGGTGATCACGAGTACGGCGGAATCCGGCCACGGCCATCTATCGGACATCTTTGGCTTCGGCGTCGTGGCCTATGAGCTGTTGACGGGCCTCCGTCCCTATCCCGGCCAGACGGTTGGCGAGATACTCGCCGCGCAGAGTCAAGGCGCTCCCGTGGCGGTCAGTACGGTCCGGACCAACTGCCCCGTGGCACTGTGTCGCCTCATCGGGGAAATGCTCCATCACGATCCGCAGCTTCGACTCCAAAGCGCAGAGGCGGTTGCGTGGCAGATGCGTGCGATTCGAGACTCCAACGGGCGCGATGAGCTCCCTACGCCTCCGCAGAGTGGGTCCGGAACCTCAGTCCTGATCGTCGATGACGATCCTGATCTTGCGCGCATTCTCACGTTCTACGTGCGACAGATTCTGGGTGCAGTGGACGTCGTGGTTGCCCACGACGGAGAAGAAGCGCTTCGCGCGGTCCAGCAGGCAGAGCCGGATGTCATGCTGCTCGACCTGCACATGCCGCGAATGAACGGCGTCGAGCTTTGCATGCAACTCAAGGGCGAGGGGCTTGCCCAGCGCTGTTCGATCGTTTCCGTCAGCGCGGGCGCGGCAGAGCACGACGTCCAGCTCCTCCATCAGCTTGGGATTCATCACTTCGTCGAGAAGGGATCGAACCTCCGCGAGCGCCTTCGTACCGCACTCACCGAGGCATGCGGAGATTGCTTCGCCGGCACCTCTGAGACCGCTGCCGCCGAGTGAAGCTCACTCTTCGAGTTGGGAACTCGCGTCGCGGCGCTCAGCCGCTCGCAGCTCTTCTTCGAGATGCCGAATCGTCCGCTTTAGATCTCGCACGTCGCGCGCCGTCGCAAGGCTGAGTCGATGTGCGAGCCGTTCGACCTGCCGCTCGGTACGTTCCAGCACACGCGCGCGAAGCCTAAGCGCGCGCAAGAGCCCTGCTTGTACGCGCCGGTCCTCGAGAAGGCGCGCCACGCGAGGGTTGTTCATGGAGCGCAACAAGCGGCCTCGTACATCAAACATGCCGGTACCGCTTCCGACGTCAGCCTTCAGTTCGAAGGTCTTGGGCAAGATAGGCCAGGATCACCTCGTCCAGAGTCTTTTCGGTGAGCACGTCATGACCGAATGGGACCACGGGTGCCTGGGATGGACGACGCGAAACGCCGGCCGGAGGCTTGATCCGTTCGTAGCTCGGGGACCCTTCGACCAGGCGCGCGGCAGCGTGCTCGAGCACTTCCGTCGTCACGGCCTCCTCGGCTAGCTCTCCTTGGCTGCCATCCTGCTCTGCACCGTCTTCGTCGTATAGGCCGTCTCGAAGCGCGATGAAGACCCGCTTGTGCTGCTCCTGCATGAGCTTCTTGACGACCGCGGAAATGTTGTCGCCACCGAGGTGCTCTTCATACGACGTCTTCTCTGAAGCGATGATTCGACCACCGTCGGCGAAAAGCTGCGTGATGACGTGAGGCCGCTTGACCCCCGAGTCCTCGGTTTGAATATGATACAGGTTTCCCTTATGGCGCACGTTCGTGTTGTATCCCACGAGCGGTGACGGGTTCGATGCCATCTGTGAAATCATATCCCAGAAAACGGCGACCGTCCCCTTTTGCCTTGGATTCGTAGGGGGCGAAGCCTGAGCGATGGCCGCGAAGAAAAACAAGAAAAAGACGCACGTTCGACCGATGCGCGCGCGCCCTGGGGCGCGTTACCAGTGCTTCGGCGACGGACTGTGCTGTACAGACATCCACGGGATCGGCCCTTTGACGAAGAAAGAGGTCGCCAAGATGCGCCGTCTCGATCGTCACGGAGCGGGCTGGGATGACGAGCACGAAGACTACATGCTGCATACGGCAGCGGACGGCGGCTGCGTCTTTCTCATGGCAGACCAGCGGTGCTCAGTGCACGCGACCCAGGGCCCCGAGGCGAAGCCCGACGGATGTCGCCGATTTCCCATCGGACTCGTCGCAACCCCCGACGGTGGACGAATCACCACCGAGCATCGGTGCCCATGTCGGACGATGGGCGATCGTCCCACCCTCGAGCCCGAGGCGGTGTTCGACTCGATCTGCGACGGCGGGAAGAAGCCCGTTGCCGATAGAAGGGTCAAGCGGATCCCGCTGGCTCGTGGAAAGCAGATCGACTTCGCCGACTGGACGCCGATCGAAGAAGAGTACATGACGCGGCTTCGAGGACGAGAGACACTTCTCGACGTGCTGGACGCCAAGGCATTTCCCAAGCTCAAGGGAAGCACCTGGGAGAAGCAGGGGAGGGAGTTCATCGACGCGCGCGATGGAAGCCAGTTCGGCGTGGCGATGGCTTGGATCGGGGACACGATCCTCGCGCTGCGCCAAGAGCGCGCGCCGCGTCAGCCGCAGCGACCTTGGACCGCCGCCTTCGACCGTGCGGAGGCTCGTTCCCCGAACGTCCGAACCAGCCGCGACGTGTTCGCCGACTGGCTCTCCGACGAGGTGTGGGGGCTTAATGGGCAGACGGCTACACCTTTGCGTTGGCGCGCACCGAACTCGCGACGCGCCTTACGATCGCCGAGGATATCTGCGCACGGCTTCGGGGCGAGGGCGCTCGCGCCGATCGGGCCGCTGCGGAGTCGGTCATGATGGTCGAGTTGGTCGGCGAATCGGACTACTGGACCGAGGTCAAAGACTGCATTCAAGTTTCATGAGCGGGAGTTCGCCCAAGTGCGACGACGACGGCAAAGTCCTCGAGCTGCAGATCGGTCGACCGCTCCGCGCAACTTCGACGGTCTTGAGACGCTGTAGTTTGGGGCTTCCGATCGTCGCCGAGGTGCCCCCGATTCTCGATACGGGCGAACCCTTTCCAACGCGGTATTGGCTGACCTGTCCGCTTGCCCGCCGGCGCATCGCACGACTCGAGTCGGAAGGTGGTGTCCGCAAGATGCAGGCCCGCGTCGAGTCGGACCCGGTTTTTGCCGCCAGGCTCCAGACGGCGCAAGAACGCTATCGACGTGAGCGCGATGCGCTCGTCAGGGACGGCGCTGCGCCGCGGCCGGCTGGCGGGGTAGGGGGTTCTTCAGGAGGCGTGAAGTGCCTCCACGCGCACTACGCCGATCACGCCGTCGGCAACGACAATCCCGTCGGGGTGGACGTCGCCCGCGCGATCGGCGATCCTCGGTGCACGGTGCCCTGTGTGCACGAGACCGACGGCTGCTTCGACCGCAACCCCGATTGGCGCGAGGCGGATGGATCGGTCTGAGAGGCGACAAGGGTTCGAAGTCGAGCGCTTCCGATGGGCATGCATCGGAGCGACGGGCGCACTGCTCGTCTCACTCAGTCTCTTGGTGGAACCAGACCCGCGTGGATTCGGTACCCACACGCAGCTCGGACTCCCTCCTTGCGGGTTTCTTTCGCTGACTGGGTTTCCCTGCCCGGGCTGTGGACTGACGACCGCGTTCGCATACGGGGTACGCGGCGACTGGAGCCATGCCTTCACAGCGAATCCTCTGGGTCTGCTCCTGTTCGTCATCAGCCTCGGGGCGATTCCTCTGAGCCTGGTCGCCCTCCATCGACGCTGGTCCTTTGCGGCGCTCTGCGATCGATTCTCTCTGCATCGAGGCGCGCTCGCGATCGCCGCAGTCGCGTTGCTGCTGTGGGTCGGCCGCTTTGCTGCCGCGCTCAGCTCGCTCTAGACCGCGCTCACTTTGAGGTGAGCGCGCTCTAGCGAGTGCGAACGAGTCGATGGCGGGTTCGCTTGAGAAGATCCTCGCCGTTCTTCACGTCGGGCGCCGGAATGCTCAGCTGCGCGATGACGACGGCTGGATTCGGGTTGGCGTCGCAGCTCCACAGCTCACCTGATGTGGTTTGTGTCTCGAGGCGCTGCAGCACCGTCTGGGCGCCTTGGGCATCGGTTTCGGGCAGGAGGATGCAGAACTCGTCGCGCCTTATGCGAAACAAGTGGTCGACTGCCCGGATGCATCGTCGGAGCCCCGCACCGATCCGTCCGAGGATCTCATCGGCGGCTTCGTCTCCGGCGATCGCGACGAGGTCCGGTTCGTTTTCGATCAGCACGACCATGCAGGTGAGGGGATGGCCGTAGCGCTCCGCTCGGGTATGCTCGTAGTCCAGACTGATCAGCAGTTGGGATGGGGTGCCGGCTCCGGTGACTGGGTCGCGTTGATCGGCGGGCGGCGTACTGTCGGCAATGCCGAGCCTGTCCCGTCGCGTTGCACGGAGCACATTGCGTACGCGCTGCTGAATCTCGAACACCCGATACGGCCGCGTGAGGTAATCTTCCGCGCCGAGCTCGAGGCCGCGCCGCCGCCCGTCGAGATCGCCTTCGTCCGTGACGAGCAGGACGGGAATCTCTCCGAGATTGCGGTCGCTCTTGAGGATTCGCAGAATCTCGAAGGCATCGACGCCGCTGACGTTCGCCGCAAGCATGAGGAGATCGGGCGGCCTTCGAGCGACCATGTCGAGAACCTGCGAGCCGTCTGCAGCAGTGATCACGTCGTACCCCGCTGCCTGGCAGGCGTCCTCGAGCAAGCGGAGGTTGAATGGGTCCGGGTCTGCGACCAGCACGAACGCACTCATTGCATCCGCTCTGCCTGCCTGAATGCCCCTGGTAGCTCCCCCATGAGGGCGAGGTTATCATGCGGCCACCCAGCTCTCCAATCCCCGTGACCGGCCCAAGACCCCGTGACCGACCGGGGCAGCCGAGTAAGCTCCGTCAATGGTGGCTCCAGCCAGACGGGTTGCGGCGCGGATCCTTCATCGGATCGACAAGGACGAGGCTTGGGCCTCGCCGACGCTCGACGCCGAGCTGACTCGTGCCGGGCTCAGCGCGAAGGACGCCGGCCTTGCGACGCAGATCGTCTACGGAACGCTTCGAGTCCAACCCCTGCTCGACGTGGCGATCCAGGAGCGGGCCAAGCATCCCGTTCGCGTCGACGGTTGGACTGAGGCCGTGCTTCGCTCCGCGGTGTTTCAACTCATGCATCTCGCCCGCGTGCCGCCTCATGCGGTCGTTCACGATGCCGTCGAGCTGGTGCGCGACAAACGCGGAAAGCGAATGGCGGGGTTCACCAATGCAATCTTGCGCGGAATCGCGCGCGACCGGCCGGCTGACCCGCGGCTCCCGCAAGCCGTCGCGATCTCGTCATGGCTCGAAGAGTCGCTGCATCGGTCGATCGGCGAGACGCGAACCAGTACCCTGCTCGGTCTCGGGCAGGAGGATCCGTCGGTCGACCTCCGGGTTCGCCTGGGTCTGGAGAGAGACTCGGTCGCCGAATCGATCCGGGGTGAGCGGCCCGGCGCGACCTTGGCTGGAACGAAGCTCTCACCGCAAGGGATCCGCGTCTCCGGTGCGGGTGACCTTCGCGGCACCGAAGCCTATCGAGGCGGCGACTTCGCGGTGCAGGAGGAAGGCTCACAGCTGATCGGCCTGTTGACCAATGCCCAACCCGGGGAGCGGGTGCTCGACCTGTGCGCCGGCCGCGGCGGTAAGACGACTCAGCTCGTCGACGCCGTGGGGGCTACGGGTTCGGTGGTGGCGACCGATTTGCACGAGCACCGCCTCGAGCAGATCGCGGCGGAGCTCGCCCGCCTGCAGCTCCCCGTCAATCGACTCGACAGCGCTGCGGTCGACTGGACCGTCGGCCCGGGACCGATCCGCGGCCTCTTCGACCGCGTGCTGGTGGACGCACCCTGCACCGGACTCGGTACCCTCCGTCGACGGCCCGAGATCCTCCACCGCATCTCACCCGAAGACATCACCCGAATGGCGGAGATCCAGCGTTCGATTCTCGCCCACGCCGCAGCCACGGTGAGACCCGGCGGAACCCTGGTCTACGCCGTCTGCTCGCCGCTTCGAGAAGAGGGAATCGAGGTCGTCCAGTCCGTGGATCTACCGGGTTTCGAACCAGCCCCTTCTTCGTCTTTTTCTTTGATATCACGGTTGTTTGAGGCCACGCACCCACTCGTTCTAGGCCCTTCGCAGGAGGGTGGAGGTCCGTGGGCCGACGCCTATCAGGCCTTCGTGTGGGTACATGTAGGACACCACGTTGACAGCGGTCCGCCACAACGCTAGATTCCGCCGAGCTTGAAATACGGGGCGTAGCGCAGTTTGGTAGCGCGCACGGTTCGGGACCGTGAGGTCGGAGGTTCGAATCCTCTCGCCCCGACTAGAATCCCACACAAAGAATGAAATTCTTAGCGGAGAAGCACGATGGCTAAGGCGCTACCCCCAGTTCGAGTTCTCGTCGTTGATGACGACCCCGCAATCCTCGAGTTCATGGACACCTTCCTCACCAAGGATGGGTTCGAGGTGACGACGATTGGGGAGCCGAAGAGCGCACCGGAGCAGGTTAAGGACGGCGGCTACCACCTCGTCGTGCTCGACCTGATGATGCCGGGTCTCGGCGGAGTCGAGGTGCTCGAGCAGATCCGCAAGGTCGACAGCGACATCGCGGTCGTGATCTTCACCGGCTACCCCTCGCTCGAAACCGCCGTCCAATCGATGAAGCTCGACGCGGTCGACTACTTGAAGAAGCCGTTCAACCCTGATGAGTTCCGCGAAGTGCTCGATCGCGTCATGCGAAAGAAGGGCTTGCTCCGGACTCCCGAAGAGAACCTGCACCGGGTCATCGGTGAAACGATTCGAGGGTTGCGCAAGGACCGTGGCCTCACCTTGAAGCAGATGGCGCGTCGTACCGGGCTGAGCGTCTCGCTCCTCTCACAAATCGAGCGTGCCGAATCGAGCGCGTCGATCAGCTCGCTCTACAAAATCGCCACCGCGCTCGACGTGCGCATCCAAGACCTGTTCGGCGAGTACTAGCGCCACGCCAGATCGCTAGTCCGGCCTCATCGCCGTACTTCGTAGGCTGTTCAGTCGCCTCCGCAGACGCGGATCGTCGACCAACGGCAGCGTGGTGTCCGCCAGCGCGACCGCATCGCTAAAGCGGCCCGCCTCTCCGAGCAGTTCGACCAATCGAATCCGCGCGAATAGGTCTCCGGGTGCTTCGATCACACGCTGGTCGAGAATCGCAACGGCCGGGTCGTAGAGACCTCGCGCGGCCAACCTCTCGGCGCTGGCCCTTGCGCGAACCCCGGGTTCGTCGAGAGCGCTCGGGGTGTAGCTCGCGTAGTAGGCTGCGGCCTGCGGGTATTGCCCAGCCCGTTCGTAGAGTTCGGCGATGGCGCTTCGTTCTGCCGGATTCTTCGCGTCGAACAGACGCAGCGCGCTTCGCAGGTCGCCTTGCTCTACGTAGAGTTCGCCGAGCTTCTGGCGCACGTCGGGAGATTCGATCGGCGCGAGACTCAGCGATTCCAGCGCGGCGCCCCCGCGCCGTTGCGCCTCAGAGGACTCCGCGAGAGCGAGCCGTGCGGCTTCGAAGTCTGAGGCTCCACGCGGGACTTCCGCCAAGGTCGACGCGGCTTCGAGATACTCGCCTGACTGGAGAAGCGCGAGCCCTTTGGTGTAACTCACGCGCGCCCCTTCCTTCGCTCGCCTGAGCACCCGGAGTGCCTCCTCGGGTTCCCCCGCTGCGATCCAGAGCTGCGCGTGAGCGGGCGGGCCGCCCCATGATTCGCTGGGGATCCGAGAGAGCATCACCTTCGCTTCTTCGCGTTGACCGCTACCGAGCATCGCCTGTAAGCGCAAGCTCGGATCGGAAGCCTGCAGTTCCGTCTCCTGAAACAGACGCGAAGCGAGCGCGGGCTGCTCGCGCGCGAACGCCAGCTCCGCTGCGGCGATCGCGGCGCTGTCGTCGTCGCCCCTCCCGAGGGCCAGAGCTCGTCGAAGGGCCTCCGCGTCGTTGCTGCGGGCCGCGCGTCCAACGAGTTCCCGCTTGGCGACCCGAGCCTCGTTCCCCTCCGCACGGCTCCAGAAGTCAGTGAGCAACGCCTCGGCGCGCTCGCGATTACCTTGGATGTCGAGCCACCGCGCGATCTCGAATACCGGCTGATGCCAGTCGGGGTCGAGTCGATGCGCGCTGACGAAGGCCCGGAGCGCGGCCTCCGGCTCGCTGCGTTCCAGCTGGATCCGGCCTTCCGCGAGCAACACCCCTGCCGACGCTGGGTCTGATCGGCGCGCCGCCGCGAGGGTGCGATCGGCCCGGCGCGAGACTCCACTCCGCTCATACTCCTCCGCGAGCCGACTCAAGAGGAGCGCGTCGTTCGCCGGCGCCGCGTTCGCGGTTTCCAGCGCGATCGCAGCCTCGTCGTGCTGGTGTTGCGCCGCCCTCAGCTCACCCTCGATGAACCATGCGTAGGCGTATGGCGAGACGAACTCTCCTCGCTCGATCTCTCCGTCGACGACGCGAGGCACCGTCCTCGTCGGCATCGAACTGCACGCGGTCAAGGCGAGAAGAATCGGGCAGATTTTCCGCACCATCCGTCCATCATAATGCAACCGCATCCCCGGCGCTCAACCGATGCAGGACCTGGTTGACTTGCATGCGGCTCACACCTAAACCCTAGCGAACACGAGGTCTTGGTGTGCATGGCCTCGGCGCCCGTGACTAGGGAGAAGACGAATGGGTCCGATATGGATGACGTTGCTGCTAGCGAGCACGTTAGGCTTTTTTTCGTGGTCCGCCTACCGACGATTTCGTCAGGTAAAGGTGGGAGTTCCAGACGCGCGGTTCGACTGGAGCCCTGAACAAATCGTCGATCGCGTCAAGACGACGCTCGTCTACGCTTTCGGCCAGAAGAGAATGCCGAACTACACGCTCGCGGGTTTCGCGCACGTTGGCATCTTCGTTGCGTTCCAGGTCTTGCTACTCAACAGCCTCATGCTCTGGGGGCGCGGCTTCGACGCCAACTTCGACTTCTGGGGCCTGCTCAGCGAGAACCACATCGTTGGCAAGCTCTACTCGTTTGCCAAAGAAATTGCCGCCGCGGCGGCGATCGCGGGCTCCATCGCGTTTCTCTACCTCCGCTGGGTGCGTCGAGGGAACGACAGCGGCGATCCGAAAGCAGTGAAGGACAAGCCGCGCATGACGCTCGGCCATCATCCAGACCGCTACGTCTTCACGGAGCCGATTCTCATCCTCTTCATCATCATCACGATGATGCTCGGCGACTTTCTGTACGTCGGCGCGTCGCTCGTTCTCGAGTCTCGCGCCACGGGCGAAGCGCTGCATGCGGGCTGGTGGGAACCGTTCGGCGGAATCACCGCGCACCTGCTCTCTGGAATCGACAGCGACGCGCTCGTCCGCGGGACGCAGCATTTTGGGTTCTGGTGGCATTCGGCGTTCGTTTTGATCTTCCTCAACATTCTGCCGTACTCGAAGCACTTTCACGTACTCACGGTCATTCCCAACGTCTTCGCCTACGACCAGCGCCCCAATGCGCTTCCCAAGGTCGACGACCTCGAAGGCAAAGTGGAGCGCGAAGAATCGCTCGGCATCAATCGGCTCACCGATCTGACGTACGGGCACATCATGGACTTGTACACGTGCACGGAATGTGGTCGCTGTAGCGACAACTGTCCGGCGTACATCACCAACAAGAAGCTTTCGCCCAAGCACCTCACGCTCGCGTTGCGCGACCACCTGTACGCGACCGAAGACGCGATGTTCGGCAAAGATGCGTTGGTAGCCGAACCAAACGATGCCCCCGCGCCAGCTCCCGAGCCCAGCACCGGGGAAGAGCCTATTCACACGTTCCCCGGGGCGCCAGACGGCTACTTCGTCGGAAGCACGGTCGTCGACCTGGTGCCGAACATCATCCACCCGGACGTCATCTGGGGCTGCACGTCTTGTCGGGCATGCGAAGAGCAGTGCCCCGTGATGATTTCGTACGTCGACAAGATCATCGGCATGCGTCGCGAAGAAGTGATGATGAAGAACGAGTTTCCCTCGGAGCTTCAGAGCACCTTCAACGGCATCGAGACCAACGGCAACCCTTGGAACATCTCGGCGATGGACCGCGGCGACTGGGCCGACGGCCTTGGCATCCCGTTGCTGTCCGACAAGCCCGACGCGGCCGTGCTCTACTGGGTCGGCTGCGCGGCAAGCTACGACGACCGCGCGAAGAAGGTCGCCCGCGCCGTCTCCAAGCTGCTCAAGAAGGCGCGCGTCGACTTTGCCATCCTGGGTACCGAAGAGACCTGCACCGGGGACCCGGCACGTCGCGCGGGCAACGAGTATCTCTTTCAGATGCTTGCTGAGCAGAACGTCGAGACCTTGAACGGCTACGAGGCGTCCAAGAAGACCGTCATCACCGCCTGTCCCCACTGCTTCAACACGATCAAGAACGAGTACAGCGACTTCGGCGGTGAGTTCGACGTCGTCCACCACACCGAGTTTCTGAACGGACTGCTGGTGGCGGGCAAACTCGTCCCGTCCAAGCCGGTCAAGGGCAAAGTCGTCTACCACGACAGCTGCTACCTCGGACGGTACAACCAGGTCTACGACTCGCCCCGCCAGATCCTCGAGTCGATCGAAGGTCTAGAGCTCACTGAGGTCGACTACTGGAACAAGAGCAAAGGCCTTTGCTGCGGCGCTGGCGGCTCCCAGATGTGGATGGAGGAGCAGGGCGAGGAACGCGTCAACAACAAGCGCACCCTGCAGCTCCTCGATACAGGGGCGACCACCATCGCCAGCGGCTGCCCGTTCTGCATGACGATGCTAACCGACGGTCTCAAGAAGCAGGACAAGGACGAAGAAATCGCCCAGCGAGACATCGCCGAGATTCTTGCCGACGCGGTCGAACTCGACGAGGTCGAGCAGACGCCGATGGCGGCCGAGTAGGGGGTACGGCCCCTACGGGCGGGTTGACACGAGTGATGCGTGGGTCGATCCTCCGCCAGCATGTCCGCGCGCGATTCCCTCTACGCTGCGTTTCATGAGCCGAGATCGTCCGCATACCGTGCGCTCGAATCCTTCGTTTGGGGGCTGATCCTCGTCTCAATCGCGCTGCTCTTCATCGAGCCGTTTTTTCCCGCAGGCACTCGAGGCGATGAGGCCCTGCAGGTGGCCGACCGTATCATCCTGACGCTGTTTGCGGTGGAAGTCGGGCTTCGTATCATCACGTTCCGTCCTCCGGAACTCGAGGTGTTCGACAAGCCCCCTCTTGGCCGCCTTCGCACTCAGATCTTCTCGCGCCTTCGCTACGCACTCACGCCGGCGATGCTGATCGACCTCGTCACCGTGCTCGCCCTCGTGCCTGCGCTCCGAGGTCTTCGTGTTCTTCGGCTTCTGCGGCTCCTGAGAACGAGCCACCTGTTTCGGTATTCCAATCCGTTTTACGGGATTACCCGTGCGTTCCAAGAGAACAGACTGCTTTTCACATTCGCGTTTTCCGTCGTCGGTGTGGAGACGATTCTCGGGGGGCTTAGTGTCTACTTGGTCGAGCGTGGCGCCAACCCTGACATGAACACGGTGGGCGACGGCCTCTGGTGGGCGCTGGTGACCATTACCACCGTCGGCTTCGGAGACATCACTCCGGTGACCGGACTCGGGCGCATCATCGGCGGAGTGATGATGGTCGGAGGCATGTTTACGCTTGCGCTCTTTGCGGGCATCGTCGGTCATAGCCTTCTGCATGCCGTCCTTGGGATTCGAGAGGAGCAGTTTCGAATGAGCGGGTACGTCAATCACATCGTGGTCTGCGGATACGAAATGGGCAGCGGGATGCTTCTCGACGTATTGGTCGAGGAGATCAATACCGATGATCAGCAAGTCGTGTTCTTTGGCCCCTACGAGCGGCCGCGCGGACTTCCTCCAGAGTTCATGTGGGTACAGGGCGACCCCACCAAAGAGAGCGAACTCGACAAAGCGCGGATCGTGCAGGCGTCCAACGTCATCATCACAGGCTCTCGGCGGGTGAAACCCCAGGAGGCGGACGCGGCGACGATTCTCACGGCGTTTACGATTCGCGCCCAACTGAGTAAGAGCGAGCTGGCGGGGAAGCGCAAGAAGCCCGTGCACATCGTGGCCGAGATTCTCGACTCTGAGAACGTGCAGCATGCCCGCGCCGCGGGCGCCGACGAAGTGGTGGAAACACGAAAGGTCGGATACTCGCTGCTCGCTCATGCCGTGGCGTACCCGGGAGTCGCTGACGCCACGAGCCGACTCGTATTCGCAGGGCATCAGAATCTCTATGTCGGAGCCATGCCAAAAGCGATCACAGCGCCGGCGACCTTCGACGATATCAGTCGGCATATTCGCGAGCAGACGGGCTGCATGGTGATTGGCGTGCGCGACCCCCGAACCGGACAAGAACACGTCAATCCGCCCAAAGAAGAGATGATCGTTCCGGGGATGGAGCTACTCTACCTGTCGAGTAAGCCCGACCTGGGGCAGCTGTGAGTCGTCCTCGTCGTGAACCGCTCCTCGTGCGTCCCGGGGCGCGATTCGACTGCGCAGGTGACGGGCTGTGCTGCAGCGACATTCACGCCATCGGCCCGCTCGATGAAGAAGACATCACCTTTCTGTCGGCTATCACTGACGACGCGATCGATCGTCATGAGGGCGAAGACGCTGCGGTCCTCCTCATGCAGGCCGATTCGGGCACCTGTGTGTTCCTCGGGGAGACCGGGTGCGCGCTTCACGAAAGACTCGGCCCCGAGATGAAGCCGAGTCCCTGCATACGCTTTCCATACGGTCTGACGGCGACGCCGACCGGCGGCCGGATCACGACCCAGCACCGGTGCCCCTGCCGTACGCTCGGCACGCGGCCGCCAGTTACGCAGGACTCTGCCAAGCCGAATCTCCTCGGTCCCGACGGGGAACTCAAGCCTGAGCACGCGGTCGAGGACGAGCTTGCATGGTCGGCTTCGGAGACGATTTCGTTTTCCGAATACGAGCGCCGCGAGCGTCCGATTCTCGAAGCGCTGATCGCCGGGCAGGGACTCCGCGGCAGCCTCGATGCGGAACCGCTGCCCCCGCTCAAAGGGCTCCGCTGGGGCGACGTCGCCGACGAGCTTGCGAGTTTCCACGGGCCCGAGCGAGTGTCGGTCGCGGCGCGCTGGTTCGGAGAGGCGCTCGGCTATCTGATCGACCGGCGTGAACGCACTGAAGAAGGTCGCCCTTGGGCCAACGCCTTCGACCGGGCCCGAGCGCGGATCGAGACTCCGGAACCGCCGAACCGTGTCCTCGGAGACTGGCTTGCGGACGAAATTTGGTGTCTTCGCTGGTCGGCCTACGGCAGCTTCGCGACCGCGCGCGCCGAGCTTGCGACGCGGCTCGCGGTGGCGCGTCGGATCGTCTCCTGTCTCGAGTTTCGGACTCCTATCGGGGACAACGTGTCGGCGGGGGAGGCGGTCACGATCGTCGACGTGATCGCCGGGACCGACACCTGGGAGTCGGTTCTCCAGGCGCTCGTCGATCGAGGCTGAGCCGGAGCAATCGCGCGTCGTCGAGCGGGGCCGCGGTCAGTTCGTCGGCGCCTGCGGCGGCAAGTCCTCGCAGGGCGAGCTTGGGAAGCCGCTACAGAAGGCGAACAGATCGAGGCACCCTGCATTGCCGAGGCAGTTGAGGCACTGCGGGCTGCAGCCGCTGAATTGGCAGACGTCGAAGCAGAAGGCGTTCAGACCACAGGTCGAGACCTCCGCGTAGCAGTCGGCGCATTCGAAGGAGAGGCCAGGCACGCGGCGGGCGACGCAGGCGCCCACGCAGTTTCGGTAGAACGGAGGAATGCCGATGCCGTTCAAACAGAGGACGCCACTGCACATGGTGTTGGTTGCGCCGATGTCTGGGGTCGCCGCCAGGGCCTCCAGGTTTTCAGGGGTGTCGCAGAGGCCGAGGGCGGGCGAGCCGCCCTCGCCGCCGGCTCCTGCCGAGCCTCCCATGCCGCCGGTGCCGGGCTGAATGGGGCGGCCTTCGACGCCCGGATTTTGGTTGCCCGAGCCGACTGCGGGAGGTGAATCGGCCCCGCAGCCTTCACAGCCGAGCACTGCCAGCCCTGCCAACAACACTTTCGCAGCCACCCACCTCGACACGCTAGGAGCCTGCACCCGCGAGTGATTCGCGTCAATCGCGCGCCGCGACGCCCGGTCGCACGGGGACCGGGCGTGCAGGGCCTCAGAAGCCCATCATCTTCGCCACGGTGTACCGCATCACCTCGGTCGCGCCGCCGCCGATGCGGAAGAGTCGACCGTCGCGCCACGCGCGCGCAACCCACATCTCCTCGAGGTATCCCATTCCCCCGTGGAACTGCAGGCACTGATCCAGAATCTCGCCGGTGACGTCGCCGACGTAGGCCTTGGACATCGAAATCAGACGCGTGGTTTCCATTGAGATCGGCTGCTCGAGCACGTACTTCTCTTCGTTGTACGCAGCGCAGGCCTTGTACGTAAGGGCTTTGCCCGCCTCGTACTTGGTGTAGAGGTCGACGAATTTTTGCTGCCAGTACTCGCGCTTGATCAGCGGCTTTCCAAACGCGACGCGCTCGCGGCCGTACTGCACCGAGCGATCGAGGGCCTGCTTGGCGCCCTCGAGTCCGCTCACGCAGCCGACCAATCGCTCCGACTGGAAGTTCTGCATCAGGTACACGAAGCCCATTCCTTCCTGCCCGAGCAGGTAGCGTTTGGGAATGCGCACGTCTTCGAAGAATAGTTCTGCGGTGTCGCTTGCGAGGTTGCCCGCCTTCTTGAGCTTCTTGGAGATGCTGAAGCCCTTCACATCGGTCGGGCAAATGACGATCGAGATCCCGTTGTGGCCAGCGTCCGCATTGGTCTTGACCATCAGGGTGACGAAGTCGGCTCGCGTGCCGTTGGTGATGTACGTCTTCGAACCGTTGATCACGTATTCGTCGCCAACGAGCTTCGCGGTCGATCGCAGGCTCGCGACGTCGGAGCCTGCCCCGGGCTCGCTCACACCGAGTGCCGCGATTTTGTCGCCGGCAATCGCGGGGGCCAAGAACTCCTCGCGCTGCTCCTTGGTGCCGAGATCGTTGATCACTGGGGTGGCCATGTCCGACTGCACCAGGAGCCCCATCGTGACTCCCGCAGCGCCACACCTGGTGAGCTCCTCAGACTTGACGACGCTCATCCAAAAGTCCCCGCCGCCCCCGCCGACATCTTCGGGGTAGTGGGCGCCCAAGATGCCGAGTTCACCCGCGCGCTGAAAGACCGAATTCGGAAAGAGCTCGGCTTCCTCCCACTCGTCGACTTTGGGGGCGAGCTCGTTCTCCGCAAAGGCACGGACTTGCTGGCGGAAGATCTGGTGTTCCTCTTGATAGGGCTGAAACGTCGTCATGGGCTCCCCTTACGGAAATGAATGAACGTTCATTTAGTAGCTCCCGCGGCCGACGTTGGCAAGGGATCGGCGTCCGCCGGCTACTGGCTCGGGGGATCGACCGGGGCGCCCTGCGTCTCGAAGACGATTGCGTCGAGGCGTTCGGGGTAGCTCTTGGGCTGAACGGTTTCCCGGAGCTCGACGAGGAGGGTGTCCATCGCGGCCTTACGGTCCTCGCGCCAGAGGCGGCGCTGGATTCCATTTGCCGCGTCCTCGAGCTTCTCCACCTTTTCCGGGCGAATCGCAGTAAGCCTCAGCACGCTCCATCGCCCGTCACCCATGTCGATCGGACGCTTCGTGACCTGGCCCTTCTCAGAGAGCGCGAACGCGGCTTTGACGAGCCTGGCGTCGACCCCAGCGTCGCTCGTGCTGCCCACCGTGGTGCCGTCGACCGTAAAGTACAGGAGGTCACCACCCCGCAGCTTGGTCTCCGTATCGAGGCTACGGTCTTTTGCGATCGTTCCGAAGGTCTTGTCGTTGCTGCTGGCAAGGTCGGCGATCAAGGCTTCGGCTTCTTGCTTATCGCCCACCAGAATGTGGCTTGCGCGTCGCATCTCGGGTCGACGGAACTCCTCGGGGTGGTCGTCGTAGTACGCCTTGACCTGCTCCCTGGTAATCGATTCGATTGGTTTCCCGAGCTCGATCTCTTGCTGGACGAACATTTGCATGATCGTCCGGTCGAGGAAGGTGCGCACCTCCGGGTCGTCCGCGAGGCCCAGCTGCTCGGCTCCCTGGGCGAGCAACTCCGTTTCGACCTGAGCGTCGGCGTAGTCCCGCACGACCTCCGGTTCTGCGAAGCGTTTCCGCGCATAGGGCGATCGGGAGTTGATGCCGTCCTCGAGATCACCAACAGTGATCGTGACGTCACCCACGGTGGCGAAGACGCGGGCCCTCCGTGCATCGTCTGCGGGCGTTGAAGGAGTCTTCGCGTCTGTTGCCCCGTTGCCCGCCGTGTCTTTGGCCTCAGGCGCTTCCCCGAGGGCAACGACGGTGGGAAGCGCAAGCGCACAAAGGAAGAGGGCACCACCCAACCAAGAGCTTCGCATCGGGCGGCAGCCTTTCATGAGGCTTCGAACGGGTCAAGGCCGCAGGCGTTGAAGAACTCGACCAGGATCTCGGCGAGGCGTTCGGGTTCGAACCAGTGAATCATGTGGCCTACTTCGGGGATCTCGACGAAGCGATGCTTCGGAATCGCCGCGACGCGCTCAGCTTCATCGTCGAGCCGCAAACCGTTTTCTCCGGCAACGAGGAGGGTAGGCACCTCGATCTTGGAGAGCAGCGCGACAAACGGCGCAGCCTCGAACGAACGCGGCGCGAAGGTCTTGTGAAGGGGGTCGAACGTCCAGTCGAGGCCATCATCCGTCGCACGGGTGCTCTTCTCTGCCAAGAACATCCCAAGCTCTTCCCCGAGCTTGGGATTCTGCATTCGCATCCGTCGCAGAGCCTCCTCGAGGTTGGGCATGGCCGTTCTCGATTTGCTCCGCACTCGCGCCACGCCGTCAAGCCAACTTCGCAGTCGCCGAGTTGGGTCGCGCGGCTCGAACTCCGGAGGGCCGAGCCCTTCGATGAGCGCGACGCTCCGCAACCGTTCGGGCCTGGCTGCGGCGTACATTGCGCAGGCGGTGCCGCCCATCGAATGGCCGAGCAAGTGCACCGGGGCTTCGCTGATCTCAGGCAGGATCGCATCGAGATCGAGCACGTAGTTGGTGAAGTGATAGTAGCCGCCGCTTCCGACCCATTCGCTTTGTCCGTGGCCGCGCCAGTCGAACGAAGCCACGCTGTGTCCAGCTTCGACGAGTAGACGTGCCAGACGATCGAAGCTCCACGCGATGTCGAGGAAACCGTGACAAAGCACGACGTCGACCGGATTCGTACCCCAGCGCAGCACGTGATGCCTGAGTCCGTTCGCGACCAGCTCCTCTTCGCGGGCCGCAACCACTAGGGGCTCTCCTCGAACCTCCGAGGCGAAAGCGCTTCCGCTTGGCGCGAAATCGTTTTGCCTTGCACACCGTCTGCGATGAGCTCCGCGGTCAGGGGCGCGAGCAGGATGCCGTTGCGGTAGTGGCCGCTTGCAATCCAGAGTCGTTCGACGCTGGTTTGCCCGACGAGAGGAAGTCCGTCGGGTGTGCCCGGGCGAAAGCTAGACCAATGGTCGTGAATCGGAGCGTCTGTCAGACCGGGCGCGATGCGGGTTGCGACGTCGATGACGGACGACATGCCGCCTAGAGTGATTCCTCTCGCAAACCCGACCCGCTCTTCGGTCGAGCCGCACAGGACCTCCCCGTCCGGTCGTGTGACGACGTAGCCGCCGGCCCCAAAGACGACCCGCCGGAATACCGGGGGTCGCGTGTGGGTACGAATCATTTGGCCGCGAACGGGAAAGATCGCCTCGCTACCAAGACCCACACCGGGAATCAGCGTGGTCCAGCTTCCGGCCGCGACGACCACGTGGTCCGCTTCGACGATGGAGTCGCCAAGCTGAACCCCTTTGGCTCGGCCGTCTTCGACCAACACGCTTCGAACCGTGGCGCCGGTCCGAAACTCCACTCCCTGCCGCTCTGCTCCAAGTGCGACTGCCAGCAGCAGCTTCTTCGGCCTGACCTGCGCGTCTTCTGGGACATGCAGCGCACCAACGAGCTCGGGGTTGCACGAAGGTTCTTCTTCGAGCGCACGCTCGGGGGACCACAGCTCGCAGCGTACGGCCGATGCCGTCAATGCCGCCTCCTGCGCTTGGAGTGCGGCAAGTTCGTCGTCGTCGAAGGCGAGACGCACGACACCCGAACGGCGAAACCCCACGTCGATTCCTAGCAACTCGTCGAGTTCGTCTCCGAGTTCGGCGTGGAGCTCGCGGCTTCGTCTTCCAAGCTGAAGGGCCAGGGCATCGTCAAAGGATTCGATCGAAGGTGCGAGGATTCCGGCAGCCGCAGACGAGGCCTCGGCCCCCGGGACGCTTTTCTCAAAGACCACGACACGAAGATCGTTCTTCGCCAAGCGGTATGCCGTGCTGCAGCCCATGAGGCCGCCACCCACGACGATGACATCGGGACGCATCGCTGGAAGCTAGCGGGGCTCGGTGGGGCGCGCCACCGCGAAGTGCAAGAGGTTGCGCCGCCGACGACTGACTCAGCCGAAGATGTCCCGGTAGGTCACTAGGATCATCATGCTGAGCAAGAAGACGATCCCGAATGCGTGCACCGCCATCTCGAATCGCTCGTTCGCTGGCTTGCGTGCGATCATTTCGTATCCGAGAAAGATCAGGCGTCCGCCGTCGAGCGCCGGAAACGGGAGCAGGTTGAACATGCCCAGGGCGACCGAGATGAACATGAGAATCCACAGAAACGCCGGAAGACCGGCCTCTGCGGCTTCGGCGACCATCTTGCCCATCATGACGGGTCCGCCAATGCCCTCCGTGCTGCGGCGCTTGAACATGTCCGCGAGCCCCTCGAGCTGCATCACGGTCATCTGCCAGGGCAGGGCAATCGAAAGCTTGGCCGAGTCCCAGACGCCGAGGTTTTCGTAGAGGCGCATCATCTGTGCGCTCACTCCGATCTGTCCTCGCCCATCTCGATCGGCAGGGGTCACTGTAATCGGAGGCAGTTGCTTGCCGGCACGTTCGACCACGTATTCGGTCGGCTCACCGGCGCGCGGCGAGGTGACGTCGATGAGCTCGCTCACGTTGGCGATTGGCTGCCCGTTGGCTTCGACGATGACGTCTCCTGCTTCGAGTCCACCAATGGCCGCTGGCGACTCGGGAACGACCTCGGCGATCTGCATCGGCTCCGCTGGTTGCCGTGGGGGCAGCGTATTGGTCACCCCGAGCCCGAAGACGATGAGTGATGCAGTTAGGTAGTTGGCGAACGGCCCCGCGGCGATGGTGGTTGCCCGTGCGATCCAGCTCTTGTTCGGATAGAGTTCGGGGTCGTCGGGGTCGACGTCCTCCTCAGGGCTCATGCCCGCAATCTGCACGTAGGCCAGGAACGGAATCACCGCGACCTGGAAAACCGTAGGGCTGTCTTTGGGCTGATATCGAAAGAGGGTTGGCCCGAAGCCAATGCTGAACCGCAGAACCCGCATCCCGAACGCTCGAGCTGCGAGGTAGTGGCCCCCCTCGTGAATGATGATCAGCACCGACAGCGCGACCACGGTGAGGAGAACCTTCACTAGCACGCTATCCACAGGGGCCAGCATAGTGCCACCGAGCCGCGAGTCGAGTTCGCGGTGAGAGCGACTCGGCCGCTGTCTGGTGGCCAATAGGTCTAGTCTGACTGGATCCGTACATTGGCTTCAGGCGTTTCGCATTGAAAAAAATGCCGCTCCGTGCCGATCGCTGTCGCAGTTCGAGACGGTATTGCGTAGTATCCCGCCACCTGACGAACGGGGTAGGTAGTGGCTGTACATCATAAAAAACTCAGTTTCGTCGCGCTCACACTCGGGTTGGCGCTGACTTTGGTCTCGACCGTGCCCCAGCTGGCTCGCGCTCAAGACGCCTATAGCTGCATTGACCAGCTCTCGGACGACGAGGTGCGGTATCGCATCGACACGATCGAAGACGGCCTTCGGGATGGGAAGAAGCACGCGACGCGATGGCGCTACACCTGGATGTCGATCTACCTCGCTCTCGGCGGGGCGGCGACGGGGCTTGCGGTCCACGCGGGTAGCCGCGACGACGACGCCGACCGGTTCGGCTGGGCGTACATGGCAGGCGGTTTCTTTTTCGCAGGCGTACTCCATGCGGCGGTTCCCGCTCCGGACGTCTGGGGCGCCAAGCGCATCGGGCGAATGGACGACAGCACCGAAGCGGCGAGGCGGGCGAAGCTCCTGTACGCAACCGAGACCCTCGAAAAGGGCAGCAGTTCGCAGGGGTTCTTTGCCGGAGCCTTCCCGATCGTCGGCGCGACCCTCTACGGTTCGGTCGGAGGTATCATCAAGGCAACGCAGTGGAAGGGACAGAGCCGCGGTCTGACGGCGGGGTTGTTCGTTGCGCCCCCGGTCATTGCGGCCCTCGCTACGGCCACGGCACCCAAAGGGTCCATGCGCGGCTGGGAGGGCTATCGCGGCATTGCCTGTTCGAGCAAGTACTACGACACCCACACCGAAGGTCCTGACCTCGACTTCAGCGTCGGGCCCGGCGGCGGGATGCTGCGCATCAAGTTCTGAGAAAGCTCAGTCTTTCTTCGTGCCCCGAAGGCTCGCGCGCAGCCGCGCCGCGTACCCTTCTTTGTTCTCTTGCTTGGTCCGCGAGACCGCAAGGGCATCCTCGGGCACGTTGCGCGTCACGGTCGTCCCGCTCGCGACGTAGGCCCCCCGGCCCACGGTGAGGGGCGCGATGAGCTGGCTGTCGCTGCCGATGAAGACTCCATCTTCGAGCACTGTCGTGTGCTTGCGCTCGCCGTCGTAGTTGCAGAAGATCGTCCCGGCGCCGATGTTGACTCCGCTGCCGATCTGTCCGTCTCCCACGTACGAGAGATGGTTGACCTTGGATCCCTCGCCAACGGTGGTGTTCTTGGTCTCCGAGAAGTTGCCAACCTTGCTCCTCGGTCCGAGTCTGGTCTTCGGACGAAGGTGGCTGAAAGGCCCGACATTGGCGCCTCGGCCAATCGTCGAGTCCACCGCCACGGAGTAGGGCAACACCCTCGCGTCCGCTTCGACCACAACGTCGGTCAGGACGCAGCCGGTGTCGATCGTCGCACCCGCCCGTACCACGCATCGCCCGCGAAGATGCACCTGCGCTCCGAGCGCCGCGCCCGCCTCGACTTCGCAGGAGGCGTCGACATACAGAGCGTCGAGGTCCGTCACGCTGACTCCCGACAGGGCGAGCGCCTCTGCGATTCGCCGCCGTGCCCTCCCGGCACAGATCGCGAGGTCACGCGGATCGTTGACGCCGAGGATGTCGTCGCCGAATGCCGCGATCGTCGCGACCGATCCGCGTGAAGCCGCCTGCTCGACGACGTCGGTGAGATAGAGCTCTCCCTGTGCGTTTTCGGTTGAAAGCGCCGCGACGGCGCTGCGCAAGAACGGAAGATCGAAGGCGTAGAGGCCCGGATTGATTTCGTCGATCGAGCGCTGTGCCGCGGTGCAGTCGCGGTCTTCGACGATCCGCAATACCGATCCCGATGCATCGCGCAGGATTCGCCCATAGCCCGCTGGCTGCTCGAGCGTCGCGGTCACCAGTCCGACCGCCGCCTGCCCTCGATCTGCCTCCCCGACGATCCCGCTCATCAACGACGAGGGAATCAAAGGGCAGTCGCCATAGGCGACGAGGACCCGGCCGGTGAGCGCGGTTTCTGCGTCGAGCACGCACCCGACCGCGTGCCCCGTTCCGAGTTGCTCGGGCTGCAGTACGCATCGGACCGCATCGCCGAACGTGTTCTCGAGTTCGCGCTCGACGGCGGTGCGGCCGTGTCCGACGACGACGAAGCAATGTTCGGCTCCGGCCGTCAAGGCTGCATCGACGACCCAAGAAACCAAAGGTCGCCCAGCGACTCGATGAAGTACCTTGGGGAGGTTGCTCTTCATCCGGGTCCCCGCCCCGGCGGCGAGTACGATTGCGTTCCAGCTGGGCGGCTCTGCTTGAGGGGACATGGCTTAGGTTGGGCGCTCGGCCGTGAGATATGAGGCGACGCGGGCGAGCGCCGCGATGTCGTGCACGTCCTCATCGAAAGACGGCACCTCGATAATATCGATGCCGTCTCCAATGTCGGCGCTGAAGCGTTCTACATTGGCGCGATCGGTCTTGGCGAGACGACGCTCGTCATGGAGTGCCTCGTCGAGGCGCGGCAGGAGGCCTGCTGCGTCGATCGAATCTGGCAGGACCTCACGCAGTGCCAACACCTGTTCGTCGATGGAGATGCTGGGCTCGTCGATCAGGCTGTGAACCTGGTTCACCACGACGGCCTCTCGGTTCATCCCCGATTCCTGCAGCTTCTCGCTGAAGTAGCGCGCCTCCGTGAGAGCCAACGGCTCGGGGCTAGTCACGAGCACGAAGGCTACTTCGGGGCTTCGCAATGCGTTCGAGACCTGCTCTGCGCGCTCTTTGAAGCCGCCGAAAAGGTCGTTGATGCCGCTGACGAACTCGGCAACCTGTTCGAGGAACTCGAGGCCGGTGATGCGTCCTATGCCTTTGAGTAGCACCGTTGCGCTCCGACCGACGAGTCCGAACCCCGCCTTGCCTGCGCCTTCGAACACCTGCAGGAACCAGCGCATCGCGGGCGAGTCGATCGCGTCGATGAGGCGCTCGGGCGCTGTGAGAAAGTCGATCGCGTGCGCGGTAGGGGGCGTGTCGAGCACCACCAGATCCCACTCGTCGTTCTTTCGAACTTCATGAAGCTTTTCCATAGCCATGTACTCTTGCGTGCCGGCGAGCGAGCTTGCTACGTACTGGTAGATCTGGTTGTTGAGGATTCGATCGCGCGCTTCTTCGTCGGAGGCGTACTTCTCGACCAACGCGTCAAAGGTCCGTTTGGTGTCGAGCATCATCGCCGACAGCGAGCCGTTACACTTAAGCCCATGGTGCTCGAACAACGAGCGCGGCACGTCCTGCTCGCTCGTCGTCATTTCGTCGAGCCCCAGGCTGTTGGCCAGGCGTCGCGCCGGATCGATCGTGAGGCACAGCACTTTCCTGCCCCGCATCGCCGCGTGCACCGCCATGGCCGCGGCCGTGGTGGTCTTGCCAACGCCGCCGCTGCCGACGGCCACCACCACGCGGTGGCTGTCGAGCACCTCCGAAAGACTCATGGGGGCCGACTCTAGCAGCCCGGCTGACGATGTCGATCACGCCGGAATCGCAGGCTTTTGACGAATCTTTGCCAGTTGAGACGTGTGTCAATAGTCTACATACACCTACATCGAGGGAATTTCATGACCATCGAACGCCGCCGCCGCCGAAGCAACGATCCCTACCGGGCCCTCTGTCTGCAGCTCGAGCACTCCCGCATTCAGGGCGCATTCGACGCGATCGTGCTCGCGATCGACAACGGGTTGGTCGTTGCTGAAGCGGGCGAACAGGGCGTCTGCCAGGCTCTGGGTGCTATCGCGCCGCTGCTCGAAGGGCCCGGATTCCGAGGGCCGCTGCCCGATGGGCTTCGGCACGAGACGATCGAGGTGACGATGCGTCGGGTACGCGGCGAGTCTCTCTACGTCGCAAGCGCAGGGAAACTCGGAGCCGATTTCTGGCTTCAACGCTCCATGCAGGGCGTCGAGCGCATTCTCGATCGCCCCTGAGCGTTCAGTTGGTGGTGAGTTGGTCTTGAACCGCGACGAGCGCGGCCTGGCGGATTAGCTCACGCGCGCCGCCGTCGATGAGCTGGGCGGCGACCTCTTCGCCGAGCGTCTGCGCCCGTGCCATCGCATCGGTCGCCTCCGCGTCGAGGTATCCGTCGGAGCTTGCTGTCAATAGGCGGTCCCCGTCGTACGAGGCCACGAGCCCTTCGAGTCGGATGCGGCCCTCGGTAATCGTCGCATGTCCTGCGATCGGTGAGTGGCAGTTCCCCTCGAGTGTCTGGAGCATCGCGCGTTCGGCGGTGATCTGGAGGCGTGCGAGGGGTTCCTCGATCGCCCTGAGCCAGGTGCGAAGCCGTGGATCGTCTTGTGCGCCTTCGATGGCGAGTGCGCCCTGGCCGACCGCCGGCAGACACAGATCCGGGGCGAGTACCTCGTGGGGGACTGTCGATAAGAGCCCAGCACGTGACAGTCCGGCCGCCGCCAGAACGATCGCATCACAGTGGCCTTCTTCGAGCTTGCGAAGCCGCGTTTCGATGTTTCCCCGAAGCGGGAGGTAAGAAAGATCGGGGCGCTGCCGCTGGAGCTGCACGATCCGGCGCCGCGATGTCGTGCCCACGCTGCCTCCGCGCGGCAGTGAGGCGAGGTCGGTGCCGTCGCGCGTGACGAGGACGTCGCGCGGGTCCTCTCGCAGAGGGACACTGAGAATCGCCATCCCCTCGGCGAGCGGGACGTCACCAGGGACGTCTTTTAGCGAATGCACCGCGAAATCCGCCTCCCCGCGCACCACCGCCGCTTCTACCTCGCTGACGAAGAGTCCCTTGCCCCCGATCTGCGCGAGCGGCCGGTCTTGGATTCGATCGCCTGCCGGTACGATCGGCACCTCCTCGACGCGCAGCTCCGGGAAATGCTCCTGAAGGCGTGCCGCGACCCAGCGGGTTTGAATGAGCGCAAGGTTGCTTCTGCGCGTTGCGATCCGGAGCCTCACTTCGACTCTCCCGTCGAACTTGATCCCACGGGTCGCAGCGGAGTGACGTTCGACTCGCCCTGCGACGAACCAGACTGCTCGTCGTCGCCATCCGAAGTGCCGAGGTCGGAGAGCTCAAAGAGGCGCTGAACCGCGTCGATTAGGTGGGCTCCGTCAGGTTCGGTCGCTCCGGCTTTGAGCTTGGTCAACGGCCGGTGCAGCAGTTTGTTCACCAGTGACCGAGACATGGCTTCGAGCACCGCTCGGTCTTCCGGACTGACTGCATCGAGACGACCGAGCGCGCGTTGAAGCTCTTCGTCGGCGACGTCACCGAAGCGCTTGCGAAGCGCGACGATGGTGGGAGCGAGCTCGAGCGAACGGCGCCAGGCGAGAAACGACTCGACTTCTTCGTCGATGATGCGTTCCGCCTGGGCGGCTTCTCGTGCCCGCTGAGCGAGGTTCTCGTCGGCGACTTCCTGCAAGTCGTCGACGTCGTAGACAAACACGTTGTCCATCGTGCCCACTCGGGGGTCGACGTCACGGGGAACCGCGATGTCGATGATGAAGAGCGGGCGATGGCGACGACTTCGGACCACCCCGCGCATCAGCTCTGGCGTCAGAATGAAGTTTGCGCTTGCGGTCGAAGCGATGAGGACATCGGCTTCGGCAAGCTCGGTAGCCAGGCGCTCGTACGGGACTGCGCGTCCGCCGCAAGAACGTGCCAGTGCCTGCGCGCGGTCTTCGCTGCGATTGATTACGTGCAGCTGCGTTCCGGTTTGACGGAGACTTCGCGCCGCCGCCTCGCCCATCTCCCCGGCTCCGAGCAGCAGAGTGCGCCGACCCTCGAGGTGGCCGAAAATCTTCTTGGCTAGCTCGCAGGCGATCGAGCTGACACTCACCGTGCCTGACGCAATGCCCGTTTCGCTTCGGATACGTTTCGCAGCCGAGAACGCCTGGCTGAAGCATCGGCCAAGGAGGGTTCCGGCCGTGCCTGCCTTCTTTGCGGCCTCGAATGCCTCTTTGACCTGCCCGAGGATTCTGCGGTTCTCCGACGACCAGAGAGTCCAGGCTCGAGGCGACGCGAAACGCATGCCGAACCACAGCGACACCGCGTTCGGTGTAGAGCACCTCCCGGTCAGCGCCGGATGGAAGGCGACGCGTGAGGGAGTCCTTGGCACGCTGCATTGCGTCGCCGGGGTCTGTGCTGGCGGCGTAGAGCTCGACCCGATTGCAGGTCGATATGAGGAGGGCTTCATCGAAGCCTCCTGCCGCGGCGATCTCCCTGACTTCGCGCTCCAGACTTTCCGGCGGGACTGCGAGTCGCTCACGGATCTCGACCGGCGCAGTTCGGTGCGAGAGCCCGACGATGAGCAGGTCGCCGGTCACGCGCTGCCTCCGGCCGCTCGAATCGCGTAGCCGGCCAATACCAGCAGGGTGCAGACGAACCCCATGATCGTCCCGACGGCGGCCTTTCGCCCCTGCCAGCCGGCCGCGACGCGGAGCACGATCACACCGGCAAAAATGGCCCACGCGATCATGCCGAGGAGCTGGCTCGCGTAGAACTCCGACCCGTCGGTGCGAAGCAGCCAGAAGGTGCCGGTAATCATTCCGAAGGTCAGGAGCGGAAAGCCTGTGAGTACGGCCCGAAGGCCGATCGTATCGAGCACGTCGAGGGATGGCAGGCGTTGAAAGGCGCCGCTCAGCTGCCGGCGTCTTAAAAGGCTTTCCTGGAGCACGTACGCGACACCGGCACCGAACGCGAGAGCGAAGGCGATGAGCCCGAGCACGTTGGCGCCGATGTGAAGGTTGAGCATCGCGGTCTCGACCGAACTCGACACGGGGGCGTAGTTGCTACCGAGGCCCGAGGCGAGGAACAGCATGAGTGCGATCGGTACCACGAACGCGCCGAGGACCGTCACGTCGAAACGGTAGGAAGCGACGAGGAATGCGATGCCGATTCCGTAAGACGACAGGCTGAGCACTTGGGAGATGTCCCCGAGGGGAACCTCGCCCCGGGGCGGGCCCCCGATGGTCAAGAAGGTCAGATGCGCCCCCAGTGCGCTGACGAACGCCAAGCCCGCAAACCGGCGTGTGCCTTCAGAGCCGCGGGTCAGGACCACTAGGTAAAGGGCGCAGGCGATGGCGTAGAGCACTGCAGTGACGATGAACAGGCCGCTTTTCATTGTCTTGACTCAGTCCTCACCCATCCCAGCCGAAAGCCGGAAAAGACTAACATGGAGGGGTTTTACGCGGTAGTCAGGGTTCGCGGGCCGTTGACAAGGGGCGCGCGCGTCCTTAACTACAACCCAGCAACAAGGAGCACGAATGGCTGGTCAAAACGTACATGCGGTCAACGATCTGAACTTTGATACCGAGGTTCTCGGGTCGGATACACCCGTCCTCGTCGACTTCTCGGCAGTCTGGTGCGGCCCGTGTAAGCAGATCGCCCCGCTCGTCGACCAACTTGCCGACGAATACATCGGCAAGATGAAGGTAACGAAGCTCGACATCGATGAGAGCCCCGGAACCGCCGCCAAGTTCGGCATCCGAGGGGTCCCTACGCTCCTGGTTTTCAAGGGTGGGGAGCTCGTCGGCCAGCACGTCGGTGCTGCGCCGAAGACGACCATCGCCCAGCTGATGGATAGCGCGCTCTAGACCGAGTTCACCCTGATCCGATTCGCCCTCGCATCTGTTCAGCAGCCTCCAAGGGCGGGGTTCAGCGCCCGGTGCTTCCGAATCCGCCCTCGCCGCGGTCGGTCCAGCCGAGGTCGATATCTTCGTCGATGACCATCACCTCGGCTCGCGCCACCGATGCCACGACCAGCTGCGCGATGCGGTCGCCGTGACGCACCGTGAAGGGCTCCGACCCGTGGTTGATCAAGAGCACCACGAGCTCTCCGCGGTAGTCTTCGTCGATCGTGCCCGGGGCGTTGAGCACCGTCACGCCGTGTCGCGCCGCAAGGCCTGAACGCGGGCGCACCTGCCCTTCATGACCCTCGGGAAGTGCGATGCGCAGCCCCGTCGCGATTTTACCGCTCTCACCGGGGGAGAGGACCAGGGGATCATCGAGGCAGGCGGCGAGGTCCAGCCCCGCCGCGCCGCTCGAATGATATCCCGGCAGCACTGCGTCCGCGCGCATTCGTTGAACGCGGAGCGCTGGCATCATTCGGTGTCGCTTGACTCGGGCTTACGATTCCGGGTTCGCTCGCCGCCGCCGTCTTTGTTCTGATCTCGGTTCTGATCTCGGTTCTGGTCGCGATCGCGGCTTCGGCTTCGCTCCCTCTCCGGACCCCGATCCCGATCCGATCCCTGCGATCGAGAGCCACCGCGATCTCGATCCCGACCGCCTCGGTCTTGGCCGCCACGACCTCCGCGGTCCCGATCGCGACCTCCGCGCCCGCGACCACCGTCACGGTCGCGGCCGCCACCGCCACGTCCATCGCGGCTCTCACGACGCTCCCGCTTCTCGGGCTCGACGTATCCCTCAGGCTTCTCGAGGAGCGCCTTGCGAGACAGACGAATCCTGCCCTCGCGATCAATGTCGCTGATCATCACGTCGACCTCGTCGCCAAGGTCCATGACGTCCGTGACCTTCTCGACGAAGCCCCAGTCCATGTCGGTGATGTGAAGAAGGCCGTCCTTGCCAGGGGCGATCTCGAGGAAAGCGCCGTAGTTCTCGACGCGCCTCACGACGCCCTTGTACTTGGTTCCGATCTCCGGCTCGACCGTGAGGCTCTCGATGATTTCGATGGCCTTCTTGAGCGCTTCGCCGTCGGGCGACGCGATGCTGATCGTGCCGTCGTCGGTGATGTCGATCTTCGCGCCCGTCTGGTCGGTGATTGCCTTGATCATCTTTCCGCCCGGTCCGATCACCACGCGAATCTGGTCGGGCTTCACCTTCAGTGTCTCGATTCGCGGTGCGTACTTGGATAGCTCCGGACGCGCGGTGTTGAGCACCTCGTTCATCTTCTCGAGGATGTGCAGCCGACCTTCGCGCGCCTGCGACAGGGCCTCGCTCATGATGTCCTGGCTGAGACCGGCGATCTTGATATCCATCTGGATGGCGGTGATGCCCTTTTCCGTACCACACACCTTGAAGTCCATGTCACCGAGATGATCCTCGTCACCGAGGATGTCGGTGAGAACGGCGTACTTCTCGCCCTCCATGATGAGACCCATCGCGACGCCCGCCACCGGCGCCTTGATCGGCACACCGGCGTCCATCATCGCGAGGCTTCCCCCGCAAACGGTCGCCATCGACGATGAGCCGTTCGACTCGGTGATCTCCGAGACGATACGCAGCGTGTAAGGAAACTCTTCGCGGTCGGGCAGCACCTTGGTGAGTGCACGCTCCGCGAGAGTGCCGTGACCGACTTCGCGTCGCCCTGGACCTCGAAGGAACTTGGTTTCGCCGACGGAGTAGGGCGGGAAGTTGTAGTGCAGAATGAAGGGCTTCCAGTACTCGTCGATCAGACCGTCGATCTTCTGCTCGTCCTGGCGTGTGCCGAGGGTCGTCGTGACGATGCCCTGGGTCTCACCGCGTGTGAAGAGCGATGACCCGTGGACCCGAGGGAGAAGGCCCACCTCGATGCTGATCGGACGCACGGTTTTGTAGTCGCGACCGTCCACCCGACGCTTGTCGTCGAGCACCTGGGCACGCATCGTGTTGTACCGAAGGTCCTCGTAGGCGTCCTTCAGGTCGCTCTCGTGGTCAGGGAATTCCCCTGCGAGCGCAGCGACGGTTTCCTTCTTGATCTCGGAAAAGCGTCCGTAGCGAGGGTGTTTCTCCGCGATGCTGCAGGCTTCGATGACCTTGTCGAGCGCGACTTCCTTCACCCGGGCGTCGAGCGCGGCGTTTCGCTTCTCGGGCTCGAATGCCCACTTTTCCTGTCCGACCGCCTCTCGGATCTTCCCGATGAGCTCGAGGACCCCCTGCACGGCTTCATGCCCGAACTTGAGAGCGGCGACGATATCGGCTTCGGACATTTCCTTGGCTTCGCCCTCGACCATGACGATCGCGTCCTTCGAGGCCGCGATCATCAGCTCGCAATCGCCCTTGGCGATCTCTTCGTAGGTCGGGTTGGCGATGAACTGACCTTCGACCCGCGTGACGCGAACGCCAGCGATGGGACCCGCCCACGGGATGGGGCTGATGTGGATCGCCGCCGAGGCGCCGATCATGGCCAGGACGTCTGACGGGTTGATCGCATCGGCGGACATCACGGTCGCGATGACCTGCGTCTCCGCCATGTAGCCCTCCGGAAAGAGGGGTCGGCACGGTCGGTCGATCAGCCGCGAGGTCAGGACCTCATGGTCACGAAGCTTGCCTTCACGCTTGAAAAACCCGCCTGGGATCTTGCCCGCGGCGTAGGTCTTCTCGACGTAGTCGACGGTTAGAGGAAAGAATGCCTGTCCTGGGCGGGCTTCTTTGTTCCCGCAGACGGTGACGAGCACCATCGTCTCGCCGCAGGTGACGAATACGGACCCATGGGCCTGCTTCGCAATGCGGCCGGTCTCGATGGAGATCGTCTTGTCACCGACATTAACGGATTCTCGAATTATCATCGCTCTCTTGCTTTCCGCGCGGATCGTCCGCGCTTGCGGTCAGCAGCGTAGAGAGCGAGCATCGGTCCCCGATTCCATGGCTCGAGCGTCGGGCTCGAACCCTCGAAGCGAAGAGCGAACTCCGGTCTCGACGGTCGCTGACAAGGTACTGAAGGGGCCGCCCCCTGTGGGGCGGAGCTTACTTCCGAATCCCCAACTCGGAAATGATCTTACGGTATCGCTCCACGTCCTGGCCTCGCACGTAATCGAGGAGGCGCCGCCGCTGGCTGACCAGCTTGAGCAGGCCTCGCCGGGAGTGATGGTCCTTCTTGTGGGTCTTGAAATGCTCGGTCAGATACGTGATCCGCTCGCTGAGGATCGCGATTTGGACCTCAGGAGACCCGGTATCGGTTTCGTGGTTTCGAAACTGCCCGATGAGCTCGGACTTTCTGTCGGCGTTCAATGCCATGCGTTTCTCGCGCTAAATCTTTTGGAAAATCAGGGTTCTCTGTCTGAAGCGGCGCGGATTATGGGCGGGAGGTTCGGGGTCGTCAAGGCGTCCATCCTGAGCCGGTAGCGCGTGGTCAGGATGGCGTTTGATACATTTTCCCTGGCTCAGAGACCGGCCGCGCGGACGATCCGGTCGATCGCCTCCCGGGGGTCCGAAGTCCCGGTCGAGCCCAACATCGCTACGGCGCGCTCGACTCCGAGATCCTCGAACGTCTGGAGGGCGTCCGGCTGCTTGTCGACGCGCCAGGATGCAGTGACGCCCACGGTCTCGAATGGTCTCTCCGCCTCGTCCGCGAAGCGTCGAAGGGTCTCGATGGCGCGCGCGAGCATCTCGACGGAATCGCTGGGCGCGTACCAGCCCTGCGCGGTCTCGATAATCCGGCGCAAGGTCTTGTCGGAGACGCCGCCGATGAGGATCGGCGGGTGGGGCCGCTGGGCAGGCATCGGGTGGCTCTTGAAGTCGTGCCAGGAAAGAAACTCACTTCGATGCTCGACCACCTCACCGCTCCAGACCTTCTTGACGGCTGAGAGATAGTCGTCGAACCGGGCTCCGCGTCTCGCGAACGGGGTGCCCATCGCGTCGAACTCCTCTGCGAGCCAACCGAGTCCGAGCCCGAGTTCCAGTCGCCCGCCGCTCAACACATCGAGCGTCGCGGCCTGCTTGGCGAAAAGAAGCGGGTTGGTCTGCGGAAAGATGTTCACCCCCGTGCCGATGCGGAGCGTGCTCGTCGCCGCAGCCACGTGTGCAAGCGAGATCAAAGGGTCGAGGAGCCAGGCCTCCGGCGAGATCGGCATTTTGCCGGTGCGGGTGTAGGGATACTGCGACTCGTATTCGGTCGGGATCATCACATGCTCGAACGTCCACACCGATTCGATGCCAGCACTCTCCGCGTACTGCGCGGTTGCCAGCATCGACTCGGCCGTCTTCGGGCCACCGACGTTGATCGATACGATTCCGATTTTCATGACCCGACGCTCCTCATCTGGGTGAGACCCAGCGACTCTTTGCTCCAGCGTTCTACCAGATGGCCAGACGAAACGCGCCCCCGTCGATCGTCGTAGCGACAGGCTCTCGCTCTTAGAGCTTGATCCAGATTGCGCTTGCCGCGGCGCAAAGATTCCCGTCCGCGTCGAACAGGGCCGTTCCGCAGTAGTGCTTGCGCCGCTCGCGGCCGAGTGACCAGCCCATGACCACATGGGCTTGGTCGATGAGCACCGACCGATGGATGCGATACCGAAAGCGCCCAAGCACGAGGGGCCCATCGAGTGAGTACTGTTCGATCATCGCCCACGCCCCGGGGCAGTCGAGCGCCGCGCCAACGATTTCGGGCGGAGCTTCGCCGTTCGCATTGCCGAGGTCGGCGCCAGGAACCCAGGTGCACGCTGCGACGCCGTCGCGGACCTGCCCGGTGAAAAGGCACAGGCCGTCGTGCATCCGCTCGGTGCCGCAGACGAAGCAGGTCGGGAAAGGGTGCCGATCGAGTCCGAGGAAACCGGCTTCGGCAGCGGCGGCTTGCTCGAGCCCAACCGACGCCGGAATCTCGAGCTCGAGTTCGGCCACCTCGGCCGTGGCGATCTCTTCCCCGTTGTGAAACAGCCATGCCCTCGAGCCTTCGACGACCGACTCCATCGTCGAGTCGAGCGGGATGGGTTTCTTCAAGGTGACTTCGGCCTGAGGGCCCAACTGCTTGCCGAGCAGTGCCGCCGTGTATCCCCCGTTGCCTGATCGTGGGGGTCCGCAGAACCTCTGCGGTACAAGGGCGTGGTGGGTCTCGGTCTCCGGGTAGGTGTGCGCTGCGGTTGGTGTGTTCATGATGACCTCCTGTACGCAGCAACCTATCGACAGGTGGCGCGAAGGTCCTTCCGGAGGGCTTACCGAATCCTTAGCTCTCGAGACGCATCGAGAACACGCCGATCGTGCGACCGTCAGACTGCACTGTTCGCTCCGCGGCATCGAACGAGAACGCGCTTCCCGGGACCAGATCGGCCACCACGCGCGACGCCGCCACCTCGCCCTGCGGCGTCCCTGCTGCGAGTTCTTCGGCAATCGAGAATGCCTCTCCTGCGACGCGCGACCCCTGTCGGATCACTTCGCCGGTATGTACTCCACACGAGACTGGCAGTGCGCTTGCGAGAGCGGCTGCGCATTGCAATGCCCGCACTGGTCCATCGAAGTACGCATCCATCGACGTGGGTCTCGAATGACCGCGGTAACGCGCCACACATTCGAGCCATCGATCGCGATCGACCTCTTGGTCCGCCTTCGCTGCAAGCACCGTACTGAGGAAGCGGTCTTCGTCGGGCTCTGGCTCGTGCTGTTCGCGGATCCATCGGACTGCATCCAGCAGATGGCTCGGCTCCCTGAATGTGAAGAGGTGGTCGTCTCCGGGGACTTCGACGTAGCGTGCCCCCCGGATTTCGTTCGCAAGGTATTGCCCGCTCTTCGGATCGATCATCTTGTCGTCTCCGGCCTGCAGTACGATGGTCGGCACGCGCACGAGGCTCAGGACGCTTCTCAAGTCGATGCGTACGTTCATGGCGAGAAGGTCGAGCGCTCCCCCGGGGCTTGAGCCCTCCTGTTCGACCGCGGCGATCCACTGCAGGAACTCCGGGTCGCTCGATTCGCTCGGAGCGATGGCTCGGAGCGATGCGCCTTTGCCCCAGGCTCCACGGATGTAGCTCTCTAGCTGCGCGATCGCTTCTGGCGCGTAGCCGTGCGGATAGCGCGGCGCGCTCGTCATCCTCGCGAACGCGCCACAGAGCACCAGCCCTCTCACGCGCTCCGGGTACGTTGCTGCATAGAGGATCGCGAGTGCGCTCCCTTCCGACATGCCGATCACAGTCGCGCGCTCCGACCCACACGCTTCGAGAACGGCGCGGAGATCGTCCATTCTTCGTTCGTGGCTCGGCAGTTCCTTCACTCGGTCCGACAACCCGGTCCCGCGCTTGTCGAACAAGATCACCCTTGCGTCCTGCGCGAGGGTTTCAATCAGCGCTCGCGGTTTACGGTGTTGGAGCATGCCTCGCATCGGCATGATCCAGCCGTTGACGATGACGATGTCTTCCTCGCCATCGCCGAAAGTGGAGTAGGCGATGTGCACGTCCCCGCTCCGAGCGTATCTCGGGGTGAGCAATGCGGGCGCCCCTCGGCTATTCGGCTGCGGCGCCTCGACCTCGCCGACGAAACGGTATCCCTGGCGGGGGAACGTTTGGATGAGGGCGGCGTCGTCGCCCAGCGCCGTTCGGGCAAGACTCACGGCGCGTTGCAAGGAGCTCTCCGTGACGACCGCCTCAGGCCACAGCGCGTCGAGCAGCTCCCGCTTCGTCACGACCCGGTCTCGCTGCTCGACGAGAAAGAGTAGGAGGTCGAACACTTGCGGCTGAAGCGACTGTGCGACTCCGTCGATAAGGAGCTCCCGTCTTGCGGGGTCGAGCTCGACGCGACCGAACTGCATGCCCATCAGGTTCTCGCCGCCACGGCCGCAGCATCGCCTCGTTTCAGTCGGTCTTCAACAGGTTGCGGGCCTGGAACCGCGCAACGACCACATCGCCCGCGTAAAGCAACAGCTTCGAGCCGTGAATCTCGTATCGGTTGGTTGCACCGAGCGCGCCGAGCAGCGCTTGTTCCTGATCCATGCCCTCCGGGCACGCCATCCGCGTGGTCCCGAGGTCGCTGAATGCGAGCGCCTGGTTTTTTCCGAGCGCGTACGTGCCGAAAAACCGGTTGCAGCCGCCGAACCCATAGGCGCTCTTCTTTGCTCCGTTGAGTTCGAGGTAGGGCGCTTCGGGCGACGACACCAACTCGATGGTTCGTCCATCGAGTTCGAGCAGCCCCCAGACGGCACCTTCCAGTGGCGCGGTCGTGATGCTTCCGCAGGTCTCCCCAGGCCACACACGATCGAACTGCTCGACGATCACCGTCAGCTGCTGCTGGCCGGGGTGGTCGATCCAAGGTCGCAGCTCCAACCGGCCGTCCAGAGTCACTAAGATCGGGGCCCCGGGGTTCGTCCCCGACGCGCCGTACGCGCGCTCGAGAGCGATGTTGTCGCCCTCCGTGGCGACGGGCGACTTCACGCCGGTGGCGCAATCTTGGAAGACGGCGGCATCGGCCATGTACGAGTACATCCCCTTCAAGGTGATGACCTCCGCTTCGGAGGCGCCTGACGGGGTCGCGCTTGCGGCGCTCTTGGTTTCGGGAGCGGACTTGCAGCCAAGCGTGCCGGTTGCCGCGAGGCACGCAAGCACGATGCCGAAGCCGGTTCGTTTCACGTCGATCATGGGGCTCCGATGTAGCACTGAGTTCGGCGAATGCTCAATGTGCCCGCGCTCAGCCGGAAAACGGGATTCGCTCTCGGAGTTTCTTCGCGCGTTCGCGGGCCAAAGGGACCTTGGGCTCATCTGGGTGATCGAGCAGGAGTTGATAGGTCCCCGCACCCTGCGGCTCGATTGCCCGAATCTTGTCCAGCCGGACGATGAATCCTCTGTGCGAGCGGAAGAAGGCCTCGGGGTTGAGCTCTGCCTCGAGTGTCGCGAGAGTCTTGTCGAGGGCGAAGCGATCGTCGTCCGTGACCGCCCAGACCAGCTCGTCACGCACCTCGAAGTATGTGACCTCCTCGAGCTCGATCACCACGTACGCGTCGCGTCGTCGCACTGCTATTCGGTCGAGATACTCGTCGGGATCGGATGCCGTTGGCGCCTGCTCGCGGACCCGCTCGACCGCTTGTCGTAGTCGCTCGAGGCGCACCGGTTTGAGCAGGTAGTCGGCGATCTGGGCTTCGAACGCTCGCAGTGCGCCGTCGTCGTGTGCGGAGACGATGATGACGCGGAGTTCCGGGTCCTGGGCCATCAGCGTTTCGGCTAAGGCCACCCCGTCCGGGCCCGGCATACGGAGGTCGAGAAACGCGACATCCGGTTGATGCTCGGCGCACAGAGCCTGCGCCTCGGTTGCGTTCTTGGCCTCGCCGATAACCTCGATATGGTCACATTGGCTGAGCATGAACTTCAGCTCGTCACGCGCGAGAGGCTCATCGTCGACTACGACTGCGCGCAGATTCAAGGCCGACCTCCGAGAAGGCTTGGCGCGCTGAGAGGGTTCATCGACGTCACTGGATTACTCGCCATCCCTCGACTACCGGCTGAGCTTTTCCGCGTCAAGCAGCCTCCGATGGGTCGCTCTTCGGCAGATCGACCTCGACCAGCGTGCCGTGCTCGAGCGGCGCCAGCACGATTGTAGCCTGTCCGTCGTATTGCTTTGCAAGGCGCGATCGCAAAGTCGCCAACGCCATCCCCGAGCCGTGTGTCGACGGCTGCGCGATCGGCCCCTCGGCCTCGTCTTCCACCTCGATGCGGATCCGATCGCCGAGCTCGCGGGCGCGGATCGTGATTGAGCCAGGGCCGTCTTTGCGCATGATGCCGTGCTTGACGGCGTTCTCGACGATGGGCTGGAGCAGCAGTGCCGGGATCCGCAGATCGCGGACTTCGTCGTCGATGGAGGTCTTGACCGAGAGTCGATCCCCGCCGAGCCTCGCGCGCTCGATCGCGAGGTACGCGCAGGCGTGTTCCACCTCGTTGAGCACCGAGGCGTCGTGAGGATGGTGGAGGAGATAGCGATAGAGATCCGCGAGGTCCGATACGAGCGCGCGCGCCTGATCTGGGTCCGTTCGAATGGTGGCTCGCAGCGTGTTGAGCGCGTTGAAGAGAAAATGAGGCTCGAGTCGGCTTCGAAGTGCTTGAAGAGAAAGTTCGTTGGCGGAGGCCTTTGCCGCCACGAGGGCGACTGCCTGCTCCTCACGGGCAAGCACGACCCGGGCGACATTCGTCCAAAGGGCGACTCCGGACGCAACGCCCAGCAGCTGCGCGAAGAGCGCGGGGAGCGCCTCGGCGGGATTGCGGCCATGCACCTGCAGGCCAATTGCGACCATCGAGAGGCTTGCGACTTGAATCAGACCCGCGGTTTGAAGGGCTCGCCATCCAAGAAACCAGCGCTCTCGTCGTTCGGCAATCCAGCCGGCCAACCAGCCGTCGGTGACGGATGCCGCGACCGCCCACAGGCCTAGATCGGCGTCTACGCGGCCGATGAAGAACAGTCCGGCCAGCAGCCCCGTGAGTGCTCCCGCTCGCGATCCACCGAGGAGGCCGGCGATCATGATCCCGATGCCACGGAGGTTCACGTGGTGGCCAAGCCACTCGAACCCCATCGTGGCTCCCCAGAGCGAAAGGGCGAGGCCAAACGCGACCGCGACGGCCAAATCGCGCGGTCGACCGACGCCAAGCAGTCGGTTCCTGAGTGGTGGCACCAGCACGCCGAGCAGCCCCGCCGTGGCGATGAGGCTGAGTTTCTCGAAAAGCTCCGGGATCAGGACGCGAAAGTCCACGCGCACGAGCCTAGCAGTGTTTGTCGGGTTGGGCGTGGTCGCCGATCGCAGGGCGCGCTATCGTCGCAGCGATGACCCGTCCGCTGACCGGCCTCGCATGCTGCGCATTTCTATTCACCGTCGGTCTCATGGCCTGCGGGGGAACCGACATCGAACCCAAGGGTGTCGACGAGCCGTGTACGCGCACGAGCGAGTGCATCGACGGGCTCGCATGTCTTGCAGGCGTCTGCATAGAACAAGAGGGCAGCGAAGGCTCCTAACCCGTGCGCCGCGGGACTACGCTCCTGACTAGTCGCTAGCGATCGGCTTCGTCGGGATCTGCGGTGTCCAGAAGGCTGCCGCCCTGGTCGACGTATTGAAAGCTCTTCTCGAGGCGAAACACGCGGCCGTCGTCGGTCCGGACCACCACGTCGACCGGGCCAGGGATTCGCGTTCGAGGAGTGACCGCGAGCAGGGCTCCGTCGTTGTCGATTGAGACTCGCGGGGAGATCTTATTTCCGAACAGAACCGAGTAGCCGATGTCGAGCCGCAGGTTCGCGCCCACCACCCGCACCGTTTTTCCGCCCTGGAGTCCCCCGAAGTCCGGATCGACCTGACGAAAGTTCATTTCCGAAGACGCCTTGTTGCAGGCAATCAGTGCAAACACTGAGCCGATGATCACTGCCGGGAAGCATTTAGCGTTTTTCATCTTGGCCTTCTCAACTTATCACTGGGCGGTGGCCAAGCAAAACTTGCTCGTAGTCGATGCAGACCCGCGCAGTTTGCGCGTCTTGGAGGTGAGCTTACGCAACGCAGGCTTCAACGTGGCAGGTTGCTCGAGCGTTGGGAAGGCGTTCGAAATACTGCACACGAATAAGCCGGACCTGATTCTTTCTGAGACGGGGTTCACGGACATGAACGGTTTCGAGTTCGTCGAGCAGCTTCGACAGAACCCGGAGTGGGCGGATATCCCGTTCATGTTTCTTTCGAACGACGAGTCGATCGAGAGCAAGATTCGCGGGCTCGAACTCGGAGTGGAAGACTATCTCACCAAGCCGATCTACATCCGCGAAGTCGTTGCTCGCGTGACGATCGAGCTGGCAAGGCAGACCCGGGACGACCTCGCTGAAAAAACGAGCGGCGCGAAGACACGGTTCAGCGGTGCGCTGTCCGAGATGAGCGTGGTTGACCTTCTCCAGACTATCGATGTCAGTCGCAAGTCTGGGGTGCTGGCCCTGCGCGCAGAAGAGGGCGACCAAGGGATGGTTTCGTTCGACTCAGGAGCGATCATTCGCGCGAGCGTTGACATGCTTGAGGGGGAAGAAGCAGTCTATCGCCTTCTCCTATGGCGTGATGGGTCGTTCGACCTCGAGTTTCGCGAGGTCAGTCTCGGAGAACGAACCGTACATCGAACCACGCAGGCGATGTTGATGGAGGGGATGCGTCGTCTCGACGAGTGGAGCCGGCTTTCTGAGCTGCTCCCGTCGTTCGACGTGGTGCTGGAGGTTGACGGCGAAGTGTTGGGGGAGCGGCTTCACGAAACCCCCGACGAGCACAACGTCATCGTCCGCTTGGTCGATGGCCAGCGCTCGATTGACGCGATCATTCGCAGTCACGGAGGCGATCACGTGGACGCCCTCCGCAAGCTGGTCGATCTCTACTTCGAAGGAATCCTTCGCGAGGTTGGCGAGGTGAAGAACAGCATTCCCGTTCTATCGAAGGTACAGCCGTCGGCGTCCACGGTGCCTCCCAGGGCCGCCGTCGACACGATCCCCGGTCCTGGTCTGAAATCGCCCCCGGGCTCGGAGTCGCCTTCAGCGCTCGAGTCACTCGCGATCACTCGAGTGGCCCCGACTTCCGAACCCGCGTCGCGGCCCGTCGCGGTGCCGAAAGCGCCCGCGCTGCCGCGAACGTACCTTCCGATCGGGCCCGACGATGGCTCCGATCCCGATGGGGCACCGGCCCCTGAACGGCGGGCTTCCATGCCCACGCCGGTGTCCCAGCCGGCCGTATCCGTCTCAGAGGGCGTCCCCGTGGCTCCGGGCGAGCCAGCTCCCGACGACCAGGCGGATTCGGCCGATGCGGAGTCGTTCGTTCCCGCGGCCGATCCTCCGCTCCCGGCGCGGGACGTCTCGTTTGGTGGCTGGGCACCCGCACCACCGCCGAGCGAGGACCTCCGCCCGAAGACCCCAACCGGATTTCAGGCCGTCGGGGCAGGGGGGACCCTTCTGAACTGGGCCGGGCGTGTACCGCGCTCCGATCCTGCGCCGCCATCGGAGGCAACGCACGGTGGAGACTGGGACCGCACGCTCGAGACCCTGCGAGAGGATCCCGACGTCGACGAGGCAATCGCGATCATCGACTCCGAGCCGCCACCGGGTCCGTTCCTGCGATCGGAGCCGCCCGGTGCTCCATCCCAACAACCTCAAACCTTCGCCCGCGTGCCCGAGAGCAAACCGGCCGCGCCCAAGCTCGGTTCTCCGGCCGCGCGCCCGTTCGAAAGCGCTGCGCCGCGCCCTGCATCGCGTCCTCCCGAGAACGCCCGACGATCCGAAGCACCAGCGCAGTCGGTTGCCGCCGCTGCGCCAAGGCGCAGTCCGCCCAGCAGAGTGGATGGTGCTGGGAACTGGCCGTGGATCGTCACCGCCGCGACGCTGATGGCTATCGCGCTCTTCATCGCGAGGGGAGAGGAGTCCGACCCGGTGACGACCGTCGAGACCGAGATCGGGCGAGCCGCGCAGGCCGAGTCGACCACGCTCTCGGAGTCGAAACCAAAGCTCGAGATCGAGAGAGCTCCTTCCGGCGAACCCGAAGCCGTAGCGCCCCCGCCGGCGGCCGTGCCCGAGGTTCCCGAGGTTCCCGAGCCAGCCAGCCCAGAGACCGACGCGGCAGCCTATGCGACCGAGCTTGCTCGCGCGCGACGGCTCAAGCGGGGGTTGCCCGCAGTCGAGGCGTATTCGCGCGCGGTCGAACTCAATCCAAAGGGAAGCGAAGCGCTGGCGGAGTGGGCTCGTCTCGAGCTCGCGAGGCAGAACCCTCGGAAGGCCGCCGAGTTGGCCGAGCGCGCCACGGCAGTCGATCCGACGAGTTCGCTGGGGTGGGTGACCCTCGGGGCGGCTCGACAAGAGCTCGGCGACCGCCAAGGCGCCCGTCAGGCCTACCAAAGCTGCGCGAAGCTCGGGCGGGGCCGATACGTATCCGACTGCCGGTCGATGCTTCGATAGCCGGACCCCGTTAGTTTTCGGGTAGGCGACTCGGACTGCTATCCTATTGCCATGGGCCCGGGGGGGAACATCGGAACCAACGGCGACGTGGGGGTGGCCGTGATCGGCGCAGGCGGATGGGGACAGCATCACGTCCGCAACTTCTCTCGCATTCCGGGCGCCTGCCTGCGTGCGATCTGTGACCGCGAGTCCGATGTCCGCCAGACCATGTCGGCCGCGTACCCTGGAGTCGCGGTCGTGTCCGACGTCGATGCGGTCCTCGGCGATGAGTCCGTCCACGCCGTCGTCATCGCCACCGACGCGCCCGGCCACTTCGAACTGGCGCGCGCCGCCTTGGAATCAGGACGCGATGTGCTGGTCGAAAAGCCACTCTGTCTGTCCGCCGCCGATGCCGCGACGCTCTGCGGCTTGGCGGCGCGTGCAGACCGTATTCTCATGGTCGGTCACCTGCTTCTCTATCACCCCGCGGTCGCTCAGCTCAACGCCCTCGTTCGGCAAGGCGAACTCGGCGAGGTTCTCTACATCTACACGCAACGGGTGAATCTCGGCGTGGTGCGCCAGGCCGAGAACGCCTGGTGGTCGCTCGCACCCCACGACATCTCGGTTGCGAACTATCTCTTTGGCGCATCGCCCGAGGCCGTCAGCGCCACGGGTTCTTGCTACCTGCAGCCGCAGCGCGGCGTGGAAGACGTGGTATTCGCCACCATGCACTACCCGGGTGGTCGCATGGCTCATGTGCACGTGAGCTGGCTCGACCCCCACAAGGCACGAAAACTCACGGTGGTCGGGGACCGCAAGATGGCGGTATTCGACGACACCTCCCCGGATCAGAAGCTTGCAATCTTCGACAAGGGCGTCGAACCGCCGCCGACGGTCTCCTATGAGGAAGGCGTGCGCGTCCGTACGGGGGACATTCGGATTCCCGCGCTCAAGATGGCGGAGCCGCTTCGACGGGAGTGCACGGCCTTCGTCGATGCGGTCGCATCTCGCAAGCCGCCAGTCGCCGATGGCGAGTCGGGCCTCGAAGTCGTCCGGGCGCTCGAAGCCGGCGCCCGGTCGCTCGCCGCGGGCGGCGCGCGGATCGCCATCGAAGGAAACGGCAAATGACCGCCCCATCGGTGCACGAGACCGCGGTCGTCGACGAGGGCGTCGAGATCGGTGAGGGCTCGCGCGTCTGGCACTTCTGTCACATCAGTGCTGGAGCGCAGCTCGGTGAGCGATGTGTGCTGGGGCAAGGGGTCTTCATTGGCCCGGGGGTTCGCATCGGGCGCGGCGTGAAGATCCAGAACAACGTTTCGGTCTACGCGGGAGTCACCGTGGAAGACGACGCATTCCTCGGGCCGAGCTGCGTGTTCACCAACGTGCTCACCCCGCGTGCGCACGTCGAACGAAAAGACGAGTTTGCGCGCACCCGAGTGGGACGAGGAGCGACTGTCGGGGCCAACGCTACGATCGTCTGCGGACACGCCATTGGCGCATACGCCATGGTGGGAGCGGGCGCGGTCGTCACCAAGCACGTCCCAGCGCACGCGGTTTTCGTCGGCAATCCGGCTCGCTTGATTGGCTGGGCCTGCCGATGCGGGGCTGTGCTGCCGCTAAGCGGGATCTGCGGGCGCTGCGGCGATAGGTACCGCATCGAGGAGGATTCCTGTGAGCCGCTGTAGACCGGTGTCAAACGAGTCGATCCCGATGCTCGACGTCTCGGCGCAGAACGCGCCGATTCTCGATCGTCTCATCGACAAGGCGAGCGAGGTCCTTCGCTCGGGGCGATTCATTCTCGGTCCGGAGGTCGAAGGATTCGAGCGCGAAGTCGCCGAGGCGATCGGCGTCGACCATGCGATCGGGGTTTCGAGTGGAACCGATGCGCTCGTTGCGGCGCTGATGGCCCTCGATATTGGGGAAGGCGACGAGGTCATCACGACCCCGTTCTCGTTCTTTGCGACCGCAGGGAGCATCGTCCGGGTCGGAGCGACGCCGGTGTTCGTCGACATTCGTCCCGACACGTTCAACCTCGACCTCGAGGCAGTGGAGGCTTCAATCACGACGCGCACGCGCGCAGTGCTCCCCGTACACCTCTTCGGTCAGGCTTGCGAGATGGGCGCTCTGACAACCCTTGCCGCGGGGCGCGATCTGTTCGTCATCGAAGACGCGGCGCAGTCGATTGGCGCGACCTCGGCCGGCGCTCCCGTCGGGGCGCTCGGGAACTACGGATGCTTTTCGTTCTTTCCGTCCAAGAACCTCGGCGGTTTCGGCGATGGTGGTCTAGTGACCACGAGTGATGCCGAACGCGCCGAGGCCGTGCGGATCGTCCGCGCCCACGGCAGCAATCCGAAATACCATCATGCGATCGTCGGCGGGAACTTTCGGCTCGATGCCCTCCAGGCGGCACTGCTGAGGATCAAGCTCGAGCAGCTTCCGGCGATGACCGATGGGCGCCGCGATAACGCCGCGCGCTACGACGCCTGGTTTGCGGACGCGGGGCTCTGCTCTGAGCTGCTGACCACCCCCGCTCGCGCGGAGCCCGGTCACGTCTACAACCAGTACGTCATTCGAACCTCGCGGCGTGACGATCTTCAGCGTCATCTAGCCGAGCAGAAGATAGCGACCGCGATCTACTACCCGGTGCCGCTGCATCGACAGCGGTGTTTCGAATACCTCGGCTACGGACAAGGCTCGCTTCCCGAGGCAGAAACCGCCTGCAATGAAGTCCTCGCCCTCCCGATCTTCGCCGGGCTCGGCGAGACGCGACAGGCGCGTGTGGTCGACTCTGTGGTTGCGTTCCTGCGTCGCTGAGCGACCGCTGCTGGCGAGAGGGCGGGCCGCGCCTTAGAGTCCTTCACATGCCTGGCCGCTACCATGCCCCCTTCCTCGAAGGCGGGTCGAACCCCGTCGACCCCGACCTCGCGAACCGGCTTCTGCGTATCGCGCTCGAACACGGAGGCGACTATGCCGACCTCTTCTTCGAGTACTCGGTCAGCGGCAGCTACGTCTACGACGAGCAAATCCTCAAGTCGGCGCGTCGGGCCGTTTCGATGGGACTCGGCGTCCGCGTGATGAAAGGCGACGCGACCGGGTATGCGTATTGCGAAGACCTGGACTTCGATGCGATGAAGCGCGCCGCAATAACGGCGGCACAAATCGCAGCCGGAAGCGAGCCGGTGGCGCCGCAAGAAGTCAGCCTGCGCGATCTGCCGAGTCGGTACAATGTCTCCGAGGAGTCTCTCGATGTAGACGGCGAGACGAAAAAGGCGCTGCTCGAACGCGCCGATCGTGCGGCTCGGGCGGCCGACCCCCGGGTCGTGCGCGTCGACGCATCGTTTAGCGAGAGCGTGCGGGAAATCTTGATCGCCAACAGTCACGGTGGCATGGCGCGCGACCGTCAGCCTCTCATTCGCTTCGGCGTCCGCGTCATCGTCGAGCAGGACGGCAACCGGCAGTCAGGGAACTCCGGAGGGGGCGGCAGGGTCGGGCTTGAGTACTTCGACGTCAAGAGTCCCGAGGAACACGCGCAGGACGCCGTCCAGCAGGCCCTGGTGATGCTCGACGCGCGCGAAGCGCCCGCGGGCGAAATGGATGTCGTTCTCGCGCCGGGCGACAGCGGGATTCTCCTCCACGAGGCGGTTGGGCACGGTCTCGAAGCGGACTTCAACCGCAAGAAGACGAGCAACTATTCCGAGCAAGTCGGCAAGCCCGTTGCGAGCGAACTCTGCACGGTGGTCGATGACGCGACGCTCGAAGGGTCGCGGGGCTCGATCAACGTCGACGATGAAGGACAGCTACCCACCCGGTCGGTTCTCATCGAAGACGGGGTGCTTCGCGGCTACATGCAGGACCGTCACAGCGCGGACTTCTTTCAGACGACGCCCGATGGTCACGGGCGCCGCGAGAGCTTCCGCTCCCATCCAATGCCCCGCATGACCAACACGCTTTTGCTTGCAGGGAAGGACGACCCCGAGGAGATCGTGCGGTCGGTCACGCGCGGGGTCTACGCGAAGCGATTCGGGGGTGGACAGGTCGACATCTCGAACGGCGACTTCGTCTTTTCCCTGACCGAGGGCTATCTCATCGAAGACGGAAAGATCACGGCGCCCCTCAAGGGTGTAAACCTGATCGGCAACGGCCCGGAGGCCATGCGAAAGGTGGTGATGCTCGGGCACGACTTCGAGATCTCAGACGGCATCTGGACCTGCGGTAAAGAGGGCCAGTCTGTCCCGGTCGGCGTGGGCTGTCCTACGATGAAAATATCCAAGATGACCGTCGGCGGCACACAGGTGGGAAGTTAATGTCGACAATCGAAGACGAATCGCGGGCTCTGGTCGATCTCGGGCGCTCTGTGGTCGAGCGGGCGACGGCCGCAGGGGCTGACGTTGCAGAGGCGAGCGTACACAGCGGCTCCCATCTTTCGACCAAGGTTCGTATGCGCGCGCCCGAGCTGGTCGAAGAGGCGGGTTCGCGGGCCCTGGGGCTCAGGGTCATGGTCGGTCAGCGCGTGGCTGCGACCTATACGAGCGACCTCAGCGCGTCAGGGCAGCAGACCCTCATCGAGGACGCGCTCGAGCTCGCGTCTCTCAGCGAGGCCGATGAATTTGCTGGTCCACCAGACCCGTCCGCGCTTTCTTCGCGTGCGGAATGGGCCGACCTCGACACGTTCGACGACTCCTTGCGCGCCGTCGGCGGCGACGAGGCGCTGGCGCGGGCGCTCGAAGGTGAGCGGGCGGCGCTAGAACTCGACCCTCGCATCACCAACAGCGAGGGCGCATCGTTCACGCGGGCTGCCGGCGTCAGCGCCTTGGTGACGAGCGGTGGCTTTTCGGGCAGCGACCACGGTACCTACGCGTCAATCGTCGTGAACCCCGTGGCCGACGACGAAGGCGGGAAGAAGCGCAGCGGTTACTTCTGGTCCGCGTCGCGCCACTACGCCGAGGTCGAGCCGAGTGACGAGGTTGGCAAAGAGGCCGCGCGTCGCACGCTGGCGCAGCTCGGAGCGCAAAAGATTCCCACCCAGGAGCTCCCCGTGGTGTTCGATCGAGATGCCGCCCGATCGATTCTCGGGCTCTTCGCCGGCTGCATCGTCGGCGGCTCGATCTGGCGCAAGAGTTCCTATCTGCTCGATCGCGTTGGCTCTACCGTAGCAAGCGACCTGGTCGAGATCGTCGACGATCCGCTGATCCCACGAGCGCCCGGCTCGAGAGCATTCGACGGGGAAGGGCTGCTCTCACGGCGGAATGTGGTCGTCTCGGGCGGCGTGCTCGAGCGCTATCTCGTCGATACCTACAGCGGCCGAAAGCTCGGCCTTCCGAGCACCGCGAGTGCATCGCGCTCTCCGTCGGGTGGGCTTGGCTCCTCCACGAGCAATCTCATACTCAAGCCCGGCTCGATCACCCGCGATGCGCTGGTCGCGAGTACGGAACACGGGCTGTACGTCACCGGGATGATGGGCTTTGGTTTCAACGCGGTCACGGGCGACTTTAGCCGCGGAGCATCAGGGTTCTTGATTCGGGGCGGCGAACTCGCAGAACCGGTCTCCGAGGTGACGATCTCGCTCAACCTCGACCAAATCCTTCAGCGAATCGATGCGATTGCTGACGACCTCGAGTATCGCACGGCGGTCACCGCTCCGACGTTTCGGGTTTCTTCGATGACTCTCGCTGGAAGCTGAGCGTCGATCGACGCGTTACTGTCGGCGACGCCGTCGAAGCCCAAGAAGGGCGAGCGCCAACCCGACGAGTCCGAGACCGCTGCTAGGCATTGAGCCAGCGGCGGCGCAACCGCCTGTGCCGCCGTTGCTGCCGGTGCCGCCGCCCGTGGCCCCGGTGCCCGCACTGCCACCCGGCCCGGCGCCGCCCGTACCGCCAGTCCCGGGCGAATCGTCGACTTTCGCGACGCGCAGCGCGGGATCGCCGAACAGATGATAGAGCTGAGTGAGCTTGGTGTTGAGTTCGGTGTCGTCAACCGCTTCGAACGAGCGGTTGACGATCGGGCCAAGCCGGCTCTCATTGCCCGCGTTGAGTTCGGTGAGCAAAGCCTGCTCGAGGGCCGCGGCAGGTTCGTTCTCCGAGCGATTGGCTGGACCCCACACCGCGATTGCTCCCTCTTCGGCAAGGAGCAGGGATTCGCTGAGCGAGACTTGACCCGGGACGTCGAACCGCGAGGAGTCGCAGGTCATGATGGCCCAGAGCGGCTGCGGCCCTTCGACACTGAGGCTGTCTACATCGTCGAGCGAAAACAGAACTTCGTTGAGCCCAAGCTGGGTGCTACCCCCGTGACCGAGGTAGCTGACGATCCGCGGGCTATCGGCGATGGAATCAAAGAGAGCATCACGCGTCTCGTCCGTGCTGCCGAACTCAACGCGGTACACCGTGGTCGCTTCCCAACGATCGGGCAGCGTCGCCAGGACTTCGTCTTGCGCTGCGCCGAATTCACGGCGTTCTTGGCCGTCGGGATCTCCCGCGAAGAGCGTCAGGCCATCGCTGATTTCATCGAAGCGCGACTCGTACTCGACGATCTGGGCGGTCAGCGAAGAGAGTTCCTCGATCGACGTGACGGGCAGTCGTCCGAGCGCGAGGTCGGGAACCCCGTCGTCGCCGAGCACAGCGGCATACCTATTGTCGGCCGCGTGAAGTCCGTCGAAGCCCTTGGCCATGATCGGAGGAAAGAAGCTGTTGGCGGGCCCAAGGATCTCTCGATAGTCGAATGACCCCTTACCCACGAGCACGGCGTACCCCGGAGGCGTATCCCAGTTCTCGAGCGCGTAGGCGAAGAACGCCCGAATCGCGTTCGGGTCTGGGTAACCGTCGGCGAACTCGTCGAAGACGTCCTGGAGCTCGATGGTCTTCACCTTGAACCCATCGTTTACCCGGTACGCCGCGAGATCGTCGACACCGTCGATCAGCGAGGGCGGGGCAATGATCAGATAGTCGGCTTCGTTGTCGTTGCTTCGCAGGTCCGATTCGACGTCCTGCCAAGTCGAGGTAGCGACGAGCGGCGTCGCGGAGACCGCGAGGTACTCGACCCCGGGTTCGACGGCGAGCGCGATGCTCCCGATACCCGGAGGCAAGCCGACCAGTTCGATCGGCTGGCGCGGATCGGTGATGTCAAACACGCGCGTACCGCCGGCTGCGAGTCCAGTGAGTTCGACCGATCCGGCTTCCTCGGCTCGGAAATTCAGCGGAGTGCTGCTCGCTTCGTAGCCGCGGCGATAGGTGAGGTCTGCCGCGTCGAACCAGACCGCGCTGAATACGGTGGTCTCACGCCCGTTCGCTCCGGTGATTTCGTAGGACGGTCCACCTGGGATCGGAGACAGGGTTAGGGTGTTGTCGCCTTCGAAGAGCGCGGTTGGCGGCACCTCGAGGGTGCCTTCGAAGGGGACCCGGCCCTCGAACGCAAGACGTCCGAGCAGCACGCCGTTGAGCCGCACATCGACTTCGTGAGGGATCTCGTAAATCCCGTGCAGTCGGATGCGAATCTCTCCGCCGCCTTGAACGCTCTCCAAAGGAAACGTCGCCTCGGCGCTGGTCGGCATCGCATCACCCCCGACGATTGCCTGCCAGAACCAATAGTCTTCGTCCGGATCGCTCACCACCAGAATGCCGGGCACCTCGTTCTGCTCGAGATGCACGGTGGCGTCATGGGTGAGGTTTGCCGCGATCGGGCCTGCGGCGGCCGATCGCTGAGTCATCGCATCGCCCGGCGCCATCGAGAGCCTATAGAGGCGTTCGGTCGCATAGAGGCTCTCACGCTCGAGGCCGACGAAGCTGATCGAACTGCCATCCGGCCCGGGAACCCATGCGACCGATTCTCCGCCCTCGGTGAGGAGAACTCCTCCTGCCAGAATCTCGCCGGCCACCTCGGAGGCGGTCAGCCCGAGCCCGGACGCGATCTCCGATGCGGCGATCGTATAGAGGCCGGTCCGTTCGACGCCGAGGTAGAGGGCGACCGCCAGACCCGGCGACTGACGAGGCCCGTCGTTCGATTTGCGTACGACGGCCGTGGAGGACTGCCGGTGCGGCGCCCGCGCGTAGAGGTCGGCGTCGCCGAGCAGGCTCTCTCCTTCGGCATTGGCCTCGACCGTGTAGGGCCCGTAGGTCGACTGCAGGCCGTGAAGGTCGACTTCGACGAGCCGGTACTGGAGCGGCTCCGCAGGGTCGGCCGTGCTGTCACGGAAGTCGTAGGTCCCCCCCTGCGGTGAGCTGAGGAGTCCGACGAGGAGTTCGTCATGGAGCTGCACCCAGGCGCCGTTGACCTGGCGCTCGAGCCGGAAGCCCATCGTGCCGGACTCCGACGAGGTGTCCCAGCGCACGATGACCTCGCCCCGGTCGAGGAAGGCGGACAGTGAATCGACGCTGGCGCTGGTGAGCAGGCCGCAGAACAGATCCACAGGGGTTCCGTTGATACACACGTTCTCGATGCCCGGGCCTCCGCCGGACAGTTCGTCCGTGCCCGTGCCGCCGTCGAGTCGGTCGTTCCCGGTTTCGCCGAACAGCTGGTCGTCCCCGGCGTCGCCACCGATGATGTCCGGGTCGGTGCCACCGAAGAGGATGTCGTTGTCCGCTCCCCCGTTGATCGTATCGATGCCGGGGCCCCCGTTGGCGGTATCGTTGCCCGGGCCTCCGTTGATCGTGTCGTCTCCGTCGTTGCCGTCGAGCTGGGTGTCGTCGCCGCCCTCGCCGTTGACCGTGTCGTTCCCGTCGCCCCCACTGAGCTGGTCGGCGTCATCGCCACCAAACAGCTGGTCGTCGCCGGAGCCGCCGTCGATGTCGTCTTCACCAGCATCGCCACGAATCGTATCGGCGCCGCTTTGACCGAAGATCGTGTCTCCCTCCGGACCGCCGCTGATCGTATCGTCCCCGGCGCCTCCCAGGATGAGATCGCTCCCTTCATCACCGTCGATTTCGTCGCTGCCGTCGTCGCCGAAGAGCTGATCGTCGCCGCTGCCGCCCGCGATGCCGTCCGAGTCGGGGCCCCCGAAGATAAAGTCATTGCCGGCAGCACCGATGATGATGTCGTCCCCTTCTTCCCCGCAGATGCAGTCATCGCCCCCGAGGCCGAAAATCGAATCTGGCCCGGGGGTTCCGTTGATGCAGTCGGGCCCGGCGCTTCCAAAGCACACCCCAGGCGCCGCAGTTCACCACGTTGCACCCCGGGATGATCGCAAGACACTGCGTCGCACAGGCCGTCTGCGCTCCGGCCTTCGCCGACCACACCGCGCTGGCGGCAAACACCGCGCAGGAAAGAACCACCACTCCCCAACGAGCTCTCATTACTGTCCCCGACCCAAAAAGGTTTCGCGAAGCATGCCATGGTACCGCCCTCGCGTCATCGTTGGGGCGTTTCCGTGCAGAAAAGGGTTTATTCTCGGTGCTCGGTTGACCATAACGCCGAGTGATGGGTGTCATAGCTGCCTCTAGCAAACGATTGATTCTCTTCTTCGGAGCGTTCGCGGTCTCGCTCGGCCTCTCCGGCACCGCTTCTGCTCAAGCGCTCTACTATCGCTCCATTCCAGTCGGCGAACGCGCGATTGGCCTCGGCGGCGCCTTTACCGGCGTCGCTTCAGATCCCTCGACGACCTACTACAATCCCGCCGGAATGGCTCGCGGAGGGCGCTTCGAGCTTCTAGGCAGCTTCAGCTCGATCGTCTTCACGCGCCGCTCGGTCAACGACGGCTTTGAAGCACCCGATGCCGAGACCAATCTCTCCGACAAGCGAGCTCGGCCGCTCCCGCGTTTCATCGGGACCGTCGTCAAGTTGGGGCGTCGCAAGTTCAACGACGACCACCAGTTTTCCATTGGCTACAGCACCCTCCAGGTGGCGACCAATGACTTTTTCGACTCATACAGTTCCATCAGCGAGGCCGCAACGATCGATCTTCGCCTGGGAGAGAGCTACAACGATCGTTGGTATGGGATTTCGTTCGCCGCGGACGTATCAAAAAAGTCCGCCGTCGGATTCAGCATCTTCCTCTCGGACCAGAGCCGCGGCTACGACGAGAACGTCGGATTGGCGTCTGGCGGTGACTACAACCCAGAAACTCAGATCCGAACCGGTGGCGACTCCGCGACTGCAAGCAGCAGTATCGGCGTGAACTCCTACCAGTTCGTCGTGCGCCTCGGCTGGCTCCACCGGTTCAGTGAGCGCTTGCAATTCGGTGTGATGTTTCAGGCTCCAGGAATTCCACTCAAGCAGAAAGCGAGCGTCGTAGTGCGAACGACGACCGATGTCAGTCCCAACGAGTCGACGTTCTTTCTCGTGGATGACAGCGGCCTCGGTGCGCGTCAACCGATTCCGTTCGAGCTCCGGGCGGGCATGGGCTGGAACCTGACCCCCAAGACACTCGTCGCACTCGATGCGTCGATCACGGGCCCTGTGCCCGATCGCACGGTGCTCGACCAGCCTGCGACGCTCGCACAGGCCAACCGCCAGCTGGGTGCCTACTTCGCGTCATCGACCGAACGGCGCTGGACTCCGAACGTGTCGATCGGCATCGAACACCAGTTCCGCGCCGTGGTGATTGCTGGAGGCTTCTACACGAACGTTTCCGCAGCACCGAACGTGCCTGAATCTAGCTCCGAGTTTACGCCGGAACAGGTGAATCTCTGGGGGCTCGCGTGTTCGGTCGGCGTCGACGCAAGCGGCTACCGATTCACCGTGGGCGCCAGCGCGCAGTTCGGAAAGGGTGATGCCCTCGCGGTTGCGATCGCCAATGACGGAACGGCTATCGGCTATGAGCGAACCACGGCCAGTGCATCGGCGCTGCTCCTCTTCATCGGTGGCGCTATCTCGGTTGCGACCAAGACCGCGAAGGACCTTCAGCAAAGGCGGAAGGAAAAGAAGGGCGAAGGGGCCGCGGAGGAGTCAGGCGATTCTAAATCGGACAAATCGTCGCCTGCCGAGAGTCCGTCGGCCGACCAAAGTCCGTTGGCCGACCAGAGTCCGTCGACCGACTCCGCAGCCGCCGACGACTCCGAAGCGGCTATGGCCGACTAGGGCCGCAGTCAACGTGTCGCTCAGTCGCGCTTGGCCTGCTCGACCATCAAATCCACGTAGCTCTCGAGCGGAGGACAACTAAACGGCGCCTCGAGCAGCAGCTCGCGCGAATTGCGATCGTCGTAGATGACGTCGGTCTTGAGCTGGTCGAGGAATGCGCGGGTCGTGCGGGTGAAGCGCTGAAGCCCCGGTGCGCGAAGCAACACCGTGGCGAGGTTCAAGGGGTCGTGTTCTTTCGGCGCCGGTTTCCCGGTCGCTTCGGCGAAGAGCTGTAGGGCGTGTCGGACGGTGACCGGTTTCGGGTCCACTATTTGAAAGGTCCGTCCGAGTGAGTCGCTGTCCGTCGCGATGTGCAAACCTGCCTTCGCCGCGTAGTCGACCGGCACCGCGCTGATGCGAATGCCACTTCGGCTCGGTGAGGGAATGCGATAGTCGTCGGGCGCGCTCAGCAAGAACCGGATCAACAGGTAAAGACCGTTGAGCTCCCCTACATCTCCCGTCACCGAATCGCCGACGAGGAGTGCAGGTCGGAGGATGACGGTTGGGAGTTCTTCTCCGGCCTCTTGAAACATCGATTCGACCTTGAACAGGGACTCCTCGATCGGATTGCGAAACCCCGAGTCTTTCGACAGGTCCGTTTCGAGGACGAAGCCTTCTCGGTTTCCCGAGACGATCGCGCTAGACCAGCAGACGAGTCGACGAAGCTTCGGTGCGCTCTCGGCGAACTCGAGAATTTCAACCGCCGACCGGACGTTCCCCGCTGCCTCTTCTTCGCTCCCCGCCGGGTCGGTGATGCACGCGCAATGGTGAATCACGTCGAGCTTCTGGGTTAGGGTGTTGAACTCTTTGCCGCTCAGTCCGAGGTCGAGCGATCGCGGGTCTCCGATGAGGACGCGAAAGCGTGTGCGTGCAATTGCCGGAAGCTGCTCGATGAGCTCGTGCGCTTGCTCTTCCTGCGTCGCCGTTACGACGCATACGATCTCGGAGTCGTCGCGACGGACGAGTTCGCGTACCACGTGCACGGCGAGCTGGCGGCCTGGAAAGCCGGTAACCAAGATAGTCGTCGACGCGCCTTTGCTCACGGGGTCGCCTCTCGTTCGGCGAAGCGGGCGGTCAGTGTCTGATGGACCTCCGCTACCTGCGCGCGGGTTTCGGCGAGGTCGCCATCGTTGATGATCACGAAGTCCGCGACGGCGACTTTCTCCGCCATCGGAAGCTGCGAAGCGATTCTTGCGTCGGCTTCGGCTCGAGAGAAGCCGTCCCGGGCCACCAGTCGGGCGTGTTGGGTCGCGGGGTTGGCGGTTACCACGACCAGCGCAGCAAAGGCCTTGAAAGAACCGGTTTCGACGAGGAGCGCCGCCTCGTACACGATGTACGGACCAGGGTGGGTCTGGAGCGACCCGATGCGCTCGGCGCCGGCCGCGCCAATCAGCGGATGGAGGATGCCGTTGAGCTTCGCACGGGCCTCAGCGTCCTCGAAGACGGTTTCGCCGAGCCGCTTTCTGTCGAGGCTGCCACGTTCGTCCAACACCGCGCGCCCGAAGGTCTCAACGATTCGTGCGAGCCCTTGGGTCCCCGGTTCGACCACTTGGCGCGCGAGATCGTCTGCATCGATGATGGGGACACCCAGCTCCGCGAACATCTGCGCGACCGTGGTCTTGCCGCACGCGATGCCTCCGGTGAGCCCCACAACCGCTTTCATCGTCGTGAGTATTGAGCATGCCCTAGGGTCGGCAACACGATTGTCTCTGTGCTACCTGCACTGTGTGCGGGCAGTGGTGCAGCGAGTCAGCGAAGCGAGCGTGACGGTCGACGAGGTGCGTGTTGGACAGATTGGGCGCGGCCTCTTGGTGTATCTCGGAGCTGCAGAAGGCGATGGCCCAACCGACGTTCGGTACACCGTCGACAAGGTGGCCGGCCTCCGGGTGTTTCCGAACGAGCAGGGGCGCATGTCGCTCGCCGTGGATGACGTCGGCGGGGCGGTGCTCGTCGTATCCCAGTTCACCCTCTTCGGAGACGTCCGCCGAGGCCGCCGTCCATCCTTCGACGGTGCGGCCGAGCCCATCGAGGCCGAAAGACTCTACCTCGAGGTAGTCGACGGCCTGCGTCAAAAGGGTGTCTCAGTCGAAACGGGCACCTTTCGCGCGACGATGTACGTTTGGTCGTGCGGCGACGGCCCAGTGACGATTCAACTCGACAGCCGCAAGCTTTATTAGGCGCCAACTCGGCGAAGCGGCATACTGGGCCCCGAATGCTGCGTTTCCTAGGCGAGCGGCGCACATGGGTCGCACTCCTGAGCCTTCTCGTCGTGCTCAGCATAGTGCTCTGGTTCTACGCCAGAGAGCAGGCCGCCAACCGTGCAACTCGAGCGATCGAGCAGCGACTCGGACTCGAGGCCAAGATAGGCGACACGACGATTGGGCTGCGGGGCGCAACGATGCGTGACGTCGAGCTGCGCGGCTCGGGCGGAGGACTCACGATTCGCGTCGACGAGGTCGTCGCCGATCTGAATCCGGTTGCCGTGCTGTGGGCGGGGACGCGAGCGATTCGGGAGGTGGCAGCGAATGGAGTGACCGTCGAAGTCGACCTGTCGGACCCGGGTGCGCAGAGTTCCATCGTCGAGGTTCGAGAAGCGCTCGGTGCGCGCGGTTCGGGCCCGACGACGCACGATACCAAGTCCGCTGTCGGTCGCAGCTATTCCCTCACGGGCTTGAACCTGAGGGTTCGCGATGCGCACGGCCCGCTTCTCTCGGTCACCGACGGCGCTTTCGCGAAAGAGCAAAGGGGGCTCCGCGCATCGGTCCGAGAGTCTACAATGGGCGGGGCCCCGGGCGATCACGCACGCATCGGACCGGTCGAGGTCGTTCTCTCTCGCGCGGACGGGCCTTGGCGCATTCGAACGCTTGCCGTCGAGTCTGGGACCGTGGACTGGCGAGGGGGAGCCGAGGGAGACGGCAAGCCGCTACCCACCCGCCTGCGGGAAGCTGTTGGACTCCTGATGGGCCCAGGCTCCGAACCGGACCCCTCGAGCGGTCTGGCCGCGACGACCCGCCAAGGCGACCGTTCGCCCCGATTCCTTTCGCGCCTCAGTCCCGACGTAGAACTACGGGTTTCCAAGTTCGACATTACCAGCCGGATGCCTGGCGGACGCGAAGAGCGAATACGGGATCTCGAGGCCGCCCTCACGGGCGAGGGCGACGGTTGGCTCCAGCTCGCGGCAAGTGGAGAAACCTCCAACGGGGGCACGCTCGAAGCAGACGTTCGCCTGCACCCCGGCGACGCGCGTGCCGACGGCAGCCTTCGTGCGCGGGGGCTCTCGCTGGCTCTCATTGCTCCGTTCGTGCCCGCAGTGCCCCTCTATCAGCCAGAGGCAGGCACGGTGAGTGCGCAGGTCGACCTTTCCGCCGAATCGTCCGACCGAATTCTGGTTGGCGGCGAAGTCCGTCTCTCAGGGGCGGCGCTCTACGCAGAGCAAATCGCCGCCGAGCCGATCGAGGACATCACGTTCGCGGCGGCCGGGGAGGGCGTTTGGTTTCCAAGTGAGCGGCGCCTCGAACTGCCCAAGGGTCAGCTTCGGATGGGCAGGGTCAACTTGCTCTTGGAGGGTGAGTTCGTGCGCAATGCCGAGTACAGCCGGATCGATCTCACCGCTAAGCTACCTCCGACTCCGTGCAACGACGTGGTCGGCGCGATTCCACGTGACCTGACCCGGTCGCTACGGGGCTTTTCCTGGTCCGGGACATGGGGCGGTGTTGCCGAGGTATCGATCGATTCGCGCGATCTGCAGGCCACGGTTCTCCAGATCCGCGTGCGCGACCTGTGCGAGTTCGAGCGTGTCCCCCGCTGGGCGCGCGTGGAACGGTTCCAAGAGCCCTTCCGTCATCGGGTAGTCGAGCCCGACGAGACCACGTTTCAGATGATCGCCGGTCCGGGGAGCGCTAGTTGGGTTCCGCTCGAAGAGATGAGCCCGTTCTTGATACAGTCCGTCCTGAGTCACGAGGACGCAGGCTTCTACGACCATGGAGGGTTCGCGCCCTGGGCGATTCGCGACGCGTTGGTAAGGAATCTCGAGGAGGGCCGGTACGTCGTCGGCGCCAGCACGATTTCAATGCAGCTCGCGAAGAACCTGTACCTGCAGCGGGACAAGACGATTGCGCGGAAGGTGCGCGAGGTGATTCTCACGTGGTGGCTCGAGCACGCGCTCGAAAAAGACCAGCTTCTCGAGCTCTACCTGAACGTCATCGAGTACGGCCCCAGCGTCTACGGGCTTCGACAGGGCGCGATGCACTACTTCGGACGGCTGCCGAGCGAGCTGAGTCCGGCGGAGTCAGCGTTCCTCGCGAGCATTCTTCCATCGCCGAAACGATACCACGAGTACTACAAGAGGGACGCGCTGACTCCGAGTATTCAGGGCAAGATGCAGCGTCTCCTCGAACACATGGCCAAGCGCGGGAGGATCGGACCCGACGCGCTCGCCTTTGGGCTCTCAGAGATTCAAGCGTTCGACTTTCGCCAGGACGGGGAGCCTGCCCCCCCGCCGCGCACCCTCCCGCCGCTCGGGGTCGAGCTCGAAGACGAGGAGCCCGGGCTCGATCCGTTCGAGGCTCTGTTCGTCGCTCCATAGCCAGGGTTTGTCCCGGGGATCGCGGTTTTGTGAACTCTGGTGGGGGACCCCAAAGGAGCAGTTTTTTACGACCTCGCGGGCAGCGGGGGTAAACACGACTGAGACGCCCAGGGCCGGAGTGAATCGGCTGCGAGGGTGTCCGTCCGAAGGATGATGCGAGCATGGATTAGGGTGGGTGGCGTGGTGCCGGTTGTCGTCGTGCTTGGCGCCCTCGGTCTGTGCGCACGCGCCGCGGCACAAGAGCCGGCGCCCGGCGTCGTCGTGGTCACGGCCGTCGACTCCTCTACTGAGGGCGCCGCGATTCGCCTCGACGGTGAGCCCGCAGGGAATGTGCCGCTACGGACCACGCTGCCGCCCGGCCGGCACTTGGTGCAGGTAGGCAAGCAGGGTTTCCAGACGTTTTCGAAGTGGGTCCAGATCGAGACTGGCAAGACTCTGGAGATTCCCGTGACACTTCGACCCCAAGAGCCGAAGGAGGGATCCCTTCTCGTCACTGCCGATGTCACGGGCATGCCGGTCTTTATCGACGGCCAGAATCGAGGGGCCACTCCGCTCGTCGTCGATGGGCTCAGTCCGGGCGAGCATCTGGTGGAGATCCGGAGCCCCGGCGAAGGCTACAAGTCGTTCGCCAAGGTCATCGACGTCACCGCGGGCGAACGGGTCAGCCTCGACGCGGTGATCCGAATCGCACCCGATCTTGGGAGTCTGCGCGTCATCACCAACGTTCCGGGTGCCGTGGTGAGTCTCGACGGCGTCGAGATCGGAGTTTCCCCGGCAGCCAAAGGGGGCCTCCGCCCAGGCGAGCATGAGGTCACCGCTCGAGCGACCGGGTACGAGCCCGTGTCCCAGAGCGTGACGGTCGTTGCGGGGCGGGAGCGAGTCGCTTCTCTCCGCTTCACAATCGCCAGCACCGACGCGGCGCGCATTTTGGTCCGCGCGAACGTCCCGGAGGCCGAAGTCACCATCGATGGGGAAGACTATGGTGCGCCGCCGGTCACGATCGAGCCTGCAGAGTTCGGTACGTACAGCGTTCTAGTTCGGGCGCCTGGATATCGCGAGGTGCGCCGGACCTGCTCGGTCGGTCCTGCCAAGAACTGCGACGTCTACGCGAAGCTCTTCCCTCTCGGCGTGCCGCTTCGGGTCGAGAGCGACGCGGCGGATGCACAGCTCTTCGTCGACGGGGAACTTCGCGGTCCGATTCCCTGGGAGGGAGATCTGCCCGCCGGCGAGCATCGCATCGAGGTCCGCGCCAAAGGCTATCGCGCGCATCAGGAGCAGGTCCGGCTCGACGAAGGCACGAACGTGCGCCTGATCCAAGTCGTGATGGCGCCAGTCTCTTCGACTACGTCGTCCTCGGCCGGCGACAAACAGGCCGAGCGCGAAGACGTGCTCCGCAACACGGTGACTCATGCGGGGGCTCCTGTTGCTCCCGGAATCGCGGCGATCGACGTCTCGGTTGGATGGCCGTGGTTGGCCTCACTCGATGCACGCATCGGCATCAAGCCTTTCCTCGATCTCGGCCTTTGGGTTGGGACGTTTGGACGCTTGACCGACGTGGCAGCGAGCGTGAAAGCAGGCTGGAAGGCAAGCGACAACTTCTCGATCGGCGGCGACCTTCAGATTGGCGGCGGAGCAGGCCCCTCGAAGCAAGACGAGATGGGTGTCCGGCACCCGACCAACAACTTCTTCATCAGCCTCGACGCGATCGTCAGCCTGCATTTTCCGCCGAGAGGCGCGCTCTCGCTGTGGATGGCCATGGACTTCAACAGCGATCGCTGGGACTTCGACGGTCGCAATAGCAGCGTCGTCGTGGCAGACTCGCGTCAGAATCTCGTGCGCGGGCGGCTCGGTGGCTCGCTCGAAATCGTCGTCACACGAAAATGGAACGTTTGGATCGAGGTCGAGGGGATCGTTGCTGGCGACCAACGTCGTGTGCTCGGCGACGTGTTCGGCGGAGGCCGGCCCGACTCGAAGGTCTATGCCCAGGGCGGTGCCACGTTCAAGTTCGGGAACGCACGGGGCGCTAGCCGATGATCGAAGGCCTGTTCATCGTCGTGGAAGGCATCGATGGGGCAGGGACGACGACTCAATGCGCCCGAGCGGCGGAGCGCTTCGTTGACAAGGGTTTGCCGGTCCACGTCACACGCGAGCCGAGCGACGGCCCCATCGGCACCCTCATCCGCCAGATACTCACGGGGCGCGTGGTCGTTCCGGGACATCATGGCGCTCATGCTCCGAACTGGGCGACCATGGCCACTCTCTTTGCGGCCGACCGTCTCGACCACCTGGAGGCCGAGATTGTCCCCAACCTCGTCGACGGGGTGACTATCCTCTGTGACCGCTACGATCACTCGTCGGTCGCCTATCAAACGGTGAGCAGTGGCGGCGACGCGGAAGCAGCCGCATGGGTTCGCGAGCTCAACCGAAAAGCACGTCGCCCGGACCTCACCCTGGTCTTGGACGTCGACCCCGAAGTCGCCGCGGGGCGGCGCGTGTCCCGTTCGGGAAGCCCAGAACTGTACGAGACCGACGAGATGCAGATTGCGCTGGCTGCCTTTTACTCGACTATCGAGCGGCTTTTCCCCGATGATAACGTTCGCCACATCGATGCCAACCGCGACGCCGAAAGCGTCGCCAACGCGATCTGGGCAGAGATCGCGACGCTGCGAGGAGAGTCCCCATGATGCGTTTGCTGATGCGCTTAATCGTTCCCGTCGTTCTCACGTCATTGGTTCTGGTCGCGGCCGCTTGCACTCGCAGCAAGTTGCAACGCGACATGCTCGGGGATGCGACGTGGGAGACCACGAGTGGAGAAGAGATTCCGTGGGACCCCATCGAACAGCAGCCCGACTACGACCCGGATTGGGAACGGGAACATGCCCCCATGCCGGGCGAAGTACCGTCGAGCGCAATCCCCGACGAGTTTCCGCGCAAGAAGTCAGGCGTCATCGAACGGCACGAACTCGTCGAGGTCCTCGACGAAGGCCTCGGGCGGTACCTTCAGAACATCGAGATGGAGCCGGCCTTCGACCGAGGAACGTTCGTTGGCTTTCGGATCGTACACCTGTTCCCTGGCGATCTGACCTATGCCTCACTCGATCTTCGCCCGGGCGACGTTGTCACAAGCGTCAACGGTCGCTCGATCGCGCGCCCAGAACAGGCCGCCAGCGTGTGGGACGACCTTCGGTCCGCGGAAGAGCTCGTCGTCGACTACCGCCGAGGCAGCACCGATCACGTCCTGCGATTCGTCATCGTTGACGCTGGTTGAGTTCGACTCCATCGTTCGGCGGTGAAGTCGTCTCGAGCTTTCGCGATCGCGGCTACGACGCTGCTTCCTTACACGATTTTCGTCGTGCTCTGGGGCGCATTCGTGCGGGCCTCGCTTTCGGGCGATGGGTGCGGTGCCCACTGGCCCCTGTGCAACGGCGTCGCGCTTCCCGCTGACCCGTCCATCAAGACCATCGTCGAGCTGACCCATCGCGTGACGTCTGGCCTCTGCTGGGTCTGGACGCTGGTGCTTTGGGTCGTGGCGCGGCGACTCTTCGACTCTGGTCATGCCACGCGCAGGGCAGCGGGCTGGAGTTTCTTCTTCATGACGACCGAAGCGCTCGTGGGGGCGGGCCTGGTGCTGTTTCGGATGGTCGCCGACAATCCGTCGAATGCGCGCGCCGCCTGGATGTCTGCGCACCTTGTGAACACCTTCTTGTTGCTCGCTGCGTTGACCTGGTTGGCAGTGAGCGCCTGGCGCGACTCGGGCGCACGATGGCCGGCTCATCCTCGGGTTCGGCGCTTGTTCGGCGGCGCTGCCCTCATCCTCGTGCTTGCCGGGGTGAGCGGCGCAGTGGCCGCGCTTGGGGACACTCTCTTTCCCGCCGAGAGCCTTACCCAGGCGCTGCAGGAAGACCTTTCGGCGTCTTCGCATCTATTCTTGAGGCTGCGTCTCTGGCATCCGGTCATCGCAGTTCTCGGCTCCGCCTACGTCGTTTGGCTTGCCAGCGTGCTTCTACGAGGTGCGCCCGAGGGCCGATTTCGCTTCTGGGCCTTCGCCCTCGGAGGCCTTGCGGTCGTACAGCTCGTGGTCGGTTTCACTAACGTGGCGCTGCTGGCACCCGTCTGGATACAGCTGGTTCACCTTCTCATTGCCGATGCGATTTGGATCACCCTGACGCTGCTCGCACTTTCCTCACCGGCGCTCGTCTCTGATGCTAGTCTGCCCGCGTGAGCGACGCGTATCTCGGGCAAGAAGTGGCAGGACAGTTCCGTATCGTCGAGAAGATCGGCAAGGGCGGAATGGGAGCCGTGTACAAGGCCGAGCAGCCCGAGATGAACCGCTACGTCGCGATCAAGATCCTCCACTCTAGGTACCTCTCTCGCAAAGACCTCGTCTCTCGATTTCGCCGCGAGGCCCGTGCGATGAGTCAGCTCTCGCATCCGAACACCGCCCGGGTCTACCTATACGGTCAGCTCGACGACGGCGCCTGTTACTTCGTGATGGAATACCTGGTTGGTCGGAACCTCGCGCAGATCGTTCGCGCCGAGGGCGCGATGCGTCCCGAACGCGCGATTCGAATCATGGCTCAAGTTTGCGGCGCTCTCGAAGAAGCGCATCAAACTGGCATCGTGCACCGCGACCTCAAGCCAGAGAACATCTTCGTCACGACCCAGGGCGGGATTACGGACTTCCCCAAGGTGCTCGACTTCGGACTCGCCAAGGTCACCGAACGGCAGATGCGTCCCGGCTCGATGGTGCTGACCCAGCAGGGGATGGTTTTCGGCACACCCGAGTTCATGAGCCCCGAGCAAGCCAACGGCAAAACCCTCGACGCCCGTTCAGACATCTACTCGCTCGGCGTAATTCTCTACGAGCTGCTCACCGGCAAGCTTCCGTTCGATGCCAAGCAGCCGCTTGATTACATTCAGCTCCACGCAGACGCGCCCCCGATTCCGCTCTCGGAGCGAACACCTGAGGTTACGTTTCCGGAAGGACTCGAGGCGGCCGTCATGAAGTCGCTCGAAAAAGAGCCTGGAGCCCGGCATGCGACCGCAGCAGAGTTCGCCGAGGCCCTCGAGGCCGTGCTCGAGCAGGTGCGGACCCCGTCGACGCCGTCAACGCCAGCGCCGCTCCCCGAGCCGCTCCCCGAAAAGCCTCCTCTCCGGCAGCCGCTCGAGACTTTCCAGCCCCCTGCGCCGCTCGAGTCGATCCGCGCTCCTTCGAGGTCCAAGAGCCCCTGGGTCGTCCTCGCGATAGGGATCGCGCTTGCGCTGGTCGGAATGATCGCGCTTTTTGCGTCGATTGGTGAGCGTTCTTGACCGAACGCCCGCTCGGACCTACCCCCCGGGAAGCTTGACGGGTTCTGCGGCCAGAGTCAGAGTGCGCGCCCGCCGGAGCCCGCAACGCCGTACGCCAGGGAACGCCATGACGACCGCGACTCGAACCGCCACCACGATGCTGACGCTGCGCGACCTGGTCGCACTGACCAAGCCGCGTATCAACCTCATGGTGCTCATCACCGCCGGAGGCGGAATGTGGTTGGCCCCGGGCACTCTCGACCTCGCCTCGGTCGCGGTCATGCTCGTGACGACAGGCATGGTCGTGGGCGCCGCCAACACGCTCAACTGTTATCTCGAACGCGATAGCGACCGGCTGATGGCGCGGACGGCCAACCGGCCGCTTCCAGACGGCCGCCTCGAGCCCTCCTGGGCGCTGGCTCTTGGAATCGCCATGGGCGTTTTTTCGGTGCCCACGCTCTGGTTCGCCGTCAACCCGATGACGGGGCTCCTCGGTCTGATCGCCATCGTGAGCTATGTCGGGATCTACACCCCGATGAAGCCCTGGACTCCGGCCGCTCTGTTCGTGGGTGCGGTGCCAGGAGCCCTTCCGCCGCTCATGGGCTGGACCGCGGTCACCGGTTCAATCGCAGCGCCCGGCCTCGTACTGTTCGGGATCCTCTTCTTTTGGCAGATCCCGCACTTCATCGCGATTTCGATCTTCCGCCAAGAGGATTACGAGCGTGCGGGACTCAAGACCTTGCCTTCCGTCAGCGGGATCGAGGCCTCGAAGGTGCAGACCGTCGCCTACAGTGGCTTGCTCTGGGCAGTGTCGCTTCTGCTCGTGCCGTACGGTCTGGCGGGCGGTATCTATTTCGGCACCGCGCTGGTTACGGGCGGTATGTTCTTTGCGCAGTCGGTTCGCGGCTTCTCCGCACCGGACATCAAGGTCTGGGCCAAGAAGCTTTTCGTTAGTTCTCTGTTCTATCTGACCGCGCTTTTCGCAGCAGTCATCGTCGATGCGCTCTAGGGTCGGCTACCGGCTGGGCTGCGTGTTCCTCAGCCTGGGCCTCTTGGCCGGCGCCTGTTCGAAGAAGTCAGAGCCCCCTCCTGTATTGAGCCAACTCGCCGAGTTCTCGCTCGTCGATCAGAATGGCAAACCGTTCGGCCACGGGGATCTGGGCGGAGACTTCTGGATCGCCGACTTCGTGTTCACCCACTGTCGTTCAAGCTGTCCGAGGCTGACTGCGCACATGGAGGGTATTCAAGCCCGTGTGGCCGATCTGCCCAATACGCAGTTCCTTTCGGTAAGCGTCGACCCGGACAACGACACGCCGGAGGTTATGAAGGCCTACATGACCAAAAACGAGCTCGACGAGCGCAACTGGAAGTTCGTCACCGGTACCGAAGAGACGATCCGCGACGTCGTGCTCAAGCAATTCAAGGTGGGGCTCGCCGAAGGCGACCCGCAGGCTGGCAATGAGGCGATCATGCACGCCAACCACTTCGTGCTTGTCGATCCCGATGCTCGGGTTCGCGGCTACTACCGAGCCAACAACGATGGCATCGCGGACCTCGAGCGCGACCTGCGTCTACTGGCCTCCCTGGCCTCGACTCCGCCCGCCACCGACTGAACGCTCGCGGGTCGCGGCGAGGTGCGTTGATAGGCCGTAGCTTCCGTGTAAAGTGCGGCCAATGGCTGATAGTATTCCCGTCGCGCAGCGGCTGAGCGCCGTCAAACCATCTGCTACCGTCGCCGTCGCCCAGCGCGCCCGCGAGCTGAAAGCCGAGGGCGTCGACGTGCTCTCCTTCAGCGTGGGCGAGCCGGACTTCGACACTCCGGCGCACATACGCGAGGCGGCCAAGCGCGCGATCGACGATGGAGCGACTCGCTACACGGCGGCGCGTGGCATTCCCGAGCTCTTGACCGCCATCTGCGAGGCCTCTGCAGGACGCCGCGGTGGAGTGACTCACGAGCCGTCCGGCGTCGTCGTTTCAGTCGGCGCCAAACACACGCTATTCAACCTCGCCCTCGCGCTCTACGACGAGGGCGACGAAGTATTGATTCCCGCCCCGTACTGGGTGAGCTACCCGGAGCAGGTTCGGCTAGCCGGCGCCGAACCGGTGATTCTCCCGACGCACGAGTCGGAAGGGTTTCGCCTGACGCCCGATGCGCTCGCCGCCGCAATCACGCCAAAGACCAAAGCGCTGCTGCTCTGCTCGCCCTCGAACCCCACGGGTTCTGCATATACCGGCGCGCAGCTTCGCGCGCTTGCAGACGTCGTGGCCAAGCACGATCTGTGGGTCATCGTCGATGAGATTTACGGACAGCTCGTCTATGACGGTTTCGAGCAAAAGTCTTTCCTCGAGGTCGCACCGGAGCTGCGTGACAAGACGATCATCGTCGACGGGGTGAGCAAGACCTTTGCCATGACCGGCTGGAGGATCGGGTGGATGCTGGCGCCCGACTACGTCGCCAAAGCCTGCGAGAAGATCCAAGGGCAGGCGACAACCAACCCGGCGACCGTGTCGCAGTACGCCGCGATCGCCGCTCTCCAAGGCCCCTGGGGTCCCATCGAGGAGATGCGCGCCGCGTTCGAGGCTCGCCGAAGCATAGTCATCGATGGCCTCAACGGAATCGACGGCATTTCTTGCCGGATGCCCGAGGGCGCGTTCTACGCGTTCGCCAATGTCGAAGGGCTCCTCGGAAAGAGGGCGGGTGAGCAAGTCCTCCAGACCGACCTCGATGTCGCGGGCTATCTGCTAGAGAACGCCCGCTGCGCCGTCGTGCCTGGCACTGCCTTTGGGGCTCCTGGATTCGTGCGGATTTCGTACGCGGCCTCCAACGAAACCATTCGAGAAGGCCTGAGCCGCATCGGCGAGGCAGTCTCGCAGCTCAGCTGACTTCGGGCGTTTGGCGGGGGCGTTCAGACTCGACGATGCGCCGCCGCGCACGTGAGAGCGCAGTGCGGGAAACGAGTGTCACCCCCAGCACGGCCATCACCAACGATGCCGGCGAGCGCGGCAAATAGCCGGCACACAGCAAGATCAAGAGCGCCGCGCCGAGCTGGCGTACGGTCGTATCCGCCGAGGCGATTGCCGCCACGACGACGACCACCCAAAGCGTGATCGGCGCGACATATCCGAAGAGCATGTCTCGCTCCGCGACGAGGTCGAGGCGGAAGGCAGTGTAGAAGAGGTCCGCACGGAGGTCCCCCGCAACGTGAAGCCAAACGAGGAACGCCGCCGCGGTCAGCCCGCCGACGGCGGCCGCCGCGACCAGGGTCCAACGGCCTCTCGCGGTCCGCCATTCGATGCTCGCCGCTACGACGACCGCAACTGCAACGGGGATGGCGAGATAGGCGATCTCGCCTGACCAACGAAACGCTGCTGCGAGTCGGTCGGTGTTGTCCCAGAGCAGTCGTTCACCGAAGCGCGAGACCGCGAGCGACGCAATGCCGCTAACGTAGGCGACCAAGAGCAGGGCAAGCGCACTGGCGATGGCATAGGTCGAGCGCCAGTGAATGCCGGCGAGGATCAGCAGAAGAATCAGCGCGTGCGAGAGCGCCGAAACGACGTAGACGAGCTCGATGCGGGTCCAGCCTAGCGGGAGGACCGTCATCAAGGTGACGATGGGCACCAAGGTCCACCCAAACGCCACCACGCCGACGCGCGTCGACAGAGGTAGGCGACCCTTCTTCGATGCGAACGCGATCAGGCAGAAGACCAAGGCGACCAACGCACTGACGACGGCGACGTTTCGCGCAAAGGTTCCATACCGTTCGAGCGCGAGGAAGGTGTCTCGCGACAGGGTTCCGCTGACCGCGGGCAGCGCGATCCGGTTGATAAAAAGGTCGGCCATTCCTGCGACGACCGCGAGCCAGGTGAGTGGGGGCACCGACGCCATCGCCGGAGATGAACCCGTACTATCAGCCGGCGCGATCGGAGCGACCGTGCTCAGCGTGGTATCGAGGCTTTCCGACAAGATTCGCGCACCCTACGCGGGCGATCCAAGGGTTTCAAGGCGCTCCGCTTGCGTAGCGCGGTACCGACAGAGTAAGAGTTCGTCCTCATGACCGAACCCCGCCAATGGACCCGTGACGAGGCGACAGCACTCCACGATCTCCCGCTGACCGAACTCCTGTTTCGTGCCCAGGAGGTTCACCGTGCGCACCAGCCGCCCGATGCCGTGCAGCTCTGCACGCTGCTTTCGATCAAGACCGGCGCCTGTCCCGAGGACTGCAGCTACTGTCCGCAGAGTTCGCGCTACGACACGGACGTCGAGGCAGAACGGCTGATGGATGTAGACGAGGTGCTCAGCAAGGCGCGCCAGGCCAAAGCCGCGGGCGCGAGTCGGTTCTGCATGGGCGCCGCCTGGCGGAGCCCGAAAAAAGGCAGTGAGCAGTTCAAGCGTGTGCTGGACATGGTGCGCGGCGTTCGCGAACTCGGCCTCGAAGCGTGCGCGACCCTCGGGATGCTCGATGACGAGCAGACTCAGCAGCTCAAGGATGCGGGGCTTACCGCGTACAACCACAACCTCGATACATCCGAAGAGTTCTACGGCGAAATCATCACGACGCGGACGTATGCCGACCGGCTGCAAACGATTCAGCGCGTCGCCGAAGCGGGTATTTCCGTGTGCGCAGGCGGAATCATCGGAATGGGCGAGGGCATCATCGATCGGGTCGGGATGCTGGTCACGCTCGCGAACCTGCAGCCACAGCCCGAGAGCGTTCCAATCAACGCACTCGTGCGCGTCAGCGGTACGCCGCTTGCCAACGTCGATCCGGTCGATTCGCTCGAACTCGTGCGGATGTGCGCAGTCGCTCGCATCATGATGCCCGGGGCACGGGTGCGACTTTCGGCAGGCCGAAGTGCGCTCAACCGCGAAGCCCAGCTCCTCTGCTTCACGGCGGGTGCGAACAGTATCTTCTTCGGGGACAAGCTTCTGACGACCGGAAACCCCGATCACGAGGCGGATCTGGCCTTACTCCGCGAAGCAGGGCTCTCAGCGCTCGAGCCCGGGGAGCACGGAGTCGGTGGCCGCGGCGTCCAACTGCCTGAAAACGCTGCAGAATAAGCCTTTTTTTCGCGTCTCCGAGGCCAGGAGATCATTTTTCGCCGCAAGTCGATATTGAATTTGATTTTCAACTTCCTGCGGGTATAAAGAAACCATGCTCGTGTGTCACTGTCACGCGGTCAACGACGCCACGATTCGACGCTGTGTTGCCCAAGGGGCGCGAAGCGGAAGCGAAGTGCGTGAAGCCTGCGGTGCCGGAGGCACCTGCGGCGGCTGTCGTCCGGCGATCGATCGCCTCATCGAAACGCAGAGTGGGTCTGAGCCGGCTGGCCACGCGCATCGGCGCACCTGACCTGATAACGCCTTTCAACTTCAGAGGTAGGCGTTGCCACGCATCGGTGGCGTACCTATGCTCCGCCGAAGGCAGGTATCATGAAGGGCGACAGCGAAGTCATTAAGTTACTCAACGAGGTGCTCACATCCGAGCTCACCGCGATCAATCAGTACTTCATTCATTCCAAGATGTGTGAGGACTGGGGGTTTCAGGTGCTTGCGAAGAAGAAGCGCTCCGAGTCCATCGAAGAGATGCATCACGCGGACGCGGTCATCGGCCGGATCTTGTTCCTCGAGGGCATTCCGAACATGCAGCGCATGTTCCCGGTGAAGGTCGGTGAAGACCCGATCGAACAGCACCGACTCGACCTCGAGCTCGAGCTCGATGCGGTCCAGCGGCTCAATCAGGGGATCAAGACGGCCCTCGACAAGGGTGACAACGTCACCCGCGACCTGCTCGAAGGCATCCTTCGGGAAGAGGAAGAGGGAATCGACTGGCTCGAGGCCCAGCTCCACCTCGTCGAGACGATCGGCAAGGAGAGCTACCTCGCCGAGCAAATCGGCGAAGGCACGAACTAGTAGCCGGGCACAGCCGCTCGCCCGCGTCGTCAACCGGGCCTGCGGCTGCTAGGTTTCGACCAATGGCCGTGCACCCTCTCGCTGGACAGCCGGCGCCACCGCATTCGCTGGTGAACGTCGAAACGCTCATCGACCGGTACTATCAGGACCGCCCCGACCCCGCCGAGCCGTCTCATCGAGTGAGCTTCGGAACCTCGGGGCACCGCGGCTCCTCGCTCCGATCGAGCTTCAACGAAGCGCACATCCTCGCGACGACGCAGGCGATCTGCGACTACCGCGTTGCCGAGGGCATCGACGGGCCTTTGTTCATCGGGGTCGATACACACGCATTGTCGGCGCCGGCGGCTCGTACGGCGCTCGAGGTGCTAGCTGCGAACGACGTACAGGTTTGTGCCGCGGCAGAGGGGCACTTCACGCCCACGCCCGCGGTCTCGTTTGCCATCCTCGAGCACAATCGCGGGAGTGAGAAGGAGGCCGACGGTATCGTCGTCACGCCTTCGCACAATCCCCCCGAGGACGGCGGCTTCAAATACAACCCTCCCAATGGAGGCCCCGCGGACACCGACGTCACGGGATGGATCGAAGAGCGAGCGAACAAGCTTCTCGCCGAAGGACTCAAGGGGGTTCGCCGCGTCTCGTACGAGAACGCCCTCGGAGCCGACTCGACTCATGCGTACGACTTTCTCTCCCCGTACGTCGAGGCGCTCGACACGATCGTCGACATGAAGGCGATAGCCGACGCGAGGCTACGGATTGGGGTCGACCCGATGGGCGGTGCGGGCATCGCATATTGGCCTCGTATTGCCGAGCGGTACGACCTCAAGCTCGAGATCGTCAACGAAGCGGTCGACCCGACGTTTTCTTTCATGACGCTCGACCACGACGGCAAGATCCGAATGGACTGCTCGTCTCCGTACGCGATGGCACGTCTCGTCGATCTCAGGAACCAGTACGACATTGCCTTCGGCAACGATACGGACTTCGACCGGCACGGCATCGTCACCCGGAGCTGGGGTCTTCTCAATCCGAATCACTACCTCAGTGTGGCGATTCACTACCTTTTCACGCGCCGTGACTGGAACCCCGCAGCCGCAGTCGGCAAGACCCTCGTCAGCAGCGCGATGATCGATCGAGTCGCCCGAGAGCTGGGGCGGCGGCTCGCCGAAGTGCCCGTGGGCTTCAAGTGGTTTGTCGACGGACTTGTCGATGGATCCTACGGGTTTGGTGGTGAAGAAAGCGCCGGCGCTTCGTTCCTGCGGAAGAACGGCAAGGTCTGGACCACCGACAAGGACGGGATCATCATGAATCTCCTCGCGGCCGAGATCACCGCAGTCTCCGGGCGCGACCCGGGCGAGCTCTATCAAGATCTCACGCGCGCTTTCGGCAATCCCGTCTACGAGCGGATCGACGCACCCGCGACCACCGCGCAAAAGGCAGTCCTGAAAACCATGACGAAGTTCGATTTCAAGGCCGACGTCTTGGCCGGCGAACCTGTCGAGCAGGTGCTGACACAGGCGCCCGAGAACGATGCGCCGATCGGCGGACTCAAAGTGACCACCGAGAATGGGTGGTTCGCGGCCCGACCTTCGGGGACCGAAGAGGTGTACAAGATTTACGCCGAGAGCTTCACGGGACGAGAGCATCTCGCGCTCATTCAAAGTGAGGCGCAAAAGCTGATCGGGCATCTTTTCGAGTCTCTCGAGTAGGGTTGAGCCCACCCTAGAAACGTGTTTGACTCCGCCGCGTGTCGACCTTGGTAACAGGCGGGGGCGGACGTCTCGGGAACGTTCTCGTTCGACGGCTCCTTGAGAACGGAGATCGGGTTCGGGTGTTGGAGCCTGGGCCTTCGCCGCGGTCTCTCGAAGGCCTCGACGTCGACTTCGTTGCGGGGTCGGTGCTCGATGCCGCAGACGTGGCGCGCGCCATGGACGGGGTGGATTTGGTTTATCACCTCGCCGCGAAGATCGACCTCCGCCCGAAAAAAGACCCGATGATGATTCCGATCAACGTCGATGGAACCCGAGTCGTCATCGAAGCGTGCCTCTCGCGCGGCGTGCGTATGGTGCACACGAGCTCGCACCACGCCGTGGAACGCGAGCCTCTCGATCAGCCATTGACCGAGGAGCGTCCCCTCGCACTCCACGAGAAGTGCGACTACCATCGATCGAAGGCCATCGGGGAATCGCTCGTACTCGATGCGTGCCAGGTCGGTCTCGACGCCGTGATCGTCAACCCGGGCTCGATGATCGGACCGCACGACTATGAGCCGTCGCTGATTGGGGCTGCGCTCCTCGACATTTATTTCGGGCGGGTGCCTGTTCTGCTCGACCTGCTCAGCGACTATGTCGACGTCCGGGACGTCGCGGACGGCATGATCTCCGCGGCCCGCCAGGGTCGCCGTGGGGAGCGGTACTTTCTCACCGGAGAGGTGATTCCGATCATGGAGATGGTCTCGGTCTACCACGAGGTCACGGGCGCCAAGGTCCCCAAGCGCGCGCTGCCGCTCTGGGTGGGCTGGGGGCTCGTCCCTTTGGCGCGAGTGGGGAGCGCGCTGACCGGAACCGACCCCTTTATCACGCCAGATATGCTGCGCGCGGCCGTATCCAACGAAGTCGTCTCGAGCGAGAAGGCCCGCCGCGAGCTCAACTACTCGACTCGGCCGCTTCGCGACTCTTTGGCCGATGCGGTCGGGTTCTTCGAGCAGCAGGGCTGGCTCAGCCGATAAGCACGGTCTTCGCCGTTGACGACGACCACGTGCTACACATAAAGCAGTCATGACGGGACGAGGACCGAAGCGTCACCAAGACCTCGAAGACGTCATCGACGTCATCACCGCGTCTTACGACGGGCCCGCCGAGATCAACAATCTCGACAGCGCGGCGCTTCCCAACAAGCGTGCGGTGATTACCGCTTTCCACCACATCAAGCCCATCCTGTACATGGGCTTCTACAGCACGCGTTCGCTCAATCGTACCAATCTTCGCTATGCGATAAGCGAGCACCTGTATCCGGCACAAGACATCTTGGTAGAGCAGATCGATCGCGCCGTCCGCTACGAAGAGAACATGGGACGACTCGAGGGAAAGCGGCCCGAGGGCTGGAGTGAAGAGGTCGTCCTTCAACTCTTTGCAGGCATCCCCGAGCTCCGCAGACTCCTCAACGAAGACGTTCAGGCTGCCTACCAGGGTGACCCGGCGGCGGCGAGCATCGAAGAAGTGGTGTTCAGCTACCCGAGCCTCGGGGCGATCACGGCGTATCGCGTCGCGCACGCGCTACAGGTACAGCGAGTGCCGATGATCCCTCGCATCATCACCGAGCACGCGCACAGCGAAACCGGCATCGACATTCATCCCGGGGCACAGATCGGCGAGCGTTTCTTCATCGACCACGGGACGGGGGTCGTCATTGGCGCTACCGCCGTGATCGGCGACGACGTCAAACTCTACCAGGGCGTGACCCTCGGAGCCCTGAGCGTCACGCGCGGCGAACTCGACGGTGGTCGCGGTGACAAGCGGCATCCCACCATCGAAGATGATGTCACCATCTACGCAGGCGCCTCGATTCACGGAGGCGACACCGTCATCGGCAAGGGGTCGGTGATCGGCGGAAACGTCTGGCTCACCAAGTCGGTACCGGCAGGCTCGAAGATCTTCGGCCGCGGCAAATAGCCCGGCTCGAGACCGAGTTCACCCTGATCCGATCCGCCCTCGCAGCCTCAGGATGCCGCTGCGGCCCTGGCTCATCCTCGAATATGCTGCGCATGTCCTTCGTCTTCACCGGGGGCCGCTTCGACGCCCTGAGGCTGCGATCATCGAATCAGTTCAAGGTGAGCTCGGTCTAGTTCAGCTTTTCTTTCACCTTTTCGTACAGCGCCTGGAGGTGAACCAGATCGGGGAGCTCATCCTCTTCGATCGTGACGTCGTACTTCTTCTCGATATCGGCGACGATTTCGATTGCCATCATGCTGTCGATTCCCAGGTCCGCGAAGGTTGTTTCTTCTGGGATTTCTTCGACTTCGGTGACCTCGACGATGATCTCTCGTAGCTCGTCTTTCAGCGCTTCCGACATGCCGCCCCGTTTATGCTTGGGTTCCTGAATTTGGTCAAGCATTCGAAAACTGGCCGATCGGCCTGTTTCGAATGTGGTAAAGGCAGGGAACTACGGTACCTTGCGCGAGTCGCGAAGCGGCACAAAGAACGCTGCCAAGTCTCTATGAGTTGGATTACCGACAAAGCGGTCGCCGAGCTCGGTCGAGTTCGAGACGCACAGCAGAAGCAGATCTATCCGTACTTCCGTCCGTTCGAGTCCGGCGGCTTGCACACGACCATCCACGGCAAGCCGATCGTCAACTTCAGCTCGAACGACTATCTCGGTCTGACCGATCATCCCAAGGTCAAAGAGGCGGCCAAAGCCGCAGTCGATCAGTTCTCGTGCGGCCTCGGATCGTCGCGGGTGCAGGCCACGGCCACCAAGCACGTGGAGCTCGAGGAGCGCCTCGCCGCCTGGTTCGGTTTCGAGAGCAGCCTCATCTTCACGACCGGCTATCAGGCGATGGTCGGCACTTTGATGTCTCTCGCCGACAAAGACACGACGATCGTGTTGGACAACCTCAGCCACGCCTGCATCCTCGACGGCACGTTCGTCGCTGCAGGCGCACCCGTTGGGGCGCCCGAAGTGCGGTTCTTCAACCACAACAGTGCGAAGGCGCTCGACAGAGTCCTCGGCAAGCGCGAGCGAAAGAACGCGCTGGTCGTGATCGAGGGGATCTACTCCCTCGACGGTGACGAAGGCAAAGTTCGAGAGTTCATCGAGGTCTGCGCAAGGCACGACAACACTGTGATCGTCTGCGATGACGCGCACGGAACCGGGACTCTCGGCAAGGGCGGGCGCGGCATCATCGAGAAGTACGGCCTCGAGGGACAGATCCCCGTCGTCATCAGCACGTTCTCGAAAACATTCGGTGGCATCGGCGGGATCCTCCTCGGTGACTCGAACGTGGTGGACTTCATCAAGCACAACGCCCGCTCGTTTCTGTTCAGCGCCTCCCTCCCGGTTCCGATCGTCGCCGCCGCCAGCACGATTCTCGACATGCTCGAAGCCGACGGCGAGGCCCTGGTTCAAGAACTGCACGAAAAGTCTGCATACATGCGGAGCGGTCTCGTCGAACGTGGGTTCGATCTCGGCGATAGCGACTCGCACATCATGCCCGTCATGATTCGCGACGAGGTCAAGGCCATGATGACCCACGTACACATGTTCGAGCACGGAGTGCTGATGGTGCCGATTATGTATCCGGCCGTGAAGCAGGGGCACGAACGTCTCCGCCTCAACGTGACTCGCGGACACAGCTACGAGGACATCGACCTCGCGCTCGAACTGCTAGGCGGGTGCGCCGATCGCTTTCAGCTAGGGCAGGGCGGCAACGAAGCACGTACGGCCACGCGCTAGTCGCGCACCCGAGCCGCGCTAGAATAGGACGAGCGAGCCTCGACTCGGGTAGTAGTAGGCCCAGAAGAAGCACATCTCGTCGTCGACTCCGGTTCCGAAGTTCACTCGTCGGTTGCTGAGATTGTTCCAGTCGCAGGTCACCGTGAAGCCACCGTTGTCGGGAACCGTGAAGGGCGGATCGTGGGTGACGGTTTCGGGCTCGTCCCATCGAAAGTTCTCGACGTCGTATACCGGCGTGCCGGGAGAGCCGCGACCCTCCGTCGTCTCGACGTACACATCGGTACCCCACTGATGCTCGTGCCCGGTGATCGCGAAGTAGTTCACCCCGTGATAGGCCTCGGGGATCTGAATGAACTTGGGTCCGACGGTGTAGGTGCTTTCTGGGGGAATGCTGAAGAAGGCCTCGCCTAGAAACATCACGTCGGCTTCGTCTGTGACCTCTTCGGCCGGAACGGGCACGAAGGTCGAAGTTGCTTCGGCCATCTGGGGGGCGGCGCTCACGTTGATGTAGTGCAGTTCGAGACGCACCATCTGGTTCTCTTCGAGGCGATAGGCGATGCCCTTCGGCAGTACCAGACGGTCCTCGGACTTCTGAGTGATGATCAGAGGCGGGTCTTCGAGGACATCGAGGAACGGCTGACAGGGTCGTGGTTCGAGCTGTTCTTCCGTATCGTTTACCTTGTAGACGATGAAGTGGTGCGAGGTGGCACCGAGCACGTTCTGAATCTCGTTGATGTAGGTGCCGGCCGGGTTGCCGAGCCGCTTGACGACGCACTGAGTGGATTCGGTCCCCGAGGCGACTTCTGCGGGGCCCCATTTGACCGAGAACGCGCCCGCCGGTGGCGTGATGGTGCCGCCGGTTGCTCCGGTCCCGCCGGTTGCTCCGGTCCCGCCAGTTGCTCCGGTGCCCCCTGTGCCCGGCGCAGCGCCTGAGCCGCCTGTTCCAGGTCCGGCGCCCGTGCCGCCTGTTCCAGGGTCGGCAGTTTGCCCTTCTCCACAGGCGATCATGAAGGTGCAGAGCAATAGCCCCAGTCCACGCGCGATCATCGGGACCTCCGTCCTTCGGTCTTCATCGTCACCCGAACACAGTATCACGCCGAACGGGCAACTGGCAGCAGCCCCGGTTTTGGGTGAAATCCAGCTACCCGAAGTTCGTCAGCGCCGCGGTGCTGAGCGCGAGAAGCGCGACCGCCCCGAGCCCGAACCAGTGAATGCTTCGTCCGTTGGTGGTCGACAGGAGGATGCACACGATTGCCATGGCGGCCGACAGGGCCGAGCCTACCGTGAAACCGGTTCCGAGAACGAAGCCCACCAGCATCGTCCATACGTGTACCAGTGCGAAGATGCCGAAGAATCGACTTCGATTGAGAAGCGTCTGGGCCTCTTCGTGAGCGTCTTGGTCAGCGGCGGCGCCGAGTGCAATCTGGGTGGTGAACAGGAGCAGCACCGGGCCGAGCTCCGCGAAGAGGAACAAGCCGAAGTCCCACTCTTCGAGGAGCGCGATGTCCGCTGTGTGCCAGAACAGATCGAAATACATGAACAGCAGCAGGAGCGTCCACCCGAGCAGCAGTCCGTCTTTGTCCCGCGTGCCCGATTGCCGAAGGTCTTCTGCGAGTTCTGCGAGCACGCCAGCGATTCCCAAAGTGAGAATCGTGATGAACATGAACGCAACGAGCAGTGTCGAGATTTCATCCATCGCGCACTATGCTCGTGGCGTAGGGAGTTGATTCATTGCGGGCTATGCCTTCGCGGGAAAGTACAGGCTGACGGTTTCAGCAATGCAGGCCGGTCGGTCTTCGCCCTCGATCTCGACCGTGACCCGCACGATCGATTGGATTCCGCCCTTGGCCTCTTCGACGCTCACGACTTCGGCCCCGCCGCGAATTCTCGAGCCTACCTTGACCGGCGCGGTGAAACGAACCTTGTTGACACCGTAGTTGATCGCGAACTCGAAGCCCCGGACCTCCATCACTTGCGGCAGAAAGAAGCTCACGAGGGAAAGAGTGAGATACCCGTGGGCGATAGGCGCCCCGAACGGCCCGGTCTTCGCCCGCTCCACGTCGACGTGAATCCATTGGTGGTCTCCCGTCGCTTCGGCGAACTGGTTGACCCGTTCCTGCTCGATGGTCAGCCACTCGCTGTGTCCCAGGTGCTTGCCAACGGCGCCCGAGAGCTCGTGCGGAGATTCGAAGATTACTGGCATTCGGTGTCCTTTCGTCGGCGGAGGCTACCCGGCTTGGTGTTCCGTGGCCAGCCTCATCCGGGGCTGCGGTTCTCGATGACGGTCTTGCTGGCTCCCATGGCCGTCACCCCGCCGGACATGATGAACGCCATGAACTCTGCGCCATCGGCGTCCAAATGGTGTACGTGGTCCCGCGGCACGACGATGAGATTGCCCGCGAAGTTGTAGGACTCGGGCAAATAGACCGAGACGTGGTCCGAGAGCTGTGGATCGTCGAAGTGGTCGCTGGTGAGGAATCCGAGCACTTTGAGCCCGTGTCGATTGAGTTCGACCGCGACTGGCTTGTCGAACTTGCGCTGCGTTCCGACGAATGCGCCAAAGAGGTCGCGCAGCGCGTTGTAGAGCAGCTTGATGATCGGGACCCGCTGCAACCCTTTTTCAACCCAGGACAGCACCCGACGCCCCACGACGTTTCCGGTCAGGTACCCAATCGTCGTGATTCCCAACCCCGCAAGCAGGATCCCGAGACCTGGAATCGGTGCATCGAGCCACTGATCGAGCTTGGTCACCGCGAATACGACGACCCAAACTGTGATGGCAACCGGGGCAATGACCAGCAGCCCCTGAGCAAAGCTTCTCGTGATCATTCGCATGCAACTCTCCTAACACCTGCTTGCGCTCAGCGCATTTCCGGACACAACCGGCGAGGTGTCACGTTCTCTGCAGCCCTGGCACGGCCTCTCGCCCGGGCTGCGACACATGGTCGTTGGGTCGCTGTTCTTCAGCGTCATGAGCGTGCTCGCCAAGTTGGCGGGTGAGCGCTTGCCCACGATGGAGCTCGTGCTCGCGCGCGTGGTGATCACGCTCATCTTGAGCTGGTGGGCGCTGAAGGCACTTGGGATTAGCCCCTGGGGCAACAATCGTCGCCTGCTCGTCTGGCGGGGGCTGGCGGGGTTCGCCGGACTGAGCTGCTACTTCTACGCCATCACGCATTTGCCGCTGGCGGATGCGACCGTGATTCAGTTCTGCAACCCGATGATCGCCGCGCTGATCGCGGTGTTCGCCCTGAGGGAACCGCTGCGAGGCGCAGACCTCGTCGGCATCGCACTCAGTATGATTGGCGTCGTCCTCGTCGCGCAGCCGACGTTTCTGTTTGCACGGGGAACGCCGCTCGACCCGGTGGCCGTCATCATCGGCGTGTGCGGCGCAATTTTCTCCGCGATCGCGTACGTCATCATTCGGCGGCTTGGTGCCACAGAGCACCACTTGGTCGTCGTATTCTATTTTCCGCTAATCACGGGGCCGGCGTCGCTTCCGATCCTCGGTCTCGAGGGCCTGGTGCTTCCGGTTGGCTGGGAATGGGCGCTCTTGCTCGGGATAGGCATCACCGCGCAGCTAGGTCAAATCGCGATCACCAAGGGCTACAAACTCGAAACGACGAGCCGCGCGTCCGCCGTCACGTACGTGCAAATCCTCTTGGCCTACACCTGGGGCGTGCTCCTCTTCGGCGAATACCCCAACACGCTGAGCCTCGTTGGCGCAACGGTCGTCGTCGCCGGGGTACTCAGCGTGACGCGCCGTCAGCCGCCTTGAATGAGGGGCGCGAAGAGATCGTCGTCGACGCCCAAGGCTTCGAGGTCCTTGGCGCCTTCGACGTCGGTGATGAACGTGAGCACACGTCCGCCGCCCTCGTGTTCGGTCGCGATCAGCGCGCCGGTCGAAAGCTCTTTCCAACCTTCCCAGGTGACCGCCACTCCGCCGATCGGAATGATTTTGACCCACATGCGCCAGCGCGTGGGGAGCCCGTCGGGGTCGACGTTCCACAGATAGGCATCGCCCGGTGTGACGCCGCCGGATTCGTAGCTGAGGAGTAGCGCCTTGTCTCCGTTTTCCTCGGTGACGATTGCGCGATTCGTCCCGGGATCGAAGAGCTTGGTCACGGGGTTCAGCCAAAACGAGTCGTTGATCCAAAAACGGTAGGCCGTTTGGAGCGCCGCCTCCGCGTCGGCACCGGTCACCTCGCCATCTTTGCCCCAAACGCGGCCGGACTGATCGCCCGTCCGAAGCAAGGCACGCGTGTCACCCCAGCGCACCTCGACCATGTCGCGGGTGCGATCCCAAACGTAGTGATGCTCCTCGAAGAACGACCACCGGACTGCGCCCGTCTGGTCCCAGGCTTCCTTGTGAACCGCCGCCTCCATCTTGCGAGCGAGCGCGTCTGCTTCCTCGCCGCTCGTACCCTCGGGCCGTGGTTCGCTCATGAAGTACGCCGCGCCCATCAGGCCGATGAGCGTGACGAACAGGATGGCCGCTAGAATCTTCAAGAAACGCATCAGTAACCTCGCGAGCGGCGAGCCTACCCTGTGCAGCCAGGCGGCAAAAGAGCTATGAGAGCGGGGATGACTGAAAACAGCGGACACGCGCGCGGTGGGCCCCCTCCTTCCGAGCCAATCGACGTTCACGAGCGGGGCGCAACCCTCGAAGGAGGGCCTCAGGCGATGGATCGGCGCCTGTTCATGCAGCTACTGGTATTCCAGATCCCGCCTGGGCTCTCGATTCTCGAAAACCAGGGCGCGCTCATCGCAGCCGTCGAGGCAGCAGGCCTGCCTGCGGTGGTCTACGCGGACGCGAACGATCCGCGCGGGGTCGGGCTTCTCACCTTCTCCGAGGACCCGGCGCTGTTCGTCGACCGCGTGCGGCCTCTGGTCGAGGATGAGCACCTGCGGCACTGGGTCCTTCGGCCCGAGCTGACGATGATCGGGCGCACCTATGCGAGCGGCTACGAGCGCAAGCTCGAGTACTGGCTCCTCGACAAGCCGAGAGAGACCGTGCTCAATCCCGAGTGGAACTGGGCGGTCTGGTATCCGCTGCGACGGAGCGGCGATTTCGAACTCCTCGATCGGAAAGAGAAAAGCCGAATCCTCGGCGAGCACGCGACCATCGGGCGCGCCTACGGGGAGCAAGACCTGGCCCACGATGTGCGCCTCGCCTGCCATGGCCTCGATGCTTCAGACAACGAATTCGTAATCGGCCTCATCGGCTCGAATCTTCACCGCCTTTCTCATGTAGTTCAGGCAATGCGCGGTACGGCGCAGACGGCGCAGTACATCCAGCAGATGGGCCCGTTCTTCGTAGGTCGCGCGATTGGGCGACATGCGGGCGCTGCAGGATGATGCGCCATGCCCGGTAGTACCTTTGGCTCTGCCTTCCGCGTCACCACGGCGGGCGAGAGCCATGGACCCGCCAACGTCGTCATCATCGATGGGTGTCCGCCGGGCGTTCCGCTCTGCGAGGCCGACATCGCGGTCGATCTCGACAGGCGCCGCCCCGGGCAGAGCAAGATCGTCACTCAGCGTAAAGAGCCGGACACCCCGGAGATTCTCTCCGGTGTGTTCGAAGGGGAAACTACGGGCACGCCCATCGCGATTCTGGTGCGCAACCAGGACCAGCGGTCGAAAGACTATTCGAAGATCAAGGACGTCTATCGGCCCGGTCACGCAGACTACACTTTCGATGCGAAGTTTGGTCGTCGCGACTACCGGGGCGGAGGCCGAAGCAGTGCTCGAGAGACGGTGGCCCGTGTGGCAGGGGGCGCGGTGGCGAAGAAGCTCATCGCGCAGGCGTTCGACGGAGAGGTCGTCGGCTACGTCACTCGTATCGGCGACATCGAAGCCCGCATTCCCGAACAGGTGACCCTTGCAGCCGTGGAGACGCTTCCCAACGGCGAACCAAACATCGTCCGCTGTCCGGACCCCGAAGCGGCGGCGCGCATGGTCGAACTCATCGGTCGTCTCCGCAAGGCTCAGGACTCGGTCGGAGGAGTCGCAGAGATCGTCGCCACCAAGGTACCCGCCGGTCTCGGCGAACCGGTGTTCGACAAACTCAAGGCTGACCTCGCCAAGGGTCTATTCAGTCTGCCCGCAGTGATGGGCGTCGAATACGGCGCGGGGTTTGCCGTAGCCCGACTCAAGGGCAGCGAGAACAACGATGCGTTCGAGACCGACGCGGACGGGACAATCCGAACCCGCACCAACCGACATGGCGGGATGCTTGGTGGCATCTCGAGCGGCATGCCGATCGTCATCCGGGCTGCGGTAAAGCCGACGAGCAGCCTACCTCGAGCGCAGGATACGGTGACGGCCGAAGGGGAGGCGACGACCGTGCGCACAACGGGCCGTCACGACCCGTGCCTGCTCCCTCGTTTCGTTCCGATGGCCGAGGCGATGGTGGCCCTGGTCATCGCCGACCACTGGCTTCGGTGGCGCGCCATTCGCGACTGAGCGTTTCGCTAGAGCACAGGCTCCGCGTAGGAAAAACTCAGCGGGAAAAGTTCCAGGCGAGAACCGCGAGCGCTCCGGTCACCAACAAGGCAGCCCAGAACAGCGATCCAACTTTGTTCTGGCCCTTGGCGACTTCGCTGCCGACCGCTCTTCGAAAACCGCTCACCATGCCGCCCATGACGCCGGTCGTTTCACCGGCGCCAACGCTCCCCGTCGGCCCGTGGGAGGTCTTCTGGCGCTTCTTCTGTGTGGAGCTCTTCTTCTGGTACCGCTTGGACATGCCCCCATCTTACCGAGATTTTCGCCCCGGGTGAATGCTCTTGTCAGGGCGGTCGCCGAAGCGCGTAGTGGGGGATCGGCTGCCGGTCCGTGGCGCAGCGTTGGTGGGCCTGCTCACATGTTCGCAGCGCCGCTGCCGTAGAGTCGGCTGGACGGCGCGAGAGCCAGGCCGCCTCGGCGGTGGCGGCGTGAGAGTCCCCAAGCGCGGCCAACGCAAGCCAGCGGCTCCGAAGCAGGGCTTCGTCGTTGGGCGCAATCGCGAGGCCCCGCTCCGCTGCGGTCAAGGCCTCTCGGTTTGCCGAGAGGCTCCCAAGGGCCTGGGCGAGTCCCCTCCAGGCGGAGCTGTCGCCAGGCGCCGCGTCCACGACACGTCGGTAGGCTAGGGCGGCTTCTTCCCAGCGCCATACTCGGGCGAGGGCATCGCCCCGAACTCGGTCCAGTCTGGCGGCGGGGCCCAGGATGTCTTCGGCGCGGCCCAGGCTCGCGAGCGCTTCGTCCGGTCGTCCCTCGAGGGACGCGAGCCGGCCCCGCACGATCTCGATTTCTGCGCTCATCTCGTCGTCGCCCACTGTCGACGCCCAGGCAGCGGCTCGACGAAGACCCGGCCCCGCAAGAGACACACGCTCCTGTCGCTCACCGAGGAGGGCCCGCGAGTGCGCGAGCAGTCGGATCGCGACCTCTCTCTCCAGTTCGTCGTTTCGCCGACGCGCCGCTCGACCAACGAAGGTCGACGACGTGCTGAGGGTCGTGACCGGCTGATCGATACAAGGATCGAGAGCCGCCTTTCCGCGTTGGAGAGCCCCCGCGGCGAACGCACGCCCGCGGACGGTCTGCGACCGCTCACATGCAGCCTGCTGAAAGTCGAGCGTGTGCTTGCGATGCAGAAGGCGAGCCTCGACGCGGATCGGCAGAACCACGTTCCTCGGCAGGGTCATCGCGTAGCGAACGATCTGTGCCCCGTGGGGCGCGAGCGTCCGATCGAACGCCGCGGTCGCGAAGCGATGCACCCGATGGAGGGTTTCGGGATCCCCGTGCTCGTCGAGTAGCGTCGACTTGAGCTCGAAGACCTCGTCGGCCGCGTTCTGGTCTCCCCGCCGCGAGACGCCGATCGCGCGACCTGTCGCGTCGAACACCTCTACTTCGAGCCAGACGTCGTGCATGTCGCGCGTCCCGCCGGGGAAGCGGTGTCCTGCGCTCCGATTCTGCAGGAGCATCTCGAGGACTACCGGGTCGCCGGGTCGAAGCAAGGCTTCCTCGGGGATTTCGAATCGACGTGTGCCCGCCTCGACCGCCCCGAGATCGAGCACGGCGGCAGAGATCAGACTGTCCACGGTGGCTTGATACTGAGCGCCGGCAGCGAGCTGGGCGCTCAGCGCGGTGTGGGAAGCCGCCCATCGATGACCGGCGACTCGTCCGCCCCGGCCTGCGAGGTCTCCGCGCGGGGCGGGTTCGTCGCGCATGTGGCAACTCTGACAGGTCTTGGGAGCGGTGACCGTCGCGTCGATCGAGGCTGCGCCCGAGTACGCCGACACGGTCCAGGCGCCAAGGTCGTCGATGCCCGGCAGATGATTCTCGTTCCCAATGGCGATCCCGGAGAACGACTGGTGACAGGAGCCACACAGGGCCGCGGTCCTCAAGACCGGCATCGCCATTCGTCGACGATGCGCTTCGATTTCCTCGGGTACCGCCGGATCGGGAATGACCACCGGTCGCTCGGTGAGCGTCAGACTCGCATTCCCGTCGTTCGTTGCGGATTCAACGCTGTGACAGACCAAGCAGGTCACCCCGGCGAACGCCAGGTCTTGGTCTGCGGTCACTTCCCGATCAATGTCCCCCGAAATCAGAAGCAGCGGATCGTGACAGCCGGCGCAGAAGCGGCTGGCCCGTTCGCCGCGCGCTTCTCGGAACGCGTCGACGCTCGCGCGGTACCAGGGGTTGTCGAAGGACGCATGAGCGTGGGCACTATGGCTCCAAAGGGAGGCAACGTCGTCGTGGCAGCCGGTGCACTGCTCGGTGTTGGCGAGCGTTGCGACCGCGAGGCCTGCGGGGGCCGAGAGCAGGGACGGGCTCGTAAGCCGAACCGTGGAGTCGCCAAACGGTTCGGGGGGCCCCGAGCACCCCGTCATCGCCCCTCCGCCACAAGTCGCCGTCAGGAGCGTCGCGATGAGAAACTGCCTATGCATGTTTCCTTTGGACGTTGGCCGCCGCCGTTTCGATCTATCTCAGGGCTAGAACGTGCCGAAGGTCACGAAAATCTGAGTCAAAAGAGCGTCCGCCATGAGGATGCTTATCGATACCACCACCACGGCGCGCGTGGTCGAACGGCCGACACCTTCAGTTCCGCCTCGCGTCTGAAGTCCGAAGTAACAGCCGAGCAATGCGATGAGGAAACCAAAGAACGGCGTCTTGGCAACTCCACTGATGAAGTCGGTGATTCGAATGGTGTCGAGCGCGGTGGAGACGAAGAAGGTCATCGGAATCCCGTAGGATAGGGCGGCCACCAGCATGGAGCTCAACATCCCGAGGAGGAACGCGATGAAGGTGATGAGCGGCATGATCAGGATCGCCGCCATCATCCGAGGCACGACGAGCTTGCGAATCGGATCGGCGCCGAGCGCCCGGATGGCGTCGATCTGCTCGGTCACCGCCATCGAACCTATCTCGGCTGCGATTCCTGCGGCGATTCGGCTGCCCACCACCAGCGCGGTGAGCGACGGAGCGAGCTCGCGCGCTTCAGAGACGGCGATCACCCGGCCAAGCGTGTCCTTGGCGCCGAATGCTTCCATCGAAATCGCAAACTGGATAGTCATGACGATGCCCACGAAGATCGCCGTGGCGGCAGCGATGGCCAGGCTGCGCACCCCGAGCTGTTCGACTTGGTAGATGAACTCCGTGACGTCGAAACGACTGGTGAACAAGGTGCGAAACGTTCTCACCGCAAGCAGCGTGGCGTCGCCCACCTCTTCGACGAAACTCCGCAGCTTGCGGATGCGGGAGTCCGCCCAGAGGGTCACGCCCGCGGGCCGACTCGATGGCCGCACCGAGCTCATGAAGACGATTCCGAGATCGTGTGGAAGCCGTCGACGAACGCATCGAAGTCGCCCATGGCCTGCTGGAACTGAGGCCCGGGAGGCGCGATGAGCGCGAAGTCGTAGACGCAGCCGTCCTTCTTGAGAATCTGCATCAGTACTTCACGCGGAACACCGTCGAGCTTGGCAGTGAAGTGCGTGCGCAGGGCCTCGCGTTGGTCCATCGGGACGGTTTCTTCCGAGAGGATGTCGCGGTCGGTGAAGCCGATCATCAGATGCGCACGAAGCGCGGTGAGGGGGATGTCGAGCGAAGGGCTGCATTTCGAATCCACGTGCATCACTGCGCCGGCACTCGTGCTGTACCAAGCGATGTCGCTCTTGTCGCTGACCGTGATCCGCTGCCAACCGCTCGCGACGGGGCCGATTTGGTAGGTGCTCCGCGCACCCTGATAGACCCCGTTTTCGAGGGCGCCCGTGTGCGCGCAGCCCGCCGCCAATAGGCTCGCCACAACCAGCGTTTGCAGCCTTGCACCCACGGAGACCGACTCTAGCAGGCCGGAGATGCTTGTCTATTTCGATCCGTCCCCGCGGAACTGGAGCATCCCGATCTTCCTCGGCTACACTGAAAGGACGATGGGGCGGGGGGCGAACCACCAACAGGCGGAGCGAGGCGTGGCGCTGGCCACGTTGGAGCGGCTCATTGCCGACCGCCGGATCGCCCCAGAGCGCCACGACGAGATCGTCATTCACGCGCAGCGCACCCAGACCACCGCTGAAGAAGCGATCCTCCAGCTGGGGCTTCTCGAGGAGGCGGAGCTACTCCGCTACATCGCGAATCTATACCGCACCCGGTTCGTAGGGTCTGAGCGTCTAGCCAAAGCGGGAATCGATCGCCGCCTTCTCGCGCAGGTGCCGAGCAAGCTCGCCGCTCGTCTGATCGCGATTCCGATTCTGTTCGATGCGAAATCGCGGACCCTCTCCGTTGCAGCCGCAGACGTGACGGACGAGGACGTTCGACAGCAGATGCTGTTTGCGACCGGGGCTCGCGATGTGAAGGTCTACGCCGCACGCGAGGCCGCGGTGCGGGCTGCCATCGCGAAGCACTACGACGGGAACGAAGCTCCGTTCCAGTTGCTTTTCAGCGGTGCGGCTTCCCGCGACGTGCGAACGGCACGCGAGTCGGAGCCGATCCCGGGATGGGGCCAGGTGTTCGAGGACAAGGACGGACAGCTGGTCGAGCGCGCCGCAGGGAACCCGTATCTGTCCGAACCAGCCAACGACGCGGTCCCCTACGACCCCGAACAAGAGGTTCCCAAGGTCCCGCCTCCGGCGCGGTCGGTTTCCCGGTCCGACGTCCCTGCAGCGCATGAGGTCGACGTAAGCGGAATCTCGATCGAACACTATCTAGGAACGCTGGAAGTGGTCGTCGGCCGTCTGGAAGCCCGCGATCGCGATCGTGAAGGACACTCGGCGCGTGTGGCCAACATGTGCCGAGAACTCTGCGACGGTCTTGGACTGACGCCGACCGCGCGGAATCACCTGCTTGCTGCCGCCTACCTTCACGACCTCGGCATCGCGAACGACGGGCACGTCACACCGCTCGACCTCGCGCGTCAGCCTTCGCAGCAAGAGCGCGCGCGCCGTGCGTACGCAGCCCCCATTGGCTTGATCGAGTCGGTCGGACTTCCGGCCGCGGTCGTCGGGGCCCTGCGTCATCGGTTCGAGCGCTACGATGGCGACGGCTTTCCTCAGCGGCTTGGCGGAAATGCGATCCCCATCGGTGCCCGCGTCCTGGCAGTCGCCGAGAGCTATGTGACGCTCACCCAGGGTCACGCTCGGACCGCCTTGCCGCCGGTGTCGCCTGAGGACGCCTGCGCGCTGCTCGAGGGCCATCGCGGTTCTACGTTCGACCCCAGGGTGGTCGACCAGCTCAGCAAGATCGTCAGCGAAGAGGCGCGACGCCACCGGCCGAGCGGCCGCGGCATTTCCGGGTCGCTCGAAGAAATGTCGCTTGCGGACCTGATTCAGCTTCTTGCCGGTGGCCGCAAGACCGGGCGGCTAGAGGTCGTGAGTGGCACTCTCTACGGGCAATTGATGTTCCAGGGAGGGGCGATTCACGACGCAGCGCTCGGAGATCTCGAGGGGGCCGAAGCCGTCTACGCGATTCTACGTCTGACGACCGGACACTTCGTCCTCGAGCCGGACCCCTCTCCTGTGACCGATCGAATCGGGATTCCGACTCAGCACCTGCTGCTCGAGGCCATGAGGCTTCTCGACGAGTCGGGGCAGCAGCCAGTTTAGCTGCTCCTCGGGTGTTCAGCAGTCGCCCGTAGTTTGAGCCCGCCGTCGGGTACGATACCCTAGAAGGGTGCATCTATGCGTGCAGTGCGGGGCATCGCTAGAAGACGGGGCGCGCTTCTGCTCGGCTTGTGGTGCCCCTTCGGACGACGCCTCGAACGCGTCGGGCTCTGACCCCCTCATCGGGAGAACGGTCGGCGGCGGCTATCTGCTTCAAGAGGTCGTCGGTGTGGGCGGCATGGGACGAGTCTACAAGGCCGAGCAGTCGACGCTCGGACGCACGGTAGCCGTCAAGGTCATCCACCCGCACCTGCTCGGAGACGAGCAGACCGTCATGCGCTTCTATCAAGAGGCGCGTGCGTCGAGCCGGCTCAACCACCCCAACAGCGTCAGCATTATCGACTTCGGGCGTACCGACGACAGCATTCTCTATCTCGTGATGGAGTTTCTCGCCGGCAAGGACCTGGCGCTGGTCATGCACGAAGAAGGCCCACTTCCCGTCGACCGCGTCTGTAGGATTCTGCTTTCGACTCTTGATGCTCTGGGCGAAGCCCACGAGCTTGGCATCGTGCACCGTGACCTCAAGCCCGAGAACATCATCGTGCGCCCCCTGCGATCGGGCGACGATCTAGTGAAGGTCGTCGACTTCGGCCTTGCAACCATCGTGGGCGGCGAAACGTCGATCACCAAGCCGGGCCTCGTGTGCGGAACGCCCGACTACATGTCGCCGGAGCAGGGACGCGGGGATGGGGTGGACGGCCGCGGAGACCTGTACGCTCTCGGCGTCGTGCTCTTCGAACTACTCGTGGGGCATCTGCCCTACGTAGACGATACACCCACCCGCGTGGTCCTCCGACACCTCAACGACCCGGTACCCGATCCCCGTTTGCTCAGCCCGGGCCGCGGCATTCCCGACCGGCTCGCGGTGCTGACGATGAAGGCGCTTGCCAAAGACGCTGACGACCGATTCCAAAAAGCGAGCGACATGCAGAAGTCGCTTCGGTCCGTGCTCGAGGAGATGAGCGTCGCGCGCGCTTCGGTCGTGCCCTGTCCCAGCTGTGGGGCCCCAGCGAGCGGCTCGCAGAATTTTTGTGGCGAATGCGGCACGCGTCTGGGGAGCACGCGCCCCACCCAGAGTAGCCATCGCTCGCTACGGCCTTCGTTCTATCCGCCACTCGGCTCGCAGCGCGACTTCGTCGGACGAGCCGACGAACTCAGAGAGATTCGCGAGCATCGGCACGAGGCCTCTCAGGGCGCCCATTGGGTTCATCTTCACGGAGAACCCGGAGTCGGCAAGACCCGCTTCTTGACTGAGGTGGCGGAGGCCGCCGCCGCTGAGGGCGATTTGGTCGTCGGTGCGGGCTCCCATCCGACCGGGGCCGCGGTGCCCTACAGCGCGATGCGGACGCTCCTGGCAGAGCTTCTCGAAGTCGACGATTCCGAGCTCAAGCGGATGGCGGACCGAGGCGACGAACTCGGGTCTCCGCTCGCGATCGCAGGGGTGAGTGAAGTCATCGCGCCCTCGGGGCTGTCCGCTGGAGACGGGCGAGCGCGAACCGGTGCCGTCGCCGAAGCCCTTGCCGCAGCCGTGCGGCGGGCAAGGGCGCGTGCGGCAAGCGGGCGAGTGATGCTTATCGTCGATGATCTTCACGATTGTGACGGACTGACCCAGCGCACCGTCGCCGAGCTCTCGCGAGTGCTTGGGAACGAGCCCGTGCTCTTGCTGACAGCGGGAGACAACGACCGTGGCATTCAAGCGAACGACATCCTGCTTCTCGAAGGCCTGCGTCCGGATGCCGCCGAGGAGTTCTTGGCGGGGTCATTCCATCTTCGGCTCTCACCGGGCCTCGATCGGCTCACCGAAGCGATCGGCGGCCGCGCGCTTCCGCTTCACCTCGAGCAGCTCGAGGCGCTTGGCGTGTCCGCGGATGACGACGAGCCGCCCCGCCTGGCCGACGCGATCCTCCAGCGTATCGAGCGACTCGACGTAGACGCACGCCGGCTGTTGCAGGCCGCGGCGGTGCTGGGACGGAGCTGCGATCTCGATGCGCTGCGTCGGATCTCGGACAACGACGAACTGTTGGGTCTCGACGAACTCGCGGGCAGCTCGATCGTCCAGCTCAGCGGATCGCGACTAAGCATCGTGCATCCCTTCATCCGCGAACTCGTGGAAGCCTCGATTCCCGCCGAGGCGCGACGCGATCTGCACCGCCTGGCTTACGGCCTTCTCAGTGAGTTGAGGGCTCCCGAGGTAGTACGAGCCGTGCACGCTTATCGGGGCGTCGAGCCGGTCACCAGTTTGGTGGTCCTCGAGCGCGCTGGGGATTCGGCAATGGCGCGCGGCGACCACGCCGGCGCTGTCCTGGAGTACAGGCGGGCGCTCGAGCTTGCGCGTCGAGAGACTCTCGAAAGCGGCGACACGATTCTCGACAGAGCGATCTCGACCTTCAGCAGGAAGCTTGGAGAAGCACTTTCTCGCGCAGGCGACCCCGCCGGGGCGGACGGTGTTCTCCGTGAAGCTCTGGACCTCACGGCGCCGAGAAGCCCCGACCGTGCGCGGATGCTGCTTGCGCTCGGCCAGATCGCTGCCCGCCGTGACCGCCCCCGAGACGCGATGCGCCACTTCGGGCAGGCGCTCGAACTCGTGGCCGGAGTCGAGCCCCAGATCGAATCCCACCTTCAGGTTGCCATCGGGCGGATCCGGCGCATCGAAGGGGACCCAGGGCATGCGGCGAACGCGTACCGGCGCGCGCTCGAGCTGTTCGAAGAAACTCAGGCCCCCGCGCCCGTGATTGCCCGGTGCCAGCTCGAACTCGCCGACGCCCTGACCGCCGCGGGTCATCACGAAGGTGCAGCCGCCGAGCTCTCGCGGGTCGAAGAGCATGGGCGCAGGCGGGGTGCGCTCAGCATGGTGGCGCGAGCCGTGGGGATGCTGGGGTCGATCGATGAACTTGCCGGGCGGGCCCGAGACGCCCAGCTTCGCTACGAGGATGCTGCCGCCCTTGCGGCGCAGGCCGGGGATGCGCCCGGCTATCGACGCTGGCTTTCTGCCAGCAAGACCCTCCGCTCGAGCATCTGAGGCCCGTCGGGCGCCGTCGCCTTTGTCCGGGACGGTAGGTCCCCTATGCTTGGCCCGATGGCTTGGCGCGCACAGCAATGGACCTTGGTGGCGGCGACCCTCGCGGTGCTCGGGATGGCGTGCGACTCGCTCACGGAGTTCAGCACCGATGAGAGCGAGATCTACACCGGGTTGATCGCGGGCGTGAACGACCCGGAGGTCTGTCCCCCGGACATCGACTGTTCGTTCATTCGACGAGGCTTTCCGTCGGGCGTCACGCTCGACATGACCTTCAACCCGTATGCGATCTATGAAGACCCGGGCACGATCACCACGGTAGGAGAGGACTGCGAGGCGACGTTCGACGGCACACCGCTGCTGCCCATCCCGCCTCTCGCGCACGACGAACTGGGGCTTTACGAGTTCCCGGGCAGCGGCAGACTGCGGAACTACATGTTCATCGCGCGGCCCGCGACGGGTGCTCTTGCCGGCCGAGACGCCATGGTGTTCGTCTCCCTGATTCGCGGGGGTGCCATCGAGGTCCGCATCGTGGCAGGACCGGGCTTGGTGATTTGCGACCCCAGCGACTGTGCCACGCTGGAAGCGGGAGACTGTGATTTCTTCGGATTCTTCACGCTCCAGCGGACTGGCCGCTAATGCGCGTGTTGGGGATTGAAAGCTCTTGCGACGAGACCGCCGCAGCGCTGGTAACCGAAGACGGCGTGGTGCTTGCTGATGTCGTCGCGAGCCAGGTGGCAACGCACAGTCCCTATGGCGGGATCGTTCCCGAACTCGCGTCTCGGGCGCACATGCGAGCGGTCGTCCCGGTGATTCGCAATGCGCTCAGCGCGGTCGACGGTGGTTTCGATGCCGTCGATGCGATTGCCGTCACCCAAGGCCCAGGGCTCGTCGGCTCGCTCCTCGTCGGCGTGCAGGTTGCCAAGGCGTTGGCCTGGAGCCTCGACAAGCCGCTCGTCGGGGTCAACCACCTCGACGGCCATCTATTCGCCGTCTACCTCCAAAGGCCCGACGCGGAGCCCCGACCGACTCCGGCGATGCCCTTCATCGGACTACTGGTGAGCGGCGGTCACACCGCGCTCTACCGCGTCGACGGGTTCTCCGACATTTCGCTTCTCGCCCAGACGCGCGACGATGCCGCAGGGGAGGCGTTCGACAAGGCCGCCAAGCTCCTCGAGCTCGGATATCCGGGTGGTCCGGTCATCGACCGTCTCGCGGCCGAGGGCGATTCCAAGGCAGTCCGGCTTCCGCGTCCCATGGCCTCTCGCAACACCCTCGACTTCAGTTTCTCCGGTTTGAAGACGGCGCTCGCGAGACATCTCCACAAGCACGGGGCGCCGACCTCCGAATCCGGTCTCGCCGATCTTTGCGCTTCCTTCCAAGGGGTCATCGTCGATTCTCTCGTTCGCAAGGCACTCCTGGCGTGCGAGCGCGAAGGCGTGGAGCGACTCGTCATCACCGGGGGCGTCGCGGCAAACCAGGGTCTGCGCGCCGAGGCGCAGCGCGCCTGCGATTCCCACCGGCTCGAGCTGTTCGTGCCACCACCGATCTCTTGCACCGACAACGCCGCCATGATCGCGATGGCCGGAGTTCAGCGGCTTCGCGCTGGTCATCGGGACGAGCTTTCGTTCATCGTGCACTCGCGCGACCCCGATCGCCGCCGCGGGAAATTTCGAGCGGATGGAACTCTCGTCGAACGCGCGTCCGACTGAGATGGCGCAAGGAGACTTGATGTCCGAGGCCAATCCGCCGTACGTCGAGGTTGCGCTTCCCGTTCCGCTGCGGAAAGTCTTCACCTACTCGGTGCCGGAGTCGCTGCGCGATAGACTTCTGCCGGGTTCGCGGGTCGCGGTGACCTTCAATCGTCGCAAGCTGGCGGGCATCGTGCTCGGCCTGAGGGACACCCTTCCCGAGGGCGTCAAGCGCGCGCTGCCGGTGGCGGGGCTTCTCGACGCCGACCCCCTATTTACGCCCGAGCTCCTGCACTTCCTGGATCAGGCGGCGAAGTACTACATGCATCCTCTCGGAGAGGTCCTTCGCGCCGCGGCACCTCCTCTTCCTACGGGCGCGATGCGTCGCTTGCGCGGTCAAGGTTTCCTCGACGCCACGGAGAGCCTTCCCGGTGAGCGGGTTGCTGAGCGCAAGACCTGGAAGGTCAGCCTCAGCCCGACCGGTGAACGCAACATACGGTTGGGCGCTCGGCAGCGGAAGGTCGTTGAGGCGCTCGAGGGGAACGAGTTCCTGCTGCTCGACGAGATTCGCTCGCTCGTCGCCGATCCGCGCGCTGTGGTTCGGGCACTCGCAAACAAGGGACTGGTAGAGTTCGAGGAAGTCGACGCAGTCGCCGATCCGTTCTTCCGGACGCGAGTCGAGCGTGACGAACCCCCGACTCCGACGGGCGCGCAGGACTTCGCGATTGATGCGATCGGCAAGGCGCTAGACGAAGGGAAGGGCGGTGCCTTCCTTCTCTACGGCGTGACCGGCTCAGGCAAGACCGAGGTCTACCTGCGGGCAATCGATCGGGCGTCTCGCCTCGGAAAGGGGGCAATCCTGCTCGTTCCCGAGATCGCGCTCACCCCTCAGCTCGTCGCGCGGTTCCGTGCTCGATTTGGCGACGAAATCGCGGTTTTGCATAGCGGACTGACTGCAAGGCAGCGGAACGATGCGTGGCAGGCTCTGCGCGCCGGCCGCGTGCGGATTGCCGTCGGCGCACGCTCTGCGCTTTTCGCGCCCGTCGCTGACCTCGGGATCGTCGTCGTCGATGAGGAGCATGACCCTTCGTTCAAGCAGGACGAAGGCTTTCGATATCATGCGCGCGACATGGCGCTTCTGCGGGCGCAGTACGCGAACGCGGTCTGTGTCCTCGGCAGCGCCACGCCGTCGATCGAAACCCATTACCGCGCGGTCGAGGGCATGATGGGCCTTCTCTCTCTTCCGACCCGTCCGAGTGGGCAAGAGCTCCCTGAAGTCGAGCGCGTCGATCTGCGGCGCCACCGCGACGGCCCGACGGGCTACCCCCTGCTCACGGGTCCTCTTCATCGTGCGCTTGCTGAATGCCTCGCGTCGAAGCATCAGGCGATCCTTTTTCTCAATCGCCGTGGCTTTGCTCCGAGCGTTCGGTGCGTTGCCTGCGGCGCTCTCGCAGAGTGTCCCGCTTGCAGCGTCGCGCTGACAGAGCACCGCGCCGAGCGTGCGCTACGCTGCCACTACTGTGGGTTCCAGCGCGGCGCCGCCTCGCCTTGCGCCGAATGCGGAAACCCGGAACTCGACGCACTCGGCATCGGCACCGAGCAGCTCGAGGAGGCGATCGCGAGCAGTTTCCCCGAAGCGACCGTGGCGCGCCTCGACCGCGATACGGCGTCAGGAGATGGCGTCGAGCGCGTGCTCGATCGCCTCCGGCGCGGCGAGGTCGACATCCTCGTCGGCACCCAGATGGTCACCAAGGGCCACGACATTCCCGGCGTGACCCTGGTTGGCGTCGTACTCGCCGATCAGAGCCTCGCGTTTCCAGACTTTCGCGCGTCGGAGCGGACCTTTCAGCTCCTCGCCCAGGTGGCTGGGCGGGCGGGACGTGCCCAAGACGCGGGCCGCGTGGTCCTCCAAAGCTATCAGCCGGACCATCCCGCAGTGGCGCTGGCGTCCCGCCACGACTACCAGGCCTTTTTCGCCGCCGAGCTCGCGTCTCGTGCGGAGGTTGGGTACCCGCCCTTTACGCGACTGGTCGCGGTCCGCGTCCACGCCGGGGCCGAGGAGGAGGCCAAGGACGCAACCAAGAAGCTTGCTTCCGTGGCGCGCTCCCACCCTGCGGTTCGCGATGGTCGCGTGGAGGTGTTGGGCCCTGCGCCTGCGCCGCTTGCTCGACTTCGCTCGCGCTATCACTATCGGCTGCTTCTCAAGTCTGCCGATCGCAAAGCGCTACGGTCCGTCGCGGCGGACCTCACGGTCGCGATAGACCGCGGGGTGTCACCCGCACGGGCCTCACTCGACATCGACCCGCTTTGAATCTCGCCGCGGGGTGCGCCCGCAAGGGGACGTCTCAGCGCTCGAGCAGCACGAGGGGAATGCTTCGGGCGACCTTGCGCTTGTAGTCTCTCCAGTGGCCGTTGTAGGCCTCGGCCTGCGGCCAGATCGAAGCGTACTCCGCGTCGCTTGCACGGCGGGCCTTCACGCTGGACGTGTCACTCCCAATCTGAATCGTCGCACTCGGATTCGTCTGGAGGTTCAGCCACCAGGCTGGGGGCGTCTCTTTCCCGCCGTTGGAGGCATAGACCACGACGGTATTGCCGTAGGGCATGTAGACGAGGGGCGTCGTCCGCTCGAGTCCGGACTTACGGCCAGTCGTGGTGAGGAGCAGCACCTTGCGACCCCCACCGACGCTGCCCACGAAGCGACCGCCCAGAAGCCGGTAGAGCTTCGTGTGAATTCGACCGAATGTGCGCCAGTCTTTTCCGCTCATTCGGCGGCTTCGCGCTCGGCTTCATCGGAGCGCTCGGCCGCGGCCTCTGCGGCGAGGAAGGCAAAAGTGAGCGCCGGTGCGATCGTGCCGCCCGCACCCGGATAGGTGCGGCCCATGACTGAGGCGGTCGAGTTGCCGGCCGCATAAAGGCCCGCAATCGGCTGCCCGTCGGCGCGCAGGACGCGGCTATGATCGTCGGTGACGAGTCCGCCCTTGGTGCCGAGGTCGCCCGGGTAGATGCGTACCGCATAGAAGGGCCCCGTTTCGACAGGGCCCAGCGCGCAGTTCGGCTCGACTCGCGGGTCTCCGTAGTAGCGGTCCTGGGCGCTCCAGCCGCGGTTGAAGTCCGGGTCTTCTCCCTTGACCGCGGACTCGTTGAACTTCGCCAGGGTGGAGGCGAGGGTGTCTGCCGGCACGCCAATCTGGGCGGCGAGCTCGTTGAGCGAGTTGGCCTTGTAGAGATACTTCCCGTCGCGGTAGCGGCGCGGGAGCTTGCTATCGGGCATCACTTTGCCCGGTGCGACCGGCCCCGCGATCGAGGACCGCCGGTAGGTTGCGTCGAACACGTGGTACCAGCGAGGGTCTTGCGCCTCCGACCTGGCAGCGTCGTCGTACATGCCGTGCACGACGTCGATGTACGGCGCGGCCTCGTTGGTGAACCGACGCCCGTCCTGATTGACGAACACGCCGTGAGGCAGGCTTTTTTCTACGACGAGCACCCACGAAAACGGCGACTTCGGCACGAGAGAGACCGGCGTCCACCAGGCTTCGTCCATCAATGCGAGGGTGCCGCCAGCCGCTTCTCCGAGCTGGATTCCATCGCCAGTATTCGACGGGGTGCCGGCCGTCCATTCGGTGGTGATTGGATGCCGCTGATACTTCTCGCGCATTTCGAGGTTTCGCGAGAACCCGCCTGCAGCGATGAGAACCCCTCGGTTCGCGCGCACTCGCATCTCGGTGCCCTCGCGATCGACGACCGCACCGACGATACGACCGTCCTCGGTGATGAGCTCTTTGATGGCGGTGTTGCGCCACGTGGGGACCCCGCGCTCCTTGAGCGAGAGCAGCAACCGTCCCATCAGAGAGTTGCCGGCGCAGAGTTTGGTATCGCGGCCCCAGCGCTTGCGCTTGGGATATCGAAGCAGGTAGAGAAACATCTGCCAGGCCATGAACAGCATGGTCTTGAAGCCGACGCCGATGGCGGCCTGCGCTTCCCGCGCCGTGATCCCGAACTTGCCGAGAATCTGCGACTGTGGATGCGGCTTCCTGAGTTCGAGGAGTTGTTCTTCGAGCTTTGCCCCGTCGAATGGGACCGGGTCCATCGACCGACCCCCTGGCCGACCCCCTGGGGCCTCTGGATAGTAATCGGTGTACTTGACCAGCGGTACGTACCGCACGTGTGTCTTCTGCTGTAGATAGGACAGGACACGTTTGCTCTGGTGGATGAACAGCCACAGGCGCTCGTCGGGGACCTCGCCCTTGGTGATGTGCTTGAGGTACGCGAAGCCGTCCTCGTCGCTGTCCTGCACCCCGGCTCCGGCCATCCCTTCGTTGTTCGCGACCCAGCAGACGCCGCCCGACATCGCTGTATTGCCTCCGAAAAACTCGCTCTTCTCGACCAGGAGCACCTCCATGCCGAGATCGTGGGCGCGGATCGCGCCCGCCATGCCAGCGGCGCCGCTACCCATGATTAGAAAATCGACAGTACGGTCCCAGTCCGCCATCTAGGCGCTCCTTTGAATTCGAGGGCTTGAAGAACGAAGTAGAACTTGTTCTAGTCAGAGTCGACTGTCAACCGGGCCAATCTTGCGGCCGGGGGTCGTGAGCGCTAGAAAACAGAGGTCGTTCCAGGGTGTTGAACGTCGTGTTTTCTGGAGGTCCAGGTTGATTCGCCCGATTCTTTTCTATCCCGACAAACGACTCCGCGACTCGGCAGCCAAGGTCACGGTTTTCGACGGCGAGCTGCGCTCGCTGATAGACGACATGGCCGAGACGATGTACGCGGCGCCTGGGGTCGGGCTCGCGGCGACACAGCTGGGGATCGCCAAACGTCTGTTCATCGTCGACACGGCGAGCGACGACGATGAGCCAAGCGACCTGCGGGTCTTCATCAACCCTGAAATCGTCACCCTCGAAGGCAAGACGACATTCAACGAAGGTTGCCTTTCGTTCCCGGGTGTTCGCGAAGACATCCCCCGTGCCGAACGCGTCGTCGTTCGTGCGCTCGACGCTGAGGGAAAGCCGTTCGAGCTCGACGCCGAGGGACTGCTGTCCATCGCAATCCAGCATGAGAACGACCACTTGGACGGGAAGCTCATGATCGACCATCTGAGTGTCTTACGCCGGCGACTGGTACATCGTCAGATGACCAAGCGCGCGGCGGCCGCCGACGCCGCTCAGTGAGCGAGCGATGCGCTCGGTGTTCTTCGGCAGCCCTGAGTTTGCCGTTCCTTGTCTCGAGGCGCTCCACGAGGTGAGCGACGTCCGGGCAGTTATCGCGCAGCCCGACCGGCCTGCGGGGCGTGGCCTCGCGCTGAGGCAGCCCGCGGTCAAGGTGCGTGCGCTCGAACTTGGTCTCGACGTCTGGCAGCCAAAGAAGGTCCGGACCGAAGAGTTTGCGGAACGTCTGCGTGCTCTCGGAGCCGATGTCGGTGTCGTCGTTGCCTATGGCCGGATTCTCCCGCGGGCCGTCCTGGATGCTCCCAGGGCAGGCTGCGTGAACGTCCACGCCTCGCTCCTGCCGAGATGGCGAGGTGCAGCGCCAATTCAATGGGCGATCGTACACGGTGATGCGGAGACCGGCGTTACCTTGATGCAGATGGACGAAGGGATGGACACCGGTCCGATTCTGGCTGCCTCCCGAACCGAGATCCGGCCCGACGAAGACGCGCAGGCATTGGCCGAGCGGCTCGCGGGGCTTGGTGCATCGTTGCTCCAGGAGCAGCTCCATCGCTACGCGGGCGGCGAACTCAGCCCGGTGCCCCAGGACGGATCGCGAGCCACAATGGCCCCGCTCCTCCGCAAGGAGGACGGTCGTATCGATTGGGACCAGTCGGCGAAACGAATCGTCGACCGAATCCGTGGCATGAACCCTTGGCCGGGCGCGACCGCGCGCCTGGGCGACCGCGTCGTCAAGATTCATCGCGCGCGGACCTCGACGCTCGACCCCGAAGGCGTGACGCCCGGCGAGGTTCTTGCGGTCGACGCCACCGGTGTGTTCGTCGCTTGCCGCGAAGGTGCGGTCGTGCTGGAGACGGTTCAGGAAAGTGGTCGCAAACGCGTGGATGCACGGTCGTTCGTAGCCGGCCGCGGCGTGCAGGTCGGGGACAGATTCGAGAGTGAAGGGACCGAGCGATGAAGATCTATACCAAGACCGGCGATGAAGGAGAGACCGGGCTCTTCGGAGGTGCGCGCGTTTCGAAAGCCTCTCTTCGCGTCTCTGCGTACGGCGACGTGGACGAGCTCAACAGTGCGATCGGCGTCGCGCGCGTGACGGTTGCGAACCCGGACCTCGACGCGCTGCTCGGTCGCATCCAGAGCGAGCTATTCGAAGTAGGAGCCGAGCTCGCTTCGACCTCGGATCGCAAAGGGAAGGGCGGCCTTCCGATGATTTCGGAGCCCCAGGTCGAGTCACTCGAGCAGGCGATCGACACCTATGAAGCCGACCTCGCCGAACTCGCGAATTTCGTGCTTCCCGGGGGAAGCGAAGGCGCAGCGCGATTCCACCTGGCGCGCTGCATCTGTCGTCGCGCCGAACGCAGTCTCGTTGCCCTGGCCGCGCTCGAGGAGTTGCGTGGGGAGCTGTTTCGCTATCTCAATCGATTGAGCGATCTCCTGTTTGTACTTGCACGCCATTCCAATCACATCGACGGTGTTGCGGACGTGCCCTGGAACCCGTCGGCTGGCTGATCAGGGATACCGGTACGCGGGCAACGGTGCTATGCCCCCGCCCCATGAGACACGAGCCAATCGTAGCCCTATCGCTCGGGCTCATGATCCTGCTCTCAGCCTGCCGCAGCCAATCGGACGGAGCGAGTGAAGACAAAGCGCGGGAAACGAGCACGCCTGCCGTGCCTATCGTTTCAAGTCCAACGGCGGCGCAGGCGCAGTACGTAGGGAGCGGAAAGTGCGTCTCGTGTCACGCCGAGGCCCACGCAGCCTGGCTCGGCTCGCATCACGCCCTCTCGATGCAAGAGGCGAACGCCCAGAACGTTCTCGGCGATTTCCGCGATCGGCCGTTTCGGTATTTCTCCGAGACGGTGAAGTTCAAAGAGGTGGACGGCGAGTTCTTCGTCGAGGCGCTCGATGCGCAGGGAAAGCGATCGCTGTTCCCCGTTCGCTACACCTTTGGCGCCGTGCCCCTCCAGCAGTACTTGGTCGAGACCGCGCCCGGGCGTCTTCAGTCGTTTCCGGTCGCATGGGATACGCGGCCCCGAAAAGATGGCGGGCAGCGGTGGTTTCATCTGCAGCCGGAAGAGTACATTGGCCCCGGCGACCCGCTCCACTGGACGGGTATCAGCTACAACTGGAACAACGCGTGCGCGGACTGTCATTCGACGGCAGTCGAGAAGAACTACGATCGCCAGGCGCGCACCTACGCCACGACCTACGAGGAGATCAACGTCGGCTGCGAGGCTTGTCACGGCCCCGGCGCGGTTCACATCGCAGCTGCCGAGGAGGGCCGCGCTCTCGCCAACGCAGGGTTCCCGCACCGCTTGGCGTCCCGAGCGGAACGCAGATGGGAGTTCTCCGAGGATTCGAGACATCGCCCACCTCGTTGCGACAGAGCCTACCGACGAGCTCGACACCTGCGCGCCTTGTCACTCCCGGCGGTCCGAACTCGGCGGTCCCGGGTTCGTCTTTCACGACCGATATCGTCTTGCGCCCCTCGACGAGCTTCTCTACTTCGACGACGGCCAGATTGAAGACGAAGTATTCGTCTACGGCTCATTCCTGCAGAGCAAGATGTATGCGGCGGGCGTGGTCTGCAGCGACTGCCACAGCTCGCACGGCGGCCAGCTCCTCGAGGAAGGCAACGCTCTGTGCATCCGTTGTCACAAGGCAGAGGTCTTTGACGGACCCGGCCACTCCTTCCATGAGCCGGGTACGCCCGGCGCTCAATGCGTCGACTGCCACATGCCGAAGCGCAACTACATGGTGATCGATGGAAGAGGAGATCATCGCTTCGGCCTCCCGAGGCCCGCATTGGCGGAACGTATCGGCGCTCCCAATGCCTGCAACGGCTGTCACACGGACAAGACGGCTGCTTGGGCAGAGCGCCAAATAGCCACGCGATTCGAGAATCGCACACCGTCCCACGAGTTTGCAGAAGCGTTCCATGACGCGCGGGGCCAACGGCCAGGCAGTGAGACGGCGTTGGTCGAACTGATCGCGCCAGGAACCGCACCGGCGATCGTAAGGGCCACCGCGCTTCTCGAGCTTCGTAATCTCAATTCCAGAGCCCTGCCTGCCCTCGCGATGCGTGCGGCGGTCGACCCGAGTCCAATCGTTCGGCAGGCGGCAGCCGCAGCCGTGCGCGAGATGCCCCCCGAGGTGAGGCGCCGCCTCATTTTGCCGCTGCTGCGGGATCCCTCGCGCGCTGTGCGAATCGAGGCCGTGTCGAGTCTGCTCGAAAATGACACGAGCTCCTGGCAAGAATCCGATCGACGGGCGTTGGCGGCGGCCCGGGAGGACTACGAGGAGGCGCGCCAACATGGCCTCGACCGCGGGGAGGGATTGGTCGCTCTTGCCCACCTGGCCATGGTCGATCGCAAGCCCGAAGAGGCGGAGTCACTCCTACGTGAAGCCGTCGTCACCGATCCGACATTCACCGCGGCATACGTGAACCTCGCGGATCTCTATCGGGGTCTCGGTCGCCCGGAGGACTCCGAAGCCGTGCTGCGTAAGGCCCTCGAGCAGGCGGCGGATCCCGCATCCATCGAGCACGCTCTCGGTCTCGCGCTCGTTCGCCTCAACCGATACGACGAAGCGCTCGAACGCCTCGCGAACGCCCACCAGCAGCGCCCCGAGAACATTCGATTCGGGTACGTGTATGCCGTTGCGGCCTTCGACCAGGGTCAAGCGAAGCGCGCGATGAAGACGCTCGATGCCATGCATCGACGCTACCCCGCCAACATCGACGTCCTGACCTTGCTCGCCGGATACAGCCAGAAGCTAGGTCTCGATACCGAGGCTCACAAATACGCGAACGAGCTGCGCGCGCTCGGCGTGACGCCCCAATGACGGCGCGTTCCCCGTCGTTGCAGGGCCAGCCCGGCTCCCGGAAGGCTTGCGTACAAGCGGCAACCTTCTACACCCACAGCGATGGAAGCTCATCTGCAAGCGATCGTGACGGTGCTCTCTCTGATCAATCCTGCGGTGTCGGCTGCGATTTTTTCGCGTGGCGAGTCGGGCCGAACCGACGCGCAGCGGCGCAGTGATGCCGCCCGTGCGACGTTCGCGGTCTTCGCGATCCTGGTCATCGCGGCACTGCTAGGCACCAAAATCCTGCGGGTCTTCGGACTGTCGCTCGACGCGTTTATGGTGGCCGGTGGAATTGTCCTTTCCTGGATGGGTTTCTCGATGCTGTCGGCCCGAGACTCTGCGCCGACAACGCCCCAGGACCCGAAGGTGGGCTCTCAGTCTCTCGCGCCTCTCGTTCTCTTTGCAGCAAGCCCTGGGACCATCACCGGCGTGATCACACTGTCAGCCGCGCACACGATGTACGGGTTCCCCGAGACCGCGCTTGTCGCGGTGGGCGTAGGGGCGGTGGTTCTGTGGCTGGTGCTACTCATGACGATTCGACTCGGCCGCAAGGCAGGCAGGCCAAGCTTGTTCTCGGAAATGACCACTCGGTTCATGGGGCTCATCGTGCTTGCGATGGGGATTCAGTTTAGTCTACAAGGCCTCAAGACGTTCCTCGCAGATGGATAGAACCATACTAATCGCCCTCGTCGTCGCGACGTTCCACGTCCTGGGGCTCGTGTCCGCCGTCCACGCGCTCATGAGTACGCGCACCTCCCAGGGCGCGATCGCCTGGGTCGTCTCGCTCATCACGTTTCCCTACGTTGCGGTCCCTGCTTACTGGGTGTTCGGACGGAGCAAATTTCGCGGATACGTGCAGGCTCGGAGAAACACGGACGATCTCGGCGACATCATCGAGACGGAAGCCCTCGAGGCAGTAGAGAGCTTCCGTGTTCACGGCGCCACATGGGAGCACGCGGCCCAGGCGGGTGAAGCTCTCGCTGGGATGCCGATACTCGAGGGCAACTCGGTCGAGCTTCTCATCGACGGGGAGGCAACGTTTACGTCAATCCTCGAAGGGATCGACAGTGCGGAGAAGTACGTGTTGTTCCAGTTCTTCATCGTCGAAGACGATGGACTTGGGCGGCGCCTCCAACAGCATCTAATCAGCAAGAGCAAACAGGGCGTCGCCGTCTACTTCCTCTACGATGAGGTCGGGAGTCACGCGCTGCCCAAGCGCTACCTCGACGAGCTGCGCGCTGCCGGTGTGCAGGCCACCGAGTTCAACACGAGGCGTGGTGCAGGCAATCGCTTCCAGCTCAATTTTCGCAATCATCGCAAGGTTGTCGTAGTCGATTCCAAAGTAGCTTGGATCGGCGGCCACAACGTGGGCGACGAGTACCTCGGCAAGAGCGAGAAGTTCGGCCACTGGCGCGACACTCACGTGCGAATCGAGGGGCCCGCCGCGCTCAAAGCCCAACTATCCTTCGTCGAGGATTGGCTGTGGGCGACGCGTCAGGTGCCGATGCTCGAGTGGATTCCCACCGCTGCTTCGGACGGCGCGGATCATCCGGTGCTGGTCATCCCGAGTGGCCCCGCTGACGACTTGGAAACCGCTACCCTGATGTTCGTCCACGCGATCCACTCTGCTCAGCATCGCATTTGGATTTCGAGCCCCTACTTCGTGCCTGACGAGGCAGTGATGGTCGCGTTGCAACTGGCGGGCCTTCGGGGTGTCGACGTGCGCATCATGATTCCGGACAATCCAGACCACATGCTGGTGTATCTCGCCGCGTTCTCGTACTTCGATCAGGCAGGCCAGACTGGGGTGAAGTTCTATCGGTATCTCGACGGCTTTCTCCACCAGAAAGCCATGTTGGTGGACGACACGTTTGCGACGATCGGGACCGCCAATTTCGACAATCGCTCTTTCCGCCTCAACTTCGAGATCACGGCAGCGATCCTCGATCCTCAGTTCATCGAGCAGGTCGAACGGATGTTTGAGAACGACTTCATGCACTGCCGCGAGATGGAAGACGGCGAGTACGATCGAAAGCCGCTTTGGTTTCGCGTCGCCGTGCGATGCGCGCGGCTCACATCGCCAATCCAATGAGCAAAAAGAAAAGCCGACTCTTTCGAGCCGGCTTTTCATAAAGTCCTGACCGCGGTGCCGTGGGATTAACGAGTCGAATCCCTACTTACTAGTAGGTGGGAACAGATACCGTACGCTTTAGGCCCCCCGATGACGCTAGCCGGGTCCGCACACCACGCACGCTGAAGCTCCCGATTCGACCTAGTCAGGGATTCTTGACTCACTCCTCACCTGCACAACAGAAGGACATTTGAAACAGTAGAGCCCCGTACCCTGAGGGTCAACTCAGGCTTTGATCGGACTCGCTTTGAGCGCAGCGCGTCCCTCTTTGACATAGACGGTGAACCGGACGGAAGGAGCGTTGTGGCGCTTCATCACCTGGTCCTGCGCCGCGTGGAGCTTCTTGACGAACTTATCGAACGTGAGGCCGGCGACCGAGCCCCCGCAGTCCTTTTGCGTCTGCAGAAACTCGTCGAACACTTCCCGGAAATGTGCGTCCTCCCCTTCGAACTGCTCGAGCAGCTCTTGGGGCACGTGCTTGATTTGGGTCGATTCCTCAGGGTCGTCGTACGGCGCATACTCGTCGACGATCGCGCGCGGTCGTGTCGGCGGATCGTCGGGGGCCGGAGTCAAATCCCGGGCGTTCTGTGCCCCCGTGGGCTGCCGATGACGCGGCGTCGGCGCTGGAGGCATCGAGGAGTGGGCCCTGGCCCCAGTGCTCGGTGACGTACGCTTGGGTCGCGCTGTCGGAGTCTCGCGTGGCGGCGTCGTGGCCGGGCCGTCCGTCTGGCCTTCAGCGGCCACAGTCGGGGGTTCCTCTTCGGGGACCACCGCTTGACGGGCCGTCGCCGGTTCCTGCGCGAATCCGAAATAGCCCGTGTCGACCCCTGCCCTGGTTGCTTCGAGCATGTTGTCGAGGTCTACCGACCCGCGCACTTCGGCGCCTTGCGTGAAGCCCACGCCCGCGCGCAGTGCCTCGTTCACGTTTTCAGCGATCTTTCGATACTGACGGCGGAGCTCCCCCGCCGGAAGGCCTTTGGTCTCTTGTTTCGCGAGAGAGGCGCTCGATTTGCCGAGAATTCGGACGGCCTTGTCGTGCTCCAGGTAGAGCAGCAGCAGCCCGACCATCAGTAGGGCGAGAGGGATTCCAACGACTGCCGACCAGGGAAGCGAAGCCACGTCTTCGGAGAACGTGTTCGCAAAGAGCCCTCCCAATCCAACGGTGCTCCCATGTCTCCCGATGAAGTAGCCAACGCCCGCATGAGCGGCGCCGCCGCGAATCGGCGATGCCACGCCGAGCGACCTCTCGTCGAGCTCGATCACCTTGTCGGGGTCTGCTTCCGGACCGAACTCCGCCAATCGAGCCTTGACCTCGCTGCGTGTCGGCGCCTCGGTGCCGCCGGTGTGGGCCCCGATGACCTCGCCTTCATAGAAGAACGCGATGGTTGCGTTCGGCAGTTTCTCCCCGAGTCGACGCGCCAGGTCGTCGCCCATCTGCATCCCGTGGATGATCGCGCCAACATATCGACCCCCATCGAACACGGGACGGGCGGCCATTCGAAAGGCCGTTCCGTTGAAGACCCAGACGTCGTCTCGCATGAAGCCACGAAGGGCGTCCTGAACTAGAGGCATCTTGTCGAGCTTCTGGGTGCGCATGTCGTTGCGGTCGAGCGTGGCGACGACGTCGCCCTCGGCGTCCACGGCGAATACCATGTCGCCCTGGCCTTCCTCGAGAGCCTCGTTGAGTGCGTTGAGTTTGTTACTCAGGCGCTTTCGCGCGCTGATTCCAGGAGTCCCGTCCAGTCCGCTCGAGCTTCGGAGCGTCTGCCGCACTTCGGGTTCGATCGCCAGAGAGGCCAGCGCATCGAGGCGCAGTCGCGCATCGAGTCGAAGCCATAGTTCAGCTTCCACGCGATCGCGACGAAGCTGCTCTCGAAGCTGGAACTCGGCTTCCCGACTTGCGGCCGACTTGTTCAAGAAGGCCCCTGCAATCGAAACGCCGAGCGCAGCCGCAAGGACCAAGTACCAAAGACGCGACAACATCGCTTACTTCCCCCCGTTTTCGAGCGTGAGCGCATCGACCTGAATCGCCTTGCCCGCCGGCACCGTGATCTTCTGCATCGCCACCTGCTCATTGCCTCGCAAGATCCTCAACGAGTACGGGCCAGGCGGTACGTTCTCGAAACGAAACGTCCCATTCTTCGAAACCGCCGCGCACGCGACCAGTTCGCGAATCGAGTGAAGGTACCCGTCGACGTGCGGATAATAGTTGTCGGCGAGCTTCCAGGGCCCTCCGGCAGGCACCGGGATCGCGCGAACCGTCTCCGTACCGGACTCTAGCGGCGTGAAGCCGGGCAGGCCTTCGACCACGAGCTCATGGGTGAAGGTGTCGCGGTTCTCGATGCGGACCGTCGTTCCCGATCGCGCGGCCAGGGTCGATGGTTCGAGTGCCCCTCCGCGATACCGGAACGTGCAGTCGATCGGCGGTCCCGTGAACTTGCCGGTCAACACCGCGAGGAGATCGTCGTTACCCATCGTTCCCGATCGCTCCGGCAGCGCGCCGTTCCAGACTCGCCAGTAGTAGTCATCCTCGGCCGACGAGTTCGTCGCCGATTTCTGACCTCGCACCGAACCGTCGACGATCTCCGCAGAAACCTCCGGTGGTGCCATGAGTGCGACCGCTGTTAGGGCGGCGAGCCGCATGATCCAAGTCATTGTTCCCCGCATTGCTATTTATGGATTATTACAGTTCTACTGAGAGAAAGGTAACAAAAATCCACCAGGGCCGTGCTGGAGTCCCAGAACGGTGATGCGGCGGCTAGCGGGGCTGCTCGGCCTCTGCGGCCTGGTAGTCGACAACTCGGACCGGATCCGCGTGTAGCCGCGCTCGCATCGAAGTCGTCATGCCCCCGGGATCGCCGCCGATTTCGATCGCGGTAGACTGGGGAAACTCGAACGCAACGTCTTCTACGTAGAAGTCGTGAAGACCGTCGTGACGATAGGTTCCCTTCCACGCGCTGAGCATGTGTGCAGCAATATGAAGGGGGGGCGCGGTCACGACGCGCAGGCAGAACCGTCCCGCGGGGAGACGGTCCGCAAAGGGGAAGATTCGAAACCCGAAGCCCCAGTAAGGGATCGTCGATACCAATGCGGCGATGCACTGACCCTCGAAGAGGACGCCGTCCTTGTCGATCACCTTTCCAGTGGGTTGGCCCTCGCGGTCGAGTACAGTCGCGGCCGCGCCGTGGTTGACGATGCGCAGGGAAAGCGGGGGGTTGAGTGCGAGCGCAGGGAGCGTCATGGTCGGCACGGAGATCCCGTACGAGAATGCGCCCGTCGCGTGCTTTCCCAGCCAGGGGAGTCGTCGAACGACCTCGCGAACGTCGTGGAAGTGCTTGAGTCCAAGCGCGTCGAAACCCGCTCCTGCGAACGGCGTGAGAAGCCCTTCGACGTCGATGAGGGACAAGTCCCGATGCGCGGTGTCGTGACGCAGTCGTGCCAGGTCGGCGAGTACGCCTTTTCGGCTAGTCCCGGCGCCCAATGCCCAGGCGAGGGAGTTGCCGGTGCCAAGCCGCAGGAGCCCGAAGCGTGGAGGTTGTGTTTGAGCCTCTTCGGCACCTCGGGTGATCGACGTGACCATCTGGACGAAGGTCCCGTCACCGCCACCGGTGAGTACGACAGGGTACCCGGCTGCGACGATCTGACGGGCGATCGCGTGTGCGTCCGAGAGGCTCTTCGACAGGAACAGGTCTCCAGCGCCGACGACCTGATCGAAGCTCTCGACGAGCTCATCGGTGACCTGGCGCGCGTTGCCGTTGAGAACGACAGCGACCCGATCTGCCTTGGGCAACGGCCTATCGCTTGCGTCACCCATGCTTCCGACCACTCCGCCTAGAGGCGGACGAGGGCCGCACCCCATGTGAAACCGGAACCAAACGCAGGCATGAGAACCAGATCGCCGGCCTTGGCCCGCCCCTGTTCCATGGCTTCGCTCAACGCCAGAGGAATCGATGCCGCAGTCGTGTTGCCGTACCGTTCGATGTTGTGAACGACCTTCTCGGGCGGCACCTCGAGCTTCTGGGCTACGAACTCGTTAATGCGCCGGTTCGCCTGATGCGGCACCACGAGGTCAAGGTCGGCGACCGCGACCTGATTGCGCTCGAGCACCGACTTGGCGACCTCCGGCATTTTCGAGGTTGCCCATCGAAACACGTGGCGTCCGTTCATCGCGGGGTAGACCGACTTGTTGTCGATCATTTCGTGGGTGAGGCGCGGGATGTAGGCGCTTGCCGGTCCTTCGAGCCAGAGCTCCTTGGCCCCGCTCCCATCGGCATGAACTTCGACGTCGATCACTCCGCGAGTCTCTACTTCCGACGGGCCGAGCAGCGCGCACGCGGCCCCGTCGCCGAACAAGACGGTGACATCGCGTCCTTCGTCGCTGAAGTCGAGCGCGGTGGAGTGCACTTCGCCGCCAACCAACGCGACCCGTCGGTACATTCCGCACTTAATCCAGGCATCGGCGATCTGGAGCCCATAGAGAAAGCCGCTGCACTGGTTCCGAACGTCGAGCGCGGGAACGCCCGCGAGGCCCAGCTTGTCCCCCAAGAAGCAGCCACTGCCGGGAAAGTTGAAGTCGGGCGACAGGGTCGCGAAGATGATCGCGTCGATTTCAGACGGGTCGACGCCCGCATTCTTGCAAGCCATTTGGACCGCAGGCACGGCGAGGTCGCTCGGACCTGTCCCGCTCTCCTCGATGTAGCGACGCTCCTTGATGCCCGTTCGCTGCTGGATCCATTCGTCGCTCGTGTCGAACAACTGAGCAAGGTCGTCGTTGGTCACCACCTTGGACGGCACGTGGTGGCCCATCCCCAGAAACGCCGTTCTCGTCATATTGAAACCCTTCCCGGTCGACGCGAGCCTAGCGAACCCATCGATCGGGCTCAAGCCGGCTACCGATGCGTCCGCGGTGTTCGCTGCTATAGTCGCGGCCGCGCGGCCGAGTGGCGGAATTGGCAGACGCGCCGGATTCAAAATCCGGTGTCCGCAAGGACGTGTCGGTTCGAACCCGACCTCGGCTACCCGGTGCCGACGACAGTGGGCTCACTGACGTCGGCGCCAATTCGTGCACGCACCGCTACCGGCGCAGCGGCTGCCCCTCAGCGAGCGGCGACGTGCTGCTCCATGAGCTCTTGAAGCTCGGAGGGCTTGTCGTCCGGGTCCTGGCCCTGGCGTCGTTTGTCGATGTCTTCAAGCAACTCCCGGCACTCGGGTTTGTCTCGAAGATGATCCAAGAGCAGGATCGAGGCCTCGCCGAACGCTGCCTCATGCTCGAGCGCCTCGCGGACGCGATTCGCGATGCGCTCGCGTCCGGTTTGAAGATCGTTTTCCAGGGCCTCGCTGTAGCGCTTGAGCTGTGCACGAAGCTGTTCGATTTGTGTGCGGCGTTCGCTTGCAGCCTCTTCTTTGTTTCTCGCCCGCTGTTCGTAGTCGCGCGACACGGACTCGAGGACGGCGATCTCCGCGCGCGCGGCCCCTAGGGACTCGTGCGAGCGTCGCAGCCGATCGACGTCGCCTCCCGCCGCCTGGACCTCGGCCTGGGCGGCACGCATCTCGCGCTGTGACTTCTTGCGCTTGAGGACCAAGTGGCTGAGCACGTCGCGCTCGGCCGAAGCGTCGCGAAGGGCTCGTGATTCTTCGCCGGCAAGGTCTTCGACCTTACGACCGATCTCGGCGCGTAGCGCACGTCCACGCTTTTCGATCGTCTCGAGCTTTTTCGAGTGGCTTTCGAGTTCGCCTTCGAGCCGAGACGCGCGAGAGGCCATCTCCCAGATCCGGTCTGCTGCCTGCTGTACCGGCTCGGGCGCGTTGCCATCCGGGTACGCCCGCGCGACCGCGCGGAGGAAGTTGGCGGCGGTACGACTCCATTCGACCACTCCCGGCGCCTTGGCAGGCGGCGGCGGCGGGGGCGCGGCAGGCATCGCGTCCGTGGGGGAGTCCCACGTGCGAGCGGGAAGCGCGCGCTGCAGCTCCTTGAGTTCTTCTTTAAGATGGTGCCCGTCCCGGAAGCGATCGGCCGGATCCTTTTCGAGCAGCTTCATGATCACTGCTTCGGCCTGCTCGGGAATGTCGGGACGGTAACGACGAGGCGAGGGCGGAGCCGCCTTTCGCTGCATGTCGAGTAGTTCGTCTCGGTCCCCCGATCGGAACGGAAGGCGGCCCGTCAGCATCTCGAAAAACAGAATCCCGAGGGCGTAGAGGTCGCTGCCTGCGATCGCATCGTCGCCGCGCGCTTGCTCAGGAGACATGTACTCCGGGGTTCCGAAAACTGCACCCTTGGGCGCAAGCCGCGGGTCTCGCGTCAGTGCCGCAAGCCCGAAGTCGAGAATCTTCACGAAGTCCTGCCGACCGCCGCGTGCGGTCAACATGATGTTGTCGCTCTTCAAGTCGCGGTGCACGACACCGAGATCGTGAGCACGCGCAAGCGCCGCAGTCATCTGCTCGAGGATGTCGACGCATCGCGTGATCGGCATTGGCCCCTTGGCGATCTGCGACGAGAGCGAGTCCCCGACGAGGTACTCCATCACGAGATAGAGCTCTCCTTCTTCGGTCTCCCCCACATCGTGGATATCGACGATATGCGCGTGATCGACTCGGTTGGCAGCCCGTGCTTCACGAACCATCCACGCGCGAAGATGAGTCTCGCCCCGAAGGTCCGGACGAATGAGCTTCAGCGCGACCACCCGATCGATGAGTACGTGGCGCGCCCGATAGACGACACCCATCCCGCCTTCACCGAGCTGTGATTCCAGCCGATAGCGTCCTGCGACTACCTGTCCAAGAAGCGGATCTTTGGTCCGCTTGGAACGCGCCGATTTACGAACAATCCCCATGGTTCCCCCGTCCAACTCGACATTGGCAGCATAGACGTTGCGGAAGACGAGGCCCAAGTCTTCCGTTGTCGCTGCAATGACGGTCGAGTCCATACGGCGGACTAACCTGACAGGTCGCGACACCCCCGCGTATATTGATGAGGACACGCACGAACGGAGGGACGCGTGAAGGAAGAACGGCCGTTGCTCGGGCCGTACCACATCGAGCGTCGACTCGCGACGGGGGGCATGGCCGAGGTCTTCGTTGCGCGGCGTGAGGGGCTCCACGGCTTTCAGAAGCGCGTGGCGCTCAAGCGGATCCTTCCGCAATTTTCAAGTGATCCGGACTTCGTCGGCATGTTCGTCGACGAGGCGCGACTCGCGGCCCAACTCGAACACCCCAACATCGTTCAGGTGTTCGATTTCGGCACCCTCGGTGAGGATCTCGTCCTGGTGATGGAGCTCGTGGACGGGTCCAACGTGAGCCGCATGCTCCGGGTCGGTCCTCCCGAAACGCCCATCCCCTGGGACGTCGCGCTGCACATCGCGTATCAGACGGCCCAGGCGCTCGAGTATGCGCATCATGCGGTCGACCACGAAGGCGCGTCGCTCGAGTTCGTTCATCGAGACGTGAGTCCGGCCAACATCCTGCTCACCCGTACCGGTCACGTGAAGCTCACCGACTTCGGGATCGCGACGGTGCGGAGCAGGGCGCCGACCACCGAGGACGGTCAGGTGCGAGGAAAACTCGGTTACATGTCGCCCGAACAGGTGCTCGGCAAAGACCTGAGCGGCAAGAGCGACGTATTCACTCTGTCGACGGTGCTTGCCGAGCTTCTCATCGGCGAGCCGCTCTTTCAGGGTGAAAGCGAGCTCAACGTACTCCTTCAGATTCGCGACGCCGACCTTCGCGTGCTCGTCAGGTGCGAGCGACGCATCCCGCAGGACATCCGCCAACTCGTTCTCCGCGGGCTGCAAAAGGACCCCGCCGAGCGGCCCACCGCCGGCGCCTTCTCAGAGGCCTGCGCTGAGATCATGCGGCGGCGGGGCATGGGGCATGGGCCCGACAGGCTCGTCCGCTTCCTAGCCCAGCTGCAGCTCATCGAAGGGGACGCGCCCGAAATACGGGAGCCGGGTGCCGACGTGGTCTCTCTGGTCGATAGCAATTTGATGCACCAGGCCGGGGACGAGCTCCTCGGGCCTCGACCCACCACCTCGCCGACAATCTATCGGGTCCTGCTTCCCGATGGGAGCGAGATGGGGCCAATGAGCTACCCTCGGCTCATTCAGCTGTTAACCACGGGCGTCATCGACAGCCGGAGCTGCAAGATAAGCAAGAGCGATGGTAGCTACATCGACGCGAGAGGGCTTCCCGAGCTTAGCCGGTTCGTCACGTCGCCCGGGCTTCAGTGGAAGCTCGAGGAACTCGCTCAGGCCGAGAAGCAGGGACAGCTTCGAGCCGCGACCCTTCTGCCCGTCGTTTTCGATATCGTGGCTAGACGCGAAACCGGGGTGCTCCATTTGTGGCAGAGGCATCGACGCAAGAAAATCTACTTCGTGGAGGGTCGTCCGGAGTTCGTTGCGTCCACCGACAAGTCCGAGCTTCTCGGCGAACATCTCGTCGCGACCGGCCGCTGCCTTCGCATGGAGGTCGAGATGGCTCTGGCGCTCCTGCCGAAGTACGGCGGCCGACTCGGGGATGCGCTAGTCGGGTTGGGCATTCTTCGGCCTGTGGAACTCTTCCGCGCCATCACCGAGCAGGTACGCGGCCGACTCATGGAGGCGTTCCGATGGCGGCGCGGTGAGTGGGCGTTCGTGCGTGGCGCCCAGAGTCATGAGGAAACGTTTCCGCTCGGTCAGGATCCCTACGAGATGCTGCGCGATGCCGCCTGCGAAGCACATCTCGAAGAGATCGAGTCGGTCCTCGACCCCCTTCGTGAGCGCCTCGTAGAACGCTGTGCCTACGGACCGGCGCTGGCGCAGTTCCGCCTCGATCCCCGCTGGGTTGCGGCTCTCGACTCGGTGAGCGGCGACGTGACGCTCGGCGGCCTCATCGCGCGCGAGGGGCATTCAGGGAGCGATCTTGAGCCGGTCTATCGTGCCCTCTATCTTGGGCTTGCGTGCGGGCTGGTTCGGACCAAGGTGACTCCCTCGGAGATGCCGTACGAAGAGTCATACGGCACTTGAACGCACCGTGACCTTCGTCGAACTGACCGCGCCGCAAGCCGAACCCACGCCAGTCCTGGTCGAGGTGCCGCATTCGGGTCTGGTCATTCCGAACGATGTAGAGAGCGAGCTGACGACCACTCCTTTGGCCGCGCTCCGCGACTCTGACATTTACGTGGACCGACTCTATGCGCGGGCCCCCGCATTCGGTGCGACGCTGCTGGTTTCCCGTGTTTCCCGGTACGTCGTCGACTTGAACCGATCCGCGGAGGACGTCGATTCGGCCGCAGTGCCTCGGCATCCGAAGGCGCGTCACGTGGCAGCGCGCGGCGTGATCTGGCGCGCACGCACCGACGGAACACCACTCCTCAAAACCCCGCTGACGGTAGAACAGTTCTCTCGTCGCATCGCTCGCTACTACACCCCATATCACGACACGCTTCGCAAAACGGCCGAGCAGATTCGGGCGCAGTACGGCCACGTCATGGTGTTGGCAGCCCACTCGATGCCCTCCACCGGGCGCACCACGTTCGGTGGGCCAAGCGTCGTCCGCGCGGACATCGTGCCGGGCACGCGTGGCCGCACTACGGCTGACGGTCGAATCATCGATCTCATCGAGACGCACTTCCGAGGAGCGGGGCTCAGCGTGAAGCACGACGCGCCCTATCGAGGTGGTTGGACCACTGGCCACTACGGAGCGCCAAAGCAGGGACGGCACGTGGTGCAGATCGAAATCAACCGGGCGCTCTACGTCGACGAGGCGTCGAGCGAGATCAAGCAGCCGGAGTTCTCGGCCCTTCAGACCGTTCTCGATCAGCTCGTTGCCAAGCTCGGCGAGATGACGTCGAACGGGACTCAGTTCGCGATCGGTTGATCGACCACACCCGACTCGGTCGAGCGTACCTCAAGGCGGTAGCGGCTGTTGGCGGTCTGCAAATAATAGGTGTCTTGACCGCAGAGCTGCAGCACGCGCTTCACGGGCGTGGTGACGTATTCGTGGAGTCCGTCCGCAAACTCGATCACGACCACCGACCCCTTTCGAGGCGGGCGAAGGAGACGGCCTATCACGGCTCGTCCAGGCTTACGGCCTACCTTACGGAGCACCACATCCACGTGACGAAAGTAGCATAGGTCGTTGGGCCGGCAAAGCTGGGCCCCGAGAGCCGCACTTCGGAGAGGGGCGCCGGCACCGGCCGTCGTCGACCGGCACCGCGGCAGACTCGTTACGCAGCGCGGCAAAACGCCGCGTCCGAGATGCGCCCGTGGTGGGATTCATTTCGGTTTTCGGCGCGGCACGCAACGTGCATTCACCTACGTACATGCGCACTACGAATACCACACAACTCACAGCCCTGGACCGCTACCGCGCTTCGTTGAGACGGGTGGCCGTGCTCGACTCTGAGACCGAGGCCGACCTCGCTCGAGCCTGGGCGCGCGGTGATGAACGAGCGGGAGCCCGACTGATCGAATCGAGCCTCCCGTTCGTGATCTCGGTCGCGCGCGAATATCGGCGATGGGGTGTGCCCCTCGAGGACCTCGTTCAGCAGGGCAACCTCGGGCTTCTCAAGGCAGCCGCGAAGTTCGACCCGAACAAGAAATGCCGACTGGTGACCTACGCTGCGTACTGGATTCGCGCGGAGATCCGCGACTATGTGGTTCGATCCTACCGAATCGTCCGACTTGGCACCACGCGCACCGAGCGCCGGGCCATGCGCGCATTTCGCCGCCAGTCGATCGACTCACCGCAGGCGCTAGCCGAAGAGAGCGGCATGCCTCTGACGCGAGCGAAAAAGCTCTGGCCGCTGCTGACCCGAGGGGACGTATCCCTCGACGCCACGGTGAGCGACGTGTCGACTCCGCTGGAGCGCATGAGCTGCGATCAGCTCTCTCCGGAGGACAACCTCGCGCGGTCTGAAGCGATCGGCCGAGTTCGGAACGAGCTCGAAGAGGCGCTCGAAGCGCTCACCGAGCGTGAGCGAAGGATCGTCCAGGCCCGTTTCATGTCCGAAGAGCCACGCACCCTGGAGGCTCTGGGACGGGAGATGGGCGTCAGCAAGGAGCGTGTGCGGCAGCTCGAGGTGCGCGCGCGGCAGAAGCTGCGCGATCGCCTTGGGCACCTTCGGCCTGCCGCATGAGCTCGGGTCTTGTCGCTGGCTTGACTCAATTCGGCGGCAGCCGCACTCTGGGCCTGCTTATGCTTAGGGGAAAGACCGTTTCTTACTTGTTCGCCGCAAGCCTCTGCCTCGCTGGCTGCCAGCGCGACCTGGGCGAATGCAATCTCAGCGGCGAAACCGACGAAGGCCGCCCGCTCGACGGACCGGCGGCTCTGGCCGTGGCGTTTCGCGAAGCCGACGGGGTACCGATGTACGAGGGCCAAGCCCTGATTCAGGCGAGCTGCGGCAGCGGCTCGTTCTGTCACGCCCCTGCGGCGACGGGGTCCAATCGGTTCGGCGTTCCGTCCGGTTTGAACTTCGACCTCGCCCTGGCGTGTATCGATGACGGTTCGCCTGACTCTTCGTGCGCCGACTTGGAGCCTTGCGACGGCGGCGACGATCAGAGTGGATACTGCAGTCGTCTCTCGCGGCTCAGCGGAGACCGCGGCTCGATGAACGCGTGGGCCGCCGAGAGCATCCAGGAGATTCGTCGGGGTTCAATGCCCCCCGGCGAGGCTGGCGAGCAGGTCCAGGATCCTCGGCCCTTCCTTCGCGCAGACGGCTCCCCGCTGCCTGAACTTTCGACCGACGAAGGGCAGGAAATCGTACGCAACTGGCTCGCCTGTGCGGCTCCGGTCGTCGCGCGCACGGAAGTCGCGCCCACGCCACAGCTCGAGTTGCAGCCTTGCGATAGCATCGACACGGAACGATGCGTGTTCCTCGGCCCGCAAGGAAGTCTGCCAGACCCGACGTGGAGCTCGATCTACGCCTCGCTCATCTTCGACCAGTGCTTGCTCTGCCATGCCCCTGCGAACGGGAACGTCGATCAGAATCCCAACAATCCGTCCGGCACGATTCCCGGTGGTGCGAGCCCCCAGGGACTCGCAGCGCTCGATCTCTCTGGGAGCGATCTCAGCGACACGTCGAACTGGGCCTTCGAGTCTCACGCGGCAGTTTTCGACGTTCCGGCATCCGCGGCGGGTGACTGCGAGGGGCAGGGGATTCTGGTCATTCCGAACGATGCACCGGGCTCCCTGATGATCCAGAAGATGCGCGCGGTGCAAACGTGCGGGCAAGAGATGCCGATTGCCGGGGGCGAACAGACCATCTCCAACGCGGTGATCGACATCGTCGAGCAGTGGATCGCCCTCGGCGCCCCGAACGACTAGTGGTCGTCGGGCTGCGAGTTGGAATTCTGGTCATTGCCGGGGCACTCGTGCTGAGCTGTCGTTCTGCGCCAGTGTGCCCCGCTGCAGTCCGGACGGATCCCGACGCTGCGCTGACGGAACTGGACACCGTGAACCGAGGCTGGAAGTCCTTGAAGGCGGAAGCCCGCGTGACGCAGTGGGCAGACCGTGGCCGCATCCGAGGCACCGTCTTGATGTTCCTCGAGCGGCCCACGCGAGTCCGATTCGACGTGCTCACGCAGTTCGGGCCGGCAGCGGTCCTGACGAGTGACGGGGAGCACTTCCAGCTGAGTGACCTGCGCGAGAACACGTTCCTCGAAGGTCCGACCTGCCCACAGAACATCGCCCGGTTGCTCGGAATCGAAGTCTCCTCGGAGAATGTCGTCCGATTCTTGACCGGCGATACCCCCGTGATCGATGCGGTCGAAAAGAGCATGGAGTGCCGAGACGGGGGCCATGTCGTGCGGCTCGTCGGCGCGGACGGCACGGTGCAGGAGCTCGCTGTCGCCGTGGACGACACCGACCAGCGTCTTCGTCTTCGCAGATCGAGTCTTCAGGATGCGGACGGAAGTCTGATCTGGGAGGCGACGTACGAAGACTATCAGACCTTCGAGGGGCATCGGTTCCCGACGAAGGTGCGCTTTGTGGACCACCGGCGTGACGCCGATACCGAAGTCCGGGTCAAGGCGCTATCGCTCGATCCACGCATTCCTCCGGATGCCTTCGAACAGACTCCGCGCCCTGGTATGCGACTCGAACGCGCCACGTGTCCGTGAAGAGGCGGGCCGAGCGGGTCTGGTGCTAAGGTAGCGGCGCATGAGCGATCCGTTGCTCCGCGTTTGCAACCTAGTGACGTCTTTCAAGACCGACGAGGGATACTTTCGCGCCGTCGACGATGTGTCGTTCGACGTGTGCTCCGGCCGCACGCTCGGGGTCGTTGGAGAAAGCGGATGCGGCAAGAGCGTGACCTCACTGTCCATGATGAGGTTGATTCCGACACCGCCCGGCCGGATCGAGGCAGGGCGGGTGCTTTTCGATGGCTCCGATTTGCTCTCCTTGCCGGAGCGCGAGATGCGCAGTCTGCGAGGCAACGAGATCTCCATGATCTTTCAAGAACCGATGACTTCGCTGAACCCTGTCTACACGATCGGGTCTCAGATCGTCGAGTCGATTCGGCTCCACCAGCGCATGAGTCGTCGCGCGGCTCGGGACCGTGCCATCGAGCTGCTTGCCCTCGTCGGGATTCCCGCCCCGCGGGAGCGGGTAGACTCGTATCCTCACACGCTATCGGGCGGGATGCGGCAGCGCGCGATGATCGCCATGGCGCTTTCGTGCGATCCGCGTCTCCTCATCGCAGACGAACCGACGACCGCTCTCGACGTTACCATTCAGGCTCAGATCTTGGACCTCCTGCGTAAGCTCCAGGTGGACCTCGGGATGAGCATCGTGTTCATCAGTCACGACCTCGGTGTCATGGCGGAGTTCGCGCACGACATCGCGGTCATGTACGCAGGCAAGATCGTCGAACGGACCGACACGCAAACGCTCTTCTCCAGTCCTCAGCACCCTTACACCCGTGGATTGCTCAAGAGTCTTCCGGGTGTCCGCAGTCGAGGGGTTCGGCTGCCGACCATTGCCGGGATCGTGCCGGACTTGAGAAGTCTACCGCCCGGATGTCGTTTTCAAGATCGATGCGAGCGAGCGACCGCAGAATGTCGTGCTGACGAGCCCGAGCTTCGTCTCGTCGGCGAGACTGAGGTCGCGTGTCACCACCCGGGAGAATCGGCATGAGCGAGGCGCCTCTCGTTCGGGCAGAGAACCTTCACAAGGTGTTCCCGGGGCCGTCCCGAGGCTTCGGGCGGGGCAGAGCGACTCTTCGTGCCGTCGATGGAGTCACGCTAGAGGTCATGCCTGGGGAAACTCTGGGTCTCGTGGGCGAGTCTGGCTGCGGCAAGAGCACCCTCGGCCGTTCGATGCTCCGACTCTACGAGCCCACCTCCGGGAAAATCGAGTTCGATGGGCGTGATATCACTCATCTGTCCGAGCGCGAGCTGCGTCCGTTTCGGCGTGAGATGCAGATCATCTTCCAAGACCCGTACAGCTCCCTCAACCCGCGCATGACAGTGAGGGCTGCGATCGCTGAACCGCTTCGGGTGCACGGGATCAGTCGTTCCAAAGCCGATGAAGAGGAGCGGATCGCGTCCTTGCTCGACCGAGTGGGACTCCGCCCCGAGCACATGCGCCGCTATCCACACGAGTTTTCGGGCGGGCAGCGCCAACGTATTGGAATCGCCCGCGCGCTTGCAGTGTCGCCGCGGTTCATCGTCGCCGACGAGCCGGTGAGCGCCCTCGACGTGTCGATCCAGGCTCAGATCGTCAACCTCCTCGGCGACTTACAGCAGGAGCTCGGCCTGAGCTATTTGTTCATCGCGCACGACTTGCACGTTGTCGAATACGTGAGCCGGCGCGTGGCGGTCATGTACCTCGGCCGTGTGGTCGAACTCGCCGACTCCGAGTCGATCTACGAAAGCCCGCGTCATCCGTACACCCAAGCGTTGCTCAGCGCGGCCCCAGAACCGGACCCAACCCTGCGAAAGCGGCGCATCCTGCTCGAGGGCGACGTGCCAAGTCCGCTCGACCCGCCTTCCGGCTGCGCCTTTCATCCGAGATGTCCGATCGCCGAAAAGGGTCTGTGCGACGTGAAAGCGCCCGAGCTTCGCACGCTGGCGCCAGGTCATCAGGTCGCTTGTCATCTCGCGCAGTAGGCCCGAGTCTCGGACAGATATCCCGTTTCGCCGTCTCTTGAGCCGACGCCCCTTGACCTCGTCCCGGGCCCTAAGTACATCAACATCCGTGTTGAACCGTTGGGGATTGGCTGGGTTGGCGTTCGTGCTGATCGGCTGTGCGACGACGACGACGAGCAGTACTCCCGACACCGAGCGCTCGGTGCGGGAGTTTCAACTGGCTGCCAGCCTCAGGGATGAAGGGCAGACGGCGAGCGCGATCGAGCACCTTCGTCAGTCTCTCGAGCTCGACCCCGACAATGCGGAGGCCCATCTGCTGCTCGGCTTCATTCAGATGGAGCGCGGCGACTATGCCTCAGCTCAGCCGCACCTCGAAAGGTCCATTCTCCTACTGGAAGGTCAGAGTCGAGGGGGCTCTACGCTGGCCGAGGCCCGCAATATTTATGGGGTATGCCTCATTGAGCTCAAGCGCTACGAGGACGCGATTTCAGTACTGCGCGCGTCCGCAGCAGATGAACTGAACACAGCTCCACATCTTGCATGGGGGAATCTAGGCCTGGCACAGTTCGGGCTTGGCCAGTATCAGGAGACCATAGAGTCGACGATGGAAGCCGTACGAATTCAACCCCGTTTTTGCGTTGGCTACTTCACGATGGGCCGCGCGCTCACGCGAATGGAGCTCTGGCGCGAAGCCGAGAATGCCTTGAGTCAAGCCTTGGGCGCCGATCCGAGCTGCAAGGACAGCCTGCAGCTGCAGGGTGCCTGGCGTCTGCGCGGCGAGGTCCGTGCGCACCTGGGCCATCATCAGGATGCCGTGGCAGACCTCGAGCGTTGTGTCGAGATTTCGCCCTATTCCAACGACGGCCGGATGTGCCAAGCGATGCTCGAGGGGACCCAGTGAGCCGGGACTCGGTTGGCGCGCTGCTCAAGAGTGAACGCGAGAGCCGTGAGCTTTCGATCGAGGAGCTGTCCAATACGACACGAATCCCTCGGCGCACGCTCGAGTCGCTCGAATGCGATCAATACGACGACCTCCCGAGCGGAGTGTTCGTGCGCGGATTCATCAAAGCGTACGCGTCGGCGATCGACCTCGATGTAGACGAGGCACTCTCGCGCTTCAGTGACGGTGAGTCCGAGCGTCCGGCGCTCGCGCCTCCACCGCGCGGAGTAGGCCAGCGTCGAGGCTACGGCTGGCTCTTTGCTGTGACCATGGTGGCCCTCTTTACCATCATCGTGGCAACCTTCGCGATGGCAAGGCGCGTCCCTGCCCAGAACGGTCCGATTGAGCTATCCTCCGGTCTACCTTGCCAAGCCGCACCCTTCAAAGCCGGGCACTGCTCCTCCGGTCTATCGACTATCGCGACTCCGATCGCATCGTCACGCTCCTGACCGAAGACTTCGGCAAGGTCTCTGCGATCGCGCGGGGCGCTCGCAAGAGTCAGCGCCGTTTCGGGGGGGCGCTTCAACCCTACGTGGTGATGCGTGCGGAGTATCGTCTTGGGCGAGGCGATCTCGCGCATTTGGAGCGCGTGTCGGTCGACCGCTCGTTCCTCAATCTGCTGCGCAACCTCGAGGGGATCGGCGCTGCGGGCGCCGCGCTAGCAGTCGTCCGGGAAAGGCTCCCCGAACACGAACCCGAGCCGGCCGTCTTCGCCATGACGACGCGATGCCTCGAGGCCCTCGACGCGGGCGCGCCCACCCAGGAAGCCGCGATGACGCTTCACCTTCAGGTCCTTGCGGAGCTCGGCTTCGCCCCGACGCTCGACCGATGCGTCCACTGCGGCAAGGTGCCAGCCCCGGGCCGCTCCGCCTCGTTCGATGCAGGTCGCGGCGGCATCGTGTGTCGCGCCTGCGGAGGCGGGCGCCTGGTACTCTCGTCGGGGGCGTTGCGCCGCTGGGTAGCCGCGCAGTCGAACGAAGGCCTTGCGACCGAGCCTTGGCCCGAAGCAGAGTTGATGCAGATCCGCGAGGCACTTGCGCACCTCGATGCGAATCACGCGACCGCGTCCGTCCGGGAGCGATCCTCGACGGCGCACCGCGGGTGGGAAGGAAGGGCCTCATGAGTGCAGCCTCTGCGGATCCCGTTGAGCTTCGTGCCCCTCAGGGCGCCCGGCTGATGGAAATCGATTGGGCCGATGGCCACACGGGCAGTTATCCGCACGAACTCCTTCGCGGCTTCTGCCCCTGCGCACACTGTCAGGGTCATGACGGCCCGATACGCTTCATCGAGGGCGGTAGCCTGGAGCTTCAAGACGTACAACAGGTTGGAAACTACGCGGTTCGGCTCGTTTGGGCGGACAGCCATCAGACGGGCATTTACAGCTATCGCTTCTTGCGAGCGCTGTGCGCCTGTTCATCCTGTCGCGGCGACGATCCCAAGGCTCGCAGCTTCGAACGCAGCTGAATCCATGGGGGCGCAGCCCCCTATGCGTCGACTCTGTTACCCTGTGAGCGGGGGTCAAAGTGGTTCGATACGCTCTAATTGTCGATGACAGCAGTGCGATGCGCGCCTTCGTACGCGCGGCGCTGGAAACCGGGGACGTCGCAGTCGTCGAAGAAGCGGAGACGGGGTTCGAAGCCCTCCGGGTACTCGCTACGCGTGCGTTCGACGTCGTGATCATCGACGTGAACATGCCGGACATCAACGGACTCGAACTTCTTTCCTTCATCAAGAAGAGCCCGCGGCAGCAGGGCGCGCGGAAGATTTTGATCAGCACTCAGGCTGGAGGTGCGGACTCGGAACGCGGTCTCGGGCTAGGGGCGGACGCATTCCTCGAGAAACCGTTTTCCGTCGAACAGATCCGACAGCTGGTCGCCGACCTCATTGCGCCGGTCGGGGAGGTTTCTGGATGAGCGACCCCCGCGACAACGTCCAGGAAGAGTTCCTGGCGGAGGCGCAGGAACTCGTCGAGGCGCTCTCCCGCGATCTGCTGCTTCTCGACGAAACGGCCAATCGCGACGAACGCGTCAACCCGTCGCTCATCAACGAGATCTTTCGCGCTGTCCACACACTCAAGGGGATTGCGGGGATGTTCGGCTACGGCCACGTCGGCGCCGTCGCCCATGCTCTCGAGGATCTCCTCGACGATCTCCGTCTCGGCCGCATCAAGGTAACGCGCAATCTCCTCGACGTGCTGTTCGACTCGGTGGAGCGGTTCCAGCGGCTTCTGGCTCTCGAGGATCCCAGCTCTGCCGACGAAGAGGAGGGTGTACGCCTCTACGTCGCCGCGGTGCGCGCTCTTGGGGGCGTCGATTCAGTCCAAGACGAGGATCCGCTTGATGCGTATGCCCTCGACCCTGCCGTCCGATCCGTATTGACCGAGTATGAAGAGCACAGGCTTCGCGCCTGCCTTCGCGAGGGGCTACCGCTCTACCGCTTGCGCGCCTCGTTCGATCTGATGTCCATCGATGACTCCATCGAGGCGCTTCGTGAGCAAGCCCGTGAGGAAGCCGAGATCATCACCTACCTACCCAGCATGGAGGGTGGCAACGACGACAAGATCGAACTCGTCGTGTTGCTCGCTGGAAGGGTGCCGGAGGCACGGCTGCGCGCGCGTTTCGAGGGACGATACGGCGCGCTCGAGGCGGTTGCCGAGAAGAACCACCTGCCCACGCTACCTCCGCGTCCGACGTCGATACCGGCGGTCAGCATGGGTCCGCCTGACGACGAAGCCGTCAAGATGTCACTGCGTTCGGTCGCGGATTCCGTACGCGTCGACATTCGAAAGCTCGATCATCTGATGAGCGTCGTGGGCGAGCTGGCCCTCGTGCGAAGCGCCGTCACGCGCGTCGTCGATCAAATGAAGGGCAGCTCCATGCACCGGTCGTCTGCAGCCGACCTCGATCGAATCGGTCGGGGCTTCGAGCGGCAACTCTCGGACCTGCGTGCGGGCATTCTCGACGTGCGAATGGTTCCGCTCGGCCAGGTCTTCGGCAAGCTTGCACGCATCGTCCGGCAGGCCGCCCGGGAACACGACAAGCAAGTGCGTCTGGTCGTCACCGGTGCCAGCACCGAGGTAGACAAGCTCATCGTCGAGGAGCTGACCGACCCGCTGATGCACTTGGTGCGAAACGCGATCGACCACGGCATCGAAGACCCCACTGCCCGTGCCAGTGCGAAGAAGGGCCCAGAAGGAACACTAGCCCTCAACGCCTATCACAAGGGCAGCAACGTGGTCATCGAGGTCGAAGACGACGGCGCGGGGATGCATCCGCACGCGCTTCGGGACAAGGCCGTCGAGCGTGGCCTTCTCGACAAAGATGCGGCCCATGAGCTAACGCGCCAAGAGATGCTCAACCTGGTATTTCTGCCGGGGCTCACCACGAGCGACCAGGTCACGGACATGTCGGGGCGCGGCGTAGGAATGGACGTCGTGAAGACCAACATTCTGAGGCTCGGCGGAATGATCGGTATTGAGAGCGAGCAGGGCACCGGTACGAAGATCACCGTTACCCTTCCGATCACGCTGGCCATCATTCGCGCGCTCATCGTCGAAGTGGCTGGGAGGACGTACGCACTGCCAATCACGGCAGTACGGGAGGCTATCCCCTACGTTGCCGCCGATCTGCGCACGATTCAGGGGCGTGAAGTCATCAGTCTTCGCGGCGAGACGCTGGCGATTTGCGATCTCGCCACGCTTTTTGGGTTTCGGAGGTCGAGTCAGGCCGACGCTCAGTTCATCGTCGTGGGCTCGCTGGGTCAACGCGAGATCGGGTTCGTCGTCGACGACCTGCTCGGCCAGCAGGACGTGATCATCAAGGGGCTCGGAAAGAGCCTCCAGTCGGTGCACAGCTTCGCGGGCGCTACCGACCTCGGGGATCAGAAAGTCGCGCTCGTGCTCGATGCCCCCGCGCTCTTCACCGAGTACTTCGATGGGCCAAACGCGTTTCGCTCGCTGGAGAGTCACTCATGAACACCCCGAATTTGGCCACTCTGGCTCCCGAGCCCGAACGCGATGGCGGCGCGACGACGGTTCTCGGCGTGATCGCGGGGAACGAAGCGTATGGCATTCCGCTTCCCGCCATTCGGGAGGTCCTCATTCCACCGCCCCTCACCGAGGTCCCGCGGGCAGCGCCTCACTTCATGGGGGTGATTTCGGTGCGGGGTGAGATCATCACCGTAGTCGACTTGCCGAAGCTCTTGAAACTAGAGACGACGCAACCCGAGCCGTACGGGCGGGTGCTCCTGGTCGACAACGGCCGAGAGTTGATCGGTGTCGCGGTCAACAAGGTCATTCAAGTGTATCGCCTCGGAGTCGATCAGCTCGAGTACTCGAGCGCGATGGCGGCCGAGCTGTCTGACTATGTGGTTGGCGTGGGGCGCGTTCCGGTCACTCCGGGGACCAACGGCAACGAGATGCTCATCCTGATCGATCCGGTGGCGCTCCTGAGGAATTGAGATGGGAACCAGACGCTCATACCGAGGGACGCTGGCGAAGGACCTCATTCGAGTGACGGTCGGATCAGTGCACTATGCGCTCGGCGTCTCCGAGATTCGCGAGATAGTCAACCCGCTTCCGGTCGTCGAGTTGCCACGAGAACGAGCGTTCGTGCTCGGCGTGGCCGACTACAGAGACGATGTCGTCGTGGTGGTCGACCTGCGGAGCTTCTTCGGCCTGGCTGCGTCCGAGCCAACGCGCCGTACGAAGTGGATCATCATCGACCGCGCGGGATACCTGCTCGCCGTCATCGTCGACGCCGTGCTCGACGTCTTCTCATCCGGAGACCACCAACAGCGATTCGTTCCCGAACTCGACGATCGCCATCGAGCTCGCGGAATAACGTCTGCGTACAAGCACGCCGACGAGCTCGTGTTTCTCCTCGACCCTGCGCGGCTCGCAGCTCCCATCATGGACCTCGATCCGAGTGAGTTTCCAAGTTTGCAGCCGGAGGCGCCGTGAAGAGCGACGCCCTCGAACTCGCGCTTCATTCGGTGGATCCAGACGTCCGACGACAGGCGGTTCACAATCTCAGTTTGCGACCCGCTGGCACCTCGCTCGAGCAGATTCTCGAGGCGCTGGGCGATGAAGACTGGCGTGTGCGGCGTGAAGCAATCGCGCTTGCCGCGAGCAGCGAACACCGGCGCGAGCTCGTCAGCTCGCTCATCGAGCGAATCGCCAGTACCGAGAACATCGGTCTTCGCAACGCCGGAATCGAGGTGCTTGGTCTCGTGGGGCAGGGAGCCGCCGGTGAGTTTTCGGTCGCATGTGAATCGGCGAGCCCCGGTGCACGAAAGTTTCTCATCGAGGCAATGGGCAAGACTCGCGATCCGGAAATGGTCGACAGTCTAGAAGGACTCATCCGTGGCTCTGATACGAACGCCGGCGCTGCAGCGGTCGAAGCCTTGGTGCGAATCGGTGGTCCACGGGCAGAGGCGCTACTCGAAGAGCATTTGGCGACGCCCGAACTCTTTCTGCGCATCGCGGTCGTCGAAGGGCTGACGCGTCTTGGAACCCGGGTGCCTTGGGCACGGCTGCGCCCCGCGGTCGAGGACGCCCTCGTCCGTCGGATCTCGGCCGAGCTTCTCGGGAGGACCTCGGATCCCCAGGCGCTCGATTTTCTCCTCGAGCTCGCCAGTGACACTTCGCCACAAACTTCTTTCTCCGCGATCCGCGCGCTTGGACAGCTGACCAGCGAGGCTGACACGGGCCGCGATGGGGTCGTTGAGCGGCTCAGTGCGTCGAGAGAGTCGCTTCGACACGCGCTGTACGAGGGCCTTCTCCACGGCGATACGCCGACTCGGCGCGCGGCGGCCTACATCTCGGTACTGTGTCGCGACGAGGCTTCGCTCGAAGCCGTCCTGCACGCGATCGCCGACGACGTCGCGTGTCAGGACACCATCGATGCGCTGCGTGCATGGGGAGCGGTTCTGGTCGAGCCTCTGCTGATGCAGCGCAGGGCCGAGGGGCGGGTCTGGGCGCTTGCACTGTCGCTGGCCGCAGAACTCAGTCACACGCACGAAACCGACTTGCCCTCGGAGACACGAGACCGGGTCCGTTCCATCATCGAGCGGGAACTGATCGAGGGGTCCGAGGAGACTCAGGCGGCGTCGGCCGAGGGCCTGCGCTGGTGGGGTGAGGCTCGTGACTGCCGCGCCCTCGTCCAATGCCTCAACAGCAACACTCATCGTGTTCGCTCTGCAGCGACCGCGTCGCTCGAGTTCTTGGTCGACCGTGTGCCGGAGACGGTCGAGAACGCACTGCATGATGCCGACCTCGAAGGCCCCGGCGGCGCTGACATTGCCGTGGTGCTCTCGCGGCTGGGCTCGGCGGCCGCGGTCGAAGTACTGAAACGAGGGCTTCACAGCAAAGATGCACGGACGCGGCGGGCCTCAGTGCAGGCGCTCGCCATGGCGAATGCAACCGACGTTGCCGAGCTCATCGGCTACGCCATCGTAGATGAAGACATCGACGTCCAGGTGGCCGCCGTTCGTACCCTCGGACAGATGAGTACACCCAAGGCCAACGGACCTCTGCGCACTGCCCTCGAATCGCCCTTCCCAACCATTCGTGCCGAGGCGGCACTTGCTCTTGGTCGCCGCGACGCCGAGGGTGCGATCCCTCAGATTCGCGCCCTTCTCCACGACGACCAGCCCGTCGTCGTCGCAGCAGCGTTGGACGCTCTTGCATGGCTCGAGGACTCCGAGGTTGCGTTCGCCGTAGACCAGGCGCTCCAACACGCTGATGATGAGATCTTTCAGGCCGGTCTGAGGGCGGCGAGCACGCTGCCGACACGCGATGCCGAACACCGGCTAGCACGCGGAGTGAACCACGCGGAGTGGCATGTGCGCATGCTCGCGATCAAACTTTTACTCGACCTCGACACTGACCGCAGCCGTGCCGCGCTCGGCAAGGCGCTCGAGACCGAGGCGGACCCGATGGTGAGACACGCGATCGAGTCCGGGCTAGCGGTCGCAGGTTGAGATGAGCCTGCTCCACGATGCCGGTCCCCGCTTGGACCTTCGAGAGTTTCGGCTGATTCGTGACTACGTGAATCAGTTCTGCGGCATCTACTTTGCCGACGACTCCTCGTACATCGTCGAGCGTCGCCTACGCGAACGGCTCCGGGACCTCGGCCTCGAAGATTTCGCCGAGTACTATCGCTACCTTCGCTATCACCCCAAGGCAGATGCAGAACTCGAGAGCGCTGCCGAGGTGCTCACGACCAACGAAACGTACTTTTTTCGCGAGCTGTACCAGCTGCGCGCCTTCACGGACGAGATCCTTCCAGTGGTTCGCGCCCGCGCCAAGGCGAGGGGTGCGCGGCGGCTTGACGTGTGGAGCGCGGGCTGTTCGAGCGGCGAGGAAGTCTACACGATCGCCATGCTCATCGAGGCGTCTGGGCTTTTCGAGGATTGGGATGTGCGGGTTTTCGGCAACGACATATCGCGTCGCGTGCTGAAGAAGGCGCGGAGCGCCACGTACACGTCGGCGAGTTTCCGCGCGATGCTCCCCGACTACGAGCGGTACTTCATTCGGGGCGAAGATGGCAAACAGGTCCACCCGAAGATTCGGGCGATGTGCCATTTCGGGCACCTCAACCTGATGAACGATCGACGGGCAGCCATCGTGGGGCGTGTGGACGTAGCGTTTTGTCGCAACGTACTGATCTACTTCGACGACACATCTCGCCGAAAGGTCTTGGAGACGATCTATCAGCGACTCAATCGAGGAGGGTACCTTCTCCTTGGGCATAGCGAGTCTCTCCTCCAGTCGAGTACGGCGTTCGAAATCGCCCAGCTCCGCACAGACATCGTCTACCGTCGGCCCGTCCCCTACACCGAGCTTCCGCCGAGGAGCCTCTGAAGTGAGGGAACTGCAGGCGCTCGTCGTCGACGACTCCTCGCTCAACCGACGGATGATCGCGGCGCTCCTGAGTGAACTGCCCGGAGTGTCGCACGTAGACCTCGCGCGCGACGGGGCCGAAGCGCTACGAGCCGTCGAGGTTCATCCGCCCGATTTCATAGCGCTCGACCTCGAAATGCCGCGTCTCGATGGGTTCGAGTTCCTGCAACTCTTGATGGATCGTCATCCGCTGCCGGTCATCGTGATCTCGGGTCAGTCACGGCGCGATAGCGTCTTTCGAGCGTTGGAGCTTGGTGCGCTCGATTTCATCGCCAAGCCCGAGGGTGGACAGGAGCCTCTCGCGCGCTTCCGGAACCAACTTGCCGAAAAGGTGCGTGTAATCCAGCAACTCTCACCCCTGGCGCTCCGCGGGACGAGCAGTCGAAGTGTCGATCGTGAGGGACCGAAACGGCGTTCGACGAGGTCGTGTTCCGAACACGTGGCACGTCCACCGAGCAAAGTGATCGTCATCGGCGCGTCCACGGGCGGGCCTAGAACCCTCGTCACACTGCTACACCGGCTTCATCAGCCCCTCGACGCGGCGTTCGTCATCGCGCAGCACATGCCGCCTCGCTTTACCAAGACCTTCGCGCAGCGGCTCGACAAGACTGGTGTGCTCCGGGTTGCCGAGGCCAAGTCCTACGAACGGCTCGTTGCGGGGAGGGCCTACGTGTGCCCTGGCGGTCGATGCATCGAAGTGGTTCCCGGGGACCGCGGCCCTGCAGTACGACTGGTGTCGCCTGGAGACGGGACTCGCTACGTGCCGTCCGTCGACCAGCTTTTCCAGTCGGCCGCACGAGTCTTAGGTGACGCCGCCATTGCGGTGGTCCTCACCGGCATGGGCGACGATGGAGCTCTCGGCGCGGCGGACGTAGCACGTCGTGGCGGCAAGGTGCTGATAGAGGAACCGGAGTCGGCCGTCGTGTCCGGAATGCCGCTCGCGGTTCGCGAGGCCGGGGTGGCTCATCAGGAGCATGTCGTCTGGTCGCTCGGCGAAGCATTGATGGAGCTCGCCTCGCTTCGCGATGGCAGACGCTGAACTTGGATCGACAGATGGCAGTGTCGTACGATGAAAGCGATATGCGCGAGTTCCGCTGCCTGGTCGTCGAGGACTCCCCCGCAATGCGGAAGATGCTTGCGGAGTCACTCGAACGCATTCCAGGGATGGAGGTGATCACTGCCGAGAACGGACTTGCGGGCATTCGCGCTCTCGCGGCCCATCAGTTCGATCTCGTCGTGACCGACGTCAACATGCCGGTGATGGATGGTCTCAAGCTCGTCAAGCATGTCCGGGGCGACCCTCGTCATGCGGCGACACCGATCGTGATCATCACGACCGAGAGCGCTCCCAACGACATCGAGCGGGCCATGGCGCTTGGGGCCAACGCGTATGTCGAAAAACCGATCCAAGCGCCCCGAGTGATTCGAGCGGTGCGGAAGCTTCTCGAGATCTGATTCGATGCCCGACGACGCGACGGACGAAAAGGATCTTGTCCCTCGCGGAATCCTTCATCCTGAGGGCATGCGTGCAGCCCAAGAACTTTCCCGGGGGCTCGTGCACGAGATCAACAACATACTCGGCGTCGTCATCGGCAATGCGCATTTGGCCGACAAGCACCGCGAAGACAGCGATGCAGTGGCTCGGTACGCGGAGGAAGTGCGGGACGCTGCCGAGCAGGGACGCGCGATCATGCGCCAGCTGGCCGCACTGGCGACCGATCGGGCACAGGACGGCCATGCCGGTCCACCCGTTGCCCTCAACGATGTAGCCCGCCAGATTCAGGCGATCATCGGCGACTCAGTCTCGCTCCTTCTTTCGGACGGCAACCCGCTCGTCAACGTCGACCTATGGCTGCTGCAGACGACGCTCGCCGAGGCCGCACGAATCATGGCCGCGACCCCCCTCGTATCCGAAGTTCGGATTCGAACCGATGCGACCTCGAACGAGATTCGCATTTCACTCGAAGACGATGGACCGGCGCCGACGCGCGACGAGATCGAGGGGCTGTTCGCTCCGTTCGCACGATTGGCCGATCGGCCCCGCTTGGGCCTCGAATGGACGAAGGTCGCCTATCTCGCACTCATGGCTGGGGGGACGGCATCCGCAGACGGCAGCCCTCTCGGGGGCGTACGGATCTCGGTCGCCCTACCGTGCGGCGAGACGCTCGCCTAGGTGACGGTCCAGGTGTGGCCCTGCCGAACCAGGGCGTTGAGGTCTGGTGGCCCCGAGCGCTCTTCTGCCATCTTGCGTTGGGCCGTGACGCTCTGGTTGTAGACGGGGCCCGCCGCCCGGTAGAGCACACCGAGCGCAACCACCTCGGGCAGGTCTGTGAGCAGCCACGCAAGCGACGCGTTCGTCTCGTCGTGGACCATCAGTTCTGATTCGTCGACTCCGCCTTCGCCGACGTCGACGATGTCCAGGCTGAGCGTCGCGGCGTTCATCCGAAGACCCTTCTCGCCATTCGCGCCGAAACGCATGGGTTTTCCGTGTTCGAGCCAGAGCTGATAGGCGGCGCCCGTCTTTCGGTCGGTGATGAGGTCGAACACGCCGTCGTTGAACACCGGGCAGTTCTGGAGGACTTCGATGAACGACGCTCCATCGTGCGTCCGCGCAGCCGACAAGGCGTCGGGCAGCTTCTTCGATGTGTCGTACGTGCGTGCCACGAATGTCGCCCCTGATCCGAGCGCGAACCGCGCGGGGACCACGGGCTGATCCACCGACCCGAGAGGGCTCGAAGGCGTCACCTTCCCAACCTGTGAGGTCGGTGAGTACTGCCCTTTGGTGAGGCCGTAAATTTCGTTGTTGAATAGGAGGATCTGGAGGTCGACGTTACGGCGCAACACATGCATCAGGTGGTTGCCGCCGATGCTCAGACCGTCGCCGTCGCCCGTGATCACCCAAACGTCGAGTTCGGGGTTGGAAAGCTTCAGGCCGGTCGCGAACGCGGGTGCACGTCCGTGAATCGTATGGAAGCCGTACGTGTTCATGTAGTAGGGAAAGCGGCTCGAGCATCCGATGCCCGAAATGAATACCGTGTTCTCCGGGGTGCCGCCCAAACTCGGCAGCGTGCGCTGAACGGCAGCGAGAATTGCGTAGTCGCCGCATCCGGGACACCAGCGTACTTCCTGGTCCGAGGAGAAATCCTTCCGAGTGTACTTCTTGGTGGGTGGGTTCGGACTCATTGCACGCTCCGATTCGTCCGCGCCTCGATGGCTTCGACCAACTCGTCAATGCGGAAAGGCTGTCCCGCGACCTTGGTGAGACTTTCGGCATCCACCAAGTATTCGGCCCGCAGCAGCTTGACCAGTTGTCCGTTGTTGAGTTCGGGTACCAGTACGCTGCGGAACGATCGCAGCACCTCGCCTAGGCCCTCAGGGAGCGGCCAGATGTTTCGGATGTGAAGGTGGGAGACGCTTTGACCTCGTTCGCGCATCGTACGGACGGCCTGACTGATCGCCCCGTACGTGGAGCCCCAGCCAACGACGAGCGTGTCCCCCGTCGACTCTCCCTGGTCGACCTTTGCGCGAGGAAAGTCGCTTGCGATGCGCTGAATCTTTGCGGCGCGCAGCTTGGTCATCGCGTGATGGTTGTTTGGGTCGTACGAGATGTGCCCGGTGTCGCCATGCTTTTCCAGACCGCCGATTCGATGCTCGAGGCCGGGAGTGCCGGGTACCGCCCAGACCCGCGCGAGAGTCTCCGCGTGCCTCTGAAACGGATGAAATCCCTCGGGGTCGTCCTCGAACTCCGCGGGGAAGGGCGCGATCGAGTCGATGTCAGGCAGGCGCCACGGCTCGGTCCCGTTGGCGAGGTACCCGTCGGTGAGCAGAATCACCGGCGTCATGTACTTCACCGCAATGCGCACTGCCTCGATCGCCATGTAGAAGCAGTCGCCCGGCGTCGCGGCAGCAAGCACCGCGAGCGGCGCATCGCCATTGCGTCCCCAGACCGCCTGGAAGAGGTCTGACTGTTCGGTCTTGGTGGGCAGCCCGGTCGAGGGGCCGCCTCGCTGCACGTTGACCAGCACGAGCGGGAGTTCCGTGGCGATCGCCAGCCCGAGTGCTTCGGTCTTGAGCGCGACGCCGGGCCCCGACGTACCGGTGACTCCGAGCGCGCCGCCAAAGCTTGCACCAATCGCCGACGACACCGCCGCGATCTCGTCTTCGGCCTGAAAGGTCGTCACGCCGTAGTGTTTCAGCTTCGCGAGGTTGTGGAGCAGGTTCGATGCCGGCGTGATCGGGTACGACCCATACATGATCTCGAGCTCCGCGAGCCGAGCGCCCGTCACCAGGCCCCAGGCCGTGGCCTCGTTGCCGCTTACGTTTCGGTACTCGCCGGGCGCGAGTTCGGCTGAGGGCACCTGATACGCCCCGATGCCGTGCGGGAGTTCCGCCGCTTCACCGTAGATGTGTCCCGCGTTCAGGGCTGCGATGTTGGCTTTGGCAAATTTCGGACTTTTTGAGAACTTCGTGTTCAGCCACTCCACGGTCGACTCGCGCTCGCGGGCGAACAGCCAGTACATGAGCCCGAGGGTCCACATGTTCTTACAGCGAAGCGCCTCTTTCGAGGTCAGGCCCAGGCCAGCAACCGAATCGAGCGTCATCTTACCGATGTCGAGGGCTAGAACGCGAAAGCGATCGAGTGTCCCGTCTTCGAGCGGATTGGTTTCGTACTCCGCTTTGGCGAGATTGTTCTGGCTGAAGGCACCCGTATTGATGACCACGAGGCCGCCCGGCTTGAGCACGTCGGTGTTCACCTTGAGCGCGGCCGGATTCATCGCCACCAACACGTCAGGTGCGTCACCCGGCGTCCGAATGTCGTGTGCCGCGAAGTGAATCTGAAAACCCGACACGCCGTAGGTCGTACCTGCCGGTGCGCGAATCTCCGCCGGGAAATCTGGAAACGTCGCAAGGTCGTTTCCAGCCACTGCGGTGGCCGTCGTGAATTGATTTCCCGTCAGTTGCATTCCGTCGCCGGAATCACCGGCGAATCGAATGACGACGGAGTCTAAGATTTCACGCGGCGTCGAGTCGACGCGCGCAACTGCAGAGGTTTCCATGCTCGATTTTCGAGTCTAATCCCGCAGCCGCCCAAACGCCCATCGTCTGTGCGGCTCGGCCGGGTCTAGGGTGCCACGGATCTCAGCGCAAGTACCGTTTACCCGGTTGGACTCACCATCTGGCAGGGTGCATCGTTGCAGGGTGGTCGAGGTCAAGATCTGTGGTTTGACAACAGTTGATGACGCAGTGCATTGCATCGAGGCCGGCGCGGACGCCATCGGGCTCAACTTTTGGCCTCGTTCGGTACGGCACACCAATGTCGTGACTGCGCGCGCAATTGTCGACGCCGTTTCGGACCGCGTCCAGACCGTCGGTGTTTTCGTCGACGCCACCGTTGCTGAGATCCGCGAAATTCTCGGCGAGACCGGCATCGGGTGGGCGCAGCTCCACGGCTCGGAGTCCCCCGAGACGCTCGCTCAGCTTCTGCCGAATGCCTTCAAGGCCATCGGTGTCGAGGATGGTTCCGCGATTTCACTAGCGCGCAGCTACCCGGGCGAACATCTGCTGCTCGACGCGAGTGTGCCCGGGCTGCCGGGAGGCACGGGCAGAACTTTCGACTGGGCAATCGCAGCTCAGGTTGCCCAGGAGCGAACTTTGACTCTCGCTGGAGGCCTCCATCCTTCCAACGTCGCGAGTGCCATCGACGCGGTGCGCCCGTTTCGCGTCGATGTGGCGTCTGGTGTGGAGACGAGGCCGGGGCGAAAAGACAGGGCGCTCGTCGAGGCGTTCGTGGCCGCCGCCAAGAGCGCCTAGCCGCGCGCGACGATGCCGTCTGCGATGTAACTCGCCATCGCGTAGACGCTCTCCTGTGGGTTCACCAGCAGGCTCGTCGGGAACAGGCTGGCATCGACCACGTACACGTTGTCGAGATCGTGCATCTTGCCGTGCGGATCGACGACGCTCTCGTTGGGGTCGCGACCCATCCGCATCGTTCCCTGGGGATGATACGAATACATCTTGTACTGATGCTTCTCGTTGCGAAGGGCATCGATCGTCGAATCGACGTCGGCCTCGCGCTCGATCACGGTACGACGCGCGACCGGGAGGTACACGCGCTCGCACCCAGCCGCGAAATAGATCTTCGCCGCGTTCCGGAACGCTTCTTTCATGCTCGCAAAGTCCCGATCGTCGAGGTCGTAGTCGATGCGTTTGCGTCCGTCGTCTCGGTAGACGCGTCCGACGTTGTGGTCGTGGATGAGGGTAACGCAGGCCATCATGTGCCTCGTGCGCTCGAGGAAACCTGTAAACTGCTTGCCGACGCCGCCGTCTGAGGCCGTCGCGATCGCCAACGGTCCGCCGACGCCTGCTTCGAGCAGGAAGCTACCTGTAGCGTTCGGGTCCTCGATGTTGCCGGCATAGGTCGTGACCGTGGCGCCAGTCCATGAGTCGACGATGTCTTCGTGTTCTCCGAGCATGAACGTCGACGGATGGCAGGCGTAGTTGTACCCTACCAGCCCGCTGCTGTTTCCAAGCGCGTTGTCCTGGAAGAGGAGCGGCGTCTGTATGGCCCCCGCAGCCGCGACCACCAGTCCCGCCCGCACCGAGACCGGTCTTTGCGCGCCTTGCCCGTCGATCGCGACCGCGTTGACCTGGGTGACGCGCCTGCCGGTGACTTCCAAAGACAGGGCGCGCGTGCCGCTGAGAATGGTCGCCCCGAGTTCGCTCGCCCAAGGCAGATAGCTGACGAGCATCGACTGCTTGCGGTCGACCTTGCAGCCCGCGACGCAATGACCGGTGAGCGCGCAGTCTTTGACATTGCGAGGCAAGGGCGCCGTCGGAATCCCGAGCTTTGTCGCTCCCTCAGACAGCAGCCGACCGTTGCGATTGATCTCTTCGGGGCCGTTTGTGTGGATGTGGAGGTTCCGTTCGACTCGATCGAAGTACGGCGCGAGCACCTCAGGCGCCAGATTGTCGAGCCCGTACTTCGACCCCCAACTTTCGAGGACAGCGTCCGGTGTTCGAAAGCAAACCGCCGCGTTCACGACCGTCGAGCCACCGATGCACTTGCCTTGCAGAGTCACCAGGTCACCCGTCGCGTTTGCCTGGTTGCCCCCCTCTTCGAACATGGTGAGCATCGTTTGGCTTACTCGTTCGGTGAACTGGGACGATGGCACGTAGCTACCGGCTTCGAGCACGACGACCTTGGCACCCGAGCGGCTCAACTCGTAGGCAGCCACGGCTCCGCCAGCGCCAGAGCCGATGACGACGACGTCGGCGTCGAGCGACATGCCCGACGCGGGCATCGTGTCAGGTTCCTGAACCCGCAGCGTCGGCAAAGGACTTCCGTCGACCGAAATGCGACGCTTCATCCAGAGTCTCCTGCGGGCGCGGCTTCGAGGGGCATCGGTGCGTTGCCAAGGGCGACGATTCCGGCGTCGTCGGAGACAGGCCCCTGAAAACCGAGGCGGCGTGCTGCCTCGACGTCCTGTAGGTAACCGACTCCAACCAGGCGCTTGATCATGACGACGATGCCCCGTTGGGTCTCGAACCCGGACTCCCATTTGCCGATCGCCGCGAGGCGGTCGTTGGGGCCGAGCTTGGTGAATGGGCGTAGGTGCAGCCCGATGACGAACGGTCCGAGGTTGAAGAGCTTGAGCGCAGCGTGAATGTCGTCGATCGTCGGTTTGTCGAGCGCAGCCACGACTCGGTCGATGTGCTCGACGTACCCAACCTCCGAGAGTGGTTTGAGGGGGGTGTCGGCGGTGGGAATGTAGACCTCGGCAAACCGCTCGAACACGAGGCGCTCCTCCGCCGTGAGTACGCCTCCCGAGGCCAGATCGCCCGACGCATGTCGGTTGGCCGGGTCCGAGCCGGTGCAGGCGGGGAGGGCGATGGTTCCGAGGCCGGAGAGGGCGCCAAGCCGAGTGAACGTGCGGCGGGAAAGCTTCACTGAGGCAGGACCTTACCGCAGGAAGAGCGGAGCGGTCTACCTGCTGTCGCTGTCCAGGATGCGTCTAGACCGCGCCTGCGCTAGCGTTTGCAGCCAATGGAAAACATCCAGTCCGCCTCAGGTCGCTTTGGTCCCTACGGTGGCCGCTACGTCGCTGAAACGCTAATGCCGGCGCTCGACGAACTGAGTCGAGCCTACGAAGAAGCGTGCAGGGACCCTGCGTTCCAGCAGGAGCTAGATTCGCTCCTCCAACACTTCGTCGGGCGACGGACCCCGCTCTATCTCGCGCGCCGCCTCACCGCGACGCTGGGGCCTCGAATCTGGCTGAAGCGCGAGGACCTGTGCCACACGGGCGCACACAAGGTCAACAATACGCTCGGGCAGATTCTCCTCGCCAAACGAATGGGCAAGACGCGGATCATCGCCGAGACCGGCGCCGGGCAGCACGGGGTTGCCACCGCGACCGCGTGCGCGTTGATGGGTCTCCCCTGTGAGGTCTTCATGGGCGAGGAAGACGTGCGGCGGCAGGCTCCCAATGTGCGCCGGATGGAGCTGCTCGGGGCAGAAGTTCATGCGGTCACGTCAGGGTCGGCCACCCTCAAAGACGCGATGAACGAGGCGCTCCGCGACTGGGTAACGAACGTGCGCACCACGCACTACTGCGTCGGGTCCGCGGCTGGACCCGATCCATACCCCCGCATCGTCCGCGATTTCCAGTCGGTCATCGGAAGAGAGTCTCGCGCTCAGATTCTCGAGCAGGCGGGCCGGCTTCCCGATGCGGTCGTCGCCTGCGTGGGGGGCGGCTCGAATGCGATCGGCATGTTCGCCGGGTTCGTCGACGACCCGGATGTCCGCCTCATCGGGGTCGAAGCGGCTGGCGAGGGCATCACCTCGGGCAAGCACGCAGCTCCGCTCTGCGCGGGTGGGGTCGGCGTTCTCCACGGGGCGAAGAGCTACATCCTGCAGAGTCCGGACGGCCAGATTCTCGAAGCTCACTCGGTAAGCGCCGGGCTCGACTACCCTGGTGTGGGTCCCGAGCACGCCTGGCTGAAAGACAGCGGTCGCGCGTCCTACGTGGCGGTGACCGACGACGAGGCGCTTGCTTCGTTCCAAGACCTCTGCCGCACCGAGGGCATCATCCCCGCGCTCGAAACGAGCCATGCGTTTGCGTATCTGCCGACGCTTTCGCGCGAACTCGGTGGAACCGGCGACGTGGTCGTTTGCCTTTCGGGTCGCGGAGACAAGGATCTCGATACCGTGCTCGCGCTGCTTGCAGAGAGGAACTGACCGCCGGTGGGACGAATCGGTGATGCGTTTGCTCGCGCGAAGGACGACGGGCGTGCCACGCTCGTCATCTACCTGTGTGCGGGCGACCCTGACCTCGCGACGACCGAGGACTTGGTGGTCGCAGCAGCGGAATCGGGAGCGGACGTGATCGAGCTCGGGGTGCCGTTCAGCGATCCCACCGCCGACGGGCCGGCGATTCAGCGGGCCGCTGAGCGTTCTCTCCGGGGCGGCACCACGCTCGCGAAGGTGCTGACCAGCGTGAGTGCGATTCGTACGCGCACGGAGGTGCCAATTCTCCTGTTCGGATACTACAACCCGATTCTTGCGTACGGTGAGCGAAAAGCGGTCGACGATGCTGCGGCGGCCGGCGCCGACGGGTTCCTGATCGTGAATCTTCCTCCCGAAGACAGCGACGGTCTTCGGCTTCCCGCGATCGAGCACGGCCTCGACTACGTGCCCTTGATCGCGCCGACCAGCGAAGACGCTCGCATTGCCCAGGCCGGCAAGGCCGCGACCGCATTCGTGTACTATGTCTCAATGACCGGGGTGACCGGCGCGACTGCGACCGACCTCGCGAGCGCGTCGGTACGAGCCGGAGAGTTGCAGCGCGCAATCGGGCGACCGGTCGCGCTCGGGTTCGGCGTCAAGACCGCGGAAGACGTCGCGACGGTCGCTGGCAAAGTGGATGGTGTCGTCGTCGGGAGCGCAGTCGTGCGCGCGGTCGAGGATGCCGACTCCCCCGATGCCGCGATTGCCGCCGTACGAGAGCTGGTCGCCTCGCTGGCCTCAGGGCTCCGCCGACACTAGGCCGACTTCACCCTGAGGCTGCGATCATCGAATCCGTTCAAGGTGAACTCGGTCTACATAGCGGCATTGTGAGGCTCGCACGATGACGATACTGTCCCTTGATGGGCAGCATTGATGTCATTTCGGTCAACCTTCCGATCCTGCGTGAGCTGCGAGGTCGAGTCGGACAGCAGGAGCTCGCGGAGCGAGTGGGAGTGTCGAGGCGGACGATTGCGCGCCTCGAGAGCGGCGAAGTCACCGATCCGGGTGTCGACTTGATGCGTCGGATCGCCGGTGAGCTTCGCGTGACCCTCGCGCACCTGACGGAAAAGCCACTGCGTCAGGTGACTCTGGCTCTTCCGGAAGACATATGCGCGCGTCTCGATTCGGGCGACGGTGCTGCGATTCTCGAAGCCGTCGTTCGCGTGGTTCGGTCACATGGCTAGCACTTTCGGGTCTATTTCGATCGCGCGTTGACAATCAATTACGATTGCGGCGGCGGCGCGTTCTTCTCCTGTCGTGTCCGTAGGTTGGAGTTCGGGCAACCGCGAGCGCGCACGCCGTGCTGCCGAGTCCTCGCGGCGAGATCCTGGCGGAACCCTGATCAAACTGACAGATCGTCATCCCGTCATGAGAAACCTCCCCGTTGTCAAGCGGCGCGCTCCGTGGGTCCCGGCTGGGCTCTTCGCAGTGTTGCTGATCGTTTCCTGTCTTCCCCAGCCGACACTCCAGGTGAGTACGCTCGTCTCGGGTTTGAGCAAACCATGGGACCTCGGATGGCTTCCGAACGGGACGATGCTTGTCACGGAGCGCATCGGGCGGCTCAATGTCTACGCGGACGGTCCGTTCAAACTGCCGGTCGTGATCGCCCCCGGTGACATCGTGGCTCAGGGCGAGTCGGGGATGCTCGGCCTGGAAGTCGACCCCCAGTTCGCCTCGAATGGGTACGTCTACGTATGCATGGCGTCAGACATCGGCGGCGCGGCCGACATTCGCCTGGTGCGCTTCACGCTGAGTCAGGACGGCCGCCAGGTACTGAGCCGGCAGGACATCGTCACGGGTATACCCTTCAACGGCGGCCGACACGGCGGTTGCCGTCCTCGTTTCGGACCCGATGGATATCTCTGGGTGGGCACGGGGGATGCGACGATCGCATCCGCACCCCAGGACGACGGCTCTCTCGGCGGCAAGGTCCTGCGCGTGACGCGTTGGGGGGCCGCGGCGCCCGGCAATCCAGGTGGTCGGCGTTGGTATACGAAGGGCCATCGCAACGTGCAGGGGATTGCGTTCCACGAAGCCGGGTGGGGTGTTTCCGTCGAGCACGGCCCGTCCACCGACGATGAGATCAATGTACTCGTGCCCGGCAACTACGGCTGGAACCCTGGGCCCGGTTACAACGAGTCGGTGCCGATGACCAACCTCAATCAGTTTCCTGGCGCTATCGAAGCCATCTGGTCGAGCGGCTCGCCGACGATTGCACCGTCGGGTGCGGAGTTCCTCCGTGGAGCGCAGTGGGGCGCCTACCAAGGCTATCTCGCCGTCGCAACGCTCAAGGCCAGCCACCTGCGCCTGTTTCCCCTGGCAACTCCGGAAGCTGGGGATCCTAGCTCCTATTTCGTCGGTCCGATCGTGGAAACCATCACCGATCGTGGTCGCCTGCGATCGCCGCGCATAGGGCCGGACGGGAACCTGTACATCACCACGGACGGCAACAACGGTTCGGGTCAGGTGCTGAAGGTCGTTCCGGTGCTTCCTCCGCAGTAAACGGCCGCAGTGAACTACCTGAGCGCGCGGTTGGAGCGCGCGGCCGGCGGTCACTTCTTGAAGCGACCGAGGCTCGTGGTCGCGGCCCGCGTGACAGCCTGCCGAACCGCGTCGTCGTGAATGCGACCGAGCGCGCGTCCGAGATCTTCGGGTAGTGCCGCGAGTTCGACCGGAGCCGGTTCAGGAAGCTTTGGCTCGTGCCGCCTCGGCAGGTCGGGCAGTGGGCCTACTTTGAACTTGAGTTTGGTGACTGCAACGTGCGGCGCGTGTTGGTGTAGCTGCTCGAGGAGATCTTCACTGAGATAGTGCAGCTCGTTCGCCCAGACGGACGAACTCACGTGTACGATCAGGATACCGTGCACGACGGCAACCGGCCGAGCATGGGCCAGAATCCTCGCCGGGACTGCTCGGCTCCACCAGGCGAACGCTTTGGCGGCTTCTAGCTGGTCGGGCGCGGGATAGACCTTGGTCAGCACCTTGCCAATGGGTTCGAGCTTGCCACGTCGGCGCTTGATCGGCTCACGCATCGTCGAGACAAGCCTCGTAGAGGGTGAGCATATCGTCTTGCGTGCAAGGACGTGGGTTGAGTTGGTGGCAGGCATCCTCGAAGGCGAGAGCTGCGAGTTTCGGAAGGTCGCCTTCTTCGATTCCCTGCGACCGTAGGTTCGACGGTAGACCGGTGGCCTTGCGCAATGCCCGCACGGCGCCGGCGCATTCGAACGAGAGGGTGGCGTCGTCTTCACCCCGGACACCCAGCTGTCGCGCGACCTCCGCGATGCGTCGAGGAATCACGCCGCGGTTGAAGTCGAGCACTGCGGGTAGGCAGATCGCATTTGCGAGACCGTGATGGAGCCCGAATTCGGCCGACAGTGGGTGAGCCAGCGAGTGGCAGGCCCCGAGACCCTTTTGGAATGCGACCGCACCGAGCATCGCCGCCTTGAGCATGTCGCCTCGGGCATGAAGATCCGTGCCGTCTGCGACTGCGGTGACGAGCGATTCATGGCAGAGCCGCACGCCCCCAAGCGCCAACGCGTCGGCCATTGGATGGTCGCCGAGCGAGCAATAAGCTTCGAGGCAGTGTGTCAGCGCGTCCATTCCGGTCGCGGCCGTGATCTGCGCTGGCATCGTCGTCGTCATGGCTGGATCGAGGATCGCGACCTCGGGAAGCAGCAGCGGCGAGAAGATCACCGTCTTGCGATTGGTCGCTTCGATCGTGACCACCCCGCTGCGACCGACTTCACTTCCAGTTCCGGCGGTGGTCGGAATCGCGATCATCGGGGGAAGGGGACCGACGATGTTCTGATCCCCCCCGAGCGCGTCGTCGTACTGGGCGAGCGGTTCGGGATGTGTAGCCGCCAACCGCACGAGCTTCGCGACGTCGAGAACGCTGCCGCCCCCCACGCCAATGATGATGTTTGCGCCGAACGCTTCGTACGCCCTGGCTGCGCTCAGCACCTCCGACTCGAGGGGATTCGAGGAGATCTCGACGACCGTACTATGGACGACATCACGTGCGTCGAGCGATTGGTATACTGGCGCCAGAAGGCCAGCTTGCTCGATCCCACGATCTGCGACCACGAGGGCGCGGGTGCCGGCGAGCTGAAGGGCCTCCGCACCACACTCCTCCACTGCCCCTTCGCCGAAGACGACTCGCGTCGGGAAGCTCCAGAGAACCAAGTTCTTTTCGCTCATTCCTTTCCTACGCGCCTCTCCATCAACACCCGGGCGGCGTCGTCGTGGTTCATTTTGCCGGTCGACACCGCGTGGAACGTTGCCGCGATCGGTGTTTCCATCCCGAGCCGCTCAGCGTGTTCCATCAGGTGTCGCGCAACTTCGAAACCTTCGACGTACGCCCCGGCCTCGGTGAGCGCCTCGGCCACTTCGGAACCCTGCGCGAGCGCGCGCCCGAGGCGTGATTCGGGACGATCGTCTCCTGCGACGGCGGCGATGAGGTCTCCAAGGCCCGCAAGACCCATGAAGGTCTCTTCATCGGCCCCGAGCGTCTTGCCGACGCGCGACATCTCCGCCATGCCGCGTGTGGCGAGTACGGCGAGCGTACCGGGCTCGACGCCTCGTGCCTGCGCGTAGGCTAGAACGACCGTCAGAAAGCCCACCATGGCGCTCGCCAACTGTACCCCGACCACATCGGTCGTCTCGTATAGGCGAAGCTCGGCGCCACCGATGGCTTCACGGACCATCTCGCTCAGTTCGGGGAAACGCGTTCCGAGAATCGCGCCGCTTGGGCGGCCCTCTTCAAGCGCTTTGGCGACAAGGGGCCCTGCCAGCGCGCCGAATCGTCGCGCCGCAGTCGACTCGCGCAGGACCGAGGTGATCGTCTGGAGCTCACTGCCAATCAGTCCTCTACTGACGTGCACGATGAGATGCCTGCCGTCCACGACGGTACCGAGCTGGTCGGCGAGCTTGGGTGCATGGCGCGCCGGCACCGCGAGGAAGATCAGGTCGCAGGCCGTCACATCGCCGAGCTGTTGCGACGACCGCACGCCTTCCGGAACAGGGCGTTTCTTTCGGCTCCACAGGACGACCTCGTGGCCATGACGAACGCTTGCCGCGCCGAGCGCCTGCCCAAAGCCACCGCCGCCCACGACTCCCACTCGAAGACTCATCGCATCACTCCCATCGCCCCGATCTCGCGCGCTGCAGCGAGCTGATTGCCGTCGGCGACTCGCTCCGCAAAGGAGACGAGTCGATTCTGGTAGTACAGCAGCAGCGACGGGTCGGCGAGCACGACTTGGCCGCCCTCGAGTTCGGCAGCGGTCGAGTCGTGGTAGCCGTTCCAGAAGTTGAGCGCTTGCTCGAGGAGGGCGCTTGGTGGGTCTTCGCGCACGACATCGCTCACTCTGACCTCGCCTGCGGACTCCAGAGCGACGAGTCGGTCGCGGGTCTCGCCGATCAGCCGGTGCGCCTCGGCGGCGTCGAGGCTAATCTCGCCGCGCAGTCGCATTCGGGAGAATAGATCCATGCCCGGGGTTGCCTGCACCAGGTGCCGAAACAGTACGTGAGCAACGACCTGTGTGCTCATCAAGACCGTATCTTGCTCGTATCGGCGAGCCAGTACCTGGCCTAGGCCTCTCGTGTACGCAGCGTCGCGCGCGCGATCGACCGCGGGCTCACCCATATGCTCGACGTATCCCCCGGGATCGATCGTCCTTCCGTCGGGGCTCAGCGATGCGCCAAGCTCGTCCACGCTGTTGCCGAACGGATCGACCGGTTCACCGAAGCGGATAATGCAGGCACCACGCATTGCGACAGCCTTGCGGAAGAAGGCAACCCATCGGTCGATGCGCGAAAACTCGTCGTCTTCGATGATGTATCGCGCCTTCCCTTCTTCGGTTAGCCAATCGTGAATGAGTGTCTCCGCCTCGAGCACCAACGCATAGTTGATTGTCGTCGGTACGAACCAGACTCGGCGGTTGACTCTCCGCACCTGGTTCGTCGTAAACGCTTCGACCGCCGACCCGAGAAGCCCGAGCTTGAGATGGTTCTCAATCATGCCCGAGCGACTCCGCGTGCCTCCCGGAAAGAACAGCGAATGGTATCCACGTTCGATCATCACCTGGGAATAGGTCTTCAGCACCTCTTTGTAGAGACCCACCTGGATGCGGCGATCGACACGATACGCACCCAAGTTGTGCATGAAGAAACTGATGATCGGGTTGGTGAAAAGGTTCTTCCCTGCGCCGTAAACTACTGGAGGCAGGCCCGACACCTCGAGCGCTTGCGCAAGCACGATCGAGTCGAGGTTTGAAGAGTGGGTTGGTACGAACACCAAGCTGCCTTCGGGCTGCAGCTTTTGAAGGTGCTCTATGTCTCCCTGGACGCGCAGAACCCGGCTGAGAACCTCGGACTGCGGTGCGCCGAAGCTTTGGGTCAGACGCCTCGGCTCCATCACTCCGGCGATCATCCTGGGGATGGCCTGACGGGCGAAGCGGTAGACTCGGGGGTCGAAGTTGCCGGCAACGTCGCGGGCCATGTCGTTCACGATCGTGTGCAGCACGCGACGCTGTTCGAGGTCGTCCATTTTGCCGATGCGCCGAATCATGGACCGCCAATAGCCCAACCGATCCCGCGCCTCGTCGTCACGCTGGCGTTCGAGGCGTCTGATCTCGTGAAACGCCGCGTCGTTGAGCGCCATCTCGAGGTCGAGGCGGTTGGCCTCGTGGCCGCTGCTGATGCGTTCGACGACGTCGGATACGATGTCGTTGCGCTCGCTGTTGAACCAGAAGATCGACGGGTCGCTCGGCCGAGGGACGTACGGTTTGAGGTGAGGGAGGCGCAGGGGCCGTTCTGAGAGGAGACGTTTGAGCATGGAGACCTCCTACGCGGACTCGAAGTAGCGGCGAAGTTCCCACTCGCTCACCGATTTTTGGTACTCGCGACACTCCCAGTCTCGCGCTCTGACGTAGTGGTCGACGAAGGGTTCGCCTAGGACCGCGGGCGCCGCCTTGCTCGTACGAAGCCGAGCAACCGCGGCTTCCAGCGTGAGGGGCAGTGCGAGTGACGGGGATATTTCTTTCGTAGCGTCGCCCTCCGTCATGGGCGGTGGCTCGATTCGTTCTGCGATTCCATGGAGTCCCGACCCGAGGCATGTCGCCATGGCGATGTACGGATTGATGTCGGCGGCGGTCTGTCTGAACTCGATCCGCGCGGCATGGTCGCTCGGTCCGAGGATGACCCGCGAACCGCAGGTTCGATTCTCGATGCCCCAGGACGCGGAGAGCGGTGCCCAGACGCCGGGGACGTACCGCTTGTAACTGTTGACGAAGGGAGAGTAGAGCGCCGTCAACTCCGGCGCGAGGGAGACGAGTCCGCCGAGGTAGTGGAGCCCGGTTTCGCTGAGGGTGTCACTGCCCGCTGCGGCGAAGAGGTTTATTTGCCCCTGCGCACCCCAGAGGCTTTGATGAATGTGACCGCTCGACCCTGGAAGGTCGGGGTTCCATTTGGCCATGAACGTGACCGCATACCCGTGCCGATCGCAGATCTGCTTGAGCGTCGTCTTGAATAGAGCGGCTTTGTCGGCGGCTGCGACGACGTCATCGTAACGCAGCGCCGCCTCCCAAACGCCCGGGCCCGTCTCGGTGTGGAGTCCTTCGATCTCGATGTCGTAGGCCGCACACGTATCGAGGATGTCGTCGACCAGAAGCTGGTGCTGGCCCTCACGCAGCCACGAATAGCCGAACATTCCAGGGCTCAGCGGCTCGAGGTCGCGGAAGCCCTTGGCATGCAGCGTGTCGGGCGTTTCGTTGAACACCCAAAACTCGAATTCCGCCGAGAACTTGCTCCGAAAGCCGGCCTCCTGCGCGCGCTCGTCGAGAGACTTGAGGAGACCGCGCGGGCATGCAGGGTGCCGCGTGCCGTCCTCAGAATGGAAGTCGACTAGGAAGTGCGCCGTGTCGGGCGCGTACGGAAGGATTCGCAACGTCGAGGGGTCGATGCGCGCCAGCGTGTCGGGATATCCCGTGTTCCAGCCGGTCACAGTTGCGTTGTCGTAGAGCTGGTCGTTGATGTCCCAGCCGAAGATCACGTCGCAAAACCCAAAGCCCTTGTCGATTGCCGACCAGAACTTCTCGAGGCTTATGTACTTGCCTCGAAGTACGCCATCCAGATCGAAGCCTCCGACCTTGACCTTGCGTATGCCGTGCTCCTTGAATTGTTTGCGAAGGTCTTCGATCACCGGTCGCTCCCAGGCTCGTGCAGCATAGCTCGTTTCGGGTCTCGTATCGCAAGGAGACGAATCTCCGTCATGTCTTCCATAGCGTAGCGCACCCCCTCTCGGCCAATGCCGCTGTCTTTCACGCCTCCATAGGGCATGTGATCGACTCGCCACGAGGGCACGTCCCCGATGATGACGCCGCCGACCTCGAGTTCATCCCAGGCGCGCTGAACCTTTGTGATGTCCCGAACGAAAAGCCCGGCCTGCAGTCCGTAGCGGCTCGCGTTGACCAGGCGCAACGCTTCGTCGAAGTCCTTGAAGGGCTCGAGGAGTGCCACCGGGCCAAAGGCTTCATGGGCGTAGATCGGTTGGTCCCGGGGCACGCCTTCGAGGAGGGTGGGCGCGATCATCCGCCCGTTGCGCCCGCCGCCGCACAGAAGCGTTGCGCCTGCCTCGACCGCGCCCTCGATCCAGCTTGCGATACGGTCTGCTTCCTTGTCCGAGATGATCGGGCCAATGAACGTATCCTCGTTGCGAGGGTTGCCGACTTTGAGATGCTCGGCGTCGGCAACGAGTCTCGTCTTGAGCGGTTCATAGATTGACTCGTGGATCAGGATGCGCTGCACACTGATGCAGCTCTGACCCGACTGGTAAAAGGCACCGACCCGGATCCGCTCGACGACGTCGTCGAGGTCCGCGTCGTGGTCGACGACGACGGCCGCGTTTCCGCCGAGTTCGAGTACGACTTTCTTCTTGCCCGCATCCCGTTTGAGTTGCCAGCCCACCGCTGGTGAACCGGTGAAGCTCAGGAGCTTGAGGCGCTCGTCTGTGGCGAACCGCGAGGCGTTTTCCCGCCGGCAGGGCAGCACTGAGAATGCGCCTCCAGGTAGGTCGGTTTCCGCCAAGACTTCCGCGATGATCAGTGCCCCGATTGGGGTGAGGCTCGCCGGCTTCAGCACGAAAGGACACCCTGCTGCGATCGCGGGAGCGACCTTGTGAGCCACGAGGTTCAAAGGGAAGTTGAACGGAGTGATGAACGAGCACGCGCCGATCGGTATGCGTTTCCACATCCCCGTGTACGCGACGGCCCGCGGGCTGAGATCCATCGGGAAGACCTCTCCGTAGAGCCGTCCAGACTCCTCAGCGGCCACCCGAAAGGTATCGACTAGGCGTGTGACCTCTCCACGTGCATCGCGAATCGGCTTGCCTGCTTCGACGCAGAGCGCGGACGAGAGTTCGTCGGCGCGCTCGGCAAAGCGCTTTGCGCAATGCAGAAGGACCTCTCTGCGAGCGTGCGAGGGGAACCTCGCCATCGCCTGCGTTGCATCGCTTGCCGCCTGGATCCCGGATTCGATCGCTTCGGCATCCGCAAGTGCGACGCGTGCTGCTACTTGCCCCGTGAATTTGTCGCTGACTTCGAGGTCGAGGTTCGGGCGCGCCGGGCGTCCTGCCAAGTAGAAGGGATACTCGCTCGGCGGCATCCCGCCTATTTAGACGGAATCCATCGGTGAACCAACCCCAAACCCACGATGAAGAGTACGATCACGGACGCATGTCCCAGAAGGACGTGCCCCGTGCTCTCGATCGCGCAGTGCGCCTTCAGAACCAAATTGCCTGCGATGCCGGCTGCTGCTGCAGCGACGAGGCTGCCAAGCGCGTTGCCCCGATCGACGAGGCGCAGCAACGCATAGACCGGAACCCCGAGCAGCAATCCGAAACCCATGCATACGCCCGCCATCAGTCCCGTGTCGTGTTCGTGCGAGACCGCCTGAGCGCCGCCACTCGGCCAGAAGGCAACGACGACGCTTACCCCGATGGCGAGCATCACCAGACAGGCCACATGCCAACGCTTGAGAGCGGGAAGGTACACCGGGCGGGTGACCATGAGCATGGCCACCAGCAGGAGTGCGCAGAAGACGAGCAGCGTCGAGGCCCATTGAACGCTTTGCGCGGACTCGTCGACGAGTGGAAACATAATCCACCCTAGAACTCCCAGAACCCCGAAGACCCCCAAGACGATCATTCGTCTCACCATCGTCGAGCGACTGCGTACGTAGCCCGCGAAGGTGCTGTCCGCCTGGTTGCAGCGTCCCTGGACGTTCGCGAACATCTCGTCGAGCGTCTCCCCGTCCGGGACGGGAGGGTCCGGGCTCAGCTCTCGGAGCCGTTGGACGAAGCCCGGGTCTAGGCTTTCGTTTTCGCTGTCGTCAGTCATCCATCACCACGTATTTCCGAACCCAACAATTGTTTCAAGGTTGCGTACGCGCGGTGTGCGCGAACACGCACAGCACCCTCAGTTGTGCCCAGGATCGCCGCCACTTCGGCGTATGGACGCTCCTGAAACCAGTGCAACTCGACCGCCTCGCGCTGGCTCGTCGGGAGTTTCTCGAGTGCATCGTGAAGGAGTTTCGCGCGTTGCCGGATCTCGAGCGGCATGAACTCCTGCTGGGGAGCTGCCTGCGTCTCGGCCTCGAGCGAGGTCATTTTGCGCCGCTTTTTTCTTCTCCAGTGCTCCCGAACGAGGTTCATGGCGATGGTCATCACCCACGGCCGGAGCTTCGATCCCTGGCGAAAATCGTTACGGGCACCGTGGAGCCGGAAGAAAGTCTGCTGAACGATCTCCTCGGCCAGGTCGTCCTGACGGAGATGTCGTCGGGTTAGCCGAAGCAGGATTGGCGCGTAGCGTTCGAACAGAAGACGAAACGCTTCGTCGTTTCCCGCGACGTATGCGGCCATGAGCTCTTCGTCACTCGACTTCGTGTCGATGGAGTTATCGGACATGCTTCACTGCAGAACTCGTTCCCAGGCCCACGACTCATCCGTAGCGTCGTTCTGCCGAGTCCACCAGGCGCTCGACGCGGCGAGGGTTCCGGCGAGCGCCAGGAGCAAGAGGGCCCTGAGCCAGCGGCGGCGGGCGGTAGGCGCCGCGTCAGTCGACTCGACTACCGGTGCAAGTGTCCTCGGCGCCTCTCGGCCGGCGGGACGAGACGAAATCGTGAGCACCGTGCCGGTCGGATGATTGCTGCTCGCGTGGAGCGGCGGCAGAGAAGACGCGATGCTCGGGACCCGGACCGAGCCGATGCGCGAGGTTTCCATCCACGGAGCGATGTCCTGTGTGCGCGGGTTGAGTTTCGACGACTCGACCTCGAGCCAATCGAGAGCGGCGAGCATTGCGCGCGCGTCCCGGTAGCGTGCGTTGAGGCGTCGTTCCATGGCGCGCGCGATGACTTCCGGTAGTCCGGGGATGTCATCGAACGCCGAGTTGTCGTCCCAGACCACCGGTGGGGTGCCCACGACCATGTGGTGCAGCATCGACCCTACCGCGTAGAGGTCCGCGGCGGGAGGGGAGGCTTCCGAACCCACGAGCTCTGGCGCCATGTATGCGACCGAGTGTTCGCCGGAACCCGTGTGCGACGCGTGAGCGCTCGCTTCTGGGCACGCGCGCAGGAGCGGTGCGATGCCTGTGCCGATGACTTCTGCACCGAGCAGGCCTTCACGCGTGCGATGAATGACGACGTTCTGCGGCGTCAGGTCGCGGTGTACGATGCCGCATCCGTGTGCGGCCTCGAGAGCGTGAAGGACATCGGTAGCGATTCGCAGGACCTGGGTCGATGAGAACGTTCGATCGCGCAGCAGCTCGGAGAGCAAGGTGCCACGGGTCTCACGCAAAGCGAGGTATGGTACGCCGTCGATGATCCCAGCATCGAGGAGCTTCGGCAGCGCCCGCGCCTTCGCCTGCCCAAGCGCGTGCGCGAGCCTAGAGAACTCGGTTTCGGCGCGCGCCGACCTGCTGACATCCATCGGCAGCACGCATACGACCAGCGGCGTGCCCTCCGATGTCACTCGGTAGTACGGTGCGGGACCTCCCCAGGGCAGCTGTCCGTCGACGAGATAGCGTCCGGCGAAAAGCTGGTGTGGGGGCGGATGAGCAGCGCCGGAAGAAGGAAACATCAGTGGCGACAATAATCCAAGTCCACCGCTGCTGACGAGGATCGTGTGTGATGCGCGCGCCGGGGTCCTATCTCAGGCTCGGCCTTCGACCTGCCCTCTGCAGTGGAGCTTTCCGGTATCGACGCGTGTGAGCGCGAAGGCTCGGCTCCTCGGAGCGGTCACCCAGGTAGTCATCTCGACCTCCTCACCGGCATGGGTCTCCTGGAGGTACTCGACCGAGAGGGAGGCCAGCGCCCCTTCGAGGCCGGACGCCTCACCGGCAAGCGCGCCCAGCTGCCGCGTGTCGTCGATGTAGTCTACGTAGCGAGCCTGATTCACGTGACGAAAACTATCTTGGTCGCTCGGTCGAACGATCCACCGACGTGACCAGGTGACGGTCGGAGGTGCGCTGGGCCAGTCCGGACGGGCGGGCAGCGGCTGCTCGACGACCGCAGAGGCGAGGTCCGCACCTACTGGAGCCGGACCGTCGGGGCCGATGTGCACCACCGTGACGCGCGCTCGGGTCGCTACGGCGCCGTCCGTGAGTCGCGTGATCGCGTGGCCAAAGTCGTAGCTGGTGTGGCCGATCCGGGCGAGCCAGGTCGAGATCTCGATCTCGTCCCCGAATCGAAGAGGCTCTCGAAAGTCGAATACCGCCGCGCGCGCGACGCCCCCGACGACACGGTTGCGGAGCGCAAACGATTCGAGGCCGAAGACGTTCCACCGAGCAGCTTCGAGCATTCGCGCGGTCCACCCCGCGGACACGGTCGAGGTCGCGTCGGTTTCGATGCCCTGCACGATGTGTGACGTGCGAACGAGTTTCAGAGTCGATTCACCCATGATCGGCGGGCACCCTAGCAGGGAACGGATGACAGTCTCGTGGCAGCCTGGTAGGAAATACTGGTGTCCACCGAAGGCTTTCGGATGCAGGTGCGCGACGGGGTTTGTGAGATCCAGTTCACGCGCCCGTCGACCAAGAACTCTTTCCTGACGCATACGTTCGAGGAACTTGGTCGCGTCTTCAAGAGCCTCGACGCTGATGACTCGGTCTCTGTCGTGTTGATTCACGGGCAGGGAGGCAACTTCACCAGCGGGTTCGATCTCAATGAGTTCATCGCGAATCCGCCGACGGGCCCCGAGAGCGCGGTCTTCCGATTCATGCACGTCCTCCATCGCTTCACCAAGCCAGTCGTGGCGGCAGTCGACGGCTTTGCGGTCGGCATCGGGACCACGATGCTGCTCCACTGCGACCTCGTCTATGCGAGCCCGGACGCAAAGTTCTTGATGCCGTTCGTCAACCTCGCGGTCGTTCCCGAGGCCGCCGCCACCCTCTTGCTTCCCGAACGTGCGGGTCTGCGTCTGGCGAGCGATCTTCTCTACTTCGCCGAGGCTTTCGATACGGAAGTCGCAGAGCGCGCGGGCCTCGTCAGCCGCATCGTTCCAGACGACGACCTCATCCCCTTCGCGCGCAAGCATGCCGCGCTCTTGGCCGCAAAGCCTTCCGCCTCGGTCCGCGCCACCAAGCGGCTCTTGAAGCAGGCTTCGGCCGACGCGGTCGCGAGGCGCATCGACGAAGAGGCGACGCTGTTCTGCGAGTTGCTCCGGCAGCAGCCTGCGCAGGATGCGCTCGCTGCGTTCCTGCATCGGGCAAAAAAGTAGGGTGGGGTGCCCCCCTAGAGGAAGTTGTCGGGGCGCTCCACGCACAGAACACCGCCGGGCGCTTCGATGAGCGTTGCGCACTGGTTGCAGTGACTGCAGCCGTTCTTGTAGTTGTCGCGGCGGCGCGCTTGTTTCGGAAAGTCTGGGTCGAAGATTAGCGCACGACCGAGCTGGATGAAGTCGAATCCTGCGCCCATCACGCGCCGAATGCTGTCGTTCGTGCAGACCCCGCCGATGTAACAGACGCCGCACTGCACGCGGTCGCGGATCCGCAGGGCAGGATCGAAAAAGTACGTCTCTTCGTAGGGGTACTTCTTGAAGAACGCGGGCGCGGCGAGCCTCATGCCGAACTTCATCAGCTTGCTCTTCTCGTGTTTGAGCAGCCCTGGAGCGAGGCTGTCGCCCCGGAACAAGAGCATCGGATTCATGCTGCTCGTGCCGCCGCTGCAGATGATCACGTCGATGCCGCCAGCCTCCAGCATCGATGCGATCTCTACGGCATCGTCGTAGGTGACCCCGCCGCGCACTCCGTCGGTCATGCTGATCTTGCCGAGGAGCGGATAGTTGTCGCCGACGGCCAATCGGACCGCGCCAAGCACCTCGAGCGCAAACCGCATGCGGTTGTCGAGGGTCCCACCGTACTCGTCTTTTCGCTTGTTGGTCTTCGGGCTGATGAATTGGCTGATCCCATAGCCGTGGCCGAAGTGGATTTCGATCGCGTCGAACCCGACGGAGCTCATGAACGCTGCAGCCTCTGCGATCCTGTTCACTCGCTCGCGAATCTGCGCTTTGCTCATTGCGTCGACCCAGGGGAGCCCGTAGCCGATTCCGAGGGGATTAATGCCGCTAGAAGGTCCAAGCGGGCGTTTGCCTTCGAACTCCTGGTTCTTGGTGAAGCCGCCCGAGTGTCCGAGCTGTCCAGAGACCTTGGCACCCGTCGCGTGGAGCGTCGCGACGAACTGCTCGAGCGACGGACGCAGCCCCTCGTGCATGTACATCATGTCTTCGTGTAGACGCCCGTCGGCCTCGGCGGCGCAATAGGCAACGGTGGTCATGCCGATCCCGCCCGCGCCGATGCGCTCGTGAAACTTGAAGAACGCCTCGCTCGGCACGCCGCCGGGGGACTTCCCTTCGAAGGTGGCGGCCTTGATGAGCCGGTTTCGCAGCACCAGTCGGTTGATGCTGGCTTCGGTGAAGCAGCGGTCGAGGGGGTCAGTCACAGGGCAGAGCCTACCATCGTGGGGTGCCCTGGCGAATCCGTCGTGTCCGCGGGGCAGTCCACGAGACCGCGCGCACCAACACCCGGTAGCCGTCAGGGCCGGTGACCGAGGTACGCCTGAACGGCACGAGGTACGGGCTGTCGCCGCAGCGCCTTCGACAGCTTCCACCGCTCTTCATCCGGTTCGTCGAAGAAGCGCGTTTCGTTCCCCTCGTGGACCGCCACCGGGACACCGTCTCGGAGAAGAATGCGGTTCCTCGGCGTCGAGGGTACGCGCGGGCCCGGGATGATGATGCCCACGAGGTTCAGGGGATCGGCGGCGCTGATCGAAATCAGTTCGTCCGTGCGTGCGGCCCGCCGAGACTTTCGGAGTGCCGTCACTGCTTCGGGAAGCGCGTACTGTTCGCCGGAGAAGCCATCCACGAAGCGCCCGCCGCGGATTCGACCCTGTGCTTCGAGGCGCCTGTAGACCTGCAGGAGGGCGTACCACGGCGGAAGATCGCCCTCGCGGTCGAGGAGTTTTCGAAAGACGATGCCCCATCGGCGCAAGAGCGTGAGGGCGACGGTCTCGACATCGTGTTCCTCTGCGGCGTCCGGCAAGATCGTCCACCTCCCGGCGGCCTCCATGCTGTACGCCACGGCGCGGTGGCGACCGCTTGGTTCTCGGCGGGTCGGCCGTCGCCGTTTGGGGTCGGGAGCCAAGAGCGCCCGGAGTCCAGTGAATCCATCCGCGGTCACCCGGCCTAGCGACACGAGCTCACCAAGAGCTTCCTCGGTCTGGGTTGGTAAGAGGCCCGATGCCTGCACGATGTCGTCGAAGAAGCTCGCGCCCGAGCGTTCAAGTGCGTCGAGCACCGCCTGACCCTGGGGCGAGGCCGCTTCGTCGAGCTGCGGCTTGAAACGCCAGGTGCGGACGTGCTCTCGGCGAGAAAACGCAAGCGGGCTCGTCCGAATCGGGCTCGAGGCACGGCCGGCGGGCGGTGTCCTTCGACTCCAAGTCACCCGCCCTGCGATGCACAGGGTGTCGAGCCATGTCGGGTCGTAGCCGTTCATGCGGACCGGCAGCACATCGGCCTCCCAGGCCGCCGCGCCCGCTTCGAACCCCTCGAGCTGCTCCAGGACCGCACTGAGTCCGCCCGGTCCCTCGAGACGGGTTTCGGTGGTTGCGTGTTGCCAGCCCACCAGGAACCGCATGAAGTCCGCGGCGCTGACCGCTTCGATTTCTTTGCGCAGACGGTTGAGCGTGTAGCGATGGATGCGGGCCAGCAGTCCGCGCTCGCACCATTCGGTGTCGGGCACATCGGGGCGGAACGTACCGCGCAGCACGAAGCCTTCGCCCTCGAGCGCGCCAAGTGAGGCTTCCACCGCACCGCTGTCTGCGCCAAGCACTCGAACCAGCTCCGCGATAGTCGCTGGCCCGGTCGCCTGCAGACGCCCTCGCACGATCTCACGGACGGCGTCTTCTTGGGTCCACAGCTCGTTTGCCAAACGTTCTGGTGCCTCCACCAAGGGGTCCGACTGCCCCTCAGGCCATGCTCCTTGGAGCATCGGGAGCCGCTCGGCAGCCGTCCACAACACGCACGAATCGTGGGTGAACGCAGTCGCGCGGCCCTGACGACCGAGTTCTGCGAGCCAGTCACGCCAACCATGTGCGCTGGCCTCTTCCTTCGACACGCACGCATGGAGTAGCAGCACGTCGTGCATCTCGTCGGCATTGCGTGGATCGGGCCAGGCCTCGCTCTTCACCCGATCGATGGCGGCGCGATCGAGCGCCCCGAGATCCGATGCCTGCTTGGGGTCGAGCCATCGGCGCGACTGGATTGCCTGCGTTCTCCGCTCCTCGAGCGGCGCATCATCGAGGTAGGCGTAGGGGCGCGCGTTCAGGATTTCCTGGGCCAGCGGGGAGGGCTCGGTAAGGTCCTTTCCGATCAGCGTCAGCTCACCTCGTTGAATGCGGCCTAGCAGAGCCTCGAGTCCTTCGATGTCCATCGCCTCGTGCAGGCAGTCTTCGATGGTCTGCTCGACCAATGGGTGGTCGGGAATCTCGCGGTCACCCGCGATGTTCTCGAGGCAAGCCACCTGGTCGGGAAAGCAGACGGCGAGAAGGTCTTCGGCCTGCATCCTTTGGAACTGCGGCGGAACCTTCTTGCCGCCCCGAAACCGAAGGATGGCAAGCGCTCGGGTTGCATTCCACCGCCAGCGGGTCGCAAACATCGGCGCGTCCAGCATTGCCTGGATGAGCACCTCACGAACGTTGTCCGCCCTGAGAAAACGAAAGACGTCGTCGAGCGGAAAGCTATGGGTCGGTCCGAGCGAGAGTACAATCGCGTCCTCGGTCGCCGCGGCCTGCAGCTCGACGTTGAAGCTTCGGCAAAAACGCTTGCGGAGGGACAGCCCCCAGGCCCGATTGATGCGGCTTCCCACGGGGGAATGGAGGACCAAGTGCATCGCGCCTGTTTCATCGAAAAACCGTTCGAGCACGATCGTTTCGCAGGTCGGCATCGTTCCGAGCGCATGCCTCGCGCTCACCAGGTACTCGACCAGCTGCTGAGACGCGATCGTGCCGATCCCTGCCTCGCCGTCGATCCACGAACTCGCCTCCGTCAGATTCGTGTGACGCGCATCGACCCCTTCGCGGACTACGTTGAGCGACTCCGAGAGCAGTACGCTTCTTGCGGGCGCTTCCCCAAACCAGAAGGGCAAACTCGGCTGTTTGCCTCGCGCATCGGCGACCCGAAGCACGCCCGGCTCCGCGCGCAGCACCTCGTAGCTCACGTTTCCGAGCTGAAAGATGTCGCCCGACATGCTCTCGATGGCGAAATCTTCGTTGACGGTCCCCACCCGTAGCCCCTCGGGCTCGAGGCGCACCTCGTAGTCGAATGAATCCGGGATTGCCCCGCCGTTGGTGATAGCAGACAGGCGGGCGCTGCGTCTTGGAAGCACCCGTCCGTTGATTTCATCGTGGTGAAGGTAGGCCCCCCGCCGGCCCCGGTTTGTTGCGAACCCATCCGAGAGTGTTCGGACGACTCGATCGAACTGTTGGCGCTCGAGTTTGCGGTACGGCCACGACTTGCTCGCCATCTCGAACAGCGCGTCCGCGCTCCATTCGCCCGCTCCCGCCGCGCTCGCGACCAACTGCTGTGCCAGTACGTCGAGGCCGCCGATGGGGATTTCGATGCGGTCGAGCTCTCCCCGTTTCACACAGCGCATGAGCGCCGCGCATTCGACCAGGTCGTCGCGGCTCAAAGGAAAGAGGCGACCCTTCGGCATGCCGCCGTACCAATGGCCCGACCGGCCGACTCGTTGAAGAAAAGTCGACACCGAATGCGGCGAGCCCAGTTGGCAAACGAGGTCTACGTCGCCGATGTCGATGCCCAGCTCGAGCGAGGCGGTCGCAACCACCGCGTCGAGCTCCCCCGACTTGAGCCGGCGCTCCGCTTCCAGTCGATGCTTGCGAGCGAGGCTGCCGTGATGCGATGCCACCGCATCTTCGCCGAGGCGTTCGGACAAATGGCGTGTGACGCGCTCTGCGAGACGGCGCGAATTCACAAAAATCAGGGTCGTCTCGTGCGCTCGCACCAGCTCGGCGAGGCGGTCGTAGAGTTCCTCCCAGACTTCGAGCGACATCACGCTCTCGAGAGGCGAGCCCGGCATCTCGACGCCGACGTGCATGGCCCGACGATGGCCGACGTCGACGATGCGGCAGGGCACGCTGCCGTCGTCGTCGGTTCGCGCGCCCACGAGGAACCGCGCGACGTCCTCGATCGGGTGCTGGGTTGCGGACAGACCCACTCGGACAATCGGGCGGCCAACTAGATGTTCGAGTCGCTCGAGCGACAGCGAAAGATGCGACCCCCGCTTGGTCGAGACGACGGCGTGGATCTCATCGACAATCACGGTCTTGACGTTCGCGAGCATCCTCCGTCCACCCTCGCTCGTCAGGAGGATGTAGAGCGATTCGGGCGTCGTCACGAAAATGTGCGGCGGCGACTTCACCATCTTGGTGCGCTGGTGGGCAGGCGTATCGCCGGTGCGGACCGCGGTGCGGATCGCGACGTCTCCAAACCCCATGGCCTCGAGGCGACCACGAATGCCTTCGAGCGGCATTTGGAGATTCTGCTCGACGTCGTTGCTCAGTGCTTTGAGCGGCGAGACATAGAGGACCTGGACCCCGTCGGGAAGACCGTCGTTCAACCCCTGACGTACGAGATCGTCGATTGCACAGAGAAACGCGGCAAGGGTCTTACCCGAACCGGTAGGCGCCGCGATGAGCGTGTGCTCCCCATCGCGGATTGCAGGCCATCCTTCGACCTGAGGAGGGGTTGCTGTACCGAAGCGAGTTTCGAACCAACTCCGGACTGCAGGATGAAAACCCGAAAGCACCATCGAGCCTCGGATGTAGCACCGAGGGGGGCCTTCCGGAACCCCGGGTGCGTCTTGGGGTCCTAGCGCACCCACCGCCTGCGGTGGGGACGGATCGCTTCTCCAAGCACAATCGCCTCGCGAAGTGCGCTCGGCCTTCGCAGAGAGGCGACCAGGGCGTCGCCGATCGAAGCACTCCGGTCGAGCGGGGTGACGGCCTCGACGACGACATCGTCTTCGCCGACACCTTCGATCGAGCGTCGGGCCGCCCGAAGAATGGTATCGCGTCGCGTAGGATGCTGCTCGGTGGCAAGCACCGCGGCAGCGATAATCCAGCGCACGTTCGAGTCGACCGTTTCGCCATTCGCGAGGCGGGGGATCAACCGTTCCACCTCGGCGTGATCGGCGTGCAGATAGGCGAACCCCGGGATGTTGGTGAGCCGATACCCGGCGAGCTCAGGCCAAGGCTGTTCGAGCAGCGCGTCGACCATGGCGTCTGCCTGAGCGTGCATAGGCTCGTCCGAGAGCCCGACCCATCGCCCGCCGAGCGGAAGGAAATAGAGCCCGACGCCCGCGTGCTCGGCTTCCCAGGCCTCCCAGATGGTGTCGGCTTCTTCGTGGCGGCCCAGATGATGCAACACGCGGGTCGCAATGTAGAGCCGGAGGCGCGGCGGCGGGTGCTCGTCGATCTTTCCGCCCGTCGTTCGAATGGCCGCGGTCCGCTGCGGGTTCGTCGGGTCCCGAAAGGTGCGTCGCATGGTTTGCACGTAGGCGGGCCCGAGGTTGAGCGTCCCGAACACGTCCGCAAACACCTCGACCAACCAGGCGCCGTAGAGCTGTCGGAGCCAGTTGCGGTCGACTTCCTGGTCCTCCGCCGGCGCGGAGAGAGTGTCCGGGAGCCCCAGGCGCGCGTGGAGGTCGTCGTCGAGTCCTCCAAGGCTGTAGTAGAGATCGTGCGCGACCTCGTGCGCGATGGAGGGCCAAAGCCATACGCTGCTGCCAAACCCCGCCGGCACCCTCAGCGGCGCAACTCGGGTCGACGCGAACCGCGGAACGATAGCAAGCGGCCAGTCGCCTTTCACGACGATTGGCTGACTGGTTGTGAGATCCAGACCCTGCGCATGAGCGAAGTCGAGGATCGGCGCGTAGCAGGCGTCCGCCATTCGATCGGCATCGCCAACCACCGAGCTTGGGGCACGTAGACGCTGGTCGGCCATGGTCTCGAGGTAGCGGAAGAGCTCTTCGAGGCCGCGGAGCATGGCCGCCTCTTGCATGATCGTCGATGCCGTGGGGCTCCCCGACAGGGACTCCTCGACGGTATTCAAGCGTTGGATCAGGTCGTCGCGGAGCGCCGGCACCAGGCGCACCAGTCGTGGGGATGCTTTCGCCCGGTCGAGGAGTGCGTTTGCCCGCGCGCTCAACGCCGCGGCCTGCGCTCTCGTCATTTCGGTGAGATCGAGCTTCGGCTTCGGGGAGGGCGGCGGAGCGGCGGCCTGCGTTGCAGACGCTCCTCTCGCGGACGGACGCTGCGCCGTCTCGCGCTTTGGCGCTTTACCGCGAGTTCGTTTTGCGCGGCGTTTGGGTGCCCGAGGGCGTGATCGCTTGGTGCCTTTCGTCTCAGCTTCGGCGTCGGGACTGCGGCTCGACGCGGTCTGCTTTCTCCGATCGCGCCACCGCTTCAGAATCGGGTAGACGAGATAGACCAGTACGGCGATAGTGCCGATCCAGTCTTTGAGGAACTCGTCCATCGCTGTTCAGGTCTCGCGCTTTTTCATGTACCGAAGAGCCTTCCGCTCGAGCACGCCTTCGCCGCGTTTGGCGAGCGCTTCGGCGAGAATTAGCCTTGCAACGAATGTCTTCGGCTGAGAGAGAAGCGCGGGCAGAGGTACTGCGCGCGCTCCCTTACGACTGACCTTCATCCTCGCTCTCCGAGGTGGCCTTGCCGATCGCGTCTCTCATCTCGGTGTCTGCCGCGACGTTGCGCAGGTTGTAGTAGTCCATCACGCCGAGTTTGCCTTCTCGGAGGGCAATCGCCATCGCCTCTGGGATTTTCGCTTCTGCCTCGACGAGGTGTGCCCGCATCTCTTCGACCTTCGCGCGCATTTCTTGTTCATTGGCGACCGCGAGCGCCCTCCGGCCTTCCGCGCGCGCCTGCGCGACTTGTTTGTCGGCTTCGGCCTGCTCGGTCATCAGCTTGGCCCCGATGTTGGTGCCGACGTCGACGTCGGCGATGTCAATCGAGAGAATGTTGAACGCCGTGCCGCTGTCGAGACCTCGCGACAGCACGTTCTTCGAGATCGAATCCGGGTTTTCGAGCACCTCGGCATAGTTCTCCGACGAGCCTATCGTCGAGACGATCCCCTCGCCGACACGCGCGACGACGGTCTCCTCGGTAGCTCCGCCAACCAGTCGGTCGATGTTCGAACGCACGGTGATTCGGGTGACGACCAGAAGCTGAATGCCATCCTTGGCGACTGCTGTGATCTTCGGGGTGGTGATGACGCGTGGGTTGACGCTGGTCTGGACGGCGTCGAGGACGTCCCGACCCGCCAGGTCGATCGCTGCTGCCTGCGAGAACCCCAGCTCGATCCCCGCCTTGTCCGCGCTGATGAGTGCGTTGATGACGCGCTGCACGTCGCCGCCCGCCAGGTAGTGCGACTCGAGCGTGTTGGTCGGGATGTCGAGGCCTGCCTTCACCGCTGCGATGCGTGGGTTGACGACCTTGCCCGGAGGCACTCGGCGTAGCCGCATGCCGATGAGTTCCCCGATGCTGACACGCGCTCCGCTCGACCAGGCGGCGATGAGCAGCCGTACTGGGACGACCCAGAGCACCAGGAAGAACAGGAGGATGATGAGAACAAAACCGATTGAGACTGTAGTGAACATGGCTTCTTTCCGGATCCTTGATGGGAGCTTCTAGACAGTGCGGACGACGACTTCCGGACCTTCGACGGCGACGACCTCGACCTCGAGACCCGCTTCGATGTACTCACCCTCGGTGATCACGTCGACTTCTTCTTTTCCGAATCGTACGCGGCCGCTTGGGCGCAACGGGGTTGCCGTCACCCCTCTGCGGCCGAGGAGATTGCTCTGGTTGCGCTGGGACACCGCATCGCCCTGATTGTGCTCGAGCACCATGCGTCTGCCGGCGCGGCTCTTCGGGACCACATAGAGCATCACGCCGGCAGCGATCAGTGAGACAACCCCGGTGACTGCGCCCCAAAACGGCCCAAGCTCAGCCCAAGCGGCCGTGGCGCCCGCGCCGAGCGCGATGATTCCCAACACACCCGCGACGCCGAAACCAGGGATGACTGCAACCTCGGTGAACAGCAGGAGAAGCCCGACTACCAGAATGGCGACGATCGCAGCTGCGGTCATGTCGCGTCCTCAGGGCGTACGACCAGGACCGGGCCGTCTTTGCCGATGACGCGCACTCGGGCCCCACGGGTCACAAACTCCCGCTCGCTCGTGGCCTCGTGGCGCTTTCCGTCGACGACGACTTTGCCGCCTGGGCGGAGGTCGGTGAGGGCTTCGCCGGTTTGCCCGACGAGATCGAACGCAGACGGCGACGAGAGAAAACCGGTTTCGGCCTCTTGGAGCACCAGCGATTGCCCCATGGCAGTGCGCGACAGAAACCGCCACACCAGCATTGCCAGGGCAAACGAGCCGAGCAGGGACAGCATCACCCGAGTCATCGCGTCGGTGAGAATCCCGGTTTCGAACGAAACGTCGAGCGGCATTCCGATCATCGCTAGCACGAGCGATGCGATGACCATCGTGAGCCCGAGCACGCCGGGCACCCCGACTCCGGGAATGAAGAAGATCTCGACGACCAGCAGGGCGACGCCTCCGAGGAAGAGAAGCGCCTCTTCCCAGCCAACCAGGTGTACGACCGCGTGCCCGCCGAAGAACATCAGCAGTGAGATGAATCCGGCGACAGTGAAGGGGCCGACGCTGCGCGTGTAAAACGCGATCATCAGGCCGAGCATTCCAACCGACAGCAGAAGCCCACTGACCGTGGGTTCGGTGAGCCAACGCGCGATTTCTTCGCCCCAGTTGAGCTCTACGCGTTCGATCTTAGGGTCGCGGAGGGTGAGCAGGTTCATGACGCCGTCGAGATCGTTGGACTCGGCGTCGGCGATGCCGAGCTTGACCGCGCCGGTGGTATCGAGGGTGAGTAGTTTGCCGTCTTTCACGACGCCTTTGATTGCCACCTCTTTGTCGACCATGGCCTCCGCAATGTCGCCTCGACGGCCGTTTGCCTCGGCTGTCGTGCGCATCTCGGCGCGCATGTATGAGACCATCTTCTCGTCGACGGCCGTCGGCGGCCCCCCGGTTCCACCCTGAATCGGCGTGGCGGCTCCGATCGTCCCACCCTGGCTGATGATGATGTTGTCACAGGCAAGCGAGATGAGAGCACCGGCGCTGATCGCGCGAGGATGAATGAAGGCCACGGTGCGGGGGCCGGCGTCGAGCAAAGCGTCCCGAATCTGAATGGCCGCATCGACGCGGCCCCCGAGCGTGTTGACGTCGAGGACGATGGCCACGGCATCGGGGTGAGATTCGATTGCGCGTCGAACGAACGCAGCGAGGCCTAGCTCCACCGTGCGGTCGATGGCGATCACCACCACCTCGCTGTTCGGAGGGGCGTCGAGCGCCAGGGACTGGATATCGTCCGGGGCGTTTGCACTCGGTGCCGGACGGTACGGCTTGGTGGCCCCTTTTTGGCCGAGAGCCGACGCCGCCGTGCTCAGAAGGATACTGGCCACGACGAGGAATCCCGGGCGCCAAGTCTGTACCCACCTCACCAGGCGAACCTAGCTCCGTTGAGACCTTCCGTCGATGCTTCAGAGGAACGTGGTAGGCTCCGGCCGCAAGAAACGACGAGGACCAATGCCCCAGACCCCGCCTTCGAACACCGGTCCCGTGCGGACAGCGCATGCGATCGACGAAGCCCGGCTCGATGCCTGGCTCGCCGACCACGTCGAGGGCTACAGCGGAGCGCTCCAGGTCCGCCAGTTCAAAGGAGGGCAGTCCAACCCAACGTTCTGGCTTGCCGATGCCGATCGGCAGTATGTGCTCCGCAAGAAGCCACCGGGAGAGCTGCTCCAGTCGGCCCACCAGGTGGACCGCGAATTCACCGTCATGCGCGCCCTCGGCCCCACGGATGTCCCCACTGCCACGATGTACGCACTGTGCGAAGACCCTGCGGTCATCGGCACCTCCTTCTTCGTGATGGAGTACGTCTCGGGTCGGATCTTCTGGGAGGCTCAGCTACCGGGGCTCGATCCCGACGAGCGCCGCGCCATCTACGACGAACTGATCCGCGTGCTTGCAGCCATCCACCGCGTCGACATCGACGCGGTAGGCCTCGACGGATTTGGGCGCCACGGAGGCTACGTGGCGCGTCAGCTCAAGCGTTGGACCAAGCAATACGTGGCATCGAAGACAAGCGATGTCCCCAGCATGGACCGCTTGATCGAGTGGTTGTCACAGAATGTTCCGGCCGACGACGCAACCACACTCGCGCACGGCGACTATCGCCTCGACAACATCATCTTTCATCCGACCGAACCTCGCGCGTTGGCGGTCATCGACTGGGAGCTGTCGACCCTCGGTCACCCGCTCTCCGATCTCGCCTACGTCTGCATGCTCTACGACGTTTCGCTTCCGAAGATTGGCGGCCTGCTCGGAGTCGACTTCGAGGCAAGCGGCATTCCAAGCGAGGCAGACTTCGTGTCGCGGTATGCCAAGCTCACCGGCAGAGACGAGTCGCTCGACCTCTCCTACTACAAGGCCTTTTCTTTGTTCCGTCTGGCGGCGATCGCGCAGGGGGTGTACCAGCGCAGCCTGCAGGGTAACGCGAGTTCCGAGAGCGCCTCGATGTTCGGCGCCGCGGTTCCGCACTTGGCCGGGATCGCATGCGGTCTCGTAGGAATCGACTAAACGCATGATCGAACGAATCGTCCTGTTCAAGCTCAAAGACGAGTACTCCAACGCCGAGGCGATCGCCGGCATCGCCGAGCGCACGCGCAAAGACATCGGTGCCCTGTCGATGGTCAAGTCGGTGAACGTCGGGATTCCCGCCGACGAGGAGTCAAAGAAGAGCTGGGACCTGAGTCTCGTCGTTCGGTTCGACAGCCTCGAGGATGTCGAGCGCTACATGGTCGATCCCGACCACCGAGCCTACGTCGATGACTTCATCCGGGCACGGATCGAGGTCGTGAAAGCCTGGAACTTCGACATCTAGCGCGCGCGGTCGTGGCTTAGTCCATGGCTCGAAGCTGGTCGCACAGGGCCGCGGGGTCTGCTAGCTTCGCGGCCCCCAATGATTCCACGCTACTCACCCTCTGATTTTCTCGACCTCTGGTCGCCGAAGCGCAAGTACGAAGCATGGTTCGACGTCGAAATCGCGGCGTGTCGAGCGATGGAAGGCGCCGGTACCGTCCCCGAGGGAACCGCCGCCAAGATCACCGGCTTCCGAGCTCGCCTCGACCCCGATGCCATCGACGAGATTGAGAAGGAGACGCGCCACGACGTGATCGCGTTTCTGACTCACATGGAGCAGATCGCCGGGGAGCCGGCGCGTTGGCTTCATCGCGGAATGACCTCGTCGGACGTTCTCGACTCAGCGCTTGCGCTGCTCCTGGTTGAGGCGAGCGACAAGCTCATCGCGCGGATGGACGCCGTTCTCGCGGCGCTTGCAACGCGTGTCGAAGAGCATCGAAAGACCCCCGCGATAGGGCGCTCGCACGGGATCCACGCGGAGCCGTTGACGTTTGGGCTCATTCTGGCGGGGCACTATGCCGAGCTGCGTCGCGGCCGGGCAAGGCTCGTCGTTGCCCGCGAAGAGATCGCGGTCGGGAAGATTGCCGGGGCGGTCGGAACGTACGCGCATCTGACTCCGGCCATCGAGGCCGAAGCGCTCAGCGCGCTCGGGCTTCGACCGGAGAGCGCCTCGACGCAGGTCGTCGCGCGCGACCGCCACGCTGCGTTCGTCGCCGCACTGGGCGTCGTCGCCGCCGGAATCGAACGATTCTCGACCAACGTGCGTCACTGGCAGCGCACCGAAGTAGGCGAAGCCGAGGAGCACTTCAAGAAGGGCCAAAAAGGCTCGAGTGCGATGCCGCACAAGCGCAACCCGGTGCTCACTGAGAACCTCAGCGGTCTTGGGCGGGTCGTCCGCGCGGCGGTCGTGCCGGGTCTCGAAAACGTAGCCCTCTGGCACGAACGCGACATCAGCCATTCGTCCGTCGAACGCATGATGCTCCCTGACGCGACCGCGACGCTGGCGTTCATGCTCGACCGAGTTCGTAGCGTGATCGCCGACCTCGTCGTCTACCCGGAACGGTTGCTCGAGAATCTAGAGCGCACCGGCGGGCTCTGGGCAAGCGAAGGAATCCTGCTCGAGCTCGTTGGCAAGGGTCTTGGTCGCCAGGAAGCCTACGTCCTGGTCCAGCGAAATGCGATGAAGGCCTTCGAAGGGGAGGGTGAGTTTCCCTCTCTGTTGGCGGCTGACCCGGCGATTACCGAGCATCTGAGCGCCGCGGAGATCGAGCAGCAGTTCGATCTCAATCACGCGTTGGCGCACGTAGACACCATCATCGACCGTGTGCTCGGAGGCGGCTGACATGGCGGTTGCCGAGTCCACGCTCGTCGAAGGCCTTTCAAAGACGCTCGACGGCACGAACTTCGAGTCGCTCGGTGAGCGATACGAGGGAAAAGTCCGCGACAACTATACTCGCGACGGACGCCGCATCATCGTGGTGACCGACCGGATTAGCGCATTCGACCGTGTGCTCGGAACGCTCCCGTACAAGGGTCAGGTGCTGAACTCGGTAGCATCGTGGTGGTTTCACGAAACGAGTACGATCGCGCCCAATCACGTCATCGACGTCCCCGATCCGAACGTCATGGTCTGCGTCGAGTGCGAGCCGCTTCCCGTCGAGATGGTCGTTCGCGCGTACATCACCGGGGTCACTTCGACCAGCATCTGGACGCACTACCAAGACGGCACGCGCGTGTTTTGTGGTCACGAACTGCCCGAAGGGCTTTGCAAGCACGAGAAGCTTCCGGAACCGATCCTCACGCCCAGCACCAAAGCCACGAAGGGCGATCACGACGTCTCCGCGTCGCGCGATGAGATTCTCGCGATGGGCCGGGTGACCGAGGCTGACTTCGATACTGCCGCCGAGCATGCGATGGCGCTCTTCTCGCACGGACAGCAGGTGTGCGCCGACCGCGGGCTCATTCTCGTCGACACCAAGTACGAGTTCGGACGCGCCCCAGACGGAACCATCGTCGTGATCGACGAGATTCACACGCCGGACTCGTCGCGCTTCTGGTATGCCGACAGCTACGCCTCGCGCTTCGACGCCGGGGAGGACCCAGAGAGCTTCGACAAAGAGTACGTGCGCCGCTGGCTCAAGGAGCAGGGCTATCAGGGGGATGGCCCCGCACCTGCGATTCCGGACGACGTCCGGGTCGAAGCTTCGAGACGCTACATCCAAGCCTGCGACGAGATTCGGGGCACGGCGTTCGAACCCAACACGGAAGATCCTCTTCCACGCATCGCGAAAAATCTCGGATTGGAGAACGCATGAAAGCGAATATCTACGTCACGCTGAAGCGCGAGGTGCTCGACCCCCAGGGCGACGCCGTGCGTCGTTCGCTCGGCTCGCTCGGATTCGAGGAAGTCAAGGCAGCCCGCGTCGGCAAGCTGATCGAGCTCGAGCTCGAAGGCGACGACCACGCGTCGGCAGAAGCCCATATCCAGTCGATGTGTGAAAAGCTTCTCGCGAATCCGGTCATCGAAGACTTTCGCTACGAGCTCGTCGACTGACCCAGGCACGCCGATTGACCTCCCCGAACGCCGGGGCTACCTACACGGGTAGCGTGACCGTCGTAGCGATGCCGGACGTAAGGGATGCGCTTGGGGCGCGCAGCCCGAAAGAGCTGCCGGAACACGACAAGTGGGCGGCGGTGGCCATGCTCTTGCGCGCGTCGCGCACGGGGCCCGAGGTGTTTTTCATCCGTCGGGCCGAGCATCCGAGCGACCCGTGGTCCGGGCACATGGCCTTTCCCGGAGGTCGCCACCAAGACGACGATGCCTCCCTTCTCGATACCGCGATCCGCGAAACTCATGAAGAAGTCGGCTTCGACTTGAGCTCCCAGGCTGAGCGAATCGGCCAACTCGACGATCTACAGGCGATCGCACGCGGCAAACCGCAGGAGACGGTGATCCGGCCGTACGTGTTCGAGCTGCACGGGGAGAACCCGCTGCGCGTCGACAACCGCGAGGTGGCGGAGGCGCTGTGGACACCTCTCATGCCGCTTTACCGCGGCGAGGTCGACGCGGTGCGCCCCTATGAGTGGAGAGGCAACCAAATCGACTTCCCCGCGTATGACATTCAAGGGCGGCTCGTCTGGGGCCTCACCTACCAGATGCTGCGCTCTTTCTTTCGGATTCTTGGGTAGCCAGGGCTCCGACCGGTGCTAAGTCTGTTCGGTCATGCCCGAAGCCGATCCCGACCGCCTCGTCCATTGCATCAAGCTCGACCGGGAGCTCCCAGGCCTTTCGAGGCCCCCGTTTCCAAACGAGCTGGGCCAGTACATCTTCGAGAAAGTTTCTAAAGAGGGTTGGGACCAGTGGCTTGAGGAAAGCGTTCGCTACATCAACACGTATCGGGTCGACCTCTCATCGCGTGAAGGCACCGAGTTCATGGTGAAGCAGCTTCGGATCTGGCTGGGCCTCGAAGAGGGCGACCTCGCGGCAACCGCCTGGACGGCTCCCGAAGAGTAGTTCGCGCGCGTTTTTAGCTCGGCCGACATCGACCGAACGGTCTCACGCCGATCGCTAGTCGAAGTTCTGGACGCCCCAGACCGCGCCCTCAGGCGTGGTATAGAACCCGCACGCCACCTTGGTGAACAAGGTCGAGGCCATGCTCTCGTAGTGGCCGTTGATCGTGCCGGGGTCGCCGTCTTCGGGGCCTTCCGCCCACATGACCTGAAGGCACTCCCCAATCACCTGCGCGTCGGAAGCCCATCCGGGGCACTCGTTCTGCCCTCGAGCTCCTGTTCCGCACGGCTGATCTTCGAAGCTCGCGTGGAAGCCGAACTCGCTGTCGTATTCCGCGTTCCCGTCGGCACAGCTCTCGCCGTCGACCCATCGTTCGAGCGGCGGCAGACACTGGCAGTCGAGTCGAAACTGATTGATGCGCGCCACGCAGTCGGCGTAGGGGTCTCCCGAGTCGGGAACCGGCGTTGGGTCGCAGTCCGGAATTGGCGTGGGAAACGCACCGTCCGCACAGACACCGGGAAGCGGCGGGGTGTCGGGGTCTGGTGACGGCGGATCCGTCCCCGGATCGGTCGGCGTCGTCGGTGGCGCTCCCGGGTCCACCGAGCGACCGTTGGTCAGCTCTTTGGCGCCGATTGTGCCGTTGCATCCGATGGCGATCGCGAAGACCGCCACAAGCCAGTATTTTGTGGCCCCCATGGCGACTACCAAGCTAGCAACTGCGCGAAGTGGGCCCCAAATCGTACACACACCCACATCGACTCCGGACGAGGTTCCGCACTCGGCCCGCCGCCAGAGCGGCCTATGCGAGAAACCGTGTTCGGTGCTGTTCGGGGGGAAGGGGGCACTGGTCGTATTGGCCGAATACGCGGTAGCGGTTCTTGGCGAGCAGCCGATACCCGAGGTCGGTGAGTCCTGCTGGAAGGAATCGCAGCCAGGAGACCGCTTTCCACGGATAGCCAAGCTCGCGCATCGCTTCGAACGCGCCCCGCGATCTCAAGAAAACCTCTCCATCACGCACGTACACCATCGTGTCGAGGTCGTCGGGGACTTCTCCGTGATGGTCCCGCACACGCGCCGCGGTCTCGCCCTGCAGAGGCGCGAATGCGAATACCGCCTCGTCGTCGACGCGTAGAAGCCACTGCACGATGCCATTGCACATCGCGCAGACGCCGTCGTACAGGATCAGGTGCGGTGGCACGTCGTTCATCGGGGAGTCAATAGCAGAAGCCCAGCGCGAGGGGGCCCCGGCACCTGAAGCCGCTCAGGCAGGATGCGATTCACCCGGTTGTAGAAGATCGAACTGATCGCGCCCGAAGTCGTGACGACCGCGTTTCCATTGGTGAGTGGCGTCACGAACCCTTCGCTCGTCTCAGGCAGAAGCACTGGCTCACCGATCGGCGTGCCGTCGACGAGGTCGAACGTGACGAAAAGCGATTGCTGCGGGATAGGAACGCGAGTGCGTTCACTTCGGGAGAGAAATGTCGGGAGGTGATAGCCACAGACGACGTTCATCCAACCGCTGCGCGGGCCGATGGTGAGAATGCTGTCGATGAATGCGACGGGCTCCGAGAGGACCAAGGACCAAACGCCACCCGGAGCTGGCAATCGTCTCTGGCAGAGGTCGTCGTAGCTTCGCGACCATCGGCGAGAGCCGTCTCGTGCGAAGGCCGTGATGTGGTCTTGAAACGGCGTGTAAATCGTCTCGTCGAAACCGACGCTCGGCGAAGCGGAGCCGCCTCCCCCTTCGGCGCTCTGCCAGCGGCGCTCGCCGGTGTCCGCGTCGATGCTGACCATGTGGCCGGCCCCATCAACGGCGTAGACCGCGGTTCCATCTTGAGAAATCGCCGGACTCGTACCGCTTCCTGCACCCATAGGCGCCTCGAAGGCAATCCGGATCGCGTCGTCGGCGATGTCCACGCCGTAGAGGACCCCGGTATCGCGCGTCTTGCCGGCAGCGGTGATGTAGAGGCGCCCGGTCTCCGGGTGCATCGCAGGAGTGTTGGCTACCTCGACTTCCCAGCCTTGAAGCAGGTTGAAGAGGAAGGGCACGATCGCTGGGTCCATCAGGCCCGCCCAAAGGCCCTCGGGCGGCTCGTCTTCGGCTTTGGGTCCGGGACCGCCCGGAAGCTCGAGTGGCGGCGCGGCGAGTTTCCCGGTGTGGGACTCGAAGAAGAGCACGGTGCCATTCGTGGTGACTCCACCGACGTGACCCTGTCGGCTGAACACGACGGTCATGAAACCCCAGTCGACCCCGTAGGGTTCGAGATCGACCACCCACTTCAGCTCGCCAGTCGGTCGAAATGCCCAGAGTTGATTGCGGTCTCCGACGTAGAGATCGCCCGCGGCGTCGATCGCGGGCGCGTTCATGATCGCGAACGAATCGAGATCGTCGATCGATTCCTGCGGCGGAGCTGACCAGAGGATCTCGCCATCGGGCGAGATCGCAAAGAGGTGGCTTTGCCCCGGAGGTGCTCCGGTGACCACGTACGAGGTCCCCTCGGCTCCAATCGTCGGTGCCCAGAAGATCGGGTGCCCCTGCAGCAGATGTCGTTCGAGCACGTAGTCGGAACGCAGCGAGGTCGGTACGGAATCCGTATTCGAGCTGTCGCGGTGACCGGCCGGCCACATGCTCTGCATGTACTGCGGGCTGAGGTTGAGTTCGGTCTTCGGCTGCCGGAACGCAGGTGGACCCTTGGCCAAGACGGTCTCGGGAAGAGGTCCCTTCGAGGGCTTCGGCGATCGACCGCGCATCGCCCAGATGACCGCAATTCCCAGCAGCAGCGGCACCAGCCAGCGAATCCAGCCTCGCTTAACCTCGGTCATCTCGCGGTGCTACCACGCCTACGGGTGCCAAGCCCCAATTCCACGCGCCTTCCTGCAACCCCTGACGAGCCGCAGTGACCGCGGACGAATCGCAGGTCGTCTGAGCTCGCCCGCGTGCCAGGATCGTATCGATTCGCTCCATTCGAGCAACGAGGTAACGCCATGACGCAGCCCTGGAAGAAGACCGCCTGTATCCTGTGCGAGTGCAACTGTGGCCTCGAGGTCCAGATGGGCGGCGAAGGAGGTCGCCACTTCACCCGGATTCGCGGCGATAAGGCCCATCCGGCATCGCATGGCTACGCCTGCGAAAAGCCGCACCGGCTCGACTACTACCAGAACAACCCATCGCGACTGACGTCACCGATGCGTCGGCGAGCCGATGGGACCTTCGAGCCGATCGGCTGGGACACTGCGATCGCGGAGGTTGCCGAAAAGTTCGCGGCGATACGCGACGCGCACGGTGGCGATACAATCTTTTACTTCGGCGGAGGAGGGCAGGGGAACCACCTGCCCGGTGCGTTCTCGGCGGCAACGCGGCGTGCGCTCGGATCGCGCTACCGGTCCAATGCTCTCGCGCAGGAGAAGACGGGCGAGTTCTGGGTGAGCGGTCGGATGATGGGGGCCGCTGTCCGAGGCGACTTCGAGCACTGCGAGGTCGGTGTGTTCATCGGAAAGAACCCCTGGCAGTCCCATGGGATCCCGCGCGCGAGGGTGACCCTCAAGGAGATCGCCAAGGATCCACAGCGCGCGATGATCGTGATCGATCCACGCCGAAGCGAGACGGCTGCACTCGCCGACATTCACCTCCAGGTCAAGCCCGGCACCGACGCGTGGCTGCTCGCCGCTTTGGGCGCGATCCTCGTCGAGGAGAACCTGGTCGACGATGCCTGGCTCGCCGCTCATGCGAATGGGCATCAGGCCGCGATCGACGCTCTGCGCACGGTACCCATCGCCGACTACTGCGCCAGGGCGGGCATCTCCGAGCCACTTGCGCGAAAAGCCGCCCGCACGATCGGTCAAGCATCGAGCGTTGCCGTGTTCGAGGACCTCGGCATTCAGATGAATCGACACTCGACCCTCAGCAGCTACCTCAACAAGCTGCTCTGGGTGTTGACCGGCAACTTCGGCAAGAAGGGCGCGCAGTACGTCCCGGCGCCGCTCGTCGATATCACCGGCTCTCTCGACAAGATCGCGGGGCCCGAGGCCCAGGACAAACGCTCGCCGGTAACCGGAGCTCGCATCATCTCTGGCCTCATCCCCTGCAACGCGATCGCCGATGAGATTCTCGCCGACCATCCCAAGCGCTATCGCGCAATGCTCGTCGATACCGCCAACCCAGCGCACTCGCTGGCGGACAGCGTACGGACGCGCGAAGCGCTTCAAGCCCTCGAGCTGCTGGTGGTCACCGACATCGCCATGACTGAGACAGCCATGCTTGCCGACTACGTCTTGCCGACCTCGACGCAGTACGAGAAAGCGGAGGCGACGTTCTTCAACTTCGAGTTTCCGAGCAACTACTTTCAGCTCAGGCATCCGGTCTTGACGCCCCCCGAAGGGGTCCTCTGTGAGGCCGAGATCCATGCAAGACTCTGCGAAGCCCTCGGCGCCTATGGCGAAGAGGACCTCGCACCTCTGCACAAGGCGCTCGAGGCGGGGCGTGCAGCATTCGTCCCGGCGTTCTTCGGGCACGTCCTCACCAGCCCGAAGCTTGGGCCCTATGCGTCCGTGATCCTCTACAGAACGCTGGGACCGACGCTCCCCGAGGGACTTGCCCAGGGGGCGGTTCTGTGGGGGCTTGCGCACCAGTTCGCTGCTTCGTATCCGGATTCCGTGCGCCGGGCCGGGTTCGAGGGGCCAGGGTTCGAGGCGCCCGAGCGGCTCTTCGATGCGATCCTCGGGAGCCCCTCAGGGGTGATTTATTCGGTCGATGAGTTCGACGAGAACTGGAAGCGAGTTCGAACCCCGGACGGGAAGTTCCAGCTTGCGATCGCCGAGATGCTCGACGCGCTTGGGGGGCTCGTTGACGAAGAAGTGTCGCGCGATGACGCCTTCCCGTTCGTGCTCTCCGCCGGAGAACGACGTTCGTTCACGGCGAATACGATTCTTCGAGACCCCGCGTGGCGCAAGAAGGACGCCGAGGGCGCGCTTCGCATAGGCGTGGACGACGCCGCTTCCCTCGGCGTGAACGATGGCGAGCGAGTGCGGGTCACGACCAAACAAGGTTCCGTCGACGTCCCGATCGAGGTCTCGGCCATGATGCAGTCCGGTCACGTTTCGCTTCCGAACGGCCTCGGTGTCGACCATCGCACCAGCAACAATGAATCGGTCCGCACGGGGATTGCGCCCAACGAGCTCACCGCCACCGAAGACCGCGACTTTCTCGCGGGGACGCCCTGGCACAAGCATGTGCGCGCGCGGGTCGAAGCGTTGCGCTAGCCCCCGGTGCACGAGAAGCTTACGCTAAGTCAGTCGGGGAGCCTTCCCTCGACCGCGTACTGGTAGGGGAGCGAGCTGTCGATCACGGCCGCAGTGAATCCGGCGGATTCTAGCTCTGCGACGACTGCGCCCGGGCTCAGCCGAAACTGCGCAGGAGGCCCTTTGGGGCTGTCCGCATCAAAGTCCACGATCAGGACCCGGCCATCCCCGCGGAGCGCCTGAAACAGCTTCTCGGCGTATGCCTCCCGATCGGTCAGATGGTGCCAGGTGTTGACGATGAGGACGCGGTCGACCGATCGCGGCGTGAGCGACGGGTCGTTGGGCGCGACCTCGATCGGGCTCACATTGAAGAGCCGCTCTTTGCCGACGCGGCGATACATGCTGTCGATCATCGAGCGCTCGGCATCGAGCGCCAGGACTTTCCCGTGGCGCCCCACGGCGTCCGACAGATAGGGCAAGAAGTAGCCGGTCCCTGCGCCAAGGTCGACGACCGTCATGTCTTCCTCGACTTCCAGCATGCCGACTACCTGTTCGGGCTGCTGCCACCAATGGCGGTCGCGCGCGTCGAGGGAAGCGGCATAGACCTGCGGGTCTGGGAGCGCGACGCCTTGATGTCCGGCGTGCGGCGCCGACGGCTCCAGGACCGTGGCGGGTGCGTCGACGGAGCGCGCACAGCCTCCCACGACCGCCAGCCAGGCGACCGCGATGCGAATCCGCCGATCCTTCGATGTGAGCCTCCGCACGCGCCCTACAATTAGCGACATCTTTGACCCCGGCAAATGACTTCAAGTAGTTAGATCTATGGAAACGGAGCGGGTTAAGCCCTCGCAGTCACTCTGAAATTGCGTGGACCGACCCGACGGCTAGACTGGCGTACGAACCCTCTGAAAGCAGAGGAAGGGGAAAGAACTCCATGAAGAGACAACGAAATTCATCTCTCACTGCCTTGTTGTGCCTGACGCTGTTCGCGGCTTTCGTGGCTGGCTGCAAGAAAGATACAGAAGAGGTCGTCGTCGAAGAGACGGTCGGCGTCGAGATTCCCGAGCCTGAACCGATGCCCGAGGTCGTGGTCGAGCCCATGGAGGAGCCCTGTGCGTTCGAGACCGTCTACTTCGAGTTCGACTCATCGGAACTCGACCGTAGCTCCCGCGTCGCTATCCAAGAAGCCGTCGAGTGCTACCGACGCCAGAACCCCGACATCCGCCTCCTTCTGACCGGCGCAGCCAATCCTCGTGGCACCGAGGAGTACAACATCGCTCTTGGGGAGCGCCGCGCGCAGTCGGTACGCGGCTACTTGATTTCGCTCGGCATGTCCGGCAATCAGCTCGCAGCGACCTCCGTCGGTGAAGAGATGGCGACCGGCACCAACGAGGCCGGCTGGGCTCGCGACCGCAACGTGAGCGCGTCCGAAAACTGATCGAAAAAGGGGGGCGCTCCCCCGGGGGTGATCACGGATGCTGTCTGCAATTCTTCAAGCGAGCGCGCCCAGCACTCTGAATCCATGGCAGCTGGTCGTCGGTGCGTCGCCGGTGGTCCAGCTGGTCATGGTGATTCTCGTCTTCATGGCCGTGATGTGCCTCTACATCATCGGCGCGAAGTGGATTCGCCTGAAGCAGGTCACCGACCAGAGCCGGAGTTTTCTCGAGCTGTTTTGGTCCGAAGAGAAGGCGCGAACCTGGAATGCCCAGTCTCTCAACGAGCTGCACGGCCGCACCGCACATCTCGACCGCTCTCCGATCGCAACCGTGTTTCGTGCCGGCTATCGGGAGCTCGCACGGATTGCGCGAACGGCGAAGCCCGTCAAGGCTGACGTCGATAACGTGGAGCGCGCGCTCCGACGAGCGCAAAGCGCTGAGCTCATGCGACTGGAGAACAAGGTGTCGTTCCTCGCGACGACCGCCTCGACCGCACCCTTCATTGGGTTGTTCGGCACGGTGTGGGGGGTAATGAACTCGTTCATCGCCATCCACGGTCAGAAGAGCGCCGGACTCGACGTCGTTGCCCCTGGCATCGCCGAGGCCCTGATCGCGACGGCCCTCGGTCTTGCGGCCGCGATTCCTGCCGTCATGGCCTTCAACTACTTCCTTCGTCGCATTCGCGTCGTCGACAGCGAAACGTCTGCCTTCGCCAGCGACTATCTAAACATCATTCGAAGACATCTTCTCGTCGAATAGGTATGGGCTTTTCCAATCAAGATGGAGGACCCGGCGGTACGTTGAGCGAGATCAACGTGACGCCGCTCGTCGACGTGATGCTCGTGCTCTTGATCATTTTCATGATCGCCGCACCGATGCTCACCACGGGCGTAGACGTCGAGCTTCCCAAAGCTGACGCACCCCGCATGGAGATCGACGAAGACGTGCCGGTGATCAGCGTTCAGAAAGACCAGCGAATCTTCTTGTTCGACGAGGAAATTTCGCTCGACGTTTTGCAGCAGCGGCTCCAGACCGACGAGCGGCTGCGCAGTGTCGACGAGGTATTCGTCCAGGCGGACGAGAGCGTGCCTTATGGAACCGTCGCCCAGGTCCTCGCCCTGGTTCGCCAGGCCGGGATTGGCAAGATGGGCCTCGTGACCGACCCCGTGACCCGAAAGCCTCAGTGAGATGGCGAAGGCCAGGCCGATCGGGTGGCGTGAGGCGAGCCTGCTCGAGGCTGAGCAACCGACGGTCTCTGAGGTCGCAGGCGGCATCCTGTTCGCGTTTGGCGCCTTCATGGCGATTCCGCTGCTGACCTTGTTGAGCGCTTTCCTACTCGGCACCTTGCAGTCGGTGTTTGGGACCGCCACGGCCGACCTCCCCCCGCCACCGGTCGAGGTGATCGAAGCGCGTTTCGTGCGGCTCGGGAAGAAGAAGCCGCCGAAGGCGCTGCCTAGCAAGGAGGTGCCCGCCGCGCCTCAGCAGGCACCCGTCGAACAATCACCAAACGCCGAACCGGCGCCTGCGGTTCAGACTGCGAAGTCGCAAAAGGGCCTCGCGAAACCCAAAGAGAAAAAGAAGCGTGAGAAGAGAGAGCCCGAAGAAGACCTCTTGTCCCAGCTTGGGGAACGCGCGGGGGCGATCTCGGATCTGTCCCGGGGACCTGAGCTCGAAGGGGATCCGGACGGGATTGCCGAGGGAACGCAGGCAACTGGCACCGACCGCGAGATCTACATCGGCAAGCTCTACGACTACTTTCGCCGGGGGTTCCGGACGCCCACGAGTATCTCTCAGGAAGAGCTACAAGCCCTCGTCTGCGTTCTCGAACTCGCGGTGACCGAAGATGGACGAGTCGAGAGCTATCGACTCACCCGTCCCAGTGGGAATGAAGCGTTCGACCAGGCCGTTCGTCGGAGAGTCGATCAAGCCGAGGGCGCCGAGCTCCCACCTCCGCCCGAGTCGATTGCCGACCAGGTGCTCGGCCAAACCATCTCTCTGCGCTTCTTCGGAAGACATCTTCGATAGACAAAGGATGCCCATGCCCTCCACCGTTGTTGCACATCGCTTGGTTCGCCCCGCGCTGCTAGCGGCTTGTCTCCTGCCCCTCGCATTCTGGGTCGTCCCTGCAGCAGGAGAGGACGATGCCCCACCGCTGCCCGGGGACAAGATCGTCGTCGACATCGACGCGGCCGACGAAGAGGTGTTTCAGATCGGCATTCCAGACATCACCGGACAGCCGGCAGCGAACGGCAAGGTCGGCGCGGAGGTGCTGCGCAACGATTTTCGTCTCATGCCGGGCTTTCGCGTGATCGGGCCCGATGCGATCCGTCATGACGTCGCGGCGATGGGTGTTGGGATCGACACTGCGTCTTGGTCTGCTCTCGGTGCCAACGGGGTCATCAAAGGGGCGGTCTCGGGCGGCGCCTCAGAGATCAGCGTTGAGCTCCGATTTTACGAGTCGGCTGCCGGAGACAACGCGGCGCTGCAGAGAACCTACCGCGGGAGTCCGTCGGAGTTCAGGGGCTGGATGCACGACTTTGCCAACGAGGTGATCGGTGTGGTCACCGGCGTCCGGGGCCCCTTCGGCACCGAGTTGGCGTTCGCGCGCAAGCTCGGACCCGGCCGCAAGAGCGTCTATGCCGCCGACATGGATGGGCATGGGCTTCGCGCGGTATCGAGCGGAGGCGGCGTCTCGATGCTGCCCTCGTTTGGTGCGGGATCGATCTGGTATACGCGGCTCACGACCAAAGGCATGTTCATCACGAACACCCGGGCTGGCGGTCGAAGGGTTATCGGAGGCGCGGGCGTCAATATGTCTCCGGCGATCTGCGGCGATCGGGTCTACTTCACGTCATCGCGGGAAGGGAACTCGGAGATCTACAGCTCCAATCTGGATGGGAGTGCGGTTCGACGACTCACGCAGCATCGCGCCATCGACGTCAGCCCCACCTGTGGACCGAACGGAAAGCTCGCATTCGTCTCGAATCGCCATGGCAGTCCGCAGGTGTTCACCATGAATCGAGACGGTAGCGAGGTGAAACGGGTCACGTTCCGCGGGAGCCACAATCAAACCCCGGTTTGGTGCATGGATCCGAAACAGCCTCTGATCGCCTTTAGCGGCAGAGACTCGAACTTCGACGTTTTCACGGTGAACATCGAAACCCAGGAGTATCGGCGCCTGACCCAGGGGCAGGGCGACAACAAAGACCCAGCGTTTTCGGTCGACTGCCGGATCGTGGCGTTTACCTCGAACCGTCGAGGAGCATCGGGTGTCTACCTTTCCGGGGTCGACGGACTCGACCAGAACCAAGTGATCGAAGGCGCCGCGGAAACGGTCCGCTGGCGGCGCTAGCGCCGGACCGACTTGGCGGGCGAGCCTCGTCCGCGTATCGTCGCCGCCATGTCTATTCTCAAGCGCGTGTTGGTGGCCGCGCTGGTCATCGTTGCACTGACTGCGTTCGTGCTTTGGTTCGTGCTCGGCCGGGGCAAGGTTCACGTCGATGGTCAGGTCACCCAGTCACCTCTCGACCGCAGTCTCGTCGAGGTGCGGGAACGCGCCGCGGGTGACGCCGACGGCCGCATCCTCTTTGGCGACCTGCATGTGCACACGACGCTTTCTGTCGATGCATTTCAGTGGAGCCTGCCGCTCATCGGCGGCGAAGGGGTCCACCCGCCAGCAGACGCCTGCGACTTTGCGCGCTTCTGCTCGCAGCTAGACTTCTACTCCTTGACCGATCACGCCGAAGCGTTGACGCCGCGCACGTGGGACATGGTCAAAGAGTCCATTCGGCAGTGCAACGCGGTCGACGACGCCGACCAACCCGATCTCGTATCGTTTACAGGCTTCGAGTGGACGCAGATCGGACTCACCCCCGAGAGCCACTATGGGCACAAGAACGTCATTTTCAAAGGCACTGCAGACGATGCGCTCCCGGCGCGTGCCATCGCCGCCCCCGGCCTGGCCTCGCGCGCGTTCAAAGACCTCAAGACCCTCGCCGTCAACGCGCGCATCCCGTTCCGCGCGTTTCCGAACCAGAAGCCCTACAACGACGTCACGGCGCACGTACGCGAAATCGCTAGGCTAGACGAGTGTCCCGAAGGGGTGCCGTCACCGGAACTGTCGGCCGACTGCCAAGAGACCGCAAAGACGCCTCAGGCCTTGTTCGAGAAGCTCGACCAGTGGGGGCTCGACGCGATGGTGATCCCTCACGGAACTACCTGGGGATTCTACACTCCCCGTGGCTATCTCTGGGACAAGCAACTTGCACCCGCTCTCGACAACCCCGACTGGCAGCAGCTCATCGAGGTTTTTTCGGGGCACGGCAACTCGGAGGAGTACCGATCCTTTCGCTCCGTCGAAGAGGGTGCCGATGGGCCCGTATGCCCCGTGCCCACGGATGACTTCGAGGCGTGCTGTTGGCGCGCCGGGGAGATCGTCAGAAGCCGTTGCGAAGACCCCGGCTCTGATGCCTGTGCGACCCAAGTCGCGAGCGCTCAGACCAACTACCTTTCTGCCGGGACGGCTGGGCACGCAACGCTCCCGGGGGCTGACCTGGCAGAGTGGGGAAACTGCGGTCAGTGCACGGACTGCTTCAACCCGAGCTTCCTCTATCGTCCCGGTGGGGCAGTGCAGTACGTGCTCGCCAAGGGCTACTTCACATCGGACCAGTCGGAACCGCCACATCATACGACGCTCGGCTTCATCGCCTCGAGCGACAACCACGCGGCCCGCCCCGGTACCGGCTACAAGGAGTTCGGCCGGCTGAGGATGACCGAGGCGCGCGGGCCGGTGGACGAGGAGTGGGAGCGCCTCTTGTTCGGCACGCCTCCCAAGGACCTCGGCTTTCTTGAGCTCCCCCCCGAAGAGGTCGCGAAGAAGCCGCCATTTCAGACGGTGTGGCTCGAGCGTCAGGCATCGTTCTTTCTGACCGGCGGGCTCGTGGCGGTACACGCGCCTCAACGAACCCGCAATGCAATCTGGGAGGCACTCGCCAACCGACAGGTGTACGGAACCTCGGGTGACAGAATTCTGCTCTGGTTCGACCTCGTGAACGCCGGTGAGGCGCGCATCCCCATGGGAAGCCAGCTCGCCTTTGACGGGGTTCCCAAGTTTCGGGTGAAGGCGGCAGGTGCGTTCGAGCAGAAGCCAGGGTGTCCGAAGAGCGTCGTCGACTCGCTCGGGGCCGAACGAATCGACCGTGTCTGCGCCGGCGAGTGCTACAATCCATCCGATTCTCGTCGACACATCACGCGGGTCGAGGTCGTTCGAATCGCGCGCCAGATGTCTGAATCTGAGGCCGTAGACGAACTCATCGAAGACCCGTGGCGCACCATCCCGTGCCCGCACGACAGCGAAGTCTGCGAGGTCGAGTTCGAAGACCCGGAGTACGCGAAGTCCGACCGCGAGCTTCTCTACTACGTCCGCGCGATTCAAGAGCCCACGCCGGCCGTCAACGCTGGTCTGCTTCGCTGCGACGACGCCGGCACCTGCAGTCCGTGTTTCGGGGGCTATCAGACCGAGTGGGAAGACGATTGTCTCACCATGAACGAGGAGCGCGCCTGGTCCTCGCCGATCTACTTGTCGCGAAGCGGGCCAGAAAGCCAGAGCGACTAGTCGAGAGCCGCCGAGGGCTCGAGGCTCGTGCTACCGATCCGCGCAGTCCGCCGCCCCAAGCGTTCGAATGCGGCGGAGCTGCTTCTTGGCCTTGGGCGCCAAGGGCGACTTTGGGTGATTCTTCAGCAGCGCCTTGAGCGCCGTCTCTGCATCGTTGCACGACTTCACCATCAAAAAGGCGCGCGACATGTCGTAGAGCGTGTCATCCATCGCGTCGCCGTCGCGGTACTTGGCGACAACCTTGCGATATTCGCCAAGGGCTGCCGCGGGCTGCTTTTGCTTCAGATAGCTCGAGCCCATCATGTACTGCGCATCGTCGGCGCGGCTGTCTTGAGGATACCGTTCGACGTAGGTGCGGAGTAGCGCCCTCGCATAGGAGTGATCGTTGATTCGGTAGGCCTTGACGGCTTCTGCGTAGTGCTGAGCCTTGTCGCTCGGAATCTTGCTCGACTCGATTGCCACGTCCATCCCAGCGGCGCGCGCCACCTCGCCGAGCTTTCGCTGAAGTTCCTCGTTCTGCTCGAGCTGCTCCTTGGAAAGCCCGCTGCTCTCCATGCGCAGTTCCGCGATTTCGCCTTCCATCACTGCGAGACGATCGATGATCTCTTCGATTTGCAGGCCTTGATCCGCGCTGTTGCGTCGAAGAATGAGGCTTGCTTCTTCCAACGCGTTCTCGAGCTCTTGTCGCTTGGCTTCGAGATCTTCTTCGAGCGCCGCAACGCGCTCGGTATTGGCTGCGATATCCGTTTGCATCTGGCTGATACAGCCCGAAGCGAGGGTGACCAGCGCCACGAACAACACCATCCAACAAGCCGTGCCGCTTCCCCAGCCGGCGACTCTCTGAAACATCCCCATGGGTCTAGGCAGTAGTATAGACGCGCCCCCCAGGCCAACTAAGGGCCATCGCCAAACATCCCGTTCGAGGTCACCAGCTCGAGCAGCTCGTGGAGCCCCTGCTGCAACTTCGCGAAAAACGACGGTGAGTGGGGAATGAAGCGAAAATCGGAGTGCTGAGACCAGAGCTCTCGCAACCGCGCATCGAGCCGTCGGGCTTCGGCGTTGTCTTCGGTTCGAGTCGGGTTGCCTCCTTCTATCTCGATGTCGCCAGCCGCCGCGGTTTCGAAGAACAGGACGGCGTCGTACCGCGCAAGCTCCTGCTCAAGGGTCGTCCCCGCGGTCGTGAAGAAGTCGGCGGGCTCTTCCCGAGGCCAGTAGGCTGCCCCGTCGATGGTACCGCGGTCGCACAGCAGGACCCGGCCGGGATAGCGGGCCCTTTGCACGTCTTCGATGGCCCGCTGCGCGTGAAAGATCGCCCGCTGGGTAGCCGCCCGAGCGTGTGGCGCCTCTACCCGCGGGAAGCCACCGGTGAAGAGCATGGTCGCGGTTTCGGGTACCACCACGACGCGCTCGCCGATTTCACGCCTAAAGAGCTGGGCGGCAGTGGTCTTGCCGCCGCCTGGGCCCCCGGTCAGCACGATCCGAAGCGGTGTCATAAGCGTCGCTTCCGTGGTTCCCACGATACCGAAGTAGAGGCAAGAGCGAACACCGCAGTCCCAGCTCGAAACCAAACTCGCGCTCCGTGCAGGGCGGCGGTAGGCTTGCGTCCGTGGGGGATTTTTTTTCGGAGGGCTGGAATTGGTTCGGCATGACGCCGGCCATGCAGGACAGAGTCCTCCGGTCGATCTTCGTGGTCGTCTTCTTCGCGGTTTTGGGTTCGTTTCTCCGTCGGCTCATCCGAAGAAACGTCACCGACGTGGGCCAGCGGTACCGCTGGAGTCGCGGCGTCACCACGGCCACCGGAGTGCTCGTCGTGATATTCCTCGTGACGACTTGGTTCGCCGGGCTGCGCTCGTTGGCAACCTTCGCAGGCATCCTCGGGGCCGGGCTCGCCGTTGCGCTTCACGATACGGTTGCCAACGTTGCAGGGTTCTTGTTCATCGTCTTGCGGCGCCCCTTCGAAGTTGGCGACCGCATCGAGATCGACGGCTGCGCCGGAGACGTCATCGACGTTCGGATGTTCCAGTTCAGCATGCTGGAGATCGGCCACTGGGTCGACGCAGACCAGAGTACGGGGCGGATCATGCACGTGCCCAACGGCAAGGTGCTGCGAGAGCGCACCGCGAGCTTCACGCGCGGGTTCGAGTATATCTGGCACGAGATCCCGGTGCTGGTCACCTTTGAAAGCGACTGGAAAGCGGCGAAGAAGATTCTCGAGCAGATCGTCAACGACGATGCGTTCGGGGTAGAACAAGAGGCGCAGCGGCAGGTTCGTCAGGCAGCGTCGCGGTATCTGATCTACGCAGGCAAGATGACTCCGATCGTCTACACGTCGGTGCGCGACAGCGGAATTCTGCTGACGATTCGCTACATGACCAAGCCGAAGACGCGCCGGGGGACCGAGGAGCAGATCTGGGAGTCGATCCTCGACGCTTTCGAGGCACGCAGCAACATCGACCTCGCATACCCGACCGTTCGATACTATCAGCCCTGAATGCATGAAGCCCTGACCCGAAGCACGCCGCGGTTGGCCTATCGCGTGTTCGGAACCGAAGGAAGTCCCATTCTCTTTGTCATGGGCTTCGGCATGGCTGGTGGAGTTTGGGGGCCACAGGTCGACGTGCTGTCGAAGCAGCATCGCTGCTGTCACTACGACCACCTGGGTGTCGGTGACAGCGAGCCCGGCCCGATGTGGCCTACGATCGCATCGATGGCTGAGGACGCGCTGCGTATCCTCGACGACCTCGTCTGGGAGCGCGCCCACGTCGTCGGGGTGTCGATGGGCGGGATGATCGCCCAAGAGCTCGCGCTCCGCGCCCCGGAGAGGTGCCTCTCCTTGACCCTCATCGCGACCCACGCGGGCGGCCCGGGCGCCTCCCTTCCACCGCCGAAGGGGCTGCGACTCTTCGTACAGGGCATCGTCGGCGGAGAGGAAGCGCGTCTGCGGTCGCTGCCGCAGCTTCTCTATACCGAGGAATTTTTGAGTACGATGGATCGTGAAGCCTTTCACGCGCACATGGGCGAACGACTCGGCAAGCGTGCGAAGCTACGAACCGTACTGGGGCAGCTCCTCGCCGTCCAACGCCACCACACGGCTCCGAGGCTTTCGCGAATCGAGACGCCAACGCTCCTCGTGCGCCCAGGCCGCGACATCCTCATTCGGCCGGAGCAAACCGACCGCATCGCGGGACTCGTTCCGACCGCCGAGGTGCTTCGATTCGAGGACGCGGGTCACGGGGTGACCTTCCAGAAGAAGGACGAGCTCAACGGCGCGCTTCGCGCCCATTTCGCTCGGAACGATGCCTAGAAGTTCGCGGTGATCTGAATGCGCCAGGCGAACTGGCTGCCGGCATCGTTTGCCTGCACCCCGTTGAGAGGCGACGCAGGGACGAGACTTCCGGCTTCGCGTCCAATGAAGTACTGAAAGTCCGTCGAGACCTTCACGTTGTCGTAGTTCGGGATCACGTAGTACGAGGCACCCACGCCAATCGAATGAAAGCTGCTGGCGGCGGCATTGACCCCATCGGGCTGTTCTTGTCCCGTCACCGTCGGTTTCGGGACGACGCTGTACTGCCCGAACACTTCGAGGTCTTCGAGGACGAAGTAGCCGCCCATTGCGGTGATTCCCGCGGACAGGACCGCCTGAGACTCCTCGGTTTGCAGCTCCACGTCTTGTCCCACGACCGACGAGAACAAGAGGCTCCAGCCGCTTCCCCGCACTGCGAGGTCCACTGTGCCGAGCGCGATCGTGACCGGTTCGCTCCCTGCGGTTCGGCCCCCGTTTTGATAGTGAATCGCCGCTCCGATGCGAGCTCCAAACGGTGTCCCCCGCCGTGCGTTGAGCTTGTTGAAGCCGGTTAGGCCAACCTGGCCCCAGGCGTACTGTGCCCGCGCCGTGATCGCGAAGTCCGCGTTGCTTGCGGAGCGTATCTCCGAGAACCCGGTACGAAGGCCGTCCGAATAGCCGAGATTGATCGAGTAGCGGTCCTGCAGGTACGTCATCATGACTCCCTTCGAGCTCCCGGGTGTGAACACGTTCTCCACGATCGAATAGTCGAGGAAGTACAGGTCCCAGGGGTTCACGAGAGATTCGGCGATCAGTTCGTTCATGAACAGACCTGCGCGCAGACGAAAGTGCTTCCACTTGAGGTCGATGAACGCGCGCTGGAACGAGAAATCACCGCCGGCGGCGACGCCGATTCGCATCACGAGTGCGACGAACTCGGTGAGACCGATGCCGAGCGTGAACCTGGCCCTCGGGACGTCGAAGCCTTGGGTCACATCGAGGTCCGGTTCCATCGTCGCCATGTCGATCGGGGGGGCCGTCCGGTAGTTCACCGTGTAGCGGGCCTGCGCGAGCCCGCTCAGCGCGAGGAAGAACCAGTCGTCGACATTCAGGAGAAATCCGCCGTCGTAGGTCGCTTCAACTTTGTGCGGCCCGTCATCGTCGGTCTGATCGGACGCTCCTTCTGCTGCCGCCTCCGCCCGTCTTGCTTCCCGCTCAGCGCGCTTCGGGTTCCTAGGCCTGTCTCGCTTGGCGTCCTCGGTATCGTTCGCCGTCGGGTCCTCGTTCGGCGCCTCTTCATCCGGCTGCGTCGTGATGTCGAGGGTAGGGTCTTCGACAGGCAGGCTTCCCGTCGGACGGTCCTCTTCGGTCTCCTCGGGTTCATCGGCGACTTCTGGACGGGCTGCTGGGTTCTCGTCGGGCTCTGTGTCTGTTGGCGGTGCGCTCGCAGCTCGTTCCCGCGCGCCAGCCGACTTGGCGCTGGTGGCGTCCTCCACGGGCAGAGCACCTCGGCCGGCGCCGCGTGCCGGCGCGCCCTCCTGCGCGTGTGCGACCGCTGAAGCCATGCACACGAGCGCACACAGCACGGCGGCTCGATTCTTCGCCCTCATGAACACTCAGTGGCGTCGAGGTATCACAACTTCGCGATCGCGTCATGATCGGCATCCACTATCTCCCTGCGCAGGGTCCGAGGAGAGCGTCCGAACCAGCGCCGGCAGCTCCGAGTGAGGGCCGACTGTTCGCTATAGTCGAGGAGCGCTGCCACCTGTGTGAGTGGAAGCTCCGCGTTGGCGATGTACGTACGCGCGAGCTCGGCGCGGGCCTGGTCCTTCAGTCGTTCGAAGGTGGTTCCTTCGCGATTGAGATGTCGCTGGAGGGTACGAGGATGCACCGCGAACACCGATGCGACGTCGACGCAGCTGCTTACCCCGGTGCCCAGCGATCGCTGCACCACCCGGCGCACCCGAGCGGAAAGGGGCGTCTTGGCATCCCCGTGATGGAGTTCGAGGTACCCTTCGGCCAGGTCACGGAGCGCTTGGCTGGCGTCGTGGATAGGAAGTCGGAGATCGGACGCCGCGATCTCGACTGCAGAGATCTTGCAGTTGAACTGCACCGGCGACTCGAAATGCGCCCAGTACGCGGCGATTGGAGCCCCGTGCGCGTGCCCGAAGCGCACGCCCGAGACGACGCCGGTCTTCTGCGCCAGCATCGTGATCATGCGGGCTGCGAGGCCTAGACTGAGTTCGGTCACTTGGACTGTCGGACCCGTGTTCTCGAGCAGAATCCGAAATTCGAACACGACCTGCGCGGGATCGGAGCCGGTGCTCGACGAGAACGAAATCGCCGAGCTGTGCACGAACATGTACCGGGTCGCGCACTGAATCGCCTCGCCCAAGGTCTCGCAGTTTCGGACCGCGACTCCGAGTGCGCCGAGAATCCCGAGGTCCTGCCTTTGCGAGAGCTGAAGACCGAAGTCTTCGCAGCCTGTTGCTTCGGCCGTGTGTTCGAGCAGGCGAATCAGCGCGCGGTACGAGACGAAGGCCTGGGGCTCGTCGAGCGCGGACGCCGGGATTCGGAATCGCCGAAGCGCTTCCCTCGGATCGCTCCCAAGCTCCGAGGTCAGCTCTCGATAGCCGTGCAGGGCAGATGCGCGAACCATAGTCATGGGGGAATCCCTCGGCTGTCGCGAAAAGATAAAAAAATGTCGCGTGAAGTCAAGTCGGCCCCGGCCAATACTGCCATCGTTCTCCATCTCTTCTTCCCGCCGAGGTTTTGCGCCATGACCACGACCACCCTGATTCGCAACGCGACCTTTTTCGACGGTACCGGTGCGCCTCCCGCGACGAGACACCTTCGAATCGAAGACGGACGTCTCGCTGAGGTTTCCGAGCAAGAGATCGCCGCGTCACCCGAGGCACAGATCATCGACGCCGAAGGCAAGTGGGTGATGCCGGGCTTCATCGACATTCACACGCACTACGACGCCGAGGTCGAGGTCGTTCCCTCGCTCCACGAGTCGTTGCGCCACGGGGTCACCACCGTGTTCATGGGAAGCTGTTCCCTCAGTGCCGCCGTTGGCGACTCCACGGACATCGCCGACATGTTTACGCGCGTCGAGGCGATTCCATACGAGCACCTGCTTCCGTTGATGCGCGAGCGCAAAGACTGGGACACCCACGCCGAGTACGTCGAACACCTGAACAGCCTGCCACTCGGACCCAACGTGGCATCCTTCGTCGGCTATTCGGCGGTTCGCGCCAAGGTGATGGGTCTTGAACGTTCGCTCGAGCCCAAGGTCAAGCCCACCGAAGAAGAGCTTCAGGAGATGGAGCGGCTGATCGCCGAAGGGTATGACGCAGGCTTTCTCGGGCTGTCCTTGAACGGTCTCTACTGGGACAAGATGGGTGGCGATCGTTTCCGCAGTAAGTGCTTGCCCTCGACCTACGCATCCTGGAAAGAACTTCGTCGGATGGTGCGACCCGTACGCGAGCGTGGTCTCAACCTGCAAGCGATTCCCAACGTCTCGACCAAGTATGAGATGCTGATCTACGCGGCGTTCAGCGCGAGCCTGTACATGCGCAAGGCGCTGAAGTTCAGCATGGTGTCGATTATGGATCTGCGATCGAACCGCTTCATTTGGCGGCTCTTGCGAGGTCTTGGCTGGGGCATCAACAAAGTTCTCGGCGGAAAGTTTCGCTACCAGTTCCTACCGGTCGCGTTCGATCTCTGGGCCGACGGCTTCGAGAACGTCGTCTTCGAGGAGTTTGGTGCCGGCGCGGCGGGTCTTCACCTCGAGACCATGGCGGAGCGACGCAAGCTCTTCCAAGAAGAAGGCTATCGAAAGAAGTTCAACCGCCAGTGGAACAACCCGTTCCTGCCCAAGGTGTTCCATCGCAACTTCGCCAAGGCGACCGTCATGGAATGCCCAGACAGTTCGCTCGTCGGTAAGACTTTCAAGGAGATCGGTGTCTCGCAGGGCAAGTCGGAAGTCGACACCTTCTTGGATCTGCTCATCGAACATGGGAACGCGCTCCGTTGGTATACGGTCACGGGCAACGATCGGCCCAAGCCCCTCGCCGCGCTGATCGGCAGCGACTCGAACCTCATCGGGTTCTCCGACGCGGGCGCGCATCTGCGCAACATGGCCTTCTACAACTTCCCCATCCGAATGCTGAAGTTCGTCAAAGACTCGATCGACCGTGGAGAGCCGGTCATGCCGCTCGAAAAAGCCGTGTGGAAACTCACTGGGGAGCTTGGCGACTGGTTCCAGATCGAGGCCGGGACGCTCGAAGTGGGCAAGCGCGCCGACCTCGTCATCATCGACCCCGACAAGCTCGACTATCGGGTCGATGAGATGCATACGGCCGAGATTCCCGAGTTCGGCAACTTCGAGCGCTTGGTGCGCCGCAACCCCGATGCGGTCCCTGCCGTGTTCGTTAACGGCACTCTCGTCGCCCGCCAGGGCGAAGTGCTTCCCGAAGTCGGCAAGGAAGTCGGGCCGGGGCAGTTTCTCAAGGCGAGCCCAGCGTATTCTGCGACGAAGCGCCCAGACGGGTCCCGGTCTCGGCAAACGGACCCTCTCGAGGACAGCGGCAGCATTCCGGCATTCCGGCCCGAAGCAGGTTCGGACCAGCAAGTCGCCTAGGCCCTGACACGGCTGCCCGCGCGGGCTCGATTCGCGGTATGCTCGGCCGCCGCTATGACCCTTCACGCCGAGTTGACCGAGGAGATACGCACGGGGCCGGCCGGGCCGCGGATTGGCGCGCTGTTCGACCTCGACCAGACTCTCTTTGCTGGTTTTTCGGCAACGGCCTTCACGCGGGACCAAATCGCCTCCGGGCGCCTCTCGCCGAGCAACCTTGCCGACTCGGTTCGCGCAACCCTCTCCTTTGCCATGGGTCGCACGGGGTTCTCGAACTTCGTGACCGCGACGACCGCGGTCTACCGAGGGATGGAGGAGTCGGTGCTCGAGGAGGCCGGGAAGCACGCCTTTGATAAGTACTTAGCAACCGAGATCTATCCCGAATCACGCGCCATCGTGCGTGCGCATCAAGAGATGGGCCATACCGTGGCGATCATCACGTCGGCGACCCGCTACCAAGCGGAGCCAGTCGCGGAAGAGCTCGGGATCGAGCATGTCCTGTGCACCGACTTAGCCGTCGAGAACGGCATTCTGACCGGCGGCGTCGTGAAGCCCACCTGCTACGGCGAAGGCAAGGCCGACGCCGCCCGGTCACTCTCCGCCGCCCACGATCTCGACCTCGATCAGAGCTACTTCTACTCGGACAGCCACGAGGACCTGCCGCTGCTCGAACTCGTCGGACGTCCGCGCCCGCTCAACCCGACGCGAAAGCTGGCCCAAATTGCGAAAGAGCGTAGCTGGCCCGTGCGCCGCTTCATCAGCCGGGGAACACCCACCCTCGGTGAAGTAGTCCGCACCGGGTTGATCTACGGCAGTCTTCTTCCTTCGGTGGGCTTCGGCGTCGCCGCGGGCGTGCTCAACGGATCCAAACGCGAAGCGTTCAACGTGATGGGGTCGCTCTGGGGCGACCTTGCCTCCTCCGCCGCAGGGATCGACCTGCGCGTCGAGGGTCAGGAGCACCTCTGGTCGCATCGCCCCGCGGTCTTCATCTTCAACCATCAAAGCGGCCTCGAGCTCATCCTCTTGCTCAAACTTCTGCGCCGCGATTTCACCGGCATCGCCAAGCAGGAGCTCCGCCGCAACCCTATTTTTGGTCCGCTGCTCGGGGCCGCGGGAGCGGTCTTCATCGACCGCAAGAACACTGCGAAGGCAATCGACTCGCTCGGTCCCGCGGTGGAAGCCCTTCGTCACGGGCGCTCTCTGATCATCGCGCCTGAGGGCACCCGGTCGACCACCCCCACCGTAGGTCCCTTCAAGAAAGGCGCGTTCCGACTGGCGATGCAGGCCGGGGTCCCGATCGTGCCAGTCGTGTTCCGCAACGTGCTCGATGCGCTCCCGAAGGGGGCGTTCGTCGTCCGACCCGCCGTGGTCGAGGCCGTCGTCCTGCCCCCGGTCGACCCCGCCTCCTGGACTCTCGAGACCCTCGACGACGAGATTGCGGCGGTGCGGGGGCGCTACCAGGAAATTCTCCAAGGTCCCACCCTCGGCGCCTAGCGCGCTCCGTGGTCTTTTGACCCTTCGAGTATCTTCGACGAGAGTCGTCGCCGTGGGGAAGCGAACGGTTGCATGGAGTGCGGCAGCGTCGGCCATCGCCTTCTTCGTCACCGGACTCTTTCCGTTTCAGAACTCCGACGGATTCGGTCACCTGGCCCAGGGCAGGCAAATCGCCGAGCTCGGGCGCGTACCCAGGGTCGACTCGTTTTCGATCTGGAAGCCGACGCCACAGCTTTGGACCAACTACGAGTGGGGATACGACCTCGCCTCCTGGTGGATCTACGACCACTGGGGCGCCGCGGGCCTGGTTCTTTTGAAGTGCCTGGCACTCGGATTCCTCGGCGCGGCGCTCGTCTGGCTCGCCGTCCGGCTGGCCAACGGCACGACGAAGGCGGCCCCTTTGGCGCTTGGGACGCTTTTCGTGGCGCTCCCTCTTTCTCGTTTCCGGCTGACCGTACGTCCTCAGTTGGTTGGGCTCGTCTTCCCCGCGGTGCTGCTCCTCGGTATTCATCGGCTGTACGACGCCCGACTCCGAGCGCCGATGCGGACTGCCCTCGTGGTTGCCCTCGGAGCGATGCAGGTCGTCTGGGTGAACTTTCATGGCTCACACCTCTTCGGCTTGGCCATCACGGCGATCTTCACCGTGGCGGCAGTCCGGACGCCGGCCTTCGCCTCGATGTCGATGCTCCTTGCGGCCCAAGTCCTCGCTACCGGGCTCAGCCCGTTCGGTTTCTCGATCGCCGCAGATGCTCTGGGCCACGTGAGCGACCCACAGTATCGGGGCCTCTTGCTCGAGTGGGCGGGATGGACCCCCGACGACCCGCTGCGCTTCGTCATCGCCCCGACGGTGGCGTCTCTGTGCGTGCTCGCGTTCGTGCGCCCCGTCTCCCGGGGCAGCCGATTCGGCCTGGGCTACGCAGTCCTCTGCGTGCTTCTGAGCCTGATGGCACTCCGCTCGATGCGATTCATCGCGCACCAACTCCTTTACGTCGCGCCCTTTGTCGCCGCCGGCCTGGCCCAGACCCGCACCGTCCGCTCGTGGAAGCCGGCTGCTGTCGTCGGGGCGGTGCTCGGTGGCGGTCTGCTCAGTGCGGCGCTGTTCGCCGAGGTAGTCCAACCGTTCGGGTTCGGCCTGGGCGAAGATACTCGGGACTATCCGATGGCCTCCGCGGCGGCGCTGCGTGCAGATGTGGAGCAGCCGCGGATCCTTGCGTCGATGTCGAACAGCTGGGTACTCTTGCACGCGGTCGACGACGCCCGGGTGCTCATCGACGGCCGGGTGCCGTTCTACGGTCCTGCATTCTTCGATGAAATTCGCGCGAGCTATGCCGATCCTCGAGCCTTCGCGGCGGTACTGCGAGACTACGACATCAACGCCGTGGTGATCGACCATCTCCGAGCCGCCCAGATCCGTGCAACGAACTATCTGATGAGTTCGACAGATTGGCGTCTCGCCATGGTCGAGGACCGTCACGCGCTCTTCGTCCGCGATGCCCAGGCCGGCACCGCACCAGGCTTCGCCGTCATTGGGCCCGGGTACACTACGGGGCGCGTGTTCGACCCCGAGGTCACCCCCGACGAGATTGAGGCGGAGCGCGAGCGACTCCATGCGTACCAAGGCACCGAAGGCATCGACGAATGGGTGCGCGGACTCGTGCTTCTGGGTCCGCTTGCGCGCGATCGGGACCGTGCCGGGTTTCGCACCGCAAAGACCCTCGACGAGGGTCGCGCGGCGCTCGAGGCCGCCGAGAGCTTCGAGTTCGCCGAGCGTCGCGCTCCCGGCTACGCGCCGATCGCTCTTTTTGCGGCCATGGCGAAACTGTCGGCATGCGATGGCGAGGGGGCGCGGAGCGCGTTGGCGAGGTCCAGAGGATCGCAAGAGACTCGTACCCACAAGCTTATCGGGCTCGAAGTCGCGCTCCGTTCTGGCACCGAAGAAGAGCGCACCGCCGCGCTCGACTATCTCGAGCGTCTCAAGGCCAGTCCGGAATCCGCGCGCGATCCTTGGGTGCAGGCGATCGACGCTGAGAGCGGTCGACGTTGTCCGGCGCCCTGAGCAAGGTCGCCGGCGGCCTCATCCCGCGCACCATGGGCTCAGTCGACTGACGACGGCATCGGCGGGTGGTTGGGCATCGGAATCGGGATGTTGAGGCGTTTCGCTTCGCTGGCTGTTTTGACCCTCGCTTCGTCGGTCCACGCCTCGGCTCCATCGGCACAGGCCTTTTCTCCCTTGGGGCTTTCGATGAACGCCACGCACTCCTTGTAGAAGGAGCGTACCCACAGTCGCGTTCTTGTTATGCGTTCTCCAGCTGTAGATTAGGCCGTGGGCGTAGCCGCGACGGTACATTGCGTCGAGTACCTCGCTCGCCGCATCGGGGTTGACCGCTGACTGCGCTGGAGCGAGGGCGCGCTTCTGCTCAGCAGGGAACTCGTCACTGAGAATCGGTGGGTTGCCCTCCATCTCCTTGGGACAGTTCGAAACCGGCTTGGCTTTGAGCTTCGCACCCTGCACGCAGCCGCGGCTAATGGCCTGGGCCAGGTAGTAGTCGTTCAGGTCGCCGTACTGGGAGGCGCCTTCGATCGCGCCGATGTCGTAGGCGCGCTCGAGAGCTTCGAGGGCTTCGTCGAGACCTTTGCGATAGGTGGCGCTGTGGCGAAGCTGGTCGAGCGCAATCGCCTCGGGATCGCCGGTGGGAGCCGGAGCCTCTTCAGCAAGTGCCGCCGACGAGGCAACGAAGGCCGCGCAGATCGCGAGCGTTAGGAACCGATGCATGCTCTTACCTCTTTTCTCGTTTGGGCGTCCAAGCCCAGGTCATCGAGCATGCGATGGGCTCGATGCCGGTTTCGTCGGTGACATGGCACTCTACCAATATCTCACCTTTTGGCTCCTGGCTCATCATTTCGCGCTGCTCTGGCGTCAGGGTTGCCTCGGCTCGCAGAGCACCCGTAGCGCGCTTCAAGTAGTCGAGCTTCATGGTCTTGATGACGGGCACGGCCGTGTCGGGAACGTTCATGCCGACCACGAACCCAGTGGCGCTCTCCGCGATGAGGGCCATGACACAGGCGTGAATGCTCCCTATGTGGTTCTGGACCTTGCGCTGGTTCTTGACGCTTACCACCGCGCGATCGGCCGTGAGCGCTTCGACATGAAGGCCCGCGGTTCCAACGAATTTAACCGTGCGGCCGAGCGCCAGCGTGAGAGCCTGCGAGCGCAGGGGACCGGCGAGCTTCTCGATCTGGTCGATCGTTCGGCTCAGTCGATTGGAGGTTGATTCCATGGCCATGAGCTACGACGCGCTTCAGTCTTGGGTCAAGCTCTATCGGTGGCCCAGGAACAATCCTTCGGCCACCCGTGTTCCAGGGAGTGAGGAGTTTAGGTGGCCGGTGAGGTAACGTTCCAACGAATCGAGCATGGCAGCGAGGTGTACCGCGCTGCGATTGCGCTTCGCGATGAGGTTCTTGCGAATCCGATGCGCGTGGTGACGACTCCTCAAGACATCCTCGCCGAGAAAGACCTGATCCACGTCGTGGGCTTCCTCCATAGCGAGGACGGTGAAATTTGTGCCACCTGCCTTCTCGTCCCGGAGGGGGATCGAGTGGTGCGGATGAAACGGGTCGCGGTTGCGCCCAGCGCCCAGAACCAAGGGGTTGGCTCCGCGATGCTCCAGTTCTGTGAGTTCCTTTGCCGGGGAGAGGGAGCGACTGAGATCTACGCGCACGCCCGCCGTCCGGCGGTCGCGTTCTATCGTCGCGCGGGTTACACGATCGAGGGCGGCGAGTTCGAGGAGGTCGGCATTCCTCATCAGTTGGCCCGCAAGATACTCTGAAGGTCGATGGTGGACCTCGCCCTTGTCCCGCACGGCGTTCCTGCCGCATCGCAGGTGCCCCCGGCGGGGAGGCAGCTTTGTACGGGCGCCCGGTTCATGTCAGAAACACCCCCATGGATCTTACGTTCACACCTGAAGAAGAGGCGTTCCGGGCCGAGGTTCGCGCTTGGATTCACCAGGCGATGCCCGAGGACATGCGCAAGAAGGCCGACGGCGAAGGGCACTTCACCCCCGAGGACTCCGCCATCTGGCATCGCATCCTATTCGATAAGGGCTGGGTCGCGCCGCACTGGCCGCAAGCGCTCGGTGGAACGGGGTGGGACGCCACGCGACAGTTCATCTTCCAAGAAGAACTCGAGCTCGCGGGTGCACCCCAGCTCTCTGTCTTCGGCCTGAATATGGTCGGACCTCTGATTTGCAGCTTCGGCACCGACGCCCAGAAGGAAAGGTTCCTTCCGAAGATCCTCGCGGCCGAGGAGTTCTGGTGTCAGGGGTATTCCGAACCGAACGCCGGCAGCGATCTCGCATCTCTTCGAACGACGGCAGAAGACGCCGGCGATCACTTCGTCGTCAACGGCCAGAAGACCTGGACGAGTTACGCTCAGTATGCCGACTGGGTTTTCTGCCTCGTACGCACGGACTCCAACGTCAAAAAGCAGGCGGGCATCACCTTCCTGCTGATCGACATGAAAACACCCGGCGTCGAGGTCAAGCCGATGCTGACCCTCGGGCATACCGAGGCGTTCTGCGAAACCTTCTTCGAAAACGTGAAGGTCCCGAAGGAAAACGTAATCGGTGGCATCAACAACGGCTGGACGATGGCCAAGGCGCTGCTCGGTCATGAGCGAACGCTTCTCGCGATGATCGGTCCCTGTCGTCACACCCTCCTCAAGACGAAGCGCATCGCCGCAACCAAGCGCGTGAACGGACGCCCCATGCTGGAGGATCCAGTTTGGAGGGCGAAAATCGCGCGGCTCGAGATGCGCTTTCGCGCGCATCTCATGGTGTGTTATCGAGCGCTCGATGAGCAGCAAAAAGGCCGAATGCCCGGTCCCGAGTCGTCGATTCTCAAGCTAGTCGGCACCAAGCTCGTGCAGGAGATAACCGAGCTCGCGATGGAGGTCATGGGTGAGGATTCTCTCACTTGGTACAACGACGGCATCGTCCCTCCGATCGAAGAGTCGATCGGTCCGTACTTTTGCTACGAACGCGCCGCGACCATTTACGGCGGCTCCAACGAGATTCAACGCAACGTCATCGCCAAGATGATCCTTCAGCTCCCGAGCAGCTGAGTCGACACGAGAGCCGAAAGAGAGATCGACCAAGATGGATTTCGCACTTGATCAAGACCAGCAGATGCTTGCCGACACCGTGTCGGAGTATTCAAAAAACGAGTCACCCGTCGAACGCTTTCGCAAGCTGCGCGACGACGCGATCGGCTACGACCCTGCCGTTTGGCAGAGCATGGGTGAGCTCGGATGGCTCGGCGTTCCGTTTCCCGAATCGGTAGGGGGCTACGGGGGCGGGTTCATCGAATGCGCGACGGTGCTGGAGAAGCTTGCCACCACGCTCGTCCCGGAGCCGTACCTCCCTTCCGTCGTTCTCGGCGGACTAACTCTCCTGCGGGGCGGCGACGAGGCTCAGCATGCCGCGTATCTCACGCCGATGATCGAAGGCCGAACTACGCTCGCACTCGCAGCCTCGGAGCGACAGAGTCGTCACGACGTGCGAGAGATCGAGACGACCGCGGCCGTCGACGGTAAGGGCTACATAGTCTCCGGTGAGAAGGTCTGGGTGCTCAACGGGCATCATGCCGACCAGTTGATCGTGTCTGTCAACGCACCCGGTGGTCTCACGCTGTTCGTGGTACCAAACGATGCCAAGGGCTTGACGATCACGCCTGCCAAGACCATCGACGGGCGCAAGGCGGCGGTCGTTAAGCTCGACCAGGTGCGCGTCGGAGCAGACGCGCGACTTGGCGAAGAGGGCTCCGGGGGGCCGGTTCTCGACCGCACCATGGACTACGCGGCTGCAGCGGCGGTGGCAGAAGCAGTCGGCGCCATACGGACGATGCTCGACATGACCATCGAGTACCTCGGTACCCGTGAGCAGTTCGGCCACAAGATCGGCTCGTTTCAGGCACTCCAGCATCGCGCCGTCGACATGTACGCCGAGACCGAGCTGCTTCGCTCGATTTCAATCGCGTCGATGGTTCGCGCCGACGACGACGACTCCAGCGCCCGCCAGCAGGACGTGTCGGCAGCCAAAGTGCAGCTCGCCACAGGCGGGATCTGGGTTGCGCAGCAGGCCCTACAGCTCTTCGGAGGCATCGGCGTCACCGACGAGCACGACGTGGGTCTCTACTTCAAGCGTGTGTATGCGCTCAACGCTCTGTTTGGCGACGAACAGTTCCACGTCGCTCGGTTCGCAAGCGACTCGAGCTTCATCGAAGCATCGACCTGAGCGACGCGAGGCGAGGTCGAAGTCGTCCAAGCAGACGGCTGTAGCCTCTGACTAGTGGGGCGGTCGACACCTCGACTCCAAAGCTCGAGAAGTCGAGCACCTCGATGTAGAGCCCATGCTCGGCCCGAGCGTCGAAGTAGCGAACGTCGATCTCGAGCGCAGGACCGAGGCGAATGCCAAGGCGCACTGCTTCGGGGTACCCCGCGGCGCTGAGCCTGTTGGCGTCCTCGGCGACGCCCGATTGATAGATGCCTACGTGATGCAGTGCGATGTCGGTCGTTGCGAGTGCTCTAGCGTAATGCTCGGTTCCCGTACCTCGACCAAGGAGCTCGAGCTCGACGTCGCCCACGTATCCGAGCGCGACTTCGATGGAGCAGGATTTGCGCTCGCCTCCTTCGGTCCAGCCCGGTGGCGAGAGCGTCGCATGCACGAACGGTTCGACGCCGAGTGCTTCGGCCCGCCGCACGCAGTCCATGACGTCGCTGCACACGATGCCGTACTGCTGCGGGAATCGCAGCCCCAGCCGATAGAAAAACTCACGCGAGAGACTCTCTTCGATCCGCGGCAAGCCCAACTCGTTCAGCACACGGTCGAGCATCGGATTCGAACAGAGGTTTTTGGGACGATGGGACAAGCGCGTCAGCTCCAATAATGCTTCGCGGCAGCAATGCCGCGTTTGAGCGTCGCGAGAGTGCGGTACGCGTTCGGCACCCGGGCTGGTTTGCCGTCGGCGGCGGCCTGATGCCGTGAGTGTGCGACGATGAGCGGGGCGAGCGCTGGACGCATTCCTCTTACGACAATTCGCGCTGCGCCGAGCTCGTTGCCGAGCTCCGCGAGGTAGGAGGCCAGATCGCGACGCTGGTAGTCGAGGAGTTGCTGACTTTGCTCCGAGTCGACCCAGTCGGTGAGGAAGAGCGCCTCGCCGAAGGCGGACCTGGGAACCTCGGGGAGTCCCATGGACTCGAACACGAGGTTGAGCCATTCGCGATATCGATAGCGGTTTCCTGGGCCGCCGCCGAGGCACAGAGTCTGGCCCACGACACCTTCGGTGACCGAAAGCGAGTTTGCAATGCCGAGCGCTTGGTCTTTGGGGTGGGTGAACTCGACTCGCATGTCCGGATGCATGTCGAACACGAAGGGGCTCAGAGCGGCGAGTGCCACCGGCGGGGTCATCGCGATTCTGAAAATCACCGTGTCGAGATCTGAGCGCCGCACCATGGCCTCGCATTCGGCCTTCTGGCGCGTGTAGTTGTCGCTCGGGAAAACCGGCTCGTCTGCCCGGCGCGGGCCATTGGCCTCTTCGTTGCGTCCCCAGATCGCCGCGGTCGACGTGAAGGTGAGCCGCGGAGGGGCGGGTTGCGCTTGGCAAGCGGCAATCACCGTTCTGGTACCGAGGACGTTGACCGAATACCCGAGCGCTTGGTCCGTATCGGTCGCGGGCGGGACGATCGCCGCGAGGTGAATCACGTGGTCGACGTCTGCGACCGCCCCTGCCATCACCGCCGCATCACACACGCTTCCAGCGCGAAGGTCCACGGTGTCACGCCACCGATTTCGGGCCTTGCGGAGCTGCGGCCCGGCTACATCGATGCCGCGCACCGCGTAGCCTCGTTCCACGAGGAGGTCCACCACGTTCGCTCCAATGTTGCCGCAGGCACCCGTGACCAAAACGCGCTTCATCCTGTTTCTCGAGCGAGCTGCGCGAGGGCCACATGGAACGCATCGATCGTGCTATCGACGTCGTCATCGGTGTGGGCAGCGGAGACGAAGAACTTCTCCGCACCCTTGAGGACGCCTCGGCGGAGGAGCAGATCCGAGAAGCGAAGGTTCTTGTAGAAGTCCGATCCCTTGGCCGATCGATGATCGACAGGCACCTCGGGGGTAAACCAGATCTCGAATACGCTCGGCGTACCGGCAACGGAGGCCTGCAAACCCGCCTCCGCGATCGCAGCGCGGAGCCCGTCCATCAGTCGACTGCCGGCGTGTTCGATCCGCGCGTAGACCCCTGGTTTCTCGAGTTCTTCGATGACGGCGCACGCCACGCCCGCGACCACGGGGTTCGAGGAGAAGGTTCCCGTCTGCATCGCGTACGGCAGCATCTGCAGGCGTCTTTTGGGGTTCGCGATGGCCATGATATCAGCTCGGCCGCAGACCACGCCGAGGGGCAGACCTCCGCTGATGGCCTTGCCCACGGCGCAGAGGTCGGGAGTAACGCCGTACTTCTCCTGTGCGCCGCCGAGGCCCATGCGAAAGCCTGTGACCACCTCATCGAAGATTAGGGGTATGTCGTAGTTGGCGGTGATCTCCCGAACCCCTTCGAGGAACCCCGGTCGCGGCGTGAAAGTGCGTTGAACCGGCTCCATCATCACGGCTGCAAGTTCGTCGTGGTGCCGTGCGATGATTGCTCCCGTGGCTTCGAGGTCGTTGAAGGGGGCCACGAGTACTTCGTCTTGCAGGACACGAGGGATCCCATGCGTGTTGGGCACCGCCGTCGGGAACTTGGGAGACCCCATCGTCCACTGATTGCTCATCAGCGCGTAGTCGTGCATCCCGTGATAGCCGCCTTCGAACTTGAGAATTTTGTCTCGCCGCCGATGGACCCGTGCCAGCCGGAGCGCGAAGAAGGTGGCCTCGCTTCCACTGTTGTGGAGGCTCACCATCTCCGCGCACGGCACGTGTTCGATGATCTTCTTGCCCAACGCGACGGCGCGCTCGGTGGCCAAGAGGAACGATGTGCCGCTCTTAGGCACGGTCGCCAGCGCGTCGAGGATCGCCGGGTGTGCGTGTCCGAGAATATGAGGACCTGAGCCGAGCAGGTAGTCGATGTATTCGTTACCGCTCACGTCCCAGATATGGCTTCCCTCGCCGCGTCCCGCGCAAAAGTTGAGCGTCTCATCGAACGTCAGACAGCGGGTGCCCGTGGGGAAGATTCGTTCGGCGTCTTCGATGAGCTGCCGTTCATCGGGAGTGCGGACGGGGCCTTGGCTCGGGTCTGCGACCGCGTCGTGATCGGGAACCGAGCTCTTCATCGTTGTTTCTGGCTTTCCATCACTTGCGGGAACCGCTCGAGGTAGGCGGCGTAGCGGTCGCGTATCTGTCCTGGTAGCAGTCCGAAGTCGTCGCGCGCGTAGTCGTGCGTGCCGAATTGCCCGGGCTTGTGACGGCTGTTCCAGTCGACGAGGGCGCTGCGCGCCGGCTCGGCAAGCGGCTGGTCGAATCGCTTGTAGGCATTTTCTACTTCGCCGATGGGGTCTCGCATGAAGTCCGCGAAGTATATGTCGTGAAACTGAGACTCGCGACCCTCGCGTAGCTCCATTCCGAGTTCGACTGCCTTAGCCCAGGCCTCCATTTGTTCGAGTGCGATTCTCGCTCGCTCTGGTTCTCTTTCAAACAGCGACTGGAAGTGCGCGCACAGGCTCACGTACGAAGGGAGCACGTCGGCGGGGTCGCGATGTGTCCAGATGACGCATGCGTCAGGGTACACCTCGAGTAGTGCGCGGAGGTTGCGCATGTGCACGGGGTACTTGAATAGCCATCGCGTCTCCGGCGTGTAGTGGCCGATGAGCTGCATCGTACGCCGGTGAAGGGCGTAGGTCTCGCGGTGCACCGTGTTCGCGTACCATTCAGAGTACGTCGGAACCGTCGACACGACCTCGAAGCGGTCATCGCTGAAGCCGAGACCAAGCACGCGCCCCGATTCATCGGGACCTTCGGCGGTCATGTGGTGAATCGCTTCGAGCATGTTCTTTCCGGCTCGGTACATCATGTCGAGCTCGATGCGCGCATGCTGAAAGTCCGTGGCGGCTCCCCAGTACGCGCGAGGGGGTCGCGGCTGAGGATGGAGGCCAAGCCAGTACTGCAGGCACTGCATGTCCGGGTTGGCGCCCATGAGGTAGTGAAGGGCGGTGCTTCCCGTCCTTACCATTCCTGTTATGACAATCGGGCGTTCGATCCGGTGCTCGGCCGAGCTCGGGATCATCTCGAACCAGCGGTGCAACTGCAGCCGAGTCGTCAGGAGTCCGACCGTTTGGTAAGCCGCGACGATGCGCCCCGTCCGATGGAAGCGCGCCTCGTGGTCGTAGGAGTAGAGTAGTCGGCGGAGCCCTTCGAGGTAGGCCACGTCGCCAAACTGGTCGTAGCCGCCCGCCGCGCGGATGGCGATCTCGTGGAACTCTTGCTCTCGCGAAGCCCAGGTGGAACGACTCAGTGGGTCGAAGCTCGAGACCAGGCTCACGGACGCCTGCTCCGCGAGGGCCAAAGCGTCTTGACCGCGGGGAGAAGGGCCAAACGCGCGGCGCTCATCGCCGCTTCTTTCGCACCTCCCGGCAACAAGCTCAGACGAATGCCGACGGCATTCTCGTCGACGACGACGTCGCGAACCCCGAGGATACTCGTCGCCGCCCCAGCAATGCTTGCAAGCCGTTCGTCCTGGGCGAGTGCCGGGACACGCATCAGATCGATGACTACCGTATCGCCTTCGGCTTCGAGGACATACGGCGGGCGTGAGGTCATGTTGCCCAAGAGGCTGGCGGGCTGCGACGTGTCGATCTTGCCGGCGCGAATCGCCTCTGCGAGTGGACCAGGTGCATCCTCCGATGTCGACAGTTCGACGTCGGTTAGCCGAAGCCGAACCGTCCTCTCCTCACCTCGAACCTCGATTCCGCTCACGTCGATTCGCAAGCTGAAGTCGATCGGGGCACCGAGGGCCTCCGCGCGCCCCCGCAGCCGAAGGCCGGGGCTCTCGGCCGTAAGGCTCAGATCGACCTTGTCTGCGAGCTTGGCCGCCTGAGCGCGCAGCAAGGAGAGTGGGATTGGAATTCTGCCGCGGACTAGATTGCCTAGAGTCCGGAGCGCTTGGATGGAGTCGTTTCGCGTCATTCGCAGTTGATGCTGGTCTGGGTCGAGAAGCCCGAACGAACGGGGAGTCTGAAGCGATTCGTGCCGTCGGCGAGCCAGGATGCCGGCGAGGTGCAGTTGACCGCGGTGCCCCGCACTTCGAGTGTGACCGGGTTCGGGTTGACCTCGACGAACCCGCCGATGCCGGGACTCTGCGTTGCAACGAGCGTGGAGTTGGGGATCCCGGCGTCGTCGAGGTAGTAGCCTCGACCCGCGCTTCCGATCAGGCTGAATGAGACGCCGGCCAGACGGATATCGTCCGATGCAGGACCTCGAAACGCGGTGACGGTGACGAAACCAGAATCGACGGGCGGGTAGGGCGTTCCGAGTTCCGCTGCGAACTCTGCAGCCATGTCGTCGGTCGCCATCACCGGGTCGCCCACGATGTCGTCCCGCTCCGTTCGGTATCCCACTAGCACTGGGCCGAAGCCGCTCTTTTCGTATGCCACTTGGACCTCGCGGTTGAACAGTAGAGGAAGGGCGTAGCGTCCTTCGTCGTCGGTCACCGTGCAGTTGTTCGACGCGAACTGACAGACGCTCACGTCGTCTAGAGGTGCTCCTCCTGCCATCGTGGCTTCGTCGAGCGCCCGCACGACGCCGCTGAGCACCAGGCCGTTTGGCTCGGAGTCAGCGCAGCCGGCGAGCAGTGCGCCCACCAGGAGGCAGCAGCCCACGCCAAACGCGCGTCTGGTCTCGAGGCTTGGTTTGGTCATTCGACGTGTTCCTGAGGCACGTGTGGACTAGCTCTTTCCATAGACCGGCACCAACGCGCCGCGGGTCACCTGGTTCTTCGGCGATGCCAAGAACACGACCGTCTCGGCGATTTCCGTCGGAGTAGGCCATGCATCGTAGTCGGCGTTCGCCATCGCGGCGCGATTGGTCGGCGTGTCGACGATGCTTGGCACGACCGCGTTCACCCAGATCGCATCGGCGGCGACCTCTTCAGCCAGCGATAGCGTCAATGCCGCCACGGCCGCCTTTGACGAAGCGTACGCCGTCATGTTCGGCGTGGGCACGAGTGCCGGTCGGGCAGCGACGTTGACTATCCGACCCGGACGACCCTTCATCGTCCTCACGGCCTCTCGACAACAAAGGAAACAGGTCTTGGCGTTGAGGCGCATCAGATGGTCCCAGGTCGCGACATCGGTCGATGCGATCGGACCCATGTCGAATCCACCCGCGACGTGGATGCTTGCGTAGACGTCACCGGCAGAGGCGTAGAGCTTGGCGACATCGGCTTCATCGCCCAGATCGAGCCCCGGATACAGCTTGCACCGGTCGTCCTCACGGTGAGGAAATCCGTCGAGTTCGTCCAATGCGAATACCGGTACGTGAACCACGGCGCCGGCGTCGACGAGTCGCGCGACGACGGCGCGCCCAAGCGCGCCCGTACCTCCAGTGACGATCGCGTCGAGCCCGTCGAAATCAGCCATCGGCGGAGCTTAGCCGAAGCCTCGACCGGCAGAGCCCCCTTTTTGTTCCAAAATGATAGGCTCTGCCTCGTGACCCCCGATTGGAACGACCTCGAAGCGATCAAGCGGCTGAAATACAGGTATCAGCGCTGTATCGACACCAAGCAGTGGGACGAGCTGCGCGACTGTTTCACCGAGGACGCGACGGCCGCGTACAGCAGCGGCAAGTTCTCGTTCGAAGGCCGTGATGCGATTTTGAAGTTTCTCGCGGGCGCGATGGGCGCAGACAGCTTTCACTCCAGTCATCAGGTCAGCCAGCCCGAGATCGACTTCATCGACGAGACGACGGCGACCGGACGTTGGTGCCTCACGGACTACGTGATCGACACCAAGTTCGACATCACCCTTCGCGGCGCCGCGTTCTACGACGACGAGTACCGCAAAGGCGACGACGGGGCCTGGCGAATCTCCAAGACCGGCTACATCCGCACCTTCGAAGAGATGTTTTCTCGCAAGGCGCTTGGCGGCTTGAAGCTCACCGAGAGCAGGTGGCAGGGCCAAGACTGACCCGATGACCAGACCCCGTCTGTCTCGCTGTCGTTAGATGGTGAGCTGACCCGAGCGGAGCAGATACGCTAAGCGCTTCCGCTGCTCAGGATCGAGCATCTCGTGTGTCTTCTGAAGCGTAGCGAGGACTTCTTGCTTCAGCCGTTCGGCCGCCGTCACACGCGCCGAAAGAGCCTCGGCCGCGCCGTCGGCGTCGAACGACTCGCGCTCGACCGCATCGGCGATACCGGCGACGCTGCGCCGCTCGTCGAGCCGCGCCTGCGCACGCTCGGTCTTGAGCAAATTCAGGATCGCTGCAAGCGTGTCGACCTGCTCGTCGTCGAGGTCGAGCTGATGCGCCATGTACCGCAACGGCCTCCGAACCCCAAACTCCGAGGCACGAACGCCGTGCCCGTGGTTGCCCCGGCGGCGCCGCTGCCAGCCGCGTTCGCCGCAGGCCCCGGCCCGTGCCTCGCCGCCGCGCTCTTCGCGCGCACGTTTCCAATGGTAGTAGTAACTGGGATGCATGCTGTCTCCTAACGACCCGAGGCAATCGCGCTCGGGCGGGTTGATCGGCGGGCAATGCGCCACGCCTTCCGATCATGTAGTCACGCCTCAGTCCGTTGGCAAGGGTCAGCTCGGAAGAGAGCTTCGCTCGGCAAGGGCGACCATCGGTCCGGATGCGCCGAGGATCTCGAGCGTGATCTCGTCGGCTTCGGCGTGCGTGGCGAACTCTTCAATGACCTCGCTCACGTCGTGATCGAGGATCCGGGTGCCCGTCATGTCGATGGTCAGCGTGGACCCTGGGGGCACCTCGCGCAGTAGCCGCTTGAGCGCGGCCTTGTTGAGGAACGTCATATGCTCGGTCAACCGAATGGTAAACTGGCCTTTGCTTGTCTCCTCCCGGTAGAAGTTCATCTGGTAGTTGTAGATGAGGATTTCGAAGAAGGCGACGACCATCCCAAGGAGGATGCCAGTGAGCAGATCGGTCAACACGAGTCCGACGACGGTGACGACGAAGGGCAAGAACTGCCAGAAGCCTTCCTTCCACATCTGCTTGAACAGAGACACCCGTGCGAGCTTGTATCCGATGACCAACAGAATCGCTGCGAGGCAGGCAAGGGGAATCTCGTTCAAGATGTGTGGCACCGTTGCGACGGATACCAGCAAGAGAATTCCGTGGACGAACGATGAGGTTCGAGTGTGCGCGCCGGCATCGATGTTCGCCGAGCTCCGCACGATCACCTGAGTGAGGGGGATTCCTCCGATCATCCCGGAGACGATGTTGCCGAGCCCTTGGGCTTTGAGCTCCTTGTTGGTTGGCGTCACGCGCTTCTCCGGGTCGAGTTTGTCGGTCGCCTCGACTGAGAGCAGAGTCTCGATGCTCGCGATCAGCGCTAGGGTGAGCCCGGTCGTGTAGACCTTCACGTCAGTCAGTCTGGAGAAATCGGGAAGCGTGAAGTGCGACAAGAACTCCTGCGGCGACGAGGACACCGGCACGGTGACCAAGTGCTCTCGAGAGATCTCCAGGTCGGGTGCGAACGACCTGTACAGTGCGTTGAACACGACTCCGAGTACGACGACCAGAAGGGGTGCCGGAATCGCCTTGGCGATGCGGCTTTGTTTGACGAGCGGCCGCTCCCAGAGAATCAGCACTCCCAGGGAGAGAACGGTCACGAGAATTGCGCCCGGGCTGAACGCCTTCAGGGCGTAGCCGATCTCACTGAAGGTGTTGTGGCCGTCGCTTTGAAAAAACGAGAGCTCCCCTTCCCACGACGCGTCGTAGCCGAGCGCGTGCGGAATCTGTTTCAAGATCAGAATGACCCCGATGCCTGCGAGCATTCCCTTGATCACACTCGAGGGAAAGTAGTGCGCGATGACTCCGGCCTTGAGGAAGCCTGCGCAGACTTGCACGATGCCGCAGAACACCACCGCCAAAAGATAGGCTTTGAGGCCCATCGATTCGATTCCGACGGCGACCATGACGGCCAGCCCTGCGGCCGGCCCGCTCACCCCGAGGCGTGAGCCGCTGAACACAGTGACGACGAGGCCTCCCACGATGCCGGAGATGAGCCCGCTGAAGAGCGGTGCGCCCGAGGCGAGCGCAATGCCCAGACACAGCGGAAGCGCCACGAGGAATACGACTACGCCGGCCTTGAGGTCGTCTGCCAGGTATCGCCGATCAAACATCGTCCCGACCCTTGTACGGTGTCCAGCCCGTCGCGCCAAGGCTTCAGCGTTTGAGCTCGTACACGAGCGTGCGTTCTAGGCCACGTTGTCGCTCGCAAGGGCGCCCGAGCGTTCACTGATTTTGGGGTCAGCGACAACCGTAGTAGCCTCAGCGGCCATGACGCTACGCTTCACACCCATCCTCGTTCTTGGACCGCTACTCCTGCTGACCGTCCCGGGGCTCGTCGGCTGCAGCAACGACAACGGCACCCTCGGCGGCACTGGCGGCAGCGGGGCGACCGGCGGAACGGGCGGCACCCCTTCAGGAACCTGTTCCGAGGTTGCAGCTGAAGCGTCGCGAACCTGCGTCAGCGCGATCAACGCGGCGTGGGAAGCCTGTTACAACGATACCAATCTTCCCTGCGCCAGCGACAATACCGACGTCACCGCCGCGCTATCGAGCCTCGAAAGCGACACACGAGCGGGCTGTGCTGACGGCGAGTTCGGGGAGCTGAGCGTCGACGCACTGGTGGGCCGGCTTCAGAACTCCTGCGCCTCAGAGACGAGCTCGCTCGCGACCCGCACCTACGGTGGCCCTATGGGAGTCGTGTGGGCGGACGCGACCGCCAACGACCAAGCCTGCTTGCAGACCGCTCATGAGAACGCCTCGACCCTCATCGACGACGCGTTTCTTTCCGCGAACGCCTGTCTTGCTGCGGCCGACTGCGATCCGGCGACCGTCCAAGCCGACCGAGACGCTGCCCGAGCGACCGCGCTTTCGAACGTCGAAGCTTCTTGCGCAGAGCTCGAGGAGCTCATCGCGGTCCCGGCAGACCTCTACGTCGATCGGGCGCTTCTGCAGGCAGACTGTCTGGTGGCAACGGCCAACGCCGACCCTGGTGACCTGTCGCTTGCCTGTGGCCCATCGAACGTGACCGAGACCCTTCCGCGGGGCGAGTACGCCCAGGTGACGCTGGATGGAGACAAGTGGGACACCGTCTGCGGCGACGGAAGCCCGTACTCGTTTTGGATTCGGCTCGCACCCGAGGGGCAGCCTCTCGACCGCATCGTCATCGGGCTTCAGGGCGGGGGTGTCTGTTTCTTCGATGATGACTGCTCCGCGCGTTTCGCCAACAACCCCGGACTCTTTACGTCAGAGGATGACGTGCCCTTCGAGTCCGGCATCGCGTCCAACGATCCTGATGAGAGTCCCTTTGGCAACTGGACCAAGGTCTACCTCCCCTATTGCAATCAGGACGTATTCGGCGGCCGCGGCGTAACCGAGGAGTTCGCCGCGCTCGACCTCCAGCGCAACGGTGGCACCAATCTTCGTTCCGCGATTCGCTACACACGGGACCTCATTTGGGGTCTCATGGACGAAGATGGGGGCGCGGGCTTCCGACCCGACGAGCTCGTCGCGCTCTTCGGTGGGTTCTCCGCTGGCGGATACGGCACGCTCTACAACTACCACTGGCTCCTCGACGACTTGCAGTGGCCGCGGACGGCGGCATTCCCGGACGCCGGACTCGCGCTCGACAACGGCACCGCACTCAGCGTGAGAACTCTCGGCTTCACACTGATTCCGGCATGGGGCACGCTTCCCAACCTGCCGCCGTACTGCTTCTCAGGCGACTGCGCGGTCGGGCCGTTCCTCTACAACGCGATCTCGCCTCGACTCGAGACGGTGCCAGAGCAGCAAATGCTGATCCTCAGCAACCAGAAAGACCTCACCCAGCAGGGGGACGCGCTCTTCGACGATGAGGCCTTCTGGATCAACTCGATTCGCGAGTCGTACTGCGACACCAAGGACCTGCCGGGCATCCACTACTATCTCACCAGCGAGTCTGAAGAGAGTGTGCATGTCGTATCGATTCGACCGGAATTCTGGAATGGATCCGTTGCCGGCGAAGTGATGCGAGACTGGTTCGAAGGCGCAATCGACGACCCCGACAACGTGGAGGACCGCGCTGAAGAGGGCGAGTTCCAGACCAACGTTCCAGGGGTAACCGCGTTTCCTTGCCCCGTTGCGCCTTAAACCGAGTTCACTCTGATCCGATCCGCCCTGAGGCTGCGATCATCGAATCAGTTCAAGGTGAACTCGGGCGTAGCTGTACGGGACGCGAGGTCCGTATTACGGTCGTCTGCATGAAGACCGAAGAGGTAACCTACGAGGCCGCTGACACCACGCTCAAGGGCTATATCGCCTGGGACGACAGCCGCGACGGCAGGCGCCCAGGGGTGCTGCTGGTTCACGAGTGGTGGGGCCACAACGACTACATCCGCAAGCGCGCGCGCATGATCGCCGAGCTCGGGTTCACCGCGTTTGCGCTGGACATGTACGGCGACGGAAAGACGGCCGACGATCCGCAGGGAGCCACTGCCCTGATGAACGAAGCGATCTCGAGCATGGACGTCGCGAAGGGCCGGTTCATGGCCGCCTACGAACTGCTCCAGCAACACCCAACGACCAACCCTCACGCCATCGCCGCGATCGGCTACTGCTTTGGTGGTGCCGTCGTGCTGCACATGGCGCGTTTCGGCGTCGATCTGCGCGGGGTGGTTAGCCTTCACGGAAACCTGGCGACGCAGTTCCCGGCGCAGTCGGGCGCAGTCACCGGCAAGCTGCTCGTGCTCCATGGCGGTGACGACATGCTGGTGCCGCCAGAGCAAGTCGCCGCATTCAAGCAAGAGATGGACTCGGCTGGCGTCGCCTACACCTTCGTCGAGTACCCGGGCGCCCAGCACGCGTTTACCAACGAGGCCGCTACGGCTAACGGCCAGAAACTTGGAATGCCGCTTGCCTACGACAAGAAGGCAGACGAGCAGAGCTGGGCCGATATGGCAGAGTTTCTCGCCACAGTGCTCGCCTGAGCCGCCGCGTCCCACGGAGGCAACGCCTCTTGACCCTTTTGCTGGTGGAACTAGCGTTAGGTCATGGGTAAGACGCAGATGACTCTCGTGGTCGCGCTCCGTGAGACCGCGGCGCGACTCGCTCGACAAGAGGTCCAGTACAAGTGGTCGAGCTTCGCACACTGCAACTGCGGGCACCTTGCCCAGACAATCACCGGATTGGCGCCAACCGAGCTCCAGCGGCTCGCGATGAAGGGCGAGGGCGACTGGGCGAGCCAAGCGCGCCCCCTGCAGTTCCCCGAGTTCGACTACGGCGACCGCCCCGCGCTCGACGAAGGCGCTTGGGAGCCATTCGACGTCGGGGCCTGCCAGGCAACGGGCGCGCCGCTCGATGAGGTGCTCGCGCAGATGTACTCGCTCGGTCTCAGTCCCGAGGATGTGCAGCACCTCGAGCGCCTTACCAGCCCCGCGGTCCGGCGGCGCCTAGGCAATCACCGGGTCGATTTCCCACACCATATTCGTGAAAATCTGGTCGCCTATCTCAACGCGTGGGCAGACCTGATCGAGGAAGCGATGCCGACGGAGACGGCCGCCGACGTGTATCTGGAAGCCGCGGAGTAGCCCTTCAGGCATCGAAGTCGACCTCGAGATCGCCTCGGCTCGCACACTTCGTGAGCGAAACGACGAATAAAGTGCCCGGCAAGAGGCTCGTCTCGTTATCACGTTGACCGGCTCTGAAGCCTTCCGTATTTTGAAGATCAATGACTTACGGGGTGGCTGTTCGCGTCGACGATGGACTGGTGTTTGCTTCCGATTCTCGGACCAATGCGGGTGCCGATCACATAAGCACCTACGCCAAGATGCATAACTTCTTCGGCGGGGGCGACCGGTTCTTCACGATGCTCACCGCTGGCAATCTCGCGACCAGCCGTGCGGTCATCAGCAGGCTCGAGCGCGACATCGAAGACGAAGCTGAGGTGAGCCTGGCCACCTTCAGCCGACTGGACGACGCCGCAGACTACGTCGGCCACATCAGCCGAGAAGAGCAGCAGAGGTTTCTCAAGTCGAGCAAAAGCCAGAGCTTCAACGCCGAGGCGAGCTTCATCTTTGGCGGTCAGATTAAAGATCATGCCCATGCGCTTCATCTCATTTATCCGGCCGGTAACCATATCCCGATGTCGCGGCATTCGCCTTTCTTGCAAATCGGCGAAGAGAAATACGGCAAACCAATTCTCGATCGAATCATCGAGCCGCGGATCAGCCTGGAGGTCGCCGCGCGCTGCGCGCTCGTGTCGATGGATTCGACCATGCGGAGCAACGCCACGGTTGGTCCTCCGATTGATCTCCTCATCTATACGGCGGGGACTCAGCGAACCGGCAGTCAGCTGACGTTCGGAGAAGACGACGAATACCTCCGGCTTCTCCGCCGTGCCTGGCAGGACAGCCTCAAGGCGGCGTTCGACGACCTTCCGAGGCTTCCCTTGCCAACGTCAACCGTACGACTCGTCGACGGCTAAACGTCGATCTCTAATCGTTGACGGCTAGTCTTTGGCGTCGCGAGGCGACGGCTCGCGGCGAAGGTCCAGCGTGTGCGGGCTCTCCGCAGGATAGGTGACCTCTTTTGGCTGCCTTGCCCCTCCCACGGCATCTGGGAGTTGGATCCAGCGCTCGCGTTGTCGCGCCAGTGCTTCGTCTAGATCCGCTGGGCGACCGTCATAGGCTGGTCCGTCCGGGTTCCAGTGATGGTAGCTAGCGGCGGCAACGACGACGTTGGACGGATCGAGGACTTCGATGGTGAGAGGCGACTGACTCGATAGGTGAGGGTGAAGCGCCGGCCATCCCGACGCAGACTTGTAGCGAACGCCGCCCGCTCGAAGACCGTCGACCTGTCGAAGCTGCAGAACGCATCCGTTGACGGCGACGCGGCCGCCCCGAAGGGCATCCTCCGACACCGAAACCTCGATGCGGTCCGTGGAGTTGTCGACCACGCGGGAGGTAGAACCTCCGCTGGCGATCTCTGCCATGAGCGGCCACGGCTCGAGCGCCTGTCGCACCACGACCTCGCCGTTGGCAAGCGGGAGCGTTCCGAGACGTGAGAACCGATGATCGAAGGTTGAGGCCAACCATTGCCGGTCGAATGGCAGTCCGACTCTGTTTAGGTCGTCGCAGATCGTGCCGAGATCTTGCCAGATCACGCTTGGAAGCATGAATGCGTCGTGCAGCGCGTGCCCGAAGCGAATGAGGGGCGCCTCATGCGGGTCGCTCGCCAGCATCGCGAGGATTGCCCTCACGAACAGAGCTGCCAGCGACTGATCCCGAACGTCCGGCATGGTCTCGAACGCGCGGAGCTCGACGAGTCCTTGCAGGCCGGTTGGGGAATCGAAGTTCCACAGTTTGTCGAGACAGATTTCCGCGCGATGCGTGTTCCCAGCTCCGTCGGTCATCAGGTTGCGAAACATCCGGTCGAGAAACTCGCGCTCTTCGGGTTGGTCCTCGGCTGCGTCCACTCCCTCGCAAGCCATCTCGAGCTCGTAGAGGCGGCTGAGAACGGTTTCGTCCGGACGAGGCGCCTGAGACCCAGGGCCGACGTACTGACCAGAGAAGAAGTACGCCAGCGCCGGATGGCGCTGCCAGTAGCGGATCATCGAAGCAAGAAGCTTTGGGTCTGCGAAGAAGGGGTTTTCGTCGAGGCTCGGACCTCCGAACAGCACGTGCGCACCGCCGCCCGTGCCCTGCACCTCGCCGTTGAGATGATAGCGAGTGGTACGCAGCCCTTCGGTGGCCGCGACGCGCGTGATCTCGGCGAGCAGACGATCGTAATCTTGCCAGCGGCGCGTTGGAGGCAGATTCACCTCGAGCACGCCTGGGTCAGCCGCGAGTCCGAGCATGGTGAGAGCCTCGGCGTCCGAGGGCCGGTAGCCACAGAAAATCAACTCGTCCATTTCGAGTTCGGAGGTGATCCGTTCGGTGCGAGATATGAGGTCGCAGAACGCCTCGTAGGGAAGTGGCGGGACGAAGAGGTGAATCGCCCCGTCGACCACCTCAACGGTGAGTGCCCTCCGCAGGTGCGGCTCTTCGAGCTCTTGAAGAGGCAGACGAAGCCCAATGGGGCTCTTGCCCGGAACCAGAGCAATCGGTTCCTCCGTCCATCGCGGCCACACCTCGGTGACCCAGGCGCCTTCCGACCAGTCGAGCGGTAGCACCCAGCCGCGGTGCGCGTCCATCGCCTCGGGCTCGACGCAAGGGACGATACCCCTCGTGTCGACGAGAGCCTCGCCGATTGCGACAATCAGTTTCTTCGCGGAGGACTCTGGCTGAGTCCCCGGCACGTCGTCGAGCAGAAGCCGTTCCGGAGCGCGCCAAAGCGGCTCGCCGTCCTCGCGATGAAGTACCGAGACGACCCATCGCGGAAGGGGCTCACCCGGGTACTGCTTGCCGAACACCTGCATCACCAGTGCGCCGGGGTAGAGCGCCTCCGTGAATTTTCGTGCGAGGCGGCGCGCGTAGCCGAGTTTCTCGGGGCCCATCGCGCCCTGGTTCCACTCATCGCCCTCCGGGTCGGCAACGATGAAGGTCGGCTCGCCCCCCATCGTGACTTTGAGCCCACGCTCGGCGAACTTCGTTTCTACCGCCTCGGCGAGTCGCGCGATTGCCGCGCTCGGTCGATCGACCGTCATTCGTTCGTCCCGACCACCAACAGTCGAACGCGCATCTCGGATGGCACGGTCGTACGGTGGAAGTACTTGCCTTGGATAGGGTTGACCCACGCCGGACGACTCGCAACGGCGGAAGTCAAAAAGTGATGGTCCGTCAGGATGCCGTTGGTCGGATCGAAGCCTCTCCAGCCTCCGCCCGGCAAGTAGACCTCCGCCCAGGCATGCATCGAGCCTGCTGCGCGGTTGAACGCAACCTCTCCCTCGGGGGGTGGCGGCTCGTAGAGATAGCCGCTCACGAACCTTGCGGCGAGGCCGAGGTGCCGGCTCGTCGCCACGAATAGCTCCGCCATGTCCCGGCAGGAACCGCAGCCTCGTTCGATGGTTTCGTTCGGCGTCTGCACGCCTTCCTCGTCGCGCGCTTCGTAGCGCACCCGCTCGTAGACCGCCTTGTTGAGGTCTGTCAGGAACGCGATGGTGTCGCGAGAGACGCGCGGGTCTCCGAGAGCTTCTCGAGCCCAGTCGAGCACCCGCCATCGTTCTGACGCCTCGATTTCCAGGTAGGGAGCGAGTGCGGATTGTTCGCGCTCATCGTACGCAAACGGAAAGGTGGTCGCCCGCGGTTCGAGGATGAAGTCGAACGGGTTCTCCTCTACGACGTCGAACTCCATCTTGGCGTGAAACGATAGAAGCGCGGACTCGGACAAATCGAAGCTGAGCACCGCGACCTGGTTGTTGAAGCAGTCTCGCATCCACCGATGGGTCGATGCGGGATGGCTCTCGAGCGAGAAACCGAGCACGTGCAGCGTCTGGCTCTCGCGAGGCCTCAGATAGATCGAGTGCTCGCCGAAGCTCACGGGCTGCTCGTAGCGATACTCGGTCAGGTGATCGACTCGAACACGCACTCGGAGGGAGTAGCAGGTTTCCATTCCCCGCGTTAGCGCGCATACGCGGTTACCAACCGCCGGTGCCAGGCTCTCCCTTGAATGGCCCCACGACTTCTGGTGTAACCCACCCGCCGTAGAAGTCACCTGGCTGCGGTTGCACGCGGATGTCCTCGACGAAACAGCCCAGGAGTGCCGGGTAAAAGCTCAGGTACCCTCGGATCGGCTCGAATTCAGGGTACGGGTCGGCATAGCTCCAGCCGACGTTTGGGAGTTCGGCCCCTTGCAGCGCGAGAGACCAGTACTCTGCGCGACCCTTCCACTCGCAGTGCGATGCGCCTTGGCCCGGTTCGAGGAGCTCCATCCGCACGTCCTCCGGCGGGAGGTAGAACGTCGGCGGACTGGCGGTTTCCAGCACGCGGACCGCGCCGCGGGTCTCCGCGACCAGGGTGGTTCCCTGTATGACCCGCACAAGCCGAGGATCGGGATCGAGTCGTGGAGGACGAGGGTAGTCCCACACCGATTCCTGTTCTGGCCCTGGCTCGATGGCCCACGGGGGGCGTCGGGTGCCCCGGTGGGCCCACATCGAGCGTGCCCGTTCGAGTTCGCTTCGATCCATGGGGCAACTCTAGGGCCGCTCCCCTCAACGTCGCGCGGTCGAGGCTAGACGGGGAGGGAGTCGCCCGGCGACGGGATGGTCACGCTTGGAAAACCGCGCTCGAGGAGGAGGTCGCGGAGGGCTTGACGCGGCCAATCCTCGCCGTGCACCAGCGCGACATGTCGCAGCGGCCCCGCGTCGCGCACTGCCTCTGCGAAGGCAAGCAGGTCGTCCTGTCCCGCGTGAGCGCTGAATCCGTTGAGCACCACGACCTCGGCAGCGCGATTTCGTTCGAGACCGAAGATACGCACCTTGTCGCGCCGCTCCACCAGGCGGCGTCCCAGAGTGTGCTGGGCTTGGAAGCCCACGATCAGTACCGTGTTTTTCGCGCTCTCGATCGTTGCAACCAGATGGTGCACGACGCGACCAAACTCGCACATGCCGCTTGCCGAAATGATGATGCAAGGGTCGGGGCGAGCATCGATAGCCTTGGAGTCTTCGACCGACGAAACGTAGGTGAGGCCGTCGAAGTCGAACGGTGAGTCGCCCGCCTTGAAGAGCTCTCGCGCCTCTTCGTCGTAGCAGTCCGGGTGCATTCGAAACACATCGGTCAGCTTCACCGTCAACGGTGAATCGACATAGACCGGGATGTTGGGCAGCCGGCCGCGTTCCTTCAAGCGCTTGAGCGCGTAAATCACTTCCTGGGCTCGCTCTAGAGCGAATGAGGGCACTATGAGCTTCCCACCGCGCGCAACCGTTGCCGCAACGACGCGTTCGAGTTCTTCGTCCATCCGCGCGATCGGATCGTGATTGCGGTCGCCGTAGGTGCTCTCGAGAAGAAGCACGTTCGCTCCGGCCGGCACTTCCGGGTCACGAAGGATCGGCATGTGATGACGGCCGAGGTCGCCCGAGAATACAAGGCGCCGCGCGGCGCCCACCACATCGATATCGAGACACACGAGCGCGCTCCCGAGCACGTGCCCCGCGTCGAGGAAATGTGCGGAGACCCCGTCTGCCACCGCCACCTTGCGGTGATACGGGACGCTTTGCATGAGTCCGAGGGTGCCGACGACGTCGCGTTCTTCGTACAAGGGCTCGACCGGTGTCATGTCGACGCGGTCACGTTCGATCTTCCGGTTGATGTAGGCTGCGTCCTGGAGCTGAATCTGTGCAGAGTCTTCGAGCATCGCCGCGCACAAGTCGCGGGTCGCCGGAGTGCAGTAGATTGGGCCGCGGTACCCCAGGCGGTAAAGCCGCGGCAGGGCGCCTGAGTGGTCGATGTGTGCGTGCGAAAGTACCACCACGTCGATGTCGCGCGCCCGAACGCCGAGCTGCCGGTTCCGCTCGTTCGACTCTGCGCGGCGACCCTGGAACAGGCCACAGTCCAGTAGGACCCTCGCTCCCTCGGTGTGCAGCAAGTGGCGAGACCCCGTCACATCACCGCCGACGGCGCCCACGAATTCGACATGCGTCGACACGGCTCTCTCTTGCCCCTTTCGCTAAAGACGCGCCAGCGAAACGTATGAGTTTGGGGTCAGCACCACGAAGCCTGGTGCCCGGGGCTCTCGAGGAGCTCCCGCAGGTTCGCTGACACCACCCGATATCCGACGTTTCCGTAAAGCTTCTGGCGCCCTTGGTTCAGATAGTACGTGGGGCTCCCCTCGATCTTGTGTTCGTCGCGCAGCTCGATGTCGCGGCACATCTCCGCCAGCGCGTCACCCGACCGCAAGGTCTCTTCGATGGCCGTCATCGGAAGCGACATCGATTCAAAGATGTTCGCGAGCACCTGTCCGTCCGAGATGTCGCGGGCGTCCTCGAAGAACCCGCATCGCACGCGCCACGCGGCTTCTTCGAGGGCGGTCTTGCCATCGAAGATCGCCCGCGGCGATCCGTCGATGGTTCCGTTCGCTTGGAGTCTGCGGACGGCGCTGAGAGCCTCGTGCGCTTTCGCGGAGGTCGTCGGGGCGACTTCGCTCCAAACACGCTCACTTACGCGCACGTGTGGAAAGCCCTCGGCGACCTTGCGAACGTGGTCTCCGAAGCCTCCATAGCCTCCGCGGTCCTTCCACCCCTCCCTGATGCGGTGCTCGGTCGCCCCGAAGATCGGAATGAAGTGGTAGCTGAGCGAAAGGGACTGTCCGAACTCGCGGCGTAGCTCCGTCAGGCGTGCCTCCGCCACGTAGGCCCACACACAGAGCACGTCCGATACGTATGAAATCTCGATGGTCATGACTTCAACTCAGCCCTCTACCACCGATTCGCCGACCGCGCCGATCGTCTGCGCGCGCAGTTTTTTCGGCAGAGTCTCGGTAATGTGGATCACTCGCCCTGCGGTTCGCGACATCGCGGTCCGGCGAAGGCAGTTGCCCCTCCGTAAGCTGCTATGGAAATCTCTTAGGTCTACGCGTGGTCTACTACACCGACGGCAACATCCTCAGCATCCTCGTGTTCGTGCTCTTCGTGCCGTTCGCGCTGTATGCGGCATATCGATTGCCCGCCGCGAAGGCCACCATCGTCGTGTTCCTGTCGGGACTCATGCTCCTTCCCGAGATCGTGTTCTTCAAGCCGATGGGTCTTCCCGAGTTTCGGAAGCTCGAGATCGTCTGCATCTGGATTCTGATCGGCGCATTCCTGTTCCACCGCGACCGGCTTCGATCCGCCCCACGCAGTCGAATTTTCCGTGTGGCCGCCAGCCTCATTGCGGTCGGCGCCATCGTGACCGTGCTCTTGAACACCGACGGGTTCCGTGCGGGTTCCCGTTACGTACCGGGACACGTCGGATACGACGCGGTCCACGCCGTGATCATGACTCTCTTCGAAACCGCGATTCCGTTCTTCATCGGCATGACGATGTTTCGCAACGGTGTCGATCTCCGCGTTCTGCTCAAGGCCGTGGTCGTCGCGGCGGTGCTGTATTCGCCACTGCAGTTCGCCGAGATGGCGTTGAGCCCGCAGCTTCATCGTTGGCTGTACGGGTTTCACCAGCACAGCTTCTTCCAAACATTCCGCGATGGGCACTACCGACCCATGGTGTTCATGCAGCATGGGCTCGCTGTCGCGATCTTCGACGTCCTCGCAATTCTCGCGGCTTCGGCGCTCCATCGCGCGAAAATAAAGATTTTCAACGTTCCCGCGATCTGGGCAGTCGCGTACCTGTTCGTCGTGCTGCTCCTGTCGAGGAGTCTGGCCTCTGCGATGTATGCCGTCGTCCTCGCGCCCCTGGTACTGTTTGCGCCCCCTCGCCTCCAGGCTTGGGTCGGGGTGGCGTTCGTCGTCCTGCTGGTCAGCTATCCAGCCGCTCGTGTTCTTGGGCTGGTGCCGATAGAGCAGATCGGAGACCTCGCTGCCGCGCAATTTGGGGAGGACCGCGCCTCGTCGCTGACCTTCCGATTCGACAACGAAGAAGACCTCGTCGAGCGAATCATGGAGCGACCGGTCTTCGGGTGGGGCAGCTTCTGCCGCGCGTGTCTATTCGAACCTTGGACAGGTCGCATCAGTTCGATCCGGGACGCCTGGTGGGTGATGTACATAGGCGACAACGGGTTCTTGGGCTTCTTCGCCAGAGCCTTGCTGTTCGCGTTCCCGATGTTCGGGCTGCTGCGTAGGATCCGCCGCGTCCCGAAGAGCTCAGATCAGTACCTGCTCGCCGGGCTCGGTCTGATGATCGGGATTTGCTGTTTCGACCTACTGATCAACGCGGATTACACGCGGCTCGTGTATCTGTTCAGCGGGGCTCTGTGGAGCTGTCTTCTCGGCATCTCCGCACAGGCGGTACTGGCTCGCCGAAAGAAGAAGCTCGCCCGGAGGGCAGCGGCACGACGCGCGGGTGAACCCGAGCCCCTCCAGCTCCCTGGTGCCGCTCGCTCGAGGTCGTGACGTTTCGAGCTGTGGCGGACTAGGCGAGAAGGAAGCCGGCGCTTCCCTCGGAAGCAACACCGGTTGACGCACCGATGTTCGCGTTGACCCCGTGCCCTTGAAGGATCGCGTTGTAGAGATCGATGCAGTTGATTCCCCGGTCCACGAAGAATCCGTTCTTGTAGCGGCCCGCGCCCCCGACGACCGCGTGGAACACGTCGCTCTTCGAGTGGTTCCAGCCGTATTCGGTCCCGATCACGATGGTTGCGTTCTCGAGCACGGTCTTCCCGTTTGCTTCTCGGTACGAGGTGTCCCCGAGATAGCCAAGGAAGGTTGCGATGTTGGAGAGCGCGAAGTGCTGGTATAGCCGCGCGTGTTGCCGCTGGTTCCCGTGAAAGTAGGTGTCGTGCTGAGAGTCACCCGGAAACGAAGTCGACTCGCCGAGCGCGCTGTAGGTGCCCTGGACGTTGGTATGGCCACCCGCCGACTCGAACATGAGGTTTCCGTAGCGGACGAGGTCGCAACGCAGGCCGAGTGCGTAGAGCTCTGCGTGCAGCTGAAACACGTTCTCTATGTCTTGCCAGTCAATCGATGGCGCACCAGAGCCCGTGCCGTAGGTGAACTTGTCGTAGTCGGCGATCGGCGGATCCGACGGTTGATTCCCCGCGTCGCAGCTTTCGCTACCGCCCTCGAGTATGGATTCGGAAGGGGCGAGCTGCTGCTCGATCTCGCGAATCGAGTTGAGGTGCTGTTCGATCTTGAGTTTCGATTCGCGGCCCAAGACCGAGCGGTCCGAGCGAAGGGACTGGTACTGGCCGAGAACGGTGTCGAGCACGCTCCGACGAATCCGGAGCTCACGCCGCTGCGCCTCGACGTCGTCCCCCGGGTCCGGCACAAACGCCGAGCCGAAGAGTTGGTCAAAGACCTCCGACGGCCGCTTGATCGGCAATCGCGCGGTACCGTCGTTGTTGTACACGCGGAGGGCCTGGGCGTCACAGGCGCCGCGTCGCCACCAGAGCCCCGAGGCCAGCGTCGGTGCCGTCGGGTCGATTCGGCTCCGCAGGATCTGGTCGATCGACGGGCCGCCGGCGACATTGAGGCTGTTCTGCTTTTCGCCGACGAACACGACGGTTGAGGTCTCGCAGTGCGCGCCGCCCACGCTTCCCTGTGTCATCGAGGTCGAACAGAAGGCGGTTTGGTCGGCGAACGGCGCCAGAGGCGCGAGCGGCCCGTCGAAACTCGTCTGCCATGACGGATCGAGGCCCAGCCCGAAGAACACCGTGATCAGTCGTTCGGGAACGCCGCTCCCCGTCTGTCCTCTGGCCCGACTCATCTCGGGCAAGAACGGAAGGCCTACGGCCACGGTACCCGCGCCACGCAGCAGAAGTCGTCGTGAAATTCGTTTCGTCATGGAACTACCGCTGCGGTGCGAAAGACCTCGTGTGTCACGATCGCGAGGACCAAACTGTCGTGAGACCCGTCGCCCGCTTGGGCGGCGGCGCCGATTTCGGCGACCGCACGCTCTTGGCCACGGCCCACCTTCAGGCCAAGCGCGAACTCGGTCTGATGCTCGGCGAGGCAGCGACGCACTTTCAGACTCTGTGCGAGCAGTCCCATGTACTCGTCGGTATCGGCGTACGGAACGTCCCGCGGGTCGTCCGCGAGCAGGGCGGGAATCCAGCCATCAGTCGTCAGCACGTTGCCAAACTCGTCGGCGGTTCGGAACGCCCCGAGATAGTCGAACTGCTCAAACCCGTAGGCCAGCGGGTCGAACGAGCTGTGGCAGCCCGCACAGGTATCTCGGAGCAATCGCGTATCCGCGATTTGCCGATCGGATGCGTCGTCCGGCTGCTCCGCGATGAACTCGTCGATGTCCTCCTGCAGGGACGCGAGAAAGGAGGGTGGTGTCTCACAGAAGAGCTGACCCATCAGAAACAGACCACGCGCCACGATCTCCCCGCCATCGGCGTTGGTCATGCCCGCCACGATGCCGGGCTGACCGAGAAGCCCGCCGGGGCCCATGCCCATCGGCAGCGTGTACTCTCGCATTCCGTCCCCTTGCGCTTGCAGGCCATAGGCTTCCGCGAGCGGCGGGGTGAAGAAGACGCGACCGTCGCCGTACAATGCGAAGAGGTCGGCGCCGGATTCGACGCGGTCGGTATAGTACGCTACCGCTGCGGCGATCCGGTCCCCCTTGAGGCCGTCGTCGTCAGGCAGGCTTTGGAGCCGCGCCCAGTCCACGACGAACCGTGCGAGACCTTCCTGAACACGCTGCCGGTCCTCGAGCATGCGGAGCGCTTGGGCTTCAATCCCATCGCTCTGAGCGAGTTCTCCTGCCGCGGCCGCCTCGTAGAGCGCTTCGTCTGGTGCCGAGCCCCACAGAAAGTACGAGAGCCTCGAGGCCATTTCGTAGGCGTCGAGGGTACGTGTCGATCTGCCCTCGGTCTCGTTCTGCAGCAGGTAGAGAAATCCCGGTGACTGCAGCATGGCTTCCGTCGTTGCACGCGCGGCTTCCTCGAAGTTCGGTTCCTCGGCGATTAGACTGTCGAACAGGGCGCCGAACGCCTCCGCTTGGCTCTGTGCCGGAGGACGGCGAAAAATCACCGCGCCCGCGCTCGCGATGAAACTTTGGCCGCAGGCACGGGTTGAGTCTCGGCAGTCGGCGTGTGCGTCGATGAACGCGGTGAATCCTCCATCGCGGACGATCTTCCGTGCGAGCTCGGAATAGGCTCGGACGTGATCTGTTGAAACCGTCTGCCCGCTTGCCACGTGGACAAAGCCTTCGATCGGCCGAGCCGCTGGGAGCAGGCCGAGGTCCTGCTGAGGCAAGGTCACCCCGATCACGTCGCGCACGGTTCGCGCGTATTCGTCCGTCGTGAGCCTCCGTACGATCGGGCTCAGCGCCTCTGGGTCTGCGAAGACCTCGTCCGCAGGTCCCCCCGTGGGCAACGGATTGCCGCCCGGCCCCTCAGAGCGCGAGGTGCCTCCGACTTCGCCGGTGCATGCAGTGACCAGCAGCAGCGCTGCCAGCCATGAATACCGAAAGTTCGCCCTTAAGTGTGCCAACTTCTAGAAGGTAGTCAGGTCCAGTCGAACTGCAAAAATAAAGTAAAAATTCGTTCTCAGCGGTGCGTTAGATCACGGCCAGAATCACCTAAAGGCGGCCGGAACGGACGCGTTATCGCTCGGTGCGCTGCCACTCGCGTTCGCGACGCCCCAGCAGGAACGAGGCGTAGAGCGGGATCTTCCAGAGCACATAGAAGGGCACCATCAGGAGGTACCGAAACGGGATCGCCTTGCGGCCATACCGCGCCCAGCCGATCGCGACGCCAGCTGCGACGAGGCCCAGCGCAAGACCCGCGATCGACAGCGGCAGTGCACCGCCGCCGAGAAGAAACACGCCCGCCCCGAGGAGAGTCACCAGGGCCAGCAGGCCGACGAGCAGCGCAAGCGGCGGCACCATCAAGTCTGCCCCGAGCGCGACGAGCCCAAGCCTGCGTTGCGCGATGCCCGCACCGAGGAGCTTCGGCCCGTACTCGAGCAAGGTGGCCATCTGGCCGTGTTCCCACCGTCGTCTCTGAGCCATCGCGGCGGTCTTGCCGCTCGGCAGTTCGCTACGAACCCCCGCCTCGATGCAGAGGGTGGGCTCGTAGCCGAGGAGCGCCAGCTCGATGCCCATCGCGAGGTCTTCGACGAGATTCGAGCCGAGATCGGGAGCGGCCTTCAGTACGTCCCATGGAAAGGCCATCCCTGTGCCGGTCAGTCCGCAGGGAAGCCCGAGACGCAAGAGCCCACGCGGGCGCACGCGGTTGCGGACGAGCATCGCCAGCGCGGAAATCATCGCGAGCGCAGTGCGGTCCGGCGGACGCGAGACGTAGTCGGCCTGCACCGGGCGCTTCTCACGGAGTGCGCGTTCGGCAAGCGCCTCGATGGAACCTTCGGTAAGGCGGCAGTCGGCGTCCACGATGATCACGCAGTCGGGCGGGTTAGCGCCGAGATGATCAATCCCAAAACTCAATGCATACCCCTTACCGCGGTGGTCGGGGTCGGAGCGTTCGATGACTTCGGCGCCTGCAGCGCGGGCGACCTCTGCGGTATCGTCTGTGCAGTTGTCCGCGACGACGACCAGACGGTCTCCGTCGCGAAGCTGGCTCCGTACCCCGGTCACCGTCGGGCCGATCCCTTCGCGTTCGTCGTGTGCGGGAATCAAGACCGCGACCGACACGCCTTCGGGTCTGCGTAGCGGCTTGCCGGAGCCGAGAAACAGGCTCGCCAGGCATTCGGTGAAGAAGACCAGTGCCGGAACCAGGAGCATCCCTCCCAGTGCGGCAACCGCCCACGCGACGATGGTCACCGGGGCACCGTATTCGCGAGTGAAAACCCTTCGACCAGGGGATCGACGGCCGTGCTCGCATCATGGGCCAACAGGACCCGTCGGCGCCCCTCGAGCCCGAGCGCATTCAATTCATCGGGCGACGCGCGAAGGCTGTCGATCATCGCTTCAACTAGACCGTCGATCGATCCTGCCGGTACGAGCCAGCCGCAGACTCCTGGTTCCACCAGTTCCGGGATGCCGGCGATGTACGTCGAGATCACCGGTCGGCCGAGCGCCAACGCTTCCATAATCACCACCGGCAGTCCTTCGGCGAAGCTCGGCAGCACCATGGCGCGTGCGCCGACTAGCTGATCGCGCACCTCGGCACCCGACGCCCAGCCCGTGATCGTGACCGTATCCTCGAGCTCGTAGTGACGAACCAGCCCCTCGACCTCGGCGCGCATGTCGCCGTCGCCGACGAGTACGAGCTCGAAGTCTTCGCCTGCGTCGCGCACGCGCGCGGCCGCCTCGACCAGAAGGAGCTGGCCCTTCTGCTCGCAGATCCGACCCACACACACCAGCCGCTTGCTTTCCGTGATTGGTTCGACCTTGGCGTCGATGTAGCTTCGGTCGACGCCGCATCGGACGACCTTGACCTTGGGCCAATGTTCGTGGGCACACTGCCGATAGAGCTGGCTACGCCCAAAGCTGCTCACGCCAGCGACGAAGCTGGAGCTCTCGATCTTCTCGGTGAGGCTGAGCGGCCAGGGCTTGTCGAACTCTTCCGGGCCATGGACGGTAAAACTGTACGACGGGCCGCCGAGCATGCGGCACAGGAGCGCGACCGCCGTCGGGTTGGTGCCGAAATGCACGTGGACGTGATCGCAATTAGCTTCTTCGAAGAGCCGAAGTGTGGTGCAAGCGGTCATCAGGTAGGCGAGGTTGCGAAAGAGTCCGCGTTCGGAGCGCAGTCCCATGCGAATGCTCATCCCGAGCGCGCGAAAGAAGCGGACCGGGTGCCGCAGCGCCGTCGCGAGCGCCGTGAGCACGAGACTGGGCATCCCGCGCTCCAGGATGACCGTGGTGCGGGCCTGTTCGGCGATGTCGTCCGGGTCGACGAGCTGCACGGGAGGCGGGCGGATCGAAAATCGTTCGATTTCGATGCCTTTGGCCTCGAGCGCTGCGATCTCTCGCCGGATGAACGTGTGGCTCACGCTCGGGTATTGATTCGTGAAGTAGGCGACTCTCATCAAACTCGTGGGGTTGAAGTCGTGCCACGGCCGTTCGGCCTCGAACCGTTCGGGCAGGGCGATTCAATATAACGAGTACGAAGCAAAAGACACGCTTTGTGGGGCAGGCTCCCGGTGAGGAACCAAACGAACTTTACCCTGCCGGCGGGGCGCTTCGGCTTTCTAGGGAGAATCGAAGGTCGTGCACACCGCGAGCAGATCTGCAGCAGCCTCGAGAAGGGTCGCGCGGGTCAGGTTCGCTTCGGCCTCATCGAGCGATTGTGCAATCGAGTTGGCGTCGGTCGCGTCGAGGTCTCCCTCGGTGACCGCACGGCCCAATGCTTGGCGGCTCTGGTCGATCAGCCGCCGTATCTGGCGGATATCTTCGTCGGCCGACGCAGGGGAGGTGCTGGCGATGCTCGCTGCGTTCTGGGCGCGCAGTCCCGCGGCGCAGCTCGCTTCTTGCACTAACAGATCGCTCCTGACCGGCTTGTACCGTGACACGCCCCCGACGATGTCTTCGGTGAGGTCGGGGAAGAGCGCCTTGCCGGTCACGCGGCGTACCGGGGAGCCTGCCGTGTAGATGCCGCCGTCCGGAGACACCGTGGTCACGGCGATCGACTCTTCGCGCCCCTCGGTGAAGGTGCGGAGCTCTCCGGTTTCGCGATCCAGAAGACCTACGCCGACACGCAGCATGAGTTCCCTGCCGGCAACCGACTTCCCTCCGCCGACGCTGACCGCGATGCCGTTGGCGGTGATCGTAGGCGTGAGCGCCTGAAAGACAACGTCGATTTCGGGGTCGTCCTCGAAGGCTTCGAGCTGTGCAATCCAGTCGAGCCGTGCGCTCTCTCCCTCGTCGATCAGCTTGAAGACGTCGGTGCGGGTCACGGCAAAGAGTTCGCGATTGTCCGGTGAGACCGCGATCGAGGCCGCTACGGGCGCGCCGAGGTCCAAGCGCCAGAGTTCGCTGAGGGTTGGGTCGAGTGCGATCACATTGCCGGCGTCGTCTGAGACGTACAGCCGACTGCCGTCTTCGCTCACCGTCGGAGTCGAGCCCGTGCCGCCGTCGAAGATCGCACGGTTGCGAACCTCGAACTGAGACAGCCTGTTGCCGTCGTCCGCGAGTTCGAGGGAATACAGCGCGCCTAGCTCCGATTGACCGTCCACGGTGCCGTCGTCCTCATCGTCGGCAGTCGCCGCGACGTAGATGACGCTGCTGTTGGGATCGATCGCGAAGTAGTTTGCGACAACTGAGCCACCGCCGAAGATCGTGTCGACGATGAGCGAGTAGAAACTTTCGCCGTTGGGCGCGGTGCCGAATACCGCATCGGTCAGCGCGTCACTGGCTGCGACGATTGCGGGGGGAAGTCCTGGGTCGATGCTCACCGCAGGGGCGCCGGGAACCTTGAAAGGTGGCGCCACGAGCGCTCCCGTCGCGCGGTCGAAGGCGAATATCTCGGCGCCGTTGGTGAGGCCGACGACGGAGTCGGTGGCCGGATGATAGTTCAGCCCGAACAGATGCGCGGCGGCACGCTCGCCAGGCACGAACGGAGGAAACGAAAGTCCGGTGGGTACGCGCCAGATCTCCGAGCCGTCAGGGCGAAGCGCCATCGCCTCGATCACGGTGGCGTGATAGATGATCTGCGAGCCCGGGTTGTCGGGGTCGTTGAGCACGAGCGTCGCCCCGCCTCCACCGTTGACGCCGTCCCCGGGCACGATCCAGTTGCGTTCCCCTGTCTCCGCATCGAGCGAGATCAGCGAGACATCTTCGATAGGGAACAGGGGGCTGAAGTAGAGGTTGCCCTCGTTGTCGTAGGTCGGCCCCTCCGGACAGTACAAGCCCTCCTCGACGTTCCAGTCGAACTCGAGCTCGGGTGCAACGGCAATCCAGACGTTGTCGCTGTTGTTCGTCCCGACGTGCATCGTGCGAAAGGCATCGGGCTCGGGAATGACCTCATAGCCGTAGCTTCCGACCGTGCGTGCACCGACCGGCGCCCACCCGTCGACTTCGGGGAGCAAGGGAGTTTCGCAACCTGCAGCCGACGGGTCGGGGCAGGTGGTATCCGAGCCGCAGCCGACCGTGATGAGAAGCCCGGCGCCGACGAGGGCACGGAGCGAACGCATAATAAGTATTTTCATAAGTGATTCGGGGCGCTTCATGGGCGATTTGGTAGCACCGATTGGATCATTTGGGAACGCCGGCCGAAGCGCGCGCGCTCTTTGGGGCGGATTATTACGTATTGCAGGCCGGGCCTCTTCTATCCGACGGTGCGTCCCGGAGGGTGGAACCATGAAGACACACAACATCCAAGTAGCTCTGTTACTCGGCGCCGTGCTGGCAGCGGTTGGCTGCAGTGATTCGGACGACGACGGCACGGCGACGGTCACCGTTTCTCTACGGGTGATCCAGTTCGAGCCTGGCGGGGCAGACACCGGCATTCCTGACGTCGAGGTTTGTGTAAGCGATTTGCCCGATTGCGACACGACGGACGAGGACGGATTCGTGACCCTCGAGGTCCCGGCCAACGAAGAGCTAGCGTTCGAGGCCGTCGGCGAGGGGTTCGTTTCCACGCTTCAGCCGCAGACGACGACCGACCAGAACCTGTCAGGCATCGTCATTCCGATGCTGACGGTCGATCTCTTTGCCGCGTTCTCCTTAGTCGTTGGCGTGCCGTATCCGCCCGACGGGGTAGGCGTCGTCGGGATCTCTGCGCTTGTTGCACCGACGAGCGACCCAGACAATGGCATCGCCGGCATCACGTTCACGACCGACACCAACGGGATCCCCTACTATCTCGACGAGAACGAGGTGCCGAGCCTGACTCTCACCGAGACCACAGTGCCCTCGGGCGCAGGCGGCCTTCTCGAAGTCGCTCCTGGAGAAGTAGAAGTCGAACTTGGCGGGACCGCATCCAACTGCGTCTTGGCCTCTGCTTGGCCCGGCGCGAACGCCAGCTCTATCCGCTTTCCGATCGAAGCCGGCTTCCTCACCCAGGTGTTCGTTACCTGCGATCCGTAGCCCCGGCCGAGAAACGGTCCGCGTAGGTCTCGAATGCGCCGCCGATGGCGCGCACCTGGGAGAGCAGTTCCTGTGCGAGTTCCGGGTCGGTGTCCTGTTCGAAGGCAAGCTCCACCGTGTCGGAGATTCCGCCGAAGCGTGCGTCGATCGCCTTGGGGAGCTTGTCGTACGTCGTGAATACGCCGAACTCATCGAGGACGTCGTCGGGCACTTCACTAGCCATCTTTTTCCACTGGCCGGTCTTCGACATGTGCAGGAGCTTGTCGGCGAGGTCGTCCCAGCCGTGCAGCGACATCACCGGCCGGTAGGCAGGAGTCGAGGCGTAGAACGCGACGCGGTAGCGAACCCACTCGCGGTTCTTCATGACGGTCGCTTCATCTGGTCCGCTCATGATGAATCCGCCCCCGCAGACATCGAGTTCGCTGCGGGAACGGCCGACCGAGTCCAATCCGCGTTCGATCGCCGGCGAGACCACCTCGTTGAGGTAGCGCTTAGTGCAGAACCCGTGGAGTCGGAGTCCATCGGCGACGCTCGCCGCCGATTCGAGCGTACGCGGCCGAACCGCGGCCAGGTACACAGGCACCATCGGCAGGTCCGACTTGGGCGGCGTGAACTCGGGGGTCATCAGCGAGAACTGGTAGTGGTCGCCCTGGTAGTCCAGTCGCTCACCGAGTTCCCAGCAGCGCCAGATCGCGCGAAGCGCCTCGACGTACTCGACGATTCGACTCCGAGGTGCCTTCCACGCGGTGCTGAATCGCCGCTCGTTGTGCGCCTTGACCTGCGTGCCAAGCCCGAGTGCGAACCGGCCCTTGGAGTTTCGCTGAATCGCCCAGGCCTGCTCGGCGAGCACCATGGGGCTACGAGGAAAGGCCACGGCAATCGCGGTGCGCACGTGGATGCGTTCGGTTGCCTGAGCGGCCATCGCCGCATTGAGAAGAGGGTCCCCGGTGATCTCCGGAATCGCGAACCCATCGAAGCCGCAGGCTTCTGCTCGTTGGCTGAGGGCCGCAAGAACCGCCCAGTCGTTGTTCTCCCCGGTGAATGTGTCGACGCGCATTATGTCCTGCTCATGCCCTGGGGGGAAGCCCGTGGACGAGGGTCAAGAAGCGCATTGAGGTCCCCGCGCGGCGATGTTCTGAAATCGCTTGGTAGTCCGGATCGGCGAACCACTGTCGCGCGGCCTCTTCGCTCGGAAACTTGAAGATCACGACGCGGCCCTCGGGTCCGCCGTCTCCCTCGAGGGTGTCCGGGTGGTCGTCGAATGTGAAGAACTCGCCGCCGTGCTTCTTGAGAATCGGAAAGAACCCCTTTTCGTACTTTCGGTAGACGCCTGCGTCGTGGACGACGAAGTTGGCGATCACGTAGGCGGGAGCATCGGACATTGGACTTCCTTCATTTGTCGGAGCGGGCTAACGTCCCCGCTGTTCGTACGCACTGGTCCTTATGACGCAGGCGTGCTGGAGGCAACGGTTTTTCGGGCACGGCTGCCTGCGACGCTGTCGCCGGAGGAGGCTCCGATGATTTCCGCCGAGTTCCCGTTCGAGAAGAAGTTTGCCGACGTCCACGGCAAGCGCATCGCATACGTCGACGAAGGCGAAGGCGACGCGATTGTCTTCCTCCACGGGAACCCAACCTCCTCGTATCTGTGGCGGAACGTCATCCCCGAGGTGCGCGGCCTCGGGCGGGCGATCGCGCCGGACCTCATCGGCCAAGGTGACTCCGAGAAGCTTCCTGCAAGCGACGGCCCCGACCGGTATGGTTTCTCGGTGGCGTACGAGTACCTCGACGGGTTGCTGCAGTCGCTCGACCTTTCCGAGCGTATCACCCTGGTCCTGCACGATTGGGGAAGCGGGCTCGGCTTTCACTGGGCACACGAACACGCCGACCGCGTCAAAGGGATTGCCTACATGGAAGCGATCGTCGCGCCGGTGAGCTGGAGCGACTGGCCCGAGGCCGCTCAGGGGATCTTCCGCGGCTTCCGTTCGGACAAGGGCGAGGACCTCGTCATCAACCGAAACATGTTCGTCGAAGCCGTGCTGCCGAGCTCGGTCCTTCGCGGTCTCACGCCTGAAGAGATGGCGCATTACCGCGCGCCATTCGTCGAGCCCGAAGACCGAAGGCCCACACTAACCTGGCCGCGACAAATTCCCATCGACGGCGAACCGGCGGATGTCCACGCGATCGTCGACAGCTATTCGAACTGGCTGGCTGAGAGCAACGACCTGCCGAAGCTGTTCGTCAATGCCAAGCCAGGGTCGATTCTGCGAGGACGACCGCGCGAGTTCTGCCGGACCTGGCCGAACCAGACCGAGGTGACCGTCGCGGGCAGCCACTTCGTACAGGAAGACTCGCCGAAGGAAATCGGCCAGGCGATCGCCACCTGGATCAAGACGAACCTGGGCTGATTGCGCCCGCTGGGGTTAGGCAAACGCTTTCCCTGCTTCTTTGCGCCGACGAACCGCGGTACTGTCGCCGCTGCGTCACGTGTCTTTTGTCGTGACGCTGCTTTGAAGGAGACCGCGTGGACTTGAAAGTAGGACTTCTCGGAGGCGGATCGTGGGGAACCACGGTGGCCTCGCTCGTCGCCCGCAATGCGCCGATCACCATGTGGGCCCGCAACCCCGAAACCGTCGACGAGATCAATCGCGAGCACACCAACGCTCGCTATCTCCCGGACGCGAAGCTCCCAGAGCGCTTGCTTGCCACCAACGACATCGAAGAAGCCGTTGGCTCGGCCGACGTCGTCATCATGGGGGTGCCTTCCCAGAGCTTCCGCGGCGTGCTCGAGGAGGTGAAGAGGTACATCCGCCCGTGGGTCCCCGTCGTCAGCCTTAGTAAGGGTCTCGAGCTTTCGACCGGGATGCGAATGACCGAGATCATCAACGGCGTGTTGCCGGGGCATCCGTCGGGGGTGCTCACCGGCCCCAACCTCGCACGCGAGATCATGGCTGGCTTCGCCGCTGCGAGCGTCATCGCCATGGAAGACGAGATCATCGTCAAAGAGCTGCAGAAGGTCTTTCACAGCGGTCTCTTTCGCGTTTACACCAACCACGACGTCATCGGGTGCGAGCTTGGCGGCGTCCTCAAGAACATCATCGCGATCGCTGCCGGCATGGGCGACGGTCAGGGCGCTGGTATCAACACGCGGTCGGCGGTTATCACCCGTGGCCTTGCCGAGATTACCCGCCTCGGGGTGGCGATCGGCGGCGAGGCGCAGACCTTCGCCGGGCTTGCTGGCATGGGGGACTTGGTCGCGACCTGCACCAGCCCCCAGAGCCGAAACCGCACCGTGGGCTTCGAGCTCGGACGCGGCCGGACCCTCAAAGAAATCACCGAGGAGATGTTCATGGTCGCCGAAGGCGTCAAGAGTGCGCCCGCGGTCATCGCCCTGGCCGACGAGTACGAGGTCGAGATGCCCATTGCGCGTGAAGTCTACGAAATCGTGCAGCACCAGAGCGACGCGCGCCGAGCGTTTCGCGGACTGCTCCGAAGCACCGCGGGCGCGGAGTGCGAGCCCGGGTAGGGCTAGCTCGCGCTCGGTTGCGACAGCAGCCTATCGGCCAGCGAATCGAAACCGGGCGCGACGATATCGGGCGCGGGGTAGAGCGGATTCACGACGACCCCGGGCCGCAGCACGAGGGCACCGGCGCAGCCTGCCGCCATGGCGCCTGCGATGTCCCAGTCGTGCGCCGCTACCATGCAAATGTCCTTCGTGGTGATGCCGAGTGTGGTGGCTGCCGATTCGTAGACCTCGCGGGCCGGTTTGAATTTTCGCACTGGGTCGACGGTCATGATTCGATCGAGCATCGGGGCGATGCCTGCGTGCTCGAGCTGTTGCGTAGCGGCATCGGGCGGCGAGTTGGTGAGTGCCGCCATCCGGAACCCGGCCTGATTCAGACGCCGTAGATTCACGAGCACATCATCATGGGGCGGCAAGTTTCTCATCGTCTCTCGAATCGCGTCCTTGTCCGTATTGCGTAGCGTCACGCCCCGCCTTGCGGCAACCATCTCGAGGCTCGCAGCCCCAACGGCCAGAAAATCCTGGTAGCTGCCGGTCATGGTCATGGTCATTGCGTTCTGCAGGACGAGTGAGAACCACTGTTGTCGTACCCGAGCATCCCCGAACCCTTGCTCGAACAACGGATCGAGCGCCCGGAGATCGAGGAGCGTTTCGTTGACGTCGAAGACAAGGGTCCGGGTCATGTGTCCGGGCTACCTCCGTGGGCCAGTTTGTCCAGTCGAAGACGCATAAACCGCGTTCCGAGCCCCCGACCTCGCGGGATAGTCGACGGTTAGCGCAGGTCGCTCATGATTTGGCGCACTGCTTCCTTCACGCCCCGCATACGGTCATCGACATTGCCGATTGCGCGCGTGTTCCCTTTGCCCGATCCGGACCACAGGAGGTTCCCCGTTGCAGGGTCGACGATGTCGATGACGAGCGTGTCCTCTTCGTACGTGTCCCAGTTGTCACCCCAGCTATCGCGGTTCTTGTAGTTGGCGTACTCGCGCGCTGCGGCTGCATATCCTGTGCTTCCAAAGAGGTAGTAGGCCACGTAGTAGCTAGGCGATGCGCCTTCGGTGCGCGAGATCCCATTCTTCGAGAGCTCGCCAGTGATCGCGTCTTGAATGTGCTTGTGCTCCCGCTTTAGCGCACGCACTTCATCGCCCGCGTTCGCCTCTATCGCAGGCGAGGCGACTTCGGCTTCAAGGCTCTGCTCACGACGCTCCTCGCGGCGTTCGGTTGAAGTCGGTTCGTCTCGCCGCTCCGAACGTTGCTCCTGTGTCTCGAGCCGCTCATCGTGATAGGCGGCTCGAACGTCGACCCGCGCTTGCTGAGCACCCCGGTGGTACTCCTGCCAGCCTTCCACGTCTTCGGGAACCCAGTCCCAGGTCTGCCCCGATTCGAGGCTGAACGACTGCGCGGACTCGGTCTGGACGTCGCGAACGCAGCCGAACGTCGAGGCGGCAATCAGCAGCAAAGCTGCAAGCAATATTTCCGTGGGCATCCGGGCACCTCCATCGAGCATTGATCTGTACCGATACGTCGTCGTGTCTGTATACCGTGCAGTCGGCGTTCTCTGTCAACTAGACCCGGTTGCGCGACCATCGCGAAACGGGCCGAGGAGTCGCCGCAAATTGTGCTGCGCACGCCACCGCCTCCCTTCACCGCTCGTGACGGATCTCGAAGGTGCCGCATAGGCGCTTGCTGAGATCTAAGGGGTCGCCGACGCGCACCTCCGAGGCGTCAACCTGGTACGACCACACGTAGAAACCGGTGAGTGCTACCGCGCCATAGAGCGTACTCACCGCGCAGTTCACGGCGTCGTAACCAGCACAGATCCGAATGCGACCGACGCGAGGTTCGAGAAATCGTGCGTCGAACACCTGCCAGCGACCTCCCATGTAGACCTCGAAGTAGGCATGAAAATCTTGGGGCGTCCCCGGATCGAGGACTCCGATCTCGGGGACGAAGCCGCTCACGTACCGGGCGGGGAGGTTGAACGCACGGCACAGGGCTACGCCGGCATGAGCGAGATCCCGGCAGACGCCATAGCGCCGCTGGATCACGTCCCAGGCGGACAGATCGGGGCGCCCCGATCCAGTGCGATACTCGATATGAGTATTCAACCACTCGCAGATTGCGCGAATTCGTTCGAGCCCGTTGGGGAAGTGCCCAAAATGATTCCACGCAAAGTCGAGAAGCTTGTCGGACTCGCAGTAGCGCGAGGGCATCGTGTAGCGAAGAATCGACGGCGGCAACATGTGGGGCGGATGCGGCGCGTCCAACCAAAGAAAGTCTTCGCGGTCGCTCGGGACGTTCACGATGGCGTCGTACCGGAGGACGTTCAGACCGGGCTCGAGAATGAGGCGGTGGGCGGTGTTCCCGTGATCGTCTTGAAACGCGGTCGGATGCAAGTCCGGCTCGAACGAGATGCTCTTCTGACGGATGGACTGATAGCGATCTTCGCTGGGCTTGAGAGTGACCAGCGCGGGCGTCGGCAGAGCCGCCTCGTAGGAGATCTCATATCCAACCCGAACCGTGAGGTCGAGTTTGGCCGGTTTGGTGGCGACTTCCATGTCTTCGCCTGCGTGATCTAGCACCGCACGGGCCAAAGGCCCTCCGGCTCATCATCAGGACAGAGCTTGAACGACGAGGAGGCGAAATGAGGTCGCTAGGCGCCTGGAGCTCGAGAAAGGGACCGAAGAACGCCACGAGGCGACGACGACGAAGCGAGGGGCGCCTGAGCGCCCCTCTTGATCCTGCTCGTCGTCGAGGTCGCCAGGCCGATCAGCGTGCAGCCGACAAGGGGGCCGCACTCACAGTCGCGAGCTCAACGCTCTTCGAAGCGGGGTCTCCGGCGCTCCCCCCGAAATGGACCAGCGTCAAAGACAGCACGGCGACGAGTGCCACCGGAAGCCACTGGCTCTGAAAGCCGGATGCGACAACTTCGGCCCGACGGCTCTTTGCTTCGTTGATGATTGCCTGAATTTGATCGTTCTGAGTCATCTCATTCCCTCCTTACGAGCCCATCTGCGGGCTGCATCGGGCCTACGTCGGCAGGCAGCGAATGGATTAATCCAAATCGATCTCTCCTCGTTCTCGCTCATGACCGCATCGCGGCGTGAATGACCGGCAGGAGCGTACGCAGAGAACGCATGCCGGAGAGGATTCGAGACTTGACCGTGCCGATCGGCAGACCGAGGCAGTCGGCGATCTGACTCTGAGACATGCCTTGAAACTGGGGTGCACGACGCCAGAGCTCGACGAACACCTCTTGCAGGAGCTCCTCTGCCTCCGCGCGGGAGCCGAGCATCTTCGTCAAGAGGGCGAGCACCGTGCTTGCGTAGAGCTCGTAGAAGGTGGTCAGAGCACGACCGGAATCGCCGGCCGCCATGGCAGCGACGATCTTCGCGGGATCGTTGGCTTGGGCGACAGTGGTCATGGTTCGGGGTCGAGTTGGCCGGCTTGGATGGTCGCGAGCGTTCCTATGGAAAGACGCTGGTCGCGTGTTTCGACGAGCCCCCGCCCCACGGTAGCCCACCACTCGGCCGCCTGCCGCCGTGTCCATGGCTCGACCTGCAATTCTTCTAACCGGTGCGCGATCTCGAGGGCTGAGCTGGGTCGGTCGTCGCGCTTCTTCTCCAAGCACTGCATGATGAGGATCTCGAGCGCTGGGTCGATCTCACGTTCCACACGATGGGACGGCAATTCCGGCGCGGCGCTGAGGTGCTGGGCACAGATTTCGATCGGGTTGGTGCCCTCGAAGACGTAGTCCGCGGTGAGCAGGTAGTAGCCCACTGCGCCGAGCGCATACAGGTCCGACCGGGCATCGATCGAAGGAGGATCGAGAATCTGCTCGGGGCTCATGAAGCGCGGCGTGCCGATGATGGCCTCCGACACCGTGTTGGTCGCCTCCTTGCTTGGTCCGACGTTCTTCACGAGCCCGAAATCCAGCACCTTGGTGACATCGTGGACCCCGCCGTGCTCCGTCATCATGATGTTGTTTGGCTTGATGTCCCGGTGCACGAGCCCCATGCCGTGCGCTTCTGCCAGCGCCATCGCACATTGCCAGAGGATGTGGGCTACGCGGGACTGGTCCAGATACCCACCCGCTTCGACGATCTCGAAGAGCGTCGCCCCGTCGAGAAGCTCCATCGCATAGTAGAGCGTGCCATCACCCGTCCGCCCGTAGTCGTAGATCGTGACGGTATTCGGGTGCCTCAGCTTCGCAGTCATCTGTACCTCGCGCCGAAACCGTTCGAGGTCTTCTGGCGTGTTCCGCTCTGCGCTCAGTAGCTTGATCGCCGTTGGGCGTTTGAGCATGGCGTGATGCGCTCGATAGACAGTCCCCATTCCACCTTCGCCGAGCTTTCGCTCCACGAGATACTGTCCCAGCTTCTTCGCATCCCGCACCTCTCGTCGAAGTCCGTAGATGACGCGGGTCGCCCAGGCCGCGAGTAACGTCGTGAGCGCCCAGGCAGCGCCGATCTGGATCGCTTGGCTTCTCGCCAAGACGCGCTCGTCGGAGATCGTCCGAAAGAAGCCGTGAGCGTTCCAGACGTTCAGATCGACGCGGAGGAAGTTGAAATACACGGCCACCACCAGCGGGATGCCTACTGCGAGCCCGAGCCAGGCCGTGTGTCCGGCCGTGCTCGGAACGAAAACCACTCGTGCGACCAGCACGAACGACAGTGCGTAGGCGGTCGTCGTGGCCGCGCCTGCGGCCGCAGGCAGATTACTTCCCATGACGACCAGACAGACACTCGTGAGCACCAGTCCCAGACCTTCGACGACCTGAATCGTGCGGGTTTGCAGGGGACGCGACCGGCAGACCAGCCAGACCAAGGCTACGGGGATCCAGGAGACGGCATGCGCCCAAAAAGAGGGATGCACGACCTCGTCGGTCATGTAGCCGAAGAAGAGGCCGAGGAGGAGGCGTGCGGCCAGGGAGAGCAGCAAGAGTACGGCGACGGCGAGCCCGAAGGATGCGACACGCTGCTGCAGAAACTCCCTGCTGTCCGTCGTCTGTCCAACGCCCGTGCTCACCGCGCCAGGAAGCTAGCACGTCGAAGCATGCTGGCTCCAGGAACAACGGGGTGCTGTCGTGTAGAAGGCCGTCCGTCGGCGTGCGGCCCAGCGATACTCGAAGCTCCCGTCGTTGCGAACGTCGAAATATTGCGATTCAGAGGGGCGTGCTGCCACAGCGTGAGAACCAGGGCAGCACGTCGAGCGGCGCATCGACCGTGATCGTCGACTGGCCTGCAACCTCTTCGCCCACGCCGTGTAGCTGCCAGCAGCCTTCCGGAAGCCAGACCTCGCGCTCGCTCGCGCCCTCTTCGAGCACGGGCGCGACCACGACGTCCGGGCCGAGCATCCACTGATCGTCGTTGTGTAGATTGCCTTCGGCGGTCGAACTATGGAGCCACATGGGCCGAGTGATGGGTATGCCGGTCTCTACCGCCTCCTCCCACAGCTGCAAGATCAAGGGCCTTGCACGGACGTGGAGATCGGCTGCTGCTTTCCACAACACTTCAGTCTTTGGCTCGGGGTCGTCGGGTTCGAAGAACCACGGCATCCGAACTCCGTTGAGCGCCGAGCCATGCACTCGAAAATGGGTCGTGAAGACGGCGGCCTGCGCCCATCTGACATAGAGCTCCTTTGTAGTACCGGGAATCCCTGTCCAATCTGCGTATCCGCCGATGTCGGTGGTGAATCCGTACAAGCCGCCGACAGCGCGGTTCAGCATGTCGGGCACGATCGATGGGAGCCCATTGTCGGCCGACCAATCGACGGCTTCGTCCCCTGGAAAAGTTGCGTTCTCGAATGCTGCTGAACCCGGCCGGCCACTGTATCCCGCCCTGACGAAGAACGAGATCTCGCGAGTCGGGTGTTCGATCAAGTAGTCATCGATGGCTTCTCGCGTGGCCTCGTGCTGAAGAACCGCGAAGCGATTGTGCATCGTCGCCCCGCTGCTTCCATCTGCGAACTCCATGTCGGCGATCACTTGTTCGCCGAAGTCATTCATGAATCCGTCAGCGCCGAGATCTAGCAACTCCCAGATGAGATCTCGCCACCAGACGCGCGCCTCTTCGTTGGTGAAGTCGATCACCGCCGCATCCATGTTGTTGAAGGAGCCGGGGTAGAAGTAGGGGTCGCCGCCTGCGGTCAGCGAGACGTAGCCATTGCCCACGGCTTCGTCGAAACGCTCGGGGGGCTCGGTCTTGGCCGCGTCGCTGTCTTCCGCGACGAACGATCGAATGTAGAGCACCGGCCGAATTCCATTGGCGGCGAGTCGATCGATGACTTCGATCACGAAATCGCGTTCGAGCGCCGCCCAACCCTCGAACGCGTAGGCTTCTATGCCGAGATCCCGCGCTTCGATCATCGCGAGGTCGTCGAGAACCTTGTCGCGGTAGTCGTCGATCGTCTCTGCGTTGGGCTGCGTCTGGACGGTGCGAGAAAGCGTCGGCCCGAGGCTCCAGGCGGGCGCAACCCGGTGCCTTCCCGTGATCTCGGTAATTCGGGCGATAGCGGCGGCGGGCGCTCCGGGCGCGACGACGAAACGGGCGGTGGCTCCTCGAGCAGAGACGCGCCAACCATCGTCGATGTCCGAGGCGAGGCGCCAGTTCGCGAGGGCGTCGGTGTCGAGCAGGAATCCATACCCCTCGGATGAGAAGAACAGCGCCTGTGCGTAGTAGTAGCCCGTCGTGAGGTCCGGAAAGCGATAGTCTTGAACCCAATTCTGGAAAGATCGTCCGCGAAGGTCGGTGCTCTCGCGGCGCCCTCCAAAGCCGTGAAACGCTTCCTCGCGCGAGGTCGCGAAGCTCGCGAAGACCGCGGACACTCCATCGGGGTCGTCGACCGACACTTCGATCGCCAGCGTGCCTGCATCGTCTGGGATGATTCGAAGAGACAACGTGCGCCCCGCGGGATCATCGGTCTCGAGTTCTGCGGTCACCTCGTCATCGACGCTTCGGAGATCTCGAACGGAGACGACCCGGTATCGTGCGGGAGCGACCGGGTCTTGCGGGTTCGGATCGGGTTGTGCGCCGAGGCCTGTCAGCACGGGGTATCGAAGCTCAGGGTCATCTCCAGTGACGAAACCAAACGGCGCATAGAGCGTGTCGCCCGCCAATTCCGAACGGCCCAACGACGCAAGGACGACCTTTCCCGCGGCGTTCGTGACCTCGACCGAGAACGGGTCGCTCGTCACCGTAACCCGCCCGCTCTCGACACTCACAGTCGCGCTCGTGAGAGGAGGACTCGAGCTGCTACAGGACCACAAAAGAGCACAAGCCAAAAGGAACGGCAATCGCCGAACACGACACCCAATCATACCACCACTCCGTCTGCCCGGCGTCCTGGACTCTAGCAGACCCGAGTCCGTACGGCCGATTCGACCCTGCGAAGTCGACTGCGCGATCTTCTGACGCCTGCCGCTGCTGGCATGGATCACTGGCTCGACTGCCAGAGTTGGCGCTAAACTCTCCCCATGGCTAGAGGATCCCAGCCCGAGGAGGTGACGATTCCCGAATCGGCGCGGCGCACCCTCGAGAGGGCCGAGTCCCCGGCGATCGTGCTGTCCCGCGACTACCGCATCCTCGCCGTGAACGCGCGCTATCGCGAGCACTATCGTGCGAGTCCAAAGGTCGGGCACGATCGGTGCTTTGCGATCTCGCATGGCTACGACAGTCCGTGCAATGAGAACGGCGAACGCTGCCCCCTGCAGGACTGCCTCTCTTCTGGTCGCAACGAGCGCGTCATTCACATCCATCACGGACCGGGCGGACCGGAGTACGTGGACGTCGAGCTCCGACCGCTCTTCGACGACGCAGGCGAGATTGAGGCGTTCGTGGAGCTGATCGCACCGATCCCTCATGCCAGCGCCCGCGCAGGGGGCTCGTTCGTCGGCAGGTCCGAGGCGTTCACCCGAATGCTCGAGCTCATCCAACGCGGCGCGCGAAGCGAGGTGCCGATGCTCCTGCTCGGGGAGTCGGGGACGGGGAAGGAGCTCGCCGCGCGAGCGATCCACGACGCTAGCCTGCGGAGCGCGGGCCGGTTCGTCCCTGTCGAGTGTTCGGGACTCGGCGAAGCGCTCTTCGAGTCGGAGCTGTTTGGTCACGCACGCGGCGCGTTCACCGGCGCTCACGCACGCAAACCCGGTCTTGTCGAGGCTGCTGCGGGGGGCACGCTATTTCTCGATGAGATCGGGGACGTTCCGCTCTCCCTTCAGGTCAAACTGCTCCGCGTGCTCGAATCGGGGGTCTACCGCCCCGTTGGTGACGTCGATGTACGAAGCGCCGACTTTCGTCTCGTCTGCGCGACGCATCGCGACCTCGACTGCATGGTTCGCGAGCGCAGCTTTCGGCGTGACCTCTACTTTCGGATCAACACGTTTCCGATCGCGCTTCCAGCCCTGCGTGATCGGAAAGAAGACATTCCGCTCCTCTGCGACACGCTGCTTGCTCCAAGCGGAAAGCGGATCTCCGACGAAGCGCTCGAGACGCTCCAGCGCCACGACTTCCCTGGCAACATCCGAGAGCTGCGAAACCTGATCGAACGCGCGGTGCTTCTTACCGATGGGTCCGTGATCGAGCCGCCCCATCTGCCCGCCAACCTCGGAAGCCCTGAGCCCGACGCCGCATCGCCCGAGACCCTTAGCTGGCCGTGGGGCGACAGGGTGCTCCCGCTCGACGAGGTGGAGCACCGCTACCTCCGCTCGGTTGAGGCGCGGTACGAGGGCGATCGCCGGGAGCTTGCCGAACGTCTCGGGGTCAGCGAACGCACGCTCTACCGCAAGCTGCGGCAGGCGACCGAAGACCCCGCAGACTGACAAATTTGGCGCTCACACCTGCCGAGATGACATAAATGGCAGACTGAGCGTCTTCGGCCTCGCTGGAATTGCAACTTAATCCGCGCCGCCGGCATGGTCCGTCTCTTGCTCCCCTGTGGATACCTCAGACGAAGCAGTGGAGGCGAGTGCATGGATTCTCAGGCTACCCCGATGGAGGGAACGACGACGACTCGAGGCGATGGCGCCCCTGACCTCGAAGCCGTCCTCGCTCGCATCGAATCGCGGCTCGAGCGGCTCGAGCAGACCCTCGCCCCGGTCGCCGAGGCATCGACTTCCGCGCCTGCGCTCGTCTCCACGGTCACCGACGCGCTCGACGACTGGGCAGGCCAACACGACGATCTCGACGCGCGGCTTCGTACCATGTCGGCTCTCGTCGAACGGCTGACGCGGCCCGAGGCCCTGACGCCGCTCATATCGTTCGTCGAGCTGACCGAGCAGGTCAAGCCCGCCCTCGCGACGCTGACCGACGTGGTCGACGAGACCATGGCGCGAGCTGCGACCGAGGGCATGGAGATCGAGCGACTGGTCGAGTCGACGAAGCACGCGGTCATGCGGCTCGCTCAGCTCGCGACGTCGCGTGAGGTCAAAGCGCTGCTCGACTCGGGGATGCTGAATCCAGCCACACTCTCGACGCTCGGACTCGCTGCGCGCGCTGTCGCGGACGCCGGAGAGCAGCCCGCGCGCCGTATCGGGCTCCTCGGCGCGCTGCGAGCCGCGGGGCAGCCCTCGGTCCAGCGCGCGCTTGGTTTCTTGGTTCAGATCGCTGAAAACGTCGGCGCCAGCCTCGAGTCCACCCCTTCGCTCCTCCCCGCCGGCAACGGCACTCACCCCCATCGCAAGAGCCAATCATGACCGAATCCCACGACGTACTCATCATCGGCGGCGGCACCGCCGGCATCACGGTCGCGGCCCAGCTACTGAATCAGGAAGCGGCCCCGCGAGTGACCCTCGTCGATCCCGCTTCGACCCACGACTATCAGCCAATCTGGACGCTGGTTGGTGGGGGCGTGTTCCCGCGTGAAGTCTCGCGGCGCTCGATGACCGAAGTGCTGCCGCGAGGCGTGAACTGGATTCAGGAACGCGTCGTCTCCTTCGATCCGGACAAGAACCAGGTCGAGACCGACGGCGGCAAGACGCTCGGCTACAACGAGCTCGTCGTGGCGGCGGGGATTCAGCTCGACTGGGACGCGATCAAAGGGCTGCGCGAGGCGCTCGGCCATGGAGGCGTCTGCAGCAACTACGGCTACGACACGGTTCCCTACACCTGGGAGACCATCCGTTCGTTTGAGGGAGGCAACGCGATCTTCACGTTTCCCGCCACGCCCATCAAGTGCGCGGGGGCGCCTCAGAAGATCATGTATCTCGCCGAGGAGACGTTTCGACGGCACGGCATCCGTGAGCAGTGCAGCGTGGTGTATGCGTCGGCCACCCCGGGCATCTTCGGCATTCCTAAGTACGCCGCGGCGCTCAACACCATCGTCGAGGAGAGGAACATCGAGACCCGGTTTTCGAAGAACCTCGTCGAGGTGCGGCCGGACAGCCGTGAAGCAGTCTTCGAAGACGTCTCCGGCGGGGAGGGCGTGGTGCTTCAGTACGACATGATGCACGTGACGCCGCCCCAGAGCGCGCCGGACTTCATCAAGGGGAGCCCGCTCGCGGATGAAGCCGGCTGGGTCAGCGTCGACAAGCACACGCTGCAACACACGCGCTATCCTAACGTATTCTCACTCGGCGACTGCAGCAGTCTGCCGTGCTCGAAGACGGGCGCGGCGGTTCGAAAGCAGGCGCCGGTGCTGGTCGACAACCTGATCGCATTCCGAACCGAGCAGCCGCTCCGGGGCCATTACGACGGATACGCCTCCTGTCCACTGGTTACCGGCTACGGAAAAGTGATTCTCGCGGAGTTCGGCTACGACGGGGTCGTCATGGAGACGTTCCCGTTCGATCAGGCCAAGGAGCGGTACAGCATGTACGCGCTCAAGGCCTACGGGCTTCCCAACCTATACTGGCACGGGATGCTCCAGGGACGAGTTTGACTTCAGGGGAGAAAGAGATGGAAATCAAAGCATTCTTCGATGAGCGTACCTTTACGCTGACCTATGTCGTCTGGGACGAAAACACCCGGGACGCCGTCGCGATCGATACGGTGCTCAACTACGACCCGCTCGGCTCACAGACCAGCACCGAGTCGCTCGACGAGCTCTCGGCGTTCGTCCGCGACAACGGCCTTCGACTGCACTGGGCGCTCGAGACGCATGCCCATGCCGATCACCTCTCGGGGGCGCAGATGCTCAAGCGGCGGTTCGATGCGAAATCCGCGATAGGAGCCCAAATCACGGCGGTGCAGGAAACGTTCAAGGGCGTCTTCGACCTCGGCGAGGAGTTTCAAACCGACGGCAGCCAGTTCGACAAGCTTCTCGAGGACGGCGAGACGCTGGTCGCGGGGAGTCTCGAGGTGAAGGCGATCGCGACGCCGGGCCATACGCCGGCCTGCCTCACCTACCAGATCGGGGACGCGCTCTTCACTGGGGACGCGCTCTTCATGCACGACTACGGCACCGGCCGCTGCGACTTTCCCAAAGGAAGCGCATCCGATCTCTACGGATCGATCACGGGCAAGCTCTACGCGCTTCCCGACCAGATGCGGGTCTTCCCGGGCCACGACTACCTCCCGAACGGGCGCGAACTCGTCTATGAAACGACCGTCGGGAAATCAAAGACCGACAACCCCCAGCTTCGCGCCGAGACGACCAAGGAAGAGTTCGTGTCGGAGCGCGAAAAGAGAGACGCCAAACTCGCCGCGCCGCGGCTGCTGTTTCAGAGCGTGCAGTTCAACATCGCAGGGGGGCAGCTTCCGCCCGCGGGGAGTACCGGCATCCGGTACTTTAAGCTTCCGGTCAATATGAGGAAGCCCACCGACGACATCGGTGATCCGGCCTGAAAGTCGCCTAATTACTGAGCGCCGCGCGGATCTGCGCGCACGCCTACGACTAGTACCGCGAAATTCGGCGCTCATCGTGATCGCGATCGGCGACGAGAGCAGATACGACGTGCCACCTGGTTCTCAGGGCGAAAGTTTGTCGTCCGGCCGCTTCTCCGAGGCGTGAGCGCCTCGACTTAGCCACGTTATGCGCCGCTCGAGCTGATCGATCGCCGCGATCACGAGCAACAATGCGATGGTGACGAACAGAGGCGTCCAAAAGAGGCCCAAGCCAATCATCGAGCCCAGGGCGGCAAGCAACCAGATGATTGCGGCTGTTGTGAGCCCGTGAACGGTCATCCCCTCGTTGATGATCGCGCCGCCGCCAAGGAATCCTACACCCACAGCAATCTGACCGATCATCCGAGTCGGATCGCCCTGAGTGCCTACGACCGCGGCTCCAATGTAGGCGAAGATCGCGGTCGCGACACAGACCAGCAACCCGGTTCGAACGCCCATTGCTTTGCCGTGCAGCTGACGCTCCATGCCGATCGCGGCCCCGCAAGCAGCAGCAAGGCCAATCTGTAGCCAAAATTCGAGTGAGAAAGCTGGGTCAGTCATATCGGTGCAACACCAGGCGAAGTCGGCAAATCTTGTTGCTCCGGTAGACTATACGAGCCTCCAGAAAGACTTCAGAATCTGGTTCGAGAAATACTTCGTGCAGTACGCGGGCGCGCACGAGGCATCACGACTCCCCACCACACCGCCTTGAGGGGAGCTCGGCGACGATACGGAGGAATCAATCCCTTTGGTCGTGAGCTTGTGAACGAGGTCGGGGTGCTCCACGGTTCTTCGAGCTCGAAGAGCCATGGCGTTTGGACACGAATGGCCACAGCCAATGGACGCGCGACCACTGACCGAGGCCCAACCGCCCGAAATCTCTAGAGCCACCGATTGGATTCGAACCAACGACCTACGGTTTACGAAACCCTAGGTGCACTCAATGCTTTCAAGAGGTTAGGGTGCCTGCTGACGAATCGTGTCCGTTCGAACGCATCGAGGAGCTGATCAAAGAGTTGGAGGAGCTCAATCAGTCGATGTCCGACGTGTCGTAACTGTCCAACCGAGAGGTGACTGCCGTGGCACCTCGGCTGGCTCGTGTCGTCCGCGCGGATGCGGCGTTCCGAAGCCGTTTGCCACTTCGCTTCAGGGCGATCGAATCTGAAACTCGGCGGGATAGGCATCGATTGCCTCGAATGAGCCAGGCAAGGTCCTCGTCTTCCTGTTTTCGCCTTCAGGTCGTTGGCGACACCGCGCCAAGCGTGCGACGAATCAGCTCGAGGTCCCCTGCGTCTTTCCACGGCGCAAACCCCGGCTGGAAATAGCGGAAAGCTTGCTTGCCGAGCCGCCGTCCGTACCCAGGCGAGATCGCCATGAAGCGAAGAAACTCCAAGCGCTGCGCCGCGGTGCGGTCAGGCTCGCCGGCCAGCAACCGCTTCATGACGTCATATACGCTCCCAAGAAGGAGCCGACCGGCATCGGCAAACGCACGCGCTCGAACGAGACGATGGGCAGGACCGTCGCCGTAGAGGTGGACGTAGAGGTCGTGCGCGACCGACTGATGCTCCATCTCCTCCGCGGCGTGCCACAGAAACAGCCGCTTCACTTCGGGCTCCATCCCCTCGGTCGCGCGCGGGTCTTCGAGCAGGGCGTGACTCATGGCGTAGATGAGATGCTCGCCTGCAATCATCAGGGCCACGGCGGCCGGCGCGTCGACCCGAGCGACATAGTCGTCGAACATCCGGTCGAGCTCCGCGTTCACCCCTTCGATGTCGTAACCGAGCTCGGCGAGACGCGCGTTGAACCGCCGATGCTCGCGCGTGTGCAGTGCCTCCTGCGTGACGAGCGCGTTGAGGTCCTTGAGCAGACGTTCGTCGCGGATCTCGTCACGCACCTCTCGGGCAACACGCATCAGTATGCGCTCGGTGGACGGCGCCATCACCGACAGCGCATTCCAGAAGTGGCTCAGGTAGGGATTGCCCTGGTGATGCACGGCCGGAGTGTCCGTGAAGTCGAACCGGATGTTGCGTCGGATCTCGATGTTGACGGGCGTGGTCGAGGCGTTGGCTATCATGTTCTTCATTCCTTTTCTGCGGGAAGCTGAGGGTGTTTGCCCAGGCCGAGGCTGGCGTAGGCGAGCTGGGTTTCGATGAGCCGCCCGATCGAACGGAGACGTGCTCGCAGGCGCTTGCGGTCCGAATCGAGGTGGAAGGCGAGTGCGGCGGATTGCACCAAGCCAAGGACTTGGTCGGCCAGCACATCGACCTCGGCGACCTGGCCGGAGGCCGCATGGATGCTCCTGGCGATGAGCCGCCGCGCACGCTCGTAGACGCGCTGCAGCGAGGCTTCAATCTCGGCAGCGTGATCGGGGCCGTCGAGCTGCACCGAGAGGAGCAACTTGATGGGGCGAGCCGGATCCTCGACCATCGCCTGCCAGCCATCGACCGCCACGCGGAGCCGCTCGGCGATGTCGCCCCCCTCTGGTTGGCTGGCTTCGAGCTGATCCAGCCACGCTTCGGCGACCGTCTCGACGACGACTGCAAGAAGTCCTTCCTTGCTGCCGAAGTGATAGTAGATGGCCGGCGGCTTCACCTGCGCCCGCCGGCAGATCTGGCTGATCGTCATCCCAGAAGGGCCGGATTCGGCGGCTAGATCGAGCCCCGCCTGCAGAATCCGCGCTCGTCCAGGCTCCGGTCGCTTATTAGAGGTGTTCGGTGAAGACATATAGCTATCACTACATACATACACCACTTCCGATCAAGGTCAAGTCATCAAGGCGATATTGCCGCCATCGTCGACCAGATTCTCGAAGTGGCACGTAGGCTCGGGACGTGACGTCCGCGCGCCCGGGACTGCTCGTCCAGGCCAGAAAACGACGCATCGCGGCCAGAGACCGAGGTCATCGCGAGCTCGACGCCTGAGCCGCTCTCAGCATCTCGTCGACGTCATGGCTGCGATGGGTGACACGTCAGTCCCCGCGTCGCGTCAATAGCCTGGCGATCGCCACACCCGAGATCACACCGAACGTCGCCCCGCCAACGGCAAGCCCTCCTAGGAACAATAACAGCGTGGGATGCCCACCGAACAGTTTGTAGCCTGACGCCATGACGGTTCCCGCCGCCGCCATGCTGAGTCCCCAGCCTACACTGCTTCCTAGCACCCACCGACCAGCTCGAGCGACACGTCCGCGCAACGCACGCGATTGCAGGCCTCCAACGAGAGCTCCGCCTACCGCGACGACTACCGCCCAACCCAACACCCCAGCAAAGCTTCCAAGATCTTCTAGGTCCTCGGAGTAGCCAAACAGCAGAACGGCTATGCCGTAGCCCGCGCCCCCGGCGAGACCCATGCCAGCAGCGCTCGCCACGACCCATGAGCCGGTTCCAGAAATGCGCCGCCTAAGGATGCGCCATTGCACCAAGCCGACCATGGCCCCGAGACAGGCTCCGAGGATGAAATACGCGAGCACGCCTTGCCACGGCCCAGCTCCAAGCACCGGCGAGAAGCTATCGGCCACGACGAACCCCAACAGGAACCCCCCAAACCAACCCGCCATGGTTCCTAACGCCCAGCGCCGGCGAAACCGCTGGTTACCGTCGTCAGCTTTTCTTTGGACCATTTGCTTCCCAGTTCAGTGAATACGAAACCAGCCTGCGGCTACGAAGGTGCGACCGAGTCGACGATGTGTCTATACGCAAAAGCGTCCCACGCAGGCTTTGCGCGTGGCATTGACTGCCAGCCATGGCCGGCCGAAATAGCGAGCGTCGCTGATCAGCGCCGGCATCTCGAGCTTCACTAGATGCATTCAGTAACGCCAAGCGGGATGAGCGATGACGTGGGCGAGCTACTACGGCGACTCTCCGATGAGCTAAACGGCCGCTAAGGTCCCTCCAGCCTCACGAGCTCTGAACGATTCCGGTTCAGTGTTCAGCGTTCGGTCGGCCCATGGAATGGGCCTTCTGGGGCCCTATCGACAATCTCTAGAGCCACCGATTGGATTCGAACCAACGACCTACGGTTTACGAAACCGTTGCTCTACCAACTGAGCTACGGTGGCACGTTCAGCGCTCCGAGGGAGCGGCGATGCTGGTAGCGTGAGGGGGAAGGGCTGTCAATTGCAACCGCTGATTGGCGCGTGCGGAGTCGCGTTCTCCGGGCACGCTGCCCGGGACGGACGCGCATGCGCCGCTGACGGGTCACAGGTCGTCGTCGTCGTCGTCGTCGTCAACGACGAGTTCTTCCTCTTCGTCGTCGCCGTCATCATCGTCATCGGAGTCGTCGTCGGCCTCCGGCGGGGTGTACTTCAGAATCGACGTCCGCATCGGCGAGTTGGGTCTCGAGGAGTTCGAGGAGCTCGTCCAGATCCTCCCCGGACCATTCATCGAGGATTTCCGCGATGAAGTCGTAAAAATCGCCGCTGTCGATGCGACGCTCAATCTCTTCGACGTCGTCGTCCGTGAAGACGCTCACGAGGTCGTCGCGGAGCGAATCGATTTCACCCTCTTCGATGGCATCGGCCACCGAGAGTTTTACTTGGCGCATCGCGCGTTTGCTTAGAAAGAATCTCCACCAGAAAACCTCGAAGCGGCTCGAAACGGCGCAACTATAAGAGAGGGTCGGGGCCTGTCAATCTTGTCGGGGCAAACTTGGCCTTCGAGCCCGACGGTTCTTGCCTCCACAAGGGACCTCAGGCCCGGATGAGATGGCCGGCTCGCGCCGTTAGTTCAGGTCCTGAGAGACTCAGCCGGTGGAGATTTCGACACCTTCGATGTACCCTGTATGGTTGGAGTGCGGTTGTGGGGTCGACGGACAAGAATACGGGGCGCGGATGAACGAACGCGCAAACCGCGACGGAAACGACCCATCCGGGGTGGGTGAGGGGGGCGATACGCTCGCTCCGTCTCCCGGTGCCGGCCCGACCTGGGAGCGTCCGCCGAGGGCTCCCCGCACAAACACCCCGGAGGGTCTCTATTTCGAGGTGTTCGGCCAGACCGACGTGGGGCTGGTCCGCGAACACAACGAAGACAACCTGATGGTCGCGGAGCTCAACGCCGAGTCGGGCCCCCTGGCTGCTGCGCAGCCCTTCGAGGGCACGGTTCGTGAACGCGGCGTGGCCTTTGCCGTCTGCGATGGGATGGGTGGTGCGGCTGCGGGCGAAGTGGCCAGCCAGATGGCGGTCGACACCCTGTTCCAAACCCTGCGCGGAGAGGCTGCGCCGGAGAGCCGGGACGACTTTGCCGATCGTTTGGTTACGTCGATCGAGGAGGCCGGAGCGCAGATCTTCCGCGCAGCCAAAGAAGACCGCAGCCGCCGCGGCATGGGAACCACCGCAACCGTCGCAGGCCTAATCGACAAGGTCCTCTTCGTGGGGCAGGTAGGCGACAGCAGGGCCTACTTGCTGCGAGGCGGGCGCATCGCGCGCATCTCGAAGGATCAGTCTCTGGTCAATCAGCTCATCGAAGCGGGGCAGCTCACCGAAGAGGAAGCCGACGCGTTCGAGCATTCGAACATCATTCTTCAGGCCCTCGGCACCACCGAGCGCGTCTCCGTCGATTTGACGTTCGTCGAGCTTCGCCGCGACGACCGCCTGCTCCTCTGCTCGGACGGTCTCAGCGCGCTCGTTCACGACGAAATGATCCGCGAGGAGATGGCCTGCGTCGGCCCGCTTCCCCAGTTGGCCGACCGGCTCATCGAGCTTGCCAAGGCCGCGGGTGGTCACGACAACGTCACGTGTATCCTGGTCGACTTCGACGGGGACGCGCTCGAGCCGCCGGACGCCGACACGATGCCGTTCTACCAGCAGTACCCGCTGCCCAGGTCAGGTGAGCGTCACAGCGCAGGTCCTCCTTTGCCGACCGCCGTCAAGAGCATGCTGCCGCGGGCTGCGCAGCCAACGCCAGCAGCCGCCGCGTCCGCCGAGGTCAGTCGCTCCTCGTCGTCTTGGCGGCTGGCGGTGGCCGCGTTGGGTCTGCTCGGCCTGGCAGCCGCGATCACCGTGATTGCAGCCGGCGATCGCCGTCGCGCGCTCGATGAGAACGTGCCGCCTCCGGCCTACGCTGACTCCCGGACCCCCGTCGAGGTGCGCGTGCACGCGAGCGGTGAACCTGGTGAACTCTATGTCAACGGGCGCAGCTACGGTCCCCTTCGGCTCGATGAAGCGGTTCTGCTTCGGCTCCTGCCGGGTTCATACCGACTCGAGGCGCGCGAGTCCGGTGGCATCCAGTTCAGCAAAGACATCGTCATCGAGCCGGGTCGTCCCGCCGAAGTCACCTTGGTGCGCGCCGCCGATTGAAGTCCGTCGATGATCCGCCTCCGCCAAAGCAAGGGCTCCGATTCGGGCAGAGAGCTCGAGTTCGAGCAGGAGCTGATTCGCATCGGCCGGATGCCGGATAGCGACGTCGACTTCGATCCCGAAGTAGATCTCGACGCGTCGGGGCGGCATGCGGAGCTTCGCTACGAGCGAGGCCGGTACTTGCTGGTCGATACCGGCAGCCGAAACGGCACTTGGCTGAACGGCCAGCGGATCAAGCACGCCGCGGTGGCCGACGGAGACGAAATCGAGTTCGGGCGCGGCGGCCCCAAGATCATCATCGTTTCGATCCGAGACATCCGCGACAGCCGTGAGCCGACCGTCCGCATCCGCACGAGTACGCGTCCGACGACCCCGCCCTCCCAGGCGCCGGCCATGCCGGTCACGACCACCACGCATCTCGATGATCTGCAGGCGACGCTCGGGACCCAACCCGAGGCGTCGACTCCGAGAGAGCTGCCTGCAGTCGATGCCTCCCCCGAGAGTCCGGGACGCGCGCGCGCACTCGCGGCGGTGCTCGTCCTCGCCGGCCTGGCGCTGTGCGCGTGGCTGATCATCCGCTGACGCGGGTTACTGGAAGTCGGGGTCGAGGCCCAGGTCGACAAGCATCGCCCGAATCAGTGCACGGACGTCACGCCGCGCGGTTGCTTGCGGTTCGCCTACGTCGCTCTGCGCGTACAGATAGTACTTGAGCTTCGGTTCGGTACCGCTTGGTCGAACCATCACCTGATGACCCCCGTCGAGCTTGAAAATCAGTAGGTTGCTGTAGCCTGGCCCGGCGTACGGCGCCTCCCCCTCGGGCGTCCAACGAGTCTGGCGCGCCAAATCGATGAAGGCTTCGACCTTCCGTCCTCCGATCGATCGCGGCGGCTCTGCGCGCATCGCATCGACCCGCGCGGCCATCTCCCGATCGGCCCTTGGGCCATCGAACCACAGGGACCGCTGCGCATCGCGAAAGAAGCCGTGGCGTGCATGCAGCGATTCGAGCGCGTCCAGTAGAGTTCGACCCCCGGCGCTCAGCCGCGAGGCGAGATCGATGACGAGCAGTGCGCTGCTCAAGCCGTCTTTGTCGCGCACGGCCTTCAGTGGCGCGTAGCCGAGCGCCTCTTCGTACCCGAACACATACCGGTACCCCTCGCGCTCTAGTTCAATCGCCCGATTGTGGATCCACTTGTGACCCGTCAGCGTCTGTTCCCATCGTGCGCCGTGGCTCGCCGCGACCGCCCCGAGCACCGGACTGCTCACGATCGTGGAGAGCACGAGCGGTATCCCGGCGCCCGTGGTGCGCGAGAGCAGGTCCTCGGCGAGCAGGAGGCCGAGGTCATTGCCCGAGAGCGGAGCGTAGGTGTCTCCGTCGCGCACGGCGACCGCTAGGCGGTCTCCATCGGGGTCGTTGGCAAGTGCCAGGTCTGCCTGGTTCCGCGCCGCGAGTGCACGGACCCGATCCATTGCGCCAGGCTCCTCCGGGTTGGGAAAGTCGACGGTCGGGAAGGCGGCATCGGGGGCGGATTGCTCGGGGACGCTCTCGAATCGACAATCGGTCGCGCAGGCTACGAGCTTGCGGAGCGGTGTTTCGGCGACGCCGTGTAGCGCCGTATAGGCGACCCGCACCGGTCTGCGCGGCGCTTCGAAGTCGACGCTGCCAGAGACGACCTCGATGTATCGCTCGATCATCGGATCGATTTCGCGGAGCCGGGCACGCTCGCGTCCCTCATCGACCGACATTCGGGCGAGATCACGCACCGGGGGGGCCGCGGCGATGGCAGCGGCGATGCCTCGGTCGTTGGGAGGGACGATTTGGGCGCCGTTGCCCCAGAACACCTTGTAGCCGCTGTATTCGCGCGGATTGTGGCTCGCGGTGATCACGACGCCCGCAGCGGCCCGGAGTTCGAGCAAGGAGAATGCGACAATCGGCGTGGGCACGACGTCGGCGAAGAAGAAGACTCGAAACCCGGCGCCAAGAGCCACTTCGATGACGTCCTTCGCGAAGACGTCGCTCTTGGTTCGTGCGTCGCGTCCAACGCAAATCCCACGCTCCGTTGCCCCCGGCACCGTGGCCCGGAGCCACGCGCAGAGTCCCGCGGTGGAGCGCTGCACCGTCACCCGGTTCATTCGCGACGGCCCCGCGCCCAGCATGCCCCGAAGCCCCGCGGTGCCGAAAGCGAGCGGTCCGGAAAACCGCGCGTCGAGTTCGTCGAAGCTCTGCGCATCGACCAGGGCTTGGAGCTCCCGCCGCGTCTCCGGGTCGGGATCCTCGGAGACCCAAGCCCGCGCCTGTTCGAGTACGTTCACGCCGAGGTCTCGGCCGGCGCTTCGTCTTGGATGTAGGTGCGCTCTTTGTAGTTCATTGCGACGGGCACGAAGAGGACGGCAGTAACCGCCATGGCTCCTGCGAAAAATAGATAATACTCGACTCCGTCGAGCTTTGTCGTGCCGTCTGGGTTCTGGATGAAGTAATTGACGGCGGTCGTGAAGAGGTTGCCGAGGGATACGCTCATCAGGAAAGCCCCCATGACCAGCGATTTCATCTTCTTGGGGGCCTGGGTGTACGAAAACTCGAGGGCGGTGATCGACACCAGGATTTCCGCGGCTGTCATGAGTATGTAGCCGCCGAGCTGCCAGATGATGTTGACGTTCTCGCCCCCGTCGAGGCGACTCTCGATCCAGGCTGGCAGCAAGAACGCGAGCACCGTCAGGAACAGCCCAACTGAGATCTTGCGCAAGGGCGTCAGCGGCCAGAACCGGTCGAAAGCCGGGTACACCACCCGATTGAACAGTGGGATGAAGAGAAGCACCAAGGCCGGGTTGAGCCACTGCGCCTGGGAGGGGTCCCACTCGATCCCAAACTGACGATCCATCCGCGCTGCCTGCAGGACCCAGGCCGAGCCCTGCTGGTCGAACAGCGCCCAGAACATCGCGATGAAGGCATAGATGACGAAGAGCTTGCCGAGCGCGCGGAGCCCGTCGCCGCTGAACGCCTCTCGGACGAACTCCATACCTCCAGGTGGAATGTGCACAAACTGATCGCGGCCGAGCCAGAACGCGAATGTCGCCAGGGCCATCAGCACCCCGGGAACCCCGAACGCGACCGACGGGCCGAACCGGTGCAGCAAGGGTTCAGCGAAGAGGATCGAAGCAAGCGCCCCGACGTTGATCGCGAAGTAAAACCAGCCGAACACCTTGGGCAAGAGGTAGCTATTGCTCGAACCGAACTGATCGCCGACGTGGGCGGAGACGCATGGCTTGATGCCACCTGAGCCGACTGCGATCAGGCCTAGGCCAAGCGCCAGCCCGGAGCGCGTGTCGTCGATCGCGAGCACCGCGTGACCTGCACAGTAGACCAGTGAAAGCAGCAGAATCGTCCGATACTTTCCAAGAAACGCATCGGCGAGCACCGCGCCTAGAATCGGAAAGAAATACACCGCAGTAACGAAGGCATGGAACCAGGTCTTGGCCTCGCCGTCGTTCATCGGGTCGAGCTCGCCGCCCGCCGTCATCAGATACCGGGTCATGAAGATGACCAGGATCGCCCGCATTCCGTAATAGCTGTACCGCTCCGCCGCCTCGTTCGCGACGATGTACGGAATACCGGAAGGCATTCCACGGCTCGGCGTCGGCGCGGTTCGGTAGCGTGGGGTGTCTCGAAGCATCAGTGCGACAGTGGCGGATTATTGCATTTTCACGGGTGGCTGCGGGCGCCGATTTAAGCCGATTTTTACTCGGTTTTCGATCGGAGAAGTGATAGTAGGGGGCGAAACCGGGCCGCAATCAAGCGTCTCGGTGCCGCTTCGAGGGAGCTACCGGGGCTCGATCATGCGCCACGGTACGGCTTCGCAGGAAGTTAGTTATGGAGGGTGGCGTGAAACAGAGCGAAGACCTGAGGAAAGTACACCGGGGTTGGGTCGTCAGTCTGATTGCAGTGATGAGCCTGTTGGGCACGGCAACAGGCGCGGGCGCTCAAACGATCGGGCAATTCGATCTCAACCAGTTCCGTCCATCGGAGCTCACTACAGACGGCTTTGCCGTCAGCACCGCGGACGGTCAGGGTCACCTTCGGTTCGGGTTCCAGCTGTATGTCGACTGGGCGAAAAACCCCCTCGTCTTCGTGCGCGGCTCCGGTGCCCCGCTGCAGGGCGACCAGCTGCGAGTCGTGAGCAGGCAGACGACGGGCCACTTTACCTGGAGCCTTGGTTTGTGGGATCACTTGGTGATCTTCATGGACCTGCCGTATCACTTTTCGGTCCAAGACGGTCTCACCCAGGACGATCAGGACTTCCTAGATGACCTCGGCCTTGCCGGGCTCAATCCGACCGGTGGTGGCCTCGGCGACCTCTACGTCGGTGCTCGAGGGAATCTCTTCGGCGGGCGCTTCTCTCCGGCGCAGATGGCCCTGCAGGCCACGATGACCACGAACACCGGTTCGGCGGCAGACGGCAATCAGAACTACATCGGCGAACTCAACGCCAAGCCGCACATCGGCGGCTGGTTCGAGATGCTTTTGACCTTCAACGCGGGGCGCGTGCTTCGTATTCCGCTGAACATCGGCTACAAGACGAGCTTCGCGCAGGATATCGGCGAACTCGAGCTCGGTGGTCAGCTGACCTACGGCGGTGGCGTTCAGCTCCTGTTCGCGAAGAACCAGTTCATGCTCACCGGTGAGGTCTTCGGACGCACCGCAGCCGCGCGCCAGACAGGATTCGGCGGGCGCGAAGAGACCCCGGTCGAGGTTCTCGGTGGCGCCAAGTACCTCGCGAAGTTCGGTCTTGCGCTCGGCGTGGCCGGCACCGCAGGAATCACCTCCGGCTACGGCGCGCCGGATGTCCGCATCATCGGCATGCTCGGTTACACGATGCCCGATCGTACCCAGGACATCATCGACACCGACGGCGACGGCATCCCGGACGATCTCGACCAGTGTCCGAACGACCCAGAAGACTTCGACGGGTTCCAGGATGAAGACGGATGTCCGGACCTCGACAACGACGGTGACGGCATCCTCGACGTCAACGACAGCTGCCCGATGGATCCAGAGGACATCGACGGCTTCGAAGATGCAGACGGCTGCCCGGATCCGGACAACGACGGCGACGGGATCCTCGACATCGACGACATGTGTCCGGATGAGCCCGGTCCGCCCGAGAACAACGGCTGTCCCGATCCGGATCGCGATGGCGACGGAGTGCCGGACAGCATCGACAACTGTCCGGATGAGCCTGGAACCATCGAGAACCAGGGCTGCCAGGATGCCCAGCTCGTGGTCATCAAGGAGGGTCAGTTCACCATCCTCGAGAAGGTCTACTTCAGGAACGCAAGCCACAAGCTTCAGCCGCGCTCGTTCAACCTTCTCGACAATGTCGCGAAGGTCATCAACGCGCATCCGGAGTGGAAGCTCATTCGCATCGAGGGTCACACCGACTCGGTCGGTAACCTGAACTACAACATGAAGCTGTCTCAGAAGCGTGCCGAGACTGTCGTCCGATATCTCGTCGGCCGCGGCGGCGTGTCGCGAGACCGTCTCATCGCTGAGGGCTTCGGACCGACACGACCTCTCATTCCTGACGCCCAGACACCAGAGGAGCTTGCGCAGAACCGACGCGTTGGGTTCCACCTCGTCGAAACCGGACCGGTGGGTCCGGACGACGATTCGGGCGAGCGGTAGTCGCTAGCCCGGGGCGCTAGTCGCCCCACTTCGCGCAGCGGGTCCCAGGTTTGTCCTGGGGCCCGTTGTTCGTTTAAGCGCTCAGCTCGCGCTGCGGATCGGCCATCGTTCGTTTTCGTTGCCAAGCCGGAGGTTGGCGAGGAACTGCCGTGCCTGCCGGATGGTGATTCGGTCGCGCGGGTCGCGGCGGAGGCAGCGCGCGATCAGCATACCCAGCTCTCGGGTTTCGGATTGCGTGAGAAGGGCGGCGACCGGGGCGGGCTCGCCGTCGTGACTCACGTGCTGAGAGATCATCGCGGCCTCCGCGTTGCCGTCAAACAAGGTAGCGCCCGTATAGCATTCGAAAATCAGGCACCCGAACGCGTAGACGTCTGCAGGCGTCGCTCGGTCTGGCTCGCCTCCGCTCCAGACCTCCGGGGCGCCGTAGTTCGCGGTACCGCAACCGGGACGAAGGTGCCGGCCTGCCAGGCCGAAGTCGACGAGGACCGGCCGTGGCGGAATCCCGACGCCGGTGACGCCCTCGCTGTGACGAACGATGATGTTCGAGGGTTTCAGGTCGAGATGGGCAACGCCGACCTCGTGCATTGCGTCGAGGCCCGCACCGATCCCCAACAGAAGGTCTCGTGCCTTCCGGATCGACAGGTCGCTCATTTCGAGCATGCGCTCGAGGCTCGGTCCTTCCACGAGCTCCATGACCAGTATGGGCTTGGGCCCCGTGCCGGTATCGAAGGTGACGAAGCGGGCCAGGTTCGGATGCTCGGGGATGGCAAGCAGTGCGCCTGCTTCCTCGCGGAACAAGCGAAGGAACTCGTCCTCGGACAGGGTTCGGGCGGCTGCCGCCGAGTAGTCGGGCACCTTCAGCGCAAACAGCGGCGCGGACTCGTCGTGGCGCTCTTCGACTCGACGCGCGACGAACACCGAGCCGACGGCGCCCATGCCCACCGTTCGAATCAGGTGGTAGCCGCCCAGGCTGCGGCTCGGAGGTACCCAGGCCGGCAGCGAGGTTCCCGAATCGAGTTCTGGCGGTATCAGGCTTGGGAGGCGCCGCGGCGCATCGAGCGGCAGTCGACGAAGATGTTCGAGCACGGCGTTGGTCAACTCGCCAAATGCACCCGGCAGATCGTGTTCGACGGCGTCGACCGCTTCCATGTACGCACGGTCCATTTCGGATACGGACGCCCGAAGTGCTCGCTCGACCTCGAGCCCCATCGCCCAGACGGCACGTCCTGCGTCGGGGGACGGTCCCACTGGCTCGCCGAGCCTTCGGCGCGACCCGACCGTCAGCTGGGCTAGCATCGCACTCCCTCGCTCGAGCGCTGCGAGCGGCGGTCCCGCCGACCGGTCCGACACTTCCGTCAGTGAATTCGAGGCAGCGACCGAGCGCAGTCCCCGCGCTAGGAGCGAGAGGGCCTGCCTCATCGCTTCGACGCGTGCAGAGCATGCAACAGGGAGCTCGGCAGCCAGCGCGAGAAGCGCGTCCGTGGCCGTCACGAGCGCTCGACCCCCGCCCTGCGCGGCGCGCGTGGCCTCACGAAGCTTCACGTAGGAGCGAAGGGCGGCTTCGATCTCGGGGACCATCGATGCCTCGGCCATCGCCGTAAAGTCTTCGAGATGCGGCACGTGATTCGCTGCCGCGATGACGATGTCGGAGACGTCTGCAATGTCTTCGCGCACAAGCGCGTCGAAGGTTCGCGCCGTTGCCGCGCAGACCGTGCGCCGCAGCGCGTTTTTCGGATCGCTCGCGACGCGATGGAGCAGGATCTGTTGCACCAGTCTGCGGCGCTGCCGAACGAGATCCTTGCGGGGATCGACATGGAATCCGTCGGCGTCGATCAAGTGGAGCATCGTCCGCAGTTGGCGCATGCGAACCGTGAACTGCGGCAGCTGGGCGTTTTCGGACAGCGGGTCGCCCTCGCGGACGACGAGCCAGTTCGTCACCCGTTGGAACAGATCGCCTAGGCGCGGGTCGGGGGCGCTCGTCGCGTCGTCTTCTTCGCCGAGCAGCAGAAGATCGTGCAACGCGGAAGTCTCGAACAGAGCCGCACCGATCTCGCGGAGCGCTAGAAAGGCAAGGACTTCGGTCTCGCTTTCGATTTCGCCGTCGGTCTCGCCGATCCGTTCGAGCAGTTTGGCTTTGAGGATCGCCGCGTCCAGTATCGGCTGCGCCTCGGTCGATGCCTTGCGGGCGCCGTCCCTCGCGAACGTTTCGAGCGCGTCGGAGATCATCTCCCGCAGCATGGGCTCGCGTCCGGTTGGTGGGACAGCGAGCTCCTGTGCCAGCGTGTGCATCAGCGCCTTGCGACCCAGGTCCTCATCGGGTTGGGACCCCGCTCTCAGCAGGTAGGCTTGGGCTTTGTTCGCGGCCGCGTCGGCGAATCCGTGACCGATCCGCTCACGCCTCAACTCGACGAGTGACTCCGCGATATCGAGCCCGCCCACGCGAACGAGCTGGTCGAGGAGTTCGGTGACGGCCTCGGGGTGGCTTTCGGCGGCGCGCGGAAGGCCAGAGATCATGGCCGCTGCGACGCCGTGGTCTTGTTGAAAGATGACGGACTCCAGCACCCTGCGGCAGGCGCTCAGCCCTTCTTCCGGTTCGACTGCGATGCTTGCGGCCAGGGAGGCTGCCGCGCGCCGCCACTCGGTGATCGTGAACTCAGGGTCGAGATGGCGCATCATCTCATCTCGAAAGACCGGCATCGACGAGCACAGTAGTCCTCGGGCAGAAGCGACGTGTCGCCAGACGAGGGTTTCTCGGTCAGCCAACAGTCGATCCCACGCATCGCGTACCGCTCGCGTGCAGAACACGCGAAGGCCACTGTCATCACCGTCGGACGCTCTTCGTGCGGCCTCGCGTGCGGCCCGTTCGAGCAGACGCGCGGCCAAGCGCCTCGACGGAAGCGCTCCCGTAGCGGGCGTCCCAAGCCACTCTCGCGCCAGGTCTTGGCGTGAGATCAAAGCCAGCGCGAGCGCATCCGCGTTCGCGACGCTTCCGATGGGGAGACTCAAGGCGAGCGCGACGCGCGCACGCATCGACCTGCCGCTCAGCGCGCGCGGTGCCCCAAATGCGAGCTGGGTGGCGACGGCGGCAAAGGTCTCGGCGTCGCCTTCTCGAAGTCGTTCGAGCACGAGACGCCCCAGTCGCCTTTTGGTGTTGCTCGGCGGAAGGGCTGCACCGATCTCGTAGAGCGCTGCGGCGGCAGCCGGGGGTGACAGCCAGTCGAGACGGTCGACGTAGCCGCCGGCCATCGCCACGTCCATGCTCTCGAGCAGCGCCGCCGGGTCGAGACCCTCGAGAGGAACGGGCCGGCGTTCGTCCATTACGGCGCGCGCCAAGGTCGCCATGCCCTGTCGCCACGCTGCCTCACGTTGCTCGGGCGCGTTGAGCCGGTGCAAAACCGTGAGCCCCTCGAGCCGGTCTCGAATCCCACCGCGCATTCGCCGAGACTCTAGCCTGCGAACGGGCTCTCCGAAAGCACGGTTGACAAGGATCGAGCCACACCTTAGCTCCAATTCGAGTGCTTCAGCTGTCTTTCGAGTTCTCTAACGAGCCCCCGCAACCTGCGGAGGTCCAGCTGCCCACCGATGGGGTCGACGAACTCGACCAGGCGTACAACCGCGCGACGCGCTGGAGCAAGCGGCTTGCGACTCGCCTTGGCGAGCGCGTGCGACTCGTCATCACCGACAACCGGAGCACCATGCTCTCAGCGCGCGCCAAGGCCGGCCGGCTCGAGGTTCGGCTCCACCACATGTTTCTCACAGCCAACGAAGACATCCTCGAGGCAGTGGGAGACTACCTGACAGGTGACCAGGCCGCGGCGCCGACCCTCGACCGCTTCATCGAAGAACAGCGCCCACGACTCGTGGCTCCTAGTCGCCCGCAAGCCGCGCTACGGACGCAGGGGCGACATCACGATCTTCGTGCGCTTTTGGACGATCTCGCGGAGCGCCACTTTGGTGGTCCTCTCGAGGTGACGATCACCTGGGGCCGGCGTGTTCGGCCCAAGAGGCGCCAGCGCACCCTGCGGCTCGGCACCTACGTCCCCGAAGACCGCTTAATCCGCATTCATCCGGTGCTCGATCAGGCCTGGGTGCCGCGGTTTTTCATCGAATCGGTCGTTTTTCACGAAATGCTCCACCACGAGCTGCCTGCGGTGGTGCGAAACGGGCGGCGCCACTATCACACGTCGACATTCAAGCAGCGCGAGCGCAGCTTCGAGTACTATGCGTTGTCGCGTCGATGGGAGCAGGACAACCTATGGCGCTTGTTGCGAGGTCAGTAGTCACGCAAAGGTCATCTCATGGCGCGCCGCCGTAAAATCAGGTCCTCCGTTTCCGTGCCAATCACCCTTGGTGCGGTCACCGTATTGCTCAGCGTGGCGCTGCTGGTGGCCTGGTCCTTCCTGCTCGGGCAGAAGATCTCGCGGTCCGCTGACATCGCCGGGGACGTCTGGCTACTCGTGCTCGGTTCCCTTTCTTTCGTGCTCATCATCGTGGTGCTGGTGCTCTTCGTCATCTCTCTGGCTCGAGGCATCGTCGAGGTTCGAAAACAGGACACATTTATCGATTCTGTCACCCATGAGCTCAAAAGCCCGCTGGCGTCCTTGCAGCTCTGTCTCGAAACGCTTGGCAGGACGGGCATCGAAGAGACCCAACGAGAAGACCTTCGACACATGATGCTCGACGACGTCGATCGGCTTCGCGCGTTCATCGACGATGTGCTCGAGGCGAACCGACTCTCCTACGCACGACCTGGCATGCTGAATCTCAGCGACGTGTCACTGGTGGACCTCGTCGAAGACTGCGCCGACTCCGTTCGAGGGCGGCATCATTTGGCGCAGGGAGAGATCACCATTGACGTAGACCCCGAGATCATCGTGAGCACCGACCGGGCTGCGCTCGAGATCGTCGTGAAGAACCTCATCGACAACGCGGCGAAGTATTCGGGCCGCCCTGCCGACGTCGCCGTCATCGCCCGTCGCGAGGCCGATCGAAAGGTACTCATCGAGGTGAGAGATCACGGGATCGGCATTGATCGCAAGAACCTCAAGCGAGTCTTCAATCGCTTCTATCGCGTTGAGGACCAAGAGGTTCGTCAACGCAGAGGGACGGGGCTTGGACTGTTCGTCGTGTGGGCCCTGGTCAAACAGCTTGGAGGGAAGGTGGAAGCGCTCTCCAAGGGCCACGGCAAAGGCACGACGATGCGCGTCGAGCTGCCGGTAACGCCTTCGATGAGGGCTGCATGAGTTCCAAGGAAGCCCAGAGGCTTCTCATCGTTGAGGACGAGGATCACCTTGCCGCGGGCCTCAAGCTGAACCTCGAGCTCGAGGGCTATGACGTGGACGTGGCCTCCAACGCGAAAGAGGCAGGGCAACGGCTGCTCGACCCAAGCGGATACGACGCCATCGTCCTCGACGTGATGCTGCCGGACGTCAACGGATTCGATCTTTGCACGAAGTTCCGGGAAGCAGGCAATTTCGTCCCCGTGATCATGCTGACTGCACGCTCTTCACCAGATGACCGGGTCCGGGGGCTCGAAGCGGGTGCCGACGACTATATGGTCAAGCCGTTCGAGCTCGGCGAACTTCTCGCGCGTGTCCGTTCGGTACTGAGGCGCAGACGCTGGGAGCAAGACGCCGGCACACCGGTCAAGGCTGCCTCGCTGAAGTTTGGCGAAACCGAGATCAACTTCGATACCCACGAGGTGCGCACTGGCGGCGAGCCGGTGCAGCTCACGCAGCTCGAGCTCGACCTGCTGCGCTATTTCGCCGAAAACGCGGGCCGTGTCCTCAGCCGGACCGAATTGCTCGAGCGCGTCTGGAAGCTGCGCAACTACAGCAATACACGCACAGTCGATAACTTCATCTCGCGACTCAGAAGGCGTTTCGAGACCGATCCGAGCGATCCACATCACTTTCTGTCGGTGCGGGGCGCGGGCTACAAGTTCATCGCCTGAGGCTTGGGCCGCGGATCCGGCGCAGTCAGGGGCTCCGTCACGTCATCGTTTTGCTGGACTGTGACATAACTATGACGAAAACCCGACCGAACCATGACGGTGGTTTCTCCGGCAGTCGGGTAGCCTCCTCCTCATCATGCACGCACCAGCAGCGATAAAGGCGAAGCAGGAAACTACTTTTTCTACGTCGCAGATGTGGTTTCGGGCCACTCCGTTCTGGCTCTCGCACCTGGCCGTGCTCGGCGCGATCTGGTCGGGCGTGACCTGGCAGTCGGTCCTCCTGTGCGCGGTCCTCCTCCTCGTACGCCAGTGGGGCGTCACCGCCGGCTACCATCGCTACTTCTCGCATCGCGCGTTCAAGACCGGCCGCGTGATGCAGTTCTTGTTGGCGTTCCTCGCGCAGACGAGCTCGCAAAAGGGCGCTCTGTGGTGGGCTGCCCATCACCGTGTGCATCACAAACTCTCCGATCAGCCCGGCGACGTCCACTCGCCCGTGCTGTCGAGCTTCTGGTACTCCCACCTCGGTTGGATCTTCGATGACACCACCGAGACGCGCTGGGACAAGATTCGCGATTTCTCCAAGTACCCAGAGCTTCGATGGCTCGACAAGTACTGGGCCGTGCCGCCGACGATGCTTGCGGTCTTCTGTTTGGTCGTCGCAGGCTGGCCTGGTCTTTTCATCGGGTTTTTCCTGAGCACGGTGCTGCTCTGGCACAACGTGTTCTTCATCAACTCAGTGGCCCACGTCTGGGGTAAGCGGCGGTTCGACACCTCGGATCAGAGCCGGAACAACCCGCTCTTGGCACTGCTGACCCTCGGCGAGGGGTGGCACAACAACCATCATCGGTACCAGTCGTCGGCGCGAAACGGGTTCTACTGGTACGAGGTCGACGTAACCTATTACGTGCTCAAGATGATGAGCTGGGTTGGTCTGGTCTGGGACCTACGCCCGGTGCCTCAGCGGGTGCTTGATGAAGGCCGTAGGCGCGACCGCGGCCAGACCTCGGTAGAGGTCGAAACGACCTCAGGCGTCCGAGACGATGAACTCGGCCTTGCAGCCTAAACGGCAGGCGGAGCGCTAGGCCGGCAAGCTAAGCCTACCGACCGTTTCCGCGTGAGGGGACTGCTTGGCTAGAGTTGGCTAGAGCCACCAGCGGAGAATATGCGCCCACCATGGAGCGGGCTTCTGGTCGGGCTGCCAGGTGTTTTCTTGATGTGCCATCATGTGCTCCGGTGAGGTCAAAGCGCCTACTGGAACCGTCGATTCTACCTGAGTCGCGCTGGTTTCCAAATTGTTTCTCAAGGAAACAAAAGTGCTGGAATCATGCATGAAATCAGGGTTGGGCCGACTGGCGTTTCACCTGTCCCCCAGGTCACTCTGCCCTGGCGGCCCTCACTGCCGGTAGATCTTGCCGCTATCGCCTTCGACGTAGCCTTTGAAGTTCGTCGGAATGCGGAGCAGGTCCTTGCGCACAGCGGGTCGGATGATCGAGACGAGCACGCCATCACCAATGTCGACCAGCGCGCCGAAGGAGACCAGCGTTTGATTGTTCTTCCACGGTCTGACCCGCAGAAACCCCCAGCCTGCGCCAAGCTCGTGGCCCTGTGAGTGGTCGAGCCGGAACATGAGCACCCGCTTTTCGTGGTCGAGGGTGGTTTGAAGCACATACCTGATGTCGACCGGACCCCATTCCTGACGAATGGCGAGGTCGGTTTCGTCCCCGTTCCGCTCGGTGATCGCGCTCTCGGTCGCCAGAGGAATGATGTGCTTGTAGCTCTCGAGGTCGGCCATGGCGCGCCATGCAACGTCGATCGGAGCTTCCACCACCTGCCAACTCTGACCGCCGAACAGTTTGAGCTTGCCTCGTTGCTCGTTCTTCTCTTTGACGACGAGCTCACCAGCCTCGAGAACCACCTTGTCCTCGGTGCTGAGCCCATCTGCTTTGGATTGGCTCGTCGAGGGCACGGCGAAGATCAGTACGGCGGCCCAGGTGGCGACGCACCCTGCGAAAACTGGCCGGCGCAGTGGTTCCTGTTTATTTCTTGCGTGGCGTGTGTTCATCGAGTGGGCGTTCGTCATGGGTTGCGTCGATCGGGTAGCCCAATGACGTGAAGTCGTGGCGGCTGATTCAAAGTATACCTCGAAACGCGTGAGTCGCAGCTTCGCTTCCCCATCGTCGAAGTATTGGAGATTACGACATTCCCCACTGGACCTCGGTTCTGCCCCCGCTGCTTGCGATCGGACTGGCGCTCGCCTTTCGCCATGTGCTGATCGCGCTTCTGATGGGGGTATGGCTCGGTTCACTCCTGCTGACCGACCTCTCGCCGGTGAGGTCGTTCACCGAGCTACTCGACGTCCACATAGTCGGCGCCGTCGCGGACCGCGGGCACGCATCCATTCTGGTCTTCAGTCTCTTGCTCGGGGGAATGCTTGGGCTGATCTCACGCGGCGGGGGCGCCAAGGGGATGGCGTCGTGGGTTCGGAGCAACTCGGGCAGCCGCCGCCGCGGCCAGCTCACCACCTGGTTCCTGGGACTCTTGGTCTTCTTCGACGACTACGCGAACGCGCTCCTGGTAGGGTCCGCGATGCGACCGGTGACCGATCGGCTTCGCATCAGCCGCGAGAAGCTCGCGTTTCTCGTCGACGCGACCGCGGCGCCGGTCTCGAGTTTGGCGCTCATCTCGTCCTGGATAGCGGTCGAGGTTGGCTACATTCACGATCAGTTCCAAGCCCTCGCGATCGAACGCGACGCGTACCTCACCTTCATCGAAACGATCCCGTATCGTTTCTATCCGATTTTGATGATCCTGTTCGTCGCCTGGGTGGCGGTGCGAGGGCGCGACTTCGGTCCGATGCTTCGCGCGGAGCGTCGCGCGGTCGAGCAAGGACTGGTCTCACGCCCCGGCGCGCGCCCGGCATCGGACTTTCAGGATGATTCGCTCGGACCCGACGTGGAACCGAGACCTCTCAATGCCCTGGTGCCCGTCGCGATCGTGGTGCTTGTCGCCGCCGCGGGGATCTATTTCGACGGACGTGCGAAGGTGCTCGATGCGGGACTCGCACTGTCACTTCAAACGATTGTCGGCGAAGCGAGTTCGAGCTCGGCGCTCCTCTGGGCTTCGGCGGCTGGGTGCTTCGGAGCGCTCGCGATGTCGCTCGGCAGTGGAGCACTGAACCTTTCCGACGCGATGGAGGCGTGGCTCAATGGGATGCGTGCGATGCTTCTCGCGGTTCTGATCCTGGTCCTGGCGTGGGCACTCGGCGGTGTGTGCCGGGATCTCGGGACTGCCGAGTTCCTCATCGGCGTCGTCGGTGACTGGCTCTCGCCGATGTGGGTTCCTGCCGCCGTCTTCGTGCTGGCCGGCACGGTCAGCTTCGCCACCGGAACCTCGTGGGGCACGATGGCGATCCTATTTCCACTCGTCGTGCCGCTCGCTCACGAGATCGCGCCCGGACAAGAGAGAATTCTACTCGGTGCGGTTTCGTCGATTCTGGCGGGTGCAGTCTGGGGTGACCACTGTTCGCCGATATCGGACACGACCATCCTGAGTTCGATGGCCACGAGCTGCGACCACATGGACCACGTTCGCACCCAGCTCCCCTACGCCTTCGCGGTGGGCTTGATCGGATTGCTCGTCGCAGAGATTCCGGTGGCCGCCGGCTGGTACGGGCCCTGGACGGGACTGCTCGCCGCCGCGGTCGTGATGGTGGTTGCGGCGGAGGCGGTTAGCCGTCCCGTCGTACGCTGAGGGGAACGATCTCACCTCGGCCGAGGCTCTCACGCAGCATCCTCTTGAGCGTCTTTCCGCTTGCCCCCTGCGGAAGCGCGTCGACGATGGCGTAGGCCCGCGGGACTTTGTGGGGGGCAAGACGTTCCCGCGCCCAGCGATCGAGGTCGCTCTGCGAGACCTCGTCTCGGGCCACGATTACGGCTACGATTTCTTCGCCGTAGTACGAGTCGGCCACGCCGACGACGGCGACGTCGGTCACGCCGGGGTGCGAGGCGATCGCGTTCTCGACTTCGAAGGGGTACACGCTGTGGCCGCCTCGCAGAATTAAATCCTTGCTGCGGTCGACCACGGTCAGTCGTCCGCGTCGGTCGACGGTGCCGACGTCGCCGGTGTGTAGCCAACCCTCGCGCATCACGTCGGCGGTCGCGGCCGGGTCGTGGAGATAGCCCGACATCACGTTCTGACCCCGCACCAAAACCTCGCCCCTCTCTCCCGAAGGCACGGGCAGGCCGCTATCGTCCACGATGCGGATCTTCACCCCCCGCACGGGCTCGCCGACGGACCCCGCCGCCAAGTCGTCCGGCGGCGCGTTGATCGTCGAGAAAGTTGCTTCGGTGAGGCCGTATCCCTGCCGAACGCTCGCACCGAGTCGCTCTTCGGCACGCAGACGCACTTCTTCGAGCAGGGGCGCTCCCGCGCTCATCGCCCAACGAAGGTTCGCCGGGCGAGAGGCCACCTTCGCTTCGGCCCAGGCAACGAACATCGTGGGGACCGCCGGCAGCCACGTGATCCCTTGCTCTACGGAGAGCTCGAGAGTCTGCTCCGGTGAGAAACGTGGAACGAAGACGGTCCTGGCGCCCGCGCAGAACGGCACCAGGAGGGTCATTCGAATGCCATACGAGTGCGTGAGGGGAAGGGCGCCGAGAATGCGATCTTCTGAGCCGAGCCGAAGCGTGTGCTCGACCAATGCCGTCGTGTGCGCCCGCAGTGAGCCGTGCGTGATGCACACTCCCTTGGCGGCTCCCGTCGTACCCGAGGTGTAGAGAATCATCGCGACGGCATCGGAGTTTCTCGAGACGGGCGTCCACGGTGTCGATCCGGCGTCGAGAGCGTCTCGGACCCTGACTACGATGGCGTCGGTACCCGCGCGCTCCTTGCTTCCGACAGCAAGGTCGAGATGTTCGTCGTCGGCGAGAACGGCTCTGCAGTTGGCGTGCGAAAGACGAAATGCAATCTCCCGTTCGGTCGATCGCGCTGGAATCGGCAAGGTGGTGCAGCCGGCGTATACGGTGCCAAACCAGGCCGCGACGAACTCGAGGCCGTTCGCCGTGCAAATCGCGATGCGATCGCCTGGTCCCATACCGAGCTCCGCGAGGTGCGCGGCAACCTTCGACGCCTCGGCGTCGAGGGCGCCATAGGTCCAGTGCTGGCCCCGCGCGCTCGGGAGTACAATCGCCGGTCGACTCGGATCGCCCGTCGCTCGACCGTGGAGAAAGGCGCCAACGTTGGCATCCATCGTCCGGAACTTAGCACGGCGAACACGACTGGACGGTCCGCATGCGACCGCTAGGCTGTCGCGCATGCCGATTGCAAGAGCTGTTCGAATCCGTGGGGCCGGAGGCCCCGAGACACTGCACATTGCGGAGATCGAGCTTCCAGAACCGGCCGGGACGCAGGTCCTAGTGCGCGTCGAAGCCGCTGGGCTCAATCGTGCAGACTGCCTCCAGCGCAACGGGTTCTATCCTGCCCCACCGGGGGTTCCTGCGGACGTGCCCGGACTCGAGTTCGCAGGGTTCGTCAAGGCCGTGGGGCCCTCGGTGTCTCGCTGGGTCCCCGGGGACAGGGTCATGGGTATCGTCGGCGGAGGTTCGATGGCCGAACTCGTCGTGACCGAAGAAGCGGAGCTGATGCGTGTTCCTGAGTCGATGACGATCGACCAGGCGGCGGCCGTGCCCGAAGTGTTCTTGACGGCGTATGACGCGATCGTGCTTCAGGGAGAGCTGCGCAACGGTGGCTCGGTGCTCCTGCACGCGGTAGCAAGTGGAGTCGGCACGGCAGCCATTCAGATTGCGAAGGCGGTCGGCGCGAAATCGGTCGGCACATCGCGGACTCCCGAGAAGCTCGAGCGCTGCATCTCGCTCGGCCTCCACCATGCGATCCACGTCGAAGACGGAGCGTTCGCTGACGCGGTGCTCGCGGTGGTCGACGGTGGCGTCGACGTCATTCTCGACACGGTCGGCGGCGCCTATCTCGGCGAAAACGTCAAAGCGATCGCCGGCAAGGGTCGCATCGTCGTCATTGGACTCATGGGCGGCGCCAAAGGAAGTCTTCCGCTCGGCCTCCTGCTCGCGAAACGGGCCTCGATTCGCGGCTCCGTGTTGCGCAGCCGCAGCTCCGCAGAAAAGGCGGAGCTCACCGCGAAGTTCGCCGAACATATGCTCGGACGTTTCGAGGCCGGCGAGCTGGCGGCGGTCGTAGACGACGTGTTGCCCATGACCGAGATTCAAGCGGCTCACGCGCGCATGGACGCCAACGAGACTTTCGGGAAGCTCGTGATGCACTGGTCCTGACGCGCTCAGAGCTTGAGCGCGCGTTTCACGTAGTTGGGAAGGGCGAACGCCGCGCGATGAATCTCGTCGTTGTATGCCTTCGACCCATCGACGACCTCTGCTTGCCGATCGGGAATAGGCCGGAGCGGCTCGCCGGTGTCGCTGCACCAGGTCCAGCTCCAGGTGCCGGTTCCATAGAGCGGGACCGGGCCGAGATAGGGGTGCACCTCCGAAAACAGACTGCGGAGCTTGTGCTGAGTCTCGGCGAACACGTCCATCATCAGTAGCGGCGATGCGCTTTGCAGCGACATCACGCCTTCGGGCGAGAGCATTCTCTTGCAGCCCCGATAGAAAGCCTCATCGAAGAGGACCGCGCCCGGTCCCACCGGATCGGTGCCGTCGAGAATCACCACGTCGTATGGAGGGTCGTCGCTGTTCTTCACGTAGTCGATGCCGTCGACGTAGCGGACCTCCAGCCGAGCGTCATCCCAGGCCGATCCGATCGTCGGCAGATGATGCCGGGACGCATCGACCACCATCGGGTCGATTTCGATCATCACGCACTCGTCGACTCCCGGGTGGCGAAGCACTTCACGAACGGTACCGCCGTCGCCCCCTCCGACGACCAAAACACGGTGGATCGCCGGGGCGGTGGTCATGGCGGGGTGCACGAGCATCTCGTGGTAGAGAAATTCGTCGTACTCGCTGGTCATGAACACTCCGTCGATCACCAGCACGCGGCCGAATCCGAACGTGTCCAGTACCTCGATCTTCTGGTACTCACTCTGGCCGGAGAAGAGAGTCTTCTTCACGCGCAGACCAAGCCTCGTGTGGTCACCGAAGGTTTCGTCGTACCAAAGTCCCATTCGCGCCTCGACGGCGTCGTAGCACGAACGTCGTTCGCGGCTAAAGTGCCAGCCGCAGCTGCGTTGCCCGATCAAACGGAAGCTCGAGCGCATGGTTCTGTGGCGCCACCAGGAGTCGAGAGCCGCGATGGCCAAGCGCTGCTTCGGCTGAGCTGCGTGCAAGCTGCTGGGAGTTGTTGGTCGACGAAAGATGCATCAACACGACGTAGGAGGGCGCTCCACGAAGCGAGGCCAGCAGGTCGCTCGCCTGTTCGTTCGACAGGTGCCCTCGAGTGCCGGCGATGCGTCGCTTCAGGCTCTCGGGGTAGGGGCCGTTGCGAAGCATGTCGCGGTCGTGATTGCTTTCGAGTAGGAGAGTGTCGCAACCGTCGATGAAGTCGCCCAGTCCGCGCGGTACGTGCCCCAGGTCGGTCACGAGACCTATGCGTACATCTCCCGCCTCGAACACGAGAGCGACCTGCGGCGCGTCGTGCGGGATCGTCTTGCTGCGTACGACGATGTTGCCTACGGAGAAGGGTTCGCCTGCGGTGAACAGCTGGGTCTCGACCGTGTCGTGGAGACGGAGCGATTTCATGGTCGACCCAGTGGCGTATAGCGGACACGCAAAGCGACGCGCATACGTCGAAGCATGGGCCGCATGATCGCTGTGCCCGTGCGTGACCAGGACACCGTTCACCGTGGGGCGAGTGCGCCCGAGAGCATCGATGCGTCGAAGGAGTTCGCGGCCCGACAAGCCGGCGTCGACGACGATTGCCGATGTGTCCGATTCCAACAGAAGCGCATTCCCCTCGCTTCCGCTTCCGAGAAGCGTGACTCGCACGTGGAAGCTACAGCACGGCTCCGTTCTCATGGCAAGAGCGTTCGCTTGCCTGCCACGTAATTCCAAGTGAGAGTTCGGGTGTGGTGCAACAAAACAAGCCCGAATACGACTGTGTGTTCTTCGTATCGTTCGGCGGTCCCGAGAAGCCTGAGGACGTGATGCCGTTCCTCGAGAACGTGGTCCGAGGAAAGAACGTACCCAAGGAGCGCCTCGAAGAAGTCGCCGAGCACTATCATCATTTCGATGGAAAGAGCCCCATCAACGGGCAGAACCGCGCGCTGATCGCCGCCCTCGAGGCCGAGCTTGCGTCGAGCGACATCGATCTGCCCATCTACTTCGGCAATCGGAACTGGCATCCAACGCTCGTCGAGGCGCTCACCCAGATGAAAGCGGATGGGAAGCAGCGGGCGCTTGCGTTCATCACCTCGGCGTACAGCAGCTTCAGCGGGTGCCGCCAGTATCGCGAGGAGATCGAGAAAGCGCGGCAGGAGCTCGGGGAGGGCGCCCCGGAGGTCGACAAGATTCGTGTGTTTTACAACCATCCCGGGTTCATCGAGGCCAACGTCGACCACTTGCTCGCCTCCCTCGAAACGCTGCCCAAAGACCGTCGTGAGAGCGCGCGCGTGGCCTTTACCGCGCACAGCGTTCCGCGCGCGATGGCCGAGAACTCTGACTACGTGGCGCAGCTCGAGGAAACGGCGCGACTCGTCGCCGAAGGCGCTGGCACCGATCGCTGGCAGCTGGTCTATCAGAGCCGCAGCGGCCCCCCGCACATCCCGTGGCTCGGGCCCGACATCCTCGAGCACCTCGACGCGCTCGCTCAGATCGGTGTCAAAGACGTCGTCGTTGCTCCGATAGGCTTCGTATCCGATCATATGGAGGTCGTCTGGGACCTCGACTCGGAGGCTCAAGAACACGCTGACGAACTCGGCGTCACGCTAACTCGGGCGCCGACGGTAGGCATTCATCCGGCCTTCGTCTCGATGATTCGCGAGCTGATCGAAGAGCGAACCGGGCGAACCAAGACCCGTCAGGCCGCCGGCAAACGCGGGCCATCGCACGACGTCTGTCCGCCGGACTGCTGTCAGTATCAGCCGCGTGTTTCGCGGCCGCCGAACCGAGGTTGATTTCCAGTTCTGCTCAGTCCGGGTCGGTGAAGGCCGGCTCGCGCTTCATCATGTTGGCCTGAACCGCTTCCATTTGGTTTGCACTACCGAGCAGCGGAACCTGCAGCGCTGTCTCGAGCGCGAGGGCCTGTGCGCGAGTGAGCTCGACTGCCTCACCGTAGAGCTTCTTCGTTGCGCGGATTGCGTCAGGCGACTTGCTGGCGATGATCCTTGCAAGTGCAAGCGCGTCGTTCAGTGGGTCGTCGCTCAGATGCGTCGCAAGGCCGAGTTCTTTCGCCTCGGTCCCCGAGAAGACTCGGCCCGTGAACGTGAGCTCCTTGGCGACATCGACACGGACGAGACGGAGCAGAGTCTGGGTGATGCCCATGTCTGGCACCAGGCCCCATTTGATCTCCATCACCGAGAGCTTTGCGTCCGGCGCCACGTACCGGATGTCTGCTCCGAGCGCGATTTGCAGTCCGCCGCCGTACGTCACCCCGTGGACCGCCGCGATCACGGGGACGGGGACCTCTTGCCAGATCCACGACACCCTCTGAGCCAGATTGGCAGGCGAGCCTCCGACTCGTTCGAGGAGTCGTTCGAATGCTCGCTGGTCGCCCATGACCGATTGGAAGTCGAGCCCAGCGCAGAAGCCCTTGCCTTCGCCGTGGAGTACGCAGGCGCGGACACTCTTGTCGGCTGTGATGCGATCGCCGGCTTCGACGAGCTCCTCGAACATCGGCAGATCGAGTCCGTTCAGTTTCTCGGGCCTCGAGAGCCGGACGATCGCGATACCGCCATCGAAAGTGACTTGAACCCTATCGGACATTCGACCTCCCAGTCAGCCAAAAACGACTGTCTTGTTGTCGTAGACCAAGATGCGATCGTCAAGGTGCCATCGGACTGCGCGCGCCAAAACCACCTTTTCGAGGTCGCGCCCTTTGCGGACGAGGTCCTCCACCAAGTCGCGATGCGAGCTCCGAACGACGTCTTGCTCGATGATCGGGCCTTCGTCGAGGTCGGCGGTCGCGTAGTGGGCGGTCGCACCGATGAGCTTGACGCCTCGCTCGTACGCACGCTGATAAGGTTTGCTGCCAACGAAGGCAGGCAGGAACGAGTGGTGAATGTTGATCACGCGATTAGGGAAACGCTCGAGGAATCCTTCGGTGAGGATCTGCATGTAGCGTGCGAGCACAATTAGATCGACGTTGGCGGCTTCGATGAGTTCGACGGCGTGCGCCTCTTGAGCTTGCTTGGTCTCTTTGGTGATCGGCAGGTAATGGAACGGAATCCCGAACTGCGCCGCCACGTCTTCGAGATCCGGATGGTTGCTGATGATGAGAGGGATGTCGGTGGCAAGTTCACCCGAACGCTGCCGAAGGAGTAGATCGTACAAACAGTGATCGTACTTCGAGACGAAGATTGCCGTCTTTGCGCGATGTCGACCGTCTGCGAGCCGCCAGGACATCGAGAATCGCTCGGCGACCTCTCCGATGGCCGTGTTGAGGCTCGTACGATCGGTGTGAAGCTCAGTTAGGTCGAACTCGATTCGCTGAAAGAACTGCCCCGCGATCGCGTCCGTGTGCTGGTCCGCATGTAGGATGTTGGCGCCGTGTCCGTAGAGCAATTGCGCCAACGCCGCGACGAGGCCCTTGCGGTCGGGGCAACTGACGAGCAGGGTGGCGGTGGGACTCACGGGGCCTCTTTCTAGCCGGGCCGCGCCGCTTCGCCAAGCACTAACGACTGAGTCGGCTCATCGCATCACCAAAGATGTAGACTAGCTGCAACACGCCGGCCAAGGTTCCGAGGACGGCGCCCGCAGCGATGAGCTTCCACTCGTCCTGCTGAAAGGCAGGACGGAGCACGCCCTCGAAGCTAGCCCGGTCGAGCGCCGCCATGCGACGTTGCAGCTCGCCTTCGAGGTCCACTGACTTGCCGGCGAACGTGTGAAAGAACCCGCCGGGTTTTGGCCAGTCGCGGCGAACACGGTCGAGCAGTTCTTGCCGCAGACCAGAACGCTGGTCGGGAGGGACTACCAGGCTCGCCATCGGGTGGCTTTCGTACTTGGTGATGAGCGCGCCGATGTGGCGTTCCACGATGGCATCCATCGCGGCAGCCCCGGGACCGTTCATCGCGGTCCGGACGATGTTGTCAGGGTTGAGAATCTTGGTGGCCACCACGGTCCCAAACACATTGGCCACTTCAGGCTGTCGTTTGAGAAAGACCCCCTGCAGCTCGAAAGTTCCGATGCGCACGGGCTCCCGGGGCTCGAAGACCAGCTTCAGTGCGATCCAGTTGGTCAGATAGCCGACGAAGAACCCGGCGGCGGGCAGAATCCATGGCGCGGGGTAGAGCACCCAGACGATCATCTGTGCGATGCCGAGCAGGAACCCGAAGTAGAGTCCGGAGCGTTCGATGAAGTTGAACTCCGACTGTCCGACGGCGTAGAAGATCTCGCCCATCAAGGTGCGCTCCCGGTCCATGGCGTCGAGAATCGTCTGTTCGACGTCGAGAATCTCGTCGATGTCATCGGCCATGTCGAGCGCGATGGCTCGTGACAGCGCCGTTACTTCCTCACGGACGAGTGCGCGAACCTTGTCTTGCATGAAGCCGCCGGCGTTGTCCCAGAGAGCCTTCGCATGTTTGGTCGCCACCTCGTCGATGATCTGTTCGCTCGTGGCGTCGACCACCGCTCCGAGTTCCCCTGCGAACGCGTCCGCGCTGAAGCTGGCCTCGAACAGCTCTCGCACTGAGAGGAGCTTGCTGGTGATCAGCTCGTTCGAAACCTTGGCGAGACGGAGAGCGTTGGCCGGGATCACCCCCTGCCAGCCGAGGTAGGGCGGAATGCCAACGAACTCGACCGGATGAAACATCATTCTGATCGCCAAGACGTTGGTCAGCCATCCGACCATCGCACTGATCGCGGGTATCAGCAGTACGATCGGGTTGTCTTGTATACGTGTGAGAAGTTCCATCGCGGATTGGACCTGGGTCGAGGGCCCTAGGCCGGCGCGTGGAGGTGCATCCAGTAGAGCAAGAGCGCTATCGTCTTGCCGTCCTCGATGTGCCCGTCCTTAATCATGTCGCGGACCTCCCATGTTGGCAGCGGGAACACCTCGATAGTTTCGTTCTCGTCGAGCGCCTGTGCCGTTTGTTCGAGGTCGGTCGCGAGATATCCGTACATCCGTTCGTTGAGGACTCCGGGTGACGCATAGAACTCAGTCAGCGGTGTGATCGAGCCCGCTCGGTAGCCGGTTTCTTCTTCTAGTTCTCTTGCGGCACACACCTCAGGGGGCTCGTTGGGCTCCAGCGTTCCGGCAGGTAGCTCCCAAAGCGTTTGGTTCAAGATCCGGCGGAGGTTTCTGATCAAGACGACGCGCCCATCCCCGAGCACCGGAAGGATCACCGCGGCTCCAGGATGCTCGACGACGTCCCTTGTGAATGGCGACCCGTCCGGCGCCTGGAACGTCAATCTCGCTACGTTGAACTTGGCCGCTTCGAGCAGGAGTTCTCGGTCTGACATGGCGCCGATGATGGCGGAGTTTGCCCTCCTTTTCACGTCAATTTGACGGAATCAGACGCGCTCGCCATGGTGGGGTCGTGCGGCTTGGCATTCCATGGGGGTCTCCTCTGGCCGTCGTGCTGGGGGGAATGCTGGTGGCGGGCGTTTGGACGCTCGGCTACGGCGCCGCCACGACGTCGGCTGAGTCCCCGAAGAACCCGCCGGCCGCCATCGATGAGACTCGCGTCGTCCAAGCGGTGGCTGCCGGTCAACGCATGGGGCCTCGGCTCCTCGAGCCGCCGCCGAACGATCGGCTCGGTTTGGACATCGCGATCGAGGATCGCGACGGGAACTCGATGCAAGCGCTTCACATGGCGCTTCTGCGGGCGGCCTCCGGGCAGGGGCAGGCGCGCTTGTTGTTCTTCGGTGCGTCACACGTCGCAAGCGACCTGTTCACCGGGCACGTGCGCCGCGCGCTCCAGGAGCGTTTCGGCGACGCTGGCCATGGTTTCGTCGTTCCGGTCCATCCCTGGCGGAACTACCGCCATCGCGACATCAACATCGAGAGCGACGGGGACCGCTGGGAGACTCAGCGCATTCGCGTTGGGGACTCAGAGGTCGAGCCAGTGGGCCTTGCGGGGGTTGCGATGGCGAGCAGCCGCGTGGGGTCCTTCGGGCGGATCCGAACGGTCCAGGATGGCGAGTTTGGCACCCACGCAAGCTTCTTTGAACTCTACTACCGGAAGATCCCGGGTGGCGGCGATTTCGACGTCTTCATCGACGAACGCAAGGCGCGCCGCGTGTCAACGCGCGCCTCCACTCCGCAAACCGGCTACGCCACGTTTCGGGTCCCCGACGGGCCACACGCGTTCGAGGTCCGCACCTTGAGCCGGCGTCCCGTTTGGGTGTACGGGCTTGCCGTCGAACGCGATGAGCCGGGGGTGATCGTCGATACTCTCGGAATCAATGGTTCGCGGGCGCGCTATCAGCTTCTCTGGGAAGATGCAGTCTTTCGCGAGCACCTGGTCCGACGAGACCCTGATCTGGTGGTGCTGGCCTACGGGACGAACGAGACCGGTGATGAGTCGCCGATCTCGGACTACGAGCGCGATCTGCGCAAAGTCGTGAGCCGCATCCGCGAGACGGCTCCGGACGCTTCATGCCTTCTCGTCGGTCCCTCGGACCGTCCGGTGCAGGTCGAAGAACGCGTGTTCGAAGACCGCGGCCGAACCGCGCAAGTGATTGAAGTGCAGCATCGGGTGGCGTTGGAGTACGGTTGCGGTTTCTTCGACCTGGTGGCGTTTCAGGGGGGCGCGCTGTCGATGGTGCAGTGGGCTGCGAGCGATCCGGCCTACGCTTCGCAGGATCACATTCACTACACGCGTCTTGGATATCAACGGCTCGGTGAGGCCTTGCTGTCTGCGCTGCTGGATGGGATGCCGTCGGCCTCGGGCGCCGGCGCGGAGCCTGTCGGCGGCGGCGCTTCGGGTAGCGTGGGTGACGCCCCAGAACCTGCGGCAGCTCCCACAGATTCCTCGCTCAAGTAGCCGGCGAAGCCAGCGAGCAGGGCCTTGTAGAACATCGTGCCAATGATCTCGTAGCCGGCGGGGGTCGCGTGACGAAAGTCCCCCATCGCAAGTCGAGGGCGCGCTTCGTACCAGCGTCGCATCGCGTCACGACCTCCCATGGCTTCCCAGGTGTCGTAGAAGGCGCAGCCCGCATCGAAGGCCGCTCTTCGCTGGGCTGCGACGATCCGGGGTATCGAATCCAAGCTGCGGATTCGCCCCCGCGTACGTTCGGCCTGGTCGAGGGGTGCAAAGACGAGGCAGCCGAGGTCCTCCCGACCTTGTCTCACGTGGCTGAGCACCTCCGCATAGTCTGCGTAGAACTCTTCTTCGGTCTTGTCATCGCTCGCCTCGTTGCCGCCGAAACCGAGCACCACGAGGCTCACACCACGGAGCTCGAGCTGCTGGGCAAGATGTTCCTCTTCGAAGTTGAGAAGGCGGTTGGCGCGTGCACCGACGAGGCCGAGCGAGTCGTAGACCACGCCCGGACCGTCGCGCTCCACCGCCACGCCGTAGATGTACACAGCCCCTCCCGAGGAATGTCGCAGCTGGATCTCGTGAGGCCCGTCGTCGGCCTCGATCGAGTACACGGCGTCTTTGCGGGTGCGAGCGCGCGTCGAGATGCGCTCCCAGTCACCGCGGTCCAGTCGCACCGAAAACGAGCCTCCCCGTGGGCGTCGTTGGTAGTAGATGTCGAAGCGTGAGGCCTCGGTGCCTGCGTTCCCTCTGCGTGCCGTGGCGACGCGCGCCCAGGCGCCCGCCTCGCCTCGCGACTGGACCCCGCCGTATCCGTAAAAGCCGTAGCGGTCCTGTCGTCGCGACACCTCGCGCGTGACCCACGACGACTCGTTCGACGAGTGGCGCACCCCTCGGTGCTTGTACGGGATCGACCCTTTGGCCGCGAGAACGAAGCCGTGTCCTGCGTCGCCGAACCGGCCCTGCAGGTGGTTGCGAACCGTCGAGGTGACTAGGTCGGTTGCGATATTGGAGTCTCCGTAGTGGCCCACCCGCGTCACGGCCGGGTCGTCGCCTCGCGCGGTAGCCGCGAGCGCCTGATAGAACGGACGCATCCCTTTGCCCGTCGGGTCTTCGATGAATACGTCGATGCCGGCGTACTCGCTCGATGCAATCTCGAGCGGCGCGTCCGCGGAAGCGCGCCGCTGAGTCTTAACGCCGAGATTCGAGGCCACCGTCTCGCCGACGGACTCGGCTAGCTTGTCGGCGGTGATCGGGCCCGTGGCGGAGTTTCGGTACGAGCCCCCGTGTCCTGCAAAAGCGGGAATCTCTCCGGCGTTTCGGAACAGCCGGACGATCGGAATGCCTTCTTCGCTTGGAATCCACGGGCGCAGCGCGTGGAGCATGGGGACGAGGTAGGTCGTCGCGCATGCAGCGATCATGAAAGCCGTCACCACCGCGAGGTGCCGTATCGGACTGAGCTGTGTGCGTGCGCGTTCCATCAGAACTGAAAGTAGATGTAAGGGACGACTTCACTGGTTGCGACGAAGCTAAGCGCGAAGCCGACGCAGGCCAGCGCGACTCCTTGCGCCGGGGCCGGCATCTGCATGAACGCTCGTTCGATCGATTCAAACCATCCCTTTGGGGTGTAGTGCACAGCGAATGTGCCCAGCAGGAGCGCCCCAATACCCCAGGAGATCTGAGCCACTGACCAGGATGCTTCACCCAAGCGCGAGGTGACGTCGATCGCGTTGTCGAGACTGTTGGCCCGGAAGAGGATGCGTGAGAACACGACGAACTGCATCGCCCAAAACACCTTGAACCCACGCACGAACCATGAATCGATAGCGTCTCGGCTCCTGCCCGAGCGGCGATGGAAGAACCGATGAATCACCATCGCCATCGATTGGAGCAGTGCATAGAAGACGAACGTCCATGAAGCTCCGTGCCAAATGCCGATGAGAAACATCGTCAGCCAGAGGTTCCAGTAGGCACGGAGCGGACTCACTCGGGAGCCGCCCAGCGGGTAGTAGAGATAGTCTCGAAGCCAGGTCGAAAGGGTCATGTGCCAGCGACGCCAGAACTCGGCAGGGCTCGCGGACTGATAGGGGCGGTCGAAGTTTCTCGGAAGCTCGAGCCCCATCAGCTTCGCCGACCCCCGCGCGCAATCGGTGTAGCCGGAGAAGTCGCAGTAGATCTGCATCGTGAATCCGTAGAGGGCGATGATCACCTCTGCGGACGAATAGAGTTCAGGCTGATCAAAGACGCGGTCGACGAGGTTGACCGAGAGGTAGTCGGCGATCGCCACCTTCTTTACCAGGCCGGTCGCGATCAGGAACAGCCCCTGGGTGACCTGCTCGGTCTTTAGAGTGATCTTGCGCGAAAGCTGCGGAAGGAGCTCGGTCGCACGGACGATGGGTCCGGCGACAAGCTGCGGGAAGTAGGTCACGAACACCGCGAACTTGATGAAGTCGCGGGTAGGCTCGAGCTTTCGTCGGTAAATGTCGATCGTGTAGCTGAGTGTCTGGAACGTATAGAACGAGATGCCGACGGGAAGCAGCACGTTGAGAAACGGCGGGTGCTCGATCGTCACCCCGAACAACAGATGAAGCACGTCGGCTGTCGCCTGGGAGGCGAAGTTGAAGTACTTGAAAAGGCCGAGCAGCCCGAGATTCGAGACCAGACTGACGATGAGCCATCGCTTGCGGGTCGTCTCTTCGTTGCTGGCGTGGATTCGCAGTCCGACGACGTAGTCGACAAGCGTCGAGGTCAGAATCAGGAAGATGTAGGCGGGGTGCCACGCCATGTAGAACAGGCACGACGCCGCGAATACGAACAGCATCCGGAGCCGGGGTTGTCCCGAGAGCGTCCAGAAGCCCGCAACGGCAAGTCCGAGAAAGACGATGTAGTCGAGACTGCTGAAGAGCACTGGTTCCCCTAGCCAGCAAGATCGCCGGGTTTTACTAGGCGGCGAGGCTCTACGCTAGTGGCTTGACGTAGCCCCTCGTTCAGCAAAGCCTCCGGCCCTGGAGGTCACATGAAGATCGAAGGTTCGGTAGCAGTCGTCACCGGCGGCGCGTCAGGGTTGGGCGAATCAGTAGTTCGTCACTGGGTCCGGCAAGGAGGGCATGCGGTCGTCATCGACCTCAACCAAGAGCGCGGAGAAGCGCTTGCGGCCGAGCTCGGGGACTCGACCGCGTTTTGCAAGGCCAACGTCAGCGATGCGTCTGACGTCGAGGCCGCTCTGGCGAAGGCCGCCTCGCTCGGCACACTGCGCGCCGCGTTCAACTGCGCCGGCATCGGGGCGGGCATGCGGACGGTCGGCAAGGACGGCTCGCCTCACGATCTCGGCGCATTCGAGAAGGTCATCTCGGTGAACCTGATCGGCACGTTCAACGTGCTTCGCCTCGCCGCGGCGGCGATGGCGCGTAACGAGCCGGACGCCGGGGAGCGGGGAGTCGTCGTGAACACGGCCTCGGTTGCAGCTTTCGATGGGCAGATCGGCCAGATCGCCTACTCGGCCTCGAAGGGCGGGATCGTGGGGATGACTCTGCCGGCGGCGCGCGATCTCGCGAAGGTCGGTATTCGAGTGGTCACCATCGCACCCGGTACGTTTGACACGCCGTTGCTCGGGACTCTCTCGGAGGAGATTCGTGCAGCGCTCGCTGCGTCAATTCCGCATCCGAGCCGACTCGGACAGCCGCAAGAGTTTGCGGCGCTTGCCTGCCACATCTTCGAGAACAGCTACCTCAACGGCGAAGTGATTCGCCTCGACGGCGCGCTCAGGATGGCACCCCGCTGAACTTGCCAGCCAAGGCGTGCGTCCTAGAGTGCCCGCGTGGGTGATGCTGCGCGCGGAATGGCATTCCGGTTGGTCGTGCCTGCTCGCCGGCGCCGCCGCATCCTGTCGCTCGCACTTCCCATCATCGGCGGAATGCTATCGCAGAACGTCCTCAACCTTGTCGATACGGCGATGGTGGGAACGCTTGGAGACACTGCACTCGCCGGCGTGGGCCTCGGTGGGTTCTCGAATTTTCTTCTTTCCTCGTTCGTGCTCGGGCTCTCCGCGGGCGTCCAAGCGATGGCGGCGCGCCGCGTCGGGGAGGGTCGTCTTCACGAAACGGCGATCCCGCTGAACGGGGGCCTTCTCATCGCGTTGGTCGTGGCGGTGCCCTGGTCGGCGTTTCTCATCAGCGTTGCACCAGAGTTCTTTTCTCTTCTCACCCAGGACGAGGCCGTCGTCGCCCAGGGGGTTCCCTATCTGCGCGCACGCCTCGTTGCGATGGTTGCGATGGGAATGAATTTCTCGTTCCGGGGCTACTGGAACGCGGTCGACAAGTCGATTCTGTACATGCGTACGCTGATTTCGATGCATGTCGTCAACATCTTTCTCAACTGGGTGTTGATCTTCGGCAACTTGGGCGCCCCCGAGCTTGGGGCGGCCGGTGCCGGTGTGTCCTCAGCCATCGCTACCTATTTCGGCGCCCTTTCGTATTTCGTTTTGGGGCGGCGCTACGCGAAGGATGCAGGCTTCATGCGTGGGCTGCCCGATCGGCCGACGATCGTCACGATGCTGAAGCTGGCCGCGCCCGCCGGACTCCAACAGTTCTTCTTTGCGGCCGGCATGACGGTCTTTCTTGCGATCGTCGCACGGATGGGAACCTCCGAACTCGCCGCCACCAAGGTTGTCATCGACCTGATCCTCGTTGGGATCTTGCCCGGCATGGGATTCGGGCTCGCAGCGGCGTCTCTTGCAGGCCAGGCGCTCGGGCGCGGCGATCCGGCCGACGCGAAGCAGTGGGGCTGGGACGTCGTGAAGCTTGCCGTCTTCGTCGTCGGGGCCCTCAGCATCCCCGCAGTCGTGCGTCCGGATCTCATGCTGAAGGTCTTCATCCATGATCCGAACACGCTAGCGATTGCACAAGGACCCCTGCGCCTGTTCGGAGCCTCGCTCATCGTCGACTCGCTCGGGATGGTGCTGATGAACGCGCTCATGGGCGTGGGTGACGTCAAACGCGTGATGGTCATCGCTACCTCGTTTCAATGGCTGCTGTTCCTGCCCGCGGTCGTGCTCATCGGCCCGGTCCTCGGGCTGTCTCTCCTGGCCGTGTTCGGTGCGCAGGTCGTCTATCGAATTCTTCAGTCCGCGACCTTCGCTGCGATGTGGCGCGGCGGTCGATGGCAGTCGATCCACCTTCACTGAGGCTCAGCGTTTGCGAAGCGCTTCGACGTTCTCTTCCCATTGGCGACCGTCGAACTCGTAGATCTCGACGCCGGTTACATCGAAGTCGTCGAGGCAATGGACGTTGAGGTCGTACTTGTCCGGGTGTGAGCGCGCCCGATAGAAGGAGTGGATCCCGCAGTGCCGGCAGAAGTGATGTTTCGCGGTATGCGTTCCGAATGTATATGTGTGAATCGCGTCTTCGCCCTGAAGCAACTCGAACTGCTCGTTCTCCACCTGGAGGTGCAGATACCCCTTCTTCGTGCAGACGCTGCAGTTGCACCGCACTACGTTGAGCTCGGTGACGGTGGCGCGAAATCGTACTGCGCCACAGTGGCAACCGCCTTGCACCCGCCGTGCGATGGAGCGCTGCGCGTTGGAGGCGTCGGTCATTCGATGGGATCGCCGGAGCCGCGGTCGAGCGTCATCCACGGGGTGCCTGCCACTTGTACCTGCACGACCGACTCTTCGATGACGAGGAGGGGATCGGCCGAGAGGGCGCCGAGTTCGGTACGCCAAATCTCTTCGCCGGAGCGAACATCCTCCGCTGTCACCACCGCGGGATCACCGGCGTGGGCGCGATAGAGGACATCGTCTGTGATTACCCCGGGAGCTGCGGCCTCTGAACGGTCGGTTTTTGCACGGTCGTCGACGGGCCCCGCGAGGGTTTGGAACCCGATCCACGCAGAAGCCACCGCAGCGACCACGAAGGCGAGGAGGATGAACACGACCCTTTTTCCAGACTTCTCCGATGCCACGGACCGTCTTCTAGCACGCCAACGTAGGCTGGCTCGCAAAGCATGACGGGCTTGTCATCGATCGGGTTTCGAGGTTATCCTTCGGTTGCCTGTGTTTCGCGGTTTCCGCGGCTTACTTTTTCTTTAGCGTGTCAGGAGGTCTCGATGCGCACTTATTCCTTACTCCTATGCCTGCTGTTTTCGGCCGGAATCGGCTGTACCAGCGACAACGACCCTCAACCCACCAGCTACGAGGGGGCGCTTCGCAAGACGCGAACCTGCGACGAGCTGCTCGACGCGATTCAAGAGGACGAGATCGCCAAAGTCGACCGCGAGCTGCGGTACTGGACCGAAGGCGACCCATACGGCTTCGGTCCTCCGGTCGCGATCGGTGACTTCGGAACTGATGGTGCTGGCGGCGCCGCTGGCAGTCCCCAGCCCACCAACGGAGAAGACGCCGACGCGCCCACCGGGTTCTCCGACACCAACCGTCAGGTCGCCGAGGTCGACGAAGCCGACATCGTGAAGATCGGCTACGAAGGCACCAAGCTCTTCGTCCTTCGGGAAAACGAACTCTTCGTTCTCGACTCTTGGCCGGCCGCGTCGACCGCCGTCACCAATACGGTCGAGCTCGAGGGCTATGCCATCGAGATGTTCGTCGACGGCGACCGTGTGGTGGTCTTCTCGAGCGTCTACGACGTGGAAGGCCTCGACGAAGGCACCCTTTGCGGCGCTGAGCCGTTCGCCGGTGTTTCCGAGTTGGATGAGTCCTACTACTGCGGTCGCTCCCACGTGAAGACCACGGTCATAGCGCTTGACGGCGAGAGCCCCGAGGTGGTTCGCGAGGTGTATGTCGACGGCTACTACAGCTCCTCGCGGCGACACGGCGATGTCGTCCGGGCGATCGTTCAATCGGATCTCCAGCGTCCGGCCTCCGTGCCCCAGCTGTGGCAGCTGTACGAAGAGGGCCCGTATCCTCAGACGCGCGAAGAAGAAATCGAGCGTGTTCGCGTTTGGGCGAGCGCGGCAAAGGCTGCGATTGCGCAAACCTCGCTCGACGATTGGTTGCCGGCGTGGGCCGAGCGCGTCGACGGCGAGCTACGAGTCCAGCCGCGACAGTGCGCCGATTTCTATGCACCCGAGCCCGGCGCGACCAACTATGGGATGACCCAGGTGGTTGGTCTCGATCTTGGCGGCGACGCGCCGCCGGCCATCACGACGGTGCTGGGGCAAGCCTCTCGCGTGTACGCGAATGCCGAAACCCTCATCCTCACCCAGCCCGACCAAATCTGGCACGAACGCGAGACGAACCAGGATCAGACCGTGGTTCATCGCTTCGCCGTTTCGTTCGACCAGCAGCGTACTCCGTACGAAGGCTCCGGCTTCGTGCCAGGGCTGGTCAACGATCAGTTCTCGATCGACGAGCGCGACGGCATCATCCGAATCGCGACGACGCGAACGACCTGGACTCCGAACGGCGGTCTCGACGAGTGGATTCCGCCGGTCACGGACAACATGATCAGCACCATGGCACGCGACGAAGGGGGGCTCGTGGTCCTCGGTTCGACGCCCCCGCTTGCCGAGGGCGAACGGATCTTCGCGGCGCGTTTCATTGGTGACCTCGCCTATGTCGTCACCTTCCGGCAGGTTGACCCGCTCTTTGCGATCGACCTGAGTGATCCGGCGAATCCTCGGGTTCTCGGCGAACTCAAGATTCCCGGGTTCAGCGACTACATGCATCCGCTCGACGAGAATCATCTGCTCACCATTGGTCGTGACATCGACGAAGAGACTCAGTTCGACCGAGGTACTGCGCTGCAGATCTTCGACGTTACCGACCCGACGAGCCCGGTGCAGAAGTTCCAGCGCCTCGTGGGAGACGGCTTCTCCGAAGCCAACCACAACCACAAGGCCTTCAACTTCTACGCCGACAAGGGGCTCCTCGCGTTTCCCTTTGTCTCGTACGAGAGAGGTTTCGAGAGCACGCTCGAGCTCTGGGACGTCAGCGTCGACGAAGGCTTTTCGCGTCGCGGGGCCGTCGACCACTCGTCGCTCGTCATCGATGACTGCGGCGGATGGCTCCCACCCGTGGGCCAACCCTTCTTCGCGGACGAGTTCTACTCGGAGTGCGGATACCTTCCGCAGGTGTCGCGAGGCGTCTTCATCGACGACTACGTGTACTCGATCAGCCACGGAGGCGTGATGGTTCACGACGTCACGGACCTCGAGGCTGCCGTCGCCGTCGCGCCGTTCTGACGGCTCCGTTGCGCCTTGCGCTTCGGGTCAGGCTTGCTCTTCTTCAAGCTCGGCCCGAAGCCGCTCGAGCGTCTTTTGCGAGGCGCTCCAGGCCTCGAACGATTCGTCGAGCTCGGTCTGTGCAACCTGCATGGCGGTCAGCACCCGATCGCGCTCCCCAGGGTCGTCGTAAAGGGCCGGGCTCTCGAGCGCGCCCGCGTGCTCGGCGATGGCCCCCTCGAGTTCCGCAATGCGCTTCTCCAGACGCGCGGTCTTTGCTTCGAGCGGCTTGATCTCGCCGTTCTGCTTGGCCCGACGCTCGGCCTCTCGCCGGCGCTGTTCTTTGCGCGAACCCTTGGTTCGCTTGGCTGCCCTAGGCGTCTCGGTTCCGTTGGGCTTGGAGCCGCCGTCGGTGCCCGGCGCGACGTCTCGCTGCTGACAAGACCAAAGGTAGTCGTCCAGGGTGCCCGGGTAGCTCTCAACGCCTCCGTCTTGAACCACCCAGAGCTTGGTGGCGAGCCTTCGGATGAAGGCGCGGTTGTGGCTGACGAACAGGACCGTGCCGTCGAAGGTGCTGAGCGCGTCAGTCAGTGCCTCCGTCGTCGAGAGATCCAGGTGGTTGGTTGGCTCGTCCATCAGAAGGAGGTTGCCGGGACGCACCAGAATCTTCGCGAGGGCGACTCGCGCGCGCTCGCCGCCGGAGAGAACCGACACCTTCTTGTCGACTCCGCGATCGTCGAACAGGAGCGCGCCGAGCACGCTTCGGACTCGCTCGACGCTGGTTCCGTCGCTGGCGTGCGACACCTCGTTGAGCACCGTGGTTTCGAGGTTGAGCGCTTCAGCATGATGCTGCGCGAAGTACCGAACTTCGGACAACCCGGGTAGCTGGACGCGCCCCGAGGTGGGCTCGAGCTCGCCAGCGAGGATCTTCAGCAGCGTCGTCTTACCGGCGCCGTTGGGTCCCACGATGGCGATTCGGTCACCCCGCTCGACCGCCAGTGTGACGTCGCGCAACACCTCGAGCTTGCCGAACGATCTGCTGAGTTCGTCGACACGAAGCGGGTTCCGAGGGCCGCGCTCGGTCGGAGGAAACGCAAAGCGAGACGTCCGTGCCGAGCGATGGAGCTCGACGGTCTCCATCTTTTCGAGCATTCGCACCCGACTCTGTACCTGTGCAGCCTTGCTGGCTTTGGCGCGAAACCGTTTCACGAACTGTTCGAGATGCGCTTTTTCGCGCTCCAGATTCTTCGCTCGGTTCTCGAGCACTCCACGCTCTTCGTCACGCTGCGTGAGGTAGCGCTCGTAGTCTCCTCGAAAGGTCCGAACGCCCTCGGGCTCGAAGCTCACGATGCGGTTGGTTTGCTCGTTGAGAAACTCTCTATCGTGAGACACCAGGAACAGGGCCTGGTCGTACGACTGAAGGAACTTCGAAAACCAGGCCACCGAGGGCATGTCGAGGTGGTTGGTCGGCTCGTCGAGCAGGAGCAGTCCGGGCTTCTGAAAAAGAAGCGAGGCGAGGACGGCCCGCATTCGCCAGCCTCCGCTGAACTCCGACAGCGGGCGGCCGTGGTCGGCCTGCGAGAAACCCAGGCCGTGGAGAATGCGCTTTGCTTCGTGTTCGGAGAAGCGCGCATCGAGAGCAGCGATGCGCTCATGGGCCTCGGCCACGTCTGCAGCGGTCGCCACGATGGCCTCTTCGTCGAGCGGCTTCGCGTGCTGAAGCTTGTCGAGTCGGGACTCGGCGTCCAGCACGAGCTCCCGTAGCGTTGGCCTTTCGGGAACGCTGTCGTAGACGAACTCGAACAGCTTCTGATCGGGAAACTCGGTGATCTCCTGAGGCAGGAAGCCGATTGCGGTGCCTTCGGCCGTATTGATCTTCCCGCCGTCCGGTTCGATGTGTCGCGCGAGAACGCGCAGCAGGCTCGACTTGCCCGAGCCGTTCGGCCCCACGAGTCCAATGTGGTCACCTTCGACCACCTGCATGCTCAGGCCGTCGAAGAGGGTCGAGCCTCCGAGACTCAGCGACAGATCGTGAAGTGTGGCGAGTGTCGCCAAAGCTATTCTCTCACTTTCGCGCCTCGGCTCCGCCCGGGGGCAGCAGTTCCGAGCGAATCTTGATCTCGTTGAGAAGAGTCCGGTGGACGGGGCACCGTCCGGCGATTTCGAGCAGACGCTCCCGCTGCTCTTCGCTCAAGGCCCCTTCGAGCTCCACATCTTTGTCGATGACATCCACCGTTCCGGTTTCGCGCTCCGAGTCCTCGATGTCCTTGGCGTGGACTCGGTCGTGCCGGAGGGTGACCCGTACGGACTCGAGCGGCCACTCTTTGCGTGAAGCGTACATTCGGAGGGTCATCGAGGTGCAGGCGCCAAGGCCTGCGAGCAGCAGCTCGTACGGGGTAGGTCCAAGGTCGCTTCCGCCGACCGAAGCGGGCTCGTCGGCACCGAACACGTGGCTCCGGGCCAAGATCCTCTGCAGATAGCTGCGCGCATTGCCTTCGACCACCACCGCGCCCTCCGGCGCGTCGTCGGGAACCTCCTCGAGGTCTTCTGGCAGATAGCGGCTGACCCAGGCGTCGAGCACCGTCGCGACATAGTCGGTGTCCGAGCGCCGTAGGAGCAGATGGTCCGCTCCATCGAGCGAAACGAAGCTCTTCGGATGCCGCGCCGCTTCGTAGATCATCCGTGCATTGTCGATATCGACGATGCTGTCTTGCGGCGAATGGAAGATGATGAGCGCTTTGTCGAGACGGGCGATGTCGTCGCGGTTGCAGTGCGCGGCGATGTCGTCGAGGAACGCCTTGCGGATCGTAAAGGGTCGGCCGCCTAGGTTGACGTCCGCCTCCCCGCGGGTCTCGATGTCGTCTATCGAGGCCCCAAAGAGCTTTGCGACATGCTTCGGTTCGAACGGGGCTCCGATGGTCGCAACTCCAATCGCTTCGGGAATGTCCGAAGCGGCAGCGAGCACCGCCGAGCCGCCGAGGCTGTGCCCGATGAGAAGCTGAGGCGCTCGATAGGCGTCTCTCAGCGCGTCTGCTGCGGCAACGATGTCTTTGACGTTGTGGGAGAAGGTCGTCTCGCTGAACTGACCCTCGCTGTCGCCGAGTCCGGTGAAGTCGAAGCGCAGCGTGGCGATTCCGTGCGTGGCGAGGGCCTTACTGATGCGTGCGGCGGCCCGACTCTCCTTCGAACATGTGAAGCAGTGCGCGAAAATCGCGTACGCAGTCGGCTCGACCGCGGGGAAGTGAAACCGTCCCGAGAGCGTGTGGCCCTCACTGCCGGTGAATTCGAATCTCTCGACGTCGGTCATGGAGCCTCCAGCGAGGCCCAATGTAACGGATTACTCGGCGGCTTCGAGCTGATCCTCGAGGGGAAGCTCGGCGGGGTCGTCGTAGCCAAACTCCGCGAAGACATCGCCCAGCTCGCGATAGACCTCGGCTTCGGTGATCCCGAAGAACTCCAGGCCAAAGTCGCGCGCGCTTTCCCATTCGCGATGCGCCTCTTCCGCTTCGTCTAGCTTCGCTTCGAAGGCGGGGCTCACAGTCATGTCGAGGCGCCCGTAGAGGCCCAGGATCGTAGACTTCGGTTCGCGCACCATGTCTTCGTAACGGATCACGATGAACTGGTCTCTGGGGAGCGCCCGACGACACTCGAGCGCGTAGCGATAGTAGTCGTAGCCGAGCTGCTTGAGCGCCTGAATCTCTTTGCCGTCCGGCTTGATGTTTGGCGAATGCGCCTTCCACGCCTGGTAAAACATGTTGAGGAACGACGGAAGCGACTCGATCGGATTCCGAATGAGGTACACGAACGCAGCGTCCGGGAAGCGCTCATGCATCGACCGGACACGCGGCGCGAAGAACACGTTCTTGTTGAGGAAGCGCTTGCCTCCCGACGCGTAGACGTGGCGCTTGAGCGTGCTCTCGTACGAATCCATGAACGCCGAGCGCTGCTCCGGGCTCTGACGGTCGAGCCAGGTCTGGCTTTGCAGCTCCTCCATGAACGGAAACAGCAATCCGGTGGCGGGGGACTGCAGGTTCCAAAGCAGTGTGCAGACATCCTCTTCGGGCTGGTCGAGGCTGAGTTTGTGAACTTCGGTCCATCGGCTCTCGAGCGGCGCGTTGGCAAAGTCGTAGATCTTGCGGAGCAGTCCGCCTGCGGGGCTTTGCGTGAGGCCGCTCAGCCAGTCGAAGAGGTGGGTGGCCGCCACCGACGGAAACACGGTCTGGTAGAGCTTCACGGTCGCAAACTCTTCTTCGTCCATGCCGATCAGGCGATGGGCGAGGGTGGTTCCGCTCCGCGGGTTCGCGAACACGAAGACCGGACGCTCGATTTCCTGGTCGCGGTATTCGGGATACAGCACTTCATCGGCCGTTCGGAGGAGCGAGGAACTCTGCCGCAGGGCGGTGTAGAGCGGCGCAATCCAGGCGGTGGTCGCTAGGCGGCCCAGCGTCGGTTCCTTGAACAGGACACGGCCGAGTTCACGCAGACCCTCTCGATTGATGTACATAAGCGATTCTCCAAGCGGACGAATGCCCCGCTCCTATCGACAGTCTAGGGTCGACCCCCACAATTGCTGGAAAAAACGGGCGAACGGACGGCGAGCGGCAGCGAGCGGTCTTCGGGTCCGACCGAGCCGTAGGCGTTATTCGTCGGTCACGCAGCCCTCGGAGGCAGACTTTACATTTTTGATGTACTTGTAAAGTGTGCCCCGCTGGGCCTTGAGCGGGGGCGGCGTCCAGGCGGTCTTTCGGCGAGTGAGTTCCGCCTCGGTGAGGTCGAGTTCGATGGTGTGGGCTTCGGCATCGATGGCGATCGGGTCGCCATCCCGTACCAGCGCGATCGGACCCCCCTCCTGTGCCTCAGGCGTGACGTGCCCGATGATGAAGCCGTGCGATCCCCCGGAGAATCGCCCGTCGGTGATTAGCGCGACGTCGTTGCCCAGCCCTGCGCCCATGATCACCGAAGTCGGCGAGAGCATCTCCGGCATCCCGGGCCCGCCCTTGGGCCCCTCGTAGCGAATGACGATCACCTGACCCTTGGTGATTGCTCCCTGCTCCATCGCCGCAAGCATGTCTTCTTCGCAGTCGAACACCTTGGCGACGCCCCGGAACTGAAGGCCTTCCTTGCCCGTGATTTTTGCGACGCTCCCCTCGGGGGCGAGGTTTCCCGTGAGGATGGCGATGTGGCCGGTTTTCTTGATAGGAGAATCCCAGGAGCGGATCACGTCTTGGCCCTCGTGCAGCCCGGGGAGCTCCGCGAGATTCTCCGCGAGCGTCTTACCCGTCACGGTCATGCAGTCTCCGTGAATCACTCCTCGCTCGAGCAGCGCCTTGAGCACGGCGGGCGTTCCGCCAACCGCGTGAAGGTCTTCCATCACGTACTGGCCGCTCGGTTTCAGGTCGGCGAGTAGCGGAATGCGGTCGCTGATCTCTTGAAAATCGTCGAGCGTAAACTGCACGTCGACCGCGCGGGCCATAGCGATGAGGTGCAGTACCGCGTTGGTCGAGCCGCCGAGCGCCATGACCGTAACCGCCGCGTTTTCGAAGGCCTTGCGCGTCATGATGTCGCGCGGTTTGAGGTCACGCTCCAGAAGCAGCTTCACCGCTGCGCCCGCCCGCACGCACTCGTCGCGCTTGGCTGGGTCTTCGGCGGGAGTCGAGGAGCTGTATGGCAACGACATCCCCATGGCCTCGATCGCCGACGCCATCGTGTTTGCCGTGTACATGCCTCCGCACGCACCCGCGCCGGGGCACGCATGTTCGACGATGTCCAAGCGCTTGGCTTCGTCAATTCGATGGGCGAGCGATGCCCCGTAAGACTGAAACGCCGAGACGATATCGAGCTTCTCGCCATCACTCCCTTTGCCCGCTCGGATCGTTCCCCCGTAGACCATCAGGGCAGGGCGGTTCAGACGACCGATCGCGATCATGCACCCGGGCATGTTCTTGTCGCAGCCAGGGATCGAGATGTTGGCGTCGTACCACTGCGCCGCCATCACGGTTTCGATCGAGTCGGCGATGAGATCGCGCGATTGAAGCGAGTAGCTCATCCCGTCGGTACCCATCGAGATTCCGTCGGAGACACCGATCGTGTTGAAGCGCATCCCGATGAGGCCGGCCTCCTCGACGCCGCGCTTCACCCATTCGCCGAGGCCGTTGAGGTGCATGTTGCAGCTGTTGCCCTCGAACCAGACTGCCGAAATCCCGACTTGCGCCTTGTCCATGTCGGCGCGGGTGAGTCCCGCAGCGTGCAGCATTGCCTGAGAGGCGCCCTGTGCCGGGGTTTGGGTGAGTCGGGAGCTATACTTATTGAGTTTTTCGGTCATTGGCGGGCCCAGATTCTAGCCCTCTTGCGGGCCTAGAGCCAAGGTGCGCGGTTCTTGACTCCGACCTTTGAGGGGCCTACGTCTGTTCAAGAAGTTTTGAAGGAACTGAGCTTCCCCAATGTCGAACGCAGCCGCCACACGCCCTGACCCCGAGCCAATCTGGCGCGACGCTGAGCTCAAGGCGGCCGACGCCATGGGCAGGCTCATGGAATTCTGGGGTTTCCGACGACACATGGGGCGCTTGTGGACCATCCTCTATCTGTCCCCGCGGCCGATGACCACCGGCGAGCTCGCGGACACCCTCCAACTGAGCAGCAGCGCCGTGAGCCTCTCTCTCGGAGAGCTGGTGCGATGGGGTGCGGTCCGAAAGACCTGGCTTCCAGGGGAACGAAAAGACTTTTACGAGCCCGAAACGCGGGTTTGGAAGCTTCTTCGACGTGTCTACGAGCGCCGCGAACTAAACCTCATCCGTGAGGCAACCGAGGCTTTCAGTGATGCCGAAACCCTTCTCGAGCGGGCCCGAGCCGGGCTGAGCTCCGACGATCGGCGCAGAGTCGACCACATGCGCAAGCGACTTTCGAAGTTGAGTGCGCTATCAAGGGCGGGCGAGCGGCTCCTCGGGCTGCTCATCGCTGGTCGCATGATCAATCCCACGGACCTCTGGTCTGTCGAGGAGCGGGAACCATGAACAGGGTCACGATCCACGGAGGCCGTCCATGTCGCTGATCGCTGCGGTTCGGAGCGATTCGAGTTCAGATGTCCTGTCGACGCTGCAGGCGGTCTGTGATTCACAGGGGCTTGGTGACCTTTCGGTGCACCTGGCCGACCTTGCCGATCTCGTGAAGTGGGACATCAGCGAGCTCGAGCAGGCGCTCCAGAGTCTCCCTCGCGGGGACTCACTCGTTCACTCGAGCGCGAACCACCTGCTTCGCATCGCGGGCAAGCGCCTCCGGCCGATGTGTGTCGTCCTCGCCTCGCGCATGGGCACGGGGCTCGATGCGCAGACTCGGGAGTTCGGCGTTGCGGTCGAGCTGGTGCACTGTGCGACCCTGCTCCACGACGATGTCGTCGACCTCGGCGACAAACGTCGCGGCGAGCCCGCCGCCCGTACGCTCTACGGCAACGCGGCATCGATTTTCGCTGGCGATTGGCTGCTCGTGTACGCCCTGCGCCGCGTGCGTGCCGCCGGGATGCCCGACGTGCTCGGTCGACTGCTCGACATCATCGAAGAGATGATTTTCGCCGAGTCGATACAGCTCGAGAATCGTGGGCGCATCGATGCGCGGCTCGAAACCTACATGAAGGTCGTCGAAGGAAAGACCGCGGCGCTCTTTCGGTGGGCGATGTTTGCAGGGGCGCGGGCAGGCGGACTCGAACCCGAAGCGTGCGCAGCGCTCGAGGTCTACGGTACCGAGCTCGGCGTCGCGTTTCAGCTCATCGACGACTACCTCGACTACGCGGGCGACAGCGTCGAGATCGGAAAGTCGCCGTTTACCGATTTGCGGGAGGGCAAGATGACCCACCCGGTGATCGTTGCCCTCGGGCGTGACCCGAAGCTCGGCCCCGTGCTCCGGGAGTGGGTCGAGAGCCCCGAAGTCGAGATCGGCGATGCGAGGCGCGTCCAGCTTTTGGCTTCGCTGCGCGATAGCGGTGCCCTCGATGCAACGCGCGAGCTTGCCGTCGCCAAGGCGGAAGCCGCCTGCAGCGCCATTGCCGATTTACCGAACAGCCGCGCGAAGAGCGCCTTGATCACGGTGGCGCGCGCCACTGTCCACCGAGAGTCTTAGTTGGGTTCACAGTGAACCGGAAGAACGAAGAACAGAAGAGGCATGATGTCTGACGACTCCCAAACCGTCACCAGTCGGATCCCGGGATTCTACCGAGAGCGTATCGAAGAACGCCTTCGTACGATGCTCGATACCGGACTTCTTTCTGAAAGCTCGGTCGAACACCTTCGTGATGGTGGGCGATTGGAGCTCGATGTGGCCGACCGGATGAGTGAGAACGTCATCGCGGTACACGGGCTTCCTCTCTCGGTCGCGCTGAACTTCCGCGTGAACCATCGGGACGTGTTGGTACCGATGGTCGTAGAAGAACCCTCTGTCGTTGCTGCCGCGTCGAACGCCGCCCGGCAGGTCCGAATGACGGGCGGCTTCTTTGGCGAGGCAACCGCCCCGGTGATGACCACCCAGGTGCAATTCGATGATGTCCCCGATCCCACCGAAGCCAAGGCGCGCGTCGAAGCCGAGCGCGAGCGCATCTTCGAGGTCGCCGACGCGGCCATTCCCGGGATGGTGAGTCGGGGCGGCGGATGTCGCGACATGGAGGTCCGCGTGCTCGACGAGGAGCTCGGCGTGATGGTCGTGCACCTCTACGTCGATGTCGGGGACGCGATGGGCGCAAACGTCGTCGACGCAGTTGCGGAGGCGGTTGCGCCGGAGATCGAGCAGTTCACTCGGGGCCAGGTGGGTCTGCGCATCCTTAGCAATCTCCCGGTGCGCCGTCGCGTGTCCGTGCAGTGCGAGGTCAGCGCCGACGTTCTTGGTGGGTCCGACCTCGCGGACGGAATCGTCAAGGCCAGCCGTTTCGCCGAGCTCGATCCGTACCGGGCGGTGACCCACAACAAGGGCGTGATGAACGGCGTGGATGCCGTCGCCCTCGCAATGGGTCAGGACTGGCGTTCGATCGAGGCGGGCGCCCACGCGTACGCGTCGATTTCCGGAACGTACAAGCCGCTGGTGACATGGCGCCGTACCGAGAGCGGGATCGCCGGGCAGCTCGACATGCCGATGGCCGTCGGAACCGTAGGCGGCTCGACGCGGGTACACCGCGGCGTGCGTGCCGGCTTCGAACTCATGGGCGTCACTTCCGCAGGCGAACTCGCCATCGTCATGGGCGCCGCCGGTATCGCGTCGAACCTCGCCGCCCTGCGGGCGCTTGCGGGGGAGGGCATCCAGCGCGGACACATGCGACTTCACTCGCGCAAGCAAGAGGTACAGGAAAACGCGAACGTCGAGGCGGGCAAGGTCGAGCGAGGCGGACAATGACCGACGCTGCTCAGGAACCGACTCTGCCGCAGGGCGGCTCTGGCCAGATGTTCGATCAGATCGCTGGCCGATACGACTTCCTCAATCGCGTGATGTCGATGGGCATCGACCAGTCGTGGCGGCGCAAGACCGTCGCGGCCATGGCACTCGGCCCCGAGGCGCGGGTGCTCGACCTCGCTACCGGGACCGGCGACCTCGCGCTGATGATCGCCAAGATCCACCCTGATGTACAGGTGATCGGCAGCGACCCATCGACGGGGATGCTCGACATCGGAGTCGAGAAGGTCGCGCGACAAGGTCTGAGCGAGCGGGTCACCCTCGAGGAGGGCGATGCACAGGCGCTTCCATACGCTACGAACTCCTTCGACGGATGCTGCATCGCATTTGGCATTCGCAACGTACCCGATCGCGACGCCGCGCTCGCAGAGATGGCGCGCGTCACCAAGTCGAATGGGCGCGTCGCAATTCTCGAGCTATCCGAACCGAGCGCGGGCTTCCTCAGTCCGTTGGCACGCTTTCATGTGCGCCAGATCGTACCGCGGCTGGGCGGTATGCTCTCGGGCTCTCGCGAGTACCGCTATCTGCAGCAGTCGATCGCCGCGTTTCCTCCGGCCGATGAGTTCGCCGAGCAGATGCGCCGCGCTGGGCTCGAGGTGTTGGACGTCACACCGTTGACCTTCGGGGCATGTACCCTGTACGTCGGTCAGCCGTTGGAGGCTGCATGAGCTCGCAGGGAGCGGCGTTTGCATTCGACGGTGCCCCGAGCCGAGACTCCGCGCGGGCATTTCTCGAGCAGGCGCTTCGCGATCGCGTACACGGACGATCAGCGATCGTCTCCGTTCCCGTGCCGGTGGCTCATCCGGACGCTCTGCTTCGCGTCTTTCCCGATCGCGCGAGCCTGCTTTGGGACCCGCCGACCGGCGCAGCGAGCGCTGGGCTCGACGTGGCTGCGACGTTTGCGCCGCAGGCAGACTCGATAGCTGCCTTCTTCGATGAGGTCGATTCGATCCACGTGGAGGGGGCACCCGTACCAAGACTGTTCGGTGGCGCTTCCTTTGCCGCGGGTGCGGCGAGTGAGCCGCCGTGGGAGAGTTTCGGTGACGGCTTTCTGCTGCTGCCGACGTGGACCTATCACGTCGATCAGCGGGCATGGCTGTCTCTGGCACTCGTCGGCGACGATGTGGCCGGCGACGATCTCCTTCACACATTCGATTCGATTTGGGCGAGCCTGGAACGCCCGATAGGCGTGATTCCGTCGGCGGTCGCCGCGAAACGACTTTCCGGATCCGATCGGGATGGATGGGTTGACCAGGTCGAGGCGATTCGCGACCGAATCCGTACCGGCGACTTCGAAAAGGTCGTAGCGGCTCGTCACTCGGTAATCGCGCTCGGCGCTGAGGCTGCTCCTCTCGACGTCCTTCAGCGGCTCGAAACTCGTTTTCCCGGGTGTACTCGGTTTGCGCTCTGGAGGGGCAACGCAACCTTCCTCGGTGCAACGCCAGAGCTTCTCGTGTCCAAGCGAGGCGGCACGGTTCGAAGCGAGGCTCTGGCCGGCTCCACCGCACACGGGGATGCAGACCGCATGCTCGCGAGCAAGAAGGAGCGCGAAGAGCACCAGCTCGTCGTCCAAGCGGTGCTCGATGCGCTGGGTCCCTTCTGCGACTCCCTTCGCTCTGCCCCTGAGCCAACGATTCGGGAGCTGCCGAATGTGCTTCACATGCAGACGCCGGTAGACGGCCGACTGCGTGAACCGACGCACGTTCTCTCTCTGGTCAAGGCGCTGCATCCAACGCCAGCGGTCGGCGGCGTCCCGACGCGCGACGCAATCGAGTGGATCGCCGCTCACGAAGCACTTCCGCGCGGCTGGTACAGCGCTCCGGTCGGGTGGGTCGACGCCAACGGCGACGGCGAGTTCTTCGTGGCATTGCGGTCGGGCCTTCTGCGCGACGGCAAAGCCTGGGTGTACGCCGGGGCGGGCATCATGGCCGACTCGGACCCTGACGCCGAATACGCCGAAACCGAGTTGAAGATGCAGGCGCTTCTAGGAGCGCTCCATGGGGACGGACGCTGAGCTTCAGACCGCCTGGGCTCGTCTAGTCGTCGCGAGCCTCGTCGACGGTGGCGTGCGCGAGGCAGTGATCAGTCCCGGCTCCCGATCGACTCCATTCGTCGTCGCGGCGCTGGAGCATCCGTCCCTGCGTTGCCACAGCGTCTTCGACGAACGCTCCGCGGCACACTTCGCGCTCGGGCAGGCGCGTTCGACCGGACGAGCCTCGTTGGTGGTCTGCACCTCGGGAAGCGCGGTCGCGAACTACTTCCCGGCGGTGGTCGAAGCATACGAATCGGGCCTGCCGCTGGTGGTACTCTCCGCGGACCGGCCGCCCGAGCTTCTCGGTGTCGGCGCGAATCAGACCACCGATCAAATCGAGATGTTCGGGGGACACGTACAGTTCTTTGCGAATCTCGGTGAACCTGGCGGAGACATCCAACAGCTGCGCGCGGTGAGGCGCACCGCGGCACGCGCGATCGACGCGGCGCACGGTCCGCGGCCCGGACCGGTGCATCTCAACGCCCAGGCACGCAAGCCGCTCGAGCCGGTCGCTCCCACGTCTGCGGAGGCCATCGCGCGCGAAGCGCAAATCGAGGCTCTCCTCGCCGAGCCCCTGCCACGCGTGCACGCTTCGCGTGGTGTCGATGCGGCAGCGGTCGCCGAAGTCGCGGATGCAATCGAAGCGGCCGAGCGGCCCGTGATCCTCGCTGGCCCCGCTGAAGTCTGGCAAGAGTCGATGCGCGGTGCGCTCCTCGAGCTCGCCGAGCGAACCGGGGCGCTCGTTCTCGCGGAACCCGCCAGTCAGCTGCGTTTCGGGCCGCCGTCGGACCGGGTTTGTGGCGGCTTCGATGCGCTTTGGTCGTCGACGCGGTGGCGACTGGCCACCACACCCGATTTCGTGCTGCAGTTCGGTGCCAGTCCAGTATCCGGGGCTTGGGAGCGGCTCAACCAGACCGCCCAGATTCCGAGAGTCGTCGTCCATCCATGGGCTTGGGCGGACCCGGCTTCGAATGCAGGCCGGTTTGTTCGCGCGACCCCGCATGCGTTCGTGGCGGCGCTTGCCCAGCACACCTTGGCGGCGACCCCTGCACGGCTCGAGTTCGCCGGTCGAATGATCGCTGCGGAGCGTCGAGTCTGGAGTGTCGCCAAGGCTGTACTGAACGAGGCCGGCACCACCCTCACCGAAGCAGCGGTCGCGCCCGCGCTGTTCGAGTCGGCGCCTGCACAAAGCGCCATCGTGCTGGGCAACAGTCTTCCGATCCGGAACGTGGCGCAGTGGGTCGCCCCTTCGGAAAAGCCCCTGCGGGTGTTTTCCCAGCGCGGGGTCAGCGGGATCGACGGTCTCGTCTCGGCGGCCGCCGGCACGTCGAGCTGTGAAGCCGGACCAACCGCGCTTCTGATCGGCGATGTGAGTTTCCTTCACGACCTCAACGGTCTTGCCTTGGCCGCCAGAGCCGAGCGGCCGCTGGTCGTGGTGGTGATCAACAACGGCGGCGGACGCATCTTCGAGCAGCTCCCGATCGCCGAACGAGGCGGTGACTGGCTTCCCTTCTTCACGACGCCGCATCAGGCCGACCTCAGGAGTGCTGCGCGGGTGTACGGGTGCCACTTCGCCTCGGTGAAGACCCCCCAGGCGCTCGACGAGGCGCTCGCCAAGGCCTATTTGGAGCGCACCTGCACGGTGATTGAGGCGCTGGTTCCCCCCGAGAGCGCGCGCCAGCAGGCAGCTGCGCTGAGGGCTCGCGTCGAGGACGAGGCTTCGTGAATGTGGGTTCTGCTGCATGGCTTTACCGGCGCGCCCGCCAGTTGGGACACGGTAGTCCGCGTCGGTCGGCTCGAGACGCCTCCGATGCGTCCGTGGCTGGCCGGACACGGGCCGCGGGTCGAGGGCTCCACTAGTTTCGCCGATGAGGTCGCGGGCCTGCTCAAGAAGGTTGCCGAGCATCCGCCGCCCCGCTTACTCGCTGGCTATTCGCTTGGCGCACGCGTCGCCCTCGGGATGATGGCGGCTGCTCCGGACCTCTTCGTCGCGGGGCTGCTCATCGGCCTGCACCCGGGTCTGCCGGACGCGGGCGCACGGGAGGCGCGCGCGCTCGATGACAAACGACGGGCCAATCGGCTGCGTGCCGCGGGCCTCGAAGCATTCGTCGACGAATGGGAGCGTGAGCCGTTGTTCGCGACGCAGCAGGCCCTTTCGCCCGAATCGCTCGCCGCACAGCGAACGATTCGACTCGGCCATCGTGCCGAGGGACTCGCCCGTTCACTCGACGTCCTCGGCCTCGCCCAGATGCCGAACTATGCCGAGGTGCTTCCCACGCTTCCGATGCACTTGACGCTGATGGCTGGCAGCCGTGATTCCAAGTTCGTCGAGCAGGCGACGCGATTCGCGTCACCGCGCCACTGTGTGAGCATCGTCGAGGGTGCGGGGCACAACCTCGTGCTCGAACGCCCTGAGAAGGTCGCGGGCGCGATGGCAGAGCTCGAGCAGGTGTCGAATGGGTGAGATCCAGCCGGGGTCGTTCGGCGCGTGGGTGCTCGCCGCACGACCTGCAACCCTTACCGCGGCCTTTGCCCCGGTGGCAGTCGGTACGGCCTGTGCGCTGACGGTCGACGGCTTTCGCTGGCACGCCGCGCTTGCCGCGCTCTTCGGCGCCTTCCTGATCCAGGTTGCGACGAACTTCGCCAACGATCTCTTCGACTATGAAAAAGGCGCTGACGACGAGGCCCGTCTCGGCCCTCTGCGCGCCGCGCAGGCGGGGCTTCTCACGCTGCCTCAGCTGCGACGGGGAATCGCGGTCACGGTGCTCCTCGCGCTCGGTGTCGGACTCTATCTGACCGCGGTTGCAGGTCCATGGGTCGTTGCAATCGGTGTTTCGTCGATCCTAGCCGGCCTCGCGTACACCGGCGGCCCTTTTCCACTTGCCTACAACGGCCTTGGCGACGTCTTCGTGATGCTCTTCTTCGGCTTCGTTGCAGTCTGCGGAACGGTGTTCGTCCAGGCGGGGTATGTTCCGCCGATCGCCTGGGTTGCGGCCATCCCGGTCGGGGCGCTGGCCACTGGCATCCTCGTCGTCAACAACGTGCGGGACGTCGTGGGGGATACGCGCGCCAACAAGCGGACGCTCGTCGTACGCTTCGGCCGGGGGTTTGGTGTCGCTGAGTACGTTCTGATCCTTTCTCTGTCGTACCTGGTTCCCGTTGCACTCTGGCTCCTCGACTGGACCGGACCCTGGGTGTGCTTGCCGCTGGTCACGCTTCCTTGGGCCTATGGGCTCGCCCGATCGGTTGCGGTCGATCGCGGCATCGTTTTGAACGCGACGCTTGCCGGCACCGCGAAGCTGCTGTCGGTATTCGGCGTCCTTTTCGCCGCAGGAATCGTCTTATGACGACCCTCCGCGCCAGCGTCCAGGTCATCACGGGTGTCCTCGGTAATCCGCTGGCCGGCAAGAGCGCTGGGCTCACCGAACGCGCATTTGGATTCCTGCGCTTCAGCGATGACCGCGGCGTCATCGGCCTCGGCGAGGCCTCTCCGCTGCCGGGGTACTCGCCCGACACACTCGACGAGGCAGTCGACGACCTGGGCGCACTGGTGGGTCAACAACTCGACCTCGATCCCGACGCCGACGCCGACGTCGTCCTCGATGCGGTCGCCGCATGCGCGCTCGAGAGCCCCGCGAGCGTATTCGCAGCCGAAACGGCCGCGCTCGACTGGTTGGGACGCCGTCAAGGAAAGCCGGTGCACCAGCTTATGCGAAACGAATCGCCTGGGCCGATTCCAGTGTCGGCGCTCGTCGCTTCGACCAATCCGGCGGATTGGCCCGAGGCGGTTGCCGAGCTTAGCGCCCGCGGGGGCACCTCTGTGAAGATCAAGGTCGGCGGCGGCGCGGATTCGTTTTCAGCCCAGGTGACCGTGCTCGAGCGACTGCGCGAGCAGCTCCCGCGTGTTGGTCTACGGCTCGACGCCAACGGTGGCCTCGATCTCGCAACGCTTCGGGCCGAGGTCAGCAGGCTCGAGGCGATCGGCCTCGACCTGTTCGAGGAGCCGGTGCCGATCGAGGACTGGGAGCAGGCGCTCGAGCTTCCCCTTCCACTTGCCCTCGACGAAACCCTCCGTGTCCCTGAGACCGCACGTCGTCTGCTCGGAACCGGTCGTGTGAACGCAATCGTTCTCAAGCCCACGGTCCTCGGCGGGTTTCGGGCATCGAAGCGCTGGGCGGCACGCGCCCGCGCCGAGGAGACCTCCGTGGTCGTCACCCATACGTTCGAAGGACCGATTGCACGCGCCGCCTGCGCTGAGCTCGCCCTGGCGCTCGGCACCGAGCGTGCTGCCGGACTCGGGGCTCATCCTGCGCTCGACCTTTGGCCTCCGCATCGCATTGCTTCCGTGTCGGGCTCCACGATCGCGTCACACGGGCGTGCGGGCCTCGGGCTCGATCTCGAGGAGCTGCCCGATGCGTGAGCTGAGCGTCTTCGAGGCTGCGAGAGAGGCCCCGGGCCGGGAGTGCGTGGTCGTCGCCGGACGGCCCTATGGGTTCGCCGAGATCGCCGACCGCGCCGCGGCCGCCATCGACTGGCTCAGGTCGGTCGCCGTGTCTTCGGGGGATCTCGTCGCGATTCGTCCAGGCCTCGATCTCGATTCGATGGTCTGGCTCTACGCCCTCTTCGAACTCGGCTGTCCGGCGCTCCTGCTTCACTCGGGCCTCACCTCCGCCGAAGAACAACCCATCCTCGATCGGGCGAAGCCCGTTCTGCGAATCGATCGCCCGCCACCCGAGCCCGGTTCGGGGTCAAACGTCGCAAGGACTCAGCGAGTCGTAGCACCGGTGCCCGAATGCCGCGCCCTTGCAATCGTGCAGACGTCGGGCTCCAGTCATGCACCGAGGAGCGCGGTTCTTTCGCGAGGTGCCTTCGTCGCCTCCCATGCCGCGCACGCGCACAACATTCCCTGGCGAGACGACGACCGCTGGCTCCTCGCGATGCCGCCGGCGCATGTCGGTGGGCTCTCGGTCGTCACGCGCTGTCTCATCGCACGTCGGTGCGTGGTTCTTGGGCCGCCGCGATTCGAGGCGGCTTCGGTGATTGCAACCCTGGCGGCAGGACAGATCAGTCTGCTCAGTCTCGTTCCCACCATGCTCCGACGCCTGCTCGACGCCGAGGAGCCGCGCTGGGCGCCCGGACCGCCATTGCGCGCGGTGCTCGTTGGGGGCGCGGCGTTCTCCGAGTCAATGCGCACCGAGGCCCGTCGGCGTGGGGTTCCCGCCCTGGCAACCTACGGTGCGACCGAGGCCTGTTCGCAGGCGACCACACAGCGTCTCGACCAGTGCGGCACCCCAGGCTGCGGGCCGCCGCTCCGTGGTGTGCGGCTTCGAATCGACGAGGGTGAGATCCTGCTGGCAGGACCCACGATGATGACCGGTTACCTCGTCGATGACGCGAGTGCGAACGACGATGTCTGGACGGACGACGGCTGGTTTCGGACTCGGGATGCCGGTGAGATTGGTCCCGATGGTCAGCTCGTCGTTCACGGCCGGCTCGACGACGTGATCGTCTCGGGAGGCGAGAACGTCGCGCCGCTCGAAGTCGAGTCGGTGCTGAAGCGCGTGCCCGGCGTGCGGGACGCCTGCGTTTTTGGAATCGCGAGCGAAGAGTGGGGGCAGGAGGTCGTCGCGATGCTCGTCGTCGAGGACGCCGCCTTCGACCGAGCAGCGTTCGAATACGCGCTCGAAGCACGCCTGGCGCCACACAAGCGACCCAAGCGGTGCGCAATCGCGGATGCCCTTCCGATGAATCACTCTGGGAAGGTCGATCGACGGCGCGCGGCCGCGCTCTTCACAGGCCTCCCAATTCTCGCTCCCTGAGCCCGCACTTTCTGCTAGCGTCCGTGCAACCAACAAGGGGGTTCTTGATGTCCGACCAGATCCACGCCTCGCACATTCTCCTGATGTACGCCGGCTCGGAGCGTTCCAGCGCGACGCGAAGCAAAGAAGAAGCGCAGAGTCAGATCGCAGGGATTCAACAGCGGCTTGCGGACGGTGCCGACTTTGCGGAACTAGCCAAACAGCACTCGGACTGCGGCTCGGCTGCCGCGGGCGGGGACCTAGGCGCCTTCGGTCGAGGCCAGATGGTGAAGGCCTTCGAGGACGCCGCGTTCGCGCTCGACGTCGACGGCACCAGCGAGATCGTCGAGACACCCTTCGGGTATCACATCATCCGACGGTCGAGCTAGTCGTCGGCTCTCTGCGCAAGATAGGCGTCGAGCATTGGCGCGTATCCTTCGCGGAAGGTCGGGTAGAGGAAGCGATAGCCGGAGTCGACGAGCCGCGTGTTCCTGCAGCGCTTGTTGAGGCTCTTGGCCTCTGCGCGAACGGGAGGCTCGACGCCTAGGTGTTCGCTCATCCAAGTTGTGACCTCTGCAGTCGTCACGGGCGCATCGTCGGAGCCGAGGTAGAGGTCGTCGGCGCCTTCGAGGCGAAGCAGGTGGTGGAGCGCCGCGCCGCAGTCTTCGACGTGGATTCTGTTGGTCCAACTCGGGGTCGCAGTGGCCTCGCCCTTCCACACCTTGTCGATGAGTCGAGTCCGGCCCGGGCCGTAGATGCCGGAGAGACGCACGGCGACGCCTCCCGGCTCTGAACGGACGACCCCTTCCGCCTCGAGAACGATGTTGCCGTTGAAGCGCGCTGGCTCGGTGTCGGAAGCCTCGTCGACCCACTCGCCTCCGGATTGCCCGTAGACCGCCGTGCTCGAGGTGAAGAAGATCCGACTCAACGGAGAGCCGGTCCTGCGAAGGGCAGCGATGAGGTTGCGGAACGCATCCACGTAAATGGCTTGGTAGCTCGATTCATCGCGACGGTCGGCGCTTGCCGTGTAGAAGAGTGCGTCGAACTCGGCGGGAGGGTGCGCGACGCTCTTCGGGTCGGTCAGGTCCACGAGCCACGGGCGGATGCCTGCTGCGAGCGCGGACGGGGTGCGGCGTACTCCCCATACCTCGGACCCTTCGGCGACCAGCCGACGGCCGAGGGCGTTGCCCACATCTCCACAACCCGCGATGAGAATCCGTTCTGGCATTGACTACCCGCAGAGACGATTACCGCCTTTGCCCTTGGCTGCAAACGCGAAATCGTCGGCCCTCTTCAATACCGAGGCGATCGAGTCTCCGGGTCGCGCGATACTCAGGCCAGCGCTTGCTGTGACCGGTCGTTCGGAATCGAACTTCGCCCCGACTTCTCCGATCGCGGTGACGAATCTATTGCCGGCGACGCGTCCTTCTTCTTGATTGGTATCAGGAAGTACCACGACGAACTCGTCACCGCCGTAGCGGCCTGCCACGTCTACCTCGCGCGTGGACCGTTGGAGCGCTTCGGCGACTTCCTGCAGGATTCGATCCCCTTCAAGATGACCGCGAACGTCGTTCACTCGCTTGAACTGGTCGAGGTCGATCATGATGACCGCCATCGGACGTCCTCGATTGAGCCAAGCGAGCCCCTGCTCGATGTGGTTGAGGATGTGACGACGATTCCAGAGTTTGGTCAGTGGGTCCTGACGCGAAAGCTGCCCGAGCTGCTCGTTGGCCGAGAGGAGTTCGGTCTCGCGCTTCCGGATGCGATCGACGAGGAGTGCGACGATTCCGGTAGTGAAGACCAACAGGGTGGAGACGAGTCCCGCTTGCACGATGCCCTGCAGTGCGTTCGGGCCACGCTCCTGAAGCCAAGCCGGTCCATCGGGTGCGTAGGGCAGGATGCCGAAGACTTCGAACCCAACGACGGCCGAGTACATCGCTGCGCCCACAGCGGCCAAGAGAAGCCCCATTTTCGGGGTCACCACCAGCGAGTTCACCACCCCAGCGATGAAATAGAGCGAAACGATCATCGTCTGAGAGGAGCCGATCCGCTGAACGATGAAGGTGAGGATCGCCATGTCGAGGAGTCCGCCGAGAAACGGACGCCAGACACCCCCGATGTCCCGCCAGATCATCGTCTGCTCCACCATCGCAACGCCCGCGTAGGCGACGAACACCCATCGATGGGCCGCCATCGGTGGATAGAGGAGGGGAACCAGCCAGAGCCCCGAAGCCGCTAGAAGGAAACGCACCCATGCGGTGCCGAACGCCAGCTTGTTGGACCTCATCGCGAACCGAATTCCACTCTGTTTTCAGTCTACCTTAAGCCCTCCGGATGACCTCAGGTTGACTTCGGAAGCTCGATTAGATATCCGGATATCCGGATACAAGGATGTCTAACGGTCTCACACATTCGGTCGACCTAGCTGCCGCGTTCGCAGACCCAACCCGGGTTCGGCTTCTGTCCCTCCTCGACGGGCATGAGCTCACCGTGGCCGAGCTCACCGCAATTACCGAACTCACCCAGTCTCGGGTCTCTACCCATCTTGGCCGTCTTCGCGAGGCCGGCCTGGTGCAGGACAGGCGTGCGGGCTCGCTTCGCTACTACCGCCTTCAGCACGAGGCCGTCCCTGAGCGGGCCGGCCGGCTCTGGCAGGCCATCCGAGACGATCTCGAAGACGCGGTGCTGGACGGTGACCGTACCCGACGTACGCAAATGCTTGCGGCCCGCGACCTCGAAGGGTCCTGGGTGGAGTCGGTCGCAGGGCGGATGGAGCATCACTATTCGCCGGGACGTACCTGGGAGGCGTTCGCGCGAGGCGTGCTTCCGCTCCTCGACCTCGGCCAGGTGCTCGACGTCGGATGCGGAGACGGGATGGTCGCGCAGATGCTGTGGCCTCGCGCATCGCGCTACGTGGGTCTCGATCACAGTGAGAAACTGCTGAGCGCCGCACGTAGGCGACTTCCCCAGGGCGCGCGGGCAGATTTCGTCGCGGCCGACATGCACTCGCTGCCGTTCGACGATGAGACGTTCGACCTGGTGCTCCTCCTACACGTGCTTACGCACGCGGAGCGGCCCGAGCGAGTCGCAGGCGAGGCGATTCGCGTGCTGCGACCGGGCGGACGAATCATCGTCGTGACGCTTGCCACCCATCCACACGCCGAAATCGTTGAGCGATACGGGCACGTCAACCAGGGTTTCGAGACCGAGGAACTGCGGGAGTTTCTTTCCCCGCTCGAGGTCGAACACTGTGGAATCACTTCCCGGGAGCGGCGCGCCCCACAGTTCCAGGTTATGACCGCCGCGGCCCGCAAGGCTGAGAGCTAACTGAATGAGCGACGATACCGCACAAACCCTCCGTACCCTGCTAGCCGAACGCATCATGCTGTTCGATGGCGCGATGGGCACGATGATTCAGCGTGCCAAGCTGAACGAAGACGACTTTCGAGGAGATCGGTTCAAGGATCACCCGCAGAGCCTTCAGGGGAACAACGACCTTCTCGTGCTGACGCGTCCTGACGTGATTCGCTCGATTCACGAGCAGTATCTCGACGTTGGCGTCGACATCATCGAGACCAACACTTTCAACTCGAACTCGTTTTCGCAGGCGGACTATGCCCTCGAGCACCTGGTGTACGAGCTGAACGTGGCCGCCGCCGGCCTGGCCAAGGAGGCGGCAGTCTCTCGCAGCGCGGAGCGCCCGCGCTTCGTTGCAGGGGCCATCGGACCGCTCAACAAGACCCTGAGTCTGAGCCCCGACGTCAATGACCCCGGCTATCGTGCGCTGACCTTCGACCAGGCGCGCGACTGCTATGCCGAACAGGTTCGCGGTCTGATCGACGGCGGGGTCGACCTGCTTCTGCTCGAGACGATCTTTGACACGCTCAACGCCAAAGCCGCGCTCTGCGCGATCGACGACGTGTTCGCCGAGAAGGGCACCCAGCTCCCCATCATCATTTCGGTGACCATCGTCGACCGAAGCGGGCGCACCCTGTCGGGGCAGACCGTCGAGGCGTTCTACGTGTCGATCGAGCACGCCAAGCCCCTGGCGGTCGGAATCAACTGCTCGCTTGGTGCCAAGGAGATGCGGCCCTTTCTGAAGGAGCTCTCTGACGTCGCCGACTGTTTCGTCCACTGCTACCCAAACGCCGGGCTGCCCAACGCCTTCGGCGGCTACGACCAGACGCCTGCTGAGATGGCGGAGCTGCTTGAGGAGTTCGCGGCAGACGGAATGGTCAATCTCATCGGTGGCTGCTGCGGCACGACGCCCGACCACATCGCGGCGATCTCTGAGGCGGTAGCCCGTACGAAGCCGCGCGCGATTCCCGAACGATCCGAACACTATCCGACCCTCGCAGGGCTCGAGCCGCTGGTGATACGCCCAGAGACCAACTTCATCATGGTGGGGGAGCGAACCAACGTAACCGGCTCGGCCCGCTTCCGGCGCCTCATCAGTGAGGGCGACTACTCGGAAGCGGCCTCGGTCGCGCTGCAGCAGGTGCGGAGCGGCGCCAACATCGTCGACGTCAACATGGACGAAGGCCTTCTCGACTCAGAGAAGGCGATGACCAAATTCCTGAATCTCATTGGCGCGGACCCCGAGATCGCACGCGTGCCGATCATGGTCGACAGCTCCAAGTGGACGGTCCTCGAGGCGGGGCTCAAATGCGTGCAGGGTAAGGCGCTCGTCAACTCGATCAGCCTCAAAGAAGGCGAAGACGAGTTCCTTGAGCGTGCGCGGCTCGTTCGGCTCTACGGGGCGGGGGCCGTGGTGATGGCGTTCGACGAACAAGGCCAGGCCGACACCGTCGAGCGCAAGGTCTCGATTTGCGGTCGCGCGTACGACTTGCTCACCGAGCGGGCGGGCTTCAACCCAACCGACATCGTCTTCGACCCGAATATCTTCGCGGTCGCGACGGGCATCGAAGAGCACAACCGGTATGCGATTCACTTCATCGAGGCGACGCGGCAGATCAAGGAGCGGTGCCCCGGCGCGCTCGTCAGTGGCGGTGTCAGCAACCTGAGTTTTTCGTTCCGAGGCAATAACCGGGTTCGCGAGGCGATGCACTCTGCGTTTCTCTACCATGCGATCGCTGCGGGCATGGACATGGGCATCGTCAATGCGGGGCAGCTGGAAGTCTACGAGCAGATCCCAAAGGAGTTGCTCGAGCATGTCGAGGACGTGCTCTTCGATCGGCGCGAGGATTCCACCGAGCGCCTCGTCACACTGGCAGAAACCGTCAAAGGCGGTGGCAAGAAGCAGGTGCGCGACCTCGCTTGGCGGGAGTCGTCGGTCGAAGAACGAATCAAGTACGCTCTGATCAACGGCGTGGTGGACTTCGTCGTCGCGGACGCCGAGGAGGCCCGGCTTGCCTACGCGAAGCCGCTCGATGTGATCGAAGGCCCGCTGATGGCCGGCATGGGCGTCGTCGGGGATCTGTTCGGCGAAGGCAAGATGTTTCTGCCACAGGTTGTCAAGAGCGCCCGCGTCATGAAGAAGGCCGTCGCCCACCTCGAACCCTTCATGGAAGAAGAAAAAGAAGAGGGCGAGGAGCAGGGCCGAGTACTCATGGCGACCGTCAAGGGCGACGTTCACGACATCGGCAAGAACATCGTCGGCGTGGTGCTCGGCTGCAACAACTACGAGGTCGTCGACCTCGGCGTCATGGTTCAGGCCGAAAAGATCCTCGACACCGCGATCGAGCAGCGCTGCGACATCATCGGATTGAGCGGCCTGATCACGCCGTCCCTCGACGAGATGGTCTACGTGGCAACCGAAATGGAACGCCGCGGCCTGGAGATCCCGCTCCTCATCGGCGGGGCCACTACCAGTCGCCAACACACCTCTGTGAAAATCGCACCGAAGTATCGCGGCAGCACAGTGCACGTGCTCGATGCATCGAGGGTGGTCAACGTCGTGTCGGCGCTACTCAGCCCCGAGCGCCGAGACGAGTTCGATCAGAACAATCGCGTCGAGCAGGAAAAGACCCGACAGCTTTTTTCCCAGCGGCAGACGCGCACGCTGCTTTCTCTCGACGTAGCCCGAGCGAACGGCGCCGAGATCGACTGGAAGCCTGAGGAGATTCCGACCCCGGCGTTCGTGGGGCGACGAGTGGTCGACGACGTGTCGCTCGAAGAGCTCGCCAAGTACATCGATTGGACGTTTTTCTTCACCGCGTGGGACCTTCGGGGTCGTTTTCCGAAAATTCTCGACGATGAGCGGCACGGAGCTGCTGCACGCGAACTCTACGACAACGGTCGGGAGCTTCTCGACCGCATCATCTCTGAGCGCCTTCTCACTCCGAAGGCCGTCTACGGCTTCTGGCCTGCGAACAGCCGTGGAGACGACGTGATCATCTGGAGTGACGAGCAGCGTCGCGAGGTGAGCCAGACCTTTCCGATGCTTCGGCAGCAGTCGGTGAAGCGCAACGATCAACCCTACTTCTGTCTCGCTGACTTCATCGCGCCCGAAGAGACCGGGCTCGCGGATCACCTCGGCGCGTTCGCCGTGTCGACGGGCTTTGGCGCAGACGAACTGTCCGCCGAGTTCGAACGAGACCTAGACGACTACAACTCGATCATGGTCAAGGCGCTCGCCGACCGATTGGCGGAGGCCTACGCCGAGTTCCTGCACGCGAGGGTCCGACGAGAATGGGGCTACGAGGCCGAGGGTGAGTTCGACCCCAGCGAGCTCATCGGCGAGAAGTACCGTGGCATCCGTCCTGCCTTCGGATACCCCGCCTGCCCAGATCATACGGAGAAGGAAACCCTCTGGGAACTGCTTCGCGCCGACGAGATTGGGGTGTCGCTCACGGAGAGCTTCGCAATGAACCCTGGGGCAAGCGTTAGCGGCATCTATCTTTCCCACCCCAAGTCTCGATACTTCTCCGTCGGCCCGATCGATCGCGACCAGGTGGAAGACTACGCGGGTCGCAAGGGGGTGACGGTCGCCGAAGCGGAGCGCTGGCTGCAGCCCAACCTCGGCTACGAGCGGGAGGCCGAGTGAAGCGACTCCGACTTCGAGAGCTGCTGCCGGTCACGGTCAATACCTTCGACCCGGAAGAAGTCACCTCCAAGAGTCACCGCGAGACCGACCCTCGTGGCGTGGGCCTCGCGAAGAAGGACGTCGACGCGATCTGGCAGTCGGTCGTGCAGTACTATCGGCTCGGCCTTCACCCTGCGCTTGCGGTCTGCATTCGGCGACGCGGAGAGGTGATTCTCGACCGGGCTATTGGGCATGCGCGAGGCAATTGCCCCGACGATCCCGAAGGGACGCCGCTGGTCAAAGCGACCCCCGATACGCTCTACAACTTCTTCTCCGGATCCAAGGCGATCACCGCGATGCTGATCCACCTGCTGCACGAGCAGGAACGAATCCACGTCGACGAGCCGGTTGCAACGTTCATTCCCGAGTTTGCGAAGAAGCGGAAACACAACATCACCATCCGCGACGTACTTACCCATCGTGCAGGGATTCCGGCGACTCCGAGTGAAGCGATCGATCTCGATTCACTCGGTCGGCCCGAAGAAATTGTCGCAGCGTTCTGTGATCTCGAGCCGACGTACAAGCCCGGGACGATTCAGGCTTATCATGCCGTGACCGGAGGCTTCATTCTGGGGGAGATCGTTCGACGCGTGACCGGCCAAGACATTCGGGCCTTCCTCACGCGCAGCGTGCGCGAGCCGCTCGGCATGAAGCATTTCAACTATGGAGTCCGCCCCGACGAGCTCGACTCCGTCGCAGTCGACGCCTTCACAGGACCGATACCGACCTGGCCGCACAAGAACTTGATTCAGCAGTCGCTCGGCGCTTCGATGCGAGAGCTGGTCGATGTCAGCAACGACCCGAGGTTCCGGACTGGAGTCGTTCCGTCGGCGAACATAATCGCAACCCCCGAGGAGATTTGCCGTTTCTTCGAGACGCTTCTGTGTTCGGGCACCTATCAGGATGTGAAGGTCTTCGACCCGCGCACGGTCGTCCGCGCCACGCTTCCGCAAACCACCGGGCAGGTGGACCGCATCCTGATGCTCCCGGTGCCGTTTTCGATGGGGTTCATGCTCGGAAACAGGACGCTTAGTTTCTACGGGCCGCGTACGGCCAAGGCGTACGGCCACCTCGGCTTCACCAACGTGCTGGGCTGGGCCGACCCAGAGCGTGACATCAGCGTCGCGTTCTTGAATACCGGCAAGCCGCTCTTGGCGGCCAAGATGGTCGCCTGGCTGAATGTGATGCGCGTGATCAGCAGTCGTGTACCGCGAGATCGCGCGTGATTGGGGCGACGCAGGTCTAGACTCGGCTTGGGCGACTGCTAACCTCCCGGCATGAAGTTCAGCGTCTCGATCGCGATGGCTCCGCCCGAAGACTATGTACCGGTTGCGCAGGCTGCCGAGAAGCTCGGGTTTCACGCGATCGTTCTTCCTGATTCGATCTTCTTCTCGGAAGAGGTGAGCAAACCTTACCCGTATACCCAAGACGGAAGCCGCATGTGGGGTCCGGAAACCCCTTGGGTCGAACCGCTCATCGGGGCGGCGGCCATGGCCGCTGCGACCGAAACCATCTTCTTCTACACCAGCGTCGTGAAGCTCCCGGTGAGGCATCCGGTCTTGGTTGCCAAACAGGTCGCCTCCATCGCGGCGATTTCGAACAACCGATTCGGTTTCGGCGCCGGGCTCGGTTGGCTTCCCGAAGAGTTCAAGTGGTGCGGCACCGACTTCGACACCCGGGGTAAACGCATGGACGAGTGTCTCGAGATCCTCCGACTCATCTGGACCGGCGAGATGGTCGAGTACCACGGCAAGCACTACGACTTCGGAAAGATCCAGATGACACCCGCGCCGACGAAGCCCGTGCCCATCTACATTGGTGGGCATTCGAAGCCCGGGCTCAAGCGCACTGCGAAGTACGGCGATGGCTGGTCTTCAGCGATGCTGACCGGCAAAGAGCTCGTTGCCATGATTCAACAGATCGAGGCGTACCGGAAAGAGTACGGGCGGGATCACCTGCCGATGGAGTATCAGGGCGTCGTCACGGATGTCTGGGATGCAGACGGATTCAAGCGACTCGAGGAGCAGGGCGTTACCGACATCATCACGGTTCCGTGGTTGATGTATGGGACACCGATGCAGGGCGGAACCCTGCAGGGACGCATCGACGGCTTGAAGCGGTTCGCTGACGACGTTATCGGCAAGATGTGATGGCCACCGAGCTTCGTACGCTTACCGAGGCGAGTGCCGCGCCGGTCCCCGACGACCAGGTCTACGCGGTGGCACGGCTTGGGACAGACGCACTTTGCGAAGCTGCGCGCGCGCGGCGCGATCGCGCCTGGGGTGCGGTACTGACGTACTCACCGAAAGTGTTTCTGCCGGTGACCAACCTCTGCCGCAATCAATGCGACTACTGCTCGTTTCGTCGGTCGCCGGGCGATCCGGGGGAGTGGACCATGAGTCCGGACGAAGTTCGTCACGCGTTGTCAGCCGGCAAAGAGCAAGGCTGCATCGAGGCGCTGTTCTGCCTCGGTGACACTCCGGAGACGGGCTTTCAGGATTATCGGGCGCTTCTTCGCAGCTGGGGACACGACAGCACGGTCGACTACCTGCACTGGGCTGCCGAGCAGGCTATGGCGGCGGGGCTTCTGCCTCACACCAACGCGGGCATCCTCTCGCGTGCCGATATGGTCCAGCTACGGCCGGTGAACGCAAGCCTCGGGCTGATGCTCGAGACGGTGAGCGAGCGCCTTTGCAAGAAGGGCATGCCGCACCACAAGGCACCCGACAAGCGTCCTGCCAAACGCCTTCAGATGACACGGGAGGCGGGCGAGCTGCGGATTCCGTTCACCTCTGGGTTGCTGATCGGCATCGGCGAGACGGCCGACGAACGTGTCGACACGCTGCTGGCGATTCGCTCCCTTCAGCGCGAGTACGGACACATTCAAGAGATCATCGTCCAGAACTTTCGGGCCAATCCGTCCACACCCATGGGATCTTCGCCCGAGCCCTCGGAGCGGGAGCTCGCCCACACCGTGGCGCTTGCCCGGTTGGTACTCGACGACGAGGTCAGCGTTCAGGCGCCTCCCAATCTGAGCCCCGCATCGACTGCGGCGCTCATCCACGCGGGAATCAACGACTTCGGTGGCATTTCGCCCGTCACTCCAGACTACATCAACCCTGGGCACCCCTGGCCGCACGTCGCTGCACTCGCGGAGGCATGCCTTGGTGAAGGGTTCGAGCTGCGTCCGCGGCTCCCCATCTACCCGACATATCTGCGGCGCCCGGAGTTCGTAGATGAAAAGATTCGGCCCCAGGCCGAGGCGATTGAGTCAGGATTGGTGACCGCATGACGAGCGCACTCGAACAGTGTTTAGGGGGAGTGTCGTCCGACATTCGTGCAATCCTCGAGAGGAGCCTTTCAGACGAAGAGACCACAGTCGACGAGGCCGTTCTACTGAGCAGTACCAGGGGCACCGACCTTCATGCGCTTTGCCTCGTCGCCGACGCCCTGCGGCGGCGGCAGGTCGGCGATCGGGTCAGCTACGTCGTCAATCGCAACATCAACTTCACCAACGTCTGCATCAAGAACTGTAAGTTCTGTGCGTTTGCCCGGACGATTCGCTCCGAGCAGGGATACTTTCTTCCCCACGAAGAGATCGCTCGCCGCGTGCGCCAAGCGGCAGAGATGGGTGCGACCGAGGTGTGTCTTCAGGCGGGGCTCTCGCCGAATCTCACCGGTGACAGCTACGTCGAACTGTGCCGCGTCGTCAAGGCTGCGGCGCCCGATATCCACATCCACGCGTTCTCGCCGGAGGAGGTGAAGTTTGGTGCTTCGCTCAAGCGCGTCTCGTTCCGCGAGTACCTGGCTGAGCTGAAAGACGCCGGCCTCGGTTCGCTCCCCGGCACTTCGGCAGAGATTCTCGACGACGAGCTCCGCAAGACGATCGCGCCGACGCGCATTCGTACGGCGGAGTGGATCGAGGTGATCGGTTCGGCGCACGAACTCGGCATCCCGACCACTTCGACGATGATGTTCGGGCACGTCGAGTCCATCGGCGACCGCATGCGCCACATTGATTTGCTTAGACGCCTTCAGCGAGACACCGGCGGCTTCACCGAGTTCGTTCCGCTTTCCTTCGTGCACGAAGAAGCTCCGCTTTTCGTCAAGAGCGAGGTTGGGGGAGTCCGCCCGGGCCCGACCGGAAGCGACGTCCTGCGGCTCTATGCGATCGCGCGGCTGATGCTTGGACGCGACATTCCGAATCTCCAGGCTTCGTGGGTCAAAGAAGGCTTGCGGACGGCGCAGCAGCTGCTCGACTCCGGCGTCAACGACCTTGGCGGCACCCTGATGAACGAAAGCATTTCCACCGCAGCAGGCGCACGGCACGGACAGCTCATGACGCCGGCCACGCTGCGACGTGTGATTCGCGACGCTGGTCGCACACCGGTGGAGCGAAACACGCGCTACGGGGTCGTTCGCGAGTTCGCAATGACCGATGAGCACGATCCGACCGAGCCGCTCGATGGCGTCGACAACCCCGATGCGACCTTTGGCTCGTACGACGCGCTCACCCGAGACACCCGGTTTCACTACGAGCCGCGCGGACTTCGCGTGGTCGGGTGACGACGCGATGAGCGATTTCGCTTCGCAGTACGGTCCGTGGGCATTGGTCACTGGTGCATCGGCGGGGATCGGCGCCGAGTTCGCACGGCAGATCGCAGGGTACGGCGTCAACGTCGTACTCGTTGCGCGACGCCGCGATCGGCTCGAAGGGCTGGCCGCCGAGATCGAAGATCTCTACCGCGTGCAGACGCGCGTGGCACCGGTGGACCTCACGTCCCGGGACTCGATTCAGTCCCTTCAGCCAGTCGTTGCCGACATCGAGATCGGATTGCTTGTCAACTGTGCCGGGTTTGGAACGACCGGTCCGCTCCTCGACATGGACCCCTGCCTTCAAGAATCGATGATCGCGCTCAACTGTTCTGCGCCTCTCGCGCTGACGCACGAACTTGCGCAGGGCATGCGCGACCGCGGTCGTGGCGGGGTGATCATCGTTTCGTCCGTGAACGCGTTCGCAGCCGCCGCGGGGATGGCGAACTACAACGCAACGAAGGCCTACGACCTGCTCCTCGCGGAAGGGCTCGCTGGCGAGCTGGGCCCGCTCGGGGTCGACGTGCAGGCGCTTTGTCCCGGGGGGACCTACTCGGAGTTCCAGCAGACGGCGGGTCTCGAAGTCGAAAGGCTCGGCCCGCTCGCGGGGGTCATGTTCGCCAAGCCAGAAGACGTCGTCCGAACCAGTCTTCGAAAACTCGGCAAGCGAACTACCGTCGTTCCAGGTTTCTTCAATTGGCTCAATGTATTCGCGATGCGCTTCTTGCCGCGGTGGCTTTCGGCTCGCATTCTCGGGTCGGTTCTTCGTCGCCTCAGCGCGTAGGGGTCACCTAGCGGGAAAGCGAAACTATGCTGTGCCGCTCGCGCAGCAGGGCAAGGTCGTCCGGTACGTCGAGGTCGAATGCGATGCCCTGATTGAGCTGAACCTGGACCGTGAGTCCGAGACTCCGCGCTCGGTCGAAGTGTCGAAGGAGGCTGTCCGCGTGGCCCAGGCAGCTCGGCAACACGGTGGGCGGGGTTACTGCGATGACGTTGGTGCCGCGGCCGCACCGGTCTGGAACCAGCACGACGTCGGCCTCGGTGGCTGCGCGGGCCACCCCCGTGACGTCGTCTGCGGTGAGGCGCGGGAGATCGCTCATGCAGACGATAGCCGTTTCTGCGCCGCGCCCGCTCAGTTCGTCGAGGGCCGTATCGATGACCGCGGCGAGCCCGGGTCGTCCGGGCGGATCGGAGAGGGCGACGAGTCCGAGTCCCCTCGCATGCTCGCGCACTGCGACTGAATCGCTGACGACCGCCACCGCGTCAATTGACGGGGAGTCTTCGAGGGTACTGACGACATGGGTGAAGAGCTTCATGGCAAGCTCGCGCCGTGCTGCCGCCGACAAGGCCGACGAGAGCCGGCTCTTGGCGCGTTCCATGTCTTTGACTGGAATCAGGCCCCAGGTGCTCATCGCAGAGTCTCCGCGAAGTCGAGGACCTCGCGCGCCAAGCGTACCCGACTTTTGCGGTCGACGATCAGGGCGTTGGTCTCGACAAGGGCGCAATTGGCATCGAACCGATCTCCCGTATGCACGACGAAGCCGTCCAGAAGGCCTTCGTAGTGGCGGGCGATCTCCGAAGCGGACGCGCTAACCCCCTCGATTTGCTGGATCATCGACCCGAGAGGCCCTTTGACCGCCTTGCCTCCCACGATGGGGCTAACCGCCACGGTCACCGTGTCGCGCACCCTCGCTCGAACTCCTGCGAGCGAGAGAATCGGGTCGATCGAGACGTAGGGGTTCGAAGGGCAGATGCAGATCAGGGTCGCGCGATCGAGGGCTCGGAGTACGGCGGCCGAAGGCTGGCTCGTCCCTCCGTATTCGATTCGACTCACCGCCGGCCCCGCGCGCTCTTTGACGAGCCAGTCCTGGAATGAGATTCGTTTGTCGCCCGGAGTGACGACGGTGGTGGGACGGGGCGCGTCGGTCATTGGCAGAAGGCGACGCCGAACGCCAAGGCCGTCGCAGAGCCCTCGGGTCGCTTCGGTCAGCGACTCACCTCGATGGAGCGCCGCCGTGCGAAAAAGATGCGTGACCAGGTCGCGATCCCCGAGTTGAAACCAATCATCCAGACCTCGGCGCGACGCCTCTTGCAGCGTTGCGAAGGTCTCCTCTTCGATGCCCCAACCCCGTTCCTCCGGGGAGAGGCCAGCAAGGGTGTACATCACGGTATCGAGGTCCGGGCTTATGTGAAGGCCCCAGTGCTCGAAATCGTCCCCGGTGTTGACGATAACCGTGAGCTGGTCGTCTCCGAGCACCCGATCGAGGCCATCGACGAGGCGCGCGCCGCCGACGCCGCCGGCAAGCGCAACCACGTGTTCATCGATGCCCGCCGCGGACGTCATGCGTAGAGGTCGCCCGTCGGGTCGCGGAGCAGCGCCCGGCTCGACTCGGCGCTTGGCGCAAAGTGCAGTCCGCGGACCACGCTGATCGGTCGTCCCTCGTCCGCCTGTCCAGCCACGAGATCCGCCGCCGCTGCGATGGCGTCCGCGGTCGCCGTCTCCGTGGCTTCGAGCTCGCGGCCGTGACGGTCGTGGGCACCTCGACGGTCGGCAACCGGGGGCAGCCCGCTCGATCCGATCGCAAAACCAACGGTCCCGCGTCGGAACGGCCGGCCCCAGGAGTCGGTGATCACCACGCCGACATCCACGCCGAGTTCTGCGATAATCCGTTTCCGGAGCTCTGCCGCCGTGCCGTCAGGATCGCGGGGGAGGGTGAGGACCCAGGGGCCGGTGCCGGGGGGCGCGTTCGTCGGGGCCGCGTTGCTGGCATCGATTGCTGCGTTCGCCGACACGAAACCCAGGCGATGCCGGACGATTAGCGCGCCGGCGCGTTTTCGGGACACGCCGGAGCTCTCGCGAAGAATCAGTTCCACGAGCGCTGGGTCCTTGTCGACCTCGGAGGCGAGTTGGTGCGCTTCGGCCGACGGCTCGAGGGTGCCTAGGTCGACGAAGGACCCTTGCGCCCGCGATACGATTTTGCTCGCGATGACGACGACGTCTGCGTTTCGAAGCTCGAACGCAGCTCTCTCGAGTCCGGCGGTCACGACCTCGAGCAGATCGTCGCCTGGCTCGATCGTTGGGATGCCCGGAAGAGCCCGGACGGTCATCTCGGCATCGACTGTAGCGCCGCCTGGGGCCGGCGCGTCGGAGGTCACTCCGACTCCGGAATGCCTGTGATGCGGATCCCGGAGCCCACCGTCTTGTAGCGCTTGTTGATGTGAAGGAGCACCGGCGTGAGCGACTCCAGCGCGATCGCGTTGCGCAGCACGCCCGCATCGATACCGCGTAGACCGAGGTCGCCGATGACCTCGATCACCTGCGCGCGGGCCTCTTTGTCGTTGCCGCACACCAACACGTCGCAGTCGAAAGTATGCTTCGGGTCGCTCAGGTGGTCGGAGCTGATGTGATGAAGTGCGGCGACCAGGCGCGCGTCCTCGCCGAGTACTGCGCGCGCCTCGAGCGCGGCCGACTGGCCCTCAGGCAGATGAACCGAGCGAACTTTCGGTGGCTGAAGCGGAACGGTGATGTCGACGACGACTTTCGTGCCTACCGCTTCCTTGATCGAAGCGAACGTCGCCGAGTGCGCCGAATAGGGCACCGTGACGATGATCACGTCTCCGTGCGCGCAGGCGGCGAGGTTGTCTCCCCCATGGAGCGTCGTGCCGAACTCGGACGAGAACTCCTCGGCTTTGGTCTTGCCGCGCTCCGCGTCCCGAGAGCCAATGAATACCTGGTGCCCAGCCTGGGCCCAGCGCACGGCCAGTCCGCGACCTTCGCGCCCGGTTCCACCCACGATTCCGATCTTCATACATTCCTCACGAGTTGAGCTCCGCCATGAACCGGAGAGTGTCCATATCCTTGGAGCCCACCATCATGGTACCAACCGGCGAGTCTTTCCAGCGCTGGAAGCGGTCGCGAATTCGGTCCTTGGATCCGATGAGATAGAGCTCGTCGACGAGCTCATCCGGAACCGCGGCGATCGCCTCGTTGCGCTTGCCTTCCAGAAAGAGGTCCTGGACCTTCTCGCAGGCCTCTTCGAAGCCGACGCGACTCAGGTAGTCCTTGTAGAAATTCTTCGTCTTCGAACCCATGCCGCCGATGTAGAGGGCAAGCTGCATTTTGCACGGAGTCATCGCGTATTGGGGATCCCCGATGATCACGACCACCGTCGGGGCGATGTCGAAGTCTTCGAGGCCCTTGCCTCCGCCCGCCTTGGCGAATCCCCGGTCGAAGTTTTCCATGACGACATCGGACCGGGTAGGGCTCATGCAGGTCATGAGACACCCGTCGGCGATCTCGGCAGCCATCTCCTGGGACTTCGGCGCCATCGATCCGGTAAACACGGGAATGTCCGGGCGGCCGTGCACCATGCTCTTGAGCGGCTTGCCTTGACCCGTCGAGCCTTCTCCGAGGTACGGAATCTGATATCGCTTCCCCTCGAACTCGAGCGGCGCTTCACGCGCGAAGATCAGCTTTACGATCGTGACGTATTCGCGGAGCCAGGTGAGCCCTCGATTGAAAGGGACGCCGTGCCAGCCTTCCACCACCTGAGGCCCGGAGGTGCCAAGCCCCATGATGAAACGTCCTCCCGAGAGGCGGTCCATCGTGATTGCGGTCATCGCTGCGTTGGCGGGGGAGCGCCCCGGAAGCTGCATGATCGCGGTGCCGAGCTTGATGCGCGATGTTTGTGGGCCGACCCATGCGAGCGGCGTCACCGCGTCGTTGCCCCAAGATTCCGCGGTCCAGATCGAGTCGTAGCCAAGGCGTTCGACCTCTGAGATACGCTCGATGTCGACCAGATCCTCGACCGTGGTGTTTAGCTGGGGGCCGGCGTAACCGAGCGTCAGACCAAGCTTCATGGAGTTCTCCTCGAACGGGTTGCGACCCCGTTCGTCGGGGACCGTCGACGGACGCTATCAGGAAGTAGAACGTGTTTCAATTTGAGCCGGCGGCCGTGCCGGGTCAGCCTGCGACCATGCAAGCCCTGGTTACCGGCGCATTCGGCCGGATCGGCTTCGAAGCCGTGAAGCGTCTTCAGGACCAAGGCGACACGGCCGTCGCCTTCGACCTTCCAAGCAAGGCCAACCGTCGTCTCGCTGCGCGCCTGCCAGCCGACGTAGAGGTCGTTTGGGGCGACATTCGCGATCCCGCACAGGTCGATGCAGCAGTCCGAGGCTGCGACGCAGTGATTCACAACGCCGGGATCCTCGCGCCCATGACCGAACGTGAACCGGACCTCGCGTATGCGGTGAACGTCGAGGGTACGCGGCATTTGTTGCAGGCGATGCTCCGCCAGGACCCGGTGCCGCGGCTGGTCTACGCGTCGACGTTCTCGGTTTGCGGCCCGCGCGTTCCCGGGGGCCCGCCGCTCACGGGCGACGACCCCGCGATCCCCAGCGACCACTACACCGCGCACAAGACCGAATGCGAGCGGATCATCCGGGAATCGGAGGTGCCGTCGGTGGTCTTTCGCATTGGTGTGTCGGTCTCTGCGCAGGCCAAGGACTTCTCGCCCGAAATCTTCCGGCTGCTGTTCGGCATCGACCCGGCGACCCGAATCGAATACGTGCATCCCAAAGACACGGCGCTCGCCGAGGTGCGGGCCGCCGTCGCGCCCGCGGCCGTTGGAAAGACGCTCATGATCGGGGGCGGTGACGCATGCCGCATGACGTTCAAGGATTTCTATGCGGCAATCTTCGATGCCTCGGGCGTCGGAGAGCTTCCGGCGGAAGCCTACGGCAACCAGGTCTACTATTGCGATTGGGTCGACACCACCGAGAGCCAGGCAATTCTCGGCTACCAAGAGCACTCGTTCGACGACTTCATCGCCGAGCTCCGCGCCGAATCGAGGTGGACTCGCCCAGTCGTGCGTCTGCTTTCGCCGTGGGTACGACGCTACATGCTTCGGTACTCCGACGCCTGGCAGGCGCGCAGCGGCTAGGTGCGTTGAGACCGAGTTCACCCTGATCCGATCCGCCCTCGCAGCCTCAGGACGCCGGTGCGGCTCCGGCTCATCCTCGAATATGCCGTGCATGTCCTTCGTCTTCACCGGGGGCCATTTCGACGCCCTAAGGCTGCGATCATCGAATCAGTTCAAGGTGAACTCGGTCTACTAGGCAGAGGCTGGCTTCATCGCCTCGACCCGTTCGAACCAGGCAATGAGCCTCGGTCGGGCGCGGACGTTGTCGAAAATTGGGAATGGGCTGATGCAGGTGAGTGCTCCGTGCATGGCGGCGTCGGCGACGCTGAGAGTCTCGCCGCATACGAAGTCCTGTTCACCCAGCTCTTGCTCGAAGTAGTCCAAGTTTGCGTGGACCCATGCGTGTGCGTCCGTGCGGCCGTTGCGCTTGAGGATGCGCTTTGCGACCGCATGCATGATGAGGGGGCCGCCGAGCTTGACTGCCAAACCCTCGCCGGCGCCGAAGCGACTGTGCTTGGCGATGACCTTTGAGGCCTGGGCGGCTTCGCGCCAGGTTCCGTAGAGTACCGGTGGCAAAGACTCGATGAATTCGCTATCGACCCACTCTTCGAGAGCGTCCGAGCGCGCGCGTGCCGCGTCGTCCGTTGGTGTGAGGCGAAGAGTGTCCGGAAACGCTTCGTCGAGCTGCGACAGAATCTGGGTGGAGTCCCACAGGACCGTGTCACCAATCTGGAGGACGGGGACCTTCCGGGGGGATTCGTCGGGCAATGCGGGCAACTCTGTCTTCGAGCGGGGGCTCACCTCGACTTCCTCGAACGGAACGCCTTTGAGCTGAAGTCCGGTGCGAACCTTATTGCAGAAGGGACAAAGCGCGAACTGATACAGGGTGGTCGTCATCGATTTACATTCAATTGAGGTTGAAAAAAATGATTCCCAACACGGCGGTGCTAGCTAGGTACGCGGTGGGAAACGCCCAGCGACATATTCGGTCTACCTTGGCGCCGAAACGCCTCCGAGTAGGCTTCGTTCACCGCAAACCCCGCGCAGCGACGCGTCGGGCTGCGCATGCGCCGAGAAGGCGACGAGGCACGCGACAGAGCCAAAAAGAACGGGAATTCGCATAGAGAGTGCCGGCAAACCTACTTGCACCTGTACTGAACCGCGCTGACCTTGTCGAGCGCGCCGTGAACTCGGTCTAGTGCTGGGAGACACACTGGAAGCAGGGCCCGGGTTCGCCGTTTTGGCAGGGCGTGTCGTTGCAGACCCCGATCGGCCCATCGGGCATTCGGCACTGGGCGTACCTTTCGACGCACGGCGCCGGAGCGGCTGGGGCCTTGTTCGAGCTCTTCGCGCAGCCGACCAAGATCAGGGTGCACGTGAGAAGCGACAAAGCGAGCAGGCCCGAAACGTCGTGTGGGCGTCGGGATTGAGAGCGGAGCATAGCCCGAAGCAGGTTACTATAGAAACCCTGGTTGACTAGCTGGGGCCCTGGCCGTGGATTCCGTGCGAGAAGCGCTCCGACTCGACACCGGACGCGGCATCGCTCATGAGACCGGCGGCAATCGAGCGAGACCATGACCACCAAGACCCAGACGAGCGATAGCCTGCGAGAGGTTCGCTACGAGATACGCGGGCAGCTTGCGCAGCGGGCCCATCAGATGGAGCGCCAAGGGCACGAAATCATCTCATTGAATATCGGCAACCCAGGGCTCTTCGGCTTCCGGACTCCGGAAACGATGCGCATGGCGATGATCGAGAACCTTCCCAGCAGCGAGGCCTACTGCCACCAGAAGGGCATCTTCCCGGCGCGCGAAGCGGTCGTGATGCAGCAGCAGGATCGCGGCGTGATGAACGTGACCGCCGAGCACGTCTTCATGGGGAACGGTGTCAGCGAGCTGATCGACCTTACCCTGCGTGCGCTTCTGAACCCCGGCGACGAGGTGCTGGTCCCGAGCCCCGACTATCCGTTGTGGACTGCCGCGGTGACCCTCAATGCCGGCCGCGCCGTGCACTACCCCTGCACACCCGAGGCCGCATGGCAGCCGGACCTCGACGCGCTCAGGTCGTTGGTCACCGAGCGCACGCGGGCGATCGTCATCATCAACCCAAACAACCCGACCGGCGCCGTCTACAGCCGCGAGGTACTCCAGGCGATGGTGTCGCTTGCCGAAGAGCACGGCCTCGTCATATTCAGCGACGAGATCTACGACGGCATGGTGTACGACGACGCGGAGTTCGTCCCGATCGCGCCCATGGTGAAGGACACGCTTTGCGGGACCTTCAGCGGATTGTCGAAAGTGTACCGGGCCTGCGGCTTCCGCGTCGGCTGGGTGTCGTTTAGCGGGACCAACGAGCTCGCGCACGATTACCTGCATGGGCTCGACCTGCTCGCGTCGCTTCGCCTGTGCAGCAACGTGCCGGGGCAGTGGGGCGTGCAGACCGCGCTCGGCGGGTATCAGAGCTTGAAGCAGCTGGTGCGGCCGGGCGGACGACTCTACGAATCACGGAGCGCGGTGCTTCGTGGCGTCGAGGCGAGCGCCTACCTCGATGTCGTCGCGCCAGGCGGTTCGATGTATGCGTTCGTCGCCGCCGATACCAACAAGCTTCCGGGGTTCGACGACCAGGCGTTCGCCATGGAGCTCCTCGAGACCGAGCACGTGTTGGTCGCGCCCGGCTCGAGCTTCAACGTCGACTACACGAACTGCTTCCGAATGACGCTTCTGCCACAGTCGAAGATCATCGACGACGTGTTCGTGCGGATCGAACGCGTGCTGAGCGGCCTGTAGCGACCGAGTCGTGCGTGCGCTGCCCGCGCGCTAGGCGCGCTGACTCGACACCGAAAGCACTTCGCCCGTCATGTACGAACTGTAGTCGCTCGCCAAGAACACCATCACGTTCGACACTTCCCACGGTTCGGCGCCGCGTCCGAAGGCTTCGCGTTTTTCGAGTTCTTCGAGCAGGCCGGGTGGTGTGACCTTCGCGAGGAAGGGGTGCATGGCGAGGGACGGAGCAACGCAGTTGATGCGCACGTTGGCCTCAGCCGCCTCGATGGCGGCGCATCGGGTGAGTGCCATCACGCCTGCCTTGGCAGCGGCGTAGTGAGCCTGGCCCTCTTGGGCGCGCCATCCCATCACCGACGCGTTGTTGACGATGGCTCCGCGGCCGCGCGGCATCATGTGCTTCAGAGCAGCGCGGGTGGTGCGAAAGCAGCCGTTCAGCGTGACGTCGAGCACGAGGTTCCATTGCTCGTCGGTCATGTCGACGACCTTGGCGTAGCCGCCGAGGCCCGCGTTGTTCATCAGCACGTCGACGTGGCCCATTTTCTCGGCTGCGAACCCGAACAGCGCCTGGACCTCCTCCTCGTTGGTTACGTTGCAGAGCGTCGTGTGCGGGCGCGTGCCGGTTTCCGACTCGATGCGGTCGGCGGCCTCGCCGAGTCGTCGTTCGTGAATGTCGCTGATCGTCAGTCCGGCACAGCCCTCTTCCGCGCTGCGCATCGCGGTGGCGAACCCGATGCCCGTGCCGGCGGCCGCGGTCACGACGACGGTCTTATTCTCGAGCAGCCGATGGCCGCTTACGTACGTAGGTGCTTCAGTCATCGGGGTTCTCTTGGAAGGCCGAGCCCGCGCTCGCCAATGATATTGCGCTGAATTTGGTTCGACCCGGCGTAGATCGTATCGGCACGCGAGAACAAGTACCATTTTTGCGTGCGGGTAAGCTCGTACGGGCCTTCATCGAGCAGCTCGCCCTCGAGGCCGAGTAGGTCCATCGCGAGCTTTCCGAGGTCGCGGTGCCAGTTCGACCAGTAGAGTTTGCTGATGAGTGCCTCGCGGCTGAGGTCGACCCCCTGATGCTCGAGCATACGCAGCGCGTTGATGCGCATGATTTTGAGCCCGATGTGCGCGTTGGCGAGCCGCTGCCGAAACACCGGGTCTTTCGATGCCCCGGTGCGTTTGGCCGCAGCGACGACCTCTTCAAACTCCTTCTCGAAGAGGTACTGCTGGCCAAGCGTTGAAGCACCCCGCTCGATTGCGAGGGTCGCCATGCCGACCTTCCAGCCGTTGTTGAGGCCCCCGACCACATGATCCTTTCGCGCACGCGCAGCGTCAAAGAACACTTCGGCGAATTCAGCGCCGCCGCTCATCTGTCGGATAGGCCGCACCTCGACGCCGTCCTGCTTCATGGGCACCAAGATGTAGCTGATGCCGCGATGCTTCGGCGCATCGGGGTCGGTGCGGCACATGACGAAGCACCAGTCCGAGTGCAGTGCGCCCGAAGTCCAGATCTTCTGGCCTTCGATGACCCACTCGTCACCGACCAGGGTGGCTTTGGTCTGCAGGGAGGCGAGGTCGGAACCTGCGCCGGGCTCCGAGTAGCCCTGACACCAAATTTCTTCGCCGGAGACGATCGGTGGGAGGAACCGGCGCTTCTGCTCTTCGGTGCCGAAGTGGATGATCGTCGGGCCGAGTAGGGTCTCGCCGATGTGCCCGATGTTGCCAGGGCCGTTGGCCCGCACATACTCGAGGTTGAAGATCACCTCTTCGCGAAGCGTGCAGTCGCGACCGCCGTGCTCTTTCGGCCATCCGATGCAGTTCCAGCCGGCGGCGCCCATCGCTTTGCCCCAGGCGATGCGCTCCTCGACGAACGATTCCTGATCTCCCGAGGCGCCGCGACCCTGAAGGTGCGCGAATGGCCCGGTCAGTTGTTCATCGAGCCAGCCGCGAATCTCGTCGCGAAAGGCTTCCTCTCGTGCGCTCAGCTGCAGTTCCATCACAACCCCATCATCGTGGCGACGCGCTCGCGGTGCAGGGCGGGTGCTCCGAACAGCATCTCGGTTGCCTTCGCGCGCTTGAAGTACATGTGGGCCCCGTGCTCCCAGGTGAAGCCGATGCCGCCGTGAATCTGAATGTTTTCTGCGGCGCAGTGAAACACCGTGTCCGAGCAGTACGCTTTGGCCGTCGAAGCCGATTCGCTGAGGTCGGCCTCTCCCTGCGCGGCTAGGGTGCTTGCGTAGAACGCCGCCGAGCGCGCTGATTCCACCTGCATCAGCATGTCTGCGCACTTGTGCTTAATCGCCTGAAACGATCCGATCGCGCGGCCGAACTGCTCGCGGACCTTGGCGTACTCGACCGCCATGTCGAGGCAGGCTTCCGCAGTGCCCACCTGTTCGGCGGCGAGCGCAATCATCGCGAGGTCGAAGGTGCGCTCACACAGCGTCCAGCCCCGTCCCTCGTCGCCCAGGAGCGAATCGGCGGGGACCACGACTTCATCGAGTTCGATCGTCGCGAGCCTGCGGGTTTGGTCCATGCTCGGGAGCCATCTGCGCCGTATGCCGTCGGCATCGCCTGGCACGACGAATAGGCTCACCGTTTCCTCGCCTCGGCTGTGGGCGGCGCGCGCCGCAACGATGATGAGGTCTGCCGTATGTCCGTCGAGGACGTAGTGTTTCTGACCCTGAAGCACGTAGCCCTTCGTGCTCGCCGCATAGGTTGCTTCGATACCGGTGGCGTCGACGCGGCCGTTCTTCTCGGTCGAGGCCAGTGTGGCCGTGGTTTCTCCCGCGGCGATCGACGGAAGCCAGCGTTCCTTTTGCGCTTCGCTCCCGCCGAGTAGGAGAGCATTCGCCCCGAGACAGACCGTCGAGAGAAACGGCGCACAGAGCAGTCGTCGGCCCATCTCTTCCATCAGCGGGTGTAGATCGAGATAGCTCATGCCGAGGCCGCCGTACTCCTCGGGGATCGTCAGCGCGGTCCAGCCAAGCTCTGCAGCGAGCTGCTGCCAGACTCCCGGATCGTATCCGCGCTCAGTGGCCATCGCCTCGCGGACCCGCTCTTCGGAAGAAGCCGCGTCCAAGAACCGGCGGGCTGCCCGTCTGAGTTCGTCTTGCTCTTCCGAGAACGAAAACTCCATCCGCTATTCTCCTGTTGGCTCAGTCGGCTTGGGGTTGGCCGCTGTGAGGAACGCTGGGGTCTCTCCCCCTCCATGGACCAGCAAATTCGCCCCAGTGACGTAGGACGCGAGAGGAGATGCGAAGAAAAGGCACGCATCGGCGACTTCACGTGGGGAGCCGAGTCGACCCAGTGGCACGGTGGCGGCAACGCGCGCGACCCCGGCTTCGTCGCCGTAGTGTAGGTGCGCTTGCTCGGTTCCGATAAGTCCTGCCGAAACCGCGTTGACGCGCACCTTGGGTGCCCATTCGATCGCAAGGCTGGTCGTGAGATTGATCAGCCCCGCCTTGGCGGCGCCGTACGCCGCGGTGCCTGGCGACGGCCGTAGGCCTGAGACACTGGCGATGTTGACGATCGCCCCGCCGGACGCCTGCGCCTGCATGATCCGGTTGGCGTTCTGGGCGCAGTAGAGCGCCCCGAGCAGGTTCAGCTCGACGATCTTTCGAGAAAAACGAGGTGAGGCGGTTGCGGCCTCGGCGAACGGTGCGCCTCCGGCGTTGTTGACCAGCACGTCGAGCGCTCCCAGTTGCGCAGTGAGCGCGTCGATCATTGCAGTAACCGCCTCCGGGACGCGAACGTCGGCCTCGAAGAAAACAGCTTCGCGATTGCCGTGGGCGGGGAGGGTTTCAGGCCTCGTTCGGCCGCAAATCGCGACCGCCGCGCCCGCTTCGAGGAAGCGCTCGGCGATGCCCCGACCGATGCCGCGGGCACCCCCCGTCACCAGCACCGCCGCATGGCGAAAGTCGAGGGGGTCGTCGCTCATGCGCCGTAAACTCCGACGAGCGGTCGGGCTTCCTTGAGCAGGACCGCAACCGCTTCGCCGATTTCGCTTGGGTCCCAGCGCTTGCCAATGTCGACGGTCTGTTCGCGCCGATACCCATCGAATGCGGTAATCGTGCCACCAACCACTTCCCAGACGCGCCCGGTGACCTCTTTGGACTCCGTGCTCGCGAGCCAAGCGACGAATGGCGACACGTTCGCGGGGTCGTTGACGTCGAAGCCCGTCTCGGGCTTCTTCATGGCGTCGGCGAAGGCACCTTCGGTCATGCGAGTTCGGGCGATTGGGCAAATCGCATTGGCAGTGGCTCCATACCTGCCGAGTTCTGCAGCCTGCACCAAAGTGAGCGTGGCGATCCCCGCCTTTGCCGCCGAGTAGCTCGACTGCCCCACGCTTCCGAGCACGCCTGCGCCCGAGCTCGTGTTGATGATGCGCGCGTCGACCGGTTCGCCCGCCTTGACCTGCTGGCGCCAGTAGGCTGCAGCGTGGCGTGTGACGCAGAAGTGCCCCTTCAGATGGACGCGGATGACCGCATCCCATTCTTCTTCGCTACAGCTCACGAACATGCGATCGCGCACGAAGCCGGCGTTGTTGACGACCACATCGAGGCGGCCGTACGTATTCACCGCCTGCCGCACCAGGTCTTCGGCCTGCTCCCAGTCTGCGACGTCGGCGCCGTTGGCGACCGCTTCGCCGCCCATCTCCTTGATTGTGCGGACGACCTCGTCGGCCGGTCCCTCGGCAGCGCTTTGTCCCCCTTCGCCATGGTTGGTGACCCCCAGATCGTTCACGATCACCTTGGCGCCTTGTCGAGCGAGTTCGAGTGCGTGCTCGCGGCCGATGCCGCGCCCTGCGCCCGTTACGATGGCTACACGTCCTTCACAAATCCCTGTCATCACGAAACCTCTACGTCAGGCAATCGGACCATCAGTTTTCCGCGATGGTCGCCGTTGAACAATCGGAGCAAATGCGCGGGGGCGTGTTCGAGACCGTCGACGATTTCGTCGCGGTAGCGAAGCGTCCCCGCTCGAATCCACTGAGCCATCTCGGCGCGCGCCTCATCGTAGCGCGCCGCGAAGTCGAGGGTTGTAAAACCCTCCATGCGCGCGCTCTTGGCAAGCAGCTGCAAGTAGTTGCTAGGTCCTGGGGGGAGGGCGCTTGCGTTGATCTGAGAAATCGCGCCGCACAGCGCGACGCGTCCCCGGGGATTGAGCCGCGTGAGTACGGTGTTCAATACTTCTCCGCCGACGCTGTCGAAAAACACATCGACGCCCTGGGGACAGGCCTCCTTCAAGGCAACCCGGAGATCGGCGGTCTTGTAGTTGATCGCCGTATCGTAACCGAGCTCGTGTTCGAGCCAGGCGCATTTGTCGTCCGAACCGGTCAGGCCGACGGCCCGGCAGCCTCGAATGCGCGCGATCTGCCCCGCGACCGAACCGACCCCTCCGGCTGCGGCTGACACCAACACGGTTTCGCCCTCCCGCGGCCGTCCGATTTCGAGCAGTCCGAAGTATGCGGTGAGGCCCGTGCCACCGAGGACGCTGAGCATCGCGTGGAGTGGAACCCCCTCGACGGGCTGGACTGCACCGTGGAGCTGCGATGCCGGGACCGCGCTGAAGGATTCCCAGGCGGCAAGCGCCCGCACGACCTGACCGGCTTTCCACCCCTCGGCCCTCGACTCGACGATCTCCGACAAGGTCCCGCTCCGCACCGGGTCGCCGAGCGCGATCGGTGGTAGATACGACTTCGCGTCGCTCATCCAGCCGCGGATGGCCGGGTCGATCGAAAGAAACAGGTGCCGGAGGAGCACCTGGCCTTCCTGTGGACGCGGGATCGCGCTCTCGGCAGGCTCGAAGTCGCTCTGGGACGGGGCTCCGTGCGGGCGGGCCTTGAGCAGGATTTGGCGGTTCGTAGGCGTCACGGCAGGCTTGGTTCTCTCAGACTGAAACATGTTTCAGTTTTTGCAAACCCTCCCACTTTCCGAGCGTTTGTCTCCTTGATGCCGCCCTGCGAGCTGGGCTACCGTCGCCCCATCGCGAGGAGGTGACGCATGCCCACGGTTTCCACGATGCTTGTGTTGCTCGGAGCGCTGCTGCTTCTGGGCAGCGACTGCAGCCAGGATCTATTCGCCCCGATTAGCTGCGACGACGACGCCGAGTGTGAGGTGCGCTGCCAGGAACTCTGCGAAGAGTCGGGCGACGACGCGCTCTCTGCGGAGTGCGATGCGAACGGGTTCTGCGACTGCCAGTGCACGATGACGAGCTCCGAGGAACTCGGCGGCTTCGGTGGCGATGCAGGGTCTGAGTGAACAGGGCTGCTAGCCGAGTCGTTCGATGACCGCAGCCATGCCCTGACCGCCTCCGACGCACATGGTTTCGAGCCCGTAGCGTCCATCGCGACTCTGCAGATTGTGGATCAGTGTGGTCATGATGCGCGCGCCGGTCTGGCCGAACGGATGGCCGAGGGCAATGGCGCCGCCGTTGACGTTGAGCTTGTCGAACGGGATACCGAGCTGGCGGGCGGAAGGGACCACCTGGGCTGCGAACGCCTCGTTGATTTCGGCGAGATCGATCTGATCGATGCTCAGTCCTGCTCGGTCAAGTGCGGCCCGGCTCGCTTCGACGGGCCCAAGACCCATGATTTCCGGGTTGAGTGCGGTGACCGCCGTCGAGACGATGCGTGCCAAGGGTTGGATGCCGAGTTCCTTCGCGCGGGTGTCGCTCATGACGACCACCGCGGCAGCGCCGTCGTTCAGCGGACACGCGTTGCCCGCGGTCACCGTTGCTTTGTCGCCCATCTGCTCGCCAAGGACCGGCTTGAGCCCGCCGAGCTTCTCGACCGTCGTCCCGTGCCGCGGGCAATCGTCAGTGTCGACGACCGTTCCGCTCGGGGTCGTAACCGGAACGATCTCTTCGGCGAAGTAGCCGCTCTTCTGGGCCTCTTCGGCCCGATTCTGAGAGAGCGCCGCAAACTCGTCTTGTTCTTGGCGCGTTACTGACGCGTGCTGCGCTACGTTTTCGGCGGTTTGCAGCATCGTAATGTAGACGTCGGGCAGCCCGCCCGCGGGCTCCCAGTTACCACCTTCGCCCGACATGTACTTGGCCATCCGCGCTTCGGAGTCGGCAAACTTCGGGTTCTTCGTGTTTTCCATTCCGTCGGCGCGGCCGAGCCCGAAACGACTTACGCACTCGACGCCTCCGGCGACGAAGCAGTCGCCTTCGCCCGCCTTGATCGCGTGTGCGGCCATTCGGATCGTCTGCAGTGAGGACGAGCAGTAACGATTGACCGTGGCGCCGGGCACGTCCGCGAGGCCGCTCAGAAGGCTCACCACGCGCCCTAGGTTGTAGCCGTGCTCGCCGGCAGGTTGCGCGCAACCGATGATGACGTCTTCGACCAAGGCCCGGTCGAGACTTGGAAGCTTGTCGAGAGCCGCTTGGACGGCGATGGCCGCGAGATCGTCAGGACGCATCTCAATCAGCGAACCCTTGAATGCACGTCCGATAGGCGTTCGCGCGGTGGATACGATCACAGCTTCAGGCATTACGACTCCTCGATGAAGGCGGAGTCTCTCGACTCGCGGAGCAACGGCTTTAGCACTTTTCCCGTGGCGTTGCGCGGAAGGGCGGTGCTGCGAATTTGCCAGCGGCTCGGCACCTTATAATAGGCGAGCGTCTCAGCCACCCAGGAGCCGAGTTCGTCCGCGGTCGCTTTCGCCCCCGAATGAAAGACAACGATCGCCTCGACCTCCTCACCGAGATCCTCGTGATCGACGCCGATGACCGCCGCCTCAGCCACTGCCGGATGGGCCTCGAGACGCTGCTCGATTTCGATCGGATACACGTTCTCGCCTCCGCGCAAGATGAGATCGCGCTTTCGCGAGGCGATGTAGAGCCGGCCTTGTTCTAGCCGACCGACGTCGCCGGTGTTGAGCCAGCGGCCCGGACGAATCGCCGTAGCGGTCGCGCCGGGGTCGTCCCAATACTCGAGCATCACGAGCGGGCCACGCAGATGAATCTCGCCTTCTTGCCCGTCGGCGAGCGGGGTACCTTTCTCGTCGCGGACCTGCAGTTCGACGATCGGCACTGGACGCCCCACGGAGGCCGGGTCGTCGGTGAGCTCTTCCCCTGCGTTGAGGGTTGCAAAGGCCGTCCCTTCGGTGAGCCCGTACCCGACGCCCATCGTGTGGCTGCATTGCGGTGCGAGTGCGAGCGCCTTGTCGAGCAGCGGAGCGGGGATCGGGGAACCGCCGCCCCCAAAAGACCGAAGTGAGCCGAGGTCGTAGCGTGCGGCGTCAGGATGGTTCACCAGGCGGCTCAGCATGGTGGCGGTGTATCCCCAGCCCGTGACCTTCTCCTTTTCGATGAGTTCGAGCACGGTGCCGGGGTCGAACTTCCCCATCGGCCAGACGGTCTTTGCGCCGCCCGCGAGTCCGGTCATGGCGGCACAGTGCAGACCCGATACGTGAAAGAGCGGGCTCGTGACGAGGATCGTATTCGGCAGTTGAGGGAGCGATGCCTGTTTGGGATTCGCCATCATGAGCCGCGCCCCGTGGAAGAAGGCGACCATGAGCATGTTTGTCATGTTCCCGTGCGTATGAACCACACCTTTGGCGCGCCCCGTCGTGCCGCTCGTGTAGAGGATCACCGCGCGGTCGGTCTCCGCGATGGGCTGTGTCGGAAGCTCGGCGTCTCGGTGCTTTTCGAGAAGGGCCGCGAAGTCGTCTTCGATGACGACCAACGGCACTCCGGGATTGCCCTGGAGCCGTGCCGCACGCTTGCGGTCGGCGATTAGCACCTTGGGCGCGCTGTGACCGACGGCGTAGCGGATCTCTTCCTCGGTCCACCAGCCGTTGAGCCCGACGCAAATTGCGCCGAGGCTCACGGATGCCCAGAAGGTGATCACCCACTCCGGACAGTTCGCCGCGAGAACCGCGACGCGGTCGCCGGGCCCGACTCCGAAGTCCTGGGAAAGCGCAGCGGCGGTTTGTGCCACTGCCGTCTCGTGCTCGGCAAACGTGTAGCGACGCTCGGAATCTCCGTCCCGAAATACCATGTACTCGGCTTCGCCGAACTCTCGGGCGCGAACCAGCATGTCGCGAAGGGAACGGGGGCGGTTCTTAAAGACCCGAACGCGCTCGCCGAGTACGTCTGCGTCTTCGATTTCAAAGGGTGCGCCGGGCCCTAGGAGCTGCTGTTCGAGCATGCGCATGGGCGGCGGAGAAGAGGAAGATTCGGTCATCAGAGATCCCTTGCCATCTACGAAGTGTGCCTTCCCCCGAGTTGACTACGCACCCAGTCTTCGGCTGCCGATACGTCCCGAAACACCTTTACGGGGATCGGAATCGGCGTGAGCCAGACGATCGCAGTCCACAGCCCCTGCTGCATCGGGCTCGTGAAGATCAGCGCTCCGCCTGCACAGTGTGTTTTCAGGTGTTGGCGGTCGCGTTCAATCCAATCGACGATCGCGCGCCGTTGAACTGGCGATACTCTTCCCACCTGCCGTGCGTCGATCACGACGCCATAGGCCTCCCCACGCCGCGCCCATGTCGACATGGTGTCGATGTGCGCCTGCCACTCTGCGTCGTCGCAAACCCCCTCGTACGTCATCCGCATGAGAGGGCGCCGACTTTCATCAAAAACCACTCGCCCCATTTCGGAGACGGAGTGTATCCCCGAGGCGGCGTTGCTTACAACGTGTAACCGCCATCGACGAAGAGTGTCTGGCCTGTGATGTAGCGCGCGCGATTCGAGGCAAGGAAGACCGCAGCGTCCGCGATTTCTTCTGGCCGACCGAAGCGCCGGAGCGGTGTGTTCTTGATTGCCGTGTCGATCCAGGTCTGGCTGAGTTCGCCGCTCTCCACGAGTTTGGGAAACATTCCGGCGTCGACCACGCCGACCGCGACGCTGTTCGCCCGGACCCCGAAGCGACCCTCCTCGCGTGCAATCGCGTGGATCAGCGCCTCAATGGCCCCTTTCGGTGCGATCGAAAGCACGTCGCCCGGGGGAAAGCGACGAAGGCCCGCGGAGCTGATGAAGACGAGGGAACCTCGGGTTTCTCGAAGCTTCGGCAGCGCGGCGTGCACCACGTGGAAGAACCCGTTCACGTCCCAGTCCATCGTGTTGCGCCACTGCTCGGGGGTGACTTGGCTCACGTACGGCTGATCGATGTACGTCCCTGCCGCGTGCGCAATCGTGTGGATCGACCCGTGCGCCTCGAGGACCGCGTCGATACATCCCGTCACGGACTCCAACTCGGTGAGCGACACTTGGTGGATCGATGCGGCGATGCCCGCAGCCGCAATCTCGTCCCGCACGGTTTCGGCCGTAGCCTTGTTCTTTCGATAGGTGAGGGCGACCGAGACGTTCTGTGCCGCGAACGCGCGCGCGACCGCACTTCCGATTCCGCCGCTCCCGCCGACGACCAGTACCGCTCCTTCGCCAAATTCAGCCACGCACACGCTCCCTGAGTTCGCCCTTGACCACTTTGCCCGTCGCGTTTCTCGGCAGCGTCTCGAGCACTTCGACCTTACGCGGTACTTTGAAGTTCGCCATGTTTTCCCGGCTCCACGCGATGATCGCCTCCGGGTCGAGTTGCCTTCCTGGCGCAGGCACCACGAAGGCCATACCGACCTCGCCGAGGCGTTCGTCCGGCACGCCGATCACCGCAGCCTCCCCGACGCCGGGCATGGTGAGAAGCGTGTTCTCGATTTCGGCGGGGTAGGCGTTGAAGCCGCCCACGATGAACATGTCCTTGAGGCGGTCGGTGATCCTGATGTAGCCGCGCGTGTCGAGGGTTCCAATGTCGCCCGTGTGCAACCAACCGTCGGCGTCGATCGTGTCCCTCGTCTGCTCGGGCGCTTCGAAGTAGCCCTTCATCACGTTGTAGCCCCGCACGACGATCTCACCTGGCTCGCCGGGTGGCATTGCGTTGCCCTCGGGGCTGACGATTCGGACTTCGACGTCCGGAATGGCGCGCCCGCTGGTCGTCGCAATCGTCTCGGCGTCGTCGTCGAGGCGGCACATCGTGACGACACCGCTGCTCTCTGTGAGGCCGTACGCGGTGATCACCGTTTCGAAGCGCAGCTCGTCTCGCATCCTGTGGATTAGCTCGACGGGGATCGCCGCGGCTCCGGTGACCGCAAGCCGAAGAGTCGACAGGTCGAACTCGCTTCGGCGCGGATGCATGAGCAGGGACTGGTAGAGCGCGGGGGGTCCCGGAAGCATGGTGATGCGATCGGCCTGTACCCGCTCGAGCACGACGTCGACGTCGAACACCGGCTCGGGGAAGCTCGTCGCACCCCGCATCAGTGCCGAGAACCAACCTGCTTTGTAGCCGAAACTGTGAAAGAACGGCAGCACGATCAAATAGCGGTCGCCCTCGCGCAGTCCCACCAGCGAGCTCCAGGTGTCGAACACGCGGAGGTTCTGGGAGTGCGAACACATGACGCCCTTGGGCTTCCCTGTCGTACCCGAGGTGAAGAGGATGTCTGCAATGTCGTCCGGGTCGATCTGTGCCGCTCGCTCCCGAGCCGCCTCTGCGGGCACCTCCTCGGCACGCTCGAGGAAGGCATCGAACGCTTCGGTTCCCTCGGCGGCCTCGCCTCTCAACACGACGACTGTCTCGAGCTCGGGGAGGTCGGCGGCGGCTGCGCGCAGCAGCGCGACGTAGTCGGTGTCGAGAAAGTCGGTCACCGTGAAGAGGAGCCGAGCGCCGCTCTTTTTGAGGAGATAGGCGGCCTCGATGCCCTTGTAGCGCGTGTTGACCGGAACCGTGACGGCACCGACGGTATTAATGGCAAGCGCTGCGACGACCCACTCCCAGAGGTTGGGCGCCCAAATTGCGACCCGATCACCATGCTTGATGCCCGTTGCGATCAGCGCGCGGGCCGCTCGATCGACGCAAGCCGCAAGTTCGGCGAAGCTCAGGCGCGTTTGCCCATCGACGATGGCGTCGACCTCAGCGAGCCGTTCTGCCTGCTGCATCAGGAGGGCAGGCATCGTCGTCGGCATCGGCGGTCTGGCCTCGGGTTCCTCCATCGGCGTTCATTGGGTGATATCGCCATCCGCATACGGGGGCAACACCTCGGGAGGCAGCGTCCGCGCCGCGCGACTGATTCCGGTTTCGCGAGCCAGATGGTCTACACTCGCCGAACGACCGATGGAATGGGACTGGGACGAGACACCGATCTACGAATCGGACAGGATGCGAATGGACGCAAGCCTCTCGCCGCTGGTGATCTACGAGTACGACCAGCCGAGCAAGATCACCTCCGATGAAGTCGAACTCATGCTCTCCCTTGGAGACCACCACCTCGCTCGAAACCTCCCGTACTGTGCCCTCATCATATTGAAGTCGGGCAGCGGGATCCTCGGCGCTTCGCAGCGGAGGCTGTATGTTGATTGGCTCGAGGCTCGAGGCACGGCCTTGGAGCGCGACGACTTCAGCACCGTCATCATGATGCCCGAGGCGATCTTTCGCGCGGTGCTTCGCGTGGTCTATCAGTTCCGCAAGCCGCCGATCCGCACTCTCACTGCCGCGACGCCCAACGCCGCGGCGCAGCTCGTGCATTCGGAGCTGCAGCGAATGGGCATTCCGATTACCACCGACATCGAAGCGACGCTCTCCGGGTTCTCGGTCTGACCTGGGCGTCGGCTTGACCGACAGACTGAAACGCGTTTCACTTTCCGCCGGAGGAGCCGCGGTGGGCATTTCGCACGAAATCATTGATGGAATCGCTGAAGTCGTCGTCGACTACCCCCCGGTGAATGCGATTCCGGTCGCTGGCTGGTTCGAACTCGCGGAGCGTATCGACGACCTCGGGCGGCGCCCCGAGACGCGCGCGGTGATTCTCCGGGCCGAAGGTCGAGGCTTCAACGCGGGCGTCGACATCAAGGAGATGCAGACCTCGGAAGGCTTCGACGCGCTGCTCGGCGCCAACAGAGGTTGCTGGGAGTCGTTTCGCGCGGTCTACGAGTGCAAAGTGCCGGTGATTACGGCCGTACACGGCTACTGCGTGGGCGGCGGCATTGGTCTCGCGGGTAACTCCGACATTCTGATCGCGGCGGCCGCCACCAAGTTCTCGCTTCCCGAAGTCGACAGGGGTGCGCTCGGCGCGGCGACCCACCTCGCGCGCCTGGTCCCGGCGCTGAAGATGCGCGCGATGGTCCTGACCTGCGAAGCCGCCACGGCGGAAGAGCTTCACGCGTGGGGCTCGGTCTACGCGGTTGTCGAGCCTGATGCCCTGGTCGCCAAAGCGCACGAGGTCGCGGCGACTTTCAAGAGCAAGATCCCTCGGGTCGTCCGCGCCGCCAAAGAGTGTCTCAACAACATCGACCCGGTCGACGTCAATCGTTCGTATCGCTTCGAACAAGGGTTCACGTTTGAGCTCAACCTTGCCGGCGTGGCCGACGAGGCGCGTGACGCCTTCGTCGAGAAGCGCGATCCCAAGTCCGACGAGAAGTGAGGTTCGTCCGTGGTCGATAAACGCATGACGGTGGATGAAGCCGTCGCCGAAGTTCGCGATGGCATGACCATCGGCATCGGGGGTTGGGGTTCGCGGCGCAAGCCCATGGCGTTCGTGCGCGCACTCGTGCGAAAGGGCGTGCGCGACCTGACCGTGGTCTCCTATGGTGGACCCGACGTCGGGATTCTCTGCGCGACCGGGCAGCTCAAGAAGGCGATCTACGGGTTCGTCTCCCTCGACTCGATTCCGCTCGAACCTCACTTTCGAAAAGCCCGCCAGGCGGGCAGCATCGAGGCCGTCGAGCTCGACGAGGGCATGTTCCTGCTCGGGCTGCGTGCCGCAGCACAGCGGCTGCCTTTCCTTCCCACTCGGGCGGGACTCGGCTCAGACGTCCTCGAGATCAATCCCCACCTGAAGACCGTGACGTCCCCGTACGCAGACGGGGAGCAACTCGTTGCGGTACCCGCCCTGCGCCTCGACGTCGCGTTCGTGCACATGAACCGCGCCGACGCGTCTGGGAACGGGCAGTCGCTCGGCCTCGATCCCTACTTCGATCATCTGTTCTGCATGGCTGCCGACAAGGCCTACCTGAGCGCGGAGTCGATTGTCGAAACCGAGGCGCTCACCGAGGACCACCCGGTGCAGACGCTGCTGATCAATCGCATGATGGTGCAGGGCGTCGTGGAGGCCCCTGGCGGTGCACACTTCACCGAATGCCCACCCGACTACGCACGCGACGAGAAGTTTCAGCGAGAGTACGCCGCGACCGCCAAGGACGACGGCGCCTGGGCGAGCTTTCGGGAGCGATACCTCGAGGTGAGCGAAGAAGACTACCAGAAGGCGGTTAGGTCATGACTGCGACCGAAGCGACTCTCTCGGACATCTGCGCGGTCGCCGTCGCGGAATGCTTTCGGGGTGACGGGGAGATCATGGTCAGTGCCATGGGTACGACCCCGAGCCTCGGTGCACGCCTCGCCAAGTCGACTTTCGAGCCCGACCTCCTGATGACAGACGGTTTCAATCTTCTGCTGCGGAACGTGTTGCCTCTCGGTGCCAAGCCGACGGCGTCGGACGTCGAGGGGTGGATGCCTTTCGGGTCTGTATTCGACACCCTTTGGTGGGGGCGGCGCCACGTGATGATGGGTGCTTCCCAGATCGACCGTTTCGGAAACCAGAACATCGCGTGCATCGGTTCGTGGCAACACCCCAAGGCGCAGCTTCTCGGTGTTCGTGGAGCCCCCGGAAACACAATCAACCACACGACCAGCTACTGGGTACCCAAACACAACAGCCGGGTCTTCGTGCCCGCCGTCGACATGGTGAGCGGGGTGGGATACGACCGCGTTGCCGCTCTCGACGAGCCGAGCCGACGCTTTCACGAGATTCGCCGCGTCGTGACCAATCTCGGCGTCTTCGATTTCGGGGGGCCGGACCACGGGATGCGCCTCGTCTCGCTGCACCCTGGTGTCTCGGTCGAAGAGGTCGGAGACAATACCGGGTTCGAGCTCGCCATCCCCGATCGGGTGGACTTGACCGCCACTCCGACCCCAGAACAGATCGCGCGGCTCAGAGCCCTCGACCCTCAGGGCTATGCGCGCAAGGAGCTCGGCGTATGACCCATCCCACCCTCCGCACACCGCTTTGTGATCTGTGTGGCATCGAGTACCCAATCATCCAGACCGGGATGGGGTGGGTTGCGGGAGCGAGCCTCACCTCCGCGACCAGTGAAGCGGGCGGCCTCGGCATCCTTGCCGCCGCCACACTGAACTTCGACGAGCTCGTCGAGGCCATCGCCAAAATCAAGAGCCGCACGAGCAAGCCGTTTGGCGTCAACATGCGAGCTGACCAGGCGGACGTGATGGACCGGGTGGCGCTCCTGATTCGGGAGCGGGTCAAGGTTGCAAGTTTCGCCCAGGCTCCCGGTGAGAAGGTAATCAAGACTCTCAAAGACGCCGGAGTCGTGACGATCCCCACAATCGGTGCTCGTCGCCATGCCGAGAAAGTGCAGGCCTGGGGCGTCGACGCGGTGATCGCGCAGGGACAGGAAGGTGGCGGACACACCGGCCAGATCCCGACTTCGATTCTCCTGCCCGACGTGGCAGCGGCCGTCGACATCCCCGTCGTCGGCGCCGGTGGGTTTCGCGACGGACGAGGACTCGTTGCCGCGCTTGCGCTCGGTGGTGCGGGCATCGCCATGGGCACGCGTTTCTTGCTCACGCGCGAAAGCCACGTTCCCGATCATGTGAAGGAAATCTACCTTCACACTAAGGCCAACGGAACCGTCGTCACCAAGGCGGTGGACGGCTACCCGCAGCGCGTGATTCGCACCAGCCTCGTCGATCGGCTCGAGCGGGCGAGCTTCTTGACCCGATTCCCTCGGGCGCTTCTCAATGCGCTTTCGCTGATGCGGGTGACCGGCACGTCGTTCTCCGAGCTGCTTCGTGAAGGCCTCGCGATGAAGAGGACTCAAGAACTCACCTGGTCCCAGCTCGCGATGGCGGCCAACGCGCCAATGCTCACCAAGGCCTCCATCGTGGACGGGCATGTCGAAACCGGCATCCTGCCGACGGGTCAGGTGACGGGCGTCATCGACGAGATTCCTTCGGTGGCCGACCTCATCGGGCGCGTCATGGCGGAGGCCGAAGCGACCCTCGCCAAGCTGGGAGCGTAGACGCCTCGATGGACTTGAGCTTCACACCCGAGCAGGACCGATTTCGGAGCGAGTGCCGCGCGTGGCTCGAGGCGCACGTGCCGCGAGAGTCGCTGCCTTCCGGAGATACAAAAGAGGGCTTCGCTCGCCACCTCGAGTGGGAGCATCAGCTCTTCGATGCCGGGTGGGCCGCCGTATCGTGGCCCAAACCCTACGGCGGCCGGGAGGCTTCGCTCGTCGACTGGCTGGTGTTCGAAGAAGAGTACTACCGGGCCGGCGCCCCGAGCAGGGTCACACAGAACGGAATCTTCCTTCTCGCGCCGACCCTGTTCGAGTTCGGCACCGACGAACAGAAGCAGCGCATTCTCAAACCGATGGCGCGCGGCGACGTCACCTGGGGTCAAGCCTGGTCGGAGCCGAATGCCGGGAGCGATCTCGCCTCGCTCAAGAGCACCGCGCGTCGCGTCGAGGGTGGGTGGCGGCTTAGCGGACAGAAGACCTGGTCCACCCGTGCCGCTTTCTGCGACATGGCCTACGGCCTCTTCCGCACCGATCCCGAGCAGACACGACACCGTGGACTGACCTATTTCATGTTCCCGCTTCGCGCCGACGGCGTGACCGTGCGTGGGGTCCACCGACTCGACGGCGACGAAGGCTTCGCGGAGATCTTCCTCGAAGACCTGTTCGTGGCCGACGCCGACGTCATCGGTGCGGTCGACGACGGCTGGAAGGTCGCGATGGCCACCACAAGCACGGAGCGCGGTCTCAGTCTCCGCAGTCCCGGACGATTCATTGCCACTGCCTCTCGGTTGATCGATCTCTACCGGCGTCGCAGTGCCGAGGCTGAGCCGGGCCTCGAAGCCGAAGTGATTCAGGCGTGGATGGATGCCCAGGCGTACCGCTGGTTCACCTTTCAGACTGTCACTCGCATGGCCGAAGGCCAATCGATCGGCGCGGACTCGAGCATGAACAAGGTGTTCTGGTCCGACATGGACGTGCGCACCCACGAGACGGCCCTCGCACTCATCGGCGCACGGCTCGAACTCGACGAAGAGTCGCCCGACGCGGTCGATCAGGGTCAGTGGATGAAGGGGTTTCAGTTTGCGCTTGCCGGGCCGATCTATGCGGGGACCAACGAGATCCAGCGGAACATCATCGCCGAGCGCGTGCTCGGCCTGCCGCGAAAGTAGCGACGATGCGCTTCAGCTTCACCGACGATCAGCGCATGCTTCGAGACACCGTTCGCGAGGTGCTTCAGCGCGAGTGTCCGCCCGAAGCGGTGCGTGCGGTCTGGGAAGGCGACCGCGCCGCCGTCGACTCCGTCTGGAGCACACTTGCGGAGACCGGCGCGATCGCGATCGCGTTGCCCGACGACCGCGGCGGCATGGGGCTTACCGAGATCGACTCGGTGCTGCTCTTCGAAGAGCTCGGCTACGCCGCGTATCCGGGACCGATCGTCGACACGATGGCCGTTGGCCTTCCGCTTCTCGCGGAAGCAGGGACCGACGCCCAAAAAGACCTATGGCTCGACCTCCTCGCTGCGGGCCAAGCGAAGGTCGTGGTTTCCTTCGAGGGCGAGCCGTTCGTCGCTGATGCCTCGTACGCAGACCTGCTGCTTGCCTACCAAGAGGGTGGCCTCTACTGCGTACCCATCACGGAGGTCACGCTCACCGCAGAACGCTCCGTCGATCGTGCGCGCACGCTGAGCCAGGTGTCCTTCGACCGAGGCACCGCCGAGCCGATGCGCCAGGACGTCGACCAGGCGGCCTGCCTCGGCCGCGCCGAGCGTCGGGCGACGCTTGCGACCGCGGCCCAGCTCGTTGGGCTTAGCCGTCGAATGCTCGACATGACGGTTCAGTACGCCAAGGACCGTGAGCAATTCGGCAAGCCGATCGGCGCACAGCAGGCGGTCAAGCACCGGCTCGCCGACGCGCTCATCCAGCAGGAATTCGCGCGTCCGATGGCCTACCGGGCGGCCTGGTCGATGGCGACCGAGCAGCCAAGCGCGGAGGTCGATGTCTCAGTCGCAAAGATCTATGCAGCCGACGCGGCTCGCTTCGTTGCTAAGCAGGCGCTTCAGGTGCACGGCGCCATTGGCTACACGATCGAATACGATCTGCACATGTGGATGAAGCGAGCTTGGGCTCTTGCCGCGGCACACGGTGACCCGGCGTTCCACAGGGCCCGAGTCGGTCGCCACATTCTTTAATGCCGGCGGCCCCTGCAGGGGAGAACTGTCTGAACGGCTTGCAACGGGCCGCGTCGACCCGTAGTAACCCAAGATGGCTGAAGCATACATCGTCGAAGCAGTACGTTCTCCGGTTGGCCGCAAGCGCGGAGGGCTTAGCGAAGTCCATCCCGCCGATCTCGGTGCACACGTCATCAAGGGAGCGGTCGAGCGCAGCGGAATCGACCCCGGGGCAATCGAAGACGTCGTCTTCGGGTGCGTCGACACGGTCGCCACGCAGGCGGGCGACATCGCGCGCACCTGTTGGCTCGCGGCGGGTTACCCCGAACACGTTCCGGGCGTCACCATCGACCGGCAGTGTGGCTCTTCGCAGCAGGCGGTTCACTTCGCGGCACAGGGTGTGATGAGCGGCACACAGGACGTGGTTCTGGCAGGCGGCGTGCAGAACATGAGTACGATTCCGATCGGGTCTTCGATGACGCTCGCCAAAGAGCTCGGGATTCGCGACCCCTTCTCGGGTTCGGTCGGCTGGACCGAACGCTATGGCGATCGACCAGTGAATCAGTTCCACGGCGCCGAGATGATCGCGCGAGAGTGGGATCTTTCCCGCGAGGAACTCGAGCAGTTCGCGTTCGAAAGCCATCAACGCGCGATTCGCGCTCAGAAAGAGGGCCGATTCGATCGCGAGATCCTTCCGTTTGGCAATGTCACTGCCGACGAGGGACCGCGACCGGACACGACCCTCGAAAAGATGGCCGCACTCCCGATCCTCATGGAGGGGGGCCGTCTCACTGCGGCGGTTGCAAGCCAGATCTCCGACGGCGCCGCCGCGCTTCTCATCGTTTCCGAGAAGGCGCTGAAGGAGCACAACCTCAAGCCCCGCGCACGGATCCATCATTTGAGCGTTCGCGGCGAAGACCCGATTCGGATGCTCTCGGCGCCGATTCCCGCGACGCGCTACGCCCTCGACAAGGCCGGCATGTCCCTCGGCGACATCGATCTCGTCGAGATCAACGAAGCGTTCGCGCCGGTAGTCGTCGCCTGGGCCAAAGAGCTCGGCGCGGATCTCAGCAAGGTCAACGTCAACGGTGGCGCCATCGCGCTCGGTCACCCGCTGGGCGCGACGGGTGCCAAGCTTATGACCACGCTGCTTCACGAACTCGAGCGCACGGAAGGCCGGTACGGGCTGCAGACCATGTGCGAAGGCGGCGGGCAGGCGAACGTCACCATCATCGAGCGACTCAACTAACGCACCATCCCCCGTTGGGGACGTTTTGCTTCGATCTGTAAGCGGAACCACACGAGGGGCCCTCGGGCATCGACAGGCCGTGCGCCGCCAGGCAAGGTGTAGGCGTAGGTCGCCGTGAGCATACGTGCGGCAGGTCGACGATGAGCTCGAAACTCCCCAATCGGAAAAGCGAACGGCCCCCTCTTCCACGCAAGCAGTCCGAGGTTCGGCCTGCCGTTGCGCCTGAACGGAGGCGGGGCGACCGCTGGGCATCCGATGCACGCGTCGAGATTCTCAGCCCGGCACTGCATGACGGGGTCGCCATCGACGTGAGTTCGAGTGGGCTCCAGGTCTCGTTTCCCGGCTGGCTCTCGACCGGCACGCTCTGTGATTTGAGAATCACTACGCACAGCGGTCGAGAAATCTACAAGCGCGCCAAGGTCGTCTGGGCTCGAAGAGTCGGCGATCACTGTGTTGCCGGCTTGCAGGTGCTCGGCTCGATTCAGCCGCCGCCGTACTACGACCTCGGTTGAACCGCGCGCCGTCCGCTTTTTGATCCGTGGTTCCGCACGCGACGGCTTGACGCCGTCCCGCGGACAAAATAGAACACGTTCCACTTCATGCGGGGCGTTCGCCTGCGCAAAACCGGGAGATAGCTATGGCCAAAGTAGCCGACACGGCAGAGTATTTCAGCACCCTCAGCGACCGCTTCGTCGCCGATGCGGCAGGCGGCGTCAATGCAGTCATGCAGTACAGCCTCAGTGGCGACGGTGGCGGAGATTGGGTCGTTAAGATCGAGGACGGCTCGTTCCAAGGCGTCGAGACCGGCACCGCCGACAAGCCGACGCTGCACATCATGATGGACGCCGAGAAGTTCATCGAGATGGCCAACGGCGACCTCGATGGCCGCAAGGCGTTCCTCACCCGCAAGCTCAAGGTCAAGGGCAACATCGCCCTTGCCCAGAAGATGCAGAAGTTCTTCCCCCAAGGCTGAGCCAAGGATACACGAGATGAGCGACTTCCTGACGGCCCCCTACGTTCTCGAATACACATACACGCGGAGCACGGGGCCAGTCATTGGCCGCTTCCTCGAGAGCTTGCGATACGGCGTGCTCGAAGGCGTGAAGACCGCCTCAGGGCAAGTACTTTGCCCACCGCTCGAGTATGACGAGGACGGGAACCCGACCACGGATGAGTTCGTTCCGCTGCGACCTGCGGGAACGGTGAAGTCGTGGACCTGGGTGGCGGAGCCTCGCAAGGGGCATCCGTTCGACCGGCCGTTTGCGTTCGCGCTGATTCAGATCGACGGAACCGACAACGCGATGGTTCATGCGGTTGATGCGGGTACGGAGGCGAACATGCAGACTGGTATGCGTGTTCGGCTTCGATGGGCCGAGAAGCGCGAAGGAACCATTCAGGACATCGCCTGTTTCGAGCCGGTGCTTCCCTACCTGCCGGGCCCGGTGGATCTCGAGTTCCTCGTGAAGCCTGGCGAGCACTACTCGGCGTTCCTCAGAGGTTTGCAGGAAGGTCGCATCATCGGCGGTCGCGACCCGGCGTCGGGTCACGTCTACGTGCCGCCGCGTGCCTGCGACCCGGCCACCGGAAACCCCACCAGCGAATACGTCGACGTCGAGCACCAGGGGGTCCTCACCACGTTCACCATCATTCGCATCCCGTTCGAAGGTCAGAAGCTGAAGCCTCCGTACTGCTTCGGGGCCATCGTTCTCGATGGTGCCGACATGCCGATTTACCACTTGATCAGCGGCGTGCCGCACGACGAAATCAGGATGGGCATGCGGGTCAAGGCGCTCTGGAAACCCAAGTCCGAGTGGACGACGTCTCTCGAGAACATTCTCTACTTCGAGCCGACGGGCGAGCCCGACGCCCCCTTCGACACCTACAAGGAGCACCTGTGATGCGCGACATCGCCATCGTTTCGTTCGCCCAGCTTCCTTCGGTCCGCGCTTCAGAACTGACGGACGAAGCCGAGGTCGTCCAGCGCGTCACGGCCGCCGCGATGGGGCAGGTGGGCATCACTCAAGACGACATCGGCTTCACCTGCTCGGGAAGCTCGGACTATGTTCGCGGCCTCGCGTTTTCGTTCGTCGCTGCCGTCGACGGCCTCAAAGCCTGGCCGCCCATCCGCGAGTCGCACGTAGAAATGGACGGCGCCTTTGCGCTCTACGAATCCTGGGTCCGGCTGCTTCACGGGGACATCGACACCGCGCTCGTATTCTCGTTCGGAAAATCGTCCCTCGGGTCGGTTCCTGACGTGATGAATCTGCAGAACGACCCGTACTACACGCAGCCCCTCGGCCTCGATTCGATAAGCGCGGCAGCCCTGCAGGCGCGCGCACTTCTCGATTCGGGAGCGGCGACGGAGCACGACTTTGCCGAAGTCGCGGTTCGCAATCGCAAGGACGCCATGAACAACCCCAACGCGCAGGTCAAAGGCGAGTTCAGCGTCGAGAGCATTCTCGACGAACCCTACATCAGCTCGCCGTTGCGGAAGAGCCTGTGCTCGCCCATCTCCGATTCTGCGGCCGCGATCGTGCTGGCGTCGGGTGAACGCGCCAAGCAGCTCGTCGCTCGGCCCGCGTGGATCCGAGGCATCGATCATCGCGTAGAACCGCATGGCCTGGGGCAACGCGACCTTGCGAAGTCTCCCTCGACCAAGCTGGCCGGCGAGAAAGCCGGTGTGGGCAAGGGCGGCGTCGATGTCGCCGAACTGCACGCGTCGTTCGCGCACCAAGAACTGATTCTCAAAGAAGCGCTCGGTCTGGGTGACGACACGCGCATCAATCCATCTGGGGGTGCGCTTGCCGCGAACGCGCTGATGGCCGCAGGCCTCATTCGTTTTGGCGAAGCTGCCAATCGCGTCCTTTCAGGCGACGCCAACCGGGCAGTCGCGCACGCGTCGAGCGGGGCCTGCCTGCAGCAAAACCTGGTAGCCGTCCTGGAGGGCGAGTAATGGCCGAGCACTGTGCAGTCATCGGAATCGGACAGACCAAGTACGCCGAAAGCCGTCGCGATCTGTCGATACCAGGTCTGATTCGAGACGCGGCCATCAAGGCCCTCGAAGACGCCTCGATGACCTTCAAGGACATCGATGCCATCGTGCTCGGAACCGCACCCGACATGTTCGAAGGCATCATGATGCCCGAGCTGTTCTTGGCAGACGCCCTGGGCGCCGCGGGAAAGCCGATATTTCGGGTGCACACCGCGGGTTCGGTCGGCGGCTCGACCGCGGTCGTGGCGTCGCATCTCGTCCAAGCTGGCGTGCACGACAAGGTGCTCACCGTCGCCTTCGAGAAACAGAGCGAGTCGAACGCCATGTGGGCGCTTTCGCCGGCGGTTCCGTTTCAGCCGCAGCTCGTCGCTGGAGCGGGTGGATATTTCGCCCCGCTGATCCGCTCGTATATTCGGCGCGCCGATCCGCACCCAGACACAGGCTGCATGGTCGCGGTCAAAGACCGCGAGCACGGTATGCTCAACCCCCTGGCGCACCTGCACCTTCAGCAGTCGCTCGAGCAGGTCAAAGCTTCACCGATGCTCTGGGACCCGATTCGATACTCAGAGACCTGTCCTTCGTCCGACGGCGCAGTGGCGATGGTCTTGGTCAACGACAGTCATGCAGACCGAGTCTCGAACCCGGCGTGGGTGCGCGGGACCTCGGTGCGAACCGAGCGCACCTTCTTCGCGGGTCGCGACCAGGTCAACCCGGCAGCGGGTCGTCAGTGCGCCAAGGACGTGTACGACCAGGCGGGCATCACCAATCCTCTGAAGGAGATCGACTGCGCGGAGATCTACGTTCCGTTTTCCTGGTTCGAGCCGATGTGGCTCGAGAACCTCGGTTTCGCCGAGGAAGGCACCGGTTGGCGAATGACGATGGACGGCAAGACCAAGCTCGGCTCAGACCTTCCGATCAACATGTCGGGAGGCGTGATGTGCACCAACCCGATTGGAGCCAGCGGTATGATACGATTCGCCGAAGCGGCCCGACAGGTTCGCGGCACGGCGGAGCAGCACCAGGTTGATGGGGCAAAGATGGCGCTGGGCCACGCCTATGGAGGCGGTTCGCAGTTCTTTGCGATGTGGATGGTGAGCTCGGAGCGCGGTTAGGAGACGTCATAGTGGAATACAACCTCGCTGACTTGTACGAAGCCATCGCCGACACGGTGCCCGACAACGAAGCGTTGGCTTCGGGCGACGTCCATCTCACGTACGCAGAACTCGACAAGCGCGCCAATCGTTTGGCGCATTTTCTCCTGTCGCAGGGGATAGGGCAGGGCGACCACGTAGGTCTGCACCTCTACAACGGCCACGAGTTCGTCGAGGCGATCCTCGCGCTCTTCAAGATTCGCGCCGTCGGCATCAATATCAACTACCGCTTCGTCGCGCCCGAAGTCCGATACATGATCGAGAACGCGGACCTCACCGGAATCATCACACAGCGGCGTTTCGTACCGATCATCAACAAGGCGTTGGAGGGGCTCGACCCGCTGAAGACGCTCGTGGTCATCGAAGACGGCGCCGAGGCACCTACCGACCAAGCTTCGACGGAGTATGAAGCGGCGTTGGCTCAGGGCGCCGAAGAGCGCGGCTTTGCGCCGCGGTCAGGCGACGACCTCTACATCATCTACACCGGCGGTACGACAGGCATGCCCAAGGGTGTCATGTGGCGCCATGAAGACTTGTTCTTCTCCGGACTGCAGGGCGGGTCACCAGGCGGCGAGCCCGTCGAGACGCCAGAACAGCTGATCGAGCAGGCCAAGGAGGGCTGGTACACGGTGTCGATGCTGCCCTGTGCGCCCTTCATTCACGGTGCAGCGCAGTTCACCCAGTGGATTTGCCACCTGACGGGCGGAAAGCTGGTGCTGCAGCCCGGCGCGAGCTTCGATGCCGATAGGATTCTCTCGCTCGTTGCCGAAGAGAACGCCTCGACGCTTTCTCTCGTGGGCGACGCGATGGCGATTCCTCTCATCGATGCGCTCAAGGAGCGGTCGTATGAAATGGAGAATCTCGCGGTGTTGGCATCCGCGGGTGCGATCCTCTCGGCAAGTGTGCAGGCGGAGATCGAATCGCTTCTTCCCGACGTGATGATCGTCAACAGCTTCGGCACCAGCGAATCAGGCGACCTCGGTCGGGCCGCGGGCGATGAGGACAGCCACGAGGGGCGCCCTTCGTTTTACATGGGCGACGACGTCACGGTGCTCGACGAACAAGGCAACGCAGTCGAACCGGGGTCCGGCAAGATGGGGATGGTCGCCCGCTCCGGACGCTTGCCGCTCGGCTACTACAAAGACCCGGTGAAGACCGCCGAACGCTTCAAAGAGTTCAACGGAAAACGATGGGTGGTTCCGGGCGACTTCGCGACCGTTGAGGCCGACGGCCGCATCACCTTTCTCGGACGCGGCAGCAAGTGCATCAATACGGGGGGCGAGAAGGTCTTCCCCGAAGAAGTCGAAGAGGCGCTCAAGGCGCACCCAGACATCATCGATGCGCTCGTGGTGGGTGTCCCCGACCCCCGCTTCGGGTCGAAGGTCGCGGCGGTCTTCAACACGCGCAACCATGCTGCGATCTCGCTCGAGCAGGTGCAGCAGCACTGCCGCGAGCACATCGCGGGCTACAAGATTCCAAGGCAGATCACGATCACCGAGACGGTGTCGCGGATGCCGAGCGGCAAGCCGGACTACAAGTGGGCTGAGGAGATCGCTGCCAAACAGGCGTGATCGACGGGCGGAGGAAGTATGACGACATCAACAGCAACAGCGCAGCAGGAAGAGGAGCTCTATCCGGGTTATCCGCGTGGCTGGTTCGTCGTCGGCCTCAGCAAGGAACTCGCGCCGGGTGAGGTCGTGCCGATCAAGTATTTCGACCGTGAGATGGTGCTCTATCGCAGCGAGAGCGGCAGCGCGATCGTTCACGACGCGTTCTGCCCGCACCTCGGCGCTCACCTCGGATACGGGGGCAAGGTTCAGGGCGAGTCGATTCAGTGTCCGTTCCATGCCTGGCGCTTCGATGAGACCGGCAAGTGCGTCGAGGTGCCTTACGCCAAACGAATCCCGCCGCGCGCCTGCGTTAAGAACAACCCGGTGCTTGAACGGAACGGACTGATCTTCGTGTGGAACTCTCACGAAGAAGGCGAAGAGCCGACCTGGGAGATTCCCGTCATCGAGCAGTACGGCACCCCTGGGTGGACGGACTGGGGCTCCGAGCTCATCCACATCAAGACTCACCCCAAAGAGATCGTCGAGAACCTCGCAGATCGCGGCCATTTTGGGCCGGTGCATGGGACATGGGCCAACGAGTTCGCCAACGAGTTCGAGGACCACGTCGGCAAACAGTTCGTCAAAGGCGTCGCCTATCCGCGCGGGGGAGGCGAAGACCACTTCGAGCTCCAGTCGACCTATTACGGACCTGGGTACATGCTCAGCGAGATGGAGAGCTTCCTGCCGAACATCCAGCTCCTGTGCCACACGCCGGTCGACAAGAACAACGTCGACGTTCGCATTGGCGCGATGATCGACGTGTCCAAGCTCAGGAAGGGTGGGGAGAAGTTCGAACACCAGTACCGCCACAACATCATCACGGGGTTTCAAGAAGATATTCGCATTTGGGAGAACAAGAAGTACCGAGTGCGGCCTCTTCTGTGCGACGGAGACGGAGACGTCGGTGGCCTTCGGCGCTGGTACCAGAAGTTCTACATGTCGCAGTCCGAGGTTGGGTACTGAGCGGTGGACGATCGAGCCAAGCGTATCGTCGAAACCGCCGTCGAGTTGGCCGAACGAGATGGTTATCAGGCGGTGCGGCTTCGTGACGTTGCAGCAAGCGCGCAAGTAGCGCTCGGCACCGTCTACAAGAGATTCGCCAGCAAAGAAGAGATTCTCATTGCGGCCCTCGAGCAGGAGAGCGAGAAGCTCGTCGCTCGCTTGGGGAAGAAGCCCGTTCCGGGAGACACCCCGCGTGCACGAGTGCACACGGTGTTTGCCGCGATCACTCGGGGGTTCGTCCGCCGTCCGAACCTGGCGCGCGCCACCGTCCGTTCACTCGCCTCGGCCGACCCAAACATTACCGAGCGCGTAGCAGGGTTTCATGCGCTGATTACCGAGTTGGTGATGTCGGCGATTCGCGGCGAGGCCGTGGTTGGTCACCAGGATTGGGGCGGCAAAGCGTACGAGCGCGAGCGGCGCGTCGCGCACATCTTGCAAATGGTTTGGTTCTCGTCTTTCGTCGGCTGGGCGGGCGGGCTCCACGACGTCCAACACGTACTCGACGACGTGGACGCTGCAGCCGAGCTCCTGTTCGGGACCTAGCGGGGCGGCGATCGATACGCCTGAGCCAATGCGCTGGATCCTTCCGTGCCCGAAGGGGTGCGAGTCCGTTCTCGAGGCAGAGGTCCGCGCGCTCGGTATCGAAGTCACCGACGTCCATGCGACGGTGGTTCAGGCTCGGGGCCCACTGAGAGACGGCTACGCGCTGTGCCTCGGTTCGCGGGTTGCGTCGCGCGTGCTCCTGCCGTTGCTCGCATTCGATGGCGAAGACGACACTGCGCTCTACGAAGCGGTGTGCGCCGTGCCGTGGTGGGACCATTTCGACGTCACGCGCACGATCGCGATCGGCGGCTCGCAGGGTCCACGCAGTCAGATCCCGTCGCACTACTGGATCCAGCGAACTAAGGACGCGATCGTCGATTCGTTTCGGTCGCATGGGGGACGGCGTCCGAGCGTCGACAAGAAGGATCCCGACATCCGGCTTCACCTTCACATCGGTGAAGGGCGCCACGAGCTTTCGCTCGATTTCTCGGGGGGCGGGCAGCACCGCCGTGGGTACCGGCGATCCGGAGGACGCGCGCCTCTCAAGGAGAACCTCGCGGCCGCGATTCTCTATCTCTCCGGCTGGCCCGCTGCGGCCGAAGCCGGGCTTGCGCTGTGCGACCCGACCTGCGGTTCGGGAACGTTCTTGGTCGAGGCTGCGCTCATGGCCACGCACTCGGCGCCCGGGCTGTTGCGCGACCGATTCGGGTTTGAGTTCTGGAGAGGCCACGACCGCGCCTTGTTCCGCGAGGTGCGCAACGCGGCGGTGCGGCGGAGACGCGACTCGTTCAGCGGATCGATTCACGGGTTCGACGCGTCAGCCACCGCGATTTCCGAAGCCGAGGAAAGCCTTCGCGCCGCTGGGATGCAGTCCCTGGTCACCCTAAAGCAGGCTTCCCTCACCGAGCTGACCCGACCGGCCGATCGGGGGGTCCTGGTTTGCAACCCTCCCTACGGTCACAGACTCGGCGACGAGGACACCCTCTTTCTTCTATATCAGGGCCTCGGCGACGTCCTGAAGCGCGAGTTCGATGGCTGGACGGCGTTCGTGTTCGCGGCCCAAGGCCCGAACCTGAAGCACCTCGGCCTGCGCCCTGCCAAACGCCACGTACTCTTCAACGGCGCGATCGAATGTCGGCTCCTCGAGATTCCGATCACCGGAGGCCCCTCCGATGCTCAGGGCGTTCCGGGGTGGCGCAAGCCAAGCGATAAGGCGCAGATGTTCGTCAACCGGATCCGCAAGAACCGCAAGAAGCGGGAGCGCTGGGCGCGACGGGCCGGCATCGAAGCCTACCGGCTCTACGACGCGGACATTCCCGAGTACCGCGTCGCAGTCGATCGCTACGGAACGAAGGCGGTGGTGCAAGTATATCAGCGGTCCCAAGAGATGGACGATGCAGCGGCCAAGCAGCGAGTGCAGGATGTCCTCCTGACGCTGCCGGAGGCGCTCGATATCCCGCTCACCGACCTCGTCGTGAAGGTTCGTCGGCGGCAGGATCAAGGCGACCAGTACGATCGGCTCGCCGAGCAAGAGTCGGACATGATCGTCGCGGAAGGCGAGATGCGGTTCGTCGTGAATCTCGAAGACCGGATCGACACCGGACTCTTTGTCGATCACCGCCGCGTGCGCGCCTACGCGAAGGAGCACTGCGCCGACAAGCGAATGCTCAACCTGTTTGCCTACACGTGCTCGGTGAGTGTGGCCGCGGCGCACGGCGGGGCTCGGCAGACGACGAGCGTCGACCTTTCGAATACATACCTTGATTGGGGCAAGCGCAACTTCGTTGCGAACGACCTCGATCCCGGAAGACACCAGTTCCTAAAGCGCGACGCGATGCGCTGGAAGCCCGGTCGCGCGGAGCGCTACGACTGGGTGTTCATCAATCCGCCGACATTCTCGCGCTCGAAGATGTCCAAAGACAACTTCAGCGTGCATCGCGACCATCGCTCGCTTCTCGAGCGGACCATGGAGGCACTCAACCCCGAAGGCGAAGTGCTCTTCACGACGCACGCACACGGGTTCGAGATTCACTCCGACCTCCGAGAGCGCTTCGACGTGACGAACTGCACCCGGGAGTTCGTTCCCGAAGACTTCACCCGGTCTGGCTTCTCCGCTTTCTTCTTGCGGCATCGCGGGTCGCGCTAGCGGCCCTTGAACTCCGGTTTGCGCTTCTCGGCAAACGCCCGCGGCCCCTCCTTGGCATCTTCGCTCATGAACACCTTCATGCCGATCTTCGCCTCGATGGGAAGGGCCTCTCGTTCAGGAAGACACTCGGTTTCCCGGAGCGCGCGAAGAATCGCTTGAACCGCGACGGGTCCGTTGCGGGCGATTCGTCCTGCGATATCCATGGCTTTGTCGAGCGCCTCGCCGTCAGGCGTGACGTACCCAACCAGCCCGTACCGGTAGGCTTCCTCGGCGGTGATCGTCCGTCCGGTGAGAAGCATATCGGCGGCTATCGTATACGGAATTTGGCGCCGAAGACGCACCGTCGACGCGCCCAGAGGGAACAGCCCCAGCTTGACCTCCGCGACGCCAAAGACCGCGCTCTGTGCGGCAACTCGGATGTCCGTCGGTTGCAAGATCTCCGTGCCTCCGGCGATGGCGAATCCTTCGACTGCAGCCACCAAGGGCTTGTCGAGCGTGAAGCCCTTGAGCAGAGGCTTGATGTAGGCCGGGTCGTGATCGCTCTCTTCGTACTGCTGGTCGACCGGCTTGGCGTTCATCGCCTTGAGGTCTGCGCCGGCACAGAAGTTTCCGCCGGCGCCCGTGAGCACCGCAACTCGGATCTCGGGGTTCTCGTTGATCTCGTCCCAGGCGTTCGACATTCGTTCGAGCATGTCGAGCGAGAGCGCGTTGCGCGCGTCGGGTCGGTTCATCGTGAGCACGAGAACGTGGCCTACGCGCTCGACCAGCAGGTCTGGAGAATCACTCATTCGTCGGACTCCTAGTCGTTCAGCTGGAACACGCGAATTGCGTTGTCGCGAAGAAACTTCGGCCACACCTCGTCTTTGAACGGCACCTGCTGCATGTCGGTGAAGATGCGTTCGAGCGAGAGGCCCATTGGGTAGTAGCCGGCGTACATGATCTTGTCGGCGCCACGTGTGTTCGCGTAGTGGAGGATCGCCTTGGGGTAGTGCTTCGGTGCGAACGCGCTCGTGCTGTAGTAGAGGTTCGGGTACTTCAGCATTAGTTTGACCGCGAGGTCGACCCAGGGCTCTGCGCCGTGTCGCATGACAAACTTCAGTTCGGGGAAGAACCAACAGACCTCGTCGATGAACTCGACCTTCTGAGGTCCCATCGGAATCCGCGGCCCGGGCACGCCGACCGTAATGCAGATCGGAATGTCGAGCTCGACGCAGGTGGCGTAGATCGGATAGTAGCGCTTGTCGTTGATCGGAACCTGGGGGCAGAGTCCGGCCGGGAAGCCGGTCACCGCCTTGAGCCCGCACTCCGCGTGAAGCCGCTTGATCGTGCGGACCTCGTTCATGCCGTTGTTGGGGTTGGCTCCGTAGGAGGCGAAGAAGCGGTCCGGGTGATTCCGGCAGGCCTCGAAGTTCCTCGAGTTGGGCCCCGAGATGCCGAGCATCGCCTTTTCGATGCCCCACTTGTCCATCTCCTCAATCGCGTGGGCGGTGTAGTCCTCCACTTCGCCGATTTCCGGTATATTTTTGAACATATACTGGGCCGGCATCTTGAATGCCTTGCGGCTTTCCTCATCGAGGAGGAGCGGCTTGATGAACTCGTACCAGGCGCTCGGATCGCCGTCCGGGATGTTCATCATCAGGTCGATCGCCTTCAGACCACTGGGAATCGGCATCGTTCGCATCCTTTTCAGTTTGTAAACTCGGCCCTATGATGGAGAGTCGACGGGCTGGACAGGTCGAGGCCTGTGAGCTAGAACGTGTTCTAGTTTATGGCCCGTTGAGGCCGTGATGTAAAGCGGTGACTTCATGAACCCCACGACAGCAACCCAGCCGACCCCTACGTCGTACGGAGAATCATCGATGGACGGAGACTTTGCGCCGATTCCCACCCGCGAGGAGCTGATCCAGCGCGCTCGCGACCTTGCCCCGGTCCTGCAGGCGCGGGCCAAAGAGACGGCGTCTCTGCGCCGGATGCCCAAGGAAACCATCGAGGACTTCCATCGCCTCGGCTTCTTTAAGGTGGTGCTCCCCAAGCGGTATGGGGGTTACGAAATGAACCCCTCGATCATTTTCGACCTCCAGCTCGAGCTCGGCCGCGGATGTGCCTCGAGCGCGTGGGTGTATGGAGTGCTCAACGTTCACACCTGGCAGCTCGCGCTTTTTGCTCCGGAGGCCCAGGACGAAGTCTGGAAGGACGATCCCACCACCCTGGTCTCCTCTTCGTACATGCCGGTCGGAAAGGCCGAATGGGTCGACGGCGGCGTGAAGCTCAGCGGACATTGGTCGTTCTCGAGCGGCTGTGACTACGCCGACTGGGTGTTCGTCGGCGGTTTCGTCCCGTCCGAAGAGGGAGCGCCGCCGGACATGCGCACCTTCCTCGTCCCGAGGTCCGACTACGAGATCATCGACAACTGGCACACGTCCGGGCTGCGGGGTTCTGGAAGCAAGGACGTCGTCATCAAAGACGTATTCGTGCCCGACCATCGGATGCACAAGTTCACCGATGGCTTCCGCCAGCAGAGCCCGGGCAACGAGGTCAACCCATCACCGGTCTACAAGTACCCGTTCGGCCAGATTCACGTCCGTTCGGTCTCCACGCCGGCCGTCGGGGCCGCCTTCGGTGCTCTCGACGCGTACATCGAGTACATGAAAGAGAAGGTGTCGCAGGCCACCGGTGGCGCGGCGAAAGATTCCTTCACCAACAGCATGATGGCGTCTGAAGCCGCCGCTCTGCTCGACCGCGAAGTGCTCGTACTGCGCCGCAACTTCGAAGAGATGTTCGAGTGCCTCGAGCGCGGCGAGAAAATCCCGGTCGATCGTCGCGTCCGCTTTCGGAACGACTCGGCTAGGGCAGTCGATGCAGCGACCCAGGTCGTCGAGAAGCTCTTTCTGACCTGCGGGGCGCGAGCGGCCTTCGAAGACCATCCGCTCAACCGCCACTTCCAAGACATTCACGCCATCCGGCTTCATCACGCCAACGGGCCGGATGGTCCTGCCGCCAACTTCGGCGGCGTCCTCTTTGGCGCGAAGAACAAAGACTTCTTCATTTGAGCGGACCAGCCCTGTGCGGGGCTGCTCGACAGGGTGGTAGAGGATGGTCGTAGAAGCAGTTCCGGAGGGAACATACGCCGACGTGGGTTCGGGCATCACCATGCACCTGCACGACGTGGGTGAGGGCAGCCGTGGGGCAGTCGTGTTTCTGCACGGAAGCGGGCCCGGTGCGAGCGGCTGGAGCAACTTCAAGGGCAACTACCCGTTTCTCGTCGACAACGGCTATCGCGCGATCGTACCCGACACCCTCGGATACGGATACTCGACGAAGCCGAATGCGGGAACGTACAGCCTCGACGACGTTGCCGCGCAGTACAAGGCGCTGATAGACAGCCTCGGCCTCAGCGAGGTCACCCTCATCGGCAACTCTCAGGGGGGCGCAATCGCGATTACGATGGCGCTCAACTACCCGGAGCTCGTCGGAAAGCTGGTGCTGATGGCCCCAGGCGCTCTCGAGCAGCGCGAGGTGTACATGGACATGGAGGGCATTCGCGCGATGCTTCGCGTGCTCTTCAAAGAGGGAGTGTCCAAAGAGACGCTTCGCAAGGTGTTCAAGCTCCAGCTTCACGACGAGAGCAAAGTCACCGACGACACGATCGAAGAGCGTTACCAGGTGGCGATGACCCAGCACAAGGACAACATCGCGCGCATCCAGGTGGTGAACCAAGAAGACCGGCTTTCGGAGATCCAGTGCCCGGTGCTCTGCTTCTGGGGCACCGACGACAAGTTCTGCCCCTCTACGGGCGCCGTGAAAATCGCCGAGCGCTGCCCCAACTCACGCACGATGCTCATCGCGAACTGTGGACACTGGGTGATGGTCGAGTACCCCAAGCTCTTCAATGAGCTTACCCTGAAGTTTCTCAACGACGATCTCGGCTGAGAGAGATGGACGCAAGGCATGGGCGACGAACGACGCACAGCGAGAATCGAAGAGTTCGGCAACGAACTCTATGATGCGCTTCGCGCTCGCCACACCGTGTCCCCGCTCACTGACCGCTGGCCCGACATCAGCATCGCCGACGCCTATCACGTCTCTCTTCGCATGCTGCAGCGCCGCATCGACGAAGATGGAGAGCGGATCATCGGTAAGAAGATCGGTGTAACGAGTCGCGCCGTACAAGAGATGCTCGGAGTGTTTCAGCCGGACTTCGGTTATCTCACCGACGCGATGATGTACCCCAACGGAGGGCCGATGCCGATCAGCGAACAGCTGATCCAGCCCCGCGCTGAAGGGGAAATCGCCTTCAAGCTTGCCAAAGGGCTCCGGGGTCCGGGCGTCACCAACGCGGACGTGCTCGACGCGACCGAATACGTGATGCCTTGCTTCGAGGTCGTCGACAGCCGGATTCGAGACTGGAAGGTCAAGATCCAAGACACGGTAGCCGACAACGCGAGCTGCGGGCTTTTCGTCCTCGGGGACGATCGTGCAGATGCCAGTTCCCTCGACTTCCCTGCATTGAAGATGCGGGTGTTCAAGAACGGCGAGCCATGTAGCGAGGGGCTTGGTTCCGCCGCGCTCGACTCGCCGCTCAACTGCGTTAGCTGGCTCGCGAACACGCTTGGTGAGTTCGGGATCACCCTCGATGCCGGTGACGTCGTGCTCTCGGGGTCGCTCGTGCCCCTCGAGCCGGTAGTCGCAGGCGACGAGATGCAGCTCGAGGTCGAGGGCATAGGTTCAGCACGAGTGCGGTTCACATAGGAGGTTTGGCGAGATGACAACCAAGGTGAAGGCAGCGATCATTGGTTCCGGTAACATCGGCACCGATCTGCTTTACAAGGCGCTTCGGAGCGAGTTCGTCGAGCCGGTGTGGATGGTTGGCATCGATCCGGATTCCGAAGGGCTGCGTCGCGCGGCCGAACTCGGACTCAAGACCACGTCCGAAGGAGTGACGGCGCTCGAGCCACACATCGAAGAAGACGATATCAAGATTGCGTGGGACGCGACCAGCGCCTACGTCCACGAGTCGAACAACGCCGTCGTCGCGAAGCATGGCGTGAAGATGGTCGACCTCACGCCTGCAGCGGTTGGTCCCTTCTGCGTGCCGCCGGTCAATCTCCGCGAGATGATGGGCCGTGACGAACAGAACGTGAACATGGTCACGTGCGGCGGTCAGGCGACCATTCCGATGGTCGCTGCGGTGAGCCGTGTCCAGCCGGTCGAGTATGGCGAGATTATTGCCACCGTCGCTTCCAAGTCCGCAGGCCCCGGTACGCGCAAGAACATCGATGAGTTCACTCGAACCACCGCGCGGGGCGTAGAGGTGGTCGGCGGCGCCAAGCGTGGCAAGGCAATCATCATCATCAACCCGGCGGAGCCCCCGCTCATCATGCGGGACACGATTCACTGCCTCACCAAGGACGCACCGAAAGAAGAGGCCATCATCGAATCGGCCAAGAAGATGGTCGCCGAAGTACAGTCCTACGTTCCCGGGTACACCCTGAAAAACGGGCCGGTGTTCGATGGGAATCGGGTCTCCTTCTACATGGAGGTTGAAGGGCTCGGTGACTTCCTTCCCAAGTATGCGGGCAACCTCGACATCATGACGGCAGCAGGGCTTCGAACGGCAGAGCTCATCGCCAAAGAGATCCTTCGCGCGGAGGCAGCATGAACCTCGAAGGCAAGACGATCACCCTTCACGACATGAGTCTGCGCGATGGGATGCACCCCCAACGCCACCAGCTCACCCCGGAGCAGATGGTCGAAGTGGCCACGGCACTCGATAGGGCGGGCGTCCCCCTCATCGAGGTGACGCACGGCGATGGTCTGGGCGGCGCGTCAGTCAACTACGGCTTTCCGGCCGCAAGCGATGAAGACTACCTCCGCGCCGTCGTGCCCACGATGGTCGACGCGAAGATTTCGGCCCTCCTGCTGCCAGGCATCGGCACCGTCGATCATCTGCGCATGGCCCATGACTGCGGCGTGCACACCATCCGCGTTGCGACCCATTGCACCGAGGCCGACGTGTCCGAGCAGCACATCGTGCTCGGCAAGAAGATGGAGATGGATACGGTCGGTTTCTTGATGATGGCGCACATGATCGAGCCGGACGCACTGCTCGCGCAGGCCAAGCTCATGGAGAGCTACGGTGCCAACTGCGTATACATCACCGACTCGGCCGGCTACATGCTGCCCGACCACGTCTCCGAACGCGTTGCAGCGCTTCGGCAGCATCTCGCGCCCGAGACCGAGGTTGGGTTTCACGGTCATCACAACCTGCACATGGGCATCGCCAACTCGCTGGCCGCAGTCGAAGAGGGAGCTTCGCGCATCGACGGGTCGGCTGCAGGAATGGGCGCCGGGGCCGGCAACACGCCGCTCGAAGTGTTTGTCGCCGTGCTTCATCGGATGGGCGTCGAAACGGGCGTCGACATGTGGAAGCTCATGGATGTCGCCGAAGACATCGTCTATCCGATGATGACGCACAAGGTCCGAGCAGACCGTGATTCATTGACGCTCGGCTACGCGGGGGTCTACTCGTCGTTCCTGCTCTTCGCGAAGCGCGCAGCCGAAAAGTACGGGCTCAAGTCGACCGACATCTTGGCCGAGCTCGGAAGGCGGAAAACCGTCGGCGGACAAGAAGACATGATCGAAGACCTGGCTCTCGACATGAAGAAAGAATCGGCGGCGGAGTAGGAAGTGAGCGAACTCGACGAATTCCGACGAGAGGCGCGAGCCTGGATCCGCGACAACGCCCCCAAGTCGCTTTGGGGCACCAGCGGCGGCGGACCGTTCGAAGGCTATTGGGGCGGCACCAAGAGCACGGAGGCCGAACCCGATGTGCTGCGATGGCGTGATCGTGGAATCGAGAAGCGCTGGGTCGCGCCCGGCTGGCCGCGCGAGTACGGCGGTGCGGGTCTGAGCGGCGCCCAGGAGCGAATCATCCACGACGAGTTTCGTGCGCTTGGCGTGCCTAGGCCGATAGCCGGGCAGGGGCTCGCCATGCTCGGCCCGGTGCTGCTTCAATACGGAAACGACGAGCAGCGTGCCGCTCACTTGCCTCGGATCGCTCGCGGCGAGACTCGCTGGTGTCAGGGGTACTCGGAGCCGAATGCGGGCTCCGACCTCGCGAGCCTTCAGCTCCGCGCCGAACGGGATGGCGACTGGTTCGTCCTCAACGGCCAAAAGGTATGGACCTCGCACGCGCATCTAAGCGACTGGATCTACTGTCTCACTCGTACCAACCCCAACCTTCCGACGAAGCAGATGGGCATCTCGGTCATGCTCGCCGATCTCGCGACGCCAGGCATCACGGTGCGGCGAATCGATCTCATCAGCGGCTACTCGCCGTTCTGCGAGACGTTCTTCGACAACGCCCGGGTGCCCGCCGGGAATCTGGTAGGGAAGATCGACGAAGGATGGTCGATCGCGAAGGCGATCCTCGGGCACGAGCGCTCGTCGATCGGGCGGTCGATCGCGAATCAGCCAGGCTCCACCCAACGCGAACTGGTCGGACGCGTGCGACGCCACCTCGATGCGCCGGAGGGCGCCATCCCGGACCCGCTTCTTCGAGACGAGGTGGCGCAGCTCGGCATGGTGGAAGCGGCATTCCACCTCACCCTGGCCCGCGTTCAGCAGAGCGCGGCGTCGGGAACTCCAGGCCCGGAGGGGTCGATCGCGAAGATCGTCGGGAGCGAGCTCAAGCAGCGACGCTTCGAGATCGGGATGAAAGCTGCTGGCATGCAGGGACTCGGCTGGGAAGGCCAGGGTTTTGACGACGAAGACCTCGCGTATACGCGCGACTGGCTGCGGTCGCGGGCCTCGACCATCGAGGGAGGCTCTTCGGAGATTCAGAAGAACATCGTATCCAAGCGGGTACTCGGGCTTCCGGAGGGCAAGAAGTGAGCGATAGTTTCGCCCCCGCCCTCGTCCTAGACGATGAGCAGCGCATGCTCTCCAAGACAGCGCACGAGTTCATTCGGGAGCGTGCACCGGCGGCCCGTCTGCGTACGTTTCGCAATGCGCGAGACGAAACCGGCTTCTCGCGTGCTCTTTGGCAGGAGATGGCATCACTCGGCTGGCTCGGTCTTCCAATACCCGAAGGATACGACGGACTCGGTCTGGGGTTCTTCGACCTCTGCGTCGTGCTCGAGGCGACCGGCCGCGAATTGATGCCGGAGCCATTCGTCTCGACGCTTCTTCTTGGCGCACAAGCGGTGCTGCTCGCAGGGAACGAAGTCCAGAAGAAGGCGCTGTTGCCCGGCGTCGCTGCCGGAACGACCCTGCTCGCGGTAGCCTACGAGGAACGTGGCTCGCGCAAAGGTCTCATCGAGAACCTCGATACCGTTGCGCGTCCGGTCGATGGGGGCTTCGAGATCTCCGGCGAGAAGCTGCAGGTGCTCGACGGACACGTGGCCGATACGATCCTCGTCCTGGCTCGAAGCGAGCAGGGTGACTCCAGCCTCTTCTGCGTCGATCGCGGCGCACCGGGCCTGGACGTCACACGACAGTTTCGCATCGACGGGCAGGGTGCCGCGATCGTGCGCCTCAACAAGGTCCAGGTCACCGATGCCGCGGTGCTCGGCGAGCTAGGTCAGGGTGACACCATCCTCCAGACGGTATTCGACCGCGCTGCGGTCGGCCTCGCTGCGCAGATGCTTGGCGGCGCCGAGCAGGCGTTCGCCGACACCCTTGCGTACATCAAAGAGCGGGAGCAGTTCGGAGCGCCTCTGGGTTCGTTCCAGGCGCTCCAGCATCGCGCGGTCGATCTCTACACCGAAATCGCACTTCTTCGCTCGGTCGTGCTCGCGGCGGCTCGCGCCGTGGACGAGGCGCCGGAATCGCTTCCGAAGCATGCCTCCCTCGCCAAGGCGCGCGCGTCGGATACGTTCATGCATGTGGCCGAAGAGGCCATCCAAATGCACGGGGGCATTGGAGTCACCGACGAGCACGATATCGGCTTTTACATCAAGCGCGCCCACGCGGCGTCACTCACCTTTGGGGACGCCGCGTGGCACCGACGACGTTGGGCAGAGATTCACGGATACTAGAGAAGCAAGCGAGAACGACGATGAAAAGGTTTGAAGGCAAACACGTAGTGATCACCGGAGCCGCAGCCGGTATTGGCCAAGCTACCGCAGAACGAATCGCCGAAGAAGGCGGTACGATGGCACTCATCGACCTCAACGCTGAGGGCCTTGCGGCAACCAAGGCACTGGTCGAGGGTCTGGGCGCCACCGCGCACGTATACGAAGTGAACGTGACCGATGGGCTTGCGGTGAAGCAGGTCATCGACAAGGCGGCCGAAGACCTGGGAGGTTTCGATACTCTCGTCCACTGTGCCGGGATCCTGCGCACCTACCACACCCACGAGATGACCTTCGAGGAGTGGCATCAGATCATCAACGTGAATCTCAACGGGACCTTCTACGTCAACCACGCTTCGCTTCCACATCTGCTGAAGAACCGGTTCAGCTCGATCGTCAACTGCTCTTCGACTTCCGCGCTCGGGAGTCATCCGTGGATGAGCGCCTATGCTGCGTCGAAGGGCGGGATCATTTCGTTTACCCGCTCGATCTACCAGGAGTACGTCAAGCAGGGGCTGCGTGCGAACTGTGTCGTGCCCGGCGGGATCGCCACCTCACTTCACGGCGATTTCAAGGCCCCTGAGGGCGCCGATATGGACCTGCTCAAGGGCGCGATGCCGTTCGTCGGGTTCGCCAAGCCTCGACATGCAGCTTCGGTGATCGCGTTCCTCGCTTCGGATGACGCACGCTACATCAACGGCACCGAGGTGCGCGCCGACGGAGGCGCACTCTCGTAGTCGCCCTCGGGGCGGCGCTCTGATGCCGGGCTCAGTCGATCTGTCCGCGAATGAACGGAAGGTAGGACGGATGCCAAAAGCGTTCGCGCACGAACGCCTCGACGTCTTCTGGAATGTCGGTTCGCGCCGCCACACCGTCGGCGATGGCGCGCCGGCACACCTGGGTGGCGACCCGGATCGAGGTCTCCTGGAGGTCCCTGATCGGAGGGTAGATCAGGCCGCCTTCGACGTACTTCTCAATCGTGTAGTCCGCGAGCGCCTGCGACGCCTCGAGCACCATGCTGTCGGTGATTTGGCGTGCCTCGCTTAGAATCGCGCCGAAGCCGAGTCCGGGGAAGATGAAAGCATTGTTGCCCTGACCGATCGGGTGCGTGACCCCGTCCATGTGGACCGCGTCGAAGGGGCTTCCGGTCGCGACAATCGCCTGCCCGTTGGCCCAGCGAAAAATGTCTTCGGGAGTGCCCTCGGCCGAACTCGTCGGATTCGACAGCGGGAAGATGATCGGTCGGGCGTGGTTCTCCGCCATCGCCCGAACGACGGGCTCGTCGAAGGCGCCTGCGCGTCCCGACAGACCCAAGAGCACGGTGGCTTTCGAGTTGCGAATCGTCTCGACGAGGTCGGGGGACTCCTCCGCAAACTTCCAGTCGGCGATCTCGGCGCGGTCTCGTGCGAACGGTCGCTTGTATTCTTCGATGTCACGGTCCGATAGCAGCAACCCTCGAGAATCGAGCACGTAAACCCGCTTGAGAGCGTCTTCCGGGCTGAGGCCGGCCCGAACCAACCCCTCGCGAATCGCCCATGCGACTCCGACACCGCCTGCGCCGGCACCGTGAATTACGAACGTTTCGTCCGTGAGGCTCTCTTTGCGGAGGTGGCAGGCGGCCAAGATTCCCGCCAACGCCACCGCGCCGGTTCCCTGAATGTCGTCGTTGAAGGACGGGCCACGTTCGCGGTAGCGCTCGAGCACGGTGAAGGCTGCGGTCTTCGAGAGGTCTTCCCACTGGATGACAGCGTCGGGCCATCGCGACCATACCGCATCGACGAAGCGGTCTAGGAAGCGGTAGTAGTCGTCGCCGCGCAGACGCTTCTGGCGAACGCCGAGGTAGTTCGGATCGTTGATCAGGTCCATCCGCTCGGTTCCGACGTCGAGCGCTACCGGCATCGTATGGAACGGGCTGACTCCGCCTCCCACCGTGTAGAGCGACATCTTGCCGATGGGGATGGCCAGACCCCCATAGCCCTGGTCACCGATACCGAGGATTGCCGACGAATCGGTGGCGACGATCATTCGAACGTCTTCCATCGGGTAGCACTCGAGCGTCTCCCCGGCTCGATCGATGTTGAGCGGCGAGAAGGAGAGTCCTCGGGGGTTCTGGTAGAGCGCACTGAACTGCTGAACGGCTGCGCCGACGGTCGGCGTGTAAACGATTGGCAGCATTTCTTCGAGGTGCTTTTCGAGCAGGGCGTAGAAGAGGATCTCCTGCCGTTCCTGCACTGCGCGCAGGTACTGATACTTGTCGAGGTCCGTCTGGGCCTGAACATACCCTTCGTAAACGCGGTCGATCTGCTGTTCGAGGGTATTGAACTGCGGCGGGAGAAGGCCTCCCAGCCGGAGCGCCACACGCTCTTCGTAGCTAAACGCCGTGCCCTTGTTCGACAACACCAATCGCAGAAGCGCGATGCCGTCGAGGTAGACTTCCATGTATTTTCTGCCGTGCTCGTCCTGCTTCAGGTCGAAGAGCCGACTAACCCGTTTGCGGGGCATGATGTTCCTTTCGCTACGCGCCCTCGACCACCGTGACGACCGCTTCGGCCATCGCGCTGGTGCCGACAGAACGCGGACCGCCGCCGAGGTCCGCCGTGCGCAGTCCGTTGTCGAGTACCTTTTGGACGGCGTTCTCTAGCAACGTTGCCTCGGCGTCGAGGCCGAGACTGTGTCGCATCATCATCGCGGCGCTGAGCACCGTGCCGAGCGGGTTGGCGATGCCGCGTCCGGCAATGTCGGGCGCTGAGCCATGGATTGGTTCGTAGACGCCGAGCGAGCCTTCTCCAAGAGAGGCACTTGGCAGAAGGCCGAGCGACCCCGTGAGCACGGCGCCTTCGTCCGAGAGAATGTCCCCGAACATGTTGCCGCTCACGATCACGTCGAAGCTCGACGGCTCGGTCACGAGCCGCATCGCGGCCGAGTCCACCAATTGGTGCTCGAGCTTGACGTCGGCGTTTTCTTGGCCGACCTCAGTAGCCACCTCTCGCCAGACCTGCATCGTTGCGAGGACGTTCGCCTTGTCGATGGAAGTGACGTGCTTCCGTCGCTTTCGGGCAACCTCGAACGCAAGCTCCAGGATTCGTCGAATCTCGTGTTCGTCGTAGACCATGGTGTCGAACCCGCGACGCACGCCGTCCACGGTCTCTTTGCCCTTGGGCTGTCCGAAGTAGATGCCTCCAGTGAGCTCTCGGATGAATACGAGGTCGACCCCGCGAAGCCGGTCTGCTCGAAGGGGCGAAGCCGACTCGAGCCCGCGAAAGAGTCGCACGGGGCGCACGTTGGCGAACAGCTTCAGCGCTTTCCGCATTCCGAGGAGGCCCTGTTCGGGCCGCACCGTGGCGTTCGGATCGTCCCACTTGGGGCCTCCCACCGCCCCGAGGAGCACTGCGTCTGCGCTCCGACAGGCGACGACAGTATCGTCGGGGAGCGGCACGCCCGTCTCATCGATGGCGATGCCGCCGATGAGGTGTGTCGAGAACGAGAAAGTGTGCCCGTGCTTGTTGGCAACGGCCTCCAGAACCTGGCGGGTGGCATCGATGATTTCGGGTCCGATACCGTCGCCGGGAAGAAGTGTGATTTTGGCTTTCATCTCCAATTCCTGCGTGCGAGGGCGCATCGTGCACGGCCCTGGCGGCGAACGCAACGGCTAACCAGCGGGGTCAAACGCGTACGGGCTGCGCCTGGGTTTCGCGCTGTCGACGCGAGTGTTCGAGACTGAGGCCGTACTCGATGCTGTCGACCAGCGCCTGGAGCGAGGCCTCGATGATGTTGCTCGACGCCCCGACGGTGCTCCAGGAGTCGTGCTCCGACTGGCTGTCGATGAGGACGCGCGTCGTTGCGCCCACGCCGTTGCGCCCGTCGAGAATGCGAACCTTGTAGTCGCTCAGGTGCATCTCGTGAACCTCGGGGAAAAACGGCCCGAGGGCCTTCCGAAGCGCCGCGTCGAGGGCGCTCACCGGACCGTTTCCTTCGCCGGCGGTGAGTATCACCTGGTCACCGACCTGCACCTTCACGGTTGCTTGGGCCACCATCGTCGAACCCCGACGGCGTCCGACGCTGGCTTCGAAGTCCAGCACCTCGAAGGGTGCGACGTAGCTCTGCTCGTGGCGGGCCATCAGTACGGCAAAGGATGCCTCCGCAGCTTCGTAGGCAAAGCCCTTTGCTTCGAGCTCTTTGACCCGTTCGAGCACCTGAGTCCCGTGCGCGGAGCTAGTTTCGAGTCCGAGCTCTTCGGCCTTGCTCAGCACGTTGCCCCGGCCGGACAGCTCGCTCACCACCACGCGAGACTCGTTGCCCACCAGGGTGGGGTCGATGTGTTCGTATGATTCGGGGTGCCTCCGGATCGCCGAGACGTGAACTCCGCCCTTGTGCGCAAACGCGCTCCGTCCCACGTAGGCGGCGTGGTCGTTCGGACTGAGATTGGCGATTTCCGCCACGAAGTGCGACAGGTCGTAGAGCTTTGAGAGCCCCCCCTCGGGTAGACATTGAAGGCCCAGCTTGAGCTCGATGTCAGGAATGATGGCACATAGATTCGCGTTGCCGCAGCGTTCGCCATACCCGTTGATTGTGCCCTGCACGTGGCGTGCCCCGGCCTTGACCGCCACCACGGAGTTCGCAACCCCGCACTCACCGTCGTTGTGTGCGTGCATCCCGAGTCGCGCATCGGGGAGCGCCTCTTTGACCTTTTGCACGATCCCTTCGACTTCCCATGGCATCGAGCCGCCGTTGGTGTCGCACAGGACCAGCGTTTCGGCCCCACCACGCGACGCGGCCCGAAGGGTTTCGAGCGCGTACTCGCGATCGGCTTTGTATCCGTCGAAGAAGTGCTCGGCGTCGTAGATCACGCGGCGGTCGGATTCGCTCAGGAAGCGCACGCTGCCTTCGACCATGGCCAGATTCTCTTCGAGCGTGGTCCTGAGCACTTCGGTCACGTGCATCGTCCAGGACTTCCCGAAGATGGTGCAGACGTTCGTCCCGGCGTCGAGGATCGTGCGAAGCTGAGGGTCGTCTTCGGGGCGAAGGCCTGCCCGACGGGTCGATCCGAACGCGGCGATTTCCGCCGTCCCCCAACCGGCGTCACGCGCCCGTTCGAAGAACTCGACGTCTTTCGGGTTCGATCCGGGCCAGCCGCCCTCGATGAAGCTCACTCCGAGCGAACCAAGATGCTCTGCGATCCGCAGCTTGTCGTCGCACGAGAGGCTCATGCCCTCCATCTGCGTTCCGTCTCGCAGTGTGGTGTCGTAGATCTCGACGACCGGTGCCTGACCGTTATGGCGCTTGCTGCTCATACTGTGCGATCTGTTCATCGAAGGAGAGGAGATATCCGAGCTGGTCGATTCCTTCCAACAAGCAGTGCTTCGAAAACGCATCGATCGGGAAGGTTGCTTCCAGGCTGCCGAGTCCCGTCACGGACTGCGTCGGTAGGTCGATGGTGATCGTCGTGCTCCGATCGAGCTGAACCGCCTGCATCAGCTCCTTGTGCACCTCGGATGTCACTTCGACCGGCAGCAGGCCGTTCTTGAGCGAGTTGCTCTTGAAGATGTCGGCGAAACCGGTCGAGATGATCGCGCGAAAGCCCCAGCCCACCAGAGCCCAAGGTGCGTGCTCTCGCGACGAACCACTCCCGAAGTTGTGTCCGGCGATGAGGATCTTCGCGCCCTGTGATTCGGGATGGTTGAGAACGAAGTCTTCCTTTGGAGAGCCGTCCGGGTGGTAGCGCCAATCCGAGAACAGGCTGTCGCCGAGGCCGTGTTTGTCGGTCACCTTGAGGAAGCGAGCGGGGATGATCTGATCGGTGTCGACGTTCTCTTCGGTCAGCGGAACTGCGTGGGATGTCAGCGTGGTGAACTTTGCCATCGGTCGTTCTTTCAGGAGAGGAGCAGGGTCCGTGGGTCGGTGACTTCGCCGGCGACCGCCGATGCGGCTGCCGTGAGGGGAGAGGCGAGGAAGGTCCTTCCACCCTTGCCCTGTCGGCCTTCGAAATTGCGATTCGAGGTACTGACCGCGTACTGGCCGGGTTCGAGGTTGTCCCCGTTCATCGCGATGCACATCGAACAGCCAGGTTCACGCCACTCGGCGCCCGCGTTCCTGAAGATCTCGTCGAGGCCCTCGGCCTCAGCCTGCGCCTTGATCTCGTGCGAGCCGGGGACGACCAGGGTGCGCACGCCCGGTGCCACCTTCCGACCGCTCAGCACACCCGCGGCCATGCGTAGGTCACCGATGCGTGAGTTTGTGCACGACCCGATGAACACTACGTCGATCTTCTTGCCGAGCAGAGGCTTGCCGGGTTCGAGGTCCATGTACTGCATCGCTTTTTCGAAGGCGAGCTGCTGAGAGACACCATCGAACGCATCGAGCGAGGGCACGGTGCGGGTAATCCCCATGCCCATGCCTGGGTTGGTGCCGTAGGTGATCATCGGTTCGAGCTCGTCCGCTGCGATGACGACATGTTTGTCGTATTTCGCATCCTCATCGGTGGTGAGGTCGCGCCAGCGCGCCACCGCGGCATCCCAGTCGGCGCCCTTCGGCGCCCGGTCGCGGCCTTTGAGATATTCGAACGTAGTGTCGTCGGGCGCGATCATTCCAGCTCGTGCGCCCGCCTCTATGCTCATGTTGCAGACCGTCATCCGGCCCTCCATGCCGAGGCTCCGGATCGCCGATCCGGTGTATTCGATGACGTAGCCCGTGGCGCCGCCGGTTCCGATCTTGGCGCAGAGCGCGAGGATGATGTCCTTCGCGGTCACACCGGGCATCAGCGTTCCGTCGACGCGCACCTCGAGAGTCTTTGGCTTTCGTTGCAGTAGGCACTGCGTCGCGAGCACGTGTTCGACCTCGCTGGTGCCGATGCCGAATGCCAGCGCCCCGAACGCGCCGTGGGTGGACGTGTGGCTGTCGCCGCACACGATGGTCTTCCCTGGCTGCGTGAAGCCGAGCTCGGGGCCGATGACATGCACGATGCCGTTGTGTTCGGTGCCGATCGCGAAGAGCTCGATGCCGAACTCGGCGCAGTTGGTCTCGAGCATGCGGAGCTGGATCTTGGCCTGATCGTCGATCACCGCGAGCGCCTTGGGCAGGGTCGGCGTCGAGTGATCCATCGTGGCAACCGTCTTGTCTGGACGGCGCACGCCGATCCCTCGCTCGCGGAGCCCCGTGAATGCCTGAGGTGAGGTCACCTCGTGGATGAGATGCAGGTCGATGTAGAGCACCGAAGGTCGGTCGGGCTCTTGCGCGACCACGTGCTGGTCCCAAACTTTTTCGAAGAGAGTTCTTGGTTTCATGTTGTCCAACTATGCAGCGCTTCCGGCTGCCGAGTTTTGTTCGCGAGAGGCCTCGGTGAGTGCAAGAATGCGGTTGATCGCGGCGAGATAGGCCTTCGCGCTCGCGACGATGACGTCGGTGTCTGCGCCGTGACCGTGAAAGACCCGAGCGCGCGAGTGTTCATACTGAGGGTTCACTTTGTCCTGCGACGAATCGTCGTCGTCGCGCGAGACCCGGACGCTGACCTCACCGAGCGCGTCAATGCCCTCTGTCACGGACTGCACCGTGTACTCGAGCAGCGTGCAGGGCACCCGGACGAGTTGCTGAACGGCCTTGTAGACTGCGTCGACCGGGCCGGTACCCACTTCGGCCGCGGTGTGGGTCTGTCCTTCGGGGCCCGTCAGCCGGACCGTCGCGGTGGGCATCCCAGTTCCGCATCCGACCTGAATCGCCTCGAGCCGCCAGTACTCCGTTGGCTGATAGAGCTCGTCGCTCACCAGTGCGAGCAGATCCGCATCCGTGATGGACTTCTTCTTGTCGGCGAGCTTCTTGAACCTTGCGAAGGCTTTTGCGAGCCCATCTCCGGAGACCGGGTAGCCAAGCTCTCCGAGCCGGTTGGCGAACGCGTGCCTCCCGGAGTGCTTTCCGAGGACGAGCTGCGTCTTCCCTGCGCCGACGGTCTCGGGACGCATGATTTCATAGGTCTCCTCGTGCTTCAGCATTCCGTCTTGGTGAATGCCCGCCTCGTGCGCGAACGCGTTCGCACCGACGATGGCCTTGTTGGGCTGCACCACCATGCCGGTCACCTTGCTGACGAGGCGGCTCGCGCGGGTGAGCTGGGTGGCGTCTACCTGAGTCGTGATCCCATAGAGGTCGCGGCGCACATAGAGCGCCATCACGACTTCCTCGAGAGATGCGTTCCCTGCTCGTTCGCCGATCCCATTGACCGCGACTTCGACTTGCCTGGCGCCATTGTCGACGGCAGCGAGGCTGTTCGCCACTGCGAGGCCCAGGTCGTCGTGGCAATGCACGCTGATGATGGCTCTCTCGATGCCAGGCACGTTCTCCCGGATCATCGCGATGCGTTGTCCGAACTCGCTCGGAATCGTGTACCCCACCGTGTCGGGAATGTTCACGGTCGTCGCCCCCGCCTCGATCGCTGCTTGCAACGCCTCGTAGAGAAACTCCATCTCGGTGCGACCCGCGTCCTCGGGGCTGAACTCGATGTCTTCGCAGAAGGTTCGCGCGTAGGTCACCATCTCGGTGATCGTCTTGAGTACCTGCGCCTTGCTCATCCGGAGCTTGTGCTCCCTGTGGATGGGCGAGGTCGCGAGGAACGTGTGGATGCGTGGGTGTGTTGCCGGGCGGACGGCCTCTGCGGCTTTGTCGATGTCTTCCCGGTTGGCCCGCGCCAGACTGCAGATCGTCGGAGGCTCAGCGATGGGGCGCCCTTCGACGCCAGTCACCCCGACTGCTTCGGAGATCGTCTTTACCGCACGAAGGTCGTCGGGTGAGGCTGCCGCGAAGCCCGCCTCGATGATGTCCACGCCGAGCCGGGATAGGGTCTTCGCCACCTCGAGCTTCTCCGATGAGGTCATCGTGGCGCCCGGCGATTGCTCGCCATCCCGAAGGGTGGTGTCGAAAATCCGTACGTGTTCCGGCTGCATGGCTCAACTCCTCGGGCCCGGGGTCTATGGTCCCGGGCTCCGTCTACTCTCCCTGTTTGATTTCTACTGGGTCGACGAAAGGCATCATCGACCGGAGCTTCGCACCGACCCGTTCGATCGGTTGTTCTTGTTCCGCATGCCGCTTGGCATCGAACTCGGGGCGTCCCTTCTGGTTCTCGTCAATCCAGCGTTTGGCGAACGTGCCATCCTGAATCTCGGCCAGGATCTGCTTCATGGCCTGCTTGCTATCGTCGCCGATCACGCGCGGTCCGCTCACGTAGTCTCCCCACTCGGCGGTGTTGGAAACCGAGTAGCGCATGTAGTTGAGGCCGCCCCGGTACATGAGATCCACGATGAGCTTGAGCTCGTGGAGGCACTCGAAGTAGGCAAGCTCGGGCTGATAGCCGGCCTCGACCAGCGTCTCGAAGCCCGCTTTGACTAGCTCGGAGCACCCGCCGCAGAGCACGGCCTGCTCTCCGAAGAGGTCCGTTTCGGTTTCCTCAGTGAAGGTGGTGGTCAGCACGCCTGCTCGAGCGCAGCCGATGCCGGCAGCGTACGCCATGGCCACAGCATCGGCGTGGCCTGTCGCATCCTGGTGAACCGCGAGAAGCGCCGGCACACCGCCGCCCTCCTGATAGGTCTCGCGCACTCGATGCCCCGGGCTCTTCGGGGCCACCATGGCAACATCGATGTCGGCCGGGGGCTCGATTGTGCCGTACCGGATGTTAAAGCCGTGCGCGAACATCAGCATGTTGCCCGCTTCGAGATTGGGGGCGATGTGCTCGCTGTAGATGGCGGGCTGCGCCGTGTCAGGCGCGAGAATCATGATCACGTCGGCTTCGCGTGCGGCATCGGCCACCGACTTCACGCTCAGCCCCGCCGCTTCGGCCTTGGCCTTGCTCGTGCTGCCTTCCTGAAGGCCAACCCGCACGTCGACCCCGCTTTCCTTGAGGTTCAGCGCGTGTGCGTGCCCCTGCGAGCCATAGCCGATGATCGCGACCTTCTTTCCTCGAATCAGGGAAAGGTCGGCGTCTTTTTCGTAGCGAATCTGAGTCATTGCTTCTTCTGCTTTTCCTAGGGGGTTGTCAGGCTGCCGAGGCCCGCGACGCGGGTACGGTGGGATGCGCCAAGTCGAGTTCCTCGACGCCGCGGGTCATGGCAACGGTTCCGGTCTGAACCAGCTCCAAAATTCCAAAAGGACGAAGGACGGAGACGAGACCGTCCACTTTGTCCTGTGGTCCGGTGATCTCGATGGTGAGTCGCGTTGGTGACATGTCGATCGCGCGTGCGCGGAACACCTCGCAAATCTTCAACACCTCATCGCGCTGCTCGCGGGTGCAGTTGACCTTGATCAGAGCTAAGACGCGATTGATCGACTGCTTGTAGGTGATGTCGTCGACCCAGAGCACGTTGACCATCTTGTAGAGGTTGGCCTCGATCCGGTGCGCCTTGTCGTCGTCTGCTTCACAGACGATCGTCATTCGCGAAACCCCGGGTTCATGCGTCGCCCCGACGTTGAGCGAGTCGATGTTGAAGCTTCGACGACGGAAGAGGGACGCTACCCGGTTGAGCACGCCGGGCTTGTCTTCGACGAACACGGCAAACGTTCTTTTCACGGTCTCGGACATCATTCGTCGTCTCCAGTTTCGAAGATCGGGTTGTGCACTTGCTCTCCTGGCTTGCCAGGACGCTGAATCATGTCGTCGAGGTCAGCGCCCGCCGGAACCATCGGGTACACCGAGTCTTCCTGTTCCACGCGGAAGTCGATGACGACCGTTCCTTCGTCTGCCTCGGCCGCGCGCACCGCGGCTTCGAGCTCGGAGCGTTTCTCGACGCGGATCCCAGTCAACTCGTGTGCTTCGGCGATCTTCACGAAGTCGGGGCTCTTGAGTGGCGTAGCGACGTAGCGTCCACCGAAGAAGAACTCCTGCCACTGGCGCACCATGCCGAGGAAGCCATTGTTGATGATGGCCACGTTGACCTTGATGCCTTCCTGCGCACAGGTAGACAGTTCGGCCTGTGTCATCTGAAAGCCGCCGTCGCCGCAGATTACCCAGACGGACTCTTCGGGCTTGGCGAACTTCGCGCCGATGCCGGCGGGAAGGGCAAACCCCATCGTCCCGAGGCCGCCCGACGTGAGCAGCTTTCGCGGATAGTCGTGCTTGTAGTACTGGGCTTCCCACATCTGGTGCTGACCGACGTCGGTCACGACGAGGGCCTTACCCTCGGTGAGTCGGTAAAGATCGTGAATCACGTGCGCCGCGAAGAGCTTGCCGAGGTCCGGCAGGTTCTTGATGTCACGCACCGAAGAATCTCCTGCGATTTCATCGATGTACCCGAGCCATTCTTCCTGGGTCGACGCATCGACGTGCGGCGTGATCTGTTGGAGCACCGTACGAGCGTCGGCGACAATCGGCACGTCCACGCGGACGTTCTTGTTGATCTCCGCCGGGTCGAGTTCGATGTGGATCTTCTTGGCGGTGGGCGCGTAGGTCTTGAGGTTGCCCGTGACTCGGTCGTCGAACCGCATACCGACTGCGATGATCAGGTCGGAGTCCTGGATCGCCTTGTTGACCCAGGCCTCGCCGTGCATCCCCATCATGCCGAGATTGCGCGGATGCGTTGCGGGGAATCCGCCGAGGCCGAGTAGGGTGCACGCCACCGGGATGTTGGTCTTCTCGACGAACTCGATGAGCGCTTCGGTCGCCTGTGACTTGATCACACCCTGGCCGGAAAACAAGATGGGCCGCTTGGCCTGCTTGATCAGCTCGACGGCCTCTTCCAGCTGTTCGGGCAACGGCGAGTAGTCCGGGCGGTATCCCGGGAGCACGATGTCGCTATCGTCCCACTCGAACACGCAGCTCTGCTGCTGCGCATCTTTGGTGATGTCCACGACCACGGGACCAGGGCGGCCCGAGCGCGCGATGTAAAAGGCTTCCCGGATCGTGGCAGCGATCTGATCGGGGCGGGTCACCAAGTAGTTGTGTTTGGTGACTGGGATCGTGCATCCCGTGATGTCGGTTTCTTGAAAGGCATCGCTTCCGATGAGGTGCGAGGGCACCTGGCCGGTGATGGCGACCATCGGCACCGAGTCGAGCATCGCCGTAGCCAAACCCGTGACGAGGTTCGTCGCTCCCGGCCCTGACGTTGCGATGCAGACACCCACCTGTCCCGAGGCGCGCGCATAGCCATCGGCCATGTGCGAAGCCCCCTGTTCGTGCCGGGTGAGCACGTGATGGATGGGGTACTGAATCATCGCGTCGTACGCCGGCATGATCGCGCCGCCCGGATACCCGAAGCAGACTTCGACGCCTTCTCGTACGAGCGCTTCCCAGATGATGCTGGCGCCGGTGAGCGTTTCACCGATGCGGTTTTTGAGGGCTGGGTTGGCGGGTGTCACGATGATCTCCTCGTGGTGTGGCTCGCTCCAACTAGACGATTCGGAGCGTCGTTCAAGCGGCGTCTCGGCCCCGGGTGAAGCCTTTGAAACTTTGCGGTGTGAGTGGTTTTGCATGGGACTAGGTCAAAAAAAAGCCCCCGCATGCGATGCGGGGGCCAGAAGGTTCGTTGGGTGCGAGTTGGGTGGTCTGGGCCCCGCCTATGGCTGCGTAACTAGCAGCAGGCTAATGAGGAGGCTTACTACGACGACGACGCCCGGCACGAAACGCTGCTGCGCTGCGGCGGGAAAGCTCATCGTTGCGTCGTCAGAACCCATGGAGCCTCGAGTTTGGGGCGTTTGGGGCTGCGGGTCAAGGGTTGGGAAATTCCCGCTGCGAGCCCCCGGCTCCACCGGGCTCTTCGAAGAGCCGAATTGCTGCCGGCTCGAAACCCTCCAACGAACCGGCTGGGAGCTCCAAGACCATCCCCGTACCCAGGTGGCAGACCGGCTGCGGGGCTTGCGCCTCGAGATACTCGAGGGCGATCACCTGTCCGCTTGCCGTCAGGAAGAGAGCCTCAATCGGGTAGTTCACTTCGAGATTAGCGATGCATATATTTGTTTCTATTGGGAAAAGAAGCAGAAGCCCTTCTCCGGGGAGCAACGCCGGTCGGCCAAGCAGACCTTGCCGCAGGTCGGCTTCCTGCGACACCGCGGTCGCCTCGATCGCGAGCCGAACCGCGCCCGTCGCATCGGTCACACCGATCTCGAGCAGCGCTGTCGTCGGGGCGGTGGCCGGTTCTCCGCAGCCGATCGCCGCGAGGAGCGCGATAGGCAGCGTGTGGCCCCAGCGCTTCACAAAGACTCCAGGAACCGGACCAGGACAGCCCGCTCCTCGGCGTTCAGGGCCTCGACGCGGCTGCGGCTGCCTTCGGCCTCCCCTGCGTGGGCGGCCACCGCGGCTTCGAGGGTCGATGCGCTTCCGTCGTGCATGTAGGGAGGCGTGTCTCGAACGCCCCACAGAGGCGGGGTGCGAAACTCGCCAACGCCGGCGAGCCCCTCGGCGATGCCGCTGGCATCGGGCTCAGCGACATCGTGGAGCAGGAGGTCGGTGAAGGCTCGCAGCTCTTGGCCGCCGACGCTCCAGGTGATTGTGTGGCAATCGGCGCAGCCGGTGGAGACGAATAGCGCTTCTCCAGCGGTCTCGACCGCCGGGTCCATCTCGAGCCGTGGCGGTGGCGCGAGCGCGTCGATGAACGTCGTGATGGCGTCCACCGCGCCGCGTCCGAGTTCAGGGTCTGGCGCCGAGTCCTCGTCGCTTGCGAGACCAAAGGAGGAGTCGGGCTCTGGATCGAGGGTCAGCCCCAGCTCGTTGCTGAGCGCATCGCGCACGAACTCTCGAATGGTCGGCACATTCGCCTTCCAGCCGAATCGGCCGAGCTGTCCGTCGGGAAGCCGATGGGCCACGCCCGAGATTCCGTCGTCGTCATCGTCGTTGGGATCTGCCTGCGCCTCGATTGCGGAATCGGGGATCCTGGCGAGGAGGCCCAGGCCGAGCACGCTTGGCGTCTGTCGACGCTCGAATACATTGGCCGCCGGATCGGGCTCGGGGCGCCAGGGGACGACGGCATGCCGCAAGACGACGCTCCCCCCGTGCGGGGACATAAACCCGTCAGAACCGAGGATGCCCTGCCGAATGACGTCGACGCCCGCGGGGCCTGCGCCTCCGAGCACGGGATCGAAATGACAGGAGCGGCAGGCGTCACCGTTGAACTCCGGTCCGATGCCCTCGGTATACGAAAAGTCTCAATCGAACAGGGAGCGGCCGCGATCGAACGCGCGAAGCGTTTCCTCGTCGAGGTCGGGCCGAGGAGCGCCTGCCGAGCCCAGCATCGGGCGTGAGCTCATCGGCGGGAGCAAACCTTCGGACCGTTGGTCTCGACCCCCGAGCGACTCGAGGAATGCGAGTAAGTCCATCCGTGCTTCGGGTTCGAGTGAGTCGTATCGGTCCCGGACCGATTCGGCCTCGCCTCCATGCCATCGAACGGCCTCGTCGAGGGTGCCGGCCCGCCCATCATGGAGATAGGGCGCGGCCGCCGTAACTCCCCAAAGCGGCTGAGTCCGAAACTCACTGCCGCTTGCTTCGCCCATTGGTATCTGGTCCGCTAGCGCCTCGCCCATGTCGTGAAGAAGCAGGTCCGAGTAAAGCGGGATCGGGCCTCGGGGCCCCGTCAACGCCGGCGTATGACATGTGGCGCAGCCAATCTCTTCGAAGGTGCGCTGGCCGCGCTCGCTCGACGCGGTGGAGCTGTCGGGTTCCGGGGCGGCAAGCAGCATGACGAACGAAACGAGATCGAAGAGCTCTTGGGCCTCGAGCTCCGGGTCGGGTGCTAGGTCGTCGTCGAACGTCGGCTCGTCGGCGATCACCGCCTGCGCCGCGACCCTCGCACCGACCCCTTGGGCGCCGTTCGCTTCGCCGAGTTCGCCCTCGGTATCGAGCCATCGGGCAGTAGGCAGTCGTTCGCGCGCGGCCGCGGAAAGAGGATTCGAGCTGATACCCATGTGATTGAATAGCGGGCCCCGCACGAAGAGCTCGAGTCGAGCCGTCTGCGCCTTGCGGCCGAACCGACCGACTTCGAAGCCATCGTAGTTCGGGCGGCCGCTCACTCCGTCGCCGTCGTCGTCGAACGGGTCCGCCTGCTCCAAGATCGCCGCGGCGGGCAGCTCAGCGATGAGACCTGCGCCGAAGAACGGAATCGGGTTGCGGGTGGCAGCCAGGTCGGTGACCGGATCGGAAGGCGCGCGACCCTCGCTCAGCGAGAACTGTCGCTGGACGCCGTTCTTGCCGCGCTGGACGACCGCCCCGCTAGGAAGCTGATCGACCACGATCAAGAAGTCGCGGTAGTGACTCGCCGAGCCGCCGAGGACCGGTTTCTCGTGGCAGCTCCCGCAGAAAGTGGAGTTGAACTCCGGGCCGAGCCCGTCTTCCGGTGCGAACCGTCGTAAGGCAAGCTCGCGACCGCGCTCGAACGCAGCGAGCTCCGCCTCCGTCGCGCTTGGAAGTGGGCTGCCCAGTGGAGCGAAAATCTCGGTCTTCGGTGCACCTGCCGTATCGGCACTGCAGCCCGCGACGACCATCCCCAGGATGGCTCCTACGATAACCCCAAATTTCATAGTCGATTCTGTGCAAGGAAGCAGAACGGCTTCACTATACCGTGCCTGGACTCCTCGACCAGCAAACCGGAACGTCATGGATATCCTCTCGAGCCGCTTCCTGCTTCATCCGCGTGATTTCGATCGCAGCCTGCGCTTCTATCAAGACGCGATCGGGCTACACCCCATGCGCGAGTTCGGGAAAGGACCGACGCGTGGAGTCGTATTCTATCTTGGGGGTGGCTACCTCGAAATCACAGGACGGGCCGGCTCGCCGCCGAGTGCAGCCACCGAGCTCTGGCTACAGGTGCGCGACGTTCGGAGTATCGAAGCGCGTCTGCGCAAGGCCGACGTCGAGATCGTCGAGAACGCCGTCCAAAAGCCGTGGGGCCTCGTCGAGCTGCGCGCAGTCGATCCGGACGGGCTCTCACTGATCTTCGTTGAGGTGCCTCCTGAGCACCCACTGCGGCGAGACACACGCTCGATGTAGTCAGCGGGATTCGAGGTCGATCGCGAGCGTCTTGTCGGTTGCGTTGGTGGGGATGGGCTCCGGGGTGCGTTTGATTTCCTCACCGTGAACGTCCCACCAGCTCTCCGCATCGGCACGCGTCCAGTCCGCCACGTCGAGCGCGTCGAGTCGTGCCGCCAGCTCTGTTCCGGAGGCGGGTCGGCCATCGGGCATCTTCGCGAGGCAGGAGTCGATGATCTCGACCAGACCTTGCGGCAATTCTTCGGGGCATAGTTCGGCGAGCGGCACTGGTTCGGTATGTAGATGATGCATGCAGACTTCGATGATCGTCTTGCCTTCGAACACGTGACGCCCAGCAAGCAAGTAGTAGCCGACCGCACCGAGCGCGTAGAGGTCGCTTCGCGCGTCCACCGCTTGGGGGTCTTGAATCGTCTCTGGGCTGAGGTAGTGCGGGGTGCCCTTTATCGACATCGTATTCGTTTGGTCGAGTTCGGCACTGGTCCCCATGTCCTTAACCAGCCCGAAATCGAGCACCTTCGTCACGTCTGGGACGCCCCCTTGGTGCGAGAGCATGATGTTGCTTGGTTTGATGTCCCGATGAATCAGTCCCACCGAATGCGCTTCGGCGAGAGCTAGCGCAGCGTCTCGAAGAATTCGCACGACGCGCTCGACCGGCTGCGCGCCGCACGTTTCGACCACTTGTGTGAGTGTCGCGCCGTCGAGGAGTTCCATCGCATAGTAGAAGAGCCCGTCCGGTGTCTTACCGTAGTCGTAGATGGTGACGGTATTGGGGTGGGTCAGCCTCGCGGTGAGCTGAACCTCGCGACGAAACCGATCGAGCGAATCCGGGCCAGCGATTTCGGGCTTCAGAAGTTTGATCGCGGTGGGCCGTTTGAGCATCCCGTGCGTGGCTTCGTACACGACTCCCATCGCGCCTTCGCCAAGCTTTCGCTCGAGCTGATACTGGCCGAGGCTCTGAATGTCGCTGACTTCCTGACGAAGCTGATAGATCACCCGCGAGCCGAGCGCTGCCAGTCCGACGGCCAGTGTCCACCACATCGACGTAATGATCAGCTGCGAGGTGGCCACTCGATACTTCGTGACCCCGTCGGAGCTGAACCCGAACTGAGTCCAGATACCCAGATCCACGCTGAGGTAGTGGACGTACATGCCCGCCACGAGCGGGATGCCGATCAAGATGCCGAGCACCGCCGTCCGGCGCGCCGTGCTCGGCACGTAGACCGTTCGCGCGAAGATCATCAACGCGAGGATGAATGCGGTGATCGTATCGGCGCCGACTTCGGGGCGAATGTTCATGCCCATGCCGATGTAGCCGAGGCTTGCCGCAAACAGGCCCGTGTACTCGACAACCTCGATCGTCTGCACCTTGACGCGACCCCGTCGGCAGATGAACCAAGTGCCGAGGAGGGGGAGAATCGACAGGGCGTGAAGGATGAAGCTCGGGTTTCGGAGCTCCTCGCTCAGGAACCCAAAAAGCACCGCCATGATCAGGCGAAAACCGAGCGCGGTGGCGCCGAGGATCGCGCCGATCAGTCCGAATTGAGCGACGCGCTTCTGTAAAAAGTCGCGCGCCTCGGGGTCCGAGAAATACGTGCTTCGGGTGGACACCTTGGCTCCAACGCCTCGTACACTGATTCCAGGCGCCGATCAATGACGGCTAGAGCCGCAGCTTGTAGCCGCGTTGAAGCAGGAGGGTGCTTGTCACGAGGAGCACGAGGAACGAGGCAAGAACAACGACGGCGCTCATCAGGGGCGGAACATCCGAGACACCGAGAAAGCCGTAGCGCAGGCCGTTCACCATGTAGAGGAGGGGGTTGAACCGGCTGATCGCGTTCCAAGGTTCGGGCAGGAGGTCGATCGAGTAGAACACGCCGCCGAGGAACGCGAGCGGAAGGAGGATGAAGTTCGGAAAGATCGCGAGATGGTCGAACTTCTCGGCCCAGAGCGCGGCGACGATCCCGAGCATAGCGAACGTTGCCGGCACGAAAACTGCGAAAAAGAGCGTCCACCCAAGGTGATGGATCGGGAACCAAGTGAAGAAGAGCGCAACCACCATCACGAGCGAGCCGGTGATGAGGGCCCGGCAGAGCGCGGCGCCGACGTAGGAGAGCAGCATCTCCGCCGCGCCAATCGGGGCGATGAGCAAGTCGGTAATCGTCCCGTTGATCTTCGACTGAAACAGGCTCGACGAGGTGTTCAGGAACGAGTCGCGCACCATGGTCATCATCACTAGGCCAGGGACGACGAACTGAATGTACGGTACCCCGGAGATCTCCTTCAGTCGCGAGCCCAGCGCCACGCCGAAGACCAGAAAATACAGACTGGTCGTCACGAGCGGGCTGAGCACGGTCTGGAGCCATACCTTCTGGAAGCGTCTGAGCTCTTTCAGGAAGAGGGTCTTGAAGGCGATCGCGTTCATGCAGCCGTGTCTTCGTTCGCGCGGCGGATGAGGTCGACGAAGATATCCTCGAGAGAGAGCCCGCCGTGTCGGTCGACGAGCGCTTCCCGGTCTTCGACCAGCAGCAGTTTGCCTTGATGAATGATGCCGATACGGTCGGCGAGTCGCTCGGCCTCCTCGATGTAGTGGGTGGTCAGGACTATCGTCGTGCCGGAGGCTCGAAGCTCTTCGACTTCTTGCCAGAGCTCGCGGCGCAGCTCCACGTCGACGCCTGCCGTGGGCTCATCGAGGAACAGAAGCTTGGGGCCGTGAACGAGGGCCTTGGCGACCAGCAGCCGCCGCTTCATCCCGCCCGAGAGGGTGCGTGTGTATGCGTTCTGCTTGTCGTCGAGGGAGAATGTGCGGAGGAGCGCCTCCGCGTGGTCGCGGTCGGGCTCGACTCCCATGAGCCCCATCTGGATCATCAGACTTTCGATCGGCGTGAAGAACGGGTCGTAGTTGATCTCCTGAGGAACGAGCCCCACGAGCTTCCGTGCCGCACGAAAGTCCTCGATCGTATCGAAGCCGAGCACTTCGATCGTCCCTTCGGTCTGCCGGGCCATGCCGGTGATGCAGTGGATGAGAGTTGACTTGCCGGCCCCGTTCGGCCCGAGTAGCGCGAAAATCTCCCCCTCGTAGACGTCGAGAGACAGATCGTCGACGGCGGTGAAGTCGCCGTAGCGTTTGGTTACGTGGTCGCAGTGAAGTACCGGAGCGGTCATCGGGGCCGGACTATAGCGACGCCGCCCCCGATGGCCAGGTAGGGCGCGGATCGAGCCCGGACGGCCCCCGCGCTTCTAGCCCATTCGATGCCGCAGATGAAACGACTTGGGACGCGTGAGCTGCTCGAAGCCGAGCGTCGACAGGCTGCAGCCCCGACCGGAGTCCTTCACGCCCACCCACGCGAGCTCGGGATCGAGATAGTCGCATCGGTTCATGAACCAAGTACCGGTGTTGACGCGCTCGCCGATGCGCTCCGCACGCTCGAGGTCGCCCGTCCATACCGACGCGGTGAGGCCATATCGACTGTCGTTCATCATGGCGATCGCGGCAGCGTCGTCGTCGACCGGCATGACCGTGACCACCGGTCCGAACGTTTCTTCCTGCATGATTCGCATCGTATGATTCACATCGACCAGCACCGAAGGCGCCATGTATGGCAGCCCGCGGGACGCCTGCGGAAAGTCGGCCGACTCGATGAGATTCTTGGCGCCATGGCGCATCGCCTCGGTGACCTGGTCGGCGATCGCCTGCGCATTGCGGACCCGCACCACCGGCCCGAGGGTGGTTCCGGCCTCGCGCGGATCGCCGAGAACCAGCGCGTTCGTTTCGGTGACCAACGCCTCGACGAAGTCCGAATACACCGCACGATGTGCATAGATGCGCTCGATGCCGCAGCACGACTGCCCCGCGTTGTAGAACGCACCCTCGGCAAGGTTCGCGGCGGTGCGGGCGATATCGGCGTCGTCGCAAACGTAGGCCGGGTCCTTCCCACCGAGCTCGAGTCCCACGCCGATGAAACGCCCACTCGCCGCCTGCTGTACAGCATGCCCCCCTTCTACCGATCCGGTGAATGCGACGAACGCGATCCGCGGGTCCGCGATGACCGTGCGAAGGCGATCGTGGGGCAGGTGCACGACCTCGAGGACACCGGCGGGGAGGCCTGCGCTCGACGCGGCTTTCGCGATCCGCTCCGCCACCCAGGGGGTTTGCTCTGAGTGCTTCAGGAGTACCGTATTGCCCGCGGCGAGAGCGGGGATGAGCGCGTTGACGGCCGTGAGCCAGGGGTAGTTCCAGGGCGCGAGCACGAGCACGGTCCCGAGGGGCTCTCGGCGAATGAAGCGCGTGAACCCCTCTCGCCCATGGAGTTCCACGTCCGACAGCGCTCGGGGCGCGAGATCGAGCATCGTGCGTCCCCGGTCGAGCCAGCCTCGCACCTCCCCTGAGCCGTCCCGAATCGGGCGGCCGATCTGCAGCGAGAGCTCCTCGGCGATCGCGTCGGGGTCGGCTACGGCTTCTTCCAAGAAGCGCCTGACTCGCGCTTGCCGTTCGTCGAGGTCAGTGCGGCGCCACTCCTCGAAGGCCGCCTGCGCTCGAACCAAGGTTGCCTCGACCTCCGCATCGGTCGAAAAGCTCCGCGCGAAGATCACGTTTCCGTCGACGGGGGATACGGTTTCGAAGCCTGACTCCATCGGCGCAGCGTTTCCCAAGGCGCCGGATTCGTCAATCCGGCCTTGCAATTCTGGAGCCGAGGAGGCAGGACGACGCCGTGACCACGATCGAAGGCAAAGTCCTCCTCACCGGTGCGAGTGGTTTCGTTGGGAGTCGCGTGCGCGACAGGCTCCGCGACCAGGGCGTCGATTGCGTCACGCTCCGGCGCGGGTCCTCGCCAAAGTCTGAAGAGGGCCGAGCCGTCACTGCAGACTACGACGACATCGAAGCCCTCGAGGCTGTGTTCGACCAAGAGCGGCCTGACGTCGTGCTGCACGTCGCGGGCGTCACCAAAGGGCGCACCTACGAAGAGTTTCGCCGCGGCAACGTCATGCCGACCGAGAACCTCATCGCTGTCGCCGAGCGCGTACGGCCAGGCCTTCAACGGTTCGTCTACGTCTCGAGCCTCGTCGCGTATGGCCCGTCGACGCCGACGCGACCGCATCAGGAGTCCGATCCACGCGAACCGATTGAGTTCTACGGCCAGAGCAAGCTCGAGGCGGAACAGGTAGTCGAGCGGTCGCAGTTGCCGTGGACGATCCTTCGTCCCCCGGCGATCTACGGTCCGGGCGATGTCGATCATTTTCAGCTCTTTCGCCTGGCCGCACGCGGCCTCAACCCGTTCTACGGCAACCGCAAACGATGCATGTCGATGATCTACGTCGACGACTTCGTGCGGGGCATCGAAGAAGCGGTCGTGAGCGACGCGACGGTAGGCAAGGGCTACTTCGTTCTCACCGAAGACCAAGTGACCTGGGAAGAACTTCAGGCGGCCATCGTCGAAACGGTTGGCCGCAAGACCCTGACGATCGATCTGCCCGAATTCGTGGTCTCCATGTCCGCGGCGGGAAGCGAGCTGATGTCCCGCATCGATGGAAAGGCGCGCCTCTTCAACCTGCAGAAGGCCAAGATGGGCGCCCAAGAAGCCTGGACCTGCAGCGGCGACGCGGCGCGCGCAGACTTTGGCTTCGAAGGGCGCATCCGGCTTGCCGAAGGACTACGCCAGACTCACCAGTGGTATCTCGATAACAAGTGGTACTGAGGTCGTCGGTGGCGAGCCTCGCCGTCGCGTGAGTCTCACTCGGCCGCGTCGCGCACAGACTGCGACGCTACCGAGCCGAGCTTTCGAATCAGGCGCTCGCCGGTCGACGTGATCTGATCGTGAAGGAATCGTGCGCGCGGTTCGGCTCGCTCGAGATGACGCTCGAGGAGCTCGATGCGCTCCGGGTGCTTCTTGGCTTGTTCGAAGAGGAGCTCCGCAACGAGCTCGTCGCTCAACAGCTCAATCAGGCGTTCGGCGTGGAGCATCGCGAACGCGAAATCACGCTTCGGGTCCCAATTCTTGGTGAGTTCGTCGGGCCAGTCGGCCAAGGGCTTACCCTTGAGTCCCTTGACCTTGTCGCCAGCGGTCTTGAGCACGAGGTGTTGCTGCGCCCCAAGCGATAACGACTGAAGGGACGCCACGCGGCGCTCGAGGGGGTCGCGGGCAGACAGAGCACGCCACCGCGTCTGCGCGACGCGACGCACGAACTCTTGCGGGTTCTTTGTGATGGCCCCGAGCTTGTCTTTCATCGCCATCAGCGCCTGAATCTGACTCGTGCCCTCGTAGATCGGCATCACCAGAGCGTCCCGAAGCAGTTTCTCGGGCAGGTACTCGGTGATGTAGCCGTTCCCTCCGTGAATCTGCAGCGCGATTCTCGCGTGTGCAACCGCCTTTTCCGCTGCCAAGTACTTGAGGACCGGCGTGATCCGCCGCGACCTGCGCTGGTGTGATTTCATCTGACGTTCGAGCTGTTTCTTCTCGAGGTCGCCGAACTCGCCGTACTCGATCGTCAGGCCCAGCTTCTGAGCCATCTCCTCGTGAAACGCTGCCGTGAAGGCAAGCGCCCGGACCGCCTGAATCTCGGTCTTCATCGTCTCGAGGTAGTCCGCGATCATCTCGTGGCGATCGATGGTCTTGCCCATCGAGGATCGTTCTTCCGCGTACGCGGTTGCCGCCCGATACGCAGACTCCATCAGTCCGATGCACTCGAATCCCACGCCGAGCCGCGCGTTGTTCATGAGGGTGAGCATGTAGCTGAACCCCTCACCGCGCTTACCGATGAGCTCGGCAGGCGCCTTGTCGAAGACCAGCCCGCAGGTGGCGGAGCCGTGATGGCCGAGCTTCTCTTCGACCCGGCTGATGGCGACGATGCGACGTCGGTCTCCGCTGGCGTCTTCTTCGTAGGTTGGGACCAGAAACATCGACAGCCCTGTGAGGCCCGATGCTGGATCGGCTGGGTCGGTCTCCTCGGTGCGGGCCACGACGAAGTGATACTTTCCGTGTCCTGAGGTGATGAAGATCTTCTCCCCTGTGACGAACCAATTGCCGTCTGCGTCCTGTTCCCCGACTGCGCGGAGGGCGCCCATGTCCGAGCCGGCGTCGGGCTCGGTAATGTCCATGCATCCCCAAGCTTCTCCGTCGACGATCTCGCGAATCGCCTTCTCCCAACGGGTGCTCTCGATGCGGCCGGTCTTGCCGTTGATCTTCGAAGTGCCCTCACGGCTTGAGAACACGAGCGCGGCCATCGCCATCCCGCCGTGAAACCCGTGGTGTGCCATCACCGAGACGTCGGCGCGGGCCATCAGCTCGCTGTTGATGAAGTACAGCAACATTGGCGCGTTCATCCCGCCAAGCTCGCGCGGCACCGTCAGCCCGTGGAGCTCCAGCTCCTTGATCTTGTCGAAGACCTCTTGAAGCCGCTTCGGAAAAACGACCTCGCCGTCGACGAGTTCCACGCCGTGTTCGTCGATTTCCTTCTCGTAGGGCTTGATCTCTTCGGACACGAACTGACCGACCATCTCAGCGATGTCGCGGTAGAAGGCCACGGCCTCGGCCGTGCTCGCATGCCCGGCTTCGTCGGAGAACCCATGCTCGGTGATCTGCACGACCGGATCCCAGTCGATGCCCTTTTCGAAGTAGTAAAGAAGGTCGTCGTTGTCTTTAAAGAAATTGCCCATGGCTACCTCTCGGCGTTGAGTTCTCGATACAGGCTCGTGCGAGCCATCCGGATGAGTTCGCGAACGTGTCGTTGTCGCGTGCTTCCACGCGCCGCATCGTTCGGTAGAATCGTTTGAAGCGTGTCGATGACCGCCGTGCCCGAGACCGCCATCGAGATCACCTGAACCGCGTAGGCTTCGGGGTCGACGTCAGCTCTGACGAGGCCCTGCGTCTTGGCGCGTTCGAGCTGTCCAGCCAGGATGCTGATCCACGGCTGCACGAACTCGCGAAGGAGTGACTGCATGTGCTCGGGGCGGTCGAGGGTCTCGCGCAGCATCAGTCTGGCGCGATCGGGGTCGTCGATGAAGAAGCGGCTGAGCGCTTCCATTGTCGCGTCGAAGCGTTCTTCGCGCGCGGCGCGCAGCAACAGAGACGGCAGCTTCGCATTCCAATGCGCCAGCATCTCGCCGATCACGTTCTCGCGCAGCACGTCTTTCGAGCGAAAGTGGTAGAGCAGGCTTGGTTTTCGAATCCCAACCGCGTCGGCGATCTCCTGCACCGACGTCCCGTCATAGCCCCGTTCGGCGAAGAGCCGCGTCGCGTGGGTCAGGATTTGTGTTCGAACGTCCATGTCTCTACCAGTTGGTCGAATTCTGTCTACCAAATGGTAGAGACGCAAGGTGTCCTAGGTGATTTCGTATAATCGACGAAATTACAGTTACTTAGAGCGGCTGCTTAGAGCCGTGGGCGCCCGGTCTCGATTCGAAAGGTGACACCGAGCAGGCGTGGGTGGAGCGAAGGGGCGAGTCCGAATAGCCGTCCGCTGCTCGGGCTGGGGCCGATTCCCTGCCTGTAGCGTTCCCAGGCCTGGAGCGGAGGCGGGGTGCCGAACGAGCTTGCGAGGTTCACCCCGCCACCCAGCACCAGCAGACCACCGGCGACGTATCCCGCCACGCGACCACCACGGGAGAGATCCGCCAACGGAGTGGCGACGAGCACTCCGACGCCGGCCACTGCCGTGGCAAGTCCCAGCCATCGAGCAAGCCGCTGTACGCGCACCGCATGGCGTGACGCTGCGTAAAAGGCACCCTCGAAGCGTGCCCGAGTCTGGTCGTCGATCCCGTGGCTTCGCGCAAGGGCGAACTCCTTCGCGAGTTCTTCCGCGTCGCTCTCGACTACCAGTCGAAAAATTCCAAGACCGACGCCGAAAGCGCCGGCAGCCATCAGCGCGACCCCGCCTCCCTTGGAAAGCTCGTTGTTCGGCGACCCGACGAGGAGGGCGGTGCCAAAACCCAGACCGGCGGCGCCGATGGCAAGCACCGAGCCACCCGTGAAACGTCGCTCTCTCTTCTGCTGCGCGGCCTGCGCGTCGATCCACGCGCCGAGAAGATCGGTCTGCGTCTCGGCATCGGTTGTAACTAGAGGAGCGAGCTCGGTGCGTGCCCGAGTCGAGTCAGCGTCGGCGTTGGTCGCCGAAAGGCAGGTTGCGATGCAGAGGGCGGCGAACAGGGCAGCCTGGGCACTCAGTTCAGCGCCAGAGACCGTTCGCCGCATCAGTCGATCGGATCGGCAAGAGGAAGGAGTTGCTCGCCTGGCCCGTCGCTCGGTGCGGCCGCCACGGTGCGCGACGCGATCGCACGCCACCACGGCTCTGTTCCCTCGACCCGCGATGGTTCGACCGGCGCGCCCAGCATGGGCATCACCAGGTGGACGTCACGCTCTGGCGCCACTTCGATCAGGCGTTCGGCGGGCTCGTCCCAGTCGTGAAGCGCGAGGTCGAACGTGCCCCAATGTACCGGCAGAAAGCTGCCTCCGCCGAGGAGACGGTGCGCCTCGAGGGCGTTGTCGGGGCCGAGATGGATATGACCCCACGCAGGGTGAAATGCGCCGACCTCGATCATGACGAGGTCGAACGGTCCGAGGCGTTCCGCGATTTTTCGATATTCGGGCGTCAACCCCGTGTCTCCGCTGAAGAAGGCTGAGTGGCGTGGCCCCTGTAGCGCAAAGGACGACCAGAGGGTGCGATTGCGGTCGGCAGCGGCGCGGCCCGAGAAATGCTGGGAGGGCGCGGCCGTGATTCGGAAGTCGACGCCGGGGAGCTCGGCGCTTTCCCACCAGTCGAGTTCGTGGATCCGCTCGGGTGGCACGCCCCAGGCCTCGAGATGCGCGCCCACGCCCAGCGACGTGTAGAAGGGCACGTCGGAGCGGGCGAGCCGCAGGACCGTGGCCCGGTCTAGGTGGTCGTAGTGATCGTGTGAGATCACGACCGCGTCGATCCTCGGCAGGGCGTCGAGCGAAACCGGCACTGGCTGAAACCGCTTCGGACCGAAGAACTGGCTCGGCGACACTCTCCGGCTCCACACCGGGTCGGTCAGGACATGCACACCATCGATCTCGAGCAGCAGTGTCGAGTGCCCGAGCCATGTTGCGCGTAGGCCGGTTTCCGCCGGCTGGGTCCAAACTTCCAGCGGGCTCACCGATGGAAGTGGGGCAAGCGGGATGCGGTGATTGCGATTGCCCAGAAGGAACTCTCGCATCACCGGCAGGGTCGTCCCTCGTTGGAGTCCGGCCCCGACCCCCGACGTATTTCGGAAGAGACCACCCGAGAAGCGAGGCGAGGCGTGAATGCGCTCGCGTCGAAGCCCTTCGAACCTGCGGCGAATCGGAGACATCGGCCCGAAGGGTATAGGGCCCGCGGGTCCACTGTCACGCCGAGAGCCGCCACCCCTCCATGGCGGGCAAGTCGAGGGTGCAGTACCCTCGCGAGATGGCGCGCTATCAGGAGGCCATTGCACGTTTCGATGCGGCAAACGCCGAGGATCCGACTATGGAAGCCGTCGACGGTGAACCGGTCCCAAAAGAACTGATTTACGGCAGACGGATGAGCGAGCGCCTCGAGGCATTCGCCCCAGACGCTCCGGAGTCGGTGAAGCTTGCCGTCCGCGCGCAGCACATCCGTCGATGGGAAGTGCCGAGGCAAAGCTATCCTGAGGGACGTGCGGGCTACCTCAAGTGGCGCACCGACCTCTACAAGCGTCATGGCGATATCGCTGGGGAAATCATGCAAGACGTCGGCTACGACGACGACACGATCGCGCGGGTCAAGACGCTGCTCCGCAAACGAGGGCTCAAGACCGACCCTGACGTCCAGCTACTCGAAGACGTGATCTGCCTCGTCTTTCTCGAGCACTACTTCCACGATTTCGCGAAGCAGCACGAAGAACAAAAGCTCATTCCCATCGTGCAGAAGACTTGGAACAAGATGACGGCGCGTGCGCACGAGGCGGCTATGCAGCTCGACTATGCGCCCGAAGACTTGGCGCTCATTCGGAGAGCGCTTGCAGGCGGTTGACGTTCGTCGTCCGGAGCGAGTTCGTCTTTGAAGCGAACGCCTAGAGCTTGAGTTCGCCCGAACGTACCTGACTCCACAGCTCTGCGGTCAGCGGCTCGTAGCCGGAGCCGGTTCTGAGATAGAGCGCGTCGGCGACCGTCGAAGGATCGACGCCCTCTTTCCTGAGGTCCGCCTTCTGAATCTTGAAGGTTCCCGTCTTTGCGAGGTCGGTCATGACGCGGACGAAGCGGGGCTGTGCATAGCTTGGGAGCTCGGACACCGCTCTCCAGAATGCCTCGGGATCGAAGCCGTCGACGGTGACGACCGCTGCGAGCCCCGCCTGACCCTCCATGTTCGGGACCTGGACCCCCGTGACGGTTGCCTCGGCAACCATGTCGCTCTGGGCGATGACATCGGCCACTTCGGCGGTCGACACGTTCTCGCCCTTCCAGCGAAAGGTGTCCCCGATGCGGTCGACGAAGTAATAGAAGCCGTCTTCATCTCGACGAAGGAGGTCGCCGGATCGGTAGTAGCTGTCTCCCTTTTTGAAGACCTGACGTAGGATCTTCTTCTGCGAGGCCTCTTCATCGGTGTAGCCTCGGTACTCGAGGCCGCCCGCGACCGATGAGATCTTGATGAGAAGCTCACCGGGCTCGCCGATGTCGCAGGGAACGCAGAACCCTTTTCCGTCACGCACGTAGTCGTCAGCGTCGATGTCGTAGCGGACCAAGCGCAAGAAGCCGGCCCCACCAAACGGGACCCGCCCGACCGAGCCCTCGCGCCCACTGAGGTTTGCGATGAGGCCCGGCGCTTCGGTGGCCCCGTAAAACTCGCGGATCGAATCGATGCCAAAGCGACTTTGAAACTGCGGCCAGACGTCGGGGCGCAGGCCGTTACCGACTGCGACGCGAATGGGGTTGGGGTTCTCTTTCGGATCGGGCGGCGCGTTGACGAGATAGCGGCAGAGCTCGCCGATGTAGAGAATCGCCGTGGCCTGGTAGCGATGCACGTCGTCCCAAAACGCGCTCACGCTGAAGTGACGGCGCAGAGCAGTCGGGATGCCCGCGAGGATTGCTGAGACCGCGCCGAGTAGCAGGCCACTCGTGTGGTAGAGCGGCAGCACGCAGTAGAGCTTGTCGCCCGGGGCGTAGCGAAACATCAGGGGACCAAAGCCGGCTCCCGCGAGCAGCGCCCGCTCGTGCGACACGCGGCATGGCTTGGGAAGCCCCGTCGTGCCCGAAGTGTAGATGTAGACGAAATCGTCTTCCGCCTGGACGGGGGCAGGGGGATAGTCGGTCATCGGCATGTCGGCGAGAAGGCCTCGGTGAGGGTCGTCGTCGAACACCAAGGTCCGGTCGAGATCGTCTCGAAGCGATTCGCATTCGCGGATCGCGGGCTCGAGGGTGTCGCTCACCATCACTGTTCGGGCGGTGGACGCGCGCACCGCGTGGGTCAACGGACGACCCTTCAGATTGGTGTTGATGAGCGCTGCGGTGGCTCCGACGCGGGTGATCCCAAGGAGCGCGGCGATGTAGAACGGGGAGTTCTCCGCCATGAGCGCGACTACGCCGCCGGATGCAACTCCAGCGTCGGCGAGCGCGTACGCGACTCGAGACGTCGCCTGCTCGAGTTCCGACCAAGTGAGGTGTTCGTTGTCCATCTCGAAAGCAAGGTCGTGAGGCCGCTCCGAGGCGTTCCGGATGACCACGTCGAGCACGGTGGTGACGCGCTTGAATTTCGCGCGCATGAGCCAAGGCACCACTCCCTGCATTGCCCGCGGCCCGGCCTGCAGTTCCTCGGCGACTGCGGCACGCCACCACTTGGAAGATAGGCGCTTGAACATCGTGCGGAGTGTAGGGCGGGACTGTTCGGATTCGAGCGATTTTTTTCAGCGTCTGTGCTAGATGAACGCGCGTGGCATCGTGGGAAAAGCTAAAGGAGTCCGCGCGCGAGAGATACCGGCTCGCCGAGGACTACGACCACGCGTTCAAGGTGGTGTTCAAGCACGCCGACGGGCGTCTGCAGGCGGTGATCGTCTCCCACTACGAAGGACTTGGTCACCTGTGGGTCGATCTTTCCTCGGCCTGCTGTCGCATGGACCAGCTCGATCCTCACGACGCCTTGGTACACGGATTCAACCTGGCGGTTGGCTGTCTTTGTCTCGACGGCGAGGTTTACGTCGTCCGACACACGGTCCTGCTCGACGACTTCGAACTCGATTCGCTCCCGATCCACGTTCATGCCGTGGCTCGGGCGGCCGATCAGATCGGTCGCACGATGGCTCTCGTACCGGCGACGGTCACGGAGCGCGTGCGGACTGAAGACATTTCGTAGCCCTCGGCAGCAGCTTCCTCTGGGCGGCGGCCGCTCAGAAGCCGATGCCGTCGAAGCCATCCCGATCGCCCCGAAACAAGAAACCGACGAATGGCTCGACCCACCACTGGGTCTTGTCGAAGAACTGCCCTTTGCCGCTCATCGACACCTTCATGCCAACGTCGAGAAACCACGGCCCCTTGAGCCGAACGGCGACGCCCGCCTTGGTGGTGAACCCAGGTGCGAAGCGGAATTGAGTTTCGTCTTGGCAGTAGTACCAGCCGCAGTTCACACCGAGGGCCTCGAGCTGCCACAGGCTCGCATTGAAACGCGCAGCGACGTAAGGCAGCACGTCGTCGATCGTCGGGACTTGGAACCGCACACCGGGCGAGAAGTGCCAACTGATCAACGGCTGGCGGCCGAGACTTTCGCTAACCACCTCCGTGACGTTGTTCGTATTGATCGTGTTCCACATCAGCCCGAGCCCAAAGTCGAACGCCACCCACCCGATGTCGAAGCCGCCCCAGCCGGTGAAGCTGGCGCCTGGCTTGACGATCGAACGGTCTACGTCGAGAAAGATCGGTACGCCCACGTTCAAGCCGCCTTGGAAGCGTAGCTCGACCCGCCGCTGCTGCGCCGAGGCGTCGCCCAAGGCGGAAAAGCAAAGAGTTGCGACTACGAGGACCAATCCAAACTTCTTCATCGAGGCTCCAGGTGCGCGCACCTTATCGGCGCCGGGCTCGGGTGGCAACGATCCGGTTTCGGCCGAGAAAACCAGCCGATCCCAGCCCTTTCAGCGTCTTGGCGGCGGGGCCGAGGGCGGGGCTGGACCGCCGGCGTTCCAGGCGGTAGGCCGAGTCTATCGTGGGCGTACTCGTCAAACCCAAGTTCACCATCGGACAGCTCGTACAACACAAGCGGTTCGACTATCGAGGCGTGGTCATCGATATCGACCTCGAGTTCTCGCTTAGCGACAACTGGTATGAACAGGTCGCCACGAGTCGGCCGCCCAAAGATGCACCCTGGTACCGCGTTTTGGTGGCGGACGCCGCGCATGAGACCTACGTCGCCGAGCGCCACCTCGAAGAGGACGCCTCAGGTTCTCCCATGGAGCACCCACTGCTCGATCACTTCTTCGACGCGTTCGAAGATGGCTACTACGTACGGTGGCGCGAACTGAACTGAGCCCCCAGTCCATGAACGCGCGGTAACCGCTTCGTTTCGGTTCTGTTAATAACGCCCAATCCAGTGCAGCTACGGTTCGCTGCCGCGGCGTGTCGGCGAGGAAGCTCTACACTCCCGCTCGATGTGGAAGGACCTCGAACCCGCGCACCAGCGAATCGCGCAGGGCTTCGCGTTCCTCGCGGTCGTCTGTTTCGTTTCCGTCGCTGGCTATCTGGTCCTTGGCTGGAGTCTCTCCGACGCGATCTACATGGTGGCCATCACCATCTTCGCAGTGGGGTACGGCGAGGTGCAGCCGGTCGTCGGGGCGGACCGCTGGTTCACTATCGGGGTCATCGTTCTCGGGTGCTCGTCGCTCCTCTACATCCTCGGGGGCTTCTTTCAACTGATTGCTCAGGGAGAGCTCAACCGATTGCTCGGGAGTCGCAAAATGCAAAAAACGATAGAAGAACTGTCGGACCACGTCATCGTGTGTGGCATTGGCCGCATCGGCCGGGTCGTCACCGCCGACCTCAAAGAAGCCGGGGCAACCGTCGTCATCGTCGACAGCAATCCGCAGCGCGTGGAGGCCGCGATCGAAGAGGGGCTCTATGCGTTCGTCGGCAACGCCACCTCGGACGAAGTGCTCCTACGAGCGGGGGTTCAGAACGCCCGTGCCCTGGCGACTGTGCTTCCCGACGACGCGCTGAACGTATTCATCACGCTGACGGCACGCAATCTCAACCCAGAGCTTCGAATCATCGCGAGAGCGGAGGACCCGGCGTCTGACTCCAAGATGATTCAGGCCGGCGCGGACAAAGTTGTGCTCCCGTCGGCGCTTTCGGGTGAGAGGGCCGCGCAGATGATTCTTCGCCCCGCCATGGTGGACTTCTTCACCGACCAGGACCTCTCCGGTCTTGAACAAGAACTCGTAGGGCTGGGCCTGCAGATCGATCAGTTCGATGTCGACGCCAACTCCTCGCTTATCGGCCGCACCGTCGGAGAACTCGAGAGCACCGGGGATGGAGGGTTCATCGTGATCGCGATTCGTCGCGCTGGCGGCGTCGTCGTACGCAATCCGCAGAAGCACTTCTCGTTCGCGGAGGAAGACAGTGTCCTGTTCATGGGCCACGCCGAAGACGTTCCGTATCTGCGCGAAGCCTTCGCAATCGCGAACCTCAGGCCTGCCGTACGGCGACGGCCTCTCAAATACCGCGGTGCGACAGGAGGGTAACCGCTACACGCCGTGCGCGGCGATCCAGCTGGCGTAGTCGCGGTAGCCGATCTCCTCGTGTCTCTGACGAAGACGCGCCGCGAGTGCCTGCATGGCTTCTCGAGACATCGGCGTACCGGACACGGCTCGTTCGGCAAGGTCTTGGATGGCGGGTGAGCTTTCGTCGGCATTCGTGACGCTCGCCGGGTCGGTGGATTCGGTGTACTCGTCCGCCACGCCGAGGTAAGCCGCCACGACTCGTTCGATGATCTCAATCGCGTTCTGACGGCTGTCCTTGATGTTGCCCTTTCCCGTGAGCACGTTGCCCAGCCCGAAGACCCCAGGAAGCTCGTGCACCTCGCCCGTGTCCCAGCTGTCGTAGTGGTAGAGTTCTCCGCGCGTTGGGACTCCCTCGATCGGTCTTGGGATGCTCCCGATCGAGCTAATAACCATCGGACTCCGCACGTCGGACTCAGTGCCTTCGATGCCTCTGACGCGTCCGTCGACGACCTCGGTCTTCTGGAAACGAATTCCAACGAGCCGATCGCCCTCGGTGAGAAGCCCGATCGGTCGGCTGAGCGGTTCGAACTTCACTAAGTACTTACGGATGACCCGGTCCATGATCTTCGCGCGCGCAGTCCGCAGTTTGGCGAGCTGCTCGGGCGTGGGGTTGTCTATCCCGGCCAGCGGCATGTCCTCTTTGCTCCGGCGGTAGTACAGGGTGCAGCCTTCGATCCCGAGTTCTTCCGCGGAGAGGCCGTGCGACTCCAACACGCGTGGGATTCCTTTGACCTCCATCTCGACCAGGTCGACCTCGAGGCCGCGTTCGAGGAGCGCGCGTGCGTAGAGCTCCAGGTTGATGATCTTGACCACGTCAATCGAGGCCAACCCGCCACCGACCACGATGGTTCCATCGGCAATCTCGAAGACAGGTCCGTCGTACCCCTGGTCGTCGTAGTGATTGAACCAGTAGACGAACTCGTTCTGGTAAACCAGACCTCGACCGTCGTAGGCCTCGGCGCCTTCGACCGGCAGACTGCGGTCGCGCCAGGCCCCGTTTGCCAGGACAATCGCGCTGAAGCCGAACTCATCGTGAAGCTCTCGCCACGGAAGCGCGGCGCCCACCTCCGTCGACGGCACGAAGATGACTCTGTCTTGCTGCAGGTTGCCGTCGATCTTCTGATACTCTTTCTGTCTCAGCTTCACGTGCCACCGCGGCAGACCGTCTTCGATCTTTCCGTACGGCCGGCTCCCCTGTTCGAACACGACGGGGATCGCTCCCCGCTTCGCGCACGCGGCTGCCGCCTCGGAGCCCGCCACTGCGCCTCCGATGATCGCGACGACCGGCGTCGGGCCCTCAGCGTGCTCTAAGGATTCGAGCGCATCCATGCATCACTCCCAAATTGCCATTCTCGGTCGTTCTCAATTTTTCCCGGTCGATCACATGAAACGCGACGTGCCCCGCACTCCCGTGCTCTGGAGGTCGTCGCTGAACTGGTACTCTGGGTCGAGAAGATCGTTGATTCGTTCCATCACCAAATCGATCGATCCTTGAAACTGATCTTTGTAGGCATGCTCGGCTTCCGCGGAGAAGGGCGCATAGGGCTCGTCGATGTGGAACTCCGAAAGGTCGTCGTAGCGAATCGGATCGCCAACTCGGTAGACCACTTTGCCTTTCTTGGCGATCGGAAAGGAGCCCGGGTAGACCAAGTCGGACCCGTTGCAGCCGACCGGAACGATTGTCTTCTTGTAGCGCAGCGCGACCTCCATCATCCCGATGTGGCCTCGCGGAAGTCGGATTGACCGGGTGCCCTGGGGGAACACCAAGAGATCGAGTCCGAGTTCGAAGGAGCGCTCGTTGAGTTTCACGAACTCACGCATCATTGCGGCGAACGTGCTGTTGATCGCCTGCTCATACGACTGGCGAGCCGGATCGAAAGGAACGCCCAGAATGTCCCGCGGCGTTTCAAAGAGCTCGGCGGGAATCTGCGACGGTTCGATTCTTTCTTCGTCGAGTGCTGGGTCGGGCGCTGGATCTGCCGCTGCGTCCACCCGCGATCGCAGCGTCGCGTACTCCTGCTCGGTCGGTCGTCGACCCATCACAAGCGCGAAGTCCTTGCTGATGATGTAGCCTCGAGAGACGGTCGGGATGTTGCTCGTGAGCTCCATGAACATGCCGACGACAGTGGTCTCGTAGTACTTGCCCTTGACCCAGACGGTCATGTAGCGGCCCTTCTTGCGCCATAGGACGTACATGAAGGGCCAGTAGTTGAACCGGTCGGTGTGGTTCATCGCGAAGATCACCGGTTCGTTCGGGATCTTGTCCATCCCTTGTACTTCGATATCGACGCCCGGCAACTTGCCGTAGTTCGGGGCGAGCACTCCGTACCCAAATGCAATTTGGCCGACGGGGCGCCGCATCAGTCGGATGCGCTGCAGGCGGGATAGGTCGAGCATCGACGCCTAGCTTGTGCGCAAAAGGTCGGGCGTTGTCAATTCCGAAGAACGACGCGCTGTGCGACCATGGTCGCGAGCGCCATCACGGCAACCTGTGGATTCACTCCAACGGCCGTCGGGAAGAGGCTCGCGTCGGCGACGTAGCAGCCGGGCAAGTCCCACAGTTCGCCGCTCATGTTGACCACCGACGACTGGGGGTCGCTGCCCATTCGACAGGTGCCCATCAAGTGCACTGTGAAGAGTTCCAGGGTGCTCTTCGACCGCTGGGACCGATCGATGGCGTCGAGATCGTCGACGCTCCGGGCAACGTGAAAATTGCTGAACGGCAGAATCACCTCTTTGGCGCCCATTTCGAAGTGGAGCGTCGCGAGATGACGGATGCCGCGCAAGAAGCGCGCGTGGTCCGCGTCTTGAATCGTGTAGCGTGCGAGTGGGGCATCGAAGCTTCGGCGCACACGGCCGGCGTGAGAGTCTTCGACTAGGACTCCCGTCATCGCCATCGCATTGTATTGCTGCATCAGGTCCAACGACTCTTCTCCGAGGTACGGGATCTGCGCGGCAGCGGTGCCCGGAGGTACGGCGTTTTCCGCCATCACGATGCCCTCGTCGAGAAACTCACGAATCTGCCCCAACTGGCTCACACCCTTCCACGCGTGGATGTCGTTCGGATAGAGCGCCACCACCTTCGCGTTTGGATGACACAGGAAGTTCTTCCCCAGCTGACGGCTCGGGCGCCCAAGACGGTGACCGAGCAGCAGGTAGGGCGTCTGGATCGCGCCGCACGCCAACACCACCGCGCGCGCTCGAATCCGCAGCTCCGTATCGGCGCGGCGCGTCCGCGGGTTGATCCCCATGGCAAGGATCCCGACGCAACGGTCGCCTTCGATCCAGAGCGACTGGGCGCGCACTTCGGTCAGGCAATTGGCGCCCGCGGCGAACGCGCGAGGCAAGTAGCTGACCAGAGTCGACTGTTTGGCTCCGGTCGGACAGCCGGTCAGGCATTGATTCGAGCCGACGCAACGGTCCTGCGCTCTTCGGTTCTCCGAGTGCTCCCATCCGAGTCGCTCGGCGCCGTCCTTCATGAGCCGCGAGTCCTCTCCAATCGTCGAGGGATCTTGATGCGATGCGTGCAGACGCTCTTCGACGCGAGCGAACAGCGGCTCGAGCGCTTTGGCGCCGAGATCGGGCTGACCGCTGAGCCGCTCCCAGTCGTCGAGCACCCGCTCTGGTGGGCGCCAGGTCATGCCTCCGTTGACGACCGTGCTGCCTCCGACGCATCGCCCTTCCGCGTAGGGGATCGGTGGGTTTCCGAAGATGATCGTTCCGCCCGCATCGCGATAGAGTCGCGGAATCGACTCCGTCAGATAGGGGTTGAAGCTCGAGGTCGGATGATAGCCGCCTTCCTCCACGAAGAGCACCTCGCGGCCGAGTTCCGCGAGTTCAGTGCCGACGACCGCACCCCCGGCGCCCGTGCCGACGACCAGGACGTCGGTTTGAAAGTCCTGCCCCGGGACGTAGTCGCGGTGCGCAAGAATCGTCATGACCCGACCACCGGCAGGCGCCGGTCCGTCTCCTGGCGTTTTTCGCGGTCTTTCTCGATGAGTTGCTGACGATGTCGAATCCGCTCTTCGACGAACGGCCTGGGATCGTAGTTCATCGCCTCGTGCACATAGTCCTGGTCGTAGTAGGTCGAGAGAAACAGGCCGACCGGCCCGTACATCAACAAACGGACGGGCAGCCAGCGACTCCGGGTCACGGCGTTGAGATGCCTGCGAACCTCGCTGCGGCTCGCCCTCGTCAGCGGACGAATTCCGCGAAGACGCCACAGCGGCGACCAGTTCAGCAGCCGCATAGCCCACAAGAACGTCGCGGCAGAGGACCGCGGCATGTACTGCAGGGATACCAGCGCGTGCTGAACGACGACCTCGACCGTGTCGTCGAGCCTCGGGTTCGCCGGAAGAATCGCGTCTGCAAGCGTCGTGAGGACGCAGCGAAGCCGTCGACTTACTTTGCGCGGGGCCGCGAGGCTCCAGCCGTCGTCGGGGTGACGTTTGACCACCGGACCAACCACAATGAGGGGTTCAGCCTGACTTTTCCATCGGTAGTGCTACAAAACCCAATACGCCGTCTGTATCACAATAGATGCAACACCATTGAGGAAGTAGCGAAGGCAAAGCAGAAGCCTTAGTTTGCGGCGAAGGAGACTGAGTGGCGAAACACAACGCGAGAGCCCGAAAAAAGAGGAAATTCGAACGAAATTTCGATCAGGACGACAAGCGCGATGACCATATCAAGCTGAATGGCGTCGTGAGTCAGGTCTATGCGGGCGGCCAGTTCGAAGTGACGGCCGAGTCTGGCGCGACGGTACGCGCGCAGCTTTGCGGCCGGATGCGCAAGTTCCGAATCCGCGTGATCCTCGGTGACCGAGTCACGGTAGCCCTGTCGCCGTACGATCTGACGCACGGCATGATCGTGTTCCGAGACAAGTAGCCCCTGTGTACGAGGGAGCCTTCCGCATCCTGAGAACCCTCGGTGATGGTCGAACGCTCCCGTGGGACCAAGTTGCTCGCGAGGCGGGCGAGAGTACCTCGGTCGTGCGCGAGGTCGTCGAGCGTTACCCCAAGTGGTTCGAGCTCGAGGACCGTACCGTGCGCTGCTCGACGGTCGGCTTTGCGGCGCTCGGACGAGAACTCATCGCACGAACCGCGTCTGTCGAGGACTCGGCGACGCTCGTGGCCGCGTACGAAGCCCTTGCCGCGAGTCGCGTCGCGGCCAAGCGCAACCTCGATCAGATCTACGTGACGTCCGAGACCGCGGTGCGACGGGCGAAGCTTCTAGTCGAGGCGGGAGAACACCAGCGGGGGCTCGCGTTTCTCGGTGACGACGACCTTACCAGCGCGGCGGTTCAGCTACTCGGCGCCAAGCGAAAGGTCACCGCGATCGAACTCGACCAGGATGTACTGCGGGTCCTCTCCGAAGTCGCGCACCAGAACCACTGGGAGCTTGAAACCGTCGCCCACGATCTTCGTGAACCTCTTCCACGCAGCATGCAGGGCCGCTTTGGAGCGGTGTTCACCGATCCTCCGTATGCGATCGAAGGGTTTCGGCTCTTCGTGAGTCGAGCCATCGAACTGCTCAAGCCCGACGGTCACCTCTACGTCTGCTTCGGCTATAGTCGCCGCGCGAGCGAACGCGGACTCCAGAAACAACGCGTGCTCACCGATGCGGGACTGCTCGTTGAGGCGGTGTGGGAAGGGTTCAACCGCTACCACGGTGCGGATTCGATCGGCGCGCAGAGCGCTCTATGGCGATGCCGCATCACCCCGGAGAGTAAGCCGCTGGTCACGGGAGCGATCGACGGCCCGCTGTACACGAGCCGCCCCGCCGCGCCCGACGAACCCTAACTGAGCGCGCCGACGACGCCGTCGCACCAGGCGACGAAGTCGCCGATGACTTCGTCTCGATTTGTTTCATTGAGCGTCTCGTGTCGGGCGTCTGCGTAGAGCTTGAGTTTGACGTCGAACATGCCGGCGCGTTTGTACGCGTCGTAGAGTCGGCGTACGCCCTTGCCCATGTCCCCGACCGGATCGCGTTCGCCGGCGAATAGGTAGAGCGGCATGCTCTTGGGCACCCGCGCGATGTGGTCGGGGTCTGAGATCCGGTCGAGCCCATCGAGCAGGTCGATCCAGACCTGCGTCGATACGGGAAACCCCATGAGCGGGTCTTGGACGTACTGGTCGACCTCGGCCTCGTCCCGGCTTAGCCAGTCGCTGTCGGTGCGGTTCGGCGCGAACGCGCGATTGTAGTCGCCCATCGTCATCCGCTGGAGCACGGGGCTCGAGGCGCGCTTGCCAACCCGCAGCCGTTCGATGCGGGCGATGACCTTTCCGAGTTTCGCAATCGGCGGCGGTTTCCCGTTCGAGCCGGAGAGGGCGGCGCCGACCATGTCGTTCGGGTGTTCGAACAGAAGCTGCTGAACGATGAATGACCCCATAGAGTGGCCGAGCATCAAGACTGGGACCCCGGGGTGCCGTTTCGCGATTTCGCGATTCACCCCGTGCGCGTCTTCCACGATCTGATTCCACGAGTCTTCATCCGCCATGTGGCCCGGGGGCTGTCCCGGCGGCACGCTTTTGCCATGACCCCGGTGGTCGTGCGCGTAGGTGCCGTAGCCTGCATCCGCGAGGGCTCGGGCGAGCCGCTCGTACCGCGAGCCGTACTCGGCCATACCGTGAAGCACGTGCACGATCGCTTTGGGCGCATCGACCGTCCACCCGCTTACGTGAAGGGTCGTGCCGTCCACCGTCTGGAACTTGAAATCTGCCGAGTTCATCGAGGCCGGAGCATAGGCCAAAAAGAAAACCCGGTCAGACCTCTTTTCTAGGTGAGGCGCAGGAAGCGAGTCCACAGGTCGAGACCCTTGTCGCAATAGTCCTGAAGGACCTCGACCATCGAATCGCGCTTGTTCTCATCCACGAGAGGGTTGGGAAGAAGCGGATCGAGCACTACCTGTCGGATTCCTCTACGGCCGAGCAGAAAGGCTTCCCGGACCGAATCGTCGAGCGAGAGCCCCTCGAGCCGTCCGAGACTCTCTTGCAGGCGATCATGGAGCTCCACATAGGTCTTTTCGAGGTGCGGGCTGTCCCAAAGCGCCCGCGCTTCGGCTTCGCGGCCTGCTTCGAGGTCCTCGAGGCGAAAGACCAAGGTGTCTGGCTCGAGGCCGAATGCGACCAACTCGGCCCGAATCCCCTCGAGACCAGGCTTGAGGTTGTTCGGGCGGACGAATAGCCCAGCACGGAGCTGCTTGAATCCAAGATAGCGAAGCGCTCGTTGGCGCCGGCGAAGCGCTGGACGATCGGTCCTCGACAGGTCTGCGGTAAACACGGCCAACCACGAATGATCCCAGTCACCGACGCGTCCCGACACGGTTCGCCAGCCGTGGATCTTCTCGTTGACGATTTGAGCGCTTGGGCCCAGCCGGTATTCGCCGCGGCCAGGCGAGTCGAGCAGCCCCTCGGCTCGAAGCCGTGCAATGGCCACTCGGACGCTGTTTTCGGCGATGTCGAAGGCGGACGCCGCGCGGACCAGGGAGCGGACGCGCAGAGTGCCACGGTCGATTGACTCGCCTGCGGAAAGCACTTCGAGAACCACGGCTTTGGCGCTGACGTTCATGGCGATGCTAGGCTACTGCGCGAATCGGTGGGTTTCGCCTGCCTTAAGAGACATCTCGTGGTCCAACTGAGCGTCAACGTCAACAAGGTCGCCACTCTGCGCAACTCGCGCGGGGGGGACACGCCAAGCGTGGTGGAGGCGGTTCGCGTCTGCGTCGAGGCCGGGGCAACCGGGATTACGGTCCATCCGCGCGGGGATGAACGCCACATTCGGCCATCCGACGTGGACGAGGTCGCTCGGTTCCTCGAACCGCAGCGGCAGCGGGTCGAATACAACATCGAGGGAGACCCCCGGCCCGATCTGGTCGAGATGGTGGTGCGCCTGCGTCCGGCGCAGTGCACTTTGGTTCCCGTTCGACCGGGCGAACTCACAAGCGAAGCCGGTTGGCCCCCGGATACGCCCACCGATGAGTTGCGCAAAGTAATCCAGCGTTTTCAAAAGGTTGGCGTCCGAACCAGTCTGTTTGTCGAACCTGTACCTGCTGCGATTGAATGGGCGGCCGCACTCGGAGCCGAGCGAGTCGAACTCTACACCGAGCCCTACGCCCGTGCGTTCGAGCGCGGCGGAGCGGCCCTCGAAGACTCGCTCGCACAGTACGCGAACGCCTGCGCCCACGCCCATTCGCTTGGGCTAGGCATCAACGCCGGCCATGACCTCGACCTCGAGAATCTGCCGCAGTTCCTGAGCGTCCCGCACCTCGACGAGGTCTCGATTGGCCATGCCCTGATGTCGAGGGCGCTCTTCGTTGGCCTGGGGCCGATCGTCCGAGAATACCTCGCAATTCTCTCTCGTTGACAGCCTGAGTGAGTTTTCTAGAGTGCGACGGCCATGGCCGGAAGAACGCACGAGAACCCCGTTCGCGCGGTATTGAGCGCCGTGCTCGACCAGCGGAACAAAGTCGACCCAATCGATCCCGTGCCTGACAGCATTCGGCTCGACGGGCGCACCGTGCTGGTGACCGGCGCCAACAGCGGCCTCGGCAAGGGGGTCGCAGTCCGTCTCGCGAAGCGCGGGGCCCGCGTGATCATGGCCTGCCGCAGCGGCATCCCCGAGGCTGGTGACGAGGTGAAGCGGCTGAGCGGCAACCCCCAGGTCGAGATGATTCAGGTCGACCTGAGTGACTTCGACTCCATCGACCGTTTCTGCAGCGAGCTGCGTAACCATGGCGTTACACTCGACGCTGCAGTGTTCAACGCCGGCGTGGTCCCGGCCACCTCGCGGAAGAACAAGCACGGGCTCGAACTGATGTTCGCCGTGAACTTTCTCGCGAAGTTCGTCGTGCTCGACCGCTTGCTTCGCTCCGGGGTGATTCCCAACGCGGTGTACGGCCACAACTCGCGCGCAGACGACCCGCCGCGTGTGATCTTCGTCTCCTCGGAGACCCATCGCAGTTCGATTCCCATCGACTTCGAGCGGTTCGGGGATCCGATCGAGTACGGCGTTGCCGACGGGGTCAAGTACTATGGGCTGAGTAAGCTGCATCTCACGACGTACTTCGAGGAGCTTTCGCGGCGCCTCAATCCGGATGGCCAGGTCGATGTGGCCGTGCACGCGCTGTGTCCGGGTGCGGTCAACACGAACATGGCGCGCGAGGCGCCCGCCTGGGCGAAGCCGCTGCTCAAACCTGTGATGGCGCTCTTTTTTCAGAGCCCCGAAAAAGCGTCGATCCCGGTCGACTACCTGGTGGCCTCCGAAGAGATGGGACGTCAGACGGGGCGATACATGCACATGATGCGCAAGCGCGATGCGTCGGAGGCTGCGATGGATCCGGAAAACGGCCGGACGCTGTGGGACCAGAGTGAGGCGTTGCTGCGACGACTCGGGACGTTGAAAGAGGAGAGCGATGAGTCGAGAACTCAGCAAGCGTGAGCAGGAAATCGTCGACGGAACCGTCTGGAACGAGTTCTGCGACACACTGAAGATGGCCGGCAATGTGGTTCTCGGTCCCAATACTCCCGCCGACCCGCTCGACCGAATGGAGGGGTTTCGCTACCTGAGTCGAATCCTCGGCGCAGCCCTCAAGGCCTTCGTCGAGCACAACGACCCGCTCGCCCCCGTGCTGATGCGCGTGGTGCACGAGACGGCGAAGATGGGCGCCGACCATCCGGACAACTACTACCAGAACGCGGCGATCAGCGGAGAGCACGAGTACCGGATTCGCGGCAACCGAGGCACCGTCCACTATCTCGGCTTCTTTACGCAGATGGGGAACTACGGGCAGGGCCGCGGGATGCCACCGACGGGCTACCTCGAGGCCTCCACGCTCGAGGTCGACGACAACGGAGACTTCGAGATTCTCGTGAGCACCGAGAAGAAGCCGGGCAACTGGCTGCCGATGCAAAAAGAGACCGGCACCCTGATCGTTCGGCAGACCTTCCTCGATCGCGAGACCGAAGCCCTTGCTGATCTCGTCGTCGAGCGCGTTGGCGGCGACGGAAAGCCAACGCCGTTCGACCCGGTGCAGTGCGCTGATGGCATGCAGATGTCGTCGAGTCTCGTCGCCGGCGCCGCCATGCTTTTCGCAAGCTGGGCCGAAGGCTTCAAGCATCACATCAACCAGCTCCCCCGGTTTGATCAGGAAAAATCGAACCAGGCGGGCGGCGTTCCGGACATCGCCTACTACCACAGCTATTGGAAACTCGAGCCCGACGAGGCGTTGGTCATCGAGGCCACGCCGCCGGCGTGCGAGCACTGGAACTTCCAGCTCAATAATTACTGGATGGAGTCGCTCGACTACCGCTACTACCCAATCCACGTGAACAAACACACCGCGAACTACCGCCCTGACGGCTCGGTGCAGGTGGTCGTTGCCGCCCAAGACAAGGGTTTCGACAACTGGATCGACACCGTCGGTCACACCGAAGGCACGATGGTCTGGCGCTGGGTGCGCGCCAACGACAACCCCGAGCCTCAGACTCGAGTCGTCAAGCTGTCCGAGCTCTGAGATGGACGCGCCCGCGGCCGACGTCGTCAAGAGCTCCGAGGACCTTGGAACGCCGTACCGGCCTCGCGCGATCGCGCTCGCAAATCGGGTAGGGCGACTGCTGCACGGGGTCGGCATCGGAGGCAAGCCGCTCACCGTCGAGGGCGTCTTGCGCCAGGCGGAGAAGAAGGCGCGGCTAGAAGACTTTGGTGATGAGAGTTTCCTCGAGCCGCTTCGCATCCTCGTCGAGTCGATCAACGAGGAGGCGCGCCTCAATCCGGTTGGCCGGCAGATCATCGAGGGGCGCATCGTCGGCGTGCTGACCGACAAGCTCGTTACCGAGCAGGCGATTCGCACACACCCTGAGATTCTCGACATCCCGGTACGGGCGCCGATCGTGATTGCAGGCCTGGCGCGTACGGGTACCACGATGCTCCACAGGCTCATCGCCAAGGACCCGAGGATCCGCTCGCTCGCCTCGTGGGAAGCCATGAACCCTGCGCCTCGTAAGCAGGTTCGCCCCGGCAAGAAAGACCCTCGATTCGCAAAGGCTGCGATGTCCGCGCGGGGGCTTCAGTACATGTCGCCAGGGTTCTTTGCGATTCATCCGGCCGAACCCGATGCTCCGGAGGAGGACGTGATTCTGCTCGAGCAGTCGTTTATGACGACTACCCCTGAAGCGATGATGCGGGTGCCCAGCTACGCGATGTGGCTCGAGGCGCAGGACCACGTGCCTGCCTATCGGGCGCTCAAGCGCATGATGCAGTACCTGCACTGGCAGAGCCCCGGCATTGACGCGCAGACGCGGTGGGTGCTGAAAACGCCGCATCATCAGGAATACCTCGACCCGCTCCTCGACGTGTTTCCCGACGCAGTCATCGTGGTGACTCATCGAGACCCGTTGAAGACGAGTCCATCGCTCTTCAGCATGTTGACGCACCTGCAGGGCATCTTCAGCGACGAGGTGGTGCCAAACGAAGTCGCGCGCCATTGGTTCCGTCGCATCGAGCTGATGACCGAGCGTTCGCTTGCGACTCGCGCACGCGTAGGTGGTCAAGGATTCATCGACGTCTCGTACTACGACATGGTCGAGAACCCACTCGGCGAGGTAGAGCGGATCTACCAGCTCGCCGGTCTCGAGCTGATCCCGGCCGCGCGTTCGTCGATGGACGCCGCTCGCAAGGTGAACAAGCAGCACAGGTATGGGCGACACGCGTATCGGCTCGAAGACTTCGACATGACGAGAAACGACATCGAGTCCAAGATGGCGGCCTATCGTGCACGGTTCGATGTCCCATACGAATGACGCTTTCGGCGAGTCCGAGCGGTCCCCTTTCGCAGACCTCGTGACCCATGCGCGCGGGGGAGTGACTGAAGTCTGATGGACGTCACGGTTGGTCAGCGCCTGATCTCGCTCGTCGGACTCTTCACGATGGTTGCGATCGCGTGGCTGTTTTCGAAACACCGGCGCGCGGTCTCGTGGCGCATCATCGCTTGGGGCGTCGGACTTCAGCTGCTCTTCGGTCTGCTGGTGCTCAAGACGGGCGCGGGTCGGGCTTTGTTCGCGCTTCTCAACGACGGCGTCGTGGCGCTTCTCGAGTTCACCCGGCAGGGCACCGAGTTCGTCTTCGGCCAGTACGCTTCCGCGACCTTCACCATCGCGATCAACGTGCTTCCGACCATCGTGTTTTTCTCGTCGTTGATGACCGTGCTCTACCACCTCGGGGTGATGCAGCGGGTGGTACGCGGATTCGCCTGGCTGATGCAGCGCACGATGGGCACTTCCGGTCCTGAGACGCTTTCGGTCGCGGCGAACTCGTTCGTGGGGAGCACGGAAGCGCCGCTGATGATCGCGCCGTTCATCGGGGCGATGACGATGTCCGAGCTCATGGCCGTCATGACGGGTGGGTTTGCTACCGTTGCCGGTGGCGTACTTGCTGCGTATGTCGGCATGCTGCAGCATCTGGTGCCCAACATCGGGGGGCACCTCATCGCGGCGAGTGTGATGAGTGCGCCTGCCGCGCTTGTGATCGCCAAGGTGATGTGGCCCGAGACCGAGTCGCCGCCGACCACTGCCAGCACCGAGGCCACGGTCGGCGAGGGGACCAAGCCCGCGCCCCAACTCGACGTGAATGTGCTGGACGCAGCCGCACGAGGTGCGCTCGAAGGCCTGAAGCTCGCCCTCAACGTCGGAGCAATGCTCATCGCGTTCGTTGCGCTGATCGCGCTGGCGAACGCGCTCATCGCGCTTCCGGTCGAGCTCTACAACGCGTGGATTGGCGACTCGGGCGCGCTCTACGAGCCGCTCACGATTCAGCAGATACTCGCTTGGGTCCTGTGGCCCTTCGCCTTTGTGATCGGAGTGCCCGCATCGGAGTGCCTTGCCGTGTCGACCCTGCTGGGCGAGAAAATCGTGCTGACCGAGTTCATCGCCTACGTGCACTTGGCAGAGGAACTCGCATCTGGCGTGTCGACGCTATCGCCGCGGACGCTGATCATTGCAAGCTACGCGCTCTGCGGGTTCTCGAATTTCGCATCGATTGGCATTCAGCTCGGCGGTATCGGCGGGATCGCCCCCGAACGTCGACACGACCTCGCGCGGCTCGGCCTTCGGGCCATGTTTGGCGGGCTGCTCGCCTCGCTCATGACCGCCTCGGTTGCCGGGCTCTTGCTCTGAAGTCGCCGCAACGCTCAGTCGAGCAGCGCAAGCTCATGGTCGAGGCGGTCATCGAGGTCGTCGCTGCGGACGTACTCGGCTCGGAGCGAGCCTGGACGCCGTCGCGATCGCATCCGCCACGCCATCACCACGAACCAGAGAGTGGAAAGGGAGACCGCCGCAAGGGGGATTACCCAGCCCGCCTTGACCGGAGGCAGGGTGAGCTCGAATCCGGGGACTCTGGCCTGCAGACGGGTACGGATCTCCGGCTCGGGCACGCCGTCCGCTACCCAGGTCTGAATGTCGCGCCGCCACGCGCTTGCCTTCGGGCTCGGACATGAGTCGAGCGTTTTTCCAGGGCAGAACGGGCTTGCGGTGTTGCGGACGATCGACTGAACCTGGCGACCCTCGGTCGGCGGCTCACCTTGGATAGGGCGTGCGCAACCGGCGAATGCCAGCAGTGCAACCGCGCCAAGGACGATGGTGCGTGTTCGCATATTCATGAAGGTAGAGATGAAGACTCGCCGAAGAAAGGCGGCAAATTGTCGCGGAGGGCTTGCTGCGTTCCGTCCGACGCATTCGCGTGGCCAATGCGTCACGGGGCAAGGCCTGGCCTCGGTCGAAAACTTACGCCGTGCAGATCACCGACGAGCCGTGGCCGAACAGCCCCTGGTTCACGGTGATCCCGGCGCTCGCGCCCTCGACCTGACGGCCGTCGGCTTGTCCGCGAAGCTGCCAGGTGAGTTCGCAGACCTGCGCGATCGCCTGTGCGGGTACCGCTTCGCCGAAGCAGGCGAGGCCGCCGCTCGGATTGACAGGGACGCGGCCGCCGATCTCGGTGTCGCCGTCGCGGAGAAGCTTCTCGGCGTCGCCGGGCGCGCAGAGCCCGATCTGCTCGTACCAATCGAGCTCGAGTGCGGTCGATAGGTCGTAGACCTCCGCGAGGCTCATGTCTTCGGGACCGAGTCCGGCCTCCTCGTATGCGCGGGCCGCAATCGATTCCTTAAAACCAATCGGCGGGAGCTCGACGCCCGCCTTGGAGTCCGTCGCGAGGTTAGGCATCTCGATGACCGTATTGGGGTAGACCGGAGTGACCGTGGAGACCGCGGCGACCTTCACGTGCTTGGTCGTGTGCTTTCGCGCGAACTCCATGCTCGAAAGAACGAGCGCCGCGCCACCGTCGCTCGTGGCGCAGATGTCGAGCAGATGCAGCGGGTCGGCGACCACGGCCGAGTTGAGCACGTCTTCGAGGCCGACCTCTTTGCGGTAACGTGCGTTGGGGTTGTGGAGCCCGTGCTTCGCGTTCTTCACTTTCACTGCAGCGAAATCGCTCGCCGTCGCGCCGTAGGCGTTCATTCGTCGTCGCGCGTAGAGGCCGAAATAGGTGGGGTTGGTGATTCCCTGGATATGAAAGCGCAGCCAGTCCGGATCGTCGGGTCGTTTGCCACCCGTGGGAGCGAAAAAACCTCTTGGCGTCGTGTCGGCGCCTACGACGAGGGCGACGTCGCAGAGCCCGGCGAGGATGTTTGCCCTTGCGACGCTGATCGATTGGGCTCCCGTCGCACAGGCTCCGTACGAACTCGAGACGCTTGCACCCGACCATCCAAGAGCTTGCGCGAACGTAGCGCCGGAGACGAACCCCGGATACCCGTTGCGAATCGTATCGCCGCCGGCAACGAACTGAATGTCGCGCCAGCGCAGGCCCGCGTCGGCGAGCGCATCTTGCGCGGCCTTCACCCCGTAGGTGACGAAGTTCTGGCCCCACTTGCCCCAGGGGTGCATTCCAACGCCGAGCACTGCAACTTCGCGACTCATGGCCCTGCCGTCCCCTTGCCCACCGGCTTCCAGTTCCAGGTGAGATACACCTGTTCGTCGTCCCGATAGAGTTCGCGCAAGACGAGCTCCATCGGCATGCCGGTTTCGAGGGCCTCGACGCCAACGCTGTCGGCAACCTGGCCGAGCACGGTGATTCCCTCGTCGGCGAGTTCGACCGCGGCAATTGCAAACGGTTCGAAGGGGTCACGTGAGACGAACGGCGGGGGAGGCTGATAGTTCGCACTCGTGTACGACCAGAGTGTCCCCACACGGCTGAGCTTCACGTCCTCGAGGTCGGCGCGATCGCAGTCCGGGTTGCGGCAGAACGTTCGCTCTGCCGGGAAAAAGTAGGTGCCGCAGGCGCGACACCGAGTGCCAAGCAGCCGCGGCTCCTCGGAGTCCATCGTGAACAGGCCTTCGACGGCCGGGGCGACGGGTTTGTCAGGCATTAGGCGACAGCCGGGATAGAACACGTTTCACTTCGCCGCAACCAGTCCGTCGTTCAGCCGGTCTTCGCATAGCTCTGTTTGGTGCGCTCGAGCAGTTCGGTGAGCTCTTCGCGGAGCGTTTCCAGGCTTTCGAGCGTTGCCCTCACCGTCGGGCGATGCAGGCCATCGATCTCCTCGACCATGCGTTCGAGACGGCGTGCCGTGGTCGTGGCCCGCCGAATCGCTTCGACCGTCTCGGCGCCCTCAGGCTTCGGATGAAAGACAGGATTGAAGCGCTTCCGCAGCTCGGTGACGGGGAGCCCGTCTTCGAATACTGCGTCGCGAAGTTCGCCGACGACCTCTTCGTCGATCTCGCGCCGGTCGGGGCGATCCGGGTCGGCCTGTCGCAAGGCTTTGGCGAAGTAATCTACCGCGTCGCAGGTTGGAACCTGCTCGGCGATCCCGTCGCGCTTGAGGATCGCCGGAGCGTGGCGCTTGAGGGCGATGTACGAGCCGGTGAGTTTGTCCGCGGTCGCCCGTTTGATCTGTAGTTCCAGGCTACAATAGGTGTAGAAGTCTTCGTAGCCCCAGCCGATGTAAGACTCGTGGTTCCGCACCTCGACGAGGGCTTCGGCCATGATCACCCACGAACGCTTGAACGCGGATGCGCTTCTGAGAACGTGCACGCGAAGGTCGTCGGCGCCTCGGACTTCGAGTGCATCCGCGAGCTCCCCGAGCTTTTGGTCTGTCGCCATCGGCGGTCTATACCATCGAAACGTCGGGTTTGATATACGGCCCCGAAGAGATCGTGAAGAACATGCATTCGACTGACAAAGCTGCGCGTCGCCGCAGGGCCGTTACCGCCATGGTGGGGACCGAAGTCGTGCGTGACGTCGCCACGCTTCTCCGCGCTCGAGGCATCGCAGTGATGCCGATCAAGGGCGTTCTTCTACAGCACTGGCTCTATGCCGATCCGGCAGACCGCCCCATGACTGACGTCGATCTTTTGGTGCAGCCCGAAGAACTCGCGGTCGCCCGCGGGGTTCTCGAGGCAGCCGGTTACCGAGAGCACCAGCGAAGCAGTGCGGGTGCTTTGGTCTTCGAGACTCCGTGGACGCTTGCTGTCGATCTCCATCCGCATCTCTTCGAGCCCACGCGCTACCGCATGCCGACGGATGAAGTGATGCGCAGGGGGCGCACCGACTCCACCTTCTTTGGGGTCGAGGTCCGCCTGCCGTCGAAGCTGGATGTCTACGCGCATCTCATAGGGAAGTTCGGCAGCGACCATTTGGATGCTACGGCGGATTCGCGTCTCGACGAAATCGCGCGGATGGGCCGGCTCGTCGACGCGCGTCCAAGTCTCGTCGCTGCCCACCTCCGCGACTGCGGCATGAGACGAGTGGCTCGCTATGCGCTCGGCCTGAGCGCACGGCGGGACGACTGCGTCGCCCCGGAAGTTCTGCGGCATCTGCCACCGGATCCCATCGGCCGACTATTGGCGGCGGCGGCGGTTCCAACGTTGGCGAACGCCGGGCCTGTGGCACCCTGGGCGGCAGTATTCGCGCATCTGCTGAACGACACCGTGCCCCGCGGCCTATGTTCAGGCGTGCGCGCCTGGGCTCTGCGAACGCTTCAGGAAGAGACGGGGCCCGTGGGGCAGCTCACGGGATCACCCTTGGACGTCGGCGCCGTGCATGCGGTGGCCACGGCTTCGAGAGGCTCACGGTAAACGATCTGGGGCGCCTCATAGGGCTCGCGGGTCTTCGATGAAGATACGTTGGACTGCTCTGGGCTCTTCGGGTGCTGTTTCACGGTTCCTCTTAGGCGAGCGTTCGGTCGCTGCTACAATAGGGGAAGTCGCACCCGCGCGCGAGCCGACTGGATGCGCGCCTCGGCGGCGGGGTAGAGCGAAAGCGGGTTGCCCGAGTGCAGGTGCGCCGAACCGGGGCAAAAATTAGCAGACAACCCATCCTCGCCGAGCGCAGCGATCATGCTCTTGGCGTCCTTCGTCGTTTGACGCACCTCATCGAGAACCGAAGAGCCCGCCCAGATCTCGCGCAGAGACTTGCTGTGCAGATTGCCTACTGGGGCGCGCCACTGCACGCAGGGAAGCACGTTTCCGTGTGGGTCGACGGCAATGCTGTTCGATCCCGCGCCGCAGTTCTTGTCGGTTTCCTCCGCAGGTTTCCGCTCAGCTGCCGTAATCCGACCCCTTGCGGGTGCTGCGTCGCTGGGTGCGACGCGCTCTTGTGCAGCCTTCTCGTAGCGAGCGGCGACCGTTCGGTTGTAGGCGGCTATCCCCGACGCGCTCGCCGCGATATTGATTGGGCTCCGATCGCCGTCATCTCGTGGCTTCACGTCGGTATCGATTTGGAGCGGAACGTCGAGTTCGTCGCAGAGTGCGAACATCGCGTCGACTTCGTTCTCGTTCCAACTGGTCAACACGCTGTTGACCTTCACCCGCAACCCAAGCTCTCGCATGGACGCGACGTTGCGAACGAGCCTATCGAAGCTTCCGCGCACTCGCGTCTGCCGATCGTGGGTCTCCGAGGCCGCTCCGTGCAGGCTCACCTCGATGATGAACGGATCGATCTCCTGCCGGATACGCCGGGCCGTCGCTTCGTTCAGCGCGTGGCCGTTGCTCTTGATTCGCACGACGAACCCGCGCGCACGCGCGTGAGCTCCGATGGCGTAGAAGTCGGGATGGGCGAGCGGCTCTCCGCCGGTCAGGATGACCGTGAGAGCGCCGATGTCCGCGAGATCGTCGAGCAGACCGCGGTACTGCGCGAGACTCAGCTTCTCGCCTTCGAGGGCGAGGTCGTTGTAGCAAAAGGTGCAGTCGAGGTTGCAGGCGTAGGTGAGCTCGAGCATCGCCGACATGAGTTGATTGCCGTTCCAGCTCCGCTTGACCGTGCCCGCGAAGCTCATGACGCGACGATCGCCCCGGCTTCGACCAGTGATGCGACGAATGTTTCGAGGTCCGCACGCGCGCGTTCTTCGTCGACGTCGAACCGGTCGACCAGCGCGGTGCAGACCTCCTCGAGTGAGGCTGCGGCCTCTAGCTGGGAGATGATGAACGCGGCGACTCGATTGACTGCAAGCACCTCGCCCGCCTCCTGCAGAACGAAGATCCCTTCGTCGTCCAGAACGCGAAACCGCGCGCGAGGGTCAATTCGGTACTGGGGGCCGGGTTGGGGCATTGGCGAGTATTTCCCAGAACTGGTCGTCTTTGGCAAACGTGAGCAGTTCGAGGGGGATGCGCCGGACGAGCTGAGCGGCGCGGTCGGTCACCGCATCGACGAGGAGTGGATCCCCGTTGACGTACGGACAGGAGGCGACGATACGCGAGACCGCTTCGGCGCGCGAGCACGGATCGACCCGGGCGGAGGTCCCGTGCCGCAGCCCGAGCAGGCGCGCGAGCGGGACCCTTTCGTCTCCGACCCGCACGCGACCGAAGTCTCCGGCAAACGGCATCGGCTGAAGCGCGACCTTATCGTCGCCGATGACGACTGCGTTCAGTTCGTCGCTCAGTACTTCCAGGCCCAGCCCGTCCACCAGCGTCGAGAGGGTGGTTTTTCCCGCTCCCGAGCGTCCGCAGCACAGAAATCCGCGCGCGCCATCCGCGAACGCGGCGCTGTGCATTACCAGCGAGCCGCGCGCGAAAAGACGATAGGCGGCGACGACGCGAAAAAGGTTCTCGAAGCCATCGGTGAACCAGTCATCATCCGCCGAGGAATCCATCGTGGTACGCAGCGTTCCGCGTTCGATTCGCGCCGAAAACTCGATCCCTTCTACCTGTACCTGGTCTTCGGCGTATCGCAGGCCGATACGGTATTCGACCGGCCCATCGGGTCGAGCCATGAACTTCTCCGGGGAGTCGCTCTTCGATACGACGACGGTCACGTCTGAGTTCGCACGAGGATCGCACTCGAGAGCTCCGAACCGCGCTCTGACGAGCCGGATCCGGTCCGCGTCGAGCCCCTCGATTCGATAGCGACTCTGAGCAAACTCGAGAGTGAGCGCGCTCATCGTTGGCGCGCCATCGCGCGAGCGTGCTGCCAGCTCCGCTCCCCGAGAGTCCGGGCGTAGCGCAAGACTGCCTGCGCGCGGTCCCGCATCGAGACACTGACATCGGCCCGGCCGAGCAGCGCATCGGAGCCGGCGGCGGGGTCGGCCTTCGCGGCGTCGTCAGCCTGGGTGAGCACGACCCAGCCGGTCCGCCCGTAGGCGAACCCCAGCAACCGGTGCACATCGACGTAGTTCTGTCGCCTGACGAGCACCAGGTCGCCCGGCCAATAGACGCGCTTGCCCGAGACGAGGACGGACTGGCCGTTTTCGAGTGGGCGCATGCAGTCCCCGCGGACGATCACGCGCATCCGCTGACCCGCATCGAGAGGGGCCATCGAGCGGCTCTGGGTTGCGGCTCTCATCGGGCGAAAGGTAGCAGAGCAGACCCCCGCCGGGCCGGCCGGAAAAGTGAGCTTGCTCACGTTAAAACCGGGGAACTCTTGTGGTTTTGTAATGCGAAATACTTCTTGACGACCGTGCCTGCGAACGTTTACCGTACAGCTGTCGATTGAGCTTGAGCACTCCATCGACCTTCGGAACCAGATCCTACTCCTTGGGGTAAAACACAACGGGCACTCGGGCGGGGTTAACACCTCGCCCGAGATTTTTAAGCGCCCTGATCGTTCCGGTTCAGTAGTGCCAGGGGAACTTGCTGTAGTCCTGCGGGCGCTTCTCGAGAAACGCATCGCGCCCTTCCTGGGCTTCGTCGGTGCCGTAGGCGAGGCGCGTGGCCTCTCCGGCGAAGAGCTGTTGTCCGACCATGCCGTCGTCGATCATGTTGAATCCGAATTTCAGCATCCGCATTGCGGTCGGACTCTTCGAGTTGATCATGTTGGCCCATGACAGCGCCACGTTTTCGAGCTCGGCGTGCGGAACCACGGCGTTGACCATGCCCATGTCAGCCGCTTGCTGCGCGTCGTAGTCGAGACCCAGGAAAAACACCTCGCGCGCCTTCTTCTGCCCGACTTGGCGGGCAAGTAGGGCGGATCCGTAGCCGCTGTCGAAGCTGGCTACGTCTGGGTCGGTCTGTTTGAACACTGCGTGTTCTCGGCTCGCGAGGGTCAGGTCGCATACGACGTGGAGGCTGTGACCGCCCCCCACCGCCCAACCCGGTACGACGGCGATGACTACTTTCGGCATGAAGCGAATCAAGCGCTGCACTTCGAGGATGTGCAGCCGTCCGAGTCGCGCAGGATCCACGCCGGTGGCGCCTTCGTACTTGTAGCCGTCCTTGCCGCGAATACGCTGATCGCCTCCGGAGCAAAACGCCCACCCGCCGTCTTTTGGCGAGGGACCGTTCCCTGTCAGGAGCACACAGCCGACGTCCGACGTTTGGCGCGCGTGGTCCAGGACCGCGAAAAGCTCGTCCACTGTCTGAGGTCGAAATGCGTTCCGTACCTCAGGGCGATTGAACGCGATCCGGACCGTGCCCTGATTTCGCGCGCGGTGATAAGTGATGTCCTCGAGGTCGAACCCCGAAACTTCGTCCCATCGGGAGGAGTCGAAGATATCCGAAACCATGATTTCCTATTCCGTGAACTCGATCAGAACGGCGAGGATCATCCGACCGAGGAGAGCGGCGACTTCTTCTCGTGTAAATATGCCTTCGATCCACCGCTGCACGATTTCGCCCGCCCCGCTCAGAAAGAAGTCCGACAGTGCGAAGGCTTCCGCGTCGGAGACGCCGGTGAGGTCGCGCAGTGGATTGAGCCAGGGCGCGACGAGCTGCCGACGAAAGTCCCGGCTGATCTCGTCGATTTCCGCGTCGGGCGCGACCGACCTCAGGAGCTGCCAGCCGCCGGACCCGCGGGCTTCGATGGTGTCGCAGGCGGCATCGATGAAAATGCGCGCAATGGCGGCGATTTCGCCTCCATGGTCGGTGGGGACGTTGAGCGTTCGACGCGCAAATTCTTCACGGAAGTCTTCGAGCACGCCTTTGATGAGTTCGTGGCGATTCGGAAAGAACCGGTAGACGACGGGCCGCGTCACCCCGGCCGCCGATGCGACGTAGGGGATTCGCACCATGTCGACGCCGTCCGCCTCGATGATCTCGGAGGTGACGCGCAGCAGCTGCTCGCGTCGGTCTTCAGGGCTGAGGCGCGTACGCGCTTCGTTTGCCGGCTTGATCGATGAGGACATAAATAAAAAAGGGTGGCTCCCGTGAGAAGAGCCACCCCGTCATCCGTTGCGGTGTGGTGACTCAGTCTTGCGCGAGGTTCATGACCTGCTGAAGGCTCATCGCCAGGGTCATGTCACCGTCGATCTTGATTTTGCCGGACATGAATGCCTGCATCGGATTGACCGAGCCGTTGAGCATGCCGAGCCAGTCTTCCGATGAAACCGTGATCGTCGCACCGGGGCTGTCGTGCTTGCCGTTGACCACGAAGCTGTCGGTCTTGCCCTTCGTCAGGTCCAACGCCCACTCGCCGCCGCCGTCGCCGGTGATGTTGAACTGGTAGACCGCATTGGGGCTGGTCGCCGCATCGGGGCTGGCGGCTGCCTTGGTTTCAAACTTCTCGAAGAACTCAGATACCGATTCCATGAATGATGCCTCTCTTGCTTGTCGGAGCTGACGTTGGGCCCTGCGCCGGCGGTGCGTTTTTCCCACGGCCGCAGGAGGCCAGTTGTAACCGAAATCTACGCTGCATGCATCCCCCAAACGGGCCGAAAATTGCAGGGATTCTAGTCTTCGACAATCGATAGCGCTTGCACTGGACAGATGTCGACAGCGTCCTCCGCGGCCTCGCGAAGCTCTTCGGGAGGATTTGGGTCGATGACGACTAGCGAACCGTCGTTCGCAAACTTGAATAGCTCTGGAGCCGCGCCCACGCACTGGCCGTGGTTCGCGCAAAGTTCCTTGTCGTGAACGATTCTCATGATGGCGAAAACATATTCCAATCTCCGTGGGCTGCCAGCGGTTTCGCATCGGCGCCCGGCATCGTTGTGTCACGGGCCTGGGTGAGGTAGCTCTCGAGATATGGGATGGAGCGCCTTGATCTCCCGACTCTTGCGCCGAACGCCACCTGAGGCTCCGGTCCCCCGCGCGGAGTTACGAGACTACGCACTTTCGGAGCTGGGTCGCTTCGACGGGGCCGATCCCGCGCGGCCCATTCTCATCGCGATTCGGGGTCAGGTCTACGATGTGACCCGAGGGAGAGCCTTCTACGGTCCAGGCGGACCCTACGGCATGTTCGCGGGCCGCGACTGCACCCGTGCCCTGGCGAAGGTTTCGTTCGACGACGGCCTATTCACCGGCGACGAGTCGGGACTGGAGCTGCACGAACTCGACCAGCTCGAGGAGTGGATTGAAACCTTCGAAGGCAAGTACGACCGCGTCGGCAGTCTCATCGAGAATGCCTAGCGGCCCGAGAACGCGTCGAGAGCGACGAGTCGATAGCGACCGTTGGCCGTTTCGACCCTGCACGGGTGGTCGTAGAGCTCGCTCAGGAGGGGATCGACCAACACGTCGCGGAGGGGGCCGGCGGCAAGCGATGTGCCCGCTTTCAACAGGAGCGCATGCGTGGCGTGCGACGGAATCTCCTCGATGTGGTGACTCACCAGTACCAGGGTGGGGCCGTCGCGATCCTCGCACAGTCGGTCGAGGTCGGTGACGAGTCGTTCGCGCGCTCCCGGATCGAGACCCGCGCAGGGCTCGTCGAGGATCAGCAGTTCGGGTCGGGTTACGAGCGCGCGTCCTATCATGACGCGCTGTCGCTCACCTTGCGAGAGCACGCCGTAGCGTCTCTTGCCGATGCTCGCGGCGCCGATCGCAGCGAGCGCATCGTCCGCGCGACCGAGATCCGATTCACTGAGCTCGTGCCAGCTTCCGATGGTCGCGTGAATGCCCGTCGCCACTACTTCGCGGGCCGACTGCCGTCCCGGCAGCCAGTCGAAGAGCGCCGCGCTGACCCAGCCGATCCGTTCCTTGAGAGCGCGCATGTCGCAGCGCCCATAGTCTTCGCCAAGGACCGAGACACGGCCCCGGCTCGGCCATTCGTACCCGGCCACAATCGAGAGGAGCGAGCTCTTGCCCGCCCCGTTGGCGCCGAGGACGGCCCAATGCTCTCCGGGCGAAACGGTCCAGTCGATATTTCGAAGAATCGAGACCTCATCGCGCTCGAAGGCTTCGATTTCGAGATCGATGATCGGGGTCACGAACGGAATCTAGCACCGACTGGCTGCGACGCTTTGAGCCCCGGCCTCGTAGCTTGTGTGCTTGTAGCTTGAATATTCGCCGTGGATGCGGTGCACTCCCGCCATGCTCGTGCGAATGCTGCTCACATGCTCGTTCTTCCTTCTCGCTGCTGCGCCGGTAGTTGCTGTTCCGGCGCAAGCTCAGGCGCCGATCGTCTTCGAAGGTGACGTGCCGGACGGACCCAACACCTTCTTCTTTCTCGAGTTCGACGTTCCTGAAGGCATTGCGGAGATCGAGGTCGTGCATAGTCACGTCCCCGTTGAGACGGAGAACGTGCTCGATTGGGGCCTCGACGACCCGAACGGTTCGCGCGGATGGGGAGGGAGCAATCAAGAGGACACCGTCGTTGGCGTCGAAGCCGCCTCCCGGAACTACATTCCTGGTCCGATTCCTGCGGGAACCTGGCGGGTCACCATCGGCAAGGCGCGACTCGTGGAGGGGGCCCCCGCGGGATACTTGGTCGAGGTCACCCTGCGCACCACGCCTACGCTTGAAGCTCAGCCGCGAACGCCGTACCAGGACCCTGGCGCAGTCGAGACGGGTGCTCGCTGGTATGAGGGCGACTTTCACGTGCATACCCGCGAGAGCGGCGACACGCGTCCGAGCCTCACCCTCGATGATGCGGTCTCTTTGGCCCGAGCGGAGGGTCTCGACTTCGTCATGCTCTCCGAGCACAACACCAACAGCGGCTTCACCCTCTACGAGGACGTTCAGGCGCGTCACCCCGAGGTGCTGATTCTCCCGGGACAAGAGTTCACGACGTACCGGGGGCACGCGAACGCGATCGGCGCACTCCAGAACGTTCCGTACACCGTCGGGACCGACGGATATACGATCGACGAAGCGATCCAAGCCTTTCACGATCAGGGTGCGCTCTTCTCTGTGAATCACCCCACTTTCACGTTCCCGGGTTGTCGAGGGTGCGGTTGGGAGTACGACGTCGACCCAACGACGGTCGACAGCGTCGAGGTCGCCACCACGATCGTGGCCGCAGTCGACTACTACGAAGACCTGATTCGCGACGGGTCTCGCGCGACGGCGATCGGCGGTAGCGACGACCATCGCGGTGGCGTTGATCTCCGGCCGATCGACACGCCGATCGGAACTCCGCGAACCCTGGTCTTTGCCGACGAACTCAGCGTGGCGGCAATCATCGAGGGTGTTCGCAGTGGAAGAACGGTGGTCAAGATGACGGGGCCTGAGGCTCCGATGATCGAAAGCGAGCTCTCCGGCGAGCGCATCGGCAATACCGTGTACACCGACTCCACTACGTTCAGCGGCAAGGTAACCGACGGCGAGGGTACTACCCTTCAGGTCCTCAAGAACGGCGAGGTCATCGAGAGCGTGCCGGTCGCCAGCGATGAGTTCGAATACGCAGTCGAGGTCGAAGCGCCGACGGAAGGGGGCGACCGCTATCGGCATCAGGTCGTCGAGGGCCCCCGGGTGCAGACCCTGAGCAGCTACGTTTGGCTGCAGAAAGCCGCTGACAACCCCAACGCCGATAGCTCGGGCGGATGCAGCGCGCGCTTGCTCGACCCTGCTGCTTCGGGCCGAGCCGCCGCGACGCTTCTGTTGTTCGTCGCGGGCCTCTGGCTACTCCGCCGCCGCGCCTGGCGTCGAGGCTAGCGCTGCCGTCGACGTCGAGCGTCGGGTGGCGAGCAGAAGCGCGCCGCTCAGCGTGATGGCGCCAGCGAGCCAGAAGGTTGGGGGATATCCTCGAGTCGTCGCCATCATCCCGAGCGTGATGGCGAAGAGCGCGTGCCCGCCGTTGAATGCCCCGTGGACGAATGACACCACCATGCCGCGAGAGTTGGCGTCCGCGCGCTCAATGCCCAACGCGGTGAGAGCGGGGTAGGCGATCCCGTGCGCCAAGCCCATCGTCGCCCCCACCAAGAACAGGTGCGTCGGCCCCACGAACCCCAGGAGTGGCGGCACGGTGGCATAGAGCACGATTGAAAGGATCGACGCGCGGAGCACACCGAACCTATCGATGAGCCGACCCCCGCCCAGTCGCACGGTGATCGCGACCAGGGCAAAGCCGATGAAGAACGAGCGAACCTCCGTCACACCCTCTGCAAGTGCGTACGGCTGATGCAGCGTGAACAAGCTGGTAAAGCCCGCCGTCAATGCGATGGTCGCCGCGTAGACCTGCAGAAGCGGTACGCCGAGGATGGGGCGACGCTCGTCGACGGCCACCGCGGCCTCGGGTACGGGCTCTCGAAGGAACAGCGCGAGCACCGCCGCGCAGGCACCAAGGATCGCGCTGAGGATGAACACCCAGTCCCAGCCCACGGTGCTCTCGAGGGTCTCTCCGAGTGCGGGTGACACGGCGTTCATTCCGAGGTTCGCTGCGCCGAATACGCCGATCGCTTCGGCCATTCGGTGCTTGGGCGCAAGGTCGGCGGTCATCGCGCCCGCCGAGTTGAAGGTCATCACCATTCCGATGCCCCAGCAGATCTGGGCGGAGTAGAGCAGGGGGCCGACGTTTTCGACGAAGGAGTAGGCGATGCCGGTGAGCGCAAGCATGACGTTCCCCCCAATGAGCCAGGGGCGACGTCCGTAGCGGTCGACAAGCCAGCCGATGAGGGGGGTCGCGGCCACCGCGGTAAGTCCTTGGAGCCCGACGACGCGGCCGATTCCGGCAGCGTCCAGCGAGAGCTGAGTGGCCAGGAACTTCGGGAGGATCAGGTAGAACGACCAGGACAGGCCGAAGCAGACCATCATCGCGAGCAGCAGTTTGAACTGTCGCGTGAAGAGCCGGCCTTGGGTCGTGGCCGGTGGGGCTGGGGCTGGGTCCGCCATCGATCGCTTCCTAGGCCCGCCTTTCTGCTACCCGCGTGCGACCGCGTCAATTCGGCCAGAGTTCAGAGTTCCATGTCCATCTCTGGGGATTGGAGTGCCGGGAGAGTCCTGATACGCTCACCCCACGTTCCTCGATCGGCTTACTTGCCTACTCCGTGCGCTGAATCGTTGTTTTCATCTGATGGGGGTGAGCGCCTATGCGTGTTGCTGATGTCATGAGTGACAGGCCCGTTACGATCGTTCCGGAGGCACCGGTCGCCGACGCGCTTCGGATCTCGCGCGCGTTCGACGTTCAGCACCTGGTGATTCGGCAGGGTCGGCTGCCGGTGGGGGTTGTCTGCGTGCGATGCGACCTTTCGGAAGCCCCCGCGAGCCGGCCCGTCGGGCACTACATGACGCGCCCGGTGACGATCGGCGCCTATGAGATGGCGGAGCGCGCGAGCCGACGCATGTGTGAGCTCGGCGTGGGCGCACTCATTGTCCGCGGGGGCGACGCGGGGTGGGGGATCGCGACGCGCGGAGACCTGCTTCGCGCCGGATTCGTCGCGAAAGAGGAGGAACCGCTCTTCTTTTGTGCCTCCTGCCGGACACACACCCACGTGCGCCCCGTGCCCGGATGTCCCTGGGTCGCGTTTTGCGTCGATTGCTGGGATCGTGCCGGTCCGCCCAAGTTGGGCGATGATCTCGGCGTTTCCGACTAGTGAAGGTTTTCGTTACGGGAGCGACCGGCACTGTCGGTCGAGAGGTTTGTCGTGCGCTCATTGCCCGCGGGGTTGATGTGCGCGTCGGGCTGCGCGCGACGAGCGATCTGAGCTCGGTGCTTCCAGAGGTCACCGACGTGGTGCGACTCGACTTCAGGGAGTTGGTCTGGCCCTCGCTATTCGAAGGCGTGGACGCTCTATTCTTCATGACACCCCTCATCGAGGAACAGGTCGAAGTCTCGAAAAAGGTTCTCGCGGCGGCTGCGGGCGCAGGCGTTCCGCACGTCGTACGTCTTTCTTCGCGCTCGGCGGGATGGGACCGTCGTTCCAAGCTTCGCGCCTGGCACCGCGAGATCGACGAGATGGTCACAAGGTTGGCGCCCTCGTCGGTAATCCTGCGTCCCTGTTCGTTCTTCCAAAACTTCATCACCTACCAAGCCGAAACGATTCGGTCCCTGTCTTCGATCATTCTGCCGCAGGGGGACGGGCTCATTGCCTACGTCGACGCCGCTGACATTGGTGACGCGGCTGCCGCATGCTTGCTTGATCCCGCAAGCCACCGTGACCGGACCTACATACTCACCGGAGCCAGGGCCTACGGGGCCAAAGGAGTCGCAGCAGAAATCGGCCGCGCGATCGGAAAACCGATCGTATTCGTCGATATCGCAGAAGAGCAGGCCCGCGAGATGATGCTCGACATGGGGAACCCTCCGTGGCTGATCGAAGCCGGGCTCGCAGTGTTCGCCAACGCGCGTGCCGGGCTAGAAGCTGCAGTGGATCCGGCTCTCACGTCGCTTCTCGAGAGGCCCGCAACGAGCCTCACCGAGTTCGTCGAGCGGAACGCCGACGCGTGGAAGTGATGCGCGGTTTTCATCTCCCTCCGCGCTCCTTCGTCATTTCGTCGTGGGTCTTCGCACGGGCGCTCGGTCTGGTGCTGTTCATCGCATTCGTCTCCCTCGGGGTGCAGGCGCGCGGTCTATTCGGCGCTCGGGGAATTATGCCCATCGCCGAGTTCGTTGCCTCGGCGCACCGCGCTGGACACGGCTTCGTCGACCATCCGAGCATCCTCTGGTTTGCGACCAGTGACCTAGCCATCACCAGTGTGTGGGTACTCGGCGCCTTGGCCTCGATCGCGCTCGCGGTCGGCTGGGTGCCGCGGGTCTCCGCCTTGGTGGCCTGGTTTGCGTACTTGTCCTTCGTCTCAGTTGGTTGGCCGTTCCTGTCGTTTCAGTGGGACACGCTGCTTCTCGAGGTGTGTTTCACCGCCGCGCTGTTCGTTCCCTGGCGACTCTGGGACCGCCTTCACCTGCACCCCGAGCCGAACCGAGTGGCGCGCTGGGCGCTGCGTTTTCTGCTGTTTCGACTCTTGTTTCGCTCGGCCTGGGTGAAGCTTGCGAGCCACGATCCGAGCTGGAACGACTTGAGCGCGCTGAGTTCCCACTATTGGACGCAACCGCTTCCGACCGCGCTTGCCTGGTATGCGAATCTGCTGCCGGGGTGGTTCCACAAACTGTCGGCGGTGCTGATGTTCGCCGTCGAGTTTGGCGCTCCCATCCTGCTTTGGGTGCCGCGAGTCGGCGCCCAGCGCATCGGCGCGGTACTGATCATCGCACTGATGGGCCTCATCGGGCTCACTGGGAACTACGGCTTTTTCAATCTACTCACCGTGCTCCTCTGCTTGACGGTCCTTGACGACGATCTGCTCGCGCGATTGGTCCCGAAGGGAGTGCGGGAGCGGATTGCCACCGGAGCCGAGCCAAGCTGGACGGGAAGGGCTGCCGTCGCGCCCGCGCTCGTGATCGCGTTGAGCGCGATCGTCTTCTACACCGGGACCTTCGGCGATCGCGCGATGCCCGGCTGGATGCGTCCGCTCTATCCGTTCAGCACGATCAACAACTATGGTCTGTTCGCAGTGATGACTACGAAGCGACCTGAGATCGTCATTGAAGGAACACGCGACGGTCAGACCTGGGAGCCCTATGTGTTCCGCTACAAGCCCGGGCCGCTCGACCGACCTCCTGTGCGGGTTGCGCCTCACCAGCCGCGTCTCGACTGGCAGATGTGGTTCGCCGCGCTCGGCGACTTTCGCAAAAACGCGTGGCTCGCGAGCTTCATGCGCGGCCTTCTCGTTGAAGAGCCCGCGGTGCTCGGCCTCATCGAAGAAAACCCTTTCGAGGAGGCGCCACCCATCGAGCTCCGTGCCGTCGTGTACGACTACGAGTTCACCACACCCGAGGAGCGTGACCTCACCGGGCACTGGTGGAAGCGCGGAGAGTCTAAGCTCTACGCGCCCGTGCTATCGAAGACGAGCGAACCTCAGTACTGAAGCGTGAAGCCGATCGAGGCGAAGTACGTGAACACGCCGATTTCACCCGGGCAGCCGGTTCGTACTACCTGGTCGTTTGAGCACAGGATTTCAGTAGTATCCATCGGTGCGCCAGGAACCTGGACCTCAGTTCCGATGTACTGATCTCCAATGTCGTCGCCGCTATAGGAAAACGCACCGGCGATGTCGAGCAAGTATCGGTCCTTCTTATTGTCCTTGCCGAAGTAGAAACCGAGCCCGGCGCTGATCAGCCCGATAAAGCTGAACCCGGGGGGGGGAGTGAAGTACTGCGCCCATTCCGGCGAGGTTGCCGACTTGGCGATGTTGAGACCACCGCGGATCGCCAAGAGGTCGATCGGAAAGCGGTACTCGACGCCGACCTTGCCGCTGAGTGCGTTCTCCCAGCCGAAGCCGACGACCGTCGTGGTCGTAAAGCTTCCATCGGGCAGGCTCGACACAACGGTCTGGTTCGGGTTGCCGGTTCGTTTGGCGGCATGGAACTGCATGCGGAACTCGAACGCGATCAGCAGCCGCTCGTTCGCATGGTAGGCAAGTCCGACCTGGAACGCGTTCGGGATGTTCCAGTTTGCTTCCGCGTTGAGCTGCAGTGGGTTGCCGTCCGCGTCCTGCAGAATGTCGGTCTCGGTGGTGCCCGTCAGCCGGATCTTCGAGTACATGCGGTACATCGCGCCGATGGTGACCTTGCGGTGAGGCTTCCAGGTGAGTCCGATGCGCGGGGAAGGAAAGCCTACGCCGCCGAGGTCGTTCTTGACCCGACCGTACTGAACCGTCCCGAGCGCCGCGCCGACGTTCTGCCACAAGTCGGCTACCTGCCTCGAGAACGGAACCCGGAGCGCGAGTCCGAGCCAGAACTTCTCGTGGACTCGGATCGAGGTGCCGGCCGACAACTCGCCGACGAAGAAGGTCACGTTCAGGTCCTGGGGTTCAGCCTGGGAACACTGGGGGTTCGAACTGAGCGTCGATGGCTGGTAGTCCGGTGCAGGACCCACGGGGTCGCCGTCGAGGCACGTCACGTTGTTGAAGGAACTGCCGTAGCCGGTCTCGATGGAGATGCCGCCCGCGAACACGACGCGAGGGGCAATGCGACCACCGATGAAACCCGAGGGCAGGGGGCCGTAGCCGAGGCCTGAGCGAAGCTGTGTGTTTGGACCTTGAACCGGCGCGAGCTGGTTCGTCAGGATGTTGGTGAAGTTCAAGGAGACGCCAAACTTGCCGATGCCTTCGAGGTTCGCCGGGTTCATGACCAGCGCTGCCGGACGCTCGAGGAACGATGTGCCGGTGAGCCCCATGCCGACGCTTCGCGTGTCGTAGGTGGTCGGTTCGGGGTTGGCGCTGGCAAAGGCGGGCGCGAGCAGGGCAACGGCCAGCAGCGGCGCAAACAGGCGATAGTTCATTCGGGACACTCCTCGGCGCGGGGTCAGCCCACGGGCTGGCGCAGCATACATGGAGGAGCGGCCGATACGTCAACTAAAAAATCGCGCGTATCCCCTGCATTTCGCCGCGCAAACGCGACTTAGCAATTGCGTCAAACCGAAGCGTCCGCGCTCGCTGGGCAGGTTACGCCCGTGCCGCCCAGCCCGCAGTAGCCGCGTGGGTTCTTGGCGAGGTACTGCTGGTGGTAGTCCTCGGCGTAATAGAACTCGGGCGCTTCCACGATCTCGGTCGTCACATCGCCGTGCCCCGCGCCCTTGAGCGCGCGTTCGTACCGCTCTCGCGACGCCACCGCATCTGCATGCTGCGCATCACTGAACGTATAGATTCCGGAGCGGTACTGGGTCCCGTGGTCGTTGCCCTGCCGCATCCCCTGGGTCGGATCGTGACTTTCCCAGAACACCCTGAGCAGGGTTTCGTACGAGACCTCCGCCGGGCGGTAGACGACCAGCACGACCTCGTTGTGGCCGGTCAGTCCCGAGCACACCTCTTGGTAGCTCGGGTTCGGTGTGTATCCCCCGGTATAGCCGACCGCCGTGGTGAATACGCCCGGGGTCTCCCAGAACTTCCGCTCGGCGCCCCAGAAACAGCCGAGCCCGAAGATCGCCTTGGCCGTGTCTTCAGGAAAGGGGCCTTCGAGAGGCGCGTCGAGCACATAGTGGCCGCCGGCAACCGGGACAGCTGTTGCCCGGCCGGGCGGTGCCTGTTCGGGGGTCGGCATGCGGAGCTTCTTGGTCGAAGAGAAGAGCATGCCCTGCATATAGTGAGGCTCACCCGCGCCCGGTAGTGGCACCCCTTCCGATAGTACGATAGGCATTCACCGTGTGGGAAAGTCAAGTCCCGGAAATTGCCCGACGGCTATCCGCCTGCCACAGCGTTCTGTTCGTGACCGGCGCTGGGATTTCTGCCGACTCCGGACTTCCCACCTACAGAGGCATTGGCGGCCTCTACGCGGAAGACGACACCGAGGAGGGGATTCCGATCGAGGTGGCGCTTTCGGGGCCGATGTTTCAGCGCGACCCCGCGCTTACGTGGAAATACATCCATCAGATCGAAAGCTCCTGCCGCGAGGCGCAGCCCAATCGCGCCCATGAGGTCATCGCCCGCCTCGAGAGGCGGATGAACCGGGTCTGGACCCTCACGCAGAACGTAGACGGGCTGCATCGCGCCGCCGGCAGCCAGCGGGTGATCGACATTCACGGAGACGTTCATCGATTGGTCTGCACGGCGTGCATCCATCGCTGGCGGGTCGATGACTACGCGCATCTCGACATCCCGCCTTCGTGTCCCGAATGCGCGTCCCTCGTGAGGCCGGAGGTCGTGTTGTTTGGCGAAATGCTGCCTTTCGAGAGCAGCAAGCTCCTGCACGAACAGCTCGCGCAGGGATTCGATGCAGTGTTCAGCATTGGAACGACTAGCGTGTTCCCCTACATCGCCGAGCCGGTGCTCGACGCGCGCCGTCGAGGTGCGATGACAGTGGAAATCAACCCGGGTGCAAGCGAAGTGTCAGAGATTGTCGACTATCGTATTCGTGCCGGTGCCGCCGAGGTGATGGACGCGGTTGTCGCGGCGCTCGAAGGTGCTTAGAGTTGCCGGGCCATGAGGGAACGACCACCGCTCAAGTACGATGACGGGTACCAGGAGACCGTCTCGTTGACCGACGGTCGGCGGGTTCGACTTCGTTTGATACTCCCGTCCGACAAAGCGCTCCTGGCGCAAGGGTTCGACAAGCTCTCCGAAGAGGCGCGGTACGCGCGCTTCCTGACCCCCAAAAAGAACCTCTCTGGTCAAGAGCTCGAGTACCTGACCGAGGTCGATGGGATCAATCATTTCGCGCTCGGCGCGGTCCGCCGCCGTTCGCTTGGGACCACCGAGGAAGGCCTCGGGACGGCCCGCTTCATCCGCTTGGGGGAAGGATCCGACACCGCCGAACCCGCGGTGACTATCCTCGACGACTATCAGGGGCAGGGCCTCGGCGGCCTGTTGCTGCAGCGCCTGATCGACGCGGCCTGGGAGCGCGATATTCGGTGGTTCCGGACCGAGCTTCTCGCGCGTAACGTTGCGATGAAAAAGCTCCTCGAATCGAAGAGTGCCGAAGCCCGGTTCGAGCCCTCGGGCGATGGCTGCCTGGTCGCGACCTTCCCGATTCCAGAGCCTGCGCCGGCCACCGTCGAGCCGAATCGTTTCAAGCGATCCGGGCTGTATCGCCTCCTTGCGCAGGTGGCGGGCGCCGATGTCACCGTGGTCCCGCGCGCAACCCAGCCGCCTTCTCCACCGGCGGCCCCCGCCGCGCCCCCATCCGAAGGCTGAGCGAGCTCAGGAAGCCTGAACCGGAAACATCATCGGGGCGCGCACCGTGGCCATGCGCTCCGCGTCGACCAGGGCGCCTACGATACGCAACGCGAATGCGAACGCGGTGCCCGGCCCGCGACTGGTGATGAGCTTGCGGTCTGCGACCACCGAATGGTCACTGTAGTCTCCCCAGTCTTGGAGCATCGTGCGCACGCTCGGGTGGCTGGTCATGCGGCGCCCACGAAAAGCCTGATGGGCTTTGAGGGCGATCGGCGCGGCGCAGATGGCGCCAACCCATCGATCCGCCTCTTCGTGTGCCCGGAGCAGTTCACCCACCCGAGGCGCCTCGGCGAGACGGCGCGCGCCTTCGGCGCCCCCGGGCAGAATCAGGATATCGAAATCGGTTGTAACGTCAGCAAGCGCGACGTCAGGCACGATGACGACCCCTCGGCTGCAGCGTACCGGCTCCTCGCCGTCCACACCCGCGACCGTGACATCGATGTCGCCGCGGCGAAGCACGTCGATCGTGATGACGGCCTCGATCTCTTCGCTCCCCTCGGCGAGCAGGACTAGTGCGTTGGGACTCTGGGTCATGGCACCTCCTCGCAGCGACGCGATGTGTCTCTCTTGCAGATCTCTTCGATGCGCTGCCGAAGGGCAGGTTCGTAGCGCTTCATGCCCAAGGTCTTGGCAAGTTGAATCGCCACCGCAGGGGGTACGCGATCGACGACGAATGCCTCGAGGCCCAGCAGCGCGCTGGCTCGCTGGCCATCGAGGTCGTGCACGACCGCGGGGCGAGCGTCGGGCTTGTCCACCGCGTTGCTGAGCGCCCGTGCATTCGCCTCCGTGATGCCGGACGCGCCTGCAACCGGTATGGAGACGAAGGTGAGCCCCAAGCGTTCGACCGCGCGGCGCTCGCCCGAGGCACCTCGCTCGTCAGAGGTCATCAGGCTGACGACCGTGCGGTACCCGGCTTTCTGAATCGCTTCGAGCTGCCCCGGGGAAGGCTGCCCTCCGACCAAGAGCCCGTCGGCGGTCACCCGTGCACCCGGAATCGGGATGAGCGGAGGAGTCGCGTCGATTTGTGCAGGCGCGGTGGGCGCGGGACGGGCTGGTTGGGCGTCGACCACGCCTGAGAGCACGCTCTGCGCAATGATGAGTGCAGCAATCGATGCGTGGGTCCGTTTCATTGCCTACTGGACGCCCTTACCTTTGTTGATCGCGCGCGCTGCGACCCGCCCCGAATAGACGCAGCCGCCGAGGAACGTGCCCTCGAGCGCCCGCTTGCCGTGCATGCCGCCGCCCCCGAAGCCCGCCGCTTCGCCAACCGCAAAGAGGTTGGAGATCGGCTGACCGGTGCCATCGAGCACCTTGGCGTCGAGGTCGACCTGAATGCCACCAAGGCTTTTTCGCGTGAGCACCTGCGTGCGAATCGCGATCAAGGGCATCGACCCGGGGTCCATGATCTTTGCGTTGTCGCAGGTGCGAAGACGATCGCCGAGGTACTGGCGACAGTGGGCGATACGACGAAGTTGGTCGTCGTTCTGGAGCTTCTTGCCGCGATCGATGTTGGCGTCGTAGTCGGCGATCTCGCGCTCCAAAAGCGTCGCGTCGACGTCTTGGGTGCCGGCGATCGCATTCATCTTGGCCGCAAGCTCGGGGACCGTCGTTGCCGTCGTGAAGTCGGGGCAATGATCGATGAACTCCTGCACCTGCGCGCCGTTGCCTCGGAGGAGTCGCCAGATGAAACCGAGCAAGTTCTTCTCTCGGACCGCCGCGTTGAACTCAGAGCCCGAGACCGCGAACTCCTTGTCCGCAATGCGTCGGTTCATCACCTGCCAGGAGTACTTCTTCTTCTCTTTGCAGACGCGGTCGACTAGCAAGAGAGTATCGAACGAGCCCACCAGCGGAGGGTCGACGAATCGCCGCCCTCGGTAGTTCACCCAGAGCGGTGATTTGGCTGGCACGAGGCTGAGTCCGTGATTCTCAAAAAGCGGTTCCCAATGACGAACTCCGGCCGCGTAGTTCCACATCTTCTCGAGATGCGTGACATTGGCGCCGAGCTCTTCGGCAAGGTCCATCATTGTGCCGTCGGCTTCCGGGATTGAGCCGTTCAGCATGATTTCTGGGGGCTCGCCCCATTGGTCGCGCGGCCAGACCTTCCGCACGCGGTCGTGGCTCCCAGCGATTCCACCGGCCGCGATTACCACAGCATCGGCACGTGCTTCGAATTCACCCGAGGCGCTGGTGCCCTCGCAGCCGATCACGGCGCCGGCTTCGGTCGAGAGCCCCTCGACGGAATGCTCGAACAAGAGGGTCAGTCGTCCGGCCTGCTCGTGGCTTTCGAGCCGCGGGATCAAAGGAAGGACGATGCCCTCGCCTGTACCCCAGACGATGTGGAACCGCGGCACCGAGTTGCCGGGGACGAAGTATCCGCGTTCGGTCCAGTTGACCGCGCGGAAAAGGCTGACGTCGCGTTCTGCGAGCCATCCGCGCACCTCTTCGGTGCATCGGTTGACGTACGCTTCGGCCCAGCGGTAGGGCCAGACATCGTTCGGATCGAGCTCGCCGTAGCGAACCCAGTCGCGCATCGCGAGATCGACCGAATCGTGGATGCCATTCCTGCGTTGTTCCGGTGAGTCGACGAAGAACATGCCGCCGAAGGACCAGCGCGCGAGACCGCCAAACCGGTCGCGCGTCGCCCGATCGAACATGACCACCGTCTTGCCTGCGTCGAGCAGCTCGAGCGCAGCGACCATTCCGGCAAGGCCGCCACCGACGACGATGACGTCAGCCTGATATGCGTTTGTTTCAGTCATGAGCGGGCGGAGCATATCAGATCGCCCCGGCGTTGACTGCGGTGGTCGCGCGGAGTCCTACGGCGTCTCGCTGCCGGTTTCGCAGACGCCAACTGTGAAAGCGATGGTGTCGGAAATGTTGCCGTCCGCGTCCATGACTTCCACTGAGCCTGCGTACGGGGCGTTGTTAGGACAGCTAATGGTTGTCTCTGCCCCGTCGATGGCCGGACTGCAGGCGGTCACGCTGCCCGAGTAGGTGAGCTCCGACGGATCGGAACCGGGATCTTCGGCCGTGACCGTCACCAAGAAATCCGAGCGCACGCCCGGCTCGCACGCGCCGATTGGCGCCCAGGACACCATGGTGATCACGGGGACACCGGTGCCGCCGCCCATGCCACCAGTTCCGGCCATGCCGCCGGCTCCGGCCATGCCGCCGGTCCCAGCCATGCCGCCGGTCCCGCCGGTGGCACCGCTTCCGCCCGTGCCTGCGGCCCCGCCGCCGGTCCCGGCCACGTTGTCGTCGTCATCTCCGCAGCCCACGACTGCGAGCGCGCCTGTCAGCGCGATTGCCATCAAAATACGCATACCCACCTCCTGTTGTTTCCCTGCCCCGGCCCCTCGCACCGTAGCACGGTGCCCGAGCCCCCCGAAAAGAGAAGGTGGCCGCGCTCACAGGCGCAGGCGAACTCGACGTTCCCGTTGTAAGCTCGGCCACATGAAGATCTCGTGGGGCCTCGACCAAGTGCCCGATCAGTCCGGACGCACGGTCATCATCACCGGTGCGAATAGTGGCATCGGATACGAGGCCGCGCTTGCACTCGCAAAGCGCAAAGCCAATCTGGTGCTCGCGTGCCGCAATCCGTCCAAGGCACAGGCGGCGGCGAACCGGATCGCAGCCCAGGCGCCAACCGCGGAGCTCGAGGTGCGTACTCTAGACCTCGCCGATCTCGGCTCGGTTCGCGCATTCGTCGATGAGTTCTCGCGTCAGCACGATCGACTCGACCTGCTGATCAACAACGCTGGCGTGATGGCGATTCCGCGCACCGAGACGCAAGACGGGTTCGAGATGCAGTTCGGCACCAATCACCTGGGTCACTTCGCTCTCACCGGTGCGCTTCTCGACACGTTGCTCGGCACTCCGGATTCTCGAGTCGTGACGGTGAGCAGCATCGCGCACCAGTTCGGCAAGATGCATTTTCGCGACCTCAATTGGACGCGCAGCTACAACAAGTGGGCAGCCTACGGCCAAAGCAAACTCGCAAACCTTCTGTTCACGCATGAGCTCGACCGGCGGCTCAAGCGCGCCGGCGCCTCGACGATCGCGGTGTCGTGTCATCCCGGATGGGCGTCGACCAACCTCCAGGCCAAAGGCCCCCAGATGGAGGGCTCGAAGCTGATGGAGCGTGTGACGCATTTGGCCAACTCGGTGTTCGCCCAGGACGCGGCGGGCGGGGCGCTCCCGACCCTCTACGCAGCGATCGAGCCTCTTTCGGGAGACGAGTTCATCGGGCCAACCTCCACGCTTGGATGGACGGGGTCGCCCGGGCTCGTGCAGCCTCGTGACAAGGCTCGTAGCGCGCACGACGCGGCGCGCCTCTGGGAGGCTTCCGAAGCGCTTACCGAGGTGGCGTTTCCGGTCTAGCGCGCCTGGTGCCGCTTGCGCGAGGGTGGTTCACCTGTAGTGTCGTAGAGAAGGGGAGAGCCGATGCGAGAGCTCAAAGGAAAGGTCGCCGTGGTTACCGGTGCAGGAAGCGGCATTGGCCGCGAGACTGCGCTTGCTCTCGGTGCGCGCGGGTGTCGGCTCGCACTTTGCGACATCAACCAGGACGCGCTCGATGAACTCGCGGCCGAGCTAGCCTCGTCGGAGGGGACCGTGAGCACCCACCGCGTCAACGTTGCGGACAAGGCCCAGATGCAGCAATTCGCCGATGATGTGATCGCCGAGCACGGAGCGGTCCACGTAATCGTCAACAACGCGGGGGTCACGGTGATCGCGTCGTTCGAGGACCACAGCCTCGAGGACCTCGAGTGGGTTCTCGGCGTGAATCTCTGGGGCGTCATCTACGGCTGCAAGTTCTTCCTGCCGCACCTCAAGGCCGCCGGCGAGGGCCATATCGTCAACCTTTCGAGCCTCTTCGGCATCATCGCGCCACCGCTTCAGACGAGCTACGTCGCAACGAAGTTTGCGGTCCGGGGCTTCAGCGAATCGCTGCGCGCCGAGCTCGCCGACTCCAACATCGGAGTGACTTCGGTCCACCCGGGAACAATTCAGACGAACATCGTCAAGGATGCGCGTCTCGTGTCGACTTCCGAAGCGATACGCGAGAGTACCCAGCGCCTGTTTGATCGGCTTGGAACTTCCGCCGACGTCGTCGCAGCCCGAGTAGTCAAAGCGATCGAATACAACTCGCCCCGAGTGCTGATCACCACCGAAACCCACGTGGCCGATGCGCTCAAACGCTTCATGCCTGCGACCGCGGACGGAATCATCGCGCGCGTCTTGAAACGGATCAGCCCCGACTCGTGAGTCTCGCACGCGAGCAGTTCGGAGACTTCTCCGTGGTGCGACGTCCCGCAACCGGCCCGAACCCGGTGGCGTTGCATTTCGCGCATGCCACCGGCTTCAACGCCAACACCTACGCGCTTCTCTTCGCGTCGCTCGATTCGTCGATCGACGTCTACGCAATGGATGCACGAGGACATGGGCTCTCCAAGGCCCCCGCGAATCCGCGCGCCCTTCGGAGCTGGAAGCCGTATGTCGAGGATCTGCGTGCGTTCGTCGCAGGCCTACCTCGCCCGACCGTGCTTGCGGGCCACTCGATGGGAGGCACCGTGAGCCTCGAACTTGCCGCGACCCATTCACATTGGGTTTCCGGTCTCGTTCTCGTCGATCCGGTCGTGCCGCCGCCCAAGCACGGGCTGTGGCTTCCTGCCGCGCGGGCCCTCGGCCTTTCCAGACGCGCGCCGATCGCGCAGGGGGCCGCACGAAGACGCATGGAGTTCCCCTCGCGGGAAGCGGCAGTCGACAACTTCGAGGGGAAGGGTGCGTTCCGTACCTGGCCGCGCGCGTGGATCGAAGCCTATGTCGAAGGGGGTACCCTCAACACCGATGAAGGTATTCGGTTGAGCTGCGACCGCGCTTGGGAGAGTCAGACCTTTGCCGCCGCGACGGCGCGCCCGATTCGACACGTGAAGCGGCTGCAGTGCCCCACGACTCTGATCACCCGAGAGCAGCACGCTCTGCCGTTCAACGAAGAGTCCCGCGACGCCTTCCTGGCAGCGCGCCCTACGACTCGTTTCCTTTCAGTCGAGGGGACGACACACTTCGTTCCGATGGAGAAGCCCGAGGTCGTACGCGCCGAGCTCGAACGCGTGGTCGATCTCGCGCGCTCAAAGCTCTGAGAGCTCGCGCTCGAACCCGCCCGACAGAATCGGGAACCGGCACCAGGTCTTGGGGTCGAGGTTCTGATCGTCTACGTGAAACGAGGGCGCGTACCGCTCGCGCTTCCACTGGTTGCGGGACCAAAGTCGAAAGAAACGCGCCACCCAGGTGCGGAGAGTCTCCTCATCGTACTGCGGGAACTCGCTTCCCAGCACTTCGAGGCAGTCTGCTGGCGGCAGTTTGTCCCCGATGGCAAGCCGCTCGATCGCGTCGAGCACCGGGTAGGGCATCAGGTCGGCTTCGTCGGTCTGATGTTGCTCCGTGGGCCGGAGCTCCGCCGTAGGAGTCTGCGAGGTGACCGCGACGAGCTCTGGTATGGGGCGCATGCCCGCGGGGCCCTCGGTTTCGAGCCAGGCGAGCCACTGTCGAAGGAACGCTTTGTCGATGCCCGCGATCGGGCTGAGCCCGCCGGAGGTGTCGCCATCCATCGTCGCGTAGCCCACGGCGGCTTCGGAACGGTTGCTGGTCGACAGAAGGAGTGCGTCGCGCATGTTGGCGAGCATCCAGACGCTGGGCGCCCGGACTCGTGCCTGGATGTTCTGGAGGGTGATGTCGTCGTCCTCCCAGGTCAGCGTTCGGCCCGACGCCTCCGAAATGAGATCGACGTAAGCATCGACGATGTGCTGGACCTCGAGCTGGTAATAGGTAGCCCCGACGGCTTCTGCGACTGCCGTTGCCGCGTTCTCGGTGACGTCGCTGTTGTTGTCGGTGCGCTGGTAGGCGCAACACAGAAGCTCATGAACCCACGCGCGCGCGTCGGCCTGTGCCGGCAGTCCGACTTTTGCCGCGAATGCGTCTTGTCCTAGAGCCGCGAGGCCACGATCGACCATCAGCGAGACGAGGCAGGCGACCGCCGCAGAGTCGGCCCCTCCGCTCAGGCTGAGCACGAATCCCCGCGACCGACTCTTTCGGAGATAGTCGAAAAGCGCGAGGGTAATCGCGCGCATGAACTCCTCTTCTTTGTGCCGGTTGCTGCGTTCCCACGGCGGCTCTTCGAGCGCCGTCCGTTCCATCTGGGCGCGCGGAAGCACGAAATCGACGACCACACGCTTGTCGCCGGGGTCCATGTTGTCGGGCTGGAAGCTGGTCGTACGAATCTGCTCGGTGCGCGATGCCTCGACGTCGAGAGTCGTGGTCGTCAGCTGCCAATCGTCGAATGTGAGGCGCGCGGACCGCGCAAGAAGCTTCCCGTTTTGCGCGACGTAGCAGCCGCCGTCGTAGATGACGCGGCCGGCCTCGTTGCCCAGAAGATTGGAATAGAGGTATGCCACGGCCATCGACCGCGACCCTTCGAGCACGAGGCGTTCACGCACCTCGTGTTTGCCGAAGGCGAAGTGGCTCGCGCTCGGGTTGAGAATGATGTCCATCGTGTGGCCGTCGAGGGCCCCGCGCCGTCGGGCGACCCAGGCGTCTTCGCAAATCTCGAAGCCGACACGCACTCCAGCGAAGTCGAAGAACACATCGCCGAAGGGGTAGCTCTGTCCATCATGTTCGAGTGAGACGATCTGCTGGTTGGGCCAAGACTTGAACCACCGCGGTTCGTAGTGAAGGCCTTCCCCCGCAAGATGCTCTTTGGCGGTGAAGCCGGCGATGCGACCGTCGGCAACCATGCATGCCGTGTTGTAGAGACCGCCGTGCCGCCGGACGGGAAGGCCAACACTCACGGCCATGCCGCGCGTCTTCGGAAGCAGCTCGAAGAGCATCGACCAGGCGCGGGCTGCGACGTCCGGTCCGAGGAATGCGTCTTCACAGCCGTAGCCGGTGAGGCAGAGCTCGGGCAGCAGCAATAGCGCAACACCCTGGGCGCTGGCCGCCTCGAGGACCTGCTCGATGCGCGCCTGGTTGCCGGCCCAGTCGAGCGGGGTCTGGTTCAACGAGGCGGTGCCGACCTTGATCGGGATCATGCGGAATCTTTAGCACTTCCATGGTGCAGGATGAGGTTTCTTGTAGTGGCAGGTCCTGCTAGCATCAGTAACATGGCCTTCTTCCAGCAGCCCCCGAGCCTCGGCAACCAGTACGCGTCGGACTCGCTCCTGAGGGAGCACCTCGAGCGGATGCTGCCCGCCGAGATCCTCACGCGCTTCGAGCCCGTGTATCGGGAGCTTGGGGAGCGAGCCGGTGGTGAGCTCTATCGCGCATCGCTCGCCGACCAGCCGAACGAACCGAAACACGTGATGTGGGATGCGTGGGGCGAGCGCGTCGATCGCATCGAAGTCACCGAGGTCTGGAAAGTCGCCCAGCGGCTCTCGGCGGAGTACGGGCTCGTGGCGGCCGGGTACGACGCCGAGCTCGGATCGCACGCGCGCACGCATCAGCATGCGATGAACTACCTGGTACAGGCGTCACTCGACACGTACTCGTGTCCCCTCGCCATGACCGACGGAGCGGCGCGCGTCCTCCTCGACTCGGGCGACGCTGCGCTCATCGATCACGCGCTTCCGAAGCTGCTCTCGCGCGATCCCGACACGATGTGGACTTCAGGACAGTGGATGACCGAGCGCATCGGTGGTTCGGATGTGAGTCAGACCGAGACCATCGCGAAGCGAGACGGCGACGGCTGGCGCCTGTTTGGGACCAAGTGGTTCACCTCGGCCAGCACGTCCGAAATGGCGATCACGCTCGCGCGCCCCGAAGGCAACCCGCCAGGGGGCCACGGGCTTGCCGTGTTCTACCTCGAACTGCGCGACCAAGAGGGCCGCCTGCGCGACATTCAGGTCAATCGGCTGAAGGACAAACTCGGAACCCGCAAACTGCCCACCGCGGAGCTTACGCTCGCAGGGACCCCGGCGCGGCTCGTCGGCGATCCGAAATCCGGCATTCGCGGGATCACCCCCATGCTCAACATCACCCGCACCTGGAACACCGTCGCCGCGGCAACCGGGATGCGCCGCGCGGTCGCTCTCGCCGTAGACTACGCGGGCCGACGAGAGGCGTTCGGAACCCCGCTCCGAAAGATGCCGCTTCACGTCGATACGCTCGCAGGCCTCGTAGCGGAGGCCGAAGGCGCTTTCATGATGGCGTTTCGGCTGGTCGAGTTACTCGGCCGCACTGAGACGGGCGAAGCCAACGCGGCCGAACGAGCAGTGCTGCGATTCCTCACCTCGATAGCCAAACTCACCACAGGCAAGCAGGCAGTGGCGGTGGCCTCCGAGACCCTCGAGTGCTTCGGCGGTGCCGGCTACGTTCACGATACCGGCTTGCCGCGGCTGCTGACCGACGCGCAGGTGCTGCCCATCTGGGAGGGCACCACTAACGTGCTCTCGCTCGATTCGCTCAAGGTCCTCCGCAAGGAAGGAGTCTGGGACGCGTTCGTGCGTGAGGTCTGCGGACGGTTCGAGGGGCTCGCCGACCCGCGCCTAGAACCCGTCGCGGAAGTCGCACGCAGTGCGATCGACCACGCAGGGCTCTGGCTATCGGATTCTGTCGAGGATCGCGACGAGCTAGAAGCGGGTGCCCGCCGCTTCGCCTTGACCGCCGGCCGCGCGCTCGAACTCGCGCTTCTCGCCGAGCACGCGCAGTGGTGTCTCGACAGCGGAAAGGGCGAACGAGCACTCGCCGTCGCGCGTCGCTTCTCGATGAGCCGCATCGACGACATCGCCGACGGCCTCCGAGTCCACGACGCACGCGCGGTGTTTGAAAGGTAGTCGGCCGGCGTTGGCGCAGTGACCGTCAGGGGGGACTGGCAGTGACTGCGATGGTTCAGTGCAAGCGACAGTGACTGCAACAGTGGCAGCACCAGTGGCAGGACCAGTGCCAGTGTCTGCGCTTGTCCTTTGCATTGGTGTGCGGGCTTCGGGGGTGAAGCCCGCACACCAATGCAAAGGAGTCGCTCATGCAATCCCTCGACGTCTATCTTCGTGCCCGTGTCGTCGTCCGAGAACTCAGTCCGCTGGTGCACGCCCTCCGAAGGGTCGACCGCAGTCTCTCCGACCAGCTCCGCAGAGCCGCGCAAAGCGTGGTGCTCAACATCGCCGAGGCGTGCGGAAGCGACCCCGGCAACGCACGCGCCCGCTTCGCCACAGCATGCGGCTCCGCCAAGGAAACCCGCGCAGCGCTCCACATCGCCACAGACTGAGGATACAATCACCTGGCGGCTAGCGAGACGTTGACGCGGGCACGGGCGCTGGCAGGCCCGCGGCAGCGACTGCGTCAGTAGCAGCACCAGTGGCAGCGGCAGTGCCTGCGACTGTGTCTGTCCTTTGCGCTGCCACGCAGACCCACGCTGCCACCGACACCCCCACCTACGGACAAACAGAGTCGGCGCGGGACGCATGTGCGGGGCGGCGTCGCGAGTGCCAACCCGTCACCGAGCAACCGCCCCGGGTTGGTCGCGAGCGCCGAGGGGCGGCGTGCGGGAACCCGACCTCCCAGTCCTTCCGTTCCCCTTGCAGGCCGCCCCGTCCGCACCGCACATGCGTCCCGCGCCGACGGTTGGAACCACCCCGGGTTGGTCGCGAGCGCCGAGGGGCGGCGTGCGGGAGCCAACGCCCCAAGTTCTCCCGCGACCCTTGCAGGCCGCCCCGTCCGCCCCGCACACACGTCCCGCGCCGACGGTGAGAACCTGTTAGCGTCCGGGAAAGACGACGCCGTCGAGCGGGACCTGCAGCCCGCTTGGGACCGTGTCGGGCCGCTCCGTGTCGTTGCTGTCGTCTCGCAGGGTTTTGTCGATGAACTCGACGATGAGCTCGAGGTCTTCTTCGGTGAAGGGCAAGCCGGTTTGATCGAGCTCGTGGCGGACCGCGTCTTCGACCTTGCTGGCGGTACCGTTGTGGAAGTAGGGGCCCGTCGTGGTGATGTTTCGAAGCGTTGGCGTTCGGAACTTGCGACGGTCGTCAGGGTCGCCCGTGGTCTCTTCGAGGCCGCCGTCGATCACTCCCTCACGCTCCAGCACGCCGCGATCGGCGAAGGTCTCCGACTCGAAGAGCGGGGGCGCGTGGCAGGTCTCGCAGCCGAACTCGGCGAACCGAAACATGCCTTCGACCTGCGCGTCGCTCATCGCGGTCACGAAACCGTCGACGTAGGCGTCGTACACCGAACGATTGGAGATGAACGTACGCTGATAGGCAGCAAGCGCTTGAGCCAGGCCGTCGACGGTGACGCGAGGGCTGTCCGGGAAGGCTTCGGCGAAGAGTGCTCGATACTCGTCGATTGTCGCGAGCTCGGCGACGACCTCCTCGGGATCCCTGCTGAGTTCATCATCGGCGAGCATCGGGAGGAGCGCCTGCTCCTCGAGCGAACTGCTCCCGCCATCCCAGAGCAGGGTCTCGCGGAATGCCAGATTGAAGAGGCTCAGCGAGTTTCGGCGAAGGGTGTTCTCTCCCTCGCGGCCGGGACCCGAAAGAAGACCGGCGCCGTGACCGACGGCCACCGGAAGCGCGTCGCCCATTCCCCAGAGTTCGCTGTGGCAGGTGGTGCAGGCCGTTTCCCGATCGGCCGAAAGCACCGGGTCGAAAAAAAGCATCCGCCCGAGCTCGATGCGAGCCGCGGGCACGTCCTTGGCCTCCGCCGGGAGTGCGGGGAAAGGTGCTTGCGGCCAGGGGAGGTCCGGTTCGCCTCCCGTGCCGGGGTCACCGGCGCCACCGCCAGTTCCAGCGCTGCCGTCAGTTGCAGCGCTGCCGCCTGGGGCCTCCGCCACGTCACCGCACGCAGCGATGGGCGTGGTGAAGCAGACCAGAAGGGCAGCGCGGGTTATTCGGCGGGAGCCGCACCGCATGTGGGCATATCCGGGAAGAGGGTCGGAAGCTCCTGGATCCACTCACGGACGAGCTCCGCGCCCTGTGTGTGCACCGTCGTTCGACCGATGGGCGCCATCATTTCTCCGGCCGTGACCGACAGCATCCGGCAGAGCAAGAGCGAACCCTCCGGGTCACCTGGCGCGATGTCGACCGCCTGGTCGCACACCTGGCCGTTTCCGGCCGAGGTCGGGATCTTGCAGACACCCCAAGACCGATAGTCGGTGTTGTTCGGGTTCATGTTCTGGTAGTCGAGACGGAGGCCCTTGTCGGCAGTCTCGCCGTCTGCAGAGTGGCAGTGCGCGCAGTTCGAATCGAAATACGAGCGGACGCGGTCATGGAGGTCTGCGGTGTCGTTCACCGTTGGCGCGCTGACGTACGTCGTGCGGTCGTCTACGGGCAAGACTGGAGCCGGGTTCAAGAGTCCGAGACTGTCGAGGTAGTTGACCTGGTTGAGTACGCCGATCCCCTCGCCGTAGTCGAAGTCGCGGTTGAGCATTCCGGCCGAAGGACCGAGGGAACGCGTGTCCGGGGCGGCACCGTGGCAGTTTCGGCATGAAGGCACGTTCGGAACCGCGTAGTCGATCGTGACTTCCTCGGCGGCGAGATTGATCCAGCTCACTGGGAAGACCGGGCCCCACACCGTGAGTACCGCATCGGCGTTCGTCGGGTCGTCCTGGTCGTAGACGTAGGTCCACATGGTCGTCTCTTCTTCGCCGAAGATCAGAAGGCGCGTTTCAATGAGCTGGTATCCCAGTTCAGGGTCGCGCTCATCGATGGGGTAGGCGAAGGTCTTTACGTAGATCGTGCCTGTCGGGTTGGTCCACCGTTCGACGTCCGAGTAGTTGAGCTGTTCGCCTTCGGGCACCTGGACGAAGCGGAACTTCGCCGCGTAGTCGGTAAAGAGCGGCGCGGTCACCTCGTAGGGGAGGACGCCGTCCTCCGGGATTTGGTCGGGGATGCTCTTGAAGAGCCCCCACTCGGACAGAAGCTCGGGAGGGTCGGACGGGACGGAGCCACCGGCTCCGCCCATCCCTGCCTCGCCGCCAGCGCCACCCATTCCGGCCTCACCGCCAACGCCACCGACGCCGCCAGTGCCTGCGGAACCACCGGTCCCGGCGCTGCCGCCGGTCCCTGCAGTTCCACCAGTACCTGCTGTCCCCGGGTTGGTGTCGTCCGAGCCACAGCCCGCGACGGCAACAAACAAGGAGAGGGTGAGGAGTAAGTTAAGTCTGGTCATATCAGCCTGCCCGTTTCGATCGTCTCTACCTGGAATGGATGGGTGTGTAGATCACTCGCAGAGATGATCTGCGGTGCTGTCCGAGTTGTTCGCGATGATGCACGGAAGGAGTGCAGCGCCGATTTCGTCCTGGCACTGGTCTTGTGTCCAATTGAGCCACGTACCGGTCGCGTCAGGATCGGTACCAAGGCAGATGTTCGCGTCCTCGTCCGGCTCGGCCTTAAATCCATCCCAGACGGTGTCGGGCACCGGGTTGTCGGCGCCGTATCCAAGGGCCGTGAGAAGGATACCAAACTCGTTGTCGAGGTCGGGGGAGGTGCCGTTGTCGAGCAGATTGTTGTCCCTCACCGTGATGTTCTGCGCGTAGGGGACGTAGCCTGCGTTGTAGGGGCCGCAGTCGAGACCGCCACACCGATGCCGCCGGTGGCGTTGCAGACGAGCACGTTGCTCACGACGGCCGTCCCGACCGTGCCGTTGCCCTGGATGTCGTTGTCGTAGATCTCGACGCCGTTGCCCGAGAGGGAGATGAAGCCCGACCCTGCCGGAATCGCCGAAACCACCGCGCCTGCCTTGGCGAAGTTCGGGCGGTTGTTGCAGTAGACGTCGTTGTCGTACATCTCAATGCCGCTGTTGGTCTGCATACCGCCTGGATCGATGTCCTGCTGGAGTGCGAACAGACCGCCGGTGTTGTCGATCATCGTGTTGTTGCGCGCCACCACGTCGAGGCAGTTCTCTACCTCGAGGCCGGCGACGTTCTGAAGCACGAGGTTGTTCTCGACGAGGCCTCCATCGCACTTGCCGACGTAGATGCCGGCGTCCGACGCGCCCTGAGCCTGGCTCCAAATGACCGTGGTGTTGGAACAGTCGGTCGGGTACAGGCCGTAGGCCCCGTTCTCCTGCGTCGGCTCGCCGTCCCACAAGACGTGGACCTTGACGAAGCGTGAGCCGTCGACGTCGCGCTGTTCGATCGCGTTGTCACAGGTGTTCTTGACCGTGAGGTTCTCGATGCTGACGTTGTCGACCGTGACGCTGATGCCCTTGCCGCCGCGGCAGTTGCCTTCTTCGTCGGCGTAGTCGAGCACGACGTCGTCGGGGCTCTCGCCAATGCCCTTGAGCGTGAGCCCGGGCTTGTCGGTGATGTCGATCGTGCCGCCCATGTCGTAGTCACCGTCATTCAGGCAAATCGTATCGCCCGGCGACGCGGTCACGATGGCGGTGATGATCCCAGCCTGGTCGTTCTCGCCAGTCGCGCTAATCGTCTGGTCGCAGTCGTCGGTCGCGGTCGCGGGCGCACCTTCAATCAGGTAGGTGCCGGACTCGGGAAGGTCGCTGCAGTCGAAAGGCACGATACCGCCCGAACCGCCGTCGCCGCCCATGCCGCCGTCGCCGCCCATGCCGCCATCGCCGCCCATGCCGCCGTCGCCGCCTGTGCCGCCACCACCTGTGCCGCCTGGATTGTCGGTGTCGTCGCTGCAGCCGAATGCGAACAGCGACATTGCGAGCACTAGGCTCATCGATAGTCTAATCATCCCGGATCCCTCCTCTGAACTCTGAAAAACGTGCGGGTTGTGTAACACCAGATCCGAAGAAAGAAAAGTGAGCTTTGCTCATTTAGTGCGCAAAGCTGCAAAATGCTGAAACGATTGGGTTTTCAAATCGTGACTCCAAGCCGATCGCACAATTTGCGTCAAGTCCCACGACAGGGATCGTCAGGTTCGCTCTCGAGCGTGCCGGCGTCAGCCGCCCTGGCTGGTGTACACGCCGAGGTACCCCTTTAGCAGGGTCTTCATTTCCGCGACGATCCGGGCCGACTCCTCCGGGTCTTCGACCGAGAGCGCCCAGTCTTGGAGGGCGTTGACTGCGCGGATCGCGGAGCGTGTCACGAGCCGAATGCGATCGGGCGGAATCAGCGCCTGCAGCGCCGGATGAAATGCGAGCATCGTCGCGATGCGGTCATTCGATTCTTCGGTGAACGCGCCAAACTCGGGGGTCGGGCGAATGCTCATCAGAAGCTGCGCATAGCCGGGCTGTTTCCGATAGCCCTCGATCGTCACGTCGATCGCGCGGTCGATCGCCTGATCCCAGGGCAAAACCCCGAAGTCTTCCGCGACGAGTTCCGCGGTTGACCGATCGACCTGTTCCATCACGCGACGAGCGAGTTCCGCAAACACTGATAGCTTGTTCGGGAAGTACTGGTAGAGCGAACCAATCGGAACCTCCGCGGTCTCGGCGATGGCCGCGGTGGTGATTTTGTCGACGGGCATCTCACCGAGCAGCGTCGCGGTCGCGGCGAGAATGCGCTCCACGCGGTCGCGCGAACGCTCCTGGCTTGGGCGTCGTCTCAGCTCGAGTACACTGTTTTTTGCTTGGCTCACGTGCTCAATCGATGGGTTTGATGCGAAATTGCTGCGCGGGAGCCTACTGTTGCGCAGCGTTTGGCGCAACGGGATGCCTGGCTGCAACCGCCGATGGCGCGTTATATTCCCACTTCCTGCTACCCTGAGGATTCTCACGATGAGCTCGACGACCCCCAGCACCACCAATGGAAAACCCGGCGCGGCTTCGGCACCGCGCGACTCCAAGGCTCCGGCGACCGTCGATCTCGACGCGCCTGACCTCTACCTCAATCGCGAGCTCACCTGGCTGACGTTCGTCCGTCGCGTGCTCCATGAGGCGCAGGACACGCGCACGCCGGTGCTCGAGCGCGTGAAATTCCTCGCGATCACCGGGTCGGTCCTCGACGAGTTTTTCATGAAGCGCATTGGCGGCCTCAAGCAGCAGGTAGCCGCCGGCGTGCACACGCTGACGGTTGATGGGCGCACTCCGACGCAACAGATCCAGGAGTGCTACGCCGTCGTTCGGGAGATCAGCGAAGAACAGCAAAGCCTCTGGAAGAGCCTCGAGACGCGGCTCTCGGAGATCGGCGTGCAGGTTGCCTCGTGGGAGTCGCTCTCGAGCGACGATCGCGAGTGGCTCCGCGACGACTATCTCAAAAACATTTTTCCGCTGCTCACGCCGCAGGCGATGGATCCCGCCCATCCGTTCCCGTTCGTTTCCAACCTCTCGCTCAACCTCTTGGTGTCCCTGCACTACCCGAAGGACCCGACGCCCTTGGTGGCGCGGGTGAAGGTGCCTCTCGGAGCCGGCGTGCCGCGATTTCTTCAGCTCCGAGACTCGCTGGTCTTCGTGCCGCTCGAATCCATCATGGCCGAGAATCTCGACCTGCTCTTTCCGGGCATGGAGATTGAACGGACCGAGCTGTTTCGAGTCACCCGGAACGCAGACGTGGAGGGCGACGAGGACAAAGCCGACGATCTGCTCGCGCTGATCGAGTCAGAGCTTCAGGAGCGAAAGTTCGCACCGATCGTCCGACTTCAGGTCGCGCGGGGTATGGATACGACGCACCGTGGTCGACTCGCGGCGGAGCTCGGACTCGATGAGCAGTCGGACGTCTTTGAGGTCGAGGACTTCGTTGGTCTGTCGGATCTCTTTCAGCTCGCCAAGCTCGACATACCCGAACACCACGACCCCGACTACCGTCCAGTGGACGCTTCGGCGCTCGTCGGCCGCAGCAACATCTTTCACGCGATTCGCGATCAGAAAGCCTTGCTTACCTTTCATCCCTACGAGGCGTTCGGCACCTCGGTCGAGCGTTTCTTACGCGAGGCAAGCGAAGACCCCAAGGTTCGCGCAATCAAGATGACGCTCTATCGCACGTCCGCGAAATCGCGCGTGATTCAGCATCTGATCAACGCCGCGCTCAACGGAAAGCAGGTGGCGGTCGTCGTCGAGCTCAAGGCCCGTTTCGATGAGGCAGCGAACATCAACTGGGCCAGCAAGCTCGAGCAGGCTGGCATCCACGTGACCTACGGGGTCGTCGGGCTCAAGACCCATTGCAAGGTGACGCTCGTCGTCCGCCGCGACCACGACGGCCTCCGTCGCTACGTGCACGTCGGGACCGGCAACTACCACGAGGAGACGGCCAAGCTCTACGCAGACATCGGGCTGCTCACCTCTGACCCGGACATCGGCCGCGACGCCACTGAGCTCTTCAATTACCTGACGACAGGCTACAAACCGAATCGAACCTTCAAGAAGCTTCTGCCTGCGCCAAAACTTCTCAAGCCGGCGCTTCTGTCCAAGATTCGCCGCGAGATTCGTCATGTCGAATCAGGCGGCCGAGGACTGATCCAGATCAAGACCAACGCTCTCGAGGACGTCGATATTTCGAAAGCGCTCTACGAAGCCTCCCAGGCCGGGGTGCGGGTCAATCTCGTCGTGCGGGACTCTTGCCGCGTTCGTCCGGGCGTCCCGGGGGTCTCCGACAACATCCGCGTCATCAGCATCGTCGGGCGCTTTCTCGAGCACTCGCGAATCTACTACTTCCGCAACGGCGGCGAAGAGGAGTACTACATCGGGTCTGCTGACTGCATGACGCGGAACCTCGCGAGTCGGGTCGAAGTGCTTGCTCCGGTTGAGCCACCACAGCTGCGTGCCGACCTCCGCTCGATGCTCGACATTCAGCTGAACGACCAGCGCAGTGCGTGGGAGATGCAGCCCGACGGAACCTACGTGCAGCGGAACGGAGGGCCTGAGGCCAAGGGCGCGCACGACCAAGCCATCGAGTTGGTGCACGCGCGCTTCGCCGAAGCCAACCGTCTCCGCCGACGCAGCGCGCGGGGTCCCAAGAATCTGAGCTCGGCGGGCGAATAGCATCCGTGTTACACCCGGGTCGGATGACGGCTCGGGAGGGCGGCGATGAGGCGTTTGATTTCCCGAGTGCTTCGCAGGAGTTGTGATGGGACGAAGCATGATTCTTTGGGTCTTGGGGGGGCTGCTCGCGCTGATCGCCCTCTACCTCGCGTTCTGGCCTGTTCCGATCGACCCCGTGAGCTGGACCCCGCATCCCGCGCCTTCGCTCGCAGGTGATTTCGCCCCGAACGAGCTGCTCCAGCAGATGCGGCTCACGCAGACACCGGGCGGCTTCGGGCCCGAAGACGTTGCGGTCGATGCGGAGGGAGCGATCTACGTCGGTCTCCAGCAAGGCCCGATCCTCCGATATCCGGCAGACGGCAGTGAGCCCGTCGAGTTCGCCAACACGGGTGGCCGACCCCTCGGCCTCGACTTCGACGTCGACGGCAACCTAATCGTGGCGGACGCGTTCAAGGGCCTGCTTTCGGTAGACCCCGAGGGTGCGATCACCGTCCTTTGCACCTCGGCCGGCTACCATCCGTTCAAGTTCGTAGACGACGTCGATGTGGATTCGCAGAACGTTGCCTGGTTTTCTGACGCCTCCGACAAGTGGGATGAGCACGAGGTGATGAACGAAGCCCTCGAGAGCGCGCCTAACGGCCGGCTGGTGAAATACGACATCAACAGTGGCGTCTGCGAGGTGGTGCTGTCGGGGCTGTTCTTTGCCAATGGCATCGCGGTGTCCCCCGACGAAACCTACGTGCTGGTCAACGAGACGATGCGCTACCGAGTGAAGAAGGTCTTCGTACGCGGCCCCAAGGCCGGTCAGTTCGAGGTCTTCGCCGACAATCTGCCTGGCTTTCCCGACGGAGTCTCACAGGGGCAAGACGGGATTTTCTGGCTTGCGTTCTACGCCCCTCGGAACGCGATCTTGGACAAGACCTCGCAGAGCCCGGGGCTGCGCTCGGTGGTCTTCCGTATTCCCGCAGCGCTCCAGCCTAAGCCGGAGAGGCACCCGTTTGTGGTCGGTTTCAACGAAGCGGGAGAGGTCGTTTACAATCTTCAGGACGCCCAAGGCAAAGATTTCGCGATGACCACCAGCGCCGAACAGGTCGGGGACACGCTGTATGTCGGCAGTCTCATCGAGCCCAATTTCGGTCGAATTCAGGTCTCTACCCTTCCGCGCGTCCAACCCTGACACGCGACTTGCGCTCGCCTCCGGTTGCGGGGATCTTCATGTCTTATGAATAGTATGACTTGGAGTTGGCTTGGTAGCGTCGGGTGCGCCCTCTGCGTGATCGCAGGGTGCAGCAGCGACTCGGACTCATCGAGTAGCCCGGTGAAGATCGTTGCCTCCGCCGATGGCACGGTGGAGGTAGTCGTCGAAGGGCGCACTCTATTTGCGACTGCGCCGGTGGGACCTGTCGCGCGCACCTTTGAAGAAAGCTTCTCGGGCACCCCAGAGAAGTTCACTCGCACGAACGAGATAGCGGATGCGCTTGCGGTCCGCACGGTCAGCAACGAAGGAGGCACGGCGACGGTCGACTACGCGAGCAACGACGGATCGCGCACGGCTCGACTGACCGCGCGCTCGGTCAGCGACGAGGAGAGCGAGTTTCGCATCGAGGTGGCCGGGCCCGCGTCAAACTCGATTGCCGTCGGGATTCGCTGCGACCCTGAAGGCACCTTCCACGGGTTTGGCGAGCAGTACAACGCCACCAACCAGCGGGGCGAGGCCTTCTCGCTGCTCGTCACGGAGCAGGGACAGGGTCGTGACGGGTCGGATGGGGTGGCCGGTGACATCCACACCACTTACTTTCCGATGCCCTACTACCTCGACGCGCGTGGCTTTGGAGCCCTCTTCGACACCGACCGCCGCGTCGACGTCAATCTGTGCGCCTCCGACGACGACATTGCGTGGATCGAAGTGATCAGCGGCGCGCCGGTCGTCTGGCGCGTGTTCCACGGACCCACCCCGGTCGACGTGATTCGGCAGCTCGGCGACCTCGTGGGTCGGCCTGCGCAGCCACCGCAATGGGCCTACTCGCTGTGGATCGGCTCCCAGGGCGGGCGTGGCCCGGTGCTGGCGGAAGTCGACGCGCTGGAGTCGGCCGGCGTCCCGGTCTCGACGCTGTGGGTGCAAGACTGGGGCGGCGTACGTCTCAATGTCACCGGCGGCTTCGGGGTGCGCTACGTCTGGGATGCGCGTGAAGTGTGTCCGCCCGCGAACGAATGCCCGGCGAACGAAGACTGCTCCGTGTGCTATCCCGACTTTGCCGAGATGGTGAGCGGCCTCCACGAGCGCGGCTATCGCTTTCTGACCTACGTCAATCCGTTCATCGTCTCTGGAGAGCGGGCCACCGGCGAATCGGTGGCGCCGGACGCTCGTTTCACCGCAATGGAAAACATGGGGATGCTCGTGAAGGCCCCTAGTGACGAGAACGGTGTCGGTGGGCCGACGTACCTGCCTTTGATTGGGCCCAACTTCCCCGAGCTCAACGCGCACCCAGATTTTTCGAACCCACGCACCCTCGAGTTCATCGCGGACTCGCTCGCAGACATCGTGCGCAAGTACGACGTCGACGGGTGGATGGCGGATTTCGGCGAATGGATTCCGCTCGATGCGGTCGCGAGCGACGGGAGCGACCCGATCGAACGCCGGAACACCTTCCCGATCGACTGGCTTCGCGCCTCGCGTCTCGCGATGGACGACGTCCGCCCGGACGGCGACTGGGTCGTGTTCGCGCGGTCCGGATTCACCGGGGTGCAGGGCGTGGCGCAAATTCATTGGGTTGGCGATCAGGAAACGGACTGGAGCCCTCTCGACGGGCTGCCGACGGTCGTGCCAGCGCTGATCAATCTCGGGCTCGCCGGTCAGCCTTTCGTCACTCACGACATTGCCGGGTTCGCGATCGGCGAAGAAGGTCCGAGCACGCGCGAGCTCTATCAACGCTGGACCGAACTTGGAGCGTTCACGCCGATCATGCGCACTCACCAAGGCGCGGCGAAGCTCGAGAACTGGAATTGGAACAGCGACTCGGACACGACGGCGCATTTCAGGAAGTTTGCCTTCGTTCACTGCGCGCTCGAGGACGAGATCGTCGAGCTTGCGAACGAGTGGGAGACGACGGGGGCGCCGATCTTGAGGCACATGATGCTCGAGTTTCCGGTGGATCGCGCAACCTGGGATCTCAGCGACCAGTTCATGCTCGGCGATGCGCTACTCGTAGCGCCTGTCGTCGAGCGGGGCGCGCCGAGTCGCGACGTCTACTTCCCCGAAGGGAGCTGGTTCAACGTCTGGACCGGCGAGGAGGTGGTCGGGCCGGCGACGGTGCGAGTCGACGCTCCGCTCGGAGAACCGCCGGTCTATGCGAAAGGCGCGGATCGAGACGATCTTCGGACTGCCGAGAGCAGGCTGACGATGACCGACTGCCGCTAACGTCTCGTCGCTACGGTGCCGCTGAGTGCAGGCCGCTCGCGTCGTAGCCCGGGTCGAACTGGCGGCTCCACTCTCGAAACGCGTGGATCGGGCCGTCGCCTTCGGCGAGGGCAGGGCGAGGTATCGAGACCTTGTTGCGCCAGATTTCGAAATCCTGGGAGACGTCGTTCTTGTAGCCGCGCATCGAGGCGCCGAGGATCAGTTTGTGCAACAGGCGCTTGGGCAGCGCCCTGAGCAGCGGGTTGATTTTTTCGGGGTGCGCAACGTGACCAATGCTGGCCGCGAGGCTGAGCTGCATATTCTCTTGATCGATCGAAGTCGGAAAGACGAAGTGGCGTGACCGAAGTCCGTACTCAGGCACCTCGACCTCGACGCAGGAGTAGCCGAGCCCCCATTTCGTGATCTCGAACTCAGCGCGCAGGTCGTTCCGCTTCCCGAAAATTCCTGCGTCTCGGTCCATCGCGTAGCGCGCCGTCAGTTTCGGACCGTCGGTGGCGAGGGGCTGAAGGATCTCAGTTCTTCGGTAGCCATGGACGACCGAGAAGTGCCCGAAGTCGACGCTGTTCTCTGCGGTGTCGTATGGGTTGGCGCGAATCTGCCAGGTGTGGTGCCTCAGCGGAGTCCAGTCTGTGTCGTCGAGCTTTGGTACCCGCCACTCGGGGTCACGAACGCTCGGATGATGGTACGCGAGTATCAGACCGTTTTGCTCCTCGACCAGCCAGGTGCGGAGCTTGGCTTTGCGCGGAGGCTTGGTGCCGTATCCCGTCTTGACGCAGGCGCCTTTGGTGTCGAAGCAAAACCCGTGGAAAGGGCAGCGAATCACCTCGCCCTCGACCGTGCCTCCATAGGCGAGATGCGCACCCATGTGCGGGCAGAACGCGTCGGTGAGGCAGGCGACGCCGGCTTGTGTTCGAAACGCGACGAGGTCCTGACCCATCAACTTGACGGATCGGACGTCGCCCCGCTTGAGCTCGTCGGAAAAGCAGACCAGGAACCAGCCGATCGGGAATGCCTGCAATCGACTGGACTCGCGTGTTGCCGTATTCGCTTCTGGAGTCATTTGAACGGCCCCTTTGTGGTACGAGTCGAGGGTCTCGCGCAAGTACCCTACCGGGCCGCGGCTCCGCAGGTTTTTCGTGTCGTCTTCCGGGGCACGCTAGATCGATTCCCATGACGGTCCACCATCGTCTCCAAGCCATTGGGTTCACAAGGAGAACTCGTGCGTGAGCTTGCGATCGTCGTCGGGGTGACCGCCGTGATGTGCGTCCTCAGCGGCGTCTGGTTCACTCCCTGGGAGACGCTCTACCAGGGCGGGCTGGTGGTCACGGCAGTCGGGTTCTTGCTCGGTGTGCCCACGGGCCTGATGTACCATCTTCGGCTCTACCAGGCGCTCGGACCGCGCGGTCTTCTTCCGCCTCGCTGGTACTGGCGCCCGATTCCCCTCAATCGGAGGATTCCCGATCACGAACGCGGGCGCGTCATGGGCTGGTGCTATGCAGGTGGTCTCGGCTTCGTGGTCATCTGCGTCGGGCTCCTGCTGATGGGAGCCGGGGTGGCGATGGCCTTGATTCGAGGAGTGTAGCCGCACATCGGCCCGAGTTGGTTCTGAGCGCCAGAAGCCTCCACTCGTCTCGAGCGCTTCCTCGGGGTACCCTCAGGTCGTGAAAAAGAGCGCCCGCGAGGCGCCAATCGAATCGCCAATACCGTTTCGTACCGGTTCCAATGGAGAGTTTGCGCCGGCCGCCCCGACCGCAAGGGACCGGCTCGCCGAGTCGATGTTCGCGCAAATGGTCGCCGACAAGGCCCGCAGGCTCGGGATGAGTCGCCGTGCGTTCGTCTCGAGCACGATGGGGACCGCGACGGCCCTGTGTGTGATCAATCAGGTATACGGGTGCTCCGCCGAAGGTGTGCCGGGTGCGGGCGGCATGGGCGGCGACGCTGGAGCAGGAGGCTTCGAGGTCGGCGGCACCATGACGATGGAGCCGGACGCCTGTGCTGCGCTCGAGGGCGACGAGTTCATCTTTGACGTGCAAACGCACCACGTCAATCCGGAGGGAGCATGGCGAGAGCGCGGTGGATTCGAGGGGGCCCTGCGCACGTTTCCACAGGCGGGCTGCGGTGAGACCGACTTCGTCGACTGCTTCGATGCCGATCGCTACATCCGCGAGGTATTCGTCAACAGTGACACGGCGATCGCGGCACTTTCCCAGGTGCCCGCGGTGCCCGGGAACAATCCGCTCGAAACCGAAGAAGCGGCGGTCACCCGCGAGATCGTCAACCGGCTCGCCGACTCTCAGAGGCTGTTGATTCACGGGATCGTCGTCCCCGATCGCGGCGAGGCCCAGCTCGACGGGATGCAGGCGCTTCGCGAAGAGCAGCGCATCGCTGCCTGGAAGGTCTACACGCAGTTTGGCGGCTGGCGCCTCGACGACGAGGCCATCGGCATTCCGTTCATCGAGCGTGCGCGCGAACTCGAGATCAAGCTGATCTGTGCGCACAAGGGGCTGTCTTTCTTCGGCCTCGACCCCACCACGAGCGCCGACGACATCGGCCGGGTGGCGCCCGCGTATCCCGACGTCAGTTTCCTCGTCTATCACTCGGGGTATGAGCCCTCCGTGGCCGAGGGGGCGTACAACCCCAACTCGGTCCAAGGGGTAGACATTCTTGTGCGTTCGGCGATCGAGCAGGGCCGACTCGACAACGTCTATGCCGAGCTTGGAAGCACCTGGCGCTTGCTGATGACCAGGCCGACCGAAGCGGCACATGTGCTCGGCAAGCTTCTCAAGCACCTGGGCGAGGATCAGATTCTTTGGGGCACCGACTCGATTTGGTACGGCTCACCCCAAGACCAAATCGCGGCGTTTCGTACCTTTCAGATCCCCGAGAGCATGCAGGAGGAGTTCGACTACCCGGCGATTACGCCGCAGGCCAGGGCGAAGATCCTCGGACTCAACGCAGCGCGCGTCTACGATGTCGACGTGGACGCCACCCGCTGCGCCATCGAGGAAGACGACCTGGCTCTTGCCAAGAGAGCAATCGAAGCCGACCCGAGCCTCGCGCGCAGTAGCCAGAAACGGAACGGTCCGCAGACGCGGCGCGAGTTCCTCCGCTACCTCAAGCAGCACGAAGGCCGACCGGGCTGAGCGTCCGAGGAGTCTCCGTCGGTCTGGCGCATTGCCGGGCAAGCGCTCAGATCGCAGCAACCGTGCGCAAGGTCGCCTGAGAACGATTGAGGGTGTAGAAGTGGATTCCGGGGGCGCCGCCCGACAGCAGGTTCCGACACTGCGCGGCCGCGAATTCGACTCCGGCCGCGAGTGCGTCCGCGTCGCTCTTGGCTCCGGCAAGCGCTTCGGTGAGGGCCGGCGGGATCGTGGTGCCCGGCGAAAGCGCCGCGATTCGTTCGAGGTTGGCGAGGTTGAGCACGGGCATGATTCCCGGCACGATCGGCACCTCCACGCCTCGGGCCCTCACGGCCTCGACGAACGACCAGTAGCGTTCGTTGTCGAAGAACAGCTGGGTGATGAGGAACTCTGCGCCCGCGTCGACCTTTTGCACGAGCCGATCGATGTCCGCCTCGAGGCTCGCGGCTTCGTGATGCTTTTCCGGGTAGCAGGCGCCTCCAATCGAGACCTCGAATCGCTCGCGGATGAACGCGGCAAGCTCGTTGGCATGCTTCAGGCCACCTTCGACTGGGGTCCAGTCTTCGGCACCGCGCGGCGGATCGCCCCGAAGCGCAAGAATGTTCTCGATGCCGCGGTCCACCATGTATTGAAGCGTCGTTTCGAGCTCCTCCGTCGTCGTGCCGGTGCAGACCAAGTGCGCCATCGCCGTCACGCCGACGCTTTTCTCGAACGCGATCGCGAGGTCGGCGGTTCGTTCGCGCGTCGTCCCCGCGGCCCCGCAGGTAATCGAGACGTAGCTCGGGTCGATCGACCCGAGGCGCTCCATCGCACGCAGCATGGCCGCGCGGCCTCGCTCGTTCTTCGGGGTGAAGAACTCGAGCGAGTAGACCGGCTTCGCACCAGCGGCATACAGTTTCGAGATACGCATTAGGCGGCTCTGTATACGAGCAACTCTCGGTACCGAGCAAATGCCGTGCTGGCGATCGAGTTCGAGCGCCTTGACTTCGAGCCCACCAGGATCAACAAAATCCCCCATGAAACGCGTCGCGATATTGTCACTCTGCTTGTTGTTCGTGCTGGCCTGCAGCAAGAACCGAATCGACGAAAGCCATTGGAGCGAAAAGGGGGCCGCGGCGGTCCTGCCGGTCAAGCAATCACTCAAAGCTGCCCTGACCGAGGCGATGGCAAAAGGCCCGGTCGAGGCGGTGGGTGCTTGCCAGGTCGTGGCGCCAGAGCTCACGAAGAGCGCCAGTACGCCCGAGGCCAAGGTCGGCCGCACGAGTCACAAGCTGCGGAATCCGAGCAACGCGCCGAAGCCCTGGATGCAGCCGCTCCTGCTCGCCTATACCGCGAACCCGAACGAGATGGCGCCCAAAGTGGTCGCGATCGACAGCGAAACAATCGGCTACATGGAGCCGATCTATCTTCAGCCGATGTGCGTCACCTGTCACGGCACGGTCATCGCCCCGGCGGTGAAAGCCCGAATCGACGAACTTTACCCCGATGACGAGGCTACGGGGTTCGAGCCGGGCGATTTCCGCGGCGTCTTCTGGGTTGAACTCGCGCGCGACTGAAGGTCGGCCTGACCCCTAGGGCGTGGTCGCGACGCGCTCGGGCTCTATGTAGTAGATCACACGCACCTCGGTGGGCGTGCGATAGGGATACTCGTCGACGCCCATGTACTTCTTGGCAAGGAAGTCGATGTGTGCGTCGGCGCCATCGGTTTCGATCTTCACGACTCTGCCCCGCACCGACAGCGATCGATACGGATTCTCAGGGTCGGTCATCGAGAGCGCCACGCGCGCATCGCGTTTCATGTTGCGGTCTTTGAGGCGGCCCTCGGCGCTGTTGACCACGAGCAGCCCGTCTTTGAAGTCGAGCCAGACGGGCGAAGTTTGCGGGCTCCCGTCAGGCATGAGAGTCGACAGGTGCGCGAACGTGGCCTTGTCGAGCATGTCGACGTGCGTTTCCGGAATGGCTTTCATGACGATTCTCCGTGCGAGTGACTCTCGGATATTAGGCCGCGGTGCGCGGGTGTCCATTGGAACCGTCTGCGACGACCCGGGGCGGCCGTGCGCCGCTCAGGGGGTGTACCAGATCGGCGACGAATAGCCGCGCTCGGTCGTCGTCATCGGAACGTCGTCTGGGAACTCGAGTCCGTACCGCTTCGCGTCGTAGGCGGTCCATCGGGGCGTCGGGATCTCCACGACGCGCACGTAGTAAAAAGCGCGTTCCTCGGGGTCGAAGTCCGGGTCCTCCCACACACCAGAGAGGTCGGGGTCACCGATGGTGTTGGTCCAGGTGGCCTCGGCGATGTCGACGGTGTTGCCGACCGGTGGCAGTTTGCCCTGCTTGTTGGGCTTTCGTCGCCCGGCGTCGCCCCACGCAATGTCGTACACCCGCTCGTGCAGGTCGCCCGCTTCGTCCAGCCAGCCCTTGACGATTTGAAGGCGATCGAGGTTGCCTCCGCGCGGGTCTTTCGCGGCGGAGACCAGGAACGTCGGCGAGTCTCCCGCGGGCCCCTTGCTGAGATCGGCACCCATCGGCACGCCTTTTTCGTAGCCCGCCTTTTCTGGGTAGCGTGACTTGGCGTCTTCGTCGTCGAAGTCCCAGCCAGCAAAGAAGCGAAGGCTGATGCGCGAGCCAGTCGTCGCGTAGACCTCTCGGCGTTCGAGGGCGTCCCAGACCGCTTCGCGCGTGTTCTCTGTGGCCCACACCGCCGTCCGACCGCCGGCAAGATACTGCCAAGCGTACCGGGTGGCACCGTTGAGCTCCTTGCTGACATGCATCGCGCGTTCGGGGCTTGGCTCGTAGGGCGTCATCTTGCACCAGTAGTTGTCTTCTTCGACGCCCGTGAGTCCGGTGTGCGCATCGGTGCCCCCGACCATCCCGAATTTGAACGGGTTGGTGCCGAACTCGTCCTCGAGAAGCAGGCCCTGCTTCAGCGCCTCTCGGGCGTACTCCGCCGGCCGCATTTCGGCGGTCTCGAGCTCCTGCAGCGTGAGGTTGCCGTTGTCCCATCCGACGATCCCGTAGCCGGCGAGCTCATCGTTCGGGGAGAGCTGAGGGTGGGTTTCGCCGTCGCCTTTGATCTGCGTCACTTCATAGAGGGGCTCCCAGCGCGCTCGCCGCTCGGCGTAGTCGGCGGTCAAGGGTTCGCCGTCGAAGGTCGTCAGCGCGAACATGCGACCGTTCGAGAGGTTTCCGTTGTGTGGAATCGCAAGCACCTGGCCGCCGGTCTTCTCTTCGTATCCCTCGAGAAACTCCCATAGCTTTTCGGGGTCTTCGCTCTGCATGGAAGAGAAGGGAAGTATCTGGTCGGTCCTGTCGCTGCCGTCGCGGAAAATCACGTTCCGATGCAGATTGTTGCCGTTCGGAACGGAGGTCCACTCGTAGCCGATCAGGGTGGTGAACGTGCCCGGGTCGTTGTAGCGCTCTGCGACCGCGTTCTGCTTGGCCCAGACGGATTTCGCGATCGGAACGATCACCTGCGGGTCCTGCATGATGGCGGGGAGCGTTCCGCTCGCGAGCGCTGCCGGGATCTCGACACCGACCTGCTGAGCCTGGTCGCCTCCGGCGATCATCATGTCGTGCCAGCGCTTCGCCGCCTCGTCTGCCATGAGCGTCTCGTCACCTTCGAGAAGCTTCACCCCAATGCCGAGACCTTCCGCATGGTCGGTGAGCACGACGAAATCGAGTGGACGACCGAGTCGCGCCGGCTGCCCCGACGACGCCATCACCTCGTCGCCGCGCGCAAACCGCGTTGCGTCTTCGGGGCTGAGGCGGTTGCCCGAGCCGATTGCATCGGTCGAGTTGGCACTATGCAGATGGGTCTCTCCCCAAAGGACTTCGGTTGGATACTCCGCGCGCACGTAGGGTGAGAACGGTTTGCCGTCCTTGGTTCGAGGGGGCTTCTCTTCGATGGAAAGAAGTTCCGCAGGTTCCGGGTCGGGGGATTCGACGGTTCGTGCGGGGGCCGTGTCCGCCTCGGCTGCCGCGGCCGGGACAGCTTCCGGTTCGGGCGAGGCCTCATCGGGCATGGGTTTCGCCGTGCAGGCGGCGACTGCGCCGGCTGCGGACACACAGAGGCTGAAGACCATGAGTCGTGCAATCGAGTTCGGCATTGCTGTTCTCCCTGCTGCAAGCCCCAACCGGGACCAAACCACAGAGCTTCTAACAGAGGCCCAGGCTGCGACTCAACCGTCGAAGTCCTGTCGAGTCCTTGACCGAAGGTTTATGCCAACAGATAAACCCTCGACGGAGGCCGCACGTGCAGAATCGCAAGCTCTTGGGAATTGTCGTGTTGATCGGGTCGCTCTTCGCGGGGTCAGGCTGCGGGTCCGATGCCGAGGAGACGGGCGGAACCGGCGGTACACCGCCCAGCCCCTACGCAGCCAACCTGTGCGTTGCATCGAAACAGTCCGCTGCGGGCGCCTTCTGTGCCGAGGTGTTTGGCGCGTGGACTGAAAGCGGCTCGAACGACATGGCCCGCCTTGCGGAGGTCGCACAGGCCCAAGCGCGACTCGACGAGGCCTGGAGCGGTGCCGAGGCCGAAGCAAGCGCCGAGGGCGTCGACTGCGCCGATCTCGCCTGGAGCTCCGAAGCGGCCGGAGACGACATCACGCGCAGCGTCGATGCGATCGCGATCAGGGTTCGCCGAGGTCTCGACCAAGCGCAGCAGGAGGCCGGCAGTTGCGGTGGCGCACGGCTCGGCGCGGCCGCGGAGGCCTGTCGCGTTGCCCTGCAGGCCGAAAGTCAGCACGTCGCGGATCTCGGAGACGACCCTTCAGGCGAGCGGTTGAGCGCGGAGCGGGAGCTGGCGCGCCAGAACTTTCTCGTCGGCTACGACCAGACCGCGAGCGCGGACTGCCCACTCGGTCCGTCTGCGTCGATGGTCCTCCCCGACGTCGAGGCTCTCATCGACGCGACGGTCCTCGACACGATCGTCAGTCCCGGGCTCGACGACGAAGTCTACGTCACGCTCACCCCAGGACCCACCGAGTACCTAGGACGGACCTACACACCCCAGTGCATCCAGGGGTCCGAGTATCGCTACTTCGCGCGACGCGGCGCCACCAACAAGCTGCTCATCTACTACCAGGGGGGCGGTGCCTGTTGGAATGCGCTGACTTGCGGTCTTCCCAGCTGCCGCGCCAAGCCCGAGGACAATCTCGACACGTTCGCGGTCGAAGGCTTCTTCGACCTCGACAATCCGGCGAACCCCTTTCGCGACTGGAATATCGTGTTCGTGTCCTACTGCTCGTGCGACATTCACTTTGGTGACGCGAGCGTCGCGTACACGGAAGGCGAAGAGCCCGCGCTTCACTTCGGTTTTCACAACGCCAAAGTCGCGGAGAAGTGGGCCCGCGAGCACTTTCTCAATCCTGAAGTGGTCTTCGTCACCGGTTCGAGCGCCGGCGCATTCGGCGCCTGGTTTCACGGCCCACTGCTTCACGAAGTCTGGCCCGCGTCGCAATTTCATGTCCTGGCCGACGCAGGAAACGGCGTCATTACCGAGGACTTCCTCGAGAACGAGTTCACCAACTGGAACTTCGTCCCGAACCTTCCTGAAGTACCGGGAGTTAATGAAGCGATTACCGAAGGCGGCGGCATGCCGGAGTACACCGAAGCGATCGCAGTCGCGTATCCCGATACCAACTGGGCACACTACTCGACGCTGTTCGACGGCAGCCCCGGTGGGCAGAGCGGGTTCTACAACGTAATGCTCAATGAGGGCGGTCCGGCAGACACGCTCACCTGGTGGGAAGCCAGCTGTGCATTCGGAGATGTCGCGCTCCGACAGTCCGAAGAAATCGCCGCGGCGGTTCCTGCCAACTATCGCTACTACTTCGGAACCGGCACCGAGCACACCGTGTTCCGCAATGACAAGGTCTACAGCGACACGACCGGCGGCGTGCCCTCCTTCGTCGACTGGATCAACCCGATGCTGGCAAGCGGCCCTCAGGGGCGGGACACGAGCTGGACCAATGTTCTGTGCGAGGATTGCGGGCTTCTCCTCGAGGAGGACCCGCGCCCCGCACCGCTGCAGGCGCCGTTCGTCGAGCGCGGCGATGACGTCGTCGTGGAGTGTCTGCCGCAGAGCGAGTAGACGCCTCGACCGGTTTTTCAGTTTAGAGTTGGCGCCGTCGGCCCGGCCCTCAGTCGGCGGGCCGGTAAAGGCCCTTGCCGGTGATGAGCGGCAGGTCGAGTGCGGACAGCAGTCCAGGCTCGGCCGCGCAGACGGCGGGAATCGCGTTGACGATGCGTGTCGCGGTGAGCAGGACGCCGCCGACGGCGTGATCGCCGTGCTCGTCCGCGAACTGATAGTCGAGCTCCATGCTCGGGACGCCCTTAATCAGCACGCGGTAGGCGCCCGGGCTCTGCGGCCACTCAGGCGCGAGGTCGTCGTCGAGGCGTGTCACGTGTTCGACGATAATCGCCGGTCGCCCGTCGACGATGCCCTGCACCTCGAAGCGGATTCCCGCGACCGTTCCTTCCTCGATGGTGTACGGGCCGAGCTGAATCACCTTCTTCGACGGAACTCGTTCGTGAACCTCGCGAATCTCGTCCAGCTCGAGGCCGAGTCCCTCTGCGAGCAGGCGCAGGGTACCTCCCCATGCAAACCCGAGCATCCCCGGCATCAGGAGCACCGGGGTATGGTCCATCGGTTTCCCGAAGCCCATGATGTCGACGATCGTCTCAGGCTGGTTATACGTGGCGTAGTTGATGATCTCTTGAATCCGAATCTCGCTCCAGGTTTCCGACAGCCCCGAGATCAGGAGGGGAAGGGCATCGTTCGCGAATCCGGGATCGATCCCTGAGGTCAAGAACGAAGTGCCCCCCTTTTCGCATGCGCTGCTGAGCTGCGAGGTGAACATGTCGTTGAGCGTCGTCGGGTGCACGAGCCCGACCATGGAGCAGGAGACGACGTTCTTTCCGGAGGCGAGGATCTTCGCCATGTCTTCGATCGCGTCTCCGGGTCGCATTCCCGCGTCCGCGGTATACGAAACGCAATCGGCGTCCATGGCGAGCAGGGCGTCGACGTCGCGCGTGGCCTTCACGCCAACGGGATCGATGCCGCAGAGTTCGCCGGCGTCTTTGCCTTCCTTGTCTGGATTGCTGACGCACAGCCCGACGAGCTCGAGTTCAGGATGATTGACGATCGCGCGCAGCGCGTATTTCCCGACGTTCCCCGTGCTCCACTGAATCACTCGAATCTTCGCCATCTGCTTCGTACTCCGCTTCGTGTCTTGGATTTGAACTTGGGCGCAAGGCTAGCCCGCAGGCCGTCGAGACGCACGAAGCTTCGCGCTCAGACCGTGTCCAGGAACCGCTGGTAACCGTCGAGGACGGCCGCCGGCGCTTCGACCTGCGGGTAGTGACCGATCGTCGGAAGTTCCATGACCATGTGATCTCGACTCACGATTTCGCGATATCGCGCAACCATGTGTTTGCCCGACACGGGATCGGCAGAGCCGTTGATGAGCGAGATCGGCACGATACTATCGGTCAGCGCGCGCAGCCATCGTTCGCGATGTTGCTTCCGGTCGGTCATGTAGGCGATCAGCCGGTGAAAGAGCTTGCCGTTCTTGTGGAGGATGAGCTGCCAAAAACGATCGAGGTCCTGCTTGGTTGGCTTCGTGTGCTCGCCGAACACGGCACTGAAGGAGCGATCGAAGGTTCGCTGCGAAGACACACGATTGATGAGAGGCCCGAGCGGACTCAGCAGAAGCTTCTGGATCGGTCGTGCGAGGTGGGTTTCTGGGAACAGCCCGCCGTTGAGAAAACAGACCGAACGCCAGACGCCCGCCCCAGTGCCTTCGTTTTGCCTCGCAAGGAGTTCCTGCGCCACCGTGTCGCCATAGTCGTGCGCCAACACGTGAAACTCGGTGAGTCCCAACTGGCGAACCAGTGCTTCGCAGAGGTCGGCCTGCTCCATGATCGTGTACTCGTGTGGATCGGGCTTGTCGGTGTAGCCGAACCCCAACAAATCAGGGGCCACCAGTCGGTACCGGGAACCGAGGTCGTCCCAGAGGGCGCCCCAGTCCCAGGACGAAGTCGGGAATCCGTGAAGTAGCAGCACCGCGGGCTTGTCGAGCTCCCCGTTGTCTGCATAGAAAACCTCGTAGCCGAGCAGGTGCGTGTAGCGACCTTCCTCGCGCCACTTTTCGGGGCTGAGCGACATCGAGGCGAGCCTACCACGCACCGACGAGCGCCGGTCGCAGCTGACCGACACTCGGCCAGGGCGCGATTTGCTCGTACTCGAACGCCACTTCGAGAAGCATGCGTTCGTCGCCCGTGGCAGCGGCAAGCTGAATGCCGATAGGAAGCCCCTCGGTGCTCGATCCTGCCGGCAACGAGATCGCCGGTGCGCCCGCCAGATTCTGCAGGGTCGTGAATGACACGAAGCCTTCGAGCCGCTCCATCAGAACGTCGGGGTGCACCTCTGGTCCGAGGTAACCGAGGCGCGGCGGCGGGGTAGCGACGGTTGGGCTCAGCAGCAGGTCCACCTTCTCGAACTGCGCCGCGTACAACGATTCGAAGCGGCGCAGTCTACGCATGGCTCCGGGCACCTTGCGAAGATTCGTTCGGAAGCGTTCTGCAAGCGCGCGCGTAAATGCCTCGGTCTTCGTCTTGTCGAAGCGAGGATGAATCAACGCCCGTCCGCCTTCGACGATTCCAAAAGCCATGGTCGACCAGAGAAGCAAGAAGTCCTCGGCAAGCTGCCAGTCGAACGGGCAGGCGATCTCCACGACCTCGTGTCCTGCAGCGTCGAGCTGTTCGGCAACTCGACGCACGGCAACAAGGCAGTCTGCATGCGTCTCCTGCCCTTCCAGCCAACCGGTAAAAAATGCGATGCGGCGGCGCGGGCCGGGGCCCTCGACGAGACCGATTTGGGGAAGCCGGGAGCTTGGAGTGTGCTCTTCGGCTGCGTGATAGAACATGGCGGAATCGCGAACGCTGCGGCTGACCACGCCTTGTTCGACGAGCTTGATCGGCATGACGGCGGCGCCTTCTACCGACGGCAGCCGGCCTCGGGAGGGCTTGAGGCCGACCACACCGCAGCACGACGCCGGGATGCGAATCGATCCACCTCCGTCGTTCGCATGCGCAATGGGTACGACTCCTGCGGCGACCAAGGCCGCCGAACCGCCCGACGAACCCCCGGTGGAATGCTCGAGGCTCCACGGATTGCGGGTAGGGCCATAGAGAATCGCCTCGGTGGTTGCGGTGAGCCCGAACTCGGGTGTGGTGGTCTTTCCGAGCAGCACCAGGCCGAGGTCGCGCATCTGTGCGACGTAGCGAGAGTCCTTGGTGGACGGTTCGTCCGGCATGCCGCGCGAACCAAACCCGAGCGGCATCCCGAGCACTGGGTCGGTGTCTTTGATGAAGTAGGGAAGACCGGCGAGAAGGCCGCCCCGCGGACGCTGCGCGTCGGCGCGGGCCGATTCGAACCTTGCTCGGGCAATCGCATTGAGTTGCGGCTGAACGAGTTCCGCGCGCGCGATCGCGGCATCTACCAGCTCGCTCGGGTGGAGCTCACCGCTACGCAAGAGTTGTCGGAGCTCCCAAGCGTCGCGATGTCCGAGCGCGTCATCGCGGAAGGCAGTCACTGCAGCCATGCGACGACTCTGGTAAGGTTCTCGCCCCGACGCAACAGACGCGCCTCGGGGAAGACGGGAGCAACCATGGCGGATGTACGAGTCAAACAGCCCCACGCGCTCAGCCTCGATGAGGCCAAGCAGAAGATGGGCGACTTCGAAGCGATGATGAAGAAGTACGGCGTGAGCGCGAGTTGGGCAGGCGGCCATGCCGATCTGAAGGGCACCGGCGTGAAGGGGTCGATCGACGTGCGCGGCGATGAGGTCGACGTGGCCCTCAAGCTCGGAATGCTTGCCAAAGCGGCCGGCATCGACGCGGAGCGGCTGCAGAAGAGCATTGCCCGCAGACTCAAAGAGGCCTTCGAAAGCCAGAAGGCCTGACCGGTTGCATAGAAAACGTATAAGATATTGAAATAAAGGTTGAAATTATCCCTCGATGAGGGTTTCGCTTAGGGTTTGTCCAGGGATTGACCAGGAAAACTTAGACGCTATGTACACATCCTCAGCGGGGAATCGTCCTGCCCAGTCGCCTCTCGCTGGCGGCGGTAGGCCCTCCGCACCAAAGGCCAAGACCTTCACCACCCACTCAAGAGGAACACTACACATGCGATCCCACATCACGATTACCTTACTCACCCTTGGACTGCTCGCTGGCTGCGCCAAAGATGTCGAGCCGGTCACGACCGCAACGAAGGTCACCAAGGTCGAAGCGGTCGAGGTCGTCACCCCGAACATCGTTACGGTCGCGTCGACGGCGGGGGACTTCAACACCCTGGTCGCGGCGGTCAAGGCCGCTGGACTTGTCGACACGCTGTCGGGCCCGGGTCCCTACACGGTTTTTGCGCCGACCGACGTCGCGTTCGCCGAGCTTCCAGGCGGCACCGTGGAGAGCCTCCTTCTCCCGGAGAACAAGGACCAGCTCGTGAAGATTCTCACCTATCACGTCGTGCCCGGTAAGGTGCTTGCCGCTGACGTCGTAAACCTGTCGTCGGCCACCACGGTTGAGGGCTCGACGCTCGCTATCACGACCGATGCCGCCGGCGTTCACGTCAACAATGCGAACGTCATCGCCACCGACGTCATGGCCTCGAACGGCGTGATTCACGTCATCGACGCCGTGCTCATTCCGACGAACTGACTCGAGCGCCTCGCGAACTGCATCTCATGTCGGCGAACACCCCCGATGCGCTCGTGGTCGGGGCGGGCTTTGGTGGGCTTGCAGCTGCGCTGCGGCTCGCCGAGCTCGGCGCCGATGTGGTTCTTTGCGAGACCCTAAGATACCCGGGCGGGTGCGCGAGTACCTTCTCGCGAAAAGGCTATCAGTTTGAAGCCGGGGCAACTCTGTTTTCTGGTCTCGGGGAAGGCCAGCTGTTTCAACGCTGGAACGAAAGCTGGAACCTAGGAGTGCGATTCGATCCTCTCGACCCTCTGGTCGAGTTTCGAACGTCCCAGTGGTCGCTGGACATTCCTCCCGACCGTGACTTGTTCCTCCGTCGCTTCGGCGCGCTGCCCGGCGCCGACGGCGCGCAGCTCGCACGCTTCTTTGGAACCCAGCGCCGGGTCGCCGATGCGCTTTGGAAACTCTTCGAAGACCCGACTCTGCTTCCGCCGCTCGGAGGGCGTTCGATCGCCAAACATCTAGGCCGCTCGTTCAAGTACCCGGCGGTGCTTCGGTGGATGGGGCACTCGCTCATGGACGCGGTGGCCTCGCACGGCCTTGCCGACTGGGAGCCGCTTCGCGTCTATCTCGACGCGGTCTCGCAGATCACGGTGCAGGCCAGTGCCGCGGAGGCCGAGGCTCCCTTCGCAATGGCCGCGATCGACTACTTTTTTCGTGGTACAGGGCATGTTCATGGGGGCATCGGGAGTTTGGCCTGGGGTCTGGTAGAAGCGATTCGACGCGCGGGCGGTCGGGTGACGCTCGCCAATCGGGTGCGCGGACTTCGGTACGACGGCGAGTGGGAAGTCGACACACGGCAGGGGTCCTTTCGCACGCCCACGGTGGTCGCTAACCTCTTGCCGCAGTCGCTCGCCACGATGATCGACCCTGGGCTCGACGGCGTGCTCGCTGACGTCGAGGCGTCGGTCGAATCCGGGTGGGGCGCGGCGATGCTATATCTCGTCGTCGACGACGCGGCGGTACGGGGACCTGAAGCGCACCACCTTCAACTCGTCGACGACGAGCGCGCGCCGTTCATTGAGGGCAATCACGTGTTCTGTTCGGTGAGTGCCGCTGACGAAACCGAGCGCGCCGGCGATGGGCAGCGCACCGTGACGGTGTCGACGCACGTTCCGATGCGTACGCTGCGCGATCTCGACGACGAGGCGCAGGGCGAATACGTGGCGTCGATCCAGGCGCGCATGCGACAAACGATCGAACGCCGAGCGCCCGAGCTCCTGGTCCACGCAGCGTTCGAAATGAGCGCCAGCCCGCGCACCTTCGCACGCTTCACCGGGCGTCATCTGGGCTACGTCGGCGGTGTGCCGAGAAGGGTGGGCTGGCACCATTACCGTCCGCGCGCACTCTGGCCTCGGCAACCCATCCCCGGACTCTACCTCGTCGGTGATTCGGTGCTCCTCGGGCAAAGTACTCTCGCCGTGGCTCTCGGTGGTATCCGCACAGCAGAGACCGTCGCTGCAAAGGGACGCTGAGCGCGGGCTGGCTACGCGACGGCCGGACGCATCTGAGACTGACTGCTCGTCTTGATGCGGTCTTGATGGATACGTACCTTGCCGCTCGTGCGCTTGCCGAACACGGTCGTGGGTCGAACGCCGGGCGCGAACGCGGAGGGCGTCACTTCGCTTGAAGGGAACATCTGAAAGAGCCCAGGTCTGCCCGGCACCGCGTCGACCATCTCCCGCTCGAGAATCATCGAGGTGTATTGCTCGGCCGCAAGCTCGGGCGTGTTGGAGTTGAGAATGACCTCAACCTCGAAAAGCTCCGCAAATCGCCGCAATCCGGGGATTTTCGATTCGAGGGGAGCCCAGTTGTCGGCACTGGTTCCGTTCTCCGAGCAGCCGAACACCCCGGTTTCTGCGTGCGTGAACAGGGTTTGGTTGCCTGTGGTGTGGCCAGGGGTCTGCAGTAGGAGGCAGCCGTCGCCAAGGCTCACATCGCCATCCGTGAGGACGACCTTGTCGGCTGGAACGCCATCCTTCCCTTCCGCGATGAACCAGGCCCGCTGGAGCGGATGCAGGTTGCCCCAGTCTTCCCATTCCTGTCGCGGTGCGATGAGGTGAGCGTTCGGAAAACGCGCTGCGAGTCGGCCGTCGCCGAGGATCGGTCGCAGATCCTGTGTGTGGAAGTGGTCGAATGCGATCACGTCGATATCCTCGGCGGCAAGGCCGAGCGCGGCAAGCTGTATATCCACCTGGGGCTCACTCTTCGCGAGGAGTGCCGCGCCGCGCTTTCCTACACGAGCGATCAGCTTCGCGAAGTAGGGTGTCGCTCGGTTGGCCTCGTAGTCCGACGGGTTGAACAAGATGTTCTTGAGCGCCCCTTCAGCCATCACCTGCACGAGGAGGCAGCGGTGGTAGAGCTGTACGAACGGCCACGGCAGCGGCACTGCGTGATTGAAGGCGAACGATGTCGGGTAGAGCAGGGTGGTCAGCGGCAGCGTTCGCACCGACACGACCTGCGGCCCTGCACGCAGGTCGTCTCCGAGTCTTCGTCCCGCGGTACGCATTGCGTCGAGCTTCGGGCCTGCCGAACTGACACCACGCGCCTGTCGAAGATCGTCTACGTAGCGCGCCCACGGAACGCGCGTATCTATTGGTTCGCCGAGCTGCATGGACTACCCCTAGAGCCGACTACCGGCCACGCCGAGAGGATACCGCCATTCACCCTCTCGTGTCGCCCCTGAAAGCAGCCGTAATCACCAGTATTCTCGCCCCTTTTGTCGCCGTGCAGCGAACCCTTCCGCTCGAAGGTCTTTTTCCGGCTCGCGAAATGGCGCTGGGTCTCTACACTCCGCTCCATGAGCACGCCGGACTTCGGCCCAGTCTACGCAGAGACGAACTGGGACGCGTTCATCAAAGAGCCGTTCAACGCGCTCACCGCGTCGGTCTTCATCGTGCTCGCGCTGGTCTGGCTTGTTCGCCTTCATCCCGTTCGCACGCAGTACCGGGTTCTCTACGCGAGCATGTGGCTTCTCCTGGTCGGTGGTATCGGAGGCACGCTGTACCACGCGTTTCGAGCGCACTGGGTGTTCCTGCTGCTCGACACTCTGCCGATCGTGCTGCTCGGGCTCTCGACTACCGTCTACGTGGTGCGGCGCCTCACCCGCGACTGGTTTTGGGTTTTCGCCCCAATCTGTGCAGTGGCGGGCTTATGGATCGCAGTCGCGTATCTCGTGCCAGGGACGCTGTCGATCACCCTGAGGTATGCGCTGATCGGCTTGGTGCTGTCCGCTCCCCTGGTCATTCTCTCGATTCGCGCGGGCTACGGTCTGTGGGATCGGATCCTCCCTGCGCAGGCGCTGTTCGCCGTTGCGCTCGGGTGCCGCGCGGTCGACCTCGAGGCGGGCCGAGAGCTCGGCTCGGGCACGCACGGTTTTTGGCACCTATTGGCCGCGGTGGCGCTTGCGCTCGTGATTCGCTTTCTGTGGGAGGCTCGCGACTTCCAAGCAGAAGGAGTCCCTTCGCGCGCAGTCGGTCTCGGCGCGGCTGGCGAATGAGTCGAATCGGCCCCAGCTCGATCCTGGTCTGCGTCCTAGCGGCCTTTGCTACACCGGCGGTCTCGCAGCTCGCCGACCCGACCGTCGGCGCTCCGCCGATTCTCGAGGAGCTCGCAGGAAGCTACCGCTACGCGGGCAATGCTGAGCGGGATCACGAGACGATCGAACGGTCGATCGAGGCAGCTATCTCCAACCTCGGCTGGCTCGGAAGAAAAATTGCCGCCAGTCGCCTCGACAATCATCAGGAGCTGCCCGGACGGATCGTCATCGGTCAGCAGGGGTCCAACGCAATCGTCAAGATGGGCGACTATCGCGCCGTTGCCCCGCTTGACGGAACGAAGCGTGCTCTGGTCGCTCCCAACGGGCGGGACGCGACGCTTGCCTATGGTTTCGGGCCGAACGCCCTGTTTCAGTACTTCGTCTTCGAACAAGCCAAACGGAAGTCGACGTTCAGATTCGATGCCGAAGGTCGGCTGGTAATGTCGGTGTTCATGACGAGTGAGAAGCTGGCGGCGCCGATCGAGTACGACCTGGTGTACCAACGCGAGGCGCCCTAGGAGGGCGGGCTCATGAGTCTGTGGCAAGCGATCATCGTCTTCATTGCCATGGCTGCGATCATGGTCCAGGCGGGTGCCGCGCTCGCGGCGTACGGCGACCAGATCGCCGAGCGCATGCACATGAGCCGGCTCTTCGTCGGGACCCTGCTCTTGGCGTTTGCCACCTCACTTCCCGAACTCGCCACCGACATCACTGCGGCTCGGGCCGGTGCTCCTGATTTGGCCGTTGGGGATCTGTTTGGTTCCTCGATGGCCAACATGGCGATCCTCGCGATCATCGATCTCCGATACCGCGGCCGCGTCTGGCCTGCCGTCGAGCTCGGTCACGCACGCGTTGCCGCGGTCGCCATGGCTCTCACCAGTCTTGCGGCCGCCGCCATCTTCCTGCCCGAGACCTGGGCGATCGGTTGGGTGGGGGTGACGCCGATCGTCATCCTGGTTTGCTACGTTGCGTCGATCGCCTGGTTTCGGCGGTCCGGACCCCTGGCGCGCCCTGCGGGGCATGGCCCGGGCATTCCCATTCAACGGCCAACCGGCTGGAGCGCGGACGCCGCCCGCGTGTCGTCGCGCGGCCTCTGGGTGCGATTCGGCGTTGCGGGGCTGGTGATTCTCCTGACGGCGCCCATCATGACCCTCAGCGTGAAGGCGATCACTGAGATCAGTGGCCTCGACCAGAGTTTCATGGGCGCGGCGCTGCTCGCCGTGACCACCTCGATGCCGGAGCTCATCGCCTCGCTTGCCGCCCTTCGCATCGGCTCGTACGACATGGCAGTTGGCAACTTGTTCGGAAGTAACGTCGCGAACATGAGCGTGCTGTTCTTCGCCGATCTCGCCTACGTCGAGGGTCCGATTCTCGCCGCGGTCTCTTCGGTGCACGTCGTCTCGGCGCTTGGCGCTCTTCTTCTCATGGCGATTGCCGTAGCCGCGATCGTCGGAGACTCCGAAACGCGGCTGCGTCGCTTGGAGCCCGACGCGGTCGTGCTGCTCGTCGTGTACGCTCTCGTGCTGACTGTGCTCGCGTTTGCGGGGTAATTCGCCGAATCGCGTGGAGCATGGCCCTACCGGGTTCCGGTTCCTATAGTAGCGCTCATGCTCGACGGACTCACATCGTTACGACCTGCCGCTGCGGCCCGCGCAGTGGTGAAGCTCTTCGCGAACCCGGAAGAGACAGAGCACGTCTTCGACATCATCGAGGCTCTTCGCGGACCATCGCTGCATCGCCTCCGAGCGCGCCTCCGCCGCACCGATAGAGGCCGCCGTCTTCTTGCCGACCGACCCGACTTACTCCGGCTCCTGTGCGATCGCGATGCCCTCGCGGCGCTGCCAGCAGGAACCCTCGGCCGCGCCTATCTCGATTTCGTCGACGCCGAAGGCATCACCGCCGACGGACTCGTCCAAGCCTCGCGGCGGGTGGAACCAGACGTCGACCCCGAGCTCGAATGGGTGCGGAGCTGGCTTCGGGACAGCCACGATCTGTGGCACACGGTGCTCGGGTACCGCGGCGACCTCGTCGGCGAAGCCGCGCTACTCGCGTTCAGTCACACCGAGACGGGCAACCTGGGGGTCGGACTCATCGCGGCGGTAGCCTGGGTCAAGCTAGGTCGCGAGACAGCCCCGGAACTCGGTGCACAGGACGCCGTCGCCGAGGGGCGAAAGCTGGCTCGGCGCGCAGCGTGGTTCGTCGACGTGCCCTGGCATCGCTGGCTCGACCGGCCCTTGGACGAGGTGCGGCGCGAACTCGAAGTCGTCCGCCCCGTCTCCTACCATCCGATACGCGCCTCCGAGATCGACACCTCGCTGGCACCGAGGGTCCGGTGATCGAGACGTAGCGCCGTCCTCGACGTGCCAGCGACGGGAAGCGAGACCCCGATCCTAGCGTGAGCTAGGCGCCAAGGGTGGCGCGGATCTCCGCACACGCCTGGGCCATCGCTTCGCGCGCCAGGGCCGACAGCGCGTCTTTTCCGAAGAAGCCGTGGATCGCGCCGGCGTAGCAGGTGCTGGTCGTGGACACCCCGCTCTGCGCGAGCCGTTCCGCGTAGGCCAAGCCCTCGTCTCGCAGCGGATCGAACTCAGCGGTGATGACGAGCGCCCTGGGCAAACCACGGAGCGAGGGAGCCCGCAGAGGGCGGCAGTAGGGGGACTCACGCTGTGCGCGCTCGGGCGCGTACTGCTGCCAGTACCACTTCAACGCGGCAAGCCGCAGGACGTAGCCTTCGGCGTTGTCGAGGCAGGAGGCGCGAGTGAAATCATCGTCGACGACGGGATAGACCAGCAGCTGAAGGCCCAGGGCGGGGCCGCCGCGGTCTCGGGCCATCAGCGCGAGGCCTGCCGCGATGTTTGCGCCGGCGCTATCGCCGCCGACTCCGATTCGCTTTGGTGCGATCCCGAGCGAGGCCGCCTCGCCAGCGACCCAGCAGAGCGCGGCATAGCCGTCGTTGATCGCGGCGGGGTAGGGATGCTCGGGGGCAAGGGGGTAATCGACCGACACGACCACGCAGTCCGCCCCGTGGCAGATCCGCTGACAGTGTCCGTCGTGCGTATCGAGGGTCCCGACCACCCAGCCTCCGCCGTGGAAGTACACAAGTGCCCCCCTCGGAGAGCCGCCGTTCGGGCGATAGACCCGGACGCGAAGCCTGCCCCCGGAGCCGTCGATCCAGCGATCCTCTTGGTCGACGGGGAGGGCGACCGCCGGTCGATCGAGCGCTGCGTACGCACGTCGTACTTCGATGGCCGTCTGCTCCTCGACGGGCCTCAGCTCGAGGGCGTACCACGCTGCGACCAGGGTCTCGATCTCAGGGTCGAGCGGCATCTCACTGAAGGGCTAGCACGGCCTTCGTTCTCAGCATCGATGAAAAGTCAGAAACGACGAGGCAGATCGGCGCTCGGTCGCGCCAATTCTCGTCAGGGTGTGTTGGGGACCTAACTGCCCGGAACGACGACAGTCCTAGAGTTCGACAAACCCGGTTCGAACCGTTAAAGATCATGGCAAGAATAGTGATCGACAGCGCGTCGTCGGCCCGATGGCCAGACGGCGGCGCTTCGACCGGGAGAATGAGATGCGTCTTTCATTGAGCTTGATTTTGGTCGCGGCCCTCGTGGGCTGCGGAGATGGCGGCGGAACGACCGGGACCACCGGTGGCTTTGGTGGTAGCGGGGGCAGCGGCGGCACCGGCGGCGGCGGCGGAAGCACCTTCGATTGCACGGCCGAGGGGGTCATCGAGGCGATTCGCGCTGGCGGCGGTCCTAACAGATTCTCTTGCGACGGGCCGACGACAATCGAGTTCGAGGAAGAGCTCGTCATTCGGCGAGACGCCAATCTCGACGGTGGCGGGAACATCACGCTCGATGGCGGCGGGGAGCGTCGAGTTCTCGGCATTGACGACAATATCACCGTGATTCTCACGGGTTTTTCGTTCGCCAACGGGGTGACCCCCGGCGAGGGTGCCGGCGTGCAGAATGCAGGCAACCTGACCCTTTCCGATTGCACGATCAGCGGCAACACCGCTGGGGCCGAAGAGTGTGAGCTCACCGAGGAGAGCCCTTGCTCTCGCGGGGGTGGCGTCCAGAACGCGCGAGAAGCCACGCTGACCATCGAGCGCTGCACCATCGCCGGCAACACCGCGAACCGCGGCGGAGGCATCTTCAACGAGGGCACGATGACCCTGACGGACAGTAGCGTCACCGGCTCGACCGCGCGTGGCTGCGTGTCTGAGTTGCTTGGCCCCTGCAGCGCCGGCGGCGGGGTTCTGAACGTCGGGACGCTAGACATCGTCCGCGCCACCGTCGCCGACAACCAGGCTGCGACCTTCGGCGGCGGAGTCCGCAACGACTCTACGATCTCGATTCGCGACACGACGATTTCCGGCAATCGGGCCAATCGCGGTGCTGGTTTCACCAACATCGAAGAGGTGATGACCGGCACGAGCAACGTCGTTGCCGAGGTGACCAACGCGACCATCGTCGACAACGAGGGACGCGATGGGGGCGGGGTCTACAACGAGGCGGCCGACATGGTCATCGCCAGCAGCACCATCGCCAACAACGCGGCCGAGCAGGGTGAGGCGCTCTTCGTGTCGAGCACGGGAACGGTCACCATTCGCAACACCATTGCGGCTGGCAACTGCCGTATCCCGCTCGCCTTCGAGATGGGCGAACTCATCTCCGATGGGGGCAACATCGAAAGCCCGGGCGACACCTGTGGACTCGAAGCATCAACGGACCAGGTTGGTGTCGGCGCGAGCAGTCTTGCTCTTGGTTCTCTTGCCGACAACGGTGGACCCACGGCCACGCTCGCCCTCGAAGCGGGCAGCGTCGCACTCGATACCGTACCGGTCTCGGCTTGTGAGGACGCGGCCGGTGAGACTCTGACCGAAGACCAGCGAGGCGTAGCGCGACCCCAGGGTGCTGAGTGCGACGCCGGCGCCTTCGAGCTCGAAGAGTCCGGGCAGTAGCGCAGCGTGCGCGCAAGCACGATGCCCTCGCGCCGCGATCCCTGGAGGGTCGTGGCGCGCGGTGTCAGCTGCGTATCCCTCGGCGCGCTCTTGCTCTACGCTTCGGGATGTCCCCAATCGCGTGAGACTCTCGAGGTGGAGGCGCCAGGGGTGCGCGATGGGACGCCCGAGGTGACCCCGATGGCAAGTGACACCCCGAGAGCCGTATTCGACAATCCAAATTTCGACGTCGATCACTGGAAGACGGGCGTCGACTTCGTTGCGGTGGGTGCCGATCCGAGCTGGTCGATCGACTTGGACTTCGACGGCACGTTTCGCTTCGCCGTTGCCGGAGCCCCTCCTGTCGAGGTACCAGCAGGCAAAGGTATGCGTGCCCAGGACGCCGACGTGATGCGCTACCGGACGGTCACGGAAGGCTCCGAGATCATCGTCACCCTCATGGCGGGCGAATGCAGCAGCGAGTCGTCGTCGCTGGCGCTCACGCACCGAGTGCGGGTCGACTTCAAACTTCCAGACGCCCGCGACTACACTTCGTATCAGGGATGCGGTCGCTATGTCATCGACCCGAGGCTCAACGACATTTGGGCGCTTCGCGCAGTCGGCGGCCAGGCGGTCGACATCGCCACCCTCCGGAAGGGAGCGCCGGTCTTGGAGTTCCACCTCCGGGATCGGCGCGTGCTCGGGCACACGGGCTGCAACTCGCTGCAGGGTCGGTTTGCGGTCGTGGGCCCTCAGATCCTTCGTTTCGGCCCCCTGACGACCACTCGGATGGCCTGCCCGAACCCCGCACTCGAACAAACCCTGCTCACCACGCTGTCGGACAGACAGCTTGAATACACGCTGAACAAGGGCCGGCTCGAACTCCGCCGGCCCGGGCACGACGCTCTTCGATTTCAGAAGGTCGACTGAACGCCAGCGGGTAGGGTGCCCCGCAACCTTTGCGTTGGTCATCGCCAATGGGCTTCGGATAGACTCCGACCGCAGTGACTTCCCCGGAGTGCATTCTCGCGATCGACCTCGGGACGAGCGGACCCAAGGTTGCTCTCGTGACGCGCGACGGTGAGGTGCTGGCCTCTGAGGTCGAATCCACCGAGCTCCATTTGTCCGAAGGCGGGGGCGCCGAACAGGATCCCGAAGACTGGTGGCGCGCGATTGCGACCGCTGCACGTCGGATCACCGGCCGCGGCCTGGTGCCGCCCGAAAACATCCTTGCGGTCGCGGTCACCGGTCAGTGGGCGGGCACCGTTGCCGTGGACGAGCAGGGCAACGCAATCGGGCCTGCGATCATCTGGCTTGATTCCCGCGGTGCGAAATACGTCACCGATGTGACAGGGGGCCGTGTTCAGCTCCAGGGGTACGCGCCCCTGAAGGCAGAGCGTTGGCTTCGCAAGACGGGGGGCATTCCGAGCCTATCCGGCAAAGAGCCGGTTGGACACATTCTATTCCTGCGACGCGAGCGGCCGGAAGTGTACGACGCCGCGTACAAGCTTCTCGAACCCAAGGACTACCTCAATCTCCGACTGACGGGACGGTTCTTGGCAACCCACGACTCGATTGCGCTCCACTGGGTGACCGACAATCGCAAGATCGACGACGTGCACTACGACGAGGGCCTGCTTGCCCAAACCGGTATCCCGCGGGAGAAGCTTCCAGACCTGCATCGCGCCGTCGACGTGATTGGCACTCTGACGCCTGCTGCCGCCGAAGCGCTGGGGCTCACCACGACGACGAAGGTCGTCGGAGGGACGCCCGATGTACCCGCCGCCGCCATTGGGTCGGGCGCGGTCGGCGACTTCGAAGGTCACATCTACGTCGGCACGTCGAGTTGGCTGACCTGTCACGTCCCCTTCAAGAAGACCGACATCGTCCACAATATGGCCTCGCTCCCTTCTGCACTGCCGGGTCGGTACTTCGTTGCCAACGAACAGGAGACGGCGGGCGCCTGCGTGGCATGGCTCCGCGATGAAGTGTTCTGTCGCGACGACGCCCTCGATCCCGGCGCACCGGCGGCTGATGTCTTCGACCGCTTTGGCGAGCTTGCGGCGAGTGTTCCTGCCGGCAGTGACAAACTCATCTTCACGCCGTGGCTCTACGGCGAGCACTGTCCGGTCGTTAGCGCAAACCTTCGTGCGGCGTTTTTCAATCTGTCGTTGAGAACGACCAGGGCCCACATGATTCGCGCGGTGTTGGAAGGAGTTGCCTACAACACGAGGTGGCTCATGCAGGGAGTCGAGCGTTTCATCGGCCGCCCGTTCTCGGAGCTTCGCTTCATCGGGGGCGGGGCGAGTTCTGACATCTGGTGTCAGATCTTCGCCGATGTCCTCGACAGACCGATCGACAAGGTTGCCGACCCGATTTCGGCAAACGTCCGGGGCGCCGCGTTTCTCGGCTGGCTCGGCCTTGGGAAACTCCAGGTGGCTGAGATCGCCGCGCTCGTGCCTGTGGAGCGTCGCTTTGTCCCGAACCCCGAGCATCGCGCCATCTACGATCAGCTCTTCGAGGTGTTCCTCGAGATTTACAAGAGCAACAAATCGATTTACGAGCGTCTGAACGGGTAGGCGTTCGCCCTGCGCCACCCCGATTGACCCTAGCGGAGGGAGCGACATGGACATCAAGGATTTCGCCAACGTTCGTCTAGGGCCCCTCGAGCCGCTGGCCGCTCGCCTCTACCGCGTTGCCAAACGGCTTCCGTTCGTACGCGCGAAGATCGAGGCCGAGTATGCCCCGATCATGGAAGAACTCCGCAAGTCGGCCAAGCCGTACGCGGACACGCTCGAGCCTCATGCCGCGCTGCCATCGGAACCGCGAGGACGAGAGAGCATTCTCGAGGAAATACGCAGCACGCAACAACGGGAAACTTCGCGCTGGCGCGACGGCTACGTCTCTGGGGCCGTGTATCACGGGGACCCCGAACACATCGCGTTCCTCAACGAGGTCTATGCGATCACCTCTCAGACCAATCCTCTGCATTCGGATCTATGGCCGAGCATCGCGAAGTACGAGGCCGAGATCGTCGCAATGACCGCCGACATGCTCGGCGCGGGCGATGCCCGCGACGCCCACGTGTGTGGAACGGTCTCGAGTGGCGGGACCGAGAGCATCCTCCTTGCGATGCGGACGTACCGCGATCGCGCTCGCGAAGAGCGAGGGGTGCGCCATCCGGAGCTCGTCGTCCCGGTCACTGCACATGCGGCGTTCGACAAGGCAGCACAGTATTTCGGGATCAAGCTCGTCAAGGTCCCGGTCGACGACGAGTACCGGGCCGATGTCGCCGAGGTCCAGCGTGCGATCAATCGCCACACGGTGTGCATCGTCGGCTCTGCCGTCTCATTTCCGCATGGCGCGATCGATCCCATCGGCGAGATGTCTGAGCTTGCGCGTGCCAAGGGCATCGGTTTTCACACCGACGCATGCCTCGGTGGCTTCATTCTTCCGTGGGCTGCGAAGCTCGGCTACGACATTCCCCCGTTCGACTTCCGCTTGCCCGGTGTCACGTCGATGTCCTGCGACACGCATAAGTACGGCTACTCAGCGAAAGGCACGAGCGTCCTGCTCTATCGGAACCACGATCTCCGTCACTACCAGTACTTCAAGATCACCGATTGGCCCGGGGGCCTTTACTTTTCACCGACGTTCGCAGGCAGTCGGTCTGGTGCACTGAGCGCGGCCTGTTGGGCCGCGATGATGGCGATGGGGGAGCGCGGCTACCTCGAAGCGACGGCGAAGATACTCGAGACGGGGGCGAAGATCCGTGCGGGCATCGAGGCGATCCCCGAGCTCAGGGTGCTTGGTGAGCCTCTATGGGTGATCGCATTCGCTTCGAGCAGTCTCGACATCTACCGCGTCATGGAGTTCATGACGAAGCGGAACTGGAACCTCAACGGATTGCACAAGCCCGCGTGCGTTCATTTGGCGGTGACCTTGCGGCAAACCCAGCCCGGCGTGGCCGAGCGGTTTCTTTCCGATCTCAGCGAGGCGGTGGCGCACTGCAAGGCACATCCCGAGGAGTCTGGCGGAATGGCGCCGGTTTATGGCATGGCCAACTCGCTGCCGGTCAAAGGGGTCGTCGCGGACCTTCTCGAGCGGTATCTCGACGTCCTCTATGAGGTTTGAGCCCGGGTTGGAGCCTTCGGTGACCCAGTCGACACGGCGTCGCGGAGTGCTCGTCATGCCGCTGAGCGCAGAAACCCCTTTCTGTTCCCAGCGCGCTCTCCTATCGTGGCACCCATGCACATCCCCACCGAAGGCGTCGGCAGCGTTCCTCGTCCGCAATACCTGATCGACGCGGCCGCCGCGCGGCAGGCAGGTACCATCCAGCAAGCAGACTATCTCGCAACGGTCGATCGCGCGCTCTCGGAAACAATTGCCGAGATGGAGGCGACCGGCTCGTCGATCATTTCCGACGGAGAGCAATCGAAGTCGAGCTTCGCTACCTACCCTCTGGAGGGGCTCGCCAATCTCGCGCCCGACGGGGTCGTGATTCCGTTCGTCGATGGCCACACGCGGCAGCTACCCCGCCTGACCGAAGGTCCGTTCCGCTACAGCGGCTACACGGGGCGCTACGTGTCCCACGCCATGCGGCACACCAAGCTCCCGTTGAAGCAGGCCGTCATCGCGCCGTCCGCGATGAGCCTGCTCTACCCGAAGACTGGCATCGAAGGGTACTCCCAGGACCAGTTTCTCCAAGACCTGACCGCGGAGGCCGCCAAGGACATTCGCTCGGCACTCGATGCTGGCGCGTCGGTGGTGCAGCTCGACTTCACCGAAGGGCGACTGGCCTGCAAGCTCGACCCGTCGCGCGGCCTGCTTCGTCAGTTCGTCGCGATCAACAACGCGGTGCTCGCGCACTTCAGTGACACCGAAAGAGCCCGCATCGGTATCCACACCTGTCCGGGAGGAGACCACAACTCCACGCACTCAGCCGACGTCGACTACGCCGAGCTGCTTCCCGATCTGTTCCAAATGAACGCTGGGCGCTTCTACATTCAGATGGCGAGTGAGAAAGAAAAAGCCCGTGTACTCGACATCATTCGACGCGAGCGTCAGCCCTGGCAGACGACGTTCATCGGGGTGATCGACCCCTGCGATACCGAAGTCGAGTCGGCTGAGACGGTGCGGGACCGCGCGCTCGAAGTCGCGGAGCATCTTGGAGGCGAGCGCTTCGGAACGACCGACGACTGCGGGTTTTCCCCGTTTGGCGACGACGTGGCGATGGCGCGCGCCACCGCGTTCGCCAAGATCAAGGCTCGCGTGGAGGGGACGAAACTGGCGTCGGAAGCGTTGAGCTAGTCGAGCGTCCGACGCCGAGTTGCCTCAGCTGCGCTTCTTGGCGCGAAGACCGCGCCGGCTGCCCTTCGGCTTGCTTGGTTTCGCGTATGCGTCCCTTGGTGGCGGGCTGCCGAAGTCGCGCCGTGGGCGAGACTCGCGCGGCCGGTCTTCGGCGATGTCGAGGCGAAGGGCACGCCCGGACACTTCGCGTCCGTGCATTGTCTCGACAGCCTGCGCTGCATGGTCCTCGTTCGCGAAACGAACGAACGCGAAGCCGCGCGGGCGCCCTGATTCCCGATCGGTGGGGATGTGAACGTCCACGACTTCGCCGACCTCGGAGAAGAGCTCACGGAGGTCTTTATCAGAGAGGCCAAAGTCGAGATTGCCTACGAATATCTTGTTTGAAATGGTTCTTCTCCTCGTTGTCGACGCTAAGACGCCGCACTTATGGGATAGGCCGAACGCGAGTTTTGTCGAGGCGGCTGCCCTGACTTCGGGTTCGGAACATTGTCGGTGGGCTTCAGGCGTTTGCCGATGAGCCGCTCGATGCTTGCGAGCAAAGGGCGCTCCGTATTGTCGCAGAACGACCAGGCAATTCCCGAAGCGCCGGCCCGGGCGGTTCGTCCGATGCGGTGGACATAGGTCTCCGGTACCTCCGGAAGGTCGAAATTGATGACGTGGGTGATGCCCTCGACGTCGATGCCACGAGCGGCAATATCCGTTGCCACCAGCACGGAAAGCTCGCCGCTTCGAAACGCGTTGAGCGCCCGCGTGCGGGCGGTCTGCGACTTGTTGCCGTGAATGGCGGCGGCAGCGATGCCAGCTTTGTCGAGCTCTCGCACGATGCGATTGGCTCCGTGCTTCGTCCGGCTGAACACCAGGGCATGCTCGACTTCAGGTCCGCGAAGCAGCTCTGCAAGGAGCTTCCGCTTCCTCGACTTCTCGACGAAGTAGACGTGCTGGTCGATCTTGTCGACCGTCGAGGAGATCGGAGCGACGGCAACGCTGACCGGATCGTGCAGGAGGTTCTGAGCCAGTCGTCGGATCTCGGTTGGCATCGTCGCCGAAAAGAACATCGTCTGTCGCTTCTTCGGAAGCGCCTTGGTGATCCGCTTGACGTCGGGCAAGAAACCCATGTCGAGCATGCGATCGGCCTCGTCGAGAACGAACAGCTCGATGTCATCGAGTCGAACGATGTTTCGACTCATCAGGTCGAGCAGGCGCCCAGGAGTCGCGACCACGATGTCGACGCCTCGCCGCAGTTCGTCGGCTTGCGGCTTGTCGCTCACGCCGCCGAAAATCACGGTGTGCCACAGGTCGAGGCCTTTGCCGTACGTTGCGATGCTGTCGCCGATTTGCGCGGCAAGCTCACGCGTAGGCGTCACGACCAGCGCGCGAAGCCGTGGCTTGTCGCCGGCTTTGGCGTCGATGTGCTGAAGGAGAGGCAGCGAGAATGCGGCGGTCTTGCCGGTGCCGGTCTGCGCGCATCCGAGGATATCGCGTCCGGCGAGCGCCGGCGGAATCGCTTGAATCTGGATCGGCGTTGGCGTGGTGTATCCGGCCTTCTCGACGGCCGAAAGCAGCCCTGGGCTAAGCCCGAGGTCGCCAAACGAACCTGACGCGTCCGGCGTCGTGGTTTCGTTGTTGCCCTTGTGGGCAGATGACTGTGTCATGTGAGTTCTCAATCTTGGTTAGCGGTGTCTCGAGGTGAGACGGGTTGTGTTGGATGGCCGCCCATGGAGCGTCGGAGGGTTGGCGCAGCGCGGACCCGACCATGTGGTCGCCCGAGCGAGGCCTCGTCTCATTCCGTGTCTAGTTCTGCGAGCGTCAAGCCGTCGTTTCGAATCACGCGGCGCGGTTCTCGTGTGAACAGACTACGTGCCGGCGGTGAGATACCGCCATACCCAGGAAGGGCCTTCGAATCCGCAAGGTAGCAGTTGTGCGGGTCTTGTCGAATATCGAGGCGAAAGGCCGCCTCTCGTAAGAGGGCGGGATGCCGCGTGCCGACGGAATCCGGGTCGCTCCTCGCTGTCTCCTGGCTGTAGGGGTCCGCGCGTCGATCGGCTATCCTGATCCTATGGGGAAGGGGCTTGCACTCCTGTGCGTATTCGCAGGTGCAGTAGTCATCGGGCTCGCGCTCGATCTCATCCCGAGCGATCCACGCGCGTTTCATGCGCCTCGAGGGGTCGTCGGCGCGGCCGGCGCCGTGTTCGTCATCGGAGGACTGCTCGCTCTGTCGCGCGACCATCGGGTGAGCGATGCGCTCGCGACCCTCATCCTCCTGGCGTTTGCGGGGATCGCCGGCTGGATCACCTTCTTTGCGCCCGAAGGAACTCTCCAGGGCGGCGTTCCCTTCGTCTCGGATGCCGTGAACGAGACCCTTGGCCGCTTGCTCTTCGGATTCGGCACGCTGCTTTGTATTGGGATGGCCGCGTGGGCGTTCCGTCGGCTATTCCGCTAGCGGCAGGGGTCACCGGCGCGGTTCCGATCTCGACTGCCGATGAGCTGACGGGAGGCTCAACCGACGACGCGTACCGCTTCGAGCACTTCGGTGACGCGTTCCGTCGCCCCGATCGGCCAAGCGTTCTGCATCCGCCGGATTGCGCGTCCTGCGGCGACAATGCGCTCGCGCTCCGCGCCTGTGGCATCTCGGTACCGACGCCGCAGCTCTTTGAGTTTCCATCCGTAGGGCGGGGCATCCCAGAGTTCCCACCGCGCGCACGCGGTGTGCACGAAGTGCGCGCGTGCCTCCAGCCAACGAGCCTCACCGGGCGTGAAGGTTTCGTCGCACCGATGACAGCGATCGCAGAAGTCGACTGGAGTAGCCTCGACCATCTGGAGGGTCTGCGTCCAGACCGGCCGAGCGGTCAACCCTTGGTTTCAGAGGTGGGCATTGCACGCATCTTTTCAACGAGATGCGCCTGCGTTTTCACTCCGAGCTTGCGCATCGCGGAGACGAGCGTGGAGGATACCTGAGCCTGAGAGATGCCGAATCGATAGCCGATCATCTTGCCGCTCTCGCCGCGGGCGGCATACGTGGCCACCTGAAGTTCTCGTGGGGAGAGGCCCCGAGGGTCTCCGAGTCGAGGTGCGTTGGCGCGGGCGACCACGAATCGACGCCCATCGGTATCGAAGCAATCAACGAGTGACCAGCGTCCCCGCACGAGACCTTGCCAGACCTGCAGCGCCTGGTCCGGATCCGTCTGTCGAAGGCTTCCCCGTGCGCGATCGACCTCCACTGCCGCGTCGCGGATTCTTTCGAGTGCCACGCTGTTCTTGGCGTCGCCGGTCGCGTGGGTGATGCGGAACCGGGTCGGATCGAGAATCGCTTCGGTGTGCTCGGCGCGGATCTCGCCGAACCCCAGGGCGCGATCCTTTTCTTCGTTCACCCCGAGCAACCCCCGCCTTACGCGGTGGCCTGCCGCGATGTGTACCTGGAGCATCGACCAGACCTCGCGTTCCTGCCGCGACTGAGTGAGCGATTCAGCGCAGAGGACGTTGAGGACCACGCCCTGGTAGTCCGGGTCGAGTCCAGAGATGACGAGGAGGTCCTCGCAGCGAAGGTGCTGCCGGTACGCTGCCGCGACCTCGGGCCAACGGTCGGCGAGCTCCGAGAGACCGACCACGGTTCCCTGAACTGCGCGCGTGAGTTCGGCGTTGGCCGCCGGGCCGAGCTCCTGCATGACGGCGAGGTAGCGAAGCGCGAGGTCGTCTGGGCCCTCGATGTGTGCCTGCTCGAGGAGCAGATCGCCCGAAGGGGACGTTCCACAAATGATACTTCCGACAAGTCCAAGCCGGCCGTTCACCAGCGCAGACAGCGACCTGACGAGGTTCGGAAGCCATTCCTCGGGCGCGACTTCGAGGTCATAGGCGGCTTCGACGATGTCGATCGCGGTGGCGCTCTGATCGGCTGTACGAATGCTAGCTCTCTCCGAGGAAAGCCCGAACGAAGCTAGCGCACAGCAGCTAGATTCCGGTAAAGGCTGTCTCCGGCCTAGCCCGGGGTCTATACGCAAATGTTCACCTCTTCGGTTTCCCGCCCACTGGACGCCGCCGCCTCCTGCGGCCAGAGCCGCTCCGCTGAAGGTCAAAGAGACCGCGGGCAATGCCAAAGACAAGGCCGGGGACGCCAAGGAGAAGGCTGAAGACGTCAAGGACAACAGCGTCGACGCCTACAATCGCGTGACCGACTAGACTTTCTGGTGACCGATGGCCCCGCGGCGCGTAGGCCGCGGGGGCGCCGGTTGTCCGCTGACGGCGACCCACCGGGCCCTGCACCAGGCAGCCGATCCGCTTCTGCCGGAAGCTCCACGCTACGTAGATTAAACCTACGAGTGGCTGCCGTATTATCTGAATGTTCAACTTATCATCGAGGCCCCATGTTCAGGTTGAGCCTGAGAGGAGGTTCGTGATGGTTGCACCAGAACTCGCGCGTCGAAGCATTGCCCTGGGTGTCGTCGCTCTCGCGGCGGTGCTCCAGTCGGTCGCCGTCGGGGATGTGGCAGCCGATCGCGATCAGGCCCAAGGCGGGCCCGTCCACGAGCGCCTCCACCCCGCATGGGACCCGTTGGCGCTGCCAAGCGCGCCGGAGGGTGGGGATCGAGCCGAGAGCTATGGGGTTCGGCTGCTAGGGAGCGAGCTGGTGGTGCCCGTTCCAACCAGCAATGATCGCCCTTCGCATCTGCATCCCACGGCCGCGGAGCCGAGCAGCTTCGCGGCCAATTTTTTCGACGCAGCGTCCGAGCCTCCGGCAAGTGACGTGCGCTCTCAACGCCAGCGATCGAGGTTCGACGTTGCCGTGTCCGAGCTCGAGGAGCGCGACGTGAGGGAACGCTGGCCCGAGAACCGCGATCCCGTCGGAGCGCCCATCGAGATTAACGAAGAATATTCGGCGCCATTCGTTCGCTTCGTCTTCTAACAACGTAGCGTTCGACGACGCGCGCCAGTTTGAAGCAGTAGACCGCTTCGGCGTCGCGAGCCAGGCTTTAGGCAAGGAGCGAGAGATCCCCATGGCGACTCTGATTAACGCACCCTCTGTGATGGAAGCTGCTGGCTCGAAACCCAAGACGATCGAGGAGTACGTCGGTCGCGCGAATACCAACACTCCGGAGGTCAGCATTGCGCGCATGGTGAGCCCCGGCGGTTGGGAGGAGCCGAAGCAGACGCCGGAGTTCGACGAGTACACGGTGGTGCTTCGCGGCATGCTCCGCGTCGAAAGTGCCGAAGGCACCCTCGAGGTTCGCCCCGGGCAGGCGGTGATCTCGCGCGGCGGAGACTGGGTACGCTACAGCTCCCCGCTGGCCGAGGGCGCTGAGTACATCGCGGTCTGCATGCCCGCGTTCGCCTACGAAACCGTGCACCGCGAGCCCTAGGGCGCCGCATCACGCTGATTGTCGTAGTGGCGAATGAAATATTTGCGCCTGCCGCATCCGTTGCACATATCCGGAATCGCGTCACTTTCCGTCAACAGGGAGTAGACAGAAAAATCGCTTTGCGATACCTCTATCTGCGAATCCGATCGGAAGGACGACGCGATGGTGGTAGCGAAAACCTTTTACGAAACCTTTCGCGAGCAGGGCATCAGCCGACGCTCCTTCAACAAGTTCTGCTCGCTGACCGCAGCCTCCTTGGGTCTGGCCCCCTCCTTTGCGGCCAAGATCGCCCACGCGATGGAGACCAAGCGGCGCACTCCGGTGATCTGGCTCAACGGCCTCGAATGTACCTGCTGCTCGGAGAGCTTCATCCGTTCGGGGCATCCGCTCGCCTCGGACGTCGTGCTCTCGATGATCTCGCTCGACTATGCGCACACCCTGATGGCGAGCGCCGGACACCAGGCCGAGGCGATTCTCGAAGAAACGCGCCGAGACAACTTTGGAGAGTATGTGCTGGCGGTAGAAGGCAACCCGCCCCTCAACGATGACGGGGTGTTCTGCATTACCGGCGGCCGTCCATTCATCGACCAGCTCCAGGAGATGGCCAAAGGAGCAAGCGCGATCATCGCCTGGGGCTCCTGTGCTTCGAACGGCTGCGTCCAGGCGGCGCGACCGAACCCCACGCGGGCGACCCCGATCCACAAGGTCATCAAGGACAAACCGATCGTCAAGGTGCCAGGCTGCCCGCCGATCCCCGAAGTGATGACCGGCGTGTTGACCTACATGCTCACCTTCGGCGAGGTGCCGCCGCTCGATCGGTTGGGCCGCCCGCAGATGTTCTACGGTCAGCGCATTCACGACAAATGCTACCGGCGCCCTCACTTCGACGCCGGGCAATTCGTCCAGAGCTGGGACGACGAAGCCGCCCGCCAGGGACAGTGTCTTTACAAGATGGGTTGTCGCGGTCCGACGACCTACAACGCGTGTTCAACGACCCGGTGGAACGGTGGAGTCTCGTTCCCGATCGAGTCGGGCCACGGCTGCATCGGGTGCTCCGAGGAGAACTTCTGGGACAACGGGCCGTTCTACGAGCGGCTCGCCGAGATCCACACGCCGCTCGGCGTCGAAGCGAACGCCGACAAAATCGGAGGCGGTGCCGCGATTGCGGTGGGCTCAATCCTTGTGGCGCACACCGCGGCCACGGCGCTCAAGCGAGCGCGCACCGGCGGCCCGGGCTCCATCCCGAAAGCGCCGAGTGCGACCACGGCCCCTACGACGCCTGACACCACAAGCTCGGACTCCTAAAGGACGGGGAAAAAGACCATGGCTTTCGAAACACCCAACGGCTTCACTCTCGACGACTCGGGCCGGCGCATCGTCGTCGATCCGGTTACGCGCATCGAGGGTCACCTTCGGATCGAAGTGAACGTCGACGAGTCGAACGTCATCCGCAATGCGGTTTCGAGCGGGACTATGTGGCGCGGTCTCGAAGTCATCTTGAAAGGCCGCGACCCGCGCGATGCCTGGGCCTTCACCCAGCGAATCTGCGGCGTCTGTACCGGCACTCACGCGCTCGCGTCCGTTCGCGCCGTGGAAAACGCGCTGAACATCGAGATTCCCGAGAACGCGAACATCATTCGCAACCTCATGCAGCTTGCCCTCTACACGCAGGACCACCTCGTTCATTTCTATCACCTACACGCGCTGGACTGGGTGGACGTGGTGTCTGGGCTTTCGGCGGATCCAAAGGCAACAAGCGAGTTGGCGCAGTCGATTTCCGACTGGCCCAAATCGTCACCGGGCTACTTTCGCGACCTTCAGGCCCGGCTCAAGAAGTTCGTCGAATCAGGGCAGCTCGGGTTGTTCCGCAACGGCTACTGGGGTCACGCGGCGTACAAGCTTCCGCCCGAAGCCAACCTCATGGCGACCGCGCACTATCTCGAGGCGCTCGACTTCCAGCGAGAGATCGTGAAAATCCATACGGTCTTTGGCGGCAAGAACCCGCATCCAAACTGGTTGGTTGGTGGCGTGCCGTCCCCGATCAACGTTGCAGACTCCGGAGCGGTGGGCGCCATCAACATTGAGCGCCTCAACCTGGTCAAGTCGATCATCGATCAGTCCCGGCAGTTCGTGAACCAGGTATACATTCCCGACCTCCTCGCGATCGCATCGTTTTACAAGACCTGGACCTACGGGGGCGGGATCTCCAGTCAGAATCTGATGTCGTACGGTGAGTTTCCCGACTACGCGAACGACGACTCCGCGAGCAATCTGCTGATGCCGCGTGGCGCGATCATCAACGGGAAGCTCGACGAGATTCACGAGATCGATCTGACGGCCTCAGACGAGGTGCAGGAGTTCGTTTCTCACTCCTGGTACAGCTACCAAGATGAGAACGTGGGGCTGCACCCTTGGGATGGCGTCACCGATCCGTTCTTTCAGCTCGGACCGAACTTCAAAGGAACCAAGACGCAAATCGAGGCGGTTGACGAGAACGCCAAGTACTCGTGGATCAAGAGCCCGCGCTGGAAGGGCAACGCCATGGAAGTTGGGCCACTGGCCCGATACGTCATTGGGTACGCGCAGGGCAATCCCGAGTTCAAAGAGCCGGTCGAGAAGGTGCTCACCGATCTCAATCTGCCGGTGGCCGCGCTATTCTCGACGCTCGGGCGAACGGCGGCGCGCGGCCTCGAGTGCGCCTGGGCTGCCGACAAGATGCAGTATTTTTACGACCGACTGATCACGAACATTCGAAACGGCGAAGTCTCCACGGCGAACGTCCAGCGGTGGGACCCCTCGAGCTGGCCGGCCGAGGCCAAGGGCGTTGGGTTCAGCGAGGCGCCCCGAGGCTCGCTCGGACATTGGATCCACATCAAGGATACGAGGATCGAGAACTATCAGGCGGTCGTGCCGACCACGTGGAATGCCGGTCCCCGCGATCTCGAAGGCAACATCGGAGCCTACGAAGCGGCCCTGATGGACACGCCGCTCGCGGACCCCGAGCAGCCGATCGAAATCCTCCGCACAATCCACTCGTTTGATCCGTGTCTTGCATGTTCGACCCACGTCATGAGCCCAGACGGCGAGGAGCTCGCCAAGATCACGGTCCGATAGGAGGAGGCATCCCATGGCGGTATCGACAGAACCGGCGAGCGAGCGCAAAGGCTTCTTCGCCAGGCACCTGGAGGGCGCGACCGCGGTCATCTCGCCGGCCGCCAAGACCTACGTCTACGAGGCACCGCTGCGTCTCTGGCACTGGGTGAACGCGCTTTGCATTGTCGTGCTCGTCATCACCGGCTATCTCATCGGAAAGCCGCTGCCGTCGATCACCGGCGAAGCCTCATACCACTACCTCTTCGGCTACATCCGGATGGCGCACTTCATTGCCGGCCAGATCCTTGCGGTGTTCATGATCTACCGCATTTTCTGGGCCTTCGTCGGCAACTCTCGGTCGCGACAGATCTTCCTGCCGCCATTGTGGAGCGGGCGGTGGTGGAAGGAGCTCTGGCACGAGATCCGCTACTACACCTTCTTCACGAAGGAATCGAAGTTCTACTACGGGCACAACCCACTCTCGCAGCTCGCGATGTTCACCCTCTTCGTTCTGCCGGCTATCAACGCGATCATCACCGGCTTTGCGCTGTACGCCGAAGGTCAGGGTACGACGAGCTGGTGGTACGGCGCGTTCGGCTGGGTGATTGCTCTCTACGGCAATAGCTTCGTCGTGCACACCGTCCATCGGCTTTCGATGTGGGTGATCGTCGTGTTTTCGTTGATTCACATCTATCTGTCGATTCGCGAAGAAATCATGGGCCGCGTCAGCATGGTCTCGACGATCATCTCGGGCTGGCGTTTCTTCAGAGGGGACGACGAATGAGCGAGCCGAAGGCGCTCGTGCTGGGCGTCGGGAATCTGCTCTGGGCCGATGAAGGATTCGGCGTTCGGTGCGTGGAGGCCTTCGTCCAGCGGTTCGAGCTGCCCGACAGCCTCACCGTTGCCGACGGAGGCACCCAAGGGCTCTATCTCACCGATCTGCTGCGCACCCATGACCCCATCGTGATTTTCGATGCGGTCGATTTCGGCGACGAGCCGGGTGCCATCCGGGTCGTGCACGACGAAGCGATTCCCGCGTTTGTCGGCGCTCACAAGATGAGTCTGCACCAGGCGGGCCTCCAAGACGTGATCGCCTGTGCCAAGCTTCTCGGTGGTTGCGCCGAGCGCATGGTGCTGATCGGCGTCCAGCCGGTCGAACTCGAAGATTACGGGGGGAGTCTTCGGCCTCTGGTCAAATCACAGATCCCTCCCGCGCTCGACCTTGCAGCAGCCTATCTTGCCGAGTTCGGCATCACGCTCTCGCCCAACCGAACGGGTACGGGCCCCCAGGTCATCACCCAAGGGCTCGACATCGCGAGCTACGAACAGGGCCGGCCCTCGAGCGACGCGGCCTGCCGCTACGGAGACGAGCGTGTTCTGCAACGTGTCGGAGGACGCTGAGCATGTGTATCGGTGTGCCGCTGCAGGTTGAGAAGCTCGACGCCGGAAACGATGCGATCTGCGGAGACTCGGCGAGCGCCACAGGGCATCGTCGGGTGGCCACCGCACTCCTCGATCCGCTTCCTCAGCCGGGCGACTGGCTGCTCGTGCACATCGACGTCGCGATTCGTACCCTTGAACCGGCCGAGGCCAAAGAGATCGCGGACGCGCTCGAAGCCGTTGCCGCGGCCGCCCAAGGACTGCCTTTCGAACACTTGCTCGGGGACCTCGCGCACCGAGAGCCGGAACTGCCGCCACATCTGCGGATCGCTCAGCAAGGAGAGCCTCAGGATGCCTGAGACAGCCATCGACGACATGCTCGCAGAGGGGATGCTCAAGCCGGTCTCTGCCGACGAGCTCGACGCGTTTCTCGAGGGAGACGGGCTCCGGGTGCTGTTCTTCAGCGGGACCAAGGCGCACCGGCGGGAAGCGCACGACGTCGCCGTGGCGCTGCGGGAGTTCATCAAGGACTACGGTGAGGCGTTTCGCGCGCGTGTGATCGCAACCGAAGACGAGGCGGCGCTTCACCCGAGATTTCGCGTTCAGATTCTTCCAAGCCTGGTGTTCATCCTCGGCGGAGAGGCTCTCGAGGTGGTACCTGGGGTGAAAGACTGGGCTGTCTACACTGCTGCGTTTCAGCGGTACCTGGGTCCGGCCCGAGCCGTTCGCGGTGCTCAGAGCCACAGCCCACGTGAGGGAGCATCATGAGCAAGTCCGACCTGATCTCCGCAGACGAACTGGTGCGCAGGCGTCCGAACCCCCTCGCTTGGGAAGACGAAGAGCAGCCGCAAGGGGTCTTCATCAGCGCCGCAGCGGATGAGCAACTCGCTCTGCTTGGCACACCGACGATGGTGCTCAAGCCAGAGCCGCGTCTTCCCGACGACTTCAAGCCCAGTCGGGAACTCGAAGAGTGGCTCGCCGACCTCGTCGGAGCGCTCGACCGCGTCGCTGCCGGCGACAAAGGCGCCGTGCTTCCCCCCTTGACTCAGTTCGATTCGGACTCGCGTCAGGCCGTCGCCGAAATTCTGGGCGAGGGTGAGGTGACCGGGAGCTTGCATCTCGACGGGGTCCAATACGAAATTACGGAGTCCGTCCTGACGGGAGTCTGGCGCATCAAGGGCAGCGACGGGAGTGATTGGGTCGAGGTCGGTGGCGTTCCAGAGTCGGTGCAGACTGCGGCGTCGAGCCTGCAGCCAGCGACATACCGTATCCCCGAGCCCCAAGGCGAGGTGATGAATGCACCTGCCGTACTTTCTGAGATCAGCCACCGCGCGCTCACCTGGGTGGGAGGTGAAAACCACGTCATCAACTTCACGCTCCTGCCGATGAGTCCGGACGATCATCAGCTCTTGATCGACGTGCTGGGGCGCGCCGAGCTGGTGCTCAGCTCGGGTGGCTTTGGCGACTGCCGGGTGATGGCTACTCGCTTTCGCCACGTGTGGGCCGTGCAGTTCGTCAACGCGATGGGTCACACGATTCTCGACACCATCGAGATTGGTGGCGTACCGACGAGCGTGTGCGCAGCCCAAGAAGACTTTGAAGACTCGGCGGAGCGCCTGGGCGGGATCCTCGAGGCGTATCTCACATGACCGGCTTCGAAGGCTCCTTCTTGGGTGACAGCGGGCGTATCGACCCCGCCACCATCATGGAATGTGGGGTCTGCTGGTGGGTCTACGATCCCGCGCTCGGTGATGACGTTTGGCAGATTGCTGCTGACACGGCGTTCGCCGACCTGCCTTCACATTGGCGCTGCCCGATTTGCGACGCGGCCCAGGCGCAGTTCATGGTCCTCGACGCGAGCCGACGAGGCACCGCGGGCCCAAGCGAGCGCCCCGCGGCCGCGGCGGCGTTAGACGATCTCGAGGCGCGGAGGTCAGCCATCGAACATGCCTATCGGCGCGTCGACCCAAACATGCGCCCCTTGCCTGTCTACAACGACAAACTCGACGTTCAGGTCACGAGGATGCGGCGGTGCGAACACGGGTATGTCTGTGTCGCAGCGACGCCCTGGTGTATGAACCTCATCGTGCTGCCGAGCAGCGGGGAAGCTCGTCCCGAAGGGACTTCGAGGGAGCTCGCGTTTCCATCGGGTAGCTACACGTTCACGCGTGGCCGCCTCGAGGGCGTTGGTGCAATCGAGACCTGCTCGCTGTTTTCGCCGATGGAGGCGTTCGACGACCCAGCCACGGTTGCCGCGGTTGCCGAACATGCGATGGCCGACCTCTTCAAAGACCAAGCGCAGGCGTCCCGGCCTGAAGACCAGGAAGCCTCCACCATGAGTCGCCGTCGCTTCCTTCGGCGGGGCAGCTCGGCCTAGCGGGCGGTGCCCAACCAGCATGACCCAAGCGCCTGAAATCCGGATTCAAGTCGACGCCGGGGCGATTCGGATTCAGCAGCATCGGCCCTCCGTAGCGAAGCTCCTGCGGGGGCTGGAAGTGCCGCATGCGCTCGACCGAATCCCGAAGCTGCTCTCGATCTGTGGGCATGCGCAGTCGATCGCGGCCGAACGAGCGGTTGCCGCCGCCACGGGTCAGGAAGAGACCACCGAGGAGCGCCGTGACCGGGCGGCGAGGCTGTCTCAGGAGCAGGCGAGGGCCGCGGTTTGGCGTCTGGCGCTCGACTGGCCGGATCTCGTTGGTGAACCGAAAGACCTCGACTGGCTTCGCGCTGCCCGAGCAGGGGCCGATGCCGAGGACCTCCTTGCAGCCTTGCGACGGTGCATGCATGGGCTCGCCGAGCACACGGACGTCGACGCATTGATCGACTGGATTTCGACTGCCGACTGCCAAGCCGCTCGCGTCGTTCGTCGGGCCCAAGAACTCAATCAATCGGCTCCGCCGCAGGCCAATGAACATAGGATCGATCCGCTTTGCGGCGAAGAGCTGCGCGACGTCGCGACACAGGTCCTGGCGACCGAGTCCTTCGATCCCCTGGATCCGGGGGTAGGCGCCGTCGAGGTAGGGCCGGTCGCGATGATGCGCGACCCGCGCATTGCCTCCCTGCACGGGCGCACGGAAGTCGGACCGCTGGCCCGACGGCTGCTGGCCCAGCTGCTCGATGTGCAGAGCATCATGCGTGCCCTTGCTACGCCTCGGGCAACAGCCACGGAGCCCGCCCAATGGCCCCTCGACGAACGTCTCGGACTCGGCAGGGCGATGACGGCGCGGGGACCCGTCTTTCATCGCGTGACCCTCGACCGAGGCGGGGGCAGAGTTCTCGACTGGCGGATCCTTGCTCCAACCGATTGGCATTTCGCCCCTGGTGGGCCTCTGGCGACGTGGGGCGACGCCTCTGAGTCATACCTTCGGTTTCTCGTGACGGCGTTCGACCCGTGCGCGCCGTGGTCGCTCGTGGCGGAGGGTAGGGAGGCGTACGCCGATGCATGAAATGGCCCTATGTCAGGGCGTGATCGACCTGATCTACGAACAGCAGCGGAAGTCGGGATTCGAGACCGTGAAGCGGGTCATCGTGGAAATCGGTGCTTTGGGTCACGTCGACCCGCATGCGCTCGAGTTCGTGTTCGAGGTGGGCGCCAAAGGTACACCGGCAGAGGATGCCGTGCTCGAGATTCGTGAGGTTGCTGGCAAGGCGTGGTGTATGGAATGCAGCAAATTGATTAGTATCGACAAACGAGGAGAGGCCTGCCCCGGATGCGCCGGGTATCAGTTGATTGTGCAGCAAGGTGAAGAGATGCGGCTCAAAGAACTCGAGGTGACCTGATGTGTGGTGTCTGCGGTTGTAGCGAAGGAGAGACTCGGATCGAGCCCAAGGCTCCGGTGGTTCGCGATGACCCAACGCACCGCCACGGGCCGAGCGGCACCAACCTGATCGAGGTCGAGCAGGACATCCTTGCCAAGAATGACGCTCTCGCGGCACACAACCGCAAACACTTTGAGAGCCACCGGATCCTGGCCTTGAACCTCGTCTCGTCGCCCGGAGCGGGCAAGACCTCTCTCCTCGTCGAAACGCTGAAGCAGCTTGAGGGGCAGTCACATCTGGCCGTCATCGAGGGTGACCAAGAGACCTCGGCCGATGCGGAGCGAATCCGTGCGACCGGCGTCCCCGCGATTCAGGTCAACACCGGGCGGGGCTGCCATCTCGACGCCCAGATGGTCGACCAGGCGTTCGCAGAGCTGCACTTTCACGACGGCGTGCTCTTCATCGAGAACGTTGGCAATCTCGTTTGCCCCGCGGGGTTTGATCTCGGCGAGGCCCACAAGGTCGTAATCGCCTCGGTCACCGAAGGTGAGGACAAGCCGCTCAAGTACCCGCACATGTTTGCGGCTTCCTCGCTGATGCTCGTCTCGAAGGTGGATCTGCTGCCCCACCTGAGGTTCGACGTCGACGCGCTGGTCGCCAACGCGCGCCGCGTCAATCCGGCCATTGCGGTCATTCCCGTCTCTGCGACTACGGGCGAAGGCCTCGACGGCTGGCTGAGATGGATCGCCGCGGCCCGGGACATGGCGGCCGCCACGGCCTCGACGGCGCACCCGTCCTAGGTGAGGAAAACGCGGGTGGCGTCCCTTCCTTCGCGAAGATTTGGCGACCCTGCGTTTGCCAGGCGCTCGGACGGCGCTAGGTGAGCTGTTGTGCGCGGCGGCCCGCTGCGCCTCAGCCCCGTTTCGTCTCGAGCCGACATGAAAAGTAAGAAGAAACCCATCCTGTGGGCCGTGTTGGCGGTTCTGCTCGTCGTGCTCGCCCTCGGGGGCATCAAGGCCGCTCAGATCGGCGCGATGATTGCGGCGGGGGAGTCCTATGTGCCGCCGGCGCAGGCCGTCACCACCTTCGACGTGCTCGAGGTGACCTGGACCTCGGAGCTGACCGCGGTCGGTTCCGTCGTGCCGGTGCAAGGGGTGACCGTGGCGACCGAGGTGCCGGGCACCGTGACGAAGATTGCGTTCGAATCGGGACAGATGGTGAAAGAAGGCGATCTGCTCGTTCGCCTCGATACGTCGATCGAACAGGCCCAGCTCGCCTCTGCGCAATCGAGTGCGCGTCTTGCACAGGCCGAGCTGGCGAGGCGGAAGAACCTTCCGCCCGCCGGCGCGGTGAGCCAGGCTGATCTCGACGCCTCCGCGGCGAGCGCGACGCAGGCGCAGTCGAACGTTGCCAACGTTCGTGCGGTTATCGCCAAGAAGACGATCCGCGCTCCATTCTCGGGACGCCTCGGCATCCGCCAGATCAACCTCGGTCAGGTGCTTCAACCTGGCTCTCCCATTGTGTCACTTCAGTCCTCAGACCCGATTTACGTCGACTTCGCACTCCCGCAGCAGGCGCTCTCGAGCATCGCGCCCGGACACGTCGTTTCGATTCGAACCGACGCCTTTCCGGATACCGAATGGCGGGGCACGGTCGAGGTCATCGACGCTGAGATCGACACCCGCACCCGCAACTTCATGGCTCGCGCCGTGGTGCCCAACGAAGACGAGAAGCTCAGAACCGGCATGTTCGTCGACGTGACGGTGCTCCGTCCCGAGAGTGAAGACCTGCTGGCGATTCCCGCCAGCGCGGTGCTCTTCGCTCCGTACGGCGACTCCGTTTACGTCGTCAACGCGGAAGCCGATGATTCGGGCGAGGAGGCGCTGGTTGTCGAGCAGGCGTTCGTGCGCCTCGGCGCGCGTCGGGGTGACCTGGTTGCGGTGAGTTCCGGAGTTGAAGCTGGCGACGTAGTGGTTTCGACGGGCGCGTTCAAGCTCCAAAACGGCATGCGTGTGACCGTCAGGGACGATCTCGAGCCCGAAGTGAGCGTCGCGCCTTCCCCCCCGAACGAGTAGCGGAGAGACGCGTGAAGATTACCGACCTTTTCATCCGGCGTCCGGTCATTGCCATCGTCGTGAATCTGGTCATCGTCATCGCCGGCCTCCAGGCGATTCGCTCGCTCAGCGTCCGGCAGTACCCGCGGAGCGAAAACGCCGCGATCACCGTCACCACCGCGTACGTCGGGGCCAACGCCGATCTCGTTCGCGGCTTCATCACCACGCCGCTCGAACGCTCCATCGCGGCGGCGGATGGCATCGACTACATTTCTTCCGAGAGCCTCCAGGGCGTGTCGATTATTCGCGCCAACCTGGACCTCAACTACGACGCGGTCCGCGCCCTGTCCGAAATCGGTGCGAAGGTCGATCAAGTCCGCGGTGACCTGCCTCCCGAAGCCGAGGTACCGGTGCTCGACGTCGTGTCGGTCGATAGCCAATTCGCATCGGCCTATCTGAGCTTCTCGTCGGACTTTCTTCAACAGAATGAAATCACCGACTACCTCGTCCGCGCGGTCCAACCGAGGCTTTCCGCCGTCGATGGCGTTCAGCGTGCCGAAATTCTCGGAGCTCGTACGTTCGCGATGCGCATCTGGCTCAAGCCCGACCGCATGGCGGCCCACAAGATAGGTCCGGCCCAAGTCAGCGCGGCCTTGGCTGCAAACAACTACCTCGCTGCTGTTGGGCAGACCAAGGGCTCGTTGATTCAGGTCAACCTCACCACCAACACCGACCTCCAGTCGGTGGAGGAGTTCAAACGGCTGGTCGTCCGCGAGGAGGGTGGGGTCGTCGTACGCCTCGAAGACATCGCCGAAGTCGCTCTTGGGGCCGTCACCTACGACGATCGTGTCAACTTCACCGGACAGACGGCAGTGTTCGTCGGCGTCTTCGTGCTTCCGAACAGCAACGCGCTCGACGTCATCGAGCGGGTCCGTGCGGAGATGGTGTCGATCAAGCAGGAGCTTCCCGAGCAGCTCGATGCCGACATCGCCTACGATGCCACCAAGTATATCGGAAGCGCGATCAGCGAAGTTGTCACGACGCTCAGTGAGACGCTCGCGATCGTCGTTCTGGTCATCTTCTTGTTCCTCGGGTCGTTCCGCGCGGTCATCGTTCCTGTCGTAGCAATCCCGATTTCACTCATCGGGGCGGTGTTCCTGATGCAGCTCTTCGGGTTCACCATCAACCTGCTGACGCTGCTCGCGATCGTGCTGTCGGTCGGGCTCGTCGTCGACGATGCAATCGTCATGGTCGAGAACATCGAGCGGCACCTTCGCGATGGAATGACTCGAACCGATGCCGCGATCCGAGGCGCGCGCGAACTCATCGGCCCGGTCATCGCGATGACGATCACCTTGGCCGCCGTGTATACGCCCATCGCGTTCCAGGGTGGGTTGACCGGTGCCCTCTTCCGCGAGTTTGCGCTCACGCTCGCCGGGGCCGTTCTGATTTCGGGAGTCGTTGCGATAACGCTGTCACCGGTGATGTCGGCTTACTTCTTACCAGAGGAGCGGAGCGCGACCGGGTTTCCAGCGCGCATCGATAGAGGCTTCCGTCGCCTCAAAGAAGTCTACGCGCGCCTGCTCGACGTCACGCTGAATGCGCGCCCGGCGATCTACGTGGCGTGGATCGCACTCAGCGCGCTCGCCGTGGTGATGTTTATGATGTCTCCGCGCGAACTTGCTCCCAACGAGGACCAGGGCGTGATCTTCGGCATCGTCGACACGCCGGCGAACTCGACGCTCAACCAGCTCGCGCCCTCGATTGACGCCGTGCACGAGCTCGCGATGAGCTATCCCGAGACCGAGTTCACCTTTCAGATCACCGCCCCGGGCGGTGGGTTCTGGGGAATGGGACTCAAACCTTGGGATGAGCGCGATCGCAGCGCGTTCGAGCTGATGCCGCTGGTCGGCGAAGCGGTGAATGACATTCCGGGGATCCAGACGTTCCCGGTGCTTCCGCCTGCGCTTCCCGGTGGCGGCGAGTTTCCCGTCGAGTTCGTGGTGGCATCGACCGCCGAGTCTCGAGAGATTCTTCAGTTCGTCCAAGAGCTTCAGCAGAAGGCGACCGCGAGCGGGATGTTCGCGTTCCCACCGCTCATCGACGTGAAGATAGACCAGCCCGAGGCGCAGATCACCTTCGACCGAAACAAGGTGGCTGAGCTTGGCCTCAGCCTCCAGGCAGTGGGTCGAGAGCTCGGGGCGGCCGTGGGCGGTGCCTACGTGAACCGCTTCAGTATCGCGGGTCGAAGCTACAAGGTCATTCCTCAGCTCGAGCGAACCGCGCGCCTCAACCCAGGGCAGCTCCAGCAGCTCTACGTGACCAAGCCCGACGGTGACCTGGTTGCACTCAGTACGTTCGCGACAGTCGAGAACGAAGTCGTGCCACGCTCGCTCAATCGGTTTCAGCAACTCAACTCGGTCAAGCTCAGCGGAGTCGCGATTCGCCCGCTCGACGAGGCGCTGACCTTCTTGGAGACCGAGGCCGACGCGCTCTTGCCCCCGGGATACAGCGTCGACTACACGGGGGAATCGCGACAGCTCCGCAAGGAAGGCAACAAGTTCCTCCCTGCATTCGCGCTGGCGGTCGTGCTGATCTTCTTGGTGCTTGCCGCCCAATTCAACAGCTTCCGGGATCCGCTGGTGATCCTGGGCGGGTCGGTGCCGCTCGCGATGTTTGGCGCCTCGATCTTCACCTTTCTAAAAATGCCGGACCCCAACATGCATTTTTGGACGGACGGCTGGACGACGACGCTCAACGTCTACTCGCAGGTTGGGCTCGTCACGCTGATCGGACTGGTGTCGAAGAACGGCATCCTCATCGTCGAGTTCGCGAACGATCTGCAGCGCCAAGGGCAGACCAAGCTCGAGGCCGTACGCAACGCGGCGTCCATTCGCTTGCGGCCCATTCTCATGACGACGATGGCCACGGTTTTCGGGCACTTCCCGCTCACGCTGGTGTCAGGCCCCGGGGCCGAAGCACGTAACAGTATCGGACTCGTGCTGGTCGGCGGAATGGCGATCGGCACGCTTTTCACGCTGTTCTTCGTCCCCTCGATCTACATGCTGTTTGCCCGCGATCAAAAGGCGCGAACTACCGAAGTCGAGCAGAGCCCGTCCGCGGTGCCTGCGCTCAGCACCCCACAGGCGTAGGTTCGCGTTGCCGACGGCGGAAGTGCTGTGGTAGCAATGCCGGCAATGGCTGCCGACCGTAGGCTGCCGTCACGCCTCGACCAGATCGGTCCCGAAGTCGTGACGGCCTTGCTCAGTGAGCTGAATCCACGCGCCGTGGTGACCAAGGTCCGCGTCGTCGAGAGCGCGCATCGCGGTGACGGGGTCGCATCGACGGCCGATCGCGTCGCTCTCGAGCTCGAGTACGAATCTGATGTGGGGCTTCCGGCGCGGATGCTCCTCAAGACGGTGCTGCTGCACCGGGGATTTCGATTTGGTGCGGAGTCGATTCGACTGACGGGGAGGCTGTTTGATCTGCTCGGCGCGGTGCCGTTCGGGGCACGCGTTCGCCCGGCGGTGTTCTCGCTCGTGGGGGCGTACCAGCGGCGGTACCCTCATGCACCCGATGCGATGTACGCCAACGAAGTGCGCTTCTATCGTTCGGTTCGGCCTCAGCTTTCGCTCGAGGCTCCCCGGTGCTTTGCGAGCGTGTTCGACGAGGCGGCAAGGAGCTTTGGTGTCCTGATGGAAGACCTCCGTCTTCGGGGCGCGCGATTTCCGAACGCGCTCGAGCCGGTCAGCGTGGAAGAGGTCCGCGGCCTCATCGAGACCTTGGCGGTGCTCCACGCAAGGTTCTGGGAGAGCCCTCGACTCCGTTCGGAGCTCCGATGGCTCGCGACCCCAGTCTCTGGGGGGATGTATCCCGTGTTCCAGTCACTCGGTCTCGACCTCGTGCGGAATCAGGTCGAGACGAACCCATACAAGGCCGCGCTCATCGAGCCATTGGGCAAGACGGTCGACGAGCTGTGGAGCGGCTTGTGGAAGGCGCAGGAGATGCTTGCTTCGGGCCCTCAGACACTCCTGCATGGAGATCCCCACATCGCCAATACGTATCTACTCCCCGATGCGAGGGGAGGGTTCCTCGACTGGCAGCTCATGGTTCGAGGTCGGTGGGTCCACGACGTCGCGTATCTCCTGATCACCGGTCTCTCCACCGAGACACGCCGAGAGCAGGAACGAGCGCTCCTTGGATTTTATCTCGAGGAGCTGCGTAGACACGGTGTCGACAGGCCCCCGGCGCCGGATGAGGCCTGGCTGCGGTACCGGCAGGCGGCGGTATGGGGATTGGTCATCGGGTGGCTCATCGCACCCACCGAGAACTACGGGGAAGAGATCACCGCGGCGAACCTCGCGAGGTTGGTTGCCGCGGTCGAGGACCTCGAGACCCTGCGTGCGCTCGGCTGACCGCGCTCGTCGGCCAGAGTTCTCACTGGCCGCTTATCGGACATCCTCGCACGACCTCGCTACTCTCCCGAAGGATGCGGGTCATGCGGAGAGTCGTCTTGTGCAGCGCCATGGTCTTGGCCCTCGGGCTCGGGGCCAGCGGGTGCGGGGAATCCACGACCGGTGACGCGGGCGCGGGCGGAAGCGGGGGGACCGCCGGGAGCGGTGGCGCAGCGGGCAGCGGCGGAACTGCCGGAGGCGGCGGGATGGCCGGAACCGGAGGCGCTGGGGGCATCGGAGGCGCCGGTGGTTCTGGCGAATGTGTCACGAACAACCTTTGCACCGCGTGCCCCGATCGTTTCGTCTGCCCCTGCTTCGTCGGTTGGGGTTGCGCTCCTTCAGGATGCACCGATCCATCGGGCGCGTCGCTCGACCAGTGCATTCCGATCCCCGGCACGGGCCGATGCGCCGGCGACGACGACTGCCCGACGCCCTCTGCGCCGAGTCCCGACTACAGCTGCGAGAACGTGGTGAACGTCGGGCTTACCTGCGTGCGGCAGGTTGCGGGTTGCGCCACTGACGCTGATTGCGTTCCCGGTTTCTCCTGTGAAGGGGGGGGATGCGTTGACCGCCGCGTGCCCTGCGTGTTCGACGCCGACTGTCCGGTCAACTACGCCTGCGAGCAGCCCACCGTCAACAATCGGTTTTGCTTTCGCATCCACCAGTCCTGCACGACCGAGATCGACTGCGGTATCATCACGCCCTTTTGCGCGGACGTTGATGGGGACGGTCTCACCGAGTGCGTCGGTCCGCTCGACCTCAACGGGCCTCCGTGCCGCAACTCGTCCTGCGGCGGTGCGGCCCCGGTTTGTGAGGCTTCAAGCGTGGGAAGCATCGCGGCCTGCGGCCAATACGGTCTATGTCGGTCGAACGACGATTGCGCCGACGCTACGTTCGAGTGCAGGTCTCTGTGGCCAGACGGCCGCAGGGAGTGCATGAAGCGAGGCGGAAGCTGCAGCTCGATCGAGGATTGTCCGTTGAATCAGGTCTGCGCCGTAGCCCGGACCGGCGGCGCGCCCTCGTGCCAGTCTGGGGTAGGTCTCTAGGGAGCGTTACTCGGTCGAGTCTTGTGCGATATGGGCAACCGCGTCCCCGCGGTGTACCAGCGCGCTGCTGAGGTGTCCGATGACGATCCCACTGCGATTGGCTTGCACCACATTGCGTCCGACGCCAGTTGCATCGATGATCACCGCAACGTCGTCTCCGATCTCCACCCGCTGCCCAAGCTCGACTGCGAGTTCGCAGAAACCGCTGCGTCGCGCACGTACCCAGCCGCTTTTCCGGGAGACGAACGATTCGCTCGGTTTCGAAGGCGGCTCGTCGTCGATCATGCCGAGCCAGGAGATCACCCGGAGCACTCCGTCTACACCCAGGTTTACACCCATCCGATCGAACCGGAACGCTTCGCCAGTCTCGTAGACAAGCATCCGGATACCAAGCTCTGATGCGGCTGCTCGCAACGAGCCGTCCCGCAATCCAGCGTGCAGGACGACCGGGGCCCCGAATTCGCTGGCGGCCTCGCGGGTCTTTGCGTCATCGATGTTGCACCGAATCTGGGACAGGTTGGTGCGGCCGTCGGATCCGGTATGCAAGTCGATGCCAAACTCACATCGTTGCACCACCTGCTCCATGAAGAGATGCGCCAACTGAGCAGCAAGCGATCCTCGCTTGGAACCTGGGAAGCTTCGGTTCAGATCGCGGCGGTCCGGTAGGTACCGGGACCCATTGATGAGTCCGAAGACATTGACGACGGGTACGCAGAGGATCGTCCCTGCGAGCGTCTTTGGGTCTATCGAGCGAACGACCCTGTGAATCACCGGGATTCCATTGAGTTCGTCGCCGTGAATCGCGGCGTTGAGCCACATGGCCGGTCCTGGCCGCTTTCCGTGGATCGCGACTACCGGAACCGAGAGCCAAGAGCCCGTGGGAAGTCGCGCGACCGGCAGCTCGAGCCGTTCTACCGAGCCAGGACGGACTCGTACGTCACCAATTTCTAGCGAGAGCGGGCTATCCCTCAATTCGGTCCTTGGTTTTCCCGGGACTCGCATCTTTTTCCATAAATTCAATGATCTCGGTTGCGATATCTTTGCCGCTGGCGGCTTCGATTCCCTCGAGGCCAGGTGACGAGTTGACCTCCATGACGACAGGTCCGTGATTCGAGCGAAGGAGATCTACCCCGGCCACGTTCAGACCGAGCGCCTTTGCCGACCGCACAGCGATGCTTCGTTCTTCCGGTGTTAGCTTGACGCTTGTCGCGACGCCACCTCGATGCAGGTTCAATCGAAACTCCCCCGGTGGTCCTTGTCGCATCATAGAGGCCACCACCTTGCCCCCGATGACGAATGCGCGGACGTCTGAACCCCCTGCCTCTTTGATGAACTCTTGTACCAGGATATTCGCATCGAGTTGGCGGAATGCCGCGATGACGGACTCAGCCGCCTTGTCCGTCTCGGCCAAGACGACGCCGACGCCCTGCGTGCCTTCGAGCAGTTTGATGATGAGCGGGGCACCACCAGCGATGTCGATCAAACCGTTGATGTCCTTGGGCGAACGCGCAAAGCCAGTTACAGGGAGGCCGATGCCCTTGCGTGCGAGAAGCTGAAGGGAGCGCAGCTTGTCCCGCGAACGCGTGATGGCCTGAGATGTGTTGGCTGAATACACCCCCATCATCTCGAACTGGCGTACCACCGCGGTGCCGTAGAACGTCATCGAGGCGCCAATTCGAGGGATGATTGCATCGAAGGTAAGGGCTTCTCCAGAGACGAGCACGCTTGGCTTGTGCGCAGTGATGTTCATGTAGCAGCGGGAATAGTCAGTCACGCTGACCTTGTGACCACGCGCTTGAGCCGCTTCCCTCAGCCGTCTAGTTGAGTAGAGGGAACTCTTCCGCGATAGGATTCCAATGTGCATGCTCTTCTCCAACTAACGCTTCCGAACGAGCTCGCGGACAACGAACGAGCGCCCAGGGTCAACGGTGAACCTACCACGTATGGCCTCGCGCCCCAGCAGCATTCGGAAGCCCATCAAATCGCGTGAAGTCAGCGTCAGGTCGATGGGCCAGACGTGGCGGTCGAAGTGCAGCTTCGTCCGGATGACGGGTCGCAGCTCGCGTTTGCCGTTGGAGCTTTTGACCCAGCGTTCATCGTGGAGAGCTGCCTCGCAGCGTATTGTCGTGTGCGACTGGCGCTGCACCGGGTGCACCTTGAACCTCACGAACTCTGCCGTCCCGCGCCTCACTATTTCCACGTCGTACGCGTGGAGACTCGACGTTCTTGCACCGGTGTCGACTTTCGCCTTGATTCGCTTGATCTGGAGCTCGGGAAGCCCCAGCCACTCCCGCCACCCGATCACGGGGAGCGGGGACCGACCTTTGCTAGGCGTTGTCACGGAAGGACGTCTTCCAAGTCCTCGGCTCGTCGTTCGAACCGAAGTCTGCGGATCCGATGCCGGTCTACTTGGAGAACTGTCACCAAGTACTGTCCGATCGACACCTCGTCTCCCGGTCGTGCAAGGCGGCCGAGAAGTGCGGTGACGTGGCCGCCGATGGTGTCTTCTTCTTCGGAGTCGTCGCGCTCGAGCGTGAAGTCGAGCCGGTCACACGCCTCTGGTACGGACATCCGACCGGCGATTTCGTAGAGCCCACCCGAGAGTTCTTGGAACTCTCGTTCGAATTCATCGAACTCATCACCCAACGGCCCGACGATTTCCTCGAGAGCGTCTTCTCGAAACGCGAGCCCGATGGCGGTCCCTCGCTCGTCAACTACGGCTGCACAGTGCTGTCTCTTGGCTTGCAGCTCCCGCAAGAAATTGGGCAGTGACATCGTGTCCGGCACGAAGACAGCGTCTCTTGCAATCGTTTCCAGATCGAGCGGTTGCTCCGAGAGGACGCGTTGCAAAACGTCTTTCGTGTGCACGAAACCCAAAATGGTGTCGAGCCCTTCGTCGCACAGGGGCAGTCGGCTATGACCGCTCTCGCTGATGACCTTCGTATTGGTTTCTTCCGAGTGGGCAAGCGAGAGGAACTCCACGTCAATCCGCGGAAGGACGATGTGGCGCACTTCCAATTCCATGACCCGAAATACGTTTTCGGTGACTTCGTGTTCGAGCTTCGAGATGTGCCCCGCCGCCCACGAAAGCGCGAGCAACGATCGAATCTCTTCCGATGTGTGGGTGCCTTCGTGGCCTTGGTCGGCAGGCAAACCCACGACCCGCAGCATCCAGTTCGAGATGCTGTTGATGATTGCGATGAAGGGTCTGAACACGAATGCGAAAGCCCGAAGGACTGGTGCGGTACCGAGGGCAGTGCCTTCCGCTCGGCGAAGAGCCCACATCTTCGGAGCCTGTTCTCCGAGCGTCATATGGAGGACGGTGATGGTTGCGAACGCAAGGGCGATTGAGACCACCGACACCCAGGTCGCTCCGTCGTCGACCTCCACTCCGGCCGCGCGCAATACGGCGATGATCAGCACCGAGACAGCGGGTTCGCCCAGAGCTCCGAGGATCAAGCTTGCGAGCGTGATTCCGAGCTGGCATGCCGACAGGTAGAGATCGAGGTGACCGAGGATGTGCTTGACCATCCCCGCCCGACGGCTTCCCTCGTCGACTAGAGCGTCGATTCGCGCGCTCCGCACCTTCACGAGAGCGAATTCGGTCGCCACGAAGAAGCCATTGAGTACGACGAAGAACAGAGTGGCGCCGAGACGCCAGAGAATTCCGGCGGCGTCGAGCTGGGCGTGGGGGTCTGACACGCTACACCAGCACGCTTTCCGGCCGAAAAGCGCTCAAAGAAAGCGCCAATGCTGCATCACCGCCCACCCTGGTCGCTGCGTCTGCCGTCACCGAGGACCGGTATATCACCGCCCGTAGCGCGGCCCCAACACTTTCGAAGGCGTCCTCTATTGACGCTCCTTCCTCAACGCGTTCGGGCAGTCAGCCGGCTTCAAGCATTCCGGAGAGGAGCGTTGCCAGCCCCAAGAAGGTGAAGAAGCCAATGACGTCGGTGACCGTCGTGAGAATGATCGAGGACGCGGTGGCAGGGTCACGCTTGAGTTTCACGAGCACGACCGGAATCATCGCGCCCGCAGCGGACGCGGCGATCATGGAGAAAATCATGGCGATGAACATCACCAGACAGAGCCCGAGATTGCGACTCCATAGGTAGACTCCGAGGGATGTGACGATCGCGATGGCAATCCCGTTCACGGTCCCGATGATCAGTTCTTTCACGAGCACGCGGGACCCTTGAGACACGCGTATCTCTCTCAAGGCGAGACCGCGCATCGTGACGGCGAGAGCCTGCGCGCCCGTATTCCCAGATTGGCCCGCCACGACCGGCAGAAGGACGGCGACAGCAGTGAAGCGGGCGATAGTACTTTCGAACAGACCGACGACGGAGGCGGCTAGGAACGCCGTCACCAAATTGATGTTCAACCAAGGCAGGCGGCTTCGTACACCGACCCAGGGTGGTGAGAGCGCACGCTCCTCGGCGGACCCGCCCACCATTTGCTGGAGGTCGCCGACCGCGTCTTCTTGCACGGCCTCGACCAAGCCCGCTTGGCGGATGACCCCGATCACCCGGTTTTGCAGATCGACCACTGGGAGGCTCGATAGACGATGTTCGTTCAAGAGTGCGACCACGTCTTCGCGTGGCGCCATCGGTTGAACCGAGATGGCGCGGGGGCTCTTCAGCTCCGCGAGCTGCTGATCAGAGGCGGCGCCCACGACCTCCTGTAGCCGCACGACTCCATCGAATAGCCCGTTGGCGTTCGTAAGGACCAGATCCGAGATCCTGCGGTCGCCCATTTGCCGAATGCGTTCGAGAGCAGATGCAACGGTCATGTCGCTCCCGAAGAGGGCAACCCGGGCGTCCATGAGGTGACCCGCGGTACCCGGCGGGAAAGAGAGGATTCCCACGATCTCCGCCGCGAGAGTCTCGTCAAGTCCGGCCACTAGTTGTTCTCTGGTTTCGGAGGGCAGTCGACCCAAGAGGTTCGCTGCATGCACTGGGTCGAGCCCAGATGCCAAGTGGTGAACCCCGTCCGTGCCGGCCGCAGCCAGGATCTTCGCCGCGTGGTCGGGCTGCACATACTGAAGCACACCCGCGGCTTCTTTCGAAGTCTCTCGACTGAGTACACGCACACACTCTTCCGGGGAAGCGGTGTCGATCTCTCGCGCGGCTTCCGCGGGGTACGCCTTCAGGAACCTCCGTACCACCTTTGCGGTCGCGACCGCCGTCATGGCTGCCTGCTTTGGGCTTCGCCGGCGCCGAACACGGCGGACGCTGCCCATTCCAGAACACCCCGAAGACCAACACCGTAGAGTTCGCCGACGGCACTCGAGGTCGTTTCGGCATGCTCTTGGAGTGAGGACTCTGTCAGTTGGGCCTCGAGCATACGCAGCGATTCGTACCTGACCACCCCGACGAAGCGTCCGTCCGCTTCGACGACCGGGAGTGCATGGACTCGCTTCCACCCTGGATTCACCAAGACTGATTCGCCGCTCGAACGCGCAGCCAGCGTGTCGACCGTCCGCAGTGCGATGAGTCCTAGAACTTGGCTCGGTCGCGCTTCGAGGAGCTGTCGCATGTTGACGACTCCGATCAGTTTCTGGTCGTCCGAAACGATGTACAGATAGTAGAGCGCATGCTGCGGGGCTTGCTTCAGTCGCTCCAGCGCCTCTCCCGCCGAAATAGTCGCCGGAAACGAGAGCGCCTGGGAGTCCATGAGTGCGCCTGCAGTGTTCTGAGGATATCGCAGCAGACGTTTGATCGCGTGCCGCGCTTCCGGAGGCAAGGACTCCAACATCTCGATGCGTCGAGTCCTGTGCGTCGAACGAAGAATGGTCGCTGCGACGTCGCGCCGAGCGCGGAGGATGAGATCCACAGCAGTTTCGATCGGGAGCAGCTCGAGGCATTTCGCCGCGACGAGTGGTGAGAGCCACCGCAGGAGCTCGGTCGATGCGTCTGTGGGAGCCTCGCCGATCACCTCGGCGGCATCTGAAACGGTCATTGATTCGAGCGCCCGTGCCACTTGGAGAGGCCGCTTGGTGGCGAACGTGCTCAAGAGTTTGGCCTCAAGTTCCATGTTGCTCCTCCTCACTCAGCAAGACGCATTCAGCGTTGGCAAACGATCGGCCCGGAATGGAGATTTCGCCTTCTGAGGCCTCGAGCAAGACCGTCGTATTCGTGGTTCGAGCAATACGTCCTTGCGCGGAACCGATCCGAACCACTTGCCCCACGCGATAGGACTTCCGGACGTAGTGCATCGAAAGAATGTTTGCCATCACGTCGCGGGCGCCCAAGCCGAATGCAAGCGCCGCGCCGCCAAGCATGGCCGCCAAGACTAGGAGAAATGCCTGCGTCAGAAAAGAGACATCGACGCCAAGCTGTCCCGCAGCGACGACGATCGATGCAGCTACGATCGATACGTGCGTGAACCGTGCGAGGGTGTGCGCCTGGGAGGGGGGAAGCCGGCGTCCGGTCTTCAGGATTGCGTTGCGGGCAACGCGACCTGCCACCACGCCGGCGAACACGAGCCCCGCTGCAATGATGAGCTTCGGCAAGTAGCCTGCGAGCGTGCCGGACCATTTACTGAACACTGGCAGCCCCAGAGCATCGATCGCCACCATGAGCGACGTCAGTAAGACCAGCCAGTAGACACCATTTGCTGCGACGCTTCCCGCGTCGCGGTCGTCGACCGACTCGGCCCAAGCCGCCCGGGTGGCGCCTGGCGGCATTCTTGCGGTCAGGCCGCGAAACAGGCGCCGAACAAGCTTTCTAAGTGACCACGCAAGCCACCATCCGAGAAGCAAGATGAGGACTGCCGCTGCCAGATTCGGAAGAGCGTCGACTATGCCCTGCTTGGATTGACCGAACAGAGAAGCCAGGTTGCGCTGTAGTTCATCGAGGCCCATCCGATTCCTCCAGGCACTCTCGCACCACTGTTGGACGCCCGCTGGCGTCTCGAATCCGTGCTGCGCTCAGAGCCAGATACCCTTGTCGCACGAGTTTGGGTCTGCCGACGAGAGAATCCGTCGCCCTTGGCACCCGGACAGCGTGAGGCGGGTCACGAAACCCCGGACAATAGGTAGACTTGGGACAAGAATCGTGAAATCTTTTCCGACCGAATGACGCACGTAGGTTTTATTGCCCCCGCCGATCCTCGTGACGTTCGAAGCTGGTCCGGCGTTCCTCATTTCGCGTTCAAGGCCTTATCGAAGCATGTCGATCGGCTGACCTATATCGATACCGGTTCGCTCGAGTGGATCCCCCGTCTCACGACCTACGCTCGCTACTCGGAGAGGCTCTTCGGTCGTCGATTTGTCCCTGGGCATTTTCAGCCTCAGCTTCGGAGGGCGGCACGTAGGGCACAGGCTAGCGTCGGCCAGCACCAGTTCGACGCCGTGGTGGTGATGAACTCAGACAGCCTGCTCGCCTACCTCGATCTCGACGTTCCCGTGGTTCACAATTCAGACGCCACCTTTGCCGCGATCACGGGATATTACCCCGAGTACTCGAGGCTCTGGGGATGGTCTCAGCGACACGGCGCGACCTTGGCGCGCAAGGCGCTCTCGAAGGCGACGCTCTGCAGCTTTCCCTCGGAGTGGGCCGCGCAGTCTGCCGCGGAGGACTACGGGGTTCCCGAATCGAAGATCAGCGTCATTCCATACGGCGCCAATCTTCCCGAACCCCCGTCCCGTGACCTGGTCTTGGCCAAAGACCCTCCGGCATGCTGTCAGTTTCTGTTCATTGGTCGTGACTGGAAGCGCAAGGGCGGGCAGACGGCCTTCGAAGCCATGGAGATCTTGCTTTCCCGCGGCATCGACGCCCGCATGGTCGCGGTCGGCTGCGAGCCGACGGTCACCCATGAGCGACTGCGGGTGATCCCGTTTCTCAACAAGCAGGTGCCTGAAGACCTCGAAACGTATCTGGGTCTCTGGCGCGATTCTGCGTTTCTTTTCATGCCGAGCCATCAAGAAACCTTCGGCGCCATCTATTCAGAAGCCGCGGCGAACGGGCTCCCCGTGATCGCCCGCGACACCGGCGGCGTTTCTGGCTGCGTAGAAAGCGGCGTAAGCGGCCTTCTGCTTCCCAAGGCGGCAAGCGCGGTCGAGTACGCCGACGCGATACAAGCACTCTGGAGCGACCGGGATGCGTATCACCGCCTCGTGGTCGGGGCCCGCGATCGCTTCGAATCGTCTTTGAACTGGGACGCGTGGGCGACGGACATTGCGAGGCTCGTCCGCACCGCGGTCGGAGTTGGATCATGAGTCTTCGCTCTGGCGCGAATCTCTTACGACGCCGCAGAGTGGCGTGCGAAGACCGGGCGAGCTCGCCGATTGCGCGGTTCGAGAGCGCGGTCGCGGTGGCTCGGAATCAGATGTTCGTGATCGGCGGGCACATGGAGCCCGAGCTGATGGCGACTCGGGCAGTCTGGGTATACTCGCCGGCAGACGATATCTGGCGCGCGAGGCCGGACGCACCGCGGGCGCTGAGCCATTTGACTGCGGCGGTACTCGATGATCGCTACGTCTGGCTGGTCGGAGGGTACGAAGGCCAGCATCCCGGGGTCGGGATTCGCGCCTCGTTCCGGTATGACGTCGATACGGACGCCTGGGAAGACGGTCCTCCGCTCCCGAGCATTCGTGCCTCGGGGGGGCTCGCCCTTAGCGGCCGCCAGCTCCACTATTTCGGGGGTCTCGATGCAGACCGCATGACGAATCACGACGACCACTGGGTCCTCGATGTCGATAACCCAACGGCCTGGCAGCGCGTCGCGCCGATCCCCTTCGCCCGCACGCATGCGGCGACCGCTGTCGTCGACGGGATGATCTACGCCATCGGAGGCCACTTCGGGCACGACGTCCCTGGCGAACCGGGCCGAATCGCCTGGGTCGACGATCTCGACTACGTGCACCGCTACGATCCGGCCGCCGATCGATGGGAAGAGGTGACCCCGCTGATGCGCCGGCGTTCGCACTGCGAGCCCGGCACCTTCGCCTTGGACGGCAAGATCGTATGCATCGGGGGCCGCAACAACGCGCCGACCACGCGGTCCCGAACCGAACGCACGCTCGCAGCGCACTACTGGAACAGGCTCCGTCGCAAGGCTGAAGTCCTCGTGGGGCTGCGCACCCCGGACTATACGCTCGACGACATCATCGCGTACGACCCTGCGCGTGACCGCTGGGAGGATCTCGGACGCTTGCCCCAGGGCCTCTATGCTCCCGCGGCGGCCGCGATTGGAGACGAGGTCATTGTGACCAACGGCGGGCGCCTGGGCTGGCAGCAGCCGACCAGCCGGACGCTCAAGATCCGGCTTTACTAGTTCTCCCCGGCGAATGTGTCACTCTCGCACCCGCGATGGATCGGAAGCGCGGGAGCACGGGGTCGAGCCCCGAAGCGATGACCTTCACCGAGCGCATGCAGGACCGTATTGCCAAGGTCCAAGCGTGGGGCCAAGTCGTCTACGAGAGCGTGCCGCCAGGGCTTCGTCGCAACCTGCGTCGCCTCTTGACGCTAGCGTTCTTCATCGCAATCGGCTCGATCCTCTATCGGCAGCTCGAGGGCACCGACTGGGCGGGAGTGTTGCGCTCGCTGCCCGGCTCGCCCTGGTTCTATCTCCTCTTTCTGACCCGATTCTTTCTGCAGCCGACGGTCGAGGCGCTTTGCTACACCGCCGTCTGGGGCCTGAACCTCTTCCGGCACTTTGGGGTCTTCCTGGTCAAGCTCATCATGAACACCTCCGTGGCGGGAATGAGCGGCGACGTCTACTTCATGCTGTGGTCAGTTCGAACGCTTGGGATTAGCTACCGCAAGGCGTTCTCTGGAGTGAAAGACGTCACGCTGCTCTCCGCGGCGGCCGCCAACATCGTCGCGGTCGTGGTGCTCGGAGGCTACCTGATTTTCGGCGACCTCACCCTGATGCAGACTGTCCGCCCGACTGCACTCGGCGTGCTGATCGGGGTGACTCTCACCGCGGCGCTCTTGAGCCTACTGGTGATCCTCTTTCGCGGGAAAGTGCTCGGGGTAGGGACCCGTACGATGTGGCGAGTCATCGGCTATCACGTCGTACGGAGCGGGGGCAATCTCGCCCTCCTGGGGCTGCAGTGGACGGTCGGGCTTCCTGGCTCGGTATTCACGGCATGGATCGGTCTGCTCGTCGTCGACCTGTTGGTGCAACGCACCCCGTTCATCCCGGCGCGAGAGTTTCTCTTTCTCTCTCTCGCCCTCGCTCTCGCCGACACGATCGACGCGCCTCGCGACCAGGTCACGGCCCTGTTTCTCGCCGACACCGCCATGCGGCAGGTGGTGGTCGTGCCGTCTCTCATCGCCGGGTTCTTCTGGAAGTCGAAGCCGCACGCCTTGCCTTTCGACCAGAACGACGAGGGTGCCTAGGCTTCCAAACACTCCCGGTACCAGAGCTCCAGCATCATCAGAGACCAAATCTGAAAACCTCGCGGCTCGCCGCGCTGCTGATTGCGCAAGAGTGTCTCAACCGCCGCGGGTTCTAGGATTCCTCGCTCGCGTGCACGTTGGTCGAGAAGGACGTCTCGAGACAGCGGGGCGAGGTCTTCGCGCATCCAGCGATCGATAGGGACACTGAAGCCTTGCTTTGGGCGTGTGAGAATCCGTTTGGGCAGCAGGTCTGTGGCCACCTGACGCAATAGATACTTCGTCGTCATGCCGCGGATCTTCATGGAGCCGGGTAGCGACGCCGCGAACTGCATCACCTCGTGGTCGACAAACGGCTGACGCACTTCGAGCGAGTGCGCCATCGATGCGATGTCAACCTTGGTCAGCCCGTTTCCCGTGAGATAGGTCTGGATATCGACGTCGATCACACGATTGATCGGATCTTGGGCGGTGGATTTGTCGAAGAGTCGCTTGAACTCCAAGGCCATCTGGTCCTCTGCGAAGCGCTGTCGCATCGCGGGGCCATATAGATCCATGCGGTCTTCATGAGGGATGGGGGCCGAGAGCCCGAGGAACCGTACGTGCTCCGGTTGCATGAGGCGTTGGCCGTAGTCACGCACTTCTTGAGCGCGTGGTGTCGGCACGTGCGACAGCAACCCCGCTGCCATTTGCGGGAGCGGCCAGGGCATCCGGTGTATCGCTCGCGAGGTACGCGTATGCATGTAGCGTCGATAGCCGCCGAACGCCTCGTCGCCTGCATCGCCACTCAGGGCTACTGTCACTCCCTTGCGGGTGTACTCGCAGAGGTACCAGGTGGGCAGCGCCGACGTGTCTGCGAATGGCTCGCCGTAGTGCCGGACGAGCTCTGGCACGACCGAGGCCATATTGGGCTCGACGATCATCTCATGGTGGTCGGTCTCGTACTGCTCCGCCACCATCTTCGCGTAGGGAAGCTCGCTGAAGGTCTTGCTGGGGAATCCGACGGAAAACGTCTTGACGGGACGGGAGGACTGCTTCGCCATGAGCGCCACGATCAGCGATGAATCGATGCCGCCAGAAAGGAAGGCGCCGAGCGGGACGTCGGACATCATTCGAATCCGCACCGCCTCTTCGAGCTTGGCGCGAAGTTCCTCTGTGAGCTCCTCGACGCTGCCGCTCTGCGTCTCGTCGAACCGGAGCGCAAAGTAGGGTTCGGGCTCGTGGACTACGCTGTTCTCGCAGACGAGCCTGTGACCCATGAGAAGTTTCTTCACTCCGGCGTAAGCGGTCCGCGGCGCGGGAACATACTGCATTGCGACGAACGCATCGATGGCGTCGAGGTCTTCGCGCTTATCAAAGGCGTGCGAGGCAACCAGGCCACCGAGCTCTGAAGCGAATACCAGGGACTGCGGTCCGAGGTAGTAGTATAGCGGTTTCTGGCCGAAGCGGTCGCGCGCGATCACCAGGCGTCGATTCGGGGCGTCCCAAAGAGCTAGCGCGAACATGCCGCGCAGGCGGTCGAGAAAATCAACGCCGTACTCTTCGTACAGATGGAGGGCCACCTCGGAGTCGGAGCGCGACTTGAAACGATGGCCTCGACGTTCCAACTCGTCTCGAAGCTCGACGTAGTTGTAGAACTCGCCGTTGACGACCAGCGCGATGCTGTCGTCCTCGTTGGTCATTGGCTGCGCGCCTTCGGGCCTCAGGTCGATGATTGACAGCCGGCGGTGCCCGAGGGCACATGCACCGTCGACCCGAAGGCCGTGGTCATCGGGGCCGCGGTGGACCATCGCATCGCACATGCGCCGGACGGCCTCGTGGTCGGGTGCAGCCTGCTGATCGAGCGCCAAAAATCCCGCAATGCCACACACGTGAAGGGCGCCCTTTCTCCAAAGCGACGGACGCCCGATACTTGAGCATGGTCTCTTGGCCGTCAAGTGCACCGACGGGTTGCCCGCTGCATTCGAATCGGGCATCCCGACGACGACGATCATGACCCGTTCGCAACGCGCTACGCGGGGTCGTCCCGACCTCGCAATCTTCATCCCGTCCTATGCGGGCGGCGGCGCAGAGCGCGTTGCGTCGTTCCTCGCGCGCAACCTCGTCGAGTCTGGCCTCGAGGTCGATCTCGTCGTCGCGCGTGCCGCGGGCCCGCTGCGCAACGAACCGCTGCCGGGCGTGACGCGCGTACATTTGGGCGCCCTCAACGAGATGCTCGCCGCACCGGCGTGGATTCGGTACCTGAAGCGCGTACGTCCACGGTGCGCAATGTCGATGATTCATACGGCGAATCTCAACTCCGGCGTCGGCGCATCGTTCGTGCCGCAGGTTCCGGTGATCGTGAATCTACGCATCGCTGCGGACTGCGACCCCGCCGTGCAGTGGTGGTTTCGAAGCTGGTTTGGGTTTGGGCCAGAGAGTCGTCTCTACAAGCGGGCCGCGCGGATCGTTGGCTTGTCGCAAGGCGTGGCGGACGAGGCGGTCAGAGTGTTCGGGGTGCCGCCGAGTCGCGTCGTCGCCATCCCCAACCCATGGAATGCGTGGGAGGGGTCACTCGACATTCTTTCCGAGCACGAGCGGCTGTTCGACAAGCCCGTCGTACTCGGCATCGGGCGCCTGGCGCCGCAGAAACACTTCGACATGCTCCTCGAGGCGTTCGCCAAGCTTGCGGCCTCCCGCGATCTCCATCTCGTCGTCCTCGGCCAGGGCCCCGACCGCGAAGCGCTGCTCGAACACGCGCGGAACCTCGGGATCGCAGACCGCGTGTTCTTTCTGGGCTTCGTGCCAAACCCGCAGGCCTATCTCCGTCGGGCGCGCGTCTTTGCGCTCGCGTCGCGGAACGAAGGGTTCTGCATGGCGCTCATCGAGGCGATGGAGGCGGGGACGGCCATTGTGTCTACCGACTGCCCTTACGGACCGAGTGAAGTCATCGACGGTGGCCGCTTTGGGCGCTTGGTGCCCGTCGGCGACGCAATCGCATTTTCCCGCGCTCTCGAAGCCGAATTGGACTCCCCCGATATCGGTCACGAGAAGCGTCGCGCAGAGCGCGCCGAATGGATGAGCCAGTTCGATCCTGCTCTCATTACGAAACGCTACCGAGACCTCATCGTCGAGGTGATCGCAGAAGCGGAAGGCGCGCGCCAAGCATGACGGAGCGGCACCAAGTCTATCTAATTCCCGGACTGTTCGGCTTCGCTGAGATCGGAGGGATTACCTATTTTCACCACGTCAAGGAGGTGCTGGAGGCGCGCTTTGCGGCGGCCGGGCAAGCGGTCGTCGTCCAGGATGTCTCTACATCTCCGACAGCATCGATCCGGAGGCGCGCCGCGGAGGTGTACGAATCGATTCGCAGCGCTTCCGACGACGGTGGCCCCATCCATCTCGTCGGGCATTCGACCGGCGGGCTCGACGCGCGTCTCTTCGTCACGCCCAACGCCGCCTTGAAGATCGAGCCGCGGGAGCTCGAGTCGTTGGCATCTAGGGTGCGAACCGTGGCGACCGTCGCGACGCCTCACTACGGCGCACCCGCTGCCGGTTTCTTCAGCAGTGCCATGGGCGGGCAAATTCTCGACATCATTGCGCTCACCACCGTATACACGATGGAATACGGCAAGCTGCCGCTGAGCATCCTGATCGAGCTGGGCAGGGTGGTTACCCATCTCGACGACTTCATCGGTTTGCGAGGGTCGGTGCTCGACCAACTCTACGAACAGGTGTTCGACGAGTTTGATGCGGACCGGCAAGCTATGGTGAAGGGCTACGTCGAATCGATGCGGGGTGACAACGCGGCGCTTGGACAACTCACACCGGGCGGCATCGATCTTCTCAACGCGGCGACTGAGGATCGAGTCGGTGTCCGCTACGGCAGCGTCGTGATGAAGTCGCGGGCGCCCGGATGGCGCACGATGCGGGCTATCGGGCTCGACCCGTATCGTCAGGCGTCGCATCTGGTGTATCGGTTCCTTCACTGGGTCAGCATCGATTCCCGGGCTCACTACCCAACCCCAACGCCGCAGCAGGCGCGCATCCTGGTCGACCAGTACGAAGAAGTGCCAGGCGCGAAGGACAGCGATGGGATCGTGCCCACGCTGTCGCAGCTTTGGGGAGAGCTCGTGTACGCAGGGAGTGGCGATCATCTCGACGTGTGTGGCCATTTCGACGACCTCGACCACGTCCCGCCGCACTACGACTGGCTCGCTACGGGCAGCCGCTTCGACCGCACTCAGTTCGAGGCCCTTTGGGGGGCAGTGACGGACTTCCTCTTGGGTGGCCCTTAGCCCGTCGGTTTGGAACTGCGTACTGCTCTTCGCTGCGTTTCGGCGGCCGCCTCCTCCGCGAAGTCACCGCTCCACTGCTCATAGGTCGCCGCGTCGTAGTACTTGGCGAAAGTTTCGATCATCTGTGAGAGCGGTACCTCATCGAACTCTCCGCGAAACGCCAGGTACTCCATGTGCTGTTTCCCATCCAGATCGAACGGGTGGTAGATCGAGTCTGCGGTCCCATCGAACTCGAGAGGTCGAATTCGAAACCGGTCGCACAGCTCCACGTTGAAGGCAGGGGTGGCTTTGACCCATCGGTCGCCTAGGCTGATCGCAGTGTATCCGTGCCAGTAAAAGACGTCGGTGCCCATCGTGCTCCGTAGCCGTTCGGTGGACATGTGGTTCTTCACGTCCGCGAATCCAACCTTGGCGGGGATACCCATCGCCCGACACCCAGCGGCCAGGAGTACCGCTTTGGTGACGCACCAACCGAATCCCTGCTCGAGGGTACGACTCGCTCGCATCCCGGCGGGCGTCAGGTCGAGTCGATACGGATCGTAGCGGATTCCGTCGCGCACCGCGTAGTACAGGCAGACCGCGCGCTCACGGTCGGTGTGGGCTCCTTCGCACGAGCCCTTGGCGAAGGCGATGACCGCGCGATGGTTCGAGTCAATCATCATGGGTCGCGGCGGTAGATTTTCTTCCCGTCCTTGATGGTTTCGACTACCTCGATGTCTTTGATCGTCATGGGCGCAACCTCGAGCGGATTGGCGCTGAGGATGACGAGATCGGCGCGCTTGCCCGGTTCAAGCGACCCCTTGGAATCCTGTTCTCCGTACTGTTCGGCGGCCCAAATCGTCATCGTCTTGAGACCTTCGAGCGGCGTGACTCGCTGTGTTGCGCCGATGGTTGCACCGGCGCGAGATACTCGATTCACCGCCGACCAGAGCATCATCATCTGGTCGAGTGGGGCGACAACGAAGTCGGTGTGGTTGGTGGGTCGAAGTCCTGCGTCGATCGCATCGCGCATTGGGCTGATGTACATCGCTTGCTTCGGACCGCGGTTCGCGAGGTGCGCTTCGGCGAAATAGTAGGTGTGGAGCGTGTAGAATGAAGGGCGAATCTGATACTCGACGAATTTTGGAATCTGGTCTTCGCGGATGAACTGGGCGTGAATCGCGGTGACACGTCGGTCTCGGGTCAGGTCGCCCTCTGCCGCGAACTCGTGCGCTGCAAGCAGAGTATCGATCGCAGCGTCTCCGTTCGCGTGAAAGGTCACCGGGACGCCGAGTTCGTACACCTGCTTCAGAGCCTGGTTGATGACTTCTGTCGGCGCGGTGAGCTCGCCCGACCAGTCTTTCTCGCCTGCTGGGCCACCGGTGAGATAGGGGGTCGTGAACTTGGCGGTGCGACCCTGCGGTGAACCGTCGATGGTGATTTTCACGCCACCGATCTTGAGTCCCTCGTCATAGGCTCCCCACGACTCGAGGGGGAACTCTTCCACGACGGCGTCCACCTCGGTGACGAACGGAAAGGCGACGATGTCGATGATGTTGGCGCCAGCGTCGGAGGCGCGCTTGAGGGTCTGAAGCTGGGGGAGGTGGGTCAGGCCTTCGTGCGCCGTCGTGAGGCCTGCCTGCGCGTAAAGCATCTGACCTGCCTTGGTGCGCGCGATCTCCTGCTCGGGCGTCATTACCTCTTCCTGCTCCGCAACGGGTAGGAACGCGGTCTCCATGATCAGCCCGTAGGGCTCCTGGGTTCCAGGCTTGCGCACGATGATCCCGCCGGGAGGAGTCTTGGTCTTGGCCGTGATTCCGTACTTGTCGAGCGCGAGGCTATTCATCACCGTGCCGTGCATCGACACGTGGTCGACACGCACTGGGTTGTCCGGGAAGGCGGCGTCGAGATCGTCACGGTTGAGGAGTCGTCCGTCCGGCATGACGGTGTCGTCGTAGCCGTAGGCGTTGAGCATCTCGCCCTTCTCGAGCCCTCGGCTGGCTGCGAACTCCTTCAGCGCGGCAATGATGCTCGGCACGTCCTTGCCAGGGCCCGATGGCGGCGGGTACACCTGCGCCTGGTCAGCAACCAAGAGCGAGTTGTAGTAGTGGCTGTGTCCGTCGATGAAGCTCGGCATGAGGGTCTTGCCGCCGAGGTCGACGAGTTCAGTTTCTGCGCCCCTGTGAGTGGCCTCGACCTCTCCACGTGTCCCGACGGCAAGGATCTTTCCGTCTTTGACTGCGAGTGCTTCGACCGTCGGCTGCGCATCGTTGATGGTGACAATCGTGCCGCCGAGGTAGATGGCGTCGGCTGCATCGCCGTCGGCCGCGGACCCGACGGCGCTCGCTACGTCTGGCGTGCCCGCTTCTTGCTTCTTGGTGCAGGCGCATGCGAACGCGACTGCCAACACAATTGCGGCGAGACGGGTGAGTCTGTGTCCGCTCGTCATGCTTACTCCAGGTTGCGCTCGATGAACTCCAGCAAGGGCGTCACGACATTGTTGGTCTCGTCATCTTCTGCCGACACCACATCGACATGGCTATACCCCTCGGACATGTAGACTTCGAAGCCTCCGGCCGCGTCGCCGAAGCTCGGAAACGCCGTGTTCGGCTGCTCGCGATCGACGATGCGCGGGGTCGCGCCGTCGCAGCTGGGCGCGGCGCAGGGTCCTAGCGAGTCCGCGTATTGCACCATGCGCCCCGGCACCGGTAGCAGGCCGTTGGTACCGCCAAATGCGATGACCGGGATGTTCACGTTGCGTGCCTGGGTGAGGTTCTCGATGTCCGTGCGGCCACGTCCCTCGGGCGGTGGCGCCGAAAGGGCGGTGGTGTCGAGGCCAAGACCCGACACGACACCGAGGCCTGAGCTCGGGTAGTACCAATCGGAGAAGTTCGTCAGGCCCTGGTAGAACGACGGCATCATGTGGTTCTCGAGGTCGGTCGATTCGACTTCGACGCCCCAGCGTCCGGACTCCTCGATGTCGGTCGGGGGTGGGCCGTTGTCGGGAATGACGCTTGTGGGCATCTCCTCGCCGTAGTTGATCCACGTTCGCACGCCGTCGACTGTCGGACCGATCGTACCAAGCGAAGTCGCCACGAAACTCGCAACTGCGGCTGCCGGGCCGTCATCGTCGAGGAACAGGCCAATCAACGCAACCGACGTGGCCGGCTCGGTTCCCAACAACAAAGTCAGTGCTGACAGCTCCGGCACCTGGCTCACCGCGTTGTTGCCCTCGATGCCGCCCTGGTCTGCCTGGAGGATCGAGGTGCCCGCGTCGCCTACGAGGTCAGCCTCGAGTGCGGCCACCTCGGACACGGCTAGCAGTTGAGGGGAAAGGAGTCCCGCCACGACCGAGTAGGAGTTGACAGGTTCGGTGCAGGAGGTGTTCGCGAACGCCGCACAGTCCGTGAGCTCGGCCTCGACGGTGCAGGGGGTTTGGCCGTCAATGCACCGAGGCTCTTGGCTGCTCACTGCCCCGTAGAGGCCGCCATCGAAGCGTGCTTCGATGCGGTCGAGCGTATCCTCGGTCGGAGCTTCGCTGGGCAAGCCACCGCCGCCGCCTTCGAGCATCACCAAGCCACGAAGCTTCGCGTAGCCCGGCTGAGGTTCGCTGCTGCCGAAAGCGAAGTCGGTCGCGGCGTATCGGGCCGTGTATCCCGTGCCAGCCGAGTGACCTCCGAGGAACACGTTCCCGTTGCGCACCGTGCGGCGTGCTTCTTCGACGACAGCGTCGATGTCCTGCGAGTGCACTAGCGTCGTCCATTGCGCCATGAATGCGAGGGCTTCCCCCGTGCCATGAAAGATGGCGCGCCTATCGAGCGCCGATTGAAGCGCATCGCTGAGCTCGAGGCCGAGCTCGTCTCCGAACAGGAAATCGAGACCAATCGACGGGTCCCTCTCTTGCTCGGCGATGTCCAAGCCTGCGGTGTCTTCGAGTTGGTTCGACCGGCGGTCGATCGCCCAGACTTCTACGACTAGCGAAGCGTCTCGCTTTGCGCGTCTTGCAAGGCTCTCCGCGAGCACGGCGAACGTCGAGGCGCCGCCTTCGAAGCCCGGCACCAACACCACGATGGCGTCGGGCTGTTGGTCAGCCTGGTCGGAGAGGATGTACCGCGTGTAGCGCGCGTTGTTGAGGTTGATTTGGTCGGTTCCGAACTGCGCGATCAAATCCGGGTTGGTGACCGTGACCCCGGGGCTTCCGGGCGTGAACGCGGGCCTTGCTGCGCTCGGAAGGTCGATGGTTTCGAGCAGGAGCGTCGAAACTTCCCCGCCCACACCTCCATCCCCGCCCATCCCGGCCTGTCCTGCGGTACCGCCGACACCGCCAGTGCCTGCGCCGCCAGCTCCGTTGCTCGTGCATGCGGACAAGAGAGTGAGAAAGGTCACGGGAAGGGCAAGAATCGCAATACGGGTCGGAACGTTCATCGGGGGTACTCCAAGGGTTAGGACGCCCGAGCCTCGCACGATTCGCGCGCGAGGCGAAAGCAGGAATTTGCCGCGATGCGCTGCAGCGACGGCCTAGGGGGCGGGGCCCTCTGCGTTCGTTTCTGTCTCTTCTCCGGCGTGAAAGAACGTCGTCGCGATCTGCGTTCCGAAGTCGAGGAGGGCGTCCTGCGCCTCCTCCAGATACTCGTGGAGACCGGACCCAATGACCGCCTCGGGGGAACGCCTGGAGAGCGCCTTCAGTGTCTCGAGCGAGTCGAACTCGAAACTCACCTGGGCGAGGCCCTCATCGGCCCGGAGATACTGGAGCGTCGCCTCGATGTTGCGCACGCAGTGAGTCAGCGACCGCGGGAAACTCGGGCTCAGTAGGATGAACCCGGCCACGGTCGTCGGCGTCATCTTGGCCGGATACACACGCCGGTAGCCGTGATACGCCGACGCGGACCGCAGGAGTGCGTTCCACTGCGCGATATCGACCGGCGAACCGACGTCACTCCACGACGGCAGAAGTGCATGATACTTGATGTCGACGAGGCGAGTGATTTGGTCGGCGAGTTCGCTGAAGGTACCAATTCGGGAGAACGAATAGACCTGGTCTCGATAGAGTGTGCCGGCGACGATTCCGGAGTGCAGTTGACACCCCTCTTTGATTTGTCCGCAAAGCCGTGAGAGTTCGGTCAGGCTCGTGCTCCGCTTGGTGAGCGACCCGACCCAGTTGTAGAAGACGTTGAGCTGCACCCAGGTTTCGAGGCTGATGAGGTGGCGAATGCTCCGCGCGTTTTCGCGGGCAGCCCGCACCACCGAGACGATTGAGTTCGGGTTCTCCGGGTCGATGATGTAGAAATCGACCACGTTTTCCGAGGACGCGTCGCGATAGCGCTCGAAGAACGGCTCTTCGTCGCAGTTGAGCTTCAGAATGGGAAGCCAATCGTTGGCCCCGTGTTCGTCACGCGCGAAGGTCTCGTTGACTTCGAGAATACGCGCGAGATTCTCCGCACGCTCGACGTACCGGGCCATCCAGTAGCTGTTTTCGGCGAATCTGGCGAGGAGACTACTCAAGGACCCACGTATCCTTCGTGCCGCCACCCTGCGATGAGTTGACGACGAGAGAACCCTTTCGGAGCGCAACACGCGTCAGCCCTCCAGGGAGGACCCAGCTCTCTTTCCCGGTTACGATGTAGGGCCTCAGGTCGACATGCCGCGGTTCTACGGTGCCGTCGATCAGAGTTGGGCACACCGAGAGATCGATCACCGGTTGGCTGATGTAGTTCGCCGGATTGCTCTTCACCTGTTCGCGGCACTCTTCGATCTCTCGACGCGTGGCTTTTGGCCCAACCACCACGCCGTAGCCTCCCGATTCACCAACCGGCTTGACCACGAGCTTGTCCATGTTTTCGAGAGTGTATGCGAGCCCGTCAGGTTCGCGACACAGATGCGTTTCGACGTTCTGAAGAATCGGCTCTTCGTCCAAATAGTATCGCACGATGCGCGGCATGTACGCGTAGACCGCCTTGTCGTCGGCAACACCGGTGCCGACCGCGTTGGCGAGCGAAACTCGTCCTGCCCGGTATACATCGAACAACCCCGGGGCTCCGAGGAGACTCTTGGGGTTGAAGTGCGTGGGGTCGATGAAGTCGTCGTCGACCCGCCGGTAGATCACGTCCACGCGGCTCAAGCCGCCGGTGGTCTTCATGAAGACATAGCCGTCGTCCACGACCAAGTCCCGGCCTTCGACAAGGGGCACGCCCATCTCACGCGCCAAGAACACGTGCTCGAAGTAGGCCGAGTTGTACACGCCTGGTGACATCAAGACGATGTTTGGCTCCGAGGCTTCGGGAGGGGCGATTTCCCCGAGGGCCGAACGCAGATGCATGCCGTAGTCAGAAACCTGCCGGAGCCCCACGTTGGTGGTGAGGTCTGGGAACGCACGCAGCATCAAATGGCGATTCTCGACCACGTACGAGACTCCCGACGGCGTCCGCGCATTGTCCTCGAGTACCCGGAATACTCCTTTTCCGTCGCGCACGAGATCGGTGCCGCAGATCGCGACGTACGTCCCGTGGGGTAGGTCGACCCCTCGCATCTCGGGACGGTAATTTGAGTTGCCCAAGACGAGCTCAGCGGGCACCACGCCGTCCTTTAGGATGCGCTGCTCGTGGTAGACATCGTGAAGAAACCGATTGAGCGCGGCGACGCGTTGAATGCACCCACGCTCGATGTGCTGCCAATCGGCGCTCGACAGTACGCGCGGAATGACGTCGAAGGGCAATACGCGGTCGATCGCGTCGCGCTCGCTGTAGACCGTGAACGTGATTCCGAGGTTATAGAGTTCGCTGTCGCTCAGCTTTGCGCGACGACGGAGGGTGCTGGCCTTAATCTGGTGCATCCGGTCGCGAATCAGGTCGGTGTGCGACGCGGGCTCGGGACCGTTGCCGAACATCTCGCAGAAGAATCCTCCGCGATCGTAGTGGGCAAACAGACCTCTGCTCGATTCCGGCAACGACTGTTCCTAACGCTCCGGAATCGGCATTGCAAGCAAGGAATCTATCCTTGGACCGAGTGTTTCGCGCGGGTTTCTGAACACGGGGAGCTACACTCCGGCCATGGCAGAGAGCAACGAACCGCTTCCGAAGTTCGCCCGAATCCGGGTGGACGAGGCGATGCCGCGCGGGACGGTGCATAGTATCCGGGTGCGGCCCAAGCGCCTGGCTCCAACGGTCGAAGTGCACGCGTGGGACCTCCAATCCCAGGCCGACCATGTCCGCACGGCAGAACGGGGGGTCACGCTGTTCCAATACGAGCACCTTGCCGTCCTCGAGAGCCTGCTCGGGCGGGCCGTCGAGTTCAGCCAAACGCGTCGAAACGTCGCGGTTCGTGGATTCAACCTCGAGCTTGCGCGAGGCGCTGTGCTGGAGGTAGGCGAAACGGCGCTCCAGGTGACCGGTCGCTGTCATCCCTGCGCTCGAATGGAAGAAACCTTGGGTCCCGGTGGTTTCGCAGCAATGTTCGGCCACGGAGGCTGGACGGCGAGGGTCGTACAGACGGGCACGATACGCGTCGGCGATGCGGTCCAGCTTCAGACCGAGGCAGTGGGGAAGGGAAACGGCGAGCCCCAGGGCGACGCCTAGCGCGTCAGCGAATCACCAGTATCGACCAGGGGCCGCCTGCGGCGCGTCCGTGGACCAGGGTTCCCCCGAACCAAGGGGTCGAGCCGAGTTCGGTCAATCCGGTAGAGTCGATTTCGACCGCGGAAAGGGTCTCGTCTGGTACGAAGAGTTCCAGTCGATTGCCGCTTGGCGCCGTGTCACCGTGGGCGTCCAGCAAGCGGTCATCGAGAGTCCACTCGATGGAAGCAATTGCCCCCGGTGCGAACCGCAGCGATAGCTTCCGAAGCGCGTCGGTGAGCGCGGTCCGCGGGCCGGAAATCGTGTTCGTGGCGCAATCGACCTCGAAAAAGCCCCAGACCTCAGGCACTCGGCCCGCACGCACGTCTCCGTACTTGTGCGGATCCCCGCAGGCCTCTCGCCAGGTCCATATCATCGCGCCGAATCGGTAGGCGTCCTGTGCCCGCGCGTGACGCTCGAAGAAGTCGTCTTCAGGGTCCGCCGCACGGTCTGGGTCGGAGCCCCACTCGCCTGTGACCACGGGCGCACCCTCGAAGAGTTCTGAAGCTTCGCTCTGTGCCCGAGCGAAGCCGTCTTCGAGCATTCCACTCGTGATCCCCTCTTGGTAGATGTGAGGAGAATAGACCACCTGGTCGTCCTGCTCGAAGGGAGGCGGGGCGGCAAAGCCGAATACCCAGGCGCCCGAGGGTTCGAACAAAAAGAGCCGTCGGGGCGCTCCAGCTGCCTCTTCGGCCGCCCGCATCGCGACGAGTGCGTCTGCGTAGAAGCGCGCGAGCTTGGGCTGTTGGGCAGGGTTGAGCGCGCCCGGCTCGTTCATGAGGTCGTAGCCTGCCACCGCGTCGTCGGTCGCGAACCTCGATACGAGATAGGCGAACATCTCCACGTATCGCGTCTGGATTCCCAGACCGCCCGGACCCTGCATGTTGTCGAAGAACGCTGTCCACGCGGCCAGCACCGCAGGAACTGTCTCGCGTTGACCGTCTACACACCGCGGCTGATCGTCATCGAACGTCGCCCATTCGGGCGCGCCGTCCCAGCCTCCGGCGGGGAGCGCGCCGTCGTCGCACACCTCGTCGGGCGGCGCTGCCAGCGAAGGCCCCCAAGCGTCCTGATGCAGATCGAGTATCGTGTAGATCCCTCGCTCGCGCAGCATCGCGACTGCGCTCGCTACCTCGTCGAGGTACGCGTCGTCGTAGGCCCCGGGCTGTGGCTCGATCCGCGACCAGCTCACAAGCAGGCGCACCGCGTTACATCCCATGAAGGCGATGGAGTCTGCGTCTTCCTCCGTGAACGAGTACGTGGTGAAGAGCTCGTCGTCGTACTGCCAGTACTCCACGAATGCGTTTACGTTGACCCCACGGAGCAAGACCTCTCGCCCTTCGGCGTCTACGATTCTGCCTCCGAGCACGGGGTCAGGGACGGCCTCGAGCGCGGGCAGGGGGTCGCCCGGGGAAGGTGCCCCGGCGCTACTCTCGCTGCTACAGCCAGCACACCCGAGCGCAAGCAACGCAAGAGCAAGCCAGGATGGGCTAGAGCTCGCTATGGCGCGGCGTGTGAAGGATTTTTCTCGGCGTATGGAAAGCAACGGGAAGCCTCGTTTCGTCGGCTGAGCAGGCGCAGCCTGTACAACTTCGAACCAGGTGTCGAGGAGCGGCTTCAGCCATGTGCGTCTGGCATCTCTGCTCTGCTATCTTTTCGGCAGATGGCAAGACAGCGGAAAGAAGCTCCGGCCACGCAACCGAAGCGGCTGCCACAGCACGGTGCGGGCGACACCCACGACACCGAGGAATGCATCTGCTGGGATGCCGCCGGTTTCGAAGAGGCGCTCCCGATGGACGTCTGGGAAGAGCTGATGGACCGCCGTGCCCGATGCCCGATACACGGCAGCGAGTAACTCCGAAGCGGCTACTTCGCCCCAGCGCCCAGCGACTCCATGTACCGCGCTACGAGCTGGGCATGGTTGTGTGCCTCGTCGCGTGTCCCGTAGAGCAGGGTCGCCTTGCGTCGTCCTATCTCTTTGCGGAGAGCACGCACCTCGCTTTCATGCGAGACGAGTTCGGCCCCGTAGCGACGCTTGAACTCCGTCCAGTTGGCCTCATCGCTGTGAAACCAGCGACGAAGGTCGGTCGACGGTGCAATCTCCTTGGCCCAAATGTCGATCTTGGCATCCGCTTTAGAAAGGCCCCGGGGCCACAGCCGGTCCACCAAAACCCGCAAGCCGTCGTCAGGGTCGACCGGCTGGTAAACGCGCTTAATTGCGATCTTCATCCCGCTTGCAACCCTTGGCATGCATCAGCGCGGCGGCGGCGGGAGCGTGGATCGGTGTAGGTGCGTGACGTCGGTGCTCGCGATGTGTCCGAGCAGACGAAAGACCGGCGTTGTCTGCCATCAGCTCGAAGTGAAAATGGCGGATCCCGCGTTCCCACGCTGCACGAAGCAAGCGGTCGAGGATCGTCGTACCGAGACCCTTGCCTGGAAACTCGTCGTAGTGAGCGACACCATCGAACTCGGTCAAGTAGCGCAACTCGTGAGCCGTGAGCTCCTTCTTCTGACCCATGACCCGTTGATATCGCGAGTGCGGCGACAGACCCTTGAACCCCTCCTGCATCACCGCCTTGTCGGACGGTTGAATTGGTCGCAGCAGCACGTTGGTCCCGTCAGACAGCTCTACGAACTCGAGGTAGGAATCACCGTATTGGTACATGCTCCGGTGTGCCCGCGTTGGCGACAAAAGGCAAGGACAACGGCTAGCCATCACCGGATGGGCTACCTTCGCCGACAGCGTTTGTAGTAAGGTCCCCGGCACCATGGCCAACGGCGCACACGCTCTCATTCAAACTCTGGTCAACGCCGGCGTTGATACCTGTTTTACCAACCCTGGCACTTCGGAAATGCACTTCGTGGCGGCTCTCGATGACGCTGACATGCGGGGCATCCTTTGCCTGTTCGAGGGGGTGGCTTCCGGTGCCGCCGATGGGTATGCGCGCATGGCCGGCAAGCCGGCCGCCACTCTCTTGCATCTCGGGTGTGGACTCGGCAACGCGCTTGCCAACCTGCACAACGCACGGAAGGCGAAGACACCCATCGTAAACATCATCGGAGACCACGCGACCTATCACACCCAGTACGACGCGCAGCTGCAGTCGGACATCGAGACGGTCGCGAAAAACGTGTCGACCTGGATCAGAACGACCCCAAAAACCAGTCAACTCGCTGCGGATGCAGCGGAGGCCGTGGTCGTCGCTCAAGGCCCGCCTGGACAGATCGCAACCCTCATTTTGCCCGCAGACGTTTCCTGGAACGAGGGGGCTGTGCCTGTAAAGGCCCGTCCCCAGGCGAAGCCGCAGATTGCCTCAGAAGCCACCGTGGAAGCTGTCGCCAAGGTGATCAAGAAGTCCGGCAAGAAGGTGGCGTTTCTGTTGGGTAACCGTGTGCTTCGCGACAGGGGACTCCGCGCCGCCTCGCAGATTGCCAACAAGACGGGCGCCAAGCTTCTGTGCGAGGTCTTTCCGACGAGGCTCGAGCGGGGCGAGGGCGTGCCTTTCGTCGAGCGCGTTGCGTATCTTGCCGAGCTCGCCTCGGTTCAGCTGGACGGCTACGACCATTTGGTACTGGTGGACGCGAAGGCCCCGGTTTCGTTCTTCGGGTATCCCGGCAAGAAGAGCTACCTGGTTCCAGACAACTGCACCGCGCACACGTTGGTCGAGCCCCACGAAGACGCGCTTGCTTCGCTCGAAGCGCTGGTCGAGGCTGTCGGCGCGTCCGACACCGAACCCACGCTCCAGCCTGCCGAACGTCCACAGCTCCCGAAAGGCAAACTCAACGCTGCGAAGGTGTGTCAGGCGATTGGTGCCTTGCTGCCGCCAAACGCGATTATCTCCGACGAAGCGCAAACCTCCGGCGTCAAGCTCCCGACCTTCACCGCAGGCGCGCCTCGACACGACGTGCTCACGTTGACCGGTGGGGCAATTGGTCAAGGCCTGCCGGTTGCCGTGGGCGCGGCGACGGCCTCACCCGACCGACCGGTGCTCGCACTCGTCGGCGACGGCTCCGCCATGTATACGCTTCAGGCACTGTGGACCATCGCCCGTGAAGGTCTCAACGTGACGACCATCATTTTCAACAACCGCTCGTACGGCATCCTCAACATCGAGCTCGAGCGGGTCGGGGCAGAAACGATCGGCCCCGAAGCCAAGGCGCAGCTCGACCTCTCGGAGCCGGCCATCGACTTCGTATCGATGGCACAGGGGATGGGCGTACCGGCGCGACGCGTCGCCAGAGCCGAGGACTTCAACGCAACCCTCAAGAACGCCTTCGCGTCGCGGGGACCGTTCTTGATCGATGCCATCGTCCCGAACGAGTACGAAGGCCTCAAGCTCAAAGCGTTGCCCCACATGCTGAGCGCGCTCGGCAGCGTCCCGGCCCCCCTCGCCAAGGCGATCAAGAAGAAGATCGCACCCTAGCGCTCTTGGAGGCGCCGCGGTATGATCACGCCTATGCGCCACTGGGTCCTGTCGGTCCTCAGCGCCGCCGTGCTCGTCGTTCCGAGCGCCGCGGGGGCTCTGGTGCATGTCTGTGCGGAGATGGGGTCCGTGGCCCTTGGCGCTTGCGGCTGTGAGCGCGAGCATGACTCTCCCGCCGCGCAGGGCGAGTCTCACGCCGCACACCACGCTGCGCACAGGGAGCAAGCCGGGCACGGGGAGCACGCGAAGGCCGACCCTGCGAGCCCCGCGTCGACGGCCTGGCAGACTGAGTCCTGCTGCGATTCGGAGGTTCAGCCTGCGCGCCGCACCGACGGCGGACCGAGCGCATCCGAACCAACCATCGACTTTTCCAAGGTGAACCTTGGAGCCTCATCCATCCCGATCGGCGTGACAGATCAACTCGCCTTCCGCGATGGACTCTGCCGTGAGCGAGGCCCGCCGCCTTCGGTGGGTCCGCCCCTCTTCAAACGCCACTGTTCTTTTCTGAATTGAGCCCCGCACGCGGTTCGGCACGGTGCCGCGCTGCGTTCCCGACGACGCTCATTCAGAAAGGACTGTTCACATGGATATCGGAATCCCTTCAGGGATCCTTCAGCGGCGCGTGCGCCCGCTGCCTGCTCGTACGCCTGGCATCGTGGGCGCGGCACTCATGCTCGCGCTTGGCGGCTGCCGAGGGGGATACGAGTCGCTTACCCGTAGCGATCTCGCGATCGCGGCAGACGGTTTCGACGCTGATCCTGAGGCTTCGACGCCTGAACTCGACGGTCGCCTTTCGAGCTACCTCGCGTTCGCTCTTGGGGAGAGCCCCGACATCCGTGCGGCATTCGAGCGGTGGCGCGCAGCCACGCTCGAGGTCGCCGAGACGCGCCGCCTCCCCGAACCGGTCATCAAGTACAGCTACTACGTCCGAAGCGTCGAAACCCGGGTAGGGCCGCAAGAGCACAAGCTTTCGCTCGCGCAGTGGTTTCCCTGGCCGACCAAGCTGACCGCGGGCGCAGACGCGCAGGCCACCGAAGCCCGCGCCTGGCAGCGGCGCTTCGATGCGGAGGTGCTTGCCGTGAGACAGTCGGTTGCGACCGGCTACTGGCGGCTTTGGCTCATTCACGAAGAGCATAGGCTCAAGAACGAGCACGATCTGGTCCTCGAGACGCTGTCGGGAACGGTGCGGGGCCGTGTCAGCACCGGTGCGGCGTCTTTGGCCGATCTAAATCAGGTCGAGCTGGGCATCGCCGTCCACCACGATCACCACGGCGAACATCGCGAGCAAGAACGCGCCGCGCGAGCCGAGCTTCTACGAGCGATCGGCGCCGACGCCTCGACCGCGCCGCTTGAGACCACAGACAGCCCTGTCGAGGGCCTGCCCGCGGAGCCCGCTGACGCCCTTCATCAGGCGGCACGCGACAATCCCAGCGTCGAAGCCGCAGCCCTGATGGCTGAGTCGGCCGAGGACCAGGCGCGAGCCGACGCCGCCAAGCGGGCCCCCGATCTCCACGTCGGACTTGAATGGATCGTCACCGGCGATTCCCAGGTGCCGATTCCCGACAGCGGCCAGGACGCGGTCATCGTCAGCGCAGGGTTCACGGTCCCCCTGTGGGGTCGCAGCTACCGAGACGGAATCGGCGCCGCCCGCGCAGATGCCGCAGCCTACCGCGCGGAGCAAGACGCCGCGCTCTTGCAAGCCGACGCGCTTGTCGAGGCGTCGATCGCCGACGTGCACGATGCGCAGCGACGGATCGAGCTTTGTCGCGACACCCTGATCCCTCAGGCAGAGACGACCTTTCGTTCGGTCCTCGGAAGCTATCAGACCGGCCGCTCCGAAGTTGCCGCGGCGCTGCTTGCCCAACGGCAGCTGCTCGAACTCCAACTCGAGCTCGCTCGGAGTCGCGCGCGGCATGCAGTCGCCTGGGCACGGCTCGAGCGCATCGTCGGTCGCCCCGTCGCCTTGATCGGAAACGGAGGTTCCCGATGAGTACGAACTGGAAGAAGGCCGCTCCTTGGGTCGCGATTCCGGTCGCTGCTGCGCTGGCGTTCGCGCTTGGTGCTGGTCGCTTGGGTTCGTCCAATCAAGAGTCCACTGAGGCCGCCCATGCGCACCTCAATCCGACAGAAGCCACAGACACGATCTGGACCTGTTCGATGCATCCGCAGATCCGGCAGGGAGAGCCCGGGCAGTGTCCGATCTGCGGAATGGATCTCATCCCGGTCGACGGAGAAGCATCGACCATCGACACCGACGCGGCGACCATCACCCTCTCGGAGCGGGCCAAGACCCTTGCGAAGATTCGGACAGTCGAAGCCGAGCGACTGGGTTCGGGCTCGATCGCACGACGGCTTCTAGGAAGAGTAGACTACGACGAGACGGGGCTACGAACGGTGACTGCCTGGGTCGGCGGCCGGATCGACCGACTCTATGTGAGCACGACCGGCGAGCGCGTGAGGCGCGGTCAGGTCATCGCAACGCTCTACAGTCCCGAGGTCTACAGTGCCCATCAAGACCTCATGCAGGCCAAGCAGCAGCTCGAGAGGCTGCAGGACGGGGCGACTGAGAGCGCGAGTCGGGCAGCCGGTGCCGCGTTTGCTGCGGCGAGAGACCGACTGCGGCTGCTCGGCGTTCCGGACGGTGAACTCGCGGCGATGGAACGCGCCTCTCGTCCGTCAGAGCAGGTGCGAATTCGAACGCCCTTCGAGGGAACGGTCATCGAGCGGCTTGCGACCCAAGGGAGTTACGTCGAAACGGGCACTGGACTCTATCGCATCGCCGACCTCTCGACGGTCTGGGTTCAGCTCGACGCCTACGAGAGCGATCTGTCGACGCTGACGCTTGGGCAGTCGGTCTCTCTCAAGGTCAACGCGATTCCGGGAGAGACCTTCGAGGGGAGGGTCACCTTCGTCGATCCCGTCCTCGATCCGAGTTCGCGGACGGCTCGGGTGCGCATCGAGGTCGAGAACCGTGAGCGGCGGCTGCGACCCGGCATGTTCGTTGAGGCGAGCGTTCGAAGCGCCTCGCCGGAATCGAAGGGGGAGCCCGCGCCGCTCGTCGTGCCCGACACGGCGCCGCTGTTTACGGGTCGAAGGTCACTGGTGTACGTCGAGGTGCCCGGAGCCGAGTCGCCAACCTACCAAGCCCGCGAAGTGCAGCTTGGTCCTAAGGCCGGGGCAGTGTACCCGGTGCTGAACGGGCTCGCCGAGGGCGAACGGGTCGTAGTGCACGGAGCGTTCGCCATCGATGCCGATCTCCAGATTCGAGGTGGCCCGTCCATGATGAGCCGGCCGGACCCAGAGATCGACGGAGAGGCGCCATGAGCGGCCGTCATCGTGAGTCGAGCGGGTCACGATGGGAGGGACCCGTCGGCTTCTTCCTCGACAACCCGCTATTCGTCTTCGTGCTGATTGGCGGCATCGTCCTCGGGGGGCTCTACGTCGCCCCCTTCGGTTGGAACCCCGCCCGCTTTCCGCGCGACCGAGTCCCGGTGGATGCGATTCCCGACATCGGCGAGAACCAGCAGATCGTCTTCACCGAATGGGCAGGACGATCGCCACGCGATGTCGAGGATCAGATTACGTATCCCCTCACGACCGCGCTGCTCGGCATCGCCGGGGTTCGTACCGTGCGAAGCGCCTCGATGTTCGGGTTCTCGAGCATCTATGTGATCTTCGAGGACGACCAGGATTTCTACGACTCGCGCTCCCGGGTGCTAGAGAAGCTCGCATCGCTTCCTGCCGGTATCCTCCCGAACGGCGTCCGCCCCGCCCTCGGTCCCGATGCCACCGCCCTCGGGCAGGTGTTCTGGTACACGCTCGAGGGACGAAGCCCCGCCGGGGAGCTCGTGGGCGGTTGGGACCTCCACGAGCTCCGCTCGATTCAGGACTGGACCGTGCGGTACGCGCTTCAGGGCGTCTCCGGCGTTGCCGAGGTCGCCTCGGTCGGGGGGTATGTGCGCGAGTACCAGGTCGACGTCGACCCCGAAGCGATGCGCGCGCACGGCGTGAGCATCGAGCAGGTCGCTCGGGCGGTCGTCGAGTCGAATCTCGACGTGGGCGCCCGCACCCTCGAGATCAATCGCGCCGAGTATCTGGTCCGCGGACTCGGGTTCATCGAAAGCGTCGAAGACCTCGAGCAGACCGTGATCACGACGCGGCGACGCACTCCGATTCGTATCGTCGACGTGGCGAGCGTGAGCCTCGGCCCCGCGCAGCGACGAGGTGCGCTCGATGATTCGGGTGCCCAGACCGTCGGCGGTGTCGTAGTCATTCGCCACGGAGCCAATCCGCTCGAAGCGATCGGTCGGCTGAAAGAGCGCATCGCCCAAATGGCGCCCGGCCTCCCGAAGCGCACCCTCGAAGACGGCACGGTGAGTCAGGTCACTTTGGTTCCGTTCTACGATCGGTCGACCCTGATCGACGAAACTCTGGGCACTCTGTCGACCGCCCTTCTGCAGCAGGTCCTGGTCACGGTGATCGTCGTGCTGGTGATGCTGCGCAACGTTCGCACGTCGCTTCTCATCTCACTCGTCCTTCCGCTTGCGATTCTCGCAACGTTCATCGCCATGAAGCTGTTCGCAGTCGACGCGAACATCATGGCGCTGGCGGGCATAGCCATTGCGATCGGGACGATGGTCGACATGGGAATCGTATTCATGGAGAACATCGTCGGGCATCTGTCCCGTGCGCCGGCGGGAGCCGATCGCGCGGAGGTCGTCAGGCAGGCAACCGTCGAGGTGGCCCCGGCCGTCGCGACCTCGACTCTGACTACCGTCGTGAGCTTCCTGCCCGTGTTCGCGCTCACCGCGAGCGAAGGCAAACTCTTTCGCCCGGTCGCTTACACCAAGTCGTTCGCCATCGTGGCCGCGCTGCTCGTCGCCATGGTGGTGCTTCCGGCCCTCGCGGCTCTCGTTCTGCGGAGCGTCGGCAAACCCCCACACCATATCGGAACGCAACGCGCGACCCGCTGGCGCTCGATTCTGATCGTCACCGTGGTGGTCGTCCTGGGCTTCGTGCTTGCTGGTCAATGGCTGCCGCTGGGGCCTGGACGCTCACTCCTGCTGAACTTCGCCTTCGTTGCGGTCGTCGTGGCGCTTGTTCTGTTGGCGTTTACTCTCTTTGATCGTGTCTATGTACCGGTCCTGAGCTGGTCGCTGCGGCACAAGGCTCTGTTTCTCTCGTTGCCCCTGGCGATCCTCCTCGCGGGTGTGGCCGCCTGGTCGAGCCTCGGCAGCGAGTTCATGCCCGCTTTCGACGAGGGTTCCTTTCTCTACATGCCGACCACCATGCCTCATGCCTCGTTCGGCGCGGCTCTCGAGATGCTCAGCATGATGGACGCAGCAATCGAGCAGATCCCCGAGGTCGACAGAGCCGTGGGCAAGATGGGGCGAGCTGAAAGTCCGCTCGATCCTGCACCGATTTCGATGTTCGAAACGCTCGTCACGTACAAATCCGAGTACGGGGTCGACGAAGGTGGCGATCGCGTCCGACAGTGGCGCGATCACATTCGGACGCCGCGCGACATCTGGGACGAGATCGTGCGCGTCGCCAAGGCGCCGGGCTTGACCAGCGCTCCGATGCTGATGCCCATTCAAACGAGGCTGATCATGCTGCAAAGCGGGATGCGGGCGCCGATGGGCATCAAGATCTATGGACCCAATCTCGAGACGATCGAGGCATTCGGTCTACGCCTCGAAGATGCACTCCAAGAGCTTCCTTCGATACGCGCCGAGACCGTCTTCGCAGACCGCGTCGTCGGCAAGCCCTATCTCGAGATCGTCATCGACCGCGAGGCAATCGGACGATATGGGCTCACCATCGGCGCCGTGCAGGACGTGATTGAAGTCGCGCTGGGCGGTCGCACCCTCACGCGCACGGTGGAGGGCCGCGAGCGGTACCCGGTGCGCGTTCGCTACATGCGCGAAGAACGAGACAGCGTCGAAGCGCTTCATCGGGTCTTGATTCCAGCGCCCGGTGGCGAGCAGATCCCCCTCGAACAGCTTGCACAGATTCGATACGCCAAGGGTCCGCAGGTGATCAAGTCTGAAGACACGTTCCTCACCAGCTACGTGCTCTTCGACAAGGACCCGGATCTCGCGGAGGTCGATGTTGTCGAAGAGGCTAGCGCGCACCTCCGTCGTAAGATTGCCGATGGCTCTCTCCAGATTCCCACGGGGGTGAGCTACCGGTTCACCGGAAGCTACGAGAGCCAGCTTCGGAGTGACGCACGTCTCAAGGTGCTCGTGCCGATCGCGCTGACGCTAGTGTTCTTGATTCTCTATCTCCAGTTTCGTCGGATCTGGACGACGACGATCATTTTCCTGGGTGTGTTTCTCTGCGTTGGCGGTGCGTTCCTCCTGCTTTGGCTCTACGGGCGCCCCTGGTTTCTGGATTTCGACCTCTTCGGCACCAACATGCAGCAGCTGTTTCACGCTGGGCCGGTGAACCTGTCGGTTGCGGTCTGGGTCGGAATGGTCGCGCTCTTCGGGATCGCGACGGATGCCGGCGTCGTGCTTGCGACCTATCTCGACCAGCGGTTCAAAGCGGAGCCGCCCGAGTCGGTCCACGACATCCGCGCTCGCGCGGTGGAGGCCGGGGAGCGGCGGGTGCGGCCGCTGCTGATGACCACCGCAACGACAGTGCTCGCACTGCTGCCGGTCATCACTTCGCAGGGCCGGGGCGCCGACGTGATGGTGCCCATGGCGCTCCCTTCCATTGGCGGAATGGGTGCCATTCTTCTCACCCTCTTCGTCGTCCCGGTGCTCTACGCCTGGGCGGAGGAGAGAAGGCTGGGCCGGAGTGGGCGCTAGACCGCGCTCACCGCACTAGCGGGAGAAACGCACGGTCTGCAGCGCGTTGGCCGGGATTGTAATCGACGCGAACTGCGCGCCGACCTGCATGCAATACTGCACCGGACTCTTCGTCGTGTTGAGCACCTGAACGCTCACGAGTCCGTCATCGTTGACCGTGGCGCTAGCGTGCAACGCGTCAGCTTCGAGGGCGTCGAGGTGCGTGTCGACCTGCACGGCGTGGTCGCCTGGGCGAATCGTGCGGCTGAACTGCGCCAGCACGTGGTAGATCGGTGTGTAGTAGACATAGCCCGTTTCTACGTCGATCATGATCGGCGCGCCGCAGAAGTTGGCCACGTGGTTCGGGCCGCCGCGCTTGTCCAAAACGACGTTCCAGTCAATCCAGCCTTCGACCCAGTGGTTGAGGCTGACGATGATGTTCCGCGCGTAGCGATGTACGGGCGTGTACATCGGGTGGTCTTCTGGACGGGCCGCCCAACTTGCAGTGTATGCCCAGTCCGTTGCGTTGGCGTTCCACCAGAACTCGTCGTTGTCGAACCAATCGGACTCCTCGAAACCCACCGGGTCGAGCACCCCTTCCGGCGCCGGTGTGCCCAGAGCGTCGATGGTCCCCTCGGTATGAATGAGCGAGAAGTCGGGGAACTTCGTGTGCACGCGCTCGAGCACGTCTTCGTACACCTTGAAGGTGCTCGAGTACCAATGAATGGCAGCACCGTCGACGTAGCTGGCTGTTTGCGGATCGCCGAAGATGACGTCCGTCCAAGTCTCTAGGTTGTCTCGGTTGTGGTCGTAGACGAGCAGCGCCACATCGCCGTGGCCGTTGGCACGCAGAGTCGGACCGAGGTGGTCTTTGATGAACCTGTTCTGGGACTCAGGAGTGAAGTGCATGCTCTCCCACTGCCCGCTGTTGCCTTCTGGTTCGTTGATCGGCGTCAGCCCCCAGATATCTACCCCCTTCGATTCGTACGCGTCGAGGTACTTGACCAGGTAGTTGGCGTAGGTCTGCTCGTACTGCGGCTTCAAGGTTCCGCCATGGCCGTGGTAGCCGTTGCTGGACGACATCGGCAGATACCAGTCCTCGATGTCCTTCATCCACGCGGGTGCGCTCCAGGCCGAGGCGACAATCTTCAGAGTGGGATCTGTCTGGGCTGACTTAACCGCGAGCGCTTCTTGGATCATCGGCAAGAGATCGAACGACTCGTCCTTGACTCCAGGGTGCTTTGCCGCGGCGAACCCGTCCTCGTCTACGTTGACGCTGAAGTGCGCCAGACGATCGTCACCTGGCACGTCTGCATAGGAGTACTTGCCCTCGACGGAGAAGTCAGACGCTCCGATCTGGACTCGCGCCATCGAGAAGTTGGCGCCGCCCTCACCATAGACCTGGTTCATCAATTCGAGTCGCTCCGGTTTGTCCAGATGCGCCAACACGAACGCGGACGACTCGGTAAACGAGCTCCCGATTCCTGCAATCGTCTGCTTCACGATGTCCGGCTGGACCACGACTCGCGTGCCTTCGGGTCTTCCGTCTCGAAACTCGACGTTCTGCGTCGGAGCTACTTTGTCGCCAGCCTCGCTGGTCAGCAGAATTTCGGTCGTCGCAGACAATCGGTAGTGTCGCTCATCGCCATCGGAAACCACATCAACTCCTCGCGTGTTCGAAACACAGGACGCAAGGAGCGCCGAACCGACGACGCTGATCGCCAGCGCGTGTCTTGCCTTCCGCATCCGCGGAGCTTGTAGCACGTGGACTCAACGGAGCCCCGGGGCACGACGCAGGCTGGACGAGAGAGGGCCGGTGTCCACCGTTTGAAAGCCCCCAGTATCAACGATCGCAGAGACGACCGTCTTCGCCTCATCGTCGCCTCCGGCTGCGATCAACCGCAACGGAGCAGCCTCTCGGGGTCAGCTTGTGTCGCCTTGGTCCCGCCGCATACTCGAACTCAGTGTCCGTATCGAGTCTCCGCAGTGTGAGTCCGTACCGGGCGCGAAAGGGTCTCCATGAGTAAAGGTCAGAAGAGAACCGCCACCACCAACCAGCCGAAGCTCACTCAAAAAGAGAAGAAGGCAAAGAAGGCCGAGAAAACCGCCAAGAAGGCAGGCAAGGAAGGCCTGGGGATCCCCCAGTAGGACCCGCTTTGCCTCAGGGCCGTACTTGCGCGAGAGCGGCGGGGCATCAACCCCGAATACGCAGTGGCCAGAGCTACGCCCGCACGCCTTGAACGACCCTGGGAATCTCACCACCGAAAATCATCCTGAGCGCCGACGGGGCATCGTAGCCGTGCCGTTCGAGAGCCGACTGAAGGACCTCGATCTCGACCGGAGCGTTGCATACTCGGTGGAGGTACTGAGCCAAGGACGAGGGGACGTTGGTCGCTGATCGCGGCTGCAATTCATGCTCGAGTCGTTGAAGCTGAGATGCGAACCCGATGTTGGGAAGGACCTGAAACCGCTTCGATCGAACTCGACAGAGCGCATCGAAGAAACTCATGCCCTCGGTTTTCATCAGGAGGGCGATGACCAGAGTTGCGGATCGGCTGACACCGACTTCACAATGGACGAACAGCTTGGCCTTTGGATCACTAGCCGCCGCAGTTGCTGCGAAGTCGAAGAACTGCGAAAACGTTTCTGCGATATCCTGATGCATTCCATCGTGCACACCGAGAAACAGATGATGAAAGTCTTGCCGTAGGAAGGCTATCTGCGAACGGTCATTCTCCGTCAAGCAGCTCACAACGTGGGTCACTCCGGCCGCCTTCAGCTCTTGGACGTTCTTCCCGTTCGGTCGCGCGCCCAGATACACAGTGCGCGTGATCTGACTGAAGAAGCTCTCCCGCAGGTCTACGGAGAACTCCAGCCCAAGACCGAGCCGTAAAAGCACGCGGTCCGCGAGGTTGTCGAGTAGGGCCTTCATCGTGGGTTTCGCTTTGAGGCGAGTCGCCTACCGCAGCACCATACACCTTCGCACCGGGCGTCCCACGCGGTTGTACTCGGACTTCGGCTCGTGTAGTAATGTGACCATGAGGAACACAATTTTGCTTCTACTCGTCGGCTTCGCAGCCTCCGTGTCTACAGCGCTCTGGATGCCTGCCGGCGCAAGCGCTCAAGACATGTGTCCGGAATTCAAGAACTCGGTAAGCGTCGTCAGCCAGAACGGCGACTCCGCCAAGGAGATGACGCCGGAACGAGCGGTCGCCAAGCAGAAGAAGAAGGGCATCTACCGCGGCTTCGACAACAGCGTGAGGCTCGAAGGCCCCGACGCAAAGGTCACGGTGAAGCCCGGTCAGAAGTTCGTGTTCAAGTCGATGGACCCGGAGGTGCGCCCGTCCTCGCAGATTCGGCTTTACCCGCTCAAGAAAGAGAAGTCGTACAGAGAGCTGGTCGTCGGGGGCGTCAACACGTTCGGCGGCAGCAAGAACAGAAAATCCGGCGACAGCTCGATCGCGGTCACCCTGACGAAGATCAAGACCGGCTGCTATGAGATATCGACGGAGGAACCGCTGCCCCCCGGAGACTACGCCTTCAGCCTCGGCGCCCAGGGCGCTTCAGCAGACGTGAGTGGCACGAGTGCAGGCTACGGCTCGAATACCCAGGGACAAACCTGGTTCGGATTCGCGGTAAAGTAGGCTCTACCAAGCCCTACGACGTCGGGGCCCGCTCGCTCGTGGTCACCAGCGCGACGAGATCGTGCTCACTCGGCACGCTCCAAGTCGTTCCGTTTGACGGATTGAGCACGATCTGACCGGTCGAACGGCTCCGGACCCCGAGGGCCGTCTCGCCGACGGCGGCTGCCGCCCGTTGGAGAATCTCGAACGTGAACTCAGCCGAATCGACGTAGCGGGTGACGGGTAGGAAGGTGATCTCGGTACCGCCAATCATGAACAGGGCCTCAAACACCGACTGAAGCTCGCGCCGCAACGCGACCTGGGTCATCAGGTGACTAAGCAGGAGCGGGCTGATGATTAGCTCTCCCCTCGAGCGAGCCACCAGAGTCGCGTTGTCGGGATCGAGGAGTTCCATGATGACGCTCGGCTTGGGATCGATCTCGCGAAACAGCTCGTCCACAATGAGCGATCCCATGAGGGTTCTGGCGTCTGAATCCTCTGCCGACTCGGTCCAATCGCTGCCGATCAATACGATGCTGTCAGCGCGCTCCGGGCTTAGCGTGCGCATCTCGTCAGGATCTGTGAAATCGGTCTCCACGTGGGTGATGCAAGCCAAGGACGCGGGAGCCAACGTCCTCAGTAGCTCTTGACGCTCGGCGATAGGAACCTTTGCCGCGATCTCGATTTCGTATTGCTCATCCTCGTCCGCCACGAACTCGGCGGCAAGGGCGGGCACGCGATGATTCCAGCCGAGAATTAGAACGCGCTGGGGCGTCTTGCGGTCGGAAGGCCCAGCAGGAGCGGGGAGCCCCCTCGCCAGGCGAGGTCGGACAGGCGCACCCGCCGGCTCGGATTCGTCATCGCTCTGCGCAAGCACCACCAGCCTGTCACCTTCATGCACGCGAGTGCCCCCTGGCGGATTCAGAAGCGGCTCGAAACCTCGTGGCGATGGTCGAACCAAGCCCATCAGAACGGCACGATCGAATCGGCGATGGACCTCTTCAACCTCGAGACCGACTAGATCGTCTGCTTCTCGAAGGTAGATCTCGTTTCCCGTCTCGTTGGTGAGAATCTCGTCGTAGACGCGGGAGAGCCCCGGATGGCGGATGTTCTGAGCAAGCAGGCGACTGACGACCCCGTCACTCGAAATGATCTCGGTATCGGCTTGATAGGCTCTTCGGGCGAGCTGCACGTTCTTGGCCTCCAGGATCTCGGCGACCACCCGCGGCGGCCGCGCTTCACCGGCGGCAAGAGCCTCCAGCGAAAGCAGCGCCTTGATTGTCTGTGTATCCCTGTGCACCGGGCTTCGAGCGAAATCTGCCCTAGGGATCAGGATCACGGAGGCGTGCGCAGCGTCGACCCGAGCGAGATGTTCGGGTCGGAGAGGTGATCCGGACCGAACGGTGACGCGCCGCTCGTCCCAAGCCGGGCCGACGGAGTCTCGAAGGTTCTGTACGAACGCCGCGGTGACCTTTTCTGCCAGAACCACGATGTGGAAACTATGGCCACCCCGGCGATCGAGAAAGCGTTGGGCGCGGCTTTCAGACAAGAGGAGCTCACGGACGATCGAATCCGTGCGGCTCGTCCACCCGAGCACGAGTATGTGGCCGTCACGTACGACTGGCGTCAGACCTGCTTCGAGCTTCTCCATTCGGGCAACGAGCCCCTGCGTCATGATTGCGACGAGCGCGCCCAAGAAGACGACGTAGCCGAGCACGGTCAGCACGGTCGATACCGTGCGATTGACCAAGCCCTCGTCGTCCCCGAGATAGCCCGGATCGCTGAGCCGCAGAAACGACCACCAGGTGGCCTCTGAGAAGCGATGAAACCCGTGTCCCCAAATGAGCACCAGGAGCCCGCCGAACGCGGAGATGCCGACGATCAGCAAGGCTGCCAACAGGCCGCGGTGCCAAGCGCCACGCACCATCCAGCGCTCCACCGCAAACTTGGCCCGATCAACGAGGCGAAAGCTCATGCGATCGAGTCTACCGTACCCAACGTTCGGTACCCCTCAATTTGGCGCTTGCAAGTGATGCACTGTGGACCTTGGTACTGCTTTCTTGCTTTGTGTTGGTGATGCTCGCCGCTCCGTCGCAGGTCGGCTGCGACGACGACTGTGGCTCCCAAGTGACTGACTGCTTCGTGTAAGAGTCGTCGAGACTGCCTGCGAGCGCTCGCGGGCGACTAGCCTCGGTCGTTCCGGCAATGTGTCGAGAGCACTAGTCCCGTATGCTCACCGTGACCGACTTCACGAAGGTGACCTTGCAGCGCAGATGGCTTCGTCGACTGGCGGCTGCCGCTCAAGCCGCGGCGTTGATCAGTGGCAGTGCTGCGCCGAAGCTCTCGACGATGCGCTCGTTCGGCACCACGTCCGGGATGACGTTGATGCTCTCGAGACGCTCACGCGGCTGCGGCTGTAGCCCGATGAGGATCATGCGGGTGCCGCGCTCGCGAAGACTCAGCACGAGCTCCTCGAACGCGTAGAGCCCAGACTGGTCGATGTAGGAAACGCGGTCCATACGTATGATCAACAGCCGCACCTGCTCGGGCAGCTCATCGGCAAGCTCGCTAAACCCGGCAGTCGATCCGAAGAAGAGCGGCCCGTCCAGGTGCTTGACGAATACGCCGTGCACCATGTCTGCGACCCCGGCCGCCGACGTTTCATCGGCCCAGGGCTCTTCGTCCACCAGTGGCGATATGCGCCCACGAGCCTCGGTCATGTCGCCAATCTGCTTCATGAAGAGGACGCTAGCGAGCGTGATGCCGACGGCTACCGCCATGATGAGGTTGCCAAAGACCGTCCACCCAAGCACGACGAGCATCACGAAGGCATCCGCCTTGGGCACACTTCGAATATGCCTAAAGCCTCTCTCGTCGAGGATGGCGATGCCGACGCTGATGAGTAGACCCGCCAGCACGCTGAGAGGGATGAGCGCCGCGAACGACCCGAGCCCGACCAACACGGCGAGCTGCAGCACCCCGTGCAACACGCCTGAAAGTCGGGTTCTCCCGCCGGCATTGATGTTGACTACCGTGCCTTTGGTCGCACCCGCGCCGGGAATGCCGCCAAAGACCGACGCGATGATGTTTCCAATGCCCTGTCCGATGAGCTCTCGATTGCTGTTGTGACGGTCTTTGGTGAGGTTGTCGGCGATGACGGCAGTCAATAGCGAGTCGATGGAACCGAGCAGAGCCAGCGTCACGCCAGACTCGAGGATGAAGCGGTAGTGCTCGGGCTGTACGCCGAGCATGCTTCGAAGCTGGATTGCGGGGATACCCGACGGGATGTCGCCGATCCTCGGAACCTCCAGGCCGAGCGAGATGGCGGCCACGGTTCCCACGATCAGCGCAACCAGTACTGCCGGTACCCGCTTGGTGACGAACGGGACCGCGTAATACGTCGTCAGCGTCAGCGTGCCGAGCGCCACTGCGCTGTAGTTGATGTTCGACAACGGCTCGCCGATGCGCATGAAGACGTCCACCGTCGACTTTGGCGAGGAGGACCCGAGGAAGGGCCAGATCTGAAGCGCAATGATGATGATTCCGACGCCACTCATGAACCCGGAGACGACCGGGTAGGGAAAGTACTTCACGTACTTGCCGACTCGTGCGAGGCCGAGCACGCACTGCAGCACGCCCCCCACGAAGAACGACAGGAGCGCGATTCCGAGACCCGCCTCCACGTTACCGGTGGTCTCGACCGCGTAGGCGACGATGGCGGCCGAGACGACCGTCATCGGGCCAGTAGGGCCTGACGCCTGCGTGCGGGTACCGCCGAGCGCCGCCGCGAAGATTCCGAGCGCGATTGCGCCGTAGAGCCCAGCGGCGGCACCGAGCCCTGACTGTACGCCGAAGGCAAGCGCAAGTGGCAGGGCAATCACGCCCGCCACGAAGCCGCCGGCGAGGTCGCCTTTGAGGTTGGCGCGATCGTACTTCATGCGTTGTGTCTCATTCCGAGAGCCAGTAGTCGAGCACGACACCTGTAAGGAACACAACCTGACGGACACATGCTGTGTTCTCTTGGCCTATGAGCTCCGGCCGAGAGCGGAAATTCACGGCGCGTGCTGCCATACCGCTCTCTTCGCCCGTCGGGATGACGATGAGTGAGAGGCGAGCGAAATCCACAAGGCCTCTATCCTTGGGTCGGCTTGTCCGCGGCCTTGCTCATTTGCGCCGCGACTTCGGGCACATGGTCCAAGAATCTTGCGATCGTCTTCGGCTCGCTGGCACTGAAGGGCGCCAATAGGCGTTCGTTGTAGTCGCGTGTGAAGTCGTGCGTTCGCCTCAGCAGTGCTCGTCCCTTGATGGCGTCATTCCGCACTGGCCTGCAACCTCCGCGCTCGTCAAACCGGGTGACTGCGAGACGATTAGCAAGACCAGCTGGTGCGCAGACACGATCCCCTCGTGCGCTCTCAGTAGACTGTCGGCGGAGCGGAACAATCGGCTGCTTGCCCGATTGAGCAGGCAGAAAACTCGGGGTGAACGCGTCATTGCAGATACTTTCAGGCAGCGAGACTCTGCGACGGCATGGGTCCCGAGAAGCGCGTACGGATCGCCGCTGTTCGCGACACTCGCAGCGTCTCTTCGGTTTCTCGGTGGCATGAACGGTGCGCTCGCGTTCATGTGCGCGGTCCTGTTGGGCTTCCAGTGCTGGCCAACGGGGAACGGCAGGGCGACAGCTATTGGCCTGTGCTGTCGGGTCCGATGAAGTTCATCTTCATCACTGATGCGGCGCAGAGCATTCTCTGTCTTGTTGGGGCTGTCGTGATTCTCGGCTGAGATTCGTCAAGTCGAGGTCGCGTGGGGTCGAGGGCATGGCCGCGGGCGGGTTTTCGCCGTGGGTCACTCGGCTAGCCCTCGTCTTCCCCCCTCGCGTGCGCTGCACTACTCGCCGTGGATGTCGATCGGCCCTACCTCATAGGGATTCAGATCGTCGACCTCGTCCGCTCCCTTGGCGCCAGGCATGATCTCGAAGCCGATTTCGAAGTCCACCATGGTCGATCCGAGCTTCTTGAGAATAGAGGAGTCGCCACTGACCTTCGCAGTGCCATCGGCGATTTGAGCCGCGAGCGGCTTCACACCCATCATCGTCTGCTCTAGGTAGACTCGGTTGATGGTGAGGGTGAGACCCGCGTGTTCGGCCTGATAGCCTTTGATGTTGGAGAGCGTGGCGTTCGAGAGCTCGATCGCGAACTGCTCGCCTTTGTGAGGCGCTCAAGACATCAGCGCATGACGCGAGCGCGGAATGCACAACGTGGGCAGCTAGCCCCCGATGGAAGGAATTCCTGCAGGATTCGAATTCGTTCGCTCGTCTCCTTCCTATTCGATCCGATTGTCGGCCTGGGAGGCTTCGAGTGCGAGTGCTCGCTCGCGTGACTCGACGTAGGTGTCTACTGGGGACTCGTTCGCGCGGTTTCGGACGGCTATATAGGCTCCTGCAAACGCGATGAATGTGACCAGGCCGCCGGCCATCATGATGTCGAGATCGTTCATTTGTCGGAGCCGATCTGGGTACCGGAGAGGAGCAGCGTTCCGGCTGAAAGAATGGACGGAACCCAGAGGCCGACGAAGACGCCGCGCTCGCGGTCGCCGGAGAACCAGAGATAGATCGAGAGCAAGAACGAGAGTCCGGCAGCCACAAAGAAGAGGGTCTTGGGGGCACCGAGCGTCGCGAGGAGGCTCCTGGAGGCGACCGGTGTCGAAGGTGAGGTTGGGGAGGTTTCCATGACCCGTGTCTAGGTGTTGTCCAGGTTTTGTCAATATATACTGGACGAAATATCGACAAAGTGCGCTATTTCACAGGTACTCAACGCAGAGGGCGGAGTTTTGGGCGTCTTGCCAGTCCGGGCACAGACGGCCGAGCGCGACCCAGAACGCACGGTCCGCTTTTCGGCGCTTGGTCTTGCGGTGCACAGGTCGACGCTACGCGCGGAGAATCGGGACGGCTGTTTCTCGCGTAGTCCCAAGAGCGTAGCAAGAACGAACGCCGCTTTATGTCGTAGTCGCGCACGTCACGAGCCGCGATGGGAGTCATGGTAGGCTCTGGCCACGTGTTGAGTTCGGCTGTAGTGCTCGCAACCATCGCTGCGTTCGTCTGTGTCCCTGCACCGGCGATCGGTCAGGCTCCCGGCGACCCCGAACGCGGGACGCTCGACGGCTCCCCCCTCGACGACCTGCCGCCGCACATTAGCCTGCTGACCGACTTCGGCTCTCGGCCTGACTGGTCGCCCGACGGCGAGCGGATCCTCTTCATCGACGGAGCGCCTCTCGGCGATGTCGTGGAGCTCGACGTCGCGACGGGGACGACGCGGACACTGACTGACGGGTTCGAGCACATGGGTTTCACGCGAGCCCACTACCTGCCGACGGGCGACCTGCTGCTCTGCGGCCCGACCTCGGGCCCGAGGCCGAGTAGTGACCGTCCCGAAGCGGGTCGCTTCACCGGCGTCATGTCTGTCCTGCGCACGCCATTCGAAGATGCTCCGCAACCGCTCGGCATGCCGTGCTGGGAGGGAATCGTGACGTCGGACGTGTCGCCCCGCATTGCGTGGAACCGCTCTGACATCGACTACACTGACCCCGAACTGATCAGCCGGGTCGAGAATGGTATCTCGGAGATCTGGACCGGCGAGCTCCGCTACGAAGACGAACGCGTCCTGCTCGAGAACATCGAGTTGGTGATCGACCGCACGGCGGTCTTTCCGTTCGCTGTGCTCGAGGCGCAGGACTTCCGCGCAGGGACCGAGGAGCTGATCTTCACCGCGTATGCGTACGCGGGCGGTGAGGTCATGGGCGTCGACCTCTCGACCGGTGTGGTGACGAACTACTCGCAGAGCCCCTTCTACGAGGAGGCGGAGGGCGTCGCCCCGAATGGCGCGTGGGTCCTCGTCGAGCGCGATCTCGACAACGTCTTCTTGCCAGGCCCGTTGGACATATGGCTCCTGCCGCTCGACGGCTCCCAAGCCTGGGACCGGCTCACGCGCTTCAACCGCTATCGAGGCTGGTACGCGTCGAATCCGGCGGTGAACCCCGACGGGACGCACCTTGCCTTCCAGCTTTCCATCGATGGTGACGTGGTGGCCGAAGGCCGAGGTATTCTCCTCTTCGACCTCGCGGCGAGCGGCCGTTCGATCGCCCCGCCCGATTCTATGTTCATGGCCGGGGGCAGTTCGGGCTGCTCGGTGAGACAGAGTCCGTCCCACGGCGCCGCTTGGCTCATCGCAGCTCTAGTGATGGTGCGCTTGCGGCGTCGGAATGGCTAAGCGTCGCGATGGTCACGAACCGCGAGGAATTAGTGGAGGCCGTGGAAATCGCACTTGTCCACTGTAGAGGTCCGTCAGTCAGCCAACAAGCTAAGCGGCGCTTTCCTTGGCAACGTCCCAACCCGGAAAGAGCAGCACTGCGGGATGGACTCGAAGAGCGCGCGCCAGGGTCTTGGCTCGCTCCGCACCCAGCTGCGTCCGCCCATTCTCGAGGTTCGAAATGGTCGATTGTGTGAGGCCGGTACACTCAGCGAGCTTCGACTGCGTCAGCTCGTTTTTCTCTCTGAGGATACGAACCATCTCGGCGGGCGAAAGCTTCACTCGAACGACTGACTGCGTGAATCGCTCGCCTCGAAGTGCTTCCTGGACCTTCTTTCCGCGCTTAGTAGTCATGGGGATTCACCTCCAGCACGAGAACTTCGAAGCTGTCGCCCTCGACTATATAGAGGACACGCCACTTCTTCGTGAGATAGCTGGACCGAGCGCCTTTCCACTCGCCCTTGAGCGCGTGGTCCCGATAACCGGGGATCAGCCGGAGCGATCGTGGCCCAGATGCTTGAACGACTTCCTTCCATGCCTCGTATTGCTTGACGACCTCTCCGGGAGCCCTCTTGAGTTGCCTCTTGCAAGGCCTGCTCTCCAGAACCTCCCACATTATAATTTAAGTAATATTATGCGTGAGTAATGTCAAGTGAGTCCAGCTCCCGATTCCGAGACCTAGGGCAGGTTGGCGCGCGAAGTCTTATCGAACTCCCGGCATGCCGAGTTGCGAGTTAATGCATTGCATTAATGCAGTAATCAGCATCGGATCTCCTGCGTGATTCGAGGCTTTGCTGACAAGGTCGCTGAGGACCTCTATCACGGGAAGAACTCGAAAGATGCTCGTCGGATTCCGAAATCAATTCGGAAGGTCGTTCAACGCAAGCTCGATCTGCTCAATCGCGCCGCCTCGCTCCGAGACCTTCGGGTTCCACCGAACAACCGACTGGAGAAGCTGCGCGGGGACCTCGAGTGACTTCATTCGATCCGCGTCAACGACCAGTATCGGGTCGTATTCGTATTCCGAGATGGGGACGCGCATGAGGTGCAGGTCCTCGACTATCACTAGGAAGAAGGGATGATTCCAAAGCACCGACTCCCAACCTCTCCCGGCGAGATGCTGCTCGAAGAGTTTCTCGCGCCGATGGGAATGACGCAGCGGGCGCTAGCCGAAGAGCTCGGCCTGAGCGTCCAAAGCGTCAACTTGATCATCAAAGGCAAGAGGGGAATCACGGCAGAAACCGCGGTTCGTCTTTCGCGGGTGTTTAAGAACTCAGCTCAGTTCTGGCTTGGTCTGCAAATGGACTGGGACCTCTGGCACGCCGAACGCGACCTTGCTGAGGTAAGGTGACCGGCACAGTTGCGACCAGTGCTTCTTGGTGGAGGCGGTGGGAATCGAAAACATCAGATTTCGAGCCGATTCGCGGAACTACAGGTAATCACAGGAAACCGGATCCCGAGTTACCGGAGACGGCGAAAAGCATGTTCGGGAAACCGCGGCAAAATCGAACGCGAGACCGCGCAGGGAAGGGCGGAGGTGGGAGACGTGCCCACCGCCCAGACCCTAGGCACGTTGGCCCGTAACGTCTTGTCGAGCTCTAGGCATGCAGGCTCGCGAGAGCTGGCGCGCGCTGTCTTGCAACTACTAGCACCGTGGAAAGAGCAATCATGATAGACGCAGGTGATCGGCGATCGATCTTCAGAACTCGAAGGCGAGTGCGAGCTGGGGACCGTGCATCACGACGTTCCAGCCGAATCCGTCCTTCTCGTACTTCGGACCGAGCGCGCGATAGGCAAGGTCGATCCCAATGTCGAGCCGAGGCAGGATCCATCGATAACCGACACTGCCCGTCGCGGCCCAGGCGATGCTCGAACCTACGCCCCATCCGCCGAAGTCGCCTCGCACTAGGATCGGTACGTGACCGCGCACGAGGTTGAATCGCAAGATGAGTCCCGCGAGTGGATCGACCCAGGCTTGAGACCCCTCGCGCGCGAACAGGTCGCGCTCGCTGCTTGCGTTCGCACGGATCCACCAGGTTCGCAGACCGAGGATTGCATCCATCGAGATCGTCGTCTGGCCGGCGCCTGCCCGCACCTTGCGAAGGAACGTGTAGAACCCGGTGGTCTCCGCGATGAAGATGCGAAGCGCGACGTTGACATCGGTCACGCCGAGCCGCCCTTGGCGCGTCAGCCCCGACCTTCATGTACAGCGGATCGACCAGAAACCCCCATCGATCCTTCCTCGCGACGAAGAGCAGGCCGAGTGAGAAGAGCGAATCGGTGGCCTTGACGACGTCGATGAAGCTCGCGTCGATCTGGATGGTCTGGCTGTCGAGTGTCAGGTCGCCGCGGAGCGCTGTGGTCCAGAGGTATCCTCCGAGGAGAAAGTTCCAACCGTCGCGCTCACTTCTTGCCTCAATCGGAGCTGCGGAGGCAGGCGACGCTTCGTTGCCGTCTTGTGCGTGGGCGCCGCCAGCTGAGAGATCGGCGAGCGCGAGCATCAAGACAAGGTTGCCAATCGATCGAATGCGGCTCATCTCGACTCTCCAAGTTTGGCGTTAGAATCCGCCCGCTGCTAATACCATCCTTTGAGGCCGGGGTGTGGCCTCTCCGTAGCGAAGTGTCGAGCGCGCAATTAGTTCGCAACTGTGCAGCGCGCGCGCCAGCTCTGCGTTCAAAGCCCCAGGTTGCGCGGGTGCGGAGCCCATTCTTCACGGAATGGACGACTTCTAAACTGGCACGTTTGATGCACCGCCGTGGTGCGCTGTCCCAGTTGCACGGCGGTCTGCCGATCATGTTCGGGGCGCAATCGGACATGGAGAACAGGGAAGAGATGTTGAAAATCGCTTGGACTCCATTCTGAGTTGACGGAGCGGCAGCGGACGGAAAGGAAGCAACTACCATGGCGACGAGAAGAAAGAAGAAGCCCGCGAGGAAGGCCCCCGCAAGGAAAGCGCCCGCGAGGAAGAGGCCCGCCAAGAAGAAGCCCGCGAGGAAAGCGCCGGCAAGGAAGAGATCGGCGAAGAGGTCGGCGAGAAGGAATGATCTCATCGAGGGGATCGGGGAGCTTGCGGAGTTGGTCGCGGCGAGGCTCGAGGAGCGAAGTCTCCTCGCAGCTCGGGCAACTAAGCCGGCAGCCAAGAAATCCACGCGGGCCAAGGGCGCAACAAAGCCGAAAGCCAAGAAGAGCAAGGCATCTACGAAGCTCCACACCGTGAAGCTGAACTGGAAAGAGGTCTACTACAGCAATTGTCCGATGATTTCGGCCAGCAACATCGACCAGGAACTGGGGTGGACCAAGGAAGAGTTCAAGAAGATCGGGGTCGACTACTCTTTTCTCCGGTCGCGTCGCGAGAACGACTGGTACCCGCACTACATCCACAACCTGGATAACATGATCCGCTTCGGTGGTTTGTTCCCCCCCATCGCCGTTCATGCGGACATCCGCAAGACGAGGCTCCTAGGGGCGACGTGGGTGTACGAAGGCGGCTGCATGCTGGTGCGCTCGAGGGACGACATCTATCGGATGAGCGATCTGAAGGGGAAGAAGATCGGACTCTCGAAGAGCTTGAACACCATCAAGAACGACTGGTGGCGTATCCAGGAGGAGCAAGGCATCGAGCTGATGCTCAGGATGAACGGCATGACCCGCGATGACGTGGAGATCGTGGAATTCCCCTACGCTGATGACTGGTACAACGATCCCAAGATGTTGGCGCCCTTGGAGAACCCATCGGATTTGTGGCTTCAGCGCGACCACAAGCACGACCTCGCGTTCCGTCCGCTCGAGCCCGCGCTCGAAAAGGGCGTGGTCGATGCGATCTACACGCAAAGTAAGCCCTTCCAGCATCTCCAGGAGGCGACGGGCAAGTTCAAGGCGATCGAGGACCTGTCGAGGTACCCGGACTGGACCATGCAGGTCTGTAACCAACCCGCCATCGCCACGTGTACCAAGGAGATGGCCGACAAACACCCCGAGCTCGTCGTCACGTTCATGAAGGGCATGATCAGGGTCGGGCGCTGGGGTAACCAGCTCAAGCACGCCGCAGCGTCGATCCTCGACAGGCAAACGTTCTACCTAGACGTCGAGGACACATACAGGGGCATCAAGGATGTCGACCTCGTGCCCGACCTGTCGCCCCGGAACCTGGCGGCCGTCGAGATCGGCAAGGACTTCATGCTGAGCCACGGCTACATCAAGAACGACTTCGATGTGCATGAGTGGGCCGCGCCCGAGTTCCTCGAGCTAGCGGCGAAGGAACTGATCGAAGAACGGTGGAAAGAGAGAACCGAGGCGAAGCTTCCCGCCATGACGACGACACGGCTCGGCTAGTCCGCAGAGGCCAGGTCTCGCGAAACGCAGGACCTGGCCTCGTCGCGCTACCGACAATGGGAAGAGAGGCCACCGAGGCATGGAAGAAGGCGTCATTCAGGCGCGGCGCAGGATTGCAGACAAGGCCGGCTTCCATTGGGGAAACCTTTCGAAAGAGAAAGTGACCAGCAGGAGCGAACCATGAGTACCTCGTATCAGCTAGACACAATGATCAAAGTGGATGAGAGCCTGTGCATCACCTGCGGCGCTTGCATCAGGGCTTGCCCGGGTGGTTTGATTACGAAACAGGATTTCCCCGTCCCCATCGAAAACGGGTGGGACCAGTGCATTGACTGCGGTCACTGCGTCGCCATCTGTCCCACCGGGGCCATGCACCAGCGCTCGATGGGCCCTGAGGATTGCGAGCCGATTGACGTCCAGCTGATCCCCAAATGGGACCGGGTGCAGCAGTACCTGAAGACGCGCCGGTCGATTCGCGGCTATATCCAGCGACCCGTCGAAAAGGAAAAAGTCCTGGAGCTTTTGGATGTGGCCCGCTGGGCGCCGAACGGTGCGAACCGTCAGGTGATCCACTGGTTCGTGGTCAACGATCTGGCGAAGGTCCATCAGGTCGCCGAGATGACCATCGACTGGATGAAGGCCGTGAAGGAGAAGAACCCGGCACTTTATGCGGAAGCCAATCTGGAGATGTTCGTCTCAGCGTGGGACAGCGGCACCGATCGCATTGCCCGGGGAGCGCCCTGCATCATCATGGCCTGTGCTCCGAAAGACGAGCGGACGGCCCCTCCGGCGGCCATGATTGCCTTAGCCCACATTCAGATTGCGGCGCCCGGACTCGGTCTGGGAACCACGTTCACCGGCAGTATCAACACCGCTGGCCAGGGCTATCCGCCCCTGACCAAGTTGCTCGGGATCCCGGAAGGCTACATCCCGCATGGAACGTGCTTGATTGGATATCCAGCCGAGATGTACCATCGGATTCCCACGCGAAAGCCGGCCCACGTAACCTGGTGCTGAGAGCTGTCGGTTTCGAACGGGCGCCGAGTGTCACCGAATTCGAGACGGAAGGCCCGCGGCTCGGCCAACCAGCAGAGAAGTTCGGTCGGCCTAGCGGACCTTGGGGAGCGCCATCCGGTCTGGAGCGGGCGCATACGTCCACGGAATCCCCGAGTTCTTCCAACCGTTCTTCAACCGTTGGCCCCGATACACGCTATCGGGATCGTCGACCAAATCGCCCTCCATGCCGTCGGTGATGTTGAAGACGCGTTTGAAGCCGGCCTCGGCGAGCTGGTTGACGGCCATCGCACTGCGGCCGCCCGACCGGCACATGACTAGGAGGGTGTCGCCTGGCTTGGCTATCTTCTTCACCTGGGAGATGAAATCAGGGTTCGGCTTCATCGGGAATTTCCCCCGCTCTGCGTCCCATACGTAGGTCTGAAGGAAGAGAGGGACGTTCCACGCCATGGCTGCATGGCCGACAAAGAGAACCTCTTCAGGGGTCCGGACGTCGAGAACCGTCACTTTCTTCGGAGCCGCCTTCCACTTCTCGTAGGCCTCCTTGGCGGTCACATAGAGACCGAGGGTCGTCTGCTTCTCTTTTGGGAGCTCCCGTTGCGCGGCCTGCGAAGGGGGCTTTCTGTCGGTCTGCGCTGCGGCATACGGCGTGCCGACCGAGCCGATGAGCGCGACCAGGGCGATGAGGCACAGGAATTCCCCGGCGAGGGGTCGGCTCGATCTCATGAATCTTCGATTCCCCGAGTTACGTGTCTGTTCTTCTATCGGCATGATGGTGGCGCTCCAATGCCCGTAGGTTGAGGAGTCTCCGCTCCGGCGGCAATTCGAATCGGCGATCGGGCGACTATGCCAGGCTCGCATGCGCGCTTCTTGCTGGTCGAGTCGACGACCTACCGGACGACGTGCGCTTGAGCGTGAATTTCACGCGCGCTGCTCTCGGCCGCGATCCCTCCGCAGACACCCTGCGTGGTGAAGTCGTCGCTCGGTGGGGAAGGGCGGGGCTACGTTCTCTGGCGTTTGGGATGCTGTCGTCTCGGCTCCATCCGACCTTGAAGTACGCCCTTGGCTATGGGCACACTTGTTCCGTCGTTCACGTCGGTGGTGAAGCCGTACTGACGCCGAGGGAGAGCGCCGTTACCGCTCCCTCGAAGGCTGTGCGGACCCGCATGCGATCGAGATCAACGTGCACGAGGCGAGCAGACCCAGAACGAGCGTTGCCCTAACGCGATACGACTTCGGCATGCGGTCTCCTGCGTCCTAGCCCGCGCCGAGCAGCGAGCAGAATAATCGGAATGACCAACCATCCCGCCGTCCAGGCTCCTGGACCGACGAACGCGAATCCGGTGTTGATCAGCGCGGTGACCGGTTCGGTCATCGCGTTCCTGCCCACCTCGTCTGTGTCGGTCTCGCTGAGGTCCGGGCGCGTGAAGCCTTTCTTTCGGGCGTAGGACCAGCCCGCGATCCCGGTGAAGCCTGACACGGCGAGCGACAGGCTCTGCCCCACTGGGGACGAAACGCTCACCAACCCCGGGTCTGCAATCGCGAAGAACAAGAACAGGCATACGAAAATCAACTGCAGCAGCACAAACAGGGTGTGCTTCCCGTCGGTCCGCACGAGAGGCCCGAGCAATTTGTGCGTGAGGTTCCAGGAGAACAGCGTCAATCCCACGGCGATCAATAGCCGCAACAGATCGACCGAATTGTCGACGAGGAGCGACATCAAACCAAACGGCAGGTCGGTCCACGCCAGGTCCTCGGTGCGGGGCAAGTACTGAATGAAGTCGACGAACAACATCGCGTAGGCCACGTCGAGAAACGTCTCGAGTCGCCGCAGCTGTTTGCTGCCCGGGAGGTCATTTGAATCCTCGCTCATTTCCGCGCTCACCATAGCTCTCGTTTTTCTGCAGCGGGCGAGGAGAATCACCGCTCAACACGGCAATGTCAAACCACTACTCCCTTCTACCGAGCACGACCAAGGCGCCCCGCTACAGCATGCCGCTGACGGTTCTCGGTCTGTTGATCGTTTTTGCCCCAATCGCGACCCGGACTGGATCGGCCTACGGGGTCGAAGCGCTGTTCGATCTCGTGCTCGTTGCAGGTGTGTACTCGGCAGCTTCCCGAGGCCGCCGTCAGTCGCTCTTCATCGTGCTCACTTTGTTGACGCTGGCGCTGGCCTCCGCCATGGCAACGGTCGTCTGGATTGCGTTGGCGATCGCAATCGTGGTGATCGAGCTGTTTCATCAGCGCGAGGTCACCACGAATATGATCCTGGGCGCCATCGTCGCGTACTTCCTCGCTGCCGTCGCGTTTGCGTATCTTTTCGAGATCCTAGAGCTCTCGCAACCCGGTTCTTTTGCGGGCATCCCGCAAGACGCCAGTCTCGGATGCAATCTCTCTGTCCGAATCTACTTCCAGGTTGGAGTAGATGGAGCCCACGTGGACCCCGTAGAAATCGGTCCTGGCCGTCGCCCGAGGAGCCACCGCGATCTCGTCGACCTGACTGAAACCCGTGAAGAGGCCTAGGCCCAACTGGATGTTCTTCGTCACTCGAAAGGCGCTTCCAATGCGGCCGTTGACGAAGCCTCGAACATCGAGGCCGAGCTCTCCATCGCGCAGGCGGAAGTAGTAGATGAGGTTGATGAGGGGCAAAACCCAGAGATAAGTTTGTGTCGCGCGCTGAAAGAGCAGCTCGTCGCGCAGCGTTCGAGCGGTCTCCTCCGTCGGACGGTTCTCGAAGAACGGCAGGCTTGCGGACTTTTCTTGATGATGGGTGGACGAGGTCGATGCGACCTCACCAGTCGCGGCCTGGTTCTGCGCCCGAGCCTCGAGAAGCCACGCACCGAGACCGATGACGAGCAGCCTTTGATGTTGGTGAGCGTGGCGTTGGAGAGCTCGATGGCGAACTTCTCGCCGTTGTCCGGGGTCACCAGGTTGATGGTGAGCTCCATCCGCCTCTATGACTACGTCGCTGTCTTCTTCGCGGGTTTGGGAACCGACGCTACTCGAAGACGACGACCATCTTTCCGTTGGTGCACTTTTCGCCATCGTTTTGAGTTGTTTGGTGGAGGCGAACAATGTCACAAGTCCCTTTGCCCGATGTGAACCGCCGGCTTGCAGAGCTTTGGGCGATGCTCGACGTACTCCGCGCGGTGAAGCGCGGGCCTCCGGGCTCATGGTCCTTTCCCTTGCATAGCCCGCCCGAGCCTGCGTCCTGCGCTGCGTGAGGTCGCGGGGCACCTGACGTTAGATGAGCTGGCCAGTCGAAAAGACTCTCGAAGAGGCCGAAGCCGCCTCGTGCGGGGAAATCGCGCGACTGCTCAAGAGCCTCGAAGACGGGACCGCCCTGCCGCACGAGTGGAACGAGGTCAACACGGAAATCTCGTTCATTCGCGCTCCGGTGGTACCGCCGCGAGGAACATCAGGAGCAGGAGCAACACCTCGGATAGGAGACGCTGCATCGGCAAGCCAGATGGCGACGGGTGCTGGATCCGCTGAGAATTGCTGGCATGTTCAGCCTACGGTTCGTTCTCTCGGCATTACTCCCTCATGATTCCATACGTCACCTACAAGGTCATCCACTACCTGGGCATCTTCGTGCTGCTCACGGCGCTGGCTGCTCGGCTCGGCCGGGCGGCGGGTTTCGCAGCCACCTCAACGACGACGGGCACGACCGTCCCGACCCCCGATCCGTGGAAGCGCCGCCTCAGCATCACCCACGGAACGGCGCTTTTCCTGATCCTCCTGGGTGGATTCGGGATGCTGGCCCGGCTCAACGTCACCCACGGGCTCGCGCTGCCCGGTTGGATCTGGGCCAAGCTGGGGATCTGGACACTCCTCGGGGCCGCGATCGCGGTAGTCAGTCGGTTCCCGGCGCTGGCGGGGCGACTTCTGGTGGTGGTTCCGGCGTTGGCGGTTCTGGCGGGGATCATCGCGCTTTCCAAGCCGTTCTGAAACCGCCCGCGGCGTGGAGAAGACCGGATCGAAGACGCAGCCATGATGGGAATCAGTCCGTATTAATGCGTTGTATTAATACATTAACCAGCGTAGCGAACGATCTTCCATGTTGATTTCGGAATGCGGCGCGCATCTTTCGAGTTCGTCCGATGATAGAGGTCCTCTGTGACCTTGTCAGCAACGTAAGCTTGATACGGTCAATCGCGCCACGTCACTCCGAGACCTTCGGATTCCCCCCAACAACCGACTAGAGGCGGACGACAACCGCGACCTTGACGATCTCGGACGCAAGGTCCGAATCGATCGCCCTTTGAGTCAACAAGGCGTCGAGTGTCCCGGCAGGCAGAGGCGCATGGATGAACACCGACCTCGGTTCATTTCCAACGTCGGGAAAGCGCCACTTCGGCGCGATATTCTTCGATCCACCGTTGTCGTTCCTCGTCGTCCCAGCCGATGAGGGCGGCCATCCGACTCGCGACCTTCTCGGCGGCCCCGAGCCCCTGGTCGATATCCCGAAAGAAGATCTGCGTGCGCCGGATCATGATATCGCTGACGGTGGCGGCGAGCTCTTCGTCGACGCCGAAGTCGACTTGCGCCATGATCTCGGGGCGACCCTCGATGATGGGTTCGCAAAGGGTCGGATTCGCTGCGCATCGCTCTGCGATCCAAATCGCGCGCGTGCCGTAAGCGGTCACCAAGTACAAGCAAGTCTCCTCGCCTAGGCCTCTTCGTGCCACTTCTCGGACCTTGTCCGCGACCTTCTGGTGGTCGTCGTCTTCGGGCCATCCGACGGCACCGGGAAGCGGGGCCTCGTCGGTCTGCGCCGCGGTGAGCTTGCGCGGCAAACGGTCGTCGAGCCGCAGCATCTGGACGGCTGTGTTGACGACTTCCTCGGCCATTTTGCGGTACGTCGTTAGTTTGCCGCCTGCGATCGTGATCAAGCCGTCTTCTCCGACGATGATCTCGTGCTCGCGACTCACCTTCGACTCGGCAATTTCCTCCGAGGAGGGTTCAGGGGCGATCAGTGCACGCAAACCGGCCCAGGTGGCGATTACGTCTCCGCGCTCGATTGGGAAGTCTGGGAAGTAGGCGTTGGCAGCCTCGATCAAGTAGTCCACATCGTCCGAGGTGGCGTACTCTTTTCCCGGCGTCCCGTCGTAGTCCGTGTCGGTGGTGCCAACATAGGTGCGGTCGCCCCATGGAAGCGCAAACAGCGCGCGGTCGTCCTGGGGATGAAAGCAAACGACGGCATGCTTGACCGGGAGCTTGTGTGCTTCGACCACGATGTGAATCCCCTTCGTCGGTCGAAGGACCTTGCGGCGTCCCACGCCGCTCATCTCGATCGTGCCGTCCGTCCAGGGACCCGTCGCATTGATGACGACGTGTGCGCGAACTTCACGCTCCGAACCGTCCCGTGCGTTCCTGACTTGGACGCCAGAGATCCGGCCGCGTTCGTCTTTCAGGAACCCTCGAACCGGCGCGTGAGTCACGACGACCGCAGAATGGTCCTGGGCATCGAGTGCACTCTCGAGCGTGAGGCGGGCGTCGTCGGTGGAACAGTCGTAGTAGAGCGGGGCTCCTTCGAGCCCCTCCTGCTTGAGAATCGGTTCAATCTCCGCCACCTGTTCGGGGTTGAGACGCTGATGCTTCTTGGGTGATCGGAAGAGCGAAAGGCCTTCATAGAGCCACATGCCCGCCCCGATCTTCAGCATGCTGCGCTTCGTCCCCTCGTAGATTGGGAACAGGAATGCGAGCGGGTTCACCAGATGGGGCGCTAGATCGAGCAGAACTCGGCGCTCGCTCACCGACTCGAACACGAGGCTGAACTCGTAGGTTTCGAGGTACCGAAGCCCGCCGTGGATCAACTTGCTCGACCGCGAGCTCGTCCCGTAGGCAAGGTCATCCATCTCGAAGAGCGCGACTCGTAGGCCCCGGCGCGCAGCATCCCGCGCAATCCCTGCGCCTGTGATGCCGCCGCCAACGATCGCCACGTCGATCTCATCCGGCACTTGATTCCACATTTGTTCGCGAGAAGGCATGAGCGACTCTCCTTGGTCTGCGTGCGAGTAGACCAGTCAGTCTGCACACGGCATGCCAGTCCGAACCCTTGGCCACAATGATGGCTGCTAGGGTCGCAGGTGAACGTGAGAATATGCTCGCGACCGAGGGAACGAAGGATATGAATCCTAGCCTGTCTCGCGAACTTCGTGCGCGTACGCCATGGGAGACGCAGCCAACGTCGGCCCCGCGGTGGGTCATGCGAACGGAGGCGTCGTCATCGAGCTTGTGCGGCGTCCTTCCAGACGATGCGTTGTCCGGCCGAGTACCAGTCATCAACCGACGACTCGAAGGCGTCCTCGATTCGAGACCGCTTGATCTTCATCGTGGGCGTGAGGAAGCCGTTCTCGATCAACCACGGTTCTTTCGCGATGGTGATCAACTCGAGTCGTTCGTAGGGCTCCACCTCGCGGTTGACTTGGTCGAGCAAGTCCTCGAGCTCGGCATGGACGCGCCGGCGCACGTCGGGGTTTTCGATGGCGTCCCGGAGATCCTCCGCCAGCGATACGATCGCGAAAGGCCGCGGATACCCCGACCCTGCGACGCACGAAAGCTCGACGTTGCTGTTGGAGTTCAAGAGGTTTTCGATCGGCGAAGGTGCGACGTACTTCCCCTTGCTGGTCTTGAACAGCTCCTTGACCCGACCCGTGATCTTGAGACGGCCTTCGCTGTCCCGCTCGCCGCGGTCGCCATCCGTTCGATTCGCATCGACCGCGCCTCACGGCAATGGCCTATCGAATGACGGGGTCGGTCGCGGATGCCGAGGATGTCGTCCAGGACGCGTTCCTTCGCTGGAAACGCGCAGACCGAACGTCCGTGCACGACCCGAGAGCATTCCTTTCGCGAACGGTCACGAGGCTTTGCTTGGACGCACTGAAGTCGGCGAAGGCGCGCCGAGAGACGTATGTCGGACCGTGGCTTCCCGAGCCCGTCGTTGGCGATGGGGCGATGTCGGTCGAGACCGCAACGGAGCTGGCAGAAGACGTTTCGATGGCGCTGATGATGGCGCTCGAACGACTATCTCCGCCGGAGCGTGCTGCGTTCCTATTGCACGACGTGTGTACTCGCGGACGACGCAGTGTTGGTTCCCGACGGTGGCGGAAAGGTTCTTTCGGCGCTTCGTCCCATCTACGGCTCGGACCGAGTGGCGCGCTTCATCCTCGGTGTCTTCAAGAAGTTCCCGCTTTCCCCTGCCGCGCAGCTCTTCGCGCGGACCATCAATGGCGCGCTCGGGTTTGTCATCGAGGACGAGGGACGGCCGGTGCAAACCATCGCATTCGACGTGCGAGATGGCCGCATCGCCTCGGTGTACGTGGTCCGAAACCCCGACAAGCTCACACGCGTGAGGGCCTCGAGGCGTCACTACGAGCCCGTGCCAGGTGCCCTGCACTTTACCGCGGAGGCTCGAGAGCTCTAGGACCGTCCGCGCCGTAGCCCGTGCTCCACCTGCCGGGTCGGTGCGGGTAACGCGAGCGGTTGTCCGAAGATTTCCACCGCGGTCGCTAAGCGGCCGCCGCGCTCTGCGCCCGCTCGTCGGAACGGGGAACTACTACGCGCCCAGTCGCGTCGCGAGATAGCCGGCAGTAGCCGCAAGGGCTGTTAGCGCCATCCCCCAAACGATGTCCACGACGACCATGGGCAGCGGCCAATCTTTCAGGGTGGCGAGGTTCGTCATGTCGTACGTTCCGTAGGCGAGCAGCCCGAGAACCGCGCCGTGTATCGCCGCGGTCCGCCAATCGCCGGCAGAGACTGCGGGGCGAACCGCCAAGAACACAATCCCTACGACGTAGACGGCGTAGAAGACGGCCGCCGCCGCGAAATCCGGCTCGTCCTTCATCAAGTCGCCAAGCTGATTCCGGTAGAAGTCCTTCGCGATGAAAGACAACCATACGCCGTCCAGGACCAAGAACGCTACGAGCGAACCGCCGAACGCTTTTACCCAAGACATAACGTTAGCCGTCCTCTGCCTTCAGCGATTGAGTTCGAAGCGATCGGCCTGCATCACCTTGGTCCACGCAGCGACGAAGTCGCTCGCGAACTTCTGCGGATCGTAGGCGTAGAGCTCTGCGACCGCTCGAAGCTCGGAGTTTGAGCCGAATACCAGGTCGACCTCGGTCGCCGTCCACTTGGGGTCCCCGGACTCGCGGTCGACTCCCTCGTACGCATTCTCGCCCGTCTTGTTCCACTTGGTATCCATGTCGAGGAGGTTTACGAAGAAGTCGTTCGACAGCGTGCCCGGGCGCTCGGTGAAGACTCCCGCCTTCGACCCTCCCGCGTTTGCGTCGAGTGCTCGCATGCCGCCCACCAGAACCGTCATCTCGGGGACCGTCAGGTCGAGCAGGTCTGCCTTCTCGATGACAAGCTGCGAGGGTGACCGTCCTCGCTCGTCGGCGCCTTCACCCGCGTAGTAGTTACGGAAGCCATCAAAATTCGGCTCCAGGTAGCTGAAGGAGTCGACATCGGTTTGCTCCTGCGATGCGTCCGTGCGTCCGGGGGCGAAGGGGACGGTGACGTCGAGCCCGGCATCCGCCGCTGCTTTTTCAATGGCCGCAGCGCCGCCGAGGACAATCACGTCCGCGAGGGAAACCTGCTTCTGGCCCTTCAGCGACGCATTGAACTCCGTCTGAACCGATTCGAGTTTCTCGAGAACCGCTGAGAGGTTCTCGGGATCGTTCGCCGCCCAGTCCTTCTGCGGCGCGAGTCGAATGCGGGCGCCATTGGCGCCGCCGCGCATGTCGGTGTCCCGGTAGCTCGAGGCGGCCGCCCAAGCGGTACGCACCAGGTCTGGGGTGGAAATGCCCGAAGCAAGGATGGCATTCTTCAGGCCGGCGGCGTCGCGGGCGTTGATGAGCGGGTGGTCGACCGCGGGCACCGGGTCCTGCCACAGGAAGTCTTCTGCCGGTGCCTCCGGGCCCACATAGCGCGACTTTGGCCCGAGGTCGCGGTGGATCAGCTTGAACCAGGCCTTCGCGAAAGCATCCTCGAACTCTTCTCGGTTTTCGAGGAAGCGTTTTGCGATCTTTTGGTATTTGGGGTCCATCCGCATCGAGAGGTCGGTGGTGAGCATCATCGGCTCGTGCATCTTGCCGGCAACGTGGGCGTCGGGGACGGTCTTGACGTCGCCGTCAGGCTCCCACTGATGCGCGCCGGCCGGACTCTTGGTCAGCGACCAGTCGAAGTTGAACAAATTGGCGAGGTACTGGTGGGTCCAGTTGACGGGCGCCGAGGTCCACGCGCCTTCGAGTCCGCTGGTCGTGGTGTCCTCCGCGTTCCCCTTGCCGCACTTGTTGTGCCAGCCGAAGCCCTGCGCCTCGATACCGGATGAAGCCGGGGGCTGGCCCAGGCAGTCCATCGGCCGCGCGCCGTGCACCTTGCCGAAGGTGTGGCCGCCGGCGATCAATGCCACGGTCTCTTCGTCGTTCATGGCCATGTTGCCGAAGGTGCTTCGAATGTCGTACGCGGCGGCAACCGGGTCCGGATTGCCGTCCGGTCCCTCCGGATTCACGTAAATCAGCCCCATGTGAGACGCGCCGAGGCCCAGCGCTACGGTGCGCTCCTTTTCGCCGTGGAAGCGCTCCGGGCTCGAGCCGAGCATTTCATCCTCCGGTCCCCAGTACACGAGGTCCGCCTCCCAGTCGTCCACGCGGCCACCCGAGAAACCGAGCGTCTCGAAGCCCATCTGCTCCATGCCGACGTCGGCGGAGAGGATCATCAGGTCCGCCCACGACACGCTGCGGCCGTACTTCTTCTTGACGGGCCAGAGCAGACGACGCGCCTTGTCGAGATTGGCGTTGTCGGGCCAGCTGTTGAGGGGTTTGAAGCGCTGCTGTCCGCCGTCGGAGCCGCCGCGGCCGTCGCTCACTCGGTACGTTCCTGCGCTGTGCCAGGCCATGCGAACGAAGAGCGGCCCATAGTTGCCGTAGTCCGCCGGCCACCAGTCCTTCGAGTCGGTAAGAATTGCCTCTAGGTCCTTCTTGAGCTCGGCGTAGTTCACCTTCGCGAACTCTTTGCGATAGTCGAAGTCTGGCCCCAGCGGATTCGACTCGGGGGAGTTGTCGCGGAGAGGTTTGAGGTTCAGCGACTCCGGCCACCAGTACTCGTTGGGTTTGGCTTCTGTCGGGTCGAGCTTCACGGCGGCCTTCGCGTCGGGGTCGGCGGGCTCGGGGGTCGCGGCGCTCTGCTCCTGCTGCGGGGACGTCGGCTCGGTCTGGCAGGCAACGCTCATACCGAGCACCACGACCAGGATGGGGATCAGGGGGGACGACGAACGGTGCGTGCACATGGGATCTCCGTGGATAAGGCGAGTGGGCGAGGAGCCTACCAGGCGCCAGGACGCGCCGGAAGCCGACTCTTCCAAAGAACTCGCCCGCTCAATCGAAAAGACCGTCGTAGTACCCCTTCCACCAGTCGCACCGCTCTTGGCGAAAGCTCTCTACGACGGAGGGCCTGCCGTTCAGGTTGAGCCGATTGCCCAGGGTCGGGTCGAAGGGGGGCCAAGGCGCCATGGGGCTGCGTCGCCGTGCCCTCAGGCGGCTGAGGATCTCGCGCAACGACTCCTGCGCTTGGCTTGGCGCGCCGCGTACGGTACGACACGGGCGGTACGTATGAATCGAAAGAAGATCGGTTTCTGGTTGGCTACCGCAGGCGTCGCGCTCGCAATGATCGCTGGCGGAGCCGCGGACTTCCTGTTGCTCGACGTCGTCAAGCAAGGGATGGACCACCTTGGCTATCCGTACTACTTCGCGCGTCTGCTCGGGGCGTGGAAAGTGCTCGGAGGCATTGCGATTCTCGCCCCAGGACTGACCAAGCTCAAGGAGTGGGCGTACGCAGGCATCTTCTTCGATCTGAGCGGCGCGTTCGTATCGCACCTTTCGGTGGGAGACGGCGTCGACAAGCTTGCCCCCCCGCTCGTCCTCGCGGCTCTGCTTGTCGTCTCGTACGTGCTGCGCCCAGAACGCGAGTCGATGTGAAGTCGCCGGTCGGCCGCCAAGTGGCAAGACCGAAGTCGAGACAGCGCACGGAAGGGCGGAAAGCCTTAGCCTGCGGGTGGCTTCTCGAGCTCGAGAAGCGCCGCGCCCTGCGCGAACACTGTGATGTTTCCCGATGATTCGGAAATCACCAGAGCGAGCGAGTCGGTTTTGGCCGTCATGGCGGCGGCCGCGACGTGTCGCGCTCCGAGACCCCGACGCACGCGAACGCTCTTGACCACCGGCGCATCGAGGTACGCTGCAGCGCGTACCACGACACCGCGCTTGTCCACCAAGAACGCTCCATCCAAGGCCGCCAGCTCGCGGAGCGTCTCGAGGAACTCCGGGTTGTGGATGTTGCGGGCGGCCTGAGGGTGCCCTCGACATGGGTTGAAGATCAGCTGACGCGTATAGCGTTCGATTTTTTTCACGTCTCCGAGCACGAAGACGGCGCCAATGGGTTTGCCCTCTCGACCCTCCGCCGACATGCGGATCGCAATCTCGAGGAGCCGCACGAACTCCCGCGACAGCAGTTTTCCATCTATCTTGGCGATCTTGTGGTCGCGAAACCACCGGAGGTCACGGCTCGGATTGATGATCACGAGCATGTCGAGGCGCTTGGACCCCGCGACGCCGGTCAGGCAGACGACGCTCGTGTCGACTGCGACGTGTCGCTGCAGCACAGCTAGCGTGAGCCCCAACTTGACCTGGTCCAGTCGGTCGAGCGCCGTGGGCGGCAGGGCGATGAGTGGATCGCGCTTGGGTATCTCCGGATAGCTTTCTCGCTGGCCGTTGTGCGTCAGCCAGATCACCGACTCGTCCTCACGCGCGCGCTCGACCGAGCGTCGGTCGGCGAGTAAGTCGGCTAGCACCAGGATGTTCGGGATGTTCAGACTGCGGGCGAGCTCGAACGCCGATCCAACGAGTATGTGGGACTCTGAGGCCTCCGAAGGGGCGCTGCCGACCTTCGCGCGAGACTTCAACTTCGATCCGGGTTCCGGCATGACCCTTGACCGTACACTCACTTCGCCCTCTGGTTCAATGGCTCTGCGGCGGGGGACGCTCTCCGCAGACCGAGACGGGGAAGGCTGGTCGATCTTCGGGTGAGCAACCAGCAGCGCCGCAGATCGGAAGCGGCTCGAAAGTCATCCCACCGTTGGCCTGGTATGAAGAACCGAGCGGACGTATACATGACCGGGGTGTCGACGAACCCGACACGGGCGAGATCCTCACTCAAAGGGAGAGCGAATCATGGCGACAGCCAGAGTATCCACGACGGTGCCATTGAACTGGAAACAAGTGTGGTTTACCAACTGTCCGATGGTTTCGGCCAACAACGTCGACCAGTAGCTGGGATGGTGCCGCGAGGAGTTCAAGAAGATCGGTGTTGAGTACGCGTACGTCCGCCACGCACCCGAGAACAACTGGTACCCGCAATACATCCACAACCTCATCCGCTTCGGCGGCCTGTATCCGCCGATCCACGTTCACGGTGGGACGACGGCCAACGAAAATGGATGTGTGTGCGTTGACCCGCGAATGCCGTCAGGCGAGTTCCACCAGCAGGTCGTGCGCTTCGACCTGCGTTCCGACGCTGACCGGCACGGACTTGATTTCACCGTCGCTTTCGGCGCGGATTACGGTTTCCATCTTCATTGCTTCGATCGCGACGAGCGCGTCGCCTCTCTTGACGCTTTGGCCCTCCTTTGCCGAGACGGCGACGACGAGGCCCGGCATCGGTGCCGCGATATGCTGCGGATTGCCGTCCTCGGCCTTGCGATTGATAACGGCGGTGACATTAATCGACGCGTCGGTGACGGCAACCGTGCGTGGCTGGCCGTTCAGTTCGAAGAAGAGCTTGCGCTTGCCTTCTTCATCCGCATCGCCGATCGCAAGCAGCCGAATGATCAGCGTCTTGCCCGGCTCTAGGTCGACGGCGATTTCCTCCTCGCTCTTGAGGCCGAAAAAGAACACTGGCGTCGGCAGTACGCTGACGTTGCCGAAATGCGACCGGTGCGCTGCGTATTCAACAAACACCTTCGGGTACATCAGGTAGGAGGCAAGTTCGTCATCGCTTACCCTGCGGCCGATCTTTTTTTCGGCTTCGCGGCGTTTCGCTTCGAGGTCGATCGGTTCCAGGCGATCGCCGGGGCGACTCGTATGGGCCTCAGCGCCCTTGAGCACCTTGGCCTGCAGCTTCTTTGGCCAGCCGCCGGGAGGCTGGCCCAGCTCGCCTGCAAAGAGCTGGACGACCGACTCCGGAAAGGCGATCTCCTTGTCCGGGTCCGAGACGTCCTCAGGAGTCAGCCCGCTCGTCACCATGAACAGCGCCATGTCGCCGACGACTTTGGACGAGGGCGTTACCTTGACGATGTCGCCGAATAGTTCGTTGACCTCGGCATAGCGCTGCGCGACTTCGGGCCACCGCCGCTCGATGCCGAGCGACCGCGCCTGCTCGCGCAGGTTCGTGTACTGCCCGCCAGGCATCGCATGCCGGTATACATCGGCGGTGCCGGCGCGAATCTCGGGTTCGAACGGTGCGTAAAAATGCCTTACGCCCTCCCAGTAGCGAGAGATCGTCCGCATGCCCTCCCTCGACAGACCGGGGTCGCGTTCACCGTGGCGAAGCGCTTCGACGATCGAGCCGAGGTTCGGCTGCGAGGTCAGGCCGCTCATGGCATCCATGGCACCGTCCACAGCATCGCAGCCGGCGTTGACGGCCTCGAGAACGCTGGCGGCGGCGACTCCGCTCGTGTCGTGAGTGTGGAAGTGGATCGGGATACCCACTTCCTGTTTGAGCGTGGAGATGAGCAGGCGCGCGGCGGCCGGTTTGCAGACCCCCGCCATGTCTTTGATCCCGAGGATATGCGCGCCGGCCGCTTCGAGCTCGCGCGCCATCGAGACGTAGTACTTCAGGTCGTACTTGGACGGTGCCGGATTGCTCAGGTCGCCCGTGTAGCAAATGGCCGCCTCGCACAATTTGCCCGATTCGACGACGGCGTCGATGCCAACGCGCATGTTCTCGACCCAGTTCAACGAATCGAACACCCGGAATACGTCGACCCCGGCTGCGGCGCTGCGTTCGACGAAGTAACGCACGACGTTATCCGGATAATTCTTGTAACCGACGGCGTTTGAGGCGCGCAGCAGCATCTGCAGCAGGATGTTCGGGGCACCGGATTTGATCTCGCGCAGCCGGTCCCAGGGATCTTCCTTCAGGAAACGCATCGCGACGTCGAACGTCGCGCCACCCCAGCACTCGAGCGAGAACAGCTCGGGTAACAGCTTTGAATAGGCGGGCGCAATGGCCGCGAGATCTGCCGTGCGCATGCGCGTCGCGAACAGCGACTGGTGCGCATCGCGCATCGTCGTATCGGTCAACAATACCCGCTTCTGCTCGAGCATCCACTTTGCAAATCCGTCCGCGCCGAGCTCCTCGAGCCGCTGGACGGTGCCGGCCGGCGGGTCGGTGGTCTCGAGTTTCGGCAGCGGTGCGTGGCGACGCTCCGTGGCCTCGGGCCGACCGGCAACCTCGGGGTTGCCGTTTACCTGAACTTCGCCGATGAAGCGCAACAGGCGCGTGGCACGGTCGCGACGTTTCGGGAACTTGTAGAGCTCCGGCGTAGTGTCGATGAAGCGGGTCGGTATATTTCGCGGCCGAAAAGTCCGGGTGGTTGATAATCTGCTCGAGAAACGGAAGGTTGGTCGTGACGCCGCGGATACGAAACTCGCGGAGCGCGCGATCCATGCGGGCGATGGCGTCATCGCGCCTGGGCGCCCAGGCCGTCACCTTCTCGAGCAGCGAATCGTAGAACGGCGTGATCAGCGCACCCGAGTAGGCGGTGCCGCCGTCCAGACGTATGCCGAATCCCGTCGCCCCACGGTAGGCGCGAATGCGGCCGTAGTCCGGCGTAAAGTTGTTCTCCGGGTCTTCGGTCGTGATCCGGCACTGCAGTGCATGGCCCGATAGCCGGATATTTGGCTGCTTCGGCACGAAGCTGTCCGGATCGCCGATCTCGAGACCTTCAGCCATCCTGATCTGGGCCTTGACGATGTCGATGCCCGTCACCTGCTCGGTCACCGTGTGTTCGACCTGTATGCGCGGGTTAACTTCGATGAAGTAAAACGCACCGGTGTCGGCGTCCATCAGGAATTCGACCGTCCCTGCGTTGGCGTATCCCGCTGCTTTGCCAAGCGCCAGCGCGGAGCCGCAAATATCCTCACGCTTCGCATCGTCGAGGTAGGGTGCCGGCGCCCGCTCCACGACTTTCTGGTTGCGCCGTTGCACGGTGCAATCGCGTTCGAAGAGGTGCACGAGTGTGCCGTGGTGATCACCGAGGATCTGCACTTCGACGTGGCGTGCTCGTTCCACGAGTTTCTCGAGGTACACCTCACCGTTGCCGAATGCGGCTTCCGCTTCGCGCCGGGCCGTGTCGAACTGCTCGGTCAGGTCGTCTTCCGAAAGGATCCGACGCATACCGCGGCCGCCGCCGCCCCAGCTCGCCTTGAGCATCAGCGGGTAGCCGATTTTCTCCGCCTCGGCGATTGCGTTGTCGAGGTCCGGCGGGAGCGGTTTCGTAGCCGGCATGACCGGCACGTTGGCTTCTTCGGCGATGTTACGTGCACTAACCTTGTTGCCCAAGGCGCGCATCGCATCCGAGCCCGGGCCAACAAAGATCAGGCCTGCCTCACGACAGGCATCCGCGAAGTTCGGGTTTTCGGACAGGAATCCGTAGCCGGGATGCACGGCGTTGGCTCCCGACTCGTAGGCAACCCGGAGCATTTCTTCGATGTTGAGGTAGGCCGAGATGGGCTTGCCCGGTTCCCCGATTCGGTAGCTTTGGTCAGCCTTGAACCGATGCAGAGCGAAGCGGTCCTCTTCGGAATACACCGCTACGGTCTCTATGCCGAGCTCGGTGCTGGCGCGCATGACGCGAATCGCGATCTCGCTGCGGTTGGCCACCAGGAGGCGCCGGATCTTGTGAGGTTTTGGTTTCGTCATTGGCCTTGTAGTTCTCGCTATCGGAGAGCCCAGTATAGTGTCGCGCCGCGTCCTGACGAATCAATCGCCGATCGCGACCCTGGCCTCAGCTCGCGAGCCTGGTGGGCGCCCTCGGCAGCCGGATCGGCTCTTGGGCCAACCGCGGTGGGGCGCTAGAGACAAGGTGATCTCGCTGCCGCTCTCCAGGTAGAAGTTGTACCTGCCACCCGCGCCCCCGGAGATCGGCGGACGGTACTGCCCTGCGATGCTGAGCGTCATGATCTTGGCAGTGGTGCCCATGAGGCCTAAGAGCCTGGCAAGCGAACGAGGTCGGAGCCCCATGCTCCCATCCAGAACGGTCGGAAACGGCGTGACCAAGATCGAGGCGTCACATTGAAGCAACGGCTTCAATCAGTGAGCCGCTAAGGGCATTCTGACCCGGAACGGCACTTGGCAGCGCAACACAGCCCACCCGCGCAATCTGCATCGAGGCAGTGGAGGATACCGCGACAAACCTGGTCAGCGCCTGCACAGGTCGCGCCCTCCGGGCAGAGGCCGCAGTCGTCGAGGCATTTGCGCGGGTCGTCGTCACCTCTTCCACAGAACTCATCGCCTTCACAGACTCCATCGCCGCAAAGAGTTAGGCAGTCTTCATGGGGCCCTTTGCCACGACTTTTTTGTCGACATAGAGCTTGGTGGTGCCGAGGGACTCGCCGTACTCACCCTTGCCCTCTCGAATGAACTCCGTACCCACCGTGTACTTGCCAGGCTTCAGAGTTACCGACGACTTGAACACCTGCTCGGGCCTGATCTCAAGGAAGTTGTAGACGCAGTAGAGCCTTCGGTTCACTGGCGGTCGGCGAAGTCGCTAACCGCAAGCAGAACACCAGCTCCCCGCGGCGGCAGGCGCGAGGCATCACCCGTTTGGTCATGTCGCAGGTCAGTACCCTGAGCGCAGCGATACGCTAACCCGACGCGGACACTCGGTTTTTCTGAGTATCGCTGTCAACGGCATTCAACCCGACCTCTTACTCCCGTATCCTGCGGTACCCTCGAATGCTCCAGCGTGCCCTGCGCTCTGCTCACTATTTGGTCATCGCGAGGGCACGAACGCGAAGAATTGAGTTTGGGCAGCCATCAAATGGGACCTCTCCGTTCCAGACTGGCTAGCGACGAGGACAAAAGACGAAACCTAGTTCGCAGATGCACCAAGTCGGCAGTGAGCCGAGGCCGGTGCAGTTTCGTGCGAAAGAGTGGCGCTTGGGGATCCATGGCGGCTCGCCTATTTCAACAATCCCTTCAAGTAGTCGGGCTTGAACAGCTTTGCGATCGTCGAACCTTGAACCAAGACCGAGAAGGCCACGACGGCGAAGGTCATTTCGGCGATCATGGATCGCTCAGGGACTTGGGGTAGTGAAAGGGCGAGGGCGAGCGCGAGGCCGCCGCGCAGGCCTCCCCAGGTCAGGAGCTTGGTCAAGCCGTTGCGATCGCCGTCGAGAGTGCGGGTCGCGGTCAGACCGAGGCAGCAAACCCATCATCACGAATAGAAGCGAGTTCAAGAGATCGTCGATTCCACTCCAGAAGGTGGTTAGGGGCGCACGCACGTCTTTCGAAAGCCGCGGGACCGTGGCATTCCCCGTGACGAGTCCCGCAACGACCATCGCGATGGGACCGGAGACGTCGACGTGGAGCGCGACGCCGTACCCGAGCGCGACCGTGCCAAGCGTCGCCAAGAGATGGATTCCGTAGTCGTTGGTTCGGAGCAGCAGGAAGTGGATGACGAACCCGACCGCCAGTCCGAGCCCAACACCCCCCAACACTTCGCGAAGGAAGAGGACGAGCGGCGAGCCTTCCTGTCCGGAGCCTTGCGCGAACGCCAGGAACACGGTGAACAAGACCACGCCAACGCCGTCGTTGAACAACGACTCTCCGTTGATGATCGCCTCGAGTCGTTTGGGAAGGCCGGCGGCCTTGAGAATGGCAAGCGCCGCAATGGGGTCCGTCGGCGAGATCAGCGCGCCAAACACGAGCGCGTACGACAACGCCAGAGTGACGCCCATCCATCCGAGCGCGACGTGAAGCAAGGCCCCAATCGCGAAGCAAGCGATGATGGTGGACCCGATCGCAAGAGTCAGGATCGTCCATTTGTCTCGCTCGAGAGACGCGAATTCGACGCCCGTGCTGCCGGCGTAGACCATGAAGCAGAGCACGCCGTTGAGCAGGACGTCGCTGAGGTTCAACTTGCCGAGCAGGGTTTGCAACCACCCTAGATCGTCGGCTATGCCGGCGGCTTGAATCCCCGCGAGCCCGAGACCAATGCCGAGAGCCAGCAGCATCAGGCCGATGCTCGGCTGCAAGCGAAGATAGCGCTCGTTCAGCATGCCGAGGAGCGCCGTCAGGACCGCGAGAAGCGACACGGCGACGAGGAGCGACATCGCGCACTGTATACCCCGGTCCGCCCGACGCCCCAAGCCCGACGATGCGCTAGATGGTCCAGGGGAGGGGGGCGCGAGACCTCCGATGGTGAAGGGTGCTAGCATGCCAATCTGCCGTCTATGACCCCCCGCAAGAACAAGCTTCCTCGAGCCGAGCGCATCGTGAAGCAGCTCATCGCGGAGCATTCGATGCGATCTCAAATGCACTGATGCATCACGAAGCCCGGAATCCATTTGTTCTGTCCGTGACCGCCAAGGAGGCGATCAAGACCGCGCTCGCGTTCACCCTGGTCTACTGGATCGCTCTCAAGTTCGCCTGGATGAACCCCTACTGGGCGGGTTGGGCAGTCGCGATGATCGCGCTTCCGACCGCGGGTCAATCGATGCACAAGGGGGTGCTCCGACTCGCGGGGACGATTCCCGGTTGTGCTGCCGCGCTCGTGATTCTCGGGCTCGCGCCACAAAGCCGCTGGGGGCTCATTCTTCTTACCAGCGCCTGGGTCTTTTTCACCACTTACAGGATGCTCAGCAGCAAGAACAATTCCTACTTCTGGAATGTTGCAGGCTACGTCTCCCTGATCATCGTCATTACGGGCCCAGCATCTCCAGAGAGCGCGTTCGAGCACGCCGTGTTCAGGACCCTTGAAACAGCGATGGGGGTCGCGGTCTACACGCTGGTGACCGTGTTCCTTTGGCCTCGCACGAACGCAGGCGCGATCAAGAAGGCCGGGACGGAGTTGCTCCGAACCCAAGCCGAGCGCCTGTTCGCGATTCGATCGTCCACGGCTTCCAAGGACAATGCCCAAAGCCTCGACCAAGTTCATGCGCAGGAAGTGAGTCAGCTTGCTGCTCTCGGAGCGGCCCTCCAGGCGGAGGGCTCCGAAAGCTACGAGGTGCATGAGCAACGCCCGCCCTGGGAGAGAATGCTTGCGCTGTCCAACCGAGTATCCACGGCGCTCGACCGTGTGCAGCTCAGTTGGCGCGACGATCTCGACTTGGGACACCTCTTGCACAACCTTCACGCGTTTTTCGAAGAGCTCGAAGCTCGTCTCGGTGCCGCTCGGAGCTCAGTGGGCGGAGATGGTGCTCAGAGGCGCCCGGTCACGGTCCCCCTCGAGCTCGACCGGCCCTCGTTGCGGAGTTTGGCGCCTATCGATCGTGCCAGCGTCGTCGTCATTCGAAGGGAACTACAAGATGTCGAGCGGCTCACTGACGAGATGCTCAGCTGCGCGATGGCGCTCGCCGATCGGTCGTCGAAGACCCGACTCGCCGTACCGGCCCGTTCTTCGCGAGAGGCGCGCGCGCGTCTCTCGCTGCCCGTGCTCGATCGGGACCATCTGGGTGGCGCGACTCTTGTCGCCGCCACCCTAGTCGTGGGCTTTCTGATTTGGGTCTACGTCAATCCACCAGGCCATGCCAGCTGGATCATGCTGCCCCCGACCGTCGCCATGGCAGTGGCCGGAATGCAGCAGCTGACGGCGACCAAGTTCGTCGTGCCCGTCGCTATCGCATCCGCCCTCGCGCTCGGCGTGTACGTCTTCATCATGCCGAGTCTTTCGACATTTGCAGGGCTTGGTGCCGTGATCTTTACTTGCATGTTCATCAACTGTTTCTTCTTCACAGGGCTTGCCAGGTTCGCCGGCATGATCGGAATCCTCAACGAGCTGTCGATCCAAAACCAACAGACCTACAATTTCGCCGCGATGGCCAACGGATACCTGTTCACCTTGCTCGGATTCGTGCTGGTGTTCTTCATGTCGTACATGATTCGGTCGCCGCGACCGGAGAAGGCCGTGTTGCACTTGCTGTCGCGGTTCTTCCGGAGCGCCGAGCTCCTGATTTCCAGTCCCCCGTCCGAGCGGGCCTCCTCGGTATTCCGGCGCACGAAAATTGCGTTCCATCGTCATGAGATCCGCACCATGCCCTCGAAGCTCGAAGCCTGGTTCAAGGCGATCGATCACAAACTCTTCCCAAGCAATCAGCCTGAGCAGGCTCAGGCCCTCGTCACGGCGCTCCGTGCCATTTCCTACCGCATCGAAGAGCTGCTCGAGGTTCGAGGCTCGAAGCAGTCGGAGCATCTGGCGAGGGCGTTGGGCGAGGACGTCGCGGTCTGGCGACAAGGAATCGAGCTCACCCTGCGAGAATGGGTCAGTCGACCGGAAACAGAGGTTTCGCCCGAGCTTCGGCAGCGGCTGGCCAACTGGCTGGCCGACTTGCAGGAGCACGTGGATTCAGCCACCGGCAATCTCGAGCATACGACGGTCGGCGCGGAGGAGTTGGAGAGTTTCTACCGGGTCATCGGCGGCTATCGCGGCGTCTCGGAGGCCCTGAGCGCCTACGCCAAAGTTGCGGGCGCGATCGACTGGGGCGAATGGCGAGAAGAGAGGTTCACATGATGGAACGAATCCCAAGTGAGCTCGCGATCGGCGGGGTCTTCATCCCCCCGAGTCTAGTTGCTGCCATCGCTGGAACCTTTCTGACGGTGCTGACGGCTCGATTGCTCAACCGCTATAAACTGTCGCGCTATTTCTTCTATCCACCGCTCGTTTTCGTGGCGATGGCAGTCATCTACACCGTGGTAATTGGGACCTTCGTTATTCCGGCCTGATCATGAACAAGAAATACCTCGCAACCGGAGCCGTGGTGCTGCTCGCCATCCTCCTCGTGCTCCTCAAGTACTGGGACTACGTCGTCAATCCCTGGACCCGCAACGGCCAGGTTTGGGCCAATGTGATTCAAATCGCGCCGCGCGTGTCAGGGCCGATCGTGAGCCTGCCGGTCAAAGACAACCAGCTCGTCAACGCAGGCGACGTTCTGTTTCAGATCGACCCGCGCACCTATCAGGCGGCTCTCGACCAGGCCAAGGCGCAGCTCGATGAGACGAGCAATCAGTTCAGCTCGCTGAGCCAACAGGTCGTGGCGGCCGAGGCTGCCGTGGAGGCTTCACGTCACGCAGTGACGCAAGCCGCGAGTAGCATCAAGGGCGCCGAGTCCGATCTCGTGATGGACCGAGCCGAGTACAAACGCCAAGAGGAGATGCTGCCCCGCAAGGCCACATCACAGAAGGCGTACCAGCAGGCCAAGGCGAACTACCAAGGATCGCAGCAGCAGCGGAGGACCGCGATTGCAGGCTTGGCGCAGGCCAAGGCCAATCTGAGCCAAGCGGAGGCCAATCTCGCCGAGGCCAAGGCCAACCTCGGGGCGGTCGACGACGAGAACCCGCAGATTCGGGCGGCTAGGGCGGCGGTAGAGCAGGCCGAGCTCAACCTGGAGTTCACGACCGTGAGGGCGCCCGTCGACGGCTATGTCACCAATCTTCTGCTTCGGTTGGGAAGTCAGATGGTTGCGAATCAACCTGTCATCGCGTTCATCGACGTAAACAGCTACTGGATCACCGGGTACTTTCGAGAGAACTACATCGAGGGAATCGAACCTGGCGATCGGGCCATCGTGACGTTGATGTCGTATCCCGACAAGCCCGTAGTCGGGCGGGTCGAGAGCATCGATTGGGGCATCGCTCAGGAGGATGGCAGCACCGGCTTCCAGCTTCTGCCGAGCGTCTCGCCCACGTTCGAGTGGATTCGACTGGCGCAGCGACTGCCGGTCCGTGTGCGGATCACCGAGGTGCCGGAGGGCGTTGCGTTGCGAGTGGGGACGACCTGCTCGGTCCTCGTCGAGACCGGCACGGCCCACAATCAGGAGAACGCGGCGTCGGAGTCCGCGACGCCCGTGCCGAGAGCGTTGCAGTGATGTCTTCGGACTGGAGGCGAGAGATGACGAGCATCCAACCTTTCAAAGCTCCCGGCTTGCTGCTCGTCGTGTTCCTCGCGCTATTGCCCGCGCCTGCGGGTGCGCAATGCGGCGAGCTCACCTGGCTCGAAGCGATCAACCAGGCGCTCGACGCCAACCAGGCGTTGGTCGCCGCGCGCCAAACCCTCGAAGCGCAACACAAAGACATTGCCAAAGCGCGGGCGACGATGCTTCCCGATGTCGGCTTTGCCGCGTTGGGGCAGGTGAGCAAGGAGGCCACATTCAGTTCCGTGGCCGGCGTCATTCCGGCGCGGGTTATCAAAAGCGGGGGGGAGATCTCGGAGACGCTCTACAACCAAGCTTACATCGATCAGCTCGGCACCCAGAAGCACACCTACGTCGGTCAGCAAGAGACCTACCAGGACACCCGGAACCAGACCATTGCGGCCGTCGGCCAGGACTACATTGGAGTGCTCCTCGCCGAAGCGCTGATGGCGCTCGAGCAGCAGAACGTCGAGCTTAGCGAGAGCTCTCTCGAGCTCGCTAAGGCTCAGGAGAGTGCGGGCGAGGTGCCCTACAGCAATGTGCTCCGCATGCAGAGCCAGCTCTACGGAGCCGAGCAATCCATGGTCGCGCAGAAGAGCAGTGTTTTGCAGAGCCGATTTCAGTTCAATCAGGTCCGAAATCGACCCACCGAGGAGGTGTGCACCCTCGAGCCGCTCGCGGTCGAAAAGGACGGCTTTATCTTTGCGAGCGAGGCCGTCAGCGAAGCGCTTGCCGACGAAAAGAGCGCTGCGAGCATCCGTGACTACTTGGTCGACCTCGGCCTCGCGCGATCTCCTCAGCTCCGAAGCCTAGATGCGCAGCTCCTGGCAGAGCGGCGCCGGATGAAGTCGAGTCGTCGCTGGCTCATTCCGAGCCTCGATGCCGCAGCGGCCGCGGCGGTGTTTGTCAAAACGGGGGGCCAGGGCTCGGGTGACACGCAAGACGGTGAGGCGGGCGCGCAAGGTGGCGACGTCTTTTGGCAGCTTGGCCTCCAGCTCAACTGGAGCGTGCTCGACGGCGGCGCCTACATCGCATCGATGAATCAAAGCAAGCTCGAGTTCTGGAGCCTCGAATCACAGCGGAACAACACGGAGACCGCGCTCGAGGAGACCATCCGCGGGACCGCCGCGGCGGCCATGGTGGCGTTCGAGCGGATTGGGCTGGCGGTCTTGCAGGCCCAAGCCGCTGCGGAGAACTACGCGCTCGTCAACGAGGCGTACCTCGACGGGGAATCGACGCTCCTCAACCTCATCGATGCGCAGGACGTCTTGATCAGCGCCAACACCACCGCGCGGCAGGCGCTCTACCAGTTCCTATCAGATTTGCTCACGCTCGAGCAGTCGATTGCGTACTACCCATTCTTAGAGGCCGACGCTGACGCTCGTGTTCGCGAGCTCGAGTCTCATCTTCAGAAGTGAACGTCATGTGGCATCAAATCGCAGTCGGCTCAGCCCTGGTCATGGCAACGACACTCGCGCACGCCGCATGCACGGTGGTGGCAATGCGCAGCCTTTCCCGGCTCGGCCGCGCCTACCGTACTCACATTGGGCGGGGGTTGGTCATCTCGGTTCTGGTCTTGCTCATGTTTCTCGTCTCGGTCGGGTACGCCATGCTTTGGGCGTACGCATACATACAGGTGGGCGCGATCTCCGACCCGGAGACCGCGATGTATTTCTCCATGGTTACGTTTACGACGCTTGGCTACGGGGACGTCACGTTAGGGACAGACTGGCGCTTGCTTGCGTCGTTCGAGGCCGCGAACGGAACCATTATGTTCGGCTGGACCACGGCGCTCGTTGTCGCGTACATGCAGGGGATGATAGCCACACTTCAGGGCCAGCATCATGCCGATGACACTTGAACCACGGCGCAACCGTGGGCGCTAGGTAACGGTGAGCGTGCGCCCCGATAGGCGAGGGCCGTGCCAGGCGGAGCTCTCATTGGCATCTTTCGAGCGTTCGGCGATGCCGAGGTTCGGTACTTGGTCGTGGGTGGCGTCGCAGTGGTCCTTTCATGCGGCACGGGTCGAGCGTGAAGAGGGCCGGAGGCCCTCGAACAGAGGTGGAGGCGGTGGGAATCGATCCCTACTGTCGGCGATGCGCTAACCCTGCGCTCTGCTCATTATTGGGTCATCACGTTCGTGATGGATTGAGTCCTCGCATGGCGTCGGTCTACGGCTCGGCGCGGACCGTGGCCGTGCCGCTCTTTTCCCGATGGTCCGGGTTCTTTTAGGCACCGATCCCCTATTTTCCCCCTATTCAAGAGGATTCGCCGTCTGCGATCCGAGCCCACAATCACGAGGTGGTTGAAGCGGAGCGACCCGACGAGATGATCGTCCGGTGGACGGCGAAGCGGGTTACCGCGCTCTTCGTTCTTGCGGTGAGTGGGGCCATCTCGCTCTGTGCCGGCTCGGCACTCGCGCAGGACCCGGAGGTCGCGGAGAAGACCGAAGCCGGCTTTCCGGACGCGTTCACGATCGAGTTTGATGAAAGCCACGATTGGATTCGGCTCACCTCGGGGGAGTGGCTCAGAGGCGACCTCAACTGGATGCGCGACAAGGACTTCGAGTTCGACAGCGACAAGCTCGACATCATCACGAAGGCCTGGAGCAAGGTAGACCAATTTCATTCTCGTCAGGTGAACACCTATGTATTCAAGGGGAAAGCCGACGCGACGGGCAAGGCCATGGTCACCAAGGACGAGGTCATCGTTGAGACCGGGGAGGGCGTGAAGACGTTTGCTAGGAGTGAGCTAATCGCCATCGTCGAGGGCGGCGTTCGAGAACGCGACTGGTGGTCGATGCGTCTGGCCGCTGGGTTCTCGGGCAGCGCCGGGAACACGAACCAGGGCTCGTTGAATACGGACTTCGGCCTTGCGCGCGCCGATCAATTTACGATCGCGGCCGTGGACTATCGTGGCACCTTTGGTTACGCCAATCGCGAAGAAACCGTCAATCGACACCTCGGGAGGGCCGCGGTGATCCTTTTCATTTGGGAGCGCTTCTACCTCGTCCCAGCCTATGCGGAGTTCTTCAACGACAGGTTCGCGAACATCCGGTTTCGGGCTACGCCCGCATCGCTGGGTGGGATTCACATCTTTGACACGAAGAACGCCGACTGGGACTTCGAATCCGGGCTCGGATACCAGTTCACGCGATATCTCAGTACGGAAATCAGTGAAAAGAATCCGGAGAACGATGGCTTTGTTACCGTTCACAGCTACTGGGATTTCGACATTACCGGGGACGTGGAGCTCGAGCTCGACTGGAGCTCGAACATAGTCTTCACGACGATCGGCAATACGAACCATCGAGGTACTGCCGTTTTCAGCATTGAGATCTCGGATTTCTTCGACTTCGAAACGCAGTTCGTCTTCTTTCGCACCGAGGACCCTCCAGCAAGGGAGGACGGAACAGCCCCCAAGAAGAACGACTACCAGTTCATCGTGAGCATCGCGCTCACCCTCGGCTCGCTTGCCCGCGTGCCCTGACGCCACGAGCTCAGTTGGAGAACGTCACGAGTGGGCCCTGATCATGCAACTCGGTCTCGGCGAGATTGAGCAAGAGCTGCAAGAACGAAAAGGCGCGTTTCGACGTGCGGTCGTTCTGTCTGACCATTGGGCTACTCCTCGGTGCCCTCCCGCGAAACGACTTCGTCGCGACGGGGCTGGGCGCCCGTGTCAGCGGGAATGAGTCCCTCCACGACACTGCGTACGTGCAAATCCCTCTGCGGGAACGGGATCTCGAATCCCCGCCTCGGCGAACGCTTCGGTGACCGCCACGTGAAGCTCGCTCGGCACCTCCAAGATGTCCGATGCATCGACGAAGTAACGCAGCTCAAAGTCGAGAGAACTCTCGCCGAAACCACGAAAGAGCGCGACCGGTGGGGGGCTCTTCAAGACTCGTTCATGTTCGGCTGCGAGCCTCCTCAATATGCCGAGGACTTGATTTGGGTCCGTTCCATAGGCGACGCCCACCGGCATGGTGATTCGCCGTTCGAGATCGGAGAGGGTCCAGTTGACGACCTTTGCGCCAATGAGGTCGTCATTCGGGGTAATGACCTCCGCCCCATCGAAGGTGCGAATGATGCTGGAGCGAATGCCGATGTGACTGACCTTGCCAAACATGGTGTCCATCTGGACGACGTCATGCAGCCGAAGCTGCCGCTCGGTCAGAAGAACGAATCCGGACACGACGTTGCTGACGAACTTTTGAAGGCCGAAACCAATGCCCACGCCGAGGGCGCTCAGGATGACGGTGAGCCTGTCGAGAGGAACACCCATGACCGAGATCGCGGCGATGAAGCCGATGGTTATGATCGCGTACCGGGTGAACGTCGTTAGCGCATAGGGCACTCCCCCTTTCATTCGAAGGCGAGGAAAGACTTCTTCCCCGAGGACGAAGCTCACGAAGCGCGCGAGCAGCCAGCTCAGCCAAAGCACAAGGAAGAAGCCGACGAGATCCCCGACAGTCAAGCCGAGCTTGGTGAAGCCAAGGCCGAGGTCGGCCGAGAGCGCCGCCTGCAAGACGCGTTCCGCTGGACGCCAGGCCGACGTCATCTCCGCCAAGGACCAAATGAAGAGACCGGTGGCAAGCAGACGCGTGAGGCGGCTCAAGGTCTTTGCCGTGAGGTCCCGGTTTGCGCGAATCATGCGAAGCGCGTCGAGCTTACCCGCATGTACTGCGATCGAAATCACGGACTCGACGATTCGCGCGAGGGACATCCAGGCGGTGCCCGCGATCGTTCCGACGATCGTGACCAGCGCGGCCTCGGTGCCGAGATACGCGTAGCCGAGCGCGGCCGCGCCGAAACCCAACAACGAGGCAAGCAGGGCAAACCGGGCCCACAGACTCGTGGCGGAGAACCACAGGCCTTCCCGAACCCGTTTTGGAACATCCACTCCGCGCAAGAACCGAATGAGCCAAATCGACCCTGCGAACGCCAACGCCAACTCCAAGAGCAACGGGATTCGCCCGAGGCGCGAGCCGCTGGAAATCACGGTGACTACGACGTGAAGGGCGCCGAGCAAGCCGAGCCCAACCAACGCTTTTAGGAACGCCTCGGGCACCATGGCTTTGTAGACGATGAACCAGAGCGGCAGGGATACGGTCCAAAGAAGGACGACCATCTCGACCGAGCGGTCGGGTTCGACGACGCGCAAGGCTGCGACACCGAACAAGAGCGCTGCTGCCCACGGGCGCTGTAGGGCTTCGGCTGCCTGCTGCTCCCAGAGAGTCGAGGCTGCCTCGCCATGCGTTTCAATCCGCGCCCGGATGGTCTTGCGTGCCCAGACGAGCAACCAAGCAGCTAGAATTACGAGCAGCAGGAAGACGGGGAGGGCCCCGCGCTTGTCGCTCGAGTAGCTTCGGATTTCGGACCAGGAAAAGCCGATTGCGTCGCTTGGACTTGCAGCAGCTCTTTCGAGCTCGGTCGTCGGCTGCCAGAGCGGCGGGAACTGTGGCTCGAATATGCCCTTGGCCTGCTCTTGTTGTGCGAGCTCGAGCTTCTGCTCGGCGATGCGAATCGCGTCGCTCACGTCGAGCGCCCGCGACTGTAGCTCGAGCACCTCTCCAACCGCGCGCTGGAGCTCTTTTCGCGACTCGCGAAGTCCCTGAAGGATCGAAGCCGTTCGGTTTCGAACGGCTTTGGGAAGCGAAGCGCCTCGGCCTCGCTGAAGCGCTCGACCCCAGGTCTCGATGTCCTTGTCGTTCTGCTCGGAGAGCTCGACGAGCGCGCCGGCGTATTCGCTGAGCCTTGCGACCTGCAGCTCGCTCCGCGTCTCAAGGGTCTCGAGTTGAAAGCGGAGAGAGTTGAGCTCGGAGCTCATCGCGCGCCGCGTCGAAGCCCGCTCGAGCTTGTCGCTGAGGGCTGCACCTTGAGATGAAATGTCCTCGAGCTGCGCCTTCACATCCTCGAGGACGTCGATCAGGGCGATCTGTGTTCGGACGCGCTTGAGACGGTCCTCGACTGCGCTGGCCTCGATCGCGAACTCGGCGGTGGAGATCTCTTTCGGTTCTTCCGGAGCAGGCGCTTGCGGCGGAGGTGGCGCTTCTTGCCCTTTGACCGATGAAACGGCGAAAGAACTGGCGCAGGCCAGCAGTAGCGAGATGGGCACGCTGATCCGGACGCGTCGTAGCTCGATGTTCACCTTTCGCACGGGGTCACCCTCCACCAATCGGAAGCACGACCTGCGGCCCAGCGTCGAGGGGCTGTTTCGAGCCCACGCGCGACGTGAACGTGGCTACCATCGCCTCGAGAAACATCTTCGACCGAATGTCGAGGTCATCCGCGAGCCTCACGCTCTTTCCGTCTTCTGCCTCGATGAAGTAGAGTCCCCATTTGAAGGCTTCGACCTCGTCTTCGGCGGTCACTTTCGCCTTGGGGATGGTCGAGAGCGCCGGATCCCATTCCGGGATCAGTTGGTAGGAGGCGCCGAGGTCGAGGAGTCGCCCGAGGGCCTTGATTCGTGCTTTGTAGAGCTCGTTTCCGCGACCAGCGATGACATCGGTCGCGCCGTTGATCGCACCGAAGGTGAAGAGCAAGCTCAGGGTCTGCCACTCGGAGTCCGTACGCGCGAAGCGGTATCCGAGGATGAAACCGACTCCCTCGTCCAGCGCCAACAAGCTGTGGAGCGACTTGTAGAACGCGTTGTCCGACGCGGGCACGTAGGTGATGGTCGGGGAGTCGCTGTAGCCGATGGTCCCCGCCCCCCCGCCTGCGACCGCCCCAGCGCCTCCGGCCAAGTTAGCGGAGCCGCCGACGCGCACCGAGAACTGCGCATTGATCGATGCAACCTTCACGAACTGCATCGGATCGGAGTAGCGGGCCCGGACGATGTTGGCGAGCACCTCTCGAGTCGCCGTGAGCTGAACGGCGTCGTTGTAGGCGGTGTGCGTCGACACGAGTTTCCTAGCGCCGACATTCCCGCAAGAGGCGAGCAACACGGGCACGAACATGACCGCGATCAATTGGGTTCTAGGCATATCTTGGCCTCTTGAGTCTGGGCTTGGCCGTCGGAGCTGGCATCCCCCATCATGAGGGGGAACCAAGGGGGATCTGGGTGGATTCCCGACGCAGCAGCTGCGCACGGGTGAAGGTGAAGGTAGCACCGAAGAGAAAGATAGACGACGCATAGAAGACCCAGAGCATCAGCACGAGGACGCTGCCGGCCGCGTCGTAGAGAGTGGCAACCTCGCTTTTTCCGATCAGAAACTCGATCAAGTACTGACCCACCGTGAAGAGGCCCGCGGTGGCAACCGCACCTGGCCAGATGATTTTCCATTTCAGAGTGACATCGGGGAGGTACCGAAAGAACAATGCGATCAGAACGCTGGTGGCGGCGAAGTCGAAGAGCAGATAGTCGAACGCCAGGACGTACTTCGTGAGATCTCCGGTCCAGCGCTGCACGAGATCGCCTGCCGTGCTGATCAGCGCTTCCACCACCAGAGAGACGAGCAAGATGGCGGTCAGCGTGAACAGCATCGCCGAAGAAACGAATCGGCTGCGCACCCAACTCCAAATTCCCTCGGCATCCACGTTCGAAGTGTGGGCTTCGAAGATGCAGTTCATCGCGTTTTCCGCGCTTACCAAGACAGCTGAGGCGGCAAACATGAGGGTGCTGAACGCGACGGTCGTCGCCCACAAACTGCTCTCCGATGCGTCCATTTGTTGGACAGTGGCCATGAGCTGTTGAGCGCCATCATCGCCGACCAGCTCCGCAATCTCGGCGAAAAGCGCATCGCGCATTTCGGCCTCTCGATTGACTCGGCCAGCCGCCGACAAAATGACGAAGAGCATCGGCGGGAAGGAAAAGACCATGCCGTACGCGACGGCGGAGGCATGCGTCGGCATGCCCTTCTCCACGAAGCCGCTCACGGACGCCTTCAGGACCTTCCAGTAGAATCGCAAGATCAATCACCAGAGGTGAGCTTGCTGACCACCCCGATCAGAGAGCCGACGGATTGAATGCTCGAGCGCAAGTGGCGAACCTCTTTGACGGTGTCTTGGATCTCGGTCTGCACCTGTTCGATGTCGCTACTCAGCTCCGTGTACGCCAGATCGCGGATCTGGATCGCCAGCTTCTCGTGGCTCTCGCTCGGGCCGGCCTTTCGGGCGGCCATGATGAGCAGACCCGCGGCCACGGCATTGCCCAGTGCCATATAGAGGGCGGCAAGCGCCGGCCCTTGGCTCGGGGACATCGCGGAAAATGCTGCGAAATCGAGCATCCCGAGCGCGAGTAGGCCGAGCACCGTGGCAACGACGAACAAGGTCGAGCGACCCGCCACGCGCTGAGCACGAATGTGGAACAGGGCCATTTCGGCTCGGGCGATGATCTGAAACTTCATGACTGGGTCCGACATGGCGTGGTCCTATTTCGCGAGCAGCCGGCCGACTACGATGCCCGATGCAAAGACGACCAGAAGCGTGGTTGGTTTGGTGTCCTTGAGCTCCTCGTCGAAGCCCTCGAGCAGATCCTTGAGCTGGGAAGACAGGTCGCCGGCCACCGCTTTCACTTTGTCGAGCTCGGCGGCGTGCTTCGCATCCTTCGTCGCGAGCGGGGCGGACGCTGCCTTCGCCTCGGCCTCTCGGCTCGCTTTGAGTGCGTCGAGCTGCGCGCGGAGCGAGGTGAGCTCGGCTTGCATGGGATCGCTCTTCTCGGCTTCGAGGCTTGGTTCTCGCGTGCGTGGCTCTTTGGCTGTCATGTCGAGGTTCCTCCATTTGCTTGTGTCGGGGTGGCGGCGGCCTCTGCCTTCGCCTCATCGACGGCGCTGCCCCAGAGCTTCCAGACCGCGACGTAGAGAGCTCCGATGAGGGGTCCGATGACCAGACCCGGGAATCCGAAGAGCGCCAAACCGCCCAGGGTCGTCAGCAAGACGAGCAAGTCGGGCATCTCGGTGTCTTTGCCGATCAGCAAAGGGCGCAAGACGTTGTCGGCCGTGCCGACGACGATCGCGCACCAAAGGCCGACGCCGACGGCTGCGCCAACCTGGCCGTCGAGCCCCAGGAAGATCACGGCGGGCACCCAAACCAGCGCGGCGCCGATGCCAGGAAGTACCGAGAGCACGCCCATCACGACGCCCCAGAAGATGGCGCCGCCGATGCCCGCGACCCAGAACGCGAGACCCGCGAGCGCGCCCTGTACCAGCCCGATGATCACCGTCCCCTTGATCGTCGCCCGGCCGACCGAAGCAAAGGTTCCGAGCAGACGCGTTTTGTCATCCGCCGACAGGGGCGTGAATCGGAGCACCTCGTCGATGATCATGCGTCCGTCGATGAGGAAGAAGAACATCGCGTAGAGCATGACGAAGAGCATCAGAAAGAACTCGGCGGTGCCCTTGGCGCTGTCGGCGAGTCCCTGCGCCACGAACGAACCGGCTTCCGACGCGAGCTCGCCAGCTTTCTTCATGATCGCGTCTTGGTAGGGCAGGAGCTTCTGCAGGTCTGGATCTTGCTCGAGCTGCCGCTGGAGCGTTCCCGACTCTCCGGTTTGTGCCGCGATCCACTCGGTCGCCGATTCGCTGATCTCGATGGCTTCACCCGCCACGACCGCGAGAAACAGAGACAGCGGAACGACGACTAGAACCAGGCTCAGCAAGACCGTCAGAGCGGAAGCAACCGCTTTGCGATCCCCAAGCGCGCCGAGAACTCGTAGGTAGATGGGGTGCAGAAGCGTCGCGAAGACCGCAGCGACGAGCAAGGCCAGAACGAAGTCCCCGATCAGCCAGTAAAACAAGACCGTGATCGCGAGCGAGAGCAGGAGCAGGAAGGCGACGCGCGGCTTGGCGACTAAGAACCTTTCGTTCGACATCTCATCGTTCCTTACTCCACCAGCTCGATCTCACTTGGACGCCAGCTCCTGTCGTACCAGGCCTCGAGCGGGCCGTAGATGCGCCAGAGCATGTTCCAGCCCTTGCCGGGGATCGTTTGGATCCAGTTGGCCTTGCCACCCTCGGGTGGCTCCGGGCCGATGTAGATGTCGTAGGAACCGTCGGCGTTCTGCACGGTGGCCGAATCACTACTGGTAACGCCCGGGTAAGGTTTGTCGGTCTGCAACAGTGAGCGGGTCTGGTTGTCGTAGACCGTGACATCCCAGAAGCGCTTGGCCGGCACGTTGGGTGGAATGTGGATTCGATAGGTCTTGCTGCCATCGAGCGGCTGGCCCTCGGAGTCGCGGAGACCGAGCACGTACTGCGAGCCCGCCCCGAGCGGAGGCTTGACCATCACCGGAGTGATGCCAGTGGCGTAGAAGTGGAAGCGCGTCCGTGAGTTGATCAGGCTGACACCGTCGTTGAGGAATTCGTGACTACCGCCGACGAAGCCGACTTCCCAGCTTTTGCTGCCGGGCCAGATCACGGTGTTCTCGTTGCGGTTGCGAAACAGGATTGTCCGTTGCGCAGCCGTACCCACGGCAGCGGCTTCGGCAAGGATCTTCTTCATGCGAGCATCGGGCGCAAAGGGCTTGCCTTTCTGGATACCGATAGAAGCCAGCAGTCCGAGAATCTCCGGATTCATGGCCGAGTTGGGCTCTTCCTGAACCGTGATGTTGACCTCGTCAAAGAACGTGACGTCCTGGGCGTGCAGCGTGTTGAAGTCCTGCATGGCCGTATTGACCCAGTTCACTTCCTTGGGCGCACTTCCCAACGGATAAAGTCGGAAGTGATCTTTCATTTTCTTGACGACGGGATCGGGATCGAAGTTCGTCATGAATCCGCGCATGGCTAGCCAGTGACCGTAGGTCCGCGATTTCTTGACGAAATATCCTTCCGTGGGCAGCTCGCCATCGTAGTCGGGCGGCACCAGCAAAAACTTTCCACCTTGGCCTTTGTCCGGGCCCGCATCGCCGAAATCGGTGACGTAGTGGAACCACGCATCGTCGATAATGCCCAGCACGTGCGGTGGCGTCTCCATGACCATGGGACCGTCCTTCAGGTCGATCCACATGAACGTGTAGACCACCGTGGTATTACCCGTCAGGAGCAATCCTTTAGAGTCCAGGCGACCGTCCCAGTAGATCATGGTCTCGTTGTCGGGCCCCCACTTCTGTATTCCCTTGCGGAATCCTTGCAGCGAGGCCGTGGGCGTGGTCATGATCATGACTTCCACGGCGCGTTGGAAGTCGAGCTGATCCCAGACCATCTCAGCGGTCTCTTCGGTCGGGAAGCCGTCCTCGAAGCGGAGCGTGCCGAGGCGCGTCTCCACCTCGGCCGGCGTGACGACGGAGGCCGGAATCTCAGTCGTCATTTTCATCGCGGGTGGCTGCATCGCCGTCTGAGTGGGCGGCTTGGTCGACTGCGCGCAGCCCATTGCCGCAAGAGAAGCAATCGTCACGGCGAAGGACAGCAGTTTCGGGGTGGATTTCGCGTTCACTTTGGGCTCTCTTTCAGTTTCTCTACGTTGAGGATGGGCAGATGGAGGCCGTACAGAGTCTCGAGCACGCCGTTGAGCTGGGCCTGATCTCGAATCGGACCGACTAGCGTGGTGCGGGGTGCCTTAGGCTCCCGGAACGTCGTCTGGATCGTCATCCCCGCGAGCCGCTCACTCCAGGCGACGTCAAGGACCCCCTGGACGACGATCCGATACGTCGCGGGGCCTCCGAAATCGATGTCCTCCATGGAGATTCGATCTTCGCCGCTCACATGATGAGCTTGCATGATGCCGACCTTTCGCGAATCCCCGAAAGCGGGGGGTAATTAGGGGGAATGGGCCCCGAAGCCTATTCAATCCGCTCGATTTCACCCGGTCGCCAGGTCTTGTCGAAGAAGGCCTCGAGCGGGCCGTAGAGACGGAAGAGCACGTTCCAGCCCTTGCCGGGAACGGTCTGGATCCAGTTGCTTTCCTTTCCGGCCGGGGCTTCGGCCCCGAAGTAGATGTCGTAGGAGCCGTCCGCGTTCTGTTGAACGCTCTTGTCCTCGCTGCTCAGGCTCGGCAGTCGCTGATCGGTCTGTAGATCCGCGCGCGTCTGGTTATCGTAGAGCACCACCGACCAGAAGTTCTTGGCAGGGACATCGGGCGGCAGGTGCATCTTGTAGTTCTGCGTGCCGTCGAGGGGCTGGTTCTCAGCGTCTCGAAATGCTGCCAGATACTGGGAGCCGACGCCGACCATCTTGTTGACCATGGCCGGGGTGATGGCGATAGCGAGCATGTGGAATCGAGTTCGCGCGTCGAGCAGGCGCACCCCATCTCTCAAGAACTCATGGCTTCCGCCGAAGAAGGTCGTCTCCCAGGCGCTGTCGGGATACATGGCCACCGGGTCCCTGCCTTCGAAGACGATCGCGCGGGCCGTGCCGTTGCCCACCATCGCGGCTTCCTCGAGAATCTTCCGCAGCCGTGCGTCCGGTTCGAACGGCTTGCCCTTCTCGATGCCGATCGACGCGAGCAGGCCGAGGGTCTCCGAATCCATGGCCGCGTTGGGCTCTTCCTGCACCAGCTCGGCCATGTCCTCGAAGAAAGCAAAGCCGGTGGGGCTGATCGTGTTCATGAAGACCCCGGACTTGTCCACGAACTTCATCTTCGGCGGCTTCTTACGCTCCGCCAGCGGATAGACCCGCCAGGTTTGCTTGAAAGTTTCGACAGTGGGCTTGGGATCGCCATCAACTTGGAAGCCGCGCAGCGCCACCCAGTTGCCGAACGTACTCGACCGGAAGACGAAGTAGCCAGACGGCACCTTGCCCTCGTAGCCGGGAGGCAAGATCGGAAATTTCCCTCCCTTGCCCTTGTCCGGGCCGGCGTTGCCGATGTCGCAGACGTAGTGGAACCAGTGGTCATCGATGAAGCCGAGCACGTTCGGCGGCGTTTCCAGCACGAGTGGGCCGTCGCTCAGATCGAGCCAGGTCATCGCGTAGACGCTCTCCGTATTCGGGGTCAGGAACAGCGTCTTGGAGTCCATCAGCTCTTCCCAAATGAAGAGTGTCTGGTTGTCGGCGCCTTGTTCGAGGACGCCCTTCTTGATGGCGTGCATCGAGGCGGCCGGAATCGATGAAAGGTACGCTTGCACCCCGCGCACGAAGTCGAGGTTGTCATAGAGCTTTTCGGTGGTGGCTTTGTCCGGGTAGCCATCGAAGAACTCGAGCGTGCCGAGACGTGTCTCTACGGCATCGGGCATCGTAATCGAGGCTGGGATGTCGGTGGTCATCCGCATCTTGGGTGGCTGTGTCGCCGTCCTCGATGCTGGTTTGTTTGACTGCGTGCAGCCGGTCGCCCCGACTGCGCTCAGCAGGAGCACGACAAAACCCGTCGTGCCTAGAGTGCCCGAAATCCTCATCTCTGTTCTCCCCGTCGTTGTCTTGTTGGACTACTTCCGGATGCTCACCGTGACGGACTTGATGTGACCGGTGAACTTCGAGTCCTCGATGCTCTTGAATAGGGGCACGACCTCCGTTCCGTCGTCCATACCCACGTCCGCGGTCTCGTCTGCGGAGAACACATTCGGCTCGGTCTTCTCGATCCGGCCTTCCGCGACCTTCTTGTCGTTCACGAAGATCGTCGCAACGCCGCCCTTTCCGAAACCGTCCCCGTCATACTCGAAGTCGAGCTTGATGGTCGCGTTCTTCCCTTGGATGGGTTTCGGAGACTGGACGGTGTAGGAGTCGAGACCGAACCAGTTGTACGTGTAGGTCGGCTTGCCCTTGTCCATGTAGAGCGCCCAGCCGCCGAACTTGCCGCCCTGCGCGATGATGACGCCCCTGTTCTTTCCGGTGAGATCGAGCTCCGCTTCGATGGTCAGGGACGTGTTCTTCACGTTCAGGAACGTGTTCTCGGTGATGCCTGTCATGCCCTCGGTCAGGGTGAGCGTGGTCCGCTCGCCCATCAGGTCCGGCCGGCCTGCGCGTGCCGCGTTGAAGCGCGCGTAGGTTCGGTCGTCGAGCGGGTAGACGTTGTTCGCGATGGCTTCCTTCTCGAACAGGGCCTGCATCTCTTTGAGCTTCTCGGGGTGTTCTTTCGAGAGGTCGTTAAAGAGGCTGAAGTCCACGCGCGTGTCGTAGAGCTCCCAGACATCTTCCTCGAGCGGATGAAAGGGCTCGTCCCCCCGCCAGGGAGCCTTGTGGTTGACCCGCGCAAGCCAGCCCTCGTGATAGATCGCGCGATTGCCGAACATCTCGAAGTACTGGGTCTTGTGCCGGTCTTCGGCGTCCGCGTCGTCGAGGCAGTAGAGCATGCTGACGCCATCCATCGGCCGCTGTTCGACTCCGTTGATGACCTTGGGCGTCGGCAGATTGGCCGCCTCGAGAATGGTCGGCGCGACGTCGTTCACGTGATGCCACTGCGAACGAATCTCTCCCCTGGACTTGAAGCCATTCGGCCAGTGCAAGACCATGCCGTTGCGGGTCCCGCCGTAGTCACTGGCGACCTGCTTTGTGTACATGAAGGGCGAGTCGGTCGCGACGGCCCAGCCGGCGGCCATGTGCGGGAAGGAGTCCGGGCCGCCCCAGTCGTCGGCCCTGGCCAGCATGCTGTCGATCGTTTCCACGTCGAAGATGCCGTTGAGGTGCACCAGCTCGTTGAACGTCCCCGTCAGGCCACCCTCGGCGCTCGAGCCGTTGTCGCCCATGATGTAGACGAAGAGGGTGTTGTCGAGCTCGCCAATCTCGTCGATCGCATTGACCATTCGACCGATTTCGTGGTCGGTCTGCTCCATGAATGCGGCGAAGACCTCCATCTGAAGAGCAAAGAGCTTCTGTTCCTTGGCCGTAAGGTCGTCCCAAGTCTGGATGTCCGGCGGGAGAGGCGTCAGCTTGGTGTCCTTGGGGACGAGCCCCATGGCCTTCTGCCTCTCGAGGGTGAGCTCACGTAGCTTGTCCCAGCCGTCGTTGAACTTGCCCTTGTACTTCTTGATCCACTCCTTGCCGACGTGGTGCGGCGCGTGCACGGCGCCGGTCGCGTAGTACACCAAGAACGGTTTTTCCGGCGTCAGGGCCTGCTGGTACTTCATCCAGTTGATGGCCTGGTCGGTCATGTCGGTGGTGAAGTGATAGCCCTCCTTCTTTGGCGTCGGGATCCTGGTCACGCCGTCGAAGATCACGGGGTCCCATTGATTGGTCTCGCCACCGATGAAGCCGTAGAACTTGTCGAAGCCCTGATGGG